>CAVOXI010000008.1:0-402964 GCA_963700395.1 uncultured Actinomycetes bacterium | reverse complement strand
CAGGAGACGCCGGAGCCGACCATGATGCCGACGATGAGCGAGACCGCGTCCCAGAGACCGAGGACGCGGGCGAGGCCGGGAACCTCCGGTCGCGCCGCGGCGGTCGCGGTGGCGACCGCGGCGCTGCTGTCGCGCGACGCCGGCGGCGGGGTCACGGCTCGACCGGGCGTCCCAGGTTCTCGCGCCGGATCGCGGCGGCGAGGGCGAGATGCTGCGGGTCGGGGGAGGCGGAGAGATGGTCGGCGACCGCCAGGGCGTCGCGCAGCGGCTCGTCCTGACCGAGCTTGAACTTGGCCTCGAAGCGCTCGATCTCGATCTCGAAGCCGACGATGTGGGGCAGCCGGCGGGTGATCTCGGAGTGCGGGATCTCGTCCATCTGCCAGCCGTCCGGTATCGGACTCTCCATCCTGTCGTTCAGGAGTCCCAGGGTGCGCTCGAGCTCGTCCGTGGTCTGCTCCCGCACCGGACCGTAGCAGTGCACGGCGGTGTAGTAGTAAGTGCTCGGCATCTGCCGTAGAGGGTACCAGGAGGCCGTGACGTAGCTCATTGGGCCCGTGGAAGATCGCCAGGCGTCGGTGTCGGCGTCGCGAACAGCGTGCGCGCATGCTCGTTGGCGCGGGCCAGGTGGCCGAGCAGAACGCCGTGCCCGCCGCGCGACCGGTCGAGCAGCAACGGCAGGTTGGTCGCGAAGGGTCCGTCTTCGCCGCTGTTGACGAGCAGGGCCCACGGATGGTCGTCGACGAGACTGTAGGCGGCGTCGATCGACCGTGGCTTCCAGCAGGATCGGATGAACATGGGGCGGCATTGTGGGGCCGATCGTGGCCCACGTAAAGGACCAGAATCGAGCCCATTCATGGATCCAGCCGTGGATCGTCCGGTCAGCGTATCCTGGACCCATACAGGCGGAGGAATCTGGTACTTGCTGGATACCAATCATGGATGCCAGCATGCCGCGCATCCGATCGAACCGACGCCTTTCGAGGCAAGAAGGAGCCAGCGATGCGACTCTCCGTAGCTCTCACCCTCATGGTTGCGACGGCCGCGATGGCGGGCGCGCAGGGCTCGGCGCGCCCCGGCGGACTGCGTCTACGACGCGGCGGCGCCGCGGGCCGAGGTCGCCGGCAGGATCGTCGACCCTCCGGAGCGCCGCTCGTCGGCGCGAGCCTGACGCTGCGCTGTGGTGACTTCCGCCAGGACGCGCGCACGATCGGTGACGGCACGCTACCGCATCGCGGCACCGGCCGGGGCGTACATCCTGGAGGTCGAGGCCCCGGGCTTCGAGCCCACCGCCGCGCCGGTCGAGCTCGACGCCGCGGCCGCGGCCGCAGCGCGACTTCACGTTGGAGATCGGCGACCTTCGGCAGCATCGTCACCGTCACCGAGCCCGGCGGCTTCGTCGCCGCCTCCTCGACGTCCGCGACCAAGACCGACGCGCCGCTGATCGAGATCCCGCAGTCGGTCTCGGTCATCACCGCCGACCAGATGACGCGCGCAACGTCCAGACGGTCGAACGAGGCGATCCAGTACACCGGCAGCGTCGGCGTCGACACCTACGGCACCGAGTCGCGCTTCGACTGGATCAACATCCGCGGCTTCGACCAGTCGACCTACGGCCTCTTCCGCGACAACTCGCGCTGGCAGAGCGGCCAGGTCTCGGGCCAGATCGACCCCTACCTGCTGCAGGAGATCGACGTGGTCAAGGGGCCGAGCTCGGTGCTCTACGGCCAGAACAGCCCGGCGGCCTCGTCAACCTGGTCACCAAGCGGCCGCCCTCGCAGCGAGCTGCGACGAGGTCGTCCTCAACTACGGCTCGCACGACCGCATGCAGGCCCAGGCCGACCTCGGCGGGCCGCTCGGCGACGACGGGAAGCTGCAAGTACCGGCTCACCGGGCTCTGGCGCGACAGCGACACGCAGGTCGACTACGTCGCCGGACGACCGCTGGTTCATCGCCCCGGCCCTCACCTGGTCGCCGTCGGACAGGACGACCCTCACCGTGCTCGGCGACTTCCAGCGCGACGACACCGGCTGGAGCCAGTTCCTGCCGTCGCAGGGCACCTGTCCGTGGACAACCCGAACGGCGAAATCGACCGCAGCCTCTTCACCGGCGAACCCGACTACGACTACTTCGACCGCGACCAGTGGTCGGTCGGGGAGTCTCTTCGAGCACCGGATCGACGACGACCTGGACGCTGCGCAACACGATGCGCTACTCGAGCATCGAGTTCGACGGCAAGACCGTCTTCGGCGGCGGCCTGCAGGACGACCTGCGGACCCTCAACCGCTTCGGGTTCGGCAACACGCTTCGAGCTCAAGATCTTCACCATGGACACCAACGCCTACGCCCGCTGTCGACGACCGGCAGCGTCGAGCACTCGACTCCTCTTCGGTGTCGACTACTCGACCTCCGAGTCGAAGATCGTGCAGCGGCTTCTCGTTCGCGACGCCGCTCGACGTCTTCGACCCGGTCTACGGCGCGAGGTGCCCGATCTCTTCACTACGACAACATCGACCAGCCGATCGACCTGCTCGGCGTCTACGCCCAGGACCACATGAAGATCGGCCACGCTGGATCGCGACGCTCGCCGTGCGCGAGGACTGGACCGACATCACCACCGACGACCGGCTCTCCGACCGCAAGGTCGACCAGGACGACAACGCCCTGACGGGCCGGGTCGGCGTCACCTACCTCGGCGGACATCGGCCTGGCGCCCTACGTGAGCTACTCGACGTCGTTCCTGCCGGTCACCGGCGTCGACTTCTACGGCCAGCCGTTCGATCCGACCGAGGGCGAGCAGATCGAGGGCGGCCTGAAGTTCCAGCCGAAGGGTGCGAACAGCTTCCTCACGGCCTCCCTCTTCGAGATCACCCAGACCAACGTCAGCACGCCCGATCCCGGTCAACCCCTTCAACTACCGTGCAGCAGGGCGAGATCCGCTCGCGCGGCTTCGAGCTCGAGGCGGTCGGCCAGTCTGGCAAGGGCCTGAGCTACCACGCCTCCTACTCCAACCTCGACCAGGAGGTCACCGAGACGACCGACCCGGCGGTCGCTCGGCAAGCGCCCGCCGCTCGCTCCCGACCAGCTCTTCTCGGCTCGGCGGCGACTACATGTCACCTCGGGTGCGCTCACCGGGCTTCGGCTTCGGCGCCGGCGTGCGCTACGTCGGCTCGCGGGCCGGCGACGCGACCAACACCATCGAGGTGCCGTCGTACACCCTGTTCGACGCCTCGCTGCGCTACCTCTGGCGGGACATGGAGTTCCTGCTCAGCGCCACCAACATCACCGACAAGACCTACGTCGCGGTCTGCACGTCGGCCGTCGTACTGCAACTACGGCAGCGCGCGACGCCTGGTGATCACCGTGCGCTACGACTTCCGGTAGCGACCCGGGCTCCGGAAGACCACCCCTCGACACGCCGCCGGCGCGCCGGGCCGCAAACACGGCCCGGGCGTTCCGGCGGCTGCGGTGATTCTCGGCCGGAGGCGACAGGACGATGAGCCAGGCTGACGACGAGCTCGATCCCGACATCCGGCGCTTCGTGCGCGAGATGGGTGCGGCTGGGCGCGGTACCCGGACCTCGCGACGGCGACGCCGGCCGAGACGCGGCGCATCGCCGACGCGGTGCGCGCGCCGTGGACGCGCGGCGGTCCCGCGATGGCGATCGTCGACGAACGCCGGGTGCCCGACGACGCACGGACCGGTGCGGGTGCGGTCCTACCTACCCGGCCACCGGCGCGGCGCTGCCGACGCTCGTCTACCTCCACGGCGGCGGCTGGACCATCTTCAGCCTCGACACCCACGACCGGCTGATGCGCGAGCTCGCGGCGCGCGCCGGCGTCGCGGTCGTCGGCGTCGACTACGCGCTGTCGCCGGAGGCGAAGTACCCGGTCGCGCTCGACCAGGTCTGCGACCGTGGTGCGCTTCGTCGCGGCAGACGGCGCCGAGCTCGGCGTCGACGCCGACGCCGACTGGCGATCGGCGGCGACTCGGCCGGCGCCAACCTCGCCGTCGCCGCGAGCCTCTGCGCTGCGCGACACCGGGGCCGGCAGCCTCGTGCGCGCCCTGCTGCTCGCCTACGGCGTCTTCGATCGCCGAGTCGCTCGCCGGAGGCGCGCGCGTCGCTTCGGCGGCGCCGGGAACATGCTGACCGCCGACGAGATGGAAGGCTTCTGGCGCAACTACCTCGCGCGACGAGCGCGATGCGAGTGAGCCCGTTCGTCTCGCCGCTGCGCGCCGACCTGCACGACCTGCCGCCGACGCTGCTCGTCGTGCCCGGCATGCGACCTCCTCGCCGAGCAGAGCGTCGCCATGGCAGCGCGCCTCCGACGCGGCCGGCGTTGCCGCCGAGCTCGCGGCTCTACGCGGGAGCGTCGCACTCGTTTCTCGAAGCCGTGTCGATCGCGCCGCTCGCCGACCGGGCGCTCTCCGAGAGCGCCGCCTGGCTGGCCGCCGCGATGGCGTAGCGCTCAATCTGCAGGCAACCCGAGGAGGTCACGATGAAGAGAGTCCTCGCCGTCGTCGTCGCACTCGCCGCCTTCGGTGGCGGTCCGCTGGCCGCCCAGTCGTCGCTCGCGGCGCCGCCAGCGACGTCCCCGGCGTCAACCGCGCCGATGCCTGCGGCGGCTCCGGTGCGCGTCGCCGGCGCCCGTGCCGCGCATGCTGGTCGAGATCTATCGCATCGCGCCCGGCAAACACACCGAGTTCCTCGAGGCGATCGCCCGTTTCGACGAGGCCAACCTCCGCGCCGGTCTGCCGCCGCGGCAGCTCTACGTGCACAGCGACGGGGCGAGCTGGGATTTCATGATCATCCAGCCGGCCGAGACCCCGGAGGACAAGTCCGAGGCGCTCGGCAAGGCCTGGGACGAGCTCGGGTCTGCCGGGTGGCGCCGACTTCTTCCTGAGCTACCGCGAGTTCATCGCCGAGCACGAGGACACCTTCGTCAAGGGCCCGACGAGCGCCGCGGCGTACCTCGCGACGCGCTCGAAAAAGTAGCGGCGCCGCGCCCGACGACGATCGGCTCGCGGCGGTCGTCGTCAGCGGTCGTGGATCGTCAGCTTGAAGCCGTCCGGGTCGCTGGCCATGATGGCCCGCGACCCCCACGGCGTCTCGCGCGGTCCGTCGACCTCGACTCCCGCGGCCCGGATCCGCGTCGCCAGCGCGTCGAGATCCTGGTCGGTGCGCAGCCAGAGGCGGACGCCGATGCCCTTGACCCGCCCGCGTCCCTTGGCGAAGTCGTCCTGGGACAGCCCGAGGTCGCAGGTCCCGGCGTTGAGCATCACGCCGACGAGCTTTCCCTCGTCCTCCATGCGTTCCTTGATCGCGAACCCGAGCGCCTCGTAGAAGCGCAGGCTGCGCTCGATATCGTCGACGGTGTAGCTCATGCTGGACTGGCGAACGTCGAGGGCGGCTTCGGTCATGGGTGTCTCCTTCGTGGGCCCGTGGACCCGCGAGTGTAGTTCGCCGGCGGCTCGCGCGTGAGCGGTCGGGACCGGGCGGCGCCGGGCCCACCCTGGCCGGGTGCTACGTCGTGAAGCCGCTCAGGAAGGAGAGGAGACGGCCGAGGTCGTCCGGCGTCGTTCCCCAGCCGACCGAGACCCGCACCGCGCCGGTGGCCGCTCCGAGGCAGGAGCGGAAATCATGCTGCAGCGCCGCCGGTCCGAGATGGTCGAGACAGCTTTCGATGCGGTGACCGTCGAGCGCGAGGGCAGCCTCGGCGGCGCCGGGGTTGCAGAAGCAGCCCGTGCGGAGCGAGATGCCGGCCTCGGCGGCCCGCTGCTCGATGCGGTCCTGGTCGATGACGCGCCGGTGGCGTCGTAGCAGGTTGAACGTGACCGTGCCGCCGCGCGCCGCCGTGCCGCGCGGGCCGTAGACGCGGACGAGCGGCCGGCCGTTCGCGGTGCCGCAGCGCGGCGAGCGCGTCGAGGAGCCAGCCGGTGAGCAGCGCGACGCGGTCGTGGATCGCGTCGAGGCCGACGCGCTCGAGGAAGTCGAGGCCCGCGCTCGACGGCGGGGATGCTCGAGGAAGTCGAGCGTGCCGTCCTCGAACGCCGCGGCGCCCTCGGCCGGGATGTAGCGCTCGGCCTGCACCGACGCGACGTTGATCGTGCCGCCCGCGAACCAGGGCCGATCGAGCTTCGCGAGCGCCTCGCGCTGCGCGATCAGCGCGCCGACGCCGGTCGGGATAGCCGAACATCTTGTAGAAGGAGAGCGGCGACGAAGTCGGGCTGCCAGCGCCGCAGGTCGAGCCGATTCGTCGGCGCGAACGCCGCGGCGTCGAGCAGCACGTCCCAGCCGCGCTCCTGCGCCGCGCGCGATCCACTCGAGCGGATGCTGCACGCCGGAGAAGTTCGACTGCGCGGGATAGGCGAAGAGGCGGTGGCCGCCGCGCGGTGCCGCGTCGAGCTCCGCGAGCGAGCGTCCGCGTCGTCGACGCGCAGGTCGGGCGTCGCGAGCGGCACGTAGGTGGTACGGCCGCGCCGTGTGCGCGCGCGAACTCGCGGATGCCGTTCACCGAGTTGTGGTTGTCGAAGCGTCAGGAGGAAGCGTGTCGCCGGGCGCGAACGGGTAGGACTCGCCGACGAGCTTGAGCGCGCCGCTCGCGTTCGCGGTGAAGATGACCACGTACTCGTCGGGCGAGGCGTTGAAGAAGCGCAGGACGGCCGGCGGGTGCTCTCGACGAGTCGCGCTCGAGGCGCCGACGCCGGATTGGCCGAGTGCGGATTGCCGAGCACGCGTGGCGCCGAGCAGGCGCGCGTGCTCCTCGACGAGCGACGCGGCGTAGAGGCCGGCCGCCGGTGTAGTCGAGATAGACGTGCCCCGCGTCGTCGAGGCGGCCCAGCTCCCGCTCCGCGGAGCGAGTCGAGCGAGGTCGTCGCGGACCACGATGGATGCCGGTCGACGAAGCGTGCCCAGGAGTCCTGCCAGGGCATGGCGGCTGGAGCGGCTGCGGGGGGTGTCGTCGTCATGAGAGTTGCCTCCGGAAATCGGGACGCCCGCCGTTCGGCCGGCGAGGGTAGCTTCCCGCAGCAGGGGGGAGTTTCCGTCACCCACTCGGGTGGCCCCGAGGCGGCGGCGGGGCACGCCGACGCGATCTCTCCGGTGCGGCGCGCCAGACTCGACCACCATGGGGAGCGGTCCGTCAAGGCCTCCTCCTGCGTCGGCAACGCCCTGATGGTCGACCCCGACCTCGGCGGCGGCCGGCCGTTAATGTTCATCTGTGGCGCGGTTGCCCAGGCGAAGCGCGAGACGGAGACGATCCTCACCGAGTTCGGCTGGGAGACCGTCGACCTCGGCGGCGTCGAGGCCGCGCGCGCGATCGAGCCGCTCTGCATGCTCTGGTGCCCATCCCCGGCTTCCTGCGCAACGAGTGGCGGCACGCCTTCACGCTGCTGCGCTGACGAGATACGGATGGACCGGGCGCGAAGACGGCACACCGCGCCGATCGTGGGCTACGACGCCGGGCGGCTGGGCCGTCGGCCTGCCGCTCCTCCGGGCACCGGCGCGCGCTAAAGCTCAGGAACACGACAGGTATGGCGCGCGCCTGCGCTTCGGGCCGGCACAGACCGTCCGTTGCCTCGGCAAGTTGGAGCGGGAGCCGTCCCGAAGAGCTGCCCTCTAGAGCGACAGGCCGCCGTCCCTTGACGCCGCCCGGCTGCGACCGTGGAGTAGCACTCCCTCGCGAGTGTTCTGCCGCGGAATCGGATGACGCTGGGGAAAAAGGACTGGCTGCGACACCCGTCACGGCGACGGTCACGCCCGTGGGTGGAGCGGCGCTCTCCCCCGGGGCTTGCTCGTCATCTCGCGAGACCAACGTGCAGAACGCTGGTTGAACGCATCGCCCGACACAATCGCCGTGACGGGTGCCGCAGCAAGCGGCCGTCTCCCCCTCGCTGTGCCTGAGGCCAGCACGCGCTCGACGGGAGTGTCACTCCACGGTCGCAGCCGGGCGGCGTCAAGGGACGGCGACCCTTTGCTCCAGAGGGTAGCTCTTCCGCCCGGCTCCCGCATCACCGTACCGAGGCAACGGGCGATCTGGGCCGGGCGGAAGCGCAGGCGCGCGCTGTACCTGTCGTGTTCCTGAGCTTTGCGCGCGCCGGTACCCGGCGGAGCAAAGGGTCGACGGCCCAGCCGCCCGGCGTCGGAGCCCACCGCCGTTTCCGTGTGCCCGGAAGAGGTGCCAGCCACGTGTTCGAACCCCCGACCGGGTGCTCCCGAACAGGTGCCAGCCACGTGTCGCCCCCAGCCCACCCGGTTGGGCGGTGACGAACGAACGATCGTTCACCTACCTTCATCGTCAGGTTTCCGAAAGGGGGGGCGCGTGGCGATCGAGGGCCTCGGGTACGCATTGCAGACGGCGGGGGCGCCGCTCGTGCGGCGGACGCTGACGCTGAAATCGCCCGATCCGGGGCAGGCGATCGTCGAGGTGCTGGCCTGCGGGCTCTGCCACACCGACCTCGGCTTCGCCGACGGCGTCGGTGGCCCCGCGGCATCCGCTGCCCGCTCGTGCTCGGCCACGAGGTCGTCGGGCACGGTGCGTCGCCGGCGGCGAGCGCGAGCCGACGGCGCTGGTCGGCGCGCGGGTGCTCGTGCCGGCGGTGCTGCCGTGCGGCGACTGCGCGTTCTGCCGCGCCGGCCGCGGCAACGCCTGCCCGACCAGAAGATGCCCGGCAACGACGTCGCACGGCGGCTTCGCGACCCACCTGCGTCGTGCCCGCGGCGCCGCTCGTGCCGCTCGACGACGCGCCGTCCGGCGCTGGACGCGCGCGACGCTGTCGGTCGTCGCCGACGCGGTGTCGACCGCCTACCAGGCGGTGCGCCGCGCCGGGCTCGCGCGCGGGCGACGTCGCGTTCGTCGTCGGCGGCGGCGGCGTCGGCGGCTTCGTGGTGCAGATCGCGCGCGCGCTCGGCGCCCGCGTCGTCGCCGTGCGACGTCGCAGCCCGACCGCCTCGCGCTCGCTCGCGACGCCACGGCGCCGAGCGCACCGTCGACGTCGCGCGGTCGCGACGCCGCAGGAGGTGCGGAAGGCGGTGCAGCGCGATCGCCGCGCGAGTGGCGGTGTCCCGTCGCTGCGCTGGCGCATCTTCGAGTGCAGCGGCACGCCCGCCGGGCCAGACGCTCGCGTTCGCCCTGCTCGCGCCGCGCGGCCACGCTGGTCGCAGGTCGGCTACACGCCCGAGCCGGTCGAGCGTCCGGCTGTCGAACCTGATGGCGTTCGACGCCACCGTGCACGGCACCTGGGGCTGCCCGCCCGAGGCGCTACCCGGACGTGCTGCGACTCGATCTACGACGGCCAGGTCGCGATCGACCCGTTCGTCGAGCACGCGCCGATGTCGCGACTCAACGAGCTCCTCGACGACATGGCCGCGCCACGCGCCTGCGACCCGCCGCATGGTGCTCGACCCGCGCGAGCCTGAGGATCGACCGATGACCGAGCTGCTCAAGAACCACGAACTCGTCCCCGGACCACGCAGTTCCGCGCCATCCGCTACGAGGAGCGCCCGGTGCGCGACCGCGACGGCGCGCCGGTCGAGCGGGCTGCACCAGGTGTGGATCACGCTCGACAACGAGCGCGCAGCTCAACTCGTACACCACCGAGGCGGTGAAGGAGGTCATCCTCGCGTTCCGCCGCGCCAGCGCCGACCGCGCGCGCCGTGGCGGTGGTGTTCACCGGCGCCGGCGACCGCGCCTTCTGCACCGGCGGCAACACCGCCGAGTACGCCACCTACTACGCCGGCCGGCCCGCTCGAGTACCTGCAGTACATGCGGCTGTTCAACGACATGGTCACCGGCATCCTGCTCTGCGACAAGCCGGTGATCTGCCGCGTCAACGGCATGCGCATCGGCGGCGGCCAGGAGATCGGCATGGCCTGCGACTTCTCGATCGCCGGCGACCACGCGCGCTTCGGCCAGGCCGGCCCGATGCACGGCTCGGCGCCCGACGGCGGCGCCACCGACTTCCTCGCACCTCTACGTCGGCTTCGCGCAGCGCCGCCGAGTCGCTGCGTGCTCTGCGAGCCGTGGTCGGCGCACAAGGCGCTGCGGCTCGGCCTGATCAACGACGTCGTCGCCGGTGCACCGCGACGACGACGGCGCGCTTCGTCCCGAACCCGCTCGTGGTGACCGACCGCTACGCTCGACGAGCCCGGGCCGCATCGTCTACGGCGAGTGGAAGACCGGCGAGGCGCTCGAGCGAGGGCAAGGCGCTGGCGGCGCGCTGCACGCGTCGACCTCGCGCGCGCTCGACGAGGCCGTCGATCGCCTGGTGACGCGGCTGCTGCACACCTTCCCCGACTGCACGCGCAAGACGCTCGAGAGCCTGCGCAAGAAGAAGCTCGAGCACTGGTACGCCAACAGCGAGACGCAACCGCTCGTGGCTCGCGCTCAACATGAACACCGAGGCGGCGGCCGGCTTCCCCGCGTTTCACTACGGCGAGCCGCGACGAGCGCGAGATCGACTTCGTCCGCGCTGCGCCGGCTGCTACGCCGAGGGCGCGCGCTTCGACGACGCGCTGGTCCGCGCGGTGCTGCCGGCCGCGGCGCGCGAGAAGCTGCGGGACGCGTGAGCGACGGCGCCCGCCGGCGGATGCGCGGGCGACGCCTCGAGACGGCGCCGTCCTGCGCGCTGCGGCTCGACCAGCCGCAAGCGCAACGTCCTCAGGCGCCGCGATGATGCGCGACGCATCGGCGACGCCCTGCGCGCCGCACCGCGACGACCCGCGCCTCCAGCCTCGTGGTCCTCGCGCGGCGCCGGCGGCAACTTCTCCGTTCGGCGCCTCGGTCGAGGAGCACCGGCGCGAGCAGGTCGCGACGATGCTCGCGGCTTCCACGCCTTCGTGCGCGAGCTCGCGGCCTACCCGGTGCCGGTGGCCGCGCTGGTCGAGGGGCGCTGCCTCGGCGGCGCGTTCGAGCTCGCGCTCTGCTGTCACCTCGTGTTCGCGACGCCGATCGCGCGTGCTTCGGCTGCCCCGAGATCAAGCTCGGCGTCGTTCCCGCCGGTGCTCGCCGCGATCGGCGCGCTGCGCCTGCCGGGCGCGCTCGCCGAGCGGCTGCTCCTCACCGGCGAGGAGCTCGACGTCGACGGCGGCGCGCGCCGCCGGCCTCGTCGCGGCTGAGCCCGAGCGCGACGTCGAGGTGCGACCGGCGCGTCGACTTGGCACGCGACGCACCTGTCAGCGCACGCTCGCTCGCGCACCATCCATCGCGTGGCGTCGAACGGTCTGACCGGGGGCGCGCCGAGCCGCTCCGCGCAGACCGCCACCGAGCGCAGCGTGGCGCGCCTGCGGGTGCGGTCGCCGATCCGGCTCCCGGAGCGACCGGCGGCCGATGGCCGGCGCGCGCCCGCCTTCGCGCCGGCGCCGCGGCGGCGCGCGCGGGCGGCGCGAGCCCGTCCACGGGACGGCGTGGAGGCCGCGCGTGAGCGGCCAGCCGCCGGTCTCCGGAACCCCGGCCCCGATCCGCGCGCCGCCGATCCTGCGCGCCGATCCTCGAGCGCGCGCTGCACCTGGCCGAGGACCATCGCCTTCGGCGTGGTGCGCGAGTGGAAGGCAGCGAACCCGGGCGCGCTCGCGATCGGCTACATGCCGATCTACGTGCCGCGCGCCGCTGCTCGAGGCGATGGGCTGCCTGCCGGTCGGCGTCTTCGGCGGCGGCGACGAGCTCGAGATCATCCGCGGCGACGCGTACTTCCAGTCCTACATCTGCCACATCCCGCGCAGCACGATCGAGCTCGGCGCTCGCGCGGCGACCTCGACGCGCTCGACGGCATGATCTTCCCGTCGATCTGCGACGTGATCCGCAACCTCGGCGGCATGTGGCAGATGCTCTTCCCCGAGCGCTCGTCGCGCTACCTCGACCTGCCGCAGAACTTCGACGCCGGCGCTCGGCGGCCGCTTCTACGCCGAGCGAGCTGCGCGCGCCTCGCGCGGCGAGCTCGCGAGCGCGGGCGCGCGGCCGCTCGACCGACGAGGCGCTGCGCGCGCGATCGCGCGACGAGAACCGCGCGGCGGGCGCGCGCTCGACGAGCTCGACGCGCTGCGTCGCGCGCGAGCCGTGGAGGGTGCCGCGCCTCCGAGGCCTACCTCGTCGTGCGCGCCGGCACGCGTGCTGCCGGCCGAGGAGCACACCGCGCTGCTCGCGCGAGTTCCTGGCCGCGGCGTCCGCGAGCGCGCCGGCGCGGCCCTATCGACAACGCCCGCGTCGTGCTCGTGCGGCTCGTTCTGCGAGCAGCCGCCGCTCGGCGCTCATCCGCACGCTCGAGCGCGCCGGCTGCTACATCGTCGACGACGACTTCCAGCTCGGCGCTGCGCATGATCGAGGGCCCGATCGAGGTCCGCGCCGGCGAGCGATCCGCTGCGACGCGCTCGCCCGCGCCTTCCTCGAGCAGCGGCGTCGCCACGCGCCTCGCGCTACATCGCCGAGGACGCGCAAGGGCGCGGCGCTCGTCGAGCGCGTGCGCGACGTGCGAGCGCCGACGGGCGTGCTCTTCGCCGCGCGCCTCCTTCTGCGACCCGGCGCTGCTCGACCAGCCGATGCTCGAGGCCGCGCTCGACGCGCGCCGGCGATCCCGTACACCGCTTCAAGTACGCGGAGAACACGCGGCCAGTTCCAGATCGATCCGCGAGCAGGCCGGCACCTTCGCCGACTCGATCAAGCTGTGGGGAGCGCGACATGAGCACCGTCGACCGCCACGGCCGCCGCCGGCGATCGCAAGGACCCAGCCAGGTGCGCCAGAAGGAGATGATCGCCGACCACTTCGACGCGCCTCGCGCGCGCGCCGGAGACGGGCGAGAAGGTCGTCTACACCTTCGTGCCCGGCAACCTCACCGAGCTGCTCGCGCGCGTTCGACGCTGCTGCCGGTGCTGCCCGAGATCAACGCGCTGCAGTCGGGCATGCGCGGCAAGATCGGCGGGCTACATCGCCGAGGCCGAGAAGGCCGGCCACTCCGAGGACGTCTGCACCTACGTCAAGTGCGACATCGGCATGATGCGCAGCGGCAACATCGGGCCCGACCGGCGACGCGCTGCCGACGCCCGACCTGCTGCTGCTCTCGTACACCGGCTGCTTCACCTTCATGAAGTGGTTCGAGCTGCTGCGCGAGGAGTACCACTGCCCGGTCGTGATGCTCCACGTGCCCTACCAGGCCGACGGCGCGATCACGCCGGCGATGCGCGCGCTACGTCGTCGACCAGCTGCGCGACGAGGTCATCCCGGCGCTCGAGCGCGTCGCCGGCCGCAAGCTCGACGAGGACGCGCTGGCGCGGCGCCTGGCGCTGCTCGCGCCAGGCCGAGGACGACCTCGTGCGCGGTGCTGGAGTCGGCGCGGCACCGGCCCGTCGCCGATCGACGCCTACTTCGGCGGGGTCTACTACATCGGCCCGATCTTCACCGCCTTCCGCGGCACCGAGGACGCCGTCGCGTACTACCGCGAGCTGCGCGAGGAGGTCGAGGCGCGCGATCGCGGCGGGCGAGGGGCCGATGACGCCCGACGGCCCGATCGGCCGAGGAGCGCTACCGCCTGGTCGTCGAGGGGCCGCCGAACTGGACGCAGCTTCCACGACTTCTGGCGGATGTTCAGCCGCGAGGGCGCGGTGGTCGGTCGTCGAGCACCTACACCCAGGTCGGCGGCCTCTACGACGGCGGCTTCCGCCACGACCCGGAGCGACCCGCTCGAGAGCGCTCGCCGACTACTGCCTCGGCTGCTACACCAACCTCGGCCTGCCGTCGCGCGTCGACCTGCTCGAGCGGTACGATCCGCGACTACGCGGCCGACGGCTTCCTCATCAACAGCGTCAAGTCCTGCAACTCGTTCAGCGCCGGGCAGCTGCTGATGCTGCGCGAGCTCGAGAAGCGCACCGGCGTGCCGGGCGGGTTCATCGAGTCGTCCGATCGTGGTGCACGGCCAGTTGGTCAGCGGGGGCCTGCTCGCCGGGGCTGGGGACCATTCCGGGGGCTTGCGGACCGTCCACAGGTTGGTCTCGCGGCTTGGTCATGTCGGCGTGTGATGTCTCAGGACATCGGTGACGGTTCTGCATCAGGACATCGGTGACACTTCTGGTGGTCTTGGTGGTGACACTTCTGCCGTGAGGCTCGGGCGGTGGCTGTCAATGAACCTCATCGATCCTCGTGTCCGCCTCGCGATCTCGCAGTGGCCTGATGACGCGCCCGGGGCGCGGTCTCGACGTTCTGTGCCGAGCACGGCATCTCACGCAAGTCGTTCTACGAGTTGCGCAAACGCGCGAAGCTCGATGGGCCGGCGGCGGTGCTCGAGCCCAGGTCCAGACGCCCGAGGTCGAGCCCGTCGAGGCTGACCGATGAGGTCAAGGCCCAAGCGGTGCAGGTGCGGGCTGCGTTGGAGGCCTCCGGGCTGGACCACGGACCGATCAGCGTGCACGACAAGATGCACGCGATGGGCCTGGACCCGGTGCCCTCAGTCGCGTCGCTGGCCCGGATCTTCCGCCAGGCAGGGGTTGCCCGGGCCGAGCCGAAGAAGAAGCCGCGCTCGGCGTGGCGCCGGTTCGTGTATCCAGCACCGAACGCGTGCTGGCAGCTGGACGCCACGGAATACGTGCTGAGCGGGGGACGCAAGTGCGTGATCTTCCAACTCATCGACGACCACTCCCGCTACGCGGTCGCCTCCCACGTCGCGTGGGGCGAGACCGCCGAGGCAGCGATCGTGGTGTTCGACAAGGCCGTCGCTGCCCACGGTGTTCCCCAACGGCTGCTGTCCGACAACGGGATCGCGCTGAACCCGACGCGGCGCGGCTACCTGGGCCAGTTCGTGGAACACCTCTGGCACCTGGGCGTGGACGCGATCACCGGCAAGCCGTACAAGCCGACCACCCAAGGCAAGAACGAACGCTTCCACCAGACCCTGTTCCGCTACCTGGACAAGCAGCCACTGGCCGACACGCTGGCCGAGCTGCAGGCCCAGGTCGACGCGTTCGACCACATCTACAACACCGAGCGCCCCCACCAGGGGCTACCCGGGCGGATCACCCCCAGCACGGCATGGGAGGCCACGGCGAAGGCCGAGGCTCCCCGTCCCAAGCCCGACCCGCCGTTCCTCGTCCGACCCGCCATCACCCGGCCGGCGGCGGTGCCCGCAGACCTTCCCCGCGGCACCCGCGTCAGGAAACTGACCACCGCCGGCACGTTCAACCTGGCCGGGGTCAACTACAAGGTCGACGGACGACGCGCCCTCGAGCAGGTCCTGGTCATCACCGACGGCGACACGATCACCGTCGCCGACCTGCACGGCGAGATCCTCATCGAGCACACCCGGCCCGCACCCGGGGTGAGCTACGTCGGCAACGGCAGACCCCGCCGGCAAGCAACCCAAACCCCGAAAGCGTCACCGAAGTCCTGACACACCAACTGTCACCGAATGTCCTGATGCAGAACCGTCACCCATGTCCTGAGACATCACATCCTCCGGAACTTGATGATGTCGGCGACTCCTGATAGTGATTCGAACAGGTGTTCGAGACGGGGGGAGTCCGATGGGGGTTCGGGGGGTGGGTGGCCCACCGGTGGTGGCCGACCTGCGTGCGGCCGCAGCCGTGCTTGCGGCCTCACCCGAGGTGGCGGACCTCTGGTCGCAGGTGTCCTACCTGACGATCGGTGAGTTGCCGGCCATGGGCCTGAGCGCCGGGGAGCGACCGGCCGCGGACGTGGAGGTGCTGTGCTCCGCGGTGGCGTCGGCGGAGTACGAGCTGGCGCGGCGGATGGCCGCGGCGGCGCTTTCAGGGAGCCTGCCCCTTGTCGGTGACGGAGCGATGCTCCTGGCACGCGGGTGGTCCTCGGGGTGGGCGCGGCGATTGGCGCGCGCGGCGCTGTTCGCTCGGGTGCACCCGGCGCTGGGGTTGGTGTGGGCCTCAGGCGTGATCACCAGCGAGCACGTCAACGCCTTGGCCCGTGAGGCCGATCGGCTGACCGAGGAGCAGATGGCGGCCGTGATCCAGGAGTTGGCGCCGTTGTGGGGCCTGGGCAGTTGTCACCGCTGGCCGTCACCCACTTCGTGCAGCGCGTGATCCGGGTCCTGAATCCTCCGCCGGACCCCGAGCCCGACGAGGCAGCGGCGCATGAGGGCCGGTCGTTGTCGTTCTCCTTGACGGCCGACTCCGTGATCCTCGCCGGCAGCCTGCCCCGCCTGGAGGGCGAGGCGGTGATCGCCGCGATCGACGCGTTCGCGGAGCGGCTGCGCTCAGAGGCCGATCATGTGCCCGCCTCAGCCCGCCGTGCTGATGGCCTGGTGGCGTTGGTGAACGCCGCGCACGCCACCGGGTCGATCCCGTCCCGTGGTGGGTTGCCGGTGTCGGTGTCGGTCACCCTGGACTCCACCGCGGTGGGGGACCAGGTCGTGGACCACCTCCCGTGGGCACACCCTCACGGCCGCGGAGCAGCGGTTCTCCGCGTGCGACGCGCTGGTCACCCCGATCGTGATCGAGACCGGGCACTGCCCCGACACGGTCGCGGAGTTCCTCGCTCGCGCCGGGCGGGCCGCTGGCGGCGACGAACCCCTCACCCAGACCGGCCGGGGTCGCCCTGCCGCCCTCCGCGGCATTGCGAATCGCGGAACTGGCCACGACCCTGTTGGGGACGCGGATCCCGCTGGCCGTCGGTCGCACTGCCCGGACCGCGACCTCGGCTCAGCGTCGGGCGTTGGCGGTCCGGGACCGGGGATGCATCATCCCCGGCTGTGGCATCCCCGCGGAGGCGTGCCAGACGCACCACGTCCAGGACTGGGCGGCCGCGGGCAACACTGACCTACCCAATCTGGCGCTCCTTTGTTGGGCGCACCATCGCCAGGTCGACTTGGGATTCTGGACCATCGTGCCGGCATCCGGCGACGATCCGGTTCCCCGACCCGAGCCCGGAGCCCCACCCGGAACCCCATGGCCCGCCAACAACGGCGCCCCGTGGACCATCACGAGGACGCCCCGAACACGCTGGCGGCTGTGAGGCGACCGTCCCTACCGGACGACGACCTTCACCCGCTTCGACCACTTCGACCAGCCCTTGGAGTTCTTCACCCGCACGGCTGAGTAGTACGTGCCCTTCTTCTTGAGCGCCTTCGTCGTGCATGCGAGCGTGGACGGTCCTGCGCTGCAGCTCGCCTTGACCGATCCGCCCTTCTTCTTGGAGTACAGGCGTGCCCCGTAGCCCTTGAGGTACGAGTACCCGTTGAACGAGGGCGGTACCCAGGCGATGGAGACCTGCCTGCCCGATGGGGTTGCGCCCGTCACCTTGGGCGCCGAGGCCTTCTTGGCCGGCCCGGTGACGATCCGCGGCTTGGCCGTGAAGGTTCCGGAAGCGGACTGCATCGTGAGGTCGATGTAGTACTTGCTGCGCTTCTTCATCTTCTTGGTCGTGCAACTGGTCTTGCCCGCGGCTGCGGAGCACTCGCCGACCTTGGACCCGCCCTTGGACTTCGTGTACAGCTTGGCGTTGTATCCGGTGATGGTGTTGGAGCCCGGCGTGGGGGCATCCCAGCGCACGGTCACCTTGCCCTTGGAGTAGGTGCTCACGGCACCCCCCGGCCCGGGCGTGCCCGGCGACCCTCGGGCTGCTGGCGGCCCCGTTGCCCGCGCGGTTGGTGGCCACGACGTCGATGAAGTACTGGGTTCCGCCCTGCAGCTTCATGATCGTGCAGCCGGTCAGTGAGCCGTTGCTGGTCGTGCAGCTGCCCACCGGGTTGCCACCAGTCCCGGCGGTGTAGGCCGACGCGGTGTACCTGGTGATCGCCGCGCCGTTCTCAGCAGCCGGCGTCCAGGTCACGTTGACCCCACCGGGCGTCCCGGAGGCCGACACAGTCCCAGGCGCACTAGGCACGGTCCTCGGTGCGGCCAGGACGCGCCACGACGGTCCGGAGGTGCCTTGGGCGTTGTGCGCCACGACCTCCACGTAGTACTTGGTCCCGATGCCACCCGCGAACGAGCACGTTCGCTCGCCTCCGCCGGCTGTGCAGGAAGCGATGGGAGACCCACCGATGGGGGCGTTGAAGGCCGTTGCGGTGTAGCCCGTGATGTCCGAGCCGCCCCGGGAGATCGGGGCTCCCCAGAAGACTGCGACGCTCGACGGCGAGGTGCGGGCCGTCACCCCGACCGGCGAGGACGAGATCGACAGCTGCTGGGCGGCCCGGCAGGAACCCCCGGGTGTGACCTCGCAGTCCAGCGATGAGCGACTCAGGTTGGCCAACTCGACGAAGTCGCCCGTTGGTGCGATGAACGTGGACGCACCGGTCCACAGGTCCGCGGTGTTGGCCGGGGGCGCGGACGGAGTACTCGGAGTGGCTCCGAAGTGCACGCGCAGTTTCTGGCCGGCAGCCAGCTTCTGGCCCATGGGGAACAGGTAGGCGGCCCGGTCCTCGATGCTGCTGCCATTGACGTAGCTGGAGGACTCCTTGTCCCAGAGCCCGTATCCCCCGAGGTTGACGTCAGAGGTCGCAGTCAGCTCCACGACTCTGGCCACCGACCCACGGAGTGGCGGCTGGGGGCGGGTCTCCCACAGTCGATGTCTGTCCAGCCACATACGGAAACGGAGTGACCGCTTCGCTCGGATCCGATGAGCTGCCGGACACACCGTCCTGGTTCTTTGGGGTGACGATGAAGGTGTAGGGCGTGCCGTTTGTGAGACTGCCCACCACGCAGGACGTCGCGCCACTCGACTCGCAGGTCCTCGTTGCTCCGCCGACCCGAGGCGTAGCTGCAACCTCATAGCTCAGGGGCTGGCGCACACCCTGTGCGTCAGGTTGATCGAGTGGGCGAAGCCAACTCACGACAGCACGGCCGTCCAGCGCGCGGGCTGCGACGGCTGTGGGCTTACCGGGGGGCGTCACCGATCCTGTGAAGGACCTGGGTGTTGTGGCGGCCGAGGCAGGCGACGGGCCGCTTGAACCGACCGCGTTGCTGGCCGTCACGATGAAGGTATAGGCCCGCGGATCCAGTTGGCCGACGACACAGGAGGTAACCCCGTCGGTGGCCTCGCAGAACTTGCTCGTGTCCTCCACCGCCCGTGCGGTGTACTTGAGGTCCGCCGTCCCACCCGTCGTCGTTGACGCGGGCCACGAGACCACAACGGCTGCCTCACGAGCGTCAGTCAGGACCTCCGTCGGGGCTGAGGGCACCCCCACCGGGGTCACTTCACCGGAGGCATCTGAGGCCGGAGACGTGCCCGCGCTGTTCGTCGCCTTCACCGTGAAGCTGTAGGCCCTGCCCAGAGCGAGCCCCGAGAAGGTGTGCTCCAGGCCGGTGATCCCACTGGGTGCAGGAAGGGGGAGCGGTCCCCCGCCGTTGGATGAGAGGGCTGTGACTGTGTACGTGACGCTGGGGCCACCGAGGTTGGCGGGCGGGGCCCACCGAACGGTGATCGAGCCCGTTCCGTTGGTGCTGGCGGTCGCTTCGACTGATCCCGGGGCGCTGGGGGTCTGGAGAGCGGGCTCAACGTACTGGACGCCCGTGATCTCCACCTGCCCCTTCTGGGGATCGCCGCAGTCGTCCGGGTTGCACGGGTAGGGGAACCACGCGCGCAGGTTCCCCGTGCCGAGCCCACCTCCTGCAGGTTCCATCAGGTACACCGCGTCGCCCTCAAAGGCCGTGTTCGTGGCGGGGAGGTTGTTGAGGTTGAGGTCGCCCGAGTACACCTCCTGGACATCGCCTGGCTGGCCCTTCGCGGCGATCACCGGCACGCCGGTCAGAGTCCTGTAGGCGCTGATTGCCGAGTCGCGGATGATCCAGCCGTTGAGGTCGATCGGGTACGGGCTGTTGTTCTGGACGTACACCTTCTCCGTGTCGTAGTAGCGAGCCCACACGCGGATGTTCAAGTCCGGGTAGCGCGCGCCCGCCGCAGAGGTTCGGTGTCCAGAGCCCCTGGGGCCGGGTGGCGGCGTCGTCGGCCAGGACCCGGTACTCCAGGTTGTGCGCCCATTCCGGCTTGTTCGAGGAGTCGGCTGCCAGCGGGAACCACAGCAGCCACCCCTCGCTGACGGTTCCGCGTGAGCTGTCGTACCAGTTGCCCTCCTCGTCCTGGGCGTACAGCGACCGAACGATGCGGCCACCGGAGTAGTCGTCGTTGGAGGAGACCTGGACCGACCTCGTCTGCACCGGAGCGCCGGTCGGGAGCTGGGCCTTCAGCTTCTGCGTGGACTGAGCAGAACCACACTCCGCCAGCGTCCCGGTATGAGCCACCTCGGGTGCTTGGACGCCGATCGTGCGAATGCGCTGCTCGCCTCGGAGCACCGGATCCGCTCGTGAGGTTGGCAGTGATGGTGTCGCCGTCGGCCACGGAGGTGACAACGCCCTGCTCCCAGACGAGCTCATCGTCCGGGGACGCCATCGCAGGGTTCCCCGCCATCGTCCCGAGCAGCAGCCCGAGAACCCCGACCGCGACCCCCGTGCTGCGTAGGCTCTTCCTCATTGCGCCTTCCCTTCCCCTCATCAGTCTCGGCGCCCCCGCCACCAGGCGGGGATCGTGCTCACCGGGCGTTTGCCCGCTCCAAGTCACCCTCGAAGTCCACCTCGACGGCGAACAGGTCTGAGATGTCGACCGGGGTCACCTCGACCCCGTCCTTCGCGATCGCCAGCTCGATCCCGCGCTCGAAGTAGTCCTGGTCGTCGCAGGCCTCCAGCTGCCGGATCAGCGCTGCCTTGTCCTTGCCGCCGATCAGGTTGATCCCGACGGCCTCGCCGAGCCCGCCGACCACCGTCTTGGACAGCTCCTTCACGTGACCGCGATCGTCGACGGTGTACTTGACCTCCTCGTCGGCCACGGTCGAGGTGTTGACCGCGACAGCGGAGCGACCCGAGACGATGAAGGGCGTGAGCCGCTCCAGGATGACCCTGTCGAACACGACGTCGCCGTTCATCCAGATCACCGAGCCCTCGTGCGAGGCCTTGAGGGCCTTCAGCAGGGACTTCGAGGTGTTGGTCTGGTCGTAGACCTCGTTGTACACGAACACCGCGTCCGGCTGGTGCTCCATCACGCTGTCGTTCTTGAAGCCGACCACGATCATGATCCGCACGTCGTCGCCGAAGACGCCCTTGATGTTCTCGACCTGCTGCTCCATGATCGTCTGGCCGTTGGCCAGCTTGGTCAGCGGCTTCGGGAAGGGCCTGCCCAGCCGTGTGCCCATGCCGGCGGCAAGGATGGTGACCTGGACCTGGGACATCGATGCTCCTCCATCGGCCGCTCAGCGGCCATCAAGTGCCGCAGGGCGGCCGGTTTCACTGTCTCAGGTCACATTGTCTCAGGGGAGTGCATTCACCCGGCTCCGCGACGCGTTAGTGACCACCTATCGAAACCTTGATGCTCGGATGGGGCTCGGGAAGGGATCCGCGCCAATGAGCCGCGTCTGAGGATCTGCGTCAGAGGATCTGCGCCGGGGCTCAGCTCAGTCCACGACCGGCCAGATGCCGTGCGCGGACAGCGCGCGCATCCGGGCCAGCCCTGCCTGGTGCTCGGCGATCGCCGCGAGCAGTGCCTCGTGGAACTTCCGGGTGCTCTCCCCGGGGGCCGCGTCATCGAAGTAGAAGCCGCGCAGGCGCTCCCGCTCCGCGCGGAACCGGTCGTCGTCCAGGAGGGCGGCGATGTCCACCCGCGCGGTCGCGATGGAGTTGGCATCGATGATGTGCGCCGCCGCGGCGATCGGCGCCTCGCGCAGCAGGCCGGCGCGGTCGGTCCGCCGGTCGGTGAGGACGATCGGGGCATCGACCCTGGAGTACAGGAAGTCCAGGCCGACGCTGGAGATGTCCGAGATCAGCAGGTCCACGCGGGGGAACAGCGCGAGGATGTCGCCACCGGCCTGGTACTCGTGGTCGGCTTCGGGGTCCGCCGCCGCGGCTGTGGCGATCCGCTCCACGACCCGGGCATGCGCGAGCGCGATCGCCGGTACGAGGCTCAGGGCCACCCGCGGGTGCGGCTTGTAGACCACCCGGACGTTCGGGATCGCCAGCAGCGCCGAGACGAGGTCCAGCCCGTAGCGGTCCAGTGACGTGAAGTTGTTCATCTCGTCCTCGCCCTCCCACGTGGGGGCGTACAGGACCGTGCGACGGCTGCTCGGGCGCAACGTGGGCACCGGATTGAGGTCCAGCTGCGGGCGCCCCACCTTGACCAGCGTCGACTCGTCGAAGTCGACCAGTGCAGCCCGGTGCCGGCGAACGGCCGCCTCCCCGGCGACGAAGACCTTGTCGTAGGCCTTGACCTGGTTGGAGACCATCGAGACCTTGTCGGACTCGCCGTGGTTGACGTGGATGTGCACGGCCTCGGGCCAGATCAGGGACTGGAAGTTCCGCTGGCCGTTGTTCGGGTAGATGATCGCCTTCGGCTGCAGCACCCGGTAGAGGTCCATGAGCGAGGTGAACGGCATCGCCAGGAAGCTCGGCGCCGGCAGGTCGCTGTGCATGAGCTCGACCCAGGCCGACCTCGCCCGGGTCACGATCCCGAAGTTCAGGTCACCGCTGTGGGCGGCGATGACCGGCAGCCACTGCTCGATCTGGTAGATCTTCGAGACGGTGTCGGGGAAGTAGAAGAGGGCGTCGACGGGCGGCGCGGTCCAGCCGTTGCGCACCAGCGATGAGGCGTCGATCGACTCGCCACGGGCCTCGACCTCGCCCTCGACCACTGCCCGGGCGCTCAGGCGAGTGCCCGCCAGGGTCAGCCGCCAGCCGATCCCCCGGGAGGCGCGAAGTCCCAACGACCTGACCCGACCCATGGTGTGTCCCTTCCGGGCGCTGACCTTGCGCCATCCCCGACGGGGAGGAGTCTGCCGCAGATGCGGCGCTCGGCGCGTCACCGGGGAGGTGGGCGCCGGCTGTGCCATGGTGACTCGCGTCATCCCCGCGCAAGGAGGCACGATGAGCACCAACCGGACTGTGCCCCGGCGGGCGGACGTGCGGCTGGGAGCCGAGGGGAGGCCGCGCATGCAGTGGACGGCCAGGCACCGTCGCATCGGCGATGTCCTCGTGGTTGCCCAGTTCGCGCTGATCGGGCTCTGCCTGCTCCCGGTGGGGCCCGTGATCGGCGAGGGCCAGCTGCGTCCGGTCGGCCTTGCCTGCCTGGCTCTCGCCGCCCTCGTCGGGGGGCTGGCCCTGCTCGCGATGGGGTCCGACACCCGGGTGCATCCCGTGCCGGACGCGCAGACCCCGTTGCGGATGGGCGGGATCTACGCCTGGATCCGGCACCCGATGTACGCCGCGGTCCTCCTGGCCACCCTGGGGGTGACGCTCGCGTCCGGTCGGCTCCTGTCACTGCTGGCGTTCCTCGGCCTGGTCGCGGTGCTGCACGTCAAGGCCGAGTTCGAGGATCGGCTGCTCCAGGAGAAGTTCGGGTGGCAGTTCTCGGTGTACGCCTCGAACGTGCCCGGGCTGCTCCCCGCACCCTGGCGGTCACACTCGCGCTGAGCGTCCGGCCCCGCGATCCGGCCCCCCGATCAGACCCTCCGGTCAACCCGTCGCGTCGGTGATCGCCGGTCCTGTCGCTGCGCGCACCTCGTCGACGCTCACGCCGGGGGCGCACTCACGCAGGACCAGCCCGTCGGGCGTGACGTCGAGCACCGCGAGGTCGGTGATGATCCGGTGCACCACGGCGATCCCGGTCAGCGGCAGCGTGCACTCGTCGACGATCTTGTGCGAGCCGTCCCTGGCGACGTGCTCCATCATCACGATGACCCGCTTGGCGCCGTGCACGAGGTCCATGGCCCCGCCCATCCCCTTGACCATCTTGCCGGGGATCATCCAGTTGGCCAGGTCTCCCCGGGCAGACACCTGCATGGCCCCGAGGATGGCGGCGTCGACGTGCCCGCCGCGGATCATCCCGAACGAGAGGGCCGAGTCGAAGTAGCTGGCCCCCGGCAGGACGGTCACGGTCTCCTTGCCGGCGTTGATGAGGTCGGGGTCGACCTGGTCCTCGGTCGGGTAGGGGCCCACGCCCAGGATGCCGTTCTCGCTCTGCAGCACCACCGAGACGTCTGAGGGGAGGTAGTTGGGCACGAGCGTGGGCAGCCCGATGCCGAGGTTCACGTACTGGCCGTCGACGAGCTCCTGGGCGACGCGGGACGCGAGCTGCTCTCGGGTGAGCGTCATCAGGACGTCGCCTCCTTCTGGACGGTGCGGCGTTCGATCCGCTTGGCTCGGATGTCCTCCGGCCCCAGCGGGAGCACCCGCTGCACGAAGATGCCCGGCAGGTGCACGGACGCGGGGTCGATCTCGCCGGGGTCGACCACCCGCTCGGCCTCCACGATCGTGATCCGGCCGGCCATCGCCGCCAGGGGGTTGAAGTTGCGCGTGCTGGTGTCGAAGACGGCGTTGCCCAGGGTGTCGGCGACGCTGGCGCGCACGAGCGCGAAGTCCGCGGTGATGCCGCGCTCCATGACGTACATCAGGCCGTCGAACTCGCGTGTCTCCTTGGGCGGCGAGGCGACGGCGATGCCGCCGGAGCCGTCATAGCGCCACGGCAGGCCGCCGTCCGCGACCTGGGTCCCCACGCCGGCCGGGGTGAAGAACGCGGGGATGCCCGCCCCGCCGGCCCGCAGTCGCTCGGCGAGGGTGCCCTGCGGGGTCAGCTCCACCTCGAGCTCCCCGGAGAGGAACTGGCGCTCGAACTCCTTGTTCTCCCCGACGTAGGACGACGTCATCCGGCGGATGCGACGCTGGGCCAGCAGCAGGCCGAGGCCCCAGTCGTCGACGCCGCAGTTGTTGCTCACGACATCGAGATCGGTGACTCCCGAGTCGAGCAGGGCCGCGATCAGGACGCTCGGGATCCCGCACAGTCCGAAGCCGCCGACGGCCAGGCGTGCCCCGTCGGGGATGTCGGCGACTGCCTCGGCTGCGCTGGAGACGGTCTTGTCCACGAGATCCTCCTGCGGGGAGTGGGTATGGACAACACGATATCCGCCCACCGCCGCCCTTCCGCGGTTGGATCAGCCCGTGCAGATGTCCTGGGCTGCGGTCGTGGTGGGCTGGTTGCCGCCGACGCCCGAACCGGTCTTCGGCGACTTCACCCGGACGGCGTCGACGCCGTCGTAGGTCGTGCCCAGCGTGAGGTCCAGGCGGGCGCCTCGCTCGGCGTCCTCGCGCAGGACCGATCCCGGGATCGCCGCCTGCAGGGTCCGCGCCGCCTCGAGCTGGTCGGGTGCGTGCCGGATGGTGGTCCGCTTCGACGTGCTTTCGCGCGCGTTGATCACGCCCATGGCGAACCCCTGCTGGGCCAGGCCCTCAGCGGCACGCGACCCCTGGCCCTCGACGCCGGTCGCGTTGTGGATGTCGACGACGATGTCGCCGGGGACGACCGTCAGCTTCTCGCCGTCCGCGCCCTTCGTGGGCGGCGGCGGCCAGGGCTCCTCAGCGGCCAGGGCCGCCCAGATCGCGTCCGCCTTCGGCTGGTCGGCCACGATGGTGGCGCCGTCCCCGCTGGGCAGCCACGGCAGCGTGACGAAGGAGATGTCCTTGGGCCGCAGGCCGGAGACGCTGCCGGCCAGGGCGATCAGGCCGTCGGCATCGGCCAGCGACTTGTCCGTGGCGACCGCCTTGGACGACTCGTCCAGCACCCGCCAGAGGCGCCGGGGATCGGTCAGCAGCCCGGAGCCCGTGACCTCCTGGATGAGCGACGACAGGAAGATCTGCTGCCTGCTGATCCGGCTGATGTCGGAGCCGTCGCCGATGTTGTGCCGGACGCGGACGAAGGCCAGCGCGTCCTCCCCGCTCACCCGCGTGCGTCCCGCGGGCAGGTCCACGCCGGACTTGGAGTCCTGCAGCGGCCGGGTCAGGCAGACCTCGACGCCGCCGAGGGCGTCGATCGCCTTCTTGAAGCCGTTGAAGTCCAGGACGACGAAGTGGTCGACGGTGAGGCCGGTCATCTCCTCGACGGCCTTCACGGTGCATCCGGGCCCGCCCCGGTCGAACGCGACGTTGAAGCGGTCGCGGATGGGTGGCAGCGCCTTGCCGTCAGCGTCCTTGCAGGACGGGAGGTCGACGACCGTGTCACGCGGGATGCTCACGACCACCGCCGACTCGCGGTCCGGGTACACGTGCAGGAGCATCGTCGTGTCGGACCGGGCGCCCTCGAAGCTCCCGTAGCCCTTGTTGCCCTTGCCCGTGCGCTCGTCGGAGCCCATCAGCAGGAAGGTGACAGGGCCCTCGGAGAGGTCCCCGTAGTCGACGGGACGCTCGCCCACCTGGCCGCTGATGTCGATCTTCGTGAGGTTGTCCTCGATCCGACCGACCGCGACCGTGGCCGAGCCGGCGGCCACCGTGATCGCCAGGGCGCCGGCCGAGGCCAGGCCGGCGACGACACGAAGGACGCGGTGGCGGGTCGACACGAACTAAGGGTACGTGACTCGCCAGATAAGCGTGGGTAAAATGCTCCACTGATCACGCAATGTCACCGCAGCGTGACACGACCGCGGTGCGGAACCATGCAGACTGCGAGGTGCCCGCGAACCCCGGGGGCGCAGATTCGAACCCAGGAGTTGCCCTGGGTGGGAGGCCCGACGATGCCCAGATCCCGTCCCAGGACCCGTCGATCGTCGCCGGTGCGGATCGGTGGCGCCGTGGCTGCTGCCCTGCTGGTCCCGACCCTGGCCCTGACCCCGGCGATGGGGTCGGCGGCGTCCGTGACCTCGTTGCCCGCGGTAGCGGCGACGTCGGCCACATCAGGGTCCTCCGCCCAGGCCGCCTCGGCCGCCTCGGCCGCATCCGCCCAGGGCGTGCCTGCGACCGTCGCCCCTCCGACGTCAGCCGGGTCCTCTGTTCCCGCGGCTGACGTCCAGCAGCCGAAGGTGACCACCGTCCCGCTGCGGGGGATGAGCCGCGCGGTCCTGGCAGCGGCCCCGAAGCCCGGGGAGGCAGAGGCCACCGCGCCGGGGACGGTGGCGTCACTGGGAGCCAGGACCAAGGTGAAGCCGGCTGTGGCCGCCACGATCCGGATCGTCAGGCCGGCTGAGCTGGTGGCCGTCACGGCCGACGCGGCGTTCCCCGAGGGGGCATCGGTCCAGGTGCGCGTCCTGGAGAAGAAGCGCTGGAGCGCGTGGACCACGCTGGATGTCGATGCCGAGCACGGGCCCGACCCCGGCTCGGATGAGGCGCGCGCGGCTCGGACCGGCAGCGACCCCCTGATGACCGTGAACGCGACGAGGGCGCAGGTGCGCATCGACACCCCCTCGGGGCGGCTGCCGAAGGGGACCGAGCTGACACTCGTCCAGGCACCGGCTGCCGCGTCGGACGCCTCGCCGAGGGCACGCGTGTCGGCGATGGCCACCGTCGGGCAGCCCCCGATCGTCACCCGCGCCCAATGGGGTGCCAACGAGTCGTGGCGCAGCCGGGCCCCGTACTACTCCTCGACGGTGCGGGCCGGCTTCATCCACCACACGGCCTCCACGTCGAACTACACCGCGTCCCAGGCGGCGTCGCAGGTCCGCGCCATCTACGCGTACCACACGAGGTCCCTGAAGCACTCGGACATCGACTACAACTTCGTGGTCGACCGGTTCGGCCGGCTCTACGAGGGACGCGCCGGTGGGATGGACCGGGCCGTGATCGGCGGGCACACAGCCGGCTTCAACGACAACACCTTCGCGGTGGTTGCCCTGGGCAACTTCGCCACGTTCTCCCCGGCTGCCCCGGACATGGCGGCGATGAAGGACTCCATCGCGCGACTGTTCGCCTGGAAGCTGGGCCTGTACGGGGTCAACCCGGGGGCGACGGTCAAGCTGATCTCAGCGGGGTTCATCAGGAAGACGCGGTACCCGAAGGGCTCCACGGCCACAATCCCCGCGGTGTCCAGCCACCAGACGGTGAACTACACCGCGTGCCCCGGCAAGTACATGCAGGCCCAGCTGCCCTCGATCCGGGCGTTGGGGGCGGCGTACTCCGATGTCGTGATCTCCGCGCCGTCGCCGGCCGCGCAGACGATCACCTCGGGGACTGCCGGGGGCTTCACGTTCACCTCGGCCGCGAGCCGCGCCGTGACCTGGACCGCCGACATCCTCAGCCCGTGCTCCGACACGCCCGTGCGCACCTACTCCGGCGCCACGGCAGGTCCGGGGCCGATCTCCGTGAACTGGGACCTCAATGACTCGTCGGGAGCTCCAGCGCTCCCCGCGACGTACACGATCCGGATGACCGGTGCCGCAGCCGACGGCACGCCCGTGGCCAGCGTCACCTCGGACCTCACGATCGCACCGGTACCGGGGGGCAGCTGGGGCCCGTGCGCCAACGCGAGTCGCGTCGCCGGCGCGACTCCCGCGGCCACCTCTGTGCTCTGGGGACGGATCTCCGCTCCCAGCAGCGCGACGGTCGTCCTGACCGGCCCGGCCGACGCCGGGACCACGTCACTGGCCGCCGGCGTCGTCGCTGCGCCGCTGGCCCGCGCGCTGGGCGCGCCGCTGCTGATCACGCCGGGCTCCTCGCTGGCCCCTGAGGTGGCCGCCGACATCAGGGCGCGGCAGGGCGAGGTGATCGTCGTGGGTGGCACCACTGTGATCTCGGATGCGACCGCCGCCGCGGTGGCCGCCCTCGGCGTGCCGGTCAGTCGCCTTGCCGGCGCGACCGATGCCGCAACGGCAGCGGCTGTCGCCGGACGGATGCCGGCCGCCGCATCGGCTGTGCTGGTCTCCCCGGAGGGGTCGCCGGCACACGCCCTGGCCGGGTCAGCACTGGCCGCGGCCCGTGGGGTACCGGCCCTGATCGCCGGTCCGACCTCGGTCCCGGCTGAGACCGTGGCGGCCCTGGCTGGGCGCCCGTTCACGGTCGCGGCACCCGCGGCGCTGCCGGACGCCGCCCTGCCCGCGGGCGCGACGGATCGGCTGACGGGCGCGGACTCAGTCTCCGCGTCCCTGGCGATCGGCGCGGCGTTCCCGGCCACCGAGTCGGCGATGGTGCTCCCGGAGGCCCCCCAGGGCTGGGCCAGCGCCCCGGTGGCGGCGGCGGCCGGTGTTCCGCTGCTCTTCTCGCCCAGCCCGGTCCTCTCGGCCGAGCTGGCCGCCTTCATCACCGCCCGCCCGGCCCTTCGGGCGACGACCACGACAGTCAGCGCCTCCCAGCTCAGCGACCAGGTCCTGGGCGCCACGAGTCGCATCCTGCGCGGCGAGGCCTGGGCCCCCCCGGGAGTCACGTCCGTCCCGGTGGTGGGTCCCACCGCCACGGGAACCCGCAAGGTCCGGGCGGCCAACGCCTCCCCCGAGCCAGTCCGCAAGGGCCGGGCCGTCAAGGTGACGGCCAAGGTGACGGCCAAGTTCACTGACAAGAAGTACCGCGCCGTGCCCGCGGGAGTCGGATTCATCGTTCAGTTCAAGGCCAGCGGCGCGAAGAAGTACAAGGCGGTGGCGTCCGGCGTGACCATCACCGGGCGGGCCACCGCGAGCGTCAAGGCGACCAAGTCGGGGAGGTACCGAGTCGTCGTCGGGTCGAAGAAGTCGGGCAGCGACTACGTGCGCGTGAAGAAGTGAGCTCGTGCACGTGAGCCCGGCGACGCCGTACGAGCTGCTCGCGCAGTACCCCGATCGGACGCGACCCCTGGTCACCCACTACGACGGACCGACCTCCCGGGTCGAGCTGTCGGTGGCGACCGTGGCCAACGCCGTGGCGAAGGCGGCGTCGATGCTCCGGGACGGCCTCGGCCTGCCGCCCGGCGCCGTTGTCAGCATCGACCTCCCCAGGCACTGGCAGCTGCCCGTGTGGGTGCTCGCAGCGCTGTCGGTCGGGGCCACGGTGGGCCGGGACATGACGGGTCGGGACGTGACGAGCCCGGTCGACGTCCGGATCGTGGGTCCCGCGGGCCTCAGCGCCATCGCTGCCGGCGCGGACCTCGGCGCCGACGAGGTGCTGGGCTGCTCCTGCGACGCGTTCGGGCTGCCGGTGCCCGGTGGCGTCCCGGCGGGGGTGATCGACCTCGGGATCGAGGTGCGCGCCCACCCCGACCAGTTCAGCCCGGAGCCGGGGGCAGGCGACGTGGCGGCCCTGCTCGTGGACGGCGCTGCCGCGCCCTGGGGCCAGGTGCAGACCGGTCGCAGCGAGCATCAGGGAGCCCGGCTCTGGGCCGACGAGGACACGCCGGACCGCATGCTCCTGCACTCGATGGCCGTCCAGCCGCTGCTCCTGCGCGGGTCGCTGGTGATCGGCACCGGGCTGGACCCGGAGCAGGGCGCCCACATCCGGGCCATCGAGGGGGTCACGGCGCGAGCCGGGCGGTGAGCCCGGCACCACGGTCGGGTCCGCAGCCCTGCCCGCTGGCCATATGCCCCACCCATGCGTGATTCTGGCCCCATGACCGAAGCCGTCCTGCTCGTCGGGGGCCAGGGCACCCGCCTGCGCCCCCTGACCATCAACACCCCCAAACCCATGCTGCCGGTGGCCGGAGTCCCCTGCACGGAGCACCAGATCGCCCGTGCCCGCGAGGCCGGCGTGACCCGCGTGGTCCTGGGCACCTCCTACAAGGCCGAGGTGTTCCGCGACTACTTCGGTGACGGCGCGAAGTTCGGGGTGGAGCTGATCTACGCCGTCGAGGACAGCCCGATGGGCACCGGAGGGGCGATCCGGCACGTGGCCGAGCACCTGCAGTCCGGGCCCGATGACCCGGTCATGGTCTTCAACGGTGACGTCCTGTCCGGGGTGGACCTCCGCCACCTGTTCGCGGTGCATGCCGAGACCGGGGCCGCCGTCACGCTGTACCTGACCCGGGTGGCCGATCCGCGCGCCTTCGGACTGGTGCCGACGGACACCGACGGTCGGGTCACCGCCTTCCTGGAGAAGCCCAAGACCGATGCCGAGATCATCACCGACCAGATCAACGCGGGCTGCTACGTGTTCCGGCGCTCGGTCATCGACGACATCCCCACGGGCCGGCCGGTCTCGGTGGAGCGTGAGGTCTTCCCGAGGCTGCTGGCCGACGGCGCGCGGCTGCAGGGCGTCGTGGACGAGGGGTACTGGCTGGACCTGGGTAACCCCCTGGCGTTCGTGAAGGGCTCGGCGGACCTCGTTCGTGGCATAGCCCCGTCCCCGGCCGTCCCCGGCCGAACCGGCGAGTTCCTGGTGATGCCCGGTGCTGAGGTGTCACGCAAGGCGGAGCTGGGCGGTGGCACGGTTGTCGGCTCGGGCGCCACCGTCGGCCCGCACGCCAAGGTCCTCGGGTCGGTCCTGTTCGACGGCGCGGTCGTCGCCGCTGGGGCTGTCGTCCGTGACAGCGTGGTCGGCGCGGGTGCGGTGATCGGCGCGGGGGCCTCCCTGGAGGGCGTCGTCGTCGGTGACCGCGCCATGATCGGCCCCGGCAACGAGCTCATCCCCGGAGCACGCGTCTGGCCCGGCGTGGCCCTCGGCGAGACAGCGGTGCGCTTCTCCTCGGACCGCTAGCAGGCCCGCCCGCCCCCAACCGGCCGCCTCGCCCCTTCGGCCGCCCGCGGCCGCCACCACCGGCTCCGTCGCAGGCCGCCCGCCCCCACCGGCTCGTCCGCTTTCGCGCGGACCGATCCTTGGTCTGTCCGTCGTTGGGAGCGCGGATGCGCGCGGATCCGGACCGATCGTGAAGCCGCGGAGCTCACCAGCCGCGGAGCTCACCAGCCGCGGCTGCTCATCCTGCCGCGCTGCTCACCAGCCGCGGTGGTCGGTGATCGTTGCCCGCGGTCCCCGGCGGGGGGCGGTGGGGCCCTTGTGCAGCTGCAGCATCATGACCGCGCGGGCGCGTTGGCCCGCCCACGGCGTGAGCACCTCGGCCATCTGGTCGTCGTCGCCGTCCGTTGCCCCGGTGAGGGCGTGCACCACCGCCTTCGCGAGGTGGAAGTCGCCGAACGCGACGGCATCGCGATCCCCCCACGCCCGGACGCCGACCTGTGCGGAGGTCCAGACCCCGATGCCGGGAAGTGAGCGCAGCGACTCAGCGGCCTCGTCGGGAGTGCGGTCGGACAGGCGCTCCAGGGACTCCGCGCGGCGGGCGGACTCGACGATCGTGCGCGCGCGTCCGGGGTCGACGCCTGCCCGGTGCCACGCCCAGCTCGGGATCCTCGCCCACCCCGCGCCATCGGGGGGCACCACGAGGCGCGGGGCGTCGGTGCCCGCCCCGGGCCCCGGGGCCGGCTCGCCGAACCGGCGGACGAGATCGGCCCACGCCCGGCTCGCCTCCTTGCCCGTCACGCGCTGCTCGAGGACCGCCGGCACCAGGGCCTCGAGGACACGTCCTGTGCGCAGCACCCGCCAGCCCGGGCCGAACCGTCGGGACGCTGCAGCCATCACCGGATGCGCCTGCGCCGGGAAGCCCGCCGGGTCGTCGCCTGCGCCCAGCACCTCAGGAAGGAGCTCCAGCTCGTGCTCCGCGCCGGGGCCCCACGCGCGGGCGAGAACCTCGCTGCCCAGACGTGCGCAGTGCACGGTCGCCGGACCCATCGGGGTGCGGGTCGCCCGCCACACCTGGCCCCTGAGGATCCGGATGGTGGGGTCGCCGCGGCCGTGGCTGAGCACCCCGAGGGTGGTCGTGAGGTCGATCGGCCAGTCGGGCGTCCACCTGCGCTCCAGGGGGGAGGCAGTCACGGGTGGGGCTCACTGCACGGCGACGGCCCCATCCGGCCCCCATGCCAGGGCGGCCGCGTGCATGTCCTGCCGCAGGATGCCGCTGAGCTCGCCGATCCCACGAGGACATCGTGCCACCCCCCGACTGGGGCGCAGAACGGCCGAAATGCCGCACCTCGGACATCGCTGATCGCATTGAGTGACGAACTTGGTGACAGGTTGACGCTTATCAGAAAAGTTTGGCTGCCTGCCTTGACTCGCCGGGTATACATGCGTGTAATTTCACCCATGTGATTCACAGTGCGCGGCGGTCGGGCCTCGCAGGTCACACTGGGTCGAGGAGGAACGATGTTCGAGGCTGAGGTCATCCCCCTGCTGGAGATCGAAGAGGCATCCTGGCAGGAGCAGGCCCTGTGCGCCCAGACGGATCCTGAGGCCTTCTTCCCGGAGAAGGGCGGCAGCACCCGCGAGGCCAAGCGGGTCTGCGGGTCGTGCGAGGTGCGGGTCGAGTGCCTGGAGTACGCCCTGGCCAACGACGAGCGGTTCGGGATCTGGGGTGGGCTGTCCGAGCGCGAGCGCCGGCGCCTGAAGAAGCTCGCCGTCTGATCCGCGGGCTGCCCGTCAGCGGGTCCCCGGGGCGCTAGCGTGGCGCCTCGTGGGGACCAGTGAGGGTGGGGCGGATTCCGTCGAGGACATCGACGCCCGCGCCGATGACGCCCTGGACCGGTTCCTGCCCCCCAGGGACGACGGGGCGGTTGCCCGGACCCACCATGTGACGGCGCTGGTCGTCAGCCGCGACGGCGCCCAGTGGCTGCCGCGCACCCTGGCGGGAGTCGCTGACCAGGACCGGCCCGCCGACACCGTGATCGGAGTCGATGCCGGGTCCCACGACGGCAGTGGAGCGCTCCTGCAGCGGGGCACCGAGATCCTCGTGACCAGCCCGGAGCGCGGACTGGCGCGGGCCCTCGCGACTGGCGTCGCCGCCGCCACCGGGACCGCCGCCACCGCCACCGCCCCGCCGGACGCCACCGCGCCGCCGGACGGCACCGTGAGCTGGTACTGGATCGTCCACGACGACTCCGCCCCGGAGCCATCCTGCTTGGACGCCCTGCTCCGAGGGGCTGACCGGAACCCCGCAGCGGCCGTGCTCGTCCCCAAGACGGTGTCGTGGTCGGATCCGGCCAGGCTGGTCGGTGTGGGCTCCAGGTGGGCCCCGGGCACCCCCGTCGTCGACCCCCTGGAGCCCACCGAGCGCGACCAGGGACAGTACGACGTGGACCGCCCCGTCCACGCCGGGGACTCCGCCGGGATGCTGGTGCGGGCCGATGCGTGGCACCTGCTCGACGGGATGGACCCGCAGGTCGGCGACTGGGCCGGCCCGGCGGACCTGTGCCGGCGGGTGTGGGGCAGCGGTGGCGAGGTCATGTTCATCCCCGCCGCGGTCCTGGCCCATCGGCAGGCAGGCCACCGTGGGGTTCGGCCCAGCCCGGGTGCTCGGCACCCCCGCCGCTCGGCGCGCGGCGGGCAGCTCATCCTCGAGCTGAGCCAGGCCCCCGCCCGGGCCCTTCCCTGGCGCTACATCCGCGCGTGGCTGTCGACGGCGATCCGGGTGATCGCCCTGCTTGTCACGCGGGAGCCCGAGGAGGCGACAGCGGAGCTGGCCGGGGCGTGGTGGGTCCTGGGCCACCCCCGACGGATCCACCGGGCCAGGCGGGGCCTGCGGCGGCCCCCCGTCAGGGACCTGGCCCGGCCGGCCCACGTCCGCGCCGGCCGGGGCGCGTCCCTGGCGCACTCGCTGGACACCTGGGCAGTCGTGTCGCGCCAGGGATCCTCGCGCGCCTGGTGGCCGCCCCCACGGCGCATCTGGTACCCGTTGGCCATCGCGGGGGTGCTGGCGATGGCGGCGCTCGTGCGCGATCCCGGCCAGCTCCTGGGATCGGGGACGCTGCGCGGAGGTGGGCTGCTCCCGGCCCCCGGCGCCATGGAGCTGACCCGCGACTACCTCGACAGCTGGCACCCCGCGCGGTTCGGCAGCGCCCTGCCGATGCCTGCCTACCTGCCCCTGCTCGCGTTCGGCAGCGTGCCCCTGCTCGGCTCGGTCGATGTCCTGCTCCGGGTGGCGTTCGGACTGGCCGTCCCGCTGGCATTCCTGAGCTGCTACGTGAGCCTGGGCCGGGGCCAGGTGGGACGTCGCCGGATCCCGATGGCACTGGCGTACGCGATGCTCCCCGCAGGTGTGGCGGCGATGGGCGGCGGGCGGATCTCGACGCTTGCCGTGCTCCTCCTGGGTCCGCCCACGACCAGGCTCATCGCCAGGGCGTTCGGCCGCGCGCGCATCGGGGCTCCGGGCATCCGGCCGGCGCTCGCCGCGGGGACGATGGTGGGGGTCGTCGTGGCGTTCGCCCCGTCGGTCTACCTCGTTGTGACGCTCGGCGCGGTCCTCGGGTGGATCGGGCTGCGGCTGGCCCGGTGGGCCGTGCGACCCGGGCTGATCATCCTGGGGGTCGCAGGCCTGTTCCTCGCGCTGTGGATCCCCCGCGTGGTCCGGGCTCCGTGGCTGGCGCTCAGCGAGCTCGGCGTGAACGACCCCAGCCTGGGCACGCCGCAGCCGTGGATCTGGGGACTGGCGCCGGGTGGCCCCAGCTCCGTCGCCTGGGCGGGGCTCCCCCTGCTGCTCGTCGCGGTCCTCGCGGTCGTGCTCTCCAGGTTCTCGACCCGCTCGCTGATCCCCCTGGCGACCGCCCTCGGGCTGCTGGCCGCCGCCGCCTGGCTGGATCCGCTCGCCAGGCAGCAGTGGCCCGCGCTGGGGGTGGGGATGCTCTGGCCCGGGGTGTTCGTGCTCATGGCTGGCGCGGTGCTCGTCCTGCTCGTCGCACGTGTGGCCGACGGACCCGGAGCGGGGGCCAGCGCCCTGTCCGTCCTGTGGTTCGTGTCCATCGGGGTGCTCGCAGTGGGGTGGTGGGTGGCTCCGCGCGACATGTCCGTGACCTCGCTGACGGGCATCCCCCCGGTCGTGAGCCTCGATGCCGACTCCTCGGCACGACCGCGGTCCCTCGTGCTGGCGCGCGCCGAGGGCCAGCTGCGGTACGCGGTCGCGGGCAGGCCGCAGGCCCTCCTCGGGGACGCCGATGCCCTGGCCGGCGCGGCCGTGGACCCCGGCTTCGACGATGCGGTCGCGGGCCTCGTCTCCGGTGCGAGCGGGGAGGTGGAGCAGGCGCTCGGAGGTCGCGCGATCCGCTTCGTCGTCTTCGACGGGCCGCCCGAGGACCCGGTGGTCACCGAGCTGGACGCCACCATCGGCCTGCGCCAGCTGGCGCGCTCCCCTGACGAGTCGCTGTGGCTCGTGGCCGGCGACCCCACCCGCGCCGAGCTGGGAGCCACGACGGTCGCCGGGGACGCCGCGGGCATCGGGCCGCTGGAGGTCCCCGTGCTGACCTCCCCGACGACGATCGACGTCGTGCTGCACCCGCTCACCCCGCTGCCCCGTCAGCTCGTCGTCGCCGAGCAGGCGGACCCGGGATGGCAGGGCTCACTGGCAGGCGCGTCATTGGCGCTCCTGCCGGATGCCCGGGGGATGCTCTGGACGACCGTCAGCACCCCCGGCCCGCTCCAGGTCCGGCACCGGAGCTGGTGGCCCATGGCGGCACTGGCGCAGTTGGGCCTTCTCCTGGCCCTGATGGTCGTGTCGCTGCCGAAGCGCCGGACGCTCGACCCGGATGCGGACGCCGCCCCGGCTGCGGACGACGCCGAGGCGGCGCACGAGGGCGCGACGGCCGACTCGGCGCACGCCCCGGGCGGGGACCCTGCCCTCCTCACGGACCGGGGGGCCGGGGCATGAGGCGCATCGTGCTCGGCGTCCTCGTCGCTGCGGGACTGGTCGCAGCGGCGCTGGCCCCACGCGTCGGCCCCGAGCCTGACCAGGCTGCGTTCCGCGAGGTGACCAGCTCGGTGCTGGTATGCCCGGAGATGACGGCTGCGGGCAACGCGATCAACGTGCTGGGTGCCGTGGTCGCAGGTCCCGCCGACGAATCCGGGTCCGCGGTCCTGAGGCCCATCACGGGCGCGAGTGACCTCGTCCGGCTGGCCGGTCCGGGCGAGCCGGTCGCCCTGCGCTCCGTGCGGCGCTCGCAGTCCTCGATCCTGATGCAGGCCGACGGGTCGTGGGCGCCCTCGGCGTTCGCCGGGGTCCTCGCGCGGCAGCTGGAGGGCACCAGCGAGGGCCTTTCCTCGGCCGCATGCGCCCCCCCGCGGCCCCAGTGGTGGTTCGTCGGAGCGGGATCCCAGCTCGGCCGTGGGGCCGCCCTGCTCGTGAGCAACGCGGCCGACGAGCCGGCCCGCTTCGACATCAGCCTGTTCTCGGGGGCCGGTCCCGTGCAGGCGCTGGCGGGCAAGGGGATCGACCTGGGTCCCAGCTCGAGCGTGCGGCTGCGCCTTGATGCGCTGGCCCCGGATGAGGAGCTGCTCGCCATCGAGGTCCGCGCCACGAGCGGGCGGATCGCTGCCGCCCTGCGCGACGTCGCCGTGCCCAGCGAGGAGCGCCCCCGCGGTGTCGACTTCATCCCACCGGCCCAGGCCCCGGCCACGCGCCTGGTGATCGCGGGGATCCCCGAGGGGGACGGTGACCGCGACCTGGTCCTCGTGAACCCGGGCACGCAGTTCGCGACCGTCACGCCGCGGTTGCTCACCGCGACCGGACCCGCCGTGATCGAGGGCCTGGCCTCCGTCGCGGTCCCGGCGGGGGCGATCATCCAGGTGGACCTGACTCGCGTGCTCGAGGGACGCGCGGGGACGCTGGACCTGACCTCCGACGTCCCGGTCACCGGCGGCGCCCGGGCGGCGTGGGGGCGTGCCCGGCGCGATGTCGTGTGGCTCTCGGCGGTGCCGCTCATACGCGACCCGGATCCCCTCGGCGGTGCCGGGGCGGTGCCCACGGGTCCCGGGCTGACCACGACGGTGACGGTCGCAGCGCCGGACACGGACGTCCGGGGGACGCTGACCGTCCTCACCACGCTGTCCGACGACGTGGTGGCGCTGTCCGGCGAGCAGGCCGCGGTCCAGGACGGCGCCGGTGCCGATTCGGGAGCCGCCGGTGGGGTCGGGCCGGAGGTCGTGCTCCCGGGGCAGCCGGCAGGCACCCAGACCCTCCCCGTGACCGTTCCGGCCGGTGCCCAGCGGTCGATCGTCGTCCCGGGTGGTGGCGCGGCGGCCGACGCCGGCCTCACGACCCTCAGCTGGCGCTCGGACCCCGGGTCCGGCCCCGCGGCCGTGTCCCATGTGGCCCTCGATGCTCGGCTGCCCCTGGCCACGGGGTACCCGTGGTGGCCGGTCGCGTCGTCGGTGACCGCCGTCTCCGTCCGAGAGGACCTGGGGATCCTCGCGCCGGGGGACTGACCATCTGGAGTGCGCGACCCGGGGGTCCCGCGACCCGGCGGCGATCGGCTGGGATCCGCCTGCGACACGGCCCTGTTCGGCGCAGGGTGTCGCCGATGTCAGCCCTGCGGAGTAGGTTGCCCCTGTGAGCCCAGTTCGTCGTTGCTCGAAGCCGTCCTGTGCGCGGCCGGCCGTCTCGACGCTGACCTATGTGTACGCGGACTCCACAGCTGTCCTCGGGCCGCTTGCCACCTACGCCGAGCCGCACTGCTACGACCTCTGCCAGATCCACAGCGAGCGGATGACCGTCCCCCGTGGGTGGGAGGTCGTCCGGCTGGAGCCCGACCCCGACGCGCTGCGTCCCAGCAGCGACGACCTCGAGGCCCTGGCCAACGCCGTGCGTGAGGCCGCGCGCCCGCACGTCGAGGTGTCGAACATGGTCGAGGTCGGCCGCCGCGGCCACCTGCGCGTGCTGCGCTCCGTCGACATCATCGACGACGCAGCAGCGATGCCGTAGGCAGCAGCGCGATCGTGCCGCAGGGCTGAGCAACCGGACGGAGCAACCGTCCTGGTGCAACCGCTGCCGGGGTCTGCCCCACCTGGGCGCCTCGGGACGGGCGGACCGCTAGTGTGGCCGCGTGCGCGACCTCTCCCAGATCATCAAGGCCTACGACGTCCGCGGGGTCTACCCCGACCAGCTCGATGCCGAGCTCGCCGAGCGGGTGGGCGCTGCGTTCGCCCAGGTGGTGGGTGCCGCCAGGTCCGCCGGGGGACCGGGCGCGGTGGTGGTCGGCCGCGACATGCGTCCCTCCGGGCCGGAGCTCGTCGCCGCCTTCTGCGCCGGTGTCACCGGCCAGGGCGTCGACGTCGTCGACATCGGGCTCGCGAGCACCGACCAGCTCTACTTCGCCGCGGGCCGGCTGGCGCTGCCCGGTGCGATGTTCACCGCGAGCCACAACCCCGCCAGGTACAACGGGATCAAGATGTGCCGCGCCGGCGCCACCCCTGTCGGTCAGGACTCGGGCCTGGCCCAGATCCGCGACATGGTCGGCGAGCCGGTCCCGGAGTCGGGTGACCCGGCCGGGTCCATCACCCATCGCGACATGCTGGCCGACTACGCGGCCTTCCTCCACGAGCTGGTCGACCTCTCGGAGATCCGTCCCCTGAAGGTCGTGGTGGACGCGGGCAACGGCATGGCCGGGCACACGGCACCCGCGGTGCTGGACATGCCGGCCCTGGACATCGTGGCCCTGTACTTCGAGCTCGACGGCACGTTCCCCAACCACGAGGCCAACCCGATCGAGCCCGAGAACCTGCGCGACCTCCAGGCCGCGGTCCTCGCCGAGGGCGCTGACCTCGGCCTGGCCTTCGACGGGGACGCCGACCGGTGCTTCCTCGTCGATGAGCGCGGCGAGCTGGTCTCGCCGTCCGCGCTCACGGGGCTGGTCGCGGCCCGGGAGCTGGCCAAGCACCCCGGATCGTCGGTCATCCACAACCTGATCACGTCCCGCGCGGTCCCCGAGGTCATCCGGGAGAACGGCGGCGTCCCGGTCCGCACCCGTGTCGGCCACTCGTTCATCAAGGCGCGGATGGCCGAGACGGGCGCCGTCTTCGGTGGCGAGCACTCGGGGCACTTCTACTTCCGTGACTTCTGGAACGCCGACTCCGGCATGCTGGCCGCGCTGCACACCATCGCGGCCCTCGGTGGTTCGCCGCAGGGCACAACGCTGTCGTCGATGCTGGCGCCCTACGAGCGCTACGTGGCCAGCGGGGAGATCAACTCCGTGGTCTCCGACGCCGGCGCCGCGACGAAGCGGGTGCGTGTCGCGTTCGAGGCGGAGCCCGGTGTGACCTTCGACGAGCTCGACGGGTTGACCGTGAGCGGAGCGGACTGGTGGTTCAACGTGCGCCCCAGCAACACCGAGCCGCTTCTGCGCCTGAACGCCGAGGCGCCCGATGAGGCCGCCCTGGACGCCCTGCGCGATAGGGTCCTCGGGTTGATCCGCGACGAGGGGGGCCAGGCGTGAACATCGACCCCGTCCTGCTGGAGATACTGGCCTGCCCGTGCGAGCACCACGCCCCCGTGGAGCCCGACGGGCCGGACCTCGCGGCCGCGACGGCCCTGGTGTGCACGCGCTGCGCGACACGCTTCCCCGTGCGCGATGACATCCCCGTCATGCTCCTCGACGAGGCGACCCCCGGGCCCCAGGGCGTCGGGGCAGACCTGGGCAACCAGTGACGACCCAGGAAGGCGCGCGATGAGCACTGAGGGCGGGACCAAGGCCGTCATCGCCGCGATGATCGCCAACGGCGGCATCGCGGTCACGAAGTTCGGTGCCTACGCGATCACCGGATCGAGCTCCATGCTCTCCGAGGCCATCCACTCGGTTGCCGACACGGGCAACCAGGCCCTGCTGCTGATCGGCGGCAAGCGCTCGCTGGCGGCCCCCGACGCCGAGCACCAGTTCGGGTACGGCCGCCGCCGCTACGTCTACGCGTTCGTGGTGGCCATCATCCTGTTCATGCTCGGCGGGATGTTCTCGCTGTACGAGGGGTGGCACAAGATCAGCCATCCCGAGGAACTGACCATGGTCTGGGTGGCCTACACGGTCCTGTTCATCGCGATCGTCCTGGAGTCGTGGTCCTTCCGGACCGCCTTCCGCGAGGCGAACAAGTCCCGTGGGAGCCGCAGCCTGCGCCAGTACATCCAGGACACCCGCCAGCCGGAGCTCCCCGTCGTCCTGCTCGAGGACCTGGGCGCCCTGCTCGGCCTCGTCCTGGCGCTGTTCGGCATCACGATGGCGGTCGTCACCGGCGACGCCCGGTGGGACGGCGTCGGCTCGCTGGCGATCGGCACCTTGCTGCTGTGCATCGCGGTGTTCCTCGCCTTCGAGGTGTCCGGGCTGCTGGTCGGTGAATCCGCGCTGCCCGAGCAGGAGTCGGCCATCAGGGCTGCGCTCAGCCAGGCGGCAGGCGTCGACTCGATCATCCACATGCGCACGCTGCACACCGGTCCGGACGAGCTGCTGGTGGCCGTGAAGATCGGCGTGAGCCGCGACCTTCCCTCCCACGAGCTGGCCGTCATCATCGACGACGCGGAGGCGCGTGTCCGCGAGGCGGTCCCCACCGCGAGGTGGGTCTACCTCGAGCCCGACATCGAGCGGGCGCCCGCGCACTGACGCCTCATCGGCGGGACCTGTGCCGGAGCGCGGGACCTCCGGGCGTGATGGCGGATTCGATCGGGGACCTGCTGGTGGCATCCTGCGTGAGGTGAGACAATAGGGGTTCCGACGGTGACGCCGTCGGGTGCGAACCATCGAAGCCTCGTGGACGTTCGCCGGCAGGCCGCCCCCGGGCGGCGCCCCAGGCGCACACAGCGCCGCACCACGACGAGGAGCTCCATGAACGACTTCAAGGTCGCCGACCTGTCCCTGGCCGAGTTCGGCCGCAACGAGATCCGCCTGGCTGAGCACGAGATGCCCGGCCTGATGGCGATGCGTGCCGAGTTCGGCACCAGCAAGCCGCTGACCGGTGCCCGGATCACCGGCTCCCTGCACATGACCATCCAGACCGCCGTGCTGATCGAGACCCTCGTGGAGCTCGGCGCGGAGGTCCGCTGGGCCTCGTGCAACATCTACTCCACCCAGGACCACGCCGCCGCTGCTGTCGCGGTCGGCCCGACCGGCACCCCCGAGGCGCCCGCCGGTGTCCCCGTGTACGCCTGGAAGGGCGAGACGCTGGAGGAGTACTGGTGGTGCACCGAGCAGGTCCTGCGCTGGCCGTCGGCCGACGGCCAGGCCACCGGCGGCCCGAACATGATCCTCGACGACGGTGGTGACGCCACCATGCTGGTCGTCAAGGGCATGGAGTTCGAGGCAGCCGACCTGGTGCCCAGCGCCGACGAGTCCACCTCCGAGGAGTACGCCGTCGTCCTCTCGGTCCTGCGCCGCTCGCTGACCGAGGACGCCACCCGCTGGACCACGGATCGCGTCCGGGATCAAGGGCGTCACCGAGGAGACCACGACCGGCGTGCACCGCCTCTACGAGATGGCCCGCGACGGTTCGCTGCCCTTCCCGGCGATCAACGTCAACGACTCGGTCACCAAGAGCAAGTTCGACAACAAGTACGGCTGCCGGCACTCGCTGGTCGACGGCATCAACCGCGCCACCGACACGCTGATCGGCGGCAAGGTCGCCGTCGTCTGCGGCTACGGCGACGTCGGCAAGGGCTCCGCCGAGTCGCTGCGCGGCCAGGGCGCCCGCGTGATCGTCACCGAGATCGACCCGATCTGCGCGCTGCAGGCCGCCATGGACGGCTACCAGGTGGCCCGCCTCGAGGACGTGCTCGGCATCGCCGACATCGTCATCACCGCCACCGGCTGCCTGAACGTGGTCACCGCCGAGCACATGGCGGGCATGAAGCACCAGGCGATCCTGGGCAACATCGGCCACTTCGACAACGAGATCGACATGGCCGGGCTGCAGCCGGTTCCCCGGGGTCTCGCGTGAACCCCATCAAGCCGCAGGTCGACGAGTGGCGGTTCGCCGACGGCCACACCGTCATCATCCTGTCGGCCGGTCGCCTGCTGAACCTGGGCAACGCCACCGGGCACCCCAGCTTCGTGATGAGCAACTCGTTCACCAACCAGACGCTGGCCCAGATCGAGCTGTTCACCAAGACCGACGAGTACCCGATCGGCGTGCACGTGCTGCCCAAGCACCTCGACGAGAAGGTGGCGCGCCTGCACCTCGACGCCCTGGGCGTCGGGCTCACCGAGCTGTCCAAGGAGCAGGCCGAGTACCTCGGCGTGGACGTGGCCGGTCCCTACAAGGCGGACATGTACCGCTACTGACCGCCGACCCGGTCCGCGCGAAGTGACCCCACGAAGGTGGGGGGTTGTTGCTCCTCCATCGGCAACAACCCCCCACCTGTCGTGCTGTCGGGGCTACCGGGGAAGCGTGAAGCCGGGCGGCGGTGGCGACGGCGGGCGGTGGCGAGGCGGGTCGACGACGGCGCTGCGGGGGACGGCGCTGTGGGGGACGGCGCTGTGGAGGACGGCCCTGGTGGAGGCGGCGCCCATCCGGGGGCGGGGGGCGGCGCCCAGCCGGTCACCGGGGCGGCCGGCGCCGAGGCGCGGCGGGTGCGCTCGGCGAGGACCGCCGCGAGGTAGGCCTCGGCCGGTGTGCCTGCCGGAGCGGGGTTGCGCACGTGGCTGGCCAGCTGCGTGGCCAGGCGCTCGGCGGTGCTCACGCGGACCGCCGGATCCAGTGACGGCGCCCGGTGCAGGAACGTGCGCACGTTCAGGGCCAGCCCATCGGGGACGGCGACGAGGTCGAGCCCGGCGGCCCACGACGCCAGCTGGGGCGGCATCGAGATCTCGCTGTGGGCGCTGGCGTGGCGGGGGATGCGCTCACCCACGACGATCGTGCCTGCCAGGTGGTCGCCCATCCGCTTGGACCGCGACGAGGCCAGGGCGCTGACCCCGCCCACGACCCCCGAGGTCACCCAGAGGTCGAGGAACACCATGGCCAGGGCGCGCACGAGGCTGTGGCGCATCCGGATCGGCCCGCCGTCGTCGCGGACGACGCGCAGGCCCATCATCATCTTGCCCACCGAGCGGCCCCGCGTCAGCGTCTCCAGCATCGTCGGCCAGGCGACGAGGGCCAGGACGACGACGGCCAGCGTGATGGCGGCCTGGGCCCCGGGGCTGCCGCCGCCGGAGAACACCCAGCTGGCCAGGACCGTTCCGGTCATGAGCAGCCCGACCTGGATCGAGACGTCGACGGCCAGCGCCAGGGAGCGGGAGGGGAGCCCGGCGATCCGCAGGTCGAGGGTGATCGCGTCCCCGGTGATCAGGTTGGCCACGCGACCATCCTCCCATCAGCACCTACGCTGGCACCCGTGGACGTCGATGCCTTCGTGCGGGTGCACAACCCGGAGTGGGCCCGCCTGGCTGAGCTGACCCGCAAGCGCCGGCTCACCGGCGGGGAGGCCACCGAGCTCGTGGACCTCTACCAGCGGACGGCCACGCACCTGTCCATGGTGCGCAGCGCCGCCCCGGACCCGGCGCTGGTCGGACGTCTGACACAGCTGGTGGCCCAGGCTCGGGCCCGGGTGACCGGGTCGCACGCCCCGGCGTGGCAGGAGTTCCTCACGTTCTTCCGGGTCGGGTTCCCGGTCGCGGTGTGGCGGGCCCGGCGCTGGTGGCTGGCAGCTGCCGTGGGGTCGACCCTGGTGGCGCTCGCGGCAGGCGCATGGGTGGCCAGCTCGCCGGCGGTGCAGGCGGCGCTGGGCACGCCCGAGCAGATCCGCCAGCTGGTCGAGCAGGACTTCGCCGCGTACTACTCCTCGGATGCGGCCGCCGGCTTCGCTGCCCAGGTGTGGACCAACAACGCGTGGGTGTCGGCCCTGGTGCTGGTCGCCGGGGCGTTCTTCATGCTCCCGGCGGTGTACGTGCTGGCCCAGAACGCCATCAACGTGGGGATCGTCGGCGGGCTCATGGTCGCCAACGGGCGTGGGGACGTGTTCTTCGGCCTGATCGCCCCGCACGGGCTGCTCGAGCTGACGGCGGTGTTCATCGCGGCCGGCGCCGGGATGCGGGTGGGCTGGCAGTGGTTCGATCCGGGGCCCCGGCCGCGCAGCGTCGCCCTGGCCGAGGAGGGCCGCGCTGCTGTCGCGATCGCGATGGGGCTGGTGGTGGTCCTGCTCGTCTCCGGCGCCATCGAGGGGTTCGTGACGCCCTCCCCGCTGCCGACGTGGGCGCGGGTCGGGATCGGCGTCCTGGCACTCGGGGCGTTCCTGGCCTACGTGGGCATCTACGGCAGCCGCGGGGAGCGGTCAGGGTTCACGGGTGACATCACCAGCGACGGTGGGGTGACCGAGCTGGCCCCGATGGCCGGCTGATCGCCCCTGCCCGCGCCCTCACGCCGGCGGTTGGGCCGCGAGCGCAGCCTCCGGATCACAGGCGGCCGGCGGCCTTGAGGTCGAGGTACGCGTCGGCGAGCCTGGGGGCGATGTCGGCAGGAGTGGCCTCGATCACCCGCACGCCCATCCGGGCCAGCACCGTGGCCGCGTGGGCACGATCCAGGTCCGCCCGGGCCCGGGCGGCCGCCAGGTACACGCCCGCGGCGTCATCCGGGAGCTCATCGCCGACGGGTTCGCGGACCGAGGCGACGATGACCGTGTGCCGGGCCGTCAGGGCCGGCAGGGCGGGGATGAGCCCCTCCTCCATCGACGGACGATCGAGGGCCACGAACAGCACGACCAGGGCTCGTTTGCGCACCCGTGACAGCACCGTCGACACCAGCCCGCGGTAGTCGGTCTCGGTGAGCTCCGGCTCCAGCGTGGCGATCCCGTCGACGAGGCGCGGCAGGAGGCTGGGACCGCTGCCGCCACTGACCTGCAGCCGGGTGCGCCGGTCATGGGCGACCAGGTCGACGCGGTCCCCGGCACGTCCTGCGAGGGCCGCGAGCAGCAGCCCGGCATCGATCAGGATGTCCAGGCGGGTCTCGTCACCGATCCGCACCGCGCTCGTGCGCCCGGTGTCCAGGACCATCACGACCCGGCGGTCGCGCTCGGGGCGCCACGTCCGGACCATGACGTCGGCGGCGCGCGCCGTCGCGCGCCAGTCGATCGAGCGCACGTCGTCACCGGGCACGTACTCGCGCAGGGAGTCGAACTCGGTGCCCTGGGCGCGCACCGCGATGGCCTGCCGGCCGTCCATGTCGCGCAGCCGCGCCAGTCGCGAGGGCAGGTGCCGCCGGGAGCTGAAGGGAGGCAGTGTCCGGATGGACCAGTCGACCTCCACGCTGCGCTGACGCCCTGCCAGGCCCAGGGGCCCGAGCGAGCGCAACGTCACGCGGTCGGTCGGTCGGTCGCCCCGGCGGGTCGGGCGCACGGCCACGTCGAGGCGCACGGTGTCGCCGGCCGGCAGGTCGAGCACAGCCCGGTCCGCAGTGGTGCCGGCGATCGTGGCGTTCGCGGTCGGCGCCCAGGCGTCGCGCAGGTACCCGCGCCACCGCCGCCCGCCGGTGTTCGTGACGGCCAGCTGCACGTGGGCGACCTGGCCGAGGCGGACCTTGCGCTCACCGCTGCGCACCAGCGCCAGGGCCCGGGGACGCGTCGCGCGCACGGCATCGACGACGATCAGCAGCACCAGGACCACGTTGGTCGCGACCAACGCCAGCCAGGGGGATGCGCCTCCGGCGACGAGCAGCCCGACCACGCCGGCCCCGACCAGAGCCAGCAGGCCCGCCCGGCCGGTCAGCACCATCAGCGCGGGACGGGGACGCTGTTCAGGACCGTGTCGATGACGGCGTCGGCCGTGACCCCCTCCAGCTCGGCCTCGGGCCGGATCTTGATCCGGTGGCGAAGGGCCGGACGCGCCAGGGCCTTGACGTCATCAGGGGTCACGTAGTCCCGGCCCGCCAGCCACGCCCAGGCGCGGGCCGTGCGCAGCAGGGCGATGGCGCCGCGGGGGGAGACGCCCAGCTGGGCGGAGGGGGAGGTGCGGGTGGCGCGCACGAGGTCCACGACGTACGCGGTCACCTCAGGGGAGACCGCGACCGTGGCCACGGCCTCGCGCGCCCGGACGAGGTCGTCGGCGGTCGCCACCGGGCGCACCCCCGCACCGGCGAGGTCGCGGGGGTCGAACCCGCCCATGTGGCGGGCCAGGACCCCGAACTCGGCGGCCCGGTCGGGCAGCGGGACCGAGAGCATCAGCAGGAACCGGTCCAGCTGGGCCTCCGGCAGCGGGTAGGTCCCCTCGTACTCGATCGGGTTCTGCGTGGCTGCCACCAGGAACGGGTCGGGCAGTGGCCGGGCGATCCCGTCGACGGTGACCTGCCCCTCCTCCATCACCTCCAGCAGCGAGGCCTGCGTCTTCGGCGGTGTCCGGTTGATCTCGTCGGCCAGGAGCAGGTTGGTGAAGACCGGCCCCGGGCGGAACGAGAACGCCGAGGTCCGGTTGTCGTAGACCAGGGAGCCGGTGACGTCGCCGGGCATGAGGTCGGGCGTGAACTGCACGCGCTTGCTGTCCAGCGACAGGCTCGCTGCCAGGGCGCGGACCATCAGGGTCTTCGCCGTCCCCGGGACCCCCTCGAGCAGGACGTGCCCGCGGCACAGGAGGGCGATGACCATGCCTGTGATGGCCGCGTCCTGGCCCACCACCGCCTTGCCGACCTCGGCGCGCAGCGCCATCAACGGATCCCTCGGATCGGTGCCAGTCATGCCCCGCCCACCTCCACCATGAGTGCCTCCAGGTCGTGCCCCAACGCCACCAGGATGGCGTCGGTCGTCGGTTCAGGACCGTACAGCAGCGCGCCGACCTGCTCGGGCGTGCGACCCGAGCGCGCTGCCGCGGCCCCGACCAGCCGCCCCTCCGAGGCCCCGAGTGGCAGGCCGAGGCGAACCCGGATCCGCTCGCGTGCGCGGGCGCGCAGGTGCACTGCTGCCTCGGCGCGCGCATGGTGGGCGTGCAGGAGCCGGGCGTGCCCGGCCGTGGTCTCGCCCGACCGGATCACCACGGGCAGGGGCTCGACCACCAGCCGCCCCAGCCGGCGTGAGCGCCACCAGGCGACCAGGGCGAACGCGACCAGGACCTGGATCAGGACGGGGACGACCCAGACGGGGAGGAGCTCGCGGAGCGTGGCCCCGGCCTGACCCGCGAGGGCCGGGTCGCTCGGGACCGGCCGCCACCACACGAGATCGGTGCGGCTGCCCAGCACGCTCAGTGCCAGGCTCGCGTTGCCCTGCGTCGCGAAGCCCTCGTTGGTCAGCGGATTGGCGCTGCCGAGCACGACCACCTCGGGGCGACCCGCACGGGCGGGGATCACCAGCAGCGCCGCCGACTCGGGGCTGTCGTAGCACGCCTGGCCCGCGGGGAGCCAGCCCCGCGCGTCGTAGCGGGTCCCGGGCAGCTCGGCGCCCCCCGCGCGCAGGGCGTCCTGCCACCGGCATCCCGGCTCGACGGTGCCGTCACCAGCAACGTCGGCGAACTCCGTCCCGGCGGCCAACCGCTCGAGCGCCGGGGATCCCGGGGGCGGGTCGATGAGGACCATGCGGGCGGGGCCCGAGTCGAGGACCTCCGTGATCATCGCGGAGCTCAGCAGCGTCGAGTTGGTGACCAGGACCGTCGCGCCCCGAGCGTTCGCTGCGACGTCGGCCGTCAGGCGCGCATCCGTGACGCGCACCCCTTGGTCGCCCAGGACGTTGGCCACGGCGCGCGAGCCCGAGGGATCCACCGCCTCGGGGTCGAGGTAGCCGGTTCGCCGTGAGGTCGTGACCATCAGCACGACCAGCGCGAGGAGCAGCAGGACGGCGATCGCAAGGCCACGGCGGGAGGGCCGCCAGTGGCGGGCTCGGTCCCAGGCGGTGTCATCGAAGACGGCTGGCGCCGGGCTCGGCGCCTGGGTCCCGGCCGGGGCGCTCATGGGCGCGCGACCGGCATCGCGACGGGGGGCCCATCGGGCGCCGGCCCGGCGCCCGGGGGCGAGCCTGCGCCCACGACGCTCGCGGCGCTGACCTGGTCGTCGGCGTCAGCGATGGCGCCGTAGGCAGCCGGCGAGCCTGGACGGCCTCCGTAGCGGACCTCGTCGAAGGTGCGGGCTGCCGCGTCCAGGGCGGCTCGAGCATCTGGCACGCGCTGGCCGACCTCGGTCGCCACCTCATCGGCGGTCCAGCCCGGGTGGGCGTCGATCAGGCCACGCTCCTGGCTGGCGCGCACGAGAGCACGCATCCGTTCGGAGACGGCCCCGTCCCACTGTCCTGCTGCGGCCAGCTCGTCGGCATGCGTGCGGTACTGGGCCGCGCTCGTCTCCGGGTCGACAGTGAAGGTCAGGCCCGCCGAGCGGCTCACAGGGCCGAGTCGCCACCTGACGAAGATCGCCAGGACGACGACCAGGAGGACCAGCCCGAGGATGCCGATCCACCCCCCGGGAGCCAGGTCGGAGGCGCGGCCGGCCACGCGTTGCACCCACTCCACCAACCAGGTGATCGCCTGCTCGATGAGGCTGGGCCGGGCCGCGCGGTAGGCAGGGTCGGACAGCTCCAGCTCCGCCAGGCGCTGGGCCTGCTCACGCGTCAGGTCGACAGGCACGTCGACGGGCACGTCCCCGGGAACCGCGGAGCCGAGAGGCCCGGACGGGAGCGCGACGGTGACGTGGGCGGTCGCGCCGACGCCGGGTGGCAGGGCCGTCAGCATCGTCAGGGGCGGTGGCTGCGGTAGGCGGCCAGGGGGTCGGGCGAGGGCTGGATGCCGGCGGACACCAGCTCGATGTCCAGGGCCTCCCTGCGCATCCGCAGGTCGATGTAGAGCAGGCCGGTCACGGCGGCGCTGAAGGGAAGGGTGATGATCCCGGCCACGAGCGTCGCGAGGCCGGATGCCAGGACCGTGGGCACCAGCGACTCGCTGAAGCCGCTGGCGAGGGTGGCGACGAGGGTGATCGGGACGGTGACGACCGTGGTGAGCAGGCTGGTGATGATCGCCGAGAGGATCAGGATGCCCAGGACGCGCCACCAGGATCGCCGGACAAGCACCCAGGACCGCTTCAGGGAGGTGACGACCCCGACCCCCTCCATCACCAGGGCGGGTGAGGCCAGCGAGAGCTTCACGTAGGCGTACACGAGTCCGACCGTGCCTCCCACGCCGATCAGTGACCCGGGGATCGCAGCCCATCCGCCGAATCGCGAGCACGAGGGCCACGATGGCCCCGACCATGAGGGCGACAGCCACGAGGCCGCCGAATCCGATGAGCAGGGTCACGCCGACCAGGGGCAGCATCCGGGGCCGCAGGCTGGCCCAGGTCTGGCTGGCGTCGAGCCGCCGGCCGAGGACAGCGGCTCCGACGAGGACGATGAAGAGCCCGCTCGCCAGCACCTGCAGGAACCCGGCGACCAGGGCGGGCACGAGCTGGGCGAGCCCCCCGCTGGCCAGGGCCGTCAGCTCGGCGGTGACCTGGACCTCACCGGACCCGACCACCGGCTCGGCCATGTCCAGGAACTGCAGGGAGAACCAGAGGCCGATGGTCTGCAGCAGGGCTGACACCGCCGAGATGACGGCAGCCAGGCCGAGGACTGTGCGTGGGTTGCTCCGGATCAGGCTCAGGGCCCCGTCGAGCAACTCACCGACGCCCAGGGGTCGAAGGGGGACGATCCCCGGCTTGGGGGCCGGCGGCGGTGGGCCCCACTGGCCCGGCTGGCCCCACGCGGGCTGCCCGTACCCGGGAGGTGGGACCTGCCCGTACCCGGGGGGAGGGACCTGCCCGTACCCGGGAGGAGGAGCCTGCCCGTACCCGGGAGGTGGGGCCTGCCCGTACCCGGGAGGTGGGGCCTGCCCGTACCCGGGAGGTGGGGCCTGCTGTCCGTACCCCGGAGCGGGCGGCTGGCCCGGCGCGGGTGGCTGCCCCGGAACGCCCCCGGGCGCGCCCTGGGCGGGCCACGCGGGTGGCTGCTCGGGGGACCATCCCGACGGCGGGATCCAGCTCCGCGGGTCGGGCGGACCTGGTGGGGGCGACAGAGACGACATGTCCTGATCGTCCCATGTGGACGGCCGTTGGCAAGCCTGCGCCAGCAGGTGCCACCATGTGCCTGTGAAGGCGCGCGTGCTGGTCGTCGACGACGACATGGATCTGGCTGAGATGCTGGGCATCGTCCTGCGCAGCGAGGGCATGGAGCCGGTCTTCTGCCACAACGGCACCGATGCCGTCCCCGCCTTCCACCGCGAGGCGCCGGACCTCGTGCTGCTCGACCTCATGCTGCCCGGGCTCGATGGGCTGGAGGTCTGTCGACGGCTGCGCAGCGAGTCGACAGTGCCGATCGTGATGCTGACCGCGCGCGGGGACACCCTGGACATCGTGGAGGGCCTTCAGGCCGGTGCCGACGACTACATCGTCAAGCCCTTCAAGCCCAAGGAGCTGGTGGCGCGGATCGACGCGCGCCTGCGCCGCCTGGAGGAGACGGCCAACGAGGTGCTCGGGATCGGTGACCTCGTCATCGATCGGGGGGCGCACTCGGTCACACGTGCCGGCGAGGCCATCTCCGTCACCCCCCTCGAGTTCGACCTGCTGCTGGCCCTGGCGACCCGACCCGGGTTCGCCTTCACCCGCGAGCAGCTGCTGGCCGATGTCTGGGGGTACCAGCACGCGGGTGACACGCGTCTGGTCAATGTCCATGTGCAGCGCCTGCGCGGCAAGGTCGAGCTCGACCCGGAGAACCCCGAGGTGATTGTGACCGTGCGCGGGGTCGGGTACCGCGCCGGGCCGCCCTGATGCTGGGTCGGGTCCGTGCCGTCCCCGGTCACCTGCACCAGCGATGGCGGGCGTCCCTGAGGTTCCGGGTCATCCTCGGCACGATCGTCGGGTCCACGTTGATCCTCGTCCTGCTGATGCCGGCCCTCCTGGGCAACATCTCCGCGGGCGTCCTGGGGTCCAAGGAGGCCGGGGCCCTGGCCGAGGCGACGGCCGCCCGCAGCGAGGCGCAGCGCATCCTGGATGCCACCCCGGCCCAGGGCAGCGACGTGCCGCCCTCGCGCACCATCGATGCGGTGGTGGCGGCGATGGCCGCGCGTGGTGCACAGGCAGGGCTCTTCGAGGTCCTGGTGCTCGCCTCCGAGCCGGCGGGGCTGAGCGCGACCCCGGAGCGCGGCACGAACCTCATCTCGGAGACGAGCGTGCCCGGGGCCATGCGCGACATCGTCTCGGGCAGCCAGCGCCAGGCCTGGACCTACACGACGATGCGCTACACGGACGGCCGTGAGGTCCCCGGTTTCGTCGTCGGGGCACCGCTCGCGGTGCGCGGGGTCGGACCGTACGAGCTCTATCAGCTGTTCCCGCTGGACACCGAGCAGGAGACGCTCACGCTGGTGCGCAACGCGACCGCCGTGGCCGGGCTGCTGATCATCCTCGGCCTGGCCGGCCTGGCGGCGCTGGTCACGTTCATGATCGTGTCCCCCGTCCACGAGGCGGCGCGCACGGCCCGGCGGTTCTCGTCGGGCCACCTCGAGGCGCGGATGCGGGTTCGCGGCCAGGACGACCTGGCCCAGCTGGCGATGAGCTTCAACGAGATGGCTGGGACGCTGCAGTCCCAGATCGACGAGCTGGAGAAGCTGTCCTCCGTCCAGCAGCAGTTCGTCGCCGACGTGTCCCATGAGCTGCGGACCCCGCTGACGACCGTGCGCATGGCTGCGGACCTGCTGCACGACAAGCGCCAGGAGCTCCCCTCGGAAGATGCCCGGGCGGTCGAGCTGCTCCAGAACCAGCTCAACCGGTTCGAGGCGCTGCTGGCGGACCTGCTGGAGACCTCGCGGCAGGATGCCGGCTCCGTCCCGCTGGACTACGAGGAGGTCGACCTCAGGGCGATGTCCGAGCGAGTGGCTGGGTCGTTGGAGCCGCTGGCCGTCGAGCTCGAGAGCCCCGTGGAGGTGATCGGCCTGCACAGCCTGGTCGTCCCGTGCGATGCGCACAGGGTCGAGCGGATCCTGGCCAACCTCATCTCCAACGCCCTCGAGCACGGGATGGGTCGGCCGGTGGTGGTGGAGGTCATGCTCGAGGGGAGCGAGGCGCAGCTCGCCGTCACCGATCAGGGGGTCGGCCTGTCCCAGCAGGAGCTCACCCACGTCTTCACGCGGTTCTGGCGGGCGGACCCGTCGCGGGTGCGCCGTGTCGGCGGTACGGGCCTCGGCCTGTCGATCGCGCTGGGGGACGCCCGTGCCCATGGTGGGACGCTGTCGGCATCCGGGGCGCCCGGGCAGGGCGCGACCTTCACGCTGCGCCTGCCCCTGGCCCCTGAGGGGGTGGCGCTGGCATGACCGGCCACGTCGACGCAGGGCTCCACGAGGCATCGCCTCACGCGGGCGCCCGGACCTCCGGGCGCTCAGCCCGCAGCCGCGCACGAGCCCGTGCCCGAGCCCGTGCGACGGGCTTCGTCGCTGCGGCCGGCATCGCCCTGGCTGCCTGTTCCGGGGTTCCCACGTCCGGGCCCATCGAGGAGGGTCCGGTCGTCGACGCCGGTGAGTCGTCGCAGTTCATCCGGGTCATCGCAGCGCCACCCAGCGTCGGGGCGAGCGCCACGGAGATCGTGCGCGGGTTCCTCGAGGCCAATGCCAGCCTCGAGTCGGACCACGCCATCGCCCGGCGCTACCTGACGCCCGAGGCGTCCGAGGCCTGGGACCCTGATGCGGCCACCACGGTCTACGAGCAGTCCTCGCTCAAGGTCGCCGAGTCCAAGGACGCCTCAGTCAGTGCCCGGATGGCCGTCAACAGCCGGTTGAACGACGAGGGCACCCTGGATCCCGTCGATCCGGCATCCACCGAGAAGTTCACCTTCCCCCTCGAGCAGGTCGTGGACGGCACCTCGGGGATCCCGCAGTGGCGCATCTCCGACCCGCCGTCCGGCATCCTGGTCAGCGACTCGGACCTGCGCCGCGCGTATCGCGAGTACCAGGTCCACTACCCCTCGGCGCGCAGTGGGGCGCTCGTCCCGGACAGCCGCCTGCTCCCCGTCGTGGGCCCGAGCCTGCCCACTGCCCTGGCCGAGCGCGTGCTGGCCGGCCCCGCAGAGTGGCTGGCCCCGGGGGTGCGGACGGGTGCGCCGCCGGGAACCTCCCTCGCCCTTGGCGCTGTCCCGGTCAGCAACGGGGTGGCGCTCGTTGAGCTCACCGACCAGGCCCTGGTCGCCACCGACGTCCAGCGACGGGACCTCGCCGCGCAACTCACCTGGACGCTCACGGCGCTGCCTGAGGTCACCTCGGTCCGACTCGAGGTGGGCGGTGAGCCCTTCGACGTGCCCGGGGCCCCGGAGGTGATGGATCGTTCGGTGTGGCAGGCGCGCAGCCCGGACAGCCTCACGACCGGGTCCACAGGCGACGCGCGGCTGCCCTACTACGTGCTCGACGGGCCGGCCGTGGTCCGGGTGGCGGAGGGGGGCCGGACCTCACTGCCCCTCAACGTCCCCGACTCGGAGTCCCTGATCGATCTCGGGGTCTCGCTGGACCAGCGCGCGGCTGCCGCGGTCGAGCCGGACCGTCGAGCCATGTGGATCCTGCCCCTGGCGCGCGGCGTCGCCGAGCAGCGCATCGAGGGCAGCGACATCGGGGGCGCGAGCTTCGATGTCGATGGCAGGGCCTGGTTCACCGACGCGGGTCGTGTCGTGCGAGTCCTCCCCAACGGGTTGCCGGAGGAGGTCGCGGTCCAGCCTGAGCTTGGCTCTGCGCCCATCACCTCGGTCCGTCTCGCGCGCGACGGGACCCGGGTCGTCCTCCTGGCTGGCGGGCTCCTGTACCTGGGCGTGATCCAGCCGGACGCAGACGGGCTCGTGATCGGTTCGGTCCGCCGGATCGCCATGTCCGTGTCCGACGTCCGCGACGTCGCCTGGCGCAACTCGGGCACGCTCGAGGTCCTCGGCAAGACCCAGACCAGCAGCCTCCAGATCCTGCGGGTCGGGGTCGGCAGCGGCGAGGCCCAGCTGCTGGGGTCCCCGCCGGATCCCCTCGAGGTGGCCGGGGCCCCGGGCTCGGCGACCCTGGTGTCGGGGGAGGGCGACCTGCTGTACGCCAATGTCGGCCTGCAGTGGCGCGGCCAGGGTGCTGCGCGCTCCGTGGCCTACCCGGGATGAGCGCCGCGCTGTCCTGGTTGACGCAGGCGGCCGAGGCGGCGCTGGACCTCGTGGTCCCACAGGAGTGTGCCGGCTGTGGCGCGCCGGGCCTGGCCTGGTGTCCACGCTGCGCCCGGGCGTGCATGGGCCCCGGCACGGTGCGCGTCCCCGGCCCCGTGCCCTGCAGGGCGGCCTGCGAGCATGCGGGTCCGGCAGGGCGGGCCGTCGTGGCGTTCAAGGACGCGCAGGTCCGTCGGCTCGGGAGCCCACTGGCGTCGCTGCTGGCACTCGCGGTCACCGATGCGCTGGCCGATGCCCGCGCCCCACGGGGCGTCCCGGTGTGGATCGTCCCGGTGCCGTCGCGGCGCAGCGCGGTCCGCACGCGGGGGTCGGACCACACCGCCGTCCTGGCCGGACGCGCTGCCCGCCAGCTGCGTCGAGCCGGCGTGCCGGCGCACCGGTGCGCCGGGCTGGAGCACGTGCGGACCAGCCGCGACCAGGTGGGGCTGACCCGCGAGCAGCGCACCATGAATGTCGCGGGCTCGCTGCGGGCGCTCGCCCTGCCGCCCGGGGTGATCGTGGTCGTCGATGACGTCACCACGACCGGCGCCACCGTGGCGGAGGCGGTGCGAGCCCTGGGCGCGGCGGGTCGCGCGGTCTCGTGCGCGGCTGCCGTCACGTGGTCCCCCGGACCCCGGCACCGTGCGTTCCCGACCCACGCCGACTAGCGTTGTGGGTGCGCAGGGCAACCACCACGCTGGCGTGCCGAGCACGTACAGCCAACAGTCGGAGGACACGTGGACATCGTCGTCAGGGGTCGTCACCTCGATGTGTCGGATCGATTCCGGGAGCACGTCGCGGGCAAGGTGGGGAAGGTGGACCGGTTCGGGCTGCCCATCGCCCATGTCGACGTCGAGGTGTCCTACGAGCCCAATCCGCGCCAGTCCGATCGTGCCTACGAGGTGGAGCTGACCTGCCGCGGAAGCGGTCCCGTGATCCGGGCCGAGGCCCACGCCCAGGACAAGTACGCGGCCACCGACATCGCCCTGGCGCGCCTGGAGGAGCGGCTGCGCCGGGCCGCCGACCGCAAGCGCAACAGGCGGGCCGAGAAGGTCGTGGTGGTCCCGGCCGCCGACATCGTCCCTGCGCCGGCCGAGCAGAGCGACGAGGCGGAGCCCGATGACGGGACCGTGTGGGAGGAGGGTCCCATCGTCGTGCGGCTCAAGGAGCACAGCGCACAGCCGATGACCGTGGCCCAGGCCGTGGAGTCCCTCGAGCTCGTCGGCCACGACTTCTACCTCTTCCGCGACAGCGACTCCGGCGCACCGTCGGTGGTCTACCACCGCCGCGGCTACAACTACGGACTGCTCCGACTGGAGGGCGGGACCGACGGCTAGGCCGTTCGGGAGGGATGGTCGGGCCGCCCGGGGGTCAGGGAGGTCGAGGGGATCTGAACCGCCGGAGCGCGTCCTGGTGGTTGACGCCGAGCCGGTCTTCGCCGTGGGGGCCGTGGGGCTCCTGAACGCGGCCGGGTTCGACGCCGTCACCCTGTCGCCAACCACCTCGGACCCCGACGTGGGGGTGTGGGTGGGGCAGGTGCCCGGCCTCCGCCCGGCGGCGGTCGTGGTCGATGCGGGCCTGGGCCTGCGCCCCTACGGCACCGACATCGCCACCGAACTGGCCTCACGGGCTCCGGGGGTGGCGGTCGTCATGGTGGTCCGGCGCGCCCTGTCCGTGGGGATGGTGGAGGCGATGGAGGCCGGCGCGCTGGCGGTGGTGCACCGCAGGTGCGCCCCTGACGAGCTGGGGGCGGCGGTGTCCGCGGCGCTCGCCGGGCAGAACTGGGTGGCTGCGCCGCTGGCAGGCGTGCTGCGCGGTGAGCTGCTCTCGGAGGTCTCAGGTGAACGACCCCCCGAGCTGAGCCGCCGGGAGCTGGAGGTGCTGCGCGGGTTGGTCACCGGCGCCACGAACGCCCAGATCGCCCAGCGCCTGGCCATCAGCGAGAACACGGTGCGCAACCACGTGCACTCCGTCACGCGCAAGCTCGGGCGTGGCCAATCGGACGGACGCCGTTGCCACGGCCCTGCGCAGGGGGCTGGTCGACCTGCCTGAGTGAGCGGGCAGGTGCACGCGCCGCGGTGGGCGATCCCGCACGGGCGGATGGGGTCGCCGCTGGCCGGCGGCCGACTACGATGGGGGGTCAATGAACCCGCGCACGACGGCGTCGGGGGATGTGCACCCGAGTTGCGAGAGGGGCCCGCGTGGCCATCATCGACAAGATCCTGCGCGCAGGTGAGGGCAAGCTCCTGCGCAAGCTGGAGTCCATCGCCAAGCAGGTCAACGCCCTCGAGTCCGCGTTCGAGGCGATGTCCGACGAGGAGCTCAAGGCGCTGACGCCGGTGTACCGGGAGCGGATCGCCAACGGCGAGACCCTGGACGCCCTGCTGCCGGAGGCCTTCGCGACGGTCCGGGAGGCCGCCAAGCGGACGTTGGGCCAGCGGCACTACGACGTCCAGATCATGGGTGGCGCCGCCCTGCACCTGGGCAACATCGCCGAGATGCGCACCGGTGAGGGCAAGACGTTGGTCTCGACGCTGCCGGCCTACCTCAACGCCCTGTCCGGCGAGGGCGTCCATGTGGTCACCGTCAACGACTACCTGGCCCATCGTGACGCCGAGAACATGGGTCGCGTGCACCGGTTCCTCGGCCTGAAGGTCGGGGTGATCCTGTCGAAGATGTCCCCCCCGGAGCGTCGGGTCCAGTACTCCTACGACATCACCTACGGCACGAACAACGAGTTCGGCTTCGACTACCTGCGCGACAACATGGCGTGGTCGAAGGAGGAGATGGTCCAGCGGGGCCACCACTACGCCATCGTCGACGAGGTCGACTCGATCCTGATCGACGAGGCCCGCACGCCGCTGATCATCTCCGGACCGTCCGACGAGGCTGACAAGTGGTACCAGGAGATGGCCAAGCTGGCCACCCGCCTGCGCATCGACGTCGACTACGAGGTCGATGAGAAGAAGCGCACGGTCGGCGTGCTGGAGACCGGCATCGAGCGCACCGAGGACTGGCTGGGCATCGAGAACCTCTACGAGCCGGTGAACACCCGGCTCGTGGGCTACCTGAACAACGCCATCCGGGCCAAGGAGCTGTTCAAGCGTGACCGCGACTACGTGGTCATGAACGGCGAGGTCATGATCGTCGACGAGCACACCGGCCGGATGCTGTCCGGGCGCCGCTACAACGAGGGGCTGCACCAGTCGATCGAGGCCAAGGAGGGCGTGGAGGTCAAGGCCGAGAACCAGACCCTGGCCACCGTCACGCTGCAGAACTTCTTCCGGCTGTACACGAAGCTCGCCGGCATGACCGGCACGGCGATGACCGAGGCCAACGAGTTCAACAAGATCTACAAGCTCGGTGTCGTGACCATCCCGACGAACATGCCGATGATCCGCGCCGACCTCGCCGACCTCGTGTACCGCACGGAGGACGCGAAGTGGAACGCCGTGGTCAGCGACATCTCCGAGCGGCACCACGCGGGCCAGCCGATCCTGGTCGGCACGGTGAGCGTGGAGAAGAGCGAGAAGCTGTCCACGTACCTGCGACGCGAGGGCATCCCGCACCAGGTCCTCAACGCCAAGTACCACGACAAGGAAGCCGCCATCATCGCCCAGGCGGGGCGCAAGGGCGCGGTCACCGTCGCGACGAACATGGCCGGCCGTGGCACGGACATCATCCTCGGCGGCAACGCCGACTTCCTGGCCGACCTCTCCCTGCAGAACCAGGGACTCACGCCCAGCGAGACCCCGGACGACTACGAGGCCGCCTGGCCCGAGGCGCTGCACGCCGCCCAGCAGGCGTTCGCCTCCGAGCATGTCGAGGTCACCGATCTCGGTGGGCTCTACGTGCTGGCCACCGAGCGCCACGAGTCCCGGCGCATCGACAACCAGCTGCGTGGACGCTCGGGACGCCAGGGCGACCCCGGCGCCTCCCGCTTCTACCTGTCCCTGCAGGACGACCTCATGCGCCTGTTCAAGGCCGACATGGTCGATGCCTTCCTGCGCCGGGCCAACGTGCCCGACGAGCAGCCGATCGAGTCGAAGATGGTGACCAACGCGATCCGCTCGGCGCAGACGCAGGTCGAGGCCCAGCACTTCGAGATCCGCAAGGACGTCCTGAAGTACGACGACGTCATGAACCGCCAGCGCCTGGTCATCTACGCGGAGCGGCGCCGCGTCCTCGAGGGTGAGGACATCCACGAGCAGGTGCAGCACTTCCTGACCGACACGATCACCAGCTACGTCGATGCGGCGACAGCCGACGGGTACCCCGAGCAGTGGGACCTCGACGAGCTCTGGCGCGCGCTGCGCTCGCTCTACCCGGTCGCGGTGACGATCGAGGAGGTCGAGGCCCAGGCAGGTGGCTCCCGTTCCGCGGTCTCGCGTGACTTCCTCCGCGAGGAGATCCTCGCGGACGCCCGGGCCGCCTATGAGGCCCGCGAGGAGGAGCTCGGCACCGAGACCCTTCGGGAGCTCGAGCGCCGCGTCATCCTCTCGGTGCTCGACCGCAAGTGGCGCGAGCACCTCTACGAGATGGACTACCTGCGCGACGGCATCGGCCTGCGCGCGATGGCGCAGCGCGACCCGCTCGTCGAGTACCAGCGCGAGGGCTACGACCTGTTCCGCGCGATGATGGACTCGATCCAGGAGGAGACCGTCGGGCTGCTGTTCAACCTCGAGGTGACCGTCGAATCAGGTGACGAGCAGGTCGAGTTCGAGGAGGATCTCGAGGACCTGGACGAGGGCGATGACCTCGGCGAGGACGAGGGCGCCGAGGGCGATGCCGGGGCACCGCCGACGGCTGCGACCGCCGCATCGGGCCGGCCGGCCGCACCCGCGGCCCCGCGCGCTCCGGTCGGGGTTGCCGCCGGAGTGGGGGCGCAGGCAGGTCATCCACTGGCCGACCTCAGCGCCGCCGGGCTGGGTCCGCGTCGGCCCGACCACGTGCAGTACACCGCCCCGTCGGAGACCGGTGAGGCGACTGTGGTCGGTACGAGTGCCAGCGAGTTCGCCGGAGTCGGCCGCAACGCCATGTGCCCCTGCGGCTCGGGCAAGAAGTTCAAGCGCTGCCACGGTGATCCCCGGCTGCAGAACTGACCCCCTGCCGGTGTTTGGGCCATCCGTGGGATTGGCTCAAGGTCCGTCCTCGGTCCGACGAGATCGTGTGTGAGCCGGCCGGGTGGGGCCCCGGAATGTAGTGAAGACGACGCGAGAGCGAACGCCGTTGAGGCCCCCGGCCCGGCCTCGACCGAGCGGTCGGTTCGGTGCTCGGTCCCGCCGGCGACGTACGGGCGACTTCCTGCGACGACCGTAGGATTCTGGCGTGGACATCCCCCTGCTCGACGGGCGCCGCGCTGACGGCTCTCCCGACCAGCAGGTCGCCTCAGCGGCAGCGCGGGCGTGGATGTCGGGCGGGATCGTGGGCCTGCCCACCGAGACGGTGTACGGCCTCGCTGCCGACGCCCAGGATGCGCGCGCCGTGGCCCGGGTGTACGAGGCGAAGGGTCGCCCCGCCGACCATCCGCTGATCGTCCATGTGCAGGGCGCCCAGGCGCTCGCGGGGTGGTCCGCCGGCCCCAACCCCGCGGCGGAGCGGTTGGTCGCGGCCTTCTGGCCGGGCGCGCTCACGGTCATCGTCGCCCGCAGCCCGCGCGCGGGGGACTTCATCACCGGCGGCCAGGACACTGTCGCCCTGCGCTGCCCGGACCATCCGGTCGCGCGCGCCTGCCTCGAGGCCCTGGCCCGACTCGCCGGAGACCCCGCGCGCGGGGTTGCCGCGCCCAGTGCCAACCGCTTCGGCCGGGTCAGCCCGACAAGCGCGGGTGACGTGCTCGCCGAGGTCGGCGCCTCGATGGACGCCGCGAGGGACCTCGTCGTGGACGGTGGTCCATGCGCGATCGGCGTCGAGTCCACGATCGTGGACTGCACTGCCGCGTCGCCGCGGGTGCTGCGCCTCGGCGCGATCAGCCAGGAGCAGATCGACAGGGTTCTGGCGGGGGTCGCCCCTTCGGCCGGGATTGTCGGGGCGGCTGACGGCGGCGGGACGGAGGGCAACACGACGCAGGGCAGCGGAGGGGCGCTGGATGACGTCCGAGCGCCCGGGACCCTCGAGTCGCACTACGCCCCGCTGGCCCGGGTCCTCCTCGTCGAGGCTGATGGCACTGGCGCGATGGACCTCGCGATGCTTGTCCAGCGCGGCTCCCAGCCCTCCGAGCGCGGCCCGCAGAACGTGGGGAGTGACGCGCTATCGAACACTTCGATCGGATTGGTGGCGGAATCCGTGGTGGAGACGCCCGTGGGATGGTCGCGGCTGACCGCTCCGACGAGTGCCGATGAGTACGCGCGCGACCTGTACGCGGCCCTGCGTCGCGCAGACGAGCTGGGGCTTCACATCGTGGTCGCCGTCCTACCGGACGCCACTGGTGGGCCGCTGGCCATGGCCGTTCGCGATCGCCTGGCCCGGGCCGCGCATCGGGGCGCGGAGTAACCAGACACGATGCCCCGCACGTGGCCGAGATGCCGAAGGGGCCGACCGCGATTCCGCGCGGCCAGCCCCTTCGGGTCAGTCAGTTGCCGGAGACCCGGCGGGTGATTGCCTAGCCAACCGGCACAGGAGCCGTCGTCAGCGGCGTCGAGTCGATGACCTTCACGCAGTCGCGGACGGCCTTGCCCTTGGCCAAGCCGAGGCGCTTCTTGACGTTCATCGACTTGTTGACGTCGGGTGACACTGTGACTGCAGAGATGCAGATGTAGGCCTTCTCTCCCGGGTCAAGAGCGGTCGCCAGCAGGCCCAGCTCGTCGGCCGTCCACAGCGCGGGCGCAGCGCCCTGAACTGCCGGGGTTGCGGAGTAGTCCTTGACCTTGTGCGTCGTGTCCGAGCCCTTGAGGAGCAGCGGGGTCTCCTCCGACAGCGGAGCGAGGACCGGCGCGGCAGTGGTCCCGAGGTTGAACAAGTCGCCGTTCACCTTCTTGGTGTAGACGCCAAGCGTTACGGCCACAGTGGTGGCTGCGCTGTCCTTCTTGGGATCCCACAACTTCGCGCGCAGCTTGATTGCCGTCGCGGGCGTGGCGGTCTTCAGGTCGATCGGTGAATGACCCTTGATGCTGACGCTCACGAGTCGGTCGTTCTTCTGGGGCGCGGGCACGGCTTCCGGCTTGCCCTTCGCAACTGCTCCACCTGCCGAACCGAGAAGGAGTGCCCCCGCGGCGGCTGCGGCGAGGACGGTACGCATGCCTGCTCTATTTGTGTTCATACTCATAAGGTACGCGCCTCGCATTCCTGAAGGAAAATTGGTCACCCATTCAGCCGCCTTTTCCTGGCTAACGACAGGTAAAGGCGGGGATATCGGCGTGGCTCTGGGGCGAGGCGGTGGCCGCGACCACACGGATGGGCGACGGAGAGGTTCTCGGGTGCGGAGGGCGCCGCTGGGCCTGCGCCCCGCGACGTCGCCCGTCGCCCGACTATCCTCATCCTCGGGAGCGGAGTCCGCACCTACTCGCTCGTTTCCGGTGTGCGGGCGCCTCGCGCGAACGCGGACGCCACTCGAGGGATCTCCCGAATGCGCGAAGCCCGTAGAGTATCTCTTGACGTCAAGATAAAAGACCACCTGCGAGGAGTGCGACACGATGGCCACGATCATCTACACCCTGACCGACGAGGCCCCCATGCTGGCCACAACGTCCTTCCTGCCGGTGGTGCAGGCCTTCGCCTCCTCGGCCGGAGTCGACGTGCAGACCAGGGACATCTCCCTGGGTGGGCGGATCCTGGCGGTGTTCCCCGAGTGGCTCACCGAGGAGCAGCGGATCGGCGACGCCCTCGCCGAGCTCGGCGCACTCGCGACCACCCCCGAGGCGAACATCATCAAGCTGCCGAACGTCTCAGCATCCCTGCCGCAGCTCAAGGCCGCGATCAAGGAGCTGCAGTCCAAGGGCTACGCCCTGCCCGACCACCCCGACGAGCCGGCGACCGACGAGGAGCGCGACATCCGCGCCCGGTACGACAAGGTCAAGGGCAGCGCGGTCAACCCGGTGCTGCGCGAGGGCAACTCCGACCGGCGGGCGCCCTCCGCCGTGAAGAACTACGCGCGCAGGCATCCGCACTCGATGGGCGCCTGGCGTTCCGACAGCCGGACGACAGTGGCGACCATGGGCGCTGATGACTTCCGCGCCAACGAGCAGTCGGTGGTGATGCCCGCGGACGACACGCTGACCATCCGCCACATCGCCGAGGACGGCACGACGACCCAGCTCAAGGGCGGCCTGAAGGTCCTCGCCGGCGAGGTCGTCGACGCCACCGTCATGCGGGTTGCCGCCCTCGAGGCCTTCCTGGCCGAGCAGATCGCTCGCGCCAAGGCCCAGGACGTGCTGTTCTCGGTGCACCTCAAGGCGACGATGATGAAGGTCAGCGACCCGATCATCTTCGGCCACGTCGTCAAGGCGTTCTTCCCCGAGGTGTTCGCGACCTACGGCGCCGACCTCGCCGCTGCCGGGCTGTCGCCGAACAACGGGCTGGGCGGCATCCTCGACGGCCTGGGCGCCCTGCCCAACGGCGCCGAGATCCGTGCCGCCTTCGAGGCAGGGCTGGCGGACGGCCCGAGGCTGGCCATGGTGAACTCCGACAAGGGGATCACGAACCTGCACGTGCCCAGCGACGTCATCGTCGACGCCTCGATGCCGGCGATGATCCGCATCGGCGGCTACATGTGGGGCCCGGACGGGCAGGAGGCCGACACGCTGGCGGTGATCCCGGACAGCTCCTACGCCGGCGTCTACCAGGCCGTCATCGAGGACTGCAGGGCCCACGGGGCCTACGACCCCACGACGATGGGCTCGGTGGCCAATGTCGGCCTGATGGCACAGAAGGCCGAGGAGTACGGCAGCCACGACAAGACCTTCGAGATCGCGTCCGCGGGCCGGGTCGAGGTCGTCTCCGCTTCCGGCGAGGTCCTCATGGCCCACGATGTCGAGGCCGGTGACATCTGGCGCGCCTGCCAGACCAAGGACGCCCCGATCCGCGACTGGGTCAAGCTGGCCGTCAGCCGCGCCCGCGCCTCGCAGACCCCCGCGATCTTCTGGCTCGACGAGACCCGCGCCCACGACCGCAACCTCATGGCCAAGGTCGAGGCCTACCTGTCCGACCACGACACCGAGGGCCTGGACCTGCGCATCATGTCGCCGGTGGATGCCGCGCGGTTCTCCGTGGAGCGGATCCGGCGCGGTGAGGACACGATCTCGGTCACCGGCAACGTGCTGCGCGACTACAACACCGACCTGTTCCCGATCCTTGAGCTGGGCACGTCGGCCAAGATGCTCTCCGTCGTGCCGCTGATGAACGGTGGGGGCCTGTTCGAGACCGGCGCGGGCGGCTCGGCCCCCAAGCACGTGCAGCAGCTGGTCGCCGAGAACTACCTGCGCTGGGACAGCCTCGGGGAGTTCCTCGCGCTCGCCGAGTCGTTCCGGCACGAGGGCGCCCGTGGCAACGCGCGGGCTCGGGTGCTCGGCGACACCCTCGACCGCGCCACCGAGACCCTGCTCAACGAGAACAAGTCCCCGGCGCGGCGGGTGGGTCAGATCGACAACCGCGGCAGCCACTTCTGGCTGGCCCGCTACTGGGCCCAGGAGCTGGCCAGCCAGACCGACGACCCGGAGCTCGCTGCCATGTTCGTCCCCCTGGCCGCGGAGCTGGTCACCCAGTCCGAGGCGATCGACGCCGAGTTGATCGCCGTCCAGGGCCATCCGGTGGACATCGGCGGCTACTACCGCCCGGACGTGGCCATGACCTCCGCGGTCATGCGACCCAGCGGGGCGTTCAACGCGCTCCTGGCCTCCTTGGCGGACTGAGCGTCGACGGCCTGGCCGCCTGACGACCGCGTTGTGCTGACGATTCCGACCATGTGACGGTCGGAATCGACAGCACAATCGGGTGGCCCGCCTGTCAGTTGTCCGTGGCCGACTTCGTGGGCTCCTTGGTGGCCTTCGCCTTCGGCTTCGCGCTGGGGCTGGCCGGGTCAGACGTCCCAGCAGTCGGGGTGGGGCTGGCTGAGGGCTCGCCGGCTGCCGGCGGATGTGTCCGTCGGGGCCGGAGTCGGGCTCGGGCCGCGTGCCGGGGCCGCCCCCGGGGCCTGTGCGGCGGCCCAGTCGGGCTCCCCGTTGTCGTTGAACGGCACGATCGACCCGATCGGCGGCACGACCGGCGCCGTGATCCCGGTCAGCGGGGCCACCCGTTGGGGTGCCAGGATCCGGCTCACCTGCAGGGCGGAGTTCCCGGTGGCCTCGTCGAAGTAGTCCGTGGCCAGCACGTAGGTGACAGGGAACGCCTCGTTCAGCGGGTATCCGCTGGAGTCGGTGGCGGGCAGCGGGTAGGCGACCTCCCCGTTCGGCCCGTACTGGGCGTCGGTTGCCGCAACGACAGGGTTCCCCTCCTGGTCGAAGAGCTGGAAGCCGGGGATGGGCCTGCCCTCGAGGTCGAATGCCGACAGGTTGGTGATCGGGCGTCCGCTCATGGAAAGGCCGCTGGGCCACGCTGTTGCGTCAGCCTCGCTGTACGTCTGGCTCGCCCGGTTGTTGATGTCCGTCAACGGCCCGCCGCCGAACACGCCCAGCAGGCAGATCCAGACCGCGATCCCGTTGAGGACGAAGAGGACGAGACGCTCCGCGGTGGGCGCGCCGGCACCGCGCCGCTCGGTGCGAAGGCCCCACGCGACCGACAGCGCGACGAACAGGAGCTGCCAGAAGAAGGCGCCCAGGTGTCCCATCCCGTTGTACGCGCCCGTGGGCCAGTCGATCCCGAGCACCAGGGCGGCCAGCCATGCCCTGAACACCCACCACGCCGGGCGGAGCCGGGGCAGCAGCGACATCAGCGCGGGGCCGCCGGGGAAGCCGCGGACGCCGTCGGCTGTCCGCGCTCCCAGCTCGCGGCCGGCCCCGGCCGCGTCGTGGGCCAGCGTGCGCAGCCGTCCCGGTGCCGCGGCGCCCGCGCCCGACCCGGCCGGGGGGTACCCGGCCGACGCGCGGAACTCCGCGGCGTACTGCTCCGGGGAGCCGAGCCGCGCGGCGAACGCGGAACCCTCGTCCGCGGCGATCTCGGCCAGGTGCGCGGCGAGGTCCTCAAGCAGCTCCGCCCGCTCGCCGGGGGGGAGGTCGGCCAGATGGCTCGCGGCCGCATCGAGGTAGGGGGTCAGGCGCGGGTCGGGCAGCACGGCCGTCAGCGCGCCACCCTCGGCGCCCATCGTCGCAGTCCCCGTTGCCGCGCCCGGGGCCCATGGGGCTCGCAGGACGGTCGTCGGACTGCTGTCCGCGCCGGGCAGGACCATCGTGGGCTCGCCGTCGGGCGACTCGAACGAGGCAGTCCCGGTGGTGTCGTCGTTCATCAGTGCGTCCCCTCGATCGGCCGGGATCCCAGCAGGCGGTCCATGACGTGGGCGAACTCGCCCCAGGCCTTGCGCGCGTCGCCGAGCGCGACCCGACCTGCGGGCGTGAGCCCGTAGTACTTGCGGTGTGGCCCCTCCTCGGAGGCCACCACGTACGAGGTCAGCGACCCCGAGGCGAACAGGCGGCGCAATGTCCCGTACACCGAGGCGTCGCCGACCTCCTCGAGGCCGTTCTCGCGCAGCCGGCGCACGACGTCGTAGCCGTAGCCGTCCTCGTCGGCGATCACGGCGAGCACTGCGGCATCCAGTGTCCCCTTGAGCAGTTGCGTGGTGTCCATGAGCCCTCCTCCGCGGCGCACACTATTACGCGCAACGCAGTAGTGTCCAATGCGCAGTCGGCGCGGGCGTGTCGGTGCGGGGGATCCGTGGTCGATCCATCGTTTCGATGGCGCGCCCGAAGGTCAGTGGAACGTGGCAGACACCGCCGCGTGGTCGCTCCAACGCTCGGCGTAGCTGGCTGCCTTGTGGACCGTCACCCCGGTGGCGCGCACGGCCATGGCTGGTGAGGCGAGCACGGCGTCGATCCGCCAGCCGCCGTCGGTGTCGAAGGCGCGACCCCGCCACGACCACCAGGTGTAGGGCCCTGGGCCCTCGCCGGCCAGGTGCCTGCCGAGGTCCACCCAACCGGGTCCATCGGGCGCGTCGGCGTACCAGCGATCCAGATGGGCGCGCTCGGACTCGAGGAATCCCGCCTTCCCGCGGTTCCCGCGCCAGTTCTTGATGTCGTGCTGGGTGTGCGCCACGTTGAGGTCGCCGCAGACGAGCGCCGCCCCGCTGGACCGCCGGGCCATCCACGACCCCATTGCGCCGAGGAACCGCTGCTTCTCCTGCGCACGCGGTCCTTCGGCCTCCCCGGCGTGCACGTACACGCTCGCGACCCGCACGACCCCACCAGTCGTGGGATCCTCGACGCCCGCCTCGACCCAACGCCCCTGGTCGGCGAACTCCTCGCAGTCGAGGCCGAGCACCACATCGGTCAGCGGGGTGCGGGACAGCACGGCGACGCCCGCGTGGCCGTTCCTGGCCGCCGGGGCCAGAGCGAGGTGCCAGTCACCGAGCCCGCCGGCACCGAGCGCCTCGCCCACCTGCTCGGGCGTCGCACGGACCTCCTGCAGGCAGAGCACGTCGGCACCGCACCCGGCCAGCCAGCCAAGGCCCCCGCGACGCAGCGCCGCCCGGATGCCGTTGACGTTCGCCGTCACCACGTGAAGGGCCACAGGGCGCCATTATCCGTGGCCCTGGGGACACCCCGCGCGTGCGCCCAGGGCCCGGGCCGTCAGCCCTTGGGCAGGACGCCGCTGAGGAAGGCGTTCAGCCCGGCGGCGGGCCTGGCAGCCGTCCGCATCATCACGCCGGGCAGTGTCTTCTCCAGGGCGCTCGGCAGCTGGCGCAGGAGCAGGCCCGCCATCAGCTCGTCGAGCTTCTCCTGGGTCTCGAGCTCGGTCACAGCCTTCAACATGGAGGGCAGGACGACCGCCAGCACGTCGTCGGTGGCCTCCTCGATGGCCGCGACCGACATCTGGCGCATGGCGTCGCTGGTCGCGGCGTTGGTGATCGCGTTGGTGACGACCGTGCTCATCGCCTCGGAGCGCTCCTCGCGCACAGCACGGCCGCGCTCGGCCAGGGCGGCCAGGCGCGCGTCCGCCAGCTCAGTGGCGAACGTCGGCGAGATCGCGCGGATGACATCTGCTGCACGCATCGTGATCCCGGTGGCCATCGCGATGCCCCACGAGCCGGCACGCCACGCGCGTTCGGCGATCACCGAGACGACCCCGAGGGCCACGTCCTCGGCGGGGGGGTACGCCGCCCTCGTGATCAGCGTGGTCGCGGTCCGGGGTGCCCGTGCGGCGGGCACGGGTGTCCCATCCAGGGGCGAGGGCACCGGCGGCGGCGCCGCCTCGCGTGGCGGGGGAGCCGCCGGGGCAGCCTCGGGTGGCGGGGGAGCCGCGGGGGTCGCCTCAGTGCGAACGGTGGGGTAGTCGGCGAGGAGGGCCTCGACGGCCGAGTGGCCGGCTGGGCGCGGGGCAGGGGTTGGCCTCTCGTCGCTCTGGCGACGGGCAGCCCTGCTCGTGGCCGTGCGACTCGTGCCGGTCCTCCTGACCGAGGCGCGCGTGGTCGCGGGCTCCTGCTGGACCGGGCTCGGCCCGGAGGCGCGGGGGCGGCGGGGGCGGCGGATGCCGGCGGCCGAGCGCTGCTCGTGCGGGTCGCCCTCGCGGATCGGGCGCTCGTCGTCGTTGCGAACGTCGCCTTCGGGGCCGCGCCGGATGCTGAGGCGCCCTTCTTGGTCGCGGCGGCGGCCCGGGGCGCGGGGGTCCGGTCAGAGGCGGACTCCTTCGTCCCCGACCTGGCCGCCCCGCTCCTGGCCGGGCGGCTGCGTGGCCGAACCGGCGGATCCAGCCTTCGCCGAACCAGCCTTCCCCGAACCCGCCTTGCCCGAACTCGCCTTGGCCGAACCCGCCTTATCCGGATCGACCTTGGCCGAGCGCCCCTTGGACGAGCCGGTGCCCGACGTCCCGGCCGCGGTCGACGTGGGCCGGTTCGCGGCCGCCGTCGAGGGATCCGGGCTCGTCATGTCGGCACTCATGGATCAACGGTACGCGGCTTTGAGGGCGCGGTGTGAATCAGATCGTCAGGGACCGCCGCCCTGCCCCGGGCCTCGGACCGGCCCCCGGCCGGGGCGCGAGCCCGCTGCTCGTCGTCGCCTCGTGCGGTACATTTCCCAGCACTGTGGGCGAGTTGGGTTGGACCTTTGCGATCATCCTGGTCTTCACGCTGATCGGGGGCTTCTTCGCGGCGTCCGAGACCGCCCTGGTCTCATTGCGGGAGAGCCAGGTCCACCGGCTCGTGGAGTCCGACCCGCGCCGGGGGCCGCGGCTGCGCACCCTCCTGGACAGCCCGAACCGGTTCCTCGCGGCCGTCCAGGTGGGCGTCACCCTCGCCGGCTTCATCTCCGCGGCGTTCGGCGCCAACAGGATCGCTCCGGTGGTCTCCGGCTGGATGGTGTCGGCGGGCGTCAGCCAGGGCGTTGCGGACTCTGTGGCGTTCGTCGGCGCCACGGTGCTGGTCGTCTACATCTCGCTCGTGCTCGGCGAGCTCGTCCCCAAGCGGCTGGCCCTGGCCCGGTCGGAGTCCATCGCCCTGGCCGTCGCCGCCCCGATCGACCTCATCGCGCGGATCTCCCGGCCCTTCATCCTGCTGCTGTCCGCGTCGACGAACCTCATCGTCCGCATCCTCGGCCTGGACCCCGACAGCGGCCGCGAGGTCATCACCGGTGAGGAGCTGCGCGGGATGGTCGCCGCCCACAAGGACCTCACCGCTGAGGAGCGCGAGCTGATCGACGACGTCTTCGACGCCGGGGACACCGAGCTGCGCGAGGTGATGATCCCGCGCACGGAGGTCGCGTTCCTCGACGCCTCCCTGCCGGCCTTCCGGGCCGCGTCGCTGGTGGCGCAGATGCCGCACTCCCGCTACCCGGTGATCGGCGACTCCCCGGACGACGTCCTGGGGTTCGTGCACGTCCGTGACATCCTCACGCCCACGATGATCGAGAGGTCCGTGCGGCTCGAGGACCTCGCCCGTGAGGTCGCGTTCTTCCCGGGCAGCAAGCAGGTGATCCCGGCCCTGACCGAGATGCGCCGCGGGGGCCACCACCTGGCTGTCGTCGCCGACGAGTACGGCGGCACGGCGGGGATCGTGACCCTCGAGGACCTCGTGGAGGAGCTCGTCGGCGACATCCACGACGAGTACGACCAGGCGGGCAGTGCCCAGCAGCCTGGTCTGCGGACGGGTGCTCCGTTCGAGGTCGACGGGCTGCTCAACCTCGAGGACTTCGAGGAGGAGTCGGGCGTCGTGCTCCGCGACGGCCCCTACGAGACGGTCGCCGGGTGGTTCGTCGCGCAGCTCGGGCGGCTGCCGGCGATCGGCGACCGGCTGCAGGGCGCAGGTGCCGAGCTCGAGGTCATCGAGCTCGACGGCCGGCGCATCTCCCGGCTGCGCGTGACCCCGGCGGTCGGCGCATCGGCGGACCCCGCCAGAGGTGCGCAGCCCGACGCTCCTGACAGCTGATCCACCCGCGGAGAGGGCTGGCGGAGGCGGGCTGGCGGAGGCGGGGTCGTGGGCCCACCAAGATCTTTGCGAGAATGTGGGCCATGTCCGACCGACCGCGCATCCTGTCCGGCATCCAGCCGACGGCCGACTCCTTCCACATCGGCAACCACCTGGGGGCGGTACGCAACTGGGTGCCCCTGCAGGAGACCCACGACTGCTTCTACTGCGTCGTGGACCTGCACGCGATCACCGTGGAGCATGATCCCGCCACGCTGCACCATCGGACCCGTGTTGCGTTCGCACAGCTGGTGGCCGCCGGGATCGACCCCGAGGTCTCCACGCTGTTCGTGCAGAGCCACGTGCCCGAGCACGCGCAGCTCCAGTGGGTGCTGGCCTGCCTGACCGGCATGGGCGAGGCCTCGCGCATGACGCAGTTCAAGGACAAGGCGGCCAAGGTCGGATCCGATCGCACCTCGGTCGGCCTGTTCACCTACCCGATCCTGCAGGCGGCCGACATCCTCGTGTACCGCGCCAACGGGGTCCCGGTCGGGGAGGACCAGCGCCAGCACCTCGAGCTCACGCGTGACCTGGCGATCCGGTTCAACAACCGTTTCGGGCCGACGCTGACCGTGCCCGAGCCGTTGATCGTCAAGGACACGGCGAAGATCGTGGACCTGTCCGACCCGACCTCCAAGATGAGCAAGTCGGTGCCCACCGGATGCGTCTTCCTCCTTGACCCCCTGCGCACCATCGAGAAGAAGATCAAGTCCGCGGTCACCGACTCCGACACCGAGGTGCGCTTCGATCCGGCCACCAAGCCGGGGGTGTCGAACCTGCTGACCATCCTTGCCGCCTACACCGGGCGCACGGTGGCGCAGGTCGAGCCCGAGTTCGCCGGGCGTATGTACGGCGACCTCAAGAAGGAGGCCGCTGCTGCGGTGCTGGCCTTCGCCGAGCCGTTCCAGGCCCGCGTGGGCGGGCTCCTGTCCGACCCCGCCGAGCTCGACCGCCAGATGGCCGTCGGCGCCGCACGTGCCCGGGAGGTGGCCGCCGCCACGCTGGCCGACGTGTACCGGAACCTGGGCTTCGTGATCGGCCGATGAGCGTCGCACCGGTGGTGCCCGCGGACGTCCTGGGCGAGGAGCCCCAGGCCTGGCCGCTGACCATCGGAGTCGCCCTGCCCATCCCTGAGCCGTTCCTCGGTGAGCTGGGCGCCTACCGCGAACGATTCGGCGACCCCCAGGCCCACGCGATCGTCGCGCACATCACCCTCGTGCCGCCCACGGAGGTGCCCGATGAGGAGCGCCTCGCCGAGATCCTGGCCCACCTTCAGGTCCAGGCTGCGTCGCTGGAGCCGTTCCCGCTGGTCCTTGAGGGGGCCGGGACGTTCCGCCCGGTGTCCCAGGTGGTCTTCGTGCCGATCGTGGCCGGCGAGTCCGAGGTCCGCCAGGCTGAGGCGGCGGTCCGGCGCGGACCGCTGGCGCGGTCCCTGAACTTCCCCTACCACCCGCACGTCACGGTGGCCCACGACCTGGAGGAGAGCTGGCTCGATCAGGCCCAGGAGGCCCTGCTGGCCTACCGGGCCGCCTTCGAGGTCGACCGGCTGAGCGTGTTCATCCAGGGCGCGGACAACGTCTGGCGCGTGGTCGGCGAGTTCCCCTTCGGGCAGTCGATCATCGACCCGCAGCGCTACGTCGGGGATTCGGTCACGATCGAGGTGCTCGAGCCGGACGAGTTCCCGGCGCTGTGCGACCGGCTGGGGGAGATCATGGCCGACGCGGTCGCCTCCGGTGCCGGGGTCAACTTCCTGCTCCCCTTCTCCGCTGCCGACGGTGCCGCATGGTGGCGCGCCCAGGCCGGTGATGTCGCGTCGGGCCGGCGCGTCCTGCTGGTCGCCCGCGACGCGGGTGAGGTGGTCGGCACGGTCTCGCTCAACCCTGCTGCGGCCCCGAACCAGCCGCACCGGGCCGAGCTCAGCAAGCTGCTCGTGCACTCGGCCGACCGGCGTCGTGGTGTCGCGACGAGGCTGATGGACGCGGCGGTCGCGGAGGCCAGGGACCGCGGCTTCACCCTGCTGACCCTCGACTGCGTCGCGGGGGGCCCGGAGGAGGAGTTCTACCGCGGACTGGGCTTCGTGGCCCTCGGGACCATCCCGGGGTACGCGCTCTCGCCCACAGGTGAGTCCCAGGGCGCGACGATCCTGTACCTCGAGCTCCGCTGATCGCACCGGCGCGTGATCGCACCGGCGCGCTCCGCTGAGGACCCTGGGTCCTCGTGCCGCTCGGTGCGGGCACTGGGGCACCGGCTCAGCCGAAGACCCCGGGCGGCGGGACCGGCGAGCCGGTCGCCGTGGCGTCGGTGAACGGGTGGTGGTCGCCGACGAACGCCTCGAGCGGCGCGCCGTGGAGCACGCGCGCGGGCCAGGGATCACCGGCGCTGCGGCGTGTGAGGGCCTCGAGGTCCAGGGGCTCGGCCCACGGTGATTGGGCGACGACGATCAGGTTGCCGAACCGGCGCCCGCGCAGCACCGCGGGCTCGGCGGCCACCACGACCCGGTCGAAGGTGGCCATCACGCCGGCCACGTACCGGCGGGCGTAGGTCAGGGGGTTCTCGTCGGCGATGTTGGCCACGAGGGTCCCGCTCGTGGTGAGCGTGCGTCGGACGTGGCCGAAGGCCTCCACGGACGTGAGGCTCCCGGGCGTCCTGGCGCTGGCGAAGACGTCGAGCACGATCAGGTCGGCGGACTCGTCGGGCAGCGCCTCGAGGGCCGTGCGCGCCTCGGCCGTGCGCACGCGGATCTGGTACTCCCGGGGCCAGGGCAGGTGGGTGCGCACCAGCTCGGTGAGCGCGCCGTCAATCTCGATGACGAGGTTGCGGGTGCGCGGCCGGGTGGCGCTGGTGTAGCGGGCCAGCGTCATCGCCCCGCCCCCGAGGTGGACCGCGCGAAGGGGGCCGGGGGGCAGCAGGTCGATCACATGGCCGATCCGGCGCATGTACTCGAAGACCAACCGGCTCGGGTCGGCGAGGTCGACGTGGGACTGCTGCGTCCCCTCGATCAGGAGCATCCAGCCCTCCGCGAGGTCCGGATCGGGCACGAGGGTCGCCTCCCCCCCGCCAACCGCACGGGTCACCGTGCCGCGCAGTGCCCGTCGTCCCATGACCGGTCATTGTCCACGAGCATCCCCGGATGGCTTCCGATCAGCGGAATATCTCGGCCACCACGTGTGGTTCTATACCTACCGGGGTATACACCCGGAGCAAGAGCCGACGACGCCGAGTGCAAGGAAGCAGATATGGCAAGCGTGACCCTGACCGCCACCGACTTCGAGTCGACCGTGCTGGACAATGACATCGTCCTGGTCGACTTCTGGGCCTCCTGGTGCGGTCCGTGCCGCAACTTCGCCCCCGTCTACGAGTCGGCATCCGCCGTTCACTCCGACGTGGTGTTCGGAAAGGTCGACACCGAGGCCGAGCAGTCGCTGGCCGCGGCTGCGCAGATCACCTCGATCCCGACGCTGATGGCCTTCCGTGAGGGCGTGCTCGTGTTCGCGCAGCCCGGTGCCCTTCCGGCACCCGCGCTCGAGGAGGTCATTGCGGCCGTGCGCGGACTCGACATGGACCAGATCCGTGGCCAAATCGCCGCCCAGAAGGGCGATCCGCAGTAACGTCTCCGATGCCCGGACCGCACTGGTTCCGGGCGGAACGTCCCGCAGGGCCCCCGACCCGGGCTCCGGGGCGTCGCACGGCGAAGGCTCGTCGCCCCTCGACCCGGTGACGAGCCTTCGTCCGTCTGCGCCCCAGCCGGGCGTCCGATCAGGTGGTGGGATCCAGGGGGTCGGACGACGCCGTGGCGGTCGACGCCGCGGGGGTCGTCGCGCCGGCTGCGTCTGCATTCCTCGGAGTCGACGGTGCAGTCGGTGCCGACCGGCGGGTTCGACGGCGGCGCACCCAGGCGATGATGCCCGCGGCGATCAGCAGCGGCGAGATGATCAGCAGGGCCTGGCCGAACCAGCTCCAGAACTGCGACAGGCCCTCGAGGAACGACTCCCACCACGTCTGCTGCGGCTGCGGGTCGACTGAGTTCTGCGCATCCTGCGGGCTCATCAGGGTCAGGCTGATCTGGGACATCTCGGTCTGGTTGGCCAGGTCGCGCTGCTGGGCCTTGAGGGAGTCGAGTTCGGACTGCCTCTGGGAGATGGCCTGCTCGAGGGCGATCACGTCCGTGATGTCGTTGGCGTCGCCCATGAGGGCGGTCAACCGAGCCAGCGACGCCTCGAGCGCCACGACCCGTGCGTCGACGTCGGCGACCTGCGCCCCGACGTCGTAGGTCGACTGCTGCATCTGCACGACCTCGCCGGCGCTGCGGGCGGCCTCCATCGCCTTGTCGTAGTCATCGACGGGCACCTGGACCGTGAGCCAGATCCCCGGCCCGCTCGGGTACCACGGGTAGGGGTAGCTGACGCCCATGTCGCCGGACACGGCCATCTCAGGACCGTAGGGCTGCGGTCCGCTGCTGGAGTCGGTCACGACCGACTCCGAGGTGACGCGCCCGCCCATCGCCAGGATGGTCGCCACGAACGTGTTGCGCGCAGCCTCGACGTCGTCGGTGCCGACGAGGACCGAACCCGAGCGGACGAGGCTCTCATCGGTGGTGTCCGCGCCCGGGACGCCGGTGCCTGCGGTGCCCGCCGCCGAGGATCCGGACGAGTCCGCCGCGACGAGCGAGTCCCGGGCGGCCTCCGGCGCGGCGGCGCCGTCCAGCGCTGTGCCCTTGTCCGTGACTGCTCCTTCGTTGGCCTGGCTGGCGGCCCCCGCGACTGCGGAGACGTCGCTGCCCGCAGCGGAGTCCGAGCCCCCGGTGGCCAGGCCGGGCAGGACGCTGCCTGCCGCCAGGGCCAGCGTCGCCACACCGGCAGCCGCCATGAGCATCCCCTGCCAGTGCCGCGCCATGAACGACGGGTGCTCGGTCAGCGACGTCGGTCGGCCCGTTCGGGCATCTCCTCCGTCGGCGGCTGCGGGCGCCTCATCGGCAGCCGCGGCGGCACGGACGCTGTCCAGCAGGTGGGCTGGGACCTCTGCCGTGGACCCCGCCTCGGGGTCGGCCTGCGCCAGCAGGGTGCGCAACGCCTCGTCTGCGCGATCGTCGGTGCTCTGCGTGTTCATCGTTCCTCCGAGCCTGTGGCCGTGCTGGGTGTTGTGGGGGACTCGCTGTTGGCGAGGGGGTCCGACGCCGCCGGGGAGCCGATGGCGGGGCCGCTGACACCGCGCTGGACGAGCGCCTCGCGCAGCCGGGTCCGGGCCCGGTGCATCCGCGTGCGGGCCGTGCCCGGCGAGCAGCCCAGGACCTCGGCGATCTCCGACGGCTCGAGCTGCTCCCACGCCCAGAGGCGCAGCAGCTCGGCATCGGACTCCGAGAGGTCGTCCAGTGCGGCGGCGACCACGTCATGGGCGGCGGTGGCGTCAACCACCTGCTGGGCTGGATCCACCTCCGTCATGTGCAGGGGTCGCACGGTGGCCAGCTTCGTCCCCAGGCGGGTGCGCCGGGAGTCGGAGCGGATCACGTGCGCGATGACGTTGCCGGCCGTGGCGTACAACCAGGGCAGCGCCTCCTCGGGCACGACCTCCCGACGGCGCCAGGCGGTCGCGAAGACCTCCACCACCACGTCCTCTGCGTCCTCCGCGGAGTCCAGCCGACGACGTGCGTAGGCCAGGACCGCCCGGGAGTGGCGTCCGAAGAGGTCGGTCAACCACTCGTCCTCGAACTGCTGGGTGCCCATACCCCTATGTTCCCGCCGAGGCGTGCAGCGTTACAGGACCGTTCGAGCTGTGGCGCGGCTCGAACGGTCCTGGCCCTCGCGGACGGCCTAGCCTCCCAGCGCCTCGGAGACGACCTCGCGGGCCTCGCTCTGGATCCGGGCGAGGTGCTCGGCTCCGAGGAAGGACTCCGCGTAGATCTTGTAGACGTCCTCGGTGCCCGACGGGCGTGCGGCGAACCAGCCGTTCTCGGTGGTCACCTTCAGGCCGCCGATCTTGGCACCGTTACCCGGGGCCTCGGTCAGCTTGGCCGTGATCGTCTCGCCCGCGAGCTCCGTGGCCGTGACCTGGTCGGGGGAGAGGTTGGCCAGCTTGGCCTTCTCCTCGCGGTTGGCCGGCGCGTCGACGCGTGCGTAGGCCGGAGCTCCGTGCCGTGCTGTGAGCTCGGCGTAGTGCTCCGAGGGGTCCTTCCCGGTGACGGCCGTGATCTCCGCGCTGAGCAGCGTGAGCAGGACGCCGTCCTTGTCCGTGGTCCAGACCGTGCCGTCCTTGCGCAGGAACGACGCCCCGGCGGACTCCTCGCCGCCGAACCCGAACGAGCCGTCGACCAGGCCCGGCACGAACCACTTGAACCCGACCGGGACCTCCACGAGCCGACGGCCGAGGTCGGCGGCCACCCGGTCGATCATCGAGGAGCTGACCAGCGTCTTGCCCACGGCGGCGTCAGCGCGCCACCCCGGCCGGTTGGCGTACAGGTACTGGATCGCCACGGCCAGGTAGTGGTTGGGGTTCATCAGGCCCGCCCCGGGGGTGACGACGCCGTGCCGGTCAGCGTCGGCGTCGTTGCCGAAGGCCACGCGGTACTGGTCCTTGAGCGCCACCAGGGAGGCCATGGCGAACGGTGAGGAGCAGTCCATCCGGATCTTGCCGTCCCAGTCGAGGGTCATGAACCGCCACGTGGGGTCGACCTTCGGGTTGACGACGGTGAGGTCCAGGCCGTGCATCTCGGCGATGTAGCCGTAGTACGCCACGGCCGCGCCGCCCATCGGATCCGCGCCCAGCTTCAGCCCGGCGTCGCGGACAGCGTCGAGGTTGAGCACGTTCGGCAGGTCGCGGGCATAGGCGTCGAGGAAGTCGTAGGTGCCGGTACTGTCCTGGGCCAGCGCGGCCTTCAGCGGGATCCGGCGCACGCTGGACATCCCGTCGGCGATGATCTCGTTGGCGCGGTCCTGGATCCAGCCGGTGGCCTCGCTGCTGGCGGGTCCGCCGTCCGGCGGGTTGTACTTGAACCCGCCGTCGGTCGGCGGGTTGTGCGACGGGGTGACGACGATCCCGTCAGCCAGGCCGTCGGTCCGCCCACGGTTGTACGCCAGGATCGCGTGGCTCAGCGCCGGTGTCGGGGTGTAGCCGTCCCTGCTGTCGATGCGGATCTCCACATCGTTGGCCGAGAGCACCTCGATCGCCGAGACCCATGCGGGCTCGGACAGGCCGTGGGTGTCCTTCGCGATGAACAGGGGGCCATCGGTGCCCTGCATCGTCCGGTACTCGACGATCGCCTGCGTGGTGGCCAGGATGTGGAACTCGTTGAACGAGGTGCGCAGGCTCGTCCCACGATGTCCCGACGTGCCGAACGCGACCCGCTGGTCGATGTTGTCCGGGTCGGGCTGCTCGGCGTAGTAGAGCGTGATCAGCTTCGCGACATCGACGAGGTCGCTGTCCTGGGCCGGCAGACCGGCACGCTCGTGGGTCATGTCACCTCCTGGTCGCGTGGTGGCGGTGGCCACGCACGAGCCCCCAGACTATTGAGGGCAACCCCGCGAGGGCTAGGTGAGCGACGCCGGGGCGCTCCGGGGGATCGTGGATCTGCTCGGAGACGGCCGCCGGCCGTGTCATCATTGGCCGGTGACCGGCTCCACCTTGTACCGACGGCTGCCCAACGGCTCGTGGGCCGCGCAGCGGGAGGACGTGCCGGCCGCTCGGGGCCAGTCCAGCGACGCCCCCGACGCCCAGATGGCCCACCACGGCGCCGTTCCTGTTGCCGCTGGTGCGGTGGCGGTGGGTGCGTCGGCGGGCGCCGCGTCCGGCGATCCCGCGTTCGCCGCCGCAGGTGGGGGCACTGACCCCGCCCCCGGGACACCGCTGCCCACCATCGCCCAGCCGACCTCGCCCCAGACCCGCCGCCGCCGCTGGTCGGTCTGGCGCATCCTGAAGTGGGCGCTCGTGGCGTACGTGCTCTGGCTGGTCGTGCTCGTGATCTACGCGGCGCTCTCGCTGCACAAGATGGACGCGTTGTCGGCGAACCCCATCGGGGACACCGACGGGACAGTCTGGCTGCTCGTGGGCTCGGACAGTCGCGACGGACTGAGCAAGAAGGAGCAGAAGAAGCTCAGGACCGGCGACATCGAGGGTCAGCGCACGGACACGATCATGCTGGTCCACCAGAAGCTGGGCGAGTCGCCCACCCTGGTCTCGATCCCGCGCGACTCGTGGGTGACCATCCCCGCGCACACCGCGACCGACGGGACCGAGGTCGCGGCGCGCGGCGGCAAGATCAACTCCTCGTTCGCCTACGGCGGGGCGCCCCTTCTCAGCGAGACAGTCGAGTTCAACACGGGCCTGCACGTCGACCACTACATGGAGGTCGGCATGGGCGGCATCGTCGACCTGACCGATGCCGTGGGCGGGGTGGACGTCTGCTTCGACAAGGCCATCCAGGACAAGAACAGCGGACTGGATGTCGAGGCCGGCTGCCAGACGCTCGACGGAGCCGAGTCCCTGGCGTGGGTGCGGATGCGCTACGCCGACCCGAAGGGCGACCTCGGACGGATCGAGCGCCAGCGCCAGTACATGGCCCTGATGGTCGACGAGCTGCTCAGCTGGAAGACCCTGGTCAACCCGTTCCGCCAGTGGGCGATCGTCAACGCGATGCTCGACTCGCTCCTGGTCGACAACGACTCGGGCCTGATCAACCTGGGCACATTCGGGGTCGGCATGGGCCGGATCGCCGCGGGCAACGGCGAGGTCACGACCGTGCCGATCGACGACACCGACCACTGGGAGAACGGCCAGTGGGTCATCAAGTGGGATGCCGTCGATGCCGGTGAGCTCTTCACGTCGATGGGTGGCCAGACCCCGCAGGCGGCCTCCGAGCAGCCGTAGCTCCCCCGGTTCGCGCTGGACCCCTGGGGTCCGGCCGGTCGTCACGCCCGGGTGCCACGCGCATCCGCAGCGCCAGCGCCTACCGTTGCTCCATGGACGCAGCCACCATCCTGATCACGGGCCTCGGCCTGGCCGTGGCCGCCGGCCTGAACGCCTACATCCCGTTGATGGTCGCGGGCCTGCTGGTGCGCTTCGACGTCATCAGCTTCGGTGATCCCTACGACGTCCTCGGCAGCACGTCGGCCCTGATCATCATCGGCGTCCTGCTGGCCATCGAGCTGCTCGCGGACAAGATCCCGGCGGTCGACTCGGTCAATGACGCGGTCCAGACGTTCATCCGCCCCGCATCGGGGGCGGTGCTGTTCGCCGCGGCGGCTTCAGGGGCGGACTGGCAGTGGGCACAGGCGCTCGCGGTGATCCTCGGCCTGCTCACCGCGCTCGGGGTGCACTCGACGAAGGCCGCTGCCAGGCCCGCCATCAACGTCACCACGGCGGGGGTGGGCGGACCGGTCGTCAGCGTCGTTGAGGACGGGTTCTCACTCGGCCTCGCGCTGACGGCACTGCTGGCCCCCGTGCTCGCCCTGGTGATCCTGGTGGCCCTGGCCTGGTTCGCCCTCCGTGCGATCCGGCGGATCTCCCGCAAGCGGGTCGCACGGTCCTCGCCCGTCGCCTGATCCGGCACGCGCAGCCAGCCAGCATGGTCGGGGCGCAGGGGCGGTCGAAGTAGGCTGTGCCCAGCACTTTCGCCGCACCCCAGGAGTTGCCGTGGCCCGCGTCGTCGTCGACGTCATGCTCAAGCCGGAGATCCTCGACCCGCAGGGCCGGGCGGTCATGGGAGCGCTGGGGAGGCTGGGCCTGACCGGTGTTGCCTCCGTCCGCCAGGGCAAGCGCTTCGAGATCGAGGTCGAGGGCGAGGTCGACGAGGAGCTCTCGGAGCGCCTCCACGAACTGGCCGGCTCCCTGCTCAGCAACCCCGTGATCGAGGACTACGAGATCTACGAGGAGGGCGAGGAGGTCGCGTGCGACTGCGACGACTGCGTCTGCGAGCCGACGGCCGAGGGCGCCGGTGAGGCCGCGGGTGCGGCTGACGCAGGAGAGGGCAACGGCGGCTGCGCGTGCGGTGGCGAGGGCTGCGGCTCCGGCTCCGGCCCATCCCGCCCCGTCGACGTCGAGGCCCCGGCCGTGGTGGAGCAGGCCTGATGCGCATCGGCGTCGTGACGTTCCCGGGCTCGCTGGACGATCGCGATGCTGCGCGTGCGGTGCGGATCGCCGGTGCCGAGGCGGTCGCGCTGTGGCATGCCGATCCGGACCTGCACGCAGTCGATGCGGTGGTCCTGCCCGGCGGCTTCTCCTACGGCGACTACCTGCGCTGCGGGGCGATCAGCCGGTTCGCCCCCGCGATGGGATCCATCATCGACGCCGCTCACGGAGGGCTTCCGGTGCTCGGGATCTGCAACGGCTTCCAGATCCTGTGCGAGTCCCACCTCCTGCCCGGCGCGCTCACACGCAATGCCGGGCTGCACTTCGTGTGCCGCGACCAGGAGCTCGAGATCGCCAACGCGGCCACGCCGTGGACCCGCGACTACGAGGCAGGCGAGCGCATCGTCGTCCCGCTCAAGAACGGCGAGGGGCGGTACCAGGCCGACGAGGCCACCCTCGACACCCTCGAGGGTGAGGGCAGGGTCGTCGCCTACTACGCGGGGGTGAACCCCAACGGCTCGCAGCGCAACATCGCGGGCATCTGCAACGACGCCGGCAACGTCGTGGGGCTGATGCCGCACCCCGAGCACGCAGTGGAGTCGCTGACCGGCCCCGGCACCGACGGCCTGGGGTTCTTCTCCTCGATCCTGGCGCACCTGGCCGGTGGCGGGTCCATGACCGGAGTCGCACAGGGGGCTCACGCATGACCGACACCGTCGCTGCGGCCCAGGCCCAGCCCGTGGCCGACCAGCCCTACGCGGCGCTGGGCCTCAAGGCCGATGAGTACGCGCGCATCTGCGAGATCCTCGGCCGCCGCCCGACCTCCTCCGAGCTGGCCATGTACTCGGTCATGTGGAGTGAGCACTGCTCGTACAAGTCCTCGAAGGTGCACCTGAGCCAGTTCGGGGACAAGAAGCCCGAGACCGACGTGCTGCTGGTCGGCATCGGTGAGAACGCCGGCGTCGTGGACATCGGGGACGGCTGGGCGGTCACGTTCAAGGTGGAGTCGCACAACCACCCGTCGTACGTGGAGCCCTACCAGGGTGCGGCCACGGGCGTGGGGGGCATCGTCCGCGACATCATGAGCATGGGCGCGCGGCCGATCGCCGTGATGGATCCGCTGCGCTTCGGCGCGGCCGACCACCCGGACACCCGGCGGGTGCTGCCCGGCGTCGTCGCGGGGGTCGGTGGGTACGGCAACTGCCTGGGCCTGCCCAACATCGGCGGCGAGGTCGTCTTCGACGCCTGCTACCAGGGCAACCCGCTCGTGAACGCCCTGTGCGTGGGCGTCATGCGCCACGAGGACATCCACCTGGCCTCGGCCAGGGGCGTGGGCAACCTGGTGATCCTCTACGGCGCGCGCACCGGCGGCGACGGGATCGGCGGGGCCTCGATCCTGGCCTCCGAGACCTTCACGGACGGCGGGCCCACGAAGCGCCCCGCCGTGCAGGTCGGTGACCCGTTCATGGAGAAGCTCCTGATCGAGTGCACGCTCGAGGTGCTGCACGCCGGCCTCGTCGAGGGCATCCAGGACCTCGGGGCCGCGGGGATCTCGTGCGCGACGTCCGAGCTGGCCTCGAACGGCGACGGAGGCATGCACGTGGTCCTCGAGCGCGTGCCGTTGCGCGACCACACGCTCACCCCTGAGGAGATCCTCATGAGTGAGTCGCAGGAGCGCATGGCGGCGGTGGTCCGGCCGGACAAGGTCGACGGCTTCCTGGCGATCTGCGCCAAGTGGGACATCGAGGCCGCCATCATCGGCGAGGTCAACGACAGCGGCCGGCTGACGATCGAGTGGCACGGCGAGCAGATCGTCGATGTCCCGCCGCGCACGGTGGCCCACGAGGGGCCCGTGTACGACCGACCACTGGCGCGTCCCGAGTGGCTGACCGCGCGCCAGGACGACGCCCCCACCCCCGAGCGGCTCGCCCGCCCGATGACCGCCGACGAGATCCGCCGGACGCTGCTCACGTTGCTCGCCTCGCCGAACCTGGCCGCCAAGGACTGGGTCACCGACCAGTACGACCGCTACGTCATGGGCAACACGGTCCTTGCCCAGCCCGAGGACTCCGGGATGCTCCGCATCGACGACGAGACCGGGCTCGGGGTGGCCCTGGCCACCGACTGCAACGGCCGGTTCGCCGCCCTGGACCCGTACGCCGGTGCCCGGCTCGCGTACGCCGAGGCCTACCGGAACGTGTCGGTCTCGGGCGCGGTGCCCCTGGCGATCACCAACTGCCTCAACTTCGGCTCGCCCGAGGACCCGGGCGTCATGTGGCAGTTCTCCCAGGCGGTCACCGGCCTCGCGGACGCCTGCCTGGAGATGGGTACGCCCGTCACCGGCGGGAACGTCTCCTTCTACAACCAGACCGGGGACGTGGCGATCCACCCGACGCCCGTCGTCGGCGTGCTCGGCGTGATCGACGACGTCGCCCGGCGCACGCCGATGGCGTGGGGGCCGGACGGGGACCTCATCTACGTGCTGGGGCAGACGCGCGACGAGTTCGGCGGGTCCGAGTGGGCGCACGTCGTGCACGGTCACCTCGGCGGCATGCCTCCGCACCTGGACCTCGAGGCGGAGCGCCAGCTCAGTCAGATCCTCGTGGCGGGGTCACGCGACGGGATGTTCACCGCGGCCCATGACGTCTCCGACGGCGGGCTGGCGGTGGCCCTCGTGGAGATGGCCCTGCGCTCGGACGTCGGTGCGCGCTGCTGGGTTCCCGACGGGCTGGACCCGTTCGTGTTCCTGCTCTCGGAGTCCGCGACGAGGGCGGTCGTCGTCGTGGCGCGTTCCGAGGAGCTGCGGTTCACCGAGATGTGCGCCGCCCGGGGGTTCGCCGCGACGCGGATCGGCGTGGTGGACTCGGGGATCGGGGCGGAGTCGGGCGTGGACGGCGGTGGCCAGGCGCTGGTCGTCGACGGGGTGCACGGCCAGAGCGTCGTGCTCCCGCTGGCCGAGGTTCGCGCCGTGCGAGAGGCGACGCTCCCGGCGCTGTTCGGCTGATCCACGCCGGGCGGGTGAGCGCTGGCGGGGGCCAGCAGGTCTGGGCGCGGCAGGTTCGTCCGCCGATTCGGGCATTCCGCGCCAGCATCAGATCCCCTCGCGAGTTCCGGGCCATCGGTGGCCGGGAACTCCCTGGAGCCAGTGGAGGTGGCGGGGAATGCGCGGTCATCGTGGGGCGGCGGGTGCCAGCTTGCTGCGGAGTCCGCCTGGTCGTCGGCTGGGATCGCCTGGTCGGGTTACCCTGCCGCGATGGGCCTCGACGATCTGGAGCAGGTGCTGGTCACGTCGCGCGCACAGTGGCGCGAATGGCTGGAGGCGAACGCCGACTCGTCGCCCGGCATATGGCTCCTCATGCCCAGGCGGGGCAAGGGCAACGACGATCCGGCGCCCAGCTACGAGGACGTGGTGGAGGAGGCGCTCTGCTTCGGGTGGATCGACTCCACCGTCCGCACCCTCGACGAGCGCTTCGGGTTGCAGCTGCTCACCCCGCGCAAGCCGTCCTCGACGTGGTCGGCGAGCAACAAGGAGCGGCTCTCCCGGCTCATCCCTGCGGGGATGATGACCGAGAGGGGGTTGCGGGCGGTCGAGGTGGCCAAGGGCAACGGCTCCTGGGAGATCCTGGACTCGGTCGAGCGCCTCGAGGTCCCCGCTGACCTCTCCGCCGCGCTGGACGAGGTGCCGGCGGCCCGCGACTTCTTCGACGGGCTGCCCCCCGGGGCGCTGAAGCAGAACCTGTACTTCGTGATCAGCGCGAAGCGGCCCGAGACCCGCGCCGCCCGGATCGAGAAGATCGTGACCGCCGCCGCGACCGGCCGCCGCGCAGTCGGCTGACCCGCCCCGCGCCCCCGCGCCCCGCCCCGGCGCCCGCCCCGCGCGCCGCCCCGCTGTCAGCTGGATCTGCTCCCGGCCCGACGATCTGCTCCCATCAGGATGGGAGCAGATCGTCCAATGGGGAGCAGGTCGTACCGCGCGCGGCCGTGGACGCGCCGAAGTGCCCTTGCGATCCGCTGGGCGAGCGCGTCCTCATCCCACAGGTCGGCCCACGTGATGTGCAGGACCTCGTAGCCGAGTTCGACCAGCCGGTCATTGCGCAGCTTCTCCGCCCAATGGGCGGCCGCGGGATCGCCCCGCAGGTCGTACTTCCCGCGGCCGTCGAACTCCACGACGAGCCAGTCCCCGATCAGGAAGTCGACACGGTCCGCTCCGATCTCCACCTGTTCACGGGGCACGACGCCCATCCGTATCAGGCGTCGGCGCAGCAGACTCTCGCCCGGGCTCTCAGCAAGGTTGCTGGTGAGCGAGGGCAGCATGCGTGCCCTTCCAGCGCCCCTGGCGTTGTGGACACGGGCGGCGCGCTCCTCCAGCGTTGCCCGGGAGACGAGGCCGGCGTGCAGGGCGGCGTCAGCGACGGCCACGGCCCAGTCCTCATCGAGGAGTCGGGCGCAGTCCAGCAATGTGAGCACGGGAGCCGTGCAAGCCAGCCCCGAGTGCAGACTGATGTCGTTCTTGAGGACCTCCCTGGAATGCACGTGATGGACACGTCCGGACTTCGCCCCACCGCGCCGGCCGATGACCCTTGAGACGTGGACGGTTCGCAGGTGAGCCTCAAGGAGCGGAAGGCCCCAGATGGCGGCGGCGGTCGTATGGCTGGCGACGACACCCGATACGCGTCCGAGCACTGCAGTCGCGCGCGTGACATGGACGGTGACCGGATCAAGCCCCTCAATGCGTGCGTACGCACCTGGAGCGACGCGGTCGAGTCCGCTGACGCGCCGTCGCTGCTCTGCGTCGCTCACTCCCACCGCACGCAGGTCCGAGAGGTGGGTGATGGCCGGCGTGCTCACGCCAGCAGCCTCACGCAACTCCCGCTCACTGAACCCCCATCGAACCGGATCTGTGGACAACGCAGTTGTGGGGGCGGCCAGTGACGCTGGGGCCCTGGCCGACTGGCGCACCCGTCGCGGAGGAGTTCGCTCCCATTCCGGCGACTTGCTCCCCGTTGGATGGGAGCATCCCGGCCAAGCGGGAGCAGATCCGGGCGGGGGGCGGCGGGTTCCGGGTCGGGGCGGGTGGTGTCGGGCGGGGCGGCGGGTCGGTCCGGGCGGGTGCGGGTCCGGGCCGAGCGGGGTGTCGGCGGGGCGCAGGTCGTCCGCGTGCCGCCCGGACCCCCGGGCTCAGTGGCGGGGTTTGAGGACGGCGGATGCTTCGTTCGCCGCCGGCGACTGATAGGACTCCTCCTGTGGAACCCCTGCTCGTCGTCGCGATCGCGGGGGTCGCCGTCGGCGGGCTCGCGCAGTCTGTGACGGGGCTGGGATTCGCGCTCGTGGCGGCTCCGGCGATGATCGCCCTCCTGGGTCCGCGGCAGGGAGTGGGTGTGGTGGTGCTGTTGGGGACGCTGGCCTCGGTGCTGCCGCTGGTGGGCCATTTGCGGCGCGTTCGGGTGCGCGACACCGCGACCCTTCTGGTCCCCACGCTGCTGGCCACCCCCGTCGTCGCCGCCCTGCTCGCCGGGATGGACACCGCCACGGTGGCCGTCGCTGGCGGGGTGGCCGTCCTGATCGGGGTCATCGCCCTGTGGCGGGGACTGACCTGGGCGCCGCTCGTCTCGCTGCCCGGGGCGATCGGGACCGGGATCACCAGCGCCGCACTGAACGTCATCGGCGGAGTCGGCGGCCCACCGGTCGGGCTCTACGCGGCCAACGCCGGGTGGGATCCGCCGGAGTCGCGCGCCAGCCTGCAGGCCTTCTTCCTCGTGCAGGGGATCGCCACCGCGGCCGTGGTGGGGCTGACCTGGCCGGACGCATGGATGGTCGCGGCGCTCATCATCGGGACGTTGTCAGGCATGTGGTTGGCGCCCCGGATCCCCGAGCACGCCGCACGGCTGGCGGTTCTGGGCGTTGCTGCCTTCGGCGGTGTGGCCCTCATCCTCGGGAATCTCTGATCCCGACGTGTCGTGTCGGGGCGGGTGCGCGTTGGGTGGGGCTCACGCGATGGCGTCCGACCAGTCGAGTCCGGCGACGTGAGGGAGTCAGGCCCTGACAAGGGGGAGCCAGGGTGTGAGGTCCGCGCGTGCGCCGCTGGCTCGGATCCGACCGGCTGACCTGGCGTGCGCCCAGGAGAGTGTCCCGGTGGCCAGGGCCAGCCAGATCGCCGCGTCCATCTCGACGACCGCGGAGGGCGTGCCCCGGCGGTGAACCGGGCCCGGGATGGCCTGAACGGCCGCGAACGGCGGGATCCGGACCTCCACCGAGTGCCCGGGAGCGCGGTCGGCCAGAAGCTGGAGCGTGTAGCGAACCGCGAGGCGCTGGGTGGCGCGGTCCGCCCGCAGGTCCAGGGCGGCAGGGTCGGTGGGGTGGGCGGGTGGTTGGCCGGCCGGGTCTGCCGCGGGCTGGGCGTCCGGGAGGTCGTCCGGGAGGTCGTCCGGGTCGCGGGCTGGGCGTCCGGGAGGTCGTCCGGTGTCGTCGACGAGTGATCGAAGCGTGGGGCGGACCTGGAGGCCATGCATGACCGGACAGCCGCCAGCCCGTCGACATCGGAGATCCGGGGGCGGGCCATGTGCCGATTGTCCCGGACGCGTGCCCGCGCTCGCTCGTGGCGGTGGACGCCCCGTGGCACAGCCGCCGGCGCGGACCTGCTCCCGTTCTGCCGATCTGCTCCCAACGAGACGGCAGCAGATCGTCCAGATGGGAGCAGCTGAGGGCGAGGCGCCGGATGAAGGGGGGGCGGCGAGCGGCGGGTGACGCGTTGGCGGACCGTGAAACGGGCGCGGAGTACGCGGCCGGGCTCGCCACACGCCCTCACAGCACCGGAATCGGCTCCGACTCCTCGGGCGCCCCGCGACTGGCCAGCACGCCCTGCAGGAACAGGCCCGTGAGGATCACCAGCACGCCGACGACCTCGCTCATCGCCAGCCTCTCTCCGAGCACGACGACGCCCAGCACGGTGGCGACGACCGGGTCGGTCAGCATCAGCGTGGTGGCGGGCCCGGGTGTGAGGGTGCGCATCCCGCGGGTCAGCAGCACGTTGGCCAGGCCCATGGTCGCGACGCCGAGATAGAGGGCCATCGCGGCCCCGGAGGGCGTGGTGATCCACGCCGTCGGTTGGGTCGCCAGCAGGGGCAGCAGGAGCACCCCGCCGAGGACGAAGCTGCCGGTCGGGACCTCGAGCGCCCCCACGCCGCGATCGAGCTGGACCCGCGCAGCCACGTTGTACCCGGCGATGCACAGGCCTGCGCCCAGGGCCAGCAGGAACCCGGTGGCGCTGCCGGCGGTCAGGCCGGGCGTCGTCAGCAGGCCCAGGCCCACGAGGCAGACCAGCGTGGCCACCAGCCAGCCGGGAGACGGCCGGTGTCGCAGGACGGCCCAGCCGACGAGACCGGCGAACAGCGGCGCGCTGCCCACCGCGACCAGTGTCCCGAGCGCCACCCCCGCCCGGCTGACCCCCGCGAAGAAGAACAGCTGGTACGCGCCGGCCGTGCTCGCCGTGACCAGCATGGCCGGCGTCCGCCAGAGCGGGACGAGGCGGCGCGGTGACGATCCGAGCAGCGGCATCGCCACGAGCAGGACGAGCGCCCCGACCGCGATCCGCACGATCCCGACACCGAGCGGGGTGCTTCCCGACGGCCCAAGTGCCTGCGCGGTGCCCGCGGTCCCGAACAGGGCCCCTGCCGCCACGACGAGCAGGACGGGCATCCGGGCTGCAGGCACGGGACCCGAGGCTACGCCCACCCGGCAGCACCGTTCACCTGACCCGTCGCCGGCACCTAGACTGCACACGTGCCGCGCGGCGATGGGATGCTCACCCACGAACTCGACCCCCACGACCAGGGGCCGCAGGACGCGTGCGGTGTCTTCGGGGTGTGGGCGCGCGACGAGGAGGTCGCGAAGCTCACCTACTTCGGCCTCTACGCCCTGCAGCACCGGGGCCAGGAGTCGGCCGGCATGGCCGTCAGCGACGGCCACCAGATCATGGTCTACAAGGAGATGGGCCTGGTCTCCCAGGTCTTCACCGAGGGCGTGCTCGCCTCGCTCCAGGGTCACGTCGCAATCGGCCACTGCCGCTACTCCACGACTGGGTCCAGCATCTGGGAGAACGCCCAGCCGACGTTCCGCTCGACCGGGACCGGCCACCTGGCGCTGGGTCACAACGGCAACCTGACCAACACCCACGAGCTGGCCATCCGGGTCGCGGACGCTGAGTCCCGGTCCGGTGCCCTGCCGCTGGGCACCCTGATGCACTCGACCTCGGACACCGAGCTGCTCAGCGCCCTGCTGGCCGCCCACCAGGGCGAGTCGATGCTGACCGCGGCGGTCGACGAGCTCCCGCATGTGCGCGGGGCCTTCAGCCTGGTCTTCATGGACGACAACGCCCTCTACGCCGCCCGGGACCCGCAGGGCATCCGTCCGCTGGTGATCGGCAGGTTGGAGCGCGGCGGCTGGGTCGTGGCCTCGGAGTCCGCTGCCCTGGACATCGTCGGGGCCACGTTCGTGCGTGAGGTCGAGCCCGGTGAGGTCATCGCGATCGACGAGCGTGGCCTGCGCAGCGACCGGTTCGCCCCCGCCGAGCCGAAGGGCTGCCTGTTCGAGTTCGTCTACCTGGCCCGGCCGGACACCCGGATCTCGGACCGCAGCGTGCACGCCACCCGCGTGGAGATCGGCCGCACGTTGTTCCGCGAGCACCCCGTCGACGCCGACCTGGTGATCCCCACGCCCGAGTCCGGGACGCCGGCGGCGGTGGGCTACGCCCAGGCCAGCGGCATCCCGTTCGCGCAGGGCCTGGTGAAGAACGCCTACGTGGGGCGCACGTTCATCCAGCCCTCGCAGACCATCCGGCAGCTGGGGATCCGGCTGAAGCTGAACCCGCTGCGCGACGTCATCGAGGGCAAGCGACTGGTGGTCGTCGACGACTCCATCGTCCGGGGGAACACCCAGCGGGCGATCGTCCGGATGCTCCGCGAGGCTGGTGCCGCCGAGGTTCACGTGCGGATCTCCAGCCCGCCGGTGCTGTGGCCGTGCTTCTACGGGATCGACTTCGCGACGCGCACCGAGCTGATCGCCAACGACCGCAGTGTCGAGCAGATCCGCGCCTCGCTGGGCGCCGACTCGCTCGGGTACGTGTCCCTCGAGGGCCTCACCGACGCGACCAGGCTGGGAGCGGAGAACCTGTGCCGCGCCTGCTTCGACGGCGTGTACCCGATCGCGCTGCCCGAGCCCGAGCTGCTGGGCAAGCACCTCCTGGAGGCGGAGGAGGTCGCTGCCACGTGAGCGCCACGAACGACTCACCGGTGGACGGCTCGGCCCACCCGGGCGCGACGAACGTCTCGTCCCCGGCCGGCGCGACGTACGCCGCCGCCGGAGTCGATGTCGAGGCCGGTGAGCGGGCGGTCGAGCTCATGCGCTCAGCGATCGCCCGAGCCCAGCGCCCCGAGGTCGTCGGGGGCGTCGGTGGGTTCGCCGGGCTGTTCGACGCCTCCGCGCTCACCAGGTTCCGTCGCCCGCTGCTGGCCACGTCCACCGACGGTGTCGGCACCAAGATCGATGTCGCGCGGCGCATGGACGTCCACGACACCATCGGGATCGACCTGGTCGCGATGGTCGTCGACGACCTCGTGGTGTGCGGGGCTGAGCCGCTGTTCATGACCGACTACATCGCGGTGGGCAGCGTGGTCCCCGAGCGCGTCGCCGCGATCGTCACCGGGATCGCCGAGGGCTGCCGGCGTGCCGGGGTCGCGCTGGTCGGCGGGGAGACCGCCGAGCACCCCGGACTGCTCGCGCCGGACGAGTACGACGTCGCCGGCGCAGGCACCGGCGTGGTCGAGGCCGATGAGCTCCTCGGGCCGGAACGGGTCCGCGAGGGCGACGTCCTCATCGCCATGGCCTCCAGCGGGCTGCACTCCAACGGCTACTCGCTGGCCCGTCACGTGCTGTTCGACCGGGCCGGATGGGCGCTGGACCGTCACGTGCCGGAGCTGGGGCGCTCCCTGGGCGAGGAGCTGCTGGAGCCGACGCGGATCTACACCCTCGACGTCCTGGACCTGATCGCCGGCGGGGGCGTGCACGCCGTCTCGCACATCACGGGGGGCGGCATCGCGGCGAACGTCGCCCGGGTGCTGCCCGAGGGGATGCACGCGGAGATCGTCCGCGCATCGTGGACCCCGCCCCCGATCTTCTCGCTGATCGGCGAGCTCGGCGGGGTCAGCCTGACCGAGCGTGAGCGGACGTTCAACGAGGGTCTGGGCATGGTGGCCGTCATGGCACCCGGCTCAGTCGCGCAGGGGGTCCGTCGGCTGGCGGGGCGCGGTGTCCCGGCATGGGTGTGCGGCCATGTGCGCGTGGCCACGGCCAGTGACACCTCCGATTCGCCGGCCAAGGGCGGCATGGGCGGAACGGTGGCGCTGGTGGGCGAGCACTCCTGAGCAGGCGCGGCGCTCCCTGCCCCGTGGTCGTTGCCGGCTGAGCCCTTCCGAGGGCACGGCGCCGTCAGCACCCCGCTGACGCGAACGGGCCGGCGTCAGCTGACGTGCGGGCGTGCCTGGTCGTCCTCGTCCTCGTCGTCGGCGTCCTCGACGTACTTCGCGTACGGGTCGTCGTAGTCCTCGTCCTCGAGGATCTCGTCGCCCCCGTCGTGCTCGGAAGGTGAAGAGCCCGCGAGCTCGGCCTGGAGTCGCTCCAGGTCCGTGGTCGGCCCGCCGTACTTCAACTGGCGAGCAACCTTCGTCTGCTTGGCCTTGGCTCGGCCGCGCCCCATGGCTCGACCCCCTCCTCCGGTGCGATCCCGGGCGGTGCGTGTGCTCCGGCGTGACACATCATCCACGTCTCGCTTGGGGGAGACGTGATCGGGGACATACTACCCGGCCGCGGGTGCACGCGCCTGTCTCATCGCGATGATCGCCGGGTGTTCCGTGACGCCGGTGCGACCAGAAGATCTCGGCGTGGCGCAGCGGCATCACGGGGGAATGTTCTGCCAAAATGCCCTCCCCGTGTTGATGCCTCGTTGGTTCGGTGTCATGCTCAGGGCAGATGCCCGTTTGAGTACGTTCTGTGAGTTATCACCGAGGAGTTGCACATGGCTGCACGACAGCAGGAAGTGGAACCGCTGCTCACCCCAGCTGAGGTTGCCGCCCTGTTCCGGGTCGATCCCAAGACCGTGACTCGCTGGGCCAATTCGGGCAAGCTGACGTCGATCCGCACCCTCGGCGGTCACCGCCGCTACCTCGAGAGCGAGGTGCGCGGACTCCTCGAGAGCATCCCGGCGCCCCGCAACGGCATGTCGCAGGACACCCCGGCCGGTTAGGCCCCCAGCCACACGTCGACGACCGCCCGCGGAGTTCTTCCGCGCTCATCGTGTTGCTCCCGTCACCAACCAGGCGTTGCCGCGCACCCGCCAGAGGAAGGCCCCCGCGCGCGCCAGCATGAAGGCAGTCAGGGCCACCCACAGGCCCGTGACCGTCCCCTGCGAGTGCAGCACCCAGAGCGCGGGTGGGGCGAACGCCACAAGGGCCAGCCCCTGTGCCCACACCAGGAAACGGGCGTCCCCGGCGCCCAGGAGCACGCCGTCGAGCACGAACACGACACCGGCGAGCGGCTGCTGGAGGGCCACCACCACCAGGGCGGAGGCCACCATGGCCTGGACGATCGCATCGTCGCCGAACAGGCCGGGCACCCACGGTCGACAGGCCAGGACCAGTGCCATGAGGATCACGCCGAGCCACACCCCCCAGCGGGTCATCTGCCACGTGACTGCCCGGGCGGTCCCCACCGAACCTGCGCCCAGGTGGCGTCCGAGGAGCGCCTGGCCGGCGATCGCCAGGGCGTCCATGCCCAGCGCCAACAGGTACCAGATCGTGAAGGTCACGTAGTAGGCAGCGAGTTCGGCGTCGCCGAGGCGGGCGGCGACGACGACGGCGAGCACGAACACCGCGCGCAGCGCCACGGTGCGCCAGAACAGCGGGACCGAACCTCGGGCGGCCACCAGCACGCCCGATCGGCTCGGCCGCAGGGAGGCCGCATGGCGCCTGGCCCGCCGGGCGAGCTCCCCGACGAACAGCACAGCGGCCAGCGCCTCGGCCACGACTGTGGCCCACGCCGACCCGACGATCCCCCACCGGGCCACCAGGACGAGGTAGGCCGCGAGGGCGAGGTTCGTGCCCACCGCGGCCAGGGTGACCCACAGCGTTGTTGCCGTGTCCTGCAGGCCGCGCAGGACGCCGATGGCCGCCATCGCGGCCAGGGCGAACGGGAACGCCAGGCTGATGGTGCGCAGGTAGGTCAGAGCCTCAGGGGTGGTGGCCGGGGACGTGCCGATCCACGCCAGGAGCTGGGGACCCAGCAGCCACGTCACGGCGGTCGCGCCCAGGCCGAGGGCCAGGCCCAGGGCCACGCCCTCGATCCCGTCACTGATCCCCGCGGCCACCTGTCCTGCCCCCACCCTTCGGGCAACCACCGCCGTGGTGCCGTAGGCCAGGAAGATGGCAAGTCCGGTGACGGTCGTGAACACCTGGGCGCCGGCCCCGAGCGCGGCCAGGGACGTCGTGCCGAGGGTGGCCACGATGCCGGCATCGATCAGGGTGAACAGCGGCTGGGCGACCAGCGCCCCGAACGCCGGGACCGCCAGGCGAAGGATCTCCCGGGCTGAGGTCCTGGGCGGTGTGTCGGTCTCCTCACGGCGTGAGGGTCCGGCAGCAGCCACATCGAGGACCCTACCGGCCGGGCTCGGGCCCCAGGTCAGCTCGAAGGGTGGGGCCCGTGGGCGCCACCCGCTCCGGGACGCACCGCGCAGTCGGAGCGAGTGAGCCGGGGCTGCTCGCCTGGTGTGGGTCTCGTCAGGTCGAGCTGCGCTCCTGCCACGTGCACAGGCAGACCCGGTTGCCGTCCGGGTCGGCAAGGACCCAGAAGGACGGGGCTTCGGCGTCGCTGACGAGCACGCCTCCGGCAGCCAGCGCGGCCTCGATCCGCTCCGGTACGAGCTCGGGGGCGACCCAGAGGTCGAAGTGGAACCGCTGCCGCGGCTCCTGGCTCCCTGAGGGCTGGAACCACATGCTGGGCAGGACGTCATCGGCGAGGTCGATCTCGGAGTCGCCCGCAGGCACCTCCCTCATGCCGAGCAGCTCGCGCCAGAACGGGCGCACGAGGGCGGCGTCCGGGGTGTCCAGGGCGACCTCGACCAGCTTCACGGCGCTCGGGTCGGCCGACACCTCCTCCTCGGCCGCGATCTGGCTGATGAGGCGGGCGACGGCGATGTCCCGCTCCGTGACGCCGCCGACGTCATGGCTGGTGAGGCGCACGTCCAGGTGCCCGTAGCGCAGGTCGAGGTCAGGGTGATGATCCGCCGACTCGGCCACCTCGCCGATACGCGCAACCAGGCGCAGGCCGGCGGCGAAGTTCCCCGTGGCCAGGCGGGTCATCAGGCAGTTGCGCAGGTTGGCCCAGTCGGTCAGGCCGGCAGTCGCGATCTCTGATCCGGTGAGGGGGGCCATTGCCTCATCCTTGCCCGAGGTCACGCCCGGGGGAAGGGCCGGAGTTGCCACAGCGCCACAGCCAACCGCACGAGGCTGCTGATTCCCTTGCAGAGGCTGGGAGACGCACGGGCGAGCCAGCTGGGCGGCGTCGCTACGGGATGGGCTCCACCGGGCGCCATGGGTGGGGGACCAGCGCCTCCGCCGCGGCCAGGAGCTCTCGAGCATCCCGCCGGGGGATCGGGCTGCGCAACGTGAGCAGATCGTCGGGGCCAAGGGTCAGGGCCGTCGCCGGCACCACGGCGGTGTCCGCGATGGTCCCTGGGATCCGGTCGTCTGGGGACTCGGTGGTGGGGTGCGATCCGGTCCATGCCGCACGGGCTGTCGAGTCGCGGTCGAGGAGGAGCGCGGCGACGTAGGCCAGCGCAGCCGCGTGCTTGCACCAGCCGTCGTCGCATCCATAGGGGCAGGTGCAGCCTGCGGCCACGCGCTCCGAGCCGGAGATCGTGGTGCGGTCGAGGCGCACGTCATAGGGCTTCGCCCCGGTGCCCTGGATCTGCGCCGAGAAGCACGTGGGTCCCACCTGGACCGCAACGACCTGTCCGGCGCGGGCGTAGGTGCGCCCGCGCGCGAGGATCTGCGGCGCACTCTCCATCTCGGCGGCGGCGACGAGGTCCGCGGCCAGCGGGTCGCTCACCTTGCCCGGCTTGGCGACGACCACCCCGCCCTCGACCGGCCGCCGCGGGGGCGCGTCGTAGAAGTCCCAGCGTCCACGGCTCATTCGAGGACTCGTTCCCGGACGAGGCCGACGAGCGCGGAGAGGTCAGCATCGGACATCTCCGTGATGGCCGACTCCGTGGAGCGGACCACCGAGGCGGCCAGTGAGCGCTTCGCTGCCAGCGCCTCGTCGATGCGGTCCTCCAGCGTCCCGGGGCACACCAGCACGTGCACCGAGACCTTCTGCTGCTGGCCGATGCGCCACACCCGGTCGGAGGCCTGATCCTCGACCGCCGGGTTCCACCAGCGGTCCAGGTGGATGACGTGATTGGCCCGCACGAGCGTCAACCCCGTACCGCCCGCCTTGAGGGAGGCGATCAGGATCGGCGGGCCGGCAGGGTCACTGAATGCGGCGACCGTCGCCGCGCGGGCCGTTCGGCTGTGGGAGCCGGTCAGTGTGGCGACCTCCACCCCCAGCTCGTGGCGGAGGTGCGCCGCGAGGTCGGGGACGAATGACGCGAACTGCGTGAACACGACCACCGCCTGGCCCTCGTCGACGATCTGCGCGCAGAGGTCGACCAGCCGGGTCACCTTGCCCGAGCGATCACCCAGCGAGCGCCGCGATTCGGTGAGCAGCGCAGGGTGGACGCAGATCTGCTTGAGCCGCGAGATCCCGCCCAGAACCGCAGCCCGGCGGCCCATCAGCCCCGGATCGCTGCCTGGGGCCCCACGATCCCGGCCAGCCGGGCCCCCTGATGCTGCCGCCCTGCGCAGCTCCTCGAGGGCACCCATCATGTCGGCGACCACAGCCTCGTAGGCGCCGACCTGCTCGCGGGTCAACGTGCAGTCCGCGCGGATGACCTGGCGGTCAGGCAGGTCGGGAAGGATGCCCGGATCGGTCTTGACCCTGCGCAGGAGGAAGGGTCCGACCACGGCGCGCAACCGGGCAACCTCGGCGGGGTCGCCCCCGGCGTACCGGGCCGTGAACTGCTTGCGCCGGGGAAGCAGCCCGGGATGGGCGAACGCCATCAGCGACCACAGGTCCCCCAGGTGGTTCTCGACAGGGGTGCCGGTGACGACCAGTCGGTGGGTGGGGGTCAGGGCGCGCGCCGCGCGGGCAGCCCGGGTGTCCGGGTTCTTGATCGCCTGCGCCTCGTCGAGCACGACCCGGTGCCACTCGACGGCCGCCAGGGACTCGTCGCGGGCCAGCAGGCCATACGTGGTCACGACGACGTCGGCCCTGGAAGCCGCCTCGGCCACGGCTCCACGGGCGACGCCGTGGAAGGTGGCCACCCGCAGCCCGGGAGTGAACTGGGCAGCCTGGCGCGCCCAGGTGTCCACGAGGGTCACCGGGCAGACCACCAGTGTGGGGGCGGCGTGGTCGGCCTGGATCCAGGCCAGTACCTGCAGGGTCTTCCCGAGTCCCATGTCGTCAGCCAGGATCCCGCCGACCCGGTTGTCGGCCAGCCACGACAGCCAGTCGAGGCCCGCGCGCTGGTAGGGACGCAGTGTGGCCAGGACGCCGACCGGGAGCGGCATCCGGCGCGCCGGGCGCAATCCGGAGGGCAGGACCTGCTCGGCGTCGAGCTCGACGCCCTCGAATGCCTCGTCGGCGAGGAGATCACCGGGGGTCACCGGCCGATGCAGCCGTCGGACCAGCGCCGCCAGCCTCTGGGCGTCCTGTGGTCCGATCCGCAGCCAGCGACCGCGGACCGACACGAGTTCGGACTTCGATGCTGCCAGGGCGGCGAAGTCCTCCGCGGTCAGCGGCTCGCCGTCGACGAGCACCTCGGCCTCCAGGCCAAGTCCGCCCACGCTCAGCGCGCCGGTGCCCGAGCCGGCGGACGACATCCGGCGGCGCACCGGGGACAGGCGCAGCAGCCCACCCGGGGCGATCACGTCGAACCCGGCCGCCTGCAACCCGGGCGCCACCTGGTCGACGAACTCCAGCACGTCGACGTCGGGCAGCCCGGTCGAGGACCCGCTGGCCAGTTGCTCGAACAACCCGGGCAAGCGGGGGCCCCACGCGCGCAACAGCATGCGCGTCTCCGTGTCCGCCCACCTCGCCCAGGCCCCCGGCGCGGCGCCGAACAGGGCCGGGTCCGCGCTGCTCCAGGGCAGCCGGGTGGTCGGCTCGTCGATCCGGATGGCCAGGGCGGACAGGGTCCACGTGCCTGGATGGCCCGTCAGCGCTTCGGGGTCCGGCGGGCTGAGCACGAGCGCGGTCCGGGCATTGGCCGCCGCTCGCGCGACCACGTGGTCCGCCCAGAGCGTGGCCCCGCGCTGGCCGGTTGTGGTGCCCGACGCAGCATTCAGGGGGTCGCTCCCGGCCAGTGCGGCCGACGTTCGAGCGTTCACGACGTCATCGACCAGGTCGCGCAGCCGCCGCTCTGGGTCGTCGTCGACCACCACCCCGGCCGCGACGCACGCAGCAACGGCGGTGTCCAGGGCGCCCGCCAGCGAAGGGCCCGGCGCGGCCCGCCATCTCCAGCCAGGGCCATCCGGGATCGGCACGGGTTGGGAGTCGGCTGCCCGGAACGCGGCCGCCACCAGTCGCCCGAGCGCCACCGCCCTGACCGTGGGGGTTCCCGGGCTGCTCCCCGAGGCCGGATCCAGGAGGTCGGCCACGCCTGGCCCGAGCTGCGCGTCGACAGGTACGCCCCAGACCCTTCCGGGCGCCATCCCGCCGGCGATCGGCACCGAGCGCAGCACCCCCGGGCCGTCACCGGGTGCGGTGCACCACAGACCATCGCGGTCCAGGAGCAGGTCCACCCCGCGCGCGGGTCGATCGCCGCGGCGGGCCACGGATCTGGACCCCGTCGATCGTGCCACCGACCAAGGCTAACTGCGCCAGCAGGCGGGAGGGCCGACGTGGTCAGTCATGGGCCATGGCCGTCCAGCAGGCGGCAGGGGGTTTCTCGATGGTCGGGCTCGCACTCCTTCGGACCAGGTCATTGCCCGGGCGTGCTGGGGCCCTCCACGTCCACGACGACCTCGTTGTGCCGCAGGAACGGTGGGACGAACGGGGCGTTGAACCGGGCCAGTCGAACGGTTCCGACGGGCTGCCACGGGGAGCCCTCGAGGGCGCGCAGCAGCTGGCGACCCCGCTTGTCGAGGTCCCCCGCGTTGCCCCAGCCGGAGAACTTCAGGGCTGCGGCCACCTGTTCCGACACGGTGCGCAGGTGCACCCGCGTGTCGGAAGGGGTGGGCAACGTGTCGAGGTCCCGACCTTCCGGCATCACGAACGCCACGCTGTGCCCTTCGCTGCCGGGTGTCTGGACGACGGGGGCAGTCATCGCGATCTGGCCCTGGATGTAGCTGAACAGCGGGCGGAACCCGCGGTTCCCGGCATCATCGAAGTCCCCGTCGACGACGACCTCGGCCACCGTGTGCCTCGGGTAGCGGCGGATCTCGATCTCGCCCCATCGGCCGATCGCTTCGTAGGGCTGCTGCTGTGTCATGCCCCCAGTGTCGCGGCGAAGCAGTCAACGCGCACCACCTCGTCGGGCACACTCAGGTCGTGCGCAACTGGGTGCTGGTGTCCGCAGCCGCGGCCCCGGTGGCGCTGATCGGCGGCTGGACGCTGGCTCAGAACCGTCAGTCCGGCGGGTTCAACCCGGTCACCGACACAATCAGCGCGCTGGCCGCCCGGGGCGCTGACGACGCGTTGATCATGACGATGGGCTTGTTCGTGCTCGGTGTCTGCCATCTGGTGACTGCGGCCGGCTTGCCGGAGGCGGCTCCAGCCGGTCGGATCCTGTTGGCCCTCGGCGGCGCGGCCACCATCGTGGTCGCCGCCTCACCGCAGCCGGCGGCCGCCCATATCCCCGCGGCCGCGGTCAGCTTCGGCGCGTTGGCCCTGTGGCCGGCGCTCTCCGACCTGCCCGACCGGCGCACCGGGATCGTGGCCACCGGGGTCATGCTGGTGATGCTGGCCTGGTTGGGCGTCGAACTTCGTGGGGGAGACCACCTTGGCCTGAGCGAGCGCCTGCTGGCCGGCTTCCAGGCCGTCTGGCCGCTGTTCGTCGTGCTGGTCGTGGTGTGCCGAATCCGCCGGCGCAGCTGATCCTGGTCGGCTCGCTTGATGCGATCGCGGCCAATCAGGGCCTCTGGGCGAGGCGGAACATCCAGGAAGGATTGTCCCGCGGCGCTGGCGCCCGGCCAAGGGCCGGACGACCCCGCACCCGAGCATCCGGTGAGGTCATCCGCCCATTGAGCCTGCACCCCGAAGCCGATCTACTGGGCCTTGTGAGAGCCCTATTGGCCAGCTCAACAAGCGATGCCGCGCGTTGACCATGCCGCCCTCGACTCCGGCCATCAGTCGCACAGCAGGGCGACGGCTCGGCCCTGGCTTCGGCCTCACGCTGCTCGCCCTGCTCAGTGTGCTCGCCCTTCTCGCCGCGCTCGTTCCGTTCGCGCCGACCGCCATTGCTGCGCCAGGCGACGTCGTGGTGGTGAATGGAGGATCGCATGCTGTCGACGGCATCGACACGTACCGCTCGACCGACCAGTTGATCATCTACACCCGGGCGAACGGCCAGAGCGTGTCACCGGCCAACCAGTGGGGGTTCGAAGCGGCCGTTGCCGGTGGAAGGGTGACCGAGACTCGCAACCGCCTCAGCGGTGGGGCTGCAATGGCCATTCCCCTCGGGGGCGTGGTCCTCTCGGGCCACGGGTCATCGGCCGATTGGCTGCAGGCGAACGCCACCGTCGGCGCCCCCGTGACACTGCCCGCGTCGCTGGGCGGCCCCACGCCGACCCCGACTCCGACCCCGACCCCCACGCCGACCCCGACCCCCACGCCGACCCCGACCCCCACGCCGACCTCGACCCCGACCTCGACCCCCACGCCGACAGCGAGTCCGAGCCCCACGCCGACCGCTTCGGCGAGTCCGACGCCGACCAGCGTCCCGACGCCGCCCGCCGGTAGCGTCGCCCGGATCGGTACGGCCCAGTACCCGATAGCGGGGACGAACATCGCTCGTGCGGCCGATGCCCTGGTGGTCTACACCCGCACTGGCAGCCAGGTCATCTCCCCGGCCAACATGTGGGGTGCTGAGGTCGCCGTTGTCGGGGGGAGCGTCACCGAGGTCCGTGATCGGCAGAGCACCGGCGCCGCTGGTATGCCCATCCCCGCCAACGGCTACGTCCTGTCCGGCCACGGTGCCGCCCGCATCTGGCTGCTCGCCAACGCCGGTGTCGGACGCACCGTCAGCATCGGCAGCCCCAGCCCCAGCCCCACCCCCACCCCCACCCCGACGCCGACCGCCACACCGACGCCCACGCCGACCCCGACTCCGACCCCGACCCCGACGCCCACGCCGACCCCTACCCCCACGCCGACCCCGACTCCTACCTCGACCTCGACCCCGACCTCGACCCCGACCCCGACCCCCACGCCGACAGCGAGTCCGAGCCCCACGCCGACCGCTTCGGCGAGTCCGACGCCGACCAGCGTCCCGACGCCGCCCGCCGGTAGCGTCGCCCGGATCGGTACGGCCCAGTACCCGATAGCGGGGACGAACATCGCTCGTGCGGCCGATGCCCTGGTGCTCTATACCCGCACTGGCAGCCAGGTCATCTCCCCGGCCAACATGTGGGGTGCTGAGGTCGCCGTTGTCGGGGGGAGCGTCACCGAGGTCCGTGATCGGCAGAGCACTGGCGCCGCTGGTATGCCCATCCCCGCCAACGGCTACGTCCTGTCCGGCCACGGTGCCGCCCGCACCTGGCTGCTCGTCAACGCCGGCGTCGGACTCGGGGTCACCATCGGCAGCCCCGCCCCCACCCCCACCCCAACGCAGGGGCAGTGCCCCGCCGGGCGAGTCCGCCTGACCTTCGACGACGGCCCGGTGAACACCGGCAGCACGAGCAGCGTCCTGGACACTCTGAAGCGCTATGGCCGAACCGCCAGCTTCTTCGTGGTCGGCGTGAACGTGCAGGCGAATCCGGGGCTCGTCAGCCGCGAGGTTGCCGAAGGGCACCTCGTGGGAAACCACACCTGGGACCACCCACACCTGCCCACGCTGTCCGACGCCGATATCCGGTCCCAGTTCACCCGCACCTCGGACGCCATCGCACAGATCACCGGCGTGCGGCCGACCCAGTGGCGCCCGCCCTACGGCGAGTGGGATGCGAGGGTCCGCTCGAACGCGACAGCCGTGGGCCTGCCCACCATGACCCTGTGGGACGACGCCCTGGACGCGCTCGACTGGCAGGGCCTGTCCCCTCAGCAGCTCCGTGATCGCGTCGTGAACAACGCCTTCGACGGCGGGACCGTCCTGATGCACGACCGGATCGACAACACAGCGACGGCCCTGCCGATGATCCTCGACGGCCTCACCGCCCGCGGGTTCTGCACATGGTGACGAGCGCCAGCCACCAAGTAGTCCGGACAGGCGGCAACCCACGCCAACCTCCGTCCGGAGGATCGCTCACGCCTGGGTCGACGCGGGCCAGGCGCCTCCAGATACCTTGGCTGGAAGCAGTCGCTGCCCCGATGATGTCGCCCTTACGTTTGGATGGCGTGGCTCGTTGGAGGAAGCCGTGGATATGGCCGAGTCGCCTCAGCAGACCGCGTCCGATCGCGCCCCTGGCGGAGCCCGGTCGGACCTTGATCTCGAGGCCGTGAGCGAGCGCTTGCGCGTGGAACGAGATGAGATCCGCGCCCGACTCGCAACCATGACCGAGGATCTCAAGTCCCTCTTCGCCGCATCGGCGGACTCGAATGCCGACGACGAGCACGACCCCGAGGGCCAGACAATCGCCTACGAACGGTCGCAGTTGTCAGCGTTCATTCAGGCGGCGCAGGTACATCTCGTCGACTTGGAGGCCGCCGCTGTTCGACTCCAGAATGGCGGTTACGGGATCTGTGAGGTGTGCCGCCAGCCCATTCCCGCCGCCCGGCTGGAGGCCAGACCAACTGCACGGACCTGCGTTCGGCACGTCCCCCCGGCCAGGGCCTGACGATCCCGTCGTGAGGAGGGGCCGTTCGGCCGCAGCAATCAGGCATCGATCCAGGCGACGTCGTGGATGTCGGGATCGGTGGCCAGGATCGCAGCCAGTGCGTCGGTGAGCGCAGTCAGCTGCTGGGTCACGTCCACCCTCCTGAAGCCCCGTCGCACTGTTGGCCCGCTCGGATCGGTGAACACAACGAACTCCTCGGCTCCGCCGTCCTGATGGCCACAGCAGACTGCGAGTCGGACTCCGTCGATCTCCAGCGGGATGTACCAACCCCAGTCCTCGGCGATGATCTGCTCGACCCGCATCCCGTGGGAGGTCAGGTTGTCGACAAGGTACTCAGCCAGCCTCCGGCCCCACACCCCAGGGTTGAGTTGCTCCTCCTCGTCCTCGTATGGGGGGAACTTGCTCGACCTGAACTCTGCGTGGGTCCTCACCTCGCGTCCCCTTCCGCCGACTGCCGCCAAGCCTCGTGACGACAGTAGGGGCTCGCCAGAGGCGGCTACCGGCCGGATGAAGCGGCTTGCAGGTCCAATCCACCATGGACGCTCTGGGCGGAGGTGGATGGTGATGCACAGGTCAGCCCCAGCGCTGGACCTCAAACAACGCGGAGGCCGGCAGCGAAGAGCTGCCGACCTCCGCGCCTTCACCAGGAGGCGAATTGGGCCTACTGCTCGGCCTGCTCGCGCTCGGCGGTCTCACGCTCAGCCTGCTCACGCTCGGCGGTCTCACGCTCGGCCTGCTCACGCTCAGCCTGGTCTCGCTCGGCCTGCTCCCTCGCGCGCCTTGCCTCCTCGAGCTTGCGGGTGGCCGACTCGCGGGCCCTCTTGGCCGCCTCCAGCTTGTGCTTGGCCGCCTCGAGCTTGCGTTCGGCCTGCTCGCGCTCGGCCTGCTCAGGCTCGGCCGTCGAACTGCCGAAGTCCGCCACCGGGTCTGCCTGCTCCTTCACGATGCCGCGGACCCGATCCGCCTGCTCGCGGAAGTGGCGCAGAACGCCGACGACCAGTCCGGCTCCCTGGGATGCCAGGTTCCGAGGGAGGTCGACCCCCTTCTTCAGGGGCGGCGCGAGGTACCGGGCCACGGGCTGTGTCAGATCGACCGACGGCAGCTTCTGGCCGATGAGCTTCTGCGACAGGCTCTTGCCGGTCTCCGGGGCAGGAGTGTCCTGGCCCGTGACTGCGGTGTGGGACTCGGTGCTGGTAGTCATTTCTCTCCTTGGTGAATATTCGGGTCCGGCGCATCAGTTCGGTGATCAACGGCGAGATCCCGCCGGCGCAGCAATCGATCGCGGCGCCGGCGGGATTTCCCTCGGGTGGGTCAGTGGGTGTCGTTGTAGCGGCTTCCGGACTTCGCCAGGCCACGAGCCACCATGTAGCCGATGGTCAGGTAGGTGATGTAGCGCAGCGCGTCCTGGGCGCCGAACGGATCGATGCCGGTGTTCGCGTCCTGGCCGACCATCACAGCGGTGACCACCACAGCAGCCACGGCTGCCAGGAAGACGAGGAACTCGGTGGTCTTGGCCGAGGGCTTGGTCTCGGTGCTCACCCGGTCGAGCTGCTCCACTGACGTGGTGCCGGTGCGGTAACTGGTATCCATGCTGTCGTTCATGCTCATGTGGAACTTCCTGTTGTTGGGTTGGCGCTTGGCCCAGATCGAGCGGCGCTCGATCAACCCCTACCCCGGCCACAGGCGCCCATTCACCCGGCATCAGCATCTCGGGACTGGGCGGGCGCAGGCGGCCGCACCACCACCTCGTCCGGGCCCACCGACGGAAGTCATCGACACGAAAGGGCGAAGCCCCTCACGACGGGGGAGACATGAGGGGCTTCGCTGTGGCCAGGGGCGGGGTCGAACCGCCGACCTTCCGATTTTCAGTCGGACGCTCGTACCAACTGAGCTACCTGGCCGGACGGTTCCGAGGAACCAGGAACCGGTGTCCTTCAGCGACCCCGACGGGACTCGAACCCGCGACCTCCGCCGTGACAGGGCGGCGCGCTAACCAACTGCGCTACGGGGCCCTGCGTTGCCGCGAGGCCGTTGTGCTCCGCTGTCCGGGGACCGCGGTCGTACCTGACAACCCGATGGGCTGGTCGTAGCCCCAACGGGATTCGAACCCGTGCTACCGCCTTGAAAGGGCGGCGTCCTGGGCCACTAGACGATGGGGCCGGGACTGCTTGTCGTACCGACCCTGACTGGTGGTCGGGGACGCCAACAAGCATACGGGAGGCCCTTGTGATTTCCCAATTCGACCCGGCCCGGTGCACGCTGCCCGAGCGATGCAGGGCCGGTGGGCGTCGGGATCGCCCATGGGGCAAGATGAATGGCGCCCCCACGGACCCTCGCAACGCCCCGTGCGGACGCTGAACCTAGGAGTACCTGATGAGTGACCGCCTGAGCCCGCTGGACGTCTCCTTCCTCTACATGGAGGAGCTGAACACCCCCATGCACGTGGGTGGGGTCGCCATCTTCGAGGTGCCCGACGGTGGGTTCGACTACGAGCGGCTCGTCCGGCTGATCCGCGACCGGATCGCCCTCGTCCCCCGCTACCGCCAGCGCGTGCGCTGGGTGCCGGGGCACCTGGCGAACCCCGTCTGGGTCGACGACGAGCGCTTCGACGTCACCTACCACGTCCGCAGGTCGGCACTGCCCCGTCCGGGGACCGACGACCAGCTCAACGACCTGGTCGCCCGGATCATGAGCCGCCCGCTGGACCGGACCCGTCCGCTCTGGGAGATGTACCTCGTCGAGGGCCTTGAGGACGACCGCTTCGCCATCCTCACCAAGACCCACCACGCCATGGTCGACGGGGCCACGGCGGTCGACATCGGCCAGGTCATCCTCGACGTCAGCCCCGAGCCGCGGGACGTGCCCGAGGACACCTGGCGCCCGCTGCGGGAGCCGTCCTCGGTCGAGCTGGTCGCGGGCGCGGTCAACGAGATCGCCCGTTCCCCCAAGGCCGTGGTCGACACCGTCCGCACCGGGTTGATCGACGTGCAGGAGACCGTGGGGCAGCTCGGTCGCAGCGTCGTCGGGCTGGCTGCGGCGGCGCGCACGATGGCGCGCCCGGCCAGCTCGAGCCCTCTGAACGTGTCCATCGGCGGTGCCCGGCGCTACGCCACCACCGAGACCGACCTGGAGAAGCTCAAGCGGATCAAGCGTGCCCACGGCGGGACGATCAACGACATCGTGCTCACGATCCTCGCCGGGGCGTTGCGCGCCTGGATGCTCACGCGTGCCGAGCCGGTCACGACGAGCAGCTCGATCAGGGCGATGGTCCCGGTCAGCGTGCGCACCCCCGGGGACAACTCCGGCAACCAGATCGCCGCGTTCCTCTGTGACCTGCCCATCGGTGAGCCCGATCCGGTGATCCGCCTGCAGCGGGTGCGCTTCGAGATGGACATGCTCAAGGAGACCGGGCAGATGCTGGGCGCCACCGCGCTGGTGGGAGTGGCCTCGTTCACCCCGCCGACTGTGCACTCGCTGGGGGCGCGGGTCGTGTCCGGGCTGTCGCGCCGGGTCTACAACGTGGTGATCACCAACGTCCCCGGCCCGCAGTTCCCGCTCTACGCCGGGGGTGCGCTCATGCTCGCCGCCTACCCCGTGGTGCCGCTGGCCCGGGGCCAGGCAGTGTCCATCGGCCTGACCTCCTACGACGGCGGGGTCTTCTTCGGGCTGAACGCCGACCGTGAGGCGATGCCGGACGTCGAGGTGCTGGCGCAGTGCATCGACGACGCCATCGAGGAGATGCTGGCGACGGTGACCCTCACCGGCAAGGCGCGCCGGCCGAGAAAGTCGACTGCGTAGGGACTTCGGACCCCGCGAGACGATGGGATCCCCGGGGGCGTAATCTGGCGTCCCTGTGTGCGCCTGGGACTGAGCCGGCGCTTCGAGGACCCAGCGAGGAGGTGCCTGTCGTGGCGTCTGTCGAACGGCCGATCAGGCGCGGGCTCGTGCTCGGCGGCGGCGGCGTCCTGGGCGGGGCCTGGGCTGTCGGCGCGCTCGCGGCCCTCAAGGCAGTCCACGGCTTCGAGCCCCGTGACGCCGACATCATCGTCGGCACGTCGGCCGGTTCAGTCATCGCAGCCCTGCTCGGCGCTGGAGCCACCGTTGAGGAGCTGGCCGCCCAGGAGCGTGGCGACAAGGTCATGACCGGCCCGATCGCCGGCTTCAGCTGGGACATCGAGGCCGTGACCGGGGGCGCCCGACCCGGGCGGCCCAAGCTGGAGCCCGGCTCGCGGGCCCTGATGCGCACGGGCCTCAACAGGTTCCGCATGCGCCGGATGCCCCCGACGGCCTTCCTCTCCGCATTCCTTCCCACCGGGTCGAAGACCCTGGACCGGGTGGCGCACCTCGTGGAGGGGTTCACCCCGATCGGGGACTGGTCCCCGCACCCGAACCTGTGGATCGTCACCATGGACTACGCCACGGGCACGCGGGTGGTCTTCGGCCAGCCGACGGCACCGGAGGCTCCCCTGTCGCTGGCCGTCCAGGCGTCCTGCTCGATCCCCGCCTGGTACGCCCCCGTGGAGATCGACGGGCGCCGCTACGTGGATGGCGGGGCCTGGTCGGCGACCTCCGTCGACCTCGTGGCCAACATGGGCCTCGACGAGGTCTACGTCATCGCCCCGATGGTCAGCTTCCACATGGACCGTCCCGACCACCTGCTCGCCCGGCTCGAGCGCACCTGGCGCGTCCAGGTCACCAAGCGCTGCCTCAACGAGGTCGAGAAGGTGCGTGCCGGGGGCACGGACGTGACCGTGCTGGGGCCCGGCGCCGAGGACCTGGCGGCCATCGGCGGCAACCTCATGGACTTCGAGAAGCGGATCCACGTGCTGGAGACCTCGATCCGCACCTCGATCGAGGCCCTGCGCGACCCCGACCACATGGGTCCCGACCACCTGGCGTCGGTCGGCTGATGCGGGCCTACATACCCGTGCGGTGGGCGCAGCTGGCGGAGCTCGACTCCACCGGACACCTCGATGGTCCTCTGCGCGGGTGCGCGGTCGACCCCGCGTGGCGCGCCGGGGCACCGGACGTCGACGAGGAGGAGTGGGAGTTCGAGGCCCAGCTGGCGGCAGCAGAGGACCTCGCCGACCTCGATGGTGGGGTTGTGCTGGCGGTGGACGTGCCTGAGCCCGACGCGACCCCCGAGGACGGGTGGGTCACGCTCTCAGGGCCGGTCGAACGCCGTGACACCGCGGCCGTGCTGACCGCGGACCTTGCCTGGTTCGGCGTCCAGGAGATCCCGGGGCTGTTGCCGCGCTGAGCGGGCTGTGGGGCGACCCGCCGTCAGAACTGCTTGGCCAGGGCGGACGTGGCGCCCTTCAGCGTGTCCTTGACCGTCTTCTTCTGCACGAAGCCGGGCAGGGGCAGTGAGACGTCGAGGGTGAGGGCCATCGTGGCCTCGGTCGACCCGCCCCTGTCCGCGAGGGTCCACGAGCCGACCTGGGACTTCTGCACCCTCGTGGGAGCCACCAGCGACCAGGAGAACCCCGAGTCGCTATGGGTGTAGTCCAGCTGGAACTCGTCCTTGGCGACCTTCACGTCGTTCACCAGGCGCGCCCTGGTCGGCCGGCCCTCGTCATCGCGCTCGAGGACCTCGGAGTCGGTGTTGCCCGGGGAACCAGTTCTTCTGGTTGTCGATGTCCAGCAGGAACGCGAGCACCTGGTCGGCTGGGGCGTTGACGGTGACACTGAGGGACTCTGAGACGGCCATGGCCGGAACGGTAGCGGTCGCGACCATGCGAAGCGCGCCGGACGTCGGGCCGGACGTCTGGCCAGATGCCTGAGGCCGTCGCTACTCCGCGAACCACTGGGGCGAGATCTTCTGCTCCTTGCGCAGGGCGCGCATGAACTGCTCGCCCACGACGTTCTCGATCTTCCCGCCGACGATCGGGACGTGGGCCTTGGCATGGATCACGACCTTCATGACCGACCCGTCGCCCTGCTGGTGGAGCTCGATGGTCCCGTAGACCTCCATCGGTGCTCCGCCGAACGAGGCCGTGACCGTGCCGTGCCGCGAACCGTCTGTGTCCGGGTGCGCCCAGGTGTGCACCTCGTCGATCTGGATCGAGTCACCGACGAACCTGCGGGCCGCCGCCGGGATCTCGGCAGGCAGCTTGCGCGACGAGCTGATCACCACGTGCGAGCCGTCCTCCTCCACCGTCGCCGAGACGTCGAAGGCGGCCATGTGCTCGTGCTTCCACACCACGTAGTGCGGATCGGACTGGGCGGCGAACACCACATCGGGCGCGACATCGAAGTGGATGTCACCAGCGAACCTCTTGGCCATGGATGCTCCTCGTTGGGCGACCGGCCCTGCGCAGGGCCACGGCTGGGCTAGCAGGACTATAGGCCCGAACAGGCTGGAACCGCGGCGGGCGCAGGGGCCTCGCGTCGGCCCGGGTCGACGGCACGGGTGCGGCAGTGCGAGGGTGGGTGGTTGGGGAGGGTCGAGGGAGGAACTGGACGTGGGCGTGGGGTTCGCCGAGTGGTACAGCTGGTCGTCGGCGCGGGATGAGCGGCTCGCCTCGGTGTTCTACCGGCATGTGGACCCCGATGACATCGCTGATCGCGACCCGGAGGCGATCGTCGGCGCGGTGACCCACCTCATCGATGTGGCCCAGCATCGTGCACCCCACCATGCCATCGTCCGTGCGGTCAATCCCACCGTCGCGGACACCGGATGGACGTGCGGGCGCACCGTCATCAGCATCGTCTCCGAGGACATGCCGTTCCTGGTGGACTCCGTGAGCGCCGAGCTCAACCGGCTGGGCGTGGGCATCCATCTCGTCGTGCACCCGATCGTCGCAGTGACCCGGGACGCGGCTGGCATCCTCCTTCGGGCCGACCCGCCTGGTGCAGAATCCGAGCCGATCCTGCCGGGGGAGGACTCTGTCGGCAGCCTCGAGTCCTGGATGCACATCGAGGTCGACTGGCAGCCCGACGACGCTGCGCGCGCTGGCATCGAGGGCAACCTGCATCGGATCCTCGGCGACGTTCGCCGGGCAGTGGCGGACTGGCCGCTGATGGTGGCCGAGGCGCGTGGCCTCGCGGCCGGGCTGGTCGCCCAGCGTCCCGGTGGGGTGTCCGAGGACCAGGCCAGCGAGGCGATCGACCTGCTCAACTGGCTCGCCGATGACCACTTCACCTTCCTCGGGTACCGCAAGTACCGGCTCACCGGGCAGGAGGGCGGCGCGGCTGAGCTGATGCTGGTCGAGGAGTCCGGCAGCGGGTTGGGGCTCCTGCGCTCGGAGCGTCCCGAATCGGTGTCCTTCTCCGAGCTGCCACCGACTGTCCGGCGGAAGGCGCTGGAACCCCGGCTGCTCATCGTCACCAAGGCCAATCGCCGCTCGACGGTGCATCGCCCCGTGTACCTGGACTACGTCGGGGTGAAGATGATCGACGACACGGGGCTGGTGGTGGGCGAGCACCGCTTCATCGGCCTGCTCTCCTCCTCGGCCTACACGCAGACGGTCGAGGGAATCCCCGTCGTCAACCGCAAGGTCCGCCGGGTGCGCGAGGTCCTCGGGTTCAGCCGGGACTCGCACGGCGGCCGTGACCTCATGGCGTTCCTGGAGACCTTCCCCCGCGACGAGCTGTTCGCGATCGACACCGACGAGCTCACCACTGTCGCCGAGGCAGCCCTGAACCTCAAGGAGCGGCGAGCCACGCGGCTGTTCGTCCGGCGTGACACCTATGAACGCTTCCTGTCGTGCCTGGTGTACCTGCCGCGTGACCGCTACACGACCGACGTGCGCCTGCAGATCCAACAGGTCCTGATGGAGGCCGTGGGCGGGGTGAGCGTGGACTACACCGCGCGCGTCACCGAGTCCGTGCTCGCACGGCTGCACATCGTGGTGCGCGTCGCCCGCGGCCAGTCGGTCCCCGAGGTCGATGTCGACGCGCTCGAGGTGCGGATCGCCGAGGTGGCCCTCTCCTGGGACGATGAGCTGTCGATCGCCCTGGTGGCTGCGTCCTCGGAGGCGCGCGCCCATGCCCTGCTCACCGGGTACCCGAAGGGATTCCCCCAGGCCTACCGCGCGGTCACCCCCGCCGGGGAGGCTGTCGCGGACCTGTTCGAGATCGAGCAGCTGACCCAGCAGGAGCCGCTGCGGGTCTCACTGCAGCCGGCAGCCGACGCCAGTGGCGAGCAGGCGAACGCCCGGCTGAAGCTGTACTCGTTGGTCGACATCTCCCTGGCCGAGGTGCTGCCCGTCCTGACCAGCCTGGGCGTCCAGGTGGTCACCGAGCGGCCCTTCCAGCTGGTGCGTTCGCATGCCCCGGGCGAGCCCGGGGGCGCCTTCATCTTCGACTTCGGCCTGCACGCAGCCGGGTCCGCACGCCTCGGTGGAGTCCGTCGGATGTGGGAGCAGGCGTTCCTCGCGTGCTGGCAGGGCAGGGCCGAGGCCGACGGGTTCAACGGCCTGGTCGCCGAGGCCGGACTGGACTGGCAACGGATCTCCGTGCTGCGCGCCTATGCCCGCTACCTGCGCCAGACCGGTTCGGCCTTCAGCCAGGCCTACATCGAGAACGCCGCCCTGGCGAACCCCAAGATCGCCAGCCTGCTGGTGCAGCTGTTCCATGCGCGCTTCGACCCGGACCTGGTCGCCGACCGCGCCGTGCGCGCCAACGAGCTGCGCACGGCGATCACCCGCGCCCTCGACGACGTGGCCAGCCTCGACCAGGACCGCATCCTGCGCTCGTTCCTCGGCCTGATCCGGGCCACGGTGCGCACGAATCACTTCCAGCCGGACCGCCCGGCGCTGGCGATCAAGCTGGAGCCGGCGCACATCCGCGAGCTGCCCGAGCCGCGGCCCAAGTTCGAGATCTGGGTCTGCTCCCCGCGGGTGGAGGGCGTGCACCTGCGCTTCGGGAAGGTGGCCCGCGGCGGCCTGCGCTGGTCCGACCGCCGGGAGGACTTCCGCACCGAGGTCCTGGGACTGGTCAAGGCCCAGGCGGTCAAGAACGCGGTGATCGTCCCCGTCGGGGCCAAGGGCGGCTTCTTCGCCAAGCAGCTGCCGGATCCGGCCCTGGACCGCGAGGCGTGGATGGCCGAGGGGATCGGTGCGTACACGGTGTTCGTCGGGTCCCTGCTGGACCTCACCGACAACCTGGTCGGCCACGAGGTGGTCCCCCCCGAGCGCGTGGTCCGCCACGACGATGATGACCCCTACCTGGTGGTGGCCGCGGACAAGGGGACAGCGACCTTCTCCGACATCGCCAACGGCGTGGCCGCCGAGTACGGGTACTGGCTCGGCGACGCGTTCGCCTCCGGCGGGTCGGCGGGCTACGACCACAAGGCGATGGGGATCACGGCCCGCGGCGCCTGGGAGTCCGTCCGGGCGCACTTCCGCGTCGTCGGCCCGGACATCGACCTGACCACATTCACCGCCGTGGGCATCGGCGACATGAGCGGGGACGTGTTCGGCAACGGGATGCTGCTCTCACCGAACCTGCGCCTGCTCGCCGCCTTCGACCACCGGCACATCTTCGTGGACCCGGACCCGGACCCCGCGGTGTCGCTCGCCGAGCGCCAGCGGCTGTTCGCGCTTCCGCGCTCCTCGTGGGCGGACTACGCGACCTCGCTCATCTCGGAGGGCGGCGGCGTGCACGCGAGGACCGCGAAGTCGATCCCCGTGAGCGCTGCGGCCGCCCAGGCCCTCGGGATCGCCGACGGTGCCACCTCCATGGCGCCCAACGACCTGCTGCGCGCGATCCTCACCGCGCCGGTGGACCTGCTCTGGAACGGTGGCATCGGGACCTACGTCAAGGCGTCCACCGAGTCCCAGGCCGATGTCGGGGACCGCGCCAACGACGCGATCCGGGTCAACGGCTCCGACCTGAGGGCGCGGGTCGTGGGGGAGGGCGGGAACCTCGGGCTGACCCAGCGGGGCCGGATCGAGGCCGCGCACGCGGGCGTGGCGCTGAACACCGATGCCATCGACAACTCGGCGGGCGTCGACACCTCCGACCACGAGGTGAACATCAAGATCCTGCTCGACCGGGTGGCCGCGGCCGGTGACCTGGACCCCGCCGAGCGCGACCCCCTGCTGCAGTCGATGACCGACGAGGTCGCCTCGATGGTGCTCCAGGACAACATCGACCAGAACGTCCTGCTCACGTTCGAGGCCCACCACGGGCAGGCGATGGTCCCTGCGCTCGGGCGGCTCATCCGCAGCCTCGAACGGACCGCGGGGCTCGACCGGGACCTCGAGGCGCTGCCCAGCGATGCCGTGCTGGCCACGATGGTCCTCGAGGGCCGGGGGCTGACCAAGCCCGAGCTGGCCGTGCTGGTCGCCTACACCAAGCTCGACCTCAAGGATGCGCTGCTCAAGTCCTCGGTCCCCGACGAGGCCTTCGCTGCCCCCTGGATGTCGGGGTACTTCCCGAAGGCCCTGGCGCTGCGCTGCGCCGACCACCTGGACGGGCATCCGCTGCGTCGCCAGATCATCACGACCGGGTTGGTCAACGAGCTGGTGAACCGTGGGGGGATCACCTACGCGATGCGTGCCGCGGAGGAGTCCGGGGCCGCCCCGGCGGAGATCGCCCGAGCCTTCGCCGTGACCTGCGGCGTGTTCGACCTGCCCGACCTGTGGAGGCGCATCGACTCCCACGGCGGGGTCGTGCCCACCGCGGCCCTGAACTCGCTGCGCAGTGAGGTGCAGAGGCTGCTCGACCGGTCGACGAGGTGGTTGCTGCAGACCCGTGGCGGGACCCTCGACGTGCCCAGGGAGGTCGCACGGTTCCGGGCCTCGGTGGCCGACCTCGCCGGGCAGGCCCCGGGCTTCCTCGTCGGGGTCGAGCGGGAGCGCCTGGACCGACGGATCACGGACTTCGCTGCGGCCGGCGCGCCGGCTGACCTGGCCGCGGAGGTGGCCGCGCTGCTCGACGTGTTCTCCCTGCTGGACATCGTGGAGGTCTCCCTGCGGACGGGCGAGGATCCGGTGAGCGTGGCGCGGCTGTACTTCACGATCTCCGAGCGTTACGAGGTGGATCGGTTCCTGGGCCGGATCACGGCACTTCCGCGGGCCGACAGGTGGTCGTCGCTGGCCCGTTCGGCCCTGCGCAGCGACCTCTACGGGGCCCTGGCGTCCCTCACGTCGCGCGTGCTCCGGGCCACCCCCGAGGGCGGCGAGCCGACGGACCGGGTCATCACGTGGGAGGAGCGGTACGCGGAGGGCCTGGGTCGTGCTCGCGCGACCCTGGCCGAGATCGGCGCCCAGGAGACCTTCGACCTGGCCACCCTCTCAGTGGCGCTGCGCGTGATCCGCACCCTGGCCAGCCAGGGCGGCTGACCCCGGAGGACGCGCGGGCAGCGCGCAGGGCAGCGCGAGCGGGCTATTCCACTGGCCGGCCCGGAGCAGTACTGTCGCGTCAGCGCCGAGTTTGGGAGGCCGCCATGGCGGAGCTGTCCGAGCAGGAACTGGCGGTCGAAGCCCTTGCCCGGCAGGCGGTCGCCCGGGTGTCTCCAGCGGAGCTGCCGCTGTTCCGCGCCACTGCTGTCCGGTACCGCGAGGACCCCCGGGGCACCCTCGCCCCCCGCCCTGCCGCCAGCGACGCCCTGGGCTTCGGAGCGGAGACGGCAGTGGTGCTGATCACCCCGTTCGCCCTGGACCTCGTGAAGCGGATCCTCACCACGATCTCGGACAAGCTGGGCGAGAGCGCCGCGGACTCCCTGGCGGGGCGGATCACAGCCTGGTTCTCGGACAAGGGTGGGAAGCCGCCCGGAGCTCCCGAGCCGGAGCCCCTCACGGCCGAGCAGCTGGCCCTGATCGCGGACACGACGCGCACCGAGGCTGCGGCACTCGACCTGCCCCCCGACGAGCAGGAGAGACTGGCAGACGCGGTGGTCGCGTCCCTCGCGACCCGGACCTAGGGGCTCCCATGCGGGCCCTGCGGCCGGGCTCCCTGCCCAGTGACACGGCCGTCCGGTTCCTGCTGCTCCTGGCGGCGGTGACCTCAGCAAGCCTCTACATGTTCCAGTCGCTGTGGTTCACGGTGCGCGGCCGGGCGCTTCAGCGAGGTGCTCGTGCGCTGCGCGGGGCAGGCGGGCGGGAGAACGGGGGAACCGATCGGAACAGCGACCGCGCAGCTGCAGGCCGAGGCGGAGTGCCGATCCGGGATCTCCCGCGAGCAGGCGCTGCTCGCCGTCGCCGGGGCCGTGGCCGTGCTCCTCGTGGCCTGGGTCGTGTACCGGCTGCTGCCGGCGGCCCGGATCCGGCGGCGCCACCTCGAGCCCCCGGATCCCGAGGACGGTGCGTCCCTGCTGTATCGGGTGGCCGAGCTCACGGTGGGCGCTGGCGTGGATCCCGTACCGGCTGTCGTCATGGAGGCCACGAACCCGGCCGTCTCGGGGTACGCGTTCGGTGCTGGGAATGACCTGCGCCTCGGCGTGACCGGGGGACTGGTGGTCGCCCAGTCGCTGGATCCGCCGGCCTTCGACGCCGTCGTCCGCCATGAGTTGGGCCACATGGCCAACCGGGACGTCGCCTGGACCTACTACGCCGCGGCCGTGTGGTGGTCGTTCGTGGGGTTGGCGGTGCTGCCCGTCGTCGTCACGATGGCGCTGCGCGACATCGACTACCTGATCCGCCTCGGCTGGCGGACCGCCATCCTCGCGGGCCTGGTCGGGCTGACCACGACAGCCCTCCTGCGCTCGCGCGAGCTCTACGCCGACGACCGGGCCGTCCAGTGGGGATCGTCGGCGGCGCTGGACCGACTTCTCGCCGGTCAGCCCGCACCGCGGACGCGACGACCCGCGGCCCTGCGCACCCACCCCACCGCGGCCGTGCGACGGGCATTGCTCGCTGACCCCGACGGGATGTTCAGCACGTCGGGCTGGGCCGCCTTCGCGGCGGGGATCGCGGCCGGCACCGCGATGGCCAGCTACGGCGACCTGCTGTACCTGGTGACCAGCCGCTGGGCCGTTGCGCTCGCCGCGCTTGCCGTCGCGCCCCTCGTGGCGGTGGTCCTGTGCGCGTCGGCGTGGCAGGTGGCACTGCGCGAGGCCGTCCGCGGCATCGAGGTCCCGGTCGTCGCCCGATTGGGGCTGGGGATGGGCGCGGGGCTGGCGCTCGCCCCCATGCTGACGATCAACGCGGCCGTGGGCGGCGTGGCCACGGGCCTCGAGGGATGGGCCGGCTACGCGGCTCTGGGCGTTGGGGATGGTCGCTCGTCGGCGGCCTCGTGACCCGGTGGGTCGTCGATGTCGCCCGGCTGCGGGTCGCTGTGGCCCTGGCCCAGCCGGCGGCGCCCCGCCGAGCGCTGGCCGGGCACGTGGTCGTCCTCTCGTTGGTGATCGCCCTGTGGTTGGCGTACGCGGCCCACGCCCGCCTCGTCCTGACGGTCATGGGGCCGGAGGCACTCGGGTTCCTCACCCTCTGGCGCCTGCTGCCCGGTGAGGCGCTCGGCGCGGGCCTCGGGCTCGTCCCGCTCGCGGTGTGCGCGCTGCTGGCGGTGCTGCCGATCCGTGCGCGACTGCTCGCCGGCTCCTGGCGCCCTGCGGGGTCCTGGTTCTGGCGTGACCCGACTGGGGGTGGGGATGCCGGGATCGGTGTTCCGGAGGTCGTGAGCACCGCTCCCCGATGGTCCCTGCCCGTCGTGATCGGCCTCGCGGCGGGCGTCGCAGCCGGCCTTGCCCCCCTCGGGGTGCTGCTGGTCGGACTCGTGCTGGACCCGGTCGTGCGCGAGTCCGAGACGTTCTCGGTGGCCATCGGGGAAGTCAGTGGGCACTGCGCACCTGGTGGCCGCCGTCTGCGCGGCGGGTGCTTGCGCAGCTGTTGCTCCCCGTCGGTGGTGGCCGCTGGCGCTGCCGGCGGCCCTCCTTGCCTGCTCCGCCGTGGCCGTCCTGACGTGGTTGACGCTCGCGGCACACCGCTTCGGACTCCTCGCCTCGGGTGAGATGCCGCGACGGATCCCAGGGTGGGCGCTGACCTACTTCATCAGCCTCCAACCCGCGGCGATGGCCGTGGTGCCGGCCTTCCTGGTGGCCGCCGCGATCGGCAGCGCCCGCGCGCTGAGGACTCGATCCGGGGCGCCCGTCCCGGCCCGGGATGGCGACCGGTGGATCCTGCGCGCAGCCCTCGGGGCGCTCGGTGCCTTCGTCGTCGCCGGCCTGCTCATGACTGCCGGCCGTCCTGGGAACTGCGGGGCTGGCGATCCCCCGCGTCGCAACCGCCACCTTCGAGGTCGCCGTGCCGCCCGACTGGCAGGGGGCCGTTGATCCGCGCGACCGGATCGGCGCAGTTCGTGACGGTCGCGCAGGACCTCCAGGTCGAGATCCTCCCCATCCCGCAGGCGCGTCCGGCGGATGGAGGTGGTGCCGTTGAGGTCGGTGGGCGGCTCGCGGGTCGGGTCCTCGTCCAGGACGATGGGGCCGTCAGGTTCGTCGTGTACGACGTGCTGGCCCCCTCAGGGCCCCATCGCGTCATCGTCGTGGGCACCGCGCGCGCGATCGAGGCCCGCACTGAGGAGCTGGGGCGCCTGTTGGCCGGGGTGCGGTGGAGCGAGGGATCAGCGGGGGAGGGTCGCCCGCTCGGCGCCGGTAGGCTTGCGCCTCATGGCACTTGACTTCTCCGCGGCCGTCGCTGAGCTGGAGACCACGCTGTCCAGCATCGAAGCCGTCCTGGACCTCCCGGCGATGCGCTCCGAGGTCGGCGAGCTGGAGGCGCAGGCCTCGGCACCGGATCTCTGGGACGATCCGACCGCCGCGCAGAAGGTCACGTCCCGGCTGTCGTTCGTCCAGGGCGAGCTGCGCAAGGTCTCCGCGCTGCGCCAGCGCCTCGACGACCTGCCGATCCTCGTCGAGCTGGCCGAGGGCGAGGCCGACGCGGACTCCCTCGCGGAGGCGGAGAAGGAGCTCGGCGACCTGCGCAGGGCCGTGGCCGAGCTCGAGGTCCGCACCCTCCTGGCCGGCGAGTTCGACATGCGCGAGGCCCTGGTCACCATCCGCTCGGAGGCAGGCGGCGTCGACGCCGCGGACTGGGCCGAGATGCTGCTGCGGATGTACTCCCGGTACTGCGAGCGTCATGACTGGGCCTACGAGGTGTACGACATCTCCTACGCCGAGGAGGCGGGCATCAAGTCCGCGACCTTCGCGGTCAAGGCCCCCTACGCCTACGGCACGCTGTCCGTCGAGCAGGGCACCCACCGGCTCGTGCGGATCTCCCCGTTCGACAACCAGGGCCGGCGCCAGACCTCGTTCGCGGCCGTGGAGGTCCTGCCGGTCACGGAGCAGACCGACCACATGGACATCCCCGAGAACGAGATCCGCGTGGACGTCTTCCGCTCCTCCGGGCCCGGCGGGCAGAGCGTGAACACCACCGACTCGGCCGTGCGCATGACGCACATCCCGACCGGGATCGTGGTCTCCTGCCAGAACGAGAAGTCCCAGATCCAGAACCGGGCTGCCGCACTGCGGGTGCTGGAGGCCAGGCTGCTGGAGCGTCGCCGGATCGAGGAGCGCGCCGCGATGGACGCGCTGAAGACCGACACGTCCGGCTCGTGGGGCAACCAGATGCGCTCCTACGTGCTGCACCCGTACCAGATGGTCAAGGACCTGCGCACCGAGTACGAGACGGGCAACACGTCGGCCGTCCTCGACGGGGAGATCGACGAGTTCATCGAGGCGGGGATCCGCTGGCGGCGCCAGGGCGGGGCCGCCTGACGTGAACAGCCCAGTCCCGCTGCCGCTGCCCGAGGACGCGATCCTGCTGCACCTGGGCTTCCACAAGACCGGCACGACAGCCCTGCAGTCGGCCTTCGCCGCCAGCCGGCCGGAGCTCCTCGAGCACGGCGTGCTCTACCCGGGACGCCGGCGCTCGCACCACCCGGCGGCCATGGCGATGACCAGTCGGACGTGGGGGGTGGGCCGTGAGGGCGGCTGGGACCCCGATCCGCGGGATTGGGACCGCCTCGCCCGTGCGGCAGCCAGGCACCCGGGTCGGGTGCTGATCTCCAGCGAGAGCTTCGCCCTCACCCCGGATGACGCCGCTGCCCGGATGGTGTCCGACCTCGGGGCCGACCGCGTGCACGTCGTGTTCACGATCCGTCCGATGGCCGGCCTGCTCAGCTCGTCGTGGCAGCAGTACCTGAAGTCCGGCTGGACCACGACGTACGAGCAGTGGCTCGCCCAGATCGTCGCCGAGCTGGAGCCGGGCGCTCGCCGTTCGGGGTTCTGGCTGCGCAACGACTATCCGAGGATCGTGGGCCGCTGGGCTGACCTGGTCGGTGCCGGGCGGGTCCACCTCGTGTGCCTGGACGGCTCCGACAGGGGATACCTGCTGCGCACGTTCCGCGGCCTGCTCGACCTGCCCGAGGGGGTCCCGGACGAGCAGTCTGCGGACTCCAACCGGTCCATGACGGCGGCTGAGGCCGAACTCCTGCGCTCCCTCAATGAGGTCACCTCCGACTGGGACTGGCCCACCTACCAGCGGACGATCCGGACCGGTGCTGCTGCCGGCATGGTCGAGAGCCGTCAGCCGGGCCCGGGGGAGGGCCCGATCGTGACGCCGAGGGACGTGCTCGAGCGGGTGGCAGCGCACGGCCGCGAGGTGGCCGTTGAGCTCGCGGCGCTCCAGGTGGTGGTCCACGGGGACCTCGGGATCCTGGGTCAGGAGGCCCCCGCGGGTCGTGCGGGTGCGCCCGCAGCGGACGAGCCCGACGGTGGCGCGGGTGCCCTCGCGCCGGACGATCCCGACGGTGGCGCGGGTGCGCCGGACGACGTGCCGATCGGGGCGGCGGTCGCCTCCGTCCTCGGAGCGATCAGGGGCGCCCAGCGCCAGGCCGCGGAGGCGGTTGAAGCGGCCCAGCAGGCGGCTGCCGCGAGCGCCGCGGCGCCCGTCGCCACGTCCCACGACCCGCGAGCTCGCCAGCGAGTTGAGCGTCCGGATCCGTCGCGGGAGCCGCCGCCGCCTGACCCGGTGGCGCCGCCGTGGCATGCGCTCGGACGGGTCGGCCCGCCCGTAGACTGCTCCGCGAGGGCCGCGCCGACCCGCCGCGGGCCACGGCCAACCGTCCCGGGGAGTTCTGTAGCGTGATCCGCTTTGCGAACGTCACCAAGCACTACCCCACGCAGATGCGTCCCGCCCTCGATGACGTGAGCCTGGAGATCATGAAGGGGGAGTTCGCCTTCCTCGTCGGGGCCTCGGGCTCGGGCAAGTCCACCTTCCTCCGCCTGGTGCTGCGCGAGGACCGGCCCACCTCCGGCGGGGTCTACGTCGCCGGCAAGGACCTCAGCCGCATGCCCAACTGGAAGGTGCCGCACCTGCGCCGCCAGATCGGTGCCGTGTTCCAGGACTTCCGCCTGCTCCCCAACAAGACCGTGTACCAGAACGTGGCCTTCGCGCTGCAGGTCATCGGCCGCCCGAGCGCGCACATCCGCAAGGTGGTCCCCGAGGTCATCGACCTCGTGGGCCTGGCGGGCAAGGAGGGCCGCTACCCCGATGAGCTCTCCGGGGGCGAGCAGCAGCGCGTGGCTGTCGCCCGCGCGTTCGTGAACCGCCCGATGATCCTGATCGCCGACGAGCCCACCGGCAACCTCGACCCGGCGACCAGCGTGGGCATCATGCGCCTGCTCGACCGGATCAACCGGACCGGCACGACCGTGGTGATGGCCACCCACGATGCCGCTGTCGTCGACCAGATGCGCAAGCGGGTCATCGAGCTCGAGCACGGGCACGTCGTGCGTGACCAGTCGCGTGGCGTGTACGGGGTCGCGCGATGAACCGCCATCGGCACGAGTGGGTGGCTCGCATGCGCGTGAGGTTCGTCCTGGGCGAGGTCGCCACCGGGATCCGGCGCAACCTGACGATGACGATCGCGGTCGTGATCACCGTGGCCGTGTCGCTCGCCCTCTTCGGTGCGGGCCTGATGGTCCGCTCGCAGGTCGACCTGATGAAGGACTACTGGTACGACAAGGTGCAGGTGTCGATCTACCTGTGCGGGTCGACCTCCGAGGTCATCTCGTGTGCGGAGGGCCCGGTCACGCAGGCCCAGCGCGAGGAGATCCGCGCCGACCTCGAGTCGCTGGCGCCCCTGGTCGAGGAGGTCTACTACGAGTCCTCGGCGGAGGCCTTCGAGCGGTTCTCCGAGCAGTTCAAGGATGCGCCGATCCTGTCCAACATCACCCCGGACCAGATGCCCGAGTCGTTCCGCGTGAAGCTGTCGGACCCGACCAAGTACGACGTCGTGGCCAGTGCCTTCATCGGCCGCCCGGGGATCGACTCGGTCAACGACCAGCGCCGCGTGCTCGACAAGCTGTTCGCCATCCTCAACGGGTTCCAGACCGGGGCCCTGGTGATCGCCGGGATGATGCTGCTCGCCACCGTCCTGCTGGTGGCCAACACGATCCGGGTGGCGGCCTACTCGCGACGCCGGGAGACCGGCATCATGCGCCTGGTCGGCGCCTCGAACTTCTACATCCAGCTGCCCTTCCTCCTCGAGGCGGCGCTCGCTGCGATGGTCGGCGCCCTGGTGGCGATCGGGCTGCTGGCGCTGCTCAAGGCGGTGCTGGTCGACGGCGTGCTGACACCCAGCTTCCAGTTCACGAGCTTCGTCGGCTGGGATGTCTGGGCCCAGGTCTCGGTCCTGGTGTTCCTGACCGGGGTGACCCTCGCGTCGGTGGCTGCCCTGATCACGCTGCGCCGGTACCTGCGGGTCTGACCGCCCTCAGGATCGGGCACGCAGTGGTCGATGACGTGGACAGGTCGCCATCGCGCGGTACGCTGGAAGTTACGGCTGCGCGCGTTGGCGCATGGGCATGAGAGGTGGGCAGATGCGGGCAAAGCGGGCAGTGGCCGTTGCCGTCTCATGTCATGCTCGCCTTCGGGATGGCAGCTACGGGCCAGGCGACTGCCGACAACGAGAACGACAAGGACAAGGTCGACGCCGCCGTCGCGGCGGCCGGAGACGACCTGAGGGCGGCCAACGCCGAGGTCGAGAAGGCGATCGCCGACCTCCAGCAGGTCCGCACGCTGCTCCCCGGCGCGCGCCAGGAGCTGACCGAGGCGCAGGCCGCGGCCGCGTCGGCCGAGGAGGCCGACCGCGCCGCCCAGGCGGAGCTGGAGCAGGCGACAGCGGCCGCGATCCGCGCCGAGCAGGAGCGTGCCGAGGTCGAGTTCCAGATCCAGGACCTGCAGAGCAGGGTCGGCAACCTCGCCCGCGCCGTCTACCAGAACGGGGCATTCGCCGACTTCGACCTGCTGATCACCGCGCAGTCGCCGATGGACCTCTCCGATCGCGCCCAGGCCCTCGACGCCGTGTCGCGAGCCAACAACCAGACGCTGGCCCAGATGGCCGGGATCCGCGCGGAGCTCGCCCTCAAGGAGGCGCGGCTCGAGGTGCTGCGCCAGCAGGTGGACGACAAGCGCCAGCAGGCCGCGATCTCCCTGAGCAAGGCCAACATCGCTCGGGACCGTGCGGCGGCCGCGAAGCTGAAGGTCGACCTGCTCGTCGCCCAGAAGGCCACCGCCCTCGACGTCGCCGCGTCGCAGCGGGCGAAGGTCCTCAAGCAGTACAAGTCGGTCCAGGCCGAGCAGCAGCGCATCGCAGCCCTCCTGGCCAAGCAGGCGGCCGCCGAGGCGGCGCGACTGGCCGGCGGTGGCGCCCTGGGGTTCTCCCCCACCGAGGTCGAGGGCTTCCAGTGGCCGATCGCTGGCGTCAGGGTCGGTCAGGGCGTCGGGCCGCGTGTCCACCCCGTGTACGGGTACCGCTCGTGCCACACCGGAGTGGACCTGGGCGCACCCAGCGGAACGCCCATCCGGGCGACGGCTGCGGGCATCGTCGTCATCAATGCGACGGGTGGTCCCTACGGCAACCACACCCTGATCTCGCACGGCAGCGGGCTCTTCTCGATGTACGCCCACCAGTCAAGGTTCGGTGCCGAGGAGGGCCAGACGGTCAAGAAGGGCGACGTGATCGGGTACGTCGGCTCCACCGGCTACTCCACGGGGCCGCACCTGCACTTCGAGATCCACGTGGGCGGGACGCCGTACGACCCCTTGGGCTGGTTCGGCGCGGAGAAGGAACCGGTTCGCTGCTGATGCCCCGTGAGCAGGGGCGGCGACTGGTCGCCCAGAACAAGAAGGCTCGCCACGACTACCACATCGACGCCACCTGGGAGGCCGGGATCGTCCTCGTGGGCACCGAGGTGAAGTCCCTGCGCGCCGGTCGCGCCAGCATCGTGGACGCATTCGCACAGTTCAGCGGCGGGGAGCTCTTCCTCCACGGCCTGCACATCCCGGAGTACACCCACGGCACCTGGACCAACCACGCCCCACGGCGGGTGCGCAAGCTGCTGATGAAGCGAGCGGAGCTCGAGCGGCTGGAGCGCAAGCTCAAGGAGAGCGGGTACACCCTGGTGCCCCTGTCCCTGTACTTCAACGACGGCTACGCCAAGGTGGAGATCGCCCTGGCGCGTGGCAAGAAGGCCTACGACAAGCGCCAGACCCTGGCCGAGCGCGACGCCAACCGCGACATCGCCAAGGAGATGGGGCGCCACCTCAAGGGCCGCCGGTAGCCCGAGCCCCGGCCTGTCCCAGAGCCCCAGAGCGTCAAACCGCGCGTTCCCCGCCACGGCGCAACCAGCTTGCGCGTTCCGCGCCACATGCGGCCGGCTTTGCGCGGAGCGTCGTTTGAATGGCGGCGAACGCGCGGTCTGTCGGTCGCGGGGGAGGGTGGCCCCTCGGGGGCGGGAGGGTGCAGGGGCGGGCTCGGGGCATTGGCCGATGTCCGGCGCGAGCGGTACTCTGGAGGAGCCGGTTCGCCGGTGACAACTCAACAGGGGGGTGATTGGTTTCGACGTCGGATGTGATCGACGGGAGAAGCGGGCCGAGGATGGCAGTTATCTCGAGAACGACCTGCCAAAAAACAATTGCGAACACCAACGCAAATGTCGCGCAGTCTCGCATGGCCCTCGCGGCCTGAGCTAGGCGACCGGTGGACCGGGGGCGTCTCCGCCCCGAATCCGCCGTCATTCAGGAGACTCACCAACCCGCCCGGTAACGGGGTGGGACGGAACACCTAACAGTTGCTGGACCGTGTTACCGCGCAGTGCCACACGAAGCGCGGAGGTCAAGACCACACCAGCGTGGCTGCGCCCGGAGAAGACCCTGAGAGACACCGATGGACCCGGGTTCGATTCCCGGCACCTCCACCAAGAGCGGTTAGCTGAAATATCGCCTATGGGTTAGCTGAAATAACTCACAGGATTCGGCTGACCGCTTTGCCACCCAGCCACCCTGTGGAGGCTGGACCTCGCAAAGGTGCCGTCCACCGGGAGGGGTGTGCGGTGACCGTAGGCCGTGCGCTCGGATCGGTGGCCGGGATCGCGGCGGTCGCTGTGGGCGGGGTGCCCCGGCGTCGCCTGGTGGATGGCCGGGGCGGACTCACCGGGTACGGTGCGACCGTGACCAGCCGTGCAGATGACGAGGCGCAGGCGGGCCGGCGGGACTGGGTGGTGGTGATCGTCCTGTCGCTGACGACGATCCTGGCGGCGTGGTCGGCCTTCCAGTCCAGCAAGTGGAGCGGAATGATGTCGATCTCGTTCAGCCAGGCGTCGTCGGCCCGGGTCGAGGCGTCCCGGCTGGACGGGGACGCCAATCGGGTGGCCACGATCCAGGTCGGGTTGTTCACCCAGTGGCTCCAAGCCGATTCGCTCGGCGATGACCAACGGGCCCAGTACCTCGCAGGGGTCTTCCCCGAGCCCTTGGCCAGCGCTTTCACGGCGTGGGTGGCTGCTGATCCGCAGGCCGATCCCGAGGTGCCCCGGACGCCTTTCGCGATGCCCGAGTACGCCATCCCGCAGGAGGCCGAGGCGGCAGCTGCCGACGCCCGCGCCGACGCGAAGTTCACCGACGCGCTGGCGTTCAACCAGCGCTCGGACAACTACACGATCCTGACTGTGCTGTTCGCCGCCGTGCTCTTCTTCGGGTCCCTGTCGGGCCGGGCCCGCTCGCGCAACGTGCAGAACGTCTTCCTCGGGCTCGCCCTGGTGTTGATGCTGTTCGCCTCGGGCTTCCTCATCTCCTTCCCGAAGCTCGTGTGAGGACAGGCGGGTCCCGGTCCGGCCACGCCGGCCGAGCGCGCCACTGGTTCAACCGGCCAGGCCCTTGCTGATCAGGTCGACGCCGAACACCAGGAACAGGACGGCCATGACGGCGTCGTTGTGCGCGGCGAGCCATCTCTTGCTTCGTTGAGCGTGGTGGTAGCCCTCTCGCCGCCCACCACGTAGTAGATGACCGGACCGGCGCCTCGGTGCCAGGGGCGGGGCGAGTGCGCCAGCTGAGCATCAGGATGACCGCGATGATCGGGACCGGGCTGATCGCCACACCCACCGCGAATCCAAGGACCGCGCTGATGCCTTCACTCATTGACGTCGCGTCCTCACGGGTTGGTGGCTCGCGGTTGGCACCAGCGCCTGCTCACCAACGGTGAGCATCGTTTGCATGATCTTCGCTACTTGGTCGTTGGGGATCTCATCGAGATCCAATGCCTCCAGCCACCTGGTCTCGAAGACATTCAGCCCCCATCTCAGAGCCACGATGCACGCGGCCACCACCCGCGGATCCACCGACGACTTCAAGCCCGTGTCGGCATGATGACTGGCGATGACATCGGCGATGGCGTTGAGGGGCAGTTGGGTGCTGGTCGGTCCCAGCTTGTCCTGGAGTGCCCGGTCGGTGAGCACCCGCATGGCACCCGCGGCTGCATGAGTCGCTTCGAGGAGTCGGGGCAGGTTGTCGTAGAACACCTGGTAGTCGGTCGGGACGGCGGTCTGCATGGACTGCTCGATGCGCGTGATCGCCAGGTCGACGAGTTGTTCCTTGGAGGGGGTGTACCGGTAGAGGTCGGAGTGGGGCACTCCCGCCTCGGCGGCGATCTGCCGGATGCTGATCTCCTGTCCCGGGCGGCCCAGGAGCAGCCGGGTCGTGGCGGCGACGAGGTCCTCGAGGCGCGCATGGGGCTGATCCTCCGTGGCGGACTTGCGGGCCTGGAAGTCCTGTTGCCAGGCGAGGATCTCCCCGCGGGTCCACAGCCGGGTTCGACCGCCGCCGGGGGAGGGCCGACCGGCGGGAAAGTCGGGGTATCGGCTGCGGTAGGTGGACACGCTGTTGCGGTGCGCCAGTCCGAGGATGGCCGCGACCTCACCGGCGTGGATGAGGTCGTCGGGGGCTTGGACGGGCACCCCCCCGGCCGGGGAGGAAGTGGCGGCCGGGGAGGTGCCGCTCATCAACGGCGGCGATCCTGGCGATCGTCGCGCCGGTCGTCGCGTCGATCGCTACGGTTGTGGTGGGTGACGACGGCCGCGGTCCCAACCGCTGCCGTTCGTGCGACTGGGCGGCCAACGACCGCTGGGCGGCCTACACGTCGGGGACCTAGTGGCATGTCATGCTCCTTCGCTGGTGGTGGACGCGGCCTCGGCCTCGGCCTCGAGCGAGGCGATGATGGCCTGGATGGGGATGCGGTCGTTGGCCACGAGTTGGCCCCCGGCCCGGCGGATCGCGGATGCGAAAGGCGCGGCCCACAGGTTCTCGTAAACCAGCACCGCTGCCAGGGTGTTGGGGAGCATCGCCTCAGCCAGGCGCTCCACGTCATCCTCGGCGAGGAGTGCTGCGAGTTCCGTCTCCAGGAACCGCAGGTCATCGACGTCCGTGAGGTCGTTCAACTCGGACGCTTCGACGCCTCCGTCCTCGTCCTTCGCCAGGAACAACAGGTCGAGGACCCTGATCTGGCCGGAGTCGACGAGTTTGCGCAACTCCTCAAGGCCCTCTCCGGTCAACCTGTCCGTGCCGTCCGGGAACTCGACGATGATGAAGTCGACAGGTCCCAGGGTGTTGATGTCAATCTCAGCCATGCGCGGCCGATCCTTTCTCCAGTGTGTGCAACGAGGTGTCAAGAAGGACTAGAGGTAGCGTTCTCCGCTTCGCGGCGTGTTCGCCGCGGGTCGCCGCGGGTGCGCGGTCCAGGGAACCTGGTGGCTCCTGGGGCCCACGGTTGGTTGTCAGCCCTCGGCAGGAGGGGTCTGGAGTGCGGCCGGGTCCACGACCTCAACCGCCGAGGAGGTTCCGCCGAGCTCGCTGAGCTTGGACTGCACGGCGGCTGCCTCCTCGTCGTGGGCCAGGACACCAACTGCCGCCTTTCCCGCGCTGAGGTCCGAGGCGATCTGCTCCTTCTGCTCGTCGCTGAGCTTGAGGCCCTTGTGGTGCATCGATCCACCGACGGCACCACCAGCCACTCCGATCCCACCTCCGACAACGGCTGCGCCGAGCCCGAAGCCAAGGGCCGCCGGCCCGAGCACCAGCAATGCGGCGCCCACCCCGGCCCCAGCCCCGACGCTGGTGGCGCCGACCTTGTCGACCACGACGTTGCCCGCCGAGTCCAGGACCAGGACCCCGATGGCGTCGCCGGAGGCGACTGCCGAGTCCTTCAGCGCGAGCGCGGCACCGTCAGCTGTGGGCTCGTCGGCGAAGAAGGCGAGGATCAGTTGCTTGTTGGACATTGTGTGTATCCCTCTCGATGTTGGTGTGCAGGTATCGCACGTGCCGTGGTCACGGCATGTGCTCGTGGGTGAGTCCCAAGAGCCCGAGGGCCTCGTGACTGAACCTGAACGGGCGGCGCGCTCCGCGGCACCCTGACCAAGTGGTAGACGGTACCTCGATCAATTGGTAGTGTCGCGTCGAGCAACCAGTTGGTCGAAATGTGTGGACAAGTGGCCCGCTGGACAGGAATGCTCAGGCCGGGGCCCGTACTGTGGGTTGAACCGCGGTATCTCCGAGGCTGCGGCGCCCAGTGCGCGTTCGTCGGATCGGGGACATCGTCAACCTCAGGACCTTCGGCGCCGGACCACATCAGGAGCGAGCATGAGTGAGATCGACCGCAGCAGCCTTCCCATTCGCCGAGGTGCGGCGGGTGGCGTTGTCAACCGGACGTTGCGGGGGTCGCAGCCGGACTGGGACCTGATCGCGGCACCGACCGCTCCGGAGGGGGCGCCGAATGTGGTGGTGGTCCTGATCGACGATGCCGGGTTCGGCAACCCGAGCACGTTCGGCGGTCCGATCCAGACCCCGAACTACACCCGGATGGCCGAGGGCGGGTTGAAGTTCAACAGGTTCCACGTGACCGCCCTGTGCTCTCCGACGCGAGCCGCCCTGTTGACGGGGCGCAACAGCCACCACGTGGGCTTCGGCTCGGTGGGGGAGTTCGCCGGCGGGTTCCCGGGGTACTGCGCCACCCTGCCGCGCGATTGCGCCCCGCTGCCCCGGATCCTGCGCGACAACGGCTACAGCACGGCGGCGTTCGGCAAGTGGCACCTGACCCCGGATGGTCAGCAGGGCCCGGCGGGCCCCTTCGACCGCTGGCCGAACGGTTGGGGCTTCGAGTACTTCTACGGGTTCCTCGGTGGTGGCGCCAGCCAGTGGGATCCGTGCCTGGCCGAGAACCAGAAGATCATCGGAACGCCCGCGGAGTACTACGACCAGGAGAACCCGTACTACTTCCCGGACGCGATGGCCGACCGCACGATCGAGTGGTTGCACGGCGTGCGCGGGCAGGATGCCAACAAGCCCTTCTTCGTGTACTTCTCGACCGGGTGCAGCCATTCCCCGCACCACGTGTCCAACGAGTGGGCGGACAAGTACAAGGGCAAGTTCGACCAGGGCTGGGACGTCCTGCGGGAGCAGACGTTCGCCCGGCAGAAGGAACTCGGGGTGATCCCCGCGGACGCCGAGCTGACCGTGCGGGACGAGGCGTTCCCCGCGTGGGACAGCCTGCCGGAGAACCTGAAGCAGTTCTACGCCCGCCAGATGGAGGTCTACGCGGGCTTCTCGGAGAACGCCGACCACAACGTGGGCCGGGTGCTGGACGCGATCGATGAGCTGGGGGAGCTCGACAACACCGTCGTGCTGTGGATCTGGGGCGACAACGGCGCGAGCATGGAGGGCACGATCACCGGCTCGTTCAACGAGCTGACGATGCAGAACGGCATCCCCCTGAGCGACGAGATGCAGCTGCAGCTCTCCGAGCGCTACGGCGGCCTGGACGAGTGGGGTGCCCCGATCATGGACCCGCACTACTCGGCTGCCTGGGCATGGGCGGGCAACGCGCCGTTCCAGTGGGGCAAGCAGGTCGGCTCGCACCTCGGCGGCACCCGCAACCCGCTGGTCGTGCACTGGCCGGACAAGGTCACCGACACCGGCGGGCTGCGTGAGCAGTTCAGCCACGTCATCGACGTGGCGCCCACCATCCTGGAGCTGGCCGGGATCCCGCTGCCACGGACGGTGGACGGCATCGAGCAGGACCCGATGCACGGGACCTCGTTCGCCTCGACGCTGACCGACGCCGCTGCGCCGGAGCATCGGACCCAGCAGTACTTCGAGACCGTCGGCAACCGGGCGATGTACAAGGACGGCTGGTGGCTGGCGGTGAAGACCGAGCGGATCCCGTGGGTGCTCACCCCGGAGGCGATCGGGCCCTACGCCCCGAATGTGTGGGATCCGGACCAGGACCCGGTGGAGCTGTACTACCTGCCCGATGACTTCAGCCAGGCCAAGGACCTGGCGGCCGAGCACCCGGAGAAGGTTGCGGAGCTCAAGGAGCTGTTCTGGGAGGAGGCCGAGCGCTACCGGGTGCTGCCATTGCTGGCCACGCTCTCGACGTTCTTCGGGATCCTGCCGCCCATCACCGACGAGACGACCTTCGAGTACCGCGGGGACGTCCAGAACGTGCTGTCCGGGATGATCCCGCGCATCTACAACCGCTCCTACTCGATCACCGCGGACCTGGACATCCCCGAGTCGGGGGCGGAGGGCGTGATCGTGGCGGAGGCCGACCACCTCGGCGGGTTCACGCTCTACGTCAAGGACGGGAAGCTGACGCACACGTACTCGATGATGGGGGTGTTCATCTTCAAGCAGGTCGCCGAGGAGGACCTCCCCACCGGACACGTGACCGTGCGGATGGAGTTCGCGGCCGACGCACCCAAGCCCGCCACCGGCGGCGAGGTCACCCTGTTCATCGACGACCGCCCCGTGGGCCACGGACGGATGGACCACACCGTGCCGGTCCGGTTCTCCGGGTACGCGGGCATGGACATCGGCCGGGACAACGGCGGGGTCGTCGACCTGAGCTACGAGGACCAGGCTCCCTTCGCCTTCACCGGCACCGTGAACAAGGTGACCTTCGACATCACGCCGCACGCCAGCGCCGAGGTCGCGTCCGAGCTGCATGCCGCAGCCCAACGCGGGCACGCGGCTGGCGCGCTGGCCAACTGAGGACCAGAGGGAGCACTCATGCATTTCCGAGACGAGACCACCAACGTCCTGATCGGCGGGTACCTGTCCGAGCAGGCCGCGCGCGAGGACTACGAGGCGGTGCTGAACTGCGGTGAACGCATCTGGGGCGCCGCCGTCGTGGCCAAGGACCTGAAGGGCAACGTCACCGTCGACGAGAGCGACCACGCCGTCACCGAGGCCGCCACCGGGATGGCCGGTGTCGGGTTCGTCGTCGGCCTGTTCGCGCCACCCCTGCTCGCCGCCACCGTCCTCGGGGCAGCCCTCGGCGCCGCCGGCGGCGCGGCAGTGCACAAGAAGATCGGCGCGGGGATCGGGAAGACTGCTGGTGAGACGATCCCGATCGGCGGAGCCGGCCTGCTCGTGTTCTACCCACACGAGCACGCAGACACGGTCGAACCCGCCGTCAGACGCGCGATCCAGAAGGTCGTCGGACAAGCCACGGGCAGCCACGTCGACGCCCTCAAGGGTGCGCTGGCCGACGCCCAGGCAAAGCTCGCCGAGGTTGGCGGGGCGTAAGGCTGACGAGCCGGGGGCTCACCACGTCCAATGCCGTGGCCCCTGGGGAGGGCGAACCCAGTGGCACCATCGAGTCGTGATCGGAGCATCGCCATGGCCAAGAAGAAGAAGGACGCAGGCGCGGACAAGAAGTCCGGGGGCCGGCCCAAGGTCCCGCCCGGGGTGCAGGCGAAGCGCGCCCCTGAGTTGGCTGCCGTGGGTAGGTCGGCCCGCAAGGAGATCCCTCGCTCGCAGCTGGGCACCTGGGTGGCTCCACCGGGTCGGCGCGACCCGGTGGAGATCCTGGCCGAGCAGTCCGTGGGGCGTCTCGAGGACCTGGTCCCGCTGCGGTACGCGCGGATGTCGGCCTCGGCCTTCACGTTCTACCGGGGTGCGGCGGCGCTGATGGCCAACGACCTGGACAGCCAGCCCAGGACGGGACTGATCGCGCAGCTTGCCGGTGATGCGCACCTTGCCAACTTCGGTGGCTACGCCACTGCGGAGCGCTCGCTCGTCTTCGACCTCAACGACTTCGACGAGACCCTGCCCGGGCCCTTCGAGTGGGACGTGAAGCGGCTGGTGGCCAGCTTCGAGGTCGCCGCCCGGCACCTGCGGTTCACCCGCGAGCAGTCCGACGTGATCCTCGCGGCCGCCGCCGGGGAGTACCGCAATGCGATGACCCAGTTCGCTGACATGCCGCGCCTGGATGTCTGGTACGCCCGCATCCAGGCCGAGGACATCCTGAGCAGGTGGGCAGGATCGGTTGATCCGGCGCGCATCGCCTCGTTCCAGCGCACCCTGGCCAAGGGCCGCAAGAAGACCAGCGCCCGTGCGATCTCGCGCTACACAACCGCTGGACCCGACGGCGAGCTTCAGGTCATCAGCGACCCGCCGTTCATCGAGCCGATCAGCGCCCTGTCGGACCTGGACGAGACCCAGGTCCGCGCCTGGGTGGAAGGGATCCTCGCGGAGTACCGCACGTCGCTGCCCGACGACCTCAAGGTCCTGCTCGACGGCTACAAGGTGGTCGACGCCGCCCGCAAGATCGTCGGAGTCGGATCGGTGGGCACCCGGTGCTGGATCGCCCTGCTCGTGGGCAAGAACGACCCCTCCGACGACCTGGTCCTGCAGTTCAAGGAGGCCAACGCCTCCGTCCTCGAGACGGTGACCCAGCCGAGTCGCTATGACAACCACGCCCGGCGGGTCGTCGAGGGGCAGCGGCTGATGCAGTCGGCCAGCGACATGCTGTTGGGCTGGACCCAGGTCGACGGCATCGACGGCGTACGACGGGACTTCTACGTGCGCCAGATGTGGGACTGGAAGACCTCCGCGGACCTCGAGACGATGGACAACCTGGCCATGGAGGTCTACGCCCGGGTGTGCGGGTGGACCCTGGCACGGGCGCATGCCCGCAGCGGGGACAGGTTCGCCATTGCCGCCTACCTGGGGTCCGGGAGGACGTTCACCCAGGCCATGCAGCAGTTCGCAGTGCTGTACGCCGACCAGAACCAGCGCGACTACGAGGCGTTCCTGCGGGCCATCGCCGAGGGCCGGATCCCCCGGTCGGACATCGCAGACCCCAAGACCGACAGAGGATCGCAGGAGACCACGTGAGCGTGCTCAACGACTACAAGGGCCGCTGGCTGCGCGGTGATGTGATCGCCGGGATCACGGTGGCGGCGATCGCGATCCCTGAGAGCCTCGGGTACGCGAAGATCGCTGGCCTGCCGATCCAGACGGGCCTGTACTGCGCGTTGCTGCCGGCGTTGATGTTCGCCCTGATCGGCTCCTCCCGGCAGCTGGTGGTGGGGGCTGACTCGGCCACCGCAGCCCTGGTGGCCGCCGGGGCCGGCATGGTCGCCGCCCAGGGGACTGCGGAGTATGCCTCGGCTGTCGGGGTGCTCTGCATCCTCACCGCGGTGTTCCTGCTGCTGTTCGCGGTGGCGAGGCTGGAGTTCCTCGCGGACCTGATCTCCCAACCGGTGCTCGCCGGGTTCCTGTCGGGGGTCGGTGTCTCGCTGATCATCGGCAACCTGTCCGGGATGCTGGGTGTGCCGGCCAGCGGCAGCACATGGGACAAGCTCACCCAGACCCTCAGCGAGCTCGACCAGGCCAACTGGACCACCGCCGCCCTGGCGTTCGGCACCGTCGTCGTGATGCTTGGACTTGAGGCGAAGATGCCCAAGATCCCGGCCGCTCTCGTCTCGCTGACGTTGTTCAGCGTGATCGCGGTCGTCATCGACGCCTCAGCCAAGGGCGTGGAGAGCGTGGGGACGATCCCCGCCGGTCTGCCGGGCTTCACCGTCCCGGCGTTCCAGTCCGGGGAGCTGGCCACACTGGCGGCCAGCGCGTTCTCGATCGCGGTGGTGATCCTGGCCCAGAGTGCGGCCGTGGCGCGCAGCTTCGCCCAGAAGAACGGCTACAAGGACAGCGTCAAGGGTGACCTTGTCGGGCTCTCGGCGGCGAACCTGGCCAGCGCGTTCACCTCCGGGTTCGCGATCAACGGCTCCCCGCCGCGCACCGCCGCAGGGGACTCGTCGGGCAGCAAGGGTCAGGTGGTCAACATCGCCATGGCCGTCACCGTCGCGCTGGTCCTGCTGTTCCTGACCGGGCTGTTCGAGTACATCCCCTCCGGTGTGCTCGACGCTGTCGTGTTCACCATCGGCATCAAGCTGGTCAAGGTGGGCACCCTGCGCGCCGTCGGCCGCACGAGTCGCCCAGAGTTCCTCGTCGCGATCGTCACCCTCCTGACGGTTGCGTTCGTGGGCGTTGAGCAGGGGATCTTCCTGGCGATCATCCTGTCGTTGATCGACCGGCTGCGCCGCCAGTACCACCCGGTTGACGCGGTCCTGCTCTCCGACGGAAAGGTGATCCCCCGGCTGGAGTCTCGGGTCAAGATCCCGGAGCACCAGATGGACGACGTGCTCGTGTACCGGTTCAGCGCCCCGCTGTTCTTCGAGAACGCCACGTTCTTCGGCGAGCGGGTGCGCGCCGAGTTGGCCGCGACTGACAAGCCAGTCCAGGTCGTGGTCATCGACGCGGCCGCGATGCCCGACATCGACTACACGGGCGCGCAGACCCTCGCCGAGCTTGGCCGAGAGCTGCGCGCATCCGGCGCGGAGCTGATCCTGACCGAGGTGTCCGAGGACATCCTGCACCGGATCGCCACCACCGGAATCGACACCGACCTCACCGTCGTGCCACGCCTGGAGGACGCGGTCTTCGCCCGACCGGCCGAGCGTGTCGCGACCACGGAGACTCCGCCTGCCGGCTGAGTGCCGAGCACGTCGGACTCCAACTTCCTGGGGGCGTGGACGGTGCCCACGCCCCTTGCCCGGTTGACAATCCGGCGCCCCTGCAAGGCTCGACCGAGACCGGCCGGCCCGTGCTCATGTCGGTCTATCCACCCGGGGGGAGACTTGCGCGTAACCAGCTTGAGCCGGCGGTGATCGCCGCGCGGGTGGACTCGCCGAGGAACTCCGAAGCCTCGACCACGGTCAGGTCGCCGGTTCCGATGAGGCCGTTGCGCTGGATCTGATCGGCCACCCGAGGATCCACGCCGCTGAGGTAGAGGTGGCCACCCGCACGACTTATCTGGGCGGCGTACCACTCCAGGACCTTGACCAGCGTTGCCCCGATCCGCTCGCGACCGCGCAGCCGCAGCACCACGACCGGACGGGAGCCGGGCACGACCCGCGGCAGCGCCCCTTCGAGGCTGCGCGCGCCGGCGTAGAACAGGTTGCCCTCGATGTCCAGCGCCGTGACCTCGCCAGCGGGAAGCACCTCAGGAGCCGGTCGCAACGCCGTGCCGCGACCCTCGATGTCAACCAGGGCGTAGACGCGAACCTCGTTCATGCTCCGGTTCAGGGTGTGCAGCGCGGAGAGGATCACACCCAGCCCCACGGCGACGGTCACCGGAAGCAGGAGCGTGGCCACCAGCGTCAGGGACATCAGGACCGCCCCGGAGCGGGTCGTGCGCCACACGGCGCGGACCTCGCGTGGCTTCAACGACTGGAAGCCGGCGAGGATGAGCAGCGCCGCCAGCGTCGGCATGGCCACCTGCCCGACGAGTCCCGACAGGGCCACGAGGAAGATGATCATCCACGCCCCCGACGCGATCACCGACAGTCGACCGACGCCGCCGGCGAGGACGTTGAACGCGGTCTGACCCACCGATCCCCCGACGGGGATCCCGCGGAACAGGCTGACGGCCAGGTTCGCCGCTCCATGGGCCACGAAGTCACGCGAGATGTTCGACGGGGCGCCGTCCGGGTTGCGGAACTGCCCCGCGACGCCCGAGGACTGCACCAGGACGACCACGGTGATCGCCAGCGCGCTGCTCAGGATCGTCGGCGAGATCAGGGCGAAAGAGGGAAGGGCCGGCATCGGCATGCCCGCGGGGATCTCCGCGGTGTCCGAAGCCAACGCCACCTCGGCCTGCGGTCGCAGCGCCACCACCACCGAGGGCACCACGATCGCCAGGAGCGGGCCGATGGTCGCCAGTGGCGTGCGGTCCAGGACGACGGCGATGACCATGGCGCTGGCACCGATCGCGAGCGCGGGCATCGACCATTCGGGGATGTGGGTGAGGGTGTCCCACGCCTTGGCCACGCTGTTGGCACCGGTCGCCGGATAGCCGACGAGGTCGCCGAACTGGCTGAGGATGAGGATCAGCGAGACCCCGGTGAGGAAGCCGGTCATCACCGAGTGGGACACGAACCGGGTGTACCGGCCGAGCTTGAGCAATCCCGCCAGCAGGGCGAGCACGCCCACGCAGAAGACCAGGGTCCCCAGCGCGGAATCGATCTCGTCGGCGGGGATGTCGCCGATCGCCTCGGCGGTGCCCAGGGCGGCGGCGCTGGTGGTCGCGATCACCATGATCCCCGTGCTGGTCACCATGCCGCCGAACAGCGGCCCCATCGCGCTGGAGTACAGCCCGGCCACCGGATTGGCGCCGGCGAGCAGGGCGGTGGCCATACCGTCGGGCACGCTGCCGATGGCACCTGCCAGCCCAGCCAGCACTTCCTTGACCCGGCTCGTGGGTGCGTCGCTGACCGTTGCTCCAACCGGTGGGGTCGGATCGGGCCGGTTGGGCTCCAAGCCGCTGGTCAGCGGGTCCGCGTCGTCAGCCATGGTGCGCACCGGAGGGTGTGGGTTGGGGTTGTCGTGCCCCGTGGCAGCGCTTCCACTTGCGCCCCGACCCGCACGTGCAGGGGTCGTTTCGCCCTCGTCCGGCGTCCGCGGCGGCGTACCAGTCGCGCAGGCCGGTCGCGTCCTTCCCTGCCTTCACGAGGTCCGCCATGAACCGCATGGGGGCATCGACGTGGCCGAAGAACGCCTTGTACCCGGCACACAGGTGGTGCAGGCCGGGCTGGCCGTCCGGGGTGGTGTCGAACCGGTCCTTGGGGCAGCCGCCGTTGCATGCGAACCGCACGTCGCAGTCGAGGCAGTACTGGGGAAGGGTGTCGAGCTTGGCGGTGCCGAACGCCTTCTGCTCCGGTGAGATGACCAGGTCGAGCATCGTGCGGCCCTCGGCGATGTTGCCGAGCAGGTAGTCGGGCTCCACGTAGTGGTCACACGAGTACAGGTCCCCGTTGTGCTCCAGGGCCAGTGCCGAACCGCAGGTCTTGGCGTGCACGCACATCCCCACCTGGTCCATGCCCATCCAGTGGGCCAGGGAGGTGTCGAACATCTGCACGAACACATCACCGACGTCGTGGCGGGCCCAGTCCTCGAACACGTCGATCAGGAACCGGCCGTACTGCTCCCCGGTGACGCTGCGGTGGGTCACCGCAGACCCTGACTGCTTGTACAGCGGGCGGTCCTTGGCCCGCACCCCCCACCCGGAGTCGGCCATCGGCAGCATCTCCGGGGTCATCCGCTCCACGATCGGGATGAACTGGATGAACCCCGCACCCAGCTCGTCGCGCAGGAACCGGTACACCTCCACGCCATGGTCCGCGTTCGCCGAGTTCACCGTGGTCAGCGCGTTCCACTCCACCCCGTGGCGACGCAGCACCTCCCACCCGCGCAGGACCCGGTCGAACGTCGGCTTGCCGCCCTTGTCCACCCGGTAGGCGTCGTGCATCTCCCGAGGACCGTCGATCGACAGCCCGACCAGGAACTTGTGCTCGGCCAGGAACGCGCCCCACTCGTCGTCCAGCAGCGTCCCGTTGGTCTGGATCGTGTGCAGCACCGACTGCCGTGGCCCTGCTGACTGCCGGGCCAGCTCCACGCTGCGCGCGAAGAAGTCCAGGCCCATCAGTGTCGGCTCGCCGCCCTGGTAGGACACATTCACCTCGGCGTCCGCGGGATGCGCGGCGAACAGCTGCTGCAGGTACGTCTCATGCACCTTGGGGCTCATCCGGAACACGCCGTCCGGGTACAGCTGCTCCTTGGACAGGAAGAAGCAGTACTCACAGTCGAGGTTGCACACCGCACCCGTGGGCTTGGACATCACATGGAACTCGCGGCTGACGCGTCTCTCGTCCGTCACAGACGTCCTCCTGACTCAGGCCGCCACCATATCGACTACCCCGACCACATGGAAGTGCGGCCGGTCTCGATTGGGCGATGCACGGAACCCTCGCGAGGTCGGCGACGAACACGAGTGCGGCGGCCCCGGGATGCAGCGCGGCCAGCTGCTCGGCCGCCGGAACCCGCGGATCCGGCCAGCGGCTGAGCGCGACCATGTGACCGGGCAGCCCACCGGACAGGTCGATCAGGGTGGCCATGCGCCTGGGATCGTCGCCGGCCACCTTCTCAGCGAGCAGGTGCGCGTCGGCTGCGGCCAGGGGCCCGAGGCTCAGAACCTGCTCGGCGGGCCACTCGTCCGAGGACTGGGTGGTGACCACAGTGAGCGCTTGCGTGCTCGCGAGGATGCGCATGGTCGTCGCCAGGGCAGCGGCCGCCAGGGGGTCGAGCGCGTCCACCCGCTCAATGGCCAGGACCAGCGGCGGATCCCCGACGGCGGGGGCCAGCGCCCGTGCCAGGCGTTCGCCGACCACAGACGGGCGGGCATCCACGGGTACCGCTGTGAGCCCGGCGAGGAGATCCTCGAGCCGCGCGGGCCGGGCGCCCCCGCGGAGGGCACCCCCGGAGTCGTCCGCCGGGCCGGTGGGCCGCGGGAGGAGGCTCGCGAGCGCCGCGTATGCGGAGTCCCCGGCGAGCCCCCGGGCGGCCCACACCCATCGGTGGGCGATGGCGCGCCGGCCGAGCTCATGGTGCAGGTCCCAGACCAGTGCCGAGGCGCCGCACCCCTCGGGGCCGCTCACCAGGACGCGGCGGCCGCGCCCGGAACGCGCTTCTGCGAAGGCCCTGAGTAGCGTGGACAGCTCCCGGTCCCGGCCGACCAGCGCGGAACCTGAAGCCACCATGCGGCGAACCTTCGCATATCCGGGACGTACGCCGGCGGCATGGGTAGCCCCCTCACCAAGGTCGGGTACCGCGTGGCCTCGTAGTTCACCACGTGTGGCGGATCTCAGCGCTGATGCACCTTGGGTGCCAGTCGACGGGCAGTGGGCTCGTCGATGATGAGGTCGGTGACAGCCCCGGCGCGCATGGCGGCCAGCAGCGGTCGCAGCTTGGCCTCCCCCGCCACCACGCACAGCCGGCGAGGGATCCGGCTGAGCTCTGCTGGGGTGGGTCCGGTCGCCCGCAGGTTGATCGCGATGTCCCGGTAGCTGCCGTCCTCCCGCAGGAACACCGTGCACACGTCCCCGACCACGCCCGCGCTGTACAGCGCCCCGAGGTCGCTCTCGTCGAGGTAGCCGGCGGAGTACACGTGGGAGGGGACCTGACCTCCCAGGCTTCCCACGCCGAACAGTGCGACGTCGATCCGGCGCTGGACGGCCAGCACGCGCTGGACGCTGCGTTCGCGCCACATCGCATCCTTGGTCTCAGCGAAGTCGAAGAACGCGGGCACCGGGAAGTGGCGGACCTCCGCGTCGAATGCGGCGCCGAAGGCCGTGACGATCGTGCTCGCATAGTCCACGCCGCTCGTGACGGTGTTGGCAGCTCCGTTGAGCTGGACGACGGTGCCCCCGCGCGTGGGCTTGCGACCCATGGCACGGGCGACGGCACTGACCGTTGTGCCCCACGCGACGCCAAGGACCATCTCGTCCTCGAAGATGCTCACCAGGAGCCGCGCTGCGACGTTGGCCACCTGCTCGAGCCGCTCGACGTCCTTGGCCCCGACCCGGACGGGCACGACGTGGGCGCGAACCCCGAAGGCGGCCCTGAGCCGCGCGGCCACACCGCTCTCGGCATCCGGCTCGGCTCGGACGGTGATCTGCACCAGCCCGCCCTCCCGCGCAGCCTTGAGCAGCCGGGACACAGTCGATCGCGACGTCCCGAGTCGACGCGCGATGGCGTCCATCGGCTCGTCCTGCAGGTAGTACAGGGTGGCGGCGACCCGCATGGACTCGTCACGTTCGATCACGCCGCACCGCCTCGCTTTGCACGTCTGTGCATTAGTGTTGCACAGTCGTATTCACTTCGGGCAAGGTGGCCAATGTCACAGTTGTCCGGCGGCCGGGTTCGCATGGCCCGCGGATCAACAGCAAGACCACGTCCTGAACGGGCCGTGGAGGAACAAGGAGAGGAACATCCGGATGCGAATCCGTCATGGGGTGGTGGGAGCCGTTGCGCTCGCCCTCGCCCTGAGCGCGTGCTCGAGCACGAACGACACTTCGACTGACGCCAGCGCGGGAGCGAGTGAGGCGGCGAGCCCGGCGGGCGAGACCGTAGACCTGCGGTGGCGGACGCGACCTGACAACCAGGCAGAGGCTGATGTCTACCAGGGCATCTCGGACGACATCACTGCCAAGAACATCGGCCTCAACCTGAAGTACGAGGCGGGCAACTCCGAGGGATCGCCCTATCAGGACAAGCTCAAGACGGAGCTGTCCGCTGGGACGGCTCCCGATGTCTTCTGGATCCCGGGCACTGACGTCGCGGACTTCGCGAAGGCGGGCCTGATCCTGAACGCGAGCGACGTCTCTTCTGCCGCCGGCTTCAATCCAGCCGACTTCTATGCGGGTCCGATGGACCAGCTGCTCGTCGACCCGGCCTCCGGTCAGAAGGCTGATGGCTTCGTGTGGGGTGTCCCGCGTGACGTCTCCACCTTCGCCCTCTACCTGAACCTCGACCTCATCGACAAGGCTGGAGTGGACGATCCGCGTCAGCTCGCGGCTGACGGCGAGTGGACCTGGGACGCCTTCCAGAAGACCGCCAAGGCGATCTCCGACCTCGGTGGCGGAGTCAAGGGCTTCGGCGCCGGCGGCTGGTGGGCCAACTGGGGCTACTGGGTCAACTCCGCGGGCGGCTCGTTCTTCAACGAGGACCGGACGGCCTGCAACCTGGACTCCGACGAGTCGGTCAACGGCATCGAGTACTACCAGAAGCTCTACGCCGACGGATACGGCGTCAAGTTCGGTGAGGACCCGGAGCCGGTCTACAAGAGCGGCAAGCTCGGCATGTTCGTCAACGGTCGCTGGGCAACCCCCGGCTCCCGTGAGATCACGGACTTCAACTGGGACGTCGCACCGATGCCGACCGGGACTGCTCCCGGTGGGGACTGGCAGTTCTGGGGCGCCTACGTGATCAACGCCGAGACCAAGGATCCGGCGGCCGCATGGAAGCTCGTCTCCGAGCTCACCAGCCTCGAGGTGCAGGACAAGATCGCCTCGCTCGGGGCGAACATCCCGTCGCGGACCTCGCAGGAGGCCATCGACAAGTTCCTGACCTACACCCCGCCGCAGAACAACCAGGCCTTTGTCGACGGGATCCAGAACAACCCCGTCGCCGAGGGCCCGCTGTGGAAGGGCAACTGGCCGGAGTTCGACAAGGCCTCCAATGACGTCGTCACCAGCTACATGAACGGCGACATCACGACCGACGAGTACCAGAGTTCGATCTGCAAGGTCACGGCCAAGGCGTTCGAGTAGCGCCTGCTGCACCACCACGGAGGGGGTCCCGGGCTCCCAGCGGGCCCGAGGCCCCCTCCTCCTACTCGCAGTGCTGACGTGGACTTCGTAGGAGGCGAACATGACCGCGATGGTCACCGAGACCGAGGACCATCGGCCGAGCCCGCTGTGGGAGGACGACGAGGGGTTCGAACGCCTCGTCCGGGGCGTCCAGGCGTGGCACCTCTTCCTCGCCGGGGTGTCGACGTGGGTGCTGGTCAACATCGCGGCCGGGATCTGGGAGCTCGGCTCCCTCCCGCGAACGGGCCTGGGCATCGCCGGAGCCGTCGGGCTGGCCGTCAACCTGCTCGTGGTGGTCCTGCTCGGTCGTCGCGCCCGGGTGGGACGCACCCTGTCCTTCCTTGTCAGCCTCGTCGTCGCCCTCGGCGCCTTCGTCGTGCTCTTCGGCACGCTGGAGTTCGCCGAGGGGTTGGATGTCTTCGCCGGCGCCTTCCAGAGGGCGTTCCCCGCCCTGATCCTCGTCGCCGTGGGGGTGGTCTGGTGGGTGATCGCCAGGCGCATCCACAAGCGCCTGCTGCCTCCCGGGGCGCTGCCCACCGACGACAACGTGAGCCAGGGCGCAGTACGCGCGGCGCAGTGGCTGATGTGGGCCGGCCTGGCGATCGTGGCGGTCGGTGGCGTGTGGTGGCTCTTCCTCATGCGCGCCCAGCGCGCGCTGCTGTTCTTCGGCGATGCCATCCGGGCCGATCCGGTGGTCTTCGTCGTGGCGCTGGTCGTGTTCCTGCTGGCATCGTGGGCGATTCGCACGATCATCTCCGACCGCTCCGCCCGCTACTTCCTGGTCCAGAACGCCCAGGCTGAGGCCCTGACCGGGTGGCTGTACCTCTCGCCGAACCTCCTGGGCTTCCTCGCCTTCTTCGCTGGGCCACTCGTCTTCTCGATGGTCATCTCGTTCTACGACTGGGACGGGGTCAGCAAGGCCGTCTATGTCGGGCTCGACAACTACATCGAGACCCTCTCGCTGAGCGTGGCCGGGTCGGCGGCGGAACTGCCCCCGGGTTACACCGAGGTCTTCGGCCTGCCCTTCAGCGACGCCGTGGTCGGTGGGACTGATCCGCTGTTCTGGAAGTCGCTGACCAACATCTTCATCTTCATGATCGTGGCGATCCCGGCGGCGGTGCTGTCCGCGCTGTTCCTCGCGGTCATGATCAATGCCGGCTACCGGGGCACCAAGGCCTTCCGGACGGTCTTCTTCGTGCCCGCCGTTGCCGGGGTCATCGGCGTGACCCTGATCTGGAAGCAGATGTTCAACGCTGCGGTCGGGTTCATCAACTGGGGGATCGCCACCGGCGGCCAGGCGGTCAATGTCGTGCTGCCCGGGGACCCGTTCCCCGATCGGGTCGAGATCGGATGGCTGTCGGACCCGAGCATCGCCCTGCTGGCCGTGTGCATCGTGTTCGTGTGGTCCCAGTTCGGGTTCAACACGGTCCTGTTCACGGCCGGTCTCCAGGGCATCGGTCGCGACCTCTACGAGGCTGCCGAGCTCGACGGCTGCAACGCCTGGCAGCAGTTCCGGCACGTGACGGTCCCGCAGCTGCGGGAGACCACGTTCTTCGTGACCGTGACGACAGTGATCCTGGCCCTCCAGCTGTTCGACATCGTCTATGCGCTCAACCAGCCGAACCCGGTCGGGTACCCGGACAACGCCACCCTGACGCCGGTCGTCTACATCTACCAGCTCGGGTTCCAGCAGGACTCCTTCGGGCAGGCCAGCGCCGTGGCCTGGGTGCTGTTCGTGATCATCTTCATCTTCACCCTTGCCCAGTTCAGAGCCCAGCGTGCCGATGCGGAGGTGAAGTGATGCCCAGGTCAGGTCGTCCCGTCCGGGGGTGGCGGGCCCAGCTCGCCCGGATCTTCGTCTATGCGAGTCTCACGATCGCGGGACTGGTCGTCCTGATCCCCTTCCTCTTCGCCTTCTCCGGGTCCATGAAGACTGCTGAGGATGTCTTCACCTACCCGCCCAGGATCCTGCCGTACGTCGCAGCGACCGCGACGGTGAACGGCGAGGACCTGCCGGTCTTCACCGTGCCGCTGCCAGGGGGCGGAACCGCCGACCTCGCGCGGGTGGAGAACGGCACGAGCCTTCGCGAGTTCCGCAGGGTCGACGACCCCGAGTTCGTCCTCGTCAGCCCGAAGGACGCGCTCCAGCCGACCGGGACCACCGTCCTGATCGACGGCAAGGACAAGGACGTCTACGTCGTCACGGTCGACGGCCAGCAGGTCGAGGTCTACGACAACCGCTCCCGCATCGGCGGCACCTACCTCGACCCCGCGAACCCGAGCGCCCCACCGGTGTTCGCCGTCCCCGCGGACGTGACTCCCGTGGAGGAGGTGAACTTCCAGAAGGGGAACTACTCCAAGGTCCTGAACCTCAACGGGTTCTCCCGGGCGCTGACGAACACCGTGCTGATCACGATCCTCGTGGTCGCCGGACAGGTCCTGACCAGCATCCTGGGCGGCTACGCCTTCGCCCGGCTGCGGTTCCGGGGACGCGAGAAGCTGTTCCTGCTGTACCTGGGATCCATCATGATCCCGTTCGTCGTCCTGATCATCCCGCTCTACCGGCTGATGGTCGAGATCGGGTGGGTCAACGACCTGGTGGCGCTGGTGATCCCGTTCGCGTTCACCGCGTACGGCACGTTCCTGATGCGCCAGTTCTTCGTGACGATCCCCAAGGAGCTCGAGGAGGCTGCCATCCTCGACGGCGCCTCGCGGTGGACCATCCTCTGGAAGGTCTTCGTGCCACTGTCGATCCCGGCCATCGCCACGCTGACGACGTTCTCGTTCCTCTACGCCTGGAACTCCTTCGTGTGGCCGTTGATCGTCATCGACTCGGGCAACCAGGAGAACAGCGTCCTCGCGCTGACACTGGCGACCCTCGGCGGTCGCGCGGCCGACGCACCCAACCTGGTGCTGGCCGGTGTCATGATCGCGATGATCCCGCCGGTGACGGTGTTCCTCCTGGCGCAGCGCTACTTCGTGGAGAACGTGGCCAGCAGCGGGATCAAGGGCTGAGGCGCGTGCTCGTCGGCGCAGTTCCTGCGGGTGGGTGATGGGCACCAGGACACGCATGGTGCACCTGCGACGCGGAGGGACCAGCGTCGTGCTGCGCTGCGACTCCGATCAGCTGCCCTGCGTCCTGCACTGGGGTGCCGATCTCGGCGCGCTGTCACCCGGGGAGCTCGACCAGGTCCTGGTCGCCCTCGCGATGCCCTACCTGGACAGCCCGCTGTCCGCGTTGGAGGTGGTGGCCGTGCTTCCGCAGCACTCCTCGGGCTGGTTGGGCAGGCCGGGGCTGTTGGGCAGCCGGGAGGGCCGCGCCTGGTCGGTCGCGTTCGACGAGGTGACCCACGAGGTCCAGGAGGCCGGGGACCCGGCCTGGCCCGACGGCCCCGAGGGTGCCGTGCGGATCCTGTCCGTGGGTACCGACGAGGCCTGCGCACTCGGGGTGCGCGTCGAGCTGGAGGTGCTGGCCAGCGGCGTGGTCCGGGTGCGCGCCGCGGTGCGCAACCTGGGATCCGAGCCCTACGAGGTCCGCCAGCTGGAGCCGGCCCTCCCGGTCCCCGCCGAGGCTGGCGAGCTGCTGGACATGACCGGGCGGCACACCCGCGAGCGCACCCCGCAGAGGCGGCCCTTCGACCACGGGCACTGGGTACGCGAGTCCTGGGGCGGGCGGCCCGGGCACGACTCGGCGACGCTGCTGTGCGCAGGGCGGCCCGGGTTCGGGTTCCGCGAGGGCCGGGTCTGGGGCGTCCATGTGGCCTACAGCGGCAACCAGACCGTCTCCGCGGAGCACTCGCCCACCGGCTGGAGGCTGCTGCGCGGTGGTGAGCTGCTCCTGCCCGGTGAGGTACGGCTGGATCCGGGTGCGGAGTACGCCTCGCCCTGGCTGCTCGGCTCCTGGGGCGAGGGCCTCGACGACCTGTCCCAGCGCTTCCACCAGGCCCTGCGCGCCCGACCGACGCACCCGACCCGGCCCCGACCCGTGCTGCTCAACGTGTGGGAGGCCGTCTACTTCGCCCACGATCCCGACAAGCTGATCGCCCTGGCAGAGCGTGCTGCGGAGGTGGGCATCGAGCGCTTCGTGCTCGATGACGGGTGGTTCCTGGGCAGGCGCCACGACTGGGCCGGCCTCGGGGACTGGTACGTCGATGAGACCGTCTGGCCCGGGGGCCTGCATCGGCTGGTCGACCGGGTGCACGACCTGGGCATGGAGTTCGGCCTCTGGTTCGAGCCGGAGATGGTCAACCTCGACTCCAACCTCGCCCGCGAGCACCCCGACTGGCTGCTGGGGACCGAGCACGGCCCCGGGCCGGCCTCGCGCCACCAGCACGTCCTCGACCTGGCGAACCCCCTCGCCCACGCCCACGTGCTCGAGCGGATGTCGAGCCTGATCGATGAGTACCGGATCGCCTACCTGAAGTGGGATCACAACCGCCCCCTCGTGGACGCCGGGCACGACCCGCCGGGCACCCCCGGTGTGCACGCGCAGACCGAAGCGACCTACCAGTTGATGGCCGAGCTCAAGGCCCGGCACCCTGGTCTGGAGATCGAGTCCTGCGCCGCCGGCGGGGCCCGGCTGGATCTCGGCATCATGGAGCACGCAGACAGGGTGTGGGTCTCGGACTGCATCGACGCCCACGAGCGCCAGCGCATCGTGCGCTGGACCGGCCTGATCCTGCCCCCCGAGCTGATGGGGACCCACGTGGGGTCCGGCTCGGACCACACCACGCAGCGAGCCCACGACCTGTCCTTCCGGGCCGGGACAGCCCTGTGGGGCCACATGGGCGTGGAGTGGGACCTGACCGCAGCGACCGCGAACCAGCGGGCGGCGCTGGCCCAGTGGATCGCGCTGCACAAGCGGCTGCGCGGCCTGCTGCACACCGGTCGGGTCGTCCACGCGGACCTGGCCAACCCCGCGCTCCTGCTCGACGGGGTGGTCGCCCAGGACGGGTCCCAGGCGCTCTACAAGCTGGTCGCCGTGGAGCACACCCTCACCTGGCCGCCAGGTCGGGTCACCCTCCCCGGACTGGATCCGGACCGCACCTACCGCGTCGCCGCCCTCACACCCACGAACGCCGACCAGCTGGTCGGCCCTCCGCCCGGCGAGGCGGCTGAGGTGCCGCCGACGGAAGCGGCGGGCGGCGAGCTGGCACCGCGCGACCACCGTCCCGGCTGGGTGCGCTCCGGGGTCACGCTGCCCGGCCGGGTCCTTGCGGACGTCGGGATCCACGCGCCCCTGCTGGGGGTCGACCAGCTCGTGCTGATCCATGTGGCGCTGGTCCCGCCGGGCAGCCCGGGCAGCCCGGACGCATCCGTGCCTGCGAGTGCCTCGACCCCGTCCCCCCTCAGGCCGTCCGTGCCCCACCCCGAGCTCGGCTGAACCGATCCAGAACAGGAACCCTCATGGACCCGAAGCACTTCTCCCTGTACGGCAACACCATCACGCCGGACCAGGACCGCAAGGCCCTCGCGTGGCAGAAGATGTTCGTCGACAAGTTCGCCTTCGACCCGAACGAGACCTACGAGCTGAGCGTCCACGACAACGCGCAGCTCGGCGACGTGCTCGGGATCCGCGACCTCCGGCGCGACACCGAGGGCGATCCGATCGACCCCGAGACCGGCATCGTGATCTCGACGATCCGGATGGGGTACGGGCACTACCGGATCGCGATGGCGGGCGCATCGGCTGCCCGGGCGATGGGCCGGACCCCCTACTGGCTGGACCTGCTGGCGATCCCCGGCATCACGCAGGACGCGATCAACTGGTGGAACACCAACTACAGCAAGTACTCCCGGGTGTCGCAGCGCAGCGAGCTGTTCGACAAGTACGTGTGGGAGTCGGTCACCTCCGGGGACAAGACGCTGCCGGGGCTGAACTGGCTGCTCAACAACCAGGCGATGGGGTGGCCGTGGCGGTTCCTCAAGGCCAACGCGCGCGACTACCGCAAGAGCGAGCTGTTCGCCAACCTGCACCACGCGCTGCCCCAGGACATGCCCATCCTCACGGCCCACATGTGGAACTGCATGGGCGCCGTCGCCGGGGGCATGACCAATGTCGTGGACATGATGTTCGACAACTGGCCGATGGCGTTCCAGCTCACGGAGGGCGCAACCCACGCCGTGCAGTCGCCGTCGGGCTACTACGGGTTCCGGATCATGAACCAGTTCGACGAGGACGACAAGATCCTCAACCCCACACCAGCCGACGCGATCCAGTACGTGGGTCATCACGTGGACCACGAGCTCGTCGAGAACATCGAGGTCGACTGCGCCGCGCGCGTGGCCCGCATGCGCAACGGCGAGCCACGCCGGTTCATCCTCACCATGGGCGGTGCCGGTGCCCAGCGTGAGCTCTTCAAGGCGATCATCGAGCACTGCCGCCCGATGATCGAGCGCGACGAGCTGACCCTGTTCGTCAACCTCGGCGATCACGCCGACAACTGGGACTGGCTCAAGGGCGAACTCGGCCCGGCAGCCGCGACGGTGACGACCCACCGGACCTGGGAGGACGCCAAGGGCTTCGCCGATGGGATCCGCGACGGCGAGGCGCACGGCCTGCACGTGTTCCTGTTCGACAACACGTTCCATGGCGTCTATGCGACCAACTACCTGATGCGCGTCAGCGACGTGCTCATCACCAAGCCGTCGGAGCTTGCGTTCTACCCCATCCCCAAGATCTTCAACGCCCGCGTCGGCGCCCACGAGGCGTGGGGAGCCATCCGCAGCGCCGAGCTCGGCGACGGCACCATCGAGACCCGAACCATCCCCCGGACGCTGCAGGCGATCGACCTGATCACACAGGAGGACGACCTGCTGGAGATGTTCTGCGACTGCATCGTGAAGAACAAGCGGATCGGGATCTATGACGGCGCCTACAAGTGCGTGGCCCTGGCGACCGGTACCACCTGGGAGCGCAGGCTGGACGGCACGGTCGACCGCGGCTGAGCGAGGTCTGCCAGCGACGACGCCCTCCATGCCTGAGCAGGAGGGCGTCGTCGAGCGTGGCGGGTGCTGGCCTCACACGGGGCTGAGGACCTGCATGGGCGCGACGTCCGGCGTGCGCAGGCGCACCTTCTCCGCGCCGGCGTCGTCCGGCTCGCGCTCGGCATCCTCCTCGGCGAGGGCCCGCTCGGTGTAGCTGGCCATCTCGGCAGCGATGCGCTGCCCGTCCCAGCCGAGGACCTCGCCGGTGAGCGCGGCGATCTCGGGAAGTGCTGCCAGGCCGCGGTCGCGCACCTCGTAGTTCAGGCGGGTCCGGTGCAGCATCACGTCCTCGAGGTGCAGCACGCCCTCATGCGTGGCGGCGTAGACGATCTCGGCGCGCAGGTAGGCAGGGGCGTGCTCGAGCGGGCGGGCAAGGTCCGGCCGGGCCGCGATCGCGTCCACCAGGTCGCCCAGCAGGGAGCCGTAGCGGTGCAGGAGGTGGTCGACCATCTGGCCGCTCCACCCGTAGGTGCGCGCCACCACGATCGCCCGCCGCCCCAGGGCCTCGAGGCCGACCGCCCCGACGAGCGGGATCCGCTCGGTGATCGAGGGCAGGTCCGCGGCCCGGTCGCCGAGGGCGAAGTCGACGGCGTCCGTGGCCATCACCCGGTAGGTCGTCAGCTTGCCGCCCGCGATCACCGTCAGGCCCGGGACGGGCGAGGCCGTCGTGTGCTCCCGGGAGATCTTGGCCGACGAGGTGCCGGCCTTCGTCCCGGGCTGCAGCAGTGGACGCAGGCCGGCCCACGTCCCGATGATGTCGTCGCGGGTCAGTGGTCGGGCCAGCACGCTGTTCGCGTGCTCGAGGACGTAGTCGATGTCCGCCGAGGTGGCCACGGGGTGCTGGAGCTCCTGGGTCCAGGGCGTGTCGGTGGTCCCGATCAGCCAGTACCTCGACCACGGGATGATGAACAGGACCGACTTCTCGGTCTGGAGGATCAGGCCGACCTCGCCGCGGATCCGGTCCCGGGGGACGACGATGTGGATGCCCTTGGAGGCCAGCACGCGCAGCCCGCCCTCGGCACCTGACAGCGACTCGGTCTCCTCCGTCCAGACGCCGGTCGAGTTGATCACGGCGCGGGCACGGACCTTCAGCTCACGACCGGTCTCGAGGTCCACGACGATCGCCCCGTCCACCGCCCCGTCCGCGTTCTTCGTGAGCTCCACGAGCTGGGTCCGCGAGGCGGCGAGGGCACCGTAGGCCGCCGCCGTCCGCACCAGGGTGAGGACCAGGCGGGCGTCGTCCACGGAGGCGTCCCAGTACTGCAGGGCGCCGACGGCCGCATCGTGGCGCAGGTCGGGGAACCGAGCGAGCATGCCCTTGCGGGACAGGTGCCGGTGGTAGGGCAGGGCGCGTCGTCGTCCGGAGGCCGTCGCAAGCGTGTCGTACAGGGCAACACCGGCCCCGACGTAGGCGCGCTCCCACACCCGGTGCTCCAGGGGGTAGAGGAAGGCCACCGGCTTGACGAGGTGCGGCGCGAGCTCGTTGATCAGCAGGTCACGCTCGGTGAGGGCCTCGTGGACGAGGTGGAAGTCGAGCATCTGCAGGTAGCGCAGGCCTCCGTGGACCAGCTTCGAGGAGCGGCTCGACGTCCCGCTGGCCCAGTCCTGGGCCTCCACGATGCCCACGCGCAGCCCGCGGGTGGCAGCTTCAAGGGCAACGCCTGCTCCGGTCACTCCGCCCCCGATCACGAGGATGTCGAGCCCGTCCTCGTCGCTCATGGCGGCCAGGGCCTCGGTGCGGGATCCGGGGGTCATGATGGACGTCAGCATGGGTGGGGCTCCCTACCTCGGCTCTGGCTTCCATCATCGACCCAGGTGCGCACATGTTCAAGGTGAATGCACGAACGTGCGCGAAGTGGGCCGTGACCGTGATCGAACGTGTGGGGTTCGGGCGCCCCGCTTCCTCCGGGGGCGGCGATCACCGCATGGCCCTGCGGTAGGCCGCAGGTGGCAGGCCCGCGTCGCGGACGAACCGCTCGTAGAAGCGGCTCGTGGACCCGAACCCTGCGCGCAGGGCGATCTCGCTGGTGGTTGCGTCGGTCGAGATCAGCAGCCATTGCGCCTCGGCGACGCGGCACTGGGCCAGGTACTCGCCAATGGTCACCCCCATCTCACGGCGGAACACCGAGGCGGCCGTGCTGGGGTGCAGGTGGACGGCTCCGGCGACATCGGCAACAGCCAGCGGATCGCGGAAGTGCGTCGAGACGTAGGAGGCCATCGCAGTGGCGGGGTCGCCTGCGCTGGTCGGCGCGCTCGGGTTGCTGACGGTCGCCGCGCGCAGAAGGCACGCGTGGGCCTCGAGGCGCACCGCGAGGGTGAGCGCTGACGAGGCGCCGATGTCTCGCTGCCAGGAGGCCATGCTGAGCTCGAGCGCAGGCGGGGCGTCGAAGGTGGACAGGCCGCCCCGAAGCAGGCCGCCCGTGAACGCTGCCGGCAGCGACCAGGCAAGCACCTCGACCAGCGGTACCGTCAACCAGGCCACGGCCACGCCCTGGTCATGGTCTGCCACGCGGTGGGGGAGCCCGGCCCAGAACACAGCGCACGAGGCGTCGGTCAGGTCATGGCGGCCACCGGCGTGCTCCAGCACAGCTGAGCCACCGAGGGGGAGGACGAGCTCGACGTCGTCGTGCCGGTGGGCGCGCGCCATCGCCGGCACGAGGGACAGGCCACAGGCCAGGCCGAAGACCTCATGCAGCGGCGCCCCGCCGGTCACGCGAGGATCCGGGAAGGATCGGCCGTCATGGGAGAAGTGTGCCGGGATCCGCCACCCTTAGCCTCGTGGGCATGACTCGGACCACGGCTGCCGCTGCCACGCGCCCCACGACCCTCGACCGGGGGCTGCTCACCGCCGAGCAGGTCGCGCAGTTCGACCGCGACGGCTACCTCGTGCTCAAGCAGCGCATCGACCCCGACCTGCTCGCGAGGCTGCGGAGCGCGTCCGAGCGGTGGATGGCCGACGGGGTCGCGCAGGACCGGACCGCCGGCAGCGACTGGTTGTTCGCCGACCGCCCCACGGGCAGGGTGATGTGGAGGGTCGACTACATCCACGGCAAGGGTGAGTCGGCCTCGCTCGAGCTCCTGGGCTCGCGAGCAGTGCTCGGGATCGCGGAGAGCCTCGCCGGCCCCGACTTCGTGCCCACGTACGAGTCGATGGTGATCAAGTCCGCGGGAGACGGCGCCCCCGTGCCGTGGCACCAGGACGCCGTGCACGCGCGCAGGTACCGGCTGTTCAACGTCGACGTCTACCTCGATGACTCACGCGCCGGTGCCGGCGCCCTGCACGTCATCCCAGGCTCGCAGGTGCGTCGAACTGATGCGTGCGCCCTGGCCGAGACCTACGGCTGGCAGCTGCCCGGGGCGATCGAGGTCGAGCTCGAGGCGGGCGATGTGCTCGTCCACGATGACATGATCGTGCACGGCTCGCCGCCTGCATCGGGCAACGCTCTGCGGCGCACGATCTACTTCGAGTTCCGGGCGGCGCAGTCGATCCTCGAGGACGGCCCCTGGCCCCGGGAATGGATGGACGCGCGGCTGCGGCTCGTGCCACTGGCGCTCGCTGAGCGCGCACGGTGGGTCGGTGCCGACGACCACTTCGAGTGGCGGGTCGCGTCGGACCTGCGGCCCGTCGTGACCGGGGACGTCGAGACTGAGCTGCGCGTGGTGCATTCCGTGCACACCCCGGGGGAGTGGTGCAGCGCTGGCTGAGCCGCTTGGGCCGGCTGGGCCCAGGCGGGTCGGTCCGCAGCACCTCGGGGAGACCGCGCGAGCGTGCGACCAGCTCGCGGCCGGAGCAGGTCCGACTTCGACAGCTCATACGACGGAGGCTAGATCTCCAGTCGTGAGTCCTCGAGGTCCAGCTCGCGCAGGATGCGGTTCATCATGTCCTCGGAGAGCTCGCCGCTGCTGCGCATGTCGAGCAGGGCCCGGCGCTGGGCCTCGATGACTTCGCGCACCACTCGCTGGTAGGCCAGCGTCCGGTCCTCGAACCGGTCGTCCTCGAGCGTGCCCGCGCGAGCGGCGAACCGCTGCTTGCGGTACTCGTAGAAGTTCCGCAGCCGTCTGATGGTGTCATCGCGCGTCCAGTCCTCGCCGGCCAGCGCGTCGATCTGTGCGATGGCTGCCCTGGCGGTGACCAGGCGCGTCCGCGTCTCCTCGCGCTCCTCAGCGCCCTCGTCGGTGATGCCGAGTCGCCGGATCAGCGCGGGCAGGGTGAGGCCCTGCCCCACCAGCGTGGTGAAGATGACAGCGAAGGTCAGGAACAGCAGGCGGTCGCGCTCCGGGAACGGTTGGCCATCGTCCGTCGTCAGCGGCAGGGCGAGGGCCACCGCCAGGGAGACCGCCCCCCGCATCCCGCTCCAACCGATCACCACCCGCCAGTCCCGGCTCATGAGGAGGCGTGATCGATCGGCACGGCGCCCGATCCGGGCGCTCAGCGGGGGGACGAGGAGGAACCACGCAAGCCGGACGCCCACGACGACGGCGCTCACGGCCAGGGCCTGGACCGCCAGCGCCCCCGACGGGTAGGCGCCGATGCTTCCGAGGATGGACCGCAGTTGTAGACCGATTAGCACGAACAGGACTGCGTTCATGACGAAGTCGAGGATGTCCCACACGAAGTAGCCCTGCAGCCGGATACGGGCAGGCAGGGTTCTGGGGCCACGGAACCCCATCACGATTCCGGCGGTCACGGCGGCCAGCACACCCGATGCGCCGATCACGTCGGCGGGGATGAAGGCGGCATATCCAGTGAGCAACGACAGGGTGATGCTGATCTGGGCGTCGCTGGTGCGGCGCCGGATCTCCCCGAAGGCCCATCCCACCACCAGCCCGATGGCCACCCCGCCGACGCCGGCGAGGACGAAGGTGACCCCCGCCCCGGCCAGGGAGAATCCCCCGGCGACGACCGCGGCGACGGCGGCGCGGTAGGCCACCAGGGCCGTCGCATCGTTGAACAGGCCCTCGCCGTCGACGGCCGAGACGATGCGTCGGGGGACACTCACGCGTCTCATGATCGTGGTCGCTGCCAGCGGGTCCGTTGGGGAGACGATCGCGCCCAACGCGAACGCGGCCCCCCAGGGCAGCCCGGGGATCAGGGCGTGCGCGGCACACGCGACCGCGGTCATCGTGACGAGCACCAGCCCGATCGCGTTCAGGGTCAGCCCTCGGAAGTCCCTGCGGATGTCGGTGAAGTTCGCGAAGAACGCCGCGCGGTAGAGCAGCAGCGGCAGGAACACGACCAGCACGACATCCGGATCCATGTCGATGCTGGGGAAACCGGGCAGGAAGCCCAGCGCGGCGCCGCCGAGGACGAGGACGATCGGGTACGGCAGGGAGACCCGACTGGCGACCAGGGTCAGGGCAGCCACCGCGAGCAGGAGTCCGGCGACCATGAGCTCGCTGTTCTCCACGGTGCTTCCCTCCTGGTGCCCCACGTGGGTGCCCGATCATCACCTCCGCGCGCTCGGGCCACAAGGAGTGTGGCTGGCGGCCGATGGCGAAGCGTCGTCCACCATCTCGACCCTGCCCGCTTCGCCCTTCGTCAGGCCGTGCCTTCGCAGCGGGCCTTCAACCCGGCGGCTTCGGTCGCGAGATAGCGATCCGTGAGTCCCTTGAAGAAGAGCCGCCCGATGACCAGGCCGAGCGGTCCGGCCTGCTCGACACCGAGCCGGATCCGTGAACGACCATCGGGCAGCGCCTCGACGGCGTGCCGCGCGGTCGTGCGCACGCCCGGGCTCGTCGCCACCCAGGTGAACGAGCGCCCCGGTGAGATCTCGACCACGACGTACTCCGCCGCCGGCAGCTTGGGCTGCACGATTCGCGCCCTCGAGTCGAGCCTCAGCGGACCCTCATCGAGTCGGGTCACCGATGTCACCGTCCCGGTCCACTCCGGCCACCGCTCAACGTCGGTCATGACCTCCCAGACCCGCTCGGGCGCAACGTCTGCCTCCACGGTGACGTGCTGCTCCATCCGCCCATGGTCGCGCATGGCGGGCCGCAAAGTCACCGAGCCAGGCATTCGGGAGTGGCAGTCCCTCGAGGAGAACGCCAGCTTCCACGATGGGCGCCCAGTCAGTTCCGGGAGCCGCAGCGGAGCCCCGAACGAGGCTGCGGCGTCACTCCTCGGGGAGGGCGGCGAAGGCTGCCTTGGTGTCGCGGTACCAATCCATCGACTTCTTGGGGTGGCGCCAGCGGCCCTTCATGGCATCGCGCGCCTCCTGGTGGGTCGCGTCGCCGGCCTTCTCCGCCTCCTTGAGGTGGCGGTCCTGGGCGTTGATCACGTCGTCGGCGCTCTCCCCGCGGTGCTCGAGGTCGCAGGGCCCTCCGAGGGCGCGGCAGGTCATTGTCTTCATCGTCGTCTCCGTCCGGTGTGGTGTTCTGCTGTGCTGACGAGTGGAACAGGCAGTGTGTGACCGAGTCAGTCGCGGGGCCCACCGCCGTCGCGGCGCACGACTCGCGAGAGAACGTCTGGTGCGGCACGGAACGTGATGGCCTTCACCAGGCCGCCGTCGATGGTGAAGTCGAACACGACCTTGACCGCGCCGAGGTGGTACCAGGCGGAACCGGGCCGGTCACCGATGAGGACCGGGAGCGCGGCCTTGGCGCTGCCGTTGAAGAACGTGGCCATCTCCTGGCGGCCCTCGATCGTCCGCGGCGTGCCGACAAGTACCGCTGCGTCGTCAGCGGCCACGGATGCATCGGGGGCGAGCAGTCGCAGCAACCGGTCGAAGTCACCGTTCCTGGCTGCGGCCATGAAGGCGTCGACCACTTCCCAGTCGGCCAAGCGGTCCTCCGGATGGGGCTGGGTGACCTTCGCCCGCGCCCGTGAGGCCAGCTTGCGGGCGGCCGCGGGCGTGGTGTCGAGGACAGCCGCAATGGTCGTGAACTCGAACCCGAAGCTGTCGTGGAGCACGAACGCGACCCGCTCGCGGGGGAGAGTCGGTCGAGCACCACGTTCAGGGCGAGCCCCACGGTCTCTGCGAGCGCGACGTCGTCGGCCGCATCGGGGGCTGTCGGCTCACGTTCGACCTCGCCGACAGGTACGGGGGTCCGTGATCGCAGCCGGTCGAGGCAGAGCCGGGTGGTCACGGTGGTCAACCAGGCCGGCAGGCTGTCGATCTCGGCGTCCGTACCGTTCAGGCGCAGCCACGCCTGCTGGACGACGTCCTGCGCCTCGGCGTGGTCGTTGAGCACGCGTGTCGCGAGCGCCACCAGGCGCGGCCGCTCGGCCTCGAACATCTCGGTGCGGTCCATCGTCTCCACCCTTCCTCCAGTGCTGATCCTCTGACGCGCGCACGGCCGCATGTGTGACCACGCATGGGCGCTTGCTTGGTGGAGCTGCAGCCCCATTAGGGTCGAGCACGTGCACGAACACAAGCGATTCGACGCCGAAGCAGCGACATGGGACGACGACCCCCGCCACGAGGCGCGGCAGGTGGCGGTGGCCCGGGCCATCGAGGAGGTGGTGGACCTCGACCCACGGATGAGGGCGCTCGACGTCGGGGGTGGCACGGGTCGGTTGAGCATCCTGCTCGCCGAGCGGGTCGGCTCGGCGGTCGTGACCGACCCTTCCGACGGAATGGTGCGGGTCGCACGAGAGCGGATCGCGGAGGCCGGGCTCAGCGACCGGCTGCGCGCCGTCCGGGCCGACCTGACGACAGACCGGCTGGATGGGTCCTACGACGTGGTGTGGAGCTCCATGGCGCTGCACCACGTGCAGGACCTCGATGGGCTGTTGCGGTCCGTGGCAGGGCTCCTGGTCGACGGCGGTCAGCTGGCCGTCGCGGACCTTGAGGAGGATCCCGACGGCGCCTTCCATGCCGACATGGCCGACTTCGACGGACATCACGGATTCGACAGGGAACGCCTGACCGAGCAGCTGGCCAGCGCCGGCTTCGCCAACGTCAGCTTCGTTGACGTCACGACCATCCTCAAGGGCGACCGCGAGTTCGGCGTGTTCCTGTGCACGGCAACCAAGGGCGCGTGACTGTCGGGCACGTGACCTCCCCGCCCCACGTGGGCATGGCGTCCTCTGGGTGGCACGTGGGGCCCAGCTCGGCCAGTGCCATGTGGCGCTGGCGCCCGGGTCCTTGGTCCCTGACCGGCAGCCGGGCGCAGGGTTGAGCATCGCAGGGTGAGAACGACGCACCTGTGCGTGGCCCTTGCCTCGGCCGCGCTCCTCGCCCTGTCTGCCTGCTCCGATGCCACCACCTCCACCACGGCCCCGAGCCCGGACATCCAAGCCTCCCTGGACGCCCGCCGCGAGGCCTACGGCGCGCCGGGTGCGATGGCCGTGCTGGCCCGTGGCGACGACCAGTGGTTCGTCAGCTCGGGGACGGCAGACACCGCCGGCACCCCGCTCAACGAGTCGACCCGGTTCCGGATCGCCAGCATCACCAAGCCGGTCGTGGCGGCGCTCGTCCTCGACGCTGTCCACCGGGGCGAGGTGGCCCTCGACGACGTGGTCGGCGACCTCCTCCCCGGGACGGTCCGCGCGGACCCGCCCATCACCGTGCGCCAACTCCTGGACCACACCAGCGGCGTCTTCGACGCCAGCAACGAGCAGACCAGCGTGGAGGACCTGCAGGCCGACGTCGCCAGCCTGCCGGATCCGGCGATCCGCGCCGACGCGCAGGAAGCACTCGACGGCTACCTCGCCGGCCACCAGGTCATCGCCCCGGCCACGGTCATCGTGGCCCTGTCCGAGCTGCACGATCGCTACTTCCCGCCGGGCACCGGGTACCACTACAGCAACACCGGCTACCAGCTTGCCGGCATGGTGCTGGAGGAGGTGACCGGCCGGAGCCTGGCCGACCTGCTCAGGGAGCGCCTCGCCGAACCACAGGGCCTGAAGCACATGAGCCTGACGCCGCCGGACATCGCATCCCCCGAGCTCCGCGGCTACGGCACCAGCACGGAGGATGGATCGCTGGTCGACGTCACCGACGACCTGAGCTTCTTCGGCAACGGTGCCAACGGCGGGATCCTCTCGACCCCCGGCGAGCTCCTGGCGACGATGCGCACGATCGTGGGAGGGCAGATGCTCCCTGCGGACCTGACTGCCCAGATGAAGGAGCCGAACCGCGAGTCCTACGGCCTGGGCCTGGCCACCTACCAGCTCACGTGCGGGACCTTCTACGGTCACGAGGGCGGCGTGAACGGCACGGCCTCGATCGCGATCGTCTCCCCCGACGCCGCGGATGGGGCCGTCATCGCGCTCAACCTGCGCACCGACGAGGACCCCCGGCTGCCCGCCCTCGCCGACCAGATGCTGTGCGGGAGCCCATAGCCGGAAGCATCGTCAGGCATGGGGCGATGCCCGCGGCGCCCGGCTGCGTCACCGGCCGGGCATGACCCGGTGGAGGCGGTCGGCGTCGTCGAAGAGCGCCCTGCGGGTGAGGCGCGCCGCCACGATGGCGCTCACTGCGGCGGCTGCGAGCAGCATGTACATGACCACGATCTGGTACCGGATCGCGACGATCGGTTCGACGCCGGCCAGGATGAGCCCGGTCATGGCACCGGGCAGGGCGATCAGGCCCACCACCTTCGTGGAGTCGATGGCCGGGAGCAGGGCGGTGGTGACCGCGCCCTGCAGGTGCGGGGCCATCGCCTCGTCCGCGGTGAGGCCGAGCGCCAAACGAGCCTCGATGTCGGGGCGCTGCTGCACCGCGATGTCGGCCAGGCGGCGCATCGTGAGGTTGGTGGCCGTCATCGCTCCGCTGACGACCATGCCCCCGACCGGGACCACGACGGAGGGCACTGGCTCGATGACTCCCAGCACCAACAGGACTCCCAGTGTCGTCGCCGCCCCGGTGCCGACGGCGATCCACGCGGTGGAGCGGCCCTTCGGCAGCTCCTTGGACCGTCCTGCGGCGACGAACCCGGCGATCACCACCATCCCCGCAACCCATGCCAGTGCGCCGAGCAGCCCAGCGCGCGTGAACAGGATCGTGAGCAGCGCGCCCACGGCCAGCAGTTGCACGAAGGCGCGGAACGCGGCCCACAGCAGCTCACGGGTCAGGCCCAGCCGGGCCCACATGGACGCACCCACCGCGATGGCCACGAGCAGCACTGAGGCGACGACCCCGAGCCAGTCAGGGATCTGAGGGGCCGTGGTCATGACAGGTACCGGACCTCGCGGGGGTCACCGCGTTCGACCAGGCGGCCCTGCTCCAGGACCAGCACGGTGTCGGCCAGGTCCACCACGCGCTCAAGGTCGTGGCTGACCAGGACCACGGTCAGCCCGTCTGCGACCAGCGAGCGGACGACCTGGTCCACGGCCTGCGCCGAGCGATCATCCAGCGCGCTCGTGGGCTCGTCGAGGAGCAGGACGTCGGGCTCGACCGCCAGGGAACGCGCCAACGCGACGCGCTGCTGCTCGCCGCCCGACAGGGTGGACGTGGCCCGATCTGACGGCATGTCCGCCAGTGCCACCCGCTCCAGGAGCTGGTGGACCTCGGCATCGGTGAGTGCGGGTCGAGCCACGCGGACCTCCTGGCCGATCGTGGGGGTGAGCATCGTCGGGTGCTGCGCGACAAGTCCGACCCGGCGGCGCAGCGCATGCACGTCGAAGGACTCCAGCGGCTGCCCGTCGAGCCGGATGCGCCCGTGGGTGGGCTCCTCGAAGCGGTTGAGCAGTCGCAGGAAGGTGGACTTGCCTGAGCCGCTGGCGCCGATGACTGCCGTCGTTGCGGCCTTGTGGATGTGATCGCTGACCCCGTCGAGGATCCGATGACCGTCACGCTCCAGGACCACACCGTCGAAGGAGAACGCCTCAGCCAGCAGCATCCGGTCAGTGTGTCAGCCGGGTGGTCGCTGGCCTACCGGGTACTGCATGGCCGCCCTGCCTGCAGACGGCCCCGAGATCGCGAGCAGCCCGCAGGAGGCGGTCGCGATGGCCCTGGCTCGGGCGGCCGCTTGACGGCGCGAGTGTGTCCGTCAGGCCTGGGCGCTCCCCGCGTCCTGCCCGACGGTCAGCGGGTGGATCGCCCCGCGTCGAGGGCCGGGCGCCCCCGCACGCCGGCCCGACGTGCTACTCGACGGGGATCGCTGCCGCGTTGGCCGAGAGCCAGGCGTCGAAGCTGAGGAGCTCGGGGTTGAGCGCGCGCGCTGTCTCGGCCGAGCGATAGCCGAGGAACTCCTCGCCCAGGATGGCCTGGAACTGGTACATGTTGCCCATGTCGTCGGCGCCCGGGAAGCCGAGCGCCCGGTAGTCGTCGAAGGGCATGTCGTAGAAGCTCACGGGGCGTTCGAGGTGCTTGCTGAAGGCGGCTGCGAGCTCCGGGCCCGACAGCGTCTCCCCGGCGATGCCGACGGTCTCGCCGACCAGGCTCGTGCCCTTCGCGAAGATCCCGTAGGCCACCTTGCCGATGTCCTCGACTGCGATGCCCGGCAGCTTGCCGCCGCCCAGGGGCAACGCCAGGACGAGGCTGCCGTCGGGGCCGGTGTGCGGGCCCTGGCCGAAGTAGATGAAGTTCTCCCAGTAGAAGGCCACTTTCAGCCAGGTCACCGGCACCTGCTCCGCGACGAAGACGGCGTCAGCTTCGCCCTTCGCGTCGAAGTGCGGCACCTTGTAGGTGTCCTGCAGCGTCGGCAGGCGCTCGTCGGACAGCGGGATCCACTTGCGGGTGTCCTCGAGCGTCGACCAGACCACGTGCTCAACGCCTGCCGCCCTGGTCGCCCGTGCCAGGGCCGTGGCCTGGGCGATCTCGCGCGCGGGTGACATGTGCTCCCAGAAGTTGGTGACGAGGTAGGCGCCGTGGGCGCCCGCGAAGGCCGCGTCGAGGCTTGCAGGCACGTCGGCGTCGCCGGCGACCACCTCGGCGCCCGCCGCTGCCAGCGCGCGAGCCTTGTCCGAGTCGGGGTCGCGGGTGATCGCACGAACGGCGAAGCGCTGCTCAGGGTCGGCGAGGATGGCGCGCACCAGGCCACCTCCCTGCGCTCCAGTGGCTCCGACGACGGCGATGGTCCTCTGCTCCGGCATGGTCCTTCTCCTTTGAATGATCGCATCGACGGGAGCGACGTCGAGCCCGGTCGGGTTTCGCCCGGCCCTCGCCGTTCCCACGTGCCTCTCACCCTACCGGATTTCATTGATCCCTCAACTAGAGTCCCGCCTCTCCTCCAGGGACCGGATCAGGAGCCGAATGCCCGTGGGCGTGGCCCCGCGGAGGGGCGTCTACCGCCCCTTCCCGCGCGGCGCATCGACAGGCTTTGCGGGCTTCTCCGGCTTCGGCGCCGGGTCTGCGGCTGGCGGCGGCGGCGCTGGCGGTGCGGCGGCGGCCGGTGCAGCGGGCTCAGCTGGAGCAGGCGGTGCGGGGGCGGGTTCGGGCGGGGCCGGAGCAGGGGGCTGGATGGGGGTCGGCTGGGGTGCGGGCAGGGCCCCTGCCCCGGTCGGGAACATGGCCGGCGTGGGGAACGGCTCCACGGGTGCGCCGTCCAGGGCGGCGAGCATGTAGGCGGTCCACACGCGCGCCGGGTACCCGCTGCCGTAGAACTGGGGCATCCCCCCGGTCCCGGACAGGGACACGGGGTTGCCGGCCTTGTTGTCCTTGCTGAACGTGACCGCGGTGGCCAGTTGCGGGGTGTAGCCGGCGAACCATGCCGAGAGGTACTCGTCGGTGGAGCCGGTCTTGCCGGCCACCGGTCGGCCGAGGGCCTGCGCCGGACGCCCGGTGCCGTTGGTCACGACGCTCTGCAGGGCGTGGTTGACCAGGTCGGCGGTGTTCTCGTCGATTGTCCGCTCGGCAGTGGTGGTCGACGTGTACAGCGTGCGTCCGTCGGCGGTGCCGACCTCGCGGAGCATCGTGGGTGTGGCGCGCACGCCGCGGGCGGCGAACGTGGCATAGGCGTTGGCCACGTCCAGGGTGTGCGGCGAGGCGGTTCCCAGCACGAAGGTGAGGTCATCGGTGGTGTCCCAGCCGGAGCTGCCCTCCGGGATGCCGGCACGGAGTGCCATGTCGCGCACTGCTTCGACTCCGACCTTCTTCTCGAGTTCGACGTAGACGGAGTTGATGGAGTTCTCAGTGCCTTGGAGCAGGGACACGGAGGGTCCGTAGGAGGTGTTGGCGTAGTTCTGGAACGTGTAGCTGTTGACCGTGTGGGGGGAGTTCCCCGGCCATTGGGAGTCCAGGGCGATCCCGGCCTGGGCTGCTGCGGCCAGCGCGAACGGCTTGAACGTGGAGCCCGCCTGTGCGATCGCCTGCGTGGCATTGTTCAGCGGGTTTGCCAGGTAGTCCGCGCCGCCGTACATGGCAACCACCTCACCGGTCCCGGGTACCACCGACGCCAGCCCGATCCGCAGGCGCTTGGCTCCCGAGGTGGGGCCGGACTCCTTCACCGCCGCCACGGCCGCCTTCTGCGCCCGCTTGTCGAACGTGCTCACGATCCGAAGGCCGCCGGCGTCCACCTGGTCCTCGGTGAACCCCTTGGCCAGCACCTCCTGCTTGACAGCGGCCAGCAGGTACCCGTTCGGTCCGGCGAACGTCTGGCTCGCTGCGACGCTTGAGGACCTTCGGGAAGCTCCCGAGGGCGTCGTCGTGCTGCTTCGGTGTCAGCCATCCCTGCTCGACCATGCCGTCCAGGATGTAGGCGTACCGCGCCTCCAGGCGCTCGCGGTGGGTATCGGGGGAGTACAGGCCGGGGGCGTTGATGATCGCCGCCAGCACGGCGCCCTGCTCCCGGGTCAGGTCCTTGGCCTGCGTGCCGAAGTAGGTCTCGGCAGCCGTCTGGATCCCGTAGGCCCCGCGCCCGAAGTAGATCGTGTTCAGGTAGCGCTCGAGGATCTGGTCCTTGTCCAGCCTGTTCTCGAGCTTGAGTGACAGGACCAACTCGTCGAGCTTGCGCGAGTAGGTCTTCTCCGCGGACAGGAACGCGTTCTTCGTGTACTGCTGGGTGATCGTGGATCCACCCTGCGACTCGCCGGTGGTGAGGTTGGCCCACACCGCTCGGAGGAAGCCCTTGACGGCGAACCCGCCGTGCTCGTAGAACGACCGATCCTCCGCGGCCAGGACGGCGTGCTGGACGTCCAGCGGCACCTCAGCCAGCGGGACCGAGATCCGGTTCGTGTCCCCGAGGCGTGCCATCTCCGTCTCGGCGTCGTCCCAGTACACGATCGAGGTCTGCGCCGCGGCAATCTCGCTCTCCCGCGGGATGTCCAGACGTGACCAGGTCAGGGCGAACACGAACACCGCGCTGACCACAGCCAGCAGCCCGACAGCCAGGGATGAGCCCAGCACGAGACGCCAGGAGGGGATGAACCTCGTCCAGTCCTGCCGGGCGTCCCGCGGATAGTCAACCTTCACCCCTCCGACCTACCCGTGACCCCCGGGAGGGAAACGGTCGAGTGACGTGACGCATGTCTCGCCGAGCTCCAGTGCTCCGCGCTCAGGAGGAGCGATCCCGCCACGCCTGTCGAAATCCCTCTGGCCAGCAGCGCCATCGCGTGCTTTCATAGTTGGACCGAGGAAGGGAGGTGGTCCAGATCAACGATTGTCTGTTCGGGACTTCGGAGGTGGCCGGTCACTGACCGTCTGCTGGACGGGTCGGCGAATCCCCGCCGGCCACCCGCTGGACCGACTGCCGGGAACTCGTCCCGCCCGGCGTGAGGGTCGGGCCAGTGATATCGCGTCAGACTCCGAGGGAGGCACCCAATGGGTGCCTCCCTCGGAGCACGTCCGGGTCGCCCCCCTCCGGGCCCACATCCTGCATGGTCGACTGGGCCGTGGTACTCAGGGAGGCGTGGAGCGCGACGGCAACGGGTGGGTCAGGTGCGCTGCGGGTCACCGGCATTGGGGTCGCCATGGGGCCGCCGGGCTGATGGTGCACGCTGTCGACGACTCCGGGGTGGTTCGGGTGCTGCTGCAGCACCGGGCACCGTGGAGCCACCACGGTGACACGTGGGGCCTGCCCGGAGGCGCTCGCGACAGCCACGAGGACGTCGTCGCGGCCGCACTGCGTGAGGCCGCCGAGGAGGCTGGCCTCGATCCGGGGGAGGTTCGCACGCGGCACGTCCTCCTCGACGACCACGGCGGGTGGTCCTACACCACCGTGTATGCCGACGTTCCCGCCCCGGTGGGGACGCTCGCCAACGAGGAGAGCTCGGCCCTGGCGTGGGTGCCCGTGCATGAGGTGGATGACCTGGACCTGCACCCGGGGTTCGCTGGGACGTGGCCGCAGGCGCGCGTGCGGCCCGCTGTCCTGCTCGTGGATGCGGCCAACGTGGTCGGTTCCCGGCCCGACGGATGGTGGCGCGACCGGGCTGGCGCTGCCACTCGCCTGCTCCACCAGTTGGCCGGGCTCCGCTCGGTCACCGTGCGCGGGCCGGAGGGTGGGACTCGCGTGATCGCCGGTGTGGTGGCGGTGCTGGAGGGCGCGGCCACCTCGGCTGAGACCCCGGACTGGGTGGATGTGCGTCGAGCGCCCCATGGCACCAGCGGTGACGACGTCCTGTCCGTGGTCGCTGCGCGCCTGGCGGCGCAGGGCAGCGAGGTCGTCGCGGTCTCCGCCGACCGTGGCCTGCGGGCCCGGTGGGCAGCGCAGGGTGGGTCGAGCCCAGTGGCACCCGTGTCCGTCGCTGGGCCGCGATGGCTGCTCGACGTGCTCGATGTGACGGGCGATCCCCGGCAGCCGGACTGACCGTCAGGGCCAGACCTGCGCATGCCGTGCCCGCCCATGGACATCCGGGCGTCCTCAGGGCTCTCATGAGTCAGGGGACGGGGCCCGATCCTGGGAGGTTCGCGATGGTGCTGGGAAGGACGCCCGAACCGGTGCGGGCGCCGGTGGCCGCAGGTGAGGTCATCTCCGCGCGCTCTCGGGCGGCGGCGCGGGAGACCGCTGACCTCGAGGCCTTCATCGACGCGGCCGGAACGTTCCAGGAGGCGGACCCGGACACCTGCGACTTCACGTTCGGCAACCCCCACGAGATGCCGTTGCGGGGGCTGGTCGATGCGCTCGTGGGCAGCGCCGAGCCGCGATCGGTCGACTGGTTCGCCTACAAGGGCAGCGAGGACGCCCCTTGTGCCTTCCTCGCCGACTCCCTCACCCATGAGCTCGGGCTGCCCTTCGAGCCCGAGGACGTGGCCCTCACAGCCGGTGCCTTCGGCGCGATCGCCCTGGCGTTCCACCTGCTGACCGACCCGGGTGACGAGGTCGTCATCCCCGTGCCCGGATGGTTCCTCTACGCGCCGATGCTGAGGATGGCAGGAGCGGTGCCGGTCGAGGCAGCGCTGGACCCGGCAACCTGGGACCTGGACCTCGATGCGATCGAGGCGGCGATCACTGCCCGCACCCGGATCGTCGTCGTCAACAGCCCGCACAACCCGACCGGACGGGTCTACGGCGCCGACACGTGGTCCGCCCTCTCCGCCCTGCTGGACCGCGCGTCGTCACGGATCGGTCGCCGGATCTTCCTGCTGTCCGACGAGCCCTACCGCCGGATCCGCTTCGACAGCCGCGGCTTCACCAGCCCCGCCGCCCACTACCCGTGGACGCTGGTCGACTACTCCTACGGCAAGGTCCTGCTCGCCCCCGGGCAGCGGCTGGGCTACCTCGCGATCTCGCCGCTCATGCCCTCCGCCGAGCGCGAGGTCCTGCGCGCCGCGTCGTTCTCCACCCAGGCCTCCCTCGGCTGGACCTTCCCCGAGGCGATCATGCAGCACTCGGTCGCCGCCCTGGAGTCGGTGTCGATCGACATCGTGGGCCTCGAGGCCAAGCGCGACCTGATCGTTGACGCCCTCACCGGGTGGGGGTACCACGTGGTCCGCCCGGAGGGCACCTTCTACATCTGGGCGACGGCCCCCGGTGGCGACTCGGTCGCCCTCGCCGAGTGGCTGCGGGCGCGTTCGGTGCTCATCATGCCGGGCACGATGTTCCGGCGACCGGCCCAGTTCCGGCTGTGCCTCACGGCAACGTGGGACATGGTGGACCGGGCGCTCCCGGCCTTCGAGGAGGCCGCGGTGTCCCTGCACGGGGTGGGCACCGGATGAGCGTCCACCCACCGGTCGCGGATCGGCCATCAGGTCGTCGACCGCTGGGGACGTGCGGCGCCAGGGCCTGTGCCGGACGTCCCCGGGTCGGTAGCATCCGGGCCAACGCCGGACTCAGCCGGCGAGGCTTGATCAGGAGGCCCTCATGGCGACCGTGGCCCTGCAGCTGGCTCAGGAGCCGCCCGCCGACGAGCTGCTCTCCCGTGACCCGTTCGCGCTGCTGACGGGGATGCTGCTCGACCAGCAGTTCCCGATGGAGCGGGCCTTCGCCGGACCACGCCTGCTCGCCGACCGGCTCGGCGTCGACCGGCTCGACCCCGCCTCGATCGCCGCGCACGACCCGGACGACTTCGCTGCTCTCGCGGCGGGACCACCTGCGGTGCACCGCTACCCCGGCTCGATGGCCGGACGGATCCAGGCGCTCGCCCAGGTGGTCGTGGACGAGTACGGTGCGGACGCCTCGTCGCTCTGGACCACCGCCCCCACCGGTGCCGAGCTGCTGCGCCGGCTGCGCGCCCTGCCGGGATTCGGGGAGCAGAAGGCGCGCATCTTCGTCGCACTGCTGGGCAAGCAGTGCGGCGTCCAGCCCATCGGCTGGCGCGAGGCCGCCGGGGCGTACGGCGACGAGGGGTCGCGCCGCTCGGTGGCCGACGTCGTCGACGCCGGGACGTTGGCCGAGGTGCGCGCGTTCAAGCAGGCACAGAAGGCCGCGGCCAAGGGAGCCGACAAGGGATAGGTCGCCACCCTCGCGCGGCCGGGTTCCCAGTCCGCGTTGCATGGCGATGTAATCACTGTCAACATTGAGGAGTGCCCAAGGTCACCTACCATCACGGGAACCTCCGGGAGGACGTCCTCGACGCCTCACTGCGCAGGGTCCGCGCAGGTGGGATGGCTGCCCTGGTGGCGCGCGAGGTGGCCCGCGAGCTGGGTGTGACACCGGCGGCCGTGTACCGCCACTTCGCCGACGTCGACCACCTGCGGGCGGAGGTGAGCCAGGCAGCACGCCAGGAGCTCGCCCGCGCCATGCTGACCCGCTGCGAGGGGGTGCCGGATGCTGGGGACAGGCGGGCGGATGCCCTGGCGCGCTTCGAGGCCACCGGGATCGCCTACGTGCAGTTCGCCCATGACGAGCCGGGGCTGTTCGATGCGGCGTTCGCGCGCAGCACCGTGATGCCCTCCACCCCGGACGACCCGTCCGCCTGGGATGTCCTCAACGGGCGCTCTGGACGCGCTGCTCGAGGCGGGGGCGTTGGCGGTGGAACGTCGGGACGACGCGCCGATGATCGCCTGGACCTCCATCCACGGCCTCGCGTGCATCGTCGCCTTCAGTGCCCTGCCGCCGGACATCCCGGTGGCCGCGGCGACCCGGATCGTGATCGTCCGGCATCGACCGAGCGTTGGGACTCCCGTGAGCCCGACCCAGGGGTGCACGGTGGTGATCCTTGCCGGAATCGTGATCCTGCGCCTTCGCAGCTCCTGGCGGCGGCCATGACCCGCCGGACCGCCACTCTCGCCCTGGTGGCGCTGGCTGTCGCCGCGCTGTGCCTGGCGCTGGCCCCCCTGGCGATGCCCGACGACTACTCCTGGGTCCTCCGCTCGATCAGCGAGTCTGCCGCCCAAGGGGTTGGGGGCGCCTGGGTCGCGCGCACGGGGTTCCTGCTGATGGGCCTCGGCGCGCTGCTCACCGCCCTGGCGAGCGCGGAACGCTGGCGGATCCCGGGCGCGGGCCTGCTGGGCCTGTACGGGGTGCTGATGATGGGCGCAGCAGCCCTCTCCACGCGGTCATGGCGCCCTGACGCCGCGTACAGCGGCCTGGAGTCCACGCTGCACTCGACCCTCGCCACGGCCATGGGGTTCTGCTACGGCCTGGGTGTCCTTGCCGTCCTCATGGCCGACCGGGGGATGCCCGTGGGCCAGCGGGTTCTGGGCCTTGCCGCCGTGGCCTCGTCGGTCGCCATCCCGCTGGGGATGCTCGCGGCGCCGAGCATCGCCGGGGTTCTCCAGCGCGCCATGTTCGCCCTCGCCCTGCTGTGGTTGGCGGTCGAGGCGACCCGGACCCGTCACGACTCGAGGGAGGCCTCATGAGCACGACCGATGCGCCCGAGCGGATCACCGCGATGATCCACAGGGTGGATGCCGACCCACGCTCCGGCGAGGTGCTGTGGCGGATGCGGTCCGACGACGGGCGCATCGACCTGACCCACGGTGATCCGGCTCGGCCGTTCTTCATCGCCAGCGCCACCAAGCTCTTCGTCACGGCGATCCTGGCGCAGCTGCGCGATGAGGGCCGCGTGCGGTGGGACGCGCCGTTGGCCACCTACCTGCCGGACCTCGACCTCACCGGCCTGGTGGTCGTCCGCGGTCGGGACCGCTCACAGGACATGACGGTGCGCGAGGTGATGGCGCACACCTCCGGGTTGGCCGACTACTTCGAGGGCAGGCGCCCGGACGGTCCCACGACCTTCGCCCGGGTCGTCGAGAGGGACTTCGGATGGAACGTGAACGACGTGGTCCGGTGGACCCGCGCGATGAAGCCGGCCACGCCCGGCAAGGGCCTGTACTCCGATACGGGCTACCAGCTGCTGGGTGCCGCCATCGAGGCTGTCGACGGGACCCCGTTCGCCGAGTCCGTCCGGACCCGGGTCGCTGGGCCGCTGGGGCTTGCCGGCACCTACTGCTTCTCCCCCCTCGACATCGGCCGCTACGACGAGGTGGCGGGCTTGGGTCATGGGGCAACGCCCCTGCGCATCCCGCTGGCCATGGCGAGCGTCCAGGCCGACGGTGGCGTGGTGAGCACGCTGCAGGACGGTCTGACGTTCCTCGACGCGTTCTTCGACGCCCGGCTCTTCGCCCGTCGGACGCTGGACGAGCTGCAGCGCGACTGGCACCGGATCTTCTTCCCACTCGAGTACGGGACCGGGATCATGCGGTTCCGGATGTCGCCGCTCCTCACCGGGTTCCGCCGGGTGCCGCTGTTCGTCGGGCACTCCGGCGCGTCAGGGACCGTCATGTTCCGCTCCCCGGAGCTCGGCGTCACGGTCGTCGGGACCGTCAACCAGGTCAAGCACCGCTCGATGCCCTACCAGCTCATGGTGCGCACGGCGGTCGCCGCAGGAGGCGAGTAGGCACAGGTCAGCGGCTCCGTCGCTGTCGACCTGACGGCCTCGGTCACCCGGGCGGAGCACCGGTGCTCTCGCGCACGACCAGGCGCGCCCTCAGCCGCGGGGACCTGACCGGACCGCCTGCCACGAGGTCGAGTGCTGCGCGGGCAGCCAGCCGCCCCTTGCCCTCGAGATCCTGGGCCACCGTGGTCAGCGGCGGGCGGCTCCTGGCGGCCTCCGCGATGTCGTCGAAGCCGACGACCGACAGCTGTCGTGGAACGGCCAGGCCGAGCCGGCCAGCCACGTCCAGCACGGCCATGGCCAGGACGTCGGTGACCGCGAACACAGCTGTGGGTCGGTGGGAGGCCGGCTGGTCGAGAAGTGCGCGCGCCGCCCGAAGGCCCTCGTCCAGGGTGTTCTCCGCTCGTGTCGACGACCTGCAGGTCGACCCCCTGGCCGGCGAGGGCCACCCGCGAGAACCCGGTGACCCGTGCGCGGATCCCGACGCGCACCGGGATGACCCGGTTGCCGGTGTCGCCGGCGTCGCGGCCGGGGAGGCCCACCACGCCGAGCTTCCGATGCCCCAGGCCCAGCAGGTGCTCGGCGACCCGGCCGCCGGCTGCCGCGTTGTCGATTCCCAGGAAGGGCACGCCCTTCAGCCGCGGGTGGCCGACGGTGACGAGCGGAAGCCGACGGTGCAGCACGGCGTGGACCGCCTCGTCGTCCTCGTCCATCGAGCAGATGATGAACGCGTCCACGAGCGCGCCCTGCACGACGGACACGACGTCGTCGGACTCCGACGGCACGAGCAGCATGGCCTGGCCCGCCGTGCCCAGCTCGGTGGCCATCCCGCGCATCAGCGAGACCATGCCGGGGTCGGTGAACGCGTAGGACAGCCGCTCGGTCATCAGGACGCCGACGGTGCCCGACCTGCCCCGCCGCAGGGATCGGGCGGCCGGATCCGGGCCCGGATAGCCGAGCTCGCTGGCAACTGCGAGCACGCGCTCGCGGGTCGCGAGCGACAGCTGGTCGGGGCGGTTGTAGGCGTTGGAGACCGTCATCCGGGAGACGCCCGCAGCCCGCGCAACTGTCTCCAGCGTCGGTCGGTCGCTGCCCACGGCGGCCCCTCCTGGGAATGGGTTGTCGTCGTCCTGCGTTGGCTGTATCGTTACAGACTATATCGATACAGAAGTGGATCTGAACCGTGGACACACACTCCTTCGCCCTCTCGCTGGCCTACCTGGGCTCCGCCATCGGCGTCGTGATGGTCATGCCGCAGATCCTGCGAATCGTGCGTCATCCGCACATGGGGGGAGTGTCGCCCTGGACGTGGTCGCTGGTCGCGGTCTCCTCATCGCTCTGGCTGACCTACGGGGTGCGGTCAGGATCCCTTCCCCAGATCCCCGGCAACGTCCTGCTGAGCACTGGCGCGGTGACGATCGTGCTCCTGGTGCCCGCTGCGTGGACGCGCAGGCGACGGGCCGCGGGCCTGGCGGGCAGCGCGCTGATCCTGCTCCTCGTGTCGACCCAGCTGGTCCCCACCCAGGTCGGGTTCCTGGCGTTCAGCCTCAGCATGGTGGGGATGTGGCCCCAGGTCTACGAGACGGTCTGGGCGCGCCGTGGGATGGGGCCCTCTGCCATCTCCCTGACCTCCAACGGGCTGAAGATCGGGTCGCAGGTCTGCTGGTTGAGCTTCGCGATCCTGACGACCGACCTCCCGGTGCTGGCCGGGGCCGTGATGGCCCTGTCGACCAACACGCTCGTGTCCTCCGTCGAGCTCGGACGGCGCAGGGCGGCTGCCGCGTCGACGGCCGTCCCGGCGCTCGGGCATGCGGGCGCCGAGGTCACGCCGACCGGATCCACGCCGGTGCCGACGCGGGCCTGAACGCTGCTCACACCGGGGAGACGCGCACGTCCGCCTCGCCCGTGGAGTCCGCGATCTCGGCGGTTGCCTGTTCCAGGAGCTGGTCGGACAGGTGACGCAGCGCCCGGGCAACGGCGACCATGTCCCCAATCCGGGCGTGCGGGGGATCCTGGGCGCGTCGATGGCTGACCCCGGTGGCGCGGATGCCCTCCAGCGGGTCCGCGACGAGCACCGCCCGTGCGGTGGTGTCGTCGCCCTCGAACAGGGAGAGTCGCACCGTCCACTGATGGGCTGTCGCGGGCGCTCCGGCCTCCGGCAACGGCGCCTGCGGCTGCTCAGCGACGGCGGGCTCGCCCGCGTTCTGCACCCGGAGCACCGATCCCGGCCCGGGGAAGAGCAGCCCCGTGTGACCGTCGCTCCAGAGCACGAGATACGGGGGCGCGCCGTCGGGGCCCCGCACCTCGAGGACCTTGCCGTCCCTCGTGGGGCGGTCGACCTGCTCACCGGCCATCACGATCCGGTCGCCGATTGATGCCTTCATCGCGCCACCTCCAGGAGTCTGTTGCCTGCACCCTCCACTCTGCTCCTCGGGAGGTCCCGAGGGAACCGGGGGGACCTCCCGGGGAGCAGAGTGGAGGTCGAGGGACGTGAATGGCGGGACGCCTGAACGCACTACCTCCACCGCACCTGCGAACCGGACCGAACGCGCGCGAACTGGTTCAAATCGCCTGTGAGGTTGCTCACAGAACTGCCCTGTGGCTTCCCTTGCCCGGCTGACTCTGGTGACACTGGTGGCAGCCCCGGCGGGACGCAGCCGGCGTTCCGGGGCGCACAGCAGCCCGTGGAACGTTGCGGGGACCCGCCCCTCGAGGGGCGCAGCGAGTCGAGCGGGAGACCCGAACCCGCCCCCGACGCCGAGCCTGCTGCGCACGCGCGTCGGCCCTCTGGCCGGCCCGGACCAGGAGCCATATGCCTGCACTGCTGACCCGTCTGACCGGAGTAGTTGCCGCCACCGCCACGGCGGGTGCGCTCGTGCTGATCGCCCCCGCAGCCTCAGCCTCGCCGGGAACCCCGGCACGGGCCGCGGCGCCGACTTCCGCGGCCGCCTCGGTCGTGGCGGGTGACCGCAACCCGAAGGTCTCGCGCAGCCTGAGCGGCGTGCGCTCCTCGGCCTACATCGGCAAGTACTACAGCAGCCGCCACGAGGGGACGCGGCGATGCATCGTGCGTCGTGAGTCCGGCGGCAACTACCGGATCAGCTCTCCGGGCGGACGCTACCGCGGCGCCTACCAGTTCAATGCCGGCCTGGCGCGGGCCACGGCACTGAAGATGGGACGCCGTGACCTGGCCCGCAAGCCCATCAACACCTGGAGCCGGTTCGATCAGGACAAGGCGTTCTGGGTCGTGTGGAACCACGGCCGGGGCGCCGGCCACTGGGGCGGCACCCGCCACGGCTGCTGACGCTCGCGACGGCGGGTGGGCTGCACACCTGCGAGGATCGAGTCATGATCGATGTCCCGCGCGATCAGTTCGAGGACCTCGTCTCCCAGGCGCTGGACACGATCCCGGACGAGCTGGGCAGGTTGGTGTCCAACTGCGTGCTGCTCGTCGAGGACGACGTGCCGCCCGGGACGCGAAGCCTGCTCGGGTTGTACGTCGGAACACCCCTCACCCAGCGAGGTGAGTGGTATGCCGGGGTCCTCCCGGACCGGATCACCATCTACCGGCTCCCGATCCTGCGGATGTGCAGGGACCAGCAGGACGTGGTCGACCAGGTGCGGGTCACGGTCATCCACGAGGTGGCGCACCACTTCGGGATCAGTGACGCCCGCCTGCATGAGCTCGGCTGGGGTTGAGCCCGTGCTCGCCGGGCGCCCGGCGAGGCGGCGTCAATAGGCTGGGGACACGCCGCCCTGGGAGGTTCGCATGACCCCGACCGAAGAACGCCGCAAGGCCCTGGCCGTCCTGACCTCCGGAGGCGACTCCCAGGGCATGAACGCGACCGTTCGGGCCGTGGTCCGCACCGCGATCGCCAACGGCGCGGACGCCTATGCGGTCTACGAGGGGCTGCAGGGCCTCGTCGACGGTGGGGAGCGAATCCAGCGGTTCGACTGGAACGACGTCGGATCGATCATGCATCTCGGCGGGACGGTCATCGGCACGGCCCGCTCCGCGGACTTCCGCGAGCGTCAGGGCCGGCTGCGGGCCGCGCGCAACCTGGTCGAGCGTGGGATCGACCGGCTGGTCGTCATCGGCGGCGACGGGTCGCTGACGGGCACCGACATCTTCCGCTCCGAGTGGCCAGGGCTCCTCGAGGAGCTCGTGGTCACCGGCGAGATCAGCGCCGAGCAGGCGCACGCCCACCAGCAGCTCATCATCGCTGGGGCGGTCGGCTCGATCGACAACGACATGGTCGGCACCGACAAGACCATCGGCGCCGACACCGCGATGCACCGGATCATCGAGGCGGTCGACGCCCTTGCCTCGACCGCGTCGAGCCACCAGCGCTCGTTCGTCGTCGAGGTGATGGGTCGGCACTGCGGGTACCTCGCGGTGATGTGCGCGATCGCCGGCGGCGCGGACTACGTCCTGATCCCCGAGGTCCGGCCCGGCCCCGGGTGGCAGGACGCCCTCGTGGGGCGCCTGGCCGCGGGGCGCGCCGCGGGTCGCCGTGACAACCTCGTGATCGTCTCCGAGGGGGTCTCCGACGAGGACGGCCGGCCGGTGACCTCCCAGATGGTCGCCGACCTCATCACCGAACGACTCGGTGAGGACACCCGGGTGACCATCCTCGGCCACGTCCAGCGCGGCGGTGCGCCCACGGCCTATGACCGCTGGATGCCCACGCTGATGGGGTACGCGGCCGCCCTCGAGGTCCTCGGCGCCGACGCCGACCACGTCTCGCAGCTCATCGGGATCCACAACAACCGGGTCACCCGGATGCCGCTGATGGAGGCGGTCGCCGCGACCAAGGCGATCCCGCGCATGATCGAGTCGGGGGACTACGCCGGGGCGATGGCGGCCCGGGGCGATTCGTTCACCGGGATGATGCGCGTGTTCGAGGGGATCGCCCAGCCCGAGCCGATGTTCCCCGGCCAGGGGACGAGGATCGCCATCGTGCATGCGGGCGGCCTCGCGCCGGGGATGAACGCGGCTGTGCGGGCCGCCGTGCGGTTCGGCATCTCACGGGGGCACTCGATGGTCGGCATCCGTGATGGCTTCCCCGGCCTGCTCAACGACCGGGTGGAGGACCTGGAGTGGGGCGCGATGGAGGGCCTCGTCGGGCTGGGCGGCGCCGAGCTGGGGACGAGTCGGACCACCCCGCGCACCGAGGACTACGCGGCGGTGGGCGACGCGATCCAGCGCAACAGGATCGACGCGCTCCTGGTCATCGGGGGTCACCGGGCCTACGAGGCGATGTGGCGCCTGCGCGAGCACCGTGGGGACCACCCCGGCCTGCGCATCCCGGCGATCTGCCTTCCCGCGACCATCGACAACAACCTGCCCGGCTGGGAGATGACGATCGGGGCCGACACCGCGCTGAACGCGATCGTCTCCGCCGTCGACGTCATCAAGCAGTCCGCCCGGGCCTCGCACCGTGCGTTCGTCGTTGAGACGATGGGCCGGCGGTGCGGGTTCCTGGCCACCATGGCTGCGCTGTCGGTCGGCGCCGAGGAGGTCTACCTCAACGAGGACCCGCCGACGCTGGCCCGGCTCAACTACGACGTCGCGGGGATGGTGGAGGGGTTCCGGCGCGGTCGACGCTTCCACCTGTCGATCCGCAACGAGGAGGCGAGCGTCGGGTACACGACGGAGTTCCTGTGCCAGTTGTTCGCCGAGGAGTCCAACGGGCTCTTCGACGTCCGGCCGATGGTCCTCGGGCACCTGCAGCAGGGCGGCAACCCGACACCCTTCGACCGCGTCCACGCGGCACGCCTGGCCGCCCACTGCATCGACTGGCTGACCGGGCGGATGCTCGCGGGCCGGATCGACTGGCACTACGCCACCTTCGTCGACGGCAGGATGGGCTCAGCGCGCCTGGTCCGGATCCCGGAGGTCTACGACATCGAGAACCGTCGGCCCAATGACCAGTGGTGGATGGAGATGCTCCCCTTGATGGACGCACTGGCCCGCCCACCGGTGCCCGCAGCCTGGATCAGGAGCCGGCAGCCACTTCCTGACTGATCAGCCGGAGGACGTCCGCTGTGGTTGGATCTGCTGACCAGAGTCGGCTGCCAACACACTCCGGAGGCCACAGTGATCGTGGAGACCGCCACCATCTCGGTCCAGCCGGGCCGCGAGGACGACTTCGTGCACGCCCTCGAGGAGGCCAGGGCGATACTGGCCCAGGCGCACGGGTGGCACGACCTCAGCGTGCACCGAGGCATCGAGCGGCCCTCGGTGTTCCTGCTCGCGATCACCTGGGACACCCTCGAGGACCACACTGAGGGGTTCCGGGGCGGTGAGCTCTTCGGGCAGTGGCGCGCCGTCATCGGCCCGTTCTTCGCAGAGCCACCGGTTGTGGAGCATTGGGCCATCCTGTGAGCGCAGCGCCGCTGCACGAGCTCGGTGCCCTCGAAGCGGCAGCCCTCATGGCCGACGGGCGGCTCACCAGCATCGACCTCGTCGAACACCTGCTGGCGCGCATCGAGCGGCGCGAGCCGACCCTGCGCGCGGTGGTCGCCGTCCACCCCGAGGCCGGCGAGCAGGCGCGCGCGGCCGATGCCCGGAGGGCTGCCGGCCAGGCGTTGAGCCCGTTCGACGGCATCCCCGTCATCATCAAGGACAACATCGAGTGCATCGGCCTGCCCGCGACTGTGGGGTCGTTGGCGATGGTCGGCTCCCCGGCCGAACGGGACGCCCCGTTGGTCGCCCGGCTGCGCGCGGCGGGCATGGTGGTCCTGGCCGCATCCAACCTCTCGGAGTGGGCCAACTTCCGCGGCAAGCACTCCACGAGCGGCTGGTCGGGCGTGGGCGGCCTGACGGACAACCCGTGGAAGCCCGGGCACTCCGCCGGTGGCTCCTCGTCGGGCTCGGGCGCGGCCCTGGCGGCGGGGTACGCACCCCTGGCCGTCGGGACGGAGACCGACGGCTCCATCACCTGCCCGGCCTCCCTGTGCGGGGTGGTGGGACTCAAGCCCACCGTGGGCACCGTCCCGGTGGACGGGATCGCGCCCATCGCCGCCAGCCACGACTCACCTGGCCCGATGGGGCGCTCGGTGGCCGATGCCGGCGCCCTGCTCGCGGTCCTCACCGGCCAGGCGTTCGGCGGCCAGGGCGACCATGAGCGGCACCGCCCGCGGCGCTACGTCCTGGGCATGCCGCGTGCCTGGCTCGCCGGGGACAGCGACACCGACGGCCTGTTCGCCGGGGCGGTCGAGGCGCTGCGCGCAGCCGGGCTCACCGTCCTGGAGGTGGACGCTGCCGGGGCCACCGAGGAGAGCGCCCGTGACGAGGTCACGGTGCTGGTCCACGAGATGGCTGAGGACCTCGACGCCTACCTGGCAGGCCGCCCGGGAACGGCACCCCGGTCGATCGCCGAGGTCATCGCGTTCAACGAGGCCCATCGTGAGGACGAGCTCGCCCACCACGGCCAGGAGTTCCTGGAGGCGGCGGTCTGCTCCGGCGGTCGTGCGGCGCCCGAGTACGGGGCGGCTCGTGCCCGCAACCTCGCCTGGGCCGTCGACTCCGTCCTCATCCCGGCGTTCGCACATGGGGTGGATGCCCTGATCTCCCCGGCCTACGGACCGGCCTGGCGCAGCGAGCTCGCGGGCGGGGACACGTTCGTCGGCGGGCTGGTCACCTCCGCTCCGGCGGTCGCCGGCTGGCCGATCCTGACGCTGCCCATCGGGCTGGTCGGTGGGCTGCCCGTGGGCCTGAGCATCGTGGGACCGGAGCATGGGGAGGACTCGCTGCTGGCCATCGGGGCGGCTGTGGAGGCTGCCCTCGGCTGGTCGCAGCGGCCGCCCGAGGGCTGATCCGTGGCGTCCGGGGCCACCACCGCCCTTGGACCCGGGACATCGGGACCATCGGCAGGGCGTTTCGGTACCTCCTCCTGTAGGCCCGGAATGCCGATGCGGCAGGCTATGTCCTGTGCGCCCGCTCGGGGCGCGCCAGGATCAGATGGAGTGCTCATCCCATGACCGTCCCCGGACTCGAGAATCCGCCCACCGAGAACAAGAAGCTGCTGGAGTGGGTCGAGCAGGTCGCCTCCCTCGCGCAGCCGGACCGCATCGAGTGGTGCGACGGCTCCCAGGACGAGTGGGACCGCCTGACCCAGCTGATGGTCGACGAGGGCATGGCCGTCCGGCTGAACGACGAGCTGCGCCCGAACTCGTTCCTCTTCCGCTCGGACCCCTCCGACGTGGCCCGTGTCGAGGACCGCACCTACATCTGCTCCCTCGATGAGCGTGATGCTGGCCCCACCAACAACTGGCACGACCCGGTCATGATGCGCACCACCCTCAAGGGCCTGTTCGAGGGCTCGATGCGCGGGCGCACGATGTACGTGATCCCGTTCTCGATGGGCCCGCTGGGCTCCCCGATCTCCGAGCTGGGCGTGGAGATCACCGACTCCCCGTACGTGGTGGTCAACATGCGGATCATGACCCGGATGGGCCAGGCCGCGCTGGACCTCATCGGTCCTGACGGCGACTTCGTTCCCGCCGTGCACTCCGTGGGCTACCCGTTGGCCGACCGGGACGGCAACACCCGCCCCGACCTGGCATGGCCGTGCAACGAGATCAAGTACATCGTGCACTTCCCGGAGACGCGCGAGATCTGGTCGTTCGGCTCCGGCTACGGCGGCAACGCGCTGCTGGGCAAGAAGTGCTTCGCGCTGCGGATCGCCTCGGCGATGGCCCGCGACGAGGGTTGGCTGGCCGAGCACATGCTGATCCTGAAGCTCACGGGCCCGACCGGCGACGTCAACCACCTGGCTGCGGCGTTCCCGAGCGCCTGCGGCAAGACGAACCTCGCGATGCTCGAGCCGAGCGTCCCGGGCTGGAAGGTCGAGACCGTCGGCGACGACATCTGCTGGATGCGCTTCGGCGAGGACGGCCGCCTGCACGCGATCAACCCCGAGGCCGGGTTCTTCGGAGTCGCGCCGGGCACGTCGATGAAGACCAACGCCAACGCGATGCGCACCATGTGGGGCAACTCGATCTTCACCAACGTCGCGCTGACCGACGAGGGCGACATCTGGTGGGAGGGCATGACCGACGAGGCGCCGGCGCACCTGATCGACTGGAAGGGCCACGACTGGACGCCTGAGTCCCATGAGCCCTCCAGCCACCCGAACAGCCGGTTCACCACACCTGCCGACCAGTGCCCGATCATCGCCGACAACTGGGAGGACCCGGCCGGCGTGGCCATCGACGCGATCCTCTTCGGCGGCCGCCGCGCGACGAACGTCCCGCTGGTCAACGAGGCCCGCGACTGGGAGCACGGTGTGTTCATCGGTGCGACGGTCTCCTCCGAGATGACTGCAGCAGCGGTCGGCGGCCTCGGCCAGCTGCGTCGTGATCCCTTCGCGATGCTCCCGTTCTGCGGCTACAACATGGCCGACTACTGGGGCCACTGGCTCAAGGTGGGATCGGCCACGACGCCGGAGAAGCTGCCCAAGGTCTACCAGGTCAACTGGTTCCGCAAGGACGCCAACGGCAAGTTCATCTGGCCGGGCTTCGGTGAGAACAGCCGCGTGCTCGCGTGGATCATCGACCGGGTCAACGGCGTCGGCGAGGGCGTGGAGACCCCGATCGGGATCGCCCCGGCCCCCGGCGCGCTCTTCCTCGACGGCCTGGACCTCAGCCAGGAGCAGCTGACCGAGCTGTTCTCCGTGGACCCGGATCGTTGGCTCTCGGAGTGCATCCTGACCGAGGAGTACTTCGGGCAGTTCGGCGATGCCGTTCCGGCCGCCATGTACGCCCAGCTCGAGGTCCTCCGGGAGAACCTCGAGGACGCCAAGTCCTGAACGACCCAGGACGCCCCCGACCGCCCGGTGCCTGAAGGTGCCGGGCGGTCGCGCGTCGGTGGGGGATGGGAGGATCCGGGCATGAACGATGCAGACGTTGACCTTCGTGGGCGCGACTTCCTGCGGGAGGCGGACTTCTCCGCAGCCGAGCTGGACGCGCTGATCGACCTCGCCGCAGAGCTCAAGGCGGACCGCGCAGCGGGCCGCGAGCGCCAGCGGCTGATGGGTCGGGTGATCGCCCTGGTCTTCGAGAAGACCTCCACGCGGACCCGGTGCGCCTTCGAGGTGGCTGCCTACCACCAGGGCGCGCACGTGACGTTCCTGGACCCGGTGGCCTCCCAGCTGGGGCACAAGGAGTCCGCGGCCGACACCGCAGCCGTCCTGGCCGGCATGTATGACGCGATCCAGTTCCGCGGCGGGGACCACGCGATCATCGAGGAGCTGGCAGCGGCCGCGGACGTGCCGGTGTACAACGGGCTGACCGACGCCTGGCACCCGACCCAGATGCTCGCCGACTTCCTGACGATGCGTGAGCACTCGGGCGGTGCGCCGTGGTCGGAGCTCAGCCTCGCCTACGTCGGCGACGCGCGCTACAACATGGGCAACTCGGTGCTGGTGATGGCCGCGATCATGGGCGCCGACGTCCGGATCGTCGCCCCACGGGAGCTGTGGCCGGCCGAGGAGGTCCAGCTGCTGGCCAGGGCGCGGGCCGCCGGGAGTGGGGCGCGCATCCTGTTGACCGAGGATCCCTCAGAGGGCGTCGCCGGTGCACGCTTCGTGCACACTGACGTCTGGGTCTCGATGGGTGAGTCCAAGGACGTGTGGGACTCGAGGGTCGGGATGCTGCTGCCCTACCGCGTCGACAGCGCGCTCATGGCAGCCACTGGGCGGGCGGACTCGTTGTTCATGCACTGCCTGCCTGCGTTCCACGACGCACGCACCGTGGTCGGCCGGGACGCGGCGGAGCGGTACGGGCTGCGCGACGGCATCGAGGTCACGGACGAGGTCTTCGGGTCGGCTGCGAGCGTCGTCTTCGAGCAGGCGCACAACCGGATGCACACCATCAAGGCCCTGATGGTCGCAACGCTGCAGCGCTGAGCGAGGACATGGAGCGACGCCCCGTCCCCGGCGGGAGGGGCGTCGATGGGGGATGTTGGGCTGCGGTTCTCAGGCGATACCGAGCGTGACCGGAGCAACTGCCAGGGCGATCTCGTCAGCGGCTGCCGATGCCCCCTCGCCGCGCTGGCGCGGGAAGTCCGAGAGGTCGATGCGCACGTAGACGCGCTCGCGCTCCTCCTCGGTCATGCCGCCCCAGACCCCGTACGGCTCGCGCGCGCGGATGGCGTAGTCCGCGCACTCCACGCGGACCTCGCAACGGGTGCACACCGCCTTGGCGGCTCGGTCACGCCGCAGCCGTGCCAGTCCCCGCTCGTTCTGCGGGTGGAAGAAGAGGTCCTGGTCAGCGCCGCGACAGGCGCCCACCTCCTGCCATTCCCACGTGGCATCCATCGGCACCTGGGACAGTGGCTGCTGCGGCATTACTACTCCGTTCCGGGCCCCTGGCCCACGGCGTGCATCTCAATCCGGCAGTGTCGCGTGTATCCCGCGGGGCGTCCTCCGGGGCGGTCTCAGCCCATGATCGGATTCGTCTGCGGTGCTCGTCACGCTACTCACCGTGAAGGCCGATGTTATCCAACGAATGTATGAATGTCCATTAGTAGAAACATACTAGTTCTCACGGTGCGTGCAGCGGATGTGGCGGTTGATGCCCCAACGAGGCGGGTGTATCGGGCCTCCGGGGCTCGAGAGCATCACACTACGTCACCGGCCGCACGGGGGTGCCTCACGGGGGGTGGACGTGCCTCGGCGTGACACTAGGTGATCGGCGTACCATCGTGGTCATGCCCGACGATCTCGATCCCCTGGGAATGCCGGACCTCTCCGGCAGCACCGACCTGCTGGAGCGGACCGAGAACACCGATGGCACCGGTGATCACGACCGTTTCGCCCACTACGTCGAGAAGGACAAGATCGTCGAGAGCGCCGTCATGGGCACCCCGGTGGTCGCCCTCTGCGGCAAGGTCTGGGTGCCCGGACGTGACCCCTCGAAGTTCCCGGTCTGCCCCGACTGCCTGAAGATCTACAACGGGCTCCCCGCAGGCGGCGGCGACGACACGTAGTCGGCCCGCCCGCCAGCCCCCTAAGGACGGCTCATCCATCCGATAAGGACGCGCGCCCCTGGCGGATGTGCCGCTCGATCGCCGGTGTCGCGTGGCATCATCACGGGTGGGGAGAGGGGCCGACGGGGTCGGGGCCGACACGGGAGGTGCGGGGTGGAGTCTGGGGACGGGCCCGTTCCCGTCGGGAGGCCGCGGGCACGGCGCGCGACAGCGGTCGTGGTCACGGCGCTGACCCTCCTGCTGGGGCTGCTGACCCCCGTGACCCCGGCCACCGCCGTCGATCCTGTCCGCTCCCAGCTCGTCTCCGGCTGGCTGCCTGCGTGGGCCACCGACACCTCCCTGGCCGGAGTCGTGGGGAATGTCGACGTCATCTCCGAGGCGTCCCCGTTCTGGTACTCGGCCAAGGCCTCCGGGGGCTCGGTGAGCGTCACCACCACGATGGCCGAGGCCACCCGGGTCCGGGTCCTGGACAGCCTGCGGGCCCAGGGGATCGCGGTCCTGCCCTCCATCGCCGATGGCTCCTCGGCTCGGGCGATGGCCGAGCTGCTGAAGGATCCTGCTGCCCGCGCCGCCCATGTGAACCAGCTCGTCGCCCTGGTCGTGGACAACGGGTACGAGGGGATCGAGCTCGACTACGAGAAGTTCGCCTTCTCCGACGGGACCTCCACCTGGGCGGCCACGAGGCCGGCGTGGGTCGCCTTCGTCGGTGAGCTGGGTGGTGCCCTGCATGGTGCGGGCAAGCGCCTGGCCGTGGCGGTGCCCCCCATGTACGACGGGAACAACCGCTCGAGCAGCGGCTACTGGGTCTATGACTACGCCGGCATCGCGGCCTCGGTGGACTCACTGCGGATCATGACCTACGACTACTCCGTCTCCCGGCCGGGTCCGATCTCACCGCTCTCGTTCATCCGTCGCTCCCTGGCCTACGCCGTGACTGCGTTCCCTGCGGATCGGGTCCGCATGGGGATCCCGGCCTACGGACGGCTGTGGACCGCGCGGAACGCGAACGGCTCGCTGGCCATCAAGGGGACATGTCCCACGGGCGCGCCGGCAGGCACGAAGAGCTTCACAGCGGCCACCGCCCTGACCTTCCTGACCTCGATGGCGGGCGCGGCGCTGTCCCTGCGGTACGACGATGCCTCTGCGGAGATGGTCGCCACGTTCAGCAAGTCGTACTCGGGGAAGGGCGCTGACGGAAGGGCCACCACCTGCGTCGTCGAGCATGAGGCGTGGTGGGTCGAGTCCCGTGGTGTGGCGTCCCGGTTGCCGCTCGTGGCGGAGTACGGCCTGGCCGGGGTCGCGGTGTGGCACCTCGGCGGGGTGGACCAGGCGTCATGGGCAGAGATGCGGGCCTATGCGACCGGCGTGCCGGTCGTCGTCCCGGTCGTCGCGCCGCCCGCCCCCGCGCCGGTCGCCGCCGTGGTCACGGCCCGGCCCTCGACCCTGACCCCCAAGGGCGGCAGGAACGTCACGGTGCGGGTCCAGGTGGCCCCCGCGAAGAAGTCGATCACCGTCCGCCGCCAGATGCTCGTGAAGGGGAAGTGGACGACGAAGTCCACGAAGCGGACCAACACGAAGGGCCGGGTCACCTTCACCTTCAGGTGGCCGAAGGGGCAGGCCTCCCGGACCTACCGCATCACCACCCGCACGAAGGGCGCTGTCGCCGCAGGGAAGTCCACGACATTCAGGCTCACCACGCGCTGACCTGTCTCAGGTCCGGATGCCCTTCTGGAGCGCGTGCACCAGGCGGTCCTGGTGGTACGTCAGCCAGTCATAGACCAGGTACATCGACCGCCGGGGGTCGTCGCCGGCAAGGCCCAGGAACTCCTCGGGCCCCTCCTCTGTGATCTCCAAGCGGGTGCCGAGGGTCAGGCGCAGGTCGTTGATGGCCCCCAGCCACGCCATGCACTCAGCCTCGGACAGCCGCGTCGGATCGGGCCGTTCCAGTGACGCGCGGGCCGTCGCGAGGTTGCCCAGCTTGGTGGAGCGCAGGTCGCGCTGGGTGAAGCGACGGAACTCGTCGGCGTCGTCGGGGTCCTCATACGCATCGGGGAACAGCCGGGCCAGGGCCGGGTCATCGGGACGCTGAGCTGTCGCGTCGATCCCGACGAGCTCGGCGAGCGGGTCGCTGGGTTCGTCGTCCTCGGGTTCGGCGAGCATGGCGACCATCTGGCCGAGCAGGTCGCTCATCAGGCGGCGGTCGGCGTCGCCGAGGTGCAGCCAGACGTGTCCGTGGCGGTTGCGCCGGAACCCCGGCGGGTCGAGCAGGCCCATCGTGCTCCTCAGTGGTCCCGCGACATGGTGGCCCAGAGACCGTAGCTGTGCATCGCCGTGACGTCGCGCTCCATGGCGTCCCTGCTCCCCGAGCTGACCAGGGCCCGGCCCTCCTGGTGCACGTCGAGCATCAGGGCCTCGGCCTTGGTCCTCGGGTACCCGAAGTAGGTCATGAACACGAAGGTCACATAGGACATGAGGTTCACCGGGTCGTTCCACACGATCGTCACCCAGGGGGTGTCGACATCCGCCTCCTCGGCGACCTCGACGTCCTCGACAGGTGCGATGCTCACGGACCCCATGGTCGCATCTTGGGTGCCGGGATCGCCAAGCCATTCAGCCTGCGGTGACCCACTCCGGGGTCTGCTCCACCACAGTGACCTCGGGGCCGAGGAACCGACGGCCGAGGCGGGCGAACGGCAGGGGGTCACCGGTCGCCAGGAACCGGTGCACCGGTGCCGGCGAGTCGGCCGGGCGCCCGAGGTGGTGCGCGGCCAGCGTCCGGTACACGTCCTTGGCTGTCTCCTCCGCCGACGAGACCAGGGTGACGTCGTCGCCGCACACGTAGGAGATGACGCCGGTCAGCAGCGGGTAGTGCGTGCAGCCCAGGACGAGGGTGTCGATGCCCTCGTCGAGGAGCGGGTCGAGGTACTCGTGGGCCACCGCGATCACTTCGTCACCGGTCACGACGCCGGACTCGACGAAGTCCACGAAGCGGGGGCAGGCCTGCGACCGGATCGTCAGGTGCGGTGCCGCGGCGAATGCATCCTCGTACGCCCCGCTGGTGACGGTGGCGACGGTCCCGATGACCCCGATCCTCCCGTCGCGCGTGGCACGCACGGAGCGGCGCACGGCCGGATTGATGACCTCCACGACCGGAACCGGGTAGCGCTCCCGGGCGTCACGCAGGACCGCGGCGGACGCCGAGTTGCAGGCGATGACCAGGGCCTTGACCCCGGAGCTGACCAGGTGGTCCATCACGTCCAGGGCGAATGCCCGCACCTCGGCGATCGGGCGCGGGCCGTAGGGCCCACGGGCGGTGTCCCCGACGTAGAGGATCGCCTCGTCGGGCAGCTGGTCGATGACCGAGCGGGCCACGGTGAGCCCCCCGACCCCGCTGTCGAAGATCCCGAGGGGGGCATCGGGGTTGCCCACGCCCGGGCCGGCGATGGACGATGTGAGCGACATGGCCCCATTCTCCCCGGCCGCCAGCCGGGCTCGGGGCCGGGGATGGTTAGGGTTTACCGCGTGTCGGGGCGTTCCGGGCCCCCACGTTCGAGGAGGGCATGTGCGGCTGACAGTCATCGGCTGTGCGGGGTCGTTCCCGAACCCGGCCTCGGCGGCGTCGTGCTACCTCGTCGAGCACGGCGGGGCATCGATCGTGCTCGACCTCGGCCCCGGCTCGCTCGGACCGCTGGCGGCCGCCACCGACGTGCGCGCCCTGGACGCAGTCCTGCTCTCGCACCTGCACGCCGACCACTGCCTGGATCTCGCCGGCATGTACGTGGCCCGCAAGTACCATCCCGATGGCCCGCCGCCACCGCTGGCTGTGCACGGACCTCGCGGGGACGGCGCGCCGCATCGCCGATGCCTACCGGACCGCCCCGGGGGAGTCCGTCGACGGGCTGGAGCGCATCTACCGGTTCGTGGACCATTCGCCCGACCCGGTGCAGGTCGGCCCGTTCCTCGTCACAGTGGCCCGGGTCGCGCACCCGGTCCCCGCCTACGCGATCCGTGTGGCTGCCGGTGGGGCGTCGATCGTCTACAGCGGGGACACCGGTCCCACCCCGGCGCTGGTCGAGCTCGCGCGCGGCGCCGACCTGGCCCTCTTCGAGGCGTCCTTCCTGAGCGGCGTCGCCAACCCGCGGGACCTGCACATGACCGGGGTCCAGGCCGCTGAGCACGCAGCCGAGGCAGGAGTGGGCCGCCTGGTGCTGACGCACCTCGTGGCATGGAACGATCCGATGGCGACGCTGGCCGAGGGGCGCAGCGCGTTCGATGGGGAGGTGGCCCTGGCCGCGCCCGGGATGGTGGTTGAGCTGTGACCCGATCTGATGGCCGTGCGCCCGACTCACTGCGCGAGGTGACCTTCGCACGGGGTTGGCTGGACCATGCCGAGGGCTCGTGCCTGGTGTCGTTCGGCGCCACCCGCGTCCTCTGCGCGGCCTCGTTCACCGCCGGGGTGCCCCGGTGGAAGAAGGGCTCGGGTTCGGGCTGGGTCACCGCGGAGTACGCGATGCTGCCGCGCTCGACCAACACCCGCTCGGACCGCGAGTCGGTCAAGGGCCGGATCGGCGGGCGCACCCACGAGATCTCGCGACTCATCGGCCGGTCCATGCGCGCGGTCATCGACGTGTCGGCACTGGGCGAGAACACGATCGTGATCGACTGCGACGTCCTGCAGGCAGACGGCGGCACCCGGACCGCGGCCATCACCGGCGCCTATGTCGCGCTGGCCGACGCTGTGACCTGGGCGCGCGGGAAGGGCCTGGTCGCGGCAGGGGCGTCGCCGCTCGTGGACTCCGTGGCGGCTGTGAGCGTCGGCATCGTCGACGGGCAGCCCTGCCTGGACCTGCACTACGACGACGATGTGCGCGCCGAGACCGACATGAATGTCGTGATGACGGGGTCCGGGCAGTTCGTCGAGGTCCAGGGGACCGCCGAGCGTGCGCCCTTCGACCGCCCGATGCTCGACCGCCTCCTCGACCTGGCCGCACTCGGGTGCCTCGAGCTCACCGAGCTGCAGGGGGTTGCCCTCGCCGGCCCACCGCCGCGTGACGCCGGGCAGGTGGCCGGGCGAACGGTAACGGGCCGATGAGTCGCCGGGTCGTCCTGGCCACCCGCAACGCCGGCAAGGTCGCCGAGCTGCGCCGGATCCTCAGCGAGGCCGGCCTGGACGTCGAGCTCGTCGGTCTCGAGGCGTTCGAGGGGGTGGGGGACATCGCTGAGACCGGCACCACGTTCGCAGCCAATGCACTGCTCAAGGCGCGCACCGTGGCGCGGCACACCGGGTTGCCCGCGATCGCCGACGACTCGGGCCTGTGCGTGGACGCGCTCAACGGCATGCCCGGGATCCTCTCGGCGCGCTGGGCGGGGGGCCATGGCGACGATGAGGCCAACCTGGACCTGCTGCTGGGGCAGCTGGCCGACACCCCCGACGAACGTCGAGGGGCGCACTTCTTCTGCGCCGTGGCCGTCGCGATGCCGGACTGGCGGCACCGCGGCGCCGGTCCCGAAGCCCCGGTGGAGCGTGGTGAGGAGCGCGTCGTGGAGGGCCAGGTGGACGGCGCCCTCCTGCGCGAGCGACGCGGAACGGGGGGATTCGGGTACGACCCGATCTTCCTTCCCTACGGGTCCTCGTCGACCACTGCCGAGTTGGATCCCGCCGCCAAGGACGCGATCAGCCATCGCGGCCAGGCGCTGCGGGCGCTGGTCCCGGTGCTGGCCCAGATGCTCGGGACGCCGGTCCGAGGAGGCTGACCCACGGTCGGGCCGAACGGCACCCTGACCGTGACCAGCTCGGGGGGCACGAACGTCGTGACCGGCGGTGGTCAGGCCGTGCAGAAGTCGGTCGAACCCGGCGGGACCACGGTCGTGACCCTCCAGGAGGTCCCGGAGGACTGAGGGGAGGCCGCACCGAGTCAGGCACAGGACCAGCAGGCCGCAGGAGTGCGGGTGGCGGGACTCGAACCCGCACGTCCGTGGACACAGGAACCTAAATCCTGCGCGTCTGCCAATTCCGCCACACCCGCGTGTGCCCATTGTCGCAGCCCTCGAGGACATCCCCGCCGGGCACGGCGGATGGCCGGGTGGTTGGATGGGGCCATGCAGGTCTCCGCGCGCGTCGACTACGGGACGCGCTCCTTGGCCGAGCTCGCCAGCCGCCCCGACCAGCTGGTCACCGCGGAGGAGCTCGCGGACCTCCAGGGGATCCCGGTGAAGTTCCTCGAGGGAATCCTCACGCAGCTGCGCCGCGCAGGGCTGATCATCAGCAAGCGCGGTGCCGACGGCGGCTACCGACTGGCACGCCCGGCGTCGGAGATCGCTGTCGCCGACGTGTTCCGCGCCCTCGACGGTCCCATCGCGGCCGTGCGCGGGATGGCTCCGGAGGACATGTCCTACCCGGGTGCCGCCGAGCACCTGCGTGAGGTCTGGGTCGCGACCCGCGCAGCGCTTCGCACCGTCCTGGAGCAGGTCACGCTCGCCGACGTGGTCAGCGGCCAGCTGCCTGACACCGCCCGTGGGCTGCTCGCCCAGCCAGGGGCGTGGGAGCGTCGCTGACCCGGCGCGATGCCTGTGGGCAGCCCGGATCGGTCAGACCCCGAGCTCCCGGCTCAGCTTCGCGACATGGCCTGTGGCCCTGACGTTGTACATCGCGCGCTCGATCCGGCCCTCCGGGTCGATGACGAAGGTGGAGCGGATCACGCCCACGACCGTCCTGCCGTAGAGCGACTTCTCACCGAACGCCCCGTAGGCCGCCAGGACGGACCTGTCCGGGTCGCTGACAAGGGGGAACGTGAGGCCCTCCTTGGCGCGGAACCTCGCGAGCTTCTCCGGTGAGTCCGGCGAGATCCCGACGACGGTGAACCCCGCGGCCGCCAACGCGTCGAGCGAGTCGCGGAAGTCGCAGGCCTGCTTGGTGCAGCCGGGCGTCATGGCCGCCGGGTAGGCGTAGAGGACCACCCGCTGGCCGCGCAGGTCGCCGAGCCGGACGCGGCCCCCGGTGTCGTCGGCGAGGTCGAAGTCGGGGGCGGTGTCGCCGGGTTCGAGTCGGGCATTCATGGGTCCTCCTGGGGCATTCGGCGACGCGACCCTATCCCGCGATGGCCTGCGCGGCCCCCGCCCGCGTATGGTGGCCCCATTCCGTGCTGTCAGGAGGATTGACGTGTCCCAGGCTAGTGCCAGCAAGCCCGCGAGCGCCCCTGCGCGCAAGCCCGTTGAGATCGAGGCCGACCTCGATGCGACCCGTGAGCGCCTGGTCGGCACCATCACCGAGCTCGAGGACCGGGTGAACCCCACCAAGGTCGCCAAGCGCGGCTCGAACAAGCTCAAGGACTTCTACGTGGGACCCGACGGTGTGCGCTGGAAGAACGTCGCGCTCACTGCGGGTGCCGTGGTCGGCGGGCTGGTGGCGATCCGCGTGACCAGCAGGACCGTGCGCTGGGCCATCGCCGCCCCGCCGGCCCAGCAGGTCCCGACCGACGTCGTCTTCCTCCCGGTGCCCCGGGCGCAGGCGGGCGCCCTGGCCGTCCTGGCTGCAGCAGCCTGATCCTCGGCGACGCCCCGGGACCAGCCGGTCCGGCGGCGCGCCGGTTCGCCGAGCGGCCGTCGCCCGGTCACCCCGCTGACGGGGTGGCCAGGGTCACTCGGCCTCGGAGGGTCCTGAGGAGACGAGTCGCGCGAGGTGCCGGCCGACCAGGAGCGTCGGGCTGATCGCGCCGACGGCCAGGGCGATCACGGTGAGGGTCGCGATCGATCCGTTGATCACGGCGGCGTCGACGATGGCCGCGGGATTGGGCTGCGTCCCGGTCGTGAGCTCCAGCACGCCGGTCAGGGCATCGAACATGAAGGTGCCGGGGATCAGGGGGATCACCGGGGCGAAGGCATAGATGGGGGTGGCCTGGTTCGTCCGGGGCGCGATGATCGCCGCGGTGAGCCCGACGAGGACCGCCGCCCCGAAGCTGGCCAACGGCAGCGCGGCGCCGAGGTGCAGGCCGAGGCTGCGCACGAGGTGGGCCGCGATCGCCAGCGCGATGATCCCGGGCAGCGTCCGGCGCGGGACGGAGAACACCATCGCGAAGCCGAGGACCGCCAGGCCGGCCCACAGCGACAGCGCCCAGTTCACGGCAGGACATCCACGAGTGCGACGGCAGCAGCGAGCCCGACGGCGGCCGAGGCGATGATGACCGCGCTCATGGCGAGCTTCACGACACCGTTGAGGTAGTGCGCCGTGAGCAGGTCCGCGGTCCCGTTGAGCATCGGCACCCCGGGGACCAGGAACAGGGTCGACGCGGCCAGCGCCGGGTCCACGTCGACCCCCATGAGGCCCGCGAGGTGGCCACCGCCGGCGACGATCAGCGCGGAGACGAACGCGGCGCTGGTGACCGACACGAAGGGCTGGAGGCTGCGACCGACCAGGAGGTGCCGGACCCAGGCTCCCGCCCAGCCACCGAGGAGGGCAAGCGCCATGGCGATGCCACCGGCATGGAACAGGCCGGCGAATGCGGCCGTCGAGCCGCCGAGGGCGAGCATGATCAACCAGGTCGGGTAGACCGGGCCGGTGTGGCGGATCAGGGTCAGCCTCGCCCGCACCTGGCTCGGGGTGAGCCCATGGGACTCGGTGTCCGCCACGAGGCGCTTGACCTGGGTCAGCGTCGTGAAGTTGATGCCCAGGTGCCGTGCATGGCGGCCCGCGGTGAGCTGGTGGCCGTCCGCGGACACGGTCATCGCCACATTGACCGACGAGATCCTGGCGTTGCTCTCCTGGGCGCCGAGTGCGGCGGCCATCCGCTCCATGTGGTCCACGGTGCGGGTCGTGTGACCCCCGGAGAGCTGCACGAGCTCGCCAACCTCGAGGGACAGGTCGAGCGCGTCAGCAAGACCGGTCATGGCCCGAAACCGTACTCCGTTAGGCTCATCGAGTGCCCCAGCAGCCCCCCTCCGCACCCGACCTGACGCCGGGGGCCGATGGGTCCGTGCCGATCAAGCTGCTCCATGACCGCGTGCTGGTCCACATCGACCAAGCGGACGGGGAGCGGCGCTCCGGGGGCGGGATCCTGATCCCAGCGACCGCTGCCGTGGGCAGGCGGCTCGCCTGGGCCACTGCGGTGGCGACCGGGCCGCTGGTCCGGGCCGTGGAGGTGGGTGACCAGGTGCTCTTCGAACCCGAGGAGCGCGCCGAGGTCGAGCTTCGCGGGCTGGCCTACGTCCTGCTGCGTGAGCGGGACATCCACGCGGTCGCCGCCGCACGCGTGGCCCAGGACGACACGGGCCTGTACCTCTGAGGCGCCGCGACGCGGGCGGCGGTGTAACCGTTACAGCTCGACCCGCGGGGGAACTCGACCCACGGCAGCCCGGGCACGCGAAAGCCCCCCGGGATCGCCGGGGGGCCAGTACGCCGTGTAGGGCTCGAACCTACGACCCGCTGATTAAGAGTCAGCTGCTCTACCAACTGAGCTAACGGCGCAAGTGCTCGCACACCATACCAACGCCGGAGCCGGGGGGCCAATCCCGCGGGCCCGACGGGCGGGGACGCCGGGTGCGCTCGGCAACATCGCCCTAGGATGTGCCGCAACTACAGCCAGTCAGGGGACGCCATGGGGATCACGCCGGACACAGCGCTCGTCGCGGCGCCGGACGCGGAGCGCGAGCGGTCGAGTCTCGTGCGCGAGGCGACCAGGCTCGCCCACAACTCGCGGTCCGATGTTGCGGCGGACTGGTTCGCCACCGGGGCGCTGCTGTACTCCGCCTTCCTGTTCGTGGTCTCGATCGTCAGGCCCTTCCGGCGCTACTTCGACAGCCCCGACGACATCGTGTCCCAGACGTTCCTCATCATCGATCCCAACCTGGTGTATGCCGCCCTCGTCCTCGGCATCGCCATCGGGCTGCGCAGGAGACTCGCCGAGGCATGGTGGCTCGGGCTCATCCTGATCCTGCTGCTGCCGACACTCGGGCGGGCCCTGGCAGTCGCGGCCGGGGGATCGAACACGCGGGGCATGTGGGTCGGCCTCGTCGTCAACGTCGTGCTGATGGTCCTGTTCATCCGGGCGAAGGCGCAGTTCCGTGCCCACAACGCCCGGGGCGCCGATCTTCGGGCCCTCGCGGTCCTGCTCGTCGGTGGCCTGGCCACGGTGCTGATCGGAGGGTGGCTGGCAAACCGCTATGGCACGGGCGAAGCGGGTGTCGCGGCGATCTTCGGACTGGAGACGCTCCTCAAGGACCTCGGCGCGATCCAGTCCGAGGCCGGATTGACCGTCCCCTTCTGGGTCCGCTCACTGGTGAATGTGCTCGGCGCCGCGGTTGTGCTCGGGGCGACCTATGCCTGGTTCCGTTCCCCGAAGGACTCCAAGGCCCTTCAGGCGCAGGACGAGGCTCGCGTCCGCGCACTGTTCCGCCAGTTCGGCTCGCTGGACTCCCTGGGGTACTTCGCGACCCGTCGGGACAAGTCCGTGGTCTGGGACACCGACTCAGTCGACGACGCCATGGCCGGGGTGTCCTATCGGGTCGTCGGCAGCGTGGCGCTGGCCAGCGGGAACCCAGTGGGTGACCCGGAGCGCTGGCCCATGGCGATCGAGCGGTTCCGTGAGCACGTGCGCGCCCACGGCTGGTCCATGGCGGTCATGGCTGCGGGCGAGGAGGGGGCGGCGGCCTACCAGAAGGCCGGCCTGGACACCTTCCAGATCGGCGACGAGGCCATCGTGAACCTCACGGACTTCACCCTCGAGGGCAAGTCCATGAAGGACGTGCGCCAAGCTGTGTCGCGGATCGAGCGCCGCGGGTACAGCGTCCGCGCAGTCCGCCACAACACCCTCACCCCGGCCGACTTCGAGGCCCTTGAAGCCGCTGCGTCCCTCTGGCGGGGTGATGGCGGTGAGGAGCGCGGCTTCTCCATGGCCCTCGGGCGGCTCGGCGACCCGCTGGACGGTGACTGCGTCCTGGTCGCGGCCTATGACGGCGAGGACAACGTCCGCGGCTTCCTGTCCTTCGTGCCATGGGGTGGCAACGGCCTGTCCCTGGACCTCATGCGCCGTGATCCCACGGCCGAGAACGGGCTCATCGAGTACCTTGTCGCGGGGCTGGCCCGCAGGGCCGGCGACCTGGGCGCGTCGCGAGTCTCGCTGAACTTCGCGATGTTCCGCGAGGCCTTCGAGCGTGGGGAGTCCCTGGGCGCCGGGCCGATCGCCCGCACGTGGCGCCGGGTGCTCATGGTGGGCAACTCCAACTGGCAGCTCGAGAGCCTGTACCGCTCGAACGCCAAGTACTCCCCGGACTGGCAGCCGCGCTACATCTGCTTCGAGTACTCCTCGGACCTCCCGCGCGTGGGGATCGCCGCCGGCAACGCGGAGGGGTTCCTCTCCAGGCCCTCGATCTCGACCGCCCTGCGTCGTGGCAAGTCGGAGGGGGCTGGGTCACTGGACAGGTCCAGCGAGGTCTACGCCGCCCAGGTGGCGGCCCTCCTCCCGGCAGTGGAGGACCCCCTGGAGTCCGCGCTGTCGACCGACGGCCTGCCCGAGCAGGTCCGGGTCCGTCGCGAGAAGCTCGACCGGATCCGCGAGATGGGCATCAACCCCTACCCGGTGAACGTCCCCTACGACACCACGTTGGCCCAGGTGCGTGCGCAGTTCCCCGACCTCGCGCCGGACACCCGGACCGGGACCACCGTCAGCGTGGTTGGCCGCGTCATGCTCAAGCGCGACACGGGCAAGCTGTGCTTCGCCACGCTGCGCGACGGATCGGGGGACCTGCAGGTGATGCTGTCCCTGGCCGAGGTCGGCGAGGCCGCGCTCGACCAGTGGAAGCACCTCGTCGACATCGGCGACTTCGTGTCCATCACCGGGGAGGTCATCACCAGCCGCAAGGGCGAGCTGTCGGTCTCGGCCACCTCGTGGATCCTCTCGGCGAAGTCCCTGCGGCCGCTCCCGGAGAAGCACAAGGGCCTGACGGACCCCGAGGCCCGCGCGCGCATGCGCTACGTGGACCTCATCGTGCGCCCCGAGACCCGCGACGTGGCCTACTTGCGCTCCACGATGGTCCACAGCGTGCGCGACTCGCTGCACCGTCGCGGGTTCGTCGAGGTCGAGACCCCGATGCTGCAGGTCATCCACGGCGGCGCGAACGCCCGGCCCTTCGTCACCCACATCAACGCCTACAACATGGACGTGTTCCTGCGCATCGCCACCGAGCTGCACCTCAAGCGGCTCCTCGTGGGCGGGATGGACAAGGTCTTCGAGATGGGCCGGCAGTTCCGCAACGAGGGTGCGGACTCCTCGCACAACCCGGAGTTCACGTCGCTGGAGATGTACCAGACGTACTCGGACTACCAGGACATGCGGGTGCTGACCCAGGAGATCATGCAGGAGGCGGCGATCGCAGCCTTCGGCGAGCCGGTCGCGCGGCGCATGCAGCCCGACGGCAGCATCAAGGAGTACGACCTCTCCGGGGAGTGGCGCCACATCACGGTCGTCGATGCCGTCAGCGAGAAGCTCGGCGAGCACATCCACGCCGACACCCCGATCGAGGAGATGCGGGCGCACGCGGCCAGGCACAACATCGAGACCGAGGCGCACTGGACCTGGGGTGCGGTCCTCGAGGCCCTCTACGAGGAGCTGTGCGAGGACTCGACGGAGCTGCCGACGTTCTACATGGACTTCCCGAAGGAGATCGCCCCGCTGACCAAGGCCCACCGTGACGACCCGCGGTTCGCCGAGAAGTGGGACCTCGTCTGCTGGGGGGCCGAGCAGGGCACCGCGTACTCCGAGCTCAACGACCCCGTCGACCAGCGCGCGCGGTTCTACGCGCAGTCGCTGCTGGCCGCAGCCGGCGACCTCGAGGCCATGGCGATCGACGACGACTTCCTCACCGCCCTGGACTACGGGATGCCGCCGACCGGCGGCCAGGGCATGGGGATCGACCGGCTCGTGATGACCCTGACCGGGCTGAACATCCGCGAGACGATCCTGTTCCCGATGGTCAAGCCGCAGTAGCGTCTCAGGCTGTGTTGCCCAGTGCGGCAGCCAGTTGGCCGCGCGCCGTCGCCAGGGCCTGGGCCGAGGTGGCCACGGCGTACCGATCGGCGACTGCCGAGCCGACCAGCGCGACGTGGGCTGCTGCCGAGGAACGCACCTGGGTGGCTGCCGAGCTGATCGCCCGGGCCTGAGCAGCGCGCGCGTCATCCGGGGCCTCCAGTTCGAGCCCGGCGACATTGGCCTCGAACTGGTCCAGGGTGGGCGCAGCCTGAGCCCAGTGCTGGACGACCTGGTGCGCGGGGGCGGCGGGATCGGTCAGGGCCGGTACCAGCTCCGCGATGATCCACTGCCCCTGGGCCCGTTCGACCTCGAGCTGCTCGTCCCAGCGCCGGCGCCGGGCGAGCCTCGTGAGGATCAGCACGAGCGCCCCACCTGCCGCGGCCAGCCCGACGAGCCCGAATGCCAGCGGCAGCGAGCTGGGCGCTGACTCGTCCGGCGCGGTGGACTCCGAGTCCGTCGCGGCGGGACTCGAGGAGTCGGTGGGCGAGGCGCTTGTGGGCGACGGGCTGTCACTGGCTGTCCCGGACGCCGAGTCCGTGGGCTCGGTGGTCGGGGCGGTCGGATCCACGGACTGCGTGGGGCTCTCGGTGGGCTCCTCGGAGTCGGTCGCCCCCGGGGAGGCGGGCGCGTCGGATGCGGCGACCTGGACCAGCGCAGGGGTGAGTGCCTGCGGGGGAGCCGCGCTGCCGGCGATCCCGCAGCCGGTCAACGGGGCCATGCCGAGGACCACGGCAGCGAGGATCGCAGCGGGGCGTGCGGGCACCATGGCGGACTCCCGTCGGATGCGACGACACGCGAGGGGCGCGTGTTGGTGTCGGCAGCCTAACGGCGGGATGGGCCGGGTGGGGATGAGGGCGAACCGGCGGCCTCCGGTCGGGGACCCTCATGGGCTGTGACGGGACCTCGTGCGGGCGCCGACCCGGAGGTCCGGGGCAGCTGCTCCGGTCCTTGCCGCCGGGCAGGCCGTCGGGTGAGACTGGCTGGACAGATCGGCCGTTCGTCGCCGCGAGCGGGACGGCCGTGGGCATGGAACTGGGAGAAGCAACCACCGAAGGAGAGTCACACATGAAGAGGCTGTTGGGTGTGGTGGTGTTCGGGGTCGGCTACGTGCTGGGCGCTCGGGCCGGCCGTGAGCGCTACGACCAGATCATGAGGGGCTTCACCCGCGTGCGCGAGGACCCGCGCGTCCAGAAGCAGGCCCACAACGCCGCTTCTGTGGCCAAGGAGCAGGTGCCGGTCGTGATCGACAAGGTGGGTGACGTGGCATCGAGCGCCGCCCGGAAGGTGCGCCCCTCATCATCCGATGAGCCGGATCCCGACGAGGTCGCTGCCTACATCGACGAGAGCGCCACGGCCGCGGGAAGCCCGTTCCCGGCATAGAGGCCCCTGGCGCCACTGCTCGGTACAGGCGGCGCCCGCTCGATCCAGGCGGGCGCCTCGCTACCGCGACGACGTGGACACCCGCACGCCCCGGTCAGCCGAGCTGGCCGGGGCCGCGCGGCGGGGCTGGCCGTCGTCCTCCGGGTCCCCCTCGGCGCCCTCCGAGACGCCGGCCCGCACGGCCTCGAGCTGTGCCGCGAACGCGATTCCCAGCAGCAGTGCGACTCCGGTCATCAGGGCCCACAGCAGCAGCGCCATGACGGCGGTGAGCGGTCCGTAGACGGCACCGAATGAGCTCGAGGTGCGGATGAACGTGGTCAGCATCCACGTGAGCAGCAACCACAGCGTGAGCGCAACGACCGCGCCGACGGCCATCCAGGAGGCGCCGGGTTGGCGCCTGCGCGGGGCCCACCGGAAGATCACCGTGATGGCGATCAGGTCCAGCAGCAGGCCGATGGGCCACCGCACGACCATCGCCAGTGTGGCGACCCGATCGGGCCAGTCGTACGTGCTCGACACAGCCCTGACGGCCTGCTCACCGGCGACCAGGACGAGGAACCCCAGCATCATCGGAACGCCGGCGATCAGGGCCAGCAGGAAGGCGCGGGCGTACTTCTTGGGTGCGGGGCGGTCACGCCGGATGCCGTAGATGCGGTTGGATCCCCGCTCGATCTGCCCCATCGTCGTGGTCAGCGCGACGAGGGACGTGGCCAGTCCGAGCCACAGCGCGATCGCGCCGGAGCCGCTCTGGGACAGTCCCTGCTCGAGGGTGTCGCGGATCACCTCGTCGCTGCTGCCCGGAGTCATCGCCAGCAGGGTGTCGCGGATGACGATGCCCACTCCCTCGACGTGCACCACGGACGACAGCCCGACCAGGGCGATGGTCATGGGGATGAGCGCGAGGACGAGCTGCAGGCCCACGGCGCGGGCATGGCTGAAGCCGTCCCCGTAGCGGAACCTCCGGAAGGACTCAACCGCGAGCCGCTTTCGCCCGAAGTCCCTCAGGGCCGTCCGGGCGTCCGATGCATCGAGCTCGTCGCCGGCCATGCGTGCGGTCTCGGGGACCCTGGTCGTGGTGCTCATGGTGGGGCTCCTGCCTTGTCGTCGCTGTGGGTGGGCCCAGCGTTGCCCCGCCCTGCGGTGCCCGTCGGGTGGGTCCCCGGCCCGGCCGCGCCCGCGTGGGCGGCCGCCGGTGGACCTCCGCCGTGGTCGTCGTCCCGGGCCGCCGGAACCACGGCCTGTCGCTGCGTGACCTGCTGCTCGTCCTCCGGGAGCGGGCCTTCGAGGACGACCCGGGCTGCCAGCCACAGGCAGAGCGTGGCGTTCACGACGGATCCCGCGATATCGCTGGGATGGTGCATCCCCCGGTAGAGCCGCGCGTAGGCCACCAGGATCGGGGGCACGAGGCACAGGCACACCAGCAGGTAGCGCATCCACGGCCTGCGTACCCGGCGGACCGCCACCACGGCGATGGACAGGTAGAGCGCAAGCGCGGCGCTCGTGTGCCCCGAGGGGAACGAGGAGGTCGGAGGAGAGGAGTCGAGCTTCTCGACATCGGGTCGAGGACGGTCCACGAGCGCCGCCGTCAATGTGAAGACGATGGCCTGGCCGGTGGTGGCTGCGATGACGAACAGGCCCTCGCGCCACCGGCCGAGGACCCGGCGCAGGACGAGGACGACGACCAGCATCGTGGCGATGATCACCGGGGTGTCCCCGATGTGGCGCATGAGGAGCGTGACGGAGTCACCGACCGGCGTCCGGCCCTCCTCCAGCGCGGAGTTGACCCCGTCCTCCTCCGTCAACGGCCAGCGGTCCTCGACCACGCGGGTGATCAGCAGGCCGAGGCCCACCATCACCGTCAGGATGGCCAACCAGCCGGCGAGCAGTCGGCCAAGCATGCGACCCAGGGCGCGCGGCCATGTGAGCCGCACTCCGGGCCGCGGTTCCCGTCGCTGCCAGCGTCCGTCATCCGCATTCAGGAAGGCGGCTCCGGTTGCCGCCACCACAGCCAGGCCCACCAGCCATCCGGCCAGGACGTCGGTCAGGAAGTGCACGCCGAGGGCGACCCGGTCCAGCCCGACGACCACCACGAGGACGGTGCCGGTCACCACCGCCAGCACCCGCCCACCCCGCGAGAGGACGGGCCAGAGCGCGACCACGACAGCCACCACGATCAGCATGGAGTTCAGCGCATGACCGGAGGGGAACGAGTAGCCCGCGGCCACGTAGACGGGTTCGTCGAAGGCGGGTCGGGCGCGCTGGACCAGTTCCTTGAGCCCCAGCCCCACCAGGCCTCCCAGCGCCACGGTGAGGACCAGCCAGAGCGCAGTGCGGCGACGTCCCCGGGCCAGGAGGGCGAGGGCGATCACGAGGGCTGCCGTTCGCAGCACCCAGGGTTGGGTCACCTGGTCGATCACCTCGAGCGCCGTGGTCACCGTCGCGTTGCCGATGACGAGGCCGTGCAGCGCATCCGCGACCCGACGGTCCAGCCGCTCCACGCTCTCGGACTGCGCGGTGATGAGCATGACCAGCAGGGTGAACGGGACGGCGATCAGGAACGCACCCGCGGCGCCGAGCGCGACGCGCCCCCCAGCACGTGCGGCCTCCTGCCCCGTGTCCAGCTGCTGCGTGGGGGGCGTCTGCTCGCTCATCCCTGCTCCTGGGACGCCCGCGCGGTGGGGTGAAGGGGCGGCAGCCCATCCCGGCACCTCATGGCAACCGCCGACGTGCCCGCTGCCTCAGGCTGCGCCCGTCCGGGTCGTAGAAGAGGCCGTACAGGGCTGTGGCCCAGGCGCGGGTCAGCACGGGAAGCGCAGGCTGGTGGTAGGTCCGCAACTGCCCCGGTGGTCGGGGGCCGACGCACCCGCCCTCATGCCAGGCGTCGAGGTTGCTCGCCGCGTCCCGGAACGCCTCGAACCACTCGACGGGATCATCGAGGTCGTGGCCTGCTGCGGCCGCACCGAGGTGCTCCTCGGCCAGGGAGACGCGCAGGTGCCGGCCCCTCATGGTCGCTGGCCCATCGACGAATGCCGCGGACAGCTCGCTGTCATGGGTCCACGACCGCCGGTTGGTGTTGTCCGATCCCACGCAGGCCCACTGGTCATCGACGACGCAGGCCTTGGCATGGACGTAGATGGGTGTCCCGGCGGCGTTCTCCAGCCCGTAGACGGCCACGCGGTCACCGCCGGCCTCGGACAGGATGCGCACTGGCTGTTCCCGACCGAGCAGGTTCGGGGGCTCCGACCAGCGACCGTCCTGCTCGGCGAAGAGCGGGATCACGAAGATCATCCGCAGCGCCGGCTCCCGGCGCAGCGCCTCGGCGAAGACCGAGACCACCTCGGTGGACCAGAGGTACTGGTCCTCGACGTAGACCATCGAGCGGGCGCGGCCCAGTGACTTCTCGTACCCCCGCGCGATGCTGCGCTCCCCCTGGCGCGCGAAGGGGAACCCGGGGTGGCGCACGGGATAGGTCCGCAACAGCTGCACGGCCGCGTCACCGCACCTCGGAGGGTCGGGGAGCTGCGCGGGCAGCGGCCTGGCCCTCTGCCGCTCCCCGTGCAGCAATGCGCTGAGCAGGTGGATCGGATTGCGGATGAGGGCGCTGGGGTCCTCCCACCGCTCCCGGAACACGGTCTCGACGTCGGCCACGGCCGGCCCGCGGATCGCCAGCTGGATGTCGTGCCAGGGGGGACGCGGACCGTACACGTCGGCCATCGCAAGGGGCTGGGGGTCGCCGAGGTGCTGCGCGTCATCGCGGCGGCTGTGACACAGGTCGATCCCCCCGACGAAGGCCACATCGTCCTCGCGGCGGTCACGGTGGCGAAGGACGACCATCTTCTGGTGGTGGGAGCCGAATGGGCGCACTCGCATGTCCAGCAGGCACTGCCCGCCCGCTGCGTCGATCGCCTCCACGAGGTGGCGGTTCTCCATCGTGCCGAACCCCATGGTGACGTGCGATCGCCAGAGCAGCCCCCGCACCTCGACCCCTCGTTCGGCTGCTGCGGCCAGGACGGCGGCCAGTTCCGTGCCCGGTCCGTCGAGCTGCTCGTCCGGGTCGCCCCGCCAGTCGGTGAACATGATCAGGTCACCGCGGCCCATCGCGGTCACAGCCTCGTGCAGGGCCCGGAAGTAGACCACCCCGTGCACGAGCACGCGGACCTCATTGCCCTCCGTCCACACCTTGCCGTCGGGATGACGCGAGTCCAGTCTCGTGTCCGGGTTCCCGCGCTCCTCGACGGTCAGGAACCACTCCCCGGGGTCCGTGGGCGGACCGGGATCCGTTCGCGTCGGGCTCAACGGCAGGTGGCCCGGCTGCGGGTCCGGTCCCACCACCGCAGCGGGGCGGGGCCACCCGGGTACCTCCACCGGCCGGGTCATCAGGGCTCTCCCGGGGTCACCGGGGGTTCGACCGCCGTGCGGGCAGGGGGGACGCAGACGGTCACCGACGCGGGACGGACCTTGATCTTCAGCTTCGTGACGGCCTTGCGGGTTCCGCCGTCGAGCTCGTAGGGCGTCGGGCCGTCGAAGGTCACCTTGAAGGAGGTGCCGCGCGCCGTGACCACGAACGGCGACTTCTCGGCCCTGCCGAGCACGACACGCGAGAGGGTCCTGATCCATTCCACCCGGCTCCGGGCGGTGACCACGCCCAGCTCGAGGAGGCCGTCGTCGGGTCGCGAACCGGTGAAGACCTCGATGCCGCCCAGGACCTCGCCCATGTTCCCGGCAAGCACGCACGTGATGGTCCCCTTGAAGAAGCGGCGACCCTCGACCTCGACCGTGGCCGCCACAGGGCTGGCGCCGAGACTGCGCGCCCCCGTCCACAGGTAGGCCGCCCGGCCCAGCCTGTCCTTGAGGCCCCCGTCCGCCCCATCGATCATGAGTGCGTCGAGCCCGGCCCCCGCCATGACCGCGAAGTGCTCGTCGTTCGCCGTCCCTGTGTCGACCGGCCGCCGGTCCCCGTGGAGTCCGATCTGCACCGCCTCAGCGATGTCGAGCGGTATGCCCGAGATTGCGTGCCATCAGGTTGGCGGTGCCGGCGGGTATCACCGCGAGCGGGACCTCCGAGCCCGCAAGGACATCCACGCACCGCTGGACCGTGCCGTCCCCGCCCCAGACGAAGACCACGTCGGCCCCCTCGGCCAGTGCCTGGCGGACGCACTCGGGCGCCTGCTTGCTCTTGGCCACCTCGAACCAGGAGGGCGACGGGTACCCCGCCTCCTCGAGGACCTGCCTCAGCTCCGGCAACCCGCCATCCAGTGACTTCCCGGCATGCGCGACAACGGCTACATGGGTCACCGGTGGCTCCTGCGGCCCTGGAGGCCGATCGCGGCAACCCGGGCAGATACCCGTGTGATGCTCCGCGCGAGCCCTCATGCCGGGCACTACCCGCTCGTCAGCGGACTATCCCCACGCCTCGGCCAGCGGCGCGGGCGCGCGGGCGAGTCAGCGGGGGTGATCGACAGTGGGGTGAGTGACGGGACTTGAACCCGCGACCACCTGGACCACAACCAGGTGCTCTACCAGCTGAGCTACACCCACCATGAGCCGCACAGCATCACTGCGCAGCAGGTGGAAAGTGTACCCGACTCAGGCGGGCGGTTCCGCCGCCGGCGTGCTCACCGCATGGTCCACCACGTGGTTCGTGGCCGCCGCCCGGGCCTGATCGGTGGACGGCCCGGGCACGGGGACGAACAGGGTGTCGCGGTAGTAGCGCAGCTCGGCGATGGACTCGCGGATGTCGGCCAGCGCGCGGTGCCCGCCGGTCTTGGCCGGTGCGTTGAAGTAGGAGCGCGGGTACCAGCGGCGGGCGAGCTCCTTGATGCTGGAGACGTCGATGAGCCGGTAGTGCATGTGCTCGTCGAGCTCGGGCAGGTACCGGGAGAGGAAGCCGCGGTCGACGTACACGCTGGACCCGGCCAGCGGAGCCCGGCGCGCCTCAGCCACATGCCCCTTCACGTAGGTCAGGACAGCGGCGCCGGCCTCGGCGAGGGTGACGCCGGAGGGGATGTCGGCCAGGAGTCCGGACTCGGTGTGCATGCGCACCACGATGTCGTCCATGCCCTCGAGGATGGACAGGTCGGGCGGGCACACGACCAGGGAGATCCCCGCGTCGAGCTCGTTGAGCTCGGAGTCGGTCACGATCGCGGCGATCTCGACGATCTCGTCGTGAGCGGTGTCCAGACCGGTCATCTCCAGGTCGATCCAGACAAGCCGGTCGTTGCGCGCATCGGTCACGCGGTGCAGCCTACGGCCTCTCGGAGCCGTCCGCGGCCCACCAGCGCACGAGGTCCGAGCCTGTCACGATGCCCACCAGCCGGCCGAGCTCGTCCACGACGGGAACCGCCTCTGCCGAGTGCCGGGCCATGATCCGGGCCACGCCGGCCAGCGGATCCGAGTCGCTCACGGAGCGCACGGGAGCACGGGACAGGAGCTCGCCGACGCCTCGGCGGCGCATCCGGTCCTCGGAGACGGGGATGTCGGTGAGGATCATCCGGTCGGAGATGACACCCAGGCAGTGACCGTCATCGACCACGACGAGGTGACGCAGGCCGGACACGCTGAGCAGCTGCCACGCATCCCACAGGGTCTCAGTCACGTCGAGGGTCAGGACGGGGCGCGTCATCGCCTGGCCGACGACCGCACGGGCCCATTCAGCCCCTCGGCGCCGAGCGGCCATCTCGCCGTGCGTGGACGGGGACGGCAGGGTGGCCCCCTCCGTCGGGATCTTGTCCATGCACCGCCTCCACCCAGGTTGTCCGGGCTCAAGCATCACCCATCTCGGGCACGGACTCGCAGGGGCAGGAGGCCTCGGAGTGGGGGACCTAAGTCACGACGAGGCCGGTGGGCCTCCTCGTGGCGGCGGATGCCGAGGCTGGCGGGTGGGCGGGATTCCGAGGCGGGGGGCTCACCAGGGCGGCGGCTCGGCGTCCCCGGCTGTGGCGGCCAGGTGCGCGGCGACCGCGTCGATCGGGTAGATGCCCAGTGGGGCGCGGTTGCCGGTTCCGGCGCGCTGGCGGGGCTGGGGGCCGCCAAGGGGACGGTGGTCGACGTGCAGGGCATCGAGCCGGGTGATCTGGTCGCGGACGGCTGCGTCCTCGGCGACCAGGTCGAGGGGCCGGCCGCGCCACAGGTTCGCGGCGAGGACCGAGAGCCGGGGGAATGCGCGGTACTCGCGTGCCGAGGCGCTGGGGCAGTACTCGGTCCACAGCTGCGCCTGGCCGCCGAGCACCCGGCCCGGGCTCGTCGTCCCGGCCGGCTCCGGCACCCAGGCGGCGACACGCTCCACACCCAGCGGGGCCCCGATGGACAGCGGTTCGTCCATGCCGGCGTCCTCGGCGTAGTCGAAGTACGTGGGAAGCACCGGTGTCATCACCACGTCGTGCCCAGCGGCGGCCGCAGCGTGGCCGACGGCTGCCGAGCGCCACGGCATCACCACGGTCCTCGTGGGCAGGCCACCGGCGACGAACGCGTCATCCCAGGCCATCGGCGTGCGCCCGAGGGCCAGGACCATCTGCGCGAGCTCCGCGTTCACGACCGAGCGCAGGGCCTCCACGCCGCCGTGTGCGTCAGCCATCCGCCGGACCTCGGGGGATCCGCGCCACATCCCGAGCTCCGCCTCGTCGCCGCCGATGTGCAGGTACGGCGAGTCGATGGCGTCCGCGACCTCCCCGAGGAGGGTTGCCACGATGCGCATGGCGTCGGGGAGCGGGGAGATGGTCCGGCCGAGCAGGCCCCATCGGGTCGCGACCTCCTGGGGCGGGCAGCCGGGGACGCCCAACTCGGGGATGGCCGCCAGCAGGGCGCTGGCGTGGCCGGGGAGGTCCACCTCCGGGACGATCGTGACGCCGTGGCGGGCGGCGTGGTCGGTGAGCTCGCGCAGGTCGGCGATCGTGTAGAAGCCCCCGTGGGGGGTGCCGTCGAGCCTGCTGGGGTCGTCGGCCTCGCGGCCCTGGCTGTGCCCGATCCAGCTCGCCGAGCGCCAGGACGCGACCTCGGCCAGGGCCGGGTACGTGGGGGACTCCACCCGCCACCCCTGGTCGTCGGTGAGGTGCAGGTGCAGGCGGTTGAGCCGGTGCATCGCGGCCAGCTCGATCCAGCGCAGCACCTCCGGGACGGGGGCGAAGTGCCGGCTGACGTCGAGCATGAATCCGCGGTACTCGAATGCCGGCGCGTCGGTCAGGGTCAGGGTCGGGAGCTGCCAGTCGTCCCGGCGGACGGCGGTGGCCCGCCACGCGTCGATGGGCAGCAGCTGCTTGATCGTGGTCGTGGCCTGGAGTGCGCCCAGGGGGCCGCTCGCGGCGATGGTGATCCCGGTGGTGTCGACATCCAGGCGGTAGGCCTCGGGAGGCAGGTCCGGGGCGGCAACCGTGCGGATGTGGGGCGCTGGCCCCGCTGGCCCGGGGAGCGGGTCGAGCACGCGAAGGGCGAATCGCACCTGCGCGGTCCACGGCCCGTCAACCGTGGGGGCGGTGTCGAGGGCGAGCCATCCGGTGGGGGTGACCGGAGTTGGCGGCCACAGGGCGGGCGCGTCGGTCGGCATGAGCACGATCATGGCCGACGTCAGCAGCTCGCGGCACGCCCTGGGCAGTCCGCCCGCCACGAACTTGGGTTCGTGTTGCTCCAAGAGCAGCAACGCGAACCCGAATTGGTGGCCACGGGGTGGTCGACCGGGCGTCAGGGCGGGCGGCCTGGTCGCGCCACCCCGACTGCTTCGCGGGCCGTGTGCGTGTGAGGATCGGGCCATGCGCCTGTACCCGGACCTGGCTGGACCACGCAATCGGCAGATCCTGCGCGACGGGCTCGTCCTGCTGGCGCTGGGCCTCTTCGCGCTGTTCGCGTGGGCCGTCAGGGCGGCTGTGATGTCACTGACGGCCATCAGCGCGGGCTTCACGGACAACGCCCAGGGCGTCCAGGACTCGTGGGACTCGCTGGGGAGCTCGCTGTCGGGGCTCCCCTTCGTGGGTGATGACCTCCAGGGCGCGATCACCGGGCTGTCGGACGCGACGGTGGGCAACGCCGTCCAGGCCGGGCAGTCGATCACCGATGCCGTCACGACGGCTGCCAACGTCCTGGCATTCGTGACGTTCGCGGCCCCGGCCGCGGTCCTGCTGGTGCTGTACGTGCCGCGACGCCTTGATCGGTCGCGGGCATGGACGGCCGCCGACACTGTGCTGTCGGCGATCGAGGTGAACCCGGCCTTCGGCCTTGGCGGGCCCATGGCCCCGTCGGTGACCGGCGCAGGCGCGGCGCCGCTGCCTGCCATCGAGGGGCAGCCGCACGACACGATCGCCCTGCCCTGGGGCCCTGCGGCGCCGGCGGCCGGATCCGGTATGGCTGGGCGTGCGGGACCTGCGGTCGTGGCGTTCCCCCCGGACGAGCTGCTGGCCCTGCGCGCACTGTGCGACCTGCCGTTCGTGGACCTCGTGAAGTACACGCCACGACCCTTCGAGGCGTTCTATGCCGGTGACTACGCGCCCCTGATCAGGGCGCTCTACGCCCACGAGGGGCTCCGACCCCCGGTCTGAGGCGCAACCGGCGGGAGCCAGGGCGGCGGCGGATAGGCTGCGCGCATGGCCAAGTACCCCCTCGCGCTGCTCCCCGTCGTCACGATCTCAGGCGGGCAGGCACGCCTCGCCCCGCCCGGCTACGGCGCCTCGACGGGGACCGGGACCCCCGCGCACGCCATCGCCTCCTGGGTGGGTCAGGGCGCGGCGTGGATCCATGTGGTCGACCAGGACGCCCTCGACGGGCTGGCCGCCAACCATCACCACATCGTGAGCAGCGGGGCGCACCTGCAGTACTCGGGGGCTGTCCGCGACGACGCGTCGCTGGCCGACGCCCTGGCCACCGGGGCCAGCCGGATCGTGATCGACGGCGTGGATCTCGAGTGGGCCAGCCGCACCGTGGCCGCCCAGGGCGACCGGGTGGCCGTGGGGCTCGACATCCGGACCCCGGACGTCGTCGAGCACGCGTCGCAGCTCGAGCGCGCCGGCTGCCGGCGCTTCGTCGTGACCGATCACGCTGAGGCCCACCACTGGAAGCGTGACGACCGGCACCTGCTCGCGGAGTTCTGCTCGGCGACGAACCGGCCGGTCATGGCTCGCGGTGGGATCGGGCACCTCAATGACCTGCACGCCCTGCACGAGCTCGTCCCCCACGGGCTGGACGGGATCATCCTCGACGACGCGCTGTACGACGGGGCGTTCACCTACACCGAGGCCGTGGCCGCCGGGGCCGACCGGTTCGACATGTTCTACTGGGGCCCGCCGCAGTGACCGTGGACCCTACTGGGGCTCGGCGATGATCCCCCGGCAGCGGCCGATCAGGTAGGTCACTGCCACGCCGAACTGCGCGAACGCGGGGTTCGTCGTCTGCCCTGCCCGGTAGCGGAACCAGATCTGCTGGGCGATGACCGCGAGGCGGAACAGCCCGTACACCTCGTAGAACCGCCATCCCGCCGCTGGGAGCGTCAGCCCGGTCCGGTCGAGGTAGTGGGCCACGACCTGCTCGCGGGTCGGCATGCCCGGGACGTTCGAGGGCTGCCGGCGGAGCATCTGGAACACCGGGTCGTCGTCGGCCTGGACCCAGTACGCCAGGGAGGCACCGAGGTCCATGAGGGGGTCGCCGATCGTGGCCATCTCCCAGTCGAGGACCGCCCGCACGGTCGAGGGGTCTGCGGGGTCCAGGACGAGGTTGTCGAACCGCCAGTCCCCGTGGATCATGCGCGAGCCGCTGTCCTCGGGCTGGTTGGCGTCCAGCCAGGCGATGACGTCCTCGCCGTCCGGGACGTCATCGGTCAGCGCGGCCCGGTAGCGCTGCGACCAGCCGTCGACCTGGCGGCGCACGTAGCCCGAGCCCCGCCAGAACGTGCTCAGGCCACTTGCGGCGATGTCCACCGAGTGCAGGGCGGCCAGGGAGTCGAACATGCCCAGGGCCAGCTCGCGCGCCGCGTCAGGGTCGAGCGCGAGGCCGGTCGGCATGTCACCGCGCAGGATCAACCCGGGAACGTGGGCCATGACGTAGAACTCCGACCCGAGGATGCTCGGATCGTCGTCGTACCCCAGGACCTCGGGCACCGCCGGGAACCACGGCGCGAGCATCCGCTGGATCTCGAACTCCCGGTGCATGTCGTGCGCGCTGGCCGCCTTGTGCCCGGCCGGCGGCCGGCGCATGACGAGGTCCCGGTCGGGGTAGCGCACCAGGAACGTCAGGTTCGACGCCCCACCGCCGAACTGGCGGACCTCGGGCAGGCCCGGGGGCAGGTCCAGCCGACCGCGCAGCCAGGTGTCGAGGACGACGACGTCGAACGCGTCCTCCGCGCGGACCGGGCCGGCGCCGGGGACCTCGTCCGCACCCGAGGGGACCGCGCCGGGTTCCTCGCGGGCACCCGAGGGGCCAGCGGCGGGGTCGCCGTCAGTGGCGCGCACGCTGCTCATCGCGGGGCCAGCAACGGCCGCAGCTCGAGCCGGGCGACGTCGCGCAGGTGCACCTCATCGGGGCCGTCCGCGATCCGCAGCGTGCGCAGACCTGCCCACATCATCGCCAGCGGGGTGTCGTCGCTGACCCCGGCGCCGCCGTGGGTCTGGATGGCGCGATCGACCACCTCGAGGGCCATCCGCGGGGCCACGACCTTGATGGCGGCGATCTCCTTGCGGGCGCCCTTGACGCCCACGGTGTCGATCATCCACGCGGCCTTGAGTGTCAGTAGCCGGGCCTGCTCGATCGAGATCCGGGACTCGGCGATCCACTGCTGCACGACGCCCTGGCGGGCCAGGGGCTTGCCGAACGCCACGCGCTCGATCGAGCGACGGCACATGAGGTCCAGCGCCCGCTCCGCCATGCCGATCGCGCGCATGCAGTGGTGGATGCGTCCCGGGCCCAGCCGGGCCTGTGCGATCGCGAATCCGGACCCCTCCGCGCCCAGGAGGTTGGTCACCGGGACGCGTACGTCGGTGAACGTGATCTCCGCGTGGCCGTGCTGGTCGTGGTAGCCGAACACGGGCACGCTGCGCACGATCTCGACGCCGGCGGTGTCGATCGGGACCAGCACCATCGACTGCTGGTGGTACGTGTCGGCCGAGGGGTCCGTCTTGCCCATGACGACCAGGATCCGGCACCGCGGGTCGTTCGCGCCGGTGCTCCACCACTTGCGGCCGTTGATGACGTACTCGTCGCCGACCCGCTCGATCCGGGTCTCGATGTTGCGGGCGTCGCTGCTGGCGACGTCGGGCTCGGTCATGGAGAACGCCGAGCGGATCTCCCCGGCGAGCAGCGGCTCGAGCCACTGCTCCTTCTGCTCGGGCGTGCCGAACATGTGCAGGATCTCCATGTTGCCGGTGTCCGGCGCGGCGCAGTTCAGCACCTCGGGGGCGATCTCCGGCGACCAGCCGGACAGTTCGGCAAGGGGGGCGTAGTCCAGGACGCTCAGGCCATGGGCCGGGTGGGTGCTGTCCGGGAGGAACAGGTTCCACAGGCCCGCATCCCGCGCCTGGGACTTCAGGTCCTCGACCACGAGCGGCAGCTCGTGGGGCCGGCCAGCCTCGGCCAGCGTGCGGCGCTGGGCGGCGTAGACCGGCTCGGCGGGGAGCACGGAGTCATCCATGAAGGCCTGCAACCTCGTGAGGTACTCCTGCGCGCGGGGGCTGTGCTTGAAGTCCATCGGGTCTCCGTCCGTCCGGGCTGCTGCCGGAGTGCCGATGTGGGCGCCCGCGCAGCCTGCCTGTGGTTGGTACGTTGGCATCGTCCCATCCCCGGTGTCACCCCTCGAGAGGAGCCCCATGGCCCCCAACACCCGCAGCGAGCTCGCCGGGCGCGTCGCCCTCGTGACCGGCGGCGCGTCGGGGATCGGGGCCGGTGTGTGCCGCCGCCTGGCCGCCGACGGGGCGCGCGTGGTCGTGTGTGACATCGACCTCGCGGGTGCCGCTGCCGTGGCAGGGGAGATCGGGGGCAGGGCCGTCCGCTGCGACGTCAGCGTCCTGGCCGACAACGAGGCAGCCGTCGCCGCGGCGGTCGACGCGTTCGGTGGGCTGGATGTCGTGGTGCTCAACGCGGGCGTGGACAGCGGGTTCACCCTCGACCGCTTCGATGAGGCCGCCTACCGGCGGGCGATGGGCGTCAACCTCGACGGCGTGGTCTTCGGGCTGGTTGCAGCGCTTCCCGAGCTACGGGCGCGGGGTGGGGGCCGGGTCGTCGTGCTGGCCAGCCTCGCCGGACTCGCGCCCGTGCCGCTGGACCCCATCTACGCGGCGAACAAGGCGGCGGTGGTGAACCTCGTGCGGTCCATCGGCCCGGCCCTGGCGTCCCAGGGGATCTCGGTCAACGCGGTCTGCCCCGGGTTCACCGACACCGCGATCGTCGACCCTGTGCGCGGGTTCCTCGAGTCGATGCAGGTGCCGCTGATGGCGGTCGACGAGGTCGTGGCCGCCATCGCGACCGTGCTGGGATCCGAGTCGTCAGGGGAGGCGTGGATGGTCCAGTACGGCCATCCGGCCCAGCCCTACCGGTTCCGAGGCGTTCCGGGTCCCGCAGTCCGCTGACCCCCGGGCGCGCACGACCGCCGTCCGCCCCCACCCCTCCACCCCCCCCTCCTCCCCCGATCGGTCCGCTATCGCGCGGCCCGAGGTTGGCTTCGTCCGTTCCTCGGAGCGTGGTTCCTCCGAAAGGCGGACGGGTCGCGATCGCCCCCGGTGAGGCGGACGGGTCGCGATCGCCGCCGGTGAGGCGGACGGGTCCCGGTGGCCGCCGGCGCGCCGGGACTGCGACGTCCGATTCCTGCTAGTGGGAAGCCTGCGGGTGGGGGAGGATGTCGCCATGGACGTCGCCCTGGACCACGAGCGCTGCTACCGCGCCGTTGCCAGCAGGGACGCGCGCTTCGATGGGTCGTTCTACACCGCGGTCCGGACCACCGGGATCTACTGCCGGCCCAGCTGCCCGGCCATCACCCCGAGGCGCGGCAACGTGACCTTCTTCCGGACCGCCGCCGCCGCGCAGCGCGACGGGTTCCGCGCGTGTCGGCGTTGCCGCCCTGACGCCGTCCCCGGATCGGCGGACTGGAACGTGCGCGGTGACGTCGTGGCCCGCGCGATGCGGCTCGTCGCCGACGGCGCCGTCGAGAGGATCGGGGTCTCGGGGGTCGCCGCCGCCCTCGGCTACAGCGAGCGGCACCTCAACCGACTCGTGACCGAGGAGCTGGGCGCGGGCCTCCTGGCGATCGCCCGGACGCAGCGGGCCCACACCGCCCGGATCCTGCTCGAGACCACGCAGCTGCCCGCCAGCGAGGTGGCGTGGGCCGCTGGCTTCGGCAGCATCAGGTCGTTCAACGACACGATCGGAGCCGTGTACGGGGAGTCGCCCACGAGGCTGCGCCTCCGGCGCGCTCCGGACGCCTCGGGAGAGGGCCCGGGCACCGGGCTTGCGTCCCGCGGTGCTCCCCTCCGCCCCGGGGGCTGCGCACGCACCCATCCGGGTGCGCCTTGCCACCCGAGCGCCCTTCGATGCCGACAGCGTCATGGCGTTCCTCGGCCAGCGCGCGGTCGCCGGGCTCGAGGAGTGGGACGGGCGAACCTACCGTCGGACCGTGTCCCTGCCGCACGGCCACGCGACGGTCGCCTGCTCCCCGACGAGAGGTGGGCTGCTCGCCGAGTTCCGCCTCGCCGACCTGCGCGACCTCGCCCCCGGGGTCGCCCGAGTGCGACGGCTGTTCGACCTCGACGCGGATCCGACCGCCGTCACCGATCTCCTGGGCGCCGATCGCATGCTCGGCCCGCTCGTGGCTGCCCGTCCCGGCCTGCGGGTCGCGGGCAGTGTCGACCCCCACGAGATCGTGGTCCGGGCCATTGTCGGGCAGCAGGTCAGCCTCGCCGGCGCTGCCACCGTCGTCGGGCGGTTCGTCGCCGCCCACGGGGAGCCGTTGGGGTTCGCCGATCCCTCGTTGACCCACGTCTTCCCGACCGTGGATCGGCTGGTCATGGCCGATCCCGACAGGTTGTCGATGCCGCGGGCGCGCGGAGCCGCCCTCGTCAGCCTGTGCCGGGCCCTTGCCGAGGGCGATCTCGTGCTCGACCCAGGCGTCGACCGGGCTGCGATCGAGGCGGACCTTCGATCCCGACGGGGCATCGGGCCGTGGACGGCCGCCTACATCATGATGCGCGGGCTCGGTGACCCCGACGTGATGCTCGCCGGGGACCTCGGCGTGCGACACGCTGTGGCCCGCCTCGGCGGCGATGACCGGCCGCGGGAGATCGAGGCGACGGCGCACGCGTGGCGTCCATGGCGGTCCTACGCGGTGGCCCACCTGTGGGCGAGCCTCGAACCAGCCGGACCCGTCGCGCCCGCTCCCCGTGCGCGTGCTTTGCCTGCACCCGCGTCGCGTGCACCCGCTCCACCTGCACCCACGACCTCCCCGCCACGGCGGGCCCCACGGAAGGTGACCTGATGACCGGCACGACCACGACCAACGCTCTGCCAGCGCTGCGACGCAGGACGATGGTGACCCCGATCGGGCCCCTGGAGCTCGTGGCAGGCCCGGGCGGGCTGCGCGCGGTCCTGTGGCCGGGTGAGGACGGCTCCCGGGTCGTTCGTGCCCTTCGCGCAGCGGCCCCTGCTGCCAGCCTCGCCGCGGTGGGGGAGAGCTCGGCCGACGCGCCCGGCGCGGACCGGGCCGTGGCGCACCTCGACCTGGCCGAGGTGCAGCTCGAGGAGTACTTCGCCGGGACCCGCCGGGTGTTCGACGTCGACCTCGACCCGGCGGGGACGGACTTCCAGCTCCGGGTGTGGATGGCCCTGCGCGCGATCCCCTACGGGCGCACCACCAGCTACGGCGAGCAGGCGGCCGCGCTCGGCGTGCCCAAGTCGGCGCGTGCTGTGGGCTCCGCGAACGGGCGCAATCCCCTGTCCATCGTGGTCCCGTGCCACCGGGTGGTCGGCTCGTCCGGTGCGCTGACGGGGTTCGCGGGGGGCCTGGGCACGAAGGCCTGGCTGCTCGACCACGAACGGGCCGTGCTCGCAGGCACGTGACGGGCCGGTCGCTGGCCCCGGTCGATCGGCCCGGTCAACCGGTTCAGGGCGCGCGGTGGCTCAGCGCGCGACGACGCGCCACGCGGTGAGACCCGCGCCCGTCAGCGCCCCCACACCCGCTGAGGCGCAGCCCCGCGAGGACCCGCACCCCGAGCAGCCATCGGTCGGGCAGGTCTCGGCGAAGACCAGCACCCGGCGAATGCGACCGGTCGAGGCCAGGGCGGCCAGCGCGGTCTCGGTGGACTCGGGCGTGGCGCCCGTCCGGCGGGCGACCTCCATGGTCGAGCCGGCACCGGCGTCGACCGCGGCCAGGACCTCGCTGAGCATGCTCATGACAGCGCCGAGCCGATCTGGAAGACCACGACAGCGAGCAGCCACGCCATCGCCAGCTGCATCGCCACACCCGTGGCTGTCCACTTCGTGCCGATCTGGCGCTTCTGGGCGGCCAGCGTGGCCACGCACGGGGTGTAGGCCAGGAGGAACACGAGGAACGCCGCGGCCGCGGCCTGCGGGTGCCCGCCGGAGCTGGCGACGAAGTCCGTGTACACGCCCGTCGACAGGTTGACGTCAGCCGGGTAGGTCTGCGCCCACGAGGAGATCACGGCCTCCTTCGCGACGAAGCCCACCATGAGCGCGCCGATGGCGTGCCACTCGGCGAACCCGGTGGGGATGAACAGGACGGTGGCCTGGTCGGCCAGCCACGCGTACAGGCTGTCGGCGATCGGGACCTCGCCCAGGGCCCACGTGGTGCCGGGCGCCGGGATGACGCCGAGCGCCCACACCAGCGCGACCGTGGCCACGATGATCCCCGACGCGGTCTGGAGGAACCCGCGCAGCCGCATCCACGTGGCCGATCCCAGGACCCGCAGTGACGGGCGCTGGTAGGGCGGCAGGTCGAGCACGAGCGGGTCGGAGCCCATCGTCCGGATCAGCGTGGAGCGCAGCAGCAGCCCGCCGAGGACCACCAGCAGGATGCTCGTCAGGTACATCGCGAACACGACGGTGCCGGCGTGGGTGGGGAAGAACGTGGCGGCCACCATCACGTAGACGGTCAGCCGGGCCGAGCAGGAGGTGAACGGGACCAGCAGCGCGGTGAGCAGCCGGTGTCGGGCGTCGGGCAGGACGCGCACGGCCGAGATCGCGGGGACGTTGCACCCGAACCCGACGACCAGCGGGAGGAACGCGCGGCCGGGCAGGCCGAGGCGGCCCATCAGCCTGTCGGTCACGACAGCGGCGCGAGCCATGTAACCGGAGTCCTCGAGCAGTGCCAGCAGCGCGAACATGATGGCCATGAGCGGCACGAACGTGAGCAGCATCCCGACGCCGGCGATGAGGCCGTCCACGACGAAGCCCTCGACGAGGCTGCCCCCGAGGCCGACCGCCTCGAACGCGGCCGTCGTCAGCGACGTCACCGGGCCGGTGAAGAACGCGTCGAGCGCCCCCTGCAGGGGAGCAGCCACGGTGGTGGTCAGGGCGAAGACCGCCCACATCACGCCCAGGAAGATCCCCGGGCCCAGCAGGGGAGCGGTGACCCAGCGGTCGATCCTGTCGGTCCAGGTCCGAAGGTGCTCGTGGTCTCGGGTGGTGGCCCGCTCGGTCGTGTCGCTGACCCACGCGAAGACCGCCTCGGCGCGGGCGAGGTCATCGTCGGGGTCGAGGCTGGCCGTGAGGTCGTTCATGGCGATGGGTGGGCACGACGTGCAGCCCGCTGGGCAGCCGGCGTGGCAGCCGCTGACCGTCGGGGCCAGCGACAGCGGGTGGGCGGCAGGACTGGTCAGGGCGTCGGTCACCGCATCCGCCAGGTCGCGGACATCCCTGCGCCGTGGGTCCAGCCGGACGACCCGTGCCCCCAGGCGCTCGGCGAGGACTGCGTCGTCGACCTCGACGCCACGGCGTGAGGCGACGTCGGCCATCGTGAGGGCGACGACCACGGGCACGGGCAGCTGGCGAACGTGCGCGGCGAGCACGAGCGAGCGCCCGAGGTGCGCAGCGTCGCAGACGACGACGACAGCGTCGACCTGGTCCGCGCCATGGAGCAGGTCGGCGGTCAGCGCCTCGTCGGGGGACATCGGGTCCAGCGAGTACGCGCCCGGCAGGTCGGTCAGGGAGACCTCCCCGAATGCAGGGTCGGACCACCGACCGGTGCCCACCTCGACGCTGGTCCCCGGGTAGTTGCCGACCGCGCGTCCGGCACCGGTGAGGGCGTTGAAGAGCGTGGACTTGCCGGAGTTCGGGCTGCCGACGAGGGCAACGCTGCGCGCCCCTTGGGCCGCCGGCTTCCCGGGAGCCTCGTGGCAGTTGGCGGCGGCGTCAGCCATGGGCCCCCACCTCCCCGTCGACCTGGATGCCGGCAAGGATCTGCCTCGAGACGGCGATCCGGTCGTCGCCGATGCTGAGGATCGCCCCGCCGCCGCTGGTCCGTGCCAGGACCCGCAACGAGGCCCCCGGCCTGATGCCCAGCTCCGCGAGCCTGCGCGTCACGGCGGCAGTAGTGCTGCCCGGTGCCGTCGAGCCCTCAGGGACGCCGCCGGCGTGCAGGACGGTGAGTACCTGCCCGGTCGGGGCGGCGTCCAGCAGCATGGGCACAGACTACCTTGAGGTAAGGATTGCCTTAGCGGGCCGTAGGTCCCGGCTCAGCCGGGCTGAGGTCCCGAGGGGTCCTCCAGCGCGCGGATCGCTGCGGCGGCCTCGGCCACGGTCATGTCCGTGGCCTGCAGGAGGTCGGAGGCGGAGAGCCGGATCTGGGCCACCATCGGGACGGTGAACAGGCCCTCAGTGGGGGCCCGGGTTGCCGTCGTGACCGCATCGAGGATCACGGCGCGCACCTGCTCGGCCCCGGTGTCGCCGGCGAGCATGGGCGCAAGGCCCTCGACGCCCGTGGCGAGGTCGGCCAGCGCCAGCGGGATCTCCGCGGGGATGGCATCGTCGCGATCGAGGGCGACCGACGCCTGCCGAGCCAGCACGCGCAGGTTGCGCAGGGCGTTGTCGAGGTGCGCGCCGGCCATCGTGTAGGTCGCCAGGGTCTGGCGCTGCCCCCAGTACCAGGGTGAGAGCCGCACGGACTCCCGGGTCGCGTCCAGCCCGGCGTGGAAGGACGCAAGGATGGGCGCGGTGCTGCGAAGGCCCTCCAGCGCGGCGCGTGACTCCTCGGAGTCGCGCGCGGTCAGGGCGGCTGCCACCCTCCGGTATCCGGCCGCGATGGTGGAGATGACGGGGAGGGTTGACTGCTGCGCATGGCGTGCGGGATCGACGGGCATCACCAGCGCGGAGACCGCCAGTCCGACGAACCCACCGACGAGGGCGTCGACGACACGGCCGGTGTTCCAGGGTTGCGCTGCGGTCGGCGGCGTCAGGGTCGCGATCAGGATGGCTGCCGAGGAGGCCTGCATGATCAGGATCGGCCCGCCGCCGGCCATGATCGCGGTGGTCAGCGCGATCGCCACGACCAGCCCCAGCTGCCACACTCCCGTGCCGATCCGGGCGATGAGCAGGTCGGCGAAGAAGATGCCCAGGGCGTTGCCGAGGAGGAGCTCCGCGGACCGCCGCAGGCGATGGGCCAGCGACACCGCGACGGTGGCGATGGCTGCGATCGGCGCGAAGAACGGCTGCTCGTGCCCGAGCGCCAGCGCGGCGGCGTAGGCCAGCGAGGCCGCGAGCGTGGCCTGCACGATGATCCGCCACGAACGACGGACCTCGGCCAGGCCCTCGGTCGAGAGACCGAGGGCGGCCCGACCTGCGCGGGCGGCGTGGGCTGAGGCGGGCGCACGTTCCATGGCGCCGACCCTATGGTGCCCGCAGCGGGTCAGCCGGTCAGCGGCAGGTGCACTGCCTGGGCTCGGGCACGCCGGCCATCACCTGGTCGACGTGGCGGCCGCAGCCGGAGTAGGTCACCTTGCCGCAGGAACGGCAGATCGCGGGGCTGCACATGGGCTTCTCCTTGAGTTCGTGGTAGCGCAAGCATACCCCGGGGGGTATGCAGTGATCAAGTCCGCCCGTCGATGCCTCCCCTACAGCGGCCCAGTCGTGCGGATCGGCTCCCATGGCGGCGGGGGTGCGGCGATCCGGCTCAGCGTCGAGTCGACCTCGCCGAAACGCTGCCCCTGGTCGCGCCAGTCGGCGTAGAACGTCGACACCTCATCGGCGCTGCGTGCGACGAAGTTCCACCACATGAACACCGGCTCGGGGAAGGGGACGCCGCCCAGGAGCATCAGCCGCGTCTCCTGACGGGCCTCGACGTCGACCTCTGATCGCCCCGGCGTGAGCGCCGCGATCTGGCCGGGATGGGTGGCGGTGCGCGGGGCGGCCTGCTCGTCGCCGACCAGCAGCGGCCCATCCAGGGCGATGATCGCGTGCTCGAACTCCGGGCGCAGCGGGAAGGTCGTCACCCCCGCCTGGACCGTGGCCTGCATGCCGAGCAGCTCGGTGGCGAACGCCGCGGGAGACGTTGCCCCCATGTAGGTCCCGGCGATCAGCGTCGCCGACGCCCCGCCCCATTCCACGACCGGCAGGTCCCCGTGGTGCTCGAACCCGGGCTCGCCGTGGCGGGAGTCCTCGGGTTGCGCGACCCACAGCTGCATCCCCTGCAGCGTGCCCTGATAGGTGCCCCGGCTCTCCTCGGCGTGGACCACGCCCCGACCCGCTGTCATCAGGTTCACCTGCCCGGGGCGGATGAGCTGCTCCGAGCCCAGGCTGTCGCGGTGCAGCACCGCGCCCTCCATCAACCACGTGACGGTCTGCAGGCCGGTGTGCGGGTGCGGGCCGACATCGAGCCCGGCAGTCTCGGTCACCTCGGCCGGACCCATGTGGTCGGCGAAGCACCATGCTCCGATGGTGCGCAGCCGGCGGCGGGGCAGCACGCGTCGCACGCGCATCCGTCCGACCTGGGCCGCGACCCCGTCGTGAACCTCGATCGACATTGCCCCAGCGTCGCCCCGGAGGAGCGCAGGCGCAACGGGAGGCAGCGCCGACCTGAGCCGTTGGCGCACACCCCGGGACGCCTGCGGAGGAAGGACACTGGAGAGTGGCCGGTGCCACACTGGAGATGTGACCGGCGACGGTCGGCTCAACGCACTGGAGGCCGGGTTCCTCTGGATGGAGACCGACGTCCAACCGCTGCACGTGGGGTCGGTGCTCATCTTCGAGGGTCCGGCACCTGGGCATCGCGAGCTCTGCGAGCGGATCGCCACCAGGTTGGCCCCGGTGCCCTGGCACCGTAGGCGGGTCCAGCGCATGCCGCTGGACCTGGGTCGACCCATCTGGGTGGACAGCGAGCACTTCACGGTCGCCGAGCACCTGCACCATGCGGTGCTCGATCCGCCCGGCGATGACGCACAGCTGCGCGCCATGGTCCTGTGGATCATGGCCGAGCGGCTCGACGTGGGCCGACCGATGTGGGAGATGTGGCAGGTCGACGGCCTGTCCGGTGGACGATGGGCGGTCGTCGCGAAGGCGCATCACGCGATGGTCGACGGGCGGTCGGGGGCCGACGTGGTCCAGTCCGTCCTCGACCCGGAGCCGACGGCCACACCTGATCGGCGTCCAGCGGCTCGGCTGGTCGCGGCCCGCCCAGCGTCGTCCCGAGGCGCCCTCGCCGCTTCGGGCGCGACGTGGGCACTCTGGCTTCCGTTCCGCCTGATCAGGGCGCTCCTGCGTGCGGTGCTGTCCCCGGGTGATGCGCGCAGGTCGATGCAGCGCGTGCGTGCGGGGCTTGCCGCCGTGGTGCGCCCTGACCTGCCGCCCAGCATCCTCAACGGGACCCTGAGCGGTGAGCGGCTGTGGGGGTGGACGGGGATCGAGCGCGCAGCCCTGGCGGATCTCCGGACCGCGACCGGATGCACCGTGAACGACATCTTCCTGACCGCCCTCACCGGGGCGCTGCGCCGGTACCTCCTGGATCGCGGCCAGCCGCTCGGGACGATCGTCCTGCGTACCATCGTCCCAGTCGCGGGGCGCAGCCGGGCGGGATCGGCCGCCACGACGAACGAGACGTCGGCCATGTTCGTGAACCTGCCGGTGGATGTGCCCGACCCAGCTGGGCAGCTGTCCCGGGTGATGCAGCGCACCGCTGAGCAGAAGTCCCAGGGGGTTGCGACGGGGACCGAGGCGGTCGTGCGCCTTGCCGACCACATCCCCGCGGTCCTGCTCGCTCGCGCGTCGCGCAAGTACGCCGTGGCTGGGCAGAGGCGTGTGAACGTGGCCGCGACGAACGTGTCCGGCCCCCGAGAGGTGCGTCGCCTCGCTGGCCGTCGTCTGCTGGAGTTCGTCGCGTACGTCCCGGTGGCGCTGGACGTGCGGTGCACGTTCGCCCTGGTGTCCTACGCCGAGCGCCTGACGATCGCCGTCACCGCGGATGCCGCCGCGCTGCCGGACCTTGATCGGCTCGTGGATCACGTCGGGCTGGCGTTGCGCGAGCTGTCGGAGGTCACCCGCTCGGTCAATCCCGCGGCATCTGCGACAATCTGACGTGCGCCGGGCACGTCACGGGTCCGGCGGGAGGGCCCCCGTAGCTCAGGGGATAGAGCGATGGTTTCCTAAACCACAGGCCGCAGGTTCGAATCCTGCCGGGGGCACCGAGCAGGACCGCAGGTCAGAAGTCCCTGCGCCGGCAGTCCGTGATCACGATGTGGATCGTCGAACGGCGTGAGCAGTGAGCGGGCTGGCCCAACGCCACCCGCGCACGGCCAGCTCGGGCGGTGCGTGGCTGGCATGGACTGGAAGAGCCATGCAATGGGCGATCTGGGCAACTGTCGTTGTTATCGCTCTCAGCGGGACTTGTCGTGATGGTGAGCCGTCCTGGCCCTGAGCCCGGATCTTCCCGCGTGGGCGGCGTCTTGCGGGAGTACGTCCGGGTTTGCGCCCGCTTTCGCCGGATTCCGGCCGGATCAGGCGCGGATCCAGCCGGAACGCTTCCGAGTGAAGGCCCCGTTACCAAATCGTTATCGACTCGTGAACAGTCGGATGGTGCAACGCTTGACTCGGCCTCATTGTGCGCGCTAACAATTGCGCAGGCAACCGAGGAGGGTGTGCGGAGTGGACGAACAGCGCGAGTCCTACGTGGTCGGGGTCGACTTCGGGTCCTTGTCGGGTCGTGCTGTCGTGGTGCGGGTCAGCGACGGTGCGGAGTTGGCGGGGGCCTCCCTGGACTACCCGCACGCGGTCCTGGACCGTGTCCTTCCTGACGGCGTCACCCCCCTGGGTCCGGACTGGGCCCTGCAGGTACCCAGCGACTACGTCGACGTGCTGCGGGTTGCGGTGCCTGAGGCTGTGCGGCTGGCCGGCATCGACCCCCTCGACGTGGTCGGGATCGGGACGGACTTCACGGCCTGCACCATGGTCCCCACGACGGGAGATGGCACCCCGCTCAATGAGCTGCCCGAGTTCGCCGGCAGCCCGCACGCGTACGTGAAGCTGTGGAAGCACCACGCCGCCCAACCCCAGGCCGACAGGATCAACGCGCTGGCCGCTGAGCGTGGGGAGTCGTGGCTGCCGCGCTATGGCGGGCTGATCTCCTCGGAGTGGGAGTTCGCCAAGGGGCTGCAGGTCCTCGAGGAGGCCCCGGAGGTCTATGCCGCGATCGAGCACTGGGTCGAGGCGGCGGACTGGATCATCTGGCAGCTGTGCGGCACCTACGTGCGCAACGCCTGCACCGCCGGCTACAAGGGCATCCTCCAGGACGGCGCCTACCCGTCGCCGGAGTTCCTGGCTGCCCTGAACCCGGAGTTCGCGGACTTCGTGACCACCAAGCTCGAGCACCCGATCGGTCAGCTCGGCGCTCGCGCCGGTGGCCTCACCGCACAGGCGGCGGCGTGGACCGGCCTGCCCGAGGGGATCGCCGTGGCGGTCGGCAATGTGGACGCGCATGTCACCGCGCCTGCGGCGCAGGCCATCGATCCGGGTCAGATGGTGGCGATCATGGGGACCTCGACCTGTCATGTGATGAACGGGGAGTCCCTGCACGAGGTCCCCGGGATGTGCGGGGTCGTCGATGGCGGCATCACCCCCGGGCTGTGGGGGTACGAGGCGGGGCAGAGCGGTGTGGGCGACATCTTCGGCTGGTTCGTGGACAACTGCGTGCCGGCCTCCTACGCGCAGGCCGCCGCGGCCGACGGTGTCTCGCTGCACGACCACCTGACCGCCCTGGCCGCCCGGCAGCGTGTGGGTGAGCACGGGCTGGTGGCCCTCGACTGGCACAGCGGGAACCGTTCCGTGCTCGTCGACCATGAGCTGTCCGGGGTGATCGTGGGCCAGACGCTGGCCACCCGCCCCGAGGACCAGTACCGCGCCCTGATGGAGTCCACCGCCTTCGGCACGCGGCGGATCATCGAGTCGTTCACCGAGTCAGGCGTGCCGGTCACGGAGCTGGTGGTCGCGGGCGGGTTGTTGAAGAACGCGTTCCTGATGCAGCTGTACGCCGACGTGATCAACCTGCCGCTGAGCACGATCGACTCCGCGCAGGGGCCCGCCCTGGGATCAGCCATCCACGCTGCGGTCGCCGCCGGGGCCTACCCCGACGTGCTTGCCGCCTCACGGGCGATGGGCCGCGCGATCCGCGGCGTGTACCAGCCCGACCAGGACCGGGCCGCCGCCTACGACGACCTGTACGCGGAGTACCTGCTGCTCCACGACTACTTCGGCCGGGGCGCCAACGACGTGATGCACCGGTTGAAGGCCCGCCGCCGCGCGGTGGCCGCCGGGATCGGCGCGGGGGCCTGACATGACGATCCCCGCCGAGGCCCGCCCGGCCCTGGACGCCCTGCGCGCCCAGGTCGCGGCGCTGCACGCCGAGCTGACCCGCTACGAGCTGGTGATCTGGACCGCGGGCAACGTGTCCGCGCGGGTGCCCGGTCATGACCTGATGGTGATCAAGCCCTCGGGGGTGTCCTACGACGAGCTGTCCGCCGAGCGGATGGTCGTCACCGACCTGTACGGCACCCTGGTCGAGGGTGACTTCGCCCCGTCCTCGGACACCGCCGCGCACGCCTACGTGTACCGGCACATGCCCGAGGTCGGTGGGGTGGTGCACACCCACTCCACCTATGCGTGCGCCTGGGCAGCCCGCCGGGAGTCGATCCCGTGCGTGCTGACCATGATCGCCGACGAGTTCGGTGGGGAGATCCCGGTCGGGCCGTTCGCCCGGATCGGCGACGACTCCATCGGCGCCGGCATTGTCGACGTCCTGCGCGGCAGCCGGTCGCCTGCGGTCCTGATGGCCAACCACGGCCCCTTCACCATCGGCCCCGACGCCCGCGCCGCGGTCAGGGCGGCCGTGATGCTCGAGGACGTCGCCCGGACCGTGCACATCTCCCGCCAGCTCGGAGAACCCGTGCCACTGGCCACCGACGACATCGACGGCCTCTACCAGCGCTACCAGAACGTCTACGGACAACACGGAGGACAGCAATGACCGCCCAGGCCGCCCCACAGATCTGGTTCCTCACGGGCAGCCAGACCCTCTACGGAGACGAGGTCCTGGCCCAGGTCGCCGAGCAGTCCGGCGACATCGCCCGGACGCTCGACGCCTCGGACGCGATCCCCTTCCAGATCGTGTTCAAGCCGGTCCTCAAGGAGGCCGACGCGATCCGGCGCACGATGATCGAGGCCAGCGCGGACGACGCCTGCGTCGGGGTGATCGCCTGGATGCACACGTTCAGCCCCGCCAAGATGTGGATCTCCGGTCTTGAGGCACTGCGCAAGCCGCTGCTGCACCTGCACACCCAGGCCAACCGCGACCTCCCGTGGGCGACCATCGACATGGACTTCATGAACCTCAACCAGGCCGCCCACGGCGACCGCGAGTTCGGGTTCATGGCCACACGGATGGGCATCGCCCGCAAGACCGTCGCCGGGCATGCGAGCGATCCGGTCGTCGCCGAGCGGATCGGGCAGTGGGCACGGGCCGCCGCCGGGGCCGCCGCGATGCGCTCGATGCGCCTGGCCCGCTTCGGGGACAACATGCGCAACGTCGCCGTGACCGAGGGTGACAAGGTCGAGGCCGAGATCCGCTTCGGGGTGTCGGTGAACACCTACGGCGTCAACGACCTCGTCGCGGTCGTCGACGCGGTCGGTGACAGCGAGGTCGACGCCCTGGTCGCCGAGTACGCCGACCTCTACGACATCGTCCCCGAGCTCCAGCCGGGTGCGGTCCGCCACGATGCGCTGCGGTACGGCGCGCGCATCGAGGCGGGCCTGCGCCGCTTCCTCACCGACGGAGGCTTCACCGCCTTCACCTCCAACTTCGAGGACCTCGGCGGGCTGCGCCAGCTCCCCGGCCTTGCCGTCCAACGGCTGATGGCCGACGGGTACGGCTTCGCCGGCGAGGGTGACTGGAAGACCGCCGTCATGGTCCGAACGCTCAAGGTGATGGCCCAGGGACTGCCCGGCGGGACGTCCTTCATGGAGGACTACACCTACCACCTGGCCCCCGGCGCGGAGAAGATCCTCGGTGCCCACATGCTCGAGGTCTGCCCGTCGATCACCGACGAGCGACCGAGCCTGGAGATCCACCCCCTGGCCATCGGCGGCCGCGAGGACCCGGTCCGCCTGGTGTTCACCGCCACGCCGGCCGACGGGATCGTCCTGGGCCTGTGCGACATGGGAGACAGGTTCCGGTTCGTGGCCAACGAGGTCGAGCTCGTCGCCCCCGATGAGGCGCTGCCCAAGCTGCCCGTCGCCCGCGCCGTGTGGCGCCCGGCGCCGGACCTGCGCACCTCCGCCGAGGCGTGGATCACCGCCGGCGGCCCGCACCACACAGTGCTCACCACGGCCCTGTCCGCCGAGCACCTGTGGGACCTGTCCGAGATCGTCAGCACGGAGCTGGCGCTCATCGACAGCACAACAGACATCCGCCACTTCATCCAGGAGCGGCGGTGGAGCCAGGCGTACTACCGCCTGGCCCTGGGCTTCTAGCCCGCAGCCAGGCGCACGACCCATGGGACGAGCCCCGTTCCATGACCCATCAGGAAGGAACGCTCAATGAGGAAGTACGTATCCGCATTCGCAGCAGCGGGGCTCATGTTCAGCCTTGCCGCCTGCAGCAGCGGCAGTGACGACACTGCAGCACCCGCGGCCTCCGGCTCCGGCTCGGCAGCAGCGGCCGACTGCAACCCGTCTGAGAAGGGCACCATCGGTGTGGCGATGCCCACCAAGTCCTCCCAGCGCTGGATCCAGGACGGCGACAACATGAAGAAGCAGCTCGAGGCTGCTGGCTACCAGGTCGACCTGCAGTACGCGGAGGACGACATCCCGACCCAGGTCTCCCAGGTCGAGAACATGGTCACCAAGGGCGACCAGATGCTGGTCATCGCCGCCATCGACGGCACCGCGCTGGGCGACATCCTCAACACCGCCGAGGAGTCCGACATCCCGGTGCTCGCCTACGACCGGCTCATCCGTGAGTCCGGCGCCGTGGACTACTACTCGACGTTCGACAACTTCGGCGTGGGCGTCCTGCAGGCCGAGGCGCTGGTCGAGGGCCTCAAGGCAACGGGCGAGGGCCCCTACAACGTCGAGCTGTTCGCCGGTTCCCCCGACGACAACAACGCGACGTTCTTCTGGAACGGCGCCATGTCGATCCTGCAGCCGCTGATCGACTCCAAGGAGATGGTGGTCGTCTCCGGCCAGACCGACTTCGAGCAGGCAGCGATCCTGCGTTGGGATCCCGCCACCGCCCAGAAGCGCATGGAGGACCTGCTGACCAAGAGCTACACCACCGAGACCGTTGACGGCGTGCTGTCGCCCTACGACGGCCTGTCCCTGGGCATCATCGCCGCCCTGAAGGCCAACGGCTACGGCAGTGGCGACAAGCCGCTCCCCGTGGTCAGTGGCCAGGACGCCGAGATCCAGTCCGTCCAGTCGATCCTGGCTGGCGAGCAGAACTCGACGATCTTCAAGGACACCCGCGACCTCGCCGAGGTCACCGTCAAGATGATCGAGGCGATCGGCAACTGCCAGGAGCCCGAGGTCAACGACACCACGACGTACGACAACGGCGTCAAGGTGGTCCCGAGCTACCTGCTCAAGCCCGTCACCGTGACCAAGGACAACGTCACCGAGGCCCTGGTCGACACCGGCTACTACACGCAGGAGCAGATCGACGGCTGATCCTCACCCCGCTGCCTGCGGGCAGCTCGTGAGGCACGGTGGGTGGTGGTCGCCGACCAACCCGGCGGCCACCACCCACCATCACCCGCCAACCGTCGCAGCCCCGCTGCGAGTCATGACACCGGAGCCATGGAGGCAGTGAGCAATGAGCGGACCCATCCTCGAGATGCGCTCCATCACCAAGGAGTTCCCCGGGGTCAAGGCGCTGTCCGACGTGAACCTGACGGTCCACGCCGGCGAGATCCACGCGATCTGCGGGGAGAACGGCGCCGGCAAGTCGACCCTGATGAAGGTACTGAGCGGGGTGTACCCGCACGGAAGCTACGACGGGGAGATCGTCTACGAGGGCCAGAGCGTCGCATTCCGTGACATCCGAGCCAGCGAGCACGCCGGGATCGTCATCATCCACCAGGAGCTGGCGCTGATCCCCGAGCTGTCCATCGCCGAGAACATCTTCCTCGGCAACGAGAACGTCACCCGAGGGGTCATCTCCTGGGACCGGACCAACCGCGACGCGCACGACCTGCTCACGCGCGTCGGGCTCTCGGAGAACCCCCTGACCCCGATCAAGCACCTGGGGATCGGCAAGCAGCAGCTCGTCGAGATCGCCAAGGCCCTGTCGCGCAGCGTGAAGCTGCTGATCCTCGACGAGCCGACGGCGGCCCTCAACGACGACGACTCCGCGCACCTGCTCAACCTGCTGCGCGAGCTGAAGGCCAAGGGCATCACCAGCATCATGATCTCCCACAAGCTCAACGAGATCGCCGCCATCGCCGACAGCATCACGATCCTGCGCGACGGCCGGACGATCGAGACCCTCGAGGTCGCCAACGGCGGCGTCGACGAGGACCGGATCATCCAGGGGATGGTCGGCCGGGACCTCGAGCACCGCTTCCCGCCCTACACCCCAGAGGTGGGCGAGGTGCTCTTCGAGGTCAGCGACTGGAACGTGTACAGCCCGATCGACCACTCGCGCGCTGTTGTCACCGACGCCAACCTGGTGGCCCGTCGCGGCGAGATCGTGGGGATCGCCGGGCTCATGGGCGCTGGGCGCACCGAGCTCGCCCGATCCATCTTCGGCAAGTCCTACGGGGCACGCATCAGCGGCAGGCTCGTCCTGGACGGCAAGGAGCTCGCGCTCAACTCGGTCGCGGATGCCATCAACTCCGGGTTGGCCTACGTGACCGAGGACCGCAAGTCGCTGGGCCTGAACCTCCTCGACGACATCAAGACCTCGATCGTCTCGGCAGGCATCCACAAGCTCACCCACGGCCTGACCGTCGACGAGAACGAGGAGGTCAAGGTCGCCGAGGACTTCCGCAAGCGGATGAACATCAAGGCCCCGAACGTCGAGGCCAAGGTCGCCCAGCTCTCCGGTGGCAACCAGCAGAAGGTCGTCCTGAGCAAGTGGATCTACACCGACGCGAAGGTGATGATCCTCGACGAGCCGACCCGCGGGATCGACGTGGGCGCCAAGTACGAGATCTACGGCTTCGTGCAGGCGCTGGCCAAGGGGGGCCACGCCGTCATCGTGATCTCCTCCGAGCTTCCCGAGCTCCTCGGGCTGTGCGATCGGATCTACACCCTGGCCGAGGGCCACATCACGGGTGAGTTCGTGGCCTCCGAGGCCACACAGGAAGTCCTCATGCGCCATATGACCACCAGCAGTAGGTAGCACCCATGACCATCGTGACGAGCAGAAGGTGACACGGATGACCAGCTTGAAGAGTCTGATGAGCGGCAACATCCGCCAGTACGGGATGATCGGCGCCCTGGTCGCCATCATCATCCTGTTCCAGATCACCACCGACGGGATCCTGCTCAAGCCCCTGAACCTCACCAACCTGCTGACCCAGAACAGCTACATCCTGATCCTGGCGATCGGCATGGTGATGGTGATCATCGCCCGGCACATCGACCTGTCCGTCGGCTCCGTGGCTGCCTTCACCGGGGCACTCGGAGTGACCATGATGGTCAAGTGGGACGTGCCCTGGCCGGTCGCGGTCGTGCTGGTCCTTGTCGCGGGTGCCGCGATCGGGGCATGGCATGGCGCGTGGGTGGCCTACATGGGCATCCCGGCGTTCATCGTCACCCTGTCGAGCATGCTCGTCTTCCGCGGCCTGACGCTGACCGTCCTCAAGGGCGAGACGGTGGGCAACCTGCCCCCGGGCTTCGAGAAGCTCGGCAACGGGTTCCTGCCGGAGGTCGGACCGGACACAGGCCTTCACAACCTCACGATGGTGCTGGCAGTACTGCTGTGCGTCTTCCTCGTCGTGGTGGACTTCCGCAAGCGCGCCTCGAAGCAGCGCTACAACTTCGCTGTGTCGCCGATGTCGGTGTTCATCCTCAAGCAGGTGGCCGTCGTCGCCGTGATCATGTGGTTCGCCTACCTCCTGGCGCAGTACAAGGGCCTGCCGATCGTCGGGCTCGTGCTCTTCGCGCTGATCGGCATCTACAGCTTCATCATGAACCGCACGGTGTTCGGCCGGCACATCTACGCCGTCGGCGGCAACTACCCGGCGGCCTCCATGTCCGGGGTTCGCACCAAGCGGGTCGACATGCTGGTGATGGCCAACATGGGCATGCTCGCGGCCCTGGCAGGCATGGTGTTCGCCGCACGGCTCACGGCTGCCAACCCGAAGGCGGGCGTCAACTTCGAGCTTGATGCGATCGCAGCCGCGTTCATCGGCGGCGCGGCCGTGACCGGTGGTGTCGGCACGGTCATCGGCGCCATCGTCGGTGGCTTCGTGATGGGCGTGCTGAACAACGGCATGTCCCTGATGGGCGTCTCGGTCGACTGGCAGATGACGATCAAGGGCCTCGTCCTGCTGTTCGCGGTCGCCTTCGACGTCTGGAACAAGCGCCGCTCGTCGGTCGGGGCGGCGGTGACGACCGTCCCCCTGGAGGACGGCGCCTCGCAGGGCATGCCTGACCAGGACCAGTCCGACGCCCTGGTGCCTGCCGACGAATAGGTGCGTGTGCAGCGCCAGTTGGGGGCGCTGCACACGCCTGGCGCTATGTTCCATTGCTGCGACCATCGATCAATCCACCGAACAGCGCAGAGGAGCTTCCTATGGCCACCGGCCCGAGCCGCGCGCCGGCGATGACCGATGTGGCCCGGCTCGCCGGGGTGTCGCACCAGACGGTCTCGCGGGTCCTCAACGACCACCCGAACGTCAAGCAGCAGACCCGCCTGCGCGTCCTGGCGGCGATGCAGGAGTTGGGGTACCGGCCGAACCGCGCCGCCCGCGCGCTGGCCAGCGGGCGCAGCGACCAGATCGGCGTGGTCGCCCAGCCCTCGACCCTCTTCGGTCCGGCCTCCCTGCTGTACTCCGTGGAGGCAGCAGCCGTGCAGGCGGGATACGGCGTGAGCGTCGCCAGTGTCGCGGCCCTGGACCGGGCATCGATCGAGGATGCGGTCAACAGGCACCTCAACCAGCAGGTCGGCGGGATCATCGTGATCGTGCCGGTGGTCTCGGCGGCTGAGGCGATCCGGGAGGTCCCGGCCGAGCAGCCGCTGGTCACCATCGGCGGGGACCGCAAGGAGGCCATCCCCAGCGTCGGCATCGATCAGGTGGCCGGCGCCACCGAGGCCACGCAGACGCTTCTGGACGCGGGCCACCGGACCGTATGGCACGTCTCCGGGCCGACGGACGTGTTCGACAGCCTGGACCGCATCGACGGGTGGCGGGCGACACTGGAACGGGCCGGGGCCGAGGTGCCCCCGGTCATCACCGGCGACTGGTCGGCGGCTGGCGGCTATGAGGCCGGGAAGATGCTCGCCAGGATCCCGGACGTGACCGCCATCTTCGCTGCCAACGACCAGACCGCCCTGGGGATCCTCCGGGCCCTGCACGAGCACGGCCTTCGCGTCCCTGACGACGTGAGCCTCATCGGGTACGACGACCTTCCCGAGTCGGGCTTCTTCATCCCGCCGCTGACGACAGTGCGTCAGGGCTTCGAGGAGGTGGGCCGCCGGGCCCTGCGGATGCTCGTCGACCAGATGGAGGGGCCACGTGAGCTGCTCCACGAGTTGGTGCCGCCGGTGCTGGTTCTCCGCGGGAGTGTGGCCCCGCCCCCTGCCCGTCGTGGCACCGGGGTGACGGCCGGCACGGTTCCGGCGTGAGCCGTCCGGGCATGTCCTGAGGCTCTCGCCCGGGCCCGCGCCTCGGCGCCGCGGACTCATCCCCCGTGGATGATCCGGGCCTTCATGATCTCGAACTCCTCGGCCGTGATCACGCCCAGGTCGCGGAGCTCCGCGAGGTGGTGCAGCTCCTGGGCCGGGGAGGGCGCACTGGCCGCTGCCACGGTTGGAGCCGGTGCCGTCGCCCTGGCGATGAGCGCCCGCAGCGACTCAGCCCCGGCGATCGCTGCATCGAACGGCGGGGTGATCGGGATGGCGTTGGGCGCCTTGAGCGGGTCCTTCTCGTAGTTGCCCCGCAGGCGCCTGGGGCGGCCCGCCGGGACGGCTCGCCTCGAGCATCACCGCGCCGGCCCGCTCACTGGTCTGGGTCCGGACACCGGTCAGGTGCGCGTAGTCCCAGCTGATCATCTCCGTGGTGAACAGCGCGCCGCCGGCGAAGCCCTTCTTGAAGACGAGGGCCCGCCGGTGGGTGCCGATGATCGCCTGGTCGCGCTCGCCGAGGATGACGACCCGGACGACCTCCCCGGGGAACAGGTCGCGCGCCAGTGCCTCGAGGGCCTTGGGGTGCAGCCCGCTGAGGTCGACCGTCGTCTGCACCGGGCGCCGTCTGCCCGCACTGCCGGGGGGTGGGTCGGTCATGATCGGTGCCTTCTCATTCGGTGACCTGACCCACGCGACACTACACATCCGCGAAAGGGTCCGGGCCGTGCCCAGCTGCTGGGCGTGGCGATCTGTCCCGTCAGGTGGTCTGCCCGGTCAGCCAGGTCTCCCAGGGGACGTTCCACACGCCGCCTGCACCGTTGTCGGGCTCCATGGGCCGCGACGTGCCCGTCGTGATCACCGGGTCCCCGTACAGGTGGTTGCACGTAGAGCCACCGCGCATCGGCGCTCGACACGTTGGTGCAGCCGTGGGATCCGTTGCTGCGCCCGAGTCGGGCGTCGGCCCAGGGCGCCGCGTGGATGAACTCCCCGCTGTCGGTCAGGCGGATCGCATCGGGGGCGTCAAGGATGTAGGGGTCCTCGGCGCCGATGCTGGCGCTGGTCATCCGCTTGACCTTGTACTTCTCCATCAGGACCTTGATGCCCGAGCGGGTCTCCCAGCCGGACTTGCCGAGCGAGATCGGCATCGTGCGCACCGCCTGACCGTCGCGGACGACCGTGGCCTGGTCCGTCTGGCCGTCGACCGTGATCACCTGCGCGGCGCCCGTCGTGAACGTCTGCTCGGCCATGCCTGCCCAGCGGAGACCACGTCCGGACCCCTGGGCGATCACCTCGCCGCCAGGTTGGGTGCTGATCGTGACCGTCGTGTTCGCCGGCCAGAAGTCCCTGGGCCGGAAGACCGCGGTTCGCGCATCGGTCCAGGCCCACCCGGACTCGCCGATGGGCTTGGATGAGGTGATGCTGATGCGGTCGGTGACGGCGGTCCGGGCCGCCCGGGGCACCTTGTGATCGAACAGGATCCGCACGACGATCCCCACGCCGTAGATGTCAGGGCGGGGGCTGACCCGTTCGATCCCCAGGTCGAGGCCCACCGACGCTGCTGTCGAGACGGCTGGGCTGGAACCGTCGACGATCCCGCCGGCGGTGGCCGGCCCACGGAACACGAGGATCCCCAGTGACATGGCCAGGACGGCAGTGACGGTCGCCCCCAGCACGCGCCCAGCCTCGTTCCCCACATGTTGGTTGTACCGGACGTGCAGGTCGGAGGACCCCAGCGCCCGCCCGTGTCGCGGACTTCCTCCGGAGGCGGTGCCACATGGCCAGTGCCGATCGGTCGAGCGGGCGCCGACAGCCGAGGCTGGGAGCGCGGTCGGCCTCGCATGGAGGTCTCACCGGGACTGCCCGACCGTCAGCGTGGCGAGTCCAGGACGGCTCGCGCCTGCACCACATCCTCGGCCCACACCATGACCCGCAGGCCCTCGATCGTGTCGACCTCGCGGCACCGGACGCCCGCAGCGGTGAGCCGGCCCGCCACATGATGCGAGGCCCGGGCGCTGGCCGGGCTGGCCACGGGGATCATGAGTCCGTACTCCTCGGCGGCCCCCTGTCGCGGCGGCGCCTCGATCAGGGACGTCCCGCTCTGGCTGGCCCATCGGGCCACCAGGGCGAGCCCTCCCAACGCCGCGAGGGCGAGCAACGGCCCGAAGAGGAACGAGTACGAGCCCCAGCTGCCCACACCACGATTGTGCGCCGGCTCGTTCCACGGCGCGACCCGATGCTCGAACGTCGGCAGGGCGCCCCCGGGCGGGGCGCCTCGCGGGCCGGGCGCCTCACGGCAGGCGGCGCACCAGCACCACATCGTCGGGGTCCGACCCCCATCGGGTGAACCCGAGGTGCTCGTAGAAGCTGATGGCAGACCGGTTGCGGGGGTCCACGCCCAGGTGCACGCCGCGGGCACCCTGGGCGGCCAGCGCGTCGAGCACCCAGTCGATGAGGGCCCGCCCGAGCCCCCGCCCCTGGGCCTGGGGGAGCAGGTCGACATGCAGGTGGGCGCTGAAGCCCGCCACCAGCTCGGGGTCGGGGATCGGCGGGTGGTGGATGAGCTCCACCAGGGACTGGTCGGCGGGCGTCCGCGGATGACCGGCGACCGGGTCCAGGGGGTACCGGGCTCGCAGCGCCGGCCACCACGCGGCCTCGCACATGGCGTCGAACGCTGAGGTGTCCGGCGTGCCGAGGACGTAGCCCAGGACGACCCCGAGCTCATCCATGGCCACGGCTGCCACCGCGGGTGCCACGTGCAGGTACGGGCCGACGTAGACCTCTCCGAGCAGGTCCGGGTCGCAGTGCAGCGCGCTGGCGTCACCGCCCGCGTCGCCGGTGAGCAGGCAGATCCGGTGGAGCTCGGGGGCGTCGGCGGGCGTGGCGATCCGGATCATGACCGGATCCTCCCAGCCCGGGACATGAGCAGGGGCGTCCGTCGCATGGACGGACGCCCCTGGGGGACGGTGTGGGGTGTCAGCCGGTGATCGAGTCCATGAGGGTCGTCACAGGATCGATCGCGAAGTAGATCACGAACGCGGCCGAGACGATCCACAGCAGGCCGGGGATCGTGCGGGTCTTGCCCGTCGCGACCTGCAGGACGGTGTAGGTGATGATGCCCGCGCCGATGCCGTTGGCGATCGAGTACGTGAACGGCATGAGGATGATCGTCAGGAAGGCGGGGATCCCGATCGTGTAGTCGTCGAACGGGATGTGCTTGATCTGGGTCATCATCAGGAAGCCCACGATCACCAGGGCGGGGGTGGCTGCCTCGTAGGGGACCACCGACACCAGCGGCGTGACGAACATCGCCAGCAGGAACAGCACGCCCGCGACGATCGCCGCGATGCCGGTGCGGGCACCCTCGCCGATGCCGGCAGCGCTCTCGATGTAGCTGGTGTTGCTCGACACCGACGCAGCGCCGCCGACCGCGGCAGCGGCCGAGTCCACGAGCAGGATCGCCTCGAGGTGCGGGATGCTGTCGTCCTCGCCGGTCAACTCGGCCTCGTGGGACAGCCCCGTGACGGTGCCGATCGTGTCGAAGAAGTCCGAGAGCAGCAGGGAGAACACGAACAGCGACGCAGTCACGATGCCGACCGCGCTGAACGCCCCGAAGAGCGAGAACTGCCCGAGGATGCTCAGGTCCGGCGTGCTGAACCAGGTGTCCGGGAAGCGCGGGACGTTCAGCGCCCACCCGACCGGGTTGTTCGGCGTGTCCGGGTTGCCGTCGTTGAACGGGCCGATCTCCATGACCGCCTCGAGGAGGATGGCCAGTGCCGCGGTGGCGAGGATCCCGATCAGGATCGCGCCCTTCACCCGCTTGGTGACCAGCACGATCATCAGCAGCAGCCCGACGACGAACACGACGCTCGGCCAGCCCCGCAGCGCACCGTTGACCCCGAAGGTGATCAGCGGGACGCCGGGGCGGACCACGCCCGCATCCACCAGGCCGATCAGGGCGATGAAGAGCCCGATCCCGACGCCGATGGCGTACTTCAGCGGCTCCGGGATGATGCTGAACACCTTCACGCGCAGGCCGGTGAGCACCAGGGCGAAGATGATCAGCCCCTCGAGGACCACCAGGCCCATCGCCTGCGGCCAGGTCATCAGGGGCGCGATCGTGAAGGCGACGAAGCTGTTCAGCCCCAGGCCTGCGGCGATGGCCATCGGGAAGCGCCCGATCGCACCCATGGCGATCGTCAGGATGCCGGCGACCAGCGCGGTCGCTCCGGCGACGAGGCCGATGGAGACGATGGGGTTGTCACCGCCACCGATGTAGGTCCCGTTGATGTCCTTGGCGGTGCCGATGATCAGCGGGTTCAGCACGACGATGTAGGCCATCGTGAAGAAGGTGACCAGACCGCCGCGGAACTCGGTGCCGAGGGTGGACCCGCGTCGGGTCAGCTCGAACCAGCGGTCCCAGGTGGAGAGGTCGGTACGGGAGGAAGATTGCTGTGCCAGGTCAGGGACTTCCGCCTGGTCTGTTGGGTTGGGGTTCACGGGGGCCAAGTGTAGGTGGCCCCGATGGGCTGGCCGTTTCGGACATGTTGCGGGGGTGTGTCGTGTCCTTCGGGTGGGCCAGGGGTGCGGGCGTCACCTGACCCGGATGGTGACCGGTGCCGAGTACGCGCCGTAGCCCTTCTTGTTGCGGGCCTGCACCTTGACCACGTACGTCGAGCCCTTGTGGAGCTTCTTCGTCCGGCACTTCTCCGAGCGGGCCTTGGCCGTGCAGGTGGCGCGGTACTTCAGCTTCTTGCCCGAGCTCAAGTAGATCCGGGTTCGGTACTTGGTCACCTTCGCGGTGCCGTTGGGGACCGGAGCCGACCAGCGGACGGTGATGCGCTTGGCCTTGGCGCTGGCGCGAACGGCGTTGGGGGGTCCCGGCCGCTTCGTGGGGCGAGCCGCGACGGCCGCGGGTGGCGCGGCACGCGGGAGCGGCCGCCGTGACGGGCGTCGTCAGCCGGCCGCTGACTGGCGAGCCGGCGCAGGTGAACGAGCCCCACGCGCGGCAGTCGACCGGGGCGTGGTTGAGGTTGACCAGGCCCAAGCGGTCCCCTGCGTTGGTCAGCAGGCTGGAGGCGCGCCCCAGGAAGACAGTGTCGGCGGTGTCGACCCCTGCGCCCATCGACAGGCGCAGGGTGCCCCCGGCGGGGATGGTGGTGGCAGGCGGGAACGGGTACTGCGCACCCCGCCGCGCGAAGGCGTAGCCACCCAGGCCGACCGGCGCCGCGCTGATGTTGCGGAACTCGATGTACTCCGCTGCCGCCGTGTCGGCTCCGGGGGGGTTGTACTGGACGGCACCGATCACGACGCGGCCGAGCAGCGCGTCGCCGCAGGCCTCGGGGTCGCACGGGTAGGTGAACCACGTTCGGAGGTTCCCGTAGGCGTACCCCGGCTGGGAGTCGTAGACGTAGGCCCCGTCGCCGAAGAAGTAGCCGGCCGCCGGGTCCCAGTTGGGGAACATCTGCGCCGGCCCGCCGAAGTGGAAGTCACGGGGCGTGGGGATCCCCTGCGCCCCGACCCCGGCGAACACGCGGATGTAGTCGTGGGGGCCGATGACCACCCCGGGCGGCAGCGTGAAGGTGGTCAGCGAGGAGTCGCGCACCGTCCAGCCGCTGGCATCGAGCGCGGCGTCGGACTCGTTGAGCACGACCACGTACTCGTTGTTCGCGTCGTCGCCGATGGGGTCCGAGACGACCCACGTCCGGACCGCGGCGGGCCCCGACGCGCCGCAGTACCCCGACGACCAGAGACCCACCCCGCGCGCGGCAGCATCCTTGACGAGGCGCAGGTACTCCAGGTTGTGGACGTACTCCGGCTTCTCCAGGTCGCCCACGCTGTGCGGGAACCACATCGCATGGCCACCGGCGAGCACCGTCCTGCCGGCATCGACCCAGGTGCCCGGTGCTGCTTCGTAGTACACCGAGCGGGCCAGCCTGCCGCCGGAGTAGTCGCTCTCCACCGAGTGGACGTTGATGGAGCGCAGCTGGACCGGGGTGCCCGCCGGCAGGACTGACGCGAGCGCGGCTGTGGCGGCGCCGGCCGAGCACTGCTCGAGGGCCGAGCCCCCGGACGCGCCGGCCTTCTCCGGAGCCTGGATGCCGCTGAGGCGGACGCGGCAGCCATCGAGGTCGTTGTCGTCGACGGGCATGGTGCCAACGCCTGTGAGGCGCTCAGCGCAGTAGGACCGCGCCGCCGGGTCGAACGGCGCGATGAACGCGGCATCGGCGGCGGTCTGGATGTCGACGATCACCGTGTCGCCATCGGCGACGCTGCGGATGACCCCGGTCTCCCACGTCTGCTCGTCCTGGGGGGTGATCGCACTCGAGGGGGTGATGGCCGTCGACAGGCTCCCGATCAGCAGCGCCGCCAGCGTCCCGGCCACGACGATCACGCCGACGCCCGGACGGCGCGACGCTGCCGTGGTCCGGCCCATCCCTGCGATCCATGTGTCCCCCCGGACGTCGTCACCTCGGTGAGCCGAACGTAGCAGCGGATGACGGCCGCCTTGGGATATCCGGGGGGAAGGCTGTGGATATCGGCACGTGAAGGGCGCATGGCGGCCGAGGCACTCGGTGCAACCGATTGCGGGTGTCAGTGGGCTGCGGTTGTATCTCTGCATGGCAGCCATCACCGCTGAGGCACTGGTCAAGGTCTTCCCGAGCCGCTCCGGGGAGGTCCGTGCCCTCGACGGCGTGGACCTCGAGGTCCCGACCGGGATCGGTGCTCGGGCTGCTCGGACCCAACGGAGCCGGCAAGACCACGGCCGTGCGGATCCTGACGACCCTGCTCACCCCCGACTCCGGACGCGCCACCGTGAACGGCATCGACGTGGCGGCCGACCCGCAGGGGGTGCGGCGCTCGATCGGCCTGTCCGGCCAGTACGCGGCCGTCGACGAGTACCTGACCGGTCGGGAGAACCTGGTGATGGTCGGGCGGCTGTACCACTTCTCGATGGCCGAGTCCCGATCGCGGGCCACGGAGCTGCTCGAGCAGTTCGACCTCGTGGATGCCGCGGACCGGCCCGCCAAGACCTTCTCAGGGGGCATGCGCCGCCGGCTGGACCTTGCCGGGGCCCTGGTCGCCCGCCCGCCGATCATCTTCCTCGACGAGCCGACAACCGGCCTGGACCCACGCAGCCGCATCGGACTCTGGGAGGTGATCGAGGGGCTGGTCGCGCAGGGGACGACCGTCCTGCTCACCACCCAGTACCTCGACGAGGCCGACAAGCTGGCCGACTCCATCGCCGTCGTCGACCGGGGTCGGGTGATCGCCCGGGGCACCTCCGACGAGCTCAAGGCCCAGGTGGGCGGCGAGCGGCTTGCGGTCACGGTGCCGGCCGGACAGGTGTCCGAGGCACGGGAGGTCCTCGTCGGGCTCGCCAACGGGGCCATCGATGTCGACGAGCACTCCCGCCAGCTGGTCGCCCCGGTCGCAGGTGGTGCGACCGCGCTGCTCGAGGCCGTGCGGGCCTTCGACGAGAAGGGGGTGCGCATCCTGGACATCGGGGTGCGTCGGCCCACCCTCGACGACGTCTTCCTCGAGCTCACCGGCCATCACGCGGAGGCCGAGCAGGCAAAGGATCCTGGGGACGGCGGTCGGCGGGGATCCGTGACCGCGGCGGCCCCTGGGGCCGCGCAGTCCGACGTCACGGGGGGATCACAGCGATGAGCGACCTCTCCCAGTCCCTGTCCGACACCCGGACGATCACCTGGCGCAACCTGACGCGCCTGCGCCGTCAGCCCGACTCGATCGTCTTCGGGATCATCCAGTCGATCATGTTCGTCCTGCTCTTCGCCTTCGTCTTCGGGGGCGCCATCGAGGTGCCCGGCGGCGGGGACTACACCGACTACCTCATGGGCGGGATCTTCGTGCAGACGGTGGCGTTCACGTGCGCAACGACCTGCATCGCCATGGCCGACGACCTCTCGCGTGGGTTGTTCGACCGGTTCCGCTCGCTGCCGATGTCCCGATCGGCCGTGCTGGCCGGGCGCACCTTCGCTGACCTCGCCTTCGCCGGGGTCACCACGGCGGCCATGGCCCTGACCGGGCTGCTCGTGGGGTGGCGCACCGACGCCTCGGCGGTCAGCGTGCTGGGCGCGTTCGCCCTGCTCGCCCTCTTCGCGTACTCCTTCCTGTGGATCGGCGCCGTGATCGGCCTGTCGGTGCGCAGCGTTGAGGTGGCCCAGACCGCCGGCCTGATCTGGCTGTTCCCCCTGACGTTCCTGTCCAACGCGTTCGTCCCGCTGGAGACGATGCCCACGTGGCTGCAGCCAGTGGCGGCGTGGAACCCGATCAGCGCGGTGGCCGCGGCGGTCCGCGAGCTCTTCGGCAACGTGCCCCCGGGGTACCAGGCCCCGGACTACTGGCCGCTGCAGAACCCAGTCCTCGCCTCGGTCCTGTGGTGCCTGCTCCTGCTGGTCATCTTCGTGCCGCTGGGGGTGGCCAGGTACCGCCGGGCGGCCTCGCGCTGACGCCGCACACCTCGTCCGAGCGACCTCCCCGGATTTCCGGGCTCGACGACGAACGTGGCCGCCGGCCCACTGTCGCGGCACGGCTGCGTGCACGTGCGTCAATCGGCGTCGGGAATCCGAACGGCAGTAGGCTCGTTGAACCTGACGGCCAGCCGGTCGCGAGAGGCACCGGCTCGAGGTGAGGGAGTAGTCGTGACAGCGGGCACCTACAGGCTCGAGCCTGATCGCCCGGAGCTGGGCTCCCCGGTCCTGGTCCATGGGCTGTCCGGGTTCATGGACGCCGGCGGCGCCAGCCGGCTTGCCATCGAGCACCTGCTTGAGAGCTGCGAGCACACGCGGGTGGCCACCTTCGAGATCGACTCCCTGTTCGACTACCGCGGCCGCCGTCCCCGGACCGTGTTCGACTCGGACCACTACGAGTCCGTGGCCATGCCCGAGCTGGTCGTGGATGCGGCGGTCGACGAGCATGGGGAGCGGTTCCTTGTCCTGCACGGCTCCGAGCCGGACACCGCGTGGGGTGCCGTCAGCAACTCGATCGTCCGGCTCATCGACACCCTGGGAGTCCGCCTGGTCGTCGGGATGCACGCGATCCCCTGGCCGGCTCCGCACACACGACCGATCAACGTCACCGTTCACGCCAACGACCCGACCCTCACCGTCGGGACGCAGCCCTGGGTGGGGTCCCTCGAGGTGCCGGGGAGCCTGGCTGCCCTGCTCGAGGTCAGGCTCGGGGAGCAGGACCGCCCCGCCATGGGCTTCGCCGCGCATGTGCCGCACTACCTCGTCCAGGCGGAGTTCCCGCGTGGGGCGCTCGCCCTGCTCGAGGCCCTGTCCGCGGCGACGGGGATGGCAGTGCCCCTGGAGGACCTGCGCGAGGCAGCCGAGGAGTCCGACGCCGACATCTCCATCCAGATCGCCTCGAACCCGGAGAACATGGAGGCGGTCAGCACCCTTGAGGAGCAGTACGACGCGATGATGGCTGGTCGGGCCAACCCGGCAGGCTCCCACTCGGTGCCCACCGACACGGACATCGCGGCGCAGGTCGAGGCCTTCCTCGCACAGCTCGACCAGGGCGACCCCCAGTGACGGTCGGTGGAGATCAAGCCAAGGGCGACAAGGCGGCCTCGGAGGCCCCTGCAGAGGCCGTTACCCCACCTCGCCTGTCGCTCGGCGATCCCCTGGACGACCGGGCATCCGAGGATCGCCCCGAGTCCTGGGGCGAGCGTGGCGAGTCCGAGTCCGATCGGCTGGCCCACTACCGCACGCAGACTCCCCCGCACCACGGCTCCTGACCTGGGCGACGGCGACCGACGCTCAGTGCCGCCATCGGCGCAGAGTGGCCGATCCACTACTGTGTGCCCGGTCAGCGTGCTACCCATGTTTCGTGGCGCGCCCCAAGCCCGAAGAGGAGTGACCCATGTCCGACGAGAAGAGCGGCATGCTGCAAGGCTTCAAGGAATTCGTCATGCGCGGCAACGTCATGGACCTGGCGGTCGCGGTCGTCGTCGGTGCGGCGTTCACGGCCGTCGTGAAGGCGTTCAACGACTACATCATCGCCCCGGTGCTGGCCTCCGTGGGTGGCGCCGACACCGCTGGGTTCGGCTTCTGCCTGCGGTCAGGTGATGCCCCGTGCACCAGCGAATCGCCGACCTTCATCGACTTCGGGGCCGTCTTCGCCGTGTTGGTGTCCTTCGTGATCACCATGGCCGTCGTGTACTTCGTCTTCGTGCTGCCCATGAACAAGGCGCGCAACCTCGCCGGCATGACCCCCAAGGAGGCCGAGACCCCTCCTGACGTCCTGCTCCTCACCGAGATCCGCGACCTGCTCAACGAGCAGAGGCCGACGCAGGGTCCCGGTGCGGACGTCCGGCTCTCGGCTGGCGACCAGCCCTCCTGACCTCGGCGCAGTCCCAGCCCGGCCGGCCCGCGTGATCGGTCAGCCGTTCCCCAGGTGCATCAGGTAGCTCAGGTTGGAGCGCGCCTGAGCCCCCGCGATCGCGAGCGCTGCGGCCCGGTCGGCGGCCAGAACCACCAGCGGGCTGCGCTCATCGGTGCTGGTCGGCCCGGAGAGGAACCCCTCCGACCCCGAGCCCGCGGTGATGACGGCCAGGACGAGGACGTCCTGGGCGACCATCTCGGCTGAGGTGAACTGGACTGCGCCGTCGAGCCCCGGCCCGGATGCGGCCACCACGTCCACGTGCTGCCCCGCGGCCAGGAGTGCGGCGGCTCCCGCGTCGGCGAACCGGACCGGCATCGGCATCGTCCCGGCCGGCACCGACCAGGCCGGGAGGTTGGTGAGCCGGTGTGCGGCCATGGCCTCCCCACGTGCCACCGGGGCAGCCAGCACGCGGCCCACGAAGTCGCTCGGATCCCCGGTGGTCTGCGCGGGCAGCACACCGGAGGGCACCTGAGCGACGGTGAGGTCGTCCGGGCCGAGCGCCCGTCCGGCGGGAAGGTCCGTGGCGGCAACCACCACCCCGAGTGTGCCCACCTCCGGTGGCTGGAGCGCCACCCCCAGCGTGGCGATCGATGCGGCGGCTGCCACGGCTGACAGGAGACGGCGATGGCGTCGGACCAACCGGGCAGTGCCGACGCGTGCGGATCCCCCGTTCGGCCTGTCCATGAGCGACTCCTCCGTGCGGGGATCACGTCCCGGATCATCGCCGTGGGGATCCACCGGCAGGGGCACGCTATGCGCGGTCGCGCTGCTCGCCCAGCGGTTGTCCACAGGCTGTGCGGCCCCATTCCTGCCGGTCGATATTGGTCCGGCTCCGGTCCTGCCCGGGCGCGGGTCCCCGATTAGCACTCAGCGGCCACGAGTGCCAGAATGGGAACCTGGCAAAGCCTTGTGGCTTGGGTGAAGAGGGTGAGCATGCCGACCTACGAGTACGTCTGCACCAACTGCGGCACGCCGTTGGAGGTCGTCCAGTCGATCCACGAGCCCTCCCTGACCGACTGCCCCTCATGTGAGGACGGTCGCCTGCGCAAGATCTTCGGCAACGTCGGCGTCGTGTTCAAGGGCAGCGGGTTCTACCGCACGGACAGCCGCGGCAAGTCGTCAGCGACCTCCCCGCCCACGCCCAAGGTGGAGTCCAAGAAGTCCACCGAGGGCGGCGGCACCTCGTCCTCCTCGTCGTCCGAGTCGGGGTCGTCGGGCTCCTCAGGATCGTCGGACTCCTCCGGGACCTCCGGGCCGTCGAAGTCGTCCTCGAAGTCCTCGGCGCCTGCGGCGTCCTGACCCGGATCCTCAACCCCCCAGGAGCACGAACCTGGTCGGCGTGATCGCGGCCGTCATCGGCTGGTCGTGACGCTGCACCGGGACGGATCCGGCGGGGAGGAGCTCCTCGTCGCCTACGACCGCCACGAGGCGCGGACCCGCACCTCGTGAAGGACCCACCACGCCACCACTGCGGTGGCGGTCCTGAGCGACCAGCCGGGCAAGCTCCGCGAGCATGCGGTCGTAGTAGCCCCCTCCCTGCCCCAGGCGGGCGCCTGCGCGGTCGACGGCGAGGGCCGGGACGAGCACCGTCCGGACCTGATGCGCCAGCAGGCATTCGGCACCCGATCCGATGACCACGCCGGCCGGGACCTCGATGGGGAAGCTGCCCGTGAGGCTGGTAGTGCCCGTCGTCCAGGGCCCAGTCCATGGTCCGGTCGGCACGGGGGATCGGCAGCAGGACGATGCCGCCCGCCTCGCGGACGGCGTCCCGGATGGCGGCCACGTCCGGTTCGCCGGGCGCTGCGATGTAGGCGGCGATCGCCAGTGCCCCCAGCGAGTCCGGGGTGCCATCCGGATCGAGGAGGCCGGCGGATCGCGCCGACGCCAGGAGTCCGGCGGCCTGGGCCGCGGAGCCAGCCGCTCCCGCGGCCCCGGACCGAGCGGCCCGGATCCGCGCGCGCATGTCCGGCTTCGAGTCAGCCACGGACGCGATCATGCACCACAGCCGGTGCCAGGGGAACCCGGACGGTTATCGTGCGGGGCATGACGATCCTCCAGGGCCGCTCGGTGCAGCCGCCCCTCGGGCGGCGCGGCCGCACCGACGCGCAGGCGGGCTAGCGGCATGCGCACCGTCGACGAGCACCTGGCCGAGGTCCTCGCGCGCGCCGAGGGCCTGGAATCCCTCGATGTGTCGCTGCTGGAGTCCCGCGGGATGCCTGCTCGCCGAGCCTGTGAGCGCGCCCTGGGCGCTGCCCCCGTTCGATGCGGCGGGCATCGACGGCTACGCGGTCATCGCCGCCGACATCGCCGCAGCGTCGGCCTCGACGCCCATCACGATGCCCGTCACCGACGACGTGCCCGCCGGCTACCGCGCGAGTCATCCGATCGTGGCTGGCACCGCGATCCGCATCGGATCCGGTGCGCCCCTTCCGACCGGGTCCACAGCCGTCGTGCCCTTCGACCTGACCGACGGTGGTATGCCGACCGTGAGGGTGAATCATGCGGTGGACCCGGGCCACGGCATCCGGCGGGCGGGCGAGGAGCTCGCCGCGGGGCAGCCGGTGCTCCCCGCCGGCGCACTCGTGGGGGCGCGGGAGGTGGCCCTGCTCGCCGCCGTCGGACAGGCGCGCGTCACGGTGCGCCCGCGCCCGCGGGTGGTCGTGATGAGCACGGGGACCGAGCTGATCGAGCCGGGCGCCCCGGTGACGCCGGGGCTGGTCCCGGACTCCAACGGGTACATGCTCACCGCGGCAGCGCAGGACGCCGGCGCCATGGCGTACCGGGCCGGGCCCGTCCGCGACGAGCAGCGCGCCCTGATGGACGCCCTCGAGGACCAGCTGGTCCGCGCCGACCTCATCGTGACCACCGGCGGTGTGACCGCGGGCACCTACGACACGATGAAGACCGTCCTGGCGCGACTGGGCACGGTCGAGTTCACGCGGGTCGCGATCAGCCCGGGGCGGGCCCAGGGGCACGGCTACCTGGGCCCGGACAACGTGCCGATCTTCACCCTCCCGGGCAACCCGTCGAGCGCCTTCGTCGCGTTCGAGATCTTCGTGCGCCCCGTGATCCGCCGGATGCTGGGGCACCAGCAGGTGTTCCGCCCCCTGATCCCGGCGCGGCTCACGCACCCCGTCCGTGGTGAGTTGGGGGTGCGCACCTACCTGCGCGGGCACCTGCATGGAGCCGCCGACGAGCGGCTGATCACCCCGATCTGGGAGCCGGGGCTGGTCGGCCTGCGCATGGCCGACAGCCTCATCGTCCTGCCCGAGGCCAGCGGCGAGGTCGCGGCCGGGGCGGTGGTGTCGGTCATGCCCCTGGGCAGGTCCTGATGGCCGCCCTGCCGGTGCTGACCCGGCGAACGGAGGTGGGCGTCCTCGAGCTGCGCGAGCTGCGCCGGCGGGATGTCCGCGCCTGGCGCGAGGTCCGGTCCCGCAACGTGGCGTGGCTCTCGCCCTGGGAGGCGACCGTCCCGCCGAACTCCGGGGAGGCGGTGCCCAGCTACGCCCAGATGGTCGCGCGGTTCCGCGACGAGGCCAGGGCCGGGCGCACGCTGGCCTGGGCGATGACCCTGGACGGCCGCCTGATCGGACAGGTCACCGTCGCCGGGATCACCATGGGCTCCCTGCGGGGGGCCTCGATCGGATACTGGGTCGACTCGAGGGTCGCGGGGCTCGGGCTCACGCCGATGGCCGTGGCGATGGCGTGCGACTACTGCTTCGGCGTCCTGCGCCTGCACAGGATCGAGATCGTGATCCGCCCGGAGAACGCCGCAAGCCGCCGCGTCGTGGAGAAGCTGGGCTTCCGGCACGAGGGATCGCGCCCTGCCTACCTGCACATCGACGGCGCATGGCGCGACCACGAGGTGTTCGCGCTCAACGCCGAGGAGGTCGCCCGCCCGATGGCCGACACGCTGGCGGCGCGACACGAATCCCCGCGGACCCGATTTCCCGGATCGAACGACCCCAACTGAAGTAGATTCCGGTTCGTGACGGGTCTGATCTACGTGGCAATCATCGCCGTCTGGGCCGTGGTCCTGGTCCCGGCGTGGTTGCGGCGGCACGATCACATGGACTCGGAGCGTTCGGTCGACCGGTTCAGCCGGAGCCTGCAGGCGCTGTCCACGAGGGATTCCGTGTTCGGCATACCCCTGCCCACCGCGGACGGCCAGGAGGGTGGCGCCGCGCGCGTCGACGCCCCCGACGTCGCCCCTGAGGTGTTCACCGTCCGGCGTCAGGATCTCGCGGGCGTGAGCAACCGCGTGTCCGGGCTGGTGTCCGGTGCGGGCTCGAAGCGTGCGTCCATCTCGGCCGCCGGCCGTCGTCGTGTCGTCCTCGGGGTCCTCGCGGCCGGGCTCGTCGTGGTCGCCGGCCTGGTCGTCGGCGGAGTGCTGCTCCCCATCGCGCTGGTCGTCCCCGTCGCGCTGATCCTGGCCTTCGTCGTGGCCGCGCGCCGCCAGGTCCGATCCGTCCAGCACCGTCGCGTGGCCCAGGGCCAGCGCGCCCCGGCCAAGCAGGCCGCCAGCGCCCCGGCGCCGCGACGTGCGGTTGCTGGTCAGGCGGGTGCCACGTGGGAGGCGCGCCCGGCGACGCTGCCCACCTACGTCACGGCACCCCCGGCTGCGGAGTTCCCGCGCGTCATCGACACCGCGACTCCCGGTGCCTGGACGGCCGCCGCGATGCTCGAGCGCGCCCAGCAGCAGAAGGCGCGCGCCGAGCGGATGGCCGTCGCGAAGGCGGAGGCGATCGCCCGCGCCAAGGCCGAGCAGGCCGCAGCGGAGGCGCGTTCGCGCGACGAGGAGTTCCTCGCGCAGCAGTCGGCGGCCTGGCAGGCGCAGAACACCTCCGCTCCTGCGTTCCGCCCCCGCGCCGTCAACGAGTAGCTCGCCGGGCGGGTGCCCGGCACAGCGCGGGCGCCGGGCTCGGTGGTTTGGTCCCCGAGGCTGGGACTGGGTACCCTAGGAGGGCTCAAGGGGCTGTAGCGCAGCTGGTAGCGCACCTCGTTCGCATCGAGGGGGTCAGGGGTTCGAGTCCCCTCAGCTCCACAATGAGAGGGACCCGGGGTTGTTCCCCGGGTCCCTCTGTTGTGGGGCCCAGAGGGATGGGGGCTCGGGAGGGGTCGCCCCGTGGGCGGTCGAGGGAACGCCTCGCCCGGGCCGCGCCGTGCCTCGCCCGCGCGTCGGACCGCACGGCCGGATAGCCTGCCCGCCAGAGACGGCCACGGGTGAGGAGTGCGGATGTCCGACGACAGGCTTGACCGGATGGGTGCGTTCGACGCGGTCATGTGGGGCGTGGAGCAGGACCCGATCCTGCGCTCGGTCGTCGTCGCCATGACCGTGCTCGATGGGGAGCCCGACATCGACCTGCTCGTGGACCGGGTCACCCGGATGACCCTCGCCGTGCCGAAGCTGCGCCAGCGGGTCATCGGCAACCCGGTGTCACCGATCCCGCCACGCTGGGAGCTGGACCCGAACTTCGACCTGACCTTCCACCTCAAGAGGTTCCACGTCCCCGCCGACGGTTCCGACCGGCCGCTCATGCGCATCGCCGAGCAGATGGCGGAGCAGGACTTCGACCGCGACCGCCCGCTCTGGGAGATGGCCCTGGTCCAGGGCTGGGACGCTGAGCGCACTGCGGTGATCATCAAGCTCCACCACGCCATCACCGACGGAGTCGGGGGAATGGCGATGGCTGCGAGCCTCTTCGACCTCACCCGTACGCCGGCCAGCGATCTCGGTCCGATGCCCCCGGAGCCGACCTCGGGGGTCCTGGGCATTGCCGGCCGGGTCATCAACGGTGCGCAGTTCACGGTGAACGCCGCCTACCAGCGGGGGCGCGCCCTCACCGGTGGGGCGATCGGGCTGGTCGAGCGCGTCGTGGGGGATCCGGGTGAGTCAGTGGTGTCGGGTGCGGCGTTCGCCCAGTCGGCAGCCCGCCTCCTGGCCCCGGCCAACGAGCCCCTCAGCCCGCTGATGCACGGCCGGTCGCTGTCCGTCCGGCTGGCCGTGATCCAGGTCCCGTTCGCCCCGTTCAAGGCGTCGGCCAAGGCCGTTGGCGGCACGCTCAACGACACGTACATGGCCGCGGTCGGAGGCGGCGTGGCGGCCTACCACGAGGCGCACAACGCACCGTGCGACTACGTGCGGGTGAACATGCCGGTCAACGTGCGCACGTCGGCCGATGACACCGCCGGCAACAGGTGGGTCCCAGCGCGCTTCCCGATGCCGATCGACAGTGACGACGCCGCAACGCGGATCCGGCGCCTTGCCCCGCTGCTCATGCAGGCGCGCACCGAACCCGCGCTGGTGGTCAGCGACACGGTCTACCGGCTCCTGACTGCCCTCCCGCAGAGCGCTGCCACCTCCGTCGCGTCCGGGATGATGAAGGGCTGTGACCTGGCCATCACCAACGTGCCCGGTCCGCCGATCGCCCTGTACGCCTCGGGAGCCGAGGTCCAGTCCATCGTGCCGTTCGCCCCGAAGGCGGGGGCGGCAGCCAACATCGGCCTGATGACCTACAACGGCATCGCCTACGTCGGCATCAACATCGACACCCGCGCCATCCCCGACCCGGCCGCCTTCGTCGAGCACCTCCGCGCCGCCTTCGACGAGGTCCTGGCGATCACCGACCCGGACGCGCGCGCTTCTGTGGGTCTGCACTCGGGGACGCCCGTGGCCGAGCCTGCGGCGGCCCCCGCGAAGAAGGCCCCCGCGAAGACGGGCCCCCGGGGAAGGCGGCCGCGCCCGCGAAGAAGGCCGCGCCCGCGAAGAAGGCCGCCGCGCGAAGGGCCACCACCGCGAAGAAGGCCCCGGCGAAGCGGGCCACCACCGCGAAGCGGGCCACCCCGCGAAGAAGGCCCCCGCGAAGAAGGCCGCAACGCAGACACCGACGACGAAGGCGCCCACGACGGGGACCTGAACCACCCGCCGGCGCTCCACCGCCGCGGGCGCCGCAACCAGGTGGCGCGTGACGACCGGGGGGCCCGACGGACCTAGCATTGCGCCGTGTCCATCACCGCGGAGTCGCCGCCGGTTGAGTCCGCGGTGACCTCCCCTGTCCGGTCGATGCACCGACCCATGCCCTCCGACGGGCTGCGGGGGTGGATCGGACCGCTGATGGTGACCCTGCTCGCCGGACTGCTCCGGTTCGTCAACCTGGGCCGGCCCGACGCGATCAGCTTCGACGAGACGTACTACGTCAAGGACGGGCTGGCGTTGCTCCGGTTCGGCTCGGAGCGCCAGGCCGTCGACGGGGCGGACGGCCTGATCCTGGCTCAGGACGCCCCGTGGAACCAGCTCGACATCTTCACGGACGCTCCGTCCTTCGTCGTGCACCCTCCGTTGGGCAAGTGGGTGATCGCTACGGGCGAGTGGGCGTTCGGGGTGACCCCGTTCGGGTGGCGGTTCGGGGTCGCGGTCCTCGGGACGCTCAGCGTGCTCATGACCGCCCGGATCATCCGCCGGCTCACCAGGTCCGACCTGATCGGCACAGTGGCGGGGCTCCTGGTCGCCCTGGACGGCCTGCACATCGTCATGAGCCGGACGGCGCTCCTCGACATGAGCCTCCTGTTCCTCATCCTGGCCGCGTTCGGCCTCCTGCTCCTGGATCGCGACGCCGTCCGGCGCCGCGCGGACGCATGGCGCACCCTCTGGGACGGCAATCCCGTCATCCTCGGCCCCGGATTCGGCCTGCGTCCGTGGCGGATCGCCGCGGGCGTGGCACTGGGGCTGGCCTGCGGGGTCAAGTGGAGCGGGATCTGGTACGTCGCGTTCTTCGGCCTGCTGAGCGTCTACTGGGACCTCCAGGTGCGTCGCGAGCTCGGTGCCGGGCGTCCGCTCCAGGGCGTCCTGGTGCGTGACGCGCTCCCGGCGTTCCTGAGCCTCGTCGTCGTCGCGTTCGCGGCCTACCTGGTGACGTGGACCGGATGGTTCGTCACGGACGGCGGGTACGACCGTGACTGGGCCGCCACGCACGAGGGATGGGCGTTCGTCCCCGACGCCCTGCGATCCCTGGCCGAGTACCACCGGGCCGCCTGGGCGTTCCACGTCGGGCTGGACTCGCCGCACGCCTACAGGTCCAGCGCCTGGTCGTGGCCCGTCATGTCGCGCCCGACCTCCTTCCACTACGAGTCACCCGAGGGTGTGTGCGGGGCGGATCGCTGTGCCGTGGAGGTCCTCGCGCTCGGCAACCCGATCATCTGGTGGGCCGGACTCCTGGCCATCTTCCACAACATCTGGCGTGCTGTGGCTGGTCGCGACTGGCGCAGCGGGGCGCTCCTGGTCGCGTACCTGGCCGGGTGGGTCCCGTGGCTGGTGTTCCACGGCCGGACCATCTTCACGTTCTACGCGGTGGCGTTCGTCCCGTTCCTGGCGGGGATGCTGGCGATCTCGCTGGCCAGCCTCGCCGGCGGGCCGGACGCCACACCGTCACGGCGGCAGTGGGGGATCCTGGCCGCCGGGACGGTCCTGCTGCTCGTCGTGGCGTCGGCATGGTTCTTCCTGCCGATCTGGACCGGGCAGGTGCTGACCTACGCGCACTGGCACTGGCGCATGTGGCTGCCCACCTGGGTCTGAAGGGCAAGAGCCCCGGCTCACCCCTCGCGGGACTTGTGCGCCACCACGGCGTCGAAGACCGACCGCTTGGGCGTCCCCGTGCTGCTGGCCACCAGCACGATGGCCTCCTTGCGCGGGATCCCCTGGGACTCGAGGGCCGCGACCCGGGTGGCGAGCGCGGCGGGGTCCATGTCCCCGCCGGTGGACTCCGCGGCGCCCTGCACCACCAGGGTGATCTCGCCGAGCACCCCCGTCAGCGCCCAGTCCGCGAGCTCCCCGAGGCCGCCGCGCAGGACCTCCTCGTAGGTCTTGGACAGCTCACGGCAGACCGCGGCCGGCCGGCCCGCACCGAACGCCTCCGCCATGTCGGCCAACGTCGCGGCCAGCCTCCTCGGGGACTCGAAGTACACCTGGGTCCGCGGCTCGTCGGCCAGCTCCGCGAGCCGGGCTCGACGCTCGGCGGGCTTGCGGGGGATGAACCCCTCGAAGCAGAACCGGTCGCACGGCAACCCCGACACGGCCAACGCCGTCGTCACCGCTGACGGGCCGGGCAGGGAGGTGACCGCATGCCCGGCGTCGAGGGCCGCCCGGGTCGCCCGGTACCCGGGGTCGCTCACCGACGGCATCCCCGCATCGGTGACGAGCCCGACCGTGCCACCGTCGGCCAGGACGGAGAGCAGGCGCGGCAGGCGCTCGCGCTCCACATCCTCGTAGTACGACACGACAGGTCCGGTGCGCACCACGCCCAGGTCGGACAGCAGCCGGCGCAGCCGACGGGTGTCCTCGGCAGCCACCAGGTCGGCCGTGACGAGCAGCTCCGCCAACCTCGGGGAGGCGTCCGCGGGGTTGCCGAGCGGGGTCCCCGCGAGGACCAGGGTCCCGCGACCGGGCTCCCCGGATGCGTTCGCCGCTGCTCCGGGACCGGGCGTCGCCGGGGCATCGCGCTCAGCATCGGGCATGGGCACATCGTGCCGCACCCGCGCCCGGGTGGTGCATCGCGCGCGCCAACTAGAATCTGCTCCCATGAGTCCGACCGGCAAGGCGTTCTACGTCACCACGCCCATCTACTACGTCAATGACGCCCCGCACATCGGGCACGCCTACACGACCGTGGCAGCGGACACGATCTGCAGGTGGCACCGGCAGCGCGGCGAGCAGGTGTGGCTGCTCACCGGCACCGACGAGCACGGCGAGAAGGTGCTGCGCACCGCCGAGGCTGCGGGCGTCACGCCCCAGCACTGGGCCGACCGCCTCGTCGCCGAGCACTGGAAGCCCGTGCTCGCGACCCTGGACGTGGCCAACGACGACTTCATCCGCACCACCGAGCGCCGCCACGAGTCGCGCGTCCAGACCTTCCTGACCCGGCTCAAGGACTCCGGTCACATCTACTCCGGTGACTACGAGGGCCCGTACTGCGTCGGCTGTGAGGAGTTCAAGCTCGCCGGTGACCTGGTGCCGGGGACCGGCGACCTCGAGGGCCAGCTGCTCTGCCCGGTGCACAGCCGCCCGGTGGAGACCGTGTCGGAGACCAACTGGTTCTTCCGGCTGTCCGCCTTCGGCGACGCCCTGCTCACCCACTACGAGGAGCATCCGGACGCGGTCGCGCCGCACAGCGCGCACAACGAGGTCACCTCGTTCATCCGCAGCGGCCTGCAGGACCTGTCGATCTCGCGGTCCAGCTTCGACTGGGGCATCCCCGTGCCGTGGGACACCTCGCAGGTGGTGTACGTCTGGTTCGACGCGCTGCTCAACTACGCCACCGCCGTGGGCCTCGGCGACGAGCCGCCCTCGTCGGGCGCCGCGAGGTTCGCGGCCACCTGGCCCGCGGACATCCACCTGGTCGGCAAGGACATCCTGCGCTTCCACGCCGTGATCTGGCCGGCGATGCTGATGGCCGCCGGGCTGCCCCTGCCGGGTCAGGTCTACGCCCACGGCTGGCTGCTGGTGGGCGGGGAGAAGATGAGCAAGAGCAAGCTCACGGGGATCGCCCCGGAGCAGATCATCGACCACTTCGGGGTGGATGCGTTCCGCTACTACTTCCTGCGCGCGATCCAGTTCGGCAACGACGGGTCGTTCTCCTGGGAGGACATGGCCGCCCGCTACACGGCGGAGCTGGCCAACGGCCTGGGCAACCTGGGATCGCGGGCCACGGCCATGGTCGGCAAGTACTTCGACGGCGTGCTGCCTGCCCCGGGCGCGTTCGCCAACGCCGACCTCGCGCTTGCAGATGCCCTGCTGGCAGCAGTGCAGGACGCGGACGCCGCCTACGAGAAGCTCGACTTCACCGCCGGGATCGGCGCGGTCAAGGGCTTCGTCGACGCGGTGAACCTGTACGTCACCGAGCAGGCGCCCTGGGTCCTGGCCAAGCGGACCGACGACCCGGTGGCGCGCGAGCGGCTGGCAACGGTCCTCTACGTCACCTGTGAGGCGCTGCGCGCCGTCGCCGTGCTGCACAACTCCGTGATGCCGCGGGCCATGGGCACCCTGTGGGAGTCGATCGGCGCGGCGGAAGGGGTGGGCCCACTGCGCGAGCAGCGCATCGAGGACGTCAGCCGCTGGGGTCAGCTGCCCGCCGGCGTGCGCGTCACCAAGGGCGCGGCGCTGTTCCCGCGCCTGCCCGAGGAGGCGCCTGCCGGTGCCTGACGCCCGCGCGGCCGCTGCGCGCCCACCCCTGCCCGAGCCGCTGCCGAGGCCGGTCATCGACTCGCACTGCCACATCGACATGCGCGGCGGGGACGAGGACGTGCTGAGCCCTGCAGACGCGCTGTCGAAGGCGGCGGCGGTGAACGTTGTGGGCATCGTCCAGGTGGGCTGCTCGATCCTCGACGTCCACGCGGCGGTCGCGATGGCCGAGGAGCAGCAGGGGATCCTCGCGGCGATCGGCATCCACCCCAACGAGGCACCCCGGCTCGCCAAGCGGGGCGAGCTCGACGCGGCCATCGCCACGGTCGAGCAGCTCGCCGTCAGCTCGCCGAGGGTCCGGGGGATCGGCGAGACGGGCATGGACTTCTTCCGCACGGAGGGCCCGGACGCCTGGGCCATCCAGGAGGAGTCGTTCCGTGCGCACATCGACGTGGCCCGCCGACTCGGCCGGGCGCTGGTGATCCATGACCGTGACGCTCACGCCGACGTCCTGCGCATCCTGCTCGACGAGGAGGCCGGCGTCGGGCTGCCGGACGTCGTGGTGTTCCACTGCTTCTCCGGCGATGAGTCGATGGCCCGGGTCGCCGCCGAGCACGGCTGGTACGTGTCCTTCGCCGGGACGGTCACGTTCACCAACGCCCGGGATCTGCACGCGGCGGCTCCGGTCGTCCCCCGCGAGCGGATCCTCGTGGAGACGGACGCGCCCTTCCTCACGCCCACGCCCCACCGGGGCCGGATCAACGCCAGCTACCTCGTCCCGCTGACGGTGCGCCGTCTGGCCGAGCTGCGCGGCGAGGACCTGGCGACGCTCTGCGACGACCTGCACGCCAACACCGTGCGGGCGTTCGGGGACTGGGCGTGACCGATAGAGGCGACGACCGTCGTTGCCGCGGGGAGCCGGCGCGCCTGTTCCGGGCGGGCCGGCTGCCACCGCTGCCCTGCTCGGCCCGGCGGAGATCCGGGCACTGGCGACCGAGGTGGGGCTGCGCCCGACCAAGACCCTCGGCCAGAACTTCGTCATCGATCCCAACACCGTGCGCCGGATCGTGCGGGTGTCCGGGGTGGGCGCTGACGATGTCGTCCTGGAGGTCGGCCCCGGGTTGGGGTCCCTGACGCTCGCCCTGCTCGAGACGGTGCGCCACGTGGTGGCCGTCGAGGTCGACCCGTCCCTGGCCTTCCAGCTTCCGGTGACCGTGGCCCAGCGCGCACCGGCGCTCAAGGACCGCCTCACGGTCGTCGCCGCCGACGCGCTGCGGATCACCGAGCTACCGGTCCAGCCCACCGCCCTGGTCGCCAACCTGCCCTACAACATCAGCGTGCCGGTCCTGCTGCACCTGCTGGCCACGTTCCCGAGCATCGAGCGGGCACTGGTGATGGTGCAGCTGGAGGTCGCCGAACGGCTTGCGGCTCCACCCGGCTCGCGCGTCTACGGGGTGCCGTCGGTGAAGGCGCGCTGGTTCGGTGACGTCCGTCAGGCCGGCCTGGTGGGGCGGCCCGTCTTCTGGCCCGTGCCGAACGTGGACTCCGGGTTGGTCGGGCTCATCCGGACGGCTCCTCCCCGCGAGGACGTCGAGCGCCTCGAGGTGTTCGCGCTGATCGATGCGGCATTCGCCCAGCGCCGCAAGATGCTGCGCTCGGCCCTGTCCGGCTGGGCCGGCGGGTCGCAGCGGGCGATCGACCTGCTCGAAGCAGCCGGGGTGGACCCGACCGCGCGCGGGGAGGCCCTGGACGTCGGCCAGTTCGCCGCGATCGCCGCAGCCGCGCACGAAAGTGACCGTCTAGCCGCGAGTCTCAGGCGCCGCACGCGGCGACCGCGCATGAACCGAGCGGAATGGCCGGCTCCCGGACAGCCAGAACGCGCTTCGTGCGCAGTGGTCGCTCCGGTCCGGGCGACCGCATCGTGACGGTTCAGTTCGTGTGCGTTCAACAACCCGGGTCGGGCGTGTCGGCGCAGCGGGGCAGATGCTGGCGCCTGCCTTAGCGTCGTCTTGGGCTCACCTGACCGGCAGGGTTGGTACCGTCGATGCGTGGAACCCCGTGCCGCCCGTCCCAGGTTGCTCCAATTCCTCGTGGTCGCTGCCGTCGTCCCGGTGCTCGCCGGGGCCGGCGTGCCTGCGGCGTCGCACGCGTCCAGGGCCGCCGCCGCCCCGATCACGGCGGCCGCGGTCGCTGGGCAGCCGGGAGTCGTCCGGGCTGCGTCGAGCTCGGGCAAGCCATCGCGCATCCTGCTGACCCCCACGGCTGACCCGACCACGTCGCAGCGGGTCTCCTGGACGATGTCCCAACGGACGAAGGGGCAGAAGGTGCAGTTCCGCGTGGCGGGTGGGCCATCGACGTCGGTGCGCGCCACGCGGGGCCCGGCCACGTCGGCCAAGTACTCGGGTTCAGCGCGGCCGCGGTACTCCGCAACACTGGAGGGCCTCGTACCGGGAACCACCTACCGGTACCGGATCGTGACCGCCCGGGGGTCGTCGAAGTGGAGCACCTTCACGACGGCGAACCCCGCCGCCACCTCGTTGACGATGATCGGCCTCGGTGACACCCAGGTCGACAACGCCGGTGTGCCGCGGGCAACACTGCGCCGGGCCCTTGCCGAGGCTCCCGGGGCGCAACTCGTCCTGCAGGCCGGGGACGTCGTCAACCGGCCCTACAAGGGGTCCCAATGGGGCGACCTGTTCACGGCGATGGGCAGCTCTGCCCGCACGCGCAACTGGCTGGTCTCGATCGGCAACCACGAGCAGTGCGCGCTTGTGCTCAAGTGCGACGCGAACGGGGCCGAGGCGTTCCGATCGTACTTCGACTGGCCGGACAACGGCTTCCCCGCGCAGGGCGAGACGTGGTTCTACGTCGACTACCAGGGCGTGCGGATCGTGGTCCTGGACTCCTTCGGCGGCCGGATGCCTGAGCAGGCGGCCTTCCTGGACAAGGCGCTGGCCGAGAACCCCAACAAGTGGTCCATCGTCCTGATGCACGCCCCACCGTTCGCCACCATGCCCGGCCGGCCCAACCCGGAGGTGCGCGACGTGCTGCTGCCCGTCATCGAGAGGCGCAACGTGGACCTCGTGCTGTCCGGGCACGACCACTCCTACACGCGCGGCTACCGCTCGCCGAACGGCACGGTCTTCGCCGTCAGTGTCTCGGGCCCGAAGTACTACGACGTGACGGACGTCGACTGGGCGGCCAACCGCGCGACGCGGGTGGTGTGGGCGGCGGGCACCTCGACCTACCAGCTGATCACCATCGCCGGGGACACCCTGACGTACAAGGCCGTCGTGACGCACCGGGGCTCGAACTCGACGTCGCCGTTCGGAGCCGGGGGAGTCCTGGACCAGTTCGCGATCGTGAAGGACGCCGCTGGAGACAAGATCGTCCAGTAGCTCCGGCGACTACGCTTCTGGCCGTGAACGCCTCCGTGACCGCCCGTGCCCCGGGCAAGGTCAACCTCCAGCTGTCGGTGGGCGCGGTGCGTGCAGACGGGTTCCATCCACTGGCCAGCGTGTTCCATGCGGTTGCGATGCCCGAGGAGGTGACCGTCGCCGTCGGCGCGCCGGGCACGGGGATCGTGATCCACGAGGTCCTCGGGCTGCAGGCCGACGAGGTGCCCCTCGACGAGACCAACCTCGTGTGGCGTGCTGGCGCAGCGGCTGGCCACGGAGGTCGGCCGTCCGGCGCCGGACCTGCAGGTGTCGATAGTCAAGGGCGTGCCCGTTGCCGGGGGGATGGCCGGGGGGTCGGCGGACTGCGCGGCGGCACTCGTCGCGCTCAACGACCTCTGGGATTCCCCGCTGGGGCGCGAGGACCTGGCCCGGGTGGCGCTCGACCTGGGCTCGGATGTCCCGTTCAGCCTCATGGGCGGGACCGCCCTGGGCCTGGGGCGGGGGGAGCAGCTGAGCCCGTTGATGGTGCGCGGCACGTTCCACTGGGTGTTCGCGACCGCGACCCAGGGACTGTCGACGCCGGCGGTGTACTCGGCCTTCGACCGCCTCGCGCAGGGGCGGGTGGTGCCCGCCCCGGAAGCGGATGCGGCGGTCATCGCCGCGCTGATCTCCGGTGACGCGCGCTCCCTCGGGCGGGTCCTGCACAACGACCTCCAGGAGCCGGCGCTGACCCTGCGCCCGACACTGCGCGACGTGCTCGACACGGGCATGGCCGGCGGCGCACTCGGCGGGATCGTGTCCGGGTCGGGGCCGACTGTCGCGTTCCTCGTGCCGGATCCTGCAGCCGCTGCGCGGGTGCACTCCGCCGTTGCCGGGCTGGAGCAGGTGCGCGCGGCGTTCACGACGACGGGGCCGGCGCCCGGTGCGCGAGTGATCCGCCGGACGGCCTGACGGCGCGGGCGCGGGGCGATCGGGCGCTCGCGGGGCCCGCCGCACGCTCGCGGCGGGGTACCACCCGCGCGGCGGGACACCGGGCGCGGGCACGGCACCCCGACGCGGGCTCAGGACAGCGCGGGACCGGGGTCGGTCGTGATGGCGATGAGGTCTCCTGCAAGGCGGACGGGCCCGATGCCGGCGGGGATGACGACGCTGGTACCGAGGCCGACCTCGACCGACTGCTGGTCGGTGGACAGCCGCCCGGAGCCGCCGATGACGGTCAGGACCCGATACCCGGCGGTCTCGAGCTGGCAGTCCTCGTGGAGCAGCTCCCAGCGCTGGACCCGGAACTGCGGGCAGTCCACCAGGACCCGGGTCCGCCCGCGCGGCCGGATCTGCTCCCACGGCCCGGAGGTGCGCGCCGCGGCGGGGTCGTGGGGAGCGCTCACGACCGAGAAGCCCTTGTCCACGTGCAGCTCGCGCTGCTTGCCGTCCGGGCCGACGCGATCGAAGTCGTAGAGCCGGTAGGTGATGTCGCTGCTCTGCTGCACCTCGTAGACCAGCATCCCGGGTCCCACCGAGTGCACCTCACCCGCGCGCACCATGAAGAAGTCGTCCTGGACCACGGGCACGGTGACCAGGTGCTCCATGAGCGTCCCGGCGGCCAACGCGTCACGGAGCTCGTCAGCGGTGTCGGCGGTGTGCCCGAGGATCAGGGTCGCGTCCTCCTGGCAGGACACGACCAGCCAGCACTCGGCCTTGCCCCGCGGCTGGCCCTCCAGTGCACGGGCCTGGGCGTCATCGGGGTGGACCTGGACCGACAGCCAGTCCTGGGGGTCGAGGAACTTGCACAGCAGCGGGAAGTCCCCGGACTCGTGGCTGCCGGTGACCAGGCCGGCGCTCCAGGCCTGCCGGAGCGTGAACCCCTGGGGGGAGCCCGAGCGGATGAACCCGCTCATCTCCGGCATCCCGGAGACGGCCCAGCACTCGCCGATGATCCCCTCCGGCACGGCTGACCCGAACCATGCCCGCAGGGTGGTCCCGCCCCACAGCCGCTCTGCGAACACGGGCTCGACGACGAGCAGCTCGGGCACTGGATGCTCCTCCTGGAGTGGGGACAACGGGCGCCGGCCCCGCGGGGCCGGTCATGTGCGCGTCCGAGCCTATCGCCGCCGGCGGCTAGCCTTGGGCCCCATGCCGCCCATCGTCGCCCTTGAGGACATCCACGTCGTCTTCGCGACGCGCGCGGTCCTCGCCGGGGTCACCGTGGGCATCGACCGGGGACAGCGGATCGGGGTCGTCGGGCGCAACGGTGACGGCAAGTCGACGCTCTTCCGGGTGCTCGCCGGGCTGGCCGAGCCTGACGCAGGCCGGCTCATCCGCACCGCAGACGCACGGGTGGTGATGGTCGGGCAGTCCGACGACCTGCCGCCGGGCGCGCGCACCGTCCGCGACGTCACGGTCGGGATCCGCCCCGACCACGAGTGGGCTGCCGACCCGCGCATCCGTGCGGTGCTCAGCGGGCTGCTCGGTGGGGTCGGGGCGCAGGGGTACGCCCAGGGGCTGGACACGGGTCTCGAGGGCCTGTCCGGGGGCGAGCGACGTCGGCTGGCGCTCGCACGCGCCCTGATCGATCCGGGGGACGTGCTCCTGCTCGATGAGCCGACGAACCACCTGGACATCGAGGCTGTGACGTGGCTCGCCGGGTTCCTCACCGGCCCCACCGGTCCACCGACCATGGCCGTGGTCACCCACGACCGCTGGTTCCTCGACGAGGTCGCCACCACCACGTGGGAGGTCGCCGACGGCACCGTCTACCGGTTCGAGGGCGGGTACGCGGCGTGGGTGCTCGCCCGCGCCGAGCGGGAGCGGCGCGAGGCGGTGGCTGAGTCGCGGCGCCGCAACCTCGTCAGCAAGGAGCTCGCGTGGCTGCGCCGGGGCCCGCCGGCGCGGACCTCGAAGCCGCAGTTCCGCATCGACGCGGCCAACGCGCTGATCGCCGACGTCCCCGAGCTGCGCGACAGGCTCGCGCTGCGCCGGGTGGCCTCCGCGCGGCTCGGTCGGCAGGTCGTCGACCTCGAGGATGTGGCGCTGCGCGTCCCGGGCGTCGGCGCCCCGGGCGGTCCGGCGGTCGAGCGCTCGCTGGTCGAGGACCTCACCTGGCAGCTCGGGCCGGGGGACCGCGTCGGTCTCCTGGGGCCCAACGGCGCCGGGAAGACGACGCTGGTCCGGCTGCTCACCGGACAGCGGGAGCCTGACGCGGGCACGATCGCCATCGGGACCACCGTCGTTGCCGCAACCCTGCCCCAGACGATCGTGCCGGGCAACCCCGAGGACCGGGTGCTGCCCAGCGTGGAGCGCCTGCGCCGGGACATCGAGATCGGTGGCCGGACCGTCACCGCCGGGACCCTGCTGGAGGACTTCGGGTTCAAGGGTGAGAAGGCCATGACCCGGATCGGTGACCTGTCCGGGGGCGAGCTGCGCCGGCTGGAGCTGCTCAAGCTGCTGATCGGTGGACCGAACCTGCTCGTGCTCGACGAGCCGACCAACGACCTGGACGTGGAGACCCTGGCCGTCATCGAGGACGTGCTGGACTCGTGGCCCGGCTCGCTGGTGGTCGTCAGCCATGACCGATACTTCCTGGAGCGGACCTGCGACGACCTGTACGCCCTGCTCGGCGACGGCGGCCTCCGTCACCTGCCGCGCGGGGTCGAGGAGTACCTCGAGCTCCGCTCGTCGGCGACCGGCAGCCTGCGGTCGACCGGGGCTGCAGCCGCAGCGGCCGCTGCCGGGACCAGTCCGGGCAACAGCGCACCCAGCGGGGCGACGGGGGGCGCAGCACCCGGTGCGCCTGGAAGGCCCGGTACGGCCCCGGCGGCCCCGACCGGGCTCACCGGCGCCGCGGCCCGTGCGACGCGGAAGGACCTCGCCCGGGTCGAGGCCCGGATGGCCCGCGTCGAGGCCCTGCGCGAGGGGCTGCACGCCCAGATGGCCGACGCGCACACCGACCACGAGCGCCTACTCGCACTCGCCTCCGACGACGCGACACTGGCGGCTGAGCACGCCGAGCTCGAGGACCGCTGGCTCGAGCTCGGCGAGGCCCTCGAAGGCTGACCACCGCCCCGCCCGCCCCACACGCCCGACGGCCCGGCCCGCCTCCCGCCCGTCCCGCCGGTTTCATCCACGTTCGAGGTCGGCCGTCCGACCGAGATGTGGATCACGTCCTCACGGGCGCCCGAGACTCCGATCAAGTCGGGGAGGCGTCGGGGACTCGAACTGCAGGAGCAGGCGTCGCAGGCTGGCGGACACGTTCGCCTGGTCCGCGGCTGGCAGCACGGCCAGCAGGTCGCGCTCCTCCACGAGGAGGTCGATGAATGCGCCGTCGACGCGGCTGCGGCCCTCGTCGGTCAGCGCGACCCAGGTGCCGCGGCGGTCGTCGGCCACCGGCTCCCGAACGACCAGGCCACGCGCCTCCAGGCGGTCGATCCGGTTGGTCATCGTCCCGCTGGTCACCAGCGTCTCGGCCAGGAGCTGCCCGGGCGTGAGCCGGTAGGGCGGTCCGGTGCGCCGCAGCGCCACCAGCACGTCGAACTCCCAGACGGCCAGCTCGTGGCGTGCGCACGCGACGTCGCGGGCGCGGTCCAGCCGGCGCGCGAGCCGGCTGACGCGGGACAGCACCGACAGCGGTGTGAGGTCCAGGTCGGGGCGCTCGCGGCCCCAAGCCGCGATCACCTGGTCGACGTCGTCGGCGGGTCCACCGGCGGGTGCGCTCATCCGCGCTCCCTGGTGACCAGGCCCGGATCCCTCTCCAGCCCCGACACGCCGTTCCACGCCATGTTCACCACCTGGGTGATGACCTGCTCCTTGCTGGGCTTGCGCACCTCGGCCCACCACTCGCCGGTCAGGGCGACCATCCCGACGAGCATGTGGGCGTACATCGGGGCCAGCGCGGTCGGGTAGTTGTAGTTGCGGCACACGATGACCAGCCGGTCGGTCAGGTGGTCTGCGACTTCGCGCATCACGGTCCCGAACGTGCCTCCCCGCTGGTCGCCGCGCGGGTGCGGGCGCAGCAGGACGCGGAACCCGTCGGTGTGGGCGTCGATGTAGTCGAACAGCGCCGTGGCCGCCTGCTCGAGCAGGACCCGCGGCCGGTCGGAGGTCAGCGACTCGGTCATCATCGACATCAGCAGGGTCATCTCGCGGTCGACGACGATCGCGTACAGGCTCTCCTTGTCGCCGAAGTGCTCGTAGACGACAGGCTTGGAGATCTTGGCCGCGGCCGCGATCTCCTCGATGCTGGCCGCGTCGAACCCGCGCTCGGCGAAGATCCCCCGACTGACCTCGATCAGCTGGGCGCGGCGCTCGAGAGCGCTCATGCGGACCCGACCTCGGGACTGCTGGGTGCTGGCGGCCATGCTCCATTGTGGCCCCCGTGCCTGGGCGTATCCTTCCACCACCGCCGATCCCGGTTCGTTCAACGGCAGGACAGGTGCCTTTGGAGCACTCAATGGGGGTTCGAGTCCCTCACCGGGAGCGCCCTGACCGCGATATCCGAGCCGACCGCGACCTCCCGAAGGAACCCTGTGACCGACTCCGCAGCCCATGTCAGCGCTGTCCTCGTCCTCGCCGCAGGGGAGGGCAAGCGCATGCGCTCGGCCACCCCCAAGGTGCTCCACGAGATCGGTGGACGCAGCCTGGTCGGTCATGCCGTGGCCGCAGCCGACGTGCTCGGCGCCGATCGGCTCGTGGTCGTCATCGGGCACGGCCGCGACGCCGTGGCCGCGCACCTGGCGTCGGTGGCGCCGCACGTGGCCACGGCGGTGCAGGACGAGCAGCGGGGAACCGGCCACGCGGTGCAGTGCGCGCTCCCGGCAGCGGGCGAGGTCGCCAGTGGCACCGTTGTCGTGACCTACGGCGACGTCCCCCTGCTCACGGGCGCGACGCTGGCCGAGCTCGTCGCCCAGCACCAGGGCGCGGGCAATGCCGCCACGGTCCTGACCGCCCGGGTCGCGGACCCGACCGGGTACGGGCGCATCCTGCGCGCCGAGGACGGCTCGGTGGCCGGCATCGTCGAGCACCGGGACGCCACAGCGGACCAGCTCGCCATCGACGAGATCAACTCGGGCATCTACGCCTTCGACGGCAGCGTGCTGGTCGACGCGCTGGCCCAGCTGCGTCCCGACAACGACCAGGGCGAGCTGTACCTGACCGACGTCCTGGCCCTGGCGCGCGCCGACGGGGGACGCGTGGCTGCGCTGGTGACCGACGATGTCTGGCAGACGGAGGGGGTCAACGACCGCGTCCAGCTCGCCGCCCTGGGCCGCGAGCTCAACCGCAGGGTCGTCGAGGGCTGGATGCGCGCGGGGGTCACGGTCGTCGATCCGGCCACGACCTGGGTGGACGTGACCGTCGAGCTGGGCCAGGACGCGACCCTCGAGCCGGGGACGCTGCTGCGCGGGAGCACGCGCATCGCGCCCGGGGCGCTGGTCGGCCCGGACACGCTGCTGGTCGACTGCGAGGTGGGGCCGGGTGCGCACGTGACCCGCACGCACGCGACCTCGGCCCGGATCGGGGCCGGTGCGCAGGTGGGGCCGTTCACGTTCCTGCGGCCCGGCACGGTCCTGGCGGAGCGGTCCAAGGCCGGCGCCTACGTGGAGATCAAGAACTCGGTGGTGGGCGCGGGCTCGAAGGTGCCCCACCTGTCCTACGTCGGCGACGCCACGATCGGCGAGGGCACCAACATCGGCGCGGCCACAGTCTTCGTGAACTACGACGGCGTGGCCAAGCACGCGACCGTCGTCGGCGACCACGTCCGGATCGGCTCGGACACGATGCTCGTGGCCCCGGTGACGATCGGGGACGGGGCCTACACCGCCGCCGGATCGGTGATCACCGAGGACGTCCCGCCGGGCGCCCTGGGACTGGGTCGCGCGCGCCAGCGGACGATCGAGGGCTGGGTGGGGACCCGCCGGGCGGGAACGGCCTCGGCGCGGGTCGCCGCGGCCGCGCACGAGCCGGGCACCGACACCTCCTCCCCCGACCCCACCCCCACCGCCGCCACCGGGCGGGAGTGAGGGGTGCTCGCGTTCCACTTCGGCGTGATGGGGTCGGGCAAGTCCGCGTTCGCCCTGATGACGGCCCATGAGAAGCACCGCCCCGACGCCGCATCCCACCCGAACCGCGCTGTGCTCGCGACGACCATGGACCGGTCCACCGACACCGTGACCTCGCGCACGGGGATGACCGCGCAGGCGATCCAGCTCCAGCCGGGCACGGTCCGTCCCGAGCTGTTCAACGGCGCGAACACCGTGGTCATCGATGAGGCGCAGTTCCTGACGGCCGGCGACGTGGACGTCCTGGCGGCCATGAGCGCGGCCGGCACCGAGATCATCTGCTTCGGCCTGCGCACGGACTTCTCCTCGGCCCTGTTCGAGGGCGCGCGTCGGCTCCTCGAGCTGGCCGACAAGGTCGCTCCGATGGCGATCGAGCCCCGGTGCGCGGCCTGCGAGCGGCCCGCGGTGATCAACGCCCGCTTCGTCGACGGACGCCTGACCGCCACCGGCGACACGGTCGTGATCGGCGACGTCGCCCGAACCGGGGGCAACGAGAAGGTCACCTACGACCCGATGTGCTACCGCTGCTGGCGCGTCCGCCTCGGTGAGACAGCCGTCAACAACGGGGTCGGTGTCGCGGCCACGGCGGGCATCGGCAACGATGTGCCCCGTTGACAGCCCCCCTGCAGGAGGACACCGCATGGCTGGAATGACCTACAAGCCCAAGAAGCACCTGATGCTCTTCAGCGGGCGCAGTCATCCAGCGCTGGCCAAGGCGGTCGCCGCGCAGCTCGAGGTTCCGCTGACCCCGACCTCGGCCTACGACTTCGCCAACGGCGAGATCTTCGTGCGGTTCGAGGAGTCCGTGCGCGGGGCCGATGCGTTCGTGCTGCAGGCCCACACGGCGCCGATCAACAAGTGGATCATGGAGCAGATGATCATGGTCGACGCGCTCAAGCGCGCCTCGGCCAAGCGGATCACCGTCGTGCTCCCGTTCTACGGCTATGCGCGCCAGGACAAGAAGCACCGCGGGCGCGAGCCCATCAGCGCCCGGCTCATGGCCGACCTCTTCAAGACCGCCGGTGCCGACCGCCTCATCTCCGTCGACCTGCACACCGCCCAGATCCAGGGCTTCTTCGACGGACCCGTCGACCACCTGTTCGCGCTGCCGCTGCTCGCCGACCACATCCAGGCCAGGCTCGCCGGTGAGCAGATCACGGTGGTGTCCCCGGACGCCGGGCGCGTGCGCGTGGCCGAGCGGTGGACCGACGTGCTGGGCGCGCCCCTGGCCATCATCCACAAGCGACGCGACCCCGACCTGCCCAACCAGGTCAAGGTCCTCGAGGTGGTCGGCGACGTGAAGGGGCGGGTCTGCGTCGTCGTCGACGACATGATCGACACCGGCGGCACGATCGTGAAGGCGGCCGAGACCCTGCTCGAGCAGGGCGCCAAGGAGGTCGTGGTCGCCGCGACGCACGGGATCCTGTCCGACCCGGCCGTCCGGCGGCTGGCGGACTCGCCGATCTCCGAGGTGGTCGTGACCGACACCCTGCCCATCACCGCGACCCTCGACAAGCTCACCGTCCTGTCGATCGCCCCCCTGCTGGCCACCGCCATCAAGGAGGTCTTCACCGACGGCTCCGTGACCCGCATGTTCGACCCGACGCCGAACGGTGATCCCACGCACTGAGCGCTGACCCCGGTGGGGTGACCCCGAGTGCTCCTGCGTTTTGTTCGGGCGTCCGGCCGACGGTAGACTCCGGTCATTCCTCGGCGAGGGTGCCCCGCTGCGTTCGGCGTTGCGGCTGCCGTGATCGACGTGGTGGCGGGTCCTCCCTCCAGCCGAAGGACCATTGCCCCACGTCTGAGGAGTTCGTGTCGTGTCTGACACCCAGGTTCACATGTCCGCCGTCCCGCGCAGCGACTTCGGCAAGGGCGCTGCCCGCCGGCTTCGCCGCACCGGGATGATCCCCGCCGTCATCTACGGCCACGGCTCGGACCCGGTCCACGTCGCCCTGGACGGCCACGACCTGTCCAAGGCCCTGCGCCAGCCCCGTGTGGTCCTGGCCCTGGCCGTCGACGGCACCGACTACGTCTGCGCCCCGCGCGACATCCAGCGTGACGTCGTCCGCCAGGTCCTCGAGCACGTCGACCTGGTCGTGATCGGCAAGGCCGAGGCCACGGCCCGTGCGGCCGCTGCCGAGGCCATCGCCAACGCCGAGGCTGCCGCCGAGGAGGCCGGCGTCGACGTCGCCGCCGCCGTCGAGGCGATCGAGGCTGCCATCGCGGCCGGCGAGGACCCGGAGGCCGCCGCCGCTGCCGCCCTCAAGCAGGCCGTCGAGGACCAGCACGCCCTCGAGGACGCCCAGGCGGCCGTGGCCGAGGCCCGCGAGGCTGTCGAGGAGGCCGCCTATGTTGAGGATGCGGCTGTCGACGCGGCTGAAGCGAAGGACTGACCCCGGATTGTCCGACACGCCGTGGTTGGTCGTCGGGCTCGGCAACCCCGGTCCGGGCTACGCCGGCACCCGGCACAACATCGGCGCCATGGCGGTCGAGGCGCTCGCGGGCTCCCTGGGCGGGAGCCTGTCCACGCATCGACGATGTCGCGCTGAGGTCTACGAGGGTCGGCTCGGCCCCCTGGGCCATGGCGCCACCCGCGTCGTCCTGGCCCGCTCGCGCGGCTTCATGAACGAGTCCGGCGGTCCCGTGTCGTGCCTGATGGAGTTCTTCAAGGTCCCCGTCGAGCAGCTGGTCGTCCTGCACGACGAGCTCGACCTGCCGTTGGGCGGCCTGCGGATAAAGCAGGGGGGCGGGGACAACGGCCACAACGGCCTGCGCTCCCTGCGCCGCTCGCTGGGCGGTGGCGAGTTCCTGCGGATCCGTCTGGGCATCGGTCGCCCACCCGGGCGTCAGGACCCGGCCGACTTCGTCCTGCGACCGTTCGGGAGCTCGGAGCGCAGCGAGGTCGACCTGCTGCTGGGTGAGGCCGTGGACGCCACCGAGGTGCTGGTGCGCCAGGGGCTGGAGCCGGCGCAGAACCAGTTCAACCGCTGAGCCGGCGCGTTCGGCGCACCGCACGTGGGAGGATTCCGAGCGTGTCCTCTTGACGCCTCCTTCGCCGCTGAGATCGCCCGTGAGGCCGGAATGGCGGTGCTCGACCTGCGAGCACGGTTCGGTCCCGTCGACGACGAGGTCCGCCGCCGGGAACTCAAGGACGCAGGTGACCGGCTCGCCCAGCAGGTCCTCTCCGACCGCCTGACGGCAGAGCGGCCCGGGGACGCCGTGCTCTCGGAGGAGGCGCCGGACTCGGCCGGGCGCCTGGGTGCCGATCGCGTGTGGATCATCGACCCCCTCGACGGCACCGACGAGTACGGGCAGGGCAGGACCGACTTCGCGGTGCATGTCGCGCTCTGGCAGCGGGGCGCCGGGGTGGCGGGTGCCCTCACCGACGCGGTCGTGGACGTGCCGGCCCTCGGTGAGCTGTGGCGCACCGATCGGCCGAGGGCGGTCCAGGTGCTCCCCGCGAACCGCGCCCTGAGGATCGTGGTCTCCCGCTCCCGGCCCCCCGCTGGGCTGAGCCGGATGCTCGAGGACGTCTCGGTGGACCTGGCTGAGGCGGGCATCACGTCCCGGGGCATCGAGGCGGCCAACGTCGGCTCGGTGGGTGCCAAGCTCGGCGAGGTGATGGCGGGCCGGGCCGAGGCGTACCTGCATCCCGGGGGCCTGAACGAGTGGGACCTCGCCGCTCCGTACGCCTGCGCGCTGGCCGCGGGCCTCGTCGCCCTCGGTCCCGAGCAGGCGTTCAACCAGATGCCCCCGAAGGCGGGCCCGGTCCTGATCTGCCACCCCACCCTGGTCCCGGCCTTCACCGCCAACTGGCGCTGACGAACACCCACCGCATCCGTCGTCCCCCGCGGGCGGGGCGTGGAGCGCCGGCTGTTCTGGTGGGAGAATGGGCGCGATCATGGACCTCTCTGGACTTCTGGCCGGCCTGCTCCTCGACCCGGCGTTCGCACGTGCCGCCCGCGCTGACGGCCCGCACGGCTCGGTCGTCACACCCGATGCCGCGATCCCCTTCCTCGCAGCTGGCATGTCGCGCAACCGACTCGTCCTTGCGGTCACGGCAACCACCCGGCAGGCCGAGGACCTCGCGTCGGCCGCGAGCAGCCTCGCCGGTTCCACCCGGGTCGCGGTGCTGCCCGCGTGGGAGACCCTCCCGCACGAGCGGCTGAGCCCGAGCTCGGACACGGTCGGGCGGCGCCTGGCCGTGCTGCGCCGATTGGCCCACCCGGACGCCTCGGACGAGACGATCGGCGCCCTCGACCTGGTCGTGGCCCCGATCCGGGCGCTCCTGCAGCCGATCGTCCAGGGCTTGGGCGACCTCGAGCCGGTGGTGGTGCGCCCAGGCGACGAGATCGCCCATGAGGACCTCGCCGAAGCCCTGGTGACGATCGGCTACGCGGCCACCGACCTCGTCGAGAAGCGTGGGCAGTTCGCGATCCGGGGCGGGATCCTCGACGTGTTCCCGCCCACTGAGGAGCACCCCCTGCGGGTGGAGTTCTGGGGTGATGACGTCGAGGAGGTCCGCTACTTCCGCGTCGCCGACCAGCGCTCGCTCGAGGTCGCGCGCCACGGGCTGTGGGCCCCGCCGTGCCGTGAGCTGCTCCTGACCCCGGCGGTGCGTGCGCGCGCTGCCGCGCTGGCGGACCGGCACGCCCAGCTGGCCGAGATGTGCGCCAAGCTCGCCGAGGGGATCGCCGTCGAGGGCATGGAGGCACTCGCACCGGTCCTGGCCGACGGCATGGAGAGCCTGGTCGACGCCCTGGCCCGTGCGGGCACCGGCGACCAGCCTCCGCTGGTTCTGCTGTGCGACCCGGAGCTGGTCCGGGCCAAGGCGCATGACCTCGTGGCCACGAGCAGCGAGTTCCTCGCCGCGTCCTGGCACAACGCGGCGGTCGGCAACGAGACTCCGATCGACCTCGGGGCAGCGACGTACCGGACCATCGAGGAGGTGCGTGCCGCCGCCGACGACCTGGGCGTCGCCTGGTGGACTGCCGGACCGTTCGGCCTGGCGGCCGCGGGCCAGGACGCGGACGACGACACGGACGCCGCCGTTCTCGACCCGTTGTCGATCGATGACGACGCGATCGCGCTGCCGATCTCCGCCACCCCGGCCTACCGCGGCGACGGCAAGGCCCTGGTCAGCGACCTGAGGGCGGCCCTTGCGGCCGGCCGGCGCGTGGTCACCGTCACCGCGGGAGTGGGATCGGCGCAACGCCTCGCCGAGCAGCTCGGGGCCGCGGATGTGGCGGCCCGGGTCGTCCCGGGCGTCACCCGCTGGCCACCCGGCTCCGGGGTGGTCACCGTCACGACCGGCCGGCTCGACCACGGCCTGGACGCCCCCGGTGCAGGGCTGCTCATCGTCACCGAGACCGACATCCGCGGCCAGAAGGGGTCCACGCGGGACATGGCGCGGCTGCCCTCGCGCCGGCGCAACACGGTCGATCCGCTGCAGCTGGCAGCCGGCGACTTCGTCGTCCACGAGCAGCACGGAGTCGGCCGCTACGTCGAGATGACCCAGCGGACAGTCGGCGGTGCGACGCGCGAGTACCTCGTGCTGGAGTACGCACCGAGCAAGCGCGGGCAGCCCCCGGACCGCCTCTACGTCCCGACCGACCAGCTCGACCAGGTGACCCGCTACGTCGGCGGCGAGGCGCCCAGCGTCCACCGGCTCGGCGGCGCGGACTGGCAGCAGACCAAGAGCCGCGCCCGCAAGGCGGTGCGCCAGATCGCCGGGGAGCTGGTCAAGCTCTACGCAGCGCGCCAGCAAGCCGTGGGGTACGCGTTCGGTGCGGACACGCCGTGGCAGCGCGAGCTCGAGGACGCCTTCGCCTACACCGAGACCCCCGACCAGGACTCGACGATCAACGAGGTCAAGGCCGACATGGAGCGGGCCGTCCCCATGGACCGCCTCGTCTGCGGGGACGTCGGCTACGGCAAGACCGAGATCGCGGTGCGTGCGGCGTTCAAGGCGGTGCAGGACGGCAAGCAGGTCGCCGTCCTGGTGCCGACCACTCTGCTGGTCCAGCAGCACTTCCAGACGTTCTCCGACCGCTACGAGGGCTTCCCCGTCAAGGTCGCCGCGCTGTCGCGGTTCCAGACCGACAAGGAGGCCCGAGCCGTCCTCGAGGGCATCTCCGACGGCACGGTCGACGTGGTGATCGGCACGCACCGGCTGTTCAGCAGCCAGACCCGGTTCAAGGACCTCGGCCTGCTGATCGTCGACGAGGAGCAGCGTTTCGGCGTCGAGCACAAGGAGCACATCAAGGCGCTGCGGACCAACGTGGACGTGCTGACGATGTCGGCCACGCCGATCCCGCGGACGCTGGAGATGGCGGTCACCGGGATCCGGGAGATGTCCACCATCCTGACCCCGCCCGAGGAGCGGCTGCCCATCCTGACCTACGTGGGGGCCTACGACCCCAAGCAGATCTCCGCGGCCATACGCCGCGAGCTCCTGCGCGACGGCCAGGTGTTCTTCGTCCACAACCGGGTGGAGTCCATCGACCGGGTGGCGGCCAAGCTGCGTGTCCTGGTGCCCGAGGCACGCATCTCCACGGCCCACGGCCAGATGAACGAGCACGCCCTCGAGCAGATCATCGTGGACTTCTGGGAGAAGCGCTCCGACGTCCTCGTCTCGACGACGATCGTCGAGTCCGGCCTCGACATCCCGAACGCGAACACCCTGATCGTCGACCGGGCCGACGCCTTCGGCCTGAGCCAGCTGCACCAGCTGCGCGGCCGGGTCGGCCGGGGTCGCGAGCGGGCGTACGCCTACTTCCTGTACCCGCCGGAGAAGCCGCTGACGCAGACCGCGCACGACCGCCTGGCCACGATCGCGGCCCACACCGACCTCGGCGCGGGGATGGCCGTCGCGATGAAGGACCTCGAGATCCGTGGTGCGGGCAACATGCTCGGCGGCGAGCAGTCCGGGCACATCGCCGACGTGGGGTTCGACCTGTACATCCGGCTCGTCGGGGAGGCGCTGGCCGAGTACCGCGGCGACGCCGGCGCGGAGCTCGCCGACGTCAAGGTCGAGCTGCCGGTCGACGCGCACATCCCGCACGGGTACGTGTCCGGGGAGCGGCTGCGCCTCGATGCCTACCGCCGGATCGCAGCGGCCACCGACGACGCCTCGATCGACGAGGTGGTCGCCGAGCTCCGCGACCGCTTCGGTCCGCTCCCGGAGCCGGTCGAGCGACTGATGGACGTCGCCCGGCTGCGCGGGCTGGCCCGCTCGGCGGGGGTCAGCGAGGTCGTCCTGGCCGGCAGCAATGTGCGCTTCGGCGGTGTGCAGCTGCCCGAGTCGCGCACGCTGCGCCTGCTGCGGCTGTACCCGGGGGCGCAGGTCAAGCCGGTCACGCGCACGATCCTCGTGCCACGCCCGAAGCCGGCGACCGTGGGCGCTGCACCGGTGATCGACGCAGCCCTCGTAGCATGGGCCCGTGAGGTGATCGGCTCGGTCATCCTCGAACCGATCGGAGGCACGTGATGCGTTGGACTGCCATCGCCCTGAGTTGCGGCGCGCTGGCGCTCGCCGGCTGCGGCACGGGCGGGACCGGGCAGTCGGTGCTGGTCGACTCGGGTCAGGCCGCGGTGTCCCAGGACTTCCGGGTCTCACAGGCCGAGGTCGCCGATGATGTGGCGCTCGTGCTGGCCGGACAGGGGCAGCCCACGGGCGAGCCGCCGGACGGCCTGGCACGCTCCACCACGGAGCGCATCGTCCTGAGCCGGCTCATCACCAGCTACGCGCAGGACAACGGCATCGAGCTGACCCGGACACAGGTGGAGGAGGGCCTCACGGAGCTGGCGACCCAGAACGGCGGCGTGGACGCCCTGAACCAGCTCGCACTCCAGTCGGGCATCCCGCCGCAGTCGCTCGAGGACACGGTGCGGATGAACCTGATCGTCACCGCGATCGGCGTGAAGCTCAACGCCGCCGGTGACGCCGCCGCGCAGGTCGAGTCGGCGCGGGTTGCGCTGGCGGAGTACTCCGACACCATCGACGTCGCGGTGGCCCCGCGCTACGGGACCTGGGACGACGCGCAGCTGACGATCGTCCCCGGCTCGTCGGTGACCGAGCCGTCCGCGCAGGAGCAGGCCACCTCCTAGATGGGCGAGCCCACCGAGGGGCCCCGCTCCCGCTCCGTGCCCACCCCCAGCGGTGATCCGCTCATCGAGCTGATCGCGGTGATGGACCGGCTGCGCTCACCGGGCGGCTGCCCCTGGGACGCCGAGCAGACCCACCAGTCCCTCGTCTCCTACCTCACCGAGGAGGCCCACGAGGCGGTCGAGGCCATCGAGACCGGCGACCGTGCGGCCATGCGCGAGGAGCTGGGTGACGTCCTTCTCCAGGTCATGTTCCACTCCCGGATCGCCCAGGAGCACGAGTCGGACCCGTGGTCGATCGACGACGTCGCCGCGGGCATCGCCACCAAGCTCGTCAGCCGCCACCCCCATGTGTTCGGCGATGAGACCGTCGACTCCGCTGCCCACGTGGAGTCGGTGTGGCTGGCCCGCAAGACCGCGGAGAAGTCCCGTGACTCGGTCCTCGACGGCATCCCCACGGGGCTGCCCGCCCTGCTCCTGGCGGCCAAGATGCACTACCGGGTGACGCACGGCGGGGTCGCGCTCCCGGAGGTCGATCCGAGCACGAGGGCGCTGGCTGTGCGCGCCCTCGACGAGGTCGGTGACGACGGGGTCGGCGACCTGCTGCTGGCCCTGGCCACCGAGGCCCTCGACCGTGGCATCGACCCCGAGTCCGCCCTCCGCGGGGCGCTGCGAGGGTACGCCGATCGGGTCCGCGCCGAGGAGTCCGGGACCGCCTGAGGGATGCCGATCGGCACCTGCGCTCAACAGGAGCGGCGCCACCTGAGTCGGTAGTGTGGCGGGCAGTGCGAGCGCCTCGGGCGTCCGCCGCCTGACCAACCAACCTGATGGGAGCATCCTGTGGCAAGTATCGATGTCGTCATCGCGCGCGAGATCCTCGATTCGCGCGGAAACCCGACCCTCGAGGTCGAGGTGGCCCTCGAGGACGGGGCGACGGGTCGTGCGGCAGTACCCTCGGGCGCCTCCACCGGCGCCTTCGAGGCCTACGAGCTGCGCGACGGTGACAAGTCGCGCTACCTGGGCAAGGGCGTGACCAAGGCCGTGGCCAACGTCGAGGACGAGATCGCCCCGGCGATCCTGGGCTTCGACGCCTCCGAGCAGCGCCTCATCGACCAGACGATGGTCGACCTCGACGGCACCCCGAACAAGGAGCGCCTGGGCGCGAACGCGATCCTCGGCGTCTCGCTGGCCGTGGCCAAGGCCGCCGCCGAGTCCGCGGGCCTGCCGCTGTTCCGCTACCTCGGCGGCCCGAACGCCTACCTGCTGCCCGTGCCGATGATGAACATCATCAACGGCGGCTCGCACGCGGACTCCTCGGTCGACATGCAGGAGTTCATGATCGCGCCGATCGGTGCCGAGACGTTCGCCGAGGCGCTGCGCAAGGGCGCTGAGGTCTACCACGCGCTCAAGGGCGTGCTGAAGTCCAAGGGCTACGCGACGGGGCTGGGCGACGAGGGCGGCTTCGCGCCGAACCTGCCCAGCAACCGCGCCGCGCTCGAGCTGATCGTCGAGGCCATCGAGAAGGCGGGCTTCACGCCGGGCACCGACATCGCGCTGGCGATGGACGTGGCGGCACAGGAGTTCTACGGCCGAGCGCTGAAGGGCTCCGGTGAGGTCAAGCCCAACGAGTACTTCGTCGAGGGCGCGGCCAAGAGCACCGACCAGATGATCGAGTACTACAAGGGCCTCGTCGAGGACTTCCCGATCGTCTCGATCGAGGACCCGCTCGGTGAGGACGAGTGGGCCGACTGGACCGCGATCACCGCGGAGCTCGGGGCCAAGGTGCAGATCGTCGGCGACGACCACTACGTCACCAACACCGCCCGGATCAACCGGGGCATCGCGGAGAAGACCGCGAACGCCCTGCTGGTCAAGGTCAACCAGATCGGCTCGCTGACCGAGACGGCCGAGGCTGTGGAGGCGGCTCACCGCGCCGGCTTCAAGACGATGATGAGCCACCGCTCGGGTGAGACCGAGGACTCGACCATCGCCGACCTCGCCGTGGCGTTCAACTGCGGCCAGATCAAGTCCGGCGCGCCGGCCCGCTCGGACCGCGTCGCGAAGTACAACCAGCTGCTGCGCATCGAGGACGAGCTCGACGATGCGGCACGCTACGCAGGCGCCTCGGCGTTCCCGAGGTTCACTGCCTGACCGTGGGAGGATGGGCGGCATGTCAGCCGGCCGCCCATCCCCTGCTCCACGGGTACGGCGACCCGACGTCCGACGCCCAGTGCTCTCCGCTCGCGCGGGGGCTGCGCTGGGCGTCGTCGTCGTCCTGATCACGATCCTGGCCATCCCCTTCCGGGAGTGGATCACCCAGGGAGCGCGGATCTCCGAGCTGGAGTCGCAGGTCGCCTGGCACACGCAAGCGCGTCGTCCGACCTGGAAGCCGCGCACGAGCGCTGGAAGGACCCCGCCTACGTCGAGGCGCAGGCCCGCGCCCGGCTGCACTTCGTGCGCCCCGGGGAGGTCGGCTACGTGGTCCTGACCGAGGAGACCGCCGCGTCCTCGGAGACGACCCAGACCAGGCCGATGGCTGCGGCGCCCAAGGGTGGGCCGTGGTGGAGTGCGGTGTGGACCACCGTGGAGCAGGCTGCCGATCCCGCGAAGAAGGTCCCCCCGCCTGCCCCGGCCCCCGCCGAGCCGGCGGAGAGCTACGGCCGGTGACGGCAGGGGACGTGGGCAGCCCGGAGCAGCCCGTCGACCAGGTGGACCTCGACGCGGTGGCCGTCCAGCTCGGTCGCCCGGTGCGAGCCGTGCGGGCGGTTGCGCACCGCTGCTCCTGCGGGATGCCCGATGTGCTGATGACCGAGCCCCAGCTTCCCGACGGCACACCCTTCCCGACCCTGTACTACCTGACCTGCCCGCGGGCCACGAGCGCGATCGGCACCCTCGAGGCCAGCGGGCTGATGCGCGAGATGGCCGACCGCCTGACCACTGATCCCGAGCTGGCCGGCGCCTACCGCGCAGCCCACGAGAGCTACCTCGCCGAGCGGGAACAACTCGGCCACGTGGAGCACATCGCGGGGATCAGCGCCGGCGGGATGCCCGACCGGGTCAAGTGCCTGCACGTGCTGGTGGCCCACTCGTTGGCCGCCGGGCCGGGCGTGAACCCCCTCGGCGACGAGGCGCTGGCCGTCCTGGCGGAGCGCGGGATCACCGCAGGATCCGCGTGGGGCGGCACGCCGGGCGGATGCGTCGGCGGGACGTCGTGAGCGCCCACCGCGCGGCCGCGATCGACTGCGGCACGAACTCGATCCGCCTGCTGATCGCCGACGTCGACGTGGCGGCCGGCACGGCCACCGACGTCGTGCGGGAGATGCTCGTGGTCCGCCTCGGCGAGGGGGTGGACGCCACCGGCGCGTTCGCCCCGGTGGCCCTCGAACGGACCTTCGCCGCCTGTGGGCAGTACGCCGACCTGCTGCGCGCTGCGGGCAGCCCGCCGCTGCGGTTCGTTGCCACGTCGGCGTCCCGGGACGTCACCAACCGGGCCGAGTTCGTCGCCGGAGTCAGGGGGATCATGGGCGTGGAGCCCGAGGTCATCAGCGGCGAGGAGGAGGGCGCGCTGTCCTTCGCCGGGGCCACGATGGGCATCCCCGCCGAGGCGCAGGCGCCGTTCCTGGTCGTCGACATCGGAGGGGGATCCACGGAGTTCGTGCTGGGAGCCGACCGGCCGACGCACCGGACGAGCGTGGACATCGGCTGCGTCCGGATGACCGAGCGCCACATGCAGGCTGATCCGCCGACTCCCGCGCAGGTCGCGGCCGCGACCGCCGACATCGATGCCGCGGTGGCTCGGGCGGGCAGCGTGGTCCCGTTCGGCCGGGCCGCGACGCTCGTGGGCCTGGCCGGCTCGGTGACCACGGTCGCGGCGCTGGCCCTCGAGCTCCCCGAGTACGACGCCGCCGTCATCCACCACAGCCGGATCCCGGCGCAGGACGTCCGACGGGTCAGCGACGAGCTGCTGGCGATGACCCGTGCCCAGCGGGCGGCGCTGCCCGTGATGCATCCGGGACGGGTGGACGTGATCGGTGCCGGGGCACTCGTGCTCAGGCGGATCATGGACGCGACCGGGGCGAGCGACGTGCTCGTCAGCGAGCACGACATCCTCGACGGGGTCGCCTGGTCAGTGGCGGCCGAACAGGCGGCCCATCCGATGGCGGGCGACGATCCAGTCGCCGCTGCCGATCCAGTGGCCGAGCTCTGAGGCCATCGGGCCGGGCAGCACCAGGGCCAGCGCCCACGACAGGGGCAGGCCCAGCAGGCGCAGGACCAGCGCGCCCAGCGCCATCAGGAGCAGCACGAGCCAGCGGTTCGGCTTCTGGCGCTCCTGGAAGAGGAGCTCGTCGCGCCCGGCGGAGAGCAGGTTGAGCACGAAGGTCGGGACGAAGATGCAGGTGAAGATGATCAGTGCGTCCATCCGCGCCCTCCTGCCGCCCGTAGGCTGTGCGCATGCCAAGCCTTGCCGTCACCGTCATCGGCCGGGACCGCCCGGGGATCATCGCCGAGGTTACCGGCGTCCTGGCCGGCCTGGGAGGCAATCTCGAGGATTCGTCGATGACCCTGCTCCGGGGGCACTTCACCTGGACCCTCATCGTGGACATCGACGCCACCGCCGAGGACCTTGCCGCGCGGCTGGGACACCTCGCCGCGGACGGACTGGTCGTGTCGGTGCTGCCGGTCGGCCCCGAGGAGGCCGGAACGGGTGAGGCGGGCTACGTGCTCAGCGTGCACGGCGCCGATCGCCCGGGCATCGTCGCCGGCGTGACCGCGACCCTGGCCGAGCACGGCGGGAACATCACCGACCTCTCCACCCGGCTGGGCCACGGCGGCCTGTACCTGCTGGTCGCCGAGGTCAGCCTGCCCCCCGGCATCGACGTCGTCGCCCTCGGCGCCCAGCTGGCGGACGCCGGCCGGAGCCTCGGCGTCGGGGTGTCCCTGCGCCCTGCCGACTCCGACGTCCTCTAGGTCGACATGGAGGACCTGCACGCCCCGAGGCTGCCCATGCCCGCACTGCCCGATGGGCGGGTCCTGCCGGTGGTGGTCGCCCCGCACCCGGTGCTGGGCACTCGCTGCGTCGAGGTGGACCCGACGGACGCGGACGTGGTCCAGCTCGCTGCCGACCTCGTCGCCACGATGCGCGTGTCACCGGGATGCGTCGGGCTGGCAGCGAACCAGGTCGGCGTCGGGTGGCGGATGTTCAGCCTGGACGTCTCCCGGCACCCCAAGGCCCGGACCACGCACGGCTCCTTCGTGCTCGTCAACCCGGTGGTCGTCTCCGCCTCGCGCAACGAGAAGGCGCGCGAGGGGTGCATGTCGGTGCCGGACTTCACCGGCGACGTGCGCCGCGCGACCCGGATGACGGTGGCCGGGGCCATGCCGGGGACGGGCGAGGAGGTCACCCTGACCACCGACGCCTTCGAGGCCCGCGCCCTGCAGCACGAGGTGGATCACCTCGACGGCCTGCTGTTCCTCGACCGCGTCGCAGGGGCGCACGCCATCCATCCCCGGACCACGTACCTTTGAGCCGATCGGGCCCTCGGGCTCGGCTCCCGTAGCCCAATTGGCAGAGGCAGGCGGCTTAAAACCGCCCGAGTGTGGGTTCGAGTCCCACCGGGGGCACCAGCGTCGAGGTGTGGACTGGCCGCTTATCGGGAAGGAACGTGCCGAATCGCGCGTTCTGTGGTTCAGTGGATGCACCGCCCGCACGGGTGGTGCGGACTTTTCGACGTGGAGGTCGAGCACACACGATGAACAACAAGAACCCCATCTTCCACAAGCTGGACGAGCAGACGTCCGGCCAGAGTGGCTTCGCGTACGCGGAAGGGGTGCAGGCCTACGGTCAGGCCGGTCAGGCGCAGGCGCCCGACCCGCAGCAGCCCTACGGCCAGCAGCCGTACCCGCAGGCGCCCTACGGTCAGGTGCCGGGGCAGGTCCCGCCGCCGGTCCCGATGGGCCCCCCGACCGGTTCGGTCCTCGAGCCGGTCACCGACCGGATGTCGATGGACGACGTCGTCGTGCGCACCGGCATCTCGATCGCGATCCTCATCCCGTTCGCCCTCATCGGGTGGAACTTCGCGGCCACGATGCCGTTCCTGTACATCGGGGCCATGTTCCTGGGCCTGGGCCTGGGCCTGGCCAACGCGTTCAAGAAGGTCGTCAGCCCGCCGCTGATCCTTGCCTACGCGGCCGTCCAGGGCGTCTTCCTCGGTGGCATCAGCTACGTCTACGACCAGTGGGCGCAGGGCACGGGGTACGAGGGCCTGGTCTCCCAGGCCATCATCGGCACGCTCGTGGCGTTCGTGGTGATGCTCACGCTGTACCGCAGCCGCCTGGTCAAGGTCGACGGCCGGTTCAAGAAGATCATGATGGTCGCGATGGTGTCCTACCTCGCGATCGCCCTGATGTCCTTCGTCTCGTCGTTCTTCGGTGTCGGTGGCGGCTGGGGCTTCTACGGTGTGGGCACGCTGGGCCTGATCCTGTGCGCGTTCGGCGTCCTGCTTGCCGCGTTCAGCCTCATGCTGGACTTCGACTCCATCGAGCGCGGGGTTCGGATGGGCCTGCCTGAGCGGGAGTCCTGGCGGATGGCCTTCGGCCTGCTCGTCACCCTGATCTGGCTGTACCTGGAGATCCTGCGCCTCCTGGCGATCATCGCCTCCGGTCGCGACTGATCGATCGCTTCACGCCACTGGGCCCCGCGGCACGCCGGCTGCGGGGCCCAGTGGCGTCTGCCGGGCGGCCCCGCGCTCTCAGGCGACCGTGCGCTCGAGGAAGGCCAGCACGTCGCTGTGCACCAGGTCCCGGTTGGTCTCGTTGAGCAGCTCGTGGCGGGCGCCCGGATAGACGGTGAGCGTCACGTCCAGCATCCCGGCGCGCGCCAGTTGCTCGGCCAGCATCCGCACGCCCCGCCCGCTGCGACCCACCGGGTCCTTGTCGCCGGCGAGGAGCAGGACGGGCAGGTCCTTGGGCTCCACGGCAGCGAAGCCCGTGCGCGCGACCTGCTCGCGCCCGCCGAGGAAATCGATCCATGCCTGGTTGGTCAGCGGGAACCCGGTGCGCGGGTCGGCCAGGAACAGGTCGACCTCGTCCGCATCCCGCGAGAGCCAGTCCGAGCCGGTGCGCGTGGGCCGGAAGGCGGCGTTGTAGGGGCCGAATGCGAGGGTGTCCAGGAGGCCGCTGCGGCCACGTGGACCCTGGCGCCGCCGCTCCAGCCTGGCTGTCTGCTGGAATGCCCGGTAGCTCAGCCCACCCGGTGCGTCGGATCCTGCGAGGACGACGGCGTCCCAGGGCGACGGCGGCTGCAGGGCCAGCGCTGCCTGCGAGATGAACGTGCCCATGCTGTGGGCGAACAGCGCAACGGGGAGTCCTGCCCCGTCCCACGCCGACCAGCCGACTTCGGCACGGACTGCCAGCAGGTCGGCGACCACTCGTTCGAACCCGTCACGGTCGGCGAAGTGCCCGAGGTCGTCGTCGGCGCGAGCCGTCAGCCCGTGACCCCTGTGATCGTGGGCCCAGACCGCGTAGCCGGCCTCGACCAGCACCCGTGCCAGCCGCGCGTAGCGCCCCGCGTGCTCGGACATCCCGTGGGCGACCTGGACCACGGCCCGGGCCTCGGAGTCCGGAAGCCATCGGCGGACGTGGACCGCAAGCCCGTCATCCATCATGAGGTCGAACTCGTCGGCACGCATGGCGGCGACGATAGCCGCTGGACGAGGCGCACGCGCGGGGCCGGATAGCACCAGAGCCCCGCAGCCGGCAGCTGCAGGGCTCTGGACGGGCGCGCTCGAACCGGCGCACCGGGATGCGATCTGGGTCAGGGGCTACTGGACGCGACGGGCGGCCTTCACCTTGTCCATCTCGTGGATGATGGCCGTCGCGTACCCATGCGACAGCTCGTGCTCGTCACGCAGCCAGTTGACCCGGTCGTCGAAGCGCGTGAACGAGGGACCCTCCTCGACCACGACGAACCACTCCTTCATGGGCTTGCCGGTCACCTCAGGAACGCGATCGACAAGCAGCTGGTGAGTCTCCTCGGAGTGGTGCAGGGTCATTGGCATCTCCTCTTGGCCGGGGTCCTTGCCCTACCGTAACCCCCCCGTAGGGTGCGGTGCCAGCGCACCCCCGGACCGGGTACCGTGCCGGGGTGAGCCTGCTCGATCCGACCCCGGCGCCGGAGGATCCTGACCGCCTGATCCTCGAGGCGACGCGCACCTGCGACCGGCTGCGTTCGCTGTCGCCGGTGCGGCTCGCCGCGTCCCTCCCGGACGGCCGGAGCCGGGCCCGGGCGGCCTTCGACCTCGCCCAGGCGCTCGCCGATGAGGCTGCGTCGCTGGCTGGGCAGCCCAGTCGGACCCTGCCCGACCTGGCTGACCCGGCGGCGGGGGATGTGTTGGCCGTGTGCGCCCAGGACCTCGCGGAGGAGGTCGCCGCCCTGTCGTCCGATGACTCGGCGGGGGCGTGCCGCCGCGCCGTCGAGGCGCTCGTCGCACTGCGCCAGTCCATCTGAGGCGCCTGCCGGCCTCGCGGAGCGATCAGGTGGGCGAGGACGTGATCGCCCTCAGGTCGCGCTTCGGCTCGAGGCGCAGGGCGGCCAGGACATGGGGCAGGATCGTGGCCCCGATCCGGCGGTAGCCCATGCTGGAGGGGTGGAACCGGTCCGGGCCGAAGAAGGCCTCGGCGTTGGCCTCGAACTCCGGGCCCAGCAGGTCGTACAGGTTCACTGTGGCGGCCCCGGCCCTGGTGCCCGCACGGCGTTGGGCCACCGCCAGGGACCGCGACATCTCCCGAGCGACCCACTTCAGGGGAGGGCCCACTGGGCGGACCGTCCCCAGGTCCGGGCAGGTCCCGATCACCACGGCGGTTCCGGCGTCCCTCAACCGGAGGATCGCCGTCTCGAGGCGCCGCACCGCCAACGACTGCGGGACCAGGTGCGTCACGTCGTTGGCGCCGATGATGATCACCGCCACATGTGGCCGGGCGCTCAGGCAGCGGGTGACCTGACGTTCGAGGTCCGCCGAGCGGGCACCGACGACCGCGTGGTTGATCATGCTGACCGGGCGCCCGCTCGCCTCTGCCACGCCACGGACGAGCACGCCGGCCACGGTGTCGGCGGCGCTGTCGGCGCCCAACCCGGCGGCCACGGAGTCACCGAGCACGGCGAGTCGCAGCGACATCCCCGTCCGTGGGCCGAACCGGCCGTCCTGGTAGGGAGGGACCCCCCGCTGCGGGCCGATGTTGCGCCGGACCGCACGCGCCTGGGCGATGAGCACGCCCACGCTGGCGGCCGCCAGCCCCGCCATCCCCCCGCTGCCCCAGGCCGCTGACCGACGGGAGACCCCCCGCGTCATCCGATCCCCGGCAGCAGGACACGAACTCGCCGGTGGCAGCCGTCGCCGGGCGGGTGCTCAAGGCGGTGCTGCTGCATAGGCACATGGTAGAGCTCAGGCGGGATTCGGTCGCCCGATGAGCAGGCCATTGTGCTGCAGGATCAGGTGCCCAGCCAGCTCATCAGGAATGTGATGAGCACGCCGGCGATCCCGCCGATGAACAGGAAGAATCCCAGGCCCGGCAGGGGGCCGACATACAGGAGGATCAATCCCAGCAGCATGACGCAGGCCGGGATCAGCAGGGCCCTCCAACGGCCTCGACTCACGGGTGAGTTCGCCCGCAGGAAGCCCACGTCGCCGTCAGCCTGGCGCTTGCGGAGCTCTTCGTTGTTCCACTGGTTCATGGCTGTGGACCCGTCAGGAGGAGGCCGCGAACGCCCTGCCGTCGGGTATGTCCTTGAGCGTTCCCGCAGCGCGGGTCCTTCATGGTCGGCCTCTCCCGTCCGCTACCCGTGTGCCAGGGCATCGGCGCTCGAGCACCTTGGGTTGGCTTGGCGGAGAAGTTAGCGCAGGGCCGCCGCCGCCGACAAGAAGTCGACGAACGGCTGGAGGGTCACCCAGGTGCCTCAGTCCGCCTCGAGGTCCGGCAGCGGGTGCGCTCGACGTGCAATCCCAGAACGTCATAGGCGGATCGGTCAGGGGCCGGCCTCCAGTCATGTAGCCCGACGATGCAGCGCAGGTCCTTCACGGTGGATCTTCCCGGCTGCGGAAGCTCCGAGGATCATGGATCGCGTCGAGCATGATCTTGAGGAAGTGCGACGCCGTTGGGTCGCAATGCGGGAGAAGGGTTCCCCCCATCCCCGGGCCGTGGGCCATCGATGGTGGGCCAACGCGAATCACCTTGGGCTTCTGGCAGCGGGTGCACTGGACGTGCAGTCCGGGAATGTCACGAGTGGAGCGATCAGAGGCTGGGGCCTTGACGTAATCGTGCAGCCCGACGATGCAGCGCGGATCCTTCATGGTGCATCCCCTCTCGCGGCGGGGCGTTCCGGCGGGCCCGAAGTCGCCTGCGCCTGTGATTGACGGTACGCCTGCACGACCCCCAAGCACAGCGCCTCGGACGGGAGGTGATCCTCCTGCTGTCGTCAGTCGGCGAGGTCCGGCAGCAGGATCCCGGTGTGCGCGTGGCAGTCGTAGCCATGCGGATTCTTGTGCAGGTACTGCTGGTGGTGGGGCTCGGCGTAGTAGAAGGGCAGGACGACCTCCCCGTCCTGCAGCGCCGGGGCCATCTCGGTCGTGATCGGGTCGAGACCCTCGGCCCGCAGGACCTCGTCGTAGGCCGCGGCGCTCCTCTCGACCAGCACCTGCTGCTCGTGCGTGCTCCAGTACACCGCGCTGCGGTACTGGCTGCCCACGTCGTTGCCCTGGCGCATCCCCTGGGTCGGGTCGTGGTTCTCCCAGAAGATGCGCAGCACGTCGATCGTGGCGACCACGGTCGGGTCGTAGGCGACCATCACCATCTCGGCGTGGCCGGTCATCGCGCGTGCAGACCTCGCTGTACGTGGGGTGCGGCGTGGACCCACCCTGGTAGCCGGCCGCGGTCGTATGGACGCCTGGCAGCTGCCACAGGCGCTTCTCCGCGCCCCAGAAGCAGCCCATGCCCAGGTACAGGGTCACGACCCCCTCGGGGAACGGCCCGAGCATCGACGTGCCGAGCACCTCGTTGACGTGGGCCAGCGGGTAGTCGTACTGCGGGCGCCCGGGCAGCGCCCGTTCCGGCGGGACGGGCAACTCACGTCGGCGGGACTGCATCCACATGCGACAACCCTCCCGCCCGCCCCGGTCCCGCGCAACTCGTCCCTGATGAGCGGACGGGCTCCGGAGTCGCTGACGTCCCTGCAGCGCCCGTCACTGGTGTCGTGACGCGGCGACCCGGACATCGTCGTCCTTCGGCGCGCCGAATCCCGTGCGTTGGGCACGCGACCCGCTTGAATCGTGCCTGACGCACTCGACGACTCGCCGGGCAGCGCGTGAGTCCGACGACATCTGACACCCCTGGGGGATCGAATGAAGCTCCACACCCGGATCGTGGCGCTGGCTGTCACCGGCCTGACTCTCACCGCCTGCACGAACGGCTCGGACGAGGCCACCGACCCCGCGTCGACCGCCGGAGCGACCGAGACAGGCACCCTCACGGTGTGGCTCATGGACCAGAGCCAGCCCCAGTCCGTGATCGACGCGGTCAACGCCCGCTTCAAGGAGCAGTACCCAGAGGTCGAGGTCGATGTCCAGCTGCAGCAGTGGGCCGGGATCCAGGACGAGCTGACGACCTCCCTGGCCACCGATGCGGCCCCGGATGTCGTCGAGATCGGCAACACCCTGACCCCGAAGTACGCCGCCGCCGGCCTGCTCGCCGACCTGTCGGCGTACGCGGACGACCTGAAGGTCGACGGGATGCTCCCCGGGGCGCAGCCCTCAGGCGAGTTGGACGGCGTCCGCTACGGCATCCCGTACTACGGCGGGGTGCAGGTCGTGGTCTACAACAAGGGGCAGTTCAAGGACGCGGGCGTCGCGGTCCCGACCTCGCTCCCGGAGCTCAACGCTGCTGCCGAGAAGCTGCAGAAGGCGAACGCCGCCAACGCCAAGTACTCGGCGTTCTACTTCCCGGGCAAGTCCTGGGTCGGCGCCGTCCCCTTCGTGTGGGATGCCGGCGGCGAACTCGCCGAGCAGGATGGTGACACCTGGGCCGGAGCCCTGGACTCCGCGGAGTCCGTGGCGGGCCTGACCACTCTCAAGGGCCTGGTCCAGGCGTACTCCAAGGCCCCCGTCGACGGCGACGACGCGGGGAATGTCGAGGCCTTCAAGACGGGGAATGTCGGGATGATGATCGATTCGTGGTGGGTCCCGGGGGCCCTGGACAGCGGCGCCCTGAAGGGCGACGTCGGCGCCTTCCCCCTGCCGGGGACCGCTGCCGGCTCGACCTCGCCCGTGCTCTTCCGCGGGTCCGACCTTGCGGTCGCATCCAGGAGCGCGCGCGAGAGCCTGGCCGTGCAGTGGATCGGGATCCTGACAGGGTTGAAGATCCAGACGAAGCTCGCGGGTGCGGGCGTCATACCCAACCAGGAGGGCGCCTTCGTCGGCCACCAGGGCAACCCGTTCCTCGCAGTCGCCGACGAGGCGGCGACCAACTCCCGATTCACGCCCGTGAGCCCGTACTGGGTCAACGTCGAGGCGTCCCAGGTGCTGCCGGACATGCTGGTGAAGATCTTCACCGACGCCGCGACGGTCGAGCAGGCCGCGGCGGAGGCGTCCTCGCAGATCACGAACATCATGAACGGCTGACGGTCCCTCCGGGCGTTGGACCGCATGCCACGCCGTCCTCGCGGGGAGCGCCAGGGGATAGGTTCGACCGCATGCCGACCGATGACCACGCCGCCGGCGCGGCCGTCCGCCGGCCGCAGCCGTCTGCGTCGATGTCGGCTCGACGTTCACGAAGGCCGCGGCGATCGATGCCGGCGGCGCCGTCCTTGCCACCGCCCAGCACCCCACGACCTCGTCCAGTGACGTCCTCGAGGGGCTCGACGCGGCCGTCGCGGCCCTCGGGGTCGGCCCGGTTCCGGACCCCGCCATCGTCGTGTGCTCGTCGGCCGGGGGCGGGTTGCGCCTGGCGGTGGTCGGCCAGGAGCGGGTCATCTCCGCCGAGGCCGGCCGGCGTGTGGCCCTGTCCGCCGGTGCTCGCGTGGTCGCCGTGTCGGCGGGCCTGCTCGACGGCGCAGCGATCGAGGGGCTGGTCGCGGCCCGCCCGGACGTGCTGCTCGTCGTCGGTGGGACCGACGGCGGGGACACCGAGGTCGTGCTGCACAACGCGCGGGCCCTGGGCCGATCCCGCTTGCGTGTCCCGGTTGTCCTCGCGGGCAATGCGGACGCGTCCGCCGCGGCGGCCGCCCTGCTGGGTGCACGCCGCCGCGTGGTGCTGCCCACGGACAACGTGATCCCCCGGATCGGCGCGCTGCACCCGGGTCCGGCGCGCCGGGCGATCCGGGAGGTCTTCATCGCCCACGTGATCGGGGGGAAGGGCCTGTCCCGGGGCGCTCGGTTCGCCCGCATGGTCGCGTGCGCGACTCCCGACGCCGTGCTCGCCGGGATCGAGGTGGTCGCCGACGTCCTGGCGGGGCAGCCCGGGGCCAGCGGGGACGTGATGGCGCTGGACATCGGCGGGGCGACGACCGACGTCTACAGCGTCCTGAACCCCGATGACCAGGCCCCCGATGAGGCGGTCGAGACGCTGTGGCACGGGCGCTCGGTGGAGGGCGACCTGGGGATGCGCTGGAGCGCCCAGGACGTCGTCGCCGCCGCGCTGGCCGAGCGGCTGCTCGAGCCTGCTGCCGGCGGTGAGGAGGGCCCGGCCGAGCTGCTGGCGCTCGCCGCCGAGCGCCGTCGCGCAGACGTGGGCTTCCTGCCGGGCACCCGGGCTGAGCGGGCCGACGAGCTCGCGCTGGCGCGGCTCGCAGGCGTCATCGCGGCCCGCCGGCACGCCCGCCCGGGTGCCGAGGGGTCCCGGGACCTGACCCACGTCGGGTTGCTGATCGGGTCCGGCGGCGTCCTGAGGCACGCCGATCCGGGCGCCGCCCGCGGCGTCCTGGACGCGGTCCTGACCGACTACGCGGGCGGATGGCGGCTGCCCGAGCGGGCCCGGGTGCTCATCGACCGGCAGTACCTGCTGGCGCCCATCGGCCTGCTGGAGCTCGCGGGCCGACCGGCGGTGGCACGTGCGCTGGCCGAGCAGCTCGTCTCCGCCGGGACGCCCGACGGCTGATCCTCAGGGCAGGCACCAGTCGATCGGGGCTGCCCCCTGGGCCACCAGCGCGGCGTTGGCGCGGCTGAACGGGCGGGAGCCGAAGAACCCCCGGTCGGCGGACATCGGGCTGGGATGGGCCGAGGCGATCCTGGGCGTGTCGCCGAGCATCGGGGTCAGGCCCTGGGCGTCGCGGCCCCACAGGATCGCGACCAGCGGCCCCCCACGCGCCACGAGGGCCCGGATGGCGGCCTCGGTGATCTCCTCCCAGCCCTTGCCGCGGTGCGATCCGGAGCTGCCCGGGGTCACGGTCAGCACCCTGTTGAGCAGCAGGACGCCCTGGTCCGCCCACGGAGTCAGGTCACCGGAGGCAGGGCGGGGGCAGCCGAGGTCGTCGTGCAGCTCGCGGTAGATGTTGGCCAGGCTCCGCGGGACGGGGCGCACGTCCGGGGCCACGCAGAACGAGAGCCCGACCGCGTGCCCCGGAGTGGGGTAGGGGTCCTGCCCGACGATGAGCACGCGGACCTCGGACATGGGTCGGGTGAACGCGCGGAGCACGTTCGGCCCGGCCGGCAGGTAGCCGCGCCCGGCGGCCAGCTCGGCGCGCAGGAAGTCGCCCATTGCGCTGATGCGCTCGGCCTGCGGCTCGAGGGCCGCCGCCCAGTCGGGCGCGACCAGCTCGGTCAGGGGCCGGCGCGAGGGGGGCGTGGGGGAGTCAGCCACGCACGGAGACTAGCTGTGCGCGGGGAACCGGCTCACGACCGGTTCCGGTAGCTCGCGAAGTAGGCAGCCTTCCGGGCGCGCATGATCTCGCCCAGGGGTCGGTGGTCGGCCATCGCCATCCACGGGTCGAAGTGGTCGGCCTCCACCGCCTGGGAGTCCTCGACCTGGGTCAGCTCCAGGGTGCCCACGATGACCTTGGGGGCATCCCAGGCCCGGCGGCCGTCCTCGATCGGGGTGGAGTCCGGATCGGTGTAGAACTGGGCCTGAACCGTCCAGCGCAGCGGGCCCCGGGCGACCCGGCCGCGCACGTCGGCGCCCCAGTCACGCCATGCGAGCAGGTCCCGGGAGGCGTCCACCGGCGTGACGTGCACGTGGGCGGCATAGGGCCCCCATGCGATCGGGGCGCAGGCGTGGAAGTCGGAGGTGGCATACCCGCTGAACGGTCGCGCGAGGTCGGCGGCCTGCTTGGCCATCTCCAGGGGGCCGCGGACCACGCCGTGCTTGTCGACCAGGTGCGCCAGCATCGCCCTCTGCCCCTTGGGGGCCACCGCGACGATGTCGGCGAAGTCGCGTGAGTCCTGGAAGCCGAACGCCGGTCGGTTGATGAGCAGGAAGTCCTGCCGGTCCGTGGTTGCCGCCAGGGCGCCGGGCGCCTCCAGGCCGCGCACCGAGATGGCGAACCCGCGGATGTCCGGGACCGGGTCCGGTTGGGCAGTCACCGAGCCGTTGGACATGCGGGCCAGCACCTCGAACTCGCCGGGCTCGGGCGAACAACCCCTGCCTCGCGTACTCGGGCAGCCCCGCTGCCACGGTGAGCGTCCCCGACAGGGCGGCCACCTGCTTGCGGTGGAAGGCCCTGCCCGGCCCCTGCTTCGCGTTGATGCGGCCCTGCAGCGCCACGATCCTGTCGGTGAAGGCCGCGTGCCGGGCGGCGCTCGTCGTCGCTGATGCTCTCGGCCCAGTCCGTGCTCGGTGGTCGCATGGCGACAGTGTCGCGCCTGGCGGCCTCACGCGCCTGAGGGGGACTCCTGGGACTCCCGGCGCAGCGTCTCGGGCATCACCACGACGAACGCCAGCGCGACCAGGCCGATCACGACCCCGGCGGCGAAGGCCCACTGGAATCCGGCGGCGTCGGCCAGGGCCCCTGCGATGAGCGGGCCCAGGATGCCGCCGAGGTCGCCGACCATCTGGTAGGCCGACACCACGCGGCCACCGGACAGGCCGCGGGTGAGGTCGCCGACGACGGCCGCCGACGCGGGCGCCAGGAACGCCGATGCGAGGCCCGAGGCTGCCATCGCCAGCAGGAACCCGACCGCGCCGGTCTGCAGCGCGAGCAGGAGCATCGCACCGGTGAGGGTGGCTGTGCCCACGAGCATCGAGCCGCGCCGTCCGGATCGGTCGGTCCACCGCCCGGCGGGGATCAGCATGACCGCCTGGGCGGCGGCCGCGCACAGGAAGCCGATCCCGACCAGCCCGACGCCGTGCTTGAGCCCCTCGGTGACGAACAGCGGGACCAGCGAGATCCGCAGGCCGAACACGATGAAGCCGCTGGACAGGTTGACCATGAGCGCGGCCCGGTAGGCGGCGCTGCGCAGGGCGGCGGTCAGCGACGCCGGGGCAGCCTTGGGCGTCGCGTGCGCAGGACTCGGGGGCCCCCGGATCCTCAGGGCCGTGCGTGTCAGGGCTGGGCGCCCCGGGGCACCGGCCGCGACGGGTGCCCCCAGCGGGGGCACGTGACAGGTACTTCGCCGCGAGCAGCCCGGCCACGACCAGCGTGATGCCGTAGACGACGAACGGGGCGCGGATCGAGATGCCGGTGACGGCTCCGCCGATCGCCGGGCCCGTGACCCCGCCGAAGAGGAACCCGGCCTGGAACGCCCCGGAGGCCCGCCCCCGCTGCGCCGGGCCCGCCGTGCGCAGCAGCAGGGCCATCGCCGAGACGGTGAACATCGCCGACCCGATGCCACCCACACCGCGCAGCACCAGCAGCTGCCCGAAGCTCTGGGCCAGGGCGGTCATCAGCGAGGAGCCGGCGACCACCCAGATCCCGATCGACATGATCCGCCGCTCGCCGAAGCGGTCGACCATGATCCCCGACGGAGCCGCGCTGAGCAGGCGCATGAGGGCGAACCCCGAGATGACCGTGGAGGCCATGAACGCCGAGACGCCGAACGTCCGCGCGTACACGGGCAGGGCCGGGGCTGCGATGCCGTACCCGAGGGCGACGGCGAAGGCGACGAACGACAGGACCGCCACGTCACGCGGGAGGTCGGCCAGGTACGGGGTCCGGCGGGCCCACGCGAACACCCGTTGACCCAGCACAAGGGGCCATCCTGCCAGTGCGTGGGCCACCATGAACCCATGCCCGTGACAGTTCAGGCCATCCGAGAGGCCCGAGACCTGCTGGTCGGGGTCGCCCGCGTGACCCCGGTCGCACCTGCGACCTACCTCGCAGGTCGCGTCGGTGGACCGGTGTGGCTCAAGTGCGAGAACCTGCAGGTGGCCGGGTCGTTCAAGGTGCGTGGCGCGCACGTCCGGCTCTCTCGGCTCACCCCTGACCAGCGAGCGCTCGGCGTCGTGGCAGCCAGTGCCGGCAACCACGCGCAGGGCGTGGCCAAGGCCGCCCGCGGGCTGGGCATCCGAACGACCGTGTTCATGCCGGTCGGGGCGCCGCTTCCCAAGCTGGCCGCCACCCGCGCCTACGGGGCGGAGATCGTCACCGTGGGTTCCACCATCGACGATGCGCTCGTGGCTGCGACGGAGTTCTCCGAGCGCACGGGCGCGGTCCTGATCCACCCCTTCGACCACGAGGACATCGTCGTGGGCCAGGGGACGATCGGGCTGGAGATCCTCGACCAGGTCCCCGACGTGCGCACCGTGCTGGTGTGCACCGGAGGTGGCGGGCTCGTGGCCGGCATCGCCACCGTGATGGGCGAGCTGGCCCCGCACGTACGGGTCATCGGGGTGCAGGCAGCCCAGGCGGCGGCGTACCCGGCGTCCCTCGCCGCCGGCCATCCGGTCGCGCTCCAGCGGATGAGCACGATGGCCGACGGGATCGCCGTCGGGCGCCCCGGCGTCGTCCCCCTGGGGATCATCGCCGAACGGCACGTGGAGATCCGCACGGTGTCGGAGGACTCGCTCTCCCGCGGGCTGCTGCTCGTGCTCGAACGCTCGAAGATGCTCGTGGAGCCCGCCGGGGCGGCCGGGGTGGCAGCCCTGCTCGAGGACGCCACGGGGATCGAGCCGCCCGTCGTCGTCGTCCTGTCCGGGGGCAACGTCGACCCGTTGCTGCTGGCGCGGGTGCTGGAGCACGGCCTCGTCGCGGCAGGGCGCTACCTCCAGCTGCGGGTGCGCATCTCCGATCGTCCCGGTGGCTTGGCCCCGCTGCTGGCCGAGGTGGCTGCCCTCGCGGCGAACGTCATCTCGGTGGAGCACCTGCGCACGACAGCCGGGCTCTCCGTCGGCGAGGTCGACGTCTCGCTGCACCTGGAGACCCGCGGTCGCCGAGCACTGCGAGCAGGTGGCCGCCGCACTCCAGGCCAGCGGGTTCCGGGTCCGCCTGGAGGGATAGCTCAGCCGGTGTACGGGTCCACGCTGGTGATCCGGGCAGTCAGCTCCTTGCCCGCGGGCGTCGTGTAGGTGACCTCGTCACCGACCCTCGCGCCGTCCACGGCAGAGCCCATCGGCGACGACGGGGAGATGACATCGACGCTGGCGTGCGCTGCCTCCTCACGGGACCCCAGGAGGAAGGTCATCGTGCGCCCGCTGGCGACCAGCTCGACGCTGACGACCATCCCGTGCGCGGCCTGGCCCTCCTCCGACGGCGGGGAGCCGATCTGGGCGTTGTCGAGCATCTGGCGCAGCTGGCGGATCCGGGCCTCGTTCTTGCCCTGCTCGTCCTTGGCGGCGTGGTAGCCGCCGTTCTCCTTGAGGTCGCCCTCCTCGCGCGCGGCGGCGATCCGCTTGGTGATCTCGGTGCGGCGCGCGGTCTGGCGCTCCTCGAGCTCGGCGGCGAGTCGGTCGTGGGCCTCCTGGGTCAACCAGGTGGTCGGGGGGCTCTCGGACACGTGAGGCTCCTGGGCAGGGATCAGTGAGTCATCGAGGGTAGCACCGGGCTACGGGGATCAGGATCCAGCAGCGGTCCACGGCTGGACCGGCGCCACCACACCCGGCCGGAACTGCGCACCGGGGATATCCGGGGGCGGGGCGTCCAGGCCGCACCCGACGAGCTCACCGACGAACGCCCGGTAGGCGGTGCGCATCTCGAACGTGTGGTTGGTCCGTCCCTGCGCCGGCGGGAGCTCGACGATGGCGTAGCCCACGTCGAAGCCGTCCTTGGCACGTGCCCGCAGGACGCACGTGGCCGGGGCGGTGTCGCGGCGCTGGACCTCGTAGCCGATCGTCATCTGCTCGTCGGACACCGTCGCGTACGACAGGACCCCCGCGTCGATCGCCGGGTTCGACAGCCGCAGCCCGAGGAACATGATCAGGGCGAAGAAGGCCAGGCCGAGGCCGATCAGGGCGCCGGGCACCCAGCCAGGGCGGTCGGTGACCCCGTAGCGCTCCCGGATGTGCGGGGGCCACTGCGAGGGGCTGACCGGCCGTTCGTGTGGGCGACATGATGCTGCGACACTAGTACCGCTCCGCACATCCGCGGTCCTGGGAGGTTGCCATGCACGGTGTCCTTGCTGCGTTGGTCGCGGCCGCGGAGGATGGCCCGACGGTCCGGCCCAGTCCGCTGGCCGCCGTCCTCTTCGTGTTCCTCCTGGCCGCCACGCTCCTCCTGCTCTGGTCGTTCGTGCGTCACCTGCGCCGTGCACAGGCCAACCTCGGCCCTGCGAACCCACCGCAGGCAGGGCGCCGCGCGATCCCGGCAGGGGCGGGGGCGACGCTCGCTGATGTCCTCGGGTCGATCCTGGTCCGATCCACGACGATGGGGCTTCCACGTCCTGACCGTCCTGGCCGTGCTGGTGTGCGTCGTAGCCGCCCGCTGGCAGTGGGACCGCGCGAACCGCTCCGAGGCTGACGCCGTCCCCGAGGGGCCCGTGGTGGCGCTGGCCGACCTCGACCCGGCCACGGCCTTCAGCGGCATGCGGGTGGGCATCACGGGCCAGTTCGACGCGGAGAACGAGGTGCTCGTCGAGCCACGGAAGCGCGACGGGCAACAGGGAGCATGGGTGCTCACCCCGATGCAGCCGGCGCCGGCGGACGGGGCGGGCGGCACGGTCGGCGCGAACCCGGCGGACACCGCGGTCGCCGTCGTGCGCGGCTGGGTGCCTGCCGGTCAGCGCCCGGTGCCACCGCCACAGGGGACCGTCGAGGTCGTCGGCGTCCTGGTGGCCGACTCCCGGAAGCCGGATGCCGCCGTCAGCCCCGGGGACCCCCCGACGCTGACCACGGTCGACACAGGCGCCCTGTCGGCCCATGCGGGCTACGCCGTGCGCTCGGGGTGGTACGCGCTGAGCGAGCTGCAGCCGGCAGGCGTGGGCCAGCCGGCCCCGTTGCAGGTGACAGAATTGCCCGGAGCCGAGGTGGGCCTGAACTGGCGCAATGCGGCCTACGCGATCCAGTGGGTCGCGTTCGCCGGGTTCGTGGTCTTCTTCTGGAACCGCTTCCGGCGCGACCACCAGGCCCGACCCGTCGAGCAGGAGATCCCCCGATGAGCACGCACGCCGCCCCCGCACCCGCGACGATCCTGCGGTCGGGCGCGTACAAGCGGTTCCAGGTCATGGCCTGGGTCACCGGCACCGTGCTGGCGTTCATGACCGTGGTCGGGCTGCCCTGGAAGTACCTCCTCGGCCACGAGGACTCGCTCTGGTACGCGATCGGGTGGCAGCTGCACGGATTCCTGTACATGGTCTACCTCGTGACGGTGCTCGATGTGGCCATCCGCGCGCGCTGGACCCCCGGGCGCACCGTGCTCGTGGCCCTGGCCGGCACGATCCCGTTCATGTCCTTCGTGTTCGAGCGCCGGATCACCCACCAGCTGCAGGCCGAGGTGCCGGCGCCGTGAGCATGTCCCCGATCCCTCCCGACCCTGCGGACGGCCCGCTCGGGGTGGCGGGCCGCGTCCTGGTCTCCGACGCCGACCGCGCCCGGATGGCCGACGTCATCGGCGACGCCTATGCCGAGGGCCGGTTGACCCGCGACGAGTACGAGGACCGGCTGTCCGCAGCCCTCGGGCGCTCGCACGGCGGCCGACCTCGTCCCCGTGCTCGACGGGCTTCCCCCGTCCACCGTCGCAGCCGCCTTGGCCCCGTTGACCGGGATGGCCCTCGCCGTCCCGCCCCAGTCCTCCCCGGCGCCGTCGTCGGGCTGGCACCCGCCTGCGGGCGCCGACTCGTCCTCGTCGTCGGTGGTCGCGATCTTCGGCGGTGCAACCCGCAAGGGTGAGTGGGTCATGCCGGCCCAGCTGACCGCCTTCGCGATGTTCGGGGGGATCGAGCTGGACCTCACCCGCTCCACGTTCGCCCAGGCCGAGTCCGAGATCATCGCCGTGGCCGTGATGGGCGGCATCGAGATCACCGTGCCGGAGGGGCTCACCGTCCACGTCGACGGGATGGGCATCTTCGGTGGCTTCGACCAGACCGGCGGAGGGGCCGGGCCTGCCCGGTGCCCCGGTGCTGCGGATCAAGGGCGCGGCCCTGTTCGGTGGGGTCGAGGTCAAGCGCAAGCCGCGCCGGCAGGTCGGTGGGCGGAACCGACCGCCCGCAGCTCCCCGAGGCCTGAGCCGGCGCCGGGCTGCGCTCGGCGAGTGCCCGGGCCCGGCTCAGCGGGCGTCCATCGAGTACGACGGGTCCCGGCCCGGGGTCGGGGTCGCCGTCGGGGTCGATCCCTCCTGAGCCCCCATGCCCGTCCTGCCCCGGCGTCAGGTGGGCGCGCATCCGCAGGGCGACGAACGCGGCGACCAGGCATCCGATGGCCAGGGTCAGCGGCCCAGGCCCCGCCGAGGTCGGCGGACAGGAACGCACCGGTGACCAGCGGGCCGAGCGCCCCGGAGACCCCCCACAGCAGTGACTGGAAGGCGTTGTACCGGCCGCGCAGGTGCTCGGGAGCCAACTCGTTGAGACAGGGCCGGGCGCGACCGGTGACCACAGGGTCTCGCCGACGGCGAAGATCGACATGGCCAGGATGAGGACCCCGACCGCAGCCCAGCCGCTGAGCTGTCAGCGCGGAGCTGAAGAGGGCCCAGGTCAGGGCCCACAGCAAGCCCACGCCGGCCAGCATCTGGGCCCGCGAGCGACCGTTCACGAACGAGATCATGAACAGCTGCATGACGACGATGACGGCCGTGTTCGCGGCGAAGACGAGGCCGATGCGGCTCGTTGGGCAGGCCCACGAAGTCCGTGATGAACAGCCCGACGCCGGACTCCACGCAGCCGTACCCGAAGGTGAGCAGCAGCAGCCCGACAGCCCCGTAGCGCAGCAGGTTCCGGTCGCGCAGGACGGCGGCCCAGCCGTCGGACTCCTCGGGCCGCGCGCCCGGTGGTCCGGCTGCGCCCTCGTCGGGCTCGGCGTGCGCAGGGGGCTCGGCGGCGGGCGGCCCGCCGACGTCGCCCATGACCAGGACGGCGACGAACAAGGCGAGGAACGACAGCCCGGTCAGGGTGTACAGCCACTCGAAGGTGACCGGCCGCGTCGTCGTCGACGATCGTCGCGCTGATCAGTCCCCCGAGGCCGAGGCCGATGTTCAGCAGCATGAACTGGAAGCCGAAGGCCGTGGACCGGTCCTGCGAGGGCACGAGGCGGGCCAGGAGCGCATCGGTGGGGCCCCAGATCCCGGCCCCACCCACCGCCACCGCGGACATCACGACGAAGGCCTGCTGCCAGGTCGTCACCTGCCCGAACGTGATCAGGCTGACGGCCTCGATCAGCAGCGCCACGAGCAGGACAGGTCGTGGTCCGCGCCGGTCGACCAGCGTGCCGACGATGGGCGACACCGCGAGGGTCGAGCAGCGCCTGCCACGCGAGCAGCCCGGTGGCGACCATGACGCGGGAGGTCGCGAACCCTCACGAGGTACACGATGAGCAGGCGAGAGCGTCAGGCCGCTCCCGACGGACTTCACGAGCAGCCCGATGAACAGCGTCCGCGTCGGCCCATGCGCGATCCGGCGCACGTCCCCGAGGGCGGCGGTCACGGACATGGGGGGATCCTGCCATTCGCGTGGGGCCACGACGGCATTGCCCCGGCGTTTCGCGGTGATTTCGTCCGGCTCGATGAGGACGCAAAGTGACCGCGAGTCACCGTGTGTCGATGCCCGCGGGATCGCTGGCCCGCGCGGTCCCCGCGGAGCCGACCAGGTGCCAGAATCACGGCGTGCGCATCGCCACCTGGAACGTGAACTCCCTTCCCGCGCGGCTCCCACGGCTGCTGTCGTGGCTGGAGGCGACCGAGCCTGACGTGGTCGTGCTCCAGGAGACCAAGATCGCCCAGGAGGCGTTCCCCACCTCGGAGATCGCGGACGCCGGCTACGAGTCGGTGCACAGGGGCCAGGGGCGCTGGAACGGGGTGGCGCTGCTCTCGCGGGTCGGCATCTCCGACCTGGAGACCGACATCCCCGGGGTGCCCGGATTCCCCGACCCAACCGACGCCCCGGAGGCGCGCTACATCGCCGCGACCTGTGGCGGGGTCCGCGTCGCGGGGGTGTACGTGCCGAACGGGCGCACCCCCGACGACCCCCATTACTCGTACAAGCTGTCGTGGCTGGCGGCCCTTGCCGGGCACCTGGGCCCGGTCGCGGCTGCGGCGGCACCATTCGCCGTCCTCGGGGACTTCAACATCGCCCCGGCAGACGACGACGTCTGGGACATCGCGGCGTTCGCCCAGAGCACCCACGTGTCGGCGCCCGAGCGGGCTGCCCTGGCCGACCTCCTGGCCCTGAGCCTCACAGACGTCATGCCCACCATCAGCAAGGGGCCACATCCCTACACGTTCTGGGACTACCGGGCCGGGTCGTTCCACAAGGCCATGGGGATGCGGATCGACCTGGTCCTGGCGAACGCGGCGTTCGCCGCTGCCGTCACCTCGGCGGTCGTGGACCGGGATGCACGCAAGCCCGGGATCAAGGGCACTCCCGCACCGAGCGATCACGCCCCGGTGATCGTCGACCTGGCGTGACGGAGCGCCTTGCTGATCACGGCGCCCACTGATCTACTTCATGCATGACGCCCGCTGATTCCCTGCGGGAGCACTACCTGTCCGTCAAGCCGGTCCTGCGCGGATGGCTGCACATGGTGGCTGCCCCCATCGCCGGAACGGCTGCGGTGCTGTTGGCCATCCTCGCGCCCTCGGAGTTGCGCATCCCCACGGTCCTGTTCGCACTCACCACGATCCTGCTCTTCTCCGTGTCGGCCGTGTACCACCGTGGCCGGTTCTCCCCCCGGGTGACCAACCTCCTGCAGCGATGGGACCACGCGAACATCTTCCTGGTCATCGCCGGCAGCGCCACACCGTTCGCTGTGGCCCTGCTCGGCCCCGGGCCCGCACGATCGCTGCTGGCTGTCCTCTGGCTCGGCGCGGTCGGTGGGGCGGTCGTCCGACTGGCGTGGGTCAGGGCCCCACGGTGGCTGTTCGTGCCGATGTACCTGGCGCTGGGCTGGGCGTCGGCGATGTTCCTTCCCAGCTTCCTGCGCTCGGACATCCTGTCCGACGCCCGCCACGCCTGGGTCCTGGGCCTGATCCTCCTCGGAGGGATCTTCTACACGCTGGGCGCCGGGGTGTTCGCCACCCAGTGGCCGAACCCGTCACCGAAGTGGTTCGGCTTCCATGAGGTGTTCCACTCATTCACGCTCGGGGGATGGACCGCGCACTTCGTCGCGGCGACACTGGTCATGACGGCGGTGCGATAGCCTCCATCGGGCATGAGGTCCGCATCAGGAGGAACGTATGGGTCTGGACGACCTCGTCTACGGTCTCTATGAACGTCGACTGGCCAACGACCTCCACCAGGGCGACATCCCGCGGCATGTGGGGGTGATCCTCGACGGGAACCGGCGCTGGGCCACCGAGCAGGGTTCGAGCAGTGCTGCCGGGCACCGCGCCGGAGCCGCCCGCATCGTGGAGTTCCTCGAGTGGTGTGACGAGGTCGGCGTCGAGGTCGTGACGCTGTGGCTGCTGTCCACCGACAACCTGACGCGCGCGACGGAGGAGCTCGACCCGCTGCTGCGGATCATCGAGGGCTCCATCGAGGAGCTGGCCGCGTCGGGCAAGTGGGTCATCCGGCACGTGGGTGCCAAGGACCCGCTGCCGGCTCGGACGCGGCAGGTGCTCGAGACTGCCGAGCTGAAGTCCTGCGACATCGACGGGATGACCGTGAACGTCGCCGTCGGCTACGGCGGGCGGCAGGAGCTCGTCGACGCCGTGCGCGCGCTGCTGCAGGAGGAGGCGGCCGCGGGGACGTCCCTGGAGGAGCTCGCCGCATCGCTGGACGTCGAGCACATCGCGGCCCACCTCTACACGAAGGGCCAGCCCGACCCGGACCTGGTCATCCGGACCTCCGGCGAGCAGCGGCTCTCGGGATTCCTGCTGTGGCAGAGCGCCCACTCCGAGTTCTACTTCTGCGAGGCCTACTGGCCCGACTTCAGGCGCGTGGACTTCCTGCGCGCCCTGCGCGACTACGCGGCCCGCGAGCGGCGCTACGGCTCCTGACGCGTGGCCCATCACCACCCCGCGCGCGGCGTGTCGCGACGCCGGCGGAGCAGGCTCGCGGCCTAGATTCGTGGCAGTCGGGCACACCCCGAGCCGCCCGACCTGACTGTGGAGGCGCGCGTGCCGACTGCGACGAAGCCCCGATCCGGCAGAGCTCGAGCGGAGGCGAGTCGCTGCTACGTGCTCGACACCTCCGTCCTGCTGTCCGACCCCAGGGCGGTCTTCCGCTTCGACGAGCACGAGGTCGTCATCCCGCTGGTCGTGATCATCGAGCTGGAGGCCAAGCGCACCCATCCCGAGCTCGGCTACTTCGCCCGCGAGGCCCTGCGCATGCTCGACGACTTCCGGATCGACTTCGGTCGTCTCGATGAGCCCATCCCCCTCAACGACGAGGGTGGCACGTTGCGGGTGGAGCTCAACCACTCCGACCTGTCGCGCCTGCCCATGGGGATGCAGCTCGGCGACAACGACACCCGGATCCTGGCTGTCGCGCGCAACCTCGCCGCCGAGGGCCGCGATGTCGTGGTGGTCAGCAAGGACCTGCCCCTGCGCGTGAAGGCCTCCACGCTGGGGCTGCAGGCCGAGGAGTACCGCGCCGAGCTGGTGATGAGCACGGGCTGGACCGGCATCGAGGAGATCGAGGTCGGGTCCACGGTCGTCAACGAGCTGTACGACAACGAGCGGATCGACCTCGACCTCGCGCGTGACCTGCCCTGCAACACCGGTGTCGTCCTGGTCTCCGAGCGGGGCTCGGCCCTTGCCCGGGTGACCCCGGACAAGCGGCTGCGCCTGGTCCGCGGCGACCGTGAGGCGTTCGGCCTGCATGGCAGGTCCGCGGAGCAGCGCATCGCCCTGGACATGCTGCTCGACCCCGACATCGGGATCATCAGCCTCGGCGGGCGGGCCGGCACCGGCAAGAGCGCCCTGGCCCTGTGCGCCGGTCTGGAGGCGGTCCTGGAGCGCCAGCAGCACCGCAAGGTCGTGGTCTTCCGGCCGTTGTTCGCCGTCGGCGGCCAGGAGCTCGGCTACCTGCCGGGCAGCGAGCACGAGAAGATGTCGCCCTGGGGGCAGGCGGTCTTCGACACCCTCGGGGCGATCACCACGTCCGAGGTCGTCGACGAGGTCCTCGACCGCGGGATGCTCGAGGTCCTGCCGTTGACCCACATCCGTGGTCGTTCGCTGCACGATGCCTTCGTCATCGTCGACGAGGCGCAGTCGCTGGAGCGCAACGTCCTGCTCACGGTCCTGTCACGCATCGGCAAGGACTCGCGGGTCGTGCTGACCCATGACGTGGCCCAGCGCGACAACCTGCGCGTCGGTCGCCACGACGGCGTGGTCGCCGTCGTCGAGAAGCTCAAGGGGCACCCCCTGTTCGCCCACGTCACGCTGACCCGCAGCGAGCGCTCGCCGATCGCGGCACTGGTCACCGAGATGCTGGAGGACCTGCCCAGCTGAGACGGTCATTTGGTCCGCAGTCGCCCGGTTCATGACCTAGGTCCCGGCTGTGGCATACCTCACATCTGAAGCTGCAACCAGTGTGATGCATTTCATGGAATGACCGGATTATCCGTGCACGAACGTGATGCAGGTCACGCCAGAGAGCGTTCTCGCCATTAATCCTGGTTGGAATCGACGGGGGTGCGGATGGCACGCTCCGGTGTTCATGAGCACTTCACGCCCCGTGCAGGCTGCCCCCGCTGGACCGTCGTCGATGCCCGCGCCTCGCCTCCTGGCCGTCCTTGTCGCTGCCCTGTTGATCGTGGGACTGCCGGCGCTGGCGGGCTCGCCAGCACGTGCCGACGAGGTTGCCCCGCCGGTGGCCACGGCTGAGCCGGCCCCGATTGCTGTGCCGGCGCCGACGGACGTCCCCGCCGCTGTCCCCGCGGTGTTCGCCCTCGGTGACCGGGTCATCCGCCTCGGCGACACGGGTCCCGACGTCCAGGCGCTGCAGAAGCTCCTGAAGGTCAAGCAGACCGCGACCTTCGACACGAGGACGCGCAAGGCCGTGAAGAAGGCCCAGCGCTCCGCGGGGGTCAAGGCCACCGGCGTCGTGACCGCACGGACGCTCAAGGCGGTCAAGAAGGTGGCGAAGGCGCGGGCGCGCGCAGCGAAGTCCTCCTCGCGTGGCCTGCCCCGGGCGGGCGCCCCGGCGGCGAGCAAGCGCTTCGCCGCGGCGTACATCTCGCGCACCTACGGGTGGGGCTCGGGGCAGATGTCCTGCCTGTCGAGCCTGTGGACCAGGGAGAGCGGCTGGCGGTACTGGGCGAGCAACCCGAATGGTCGCTACCACGGCATCCCGCAGACCTCCTCGGCCGTGTGGCGCCGCGCCGGCTACTCCACCTCGCAGTACATGCACAGCCCCGCGATCCAGATCCGGGTCGGCGCCAAGTACATCAAGGGTCGCTACGGTTCGCCCTGCCAGGCGTGGTCGTTCTGGCGATCACACCACTGGTACTAGGAGGGCGGGCCCACCGGGATCGACGTGATCGTCGGCGTGGACGTCTCGGCGAAGAAGTCGTTGCCCTTGTCGTCCACCACCACGAAGGCCGGGAAGTCCTCCACCTCGATCCGCCAGACCGCCTCCATGCCGAGCTCGGGGAAGTCCAGGACCTCCACCGAGCGGATGTTGTCCTTCGCCAGGCGTGCGGCGGGGCCGCCGATCGAGCCGAGGTAGAAGCCGCCGTTGTCGCGGCAGGCAGTGGTGACTGCGGCCGACCGGTTGCCCTTGGCCAGCATCACCAGCGACCCCCCGGCCTTCTGGAACTGGTCGACGTAGGCGTCCATGCGCCCCGCGGTGGTCGGGCCGAACGAGCCTGAGGCGTAGCCGGCGGGGGTCTTGGCGGGCCCGGCGTAGTACACCGCGTGGTCGCGCAGGTACTCGGGCATGGGCTCGCCGCGGTCGAGCATCTCCTTGATCCGCGCGTGGGCGATGTCGCGGGCGACGACGAGCGGTCCGGTCAGCGAGACCCGGGTCTTGACCGGCAGCGCGGCCAACTGCCCTCGTACCGCGTCCATCGGCTGGTTCAGGTCGACACGAACCACCTGGTCGTCGAGGTGCTCGTCGGTGATTTCCGGGAGGTACTGCGCGGGGTCACGCTCCAGCTGCTCGAGGAACACCCCCTCGGGGGTGATCCTGGCCAGGACCTGACGGTCGGCCGAGCAGGAGACTGCGATGGCCACGGGGCAGCTCGCCCCATGCCTGGGCAGGCGAACGACCCGGACGTCGTGGCAGAAGTACTTGCCGCCGAACTGCGCCCCGATCCCGAACTGCTGGGTGAGGGCCAGGACCTCGGCCTCCATCTCCACGTCGCGGAAGGCGTGTCCTCCGGCGCTGCCCGCTGTGGGCAGGCCGTCCAGGTACTTGGCCGACGCGTACTTGGCCGTCTTCAGCGCGAACTCCGCACTCGTGCCCCCGATGACCACGGCCAGGTGGTACGGCGGGCAGGCAGCGGTACCCAGGCCGCGCAGCTTCTCGTCGAGGAACTTCGTCATCGAGGCGGGGTTGAGCAGGGCCTTGGTCTCCTGGAACAGGAAGGACTTGTTGGCGCTGCCGCCGCCCTTGGCCATCACGAGGAACTTGTAGGTCAGCTCGTGTCCGGGGGCGGTGTCAGCGTAGAGCTCGATCTGGGCCGGGAGGTTCGTGCCGGTGTTGCGCTCCTCCCACATGGTCAGGGGCGCGAGCTGGGAGTAGCGCAGGTTCAGCGTCTGGTAGGCGTCGAAGATGCCCCGGGAGAGTGCGGCCTCGTCGGGACCCTCGGTGAGCACCCGCTGGCCCCGCTTGCCCATCACGATCGCCGTTCCGGTGTCCTGGCACATGGGCAGCACGCCGCCGGCCGCGATGTTGGCGTTCTTGAGCAGGTCCAGGGCGACGAAGCGGTCGTTGGGGCTGGCCTCCGGGTCGTCGAGGATGCGACGCAACTGGGCCAGGTGCGCGGGGCGCAGCAGGTGCTGGATGTCGTGGATGGCTTCGTAGGCGAGCAGTCGCAGGGCCTCGGGGGAGACCTGCAGGAACGTGCGCCCGGCGGCCTCCACGGTGCTCACGCCCTCGGTCGTGAGCAGGCGGTAGGGCGTCTCGTCGGCGCCCGAGGGGAGCATCTCTGTGTACGTGAACTCGGCCATGGATCGAGCCTAGTCCGAGGCGGATAGGGCGGGTGGCGGGGGCAGATTGTGCGGACCGCCCCCTGATGGTCCACCATCGTCCCCATGGGAGAGCAGACCGTCGGTCGGGCGCCGTCGCGCGGACGCCAGGTCGGCACGGACATGGTCCGCTCCCTGGGCCTCGTGGCGATCGTGCTGCTGATCTGGATGTACTTCGCGCACCCGCGCAGCTCGGAGGCGATCCGCGAGGTCGAATGGGCGCCTGTCGCCCAGTCAGCCGCCACAGCCGCGTCCTACGAGGTCCTCGCGCCGCCGGTGACGTTCCCGTGGCCCGCGACCAGCGCGCGCGTGGAGCCGGAGGCGGACGGCACGCTGGGCTGGCGGGCCGGGTTCTACACCCCGGCCGAGGAGTACGCCGCCGTCCTGCAGCGCGGTCAGTTCCCGAAGCAGGCGATCGCGGCGCAGACGGACTGGATCGAGTCCGAGACGCGCGACGGTGTCGCTGAGGGGACGGTCACCATCGGGGGGCGCGAGTGGACCCGGATGGAGGGCGACCCCACCCCCGATGACCGCCGGTCGCTGGTGCTGGTCGAGGACGGCACGGCCACGATCGTGACAGGCTCGGCGCGAGTGGGCGGAGCTCGAGACCCTGGCCGGCACAGCTGGCGGCTGTCGAGCGCTGAGGACTGCTTCGCCGGCGCCGGTCGACTGCTTTGCGGCCGACGGCCGATGGTCTGCCGGTCGCTCGGCGCCGGTTCATGGATGCGCCAGCCCCACGTTCCCGGGCCCTACTGCTGGCCGGGCCCTCGGCCGTCAGGCCCGGCCTCGCCGCCTCGATGCGCTCCCGGGCCCCGTCGAGGTGCGCCTGGCAGATGTCGGCCAGTGCGGTGCCGCGCTCCCACAGCGCCAGTGACATCTCGAGGTTGACGGTGCTGGACTCGAGCGCGGCCACGACCTGGTCGAGGGCGGTGCGAGCCTGCTCGTAGCTGAGGTTGGCGAGGTCCTCGGGGTTCCCGCCCGGCAGGGGCGCGGTGGGCTCAGTCATGATGCCGATGCTACGTCGGTGACGTCGGCCCGGAAGTGACCGGTGGCGACGCGCACCCGCACGCCGTCGCCGGGATGGAGCTGGTCGGCGGCGCGGATGAAGTCGCCGTTCGGGCCGACCACCACCGCGTAGCCGCGGTCGAGGGTGGCCAGCGGGGACAGCGCCCGCGCCCGCGCGCGCAGGTGGGCGAGGTCACGCTCCTGGGTGCCGATCCGCTGCTCCACGGCCCGGAATGCGCGCTGGCGGGCGGTGTGCACCTCCGCCGACAGCCGGGGCAGCAACCCGGCGGGGTCGGCCATGGCAGGTCGGCTGCGCGTCTGCTCCAACCACGTGGCGGCCTGCTCCAGGCGGGTCAGCATCGTCCGGTCGAGACTGGCCCGCCGATCGGAGATGCGCCGGGACTCCTCCGCCCACTCGGGGACGATCCGCTTGCCGGCATCCGTGGGGGTCGAGGCCCGCAGGTCGGCGACGAGGTCGAGCAGGGGGGCGTCCTGCTCGTGGCCGATCGCGCTGACGACGGGGGTCCGGACGGCAGCCACCGCGCGGATCAGCGACTCGTCGCTGAACGGCAGCAGGTCCTCGAGGCTGCCGCCGCCGCGGGCGAACACGATGACCTCCACGGACTCGTCGGCGTCGAGCTCGGCGAGGCTGCGGATCATCGTGCTCACCGCTGACGCGCCCTGCACCGCGCCCTCCCGGACCTCGAACTGCGCGGCCGGCCACCTGAGACGGGCGTTGGTGATCACGTCGTGCATCGCCTGGGCGTTGGCTCCGGTGATGAGTCCGATCCTGCGGGGGAGCAGGGGCAGGCGGCGCTTGAGCTCGGGGGCGAACAGGCCCTCGGCAGCCAGTTGCTGCTTGCGACGCTCCAGGGTGGCCAGGAGCTCGCCGATGCCGACCGGGCGGATCTCGCTGGCGCGCAGCATGAGGCGACCGTTGCGGACCCAGTACTCGCACTGGACGTGCAGGAGGACGCGTTGACCCGCGGTCAGCGGGGGGTTCATGGCGCGGTCGAGGCCGCCGGGGATGACGACCGACACGGAGGCGTCGACGTCGACATCGCGGATGGTCAGGTACACCTGTGAGCCGCTGCGGCGACTGACCTCCACGACCTGGCCCTCGATCCAGACGCGGTTCAGCCGGGCGATGTAGTCGCGCAGCTTCACCGAGATCTCGCGGACCGGCCATGCGCGCTCGGGGGCGGAGCCGTCCACGGGTGCGGCGCCCGGTGGGCTCGTCTGGGGGGCTGTGGCCATGGTCGCGAGAGTACGACAGGGGGCGGACATCGCCGGACCGCCCTACCATGGAGGCATGTCTGAACCGGGTCGCAAGGTCCTGCTCGCCGCGCCACGCGGCTACTGCGCCGGCGTTGACCGTGCCGTGGTCGCCGTCGAGAAGGCCCTCGACCTCTACGGCGCGCCGGTCTACGTGCGCAAGGAGATCGTCCACAACCGCTACGTGGTGGACTCCCTGGCGGCGCGTGGGGCCGTCTTCGTGACGGAGACCGACGACGTCCCCGAGGGCGCGACCGTGGTCTTCAGCGCTCACGGCGTGGCGCCGTCAGTCCACGAGGAGGCCGCCGAGCGCGGCCTGCGCACCATCGATGCGACCTGCCCGCTGGTCACCAAGGTGCACAACGAGGCTCGTCGCTTCGCCGACGAGGGCTATCGGATCCTGCTCATCGGCCACGAGGGCCATGAGGAGGTCGAGGGCACCATGGGCGAGGCGCCCGGGGCCATGACACTGGTCTCCGGTCCGGAATCAGTCGCCGACCTCGACCTCGCCGCGGACGAGAAGGTGGTCTGGCTGTCGCAGACGACGCTCTCGGTGGACGAGACCATGGAGACTGTGGGTGCGCTGCGCGAGCGCCTTCCCGCGCTGGTCAGCCCGCCCAGCGATGACATCTGCTACGCCACCCAGAACCGCCAGACTGCGGTGAAGAAGGTGGCCCCGCGCAGCGACGTGCTCATCGTGGTCGGGTCGGCCAACTCCTCGAACTCCGTGCGGCTGCTCGAGGTCGGGCTGCAGCACGGCGCGAAGTCGGGGTACCGCGTCGATCAGGCAACCGAACTGGAGGCGGCCTGGTTCGATGGTGCCGCCACCGTGGGGGTCACCAGCGGAGCGTCGGTCCCGGAGATCCTGGTACGTGATGTGCTCGTCCGACTCGCCGAGCTCGGCTTCGATGACGTCGAGGACGTGGACGCCGTCGAGGAGCACATGGTCTTCGCGCTGCCCCAGGAGCTTCGCCGCGAGTTGAAGGCGGCCGGGAAGCAGTAGTGGCGCGGTCGGGGGACCTCAGCGGTCGGTGAAGTGCCGGATGGTCGCAACCGTGACCGACAGGATCGTCGCCGCGACCACCCAGACCGCGTTGGGTCCGAGGTTCTGGGCGATCATCACGGCCTCGGAGACGCGGTCGAAGTTGCCCGCCCCCGTCCTGGCCACGAGCAGTTGCCCGGCGATCAGCACTGCCACGAGGAACGCCAGGGGAGGCATCATCGCGGGCAGCGAACGATCCCCGGCGCGCGTCACCAGTGGGGCGACGATCGCCACCACCACGAGGGTCGCGCCCGTCCACGGACCGACGCGGTCGCGCAATGCGGCCTCGATGATCGCCACGGCGATCACCGCGAGCGTGGCGACGGCCACCACCCGACCGCCAGGGAATCCTCGTCCAGTGTCGGTGGGCGGTGCGACTGCCTGTGGCCGCATGGGCCCGTCGGTGGGAGTTCCGGAACCTCCCCACCCGGCATTGCCGGGTCCGGGTGAGGGGAGGGTCACGAGCCGAATGGTAGCCCGCTGGTAGTCGAGGACTATGCGACGGCCGTCGTGGACTCCTGCGGTGATCCACCCGCGTCCAGCGCCTGCCGCTCGAGGGGGTCGAGTGACCCTGAGTCGCCCGGGTGCGGCCGGTCCAGGAGGTTGGCGGCGAGGTCGAGTTCGTCCGGATGGACGGATGTGGCCTGTTCGGCCAATACCTGGGCCGGCTGGTCCTGGGTGGGCTGGTCCTCGTCGGCTGCCCGGGCTGCCAGGCTTCGTGGCTGCTGATCCACCTGCCGAGGTGACTCCAGCGGGATCGGCAGGCCCTGCAGCTCGGTGAACCGCCGACCGGTCACGAGCACCCGGGACTCAAGCGACGCGATGGCCCTGTTGTAGGCGGTGACGCCGGCGCCCAGGGACGAACCCAGCTTGTCGAGGTGTCCAAGCATGGTCGCAAGGCGCTCGGCCATCTCCCGGCCCAGGGCCTGGACCTCCTTGGCATTGGCAGCCAGGGCATCCTGGCGCCAGATATGGCCGACGGTTCGGGTCAGTGCCATCAAGGTGGTCGGAGTTGCCAGGACGACGTTGCGGCCGAAGGCATGCTCGAGCAGGGTTGGGTCGCAGGCCAGGGCCTCGGCCAGCAGGGACTCCGCGGGCAGGAACATGACGACGAACTCCGGCGCGGTGTCGAACTGCCGGGCGTACTCCTTGCTCGCCAACCGGTCGACGTGGTTGCGCACCTCCCGAGCGTGTTGGGCCCGCGCCGCGGCGACCTCGTCCTGCGGGTCACCAGCCTGGATGCCGAGGATGGCCCGTAGCGACACCTTCGCGTCCACCACGACGGTCTTGTCCTCGCCGAGGTGCAGCACGACATCGGGGCGGAGCAGGCCGGCGTCGGTGGAGACGCTCTGCTGCTCGGTGAAGTGCACGTCTCGCACCAGGCCAGAGGACTCGAGCAGCCGCCGCAGCTGGAACTCCCCCCAGCGCCCGCGCACCTCACTGTGCCCCAGGGCCCCCACCAGCCGGGCGGTCTCGCGCCGCAGCCCATCGGTGGACACACTCGTGGCCTGGGCCACGGCCCTCATCTGCTCAGCCAGCTGGGCAGTGGAGGTGGCACGTCCACCCTCCGCTCGGGCCACGGCCTCCTCGAGGCGGCCCAGCGCGGTCTGGACCGGTGCCATCACCTGGGCCACCTGCTCCGGTGTCCGGGCTTGGGACTCGGCTGTCGTTCGGGCAGCGGTGAGCTCTGCTTCCAGGCGCGCCACCCGCTCCCCAGAGACGGCGCGTTCCGCCGCTTGACGTGGACGGTCCACAAGCCCGCGCAGCAGCCACCCGAGCGCCAGAGCCAGCGAGAGGAGGGCCACGCTCCACAACATCGTCCTATCCATGGACCATTCCTATCGGGGGGGACTGACATGGAGGGCGATAGTCGCCCTGCGCCCTCGGGAAGTTCCTGGCTCGGTTCCTCAAGCGACGCGGGAGTGGTTGTCGTCGGGGTGTGTGGTGGTGGTTGCGCCCTGCGGGCTTGTCCAGCGCAGCCCACTCCCCGGTGTGGCCTCGACCCGCCAGCCGCCGTCGTGCTTCAGGTTGTGGTGGCGTCGGCAGAGCGCATGGAGGTTCTCCTCTGACGTTGCGCCCGAGGGGAACGGGATGAGGTGATCGAGGTCGCACTCGGCCGCTGGGACCGGGCAGCCGGGGAACCTGCAGGTCCCGTCACGCAGCCGGACGTGTCGCTCAAGGGCCGCCGGAGGGCGGTAGGACAGCGTTCCCACGTCGAGCACGGCGCCGGTCGTGCGGCTTGTGAGGACGTGTCGCCACCGGGCGTCCGCAGCGGCCAGACGGCGGGCGTCCTCGGCCGGAATCGCCCCGAAGCCGTTGATGACGCCGGGGGAGTCTGACAGGCCGGCCAGGGAGTCGATGGGGATCGTCACCGTGATGATCGTGTCCAGCCGAGGGCGTTGGACCTCATGAGGGCCCGAATCGCTGCTCGAGTTGGTTCCGCACTGCCAGGACCCGGGGTGGAGGATCAGGTCGACGAGCGCGGAGGCGAGCCAGAGGTCCAGGGGTTCGCGGGGGTCAGCGGCGTCATACGCGGGATCTCCATTGCGGTCGGCAAGAGCGCAGGCCCGGATGGTGGAGTAGACCCGTTCGGCGTCCTCGCTGGTCAGTCTCGCGACCAGGTCGGCGGTGCCGTCCCCGCGGTGGTTGAGCCAGACTCCGCGCTCGCTCAGCGCCCGGGCGCGGCGCCGGGGCCGATCCGCGCAGCCCAGGGCAAGGAGGCGGCGTTGAAGGAACAGGTCAAGACGGCGGGCTGTGTGGTCCTGTGCGTATGCCAGACCGTCGGCGAGCACTGTTGCGCAGTCAGATTCGTAGTCCTCCCGAAGGACGCCGTCAGGGTCTGTTCGGGGTACCTCGAGCAGGGCGTGGGCCAGGATGCGTGCGCGGGTCAGGTCCACGTCCCCGCGACACAGAGCGGCCCAAACCTCGGGTTGGTGGCGAAGGGTCTCGGCGGTGACCCGGGTATGGGCCGCGGACCGGCGTGAGACGACAAGGGAGCAGGACACCTCGTCGAGTACCTGGTCAGTTGTCGATCCTCCGGGGGTCTCGTCGGCGACGGCCGCCACGCAGGCCGTCCGCAGGGCGGCGACCTGTCGGGAGACCTGTTCCACCGCCTCGAGGGACATCAGCGCGGGTCCGAACGCGGCCAGGTCCAGGTCACGCTCTGTCCGCCCGTTCGGTCCGTTACTCGGCGGCCGTGCCCGGATCGCCTCCACCAGGTCATCGACCCCCAACTCCGCGGGGTCCATCGACCGGCCGCATTTGTCTCGTACCGTCAGCACCAACTCGAGCACGAATCCTCCCCCTCTCGAACACGTGTTCGATCACATGCCAGAACGGTACCCCACTCCCCTGACATCACAAGGCATGCGACGCAGGTTGGGGACAACTGCGAAGCGGAGCGCCGAGGAGTCATTCGCGCCCCGCCCGAAGTCGTCGGGGAGGCTCGGCGGACGCCGGTAGAATCGTTCGTTGTGGCTCTCACCATCGGCATCGTCGGACTGCCCAACGTCGGCAAGTCCACCCTGTTCAACGCGCTGACCCGCAACAACGTCCTGGCGGCGAACTACCCGTTCGCGACCATCGAGCCGAACACTGGCGTGGTCGGCGTCCCCGACCCGCGCCTGGGCGTTCTGGCCGGCATCTTCGGCTCAGCTCGGACCCTGCCGGCGACGGTCACGTTCGTGGACATCGCCGGGATCGTCAAGGGCGCGAGCGAGGGCGCCGGGCTGGGGAACAAGTTCCTGTCGCACATCCGCGAGTCCGACGCGATCTGCCAGGTGATCCGGGTGTTCACCGATCCGGATGTGGTCCACGTCGACGGTCGGGTGTCACCGAAGGACGACATCGAGGTGATCAACCTCGAGCTGATCCTGGCCGACATGCAGACGCTGGACAAGGCGATCCCGCGGCTGCAGAAGGAGGCCCGGATGAACAAGGACCGGGTCGCGACCCTCGCCGCGGCGGAGGAGGCGAAGGCCGTCCTCGAGAGCGGTCGGACGGTGTTCGCGGCAGGGCTGGACCGTGAGCCGCTCCGTGAGCTGTTCCTGCTCACCGCCAAGCCGTTCCTCTACGTCTTCAACGTCGACGCCGACGAGCTCTCGGACGATGCCATGCGCTCGGACCTCGCCTCCCTGATCGCTCCGGCCGAGGCCGTCTTCCTCGACGCCAAGACCGAGGCCGACCTCATCGAGCTCGACGAGGCTGAGGCCCTCGAGCTGCTGCAGTCGATCGGCCAGGAGGAGAGCGGGCTGACGCAGCTCGCCCGCGTCGGGTTCGACACGCTGGGCCTCCAGTCCTACCTGACGGCCGGCCCGAAGGAGTCGCGCGCGTGGACGATCCCGAAGGGCGCAACCGCGCCGGAGGCGGCCGGGGTCATCCACACCGACTTCCAGAAGGGCTTCATCAAGGCCGAGGTCGTGTCGTTCGACGACCTCGTCGATGCCGGTTCGATGGCCGAGGCCAAGTCCCGCGGCAAGGTGCGCATCGAGGGCAAGGAGTACGTCATGCACGACGGTGACGTGGTGGAGTTCCGGTTCAACGTGTAGCCGACAGAAGGCAGTCAGCGATGTCACCTGCTGACGTGGCCGCGGCCATGGTGAGTCCTTTCAGGACTGCGGCCTGGACGCGCTGGCCCGGCTGCAGCATGACGGTGTGAACAGCGGTGAGCCCGCGGTCCGCGGAAGGGTCGAGGCGGCTGCGTCACCGACTTCCCGGCGGCCGGAAGTCGGGCGCCGGTGAGGCTCAGGGCTCGCCATGAAACGACGTGCGCTTTGGGATGGAACCGCGGCTCCCGGGTAGGAGCCCTCAGTCGGCTGTTAGTCCGATGGCTGCCCCCGCCCAAGCTCAGGAGACCGCGTTGTTGAAGTCCCTCGTAGCTGCAGGTGCTGCCGCAGCCGCCGCCGTGCTCCTCACAACTCAGCCTGCCGTGTCTGCCCCGACCGGCTACGGAATCAGGATCGTGGGTACGGCTGCCATCGACCAGAGCGGCACGTGGGGACCCTCCGGGACAACAGTCCTCATTCCCGTGCACGTCCGATGCCCCAAGGGGGAGGTGGGCATCGGGGTCTTCGCTGGGTTCCCGGGCTACTTCGAGAATGGGCTCAACTCAACTCCGTACCAGCAGTCTCACACGGGGCCGGCACCATCGATCGTGTGCACCGGGAAGCTCCAGCGATACAACTTCGTGGGTAGGTCCATCAGCAAGAACCAGGATCCGTCGGTGTACCCGTACCAGTACTTCCGTCATGGTAGGGCCACAGTTGTGGTCGAAGCCAGAATGGGGGGGTTCGCAATCCGTGACACTCGTGTCATCCAGATCGTGGTCCGATCGGGACAGCAATAGCAGGGCCGTCACCCGGGTTCAAGTGGACTGCTGGCGGCCGCCTCGAGTTTCAGAGTCGCCGTACTCGATGAGGTCCTCGCGTCGAAGCACTCACCTTCCCGATGACCTCGAGCCGGGGCCGTCTTCTCCGAGCGGTTCCTGATTGCGTCGGCCCCCGACATCAGGCTGATCGGGCGCGGTCCTGTGTCCGAGGTCTCAGGCGGGAGAACGCCAAGGAGGACTTGCCGTAGCGCCCGGTCCCGCCTCATACGTTGGTCCTTGTTGGTCTCGTTGGAGCGGGGGCATGATGACCAAGTCGCATTCAGGAACACGGGGGGTACCCAAGTGAAGAAGATCATGGCCGGTGCGCTCGCTGCCGGCATGCTCCTCGTTCCCGCAGCATCGACCACTGCTGTGTCGGTCCCGACAGCCAAGAAGCACGCAGCAGTCGCCGTGTCTCCGACGCCGGACAACAGGCTCTACGTCGATGTGAACCCTGACAGGGGGCGCGGGTTCTGGAACATCAAGGTTCAACGCTGGACCGGCAAGAAGTGGGTCACGAAGAAGAACTACCGAACGCAGGGCCTGCAGGAGACTCGCACCACGGCCAAGCTCTCGAACGGTACTTACCGGGTGGTCGTCACGCCGAAGTACGGCTACAAGGGCAAGGCCTCGAGCCGCGTCGTCCTCCCAGCGCCCGTGACCCCCAACCCGCCCGCTGCCACGCCTCCGGTGGTCACGCCTCCTGTAGTCACACCTCCGGTGGTGACGCCTCCGGTCGCCGCAACCCCGGTGGTGCCAGGATCGTTCGCTGGCAACGGCACGTTCCAGGTGGCGAGCCAGATCCAGCCGGGCCTGTACCGATCCTCCAGTTCGGACTTCGGGTACTGGGAGCGGCTCAGCGGTGCCGGTGGCACTCTGGACGAAATCCTGGTGAATGGCCTCGTCAACGGTCAGGTCTACGTGCAGATCGCGTCAACCGACGCGTATTTCAGCACGGCCAGGATGGATCGGTGGGTGCCCGTAGACCTATCTGCACCGGGCCCGCAGGCAACGTCGTTCGTAGGTGACGGGATGTTCATGGTGGGGGTGGACATCGCTCCAGGCACCTATCAGTCCACCTCGTTGGATAGCGGATACTGGGGGCGGCTCAGCGGAGCGTCCGGAGTCCTGGACGACGTCCTCGCCAATGATCTGACCACCACGGGCGACCAGGCGATCGTCACCATCGAGCCCACCGACAAGTTCTTCACGACGTCCGGGATGGGCACCTGGACCAAGATCGGCTGAGTGAGCGCGTGGCGGCTGGCCGGCCAACGGGCGGCGGCCTTGATCCCCGTTCGGCGCCTGCGCAGCGCCGCGCGCTCGTCGGTCCTCGCTCGTGCTGCACCCCGGACCTGCTGCTGGGATCGTTGCCACGTGGGTGCCCTGGGTGTCGATGGTTGCCGGGCCGGCTGGGTGGGCGTGGTACTCGCCGGCCCAGCGCAGCCGTTCGCGTTGTTCGCCACGTCCATGGCAGAGCTCGTGCGGGCAGCGGGGCGTGTGACCGAGGTGGAGGTGGTGGCCGTCGACATGCCCATCGGGCTGCCGGACAGCACGAACCGCCGAGCCGACACTCTGGCGCGACGGTTCGTGGGACCTCGCCGGTCGTCGGTGTTCCCGACGCCGGCGCGGGGATCGTTGGCGGGGGACACTCACGCGGAGGCCTCGGCCCTGAGCCGGGAGCTGACCGGCAAGGGACTCACCCGGCAGGCGTTCCTGCTGAAGCCCCGGATCCTCGAGGTCGAGGCCTGGGTTCGCCAGTCGGCAGTGCCGGTCATCGAGGTTCATCCGGAAGTGTGCTTCGCCGAGATGGCGGGCGGTCCCCTCGAGCACAGCAAGCATGGTGCGGCCGGGCTGACCCTCCGGCGATCGCTGCTGGAGGCACAGGGGATCTCCGTGCCGAAGGACCTGTGGGGGATGCGTCGGGTGGCAGCGGCCGACGACGTGCTGGACGCCGCTGCTGTCGCCTGGTCCGCGCGTCGATTCGTGCAGGGGATCGCCATCGCGATGCCCGACCCTCCCGAGGTCTTCAGCGACGGCTTGGGCGCCGCCATCTGGAGGTAGCCGGGTTCGCGGACTACGGTTGAAGAGGTACGGAGGCTGGTCCGATAGGGAGCGTGGAACATGTCCGACGACAGGATCGAACCGCGGATCATGGCGTCCTCGACCGTCCGGCCGACGCTGGTTGTGGCGCCCTCGACGAGGCAGGCGCCGTCGCATGCCCCTGAGCTGACACCGGGGATCTCAACCGCAGAGGACGTGACCGCCGTCGTCGTCGGGATGACATGGAAGGCCGCGAAGAAGCTCCTGGAGCCGCGCGGATTCATCGTCCGTGCCGTCGCGCCAGACGCTGCGCAGCCGGAACCCCCAGCCCCGAACGGTGAGTGTGCGAACCTCACGATCATCGATGGGAAGGTCGCCCACGTCGCCCTCGCCTGACCACTGCGCGATGCTGGGGCGATGATCCGGCCACTGACGACCGAGGACGCGGCCATCGTGGCGGCGATCTCCAGACGTGCCCGCACCGGCGCGATTGCGCACTACCCCGACCTGCACACCCCAGAAGAGGACCTCGCCTTCTACCGGGGCGAGATCGAATCGAAGTCCGGCTGCGCCTGGGTCGATGAACCCGCGGCCGACGACGCCACTGACGACGAGCCCGGGGCGGTCGTGGGCTTCGTCATCTGGCGCGACGCCATCATCGACCACCTGTACGTGGAACCTTCCCGCCAGCGCTCGGGGATCGGCACTGCGCTGCTCGACCTCGCCGTCTCCGCGATGGGCGGCCCAGAGGTGCGGCTGTGGACCTTCCAGGCGAACGCGCGAGCGGTCGCGTTCTACACGCGCGCTGGGTTCCGGATCATCGAGGCCACCGATGGATCCGCGAACGAGGAGAAGCTGCCCGACTACCTCCTGGCACGGCCCTGAGGATCTCCCCGGCGCAGCAGTGAAAGCGCCCGGTACATCCCTTGTCGGCGCTGGGTGCCTGCTGCCAAGGTGAGCCCCTGCTTTCCCCGACCGTCCCCGACGATCCTGGAGGTCCTCACATGGCCACTGCCACGCTTCCCTTCACCCACGAGATGGTCGTCGTGCACAAGCTCTTCCGGCGGGAGTTCGTCCAGGGCCCGAGCTGGGTCCGGCGGGTTGCCGTCGGCGACATCGCCCAGGCGCAGATCGTCAATGATCACATGAGGAGGATCTTCGGCGTGCTGCACCATCACCATGAGTCCGAGGACCTGAACCTGTGGCCCATGCTGCGGGAGCGCGCAGTCGACGAGCAGCAGCTGCTGGACACCATGGAGAGCCAGCACAGGGCGATCGACCCGGCACTGGCAGATGCCGAGAAGCTCGGGGCAGCCTGGGCGGCAAGCGGGGACGCCGAGGCACGCGAGGCCTTCGCCCAGGCGATCGAGGATTTCGCCGCTCCACTCATTGCCCACCTCGACCAGGAGGAGTCCGAGATCCTGCCCCTTGCCCAGCAGCACCTGACCGAGGAGGAATGGGGGCTGCTGGCCAAGCACGTCATGCTCACCACACCCAAGGCAGACCTGATCAAGGGCCTCGGCGGCATCATGGAGGACGCATCACCCGAGGAGCGCGTCATGATGTTCACCTCGATCCCGACCGTTCCCAAGCTCCTCTACCGGGCATTCGGACGCCGCGCCTACATCAAGGAGGTCACTGGCGGTCCGGGGAACGGCGCCCGTCGGGCTCTGACCGTCGGCGCCTCATGGATCGGACCCCGTGCTGGGGCAACTTCGGACCCGCCGACCCGCGGCTGTCTCCTCGGGCTGGCTGGACGCCGATGGGAGGACGCGCGCAGTCGACGCATAGCGTGATCACGCAACGTGCGAGCGGGTCCGCCGCGGCGCACTCGGCGCCCACCCCGGATAATGTCCGCGTGACCGACATGCTGGAGTACTGCGCCGACCTGCCCGTGCTCACCTTCGCCCAGGGCGAGGTCCTCATCGCCGAGGGAGCCGACCCCTCGCGGCTGCTCGTGCTCATCACAGGATCGGTCACCGTGGAGAAGGACGGCGTCGCGTTCGCGCGGATCGACCACCCGGGGGCCGTGTTCGGCGAGATGTCCTGGGTGCTGGACCGACCGGCGACCGCGACCGTGCGGGCGGCCACGCCCCTCGAGGTCCACGTCATGGACGACCCGGACGCGTTCCTCAACGAGCACCCCGGCGCGGCGGTTGCCGTCCTGCGGATGACCGCGATGCGACTGGACGGGTTGACGCAGTACCTGGTCGACGTCAAGCAGCAGTTCGCCGGGCTCACCGGGTCATCTCGGGATGGTCGACCAGATCCTCGACTCGCTGGTCCACCACCAGAGCGGGCCGACCCGGACAGGCTCCGTGCGCGACCCGGAGTGCTGAGCCTCAGTCGAGGGTGATCGTCTCGGACTCGAAGACGCCGTACCAGTGGGCGGTCCGCTCGTCGGTGTCGATGGTGATGTTCGGCGGGATCGGGCCCACCTGCTTGCCGGGGTTGAAGACCCACGTGCTGCCCAGCTTGGCGTGCCACGAGCCATCCGGGACCCACGGCGCCTGATGGATGTGCCCGCAGAGGACGACATCGGGCTGGTACTGCTCGATCCATGCGGCGAGGTCGTGATCGGGGAACTCGCGGCGGCCGTCCCGGCACAGCGGTGTGCCGGCCGGGGGAGCGTGGTAGAGCCAGATCCAGGTGTCCGGGCGGTCCACCGCCGCGGCCTCCAGCTGCGCGGCGACCTCCGCTCGCGTGACCGGTCCGTCCCACCACGGGCACAGCGTGAAGCGAACGCCGTCGACATCGACGCTTGCGCCGTCGGTGTGCACCCTGTCGTCGGCGACGCGTCGCAGCCAGCCAGCCACCTGCTCGCCGTGCGCCCCGGGGCCATCCAGATCGTGGTTGCCCGACGCTGCCAGGACCAGGGACTCGTTCGACAGCGCCGCCAGGTACTTGCCCAGGACGACGGACTGGATGTCGATCGGGACCGGGTTGACGACGTCGGCGAGGTCCCCGCAGAGCGCGACCACGTCGGCCTCGGAGGATGCACGCACCAGCCAGTCGTAGTGGGGGAGCCTGTAGTGCAGGTCCGACACGGCCAGGATGCGCACGGGTGAGAGTCTCCCCTAACGGGTGGTGTTCGGCACGCACCAGGTGCTGCGTGGGCGGATCAGGGCAGGTCGAGGACCATTCCCTCGTAGGCGACGGTCGCGAAGCCGGTGCTGCAGAACTGTTCGCGGATCTGGTCCAGGGCGTCGTCGGTGCGGTGCGGTCCGTGGTGGAACAGCATCAGGGACTTCGCGTTCACCTTCTCCGCCAGGGTGATCGCCTCGTCGATGGTCGCGTGGCCGTAGTCGACGGCGCGGGGGCGCTCGTGGGCGAGGAACTGTGCGTCCTCGATGAGGACATCGACCCCGTCCATCGCCTCCATCGCCTCATCGCTGACTCCGGCGGCGGGGGCGTGGTCGGGCACGTAGGCGAAGGACGTGTCCCCCAGCTGGACCCGGTACCCGAAGCTGCGGCCGCCCTTGTGGGCGACGTCGAACGGCGTGATCACGAAACCCTCGACCGACAAGGGGGCCGCCTCGATCGCATTGAAGGTCCATTTCCCCTTCAGCCCCTCGGGGGTGATCGGGAATGCAGGCGGCGACATCATCTGGGAGAGGAGGTCGAACCCGGTCCGACCCGACTCCTCAGGGATGTAGACATCGACGCGGGAGTCGTCGCGGTCGCCCGCGGCGAAGAAGGGGATCCCCTGCACGTGGTCCCAGTGCAGGTGGCTCAGGACGATGGATCCGTCGAACGCCTCGCCCTCGAGCAGCGCGGTCAGCGATCGGATCCCGGTCCCCGCATCAAGGGCGAGGACGGGCGCGGACGTGGCGTCCGGAGCGACCACCACGCACGACGTGTGGCCGCCGTAGCGGACGAAGTCTTGGCCCGGGGCCGGCGTGGAACCACGCACCCCAAGGAAGGTCAGCCGCACTTTCTCTCCTCAGCCTGGGCGTTGTTCCGCCCTTTGCCGACGCTGGACCTGTGACATTCTAGGGGCAACAATCTGCCCACCAAGTCAGGCCGATAGGGAGTCATGACCGACCTGCGCCGGCACGTCCCTCCCATCGCGCTGGCGTGGGACGACGAGACACCAGGGGAGTTGTGGCGTGTCGTGGACGGCACGCTGGTCTTCGCCGACGTCTCGGGGTTCACGGCCCTGACCGAGAAGCTGTCCCGACGCGGCCGGATCGGCGCCGAGGAGATCGTCGAGACGCTCAACCGGGTGTTCGGGCCGATGCTGCGGATCGCCGGGACGCGCGGTGGGGAGCTGCTCAAGTTCGGCGGCGACGCGCTGCTGTTCCTGTTCCGCGGCGAGGACCACACCGAGCAGGCGTGCGACGCCGCTGTGGAGATGCGGACGGCGCTGCGACAGGCCGCGGCCGTGCCCACCTCGGTCGGGCGGCTCTCGTTGAAGATGTCGGTCGGCCTGCACTCCGGGGACATCCACCTGTTCCTCGTGGGTTCGCCGACCCGCGAGCTGCTGATCCTCGGGCCGGGTGCGACCTCCACGGCCCTGGCGGAGAAGGCGGCCGAGGCCGGCGAGATCGTGGTCAGCGCCGACACCGCTGCCCGGCTGGCGCGCGGGGCCGTCCGGCCCCGGGAGGACGGCGAGCTGCTCCTGCGCGGCGTGCGGCGCACTCGGCGGCGGGCGACGAGTTCGTCCTCCCCGACGTCGATCGCGAGCGGATCCGCGGGTCTGTTCCCGATCGAGCTGGGGGAGTACCTCGACGCCGGCATCCCCGACCCGGAGCACCGGATCGCGAGCATCGCCTTCATCAAGTTCTCCGGTACGGACGCGCTGCTGGAGGGTCCGGGGCCGGACGTCCTGGCCGAGGCGCTGCACCGGACGGTCAGCCTGGTCGAGGAGGCGCTGGCCCCCGAGTCGATCAGCCTGCTGGCCACCGACCTCGACAGCGACGGGGGCAAGTTCTTCCTCGGCTCCGGCATCCCTTCCGCCTTCGAGGACAACGAGGGCCGGATGCTGCGGGCGCTGCGCCGGATCGCCGATTCCGACGCGCCCCTGCCGCTGCAGCTGGGCGTCAACCGCGGGCACGTGTTCGCCGCCGAGGTCGGGATCCCCGAGCGCGGCGCCTACACGGGCATGGGCGACACCACGAACACCGCGGCGCGCATCATGTCCAAGGCGCCGGCCGGGGTGCTGTTCGCCCATCCGGCGGTCCTCGAGCACTCGCGCACGCGGTTCGCCGTCAAGCCGGCCGGACCGTTCCCGATGAAGGGCAAGGCTGTCCCGCTGCTGGTCTACGAGGTCGGCGAGGAGCTCGGGACGGCGGAGGAGGCCACGGCCGACTCGCGGCTGCCGTTCCTGGGCCGGGACGAGGAGATCGCGACCGTTCGGCGTGCGATTGACGACGCCCTCACAGGTGCGGGCGGCGTTCTCACGATCAGCGGTGCCACGGGCATGGGCAAGTCCCGCCTCGCGTTCGAGGCCCTTGATGGGGGATCGAGGGCTGAGGTCGTCGTGGTGCGCGCCGAGCCCTACGGCGCAGCGAGCGCCTACCGGGTGTTCCGCGACCCCGTGCGACGCCTGCTCGGACTCGAGCGGGACACACCCGAGGCGATGGGGCGGGCGTTGCTTGCGACCCTGGGCAAGGTTGCCCCGGACCTCCTTCCGATGGCCCCGCTCCTGGCCGACGTCGCCCAGGTGGACGTGCCCAGCACTCCCGAGGTCGACCAGCTCGACCCGCAGTACAGGCCTGACCGGCTGGCCGACGCCGTAGTCCGGCTGGTGGACGAGACGATGCCCGGGCCGCTGGTGCTCGTCGCCGAGGAGGCGCACTGGGCCGACGGCGCCTCCGCGCGCCTGCTCGATCGTCTCGCCGCCGCCAGCGCCGGACGGCCGTGGGCCGTGATCGCCGTGCGCCGGGGCGAGGAGGGCGGTTTCGCGCCGGACACGGGTATCCATGTCACGCTCGAGCCGCTGCCCGCCGACGTCATGGAACGCCTGGTGATCGCCGCGACCGAGGCCACGCCGCTGCGGCCCCACGAGATCGCCGCCGTGGTCGATCGAGCGCAGGGCAACCCGCTGTTCGTCGAGGAGGTCACTCGCGTCGCCCTGAGCACTGGGTCGCTGGACACGCTTCCCGAGTCGGTCCAGGCGGCGATGAGCGCCCAGATCGACCTGCTGCACCCGGATGCCCGGCGCGTCCTTCGCTACTGCGCGGTCCTTGGCCGCAGCTTCCGGGTCGAGGTCCTGCGTCGGACGATGGCAGCGGACGGGTTGGAGGCGGAGAGCTCGACCCTGAGCAGCCTGCGCGCCTTCCTGCAGCCGGACGGCCCCGACCGGTGGAAGTTCCGCAACAGCCTTGTCCGGGATGCAGCCTACGAGGGCCTCGCGTACAGGATCCGCAGCCGCCTGCACCGCGCTGCCGGCGAGACCCTGGAGGCGATGAGCACCGACCTCGACGCCGACTCGCCCACGCTGGCCCTTCACTTCTGGCGAGCTGGGGACGCCGAGAAGACGTGGACGTACGCGCAGATGGCCGGTGCGGAGGCGCGGCACGCCTACGCCAACGTAGACGCGGCTGAGCAGTACGAGCGTGCTCTGGAAGTGAGCCGGCGGGTTCCAGGCGTCACCGATGCAGACCGCGCGCAGCTGTGGTCGGTCCTTGGAGAGCTGCGGGAGCTTTCGGGGGTCCTGGATGGATCGGTCGACGCGTACCGAAGGGCGGCAGCACTTGCCGAGGACCCGGTGTCCAAGGCCGGGATCATGGCGCGCCGGGCTCGAGTCCAGGAGCGCGCCGGCCAGTACACGACGGCTCTGCGCAGCATCGCGCGGGCGCGGGAGGTTCTCGCGCGCCCGGATGGGCGCGAGGCCGAGCGAGTGATGGTCCAGTTGGACAACCTCACGGCGATCACACGGCTGGGGCAGCAGAAGCCGCGAGAGGCCAGGCGCTGGGCGATCCAGGCCGCGGAAGGTGCCCGGCAGGTTGACGACCCGGAGACCCTGGTACAGGCCCTCATGGCGATCGAGTTCGCCGAGCTCTACATGGGGCTGCCGATCACTGGCATCCATACCCGCGAGGCCCTCGACATCAGCGTGGAGCACGGGTACCGGCCGAGGGAGTCGATCGCCCGGGCCAACCTCGGCAACTTCGCCTACTTCGCAGGTCGCTGGGACGAGGCCGTCGAGTGGTACGCATCGAGCAGGCAGGCGGCGCTTGAGGGCGGCAACGCATTCGGGGCTGCAGAGACAGACGTCAGCCTCGGCGACATCCTGGTGAGTCAGGGACGCGTGGACGAGGCCGAGGCCGTCCTGCTGGACGCCGTGCGGGTGCTGAAGGCATCCGGCATGGCTTTCGAGACGCTGTACGGCGAGCTCCTGCTCGCGCGGGTGCTCCTGGCCCGAGGGGAGCTCGACAGGGCCGAGGAAGCGATCGTTGCGTCATTGCCGACCTGGTTGCGCGAGGGCATCGGATGACCGCCCTCGAGGCCAGCCTCGTCCACGCTGAGGTCGCGACACGCGCGGGTCGGCCCGGCGGAGGCCCTGGCGATCGTCGATGACGCCGAACGCGCCGCGGGCGACGAGGCGGTATCCCTGAGGGCACGTTCATGCGTGCAGCGGGCGAGTGCCCTGCTGGCGACTTGGTCGGTTCGAGGAGAGCCGGGCGACGGTGGACGCTGGGCTCGAGGTCGCGATCGAGCAGGAGCTGCCCTACGAGCAGATGCTGCTCCTCGAGGTGCGGGCAGGATGGGCTGCACGAGTTGGCGACGCTGAGCAAGGTTCGGCGGATCAGGCCGAAGCGGCGCGGATCCGGACGCAACTCGGCGCCCGGGCCTGAGAGGCACCGGGCGCCGAGTGGGCGATCGCTGTCGGCGGTCGGCCGACCGTGAGCTACTTGCGCATCAGGATGTCGCCGTAGGCGTAGATCCTGCTCCGTAACCGTCGCATGTTCGTCGTCGACGATCGGATCGATGGACTGCGTGACGATGCAGGCGAACTGCTTGCCGTCGAGCTGCCCCGGTCCCGGGCTTAGTTGATCGCCAGGTCCGGTGCGTTGGTGTCGTCATGCTCGACGTTGGCTACGACCGGATAAGCGATCCCCTCGATCGTGGTGCTGGTCACGGTCCGGGCACGAAGCGATCGCGGTCGCATCGTCAACTGCGGCGGCATCGCCATCGAAGTCCACTGTCGTGCGCGGCACGAGGCCGGCGGCCGCTGCGTCTCCCAAGGTCGTGTCGGCCGCCACGGTCCAGACGAAGTCGTAGACGAACTGCGCCGATCCGCTCGACTCGCGCGGCTTGAGCAGCTCAGCGCTCTTCGAGGTTCCGTTCGAGAATGCGATACTGAGCGGCGTGCACGTCGATCCATCGGCGTTGCCCAGCCGAGTCCCGTCACGTCAGGTGCGTCGATCCACTGCCTTCGAGTGGGTACTGGTCATCGATGCAGCAGGTCGCCGTCGGTCTCTTCCACCAGTTCGAACCGGGGCCTGTGAAGCTCGGGACTGCGTCACATAATCGGAACCGCCGGAAAGCGCGAATGAGCCCGCGTGGTGGTCAGCACTGAGGCTGTCGAAGTACATCTCCCACACGGCGCCGGATCATCCAGGCGCAGTTGTCACTGGCCCCGGAGTCCGGGCCCGAGTCGCGCCTGGCCGGGCACGGTGTCACGTCGCGGTGCCCGCAGTTGGCCGAGCCGCCGCTGAACAGGTTGAACGTGCCGCCTTCTCGGCGTCAGTCAGCTGTCGCCGTGACACGCGCCCCACCCTGTCGAGTCCAGGTCGAACTCGAGCTGGACGGCTCGAAGGAGCCCTTGCCGCCGAGGCATCGGCACCGAGGGAGAGCACGAGGCGCTCCTTGGTCGCGGCGCCTACCTGGCTGCACGACGTCCCGGTCTTCTTCTCGGCGACGCCGATCGAGCCGTTGGCGTACGAGGCGCACATCTGCGGTTCCAGTGCCGACGGATGCCGGCGACCCGAAAGCAGGTTCTCAGTGCCCTTCAGGAGGCAGTCCGACTTCGAGGGGACCAGCGTCTGCGCTGCGAGAGCCGTCTGGGTTCCCGGCGTACGTCGGTCAAGGTCCCTGTGACGCGACTGGTGCTCGTGTTCAGGATCAGCGATCCGGAGACTCGAGCCACGGCACTGTCGGGGCCAGGGCGCCGAGCACCGGTCGTCCGAGCGGCCTGACCGTCGCTCGCGAGCAACCCAGCCGGGACCGCCATGATTGTCAGCGCGATCGCTGCCGTCAGCGCCGTGACGCCTGGACCTTCTGGTGCTTCTCATCTGGGACTCCCTAGTTGGCACGATCGCTCGTCCGACGTGCCAGCGGGCGAGGTGCACCTTGGTAAGGCTCACCGAAGGTGATGATTATGCAGCACATGGAGTCATTTCTCCAGAGGACGTTCGTCAGGATTCGTCCAAGGGGGCGACTGCTACGGTGGGCCGCAATCGCTGGGGCTGCGGGCGATTGCCAGCGTCAAGGGCGCACGCATCCGCCACCTCGGCGCCCGAGCCAACGAGGCCTCGAGCGCCGAGCCGGGGTGTCAAGGCCGGCGTTCGGCCGCCGTCACTACTTGCGCATGAGCACGTCGCCGAGCAGGTAGATCTGCTCGGTCACCTCGAGGTTGTCCGTCCCGCCCACGACGGACTCGATGGCGGGGGACTGCTTCCCCACGCATGCGTACTGAATGCCCTTGCCGTCGTCCGCTGTGCCGTCCATGTCGGCAGATGCTGGAGTGGCGTTCGCCAGCCCGACCAGGTTGCCCGCTTCATCGAACATGGGATCCGGGCACCAGCCGATGGGCTTCGGGCCTTCACCGGTCTCGAAGTCCACCTGGGTCGTGGGCACACTGGCAGCGCCACTCGGAACGGGCACCGTCCAGTCGACGTCGAGAACGAACTGCGCATCAATCGATTCGTCGCGAGGCTTCAGGAAGCGGCTTCGTTTCCCTCAACGGTCAGGATGACGTCGAAGGGCTCACAACCGTCGGCGGATCCTCCTCATCGGCCTCCAGGCGACGCACGGTGACGCCCTCGAGGCTCCGGTGCCGCCCTGCGTGACGTCGCCACCGCACGGCAGGACCTCCTCGGCCGTTCCGAGCAGGTCGATGGTCGTTGCCTGCGTGGCGCCACCGTCAGCGCCGCCTTCGAGGGAGATGCCGCCCTTTATGCCCGGATGGCAAGTGCGTCGAAGGTGATTCCGTCGGTGGCACTCCCGATGCCCCACTGGACGTTGCCGCCCGACGCGGTGGCGGATTTGGTCACGACGTACGGCAGCATTCTGCTCACGAGCATGCTCGTCGCGTTCTGGTCTCCCGGACCGGAGCTCGTAGTTGGCAATGGGAGTCCCACGAAGGCTCGCGGTGGCCAGGATCCGCACGTCCTTTCTTCGCTCCCATCGAGCACGCGCTCGCCCTAGCAGCCGATCTGTCGTCACTCCCCTCTGATCGAGCTTGTCGCCGACGCTCTTGGACGTGTGCCACGCAGGCGAATTGCTTCCCGGGCAGCTGGTCGTCGCTCACCATGTCAGTGACCGAGCCGGGTGATGATCCCCACCAGTTTCGGGGGTGCTGGTGTCATAGATGGCTCCCGGGCGCCCGCCGATCTCCATGTCGTCTTCAGTCGAAGTCGTGTTCAGGAAGTCCACCTTGGTGCCCGGAACCTGGGCCGGGCCCGATGGAAGGGGGACGCTCCAGTCGATATCGAGGACGAACTGGGCTGTTGGGTCATCTGATGGCTTGAGGAACTCGACTCGATCTGCCGTGCTCTTCAGGACGACTCCGATCCCCTGGCCGTCACACGAGGTGGTGCCGTCGGGGTTGCCGTAGTAGGTGACGTTCGTCGCTCCGTCGCTGATCGAGGATCCGATCGTGCAGGGAACAACCTCGTCGACCTCGGACACCAGGGCGAAGGTCGTCGGCAGTGGCTTCACAGTCTGGCTGGATGACGTGGGGTCTGCGCCGCCCTCGAGGGAGAAGCTGGCTGCCACGGCCTTCAGCCGGAGGGTGTCGAAGTACTGGGGCGACGTGATCGACCACTGGCAGTTGTCGTTGTCCTTGGCGTTGCAGTAGGTCACCGTGCTGGAGCTGGTGCCGCTTCCCTGCACGAAGTTGAAGGTCGACACCAACGTCCCGTTGCGATAGGTCGTGGCCTGGATCTTCGTCTTCGTCGAGTTGAACAGACCCTGCTGCTTGACCTCGATGTCGAGGGAGGCGGATGTCGCCAGCAAGGGCCGGTTGGCGAAGTTGACCAACTCGGGTCGAGAGCTTCAGGTCGAGGTACTCGGTCTTGTTGGTCCGCGAGATCGTGTCGACTCGGGAGCAGAGTGAGTCGATCTCCTCGTTGACCCCGATGGAGTCGTTCTGGAAGCCGACCGGCGGTGAGGTCGTGTCCGAAGCGCCGGGAAGTGCCGAGGTAGCCGGCGAAGTCCAGCAGTGGTCCGCCGGTGGCGGAGGCGAGGTTACAGGTCCCCGAGGTCGACGCGAGGTCCTGATTGTCTCCCACGTAGGCATTGCCCAGGTAGGAGATCTTGTCGACGGCTCCGGTCGTCAACTCCAGCTGACCACCGGGGACGAACTTGGTCGTCGGCGGCGGCAGGCGGAATGAGGGCGAGTGAGCCACCCGCTGCCAGGGCCAGGGCTGCCATCAGGGCGGTGGCCCGGTGCTTGCGGGAACTGCGCATTCGATCCTCCACTGGTCGATCTGGGTTGGGTAAGGCTACCTTGAGTAAGGCACGGATCACTATGGCAATTGGGGGACTTTGGTAAGGGACACGTCAGGATTCCTCCAATGCCGCGACTTCGGACGTTGATGCCCGCAATCGCTGCGAAAGGCTCCGGGCGATCGCCAGCGTCAACTGGGCGCACGCATCGGGTGCCGACGCGCGCAGGTCCTCGAACCCCTCAGGCGACAGCACGAAGCAGATCGTCGACTCGAGTGCGACGATCCGGGTGGACCGCGGACGCCCGTCGACCAGGGCCAGCTCCCCGAACGAGGACCCGGCGGCCATGCTGTTGAGCCGGCGGCGGCCTCGCTGGCCGCGCACGCGCACGTCGGCGCTGACCTGTCCCGCACCGATGAAGTAGAGGCCGTCGGGTTCGTCGCCCTCGTTGAACACCACGGTGCCGGACATGCAGATCCGCGTGGTCGTGCGCGCCTCGATCTCGGCGACCACGTCCGCCGGAAGTCCCACCAGCAGGTCCTGGTCAGCCAGGCCCACCAGGCCCTCATCGAGGGACTCCTGGACGCCGTGGCTGCGAAGCAGCTCGGTCTCGCACCACTCGAGCGCGCTGTCGCTGTCCGGCGAACCGGACCACGTCGGCGCTCAGCGTCGCGGCCACCTCCCGCGGACCCCGCCCGCGGGGCTCCACCACGCCGACGACCACGCCGGCGGACTGCAGCTGCTCGACCAGCCCGCCGAGCAGCGTCCGGGCGGCGACGTCGATCCGGGTGACCCGCCCCATGTCGAGCACCCGCCACCGGACCGGCTCAGGGTCCGACAGCGCTGTCCGGACCAATGACTCCACGCCGGCGAAGCCCTGGTCGCCGACCAGCTCGTGCACCACGATCGTCCGGCCTTCGGCCTCCAGCAGGGCTCGATCAGCCGGAGGGCGGGTGCGCTTGGACCGGACGAGGTCCCCGCGATAGGTGCGGCGGACGTTGGGCCGGGACCGCTCGGTCGGGAGCAACAGGTGCAGGCCGAGCCTCGAGGAGAGCTGCTCGCAGGCAGCCACGCCGCGGACGCTGTTGCCCCGCGGATCCAACCTCGGGCTGTGCGCCGCCAGTCCCAGCTGACCGGGGAGGACCGCCGAGATGGCCCCGCTGACGCCACTCTTGGCGGGCATTCCTACCCGGTACAGCCACTCGCCGGCGTAGTCGTACATGCCGCAGGTGCTCATCACGGTCAGGACAGGTGCGACCACGTGGCGGGGGATCACCTGCTCCCCGGTCGTCGGGTTCACCCCGGCATTGGCCAGCGTGGCGGCCATGACGGCCAGGTCCCGCGCGGTGACGACGATCGAGCACTGGCGGAAGTACATCTCCACCTGGTCGTTGACATCGTCGTCGAGCAGGCCCGCGGAGCGCATCAGGTACGCGATCGCCCGATTGCGGTCACCGGTGTCCCGCTCCGAGGCGTAGACGTCCTCATCGACGTCCAGCGGTCGGCCGGCGAACGAGGACAGCCCGTCGAGGATCCGGTCGAACTGCTCAGCGCGTGTCCGGCCGGCCACGAGGGTGGCGGTGACGATGGCACCGGCATTCACCATCGGGTTGAAGGCACGTCCACTGACGTCGTCGAGGCTGATGGTGTTGAACGGGTCGCCCGTCGGCTCGGCCCCGATCTTCGACAGCACCGCCTCCGCGCCGCTGTCGGCCAGCGCCAGCGCGTACACGAACGGCTTGGACACCGACTGGATCGTGAAGGGCACCAGGTCCCCCGCGGTGTAGACCGCCCCATCGAGGGTCGCCAGGCTCAGCCCGCATGTGGCCGGGTCGGCCTTGGCCAGCTCCGGGATGTAGTCCGCGACCTGCCCGGAGTCGATCGAGCGGACGGACTGCCAGACCTCGCGCAGCAACCCGTCGACCGGACCGTGGTCGCTCTCGAGCATCGGACAGAGCCCTCCCTGCTGTTGGGGGCACACCATGGCAAAGCCGTGTTTCAGGGAGGTTGCCGACAGGTATCGAGTTGGGCGGTCCCCCGCTACGGTCGGCAGGGCAGGGGCCTGGGGTCGTCTATGGTGACACGACCACGCGGCCGGGAGGAGGGTGCGCATGCCGAAGCTCGGGGCTGGCGCGCTGTTCAGCCTGCCTGGGGATTCGCGGCTGCGCCGCATCCTGGGCGCCTACGGGCTCAGCCGATTCACCGAGTTCGCCGGCTGGCTGGCGATCCTGCTGGTCGCCTACGAGCAGGGCGGCGCCCTGCTGGTCGGGATCGCATCGTTCGCGATGCAGCTGCCCGCGATCGTGCTGGTCCCGCTGCTCGCCGGATTCGTCGAACGCCTGCCCAGGGGGCGGGCCCTGAGGTTGACGCACTCGAGCGTCGCCGTCAGCGCGGCGGCCACCGGGGTCCTGCTGTTCGCGGAGGCGCCCCTGTGGGTCGTCCTCCTCGGCGGGACCGCAACGACCATCGCGGTCTTCTCGGTACGGCCGGCGCACTTCTCGACCCTCCCCCTGCTGGCCAGGGGTCCGGGCGACCTCGTGTCCGCGAACGGGTGGTCGTCGTTCATGGACGGCGCGGCCATCTTCATCGGGTTCGTGCTCGCCGGGGTGCTGACCGACGAATTCGGGGCCTGGGTGGTGCTGGCGCTCTGCGCGCTGCTGGGAGTCGTCGCCACGCTGCTCACGTCCGGGTTGGAGACCCCGGGCGTCGGGACGTCGCATGCGGACGCGCCCGGGGAGCTGAGGGCTGCCCTCGAGGGTGTGGCCACCCTGCGCAGGAGCGCGGGTGCCCTGGCGCTGCTGCTGCTCATGGCCTGCACGTCGGTGATCCAGGGCTCGAACGAGACCCTGACCGTGACCTTCAACGACGAGGTCCTCCACCTGCCGGAGTCGACTGCAGGGCTGCTCGCCGGTGCCTTCGGCGTGGGGATCGCGCTGGGCGGCATCACCCTGGCCGGGTTGGCCCAGCGCAGTTCGCTTGCGCCGGTCGTGCTGGCCGGTGCCCTCCTGCTGGGGCTCGCCCAGGCCGCCGTGGCCCTCCTCGGCGCCCTCGCCCCCGTCGTGATCATGCTGATGCTGGTGGGCGTCGGCATGGCGATGATCATGGTGTCGGCCCGGACCCTGCTCCAGCGCACCACAGCCGACGACGTGCTCGCCCGGGTCCTGGCGGTGCAGGAGGGGGTGCACCTCACCGGGTTGACCATCGGTGCTCTCGTCGGGCCGCTGGTCATCGCCCTGTTCGGGCCGCGTGCGGCCTTCGTGCCGGGAGGACTGCTCATCCTCGGGATCGGCTTGCTGGCGGGCCGCTCGATCCACCGCCTCGACGGAGTCTCGGTCGACCGTTCGCGCGAGGTCTCGCTGCTGGGGAGCGTGCCGTTCCTCGCGGCCCTGCCGCCGTACGAGCTCGAGCGCCTGGCCCAGGGCGCGGAGTGGGTGGAGGTCGTGGCCGGTACCCAGGTCGTGACCCAGGGCGACGAGGCCGACAGCTACTACCTGGTCGCCTCAGGCGAGTTCTCCGTCACGATCGACGGAGTCCTTCGGCCGCACAACCTGGTGGCCGGCGACGGATTCGGCGAGATCGCGCTGCTCAACCGGGTGGCCCGCACGGCCACCGTCACGGCCCTCGAGGACGGCGAGCTGCTGGTCATCAGCAGCGGGGACTTCCTCGGCGCGGTGACCTCGAGCCCGGACGGCCAGGCCCTCGCCCAGGAGATCTCCAGGGCGCGCCTCGAGCTCGACCGCCGTGGTCGTTGATCGGCTGCCGCGAGCCCGGGGCGATCAGGACGTGGCCGAGACCTCGGCGTCCATCCGGGCCAGCCACCCGAGTGCTCCGATCTGGGCGTAGGTGGCCCGAGCCTGCTCGAGCCACGGTCCGGCCTCGTCCGGGCGACCCTGCGAGATCAGCCAGCCGGCCAAGTCCTGCTTGGCGCGCGCGGCGTCGACCACGGCCCCGAATGCCTCCAGACCGGCCACGCCCGAGCGCAGGTCAGCCTCCACCGCTGGGGCGTCCTCCCCGCGCGCCGCACGGATCAACCCCCTCAGCCGGTCGCGCTGGGCAGCGACCTGGGGCGGAACAGCCCTGGCGGTGGCGGCGGTGACGGGCTCCATGAGGCGCTGGGCCAGCGCGAGATCGCCGTAGGCCAGCGCTGCCACGACGAGCGGGGGCCAGATGTAGACGAACTCATCCTCGAGGCCCATCGTGGCCAGGAGGATGGCGAGGGTCGTCTCGGAGAGCACAGCTGCTGCCGCAGGATCGTCATGCTCCAGGGCCTCGATGATGCGCAGATGCCCCGACCAGACCAGGGCGTAGCCATCATCAGTCGTGGCCGGGTCGGTTGGCTGGGCGGTCGGCTCGGGAGCCGATCCAGTGGCCTCAGCCAGCCAACGTCGCACTGCTTTCAGCATGAGCCGCGATCCGGGATCGACCACACTCTCCCAGGCTGACCCATGAACCTCCGCTGCCTCAGCCAACCGCCCCGCGGTCCAGAGCGACAGCAGGTAGTTGCCAGCGGCCAGGTCGATGCTTGGCCGCACGCCACTACGGCGTGCGGCCTCGACCGCTTCTCGGCCAATCGTCAGGGCTGCGTCCAGGTCGTGGCCGAACGCCACGGCAACCTGGTTGCTCAGCGCACCCGTCAGGGCGTTGTCCAGCCCGAACCGGCGCGCTATGTCTGCAGAACCCCGGTAGTACGTGGCCGCCGTGATCGGGGCACCGAGGGAGTGGTAGCGAAGTCCCGACTGCCGGAACGCCGTGGAGAGGGCCTCGGGGTCGCCGACCATCTCGGCGATCAGTATCGAACGATCGGCGTACTGTGCGACGGAATCCAGCTTCCCGAGGCCGAAGCTCGCACTCGTCAGCGCCCTGCCCAGTCTCAAGAGGGCCGGCTCGGCCCCGGCTACCCCCTCGAGGGCGACCCAGCGGGGAAGCGCCGTTTCCATCGCTCCCTTGTTGTCGCCGGTTGCGGCCATGGTCATGGCCAGTGTCGCTGCACCGATACCTGCCTCGATGGGCATGTCCAGCTCGTCGAAGCGTCTCGTGGCCTCATCAGCGTGGCGCAGTGCGCCGGAGAAGTCGCCCGCATCCATCGCTGCGCCGGAAGCGTCCTGGTGCAGGTGCGCCAGAACCGCCTTGTCACCCCCATCGCTGCGGAGCAGGGCGGTCTCCAGGAGCCTCTGCGCCTCGCCGTGCGAGCCGAGGGACTTCGCCCGGGCGGCACCGGCCACGAGCAGGTCCCGGGCACGGGCTGTGAGGTGCTCGCGGTCCGGGTCGGACGCGCCGGATGCGTCGAGCGCGTCCAGGACGTGCTGGGCGATCACGACGGCCAGGTCGGCGGCATCGGGTTCTGCCGAGAGATAGTCCGCAGCCGCGAGGTGACGTTGCTTGCGGTCCCGACGGGACTGGGTGCCGTACGCGACCTGTCGGACCATCGCCTGCACGAACCGGTACTGACCCACGTCGGCTGAGAACCGGTCAGTCGTCAGGACGATGATCTCCTTGCGCACCAGCGAATTGAGGATGGCCTCGAGGTCGCCGTCCTCCTGGTCCAGGTGGGCCACCCCCTCCCGGCTGAACGCGGCGCCCAGGACGCTCGCGTCTGTCACCACCCGCCGTTCCGCTGGGCTGAGCGCATCGAGCCGGGCGGCGATCAACGCCTGGAGGGAGGCTGGGGCACCGATCGCGTCGAGGTCCACCTCCACGCCGTCCGCCGGCACGTAGCGACCCTCCCGGGGGATCACCGCGTCCCGGTCGATCAGTGCCCGGATCGTCTCCACCGCGAACAGGGGGACCCCTTCGGCGTGGTCTATCAGCGCCAGGCGTGTCGCTGGGGAAAGCCCCTCCACCAGTCCGTCGAGCAACCTTCCCATCGCGGTGTCGTCGAGCGGGTCCACCCGTACCACCGTTGACCGCCGACCGCCGAGGTCATGGCGACGGGCAAGCAGTTCCGGGCGGGCCAGGGCCACGACGAACACCGCGCATTGTGCGGTGGCAAGGAGGTGGTCGACGAAGTCGAGGAGGCCCTCGTCTGCGTACTGCGCATCATCGATGACCAGTACGACCGGGCCGGGATCGTTCGCCCCTCCGCCGGCCGCAAGGTGCTCGAAGAACGCGGTCCAGGCGGCGAAGAGATCCTCGCGTGCGAACCCGCCTCCCCCGGCCCCGACCAGCACGGCCAGGCGGGGGCGCAGCCAATCCCGTTCGGTCGGGTCCTCGACGAGTCGCGCGAGAGTGTCCTCGAGGTGCTCCTGGACCACATCGCCGACATCGCCCTCGACGAGTCCCAGCCGTGCGCGGACAGCCTCGGAGAGGGCCCAGAAGGCGACGCCGTCGCCGTAGGCCAGGCAACGCCCGCGGTGCCACCAGGTCGTGGCCCGCAATCCGTCGATGTACTTCTCGAACTCCCAGACCAGGCGCGACTTTCCGACGCCCGGCTCACCATCGATCACCACCAGGCGGGGTCGCCCGGATTCGACGGCGGCGTGGAAGAGCTCCTTGATGAGCCGCAGCTCGCGGTCGCGGCCCGTCAGGGGCGCCTCGAGGCCGTCCACACGCTGCCCGCCCCCGACTGCCGCGACGACCGCCCCGGCCTCCCAGAGCGGGGCCGGCTCCGCCTTGCCCTTGAGCACGTGCTCCCCGACCTCGGTGAAGGAGATGGCCGCCGAGCTCAGCAGGCGTGTCGTCTCGTCGACCCACACGCGGCCGGGTGTCGCCGCGGACTGAACGCGTGCCGCCGTGTTCACCGCATCGCCGGCCACCATGCCCTGACCCGTCGCGCCGAGGGTCACCGCGACCTCGCCGGTCACGACGCCGACTCGCATGGCCAGGTCGGGTGCCTGCAGGCTGGCACCCATGGCGGCGACGGACTCCGCGATCTCCAGCCCTGCCCGCACGGCCCGCTCGGCGTCGTCCTCGTGGGCGGTGGGCACGCCCCAGACTGCCATCACCGCGTCGCCGATGAACTTCTCCACCGTTCCGCCGTAGCGGCCGATGACCGTGCGGCAGAGGTCGAAGTAGTGCGACAGCAGCTCGCGGACATCCTCGGAGTCCCTGGACTCCGAGAGGCTGGTGAACCCGACGAGGTCGCCGAACAGGACGGAAGTGACCCGCCGCTCGGCGACGGGCTGCTGCAGCGATCCGGCATCGGAGCCCGGGACATGCGCCGAGGGGGCTCCGTCGATCGGCGCCCCGCACTCCATGCAGAAGCGGCCGCGCTCCGCCGGGATGCCGCACGCGGGACACGCGCGCACCGCCACGGGGGTGCCGCACTCGGCGCAGAACTTCGCGTTCTGCGGGAGGTCGGTGCCGCACGACGCGCATGTCATCGGGACTCGTCCCCTCGCCGCATCGCCGCCCCCGTCCCGGAAGTCATCGGGGGCGTGATCCGGCTCCCTGCGGTCGGATCACGACGCCCGCTGGCCGGATTGTGACATCCTGCCCCCCGGTATCGCCGGATCAGCGACGCTGGATCCCCGCGGATCAGTACGTCGGGATCCGCTTGGAGATCAGGTCGTCGGCTGCATTGTTGACCTCGCTGTTCCCGGACACGGCATCGAGGAAGTCCGCGCGATCCAAGGCGTGGACGACCGTCTGCTCGTCCGCCACGACGGTCGCGGTCCGCGGGACGTCGCGCAGCAGGGCGATCTCTCCGAACGGGTCGCCCGGACCCATCTGCCGAAGCACCGCTCCTTCGAACGTGGCCGTCATCTGCCCCGACTCGATGACGTAGAAGCGGTCTCCCTCGTCGCCCTCGCGGATGAGGACATCGCCGGCAGGCACTTCGATGCGCACCAGCTGCTGGGCGATGCGCTCCAGCGACTTCAGCTCGAGCGGTGCGAACAGCGGGACCTGGCGGAGCAGGGCGAGTCCCTCGGGCTCGCGCAACGCCGTATCCATGGCCTTCAGGCGTCCGAAGGCAGGAAGCACGGACGCGGAGACCACGATCGCGAGGATCGCCAGCGACCACTGCAGGCCCCAGAAGTGGATCATGATCGGCATGACGGCCGACCCCAGGGCCATGGCACCGATGAGGGCGGTGTCGAGGGCTCCGAACACCCGGCCCATCACGTCGTCGGCGGTCTTGCGCTGGAGGATCGTGGAGGCGTTCACGTCGACCACGGGGTTCGCCATGCCCAGGATGAACACGGCGAGGAAGGCCGCCCACATCTGCGGCCAGATCGCGGCCAGCAGCAGGGGCAGGGCCCAGAAGATGACGCCGATGCCGAAGTCCGTCCCGAGCTTGCCGATCGACGACCGGCCGACTGCCACGAGACCGCCCAGGAGCGCACCCACGCCGAAGGCACTGTCGATGTAGCCGACGCCCGCTGAGCCGAAGTCCGTCATCTGCACGGCCATCTCGATGCCGAACACCACCGACGCACCGGCAACGATCGTCTGCGCGGAGTAGACCCCTGAGACGACTCGCAGGTCCGGGTCCCTCCAGATCGCCTTGAAACCCTCCATGGACTCCATGAAGAAGCCCTGCTGCTTCTCCTCGGTCACGGCGGCTGGGGCGTCCGCCAGCGTGTCCGTGGCGGGTTCGCTCGTGGCCGCCCCCACGAGGGACTGCACAGGCTCTGGCGCCTCGACCGGCTCCTCGGAGGGAACCGCAGATCCGGCTGACGAGCGCGGCCGACCACAGGAAGGTCAGCGCGTTGAACACCACCACGATGGGGACGCCGATCGCGGTCACCAGGATGGCGCCGATGGCCGGGCCGAAGAAGAACGCGAGGCTCTCGATGGTGCTCGCCGTCCCGTTCGCCGCCGTCAGCTCGTCCGGGGTGTTCACGAGCTTGGGTGTGAGCGCGGCGACGGCAGGACGGAACGGGGCTCCCACCAGGGGAGCGAGTGTCGCGAGCACGAACACCGTCCACGGCGGGGCGTCAGCCCAGATCAGGCCGGCCACGGTGAAGCAGAGTGCCGCCCTGATCACGTCGGTGCTGATCATGACCACCTTGCGCGGCAGCCGATCGACGATGGTCGAGGCGAACGGCGTGACGATCGTCATCAGGACCAGGCGCACCGTGTACCAGATGCCGACGGCTCGGGCTCCGCCCACGTCGTAGGCCCAGATGAGGATGGCCGTCCCGTAGGCCCAGTCGCCGAGCGCCGAGCCGGCGAACGCAAGGTTGATCCGGCGCAGTCCGGGGTTGCGGAAGACCGTGGCAAGCGAGATGCCGGTCTCGCGGACTGCGTCGGCGACGCGTGACATCGGCACTCCCCAGGGGCTCGGTGTGAGGTTCGCCGGACTCTATCCCGCCGGGGCGCGGGAAGGTCACGCAGCCGCGCGCACCAGGTGGGAGCCCATCGCCGCGGTCTGGCGGACGCTCCCGGAGCTCAGGACCGCGAGGGCCTGGTACTCGTCGCCTGGGAGCCAGCTCCAGGCCTCGGCGAGTGGCCGGTCCTTGGCCAGCGCCCAGATCGCGGTCGCGAAGGCGTCGACCTGCCCGAGGTCCGGACCGACCACCGTCACGCTGGCCAGCGAGTCCCCAGGGGTCGAACCGTCGGGTCGTCCACCGAGCCCGGCCCAGATGTGGTCGCCACGCTGTGCCGCCCCGGACGTCGCGACCGCGAACGGTCGACCGTCGGCGGGGGCCTGGACGACGGCCACGATCCGGCGCTCGTCCGCCGGGTCCGTCACGGCCACCCGCCACGGACCGGCCGGTACCGGTTCGACCGATCATCTGGATGTCACCCCCGACCCCGAAGAACGCGTCGGTGACCCCGGCAGCGGTCAGGATCCCGACGGCCCGTTCGACGGCCCATCCCTTGACGTACCCGGTGGGGTCGAATCGGCCCTGCCGGTCGTAGGGCCGGAAGCCCCCGTCAGTGAGGTCCTCCAGCGAGCTGACCGCCTCAATCACCTCGCCGAGCAGGGGGGAGCAGGAGGGCAGGGGAACGGCGCCGGTGCGCCAGCGGCACAGGTCGCTGTCCTCCCGGTAGGGGGAGAGTGCGGACTCGACATCCTCCAGCCACTCGCGGACCTGGGCCACGGTGCGCTCGAGGTCGTCCTGCCCCGACGGGCCCGCGGGTACGGCCAGCGACGCGTACGAGCCCATCGTGGGCCAGGCCCACCGTCTCATCGCTGGTCCAGGATGGACTGCATCGACTCCCGGTAGGCCTCTGTCGTGTAGGTCGCCCCGGAGACCCCGTCGAACTCGACGCCCTGCTCGCTCGCCGCGGCGTCAAGATAGGGGATCGCCTGGCTGTTGATCATCGCGGACTTGTGGTCGCCGTCCGGGTAGGTCAGCGCCTGCACCGAGCAGACCGTGCCGTCAGCGGCGAAGTCCATGCGGACCTGGACGGGTCCCCACGGGGTCATCGCCGGGTCTCCGGTGACGGAGGTCGCGTTGCTGCAGTCCGCTGAGGCCGATCCCGAGGTGGAACCCGAGTCGGTGGAGCCGGAGTCGGTCGAACCGGAATCGGTGGACCCGGAGTCGAACCGGAGTCGGTCGAACCCGAGTCGGTCGACCCGGAGTCGGTCGGACCCGGAGTCGGTCGAGCCGGAGTCCGTCGTCCCCGTCGACGCGGCGGCGTTCGTGACCTCGGGATGCAGTGCCGGGTCGAACATCCAGACACTGGCCAGGGCGACGCCCGCAAGTGCCAGGCCGGGGGTCGCGCGCTTCATAAGCTCGCTCATGTCGGACTCCTACCAGCCGAATCGTTCGGAATGGATCTGCTCGCGTGGCACCCCGGCTCGCTCGAGCTCGCGGCACACGCGGTCCTGCAGCGCCTTGGGGCCGCAGACGAACGCCGCGCGGGCCCGCAGGTCGGGGATGTTCGCGGCCAGGGCCTCGGCCGTGAACGGGTTCCCCCCGGGGAACGAGGTGCGCGGGCCGGTCACGGGGATCATCGCCCCGCCGCGAGCCCGGGCCAGCTGGTCGAGCTCACCGGCCAGGGGCAGGTCCGCCGGGGTGTGAGCCCGGGCCAGGACCAGGGGCGCGTGCGCGGGGGTGGCGTCCTCGAGCAGGGCGCGCATCGGGGCCAGCCCCACACCGGCACCGATCAGCAGCACGCGATGACCACCCGCCTGGTCCATCGTCATGCCGCCGTACGGGCCCTCGAGCAGCACGCGGGTCCCCGGAGCGACGCTGAGCGTGCGCGTCGAGGCGTCGCCGAGTGCCTTCACGGTCACCCGCAGGGCGCCGGACCTCGGGGTCGCGGACAGCGAGTACGGATGCGACTGCCACCAGAGGTCCGGTGTCAGGATCCGCAGGCCGACGAACTGCCCCGGCCGGGCGCCGAGCCGGTCCACCCCGCGGCCGGTGATGACCAGCGAGGCGACGCCTGGTGCCTCCGGGATGATCCGCGAGATGGTGGTGCGCGGGCGCAGCGCGGAACCCACGATGCCGCCGACCCGGCTGGCAAGGATGATGGCCGTCGTGGCGAGGTAGAGCCCGATCCACCACCAGCGCGCGATGGCGCTGTCGCCCAGGGTCGAGCCGCTGAAGAGCGCGTGCGGGAAGGCGAGCGCGACCGCGAGGTATCCGGCCAGGTGGACCATGTGCCACGTCTCATAGCTCATCCGGGTCCGGATCCGCCGCCACGACGTGAGGCTCACGATCGCGAAGAGCAGGGCGGCCACGAGCGCGGCCACGAACCAGTCGGTTCCCATCACGAGGTCGATGAGCCCGGCCCACATCCGGGTGATCCCGCCGCCGGCGGCGTACAGGGAGGCCAGGACATGGATGAGCATCCCGAATGCCGCGGTCATGCCGGTGAGCCGGTGCCAGGAGATGAGCCGGTCCAGGCCCGCGCCCCGTTCCAGCCACCTGGGTCGCGCGGTGAGGACGAGCCCGCCCAGGGCGGCCAGGGCGGCCACGAGCCCGGAGAGCTGGCTGATCGCCAGGGCGGAGTCGATTCCGCCGGCGACCAGCGCGGTCAACCCGCCGGCGAGGACCCACAGTCCCACGGTGATGGTGACAATCCCAGCCGCCCACGGTGCGGGATCGAGCCGGAACCCTCGCGCCCGGGCGGACCGGCGGCTGGGCGGACTCGTGTGCCGGCTCCCCGAGCCGGCGGCACCCTGGTCGATCCGCCGCGCGTGGGTGCGGGCAGCGTCGCGCGCGGCGGCAGGGCCGTCCGGGTCGGTGCCCTCCGCGAACCCGGCGGAGGTGCTCGTCGGTGGTTCCAGCGTGGTTGTCATGCGTCGATGGTGGCACCGTGACGCGGTCGCCACGAAGGCCAGCGGACCGTTCCCGGGGGCCCCTTACCTTGCCCGTACGTTCACGTGAATTGGTCCAGTCGTCCTTACCGAACGGCTATTCGGCTCTCACCTCACGCCTGTCACGCGAGGCCGGTCACGCGAGGCCGCTGGCGGCCGCCTTCTCGGCCCGGCGCCGGCGACGCCGCCCCCTGGTGGCCAGCCGGTAGATGCCCCAGATGACCAGGAGCAGGACCAGCAGCAGGAGGCCGAGGATGATCAGCAGCCAGCCGAGGAGGCCGATCCGCAGCGATGAGTGGTCCGGCGGGGCAGCCTGCGCGACCGCGCCCTGGGGTCCGGCGCTCACATCCACCACGGCGAGGAGTCCGGCGTGGTCGCTGGGCAGGCAGACACCCCGCCCGGTGATCGCCTCCGCCAAGCCCTGCTGGGCCAGGATCGCCGACGAGGCCTCAGTCGTGGCGATCTGGCTCGGGTCGTCGCAGGACCACACCTGATCGGCGTCGGGCCACTCGTTGCCGAACACCTCCGCACGCACCGGCGTCGCTCCATTGCGGGTGAACACGTAGTCCAGGCGATCGGTGAAGCCCGCGTCGTTGCCCTCCGCCAACGACACCTCGAGGCGCTCCGGGTTCGGCCCGGCCAGGTCACCGTCGGCTCCCCAGGTGCGGTTCGCCGGGTCCATGGCGTCGGGGCCGGAGTCGGTGAAGCCCGCGTCGATCATCGTCCAGTAGGCGCTGCATGTCGGGTCGGCGTTCGCGGCCGTCACGGGCTCCGGCTGGGCGGCACACTTGGCCCCGGCCTCGGGCTGTCCGCCGGGGTTCGAGCTGCCCGCCACCCTGGGGTCACGCGGGTCGGAGTTGAAGTCCCCGATCACGATCGTGGGGACCGTGGTGGTCGAGAGATCCTCTGCCAGCTGTTTGGCCTGCTGGGCGGCGGCGACCTCACCATCGGGAGCCCACAGCGACTCCAGGTGGGTGGTCACCGCGCGGATCGTCGTGCCGGCGATGGCGATGTCGGCCCACGCGTACCCGCGGTCGATGGTGAAGACGACGGGTGCCACGGCGTAGCGGTCCTCGTACTCACCGGTCCCGACGGCCTGGACGTCCTTGGCGAGGTCCGCGCGCACCAGGAGGGCGTCGCCGATGAGGAACCCGCAGTCGGCGGTGTCGGTGCCGAACAGGGGTTGGAACGTCTCGGGGTCCGTGACGGTGGTGAGGAACGGGATGGAGGGGATCTCGTAGCCGGGGTTCTGCGCCGTCGCGCCGTCCTTGGAGGCCACCTCGTAGGCAACCCCTGCCTCCGCCGTCGCTTGGAGGAACTGCTCCGTGAAGTCGAACACCGGCACCGGCGAGTTCCACGGCTTCGGCCGGCAGGACCAGACGGTCGCCTCCTGCAGCCCGATCACGTCCGGCTTCGCGGCGGCGGCCTCCTCAGCCAGCAGCGACACCCGCTGGTCGAAGTCCGTGGCCGCCACCTGGTCCCACATGAACTGCGCGGCCGCGGGCATGTCCGGGATCAGCTCGAGGGCCACCCCGACATCGGCGCCGAGGTACAGGTTGCGCCCCATGATCCTCACGGTGCCCGCGGGGTCCTCGGCCGTGACTCGTGCCGAGCTGCGGCGCCGGGGGCGGCCGTGACGGCAGGGGCCGCCATGAGCCCGCTCAGCAGTGCCGTGCTCGTGACGATCCCCAACCGATGTGCCCGCGTGAGTCCCATGCCCCGGACGGTATCCGAGCAGGTGCGCCGGAGGTGTCCTGATCGACGGCCTTGGTGCACGCGCCCGAGCCCTACTCTTCCCGTGCCGCACATCAGCCCACTAAGGTGCGGGGACTCGACAGCGGGAGGTCGCCATGGGCACACGTCGGTTCTGGGCAGCAGTCGGATCGCTGGCGCTGGTGGCAGGGTTGGGAGCGCCGGCCAACGCAGCTGTGTCGCCCAGCCCGTTGCAGGTTCCGACGTCGATGGCCGCCCTCGGCGACTCCATCACCGTCGCCTACGACATCAAGTCCCTGTTGAGGGCCGATCCGACGTACTCGTGGAGCACCGGAACGCAATCGACGGTCGACTCGGTGTACACGCGTTTGGAGTTGGCGAACGGCACCTCGACCCTCACGAGAACCAACCTCGCCGTCTCCGGGGCCAAGATCCGCGACCTGGCGGTCCAAGCTGGTCAGGTGGCCCCAGGCACCGACCTGGTCACTGTGCTGATGGGTGCCAATGACGCCTGCACCAGGACCGAGGGCGACATGACGTTGGACGCGGACTTCCGCACGAGAGTCGACGCAGCGTTCGCCACACTCGCCACCAAGGGTGTGAAGCAGGTCGTGGTCGCCTCGATCCCTGACGTGTACAAGTTGTGGAAGGTCGGGAAGGCGTCCTCGACGGCGCGACTCGTCTGGGGCCTCTATGGCATCTGCCAGTCGATGTTGAAGAGCCCGAGCTCGAACTTGAAGGCGGACGAGGACCGCCGACTGCGGGTGCAGGCGCGGGTTGTCGCCTTCAACAGGAGCCTCGCCGCCGCGTGTGCGGCCGCCGCCGTGGCCTGCAAGTTCGACGGGAACGCGGTCTTCGACACGCCCTTCGCGCTCACAGACATCTCGAAGGTGGACTACTTCCACCCCTCGGCCAGTGGGCAGGCGCTTCTGGCGAGGAAGGTCTTCGAGGCCGCCGGCTTCTGAGCGGCCATGCGGTGGATCAGGGGCGCCGACGCTCCGAGCCGCGCAGGATGACGTGCGTCGGCAGGATGACCTGCTCGGTGAGCCCCATGGGCTCGTTCATCCGGCGCAGCGTGATCTCGGCGGCCAGCTCGCCCATGTGCTCCGGGTCGTGCGCCACGACGCTCACGCCGAGGAAGCCCCGCGAGCTCGAAGTCGTCGAAGCCGAGAAGGCCGACGGCGGAGCCCCGCTGGCGGATCCCCTGCAGCGCCCCGATCGTCGCCCGGTTGTTGCCCGCGAACACCGCCGACGGGGCATTCTCGGCGTCGAGCAACTCGGACACGGCTCTGGCGGCAGAGGCGATGTCGGGGCCGTCGGTCCGGATCAGGGCGGGGTCGACGCGCAGCCCGCGCGCCTCGAGCGCGTCGCGATAGCCGAGCAGCCGCTCGTGGTGGGTGTACAGCGACTCGGTGCTCCCCACGAAACCCACTCGGGTGTGACCGGCCTGCAGCAGGGCGAGCACGCCGGCCCGGGCACCTGCGCGGTTGTCCAGGACGACGCTGTCGCTGGTGGCATTGGACAGCGGGCGGTCAACGGCCACGATCGGCGTGCCGAAGTGCCGCTCGCCGTCGAGGTAGCTGTGGTCGTCGGCGATCGGGACCAGCAGCAGGCCCCGGATCCGTCGCTCCAGCATGGCCGAGACCACGCTTCGCTCCAGCCGGGACTCGTCGTCCGTGGCGGCGATGACCAGGGTCAGCCCCTCCCGGGCCATCACCCGCTCCACACCGGCGGCGACCAGCGCGTAGAACGGGTTCGTGAGGTCCCCGATCACGAAGCCCACCGTGTTCGTGACCCCTCCGGTGCGCAGCTCCCGCGCCAGGGCGTTGGGCCGGAACCGCAGTGTCGCGGCGGCCTGCTCCACGCGGGCGCGCGTCTGCGGGTCGACATTGGTCCCGCCGGACAGTGCGCGGGACACGGTCTTGGTGCTCACCTCAGCCAGTCGCGCGACGTCGGCCAGCGTCGCACGGCCGCCGCGCGAGGCGGCCTGCCCCGCGCCAGTGTCCAACGATGTCATGAAGGGACTGTAGCGCGTCTGCACGGTGGAGAGCGATTGCCAGACGGGGAGGGTTGGGACACGAGCCTTCGTTATCAACTCGTTACATATCCTGCTTGACAACGTAGGACACGACCGCTTGGCTTCGGAGTTGTGACATCCCTGAGACATGCCCGGCGTGGCCTGTTGACCTCCGCCCCGGCAGTCGTGACGATCTGTGACCATGGTGGTGCATGCGGTGAGTGACTCGACCCTCCTGGAGATGCGCAGCATCACCAAGGAGTTCCCGGGTGTGAAGGCCCTGTCGGAGGTGTCCCTGACCGTGGGGCGCCCGGAGATCCACTCGATCTGCGGCGAGAACGGTGCCGGCAAGTCCACGCTGATGAAGGTGCTCTCCGGGGTCTACCCGTACGGCTCCTACGAGGGCGACATCTACTACAAGGGCGAGTTGTGCAAGTTCCGCAACATCGGTGAGTCCGAAGCCGTCGGCATCGTGATCATCCACCAGGAGCTCGCGCTGATCCCCGAGCTGTCGATCATGGAGAACATGTTCCTGGGCAACGAGCCCCGGAGGCTGGGCGGTGCCGCGATCGACTGGACGACCGCGCGGCGGCGCTGCATCGAGCTCATGGAGCGGGTGGGCCTCGACGAGCGCCCGGACACCCAGATCAAGAACATCGGTGTGGGCAAGCAGCAGCTCGTCGAGATCGCCAAGGCGCTGAGCAAGGACGTCGAGCTGCTCATCCTCGACGAGCCCACCGCGGCGCTCAACGACAAGGACTCCCAGCACCTCCTGGGCCTGATGCAGGGACTCAAGGACGGCGGGGTCAGCTGCATCATGATCTCGCACAAGCTCAACGAGATCGAGCAGATCTCGGACAAGATCACGATCATCCGCGACGGCAGGACGATCGAGACCCTCGACGCCGAGGACGCCAACGAGGACCGCATCATCAAGGGCATGGTCGGCCGCGAGATGGACAGCCGCTACCCGAGCCGGGAGAAGCACATCGGCGAGGTGTTCTTCGAGGTTCGCGACATCTGGGTCAAGCACCCACTGGCCGACGACCGGTACGTCTGCAAGGGCTCGAACCTGAAGGTGCGCCACGGGGAGGTCGTGGGCATCGCCGGCCTGATGGGCGCCGGCCGCACCGAGCTCGCCATGAGCATCTTCGGGCGCAGCTACGGGATCTGGGAGTCCGGCACCATCATCAAGGACGGCGAGGAGATCGAGCTGCGCCACGTGGGTGATGCGATCAAGCACGGTGTCGCCTACGTCAGCGAGGACCGCAAGACGCTCGGCCTGAACCTCCTGGACGACATCAAGACGGCGACGGTGCAGGCCAAGTGGAGCAAGGTGAGCACGCGGGGCGTGATCGACAAGCACAAGGTGTTCGTCGCAGCCGAGGACTACCGCAAGCGGCTGCGCACCAAGACCCCCTCGGTCAACGAGGGCGTGGACAAGCTGTCCGGTGGCAACCAGCAGAAGGTCGTCCTGAGCAAGTGGATGTTCACCGACTCCGACCTGCTGATCCTCGACGAGCCGACCCGCGGCATCGACGTCGGCGCCAAGTACGAGATCTACGAGGTGATCTTCGAGCTGGCCCGCCAGGGCAAGGGCGTCATCGTCATCTCCTCCGAGCTGCCCGAGGTGATCGGGATCTCGGACCGCATCTACACGGTCTTCGAGGGCCAGGTCACGGCTGATGTCCCGGTCGAGGAAGCCACCCAGGAATCCCTTATGAAGTCCATGACATCCGCTCGAGTGAGGACCACGGCATGAGCAAGTTGAAGGAGTTCCGTCAGGGCGTGTTCGGCAATGCCGACGTGCGCCAGTACGGCATGGTCTTCAGCCTGATCGCGATCATCGCGTTGTTCTACTTCACCACCGACGGTGTGGTGCTCAGCTCGGTGAACCTCGTCAACATCATCTCCCAGTACTCCTACATCCTGGTCCTGGCGATCGGCATGGTGATGGTGATCATCGCCGGGCACATCGACCTGTCTGTGGGCTCGGTGGCCGCGTTCGTCGGGATCGTGGTGGCCAAGTCGATGGCGGACTGGGGATTCGGCTGGCCGTTGGGCATCGCCCTCGGCCTCGTCGTCGGTATCCTCGTGGGCGCCTGGCAGGGCTTCTGGGTGTCGCGCATCATGGTCCCGGCGTTCATCGTCACGCTGGCCGGCATGCTCATATTCCGCGGGCTGAACCAGGTCCTGGGCAAGTCGGAGACCGTCCCCGTGCCTGAGGGCTTCAAGGTGATCGGCCGCGGCTACATCCCGCAGGTGGGGCCGAACCTCATCCTGGGCAACGGATCGAAGATCGTGAACACCCCGACCCTCGTCCTGGGCATCGTCGCGGTCCTTGTGCTCGTCTGGTTCGAGTTCCGCAAGCGGGCCAAGGCCAAGTCCGTCGGCGACGAGGTTCCCCCGCTGTGGGCTGCCATCACGAAGATGGTCCTGCTCGGCCTGGTGATCATGTTCTTCGCCTTCAAGTTCTCGACAGGCAATGAGGGCACCGGCTTCCCGGTCTCCGGCCTGATCCTCCTGGCACTGATCGCCATCTACTCGTTCATCATGAGCAACACCACGTTCGGTCGCCACATCTACGCGGTCGGCGGCAACAAGCGCGCCGCAGCGCTGTCGGGCGTGAACGTCCCCCGGGTGAACTTCCTGGTGATCGCGAACATGTCCATGCTGGCCGCGCTGGCCGGCATGATGTACATCGCCCGCGCCGGCGCATCCGGCCCGCAGGACGGTGTCGGCTGGGAGCTCGACGCGATCGCCGCCGTGTTCATCGGTGGCGCAGCGGTCACCGGCGGCGTCGGGACCGTGATCGGGTCGATGATCGGTGGCCTGGTCATGGCGTTCCTGAACAACGGGCTGTCGCTCATGGGCGTCGAGCAGTCGTGGGTCTCGGTCATCAAGGGCCTGGTCCTCCTGGCCGCCGTCGCCGTCGACCTGCTGAGCAAGCAGCAGGACCGCCCGCCGCTGTTCCCGTCGCTGAGCCGCAAGAAGCGCCCAAAGGGGGCAGAGGACCCGGCCTCGTTCGCCGAGCCAGCGCCCTCCGAGCCGTCGGCACCTGTCGCCTGACGCCCCACGGCGCCGACCGGCGCCCCAGAGTCTCCACCCCAACCAAAAGGAGAAACAAGGAATATGAGGAAGTCACTGATCGCCATTGCGGCGGCATGCAGCTCGATGCTGATCCTGGCAGGCTGTTCCACCGAGTCGGAAACGGCCACCGACACCCCCGCCGCCAGCGGGTCGGCGTCGGCGGCTGCCGGCGGCAGCCAGACCACCACGACCTGCGCCCCCGGCGACCGCATCGGCGTCTCGCTGCCCGCGCAGACCTCCGAGAACTGGACGCTTGCCAAGAACCTGTTCGACGAGCAGATCACGGCCGCCGGGTTCGTTCCCGACGTGCAGTTCTCCGACGCCGCTTCGGCTGCTGCCTCGCAGCAGACGAAGATCGACAACATGCTGACCCAGAACGCCAAGGTCATCGTGATCGGGGCCGAGGACGGCAAGCAGCTGACCGGCCAGGTGGAGGCCGCTGAGGCCGCCGGCGTGCCGGTCGTTGCCTACGACCGCCCGATCGATGCCAAGGGCACCGACTACTACGTCGCGTTCGACAACTTCAAGGTCGGCCAGCTGCAGGGCACCGCGCTGCTGGAGGGCATGGAGAAGAACCAGGGCGACTCGCCGTGGAACATCGAGCTGTTCGCCGGTGCTGCCACCGACGCCAACGCCCCCGTGTTCTTCAACGGCGCGATGGACATCCTGCAGCCGAAGATCGACGACGGCACGCTGGTCGTGAAGTCCGGTCAGACGTCCTTCGACCAGGTCTCGACTGAGGGCTGGAAGAAGGAGAAGGCCCAGGAGCGCATGGAGAACCTGGTCACCAAGTACTACAGCGATGGCACCCCGCTGGCCGGCGTGCTCTCGCCCAACGACCAGCTGGCTGAGGGCATCCTGAACGCCACCTCCGCTGCGAAGCTGACCCCGACCGTCACCGGTCAGGACTCCGAGGTCGTCGCCGTGACCCGCGTCGCCGCCGAGGAGCAGTACTCGACGATCTACAAGGACACCCGCAAGCTGGTGGCCGAGACCGTCAAGCTCGTCACCGCCGTGTGTGGCGGCGACGTCTACCCGACCGCCGCTGAGTTCACCACCGATGGTGGCGTCGTGATCCCCTCGGACTACCTCGAGCCGCTGATCGTCACCTCCGAGAACGGCGAAGAGGTCTACGCCGACAACGAGGAGCTGCTTGCCGCGTTCAAGGCCGGTCAGTGATTCCAGGGGCAACCCTGACAGGACAGCGGGCCCAGGAGGCCTGACGCCCTGACTGCACCACCCGCTGGGGTGGGGTCCTCCACAGGAGGCCCCCACCCCAGTACCATTCCCAGCCTGTGCCCAGGGAGAGGAACCTGCCATGACATCGCAGCTCACCGGCGGACTCCCGAGTCCTGCCGACCTGTCGGCGCTGGTCGGCGCCTACCGAGCGGCCACCGAGGAGTTGCTGTCCGTTGCGGGCGCACTCGAGGAGGCCGACCTCGACAGGCAGCCGTCCGACCCCGACTCGTGGACCCCGCGCATGGTGATCCACCACGTGGCCGACTCCGAGACCAACTCCTACGTCCGCCTGCGGCGGCTGCTGGCCGAGCCGCAGGGCACGGTCATCCAGGGGTACGACGAGGCCCAGTGGGCCCGGGCGCTGCACTACGACCGTCCCGTCGCGCTGTCGCTGGCGGTGTTCGAGGCGGTCCGCGCGTCGAGCGCCGAGCTGCTCGACAGGATCACGCCCGACGATCTCGCGCGCTCCGGTGTCCACAGCGACTCGGGCCCGTACACGTTGGCCGACTGGCTGGACACCTACGTCGCGCACGCCCGCGACCACGCCGAGCAGATCCTCGCCGTCCTGGCGTGAGCCCATCGCCTGAGCGGTTGGCCGCTACGAGCCCGCTGATGTGATCCGTTCGGAGAGGTCCGTGGCCGCCGAGGCCCGACGCGCGTCGCCGAGGGTGTGGATCCCGCGCTCCCGGAGCAGCGGGATCATCCGGACGAGGACCTCGGCGGTGGCAAGGGCGTCACCGAGGGCCGTGTGCCTGCCGATGACCTCGACGCCGAACCGCGCGCACACACCGTCGAGCCCGTGCCGCGCGTCCGGGTCGGGGTCCAGCACCGCCGAGAGCAGCATCGTGTCCACGCTGAGCGGCTCGAGGCTGATGCCCGCCTGAGTTGCGGGTGGGGTGAGGAACCCGAGGTCGAAGGCGAGGTGGTGGCCGACCAGGACGGAGTCGGCGGCGTAGCGTGCGAAGTCCTCGAGCACCGCAGGGGCACTCGGCGCATCGGCGACGAGGTCGTCGCTGATGCCGTGGAACTTCGTCGAGGACTCCGGGATGTGCCGCCCGGGGTTCACCAGGGCGTCGAAGGTGTCGTCGGCGCGCACCGCGGCGCCATCCACACGCACCGCCCCCAGGGCGATGAGGAGGTCGCCGGCCTCGGAGTGCAGGCCAGTCGTCTCGCAGTCCAGGACCGTGAACACGATGTGGTCCAGCGGCGTGGCCAACCACTCCTCGCGGGAGACCGTGCGCCGGCTCGGCCTTGCGAGGTCGACCGAGAGCCCGACCACCGGCCCGGTGGCGGCCCCTCCCGGCTCACCGATCATCAGGACCATCCCCGGCTCGTCCGGCCCGGTGATGCGCGCCAACCGGATCGCGGTGCCGCTGACCACGGCCGATGGCCGTTCGCCGGCCAGGGCCCGCGTCAGCAGCGGGGTCAGGTCCTCGGCGTCGAACACCCCGAAGATGCTGCGGCCGGCGGCGATCCGCGAGCGGCCCTCCAGCATCCTGCGCGCCGCCGGGTTCACCAGCAGGATCCGGCCGCTGTCGTCGACGACGCCGACGGGGACGTCGAGGCCCGCCAGCACCGCGAACAGCGCATCGCGCTCGCGGGTGAGCTCGGCGTGGGCGCCGGCCAGCTGCTCGGTGAGACGCTCCTCGGCGGTGGAGTGCCGCTCGGCCAGCACGTTGACGGCGCGCTCGACCGCAGTGGCCCCGGCCAGCCGATGGGCCGGATTGACCGTGGCGATGATCTCGATGTCGGCGGCCTGCCGGGCGTCGTGGCGCTGCTCGGAGCGCCACGTGCTCCACGCCACCCAACCGATCCCGGCGACGAGCACGACCAGTCCGAGGGCGAGGGTCAGGCGCTGGGTGCCCAGGTCGTCGAGCAGGGCGCGTCGGGCCCCGGGCGGGAGGTCCGCCAGGACGACCGCCACTGTGAGCGCAGGCACCAGGGTCGCGATGGCGATGAGCGCCAGGACTCGCCACTTGGTCACGATCCACCTCCGGCGTTCTCGGGCGCGGGCCGGGTCACAGCCCGGTCCTGTAGGTCACGGACGTCACCGACTGCGTGGAGCGAACGGCGCGCAGGGCCTCGCGCAGGGCCGCCTGGTCCTGCGCGGCCAGGTCGGCGACGACGACCATGTCCGACAGCGCCTGCCCGGCCTGCACCTGGGCGACCTGAGCGGCGAGACGCAGCCTGGAGAGCACGTCGAAGCCGTCCACCAGGCGCGCGACGAGCTCCTCGGAGAGCAGGCCGGCGCCCGCGGTGGCGGCCAGGCGCTCCCGGGTGCTGACCGCGGTGGACCGGGCCGCCAGGCCGTAGAGCCGGGCGAGCAGGACCAGGGGCGCCAGGCCCGTCCGCTTGAGGTCCACGGGTCCGTGCGGCAGCCGGCCGAAGGGGTGCAGCGCCGTGTGGAAGGACGTGGCGGCGACCGCAAGGCCGTGGAGCAGGCGCTGGGAGTCGGCGCCGGCAAGCTGCATCTGCGTGGCGGGGGTCAGGTCGAGGGTCCCAGCCAGCTGGCGCAGGTCCAGGAAGACGTCGGTGTCGAGCACCGCCTCGGGTGTGGGGGCCTCGATGCGATGACGGGCCTGGGTCACCCAGTCGGCCAGGGCGACCGACCATCGATCGGCCATGTACCCGCCATCGCAGGGCCGCATCCCGAACTCGGCGAGCCCCGTGATCACCTCCGCGGCCAGGTCCCGCGCGTAGGTGCTTGCGGCTGCCCGGTCCGTCTCCCAGATGAGGGCATGGTCCTGGTCGCTGGCGCAGTGCAGCTCGCCCCGTGCGTGCGAGCCGAGGGCGACCCATGCGAAGCGCCCGGGCGCCGGCCCGGCCTGGTGCACGAACCCGTCCACCAGGTCGCGGGTGCGCAGGTCGGCCTCATGGGCGAGGACGCCGCCGGGGTCCGGGTCGCCCGCCTGCGACGCGGCCAGGGCGGCGGCCATGAGTCCCGTGATGGGTTCGATGCGTGCTCCTCCCAGCGTTCGCGGGGGTGGGACCGGGCTGGTCATCGGCGCCCCTTCGCAGTCCAGGCCGGATGCAGGTGGGCTGCCTCCGGGGTGTGCAGGCGGATCATCATGCGATCCACGCCCGGGTGCAGGCGGTGACGGGTCGCTCGTGACACGAGCACCATGGTCGCCAGGGCCAGCGGCATCGCCCACGCGGCCGGCTGCGAGAGCAGGGCGTCGGGCCAACCGGTGAGGTCCGGCAGGGCGGTCGAGAGCGTGATGGCCCCCACCGCCATCGAGCCGCCGAGGACGAGGCCGGCAGCCGCTCCCACGTCCGTGAGCCGGGGCCACCAGATGCCCAGGAGGAGCAGCGGGCAGAACGTGGCCGCCGCGACGGTGAACGCCAGCGCGACCGCCTGGGCCAGCGGCAGGGCGCTGGCCAGGAGGCTCAGGAGCAGCGGTGCCAGGACCGCGGCGACCGCGGCGAACCGGAACGACCTGATCGGGTCGTGCACCCAATGGCTCACGACGTCCTGGGACAGCACCCCGGCGACGGTGACGGTCAGCCCTGTGGCGGTCGCCAGGAAGGCCGCGGCCGCCCCGGCACAGACCAGGGCGGTGAGTGCCTGCCCGAGGGACCCACCCACCATCGCCTGGGGCAGCAGGAGGACGACTGCGTCGGTCTGCCCGGTCATGAGCAGCTCGGGGGTGTAGACCCGTCCGAGCATCCCGAACACCGACGGCGCCAGGTAGAACAGCCCGACCAGTCCGATGACGATCAGCGCGGTGCGCCTGGCCTGGCGCCCGTCCGGGTTCGTGTAGAACCGCACCAGCACGTGCGGCAGGCCCATCGTGCCCAGGAACAGCGCGATCATCAGCGCATAGGTCCGGTACATGGGGTGCGACTGGCCGCCCTGCAGCGGCTGCCCCCACTGCGCGCCCGTCGTTGCGGGCGTGGACGCCAGGTGCGGGACGACAGCACCGGCGGGGAAGGCCAGGGTGCTCCCGGCGTCGACCATGTGCGTCCCGGAGGTCAGGAGCAACGGACCTGCAGCGTCGATCCCGTCGATCGTCCCGTGGGCCTCGACAGTCACCGGGTCCACCACGGTGATGGCGATGGCGGTTCCCACCGGGACTGTCGTCGCGGCAGGGAACGACGGCGCCTCGTCCACCAGCGCGGACGGGCCGCCGTCGAGGCGCCACACGGCCAGCAGGAACAGGGCCGGAACCATGATCGCAACGAGCTTGAGCCAGTACTGGAACCCCTGGACCAGCGTGACGCTGCGCATCCCGCCACCGACGATCACCACGAGGACAGTGAGCGCGACCAGGACGCCGCCCAACCAGAGGGGTGTGCCCAGGATGGTCTGCAGGGCGCGCCCGGCCCCCTGCAGCTGGGGCACCACGTAGAGCCATCCGATGACGACGACCAGCACGCTCGCGGCCAGCCGGACGGTCGAGGATCGCAGCCGGGCCTCGCAGAAGTCGGGCAGGGTGTAGGCACCGGAGCGGCGCAGGGGGGCTGAGACGAGGGCCAGGAGGAGCACGTAGCCCACCGCGTAGCCGACCGGGAACCAGACTGCGTCGGCGCCACCGACCATGATGAGTCCGGCGACGCCCAGGAACGACGCGGCCGACAGGTACTCCCCGGAGATCGCCGAGGCGTTCCACCACGCCGGCACCGAGCGGGCGGCGACGTAGAAGTCGCCGGTCGTGCGGGCCAGCCGTGAGCTGAACCCGGCCAGCGTGATGGTCGCGACCACGGTGGCGCTCATGCCGAGGATCACCGCCGCGCTGCTCATCGGCCCTCCACGAGGGCGGTGAACTGCTCCTCGTTGCGCTCGGCATGGCGCACGTGCCACCACCCGACGCCCAGGATCGCCGGGTACACGAGGAAGCCCAGGAGCAGCCACCACAGGGGCAGCGGACCCACCTGCAGGGCACGCACGCCGGGCACGAGCCCGAAGAGCAGGGGCAGCGCCGCGAGGGGGACGACCACCAGGGCCACCGTCGACACCCCGAGGAGCAGCTGGGTCCGGATCAGGGCCCGCACGTAGACGACGCCCACCCGTGTCTGCTGGTCGATGTCCTCGACCGCTGATCGTCGCGCCCGGCGGCGCACGTCGCGCCTCGGCCCGGTGATGACCTCCCGCCGGGGGCGGTGCTCGTCGGTCACGGCTCACGGCCCGCGTTCGGTGCCGGCTCCCGGTCGAGGCGGTGACGCTGGACCAGCGCGGCGCGGACCTCCGGGGTGAAGCGACGGCTGACGGGCACGGTCTGGCCGGCGCCGAGGTCCACCGACACCCGCCCTGCCACGGATCGCAGCGCATCGACGAACGCGGAGTTGACCAGGAACCGCCGGTGCACGCGCACGAACCCGGCGGGCTCCCAGCGCTCCTCGAGGGTCGCCAGCGGGATCCGCACAAGGTGCCCGCCGGACCGCGTGCACAGGCGGACGTAGTCGCGCTGGGCCTCGACGTACACGATGTCGGATCGGCGGATGTAGCGGGTGACCCCACCGAGCTCCACGGCGATCGTCTCGTCCGGCGGCGGGCCGGCGGGTTCATCGGCCCCACCGGCGGCGACCTGCCCTGCATCGGTCGTTCCCGGGTCGGTCGACGGGGCGGAGGCCGCGCGCTCGGACCCGCTCCGCCTGGACTCCAGTGCCGCACGCACCCGGGTCAGGGCCAGGGCCAGGCGCTCGGCGCGGATCGGCTTGAGCAGGTAGTCCACCGCAGCGACCTCGAAGGCGTCCACTGCGTGGTTGTCGAAGGCCGTGACGAACACCACCGGTGGGGGAGTGGCGAACCGGGTCAGGATCCCCGCCAGGGCCAGCCCGTCGATCCCGGGCATCCGGATGTCGAGGAACACTGCGTCGAAGCCACCGGACTGCAGGGCGGCCAGGGCGTCAGCCGCGCTGCTGGCGGCCGTGACCGCCGCCACCCCGTCGGCGTGCTCGAGGAGGTACGTCAGCTCGCTGAGCGCCGGCGGCTCGTCATCGACGGCCAGCACGCGCAACCCCGGACGCGGTGCACCCGGCTCACTCATCGACGGCCACCGCCTCGGAGTACTTCGGGATCAGCATCGTGATCCTGGTCCCCGCCCCGGGCGCGGTCTCCACGACGAGGCCCCGGTCCTCGCCGAAGGTGCTGCGCAGCCGCTCGTCGACGTTGGCCAGGCCGACGTGGTCGCCGGGCTCCCCGGACAGGCTTCGCCGGACCACGGCCGGCTCGATCCCGGCACCGTCGTCCTCGACCCTGATCAGGCAGTCCGCGCCGCGATCGCGGGCGGTGATGGTGATGGTTCCCGGCCCGTCGGAGTTCTCGAAGCCGTGGTGCACGGCGTTCTCGACCAGCGGCTGGATGCACAGGAAGGGGATCCGCACGCCCACGACCTCGGGGTCCACCCGCAGGGCGACCGTCAGTCGGTCGCCGAACCGCGCCTGCTCCAGGAGCAGGTACTGCTCGATGGAGTGCAGCTCCTCGGCCAGCGTCGTGAACCGCCCGTGCGAGCGGAAGCTGTAGCGCGTGAAGTCCGCGAAGTCGAGCAGCAGGTCGCGGGCACGGTCCGGGTCGGTGCGCACGAAGGAGGCGATGGCCGTCAGCGAGTTGTACACGAAGTGCGGTGAGATCTGCGCGCGCAGCACGCGGACCTCCGCCTCGGCGGAGCGCGCCCTGGTCCGGTCGAGCTCGGCGAGGTCCAGCTGGCCGGAGGCGAACACCGCCACCTCCTGGACCGCACGCACCATCGCGGGCCCTGCGGGCTGCGTGGAGTAGGCCACGAGGGCCCCGATCACGATGTCATCGGAGGTCAGGGGAGCGGCGACCCCGCTGCGCATCATCTCCGACACCTCCCTGACCTGGCCGGCCCCCAGCACCACGCAGGCCCCGGACTCCAGCGCCAGCGCCGCGTGTGCCAGCGCCGCCTGGCCGTGGCGCTCGCCGACGCCGTCCCAGGCCAGGACCTCGAGCCGGTCGGCGATCACCAGTGCCTCGACCCCCAGCAGCGTGCGAAGGTGCTTGGCGGGGCGCTGTACCGACGCTGCCGTCAGCCCGCCACGCAGCGGGGGCGCCGCCAGGCTGGCCAGGTGCAGGGTCCGGTAGGTCGCCATGTCCCCCTCGGAGCCCAGGCCGGCCCGCCCGCGCACCACCCGGGCAAGGAGCACCCCGAGCACGATCGCCCCGGCGATCACTGCGACCGCGAGCACCCAGTCACCCATTGGGCGCACGCTATCGGCCGGCTGCCCCTGTGTCATGGAACCAGCCATCGGGCGTGAGGGTGCCATGACACAGGGGCGCGCGGTTCCGGGCTCAGGCAGGCGCCGGGGCCGGGGCGTCCAGGCCGGCCTGGATCTGGGCCATGATCGTCGGGTCAGCCAGGGTCGTGACGTCGCCGAGGTCGCGGTGCTCGGCCAGGTCGCGCAGCAGCCTGCGCATGATCTTGCCCGATCGGGTCTTGGGCAGCTCGGAGACCACCAGGATCTGGCGTGGCTTGGCGATCGGGCCGATCTCGTGGGCGACATGGGCGCGCAGCGCGCCGACCAGGTCGGGGGTGTTCTCGACGCCGGAGCGCAGGATCACGAACGCGACGATCCCCTGGCCGGTGGTGGCGTCCGCCGCACCGACGACGGCCGCCTCAGCGACCACCTCGTGCGAGACCAGCGCGGACTCGACCTCCGTGGTGGAGATCCGGTGCCCCGACACGTTCATCACGTCGTCGACGCGACCGAGCAGCCAGATCGCCCCGTCCTCGTCGAGCTTCGCGCCGTCGCCGGCGAAGTAGAACGAAGGCCAGCGCGACCAGTACGTGTCGACGTAGCGCTCGTTGTCGCCCCAGATGCCGCGCAGCATCGCCGGCCACGGCTCGGTCAGCACGAGGTACCCACCCCCGCCGGGCGGCACGGGGTGGCCCTCGTCGTCGACGACCTGCGCCGAGATGCCGGGCAGCGGGCGCATCGCGGATCCCGGCTTGCACGCGGTGACCCCGGGGAGCGGGCTGATCATCATGGCGCCGGTCTCGGTCTGCCACCAGGTGTCCACGATCGGGCACCGGCCGCCGCCGATGACCTCCCGGTACCACATCCACGCCTCCGGGTTGATCGGCTCGCCGACGGAGCCGAGCAGCCGGAGGCTCGACAGGTCGTACCCGTTGGGCAGGTCGTCGCCCCACTTCATGAACGTGCGGATCGCCGTGGGCGCGGTGTAGAGGATCGAGACCTTGTGCTTCTCGATGATCTCCCAGAAGCGGCCGCGGTGCGGGGTGTCCGGGGTGCCCTCGTAGATCAGCTGGGTGGCGCCGTTGGCCAGGGGCGCGTAGACGATGTACGAGTGGCCGGTGACCCAGCCGATGTCCGCGGTGCACCAGTAGACGTCGGTCTCGGGCTTGAGGTCGAAGACGTTGTTGAACGTCGAGGCCGCCTGGGTCAGGTAGCCCCCCGAGGTGTGCAGGATGCCCTTCGGCTTCCCGGTCGTGCCGGACGTGTAGAGGATGAACAGCGGGTGCTCGCTGTCGAACGACTCGGGGGTGTGCTCAGTCGAGTGGTTCGGCATCCACTCGTGCCACCACACGTCGAGGCCCTCGTGCCAGTCGACGTCCTGGCCGGTGTGCCGCACGACCAGGACATGCTCCACGCTCGGGCAGTGCTCCACGGCCTCGTCGACTGCCGGCTTGAGGGCCATCGCCGAGCCGCGGCGGTACTGCCCGTCGGCGGTGATGACCAGCTTGGCCTGGGCGTCGTCGATCCGGGAGCGCAGCGCCTCGGCGGCGAACCCGCCGAACACCACCGAGTGGACCGCCCCGATGCGTGCGCACGCCAGCATCGCCACGACCGCCTCGGGGGTCATCGACATGTAGATCGCGACCCGGTCACCGGCAACGACGCCCAGCGAGGTGATCGCGTTGGCGGCCTGGGAGACCCGTGCCAGCAGGTCGGTGTAGCTGATGTGCTCGCTGCGGCCGTCCTCGGCCTCGAAGATGATCGCGGTGCGATCGCCCCGGCCCTCGGCCACGTGCCGGTCCAGGCAGTTGACCGACACGTTCAGCCGCCCGCCGACGAACCACTTGGCGAACGGTGCCTGCGACCAGTCGAGCACCTCGTCCCAGCGGCGGTCCCAGGACAGCCGGTCGGCCTGCTCGGCCCAGAATCCGAGCCGGTCGGCGGCGGCGTGCTCGTAGATCGAGGCCTGGGCGTTGGCCTGTGCGGCGAACGCGGGGTCGGGGGCGAACGTCCGGTTCTCGGTGGCGAGGTTCGCCAGCGTGTCGGTCGACATCGGGGACTCCTGCTTTCTTCCGTTCGGGGTGTGACGTGGGGGATTCGGGTTGGCGCCGTCCGGGCGCCGGGGCAGCTGGCTCACCGGCGTCCGGACGGCAGTGGGGGGTCAGTGCACGGAGACGGACTTCTCGGAGCCGGCGCCGGTCAGGGACCGGACCTCCATCTCCGCGTACTTCGCGACGTTCGGCTTCTCCTTGTCGGTCACGGAGCCCAGCCAGCCCAGGAAGAAGGCCAGTGGGATCGAGATCAGCCCCGGGTTGTCCAGCGGGAACCAGGAGAAGTCCAGGCCCTGGATCATCGAGGCGCTCTTGCCTGTCGCCGCGTCGACGGGCTTGCCCGAGACGACCGGGGAGAAGATGATCAGGCCGATGGAGGCGATCAGCCCGCCGTAGATGCTCCACAGCGCCCCGCGGGTGGTGAAGTTCTTCCAGAAGAGCGAGTACAGGATCGTCGGGAGGTTGGCCGAGGCCGCCACCGCGAAGGCAAGGGCGACGAGGAACGCGATGTTCTGGTCCTTTGCCAGGATGCCGCCCACGATGGCCACCAGGCCGATCACGACGGCGGCGATCCGGGCCACCCGGACCTCCTTGTCCGCCGAGACCTCGCCCTTCTTGATCACACTGGCGTAGACGTCGTGTGCGAAGGACGCGCTGGCCGTGATCGTCAAGCCGGCGACGACCGCCAGGATCGTGGCGAAGGCCACCGCGGAGATGAAGCCCAGGAGCAGGGTTCCACCGAGCTCGTAGGCGAGCAGGGGTGCGGCTGAGTTGGCCTTGCCGGGGGCTTTGGCGATGGTCTCGGGGCCGACGAGCGCAGCAGCGCCGTACCCCAGGACCAGGCTGAACAGGTAGAACATCCCGATGAGGCTGATCGCCCAGACGACGGACTTGCGGGCGTCCTTGGAGGTGGGCACGGTGTAGAAGCGCATAAGGACGTGCGGCAGGCCGGCGGTGCCGAGCACCAGGGCCATCGACAGCGAGATGAAGTCGACCTTGGTCAGCGTGTTCTTGCCGTACTTCGCGCCGGGCTCGAGCAGCTTGTCGCCCAACGGGCTGTTGTCGGCGGCGGCTCCCATCACGTTCGACAGGGAGAACCCGTACTTGCTGAGGACCCAGAAGGTCATCAGGGCTGCGCCGGCGATGAGCAGGACCGCCTTGATGATCTGGACCCAGGTGGTGCCCTTCATCCCGCCGACCAGCACGTAGATGATCATCAGGATGCCGACGACTGCGATCGTGATCGACTGGCCGATGCTGCTGGTGATGCCGAGCAGGAGGCTCACGAGGCCGCCCGCACCGGCCATCTGTGCGAGCAGGTAGAACAGCGACACAGCCAGTGTGGAGATCGCAGCGGCGGTACGGACCGGCCGCTGGCGCATCCGGAAGGCGAGCACGTCGGCCATCGTGAACTTGCCCGTGTTGCGCAGGAGCTCGGCGACCAGCAGCAGGGCCACCAGCCAGGCCACAAGGAAGCCGACGGAGTAGAGGAAGCCGTCGAAGCCGGTGAGTGCGATCGCTCCGGTGATGCCCAGGAAGCTCGCCGCGGACAGGTAGTCCCCCGCGATCGCGGTTCCGTTCTGGCCACCGGTGAACGAGCGTCCGCCGGTGTAGTAGTCGGTGGCGCTCGTGTTGGACTTCGAGGCGCGGATGACGATGACCATCGTCCCGGCGACGAACGCCAGGAAGATCGCCATGTTGACCAGGGGGCTGCCGACGGTGGTGGTCGTGACGGTGTGGACCAGGGTGGCGGTCATGCGGCGTTGCCCTCCATCTCTTCGCGGATCTCGGTCGCCAGGGGGTCGAGGTGGTTGTTGGCGTGGCGGACGTACAGGAAGGTGATCAGCCCGGTGGAGACGAACTGCAGCAGGCCGAAGATGATGCCGATGTTGATGTTGCCGAACACGGGGGTGGCCATCCATTCCGGGGCGAACACCGCGGCGAACACGAACATGAAGTACCAGACGAGGAAGGCCACCGTCATGGGGAACGAGAACCCCCTGTACCTGGATCGCAGCTCGATGAACTGCGGGCTCACTGAGGCGCGGAGGTAGGCCTCCGGATCTGGGACGCCCCCAGTACCGGATGTCGGCGGCCCCTGATTCGGGGGGCCCTGGAGATCACTGGTCATCGTGCTGCCTCCTGGAGTGCTCCTCGTCGGACCGGTTGGTCCTGACGACCGTTGCCGTGCTCGGTGGCGCGAACGTAGGGCAGCCGGGTGGAGGCAGGGAACCGCTGCGGGACGGCCTGCGGCGAGCGGTGGCGGGCCTCGACAAGAGGTCGGCACGGCCGCGACGAACGGTCGTCGGCGCCGACGAGCGGCGGCCGTCGATCAGGTCGACTCGGGTGTTCGCGGGACCAGGTGCCGTGCGGTTCGAGCGTCAGTCGTGGTCGCGGGCTGGGTTGCGACCCTCGGGCATCATCAGGATCGAGGCGACCAGGAAGCACGCGGCGCCCAGGGCTGTCCCGGCGTTGGCCCACCGGGAGTTGACCATCTGGCCGTCGGGGTCGACGTAGGCGCCGATCGCCGAGATGCCGAAGAAGACCGAGCCCCACAGGTTCAGGGCCGTGATGTGCCAGTCACGCTTGCCGGGCCGCCAGGAGAACCAGCGGTGTCCGGCCTCGGCGAACGCGATCGCCGAGGCCACCAGGAAGCACACGGACCCCAGGGCGTCGGGCCGCCAGACGTGCTCGGCCGCCTCGGGCTGGGTCAGGGCCACCAGGGCCGCGAGGGTCGTGACATTGAAGAACAACGTGCCGACCAGCTGGATCGCCGTGGCCCAGAAGCCCATCAGCTGGGGGGTCCAGCCGAGCCAGCGCCGGCCGCCGGACCGCACCACCTGCATGTAGCTCAGGTAGGAGGCGGTGGTGAAGAAGATGGACCCGACGAAGAACGTGGCGTCGGTGGCGGTCATGCCGACCGCATCCTCGAACGCCGGGATCGGGCCGACCAGGAAGCAGGATGAGCCGATCACGAACAGCAGCCCGATCCACCACGTGAGTCCGCGGGAGGACCCGCCGGACTTGCGGTGGCGGCGCGCGGACCAGTCGACGACCTGCCCGTCAGCGTCTCGGTAGTGGACCCGCGTCACGAAGGGTCGGGGTCCCGTGACGAGCACGTCGGTGGCGTCGGGCGGGACCTCGATGGGCAGGGTCCGCCGTCGTGGTGGGCTCAATGCCGGAACGACTCCGTGTGGCTGGGATCGGCCGGCAACGCCACGGGAAGGCTCTCCAGGAACGAGGTCGCCCGTGCCAGGTCGGCGAGGAACAGGTCGGCCAGGTCGCGGCCGAACCCGTTGCGCACCACGACCCGCAGCCCCGAGAGGTCCGTGAGCGGCTCGGGCAGCGAGTACGCCGGCACCTGCCAGCCACGCTCACGGAGCTTTGCCGACACGTCGTAGACCGTGTAGTTGGTGACCTCGGGCTTGAGCCGGAAGAAGAACACCGGCAGCTCGGAGCCGTCGGAGAGCAGCGCGTAGGGTCCCATCTTCGCGATCTCCGCCGCGGTGTACATCGCCACGTCGCGGCACGCCTGCTGGATCTCCCGGTAGCCCTCATGGCCCAGGCGGATGAAGTTGTAGTACTGCGCGATGACCTGGCCGCCGGGACGCGAGAAGTTCAGCGCGAAGGTCGGCATGTCCCCGCCGAGGTAGTTGACGTGGAAGATCAGGTCCTCGGGCAGGTCCTCGGGAGTGCGCCAGATGACCCAGCCGACGCCCGGGTAGACCAGGCCGTACTTGTGGCCCGAGGAGTTGATCGAGCGCACGCGCGGCACGCGGAAGTCCCACTCGAGGGTCGGATCGATGAACGGGGCGATGAAACCGCCGGATGCGGCATCCACGTGGACCGGCACATCGGGACCGCCGGACTCCGCAAGCGCATCCAGGGCGTCGGCGATCTCCTTCACCGGCTCGTAGGACCCGTCGAACGTCGAGCCGAGGATGGCCACGACCCCGATCGTGTTCTCATCCACCAGCTTCAGGGCCTCCTCGGCGTTGAGCTGCAGGCGGCCCTCCTCGATGGGGGCGTAGCGCGGCTCGACGTCCCAGTAGCGGCAGAACTTCTCCCACACGACCTGGACGTTGATGCCCATCACGAGGTTCGGCTTGTCGCTGGGCAGCCCCGCGGCCTCGCGGCGCTGGCGCCACCGCCACTTCAGGGCCAGCCCACCGAGCATCACGGCCTCGCTGGAGCCGGTCGTCGAGGTCCCGGTGGCCTGCTCGTGGCTCGGGGAGTTCCACAGGTTCGAGATGATCTGGACGCAGCGGCCCTCGATGGCCGCCGTCTGCGGGTACTCGTCCTTGTCGATCATGTTCTTGTCCAGCGTCTCGGCCATGAGCCGGTCCGCCTCATCGTCCATGAACGTGGTGACGAAGGTCGCGAGGTTCTGGCGGGAGTTGCCGTCGAGCATGAGCTCGTCGTGCAGCAGCCGGTAGGCGACGCGCGGATCCATGCCGTCGAGGGGCAGCTGGTCCTTGGGGATCCCCACGAGCTCGTTGGGCCGGGCGTACACCGGGGCGATGATGAGGCGTTCGAGTTCGATCATTTCCTTTGAGTGGATGGCCATGGTCACACGCTAGCGGGCCGACCCCGCCGAGGGGACGACGAGTGCGACCGTCAGGTCGCGGCGGTGTGCTGGGTCCCGCGTCGGCGCCGATGGTGTCGTCGGCGTCGCTGGCCTCGCCATCCACGGCTCGTGACGGCTGGTCCTCCCCGGATGCCTGGGTGCTGGTTCGGGGATCGGAACCATGCCGTCGACATGGTCAGAATTCGACCCGGCCAGCGGCCGAGCAGCCGGCCATGCCGTCGATGTGGTGGGTGTGCCTGCGTGGCAAAGGGATGGCAGCAACCACATCCACGGCAAGGTCCGCGTACCCGGACTGGGCCCACCCTGAAATCGACCACCCCGGCGGCAAGGTTCACAGATGCTTGGTGGCCTCACGGATCGACAGCGCCGACATCCGGTCGGCGTTCGCGGTGACGAACGCGCGGACCTCGTCGGGGTAGGACCGGGCGGCGTCGCGCAGGCCCCAGCCGATGCCCTTGCGCATGAAGAAGTCGCGGTCGGCGAGGTTCGCCTCGCATGCGGAGAACAGCAGGTCGAGGTCGACCAGGCCTCGGCGGCCCACCTGGAACACCAGCGCGATCCGGCGCACCCAGAGCCTCTCGTCGGTTGCCCATCCGGCCACAATCGGATCCCACGTCGCGTGGCGCAGGCCGGCCCGCCCGATGCAGGTCGACCACGCGTCCACCGTGTCCCACCAGGGCCGTTCCAGGGCGAGCTCCCGCAGGGCCAGCAGGCTCGATCCCGGCAGCGTCCGTTCGTGGCGAGCTCACCAGGTCGATCGCGACGTAGGCGAACTCGCGCTCAGGCTCCTTGACGAGCTCGCCGGCGGTGGCCAGGAGGTCGCCCGCGTGGGGACCGGGGTCGAACCCGCGGATCCAGTCCCGCGTCGCTGCGCGTCGGGCGGGGGTGGGCACCCCGAGGTAGGGCGCGATGCCCTTCATGTACGCGGCCATGGCCGGGGCCCGCCCCGGATCGGCCACGGACTCGAGCATCGGACGCACCAGCGCGGCAGCGCCCACAACCTGCCCTGCCCCGCTGACGTCCGCCTCCCCGCCCGCGTGCGCTGCGCCGCCCGCCTGTGCCGCCCCACCCAGATCGGCACCGCTGAACTCGGCACCGCTCACCTCTGCCGCACCGCTCACGTGCTCGATGCTGCCACCGATTGGGGACCAGAGCCCGCCTGCGGGGAGGCTGAGCAGCACCACCGCACATGAGATGAGCGGTTTCAGCCCCTCGCTTCGGCCGTCCGCACCGTGACTGCGCATGACGTGAGCGCAATGGGCGTCCCCGCGAGTACCAGAACGCTGAACTCGTGCGCGGTGGGGGAGCCGGCCCCCACGTCCGCACCGCTATCTGTTCGTTTCGTGTGCGTTGGCGACTGATCACAGCGTGGTGGGCCTGGCCATGGGCCAGACCCGCGATCCTGCGATCCGCGGAGCCCTGACCCCCGGGCTTCGGTGGCAGGCGCCCCGGCCGTAGTCATGCCCGTTTCGTGCAGGAGTGGCAGACTCACACCTCAACCCGTGGGCACCGCGAATGGGCGCCCGACCGCACCAGCACAGGAGCCACCATGCCCACCGGCATCGACACCCAGCACGTCGACGATTCGATCCGTGTGCAGGACGACCTCTTCGGTCACCTGAACGGCGCGTGGCTGGCCGAGCACGAGATCCCGGCTGATCGGCCCTCGGACGGGGCGTTCCACGCCCTGCGCGACGCCGCAGAGGCAGACGTCCGCACGATCATCGAGGCTGCGGCCGCTGACCACGCCCCGGGAACGGTCGGGGCGAAGGTGGGGGACCTGTACGCCTCGTTCATGGACGAGGCAGCGGTCGAGGCGCGGGGGCGCGAGCCTCTCGAGGCGGACCTCGCGGACATCCGCGCCATCACGGACCTCGCGGGCCTCCTGCGGGAGGTGGCCCGCCTCCAGCTCCAGGGCGCGGTCGGGGGCTTCCTCGTGCCCTACGTCAACACCGACGCCAACGACTCGAGCCAGTACATCGTGTACCTCACGCAGGCGGGCCTGGGCCTGCCCGACGAGTCGTACTACCACCAGGAGTCCTTCGCGGCGATCCGTGAGGCGTACGTGACCCACATCGCCCGGATGCTGCTCCTTGCCGGCTGGTCGGTCGACGAGGCGGCGGCCCAGGAGTCAGCGCAGCTCATCATGGCGCTGGAGACGGCCATCGCTGACAGGCACTGGAGCAACGTCGAGACCCGGGACGCGCTGAAGTCCTACAACCGCCGCGCCCTGATCGACCTGCCCGGGTTCATCGACGGGTTCGGGGTGCGCGAGTGGCTCGAGGCACTCAGCGCCCCCATGGAGCACATCAGCGATGTCGTGGTCCGCCAGCCGAGCTACGTCGAGTCGATCCGCGGACTGCTGGCCGACCAGCCCCTGGCCGCCTGGCGGGACTGGCTCGCCTGGTCCGTGGTGCGTGGCGGCGCGTCCCTGCTTGACGCCGAGATCGTTCAGGCGAACTTCGACTTCTACGGCACCACGCTCAGCGGGGCCCCACAACTGCGGGAGCGCTGGAAGCGCGGGGTCGGGCTGGTCGAGGGGTCCCTCGGGGAGGCCGTCGGCGAGCTCTACGTGGGCCAGCACTTCCCGCCGGAGGCCAAGGCCCGCATGGTCGAGCTCGTGGAGAACCTGGTGGCCGCCTACCGCGAGCGGCTCGAGGTCCTGGAATGGATGAGCCCCGACACCCGGGCGCGGGCCCTTGAGAAGCTCGAGGCCTTCACGCCGAAGATCGGCTACCCGGACAAGTGGCGCGACTACGAGGCGCTGGAGATCTCGGCCGGGGACCTCATCGGCAACGTGCGCCGGGCGTCCCTGTTCGAGGCCCGCATCGAGTGGGCCAAGCTGGGCGGCCCGGTCGACCGGCTCGAGTGGTTCATGACCCCGCAGACGGTCAACGCCTACTACAACCCGGGCATGAACGAGATCGTGTTCCCGGCCGCGATCCTGCAGCCGCCGTTCTTCGACCTGGCGGCCGACGACGCCGTCAACTACGGCGCGATCGGCGCGGTCATCGGCCATGAGATCGGCCACGGCTTCGACGACCAGGGCTCCCGCTACGACGGCCTCGGCAACCTTGTCGACTGGTGGACCGAGGAGGATCGCGCCCGGTTCGACGAGCTCGCCGCCCGGCTCATCGCCCAGTTCGACGGCCTGGTTCCCCGGAGCCTGCCCGCCGGCAACGGCGTCAACGGTGCCCTGACCGTCGGGGAGAACATCGGTGACCTCGGCGGCGTGGCGGTCGCCCACGCCGCGTACCGGATCAGCCTGGGAGGCGAGCCGGCACCGGTGATCGACGGGCTGACCGGCGACCAGCGCTTCTTCCTCGCGTGGGCCCAGGTGTGGCGGACCAAGCATCGTGAGCCGCGCGCGATCCAGCTGCTGGCCATCGACCCGCACTCACCGGATGAGTTCCGGTGCAACATCGTGAGCAACCTCGCCGCGTTCCACGAGGCCTTCGGCGTTCAGCCGGGCGACGGGATGTGGCGCGACGAGGCCGACCGCGTGGTGATCTGGTAGGGCTCCGACCTCACCAGAGGTCGTGGATGGAGGGACGCAGGCGCCGGTCGTAGAGCTCGGAGACGGCGGTCGTGAAGTCGGCGCCCAACGGGGGCACCGACCCGGCGGCGGCGTTCTCCTGGGCCTGTGCCGGCGTGCGGGCGCCCGGGATCACCGTGGTCACGCCGTCCAGTTGCGCGACCCAGGCCAGGGCGGCGCGCGCAGGTGAGAGCCCGTGCGCGGCGGCGAGGGCGGAGAACTCACGGGCTGCCCGGACTCCCGTGTCGTAGTCGACTCCGGAGAACGTCTCGCCCCGGTCGAAGGCCTCACCGTGCCGGTTGTACGTGCGGTGGTCGTCGGCTGCGAACGTCGTGGACTCGCTGTACCGCCCCGACAGCAGGCCGCTGGCCAGGGGGACGCGGGCGATGATGCCGACGCCGGCCTCGCGCGCGGCGGGCAGCACCCGCTCCAGCGGCTTGAGCCGGAAGGCGTTGATGATGATCTGGACCGAGGCCACCGACGGTCGGGCGATTGCGGCCAGGGCCTGGTCGACGGTCTCGACGCTGACCCCGTAGGCGGCCATCACGCCCTCGTCGACGAGCGTGTCGAGGTTGTCGAAGACCTCGTCGCTGGTGATCACCTCGGTCGGGGGGCAGTGCAGCTGCACGAGGTCGAGGGTCTGGGTGCGCAGGTTCGTGCGCGAGCGGTCGGTCCAGGCCCGGAAGTTGGCCATCGAGTAGTTCTCGGCGAGCTGCTCGGCGCGCCGACCCATCTTGGTCGCGACGAGGATGTCGGGGCCGGGGTTGGCGGCGAGGAACTCGGCGATGGCCTGTTCGCTGCGACCGTCGCCGTACACGTCGGCCGTGTCGAACATGGTGACGCCGGCCGCGACCGCGGCCTCGAGGACGGCCAGCGCGTCCGCGGGAAGCACCTCTCCCCAGTCGGCGCCCAGCTGCCACGTGCCCAACGAGACGACCGACACCGATCGCCCTGTCCGGCCGAACGTGCGCGAGGGCATGGCCGCAGCGGTGCCCGGCTCCGGGTGCGCGTCCGTTCGGGGTTCAGCGTCCATCTGGTCCTCCAGGGTTCCCAGCGGCAGCGGGGCCGCGGTCGATCCGGCGGGCCCCGCCGGCAGGGCTGACGATGCGGAACGTCGGTGCAGGCAGCCCGTCGCGGAGCATGGCTTCACGCACGGTGGCCTGCACCCCCGCCATGGCGTCGGGCCGGCAGAGCGTCACGACGTTGCCGCCGAAGCCGCCGCCGGTCATCCGGGCCGCCGAGGCGCCGCCGACCACGGCAGCGGAGACGGTGAGGTCGAGCTCAGGGCAGCTGACCTCGTAGTCGAGCGCGAGCGAGGCGTGCGAGCCGGCGAAAGCCCGGCCGAGCGCCGCCTCGTCGGCATCCCCGAAGGCCCGGACCGCGTCGGCCACGCGCGCCTGCTCGGTGATGACATGACGGGCGCGGCGAACCTCCGGCTCGGGAAGCACGTCGACCCGGGCGATCTCCGTCAGCGGGATCTCGGCGAGGTATGTGACGCCCAGCGCAGCTGCGGCCTGCTCGCAGGAGGCCCGGCGGTCGGCGTAGGCGCCGTCGGCCAGGGTGTGGCGGACGTTCGTGTCGATCAGCAGGACCTCCAGGCCCATGGCGTCCAGGTTCAGCGCGACGGGCCGGGATTCGAGGGTGGCGGACTCGAGCAGCAGGGCGGTGCCCGGCTGGGCGAGCATGGACGCCGCCTGGTCCATGATCCCGCACGGGACATGCGCGTAGCGGTGCTCGACCTCCTGGGCGGCCAGGGCGACCTCCAGCGGAGCCACCTCGACCCCGCCCAGGGCGATCACGGCGGTGAGGACGGCGCACTCCAGGGAGGCCGACGACGACAGGCCCGCTCCGAGGGGGAGGTCGGCGTCGATCGACATGTCCACGCCACCCGTGAACCACTCGCGTTCCTCGGCGACCGCCAGCGCGCCGACCACGTAGCCGAGCCACCCGTTGGCTGCGGAACGGTCGAACACTCGGGGGTCGACCTGGGCGATCGGTCCGTTGACCTGCCGGGAGTGCAGCCCGAATCGGCCGTCGGGGCGCCGGGACACTGCACAGATGGTGCCCATGTCGATGGCCATGGGCAGGACGCTGCCCCCGTTGTAGTCGGTGTGCTCACCGATCAGGTTCACCCGACCGGGGGCGAACGTGATGACCTCGGGATCGGTTCCGAACAGCGCCCGGTGCCTGGTTCTGGCCTGCTCGGCGCGAGCGGCGTCGTCGATCATCGGGCCCTCCTCCTGCTGGTGCACATCCACGGATCCTCCCACCCACGCCTGTGGCGCGCGCGTTCAGGCGTCATGGGAGGCGATGTTATCGCTCCCATCGGAATCTCGGCTGCGTGACGAGGTGGATCTCGGACCGGGACTGAGGAATCGCGGGCGCCCAGGGGTCGAGGAGCGGTAGCACGACAGAGAGGCCTTGTGAGCGTTCACTGTTGCTGCGAGGAGCGATCCACCCGTGCTGGCCGCCACAGATCTCGAGCTCCCCGGCTCTCGCCCGGTGCCTGCCTGCTGCTCCCTGCTCCATGGCTGCGCGGCTGATTCGCGCAGCGCGCGTGTCGCTGGCCGGGCGTTGACCCGCAGGTCGCCACACTGGGTGGATGGCTGAGCGACTTGCCCCGAGCAGACCCCGCTGCGGGTCACGTCCCGACCGGAGCGAGCACGCGGCCGGGGCCGCCGATGGGGTCGCCGGCTGCTGACGCTGGTGGTGGCGATCACGCTGCTTGCCGCTGGTGCCGTGGCGACGCTGCACTTCCTGGCGATCCATCGATCCGCCCAGGAGATCCGTGCCACCGCGCTGGTGCCGCCGGACATGGCCGCGAGCGTGCTCGTCGTCATAGCCCGCCCGGGGCAGGAGCTCCCGCTCGCTGGGACCCTGGCCGCACTCGATGATGCGGGCGCCACGGTGTCGGTCCTCTCCCTGACCGACGGTGCGACCCGGCCGCCGGACCTCGGACTCACCGGGGACGGGGTCGGCGAGGTGCGCTCCGATGAGCTGGCGAACGCCGGTGACCTCCTCGGCGTCGACCGGTTGACCACTGCCGAGTACCCGGACGGCGGACTGCTCGCCGCCGATCCCGACGCGGTGATGGCCACGATCGCCGCCGAGATCAAGGAGGTGGCGCCCTCTGTGGTCCTCACGGTCGGCGACGAAACCGGCCAGGACACGGACTCCCAGGCAGTGGCTGCCTACGCGCTGACGGCCGCACAGGCCAAGGGCTCGGGCATCGCCCGGGTCTGGACCGTCACCCGTGGGGACCGCGAGGTCTCCTGGAACGAGCTCATCGGGGCACCGATCGGCGCCCGGGTGCCCGAGCCGCAGGTCAGCGTGCGCATCGACGACCACACCGCCGTCAAGGGTGAGGTGCTCCTGGCCCACGGCACGCAGAGCCCGGACCTGGTGCGCAGCACGTACCCCTATGCCGACAGGGTGCCGGCGTGGGCCTACTTCCGCTTCTGGGACCGTGAGTACTTCGCCCTCGCCTGGGGTCAGCCGCTGCAGTAGGCGGCACCGCGCAACGCGCCCAGCCGCCCGTCACGCGCCTCGGCGTGCGGCCGCCATGCGGGATCTGCTCCCATCCGGACGATCCGCTCCCATCCCACCGGGAGCAGATCGGCTCAACGGGAGCGGATCGAGGTGGGCGCCGGGACGCCCGACGCGACGATCGCTGAGGGGCGGACGCGGATCCGTGGGATGATTGAGGCTCCGGGCGTTCGGCTCCCGGCACCTTTCCGAGGGCTCGCCTCGGGCCCTGACGAGGAGAACTCCACCCGTGGCCATCCGCCAGCGCACCGACCTGCGCAACATCGCCATCATCGCCCACGTCGACCACGGCAAGACCACGCTGGTCGACTCCATGCTGTGGCAGTCCGGCGCCTTCACCACGCACCAGGCCGACGAGGGCTCCGTCAAGGAGCGGGTCATGGACTCGATGGACCTCGAGCGGGAGAAGGGCATCACGATCCTCGCGAAGAACACCGCGGTGAACTACCACGGCGTGGGCGCGCCCGGAGGGCGGGGTCACGATCAACATCATCGACACCCCCGGCCACGCCGACTTCGGCGGCGAGGTGGAGCGCGGCCTGGAGATGGTGCACGCGGTGCTGCTGCTGGTCGACGCCTCCGAGGGCCCCCTGCCCCAGACCCGCTTCGTGCTGCGCAAGGCGCTGCAGAAGCACCTGCCCGTCATCCTGGTCATCAACAAGGTGGACCGCCCCGACGCGCGCATCGCCGAGGTCGTGGACGAGACCTACGAGCTGTTCTTCGACCTCGACGCGACCGCCGAGCAGATCGACTTCCCGATCATCTACGCCTCGGCGCGCGCCGGCCGGGCGAGCCTGAACCGCCCGGAGGACGGCGGGATGCCCGACGCCGAGAACCTGGTGCCGCTGTTCCAGACGATCCTGGGCACCGTCCCGCCGCCGGAGTACGACGACGAGATGCCGCTGCAGGCCCACGTCACGAACCTCGACTCCTCGCCCTACCTGGGCCGGCTGGCCATCTGCCGCGTGCACAACGGCACGATCCGCAAGGGCCAGTCGCTGGTGCTGTGCCGCGCCGACGGCAGCCAGGAGCGGGTGCGGATCGCCGAGCTGCTGATGACCGACGCGCTGGAGCGCAAGCCCGCCGAGTCCGCCGGACCGGGCGACATCATCGCCGTGGCCGGGATCGCCGACATCACGCTGGGGGAGACGCTCACCGACCCCGAGGACCCGCGCCCGCTGCCGATCATCACCGTTGACGAGCCGAGCATCAGCATGACCATCGGCATCAACACCGCGCCCCTGTCCGGCCAGTCGGGCACCAAGCTCACCGCCCGCCTCCTGCGCAACCGCCTCGACGCCGAGCTCATCGGCAACGTCTCGATCCGGGTGCTCGACACCGAGCGCCCCGACACCTGGGAGGTCCAGGGCCGCGGTGAGCTGCAGCTGGCCGTCCTGGTCGAGCTGATGAAGCGCGAGGGGTTCGAGATCACGGTCGGCAAGCCGCAGGTCGTGACCCGCACGATCAACGGCAAGCTCTGCGAGCCGATGGAGCGCCTGACCATCGACGCCCCGGAGGACTACCTCGGGGTGCTCACCCAGCTGATGGCCCTGCGCAAGGGCCGCATGGAGCAGATGGTCAACCACGGCACGGGCTGGATCCGCCTGGAGTACATCGTCCCGGCACGTGGCCTGATCGGCTTCCGCACGGAGTTCCTCACCGAGACCCGCGGCACCGGCCTGCTGCACCACGTGTTCGAGAAGTACGAGCCGTGGCACGGCGAGCTGCGCACGCGCCCGACGGGCTCCCTGGTGGCCGACCGCCGCGGCCTGGTCACCGCCTTCGCCCTGTTCAACCTCCAGGAGCGCGGCACCATGTTCGTGGGCCCCGGCACCGAGGTGTACGAGGGCATGATCGTGGGGGAGAACTCGCGCTCGGAGGACATGGACGTCAACCCCACCAAGGAGAAGAAGCTCACCAACATGCGCCAGTCCAGCAGCGACGAGCTCGTGCGGCTCATCCCGCACCGCCTGCTCTCCCTGGAGCAGGCACTGGAGTTCTGCCGCGAGGACGAGTGCGTCGAAGTCACCCCGGCCACGGTCCGGCTGCGCAAGGTGACGCTCGTGGCCACCGAGCGGGCGAAGTCGCGCAACCGCAGGGTCTGAGCGTCCCGGACGGCCTGCTGCCGGAGGATCGTGCTCAAATCGTGACCGAGTACGCCGATTCCTTGGTCTGCCGAGGCGTTCGGGGAAGGTATCCTTGCCCGGTCTGAGGGGTTCGACCGATTCCCCTGCGCGGAACCCGCTCCGCGCCACGGACCGGTGATCCCGGTCCGCGCGGCGAGTGCCAACGAGAGGACAAGAATGAAGATCCGTGGACGCGGACTCGGGGTGAGCGCACTGGTCGTGGCCGGCGCACTGACCCTCGCCGCTTGTGGTGGCTCTGACGATGGTGGCGGCGACGTCGCTGCCTCGGGTGGTGCCTCCGGTGGAACCTATTCCATCGGCGATGAGACCCCCCAGGACCTGACCCCCAGCAACTGCTACGACCTGTACTGCGCCAACATCCTGCAGGGCGTGGTCACCGGGCTGTACACCTTCGAGACCGAGGGGACGTCGATGAAGACGGTCGGCACCCCGCTGCTGAAGTCCGTGTCGAGCGCCCGACAACGGCAAGACCTACGTCATCGAGATCAACCCGGGCAGCAAGTTCACCAACGGCGAGGAGGTGACCGCCCAGACCTTCGTGGACACCTGGAACTTCACCGCCAACGGTGGCAACGGCCAGCAGCTCGGCTTCGTGTTCGGCGCCTCGCAGCTCAACGTCGAGGGCTACGACGAGGTCTCCGGACGAGAAGAGCACCGACGGCAAGATGTCGGGCCTCAAGGCCACCAGCCCCACCACCATCGAGATGACCCTGGTGGCGCCCGATCGGCCAGACCGCTGTTCGAGAACTACGTCGCCGGTCCGCAGGTCCTGCCGATGCCGCAGCGTGGCGTTCGAGGACATCGCGGCCTTCAACAAGCAGCCGATCGGCAACGGCCCGTACATGATGAAGGAGCCGTGGAGCACGACGGGTGCCACCCTGGTGCGCAACCCTGACTACGCCTACACGCCGGGCAAGGCCGACCAGATCGACTTCCGGTTCTACGCCGACACCAACGCCCTGTGGGCCGACCTCCAGGCGAACAACCTCGACGTGACCGCGCACCTGCCGCAGACGGCGCTGGCCACGGCCGAGACCGTGCTGGGCGACCGCTACATCAACGAGACGGCGCTGTCGTTCTCCTACGAGGCGTACCCGACCCAGGTCGAGGCGTTCAAGAACCGCGACGTCCGCGTCGCGCTGGCCAAGGCCGTCGACTGGACCGAGATCAACGACAAGATCTACTTCAACACCCGCACCGACGGCGACGTCCTTCGGCCCGCCGACGGTCGCCGGTGGTGGCGAGGACGTCTGCGGCGACGACTGCACCTACGATCCGGCTGCAGCCAAGGCCCTGCTCGAGAAGGCCGGCGGCATCCCGGGCAACAAGGTCCAGGTCGCCGGCCTGGCCAACAGCGAGAACCTGGCGGCCAAGGCTGAGTGCAACTTCATCCAGGAGAGCCTGGGTGTCGAGTGCGAGGTCAAGATCTTCGAGGACTTCGGTTCGCAGCTCGACGCGTTCAACGCGCTCGGCGCCGACGACGAGGGCTTCATCCTCGGCCTCGGCTGGGGTGCGGACAACCCGACCCTGGCCAACATGATCGCCCCGCTGTTCGGCACCGGCTCCGGCTCGAACTACACCGGCTACAGCAACCCGGAGTTCGACAAGCTGATCGCCGAGGGCAACCAGGCCGCCGACGAGGCGACGGCCATCTCGAAGTGGCAGGAGGCCGAGAAGGTCCTCTACACGGACTTCGCCGGTCACGCCACCCAGTGGCGCAACAACGTCGGTGGCGTACTCGACCAACGTGTCGAACGTCAAGATCAACCCGGGCGGCTTCATCAACATCGCCGAGATCACGGTGAACTCGAGCCGGCTGATAACGGCGAAACGGTCGGCTCTCGCCTATGCTGTGAGCCAACCGCGGGGGGACGTCCCGAAGGGGACGTCCCCCCGACCTTTTCCCGTTGACTTCCCTCGATGAGATGGGGTGCAGATGGGTCGCTACGTGATCCGGCGCCTGCTTGCAGATGATCCCCGTGTTCTTCGGGGTCACCTTCATCATGTACTTCCTGATGTTCGCCCTCGGCGACCCGATCAAGAGCCTGGGCGCCGGCAAGCAGAAGAACCCCGCCTACGAGGCCTTCCTCACCGAGCAGTTCAACCTCGATGACCCGTTCATCGTCCAGTACCTGAAGTACCTCGGGGGCATCCTCACCGGCGACTTCGGGTCGACCTTCGTGGGCAAGCCCGTGTCGGAGATCTTCATCGAGCGGTGGCCCGGTCACCCTCAAGCTGGGACTGACGGCGTTCGTCATCGAGATCGTCCTCGGCATCACGCATCGGCGTCATCGCAGCCCGGCGCAAGGGCGGCGTCTTCGACAGCCTGTCCCTGGCCAGCACCCTGGTGGTCATCTCGATCCCGGTGTTCGTGCTCGGCTTCGTGATCCAGTACATCTTCGGCGTCAAGCTCGGCTGGCTCCCCCCGCGGGGATCGCCGACGGATGGCCGACCAGCTACATCATGCCGGCGTTCGTCCTGGCGGCGCTCTCCCTGGCCTTCGTGCTGCGGCTGACGCGCTACAAGCTCCTGGAGACCTTCGGGGCCGACTTCATGCGCACCGCCAAGGCCAAGGGCCTGCCCGGACCGGACGATCATGCGCAAGTACGGGCTGCGCAACTCCCTGATCCCCGTCGTCACCTTCCTCGGCGCGGACCTCGGCGCGCTCCTCGGCGGCGCCGTGATCACCGAGGGCATCTTCAACCTGCCGGGCATCGGCCAGCAGCTGTACGCCTCGATCCGCCTCCAGGAGACCGCTGTCGTGGTCGGGTTCGTCACCATCATCGTGATCGTCTTCCTGCTCATGAGCCTCCTGGTGGACGTGCTCTACGCCTTCCTGGACCCGAGGATCCGCTATGAGTGACGACAAGATCCCGATGCGCGTCGAGGTCCTCGCCGAGGAGCCCGACGACGCGATCCGTGAGGACATCCCGATCGACACGTCCAAGCCGCGCACCCTCTGGGGTGACGCCTGGTACGACCTCAAGCACAACAAGATCTTCTGGATGAGCGCCCTCATGATGGTCGTTCGTGCATGGCGATGGTCCTGTTCCCCGGCCTGCTCGCCAACGCGGAGAAGACGTCCTCGCTGACCGGCGGCTGCGACCTGACCAACTCGCTGCTCCCCCCGAGCTCGCGAGTACTGGTTCGGCACCGACCAGCTGGGCTGCGACGTCTACTCGCTGAGCATCTATCGGGGCCCGGCCCAGCGTGATGGTGGGCATCATCGCCACCGCTGGTGACCACGCTCATCGGTGCGGTCGTCGGCCTCATCGCCGGCTTCTACGGTGGGCGGACCGACTCGGTCCTGTCCCGGATCGTCGACATCTTCTACGGCCTGCCGCTGATCGTGGTCGGCATCGCCACCCTGTCGGCCCTCAGCCTGCCGGGCATCTGGGGAGTCACGCTGGTCCTGTGCATCCTCGGCTGGGTCGTCGCCGCCCGCATGGTGCGCGCCCAGACCATCGAGGCCAAGGGCCAGGACTACACGACCGCCGCGCGCGCCCTGGGGGCCAGCAACTCGCGGATCATGCTGCGCCACATCCTTCCCAACGCCATCGGGCCCGAGCATCGTGCTGGCCGTGATCGTCGCTCGGCGGCTTCATCGCGGCCGAGGCGACGTTCTCCTTCCTGGGCCTGGGCATCCGCCCGCCGCTGTTCTCCTGGGGGACGATGATCAGCGACGCCCAGGCGGTCTTCTTCCAGGCGCCGTGGACGCTGCTGTTCCCGGCGGCCTTCCTGAGCCTGACCGTGCTCGCCTTCATCCTCCTCGGGGACGCCGTCAGCGAGGCCCTCGACCCGAAGCTGCGGAGGTGACCGGTGTCCGAGCTGCTGCTTGAGGTCGAGGACCTCTACGTCGAGTTCAGCACCCGTGATGGTGTGGCCCGCGCCGTCAACGGCGTCTCCTTCACCGTCGAGCGCGGGCAGACCGTGGCCATCCTCGGCGAGTCCGGGTCCGGGAAGTCGGTGACCGCGCAGGCGATCATGGGGATCCTCGACACCCCACCCGCGCGGATCGCCGGCGGCTCGATCCGGCTGCAGGGCACCGAGCTGATCGGCCTGCCCGAGGACGAGTACCGCCAGATCCGCGGCCGGCAGATCGCGATGATCTTCCAGGACGCCCTGTCGGCCCTGAACCCGGTGAGCAGCGTCGGGGACCAGATCTCCGAGATGTTCCGGATCCACCAGGGCCTGGGCAAGAAGGCCGTCGCAGGAGGCCGCCATCGAGGTCATGAAGCGGGTCAAGATCCCCGGGTGCCGCCGAGCGGGTCGGCGACTACCCGCACCAGTTCTCCGGGGGCATGCGCCAGCGCATCATGATCGCGATGATGATCGCCCTGAAGCCCGTGGTGCTCATCGCCGACGAGCCGACGACGGCGCTCGACGTCACCGTCCAGTCCCAGATCATGGACCTCCTCCAGGAGCTCAAGGAGGAGACCAACATGGGGCTGATCCTGATCACCCACGACCTCGGGGTCGTGGCCGACGTCGCCGAGCGGATCCTGGTCATGTACGCCGGGCGCACGATGGAGCGCGGCTCGGTCGACGAGATCTACACCAACACGGCCAACCCCTACACCTACGGGCTGCTCCAGTCGATCCCCAAGATCGACCAGCGCATCGAGCGGCTGCCCGCCATCAAGGGCATGCCGCCGAGCCTCTACGGGGTGCCGGACGGGTGCGCGTTCAACCCGCGCTGCCCGATGGCGGCCGACAAGTGCCGGGTGGGGGAGCCCCCCGAGCTGCTCGAGGTGGCCCCGGACCACCTGAGCCGGTGCTGGTTCGCCGAGGAGGTGCTGGCCGATGGAGTCGCCTGAGCCGATCCGCGTGATCGAGGCCACCCACATGGTCAAGCACTACCCGATCACCAAGGGGATCATCTTCAAGAAGCAGGTCGGCACCGTCCAGGCGGTCGACGACGTCAGCCTCTACCTCAACCAGGGCGAGACCCTGGCGATCGTGGGGGAGAGCGGCTGCGGGAAGTCCACGACCGGTCGACTGCTGATGGGCCTCGAGCCGCCCACCTCCGGGAAGATCGTGATCAACGGCGACGACATCACGCAGCTGTCCGGCAAGGCGATGCGGGCCAAGCGGCGTGACATCCAGATCATCCTCCAGGATCCCGTACACCTCCCTGAACCCGCGGATGACCGTCGGCTCGATCATCGGCGAGCCGTTCGACATCCACCCCGAGGTCCTGCCCAAGGGCACGTCGAAGAAGGACGCGGTCGCGGCCCTGATGGACCAGGTCGGGCTCAACCCGGAGTTCATCAACCGCTACCCGCACCAGTTCTCCGGCGGCCAGCGCCAGCGGATCGGCGTGGCGCGCGCACTGGCGCTCAAGCCCAAGATCATCGTCGCCGACGAGCCGGTGTCGGCCCTCGACGTGTCCGTCCAGGCGCAGGTGATGAACCTCCTGTTCGACCTGCGCGACCAGATGGGCCTGTCCTACATCTTCATCAGCCACGACCTCGCGGTCGTGCGCCAGATCGCCGACCGGATCGCCGTGATGTACCTGGGCAAGATCGTGGAGACCGGGCCCCAGGAGCACATCTACCGCGCGCCGGCGCACCCCTACACCAAGGCCCTGCTCTCGGCCGTCCCGCTTCCCGATCCCGTGGCCCAGCGCGCCCGCACCCGCATCAAGCTCGAGGGCGACGTGCCGAGTCCTGCCAACCCCCCGTCGGGGTGCCGGTTCCGGACGCGGTGCTGGAAGGCCCAGGACATCTGCGCGACCGAGGAGCCGCTCCTTCGCGACATGGGCGGTGGCCAGTTCGCTGCCTGCCACTTCCCGGAGATGCCCGAGGCGGGCTGGGAGGACTCCCGCGCCGTCGGTGGCGAGGTCCTGCCCGACACCCAGGTGACGGGTTCGGCCTAGGTCCGGCTCCGGACCTGGTCTGCCAGGCAGCGACGATCCGCGCGCACTACAGCAGGTGATCGGAGGAGCTCGTGGCGACTTCCACGGACGCCGCGCTCCCAGTGATCCGTGCCCGGGACGTGCGGCTTGACGTACCCGCGGACCGATCCGGCCTTCTGCGCAGGCGCGTCGGGACCGTCCGCGCGGTGCACGGCTTGGACGTCGCGATGCACGCCGGCGAGGCCGTCTGGCTCGTGGGCATGCCGGGTGACGGTGCCGATCAGGCGGGGCGGCTGCTCGCCCTCGAGCTGCCGCCGACCGAGGGGGTCATCGAGCTGGAGGGTCGCTCCATGTCCTCGGTTCGTGGTCGGACGCTGGCCGCTGCCCGGCGGACGGCGGTCAGGATCGGCGCGGACGGCATGCCCGACCTGGATCCGAGACGCACCCCCTGCGAGATCGTGGCGGCTGCGGCCGCGGGATCGAGCCGCTCGGTCAGGTCCGAGCACACGACCAGAGCGCGCGACCTGCTCGCGAGGGTGGGGCTGCCCGACGACCAGCTCGACGTCCGGGCCGGCGCCCTCGCGGAGCCCGAGCGTCGCCTCGTCGGGGCGAGCCGCCTTCTGGCTCAGGAGCCGAAGGTCGTCGTGTACGAGCCGGCATCCCTGGAACAGTCCGCTCGTGACGACGACCTCGTCTGGGCGGCCCTGACCGAGCTGCAGCACGAGGCCTCGATAGCCCTGGTCATCGTCGCCCGGGTGCTCCCCGACCACCTCGGGAGCGGGGAGTTGGCTCTCGTCCTGTGCGGGGGGCGCGTGGTGGAGGTGCTCGGGCCACGGGACCTGGCCCAGTCGCTGCACCCCTTCACCGTCGCCCTGACCTCCACTGCTCCCCGGGACGGGCGCAGTGCCGCCGCGGGATTGGCCGCGTCGGGGGCCGACCGCAGCCACGTCGAGCAGGGCTGCCCCTTCCGCGCGAGCTGCCCATGGGCGAAGGCCCGCTGCGCGAGCGAGCTGCCCAGGCTCCGGCGTCCCCTGGGGGCGACTCACGACGTTGCCTGCCACTTCCCCGAGGACCCACCGCGGACTCAGGACCCCGGAGGTCCCTCATCGGAGCGGGTGGAGCGCTCGGAGCGCTCGGAGGTTCCGCCGGGCGGTTCCGAGGAACCGACGGCCCGGGAGTTCGCCGAGGGCTGAGGGCCGGTGGGCCACCGACCGACCGGCTCCTCGCCGGCTGACCGGGCCCCCACCCGAACGGACGCCGGCTGCCCGAACGCGACTTCGCGGCTAGCCTGTCGTCCTATGGAATCCGCCGATCACCGCCTGCTCCTTGTCCACGCCCACCCCGACGACGAGACGATCGGGTCGGGCACCACCATGGCGCGCTACGCCGCTGCCCCTTCGACGTCGGTCACGCTGGTGACCTGCACCCTGGGCGAGGAGGGCGAGATCCTGCTCCCGGCGGTCTCGCACCTGGCCGCCGACCAGGAGGATCGTCTGGGCGAGCACCGGATGACCGAGCTGGCCGACGCGATGGACGCCCTGGGCGTCACCGACTGGAGGCTGCTGGGCGGGCCCGGGGACGTATCGCGACTCCGGGATGGTGGGCACGCCGTCCAACGACCGCCCCGACTGCTTCTGGCGCGCGGACCTCCTGGCCGCGACCGCGCACCTCGTGGAGGTGATCCGTGAGGTGCGCCCGCAGGTGGTCGTCACCTACGACGACTTCGGCGGCTACGGCCACCCCGACCACATCCAGGCCCACAGGGTGGCCATGTACGGCGTCGCCCTGGCCGAGGCGCCCTCGTTCCGCCCCGACCTCGGTGAGGCCCACAGCGTGTCCAAGGTCTACTGGACGGCCTTCCCCAAGGCGGCGCTGCGTGCGGGCATCGAGGCGCTGCGGGAGGCGGGGGAGACGACCGGCTTCGCGGCCATGGATCCCGACAACCTGACCTTCGGGGTCGATGACGACCTCGTCACCGCAGCCATCGATGGCAGCGGCTACTACGAGGCCAAGCTGGGCGCGATGCGGGCGCACGCCACCCAGATCGCCCTGGACAGCGGGTTCTTCGCGCTGAGCAACAACATCGGATCGCCCGCGATGGCGACCGAGTACTTCCGGCTGGTGCGCGGTCAGGCAGCGGGGCCCTTCGACGCCGAGGGCCGCGAGGTGGACCTGTTCGCCGGGGTGTGATCCGCGCAGCGGGCACCGCGGACTGCACGCGCCCCTGACGCTGACGACGTGCGTGCCCTACTGGAAGCGGCCGCCACTGCTGAGCCGGCCGCGCGTGGCGCCGCCGCCGAAGCTGCCGGGAGTCCTCCCGCCCATGGGGAGCAGCCGACGGCTCCCGCCTCGTCCACCGTTCCCCGGAGGTCTCGCGGGGATCAGGATGCCGCCCAGGATGACGTTCGCCAGGCCCCCGGACGAGGTTCCGCCCCCCATCTGGTGGGAGTTCCGGTATGCGGCCTCATCCTGCTGGGCCAAGATGTTGGCCTGCTCCGAGAGGTGATCAGCGGCCTGCATGTGCTCGAGGGCGAGAACCGGATCGTCGGTCGCCAGCCCTTCGGCGAACCGGCGCTGGGCCTCGGCCAGGCGAGTTCGCGCGTCGGCACGCACGGCACCGCGCCGGGTCGTGATGAAGTCGTCGGCGGCCCGGATCGAGGCGTGGGCGGCGTCCGTCGTGGTGGCCAGCAGCGCCGAGGCCCGACCATGGGATCCGGCAGCCCCGCGTGAGGGCAGGAGTGCCCTCTGCAGGGCGGTGTCGGACTCCTCGAGCGCCCGCCGGACGGCAATCGGGTCATAGCTGCCCGACTCGACGTCGGTGCGCGCCCAGGCGAGGGTGTCCTTTGCGAACCGGTACGGAGCCGCTGCCTCAGCGGGCAGGCCAAGGCTCTCGGCGTCGCTGACGTCCTTCTGGGTCTCGTGCCTCCAGGGCACTGATCGCGCGCTGCGCGAGCTCCAGGATCTCGGGCCCGCGATCCACGTTGTCCAACAGGGTGGTCGCCTGCCCGATGGCCTCCTCTGCGGCGCGTGCATGTGCCACGGCACCGGCCCGGTCCCCGGAGGCCATCATCACGGTCCCGGATGTGAGCGAGACATCGGCGAACTCCACGCGCTCCGCGGCCTCGTCCAGGTTCAGGGTCAGGTTGCCCAGGGCAGCCGGCGGCCACCTCTCCTTGATCCCCTGCGTCGTGGCCATCGAGGTCGTGAGCCGGGCCTGGAGGCCGGCGACCTGCCCACTCAGCCCGGGAAGGACCGTGCCGATGGTCCGCTCGAGGTCGCGCAGGCGGTCGAACGACTCGACCTGGTCGTCGAGGCGACCATCCGCCGAGCGGCACAGGGCGATGACCTGCTCCAGCAGGTGGTTCTCAGCGGGTTCGCCAATGGCGCCCTGCGCCTGGAGCTGCAGCCGGAACGCCTCGGCGAGCTCGTGCCTGGACTGCCGGAGGGCGGCGGTGAAGGGAGCGGCCGACTCCTCCCCGGACTGTGCGACCACGAAGCCGAGCTCCTGGTCGGAGGTCCTGATCGCGTCGTCGGCCCCGATCAGGCAGGAGGCAGCCAACGTGCGCTGCTCCTGGATGGTGCGCGGTGCAGCGGCCTGCGCGCTGGCCTCGCCGTGCCCCACGGTCGCCCCACCTGGGCGTGTCCCACCAGCGCCTGAGCCGCCGGACGCATGTCCGCCCGAACGTGCACGCCCGCGCCGGATGAGCGCCACGACGAGGATCCCTGCGCCGATCAGGACGAGGGCACCGAGCATCCAGGGCCACGCGCTGCCGACACTGGAGCCGCTGGCCCCATCCATCGCACGCCTCCCGGCTGCCCCGTCCTGTCGAATCAGGCCTGCTCTGCGGCCATGGCCGCACCGGCGATGCCAGCCTGGTTCTCCAGCTGGGCGGCCACGATGTCGGCGCGGATGTCGATCATGTGCAGGTACTTGTCGGCCTTCCGGCTGATCCCGCCGCCGACCACGATGAGGTCCGGTGAGAAGAGGAAGTCCAGGTGCGAGTAGAAGCGCTGGAGTCGGGGGGCCCATTCCTTGTAGCTCAGGCCCTCGCGCTCCTTGGCCGCCGAGGACGCCCGGGCCTCCGCGCTCTCCCCGTCGATCTCCAGGTGCCCGAACTCGGTGTTCGGGACCAGCTTCCCGTCCAGGAACAGCGCGCTGCCGATCCCGGTGCCCAACGTCGTCACGATGACCACCCCGTCGCGGTCCTTGGCCACGCCGAAGTCCACCTCGGCCAGGCCGGCCGCGTCCGCGTCGTTCAGCACGGTCACAGGGCGTCCGGAACGCTCCGTGAGCAGGCTCGCGAGGTCCACGCCCAACCAGTGCGGGCCGAGGTTGGCTGCCGAGTACAGGACGCCGTACTTGACGATGCCCGGGAACGTGCAGCCGAACGGACCCTCCCACCCGGCCTTGTCCACGACGTTGAGGACGGTCTGCACGACCTCGTCGATCGCGTACCCCTTGGGGGTGGGGAACTTGATCCGGTCACTGGCCAGCTCACCTGTCTCCAGGTTCACCCGCGCGCCCTTGGTCCCGCTGCCGCCGATGTCCACGCCGAATCCGATGAGCTCCATGGGCCGATCGTATGGCGATGGGAGGGCCTGTCGCAGCCTGTGCGTCACTGCGTGCCGACCGTCCTCACGCTGCGTCGCCGGGGGACTCGCCCGTTCGGGTGAACCCCGCCCCGATGGCGCCACCCCGGGCTGCCGCCCTGCCCCACCATGGACCCATAGGAGGTGCGAGATGTCGATGCTCGACGAGGTGGGCACGGGACGACTGGCGACATCCACCAGCGACGTGGGCGCGGCGCGGGAGCGGGCCCGCGGCCACAGGCTGGCCCGGATGGGGTTCGTGCTGGCCATCCCGCTGGTGTGGATGTGGTGGCGCATCATCGACGGGCATCCCGTCGACCTGACGCAGCTGTCGCTGCCGACCTTCGATCCGTTCCTCCTGATCGTCGGCGTGTTCTTCGGCGTCATGATCGTCACGACGCTCGGCGTCACGCTGGTCGCAGGTCGCTCGCCGCATGTCACCTACCGCCCCGAGCAGATCGACGTGTCCCTCGCCGACGTCAAGGGCATCGACATGGTGAAGGCGGACGTGGTCCGCTCGCTGAACCTGTTCCTGGCCAACCGTGCCTTCCGCGCCGAGATGGGCGGCACGCCGCGCCGCGGGCTGCTCTTCGAGGGACCGCCCGGGACCGGCAAGACCTACCTGGCCAAGGCCATGGCGGCCGAGGCCGGCGTGCCGTTCCTCTTCGTCTCGGCGACCAGCTTCCAGTCCATGTACTACGGCGCGACGGCCCGCAAGATCCGCTCCTACTTCAAGGCCCTGCGCAAGGCCGCCCGCCAGGAGGGCGGCGCGATCGGCTTCATCGAGGAGATCGACGCGATCGCGATGGCGCGCTCCGGGGTCGGGTCGTCGGCCACGCCGATCGCCGCGGCGAACCTGACCGCTCCCCTGTGCTGCGGCGGGCTCTCCGGCCTGCCCGCGACGTCCCTGTCTGCCGCAACGGGCGGCGGGTCCGCGACGGTCGTCACGTCGATGATGTCCGAGGGCACCGGTGGGGTCGTCAACGAGCTGCTCGTCCAGATGCAGTCCTTCGACTCCCCGGACGGCTGGCAGAAGGTGCAGGCCTGGTTCATCGACCGGATCAACCTCTTCCTGCCCGTCCACCGGCAGCTGCGCCGACCGGTGCCGGCCGCGGCCACGATCCTGCTGATCGCCGCGACCAACCGTGCCGACAACCTCGACCCGGCGCTGCTGCGCCCCGGCCGCTTCGACCGCCGTCTCAGCTTCGACCCGCCCACGCGTGGAGGGCGCCTCGAGCTGATCGACCACTTCCTCGACCTCAAGAACCACGCCGAGGACCTCGACGACCCGGATGTCCGCGCCGGGATCGCCGCGGTGACCCAGGGCTACACGCCGGTGATGATCGAGCACCTCTTCGACGAGGCCCTGGTCAACGCGCTGCGTCGCGGGGACAGCGCCATGAACCGCGCCGACGTCGAGTCGGCCCGGTTGACCGAGGAGATCGGCATGGGCCAGCCCGTGGCGTACACCCCGCACGAGACGCGGCTGATCGCCACCCACGAGTCGGGTCACGCCACCATGGCGCACCTGGTCGCACCGCACCGGCGCCTGGAGGTGCTGAGCATCATCAAGCGCCGCGACGCGCTGGGCATGCTGGCCCACGGTGACAGTGAGGACGTGTTCACCCGCTCGCGCACCGAGATGCTCGCGCTGATCCAGATCGCCATGGGCGGGCAGGTCGCCGAGGAGCTGTTCTTCGGCGACATCTCGACCGGTCCCGGCGGGGACCTCAGCTACGCCACCACCGTCGCCGCGCAGATGGTGGGCGCCGTCGGCATGGGTGGCTCGCTGGTCAGCCTGGCGGCAGTCCAGCAGGGCGCGCTGGCCGACTCCAACCTCGTCGGGCGGGTGCTGTCCGACCCTTCAGGGCGCGACGCCGTCGAGACGATCCTGGCCGACCAGAAGCAGGTGGCCCGCGAGCTGCTCAGCGCCAACCGGCACATCGTCGAGGCGCTGCGCGATGCGCTGATCGAGCGGCACGAGCTCGTGGGTCGGCAGATCCGCGACGTCATCGACTCCGCAGCCCCCCAGGTGGACCTCCGGGTCCCCGCGCCTGTCAGCTGAGCCCGGGGTCAGTGTCGGGGAAAGGGCAGGGCCCTGGGGAGCTCGCGCTCGGTCGGGCCGGTGTAGACCTGCCGGGGTCGGCCGATGCGTGTGGCCGGATCGTCGATCATCTCGCGCCACTGGGCGATCCAGCCGGGCAGGCGACCGAGGGCGAAGAGGACCGTGAACATCCTCGGGGGGAAGCCGATCGCCTTGTAGATCAGGCCCGTGTAGAAGTCCACGTTCGGGTAGAGCTTGCGTGAGGCGAAGTAGTCGTCGGCCAGGGCGATCTGCTCGAGCTCGATCGCGATCTCGAGCAGGGGGTCGTCGACACCGAGCTGCTGCAGGACGTCGTACGTGGCGGCCTTGACGATTGCCGCGCGCGGGTCGTAGTTCTTGTAGACCCGGTGGCCGAAGCCCATCAGCCGGTGCCCCGGCTCGCGGTCCTTGACCTTCGCGACGAACTGGCTGGCGGTCATGCCGTCGTTGTGGATCCGGTTCAGCATCTCCAGGACGGCCTGGTTGGCCCCGCCGTGCAGGGGACCGAAGAGTGCGTTGATGCCCGCGGAGATCGAGGCGAACAGGTTGGCGTGCGACGAGCCCACGAGGCGCACGGTGGACGTCGAGCAGTTCTGCTCGTGGTCGGCGTGCAGGATGAACAGCATGTCCAGGGTGCGCACGACCAGCGGGTCGGCGTCGTAGTGGGCCGTCGGCACGCCGAACGTCAGGCGCAGGAAGTTCTCGGTCAGGCTGCGGGAGTTGTCCGGGTACAGGAACGGCTGTCCGATGGACTTCTTGTGCGCGTACGCGGCGATGGTCGGCAGCTTGGCCAGCAGCCGCACCGTCGAGATGTGGACCTGCTGTGAGTCGAACGGGTCCAGTGAGTCCTGGTAGAACGTCGACAGGGCCGAGACCGCGGAGCTCAGCACCGGCATCGGGTGCGCGTCACGGGGGAACCCGTCGAAGAACCGGCGCAGGTCCTCGTGCAGCATCGTGTGCGACTGGATCTCGGACTCGAAGGTCTTGAGCTCATCGGGTGTGGGCAGCTCGCCGTAGATGAGCAGGTAGCTGACCTCGGTGAAGGTGGAGTGCGCCGCCAGCTGCTCGATCGGGTAGCCGCGGTAGCGCAGGATCCCGGCGTCGCCGTCGATGTAGGTGATGGCCGAGCGGCAGGACGCGGTGTTGACGAAGCCCGGGTCGTAGGCGACGTGGCCCGTCTCCTTGAGCAGCATGCCCGTGTCCCAGCCCGACTCGCCGTCGGTGGCCTCCAGCTCGACCAGTTCGAACTCCCCGGAGTCGTGGACCAGCTTCGAATTGCCCATGGGTTCCTCCCCAGCCGAGGGTGCGCGCAGTGCGCTCACCCTACCCACGGCCCCCGCGGCACGTCGGGCGGGCCGCCCCTTGCGGACGTGCGGCTCCATCGGGCAGCCAGTACCCCCTAGGGCATGCGTATCCCACCTCGGAATGGCCGTGTCAAGGGCAGGAGGACCCTGATGCGGGGGGTCCTGTCAGGGCCGGCCAACGGCACGGTGTTCGATGGGGGCATGCGCCTCGATCATGTCTCGTACGCCGCTCCCGTCGAGCACCTCGCGGACACGGTCCAGCGGATCGGATCTGCTGTCGGTGCGACCTTCACCGACGGCGGGCTGCACCCGCGGTTCGGCACGCGCAACTTCATCCTCCCGCTTGCCGGAGGGACCTACCTCGAGGTCGTGGCCGCCCTCGACCACCCCGCTGCGTACAGCGCACCGTTCGGTCGGGCGGTGCGCGCGCGGGCCGAGGAGGGCGGCGGCTGGATGGGGTGGGTCGTGTCGGTGGCGAACATGGCCGCCGTCGAGTCCCGGCTGGGACGTCACGCCGTCGAAGGGCACCGCGTGCGTCCCGACGGGTACGACCTGCGCTGGAGGCAGATCGGGGTCCTCGACACGATGACCGACGCGCAGCTGCCGTACTTCGTCCACTGGGACGCCGACCTCGAGCACCATCCGTCCGCCGGCGGGCGCGACGTCAGCATCGCCCAGCTCGACATCGCCGGGTCACCGGAGCGTGTGGCCTCGTGGTTGGGCCAGCCCGCTCACCATCCCCTCGACGAGGTGGACGTCGAGTGGCTCGACGAGGACGACCCCGCTGGCCCCGGCCTGGTCGCCGTCACGCTCCTGACCCCCCGTGGAGTGGTGCGCATCGACTGACGCAGGCCCGCATTCGCAGGCCCGCGTTCGCAGGTCGCGCCCGCAGGTCCGCGCCGTCGGGCGCGTCCCCGTCGGGCGCGTCGGCGCGTGATCGGTCCGGATTCGCGAGCGTTCGCGCTCCCACATCCGGACGGATCCAGGAGTGGGCCGCGGAATAGCGGACCGATCGGGCAGGGGTCGGGTGGGTTCGGTCAGGCGGTGAGGCGGGTGCCGGCGGCTGCCACGCGCTCGTCGGTGGCGGTGAGCGCCACGCGCACATGCTGGGCGCCGGCGCGGCCGTAGAACTCGCCCGGCGCGACGAGGATGCCGCGGTCCGCGAGCCAGGACACGGTGTCCCAGCACGGTTCCCCGCGGGTCGCCCAGAGGTACAGGCCGGCGGCGGACTCGTCGATCCGGAAGCCTGCCTCGGTCAGGGCGGAGACCAGCACCTCGCGCCGTGAGCGGTAGACCGCGCGCTGGGCCACGACGTGCGCATCGTCGCCCAGCGCGGCGATCGCGGCGGCCTGCACCGGGCCGGGCACCATCATCCCGGCATGCTTGCGCACCTCCAGCAGGGTGGCGATGACCGCGGGGTCCCCGGCGGCGAACCCGAAGCGGTAGCCGGCGAGGTTCGAGCGCTTCGACAGCGAGTGCAGCGCGATCACGCCGGTCGGATCGCCGCCGCAGACATCGGGGTGCAGCACGGAGACCGCCTGCTCGGTCCAGGGCAGCTCGTAGTAGCACTCGTCGGAGACGACGAGCACGCCGCGCTCGCGGGCCCAGGCGACGACCTTGGCCATGTGGTCCACCGGCAGGACCTTGCCGGTCGGGTTGCTGGGGGAGTTCAGCCACAGCAGGGACACGCGCGCAGGACCGATCGCCGTCAGGGAGTCCGCGACGATCACCTGCGCCCCGGCCAGGCGGGCGCCCACGTCATAGGTGGGGTAGGCCAGCGCGGGGATCACGACCCGGTCCGCCGGGCCGAGCCCGAGGAGCGTGGGCAACCAGGCGACGAACTCCTTGGTGCCGATGGTCGGCAGGACGTCGAACCCCGCCGGAGCGCCGAGCCGGCGCGACACCCACGCCGCGATGGCGTCCCGCGTCTCGGGCGCACCAGTGGTCAGGGGGTAGCCGGGGGAGTCAGCGGCGGCCGCGAGGGCCTCGGCGATCACGGCCGGCGTGGGATCCACGGGCGTCCCGATGGACAGGTCGACGATCCCGCCCGGGTGCGCCGCGGCGCGCAGCTTGAACGGGGTCAGCCGGTCCCAGGGGAAGTCGGGCAGCGTTCTCAGTGGGCCTGCTCCTGCGGCGGGAGGGCCTTGACCAGCGGGACGTCGTTGGCGATCAGGCCGAGCTTGGCAGCACCGCCCGGGGATCCGAGCTCGTTGAAGAACTCCGCATTGGCCGGGGTGTAGTCACTCCACTCAGCGGGGACGTCGTCCTCGTAGTAGATCGCCTCGACCGGGCAGACCGGCTCGCACGCCCCACAGTCCACGCACTCGTCAGGATGGATGTAGAGCATCCGCTCGCCCTCGTAGATGCAGTCGACGGGGCATTCCTCGATGCAGGCCTTGTCCTTCAGGTCGACGCAGGGCAGTGCGATCACGTAGGTCATGGGTGATGTGCTCCAATCTCGGCTTCGATGCTCCCGATCCTAGTGGTGGGACGCCCCATTGGTCCTGTCCGTCTGGTCCTGTCCGCCGGCGCGGGGCGTGATGGGCTCCCCGGGTCAGGGCGTCGGGCCGCAGATGACGTTCGGGGTCGGCTTGTACGTCGTGGGCCAGGTCTCCGTGCTCTCGGACTTGCCGTTGTTGATCCGCCTACGCGTCACGGCGATCGAGAACCCGCGGACGCCCTCCGAGGGGACGCACCTGTCGCCGTCGTCGTAGATGGTCTGGAAGTTGGTGTAGTTGCGCCGCTCCGTGAAGGTCGCGGTCACGTCGTCCCACTTCTTCGTGCCCCACATCTCGATGCGCACGCCGTCGTTGTAGCGCGTGGCGGTGATGAGGACGCCGTTGCCCGTGTCGTTGCGCATCTTGAGGTCCAGCAGCCCCCAGGCCACGGTCGCCTCGAGACCCGCCTGGTAGCGGCTGATGTAGAGCCCGTGGGGGTGCTGCTCGACGCGCTCGAGACCGGCGTAGAACCCCGCGGTCCAGGTGGCCGTGGTGATGATCGAGACGCCGCCTCCGAGCTCCTCGCGGAAGCGGCCGCCGGAGATGATGAATCCCTCGGTGTACCCGTTGGCCCGCGTGCGCTCCTTGACCGTGTCGTTCATCGAGAACGTGTCCCCGGGTTCGAGGATCGTCCCGTTGAGGCGCCGGGCCGCCTCACCCACGTTCTGGTACCGGTACGGCGCGGGCGGGAACGCCTGGAGGAAGCTCGACAGCTTCTCGGTGATGTTCAGGGCCTTGGCCTCGGCCGTCGTGAGGTCCGGCTGGGATGTGCTCAGGGCCACGACGGCCGTCCGGGTCTGCGGGGTGGTGCCGGGCAGGACGGCCAGCACCGCGGTGCTGAGGTCCTCGGAGTCCACCGAGCGGCCAGTCTTCGCCGGCACGACAACGGGCTTGCCGCCCTTGATCTTGAACGACGCGTCCCGGCCCGGGCGCTCGATGCCGTCCAGCTCGGACTCCAGGAGATCGTGGAGCTCCTCCCCGTCGAGGCTGGCCGCCAACGTCGCGCCCTCCGGGGCGAACGTCAGGGTCTTGGCGATGTCAGCAGGCGGGATCTCGGCCTCCTCGTCCCCGATCGCCAGCGCGACAGGGAGGGCGACGGCCGGCTGCGGCCAGCTCGGAGAGGACCCGCTCGGCCTCGGCGGCTGGGACCTGCGGGGACACCTCCGTCATCGGCAGGGTCAGCGTGCCCGCGTCAGGCTGGAAGTACGCGTCGGAGACCACGTCGGCGGCGGCTGGGACATCCAGGTGGGTCCCTGCGACGCCGGGCTCGTACTTCGCCTCGGCCGTCTTGGAGTAGCGGATCGTGGGCTCGACCGGCTCCTGCGCCGCCACCTCGGCCAGGCTCTCCAAGGACGCGTCCAGGGCCTGGCTGTCGGTTGTCGTGATCGGCTCGAGCTCCACGTCGCCGCGCAGGTGGGCCACGAGCTCGACCGGGTTCAGGATGAGCCCGGAGGCCTGGGACGCCGTGGCCTCCCAGTCGACGGCGAGCCCCGACTCCGCGGGCTCGATCTCGGTCGTCGCCTTCCCAGCCGTGACCGGGATTGGTGCCTCCGCCTCGTCGCCGAGCTCCTCCTCGAGCGTGGTGGCCGCCTGCTCGGTCGTCATGCCCCCGATCTCCACGCCGCGCACCGAGGTGCCGGCCGGGACGTCCCCGGAGACCGAGGCGACAGCGGCGGCGTACCCGCCGACCAGGACCAGGGCTCCGGCGCCGAGTGCGAGCGCGATCCACCGACCGCGGTGGCGCGGCGGAGCGGGCGTGCTGTCAGGGGGGAGGGCCACGGGACAATGGTAGGTCGTGGTCAGGGTCTCGCAGGTCAGGTCATTGCGAGGAACGTCGAGCCGTAGTAGACCAGCGGCCGGGCGCCCTCGACCGCGTCGTGCACCTCGGTGACCGCGCCGATGAGGATGTCGTGGTCCCCGGCCCGGACGACCTGTTCGGTGCGCAGCTCGAGGGCGGCGAGCCCGTCCGTGAGCAGCAGGCAGCCGTTTGCCGCGCGCCTGGTGGCAACCCGGTCGAACTGCCCGGCGAGCGGCCGGCCGCGTGTGGCGAACCACCGGGCGGTGCCCTCGTGCCCCTCGGGGAGGAACGAGACCGCCCAAGCGCCTGCGGCCAGGACCGCGCCATGGAAGCGCGAGTCGCGCTCGACGCACACCAGCGCGAGCAGGGGATCCAGCGAGACGGAGGTGAACGAGTTGGCGGTCATGGCATGGTCCACGCCGTCAGCGAGGGTGGTCACCACCGCGATGCCCGTCGCGTAGCGCGCGGTCGCACGCCGGAACGCCGCTGCGGTCGGCTCAGGCATCCGCGTCCCCAGCGGCGACCGGTACCGCGAGGGGCTCGTCGGTGTCGTCGGAGGGCAGCAGGGGGAACCCGCTGGCGGCCGAGAGCAGGATCGTGCCGCCGATCAGGTAGGCCATCTGGCGCGTGCCGCTGCTGAGGATGAGGTCGCCGGCGCCGGTCTTGGAACCCATCATCAGCGTGGAGGCCAGCCATCCCACAGAGAAGGCGATCGCCCCCAGCCGCGAGCCCTGCCACCATGCGCCAGCCCGCGCGATCAGGACGATGGCCACGAGGGTGAGCACCATGCCCGTCGGCACCCGCACGGAGCCGATGGTGTGGGTGTTGGTCTGGAGCAGGGCGCCGACGAATCCGAGCAGGAGGCCGAGGACGAGCAGGGCAGCGGCGCGCATGGGGTCAGCCTACGTCTGGGGCACTCACCCGGCGCTGCGTGCTGGGCTCAGTCGTTGGCGTGCAGGTGCTCGGCCAACCCGCCCCAGTGCCCGGTGCGCGGTGTGGCCTCCAGCGCGCCCGTGATCGAGTTGCGGCGGAACAACAGGTCGGCCACGCCGGACAGCTCGCGACCCTTCACGACCGCGCCGTCGGGGAGCAGCACCTTCGACCCTGCCGTGACGTAGCAGCCGGCCTCGACGACCGACCGGTCGCCCAGGGAGATGCCGATGCCACCGTTGGCGCCGATGAGCGCGCCCTCCCCGATCGTCACCTGCTCCTTGCCCCCACCCGACAGCGTGCCCATGATCGAGGCGCCGCCGCCGATGTCCGAACCGGCACCGACGACCACCCCTGCCGAGATCCGGCCCTCCACCATCGAGGGCCCGAGCGTGCCGGCGTTGAAGTTGCAGAACCCCTCGTGCATGACCGTCGTGCCCTCTGCCAGGTGCGCCCCGAGGCGCACGCGGTCCGCGTCGGCGATCCGCACGCCTGAGGGCACCACGTAGTCGACCATCCGGGGGAACTTGTCGACGCTGAGGACGGTGAGCGGCTCGGCGGCGATCCGGGCGCGCATGCGCACCTCGGTCAGCGACTCGATGGCCACCGGGCCCAGGGACGTCCATGCGACGTTGGGCAGCACCGCGAAGATGCCGTCCACGTTGATCGTCCGTGGGGCGACCAGGCGATGGGAGAGCAGGTGCAGGCGCAGGTAGGCGTCGGCGACGTCGGCCGGGGGAGCGGACAGGTCGGCGATGGTGGTGCTGACGACGCGCGTCACGACGCCCCGGATGGGGTCCTCGCCGCACGCGTCGTCGAGGTGGGGCACAGCGCGTGGGCTCGGCGGACAGTGCCGGGGCGGGGTACCAGACGTCGAGGATCGGTGCGTCAGGGGCGCTCCCCGCGAACGTGGCGATGCCGAGAGCGGACGCGGGCGAGGTGAGCAGCTCCATGGGTCGGTAGCGTAGGCCAGCATCCCGACATCGCATCCACGAATTGGAGACCGTCATGGCCCTGGACCCGACCGGCGACATCGTCACCCTGCTCGGGGACCTCGTGGACATCCCCAGCGAGAGCCGCAGCGAGGGTGCGATCGCCGACGCAATCGAGGTCGCGCTGTCCGGGGCCGGGCACCTGAAGGTCGAGCGCGACGGCAACTCGCTGGTGGCGCGCACCGACTTGGGGCTCAAGGACCGGGTGCTCATCTGCGGGCACATCGACACCGTCCCCGAGGCGGACAACCTGCCCCATCACATCGAGACCGTGGGGGGCGAGGAACGGCTCGTCGGCCTGGGCTCGTGCGACATGAAGGGTGGGGTCGCCGTGGCACTGGCCCTCGCGGTGGGCGTCGACGCCCCGACCCGCGACATCACCTACGTCTTCTACGAGGCCGAGGAGATCGAGGAGCGCCACAACGGGCTCAAGCGCCTGGCCGAGACCCGTCCGGACCTCCTGGTCGGGGACTTCGCGGTGCTCATGGAGCCCTCGGACGCCGGCGTCGAGGCCGGTTGCCAGGGGACCCTGCGCGCGGAGATCCACCTGGCCGGAAGGCGCAGCCACAGCGCGCGATCGTGGTTGGGCAGCAACGCCATCCACTCGGCCGCCGACGTCCTGGCGAGGTTGTCGGAGTACCAGCCGGCCCGGGTGGTCATCGACGGGCTGGAGTACCGCGAGGGCCTCAACGCGGTGGGCATCTCCGGAGGTGTGGCCGGGAACGTGATCCCGGATGAGTGCGTCGTCATCGTGAACTACCGGTTCGCCCCGTCGCTCACGCCCGAGCGGGCCGTCCGGCACGTGGAGACGGTGTTCGAGGGCTTCGACGTGCGCGTCGTGGACGTGGCAGCCGGAGCCCTTCCCGGGCTGTCACAGCCGGCTGCCCAGGCGTTCCTGGAGGTCACCGGCGGCGCGCCGAGGCCGAAGTTCGGCTGGACCGATGTGGCCCGCTTCACCGGCCCTGGGGATCCCGGCGGTCAACTACGGACCGGGTGATCCGTCGTTGGCGCACACCCGCGAGGAGTACGTCCCGACCGGGCAGGTCCGCTCCACCTTCGAGGTGATGCGGTCCTGGCTCCTCGCGCCGGTGCCGGGCAGCGACCCCTGGGACTCGGTGGGTGTCGCCGTTCCGTCAGGGCAGGGCTGGCCGGGCATGCCGAAGCCGGCGCGCGGCGCTCGCAAGAGCTGATCCGCACGCCGGCCCGGGGGTGGTCAGGCGGACTGCACCGCCGACACGTCGAGCTGGATCTTGATCTTGTCGCTGACGAGCACGCCGCCGGCCTCGAGCGCGACGTTCCAGGTCAGGCCGAAGTCCTTGCGGGAGATCTCGGTCCCGCCCTCGAACCCGGCACGCACGTTGCCGAAGGGGTCCGTGGCCACGCCGGTCGGCTCGAGCTCGAGCTCGACCGGGACGGGTGACGCCCTTGATCGTGAGGTCGCCGAGCATGACGAACTCGTCCCCGTCCTGCTTCACGCCGGTGGAGGCGAACGTCATCTCCTTGTTCACCTCGACGTCGAAGAAGTCGGCGCTGCGCAGGTGCGCGTCACGGTCCGGCGATCCGGTGCTCACGGAGGCGAGCTGCACGGCCACCGAGGCGGTCGAGCCGCTCGGGTTGGCGGCGTCGATGACGATGGTGCCGGCGACGTCGTCGAACGCGCCGCGGACCTTGGTGACCATGGCGTGGCGGGCGATGAAGCCCAGACGCGTGTGGCTCGGGTCGATGGTCCAGGTGCCGTTGTACTCGCTGTAGTCAGTCATGGCTGCTCCTCGTTAGTAGATGAATGTTCAACAAGATGATTGAAGCGTAAACAAACTATCCCTGTCAAGTCGACGCCAGTTCACGGGTGCGTCGTGCGCGGGTCTCCGCACCGCGGTGAAGCGTGGCTACCGTGTGGACCATGGACACCTCCGACCGCCCGACCCCCACCCCGGCGCCCCAACGACCCCGGCGCCCACGACGCCCACGCCCCGCGACGCCCACCCCGGGGACGCCCACCCCGGGCGACCGGACCGTTCGCCCGACCGTCGGCTCCCGCGGACCAAGGGCCCGGTCGTGCTGCGTCGCGAGCAGATCAGCGGCTCCACCACCGACCAGCGGCTGCTCGACACCCGCGACTCGGGCGACTGGGTGCACACCGATCCCTGGCGCGTGCTGCGCATCCAGGCCGAGTTCGTCGAGGGCTTCGGCGCCCTGGCCACGCTCGGCCCGGCCATCAGCGTGTTCGGATCCGCGCGCACCCCGGAGGACCACCCCGAGTACGACCAGGCCCGACGGACCGCCGCGCTGCTCGTCGAGGCCGGCTTCGCGGTGATCACCGGTGGCGGACCGGGGATCATGGCGGCGGCCAACCGGGGCGCGTGGGAGGCGGACGGCACGTCGGTCGGACTCGGGATCGAGCTGCCCTTCGAGCAGGGCATGAACGAGTGGGTCGACCTGGGCGTGCACTTCCGCTACTTCTTCGCGCGCAAGACGATGTTCGTCAAGTACGCCCAGGGGTTCGTGGTCTTCCCCGGCGGCTTCGGCACCATCGACGAGCTCTTCGAGGCGCTCACGCTGGTCCAGACCGGCAAGGTCACGACCTTCCCGATCATCCTCGTGGGATCGCACTACTGGTCGGGCCTCGTCGACTGGCTGCGGGCCACGATGCACGCTGACGGCAAGGTCTCGCCCTCGGACCTGGACCTCATCCACGTCACCGACGATCCGGAGGAGGTCGTGTCGATCCTGCGCGACGCCGAGCTGGCCCGGACCGCCGGGCTCCCGACGGATGGGGCCGCCCAGGTCGATGTCTCCCTCAACGACGGCACCTGACGGTCACGCGGCCGGCACTTGCGGCAGCCTCGTGGCATGGCAGGATCGACTCCGTGCTCGCCCTGTTCATCGTCGTGGCCATCGTGGTGGTGGCGGGAGTCGCCGTGCTCGTCGTGCGCGACCGACCGCTCATCGCCGACGATCCGGTCGGGTCCCGGGCCCTGGCGTGGTCCGCCCGCGATGGCATCAGCCCGCAGGACCTGGCTGACGTCCGCTTCGCGGTCGCGCTGCGCGGGTACCGGATGGAGGAGGTGGACCGCGTCCTCGACGACGCCCGCGAGGCGCTGGCAGGCCGCGACGCGCAGATCGCCGACCTGGTGGACCTGGTCGCCGCGCTCGGCGGCACGCATCCGGCGAGCCCGGAGGAGGACGTGGTGGCCGGCGAGGTGGCTGCGGCCGACCCAGCGCCCGGCGAGGCTGCGGCCGACCCAGCACCCGGCCAGGCTGCGGCCGACCCGCACCCGGTCAGGCTGCCCTGCGGTGACCGGCCGGCGGCACCTTGTCCGTGATGTCATCGTCGCGGCGCCGCCCGACGTGGTGTTCGCCGCGCTGACCGACTGGCCGACGCAGGGGCAGTGGATGCTCGGGACGCGCGTCTGGGCCGACGGTCGCGGCGAGGGTGTGGGTGCCCGGATCAGCGCCTTCACCGGCGTCGGACGGATCGGGTTCCTCGACACCATGGAGATCACCGCCTGGGAGCCGCCGAGGCTGGTGCGCGTCCTGCACACCGGCCGAGTGGTGCGCGGCCCCGGCATCTTCGAGGTGCTCGGACCTGCCCGGCGGTCGGAGTCGGTTCATCTGGCGCGAGGAGCTCGACCTCCCGCTCGGTCGCCTGGGGCGCGCGGGGTTCGCCCTGGTGGGACCGGTGTTCGCCGCCGGGGTGGAGGCCTCCCTGCTCCGGTTCGCGCGGATGGTCGAGTCCGGGCGCTCCGGCGCAGCGTCCTGAAGTCGCCCGGAACTGCCCGATCGGGTGCTGATTGTGTCCTGCGACACGCCTTCATGGGGGATAATGGGCGCAGCGGCCCGCGTTCAGGGGCCGGCCACTGAGAGGGGACTGCGATGGCGGCCATGAAGCCACGGACGGGTGACGGCCCGATGGAGGTCACCAAGGAGGGGCGCGGCATTGTGATGCGGGTCCCGCTGGAGGGTGGTGGTCGTCTGGTCGTGGAGCTCAACGCCGACGAGGCACGTGACCTCGGCACCCAGCTGACGACGGTCGCCGGCTGACCAGCACCAACTTGCTGCGGACCCCGCACCCGGCGCCCCCAGGGCGGTACGGTTGCGGGGTCCGCATCGTTGTGGGGGAGGCCTGCGTGCACGCACTGCCAGACATGCTCGTCGAGGCGGTGGCCGATCCGCTCGTTGATCCCCGGGGCAGCCTGTCCGAGCCAGCCGTGGACACCCACGCCGTGGACACCCACCCCGACGGCGCCTCCGGTGCAGTTCCGGCGCCCGGGCCAGGGGTGGTCATCATCGGGATCCACCCCGCCGCCGGTCCCGACCAGCAGGTCTGGGTGGACCCGGGAGTGGTCGAGCTCCTGGCGCAGTGGGGGGTGGACCTCCCCCGCCGGCTGAGTCGCACGCACGCGACGGGTGCCCGGTCGGAGGCCATCTGGATCGACCTGGAGCATGAGGAGCCGGCCTCGGTCCTGGCCGTGGGCCTGGGATCGGCAACGCCCGCTGACATGCGCCGCTGCGCCGCGGCCGCGGTGCGACGGGTCCGCGGCACCGACGAGGTCCTGGTGCTTGCCACCCGGGGCCTCGAGGAGTCGGCACTTCGCGCGTTCACCGAGGGCCTGTTCCTCGGCACCGCGACTCCCACGTGGGCCAGCGTGCAGCCGCCCGCCCCGCCCGCGCACGTCAAGCTGGCCGTCAAGGATGTCGCAGGTCGGCGCTCGGGCGATCGAGGCGGGGAGGGCCCACGCGGGCGCCACTCTGGCTGCGCGGATCCTCATCCACACCCCGTCCAACTACAAGGATCCCTCGTGGATGGCGCAGCAGGCGGACGAGGTCGCGCAGGCCTCCGGCCTGACGATCCGCGTGCTCGACGAGGCCGACCTCGCCCGGGCCGGCTTCGGCGGCCTGATCGCAGTCGGTGCCGGGTCGGTCCGACCGCCGCGGCTCGTGCAGCTGGACTGGGCGCCGGAGGGGTCCGAGCACGCCCGGCACGTGGTGCTGGTCGGCAAGGGGATCACGTTCGACTCCGGAGGGCTGTCGTTGAAGGCGCCGGACATGCAGGTCGCGATGAAGACCGACATGTCCGGAGCCGCCGTGGTGTGCTCGGTCATGGGCGCCCTCGCCCAGCGGGCGCCCGTCGGGCTGCGGGTGACGGGCGTGCTGTGCCTGGCTGAGAACCTCCCCGGCGCGGGCGCAACGCGCCCCGGGGACGTCGTGACCCACCACGGGGGCCTCACCAGCGAGGTGGTCAACACCGATGCCGAGGGCCGGTTGGTCCTCGGGGACGGCCTTGACTACGCGGTGCGTGACCTGGCCGCGGACGTGGTGGTGGACGTGGCCACCCTGACCGGCGCAGCGACCCTCGGTCTCGGCCGGCGCCATGCTGCCCTGTTCAGCAACTCCGACGCCCTCGCCGCGGCACTCGCGCACGCCGGTGAGGCGGCCGGTGAGTCGATGTGGCGGATGCCCCTGCACGCGGAGTACGCGGACCTGATCACCTCGGAGGTCGCCGACCAGGCCAACGCCGAGTCCCGGCCCGGCCCCGGCCCAGGGGCGATCACTGCCGCGCTGTTCCTCCAGCGTTTCGTCGGCTCCACGCCCTGGGCGCACCTGGACATCGCGGGTGTGGGCCGCTCCGACGCGGAGCGGGACGACCTGCCCAAGGGCGGCACCGGCTTCGGCGCCCGGGCGCTGCTGCGGTGGCTGGAGGCAGGCGCGCCCGGGTAGGGCGCTGTGCCCGTTCGTGACCCGGCCGTCCGTATGGGACCGTGCGTCCCAAGGTCGCCTTGCCCTGGAGATGACCAGGATGAGGCGCGAGGGCCGCCGCCTCGCCGCGGGAGCGCGGCTGTCAGCTGCGGGGGCGCAGCACGGCGACCAGCAGGCCGTCGCCGACCGGCAGCAGGCTCGGGGTGAAGCGCTCGTCGTCGCGGACGGCGGTCACCAGGGCCCGCAGGTCGATGGTCTGCGGATCGCGCTGGGCGGGATCGGCGACCTTGTCGTGCCAGAGCGCGTTGTCGAACACGACGGCGCCGCCCGGGCGCAGGAGGCGGACAGCCTCGTCGAGATACGCGGCATACTCCGACTTGTCCCCGTCGACGAAGACGATGTCGTACGCGCCGTCGGTCAGCCGGGGCAGGACCTCGAGCGCGCGGCCGGTGATCAGTCGCGTGCGGGCGGGGTTGAGGCCGGCGGCGGTGAAGGTCCTCCGGGCCACCCGCTGGTTCTCGGCCTCCACGTCGACGCTGGTCAGGATCCCGTCGGGGCGCATCCCACGCAGCAGGGCGAGCCCGGAGACTCCGGCTCCGGTCCCGACCTCCACGACTGCGTGCGCATCGAGCAGGGCGGCGATCATCGTCAGCGCCGATGCGCCGCCGCGACCGATCGCGGGGCAGCCGAGCTCCGTGGCCCTGGCGCGCGCCTCAGTGACGTAGTCATCCTCCGGGAGCCATCCCTCGGCGTAGTTCCAACTGGTGGCATTCGGGGGCGTGACCGCGGCGCACATGGGTGGCCTTTCGTTGCAGCGGGGGCTTCCTGGCTGGGCACAGCGTAATCGCCGGATCGCCCGTGCTGGGACCAGGGCGGGCGATTACATGACGCTGACCTGGTTCGGCCGGGTCCCTGATGGGCCACGCCTACGTTTTCCCTTATGACGATCAGACAGGATGATGTAGCCATGACGGATCACTACCCGGTTCCCGGGCAGCCTGAGGGGGCCTGGCAGCAGGGCGACTCTCCCTCGTCCGACGCGACCTCCACCCAGGCCCAGCCGCCCGCCCAGCCGGCGGAGCAGGCCGGCCAGCAAGCACCCGCCGCGTGGCCAGCGCCCAGCGGGTGGCAGGCGCCAGCCGACTACCCGCAGGCCGGATCAGCGGGTGTGGTGCCGCCGGCCGCCGGATATCCCGCTGCCGGGTACGGGGCAGGCCCCGCACAGGGGTACCCCACTGACCCCGCAGCGGGCGCGTGGCAGTCCCAGACCTCGGCCTACCCGAGCCAGCCCGGCTACGGCTATGGGACCACCCCCGATCAATCGGCTGGTGGCGCCAACTGGGCGTATGACACCACGGCGTTCGGCGCCGCAGGTGCGCCGCCCGTCGCCCCGCCGGTGTCCCCCGCACCATCGGGACCCAGCGGAGCCAAGCCCCGCACCGGCCTCATCCTTGTCACGGCGGCCCTGGTGGCCCTGCTCGCGGGTGGGATCGGCGGATACGTGGGCACTGAGGCGGCGTCGTCCGACTCCGGGACCACCACCGTGGCCCTGCCCCAGTCCGGCGCGGACAAGTCCGAGCGTCCGAGCGGCACCGTCGCGGCCATCGCCGCGTCAGTCAGCCCCGCCGTGGTCTCACTCGAGGTTGAAGGGGCGCAGGGCTCGGGCACCGGCTCGGGCTTCGTCATCCGGGACAGCGGCTACATCGTCACCAACAACCACGTCGTCGAGGGCGCTGCCGACAGTGGCAAGATCACGGTGCACTTCTCCGACGGTCGCAAGCTCGACGCCAAGATCATCGGCCGCGACGCCAACTACGACCTCGCGGTCGTGAAGGTGGACGCCTCAGGGCTGACCACGGTCACGCTGGGGAACTCGGACGGTGTGGTCGTCGGCGACCTGGCCATCGCGATCGGCTCGCCGCTGGGTCTTGAGGGCACCGTGACCGCCGGCATCGTCAGCGCCCTCAACCGCCCGGTCACCGCAGGCGGCCAGGGTGCGACGTCCTTCATCAACGCGATCCAGACCGACGCGGCCATCAACCCCGGCAACTCCGGCGGGGCGCTGGTGAATGCCGCCGGTGAGGTCGTCGGCGTCAACTCCGCGATCGCCACCCTCGGGGACGGCACCAGCCAGAGCGGCTCGATCGGACTCGGGTTCGCCATCCCGATCAACCAGGTGAAGCGCATCGCCGAGGAGCTGATCAACACCGGCTCGTCGACCAAGCCGATCATCGGTGTGTCGCTTGACCAGAGCTACACCGGTGAGGGTGCGCGCGTCCAGGAGGTCACCGCCGGTGGTCCTGCCGAGGCGGCGGGTCTTCAGGCCGGCGATGTCATCGTCACCTTCGACGGCCAGCCCGTTGCCGACGCCACCTCGCTGATCGTCGACATCCGCTCGATGAAGCCCGGAGACAAGGTTGCGCTCTCGGTCCAGCGGGGATCGAGCACCGAGGACCTGACCATCACCCTCGGCTCGGATTCCTCCTCCGGCTGACCCCTGCGTACGCTGGGTCCGTGCCCGACATCGGCTTAGGCGAGATCATCGTGATCGTGGTGCTCGCGCTGCTGGTGTTCGGGCCGGACCGGCTTCCGAAGGTGGCCGCCGACGCGGCCCGGCTGCTGCGACAGGTCAGGCAGATGGCCGCCTCAGCGCGTCAGGACCTGGTGGACGCTGCCGGGCTCGAGGACGACGAGGAGATGGCCCAGACCGTCAAGGACCTGCGTGACCTGGACCCGCGCCGAGCGATGCAGGGACTGCTGACCGACGAACCCGTGAAGGGCGGCTCGGCATCCGGCGCGGCCACCCCGAAGCGGGCAGGGGCGCCGGGACCGGAGACAGCAAAGCCCGCATCCGCTTCCCGACCCACCCCCGCGTCCCACGAGGTGCCGGGCGCCGGTCCGTCATCGAGCGCGGGACCAGCCGCCGCCGCGGGGGCGCAGCCCGTGGCCCCCCCAGTCGCAGCCCCCGCACAGGCCGACCCCGACTGGACCTGACCGCCTGCCGATCGTCATCACCCCTGCACGCTTCGGCGCAATGGTTGCGGGGCACTCGGTCGCGGTTCCAGGGATCACGACCTCGGGTGCCGCCGACGGACGCGCGGCGCGCGTTCCCGGCCACTGCCCCCCGCCCGTGCGCGTTGGCGGCCACATGAGGCTGGGAACGCGCACACGCCCTGGCTCGTGGCCGGGAACGCGCAAATTCTGGCCCGTCCCACGTCGGGCGCGCGGGGCATCGCCGACGGCGCCTCGTGCGCCGCTGCCCTCCGGCCTTGCGCGTTGGCGGCCACATGCGGCCGGGATCGCGCACAGCTCCCTGGCTCGTGGCCGGGAACGCGCGGACTGGCCCCTCGCGCGTGGTCCACCGCGGCGGCGTCGGCGTACAAGGCGGCCGACCCGCGGCCCCTGCTCGGGTGCCGTGGGGTCAGAGGGCGGCGGACAGGCCCTTGACCAGGAGGAGCACGCCCAGCACGACGAGGACCCCGATGCCCAGGGCCGTGCTGTTCCGCTCCAGCCAGACCTTCCAACCGGCCAGCACGTCCGGGGCGCGGTCGCCGAGCAGGCGGTGTGCCAGGACGGGCGTGCCCACGCCGATCGAGCCCACGAGGACGAAGAGGACCACGCCCGCCAGTGCGCTGCCGGTGCTCGTGGTGAGGGCCGCGATCTCCGCGCCACCGGCCAGCGCCATCACCAGGTTCTTCGGGTTGCCGGCCGCGAGTGCAGCGCCCAGCCCGGCTGACTGCCGGGGCGTGTAGGAGTCGAGCGCCGACATCCAGCGCGGTGGTTGCTTGCTGGCGCCGGGCGCCGGGCGACGCAACCACTTGGCGGCCGCGAGGGCCAGGAAGGCCGCACCCGTCACCACCTGGATCCAGCCGATGCCCTTGTCATCGGGGGGCGCGGGGTCCTGCGAGCCGGCGAGCAGCACTGCGGCCACGAGCACGGCCGTCAGCGCCACGAGCCACGCCCCGAGGAACGCCAAGGAGTTCGACCGGGCGCGCGGGGTCATGAGGATCAGCACGACCGGCATGATCGGCAGCGGGCTCAGCCCCACCACGAGCGCGAGCGGGAGCAGCGTGCCGATCAGCTCCATCGGGCGGCGCTGTCAGAACCGGCTGGCCGGGGTCAGGCCCAACGACAGCCCGGAGAGCCCGCGGGCACGCTTGCCCAGCCGCTCGGCGATCCCGCGCAGCACCTCGGCGGCGGGCGCGGCCGGCGCGGCCAGCACCAGGGGCGCCCCGCGAGTCGCCGCCCTCGCGCAGCTGCACGTCGAAGGGGATCCGCCCGAGCAGGGGCACGTCGGTCTCCAGCGCCTGGGACAGGATGTTGGCGACCCGCTGCCCACCGCCGGACCCGAAGATGTCCACGACCTCGCCGCAGTGCGGGCAGGGGAATCCGCTCATGTTCTCGATGACCCCGGCGACGCGCTGGTTGGTCTCCTTGGCGACCATGCCGGCACGGACCGCGACCTCAGCGGCCGCCTCCTGCGGCGTCGTCACGACCACGACCTCGGCGTGCGGCAGCAGCTGTGCCGCGGAGATCGCGACGTCACCGGTGCCGGGGGGGAGGTCCAGCAGGAGCACGTCGAGGTCGCCCCACCAGACGTCGGCGAGGAACTGCTGCAGCGCGCGGTGCAGCATCGGCCCACGCCAGGTCACGGGCTGGTTCACGCCGCCCGGCTTGAACGGCAGCATCGAGATCACCCGCACGCCGTGACCCGTCGGCGGCATGATCAGGCCCTCGACCATCGTCGGGTTCGCGGTCGCGTCGAGCATCCGCGGGATGCTGTGGCCGTACACGTCCGCGTCGACGACACCGACCGAGAGCCCCTGAGCTGCCATCGACGCCGCCAGGTTCGCCGTGATCGAGGACTTGCCGACGCCGCCCTTGCCCGAGGCGATCAGGTACACGCGGGTCAGCGATCCCGGCTTGGTGAACTGGATCTCCTTCTCCGGCCCGCCCAGCTTCGCTCGCATCTCCTTGCGCTGCTCGTCGCTCATCACGTCGAGGGCGACCGTCACCGAGGTCACGCCGTCGAGGACCTCGACCGCGCGGGTCACCCGGCCCGTGATCTCGTCGCGCATCGGGCAGCCGGCGACCGTCAGGTAGACCTCGACGTGGACCGCGCCCCCGTCGATCCGGACCTCCTTGACCATCCCGAGCTCGGTGATGGGGCGGCGGATCTCCGGGTCCTGGACCTTGGCGAGTGCGGCGTCGACCTGTTCGCGTGTGGGCATGGAAGAACCTTATGTCGGATCCCCGCAGGCGGTGTCGGCGTCCCGGGGGAGCGCCGGTCCCGCGGATGGATCAGGCGGGCTTCACCACGATGGGCGTCGATGCCCACCGCCAGCTTGCCGGGACCGACCTGCGTGGTCTCGCCGGTCATGCGGACGATGGTGCTGGCCCCACGGAGGGTCACCTTGGAGGTCTTCGACATCCGCCAGTAGACCTTCAGCGGCGCCCGCGCGCCGGAGGGATCGCGGAAGCTGCAGGTCCGCACCCCGGACTTGGTGGAGCAGCCGTTGATGGCCATGTTCAGCAGCTGGCCCCGGAGCACGGTCAGCGCCGCACGGGAGGGCGTGCCGGGGTTGTGCCAGATGTTGACCGCGGACTGGACCTGCGGGCCCGCCAGCCAGTACACGGAGCGGAACCCGTTGTAGAAGGCGTCCATCTGGATGGCCGTGGCAAGCCGGCGCTGGGTGTCCGGGTTCGTCACCGCGCCGGACAGGTTGGACTTGTCGTAGTCGTTGTTGACCAGGTTCAGGTTCGTCTCGCCGATCAGTGCCGGCAGGCGACGCAGCTTCGAGTACTTGTTGACCCGCGACCGCAGGCTCTGCGACCCGCTGGTTCCACTGCTTGACCATCGAGTCGGGCGTCCGGGTCTTGTACCCGTACACGTTGAACGCCAACGACTGGACCACGGGCTTGCGCGCCTGCTTGGCCAGGTAGAGCTTGGCGAAGGTGTTGGGCCGATGGTGCAGCGCGGTGGAGGTCAGGGTGATGGCCGGGTTCCCAGCTGCCGTTGACGGCGACGCGAGTGATCCGCTCCAACTCGTAGAGCGAGGCCACCGCGTCCTTCAGGCTCCGTGAGGACCCGGGGACCTTGGTCTTGACGCTCAGCCCGCTGGTCAGGTTCGGCTCGTTCCAGACCTGGAGCATGATGGACATCGACCCGCCGTACCTGGCGTTGATGAACGCGATGACGGCGCGGACGTAGTTGTCCCAGCGCTGGGCCTGCAGCGGCAGGGCGCCGTTCCTCGCGCGCTTGAGGGTCGAGTACGCGGGGATCGAGACCCCCGCAGCGCCGTTGCCGTCGCATCCGTACTGCACGACCGGCCTGTTGGCGCTGGCGGCTGTTGTTGAACACCCACGCCGGCGGGTGTCCCAGGCCGACGATGGCCGCGCTGGCGCCTGTCGCGCGCTGCGCGTCCAGCTGCGCCCCGAGGGTGCTGGCCAGGATGCGCCTGCATGTCGGCATCGGGCGAGGGCTGGATCCGGCACCACGTCGCTGCCTCCCACGCCCGCACGCCCGAGATGGTGTCCGCATCGGTGGTGCCGTACATGATCCCGAAGCTGTTCGGAGTGACCGGCCAGCCCCTGTTGCCCGCGGCCTGCGCGGGGCCGCGATCCCCCCCGCCAACAGGGCAGTGGCTACGCCGACTGTTGCGATCCTCCTGAGCATGATCCCCTTCACGGTGCGGCACATTAGCTCGTCGCCGGCGGCATGATCGGGGATCTCACCGCTTGGCGCAACGAGGAGGTGTCAGCCTTCACCCGTCCTTTGCCTGCCGTTACCAGACTGGACCCGTCGGCTACTTCCAGATGCGCTCGAAGTAGTCGAGCATCGCGCGGTCGGAGGAGAAGAACCCGCTGCGCGCGGTGTTGCGGATCGACATCGCCGTCCACGCCTGAGGGTCGGCCCACAGGGCGTCGACCCGCTCCTGGGCATCGACGTACGCGCGGTAGTCCGCGAGCACCAGGTACTCGTCGCGCACCAGCAGGCTCTCGACGATCGGGCGGAACAGGTCCGGGGCGTTCGGGGGCGAGTAGTACCCGCCGGCGATCTCGTCGATGACCGCACGCAGCTCGGGGTCCGCGCGGTAGGTCGCACCGGGGTCGTAGCCCGCGGCCTTGCGGGCCACCACCTCGTCCTCGGTCAGGCCGAAGAGGAAGAAGTTGTCCTCGCCGACGAGCTCGCGGATCTCCACGTTGGCGCCATCGAGCGTGCCGATCGTGAGCGCCCCGTTGAGCGCCAGCTTCATGTTGCCGGTGCCCGAGGCCTCCTTGCCGGCCATGGAGATCTGCTCGGAGAGGTCGGCGGCGGGGATGATCCGCTCGGCGAGGGTCACGTTGTAGTTGGCGGGGAACACCACGGACAGCCGGCCAAGCATCGCCGGGTCGCTGTCGATGGTGGCCCCCACCTGGTTGATCAGCCGGATGATGAGCTTGGCCATCTGGTAGCCGGGGGCTGCCTTCGCGCCGAAGAGCACGACCCGCGACGGGGCGGTCAACGTCGGGTCCAGTCGCAGCCGGCGGTACATCGTGGCCACGTGCAGCAGCTTGAGCATCTGGCGCTTGTACTCGTGGAGGCGCTTGACCATGACGTCGTACATCGGGTCGGTGGGGAACAACCGCCCGGTGCGTGCCTCCAGCAGCGCGGAGAGCTCGGCCTTGTTCGCCGTCTTGACCGCACGCCAGCGCTCCTGGAACACGGGGTCGTCGGCGTGCTCCTCGAGCCCGGACAGCCGGGCGAGGTCGGTCAGCCACCCCTCGCCCACCGTCTCGGTGATGAGGTCGCTCAGGCGCGGGTTGGCGAGCTTCATGAAGCGCCGCGGGGTCACGCCGTTGGTGACGTTCGTGAAGCGCTCGGGCCACATCTCGGCGAAGTCGTGGAGCACCGTGTCGCGCAGCAGCTGGCTGTGCAGCGCCGCCACCCCGTTGACGTGGGAGCTGGCCACGGTGGCCAGGTGCGCCATCCGGACCATCCGCTCCGGGCCCTCCTCGATGATCGACATGCTGATCACCCGGGAGAGATCGTTCGGGAACGCCTCGCGCACCTTGGCCAGGAACCGCTTGTTGATGCGGAAGATGATCTCCATGTGCCGGGGGAGCAGGTACTCCAGCAGGCCCACGGACCAGCGCTCGAGCGCCTCGGGCATCAGCGTGTGGCAGGTGTAGTTGAAGGTCCGCGAGGTGATGTCCCAGGCCGCGTCGAAGTCCATCCCCTGCTCGTCGATGAGCAGGCGCATCAGCTCGGGGATCGCGATCACCGGGTGGGTGTCGTTGAGCTGGATCACGACCCGGTCGGGGATCTGCTCGATCGGGATGCCCTCGATCTCCGCGACCCGCATGAGGTCGGCAAGCGCGCACGCGGTGAAGAAGTACTGCTGGCGCAGGCGCAGCTCCTTGCCCGCGGGCGTGGAGTCCTCGGGGTACAGGACGCGCGAGATGTTCTCGCTCATCGACTGCTGGCGCACGGCCTCGATGTAGTCACCGGCGTTGAAGACCTCGAGGTTGAACTGCGAGGAGCCGCGGGCCTTCCACAGGCGCAGCGTGTTGACGACGTCGTTGCCGTAGCCGGGCACCATCAGGTTGTACGGGACGCCCAGCACCTTCTCGGCCGGGAACCAGGTGCGGTCGCCGGTCGAGGGCTCCACCTCGACGTGCCCGCCGAAGCCGACGGACACCGCGTGCTCGCGCTGGGCGAACAGCCACGGGTTGTCGTGGTCGAGCCACTGGTCGGGCTTCTCGACCTGGCGGCCGTCCTCGAAGGACTGCTCGAAGATGCCGTACTCGTAGCAGATGCCGTAGCCGATGGCCGGGCGTCCGAGGGTGGCCAGCGAGTCGGCGAAGCAGGCCGCGAGACGTCCGAGGCCGCCGTTGCCCAGGCCCGGCTCCACCTCCATGTCGTAGACCTCGTCGAGGTTGATCCCGAGGCCGTCGAGCGCCTCGCGCGCGACGTCGGTCAGGCCCGTTGCCAGCAGGGCGTTGCCCAGCTGCCGGCCCATCAGGTACTCGGCGGAGAGGTAGACGACCGTCTTGCTCTGCAGGCGACCCCGGTTGCGCACGGTGTCGAGCCAGTCGGACATCAGGCGGTCGCGGACGGTGTGGGCGACGGCGGCGTACACGTCGCGCCGCCCCGCGCGCTCGAGGTCCACCGCCCGGTCGAGCTGCAGGTGCGAGAGGAACTCCTCGGCGAAGAGTTCCGGTGTCGTCTCCGAGGTGGTGGTCGTCAAGCTCATCGTCGCTCCAGGGTCGGGGGGCCGAACGGGGTTCAGGGTAGTGCCTGGCTCGTGGTCCGGCACCCCCACGACAGGGCTGTACCGCCGGTCTGCCCCACGCCGGTTCCCGCCCCGCCCGTGTGGGGAGAGCGTTCTCAGGCCCCGTCGCCCTCGCGAGGGTCTGCGGGAGCCGGCCTGTGCCCGGCCGGACCCGCGACGGGGCCGGGGCCCTGGCCCACCGGCTGCCCGGCGACCGTCTCCGACTCGCCGGCGAGCAGCTCGGTCAGCTCGTTGGCCAGGTCGCGGACCTCGCCGCGCAGGAAGTCGCGGGTCGCGAGGTCGCCGGTGGCGATCCGGATGGTGGCGATCTCGCGGGTCAGGTACTCGGTGTCGGCCACGAGCCGTTCGGTGAGGTTGCGGTCCTCCTGGTACTGCACGCGGTCGCGGTCGGCCTGGCGGTTCTGGGCGAGCAGGATCAGGGGCGCTGCGTAGGACGCCTGCAGCGAGAGGATCAGGGTCAGGAAGATGAACGGGAACGGGTCGAAGCGCAGGTCGACCGGGGCCAGGACGTTCCACAGGAACCAGACCGCGACGAAGACGGTCATCCAGCCGATGAACCGCGCCGACCCGATGAAGCGGGCCACCTTCTCGCTCCAGCGGCCGAACATCTCCGGGTCGTACTGCGGCTTGATCGTGCGCGAGCGGTCGCGTGGCTGGTCCATGCGGGCGGACCGGGAGGAGGCGCGTGCCATCGCCTAGTCCTCCTCGTCCGCGTCGTCGGGCTCGGAGTCCAGGTCGCGCCAGTCCTCGGGGAGCATGTGGTCGATGACGTCGTCGACGGTCACCGCGCCGAGCAGGCGGTCGAGCTCGTCGACCACGGGCAGCGCGACGAGGTTGTAGGTCGCGAAGTACCGGGTCACCGTCGACAGAGGTGCCTGCGGTCCGACCGGCTCCAGGGAGTTGTCGATGACCGCGGAGACCAGCTTCGACGGTGGTTCGCGCAGCAGCCGCTGGAAGTGCGCGACGCCGAGGAACTTCCCCGAGGGTGTGTCCAGCGGTGCGCGCACCACGTACACCTGGGCGGCCAGCGAGGGCGACACCTCGGGGCTGCGGACGCGGGCCAGGGCCTCGGCGACCGTCGCGTCGGGGAGCAGCATGATCGGCTCGGGGTTCATCATCCCGCCGGCGGTGAGCTCGCCGTAGGAGAGCAGCCGCCGCAGGTCCTCGGCCTCGTCGGGCTCCATCTCCTGCAGGAACCGCGCCGCCTGCTCGGGCGTGAGCTCGCTGAGCAGGTCAGCGGCGTCGTCGGGCTCCATGACCTCCAGGACGTCCGCGGCGCGCTCGATGCCCAGGTCGGTGAGGATCTGGACGCGGTCGTGCTCGGGCAGCTCCTCGAGGACGTCGGCGAGGCGCTCGTCCTCGAGGTTGCGCGCCACCTCCAGGCGGCGCTTGTTGGGCAGGTCCTGCAGGACGTTGGCGAGGTCGGCGGCGCGCAGGGTGTCCATCATCGCCAGGAGGCTGTCGACGCCCTGCTCCTCGGGCGGTCCCTCGACCGACAGCCCGTGCACCTCGGACCAGACCAGCGTCGTGGCCTCGCCCCGGCGCCGGAAGCCGCGCAGCACCCGCGCGACGTGCAGCCGCGTGATCCGCCAGTCGCGGTTGCGGTCCTGCTCGATCGCGGCGTCGACGATGGTCGCGGGCTGGTCGTCCGCGCCGATCGTGACCCGCCGGTCGAGCAGCTCGCCGATCACGAGGGTCTCACCGGGACGCTGCTGGAAGCGGCGCAGGTCGAGGCGGGCGTTGACCACGACCTGCCCTGCGTCGATGCTCGTGACCCGCGTCATCGGCAGGAAGATCAGCCGGCGCTGCACCTCCATGACCAGGCCGAGGACGCGCGGCGGCTCCCGGTCATGGCGCAGCACCACCACGAGGTCGCGCACCTTGCCCAGCGTGTCACCGGCCGGGTCGAACACGCCGATCCCGGACAGGTGCGACACGTAGACGCGCGCGCTGCTGCCAGCCGTCACAGCGCTGAGGCTACTGCCGGCGGCGGGCCGCGGCGGGCAGCGACGCACGTCGCGCGACGCCGGGCCCAGAACGCTGTGAACGGAATCGACGATCGGATGGTCGGCTCCGTTCACACGGATCCGGCGAGCACCCGCCCGAGAAGGGAGAAGAACGGATCAGGGTCGTGGCGCAGCTCCCACCCCGTGACGTGCAGGATCAGGGCGCCGGTCTCCGCGCTCAGGTCGTTCTGCCGGGTGAGGTCAGCCTGCCACTGGGCCACGTCCATGTGGGCGACTCCGTCGATCTCCACGATGACCAGACGACCGCTCGGCGTGGTGAACTCCGCGTCGGTGCGCCGCCCCCGACCTCCGGCACGCCTGCGCACCTGCATCCGGGGTACGGGCAGTCCCCGCCGGCGGCACTCGCGGCGGAAGTCCGCCTCGTGGGTGCTGGTCGCCCCCGAAGCCACCTCGTCGAGGGTGTGGCGCATCTGGGCTGCCCAGGCGAGGTTGGGCCGCGACTCCAGCTCGCGGCGCATCTGCTCCACCGTTGCCAGACGTTGCTGCGCCGTGCTGGCGAGGATGAAGAGCCGCTCCCGGGCACTTCGCGCCCACGACCCAGCGTCCACCGCGGCTCTCGCAGCCGTCGTCCTGGACGGTGCACCCCGCCGTCGTGGCACATCGACGGTGGTGTGCACCCGGAGCCACAGGGGCGTCGGAATGCGGCGCGATCGGTGGCCCCGGGCGACGACGACGTCGACGTACCCGTTCGAGTCGCCGGTCCACCCCGCCTCGATGAGGGCGCTGCACCCCGCGAGGGCGGCATCGGGCCCAGCCTCGAGGACTCCGGCGACGCGCATCTGCGCCTCGCTGATATCGCCATCTGCGGCGAGGAACGTGTGGGCCGTCACCGGCTGCCACCCGGTCCGGCATGCCCAGCGCAGCTGTCGCAACGTCAGGCCCACCGACACGGCCTGCCACGAAGCGATCACTGAGCGCTGCTGGATCAGCAGCCGGCGTGACTCCGGCGTCAGGTTGGGCCCCACGCCCAGAGCATCGGCGATCCCGCAACTGACGCCAAGCGATCGTCCACAGGGCCGCCGCTGATCGGTGTGAACGGAATCGACCATCGGATGGTCGTTCTCGTTCACACCGATTGCGGATGCCCTACTGTCGCGCGTGTGAGCAGCTGCCCCGGCGACCCTGTCCCGGCCTCCGGGCACGGACATCGCGCTGCTGGCGGTGGCGGTGCTGGCGATCTCGACCTCCGGTCCGCTCATCGCCGCGTGCACGGCGCCGGCGCTGGCGATCGCGTTCTGGCGCACGGCGCTGGGCTCGGGGATCACCTCGGTGTGGGTGGCGTTCCGGCACGCCGCCGAGGTGCGTGCGCTGACCGGGGCCCAGTGGCGGCTGATGGCGCTGTCCGGCGTGCTGCTCGGGGCGCACTTCGCCACGTGGGTGCCCAGCCTGCGGTTCACGACGGTGGCGTCCTCGACCGCCCTGGTGGCCACGCAGCCGGTGTGGGCGGCGCTCATCGCGCACCGGCGCGGCGTGGCGATCACCCGGATCGCGTGGATCGGCATCGCGCTGGCCCTGCTCGGGGCGCTGGTGCTCACGGGCGTCGACTTCGCGCTGACGCCGCGCGCGCTGTTCGGTGACGCGCTGGCCCTGGCCGGCGCCGTGCTGGCGGCGCTCTATGTCACGGTGGGGGAGAAGGTGCGGGCGACGACGTCCAACCCGACGTACACGATGATCTGCTACGCGGTGGCGGCCATTGGACTGTTGCTGCTCGTGCTGCTCGGTGGTGTCCCGCTCGTCGGGTTCTCGCTGCGCGACTGGGTGCTGATCCTCGCCGTCACCCTCGGCGCGCAGCTGCTCGGGCACTCGGTGGTGAACCGGGTCCTGGCCACGACGTCGGCGACCATCGTCTCCCTGGCGATCCTCCTCGAGATGCCCGGGTCGACCGCGATCGCCGCGGCGTGGCTGGGCCAGGTCCCCCCGCCGGCGATCATCCCGGCCGTGGTGCTGATGTTCGCCGGGATCGCCCTGGTGATCAGCACGACCACCCGCGCCACCGACCCCCCGAGCGAGACCCCACCGGCGTGACAGGCGCCGCACCCCGGTCGCGCACCCTCCGCCACGGTTCACCTCCGGCCCACCCGGGAGGGTCTGAACGCTCGAGGAGGGAGCGCGCCGTGGGCGCGGTTCGGTGGAGCGCGGCGCGGTGGAGCGTGTGCGGCGGGGCGCGGTTCCGGTGTGCGCGGTGCGACGCGGTTCCGTGGCGCGGTGCGGTGCGGTGCGGTGCGGTGCGGGTGCGGGTGCGGGGGTCAGGCGCCCAGGGCGGCGATCGCGTCGTGGATCGACAGTGTGCGCTCGGCGGAGGCGACGTGGAGGTTCTCGATCATCCGGCCGTTGTAGGTGACGACGCCGGAGCCGCGCCCGGCCTCCCACGCGGCGAGGATCCCGCGCGCGTCCTCGACGGCCTTCGCCGAGGGCGCGAACGCCTCGTTGGCGGGCTCGACCTGGCCGGGGTGGATCAGCGTCTTGCCGTCGAAGCCCATCTCGCGGCCCTGGGCGCACTCGGCGGCGAACCCCTCGGCGTTCTTCACGTCGTTGTACACGCCGTCGATGATGACCTTGCCGGTGGCGCGCGCGGCGAGCAGCGCGAGGCCGAGGCCGGTCAGCAGCGGCTGGCGCCCGGGGACGTGCTCGGCGTACAGCTCCTTGGCCAGGTCGTTGGTGCCCATGACCAGCACGGACAGCCGGTCGGAGGCCGCGGCGATCGCCCGTGCGTCGAGCATCGCGACCGGCGTCTCGACCATCGCCCACAGGGTCGTGCGCTCGGGCGCGCCGTGCTTCTCCATCGCAGCCACCAGTGCGCGGACCGCGTCGGCGGAGTCCACCTTCGGCACGACGATCGCGTCCGGCCCGGCGGCGCACGCGGCCGCCATGTCGGCCTCGTGCCATTCCGTGTCGGCGCCGTTGATCCGGATGGTCAGCTCGCGGCGGCCGTACTCACCGGACTGCACAGCGGCGCACGCGGCGTCCCGGGCGGCGGGCTTGGCGTCGGGGGCGACGGCGTCCTCGAGGTCGAGGATCAGCCCGTCGCAGGGGATCGTCTTGGCCTTCTCGAGCGCCCGCTCGTTGGACGAGGGCATGTAGAGGACCGAGCGGCGCGGCCGGAACGTGCTCATGCCGACACCTCGATCGCGTCGTAGGCGGCGCGCAGCTCGGGATCGATCTCCGCGAGCTGCTCGGCGAGCTTGACCATCACCAGGCACTGCTTGAGCGAGGCGTCGTCCTCCATCTTGCCGTCGAGCATCACGGCGCCCGTGCCGTCGCCCATCGCCTCGACGACCCGGCGGGCGTGCTTGATGTCGGCCACGCTGGGCGCGAACACCCGGTTGGCGATCGCGATCTGCTTCGGGTGCAGCGTCCACGTGCCGACGCAGCCGAGCAGGAACGCGTTGCGGAACTGGTCCTCGCAGGCGACGACGTCGGTGATGTCGCCGAACGGGCCGTAGTACGGGTAGATCCCGTACGCGGCGCAGGCGTCGACCATGCGGGCGATCGTGTAGTGCCACAGGTCCTGCTGGAAGATCGTGCGCGGGCCCTCGATGTCGCCGTCGACGGCATCGGCACGCACGAGGTAGCCGGGGTGTCCGCCGCCCACGCGCGTGGTCTTCATCCGCCGGTCCGCGGCCAGGTCGGCCGGGCCCAGCGAGAGGCCCTGCATGCGCGGCGACGCCCCGCAGATCTCCTCGACGCTGGCCACGCCGCGCGCCGTCTCGAGGATCGCGTGGATCAGGATCGGGCGGGTCAGCCCCGCCTTGGCCTCGAGCTGGGCGAGCAGCCGGTCGACGTAGTGGATGTCCTCGGCGCCCTGCACCTTCGGCACCATGATCACGTCGAGCTTGTGCCCGATCGCGGGGACCAGCCTGGTCAGGTCGTCGAGCACCCACGGGCTGTCCAGGGAGTTGATCCGCGTCCACAGCTGCGTCGGTCCGAAGTCGGTCTCCTCGGCGATGCGCACCAGGCCCTCGCGGGCGTCGACCTTCTTGTCGGCCTTGACCGCGTCCTCCAGGTTGCCCAGCAGGACGTCGACCGTGCCCACCATCGCGGGCACCTTGGCGGCCATCTTCTCGTTGCTCGGGTCGAAGAAGTGGATCGCGCGCGAGGGGCGCGCGGGGATCTCGGTCAGCGGCGTGGGGGCGCCGACGGCCAGCGGGCGGAAGAAGTCCCTGGGGCTCTTGGTTGTGGGCATACTCGGCACGGTAGCAAGTGCCGATCCCACGCCGTTTCCGGGGTGGCGCGGACGCGCCCGGCGCCGACCGTTCCGGGGTGGCGCGGACGCCCCGGCGCCGTCCGCGGGTGGGGCGGACGCCTCCTCCGCCGACCCTCAGGAGTCGCTCCAGAGCTCCTCGTCGGGCATCGCCACGCCACCGGAGGGCTGGTCGTCCCAGGCCCGGGGGTCCTCGATGGGCTCGAGGTGGGTGCTGATCACGGTGTCGGGAAGCACGTGGCGGATCTCCTCCTCGACGGTCTCGAGGAGGTCGTGCCCCTGCTGCACCGACCACGCCCCGGGCACGAGCACGTGCATCGAGACGAAGCGCTGGCGCCCGGACTCCCGGGTCTGCAGCGCGTGGAAGCGCACGGTCTCGGTCTGATGGCGCTGCAGCACCTCGACGACCAGGGCGTTCTCGTCCGCGGGCAGCGAGGCGTCGAGCAGGCCCATCGCCGAGCTGCCGATGAGCTTCAGCCCGGCGAACACGATGTTCAGGGCGACCGCCATGGCGATCAGGGGGTCCAGCCGCAGCCACCCCGTCCAGCCCACGAGCAGCACCGCGACGATGACACCGCCGGAGGTCCACACGTCGGTCATCAGGTGCTTGGAGTCCGCCTGGAGCACGATCGAGCGGTGCTTCAGCCCCGCCCGCATGAGGATCGTGGCGACCGCGAAGTTCAGCGCCGAGGCGAGCGCCGAGATGGTCAGGCCGATCCCCAGGTCCTCGAGCGGCTGGGGGTCGAGCAGTCGCGGGATCGCCGTGAACATGATCAGGCCCGCTGCGATCAGGATCATCAGGCCCTCGAACAGCGCCGAGAAGTACTCGGCCTTGCTCAGGCCGAAGTGGTGGCGCGTGTTGCCGGGCTTCGACGCCGCCTTCAGGGCCACGAGCGCGACGACGGCCGCAACGATGTTGACCGTGGACTCCATCGCATCGGAGAGCAGGCCGATCGAGCCGGTCAGGAAGTAGGCGAGGAGCTTGAGCGCGAAGACCACGATCCCCGTGGCGATCGACAGCCACGCGAACCGGGAGAGATCCTCCTGACCGTCATGCACGACGATCATCCTGTCACCAGTGCCGCGACGCGGCGTGGTGGACCCATCGGGCGCGATCCGGGCGTCCCGGCGGCATGCCCCCCGGGGGTCGAGCCCCGGCGTGCGGAGCGTCGACGGCGCGGGGGATACTGGCCAGTAACAAGCACCCGTCGATCGAGGAGGAACCATGCCACGCCTGGCGCAGACTGAGGGACTGACCGAGGTGCAGGAGGAGATCCTCGCCGCGGTCAGGGAGTTCGTGGACAACGAGATCATCCCGGTCGCCCAGGACCTCGAGCACGCCGACGAGTACCCGACCGCGATCGTCGAGGGCATGAAGGAGATGGGGATCTTCGGCCTGATGATCCCCGAGGAGTACGGCGGTCTCGGGGAGTCGATGCTGACCTACGCCCTGTGCGTCGAGGAGATCGCGCGCGGCTGGATGAGCGTCAGCGGCGTCGTGAACACCCACTTCATCGTGGCGTACATGATCATGCAGCACGGCACCGACGAGCAGAAGGCCAAGTACCTGCCGCGGATGGCCACCGGCGAGGTGCGCGGGGCGTTCTCGATGTCCGAGCCGCACTGCGGGTCCGAC
>CAVOXI010000007.1:0-27082 GCA_963700395.1 uncultured Actinomycetes bacterium | reverse complement strand
CTCGCGGCGCAGGGCCCGGGGCCGCAGCGCTGGCCGGCAGCCGCCCGCGGCGACTGACCTGGCCCGGGTGGATGGCGAGAATCGGCTCGCCTGGTGGCAGGTGAACCCGCGTCTCTGCGCCCACCATGGGTGACCCACTTCGCCCACTTAGTCCGTGTCACTGCGCCACTGGCGAGGCAACCAGTCGCCCTATTGGCGATGGCCCTCTGATACCCGGGCGGACATCGCGAGGTGGGGACCCGCTAACGCGGGTCCCCACCTCGGGCTCCCTCACAGACCGGGCGTGGGAGGTGTCACGGCGCCGGGGTCACCGTCTGGACGTTCGACCACCCGGACTGACCGAGCACGTTGACCGCGGCCATCCGGAAGTACCAGTTGGCGGTGCGGCTGATGTTGCCGGTCGTGTACGTGGTGACCGCACCGACCGTGGCACTTGTGACTCCGGTGGCGAACGTGGAGTCCAGGCTGCGCTGGATGACGTAGCTCGTCGCCGTACGGCACAGCGCTCCAGGTGATCGTCGCCCGCTCGCTCGTGCCCTGTCCGGACCGCGGTCCCGGTGAGGATCACCGGCGCCGCCGGTGCGGCGACCACGGACGGTGACCGGGTTGCTCCACGCCGAGGTGCCGGCGACGTTGTCGGCCGCCACTCGGTAGACGTAGGTGCTGTTCAGGGCAGCCGTGGTGTCCGCGTAGGTCACCGAGCCGGTCCCGGTCCTGGCGGCCGACCGTGGCGAGCTGGGTGAAGGTCGCACCGTTGTCGGTGGACCGCTGGACGACGAACCGTGCCTCGGTGGTGGCCGTGTCCTGCCAGGTGAGGTTGACCCGCGGGGCGCTGCTGGTGCCGGCGAGTGTCGCCGCCAGCCCGGTCGGAGCGGTCGGAGCGTTGACGCCGAGGGGGTCGGACGTCGACGTCACGGTCATCGACGGCATCCCCGAGCCGTAGCCGACGGTGTTCTCGGCGACGACCCGGTACTGGTAGGCGGTCGTCGCGTTGGACGTGGTGTCGGTGAAGGTCCGGGTGCCGTGGGTGTTGGTGTCACCCAGGGGCTGCGGCCAGGTTGCCGACGGTGGTCCACGTCGTCCCGTTGGTCGTGCGCTGCACGACGAACCGGGTCTCGGTGATCGAGTTGTCGTTCCACGTCAGCGTGACACGCCGGTGGCCGATGCCCGTCAGACGTGCGGCTCCCGTGTCGGCGAGCGTCGCCTTGATCGGCGGCAGGGCCAGCGAGACCGGACGCATCATGTCCATCTCCTCGTGGCTGAGGATGTGGCAGTGCCACACGTACTCCCAGCCGAAGTTGATGGTCTTGTTCGTGATCGGGCGTGGTCAGCGGGTTGCCCTGCGGGTCGGTGTTGAAGAACATCGCTCCGGAGAGCCGGCGGGCATCATCGGGTTGAGCGGCCGCACCGAGTTGGGCACCTCGAAGGGCACCTGCGGGATGATCGGCCGCAGCGCGACGATGGTGTCCTCGAGCGGGCTCATCCGCACGGTGTCCTTCCAGCCGTTCTCGTTCGCGTCGTTCGGGATGATGATGTTGTCCCACGTGACCCGGTTGAGCACCTGGACGTCGTACAGGTGGAAGTGGATCGGGTGGGTGTCGACGCCGTTGTGGGTGACCCGCCAGATCTGCGTGCCGTCCGTGGCGTCGCTGATCGGGGTGATCTTGACGTCCTGACCGGTTCACCGGTGACGGAGTCCGTCGTGACCACCTGCTTGGGCAGGTTGGTGCCGTCGATCAGCTCGGTCTGCGGGTTGACGAACGGGTAGAGCGTGACGTTCTGCAGACCCGGTGTCGGTGGCTGGGCCTCGATGCCGAGGTTGGCCTGCATCCGGCCGAACTCGTCGAACGTCGTCGAGTTCGTCTCGTCGTGGATCGCCTTCGGCTCCATCTTCATCGTCGTCTTCGTCGCTCGGGGACTTGAGTGGTGTTGAAGGTGAAGCTGCCCGTGTCGTTGACGCGGACCAGGCCGTCGCACTTCGTGACGCCGGGCGCCTTGCACTCGCCGGTGGCGGCGAAGCTGCTGCCCATCGCCGAGTTGTACGCCGCCTGGCCGACGATCGGCGGGTGCTGGCTCGACTCGAACACGCCCGAGCCGTTGGCCTTGTGGGTGAAGGCGTTCTTGAGCTTGGCCACGTCGAACGGCCGCCGAGGGGGTGGTGTCGGCGACGGTGACCTGCATGACGGTGCGGGTGTTGGGCCCGTAGCCGGGCAAGATGGTCGGCGCGCCGGTGGGGCTGAGGTCCGGTGCCCCGGTGTAGTAGTCGTACCCGGGAACGCGGGCCGGGAAGGCCGCGGGGGCGTCGTTGTAGAGGATCAGCGTCTTGCCGGCGAACTTCGAGAAGTCCACGACGGCGTCGGCCCGCTCGGCCGGAGCCAGCAGCATCGAGTGCTGGTCGACGTTGCCGACGTCGAACCGGGTCGGGTCGGTGATCCAGGTGGTCGGCTGCTGCCCGTCGATGACGGTGGGAGCCGGCAGGAAGCCGCCCTCGTTGGCGAACTGCACCCAGTCGGGCCCGGCCGCGTTGTTGTTGGCGTCGGCCGGCGTCGGGGAGACGTTCGGGTCGGTCTGGGCCGCCGCGAGCTCGGCCGCGTTGAGCTTCACCTCGGTCGTGCCGTCGCCCTGGGTCGGGGTCGGCGGTGTACCACTGGAGGTTGAAGAACCGGTCGTTGGCGGCGTTGAGCATCCGCAGCCGGTAGGGCTTCGGGCTCGCACGGTGACCTTCGGGTAGGCCACTCCGTTGACGATCGGGGTGTCGTTGAACTGCTCCATGCCGGCCGAGACGTTCGGCGTGCCGGGGATGAGCTCGGGCTCGCAGAACGGGTCGGTCTGGTACTGCCAGGTCGACGGGTCGTCGACCTTGCAGCTCGGCGTCGTAGTACGGGTTGGGGATCGGTCCGTACTTCGTGCCGGAGGCCGGTGGCCAGAACCACGGCCCGTACATCCAGCGGCCGTAGGCGCTCATGCCCGAGGCGTCGCCGGGGTTCTGGGCGGGCATGTAGACGTGGTGGTACCACAGGCTGCCCTTGCCGCCCCAGCGGGTCGTTGTCCCACGTCGGGTCCTGACCGTACGAGGTGATGTTGTCCGTCGGCGTCCTTGACGTCCTTGAGCTGCTCGTCACCGGGCACGAAGGTCTTGTCCTGGATGACGAGCGGCAGGGTGTCGGCCGCGCCCGGGATCACTCCGTCGGTGATGAGCTTCTTCTCGGTGTCGTCGGCGATGAGGTAGCCGGCGGCCTCACCGGCGTAGACGTTGAGCCGGGTGATGCCCCACGCGTGGTCGTGGTAGAACATCAGCCGCGCGCTCTGCTGGTTGGTGTAGAAGAACGTCTGGCAGCCGTCGTCGTCCTTGTCGCAGGTCGTGAGCCCGTCCGCGTCCTTCATGTCGGGGACGTTCTTGACGCTGACGCCCTGCGGCCACGGGGTGTTCTCACCGGCGGGGGTGATCCACTGGTGCGGCGTGCCGTCGCTGATCCATGGGGTGGTGCCGCCGTGCAGGTGCAGGGTCGCCCGGTTGTCCTTGAAGCACATGTCGGACTTCGGGTCCTGGGTACACAGCGGCTCGCGGACGCCGTCGTCGGTCGTCTTCAGGTCCGTCGGGCTCGGCCATCGGCATCGGGCCCATGCCGGAACCCATCATCGAGCTGTCGGTCGGCAGGAACAGGTCACCGTCGGCGCCGGTCGGCAGCAGGTTGTGGAAGACGATCCGGGTGGGCTTGTTCTTGGTGGCCGCGATGAACGGGCCGAGGTACTGCGGCGGGGTGACGCCGTAGGCCTGCGTCGCCGTTGATCAGCACGGGGACATCGGGCTTGGTCGGGTCCACGTTCGCGTTCGTCAGCGGGAAGTGCTGGCTGACGGCGGCGTTGTCGGCGGTCTCGAGCTGGACGTAGCCGCGCACGAGGGTGGGCGGCAGGTCGGACGAGAACGACGTCCGGTACTGCACCAGGCCGATGACGTACTCGTCAGCAGCGACCTCGCGGTTCGGGGTGACGCTGGTGTCGGTGTACTTCTTCACCTGCCGGGACGGCCGTCGGCAGGTACTTGCCTTCGGTGGGGCAGTCGCAGCCGGGCTGCAGAGCCCGGGTAGGTCGTCGACGAACTTGCGCATGCCGGGGGTGAGGTAGCCCGCACCCGGGTCGGTGACCGTCACGCCGGTGATCGCGCCGCCGTCGGTCACCGCGGTGGCGGAGGCGCCGGTGCCAGCGCCGACCGGGTCGGTGATCGCCACGGTGGGGGCGCTGGTGTAGCCCTTGCCGAACTCCAGGACGTTGACCGCGGTGAGCTTGAGCGTGGCCTTGGCTGTCGCCGCGGCGGTGCCGTCGGGGAAGTTGATCGGGTCGTACTGCGTGCCGTTGCGGATGGTCACGGCGGGAGCGGTCGCGTAGCCGGAGCCGGGCTCGTCGACGATGACCCGCGCGATCGAGACGGTGGCGTCGGGGGGCGTGCGAGCAGTCGGTGGTCTCCACGCACTCGACGTGCCCGGTGGCCTGGGTGCCGTTGGGGTCGTCGGGGAAGTCGAAGTCGACCGTCGGCATCGAGTAGCCCGAGCCCGCGTCGGTGACCGTCACGGCATCCACACCGCCGGAGCCGATCGCGGTCGCTGCCACGTTGCCGGTGACGGTCAGGTCCACCCTCCGGTGAGGTCGACCTTGAACGCCGTGTAGCCGGAGCCGGGCACGACGTCCGTGAACCCGGTGACCACGTCGGACGTGCTCACCGCTGCGGTGGCGGTCGCCGGCTGTGGTACCCCCGGCGATCGTCACGGTGGTGGCGGCGTCGTAACCCTGGCCCGGACGCGGTGATGTCGACGCTCTTGATGCCGCCGGTCGACCGGGTCGACCTGCGCGACGGCAGAGGCCCCGGTGCCCGCTCCGCTCGAACGTCACCGAGGCCTTGTTGAGCGTGAGCGGGCTGTTGGCCCAGTTGGGCCAGGGCCCGAAGTAGTGCGGCACCTTCGGTCGGATCCGCTGGCGTCGCCGCGACGGCGGCTCCGGTGCCCAGCGCGTGCGGTCGCCATGGCGATCACCATGGCGAGAATCGTGAGAAGAATGGTGCTGATGCTTCGTGTGGTTCGTGCCATGGCCCCTGCGCCCCTGCCTGCTGCCGCGCCCTGCACGCGGATTGGGAAGCAAAGTAGGAGTCTGGGAATTGCCTGACAAGAGAAGCCTCATGCATGAAAGCCGTTTCGTGAAACCGCAGGTCAGGCCACGACTTGGGTCACGGTAGGCCTCGACCACGAAGACCACTGTCTAAGGTGCGGCGCCCCTGAGTTGCGCAGGTCTGAGGCATGCGTCATAATCCCGAATTCCGGAACCACATTGCCCCTATCGTTCTTCGTATGAGCAGGGACAGTTGGACGTTCCTCAGCAACCACGGCCACGTGCTCGTGAGTCTGGCGGTAGAACCAGACATCCTTCTGCGGGACGTCGCGTCGAACATCGGGATCACCGAACGTGCCGTGCAGCAAATCGTCGCCGACCTCGAGCGCGGGGGCGTGATCGTGCGCGTGCGGGTGGGTCGTCGGAACCGCTACATCCTGCGCCGCGAGGAGGAGTTCCGGCACCCCGTGGAGGCCGGCGTCACGGTCGGCGACTTCGTCGACCTCGTCGAGCGGGGGGTCACCAGGCGACGGCGGAACACACCCGCCCGGAGGCTCGCCTCGGGCCTGTCCGCCTTGGATCCGACAGGCATCGTCGACTGGGCGTCCGAGGCCGCACAGCGGCCTTTCCGCGCCGCGGACCACACCTCGCCATAGAGCCGGGCGGTTGCGGGCTTCGCGCAGGTGCCGACCCGCGTGAGACACCTAGGACTGCCTCATGCCTCGCAACCCACTGGCCCTTCCGGCATGGATCCAGCGGGGGACGGGGTGCCTCCACGTCAAGCATGATGCGCTTATGGAAGCCGCTCGCGTCATGGCGCCCAGTCGGACGCGGCCATGCATACCGGGACCCGAAGGACATTTTGTGACGAGCCGCCCGCAAGCTTCTCCCGGAGTCTCCAGCGCTAGGGCGCCGCCGTCGCAGCGTCGATAATGTCAACCAGCTCCTTAGTCGTCATCGTGTCGATGAAGAACTCCTTCGCCTTCGCGCTCACTTCCTTGTCCTGAGTGACGATCACCCAAGTGTCCGCGAAGAGGTTCTCAGTACTGAGCACGATGGCCGTGGCGACCAGGATCGGGTCGGCGGTGCCCTTGTTGTTAAAGAGGTCGATGAGCTTCGTGTGCCCAACGGGAACCGTCTTCATCACGTCAGCGAGCTGCCCGAGCACGGCAGGCGTCACCTCGATGGTCAGTGGTTCGAGGAGCTTGGCGTGCTTCGCTCGCCGCGACTCGTGGGCCACCTCCGCAGGGACTCGACAATGCTCGCGAAAGTAGGTGGACTTCTTTCGGTCCCCCAGAGCGCCGAGGGCGTTGTTGTCGATCAAGTACATCGTCATGACGATTACAGCCCCGTCCTGTAGTCGCTGATCGCACGATCACTGCGATAAGCATTGGAGAACATGACGCGGCAGAAGTCGCTCGTCCTGATCCTTCCCGCGTCGTGGAGGGCGAGCATGCGCCGCGAGCATTCTTGCCCGTTGAACTTCCTGAGGGCGTTCATCGGGAGCATCCGGTTGCGCGGAGTCTTCTCGATCTTGCCGAAGGCGTCCCTGAGGTCCGTCAGGTGAGTCTCCGCCTCGTCGCGGCTCAGGAGCTTCAAGCGCTGAGCTCGCATGACCACCGCACTTGGTGTCACCTTGAAGTGGTCCGACGCGGCCGTGATGCTGCGAGGTCACTCAAGTTCACTCGACGGAAGTCGGCCTCTGGCATCAGGATCTCCGCGGTCAACTCGTACTCGCGGTTCGATGTCTCCTCGGTCGTGTGCCCGTTGTAGGTGACCGTGGCAAACCTCCCGCGTGCAACAAGTACAGCCATGAGCGTCAGGGTGAAGATCCGCCGCCCAATGGGTTCGAACGCCTCACCCTCGTCGCTACTGGCGATGAAGATGAAGGGCAGCCTGGTGTCCTTCACGGTCATACCGCTGAAGATCTTGCCTTGCGGCAACCGCTGCGGCATGAGGTCCTGGACGCTCTGAGCTACAAGGATGTTCTTGGCTTCCAGCTTCTCGACGAGGAGGTTGAGGGCATCGCCCTTCTTCTTCGTACACCTGAGTTCCTTGGAGTCGAGGTTGAGCGCTGCCAGCAGCTTGGCGGCGTCCTCGCCGATGGGCGCCTTCGACTTCTTGAGTAGCCCGACGATGGGGTTCCGTTCGAGCGTTGTGTCCTTCTTCATCCAGTCCTGCTTGAACTGGATGCTCTTCACGATGAGCTCGACCTGAGCCAGATCCACGTGATGCCGCGAGTTCATGGAGAACTCGCGCTTTGCGCTGAAGCCCTGCAGAAGCCGCTCCTGCTTGATGCGGAGCTGCTCGCCCACTACATCTGGGGGAGCGAAGAACAGCGGGTAGGGAATCTCGGCCTTTCGGGCGTGGTCGACCAGATCCTTGAAGGAGATGGAGCCCGTCTCGAGCGCCCTGGTCACCTTGGCATAGTTGCGAACCGACCGACTGCTCAAAGAGTGCTTCGAACACTCCGCGGTCGATAGGCGTGGCGACGCGGTCGAGCGTCACGTTTATCGACATTCACGTCACCCCCCGCTCGTCCCCACGTACGACGCGCCCAATGCTCGTCCATCGCTGTCCCAGACGCAGGTCATTCGCGGTTTGCCAGTCGGGCGCGCCTCACGTCTGCGGCTCCGTACCCCGCCCATCGGCTGAGGGCACGACCGGGATCCGCTGACCTGGGTCTCTTCGGCACCCCTCTGATGTCAAGGGGCGGGTTCGAGGGCCTTTCGCGCGGTGGTCTTCCGTGTCGTCGTGGGCGCGGGTAGCGTCGTTGGTGCGGGTCCGGGAAGTGGCTGATCCGAAGTGCCGGTGTGCGGGTGCAAGCCGGCCGCGCTGGACTGAAGTGCCGCCCCGCTGTGCCCTCCCGGACCCGCGTCCACGCCCGTGGCGGCGTCGGCGCGGAGCTGGCGGTACAGGGCGTCGGAGATCCGCCGTTTGAGGCAGCGCATCGCTTCACGGCGGGACTTGCCGGCGGCGAGCTTGCGCCGGTAGTAGGCCCGGCCGGGGGTGTCGAGGCGGATCTGGGTGGCGGCGGCGATGTGGATCATGTGGTTCATCCGCCGGTTCCCGGCGCGGGAGAGCCGGTGCCGGACGACCTCGCCGGAGGAGGCCTCGATCGGGGCGGTGCCGGTCCACGAGGCGTACCGGTTGCGGTCGGCGAACCGGGCGACGTCGCCGGTGTCGGCCAGGGTGCGGGCGGCCACGACCGGTCCGACGCCGGGCAGCTCCATCAGGGTCGAGCCGGAGGCCAGGACCATCTCCTTCAGCTCGCGGGTCAGCGCCTTGATCTTCTTCTCGATCGCGACCAGCTCGGCGATCTGCTCGGCGGCGAGGCGGCGGCGGGTCTTGCCGGCCACGTCGCGGGGCTTGACGGTCGCGAGGATCGTCTTGGCCTGGCCGGTGGTGATGTCCCGCTTGCGCTGTCCCGGAACGAGTTCCGACAACAGCCGGTGCACCCGGTTCACGGTCTGGATCCGGGCCCGGCTCAGCTCGGCGCGGCGGTCGACCAGCAACCGCAGCGCCTCGAGCTGCGCGTCGTAGGCCAGCACCCGAAGCGCCGGGGTGCGCACCGCGACCACCGCGACGGCGTGCGCGTCGTGCGGGTCGGTCTTGCGGTTGTGACCGGTGTCCAGCGCCCTCGCCCGGGCGGACAGCTTCGCCGGGACGTCGACCACGTGCTCGCCGTCGGCCAGCAGCCGCTGCGCCAACGGGCCGGCCGGCGCCGTTGCTGCCCTCCACCGCCCACGTCCGCTCCGGGATACGCCGCGACGTGTTTGCGCATCGCCGCGTACCCGGCCTTGTCGGTGCCGAACCGGCCCGGTCGCCAGCACCGTCTCGCGTGTCGTCGACGACCTCGATGGTCGCCGACAGCTTGTGGGGATCGACCCCGATGAACACCCTCGCCATGACCTGCCTCGCCTTCCCGCCGTGATCGGTTGTGATCGCCGGGCGGGCATTGCTGCTGAGAGCGGGGCAGACCCCTCTGGAGCCACACGCCGGCACGGTGGTCGGCGGGAACGCAAACCGAAGATGAGCCACACCCAACACGGGTGGGCAGCCGCATGGAGAGCTTCCCGCCGATCACCTGGACCGAGTCTGGCCAGACACCGGACCTACCGGCAATCGTCTAGCAGCCGCGTGAGCCTGGCGGCGACGTGGCTCGATCGGGCAGGGCCACCTCATCACTCGGCTGCGAGCCTGATCGTTCGGGGCTGACGCCAGGACGGAGGCACGCTTGCCGGCTGCGCTCATTCCGCCGCAGTGACCGGTTGCCACGCCGGCTGACCATCGAACCCTGGAGTCTGCGTCAGGGCCTGGCGTGTACCGGTCTCGACGTCCATGACGTAGACGTCCCACGACCCCTTCTCATCGGAGTAGTAGGCGAGCCAACGGCCGTCGGAGGACCATCGTGGCCGTTCCTCCGACGCAGGCCCGGTGACGACCGAGCGCCAGTCGGTCCCGTCCGTCGCGACGACGGCGATGTCGAAGCCGGCTGACGTCACGATGTTGTAGGCCAGCCGCGAGCCGTCCAGGGTCCACGCCGGGTTGATCCCGCGGACGGGCTGCGGAAGAAGGGGTCCTTCGGCGCCGGTGTCCGGGTCGACGGCATAGAGCTCGGGGGCGCCGCTGCGTGTGGTCGTGAATCCGATCCTCGAGCCGTCCGGTGACCACTGCGGCTTGTCGTCCAGCCCCGGCGAGTCCACCAGTTGCCGAACGTTCGACCCGTCGATGTCCATGACGAAGATGTCCCAGTCGCCGTCCCGGTTGGAGCTGAAGGCCAGCCGACGGCCGTCCGGCGACCAGGAGGGGTAGAAGTTCGCACCCACCTCCCGCGTGATCGGAGTCAGTCCCGACCCATCCAGTGCGACCAGGTAGATGTCACTCGCCGTCGGGGACCCCGCGTTGAACGCCAACCGTCGCCCGTCCGGCGACCAGGCCGGATGTGAGACCGGGGGCATTTCGCTGGGTGAGCCGCCGCACGCCGGATCCGTCCGGGTGCATCAGGAAGAGCGCGTCGACGCCGTCGCGGTCGGAGACGAAGGCGATGAGTCCGGCCGAGCGTGCAGGCGTCGGCGAAGGTGAAGCCGCCAGCGACGACTTCGCGGACGATGGCGTCGACGTCGTCGTGCACCCCAGCGCCGAGCACCCCAACAACCCCGCCAGGAGGGCGAAGCCGCGCAGTCGCTGCCCGTGCCAGGTCCGCACGACCCAAGTCTCAGGTCGACGCGACCACCTGCCAAGTGACCACCCGCATCCGTGTCCGAACCGTTGCGTGCCTTCGCCCCTGTCGTGCTGACAGCAACTCGGACGCCGCCCAAACCACCACACGATGTGTGTCGTCCTCACCCTGGCTGCCGAGACTTCTCTCTCTTTGGCGCTCCATCGCGGTCACCTCTGCAGGAGGGGGAAGCCAGGGCGTGCATCACCCCACAACGAAATGCAAGATGGCGGCCGCAAGACCCTGCGTCTCTACACCGCCAGCCGGCCCCGGGCGACACTGTGCGGGCTACATGTCATTGGTGATGGTGCCTTCGACAGTTCCGACGGGTCAGTGACCTCCTCCGGAGTCGTGCCAGGGCCGGGGATCCGTTCGCAGCAGCGAGTAGAGCAGGACGTCGTGGTTACGACCGTGGTTGAAGAACGCACCGCGTGCAGTCCCCTCGAGCGTGAAGCCGCACTTGTCCGCGATGCGGCGCGAAGCGGAGTTCTCGCCAACGATGACCAACTGAATTCGGTGCTCCTTCTTGGCGCCGAAGAGGTAGTCCACCAGCAGCTGCACCGCCTCGGTCACGAATCCACGTCCGGCGGACTGGTCGTCGTACAGCTGGTAGGACAGCTCGAACGCATCCCAGTAGGAGACCGGACGGAAGAACTCGATGTGCCCGGTGATCTCGCCCTCCTGCGACTCGATGACGAGCATGCCCTCGTTCTTCTGCCAGAAGCCGTGCTCGGCGAACTCGCTACGAAAGGCCGTCTGGGACAGGACCCCGAGCGGGAAGTACGCGCCCCGGCTTCGAATGTTGGTGTGTGCGTTGTACAGCGCATCCAGGTCCACCTCCCGGACCTGACGCAGAGTCACGGATCTGCCGGTTAGCACGCTTTCAGCCTAGGCCCTCGCGCAACGGGCGGAGCTCGCTCTCGCCGATCATCAGCCACACGCAGCGGTCGTGGAAGGGCGTGCTCAACCCACCTCGGATCCAACGCGAGAACACCCGAAGGTGCCTCTCAGCGCCGCCAGTATCCGCAATCGCAGCCGGCGGGGTGTTGACGCAGCGATTGGGGCGGCCGGGGCCGGCGTCAATCCTGGACACCAAGATCAACGCGTGGAACCCAGAACGCGAGGGCCACGGCGAGCGCCGCCGTCGCGACGACCCAACCGCCCGCAATCCCGATTGCTCCCCAAGCAAGGAGGCCGAATGCAAAGACGACCAGAATGTTGGCGAACGTGAAGGGCCAACTCCATATCCACACCATGTTCTGTTGCAGGACTAGGTTCTGCGAGCTGGGGGGCCGAGCTACGACTCCCCGGCTGCGCCGTTTCCGGCGGTTCGAGGTGCCCCAGAAACGGGATGGCATAAGCAGGCTGTCGTAGGCGTAGAGCACGGCGACGTACAGAACGAGTGCCAAACCAAGCGCCCCTGCGGCCGCCGTAACCGATCCTCGATGTGTCAGTCCGCTGGCCGTGCTGGCGCCCAAGAGGACGTTCAGGGTGATACCAAGAGCGAATGTGATGACGGCACCGAAAACCTTCGCGACATCCATCTTCGAGCTGATCTTCTTGCGCAAAAGTTCGGTCGTGTCATCGTCGGTGGGTTCGATCACCCACTCCAGACGTGGCCTGTTCCAAGGATGCTGGCCCACCAGACGGAAGCACGCTACGCCAGCCGAGGGCGTGACTACCCGCCCGTGGCGTGGCAGCCGTTGCAGGCCACGGGCGATGTCAGATAGCTGTGGCTCGTGGCCGATGACAAGGAGTGCGACGCCGGGAGAAGGTGAACCCAATGCGTGGTCGCTGTGAAGCTTCCTTGCCTCTGGCGATCCTGGTGCTGCCCTGAAGAAGTCCGGGTCTAGTGCACGCGTGGCACGGACATCGTCCGGCCAGGCGTGTTCGTCCTGCGCTTGGAGTGCTTGTCTCACCAGTCCGCCGGTCTGCCTAACCTGGCGGTAGTGCCCGTGAAGGACGGTGGCGATGACGAAGTCCCGCTTTCCCGTCGTCACCTCCTCGGCGAGGCGCCTTGCGACCTGTTGGACGGCGTCCACTCCGGCAGAGGAAAGGGACCGATCAGATTCCGACTTCCCTGGCTCCGAGCCGGTGCGACCGTGCCTGTAAAGCAGAAGATGCGTGTACCCGCTGAGGTCATCTGCAAGCGGGTAAGTCTTTCGAGTCATGAACCACCCCCGTGATCGGAGATTGTCTCAGAGCGTACTCGCGCTTCGCTCGCCTACCCGCAACCTGTGAAAGTCACGACCACGGCGGCGGCGGTCCGGGTGCCGCCGTCTGGGTATCCGCGAGGTGGGTCTCTTCGCCGCCAGCGGACCAGCCGATTGGGTCAAAGCCGTGCTGATCTCGGAACTGTCCGAGATGTGGCGCCACCCAATCCGACCTGGCGCGACAGCGTCAACGTTACGCGGCATCCTTTGGGGTCGATACGTAGAGTCACGTATGGGGGGCGTCGTGAGTGGTCTGCAGGCGGGCGGGAGCCTGGGATCGTGGTGGGAGATCGTGCACGACGTCTTGGAGCGGGTGGACGGGGTTGTGCCATGGGGTGCGCTGTGTGAAGAACTGGCACGGCAGGTGCATGCGCCGGTAACAGGGCACTTTCGATGGACTACTGATGGCCATACGCATGTGGCCGCGTATCCCTTACCGGACTGGTTCGACCTCCCCGATGTCGCCTCGCGCGCTGCGCAGTTCCATCCTTTGGCGCGGCATTACGTGATGACGGGAGCAACATCACCTCTGTCGATTGATCAGGTTCCCGCCTTGTCGGAACCTGCGGCCAAGGATTATAAGGCGGAGTTGCGCGAGGACGCCATCGACCAGCACTTGTGGATTCCCATTCATCGGGGGCGGCTTGAGGTCCTGGTGGCGGGTGTGTGCCGTCCCAAGGACCCATTCTCGGCGCAAGAGCACTCTCGTGCCGTGGCGGCGCAAGCAGTCATAACGTCGGTACATGCCCACTGCGCCACTCTCGCTCAGCACCTTCCGACCACCGTGTCCGCTGATCAGCGTGACGCGGCGCTGGGCGAGGTGAAACTGACTCCCCGTCAGGTTGCCGTTCTCGCGCTGGCCGCCCACGGCTTAACCGCCGTCGCGATCGGACGCCGGCTGTGCATCTCGCCGCGTACCGTCGAACGCCACCTCCAAAACGCATATGCGCGCATGGGAGTCCGCGATCGGGTCTCCGCGCTGAGGCGCGCAAACCAAGCGGGCCTCCTGTCCCTGAGTGGGACACCCATGACCTAGCGACAACGCGATGGCCGCGCGGAGGCGACCCTGGGCCGGCCGGCCACGCGCCCGGGTTCACATCGCCGCGCACCGCCTCATCGGACCGGTGGCGTAGCGGTCAGACCATGTGGTCGCCCTCGAAGCCCCATTCGCTGCGGGCCAGGGCGCCTGTGGCGACGTCCGCTAGATCCCTGACCGGCCCTTTTCGCGGCAGCCGAAGGGGAAGGGGCCGGGCTCGGGCAGTACGCAAAGTTGCGTATAGCGGAGATCCGAGCCCCGCCGGAGAATTCCCGTGGATCGAAGCCGTTCACGCTAGGAGTGCCCCATGCCGTACGGAAACGGAAAACCTCCCCGTCACCCGAACGGCGGGCGAGAGCCAGACGTCGAGGTGCGGCCCAAAGCCCCAAAGGCGGACCCACCGGCCCCACCGCAGACGGCAAGCCCACCGGCGGCCGCTACGGACGTCACGAAGGACACCATCGCGAACATCGCCCTCGACGTGCTGCCGGACGCCGCCGCCGCCGCCGAGTTCGCGGACACTTGGCCCTCGCTGGTCGACCTGGCGGGGTCCATCGTTATCGATGCGGCGGTCGACGAAGACCGCTTCGCCAAGGAGATGCTGGGGTGGGCCGCCTCGATGACCAAGAAGACCCGCGGAGCTCAACGCGAAGGAAACAAAATCTGAAGGCCCGCACCCCCCCAAGGCGAGTTGGCCTCCGATGCCGGGCGTCCAAGAGGACTGCCAGTGCACCTCGATCTTTGACGCGAACGACCTCGCGCTTCGCGGGCGTAAGTTCGTCCTCACAAAGGACTACTACATGCCGGTGGTCTTCCCGGAGCTGATGCTCAGCTCAAGTCAGAAATGGGCGTTCGGCCAGAAGATCGAATATCGGCAGGAGTGGCGGCACCCGGGTTTCACTCTCTGGGGTCAGCTGGTCTCCTCGATGTCCCTGCTGCCCAACGAGGAGCTGGCCCTTGAGGTCAGCTCGTGGCAACGAACAACGAACGAGATCGAGAACATTGACGACGAGACGAGCAAGGCGCTGTTCGCCAATGAGCGGTCGCGAACCGACGAGGACACCGTTAGTCGCGAAGCGGCGTCCGAGCTCGGGTGGAACGTCTCCGCCACAGGATCGTTCAGCATGGGACCGGGTTCCGCGAGCCTGTCCGCTGGCGCCTACGGCAGCTCGTCCGAACGATCGGCGCACGACGAGAAGACGGTGCGTGGAAGCCACGGAGAAGGCAAGCAACGAAGTGTCGCTCCGCCGGGCGGTCAAGCTGACCCAGACGCAGGAGTCTGGCGGTGAAACCGGACCACGCGCCGCATACGCAACCCCAACAGCTGCCACACGGTGACCTTCAACTTCTTCCAGGTGATCAAACTCTGCGATGTCCAGGTCCGCGTCATCAACGACGCACCACTCATCCTCTTCCCGTCCCTCTTCCCGGCAAAGTACTCAGACGGAAAGGTCGTCGAGATCCCGTACTGGACTCTGGAGTCCTTCACCTCTTCCGGCGCTCTTCCTCACGCGATTCTTCGAGGTGGACCGGGACGTCTCATCAGAGATCCACGGATTTGCGCTGCGCGTTCGCATGGACATTGCCACCGACCCCTCAAGCGGCCTAAAGATGCTCGCGATCGCCCTGGTTGTTGCGGTCAAGTACCTTCTCGGACTGCACCCTCCAGACCAGGCAGGGACGCTCTCGACATTCATCAGGGAGTACGCCGCAAGCGCCCAAAGAACTCGCAGCGAATCACTGTCCCGTTACGGCAAGGGCCGCGGCAGCAGCGCGCAGATCACCACACCGGGCGTATACGTCGACTCACTGCTGGGACGGTGCACGGCCTGCGAGTCCTACATCGAGGCAAGCCGCTATGTCGACGTGATGACCCAGTTCGCCCAACAGAGAACCGCCGAGGCGATTTCGACCCAAGCCGAACTCGAGATCCGACGTCGCGAAGAGTTGCTGAATGGCCACATCCTCGAGCCGTTCGAAGCACACGCATCCTCAATCGCACCATCGCCTTCGGAGCAGGAGGTCGACGATGGCGGGCTACCCTAGCGAAGCCCTCACGGGACCCGCTCACGCCCTAACCGGGGCGGGAGAGGCCATGGTTCCGGACGGCCCGCGCGCCGTTCCAGAGGGGGCCTGGGCTCAAGAGCGGGATCGGAAGGCGAGCACGGAGTCGGTGGCAGGAATCGTCGACAAGTTGCTACCCATCATCGCGAAGACCTTCGCCACCACTGCCCGGAAGGACACGGCGCTCGAGACGGCCTGGAGAGCGGTCGTCGTGGAAGCGGTCAAGAAGGAGGCTGAGTCGGCTGTCCAAGCTGTGCCCTTCGGGAAAGTGCTACTGCTCACCCTTCGCCTCTCGGCGTCATTCGCGGACGGTGTCGGTGCGGGTATGGCGGCGTACTACGAGAAGGAGACGCGCGGGCGACAGCAAGCTCGCGACCTAAGCACAGACAGCCTCGACGCCGACCTCGCCGAGGTCCAGTTCGAAACCCAATACCTCGCGCGCGCCGCCAACGGACTGTCCGCGGTCCTCACGAAGGGACTGGTCGAGGCGGGAGTAAAAGCCCTATCGCTCCTTCTTGACGCTGCAGGCGATACTCTCCAGCAGAACGTGACTGCTGTGGCCCGCCAGGTCGCCAAAGAAGTCCCCAAACGATACCCGGTGGCCGCTGCCTTCCACGTGATGGTAGCCCGTGAGGCAAAGCCCATCCCCGAGGCGAGAGCCAGGATAGAGCGCATTGCTTTCAGCACTCTTGCGGAATCCGCGCTCTCAATATTTGTTTCGAAGCGGTCCTCAGCGCTCCTGGCCCCCGTCTTCCGTGAGGTCGGCGGCAAGGAACCGGTGGACGTAGCACTCCTAGCTGCCCTGATCCGGGTGTTGGCGCAAGGCAGCGGAGAGACGTACGCGAAGTACGTGCCGTTAGGTGATCTCCGGCAGATGATCCTGGACGGCGCTCGCGAGCTTCTGGAACGTGTGATCGAGTCCGGCGTGAAAGTAACGGAAGGGGACGCCACAGCGGTCAGCGTCAAGGAGATTGTCATCCCCGGCGAGATCTTGGCCGAGCTGAAAGGCGCCACCATTCAGTGCCGCCGTCAGATCTCGTTTGTGGGCCGCTGAACTTCGCTACTTGTCGACTGCCGACGCGCTGGCTGGTGTCCTTGCAACGCAGGCGAAACTAGCTCAGCGCCAGATCGATGATTGGTACGACCTCCACAAAGCTGGAGGCCTCGCGGAGGACGAGTTCTGGAAGCGCTACAACTCCGAAATGGAGCGTCTGAGTCGCACATGCCGCGCCTCTCTGCAGGTGTTGGAGGGACAGCGGCAGGAGATCAAGAACGAATTCGGCGCAGTCGTTCCCGGCTACGGCCCTGTGGATGGCCACCTGACATCGAGGATCAGGGAGCGATTCTCTCCGGCTACCTACATACGAAATCCGGAGCCATGGGGGCGTTGACGGCGGCAGGCACCTCACCGGTCAGCCGGGATCTCAGGCGGCGGCACCGGACAGAATGCCGTGGCTGGGTTCCGCGCAACGCCAATCCCGTCTGCCTTGCGAGGCAACAGTGCCTAGGGTGCAGGAATGAGCAGGGTGCATTTCGGTAGGGCGCCCGTGGCAGGGGCGTCTGCAAGGACGCCGGACAGTGCGCTGCGGCCGCGGGCCGCCCACGAGTCACCGTCTTCGGTGACGACGCAGTCCGGCGTTTCAGGACAAGGCCGCCGCGCTTCTCCAGCTCGCTGGTCCGCAACCATGCCCTCGTCGATGGCAACAAGCGTCCTGCGTGGTCAGCCACCCGCATCTTCTCGGCCAATACCTCGTCTACACCGTCGACGAAGCCGAGGACCTGATCCTCAAGCCAGCAACCGGTCAACTCGATGTGCCCGAGATCGCTGGACTGGTTGGCAACCCGCTTGGGACCTGCGTCATAGCGCCGCCTGTCCACTCGGCTAGCGGGACTGGTCAAGGGTTGACACCGGCCACTTGCAGGACGACCTTGGGATAGTCCGCCAACGCGGCCCGAGGGAGGAGGGCGATTGTTGGCGAGGTAGGCCTCACCGTAACCAGCAGGACCAACGGTGAGTCGCGGGATACAAGCGCAAGGCCGACGAGATCGGCATTCTTCGTCGCACTGGGTGTGTCCCAATACTGACGCAGCAGACGTCGACACCGAAGTGGCCCCACCTCCGGGAGCGGAGTCCCTTCAGCTCCTCTCCTGATCGATATCCGAGTTCGATGCTAGGAAGTGAATGATCATGAAAGCCGCAGCAGCTCTGCGCAGTCTTTGCGCATTTGGCCTGGCTCTTGGATCACTGGCCCTGCTACCCAGCAGTGCGTCAGCTACCGGTTCGGTCACGCAGCTAGCGATCGGAAACGGCCAACTCCTTGCCAAGGGCGCCGCTCTGAACGCGCCAGTGACGTACACCTGCGAGGGCGGATACGGGACGTTGTTACTCCAGGTTCGCCAGAGAGTTCAGGGCGGCGGACTAGTGGTGGGAAGCGGACAGTGGGACACCGAAATCGGGGCGGTGGTGCTGCCGGGCTGCTCGGGAACCGCTCAGACTGTGACGGTAACAATCCGGCCCGACACCGCGAGTCTGTCAGCCTTCAAGGCCGGCGTGGCACTGGCCTTCCTTTCATTCACGGCGTGCGATGACTCAAGTTTCACGGGCTGCACGTTCGTGCAGAAGGACGTTGAGTTCCGCCTCGGGGGCCGATAGGCAGCAACCACCCAGGTCGCTTTCGGCGGCAACCAGCACCTCGATCTTGGCGCCGTGGTCTGGTCGGATCCCGCCCCTCCAAACGCACCTGCCGCAGGCCAACGACCTGCGGCCGCAAGTTGCGTCATACCGCCGCCTGTCGATCAGTCGGCCCGAGGCTGATGCGGATCCCGCCGCCGACGCCCGGAGCTCGGCACCGTTCCTGGGACCGGACGGCCGCCTACTCCTCGCGCCGCTTGGGGAGCATGATGGAGCCATGACGAGGATCCTGGTCGTGGCCAACCAGACGCTGGGGTGCCCCGAGCTCGAGGAGGCCCTCGCGCCCTACACCGAGGGTGATGCCGAGATGATCGTGGTAGCACCGATCTCGGTCAGTGAGGGGGAGTCCCAGTGGGACTATCCACCCATCGACCGCTACATCCCCAGCGCCGAGCAGATCGCCCATGCGCTGGCCGGAGGCCGCCTCGAGCACGAGCTCGACAGGTTGAAGCGGCTCGGGGTGACGGCGCGTGGAGAGATCGTCGACCACGACCCAGTGGGCCGGGTAAAGGAGCTCCTCGGCGAGTCCGAGTTCGACGCCGTCCTCGTCTGCACGCTGCCGACGCGGCTGTCTCGCTGGCTCCGGATGGACCTGCCCGGTCGACTGGCGCGAGCGGCGGTCACGGCCCCGGTCGTCCATGTGCCGGGTTCGGCGGGACCCTCGTTGTAGGCGCGGATCCTGCCCCGCACCGATTGCTGTGGGGCAGCGGCCAACCTCTCCCGCATCAAGCACGAGCGAGCGGATCGCACCAGCGTCACACCGCCGCCTGAACAGGCAGCGCAACGGGCGCCGACGGATAGTCCGTGGCGACCACGCCGTGGCTGCGCGAGGATCGAGATCGTGGGTGACGTCATCGTGGTAACCGGGCCCCCGGGTGCAGGTAAGTCGACGGTGGCCCAGCAATTGGCGTTGCTGTTCGACCGCAGCGCGCTGGTGGCTGGCGATGCCTTCTTCGGGTTCCTCCACACGGGGGCTGTCGAGCCTTGGCGAGATGAGGCCCACGTGCAGAACGCCGCAGTGATCGCGGCCGCGGCCGCCGCGACGGGCCGTCTTGCCGCGTACTGCGATGTGGTCTACGACGGAGTCCTGGGCCCGTGGTTCCTCGAGACGTTCGCAGCTGCCGCAGGGCGTGAGAACTTCCACTACGCGGTGCTGCTCCCGCCCTTGGAGGTGTGTCTGGAGCGGGTCAGCGCTCGTCGTGGCCATGGCTTCACTGATCGCGACGCCGCCGGCCACCTGTGGCGTGACTTCGACCGTTCCGCCATCGATCGCCGCCACGTGTTGAATGACCCTCGGCCGCTCGCTGCCGACATCGCTCGTGCCATCCGCGATCGCGTAGACCTCGGCACGATCCGCTGCCCCTGACGTCCTCTACCCTCGCTGGCCCGGCCAGCCAGCGGGCAGCCCGCGTCTCATCGCCGCTAGTCCATCGCGCCGTAGCGGCGTCGCAACTTGCGGCACGTCCCCAGGTACTTCGCTGCGCACGAATCTCCCCCGAGTGAATGTCCAGTACACCGCCGTAGTCCTCGACCAGGCGACCGCGCGAGCAGTTCACGAATCGCGTTCCGAGTCGGGGCGGCGGTTCAGGAACCTCGGGTGTGTCTTTCGCCAGTGGCCGCCGTCGATGTCCGAGTCCCCCCGCACCGACACGGCTACCACGGGTGCTGGACCTCACCCATGGGTGTCAACGGAGCCGCCAACAAGGAGCCGGAAGCCCGCGTTCCGCCTCGAGGCCCGGTGGAGCGCCTTGGTTGACGCCGCGCGGGGCAGCGGGGAATGAAGCAGGATCAGCATCCAGGCAAGCCGGTTCTGAGTACATTGATGGTCGAACGCACTGCATCACACTCAGCTGTAGAACCGGGGTGGGCCGCTGTGACTGTGCTGGGCAGACATGCTGTCGTCATTGTTCATGGCATTGGGGAGCAGGCGCCTCTTTCCACGGTGCGTAGTTTCGTCGGGCGACGGACCCCCCGCTCTCGCGGTGAAGAGTTGCGCGGAGGCGTTGTCCGAGCAGAGGATCGTGTATTCGCGGAGCCACCTCCGGTGGCGTCGCGCACCGACGATCTCGTCTACTCGGTCACCTGGAACCACGCTGACCGCACTGACCTTTTGCGCGAGACTGGCTGGAAGGTGCAGGAACGCGCAGCAGTGACCGAGTTCTATGAGTTCTACTGGGCTCCGCGATATCGCACGACCACGCTGAGTCACGTCACCGGCTGGTTGATCCCGCTGGTCTTGAGGCCGCTTGGGACTTTCAGCACACCGCGCTTGCGGGGTCCTCGTGGCGTGGTTCGCTGGCTACCGGTGGTGGTCCTAGCCGTCGCACTGCTCGCAATGGCTGGCTTGGCAACCGTGGACGCGCCTGCGTGGGTCTCTGTGATTGTGCTGACCATCGGTGTGCTGGCAGCCATGATCATCGGCACGTTTCTTGGTCTCGTTGCCGCGGTGAAGGTCATCGCGTTGTGCATCTTGGCTGGCGTCGTTGGGTCCGTGCTCGTATGGGGTGTCGAATCCATTTCGTCAGTGGTTGGCGCTGCCGCGACGTCGGCGGTGGCACTCGCGATCGGCACGTGGATCGCATCGCGCATCACGAGGTCTCTGGGGGATGCTGCTAGGTACCTGGGTTCGGACAACCCCGACAACGTCGAGGAGAGCGAAGTCATACGAACTCGTGTGCTTCAACTGCTCGAGGACCTCCGGGATGCCCGCGATCCAGACACGGGCAGGCCCCGCTACGACCGCGTGGTTTTGGTAGGTCACAGCCTCGGCAGCGTCATCGCTTACGACGCGGTACGGCTCCTATGGTCGCGGTCATATCGCGAGCTGGTCTTGCCGGCGAAGGCGGCAACGGATACCGCCAGTTGCGGCGTCCGGAAGGTCGAATCCATCGGGGTTCGTTTGCGATCACGCAGCGCTGGGGACCAACTGGAACCCGGACCCATGGCATCTGCTGCGGAGCCGATGGGGGAGAATCGCGACGAGCCGCCGTCAGTCTCCGTCGACGAGTGGTTTGCAGCGCAACGGTCGGCTGGTCTCGTGGTCGCCGACGCGCAGAACACAAATGGCAGTAAGCGATGGATCGTTAGTGATCTCATCACGCTCGGTTCGCCTCTCACCTACGCCGATGCGTTTATGGCGTCGAGCGAGGCCGATCTTGCGGACCGGTTCACGGAACGCAGTCTCGCCGCCGACCCCCCTTTGCCTCAGGTTGTGCGTCGCGCTGCTGGCCATCCCTTCCGACTGTGGATCCCTGGGCCGGGCGGCGGTAGCACACGCTGGCACCACGCCGCCCCTTTCGCAACCGTGCGCTGGACCAACGCATGGTTCGAGCACGACATTGTGGGCGGGCCCGTCGGGCCCCACTTCGGCCCGGGGATTCGCGATGTGTCGCTCGGAGGCACGAAGTGGATGGCCGGAATGGCATTCGCCTACCCACACTCGTCGTATTGGGTGGCATCAAGACACTCCCTGGTGCGAGCAGGAAGCGAGGTCAGTCGCGCGATCCTTCGTCACGCAATTCAGCGCCGCGCCGACGCTCCTCCTAACCGCCCGCTCCCCCCTCGACGACAGCGCCATCACTAAGCTCGAGGAGCTTCTTCAGGTCCCAGCCGGCCGAGCCGCAGGTGGAGGTCGAGCTTCGGCTGTACGTCGGCGCCACCGATGCCGAGCGCTCTGGGTCCTTCTTTCCACGTGACGTCGTGTTGCTGCCTGCACGTGAGGCGATACCAACGATCAAGGCACTCTTGGGGCGAGACTCTCGCGTTGCGCTCCTGGCATCACCTGACCTCCTCGCCCCTTCGAACGAGCTGGCTGCGATCGATGAGGAGCCTCAAGAGGACGACGACCTGGCCGGTGAGGAGTGGGAGTCCACAGATGAGGAGTTCGAGACCGTTGGTGAAGCCGAAGCTTCGAGTGAGGAACGAGAGGCGGTCGGCGAGGAGGAGTGAGTAGGCCCGGGTTTGGTCGGTGTTCGGGCCAGGCTGGCGTTCCCGGTCTTTGGTTGCCGGACGCAACGAGAAGTCGGCTGGTCATCGACGTCGCGCATCGCTGGTAGCTCACCGCACTCGTCCGACGGCCACTCCCGAAGTCCGGCGGTCGGACCGCATCGAAGATCAAACGCGCCGACAAATGCATCACGTGCTCCCATACAACAACGGCGCCGACGCAGCGACGTCTCTCCGGCACCCCTCTGATGTCAAGGAGCGGGTTGGAGGGGTCTGGTGTGTGAGGTCTTCCGCGCCGTCGTTGCCGCGGGTAGCGTCGTTGGTGCGGGTCCGGGAAGTGGCTGATCCGAAGTGCCGGTGTGCGGGTGCAAGCTGGCCGCGCTGGATTTGTGTGACGCCCCGCGGTGCCCTCCCGGACCCGCGTTCATGTCAGTGGAGGTGTCGTCACGGAGCTGGCGGTACAGGGCGTCGGAGATGAACCGCCCCGGGTTTGGTGGAGGGTCCTGATCTCTACAGAGAGGCTGGAGTCATGCCCGCACCGAGGAAGTACAGCGACGAGCTGCGTGAGCGCGCGGTTCGGATGGTGAACGAGACGATGAAGGACAACCCGGGGCTGGCGCACAAGCGTGCGTGTCACCAGGTCGGTGACCAGCTGGGGATCCCGGGGGCGACGCTGCGGAACTGGTTCCGCAGCCCGCCCAGGGTCCTCGACGCCGGTCGTCGCCGCCGGTGGACCCGGCCGCGCGGGTCGCCGAGCTGGAGCGGGAGAACCGCGAGCTGCGTCGGGCGAACGCGATCCTGAAGACGGCGTCGGCTTTCTTCGCGGCGGAGCTCGACCGCCCACTCGACACGCTGATCGCGTACATCGACGAGTACCAGGACCAGTTCGGGGTCGAGCCGATCTGCACCGTCCTGTCCGAGGCCGGCGCGCGATCGCCCCGAGCACCTACTACGCGCCAAGACGCCCGCCCGCCCTCGGCGCGGACGGTCGCCGACGCGGCGCTCGACGAGCGGATCCGGCGGTGTTCGAGGAGAACTACGGCGTGTACGGGGTGCGCAAGATGTGGAAGGCGCTGAACCGTCAGCAGCGTCTCGACGAGGCCGGCACGCCCACCGGTGAACGGTACGACCCGGTGCCGCGGTGCACCGTGGAGCGGCTGATGCGGGCCCTGGGGCTGCGCGGCGCCGCCGCCGGGGACCACAAGCGGCCCCGCACGACGATCCCCGGCAGGACATCCGCCCCGAGGACCTGCTCGACCGGGACTTCACCGCGCCCGCGCCCGACACCAGGTGGGTCGCCGACATCACCTACGTGCCGACCTGGGTCGGGTTCGTGTACGTCGCGTTCGTCATCGACGTGTACTCGCGGCGGATCGTGGGCTGGCGGGTCTCGCCCACGCTGCGCACCGACCTCGCCCTGGACGCCCTGGAGATGGCCATCTGGCAGCGCCAGCAGGAAGGGCACGCCCTGGCCGGGCTGGTCCACCACTCCGACCGCGGCGTGCAGTACCTGTCGATCCGCTACACCGAACGCCTCGCCGAGGCCGGCGTCACCGCCTCGGTCGGCTCCCGTCGGCGACTCCTACGACAACGCCGTGGCCGAGGCCCTCAACCGGCTGTTCAAGACCGAGCTCATCCGCCGGCACGGGCCGTGGCGAAGCCTCGAGCACGTCGAGTTCGCGACCCTCGAATGGGTCGACTGGTACAACCGGCAACGGCTGCACTCCTGGTGCGACGACATCCCACCCGCCGAGTACGAGACCACCTACTACGCTGCCCAAAACCACTCCCCGGCGACCGCCGAGGAAGCACACACTGACTCTCCACTGAACCCGGGGCGGTTCAGTTCCCGGCCCGGGAGAGCCGGTGCCTTACGACCTCGCCGGAGGAGGCTTCGATGGGTGCGGTGCCGGTCCATGAGGCGTACCGGTTGCGGTCGGCGAACCGGGCGACGTCACCGGTGTCGGCCAGGGTGCGGGCGGCCACGACGGGCCCGACGCCGGGCAGCTCCATCAGTGTCGAGCCGGTGGCCAGGACCATTTCCTTGAGCTCCTTGGTCAGGGCCTTGGTCTTCTTCTCGATCGCGACGAGCTCGGCGATCTGTTCGGCGGCGAGCCGACGCCGGACCTTGCCGGCCACATCGCGGGGCCGCACCGTCGCCAGGATCGTCTTGGCTTGGCCGGTGGTGATGTTCTTCTTGCCCTGTCCCGGAACGAGTTCGGCCAGCAGCCGGTGGACCCGGTTGACCGTCTGGATCCTGGCCCTGCTCAGCTCGGCCCGCCGGTCGACCAGCAGCCGCAGCGCCTCGAGCTGCGCGTCGTAGGCCAGCACCCGAAGCGTGGGGGTGCGCACCGCGACCACCGCGACCGCGTGCGCGTCGTGGGCGTCGGTCTTGCGGTTGTGTCCGGTGTCGAACAACCGCGCCCGCGCCGACAGCTTCGCCGGCACGTCCACCACGTGCTCACCGTCGGCCAGCAGCCGCTGCGCCAACGGCCGGCCGGCGCCGTTGCTGCCCTCCACCGCCCAGGTCCGCTCCGGGTAGGACGCGACGTGTTTGCGCATCGCGGCGTACCCGGCCTTGTCCGTGGCGAACCGGCCCGTGGCCAACACCGCCTCGCGATCGTCGACGACCTCGATGGTCGCCGACAGCTTGTGGGGATCGACCCCGATGAACACCCTCGCCATGACCAGCCTCGCCTTCCCGCTGTGATCGGTTGAGATCGCCGGGCGGGCATTGCTACTGAGAGCGGGGCAGACCCCTCTGGAGCCACACGCCGGCACGGTGACCGGCGGGAACGCAAACCGAAGATGAGCCACACCCATCACGGGTGGGCAGCCGCAAGGAGAGCTTCCCGCCGATCACCTGGACCGAGTCTGGCCGGACACCGGTCCTAACGGAATCGTCTAGTAGCCGCGTGCCGCGTGCCCCCCGGTCAAGGGTTGGCTACGTCCTTCAGTCAAAACTCATCCGATTGTCGGCCGGTTGAGACGGCCTGCGAAGCACGCGCTAGTCCGGATGGGCGCCGCTCAGGCGTAGACGGTCAGCTCATATGCGCGGACACTGAGGAGAACCTCATTCTCCGTTGGTGGAGGTCGTCATGTTTTGGTGGATCGTCGCGATCATCGTCGTTGGTGGACTCATCGCAATGTTGATGACCCGAAGGGGTTCCACGGGTGCGAGCCGTGCCGATGACCTGCCGTCTGGTGGTGACCAGCGTCCGCCGGGGTCAGGCTTGGGGACTCCCGGGGCCTAACTGCCGCCGGCGCTCAGTTGCGGCCGGCAACTGACCGTGGGTCTACGCCTCGCACTTGCAGACTGGACACACGTGCGTCTCATCGCCGCGTGCCGCTCCCTCTTCGTACCGAGAAGCGTGCAACCCCGGCGGCCAGCGCTCTCAGGCCGTCCCTAGGCGCACGGCCCAGATCATGCTGCCGATCAGCGCGGTGCTCGTGGCCACCGTGACCAGCCACAGGCTGAGGTCCAGCTCGTACATCGAGATGCCCATCAGGAAGATGCTGCCGAAGAAGAGCAGTAGGTAGGGCACGAGGATGCTCGGCCTTCGGGGATTGCGGAACTCGACAGGTCGCAGGTAGTCCACGACAAGCATGAGCGCCACGAAGGCGTCGAATGCCGCCGGCCCGATCCACCACGGGCTGCCGGAGCGGGCATAGCCCACGAGGGCGGCGGTGGCCGGGACGGCCAGTGCTGCGACCAGGTAGCCGGCGACGTGGTTGACGGCCATGCCGTGCGTGCGCCGGGAGGCGAACCCCACCGTCTGGGCGAGGTTGACGATGTTCACCACGGCCCACGTGGTCAACGCTGCCCACCAGGGCCCGTTCTCCATCAGGTGCACCCTTCCCTCAGCCGGAGACTCGCGCGCAGCGCACCAAGCCCGGCCCCAAGCCCCAAGGTGGCGTAGCGCACCACCCGCGGGCTCCGAGACGGCTCTCCACGAGTGACCGCTGGTGATCCCGTCATCGGTCATGGCCGAGAGCGCGACCCGTCCCAAACGGCTCCCACCACCACGCCGATGCCAGCACCAAGGCCAGCACCGACCGCGACGCCGGCCCCACCTCCGATGAAGACCCCGACGACGTGCCAATCCCGGCGCCGATGGCCACAACGAGACCAACCACGGTCTGCCGTGGGCTGGTCTTGGACCTCTGGGTCAAGGCGTCCACTACCTTTCGCTGACCTCAGGTACCACCCCTTCAGTCTCGTCCGCGTCGGAAGCGCGGGCAACGACACGCATCACCATCAGGGAGCTGCACGTAGGCCCGATTCGCCGCGATCCGCTCGTCCCGGGAAGTCCGAAAGGTGCGTCTCTGCGCCGCCAGCCGGGCGCCTTGGTGGAGGACTGCAGACGCTTGGTGACCGCGATGCGCAACCCTGACGGCGACGGCTGAATCGTGCATGGTAGGGCGGCATATCCCAGTTGGCGGGCGAGTGCATACAGGGGTCGGCGGGCCCTCGTTCGGCTTTCCGCCTCGGACGTTTGGACGAGGTCCCCTGGGCCGTACAGGCACAATGCGTTCCCTGACGTCCCATGCAGCCCCATTCGATGGTGCGCCGGCTGCCCGAGGTGCCACGCTGGTTCCAGATGCCCCAGCGGGCCCCCTGCACCCGCTGGGGCAAATCCTTGCCCCAGCTCGTGACTACATCCCGCGGCGCAGACTCCAACGACATTGCCGCACCCGGGCAAGGACCACACCGGCCCGAAGAGGCGCTGTGTCGCTCTGATGACACACGCTGGGACATCGCGGGTCACACCCACGGCCTCTCAACCAACCACACCCCGGCCCGTGCGGCG
>CAVOXI010000006.1:0-12489 GCA_963700395.1 uncultured Actinomycetes bacterium | reverse complement strand
GGGCTCGCTGCTGCTCTTCGCGTTCGTCCTCACCTGGATGTTCGGCCGGGAGTTCCTCGACGGGACCGCGCACTACCTGATGGCGCTGCCCGTCTCCCGGGGAGCCATCGTCACCGCGAAGTTCGCGCTGTACGCGCTCTGGGCGGGGGTGCTCTGCCTCTGGCTGATCGCCGTGACCTTCGGGGTGGGCCTGCTCATGCGCCTGCCGGGATGGTCCACGTCGATGGCGCTGGCCAGCGCAACAGGAATCCTGAGGGCCGGCCCTCCTCACGATCGTCGCGACCACCCCGATCGCGTACGTAGCCAGCCGCAGCCGTGGGTACCTCGCCCCACTTGCGTGCGCGTTCGGCCTGCTCATCCTGGCCCAGGTCGCGGCGATCCTGGGGTGGGGCGCGATCGTGCCGTGGGCGATCCCGGCCATCTCCGCGGGAGTCGCGCCGGGCCAGGTCGCCACGGCCCTCTCGTGGCTGATCGTGGCGGCCACCGGCGCCCTCGGCCTCGTGGCGACGGTCCGATGGTGGCGCAGCCCGGACGCTGGGCTCTAGGTTCGGTGCCGTGGGGGCGTCCTACGCTGGTCGCGAGGAGCAGACATGGACATCGATCTGTGGACACGAACGTGGTGGGTTGTTGCCGAAAGACGAGCAACGGCCACCCAAGTTCGTGGGGGCGGGGTGGCGCGGTGAACGGGCGCCCGCGGGTCAGCGCCACGGCCGAGGCTGCTGCATCCGAGGCGGCCGCGGAGATCGCACTCAGGGCGCGAGGCGCGTTCGTGGAGCGGGGAACGTTCACGCTGGCCGTCTCCGGGGGGCGCACCCCCGGGCTGATGCTCGCCCACCTCGCCGGCCTGGACATGCCCTGGGACGCCACCACGATCTTCCAGGTGGACGAGCGGATCGGACCACCGGAGGACCCGCAGCGGAACCTGACGGGACTGCTCCACGCGCTGCCGCCCGGATGCCCCGCTCAGGTCGTCCCGATGCCGGTCGAGGACGCTGACCTCCATGAGGCGTGCTCCGCCTACGCCGCCGCCCTGCCCGACACCATCGACCTCGTCCACCTCGGACTGGGATCCGACGGCCATACGGCCTCACTGCTCCCCGGCGATCCCGGGCTGGACGTCATGGAGGCTGACGTGGCCGTCACCGGGGTGTACCAGGGCCGGCGTCGGATGACCCTCACCTTCCCCCGGCTCCAGCGCGCCCGCGCCATCCTGTGGCTCGTGACGGGCGCCGAGAAGCAGGGTGCGCTGACCCGGATGCTGGCGCGCGACCAGGGGATCCCGGCAGGTCGGGTGTCCAACCCCGACCAGGTCGTGTTCTGCGATGCAGACGCCTATCCGAGTGGCTGGCAGCCGGGGCAGAAGTAGACGCTCCCGCCGAGGTAGGCCTGCTTCTGCTTCCTGCCTGCACACGTGGGGCACGGCTCGCCGAGGTGGAGCCTGCTCATGACGGTCTCGTACCCTCCGCGGTTGCCGAGGAGGTCCACCTCGGTGTCGCGCCCACCCGACCGGACCATCTGCGCCAGCACTCCGGTCACGGCCTCGAACAGGTCGGTCCGCTCCTCGCCGCTGAGCGTCGAGACGCTGCGCCGGGGATGCAGGTGCGCGCTCCAGAGGATGTCCTGGAGCACCCCATTGCCCAACCCCGGGATCCGCTGCTCGGTGGCCAGGGCGGCCTTGAGGCTCATCCTCTGCACCCGCGGGGGTGCCAGCAGCGCCTCGAACCACGCGATGTCGACGGTGCCGGCCAGCGGGGAGGGAGCCGAGGCGGCTGCCAGGTAGTAGGGATTGTCGACAGCTCCGGTCGGCACGCAGGCAAGCCCGGCGTACATCTGGACGGTGACCGTCACCGATGAGCCGTCCTCGAAGGTCACGAGGAGCTGGTGCTTGGCCGGCAGCTCGGCCTCAGGCTCGTGGAACCGCAGGTTCGCACCGTCGCTGAACAGCAGGCTGGTGTCCCCGAACTCCAGCTCAACGAAGCCGCCGAACGCCTGGGCGGCCACCGCTGACTTGCCCCGCAACCTCACGTCGTAGGCCTGCGGGTCCCCGCTGAAGGACGCGAACCTGTGTGGGGACTGACCTGCGACGACCGACGCGACACGCCTGCCGCTGACAGTGGCGGCGAGCTGGTCGGCGACCACCCGGGCCTCGGGGATCTCGAGCATGACCCACACCTCGCACTCCGTGCCGGCGCGAAGGGGCCGGCCCTCACACCAGCGTGCGACCTGTGCCGGACGCGGACAAGGGCCAGAGGTCCGTGTGGGCTCAGTCCGCCTGGTACTTGAAGGACACGCTCAGCTTCGTCCGGAAGATGAGCTCGTCGCCGCTGAGGTCCAGGTCCTGGGCGACCACCTCGGCCACGCGCAGGTCGCGGAGGGTCTCCTTCGCCGTGGCCACGGCCGTGAGGGCAGCGTCCTCCCACGACGTTGTGCTTGTGCCGACGATATCCACGACCTTGTACACGCTCACATGGTCCTCCTGGGGGGCTGATGGGGCCGTCTCATCGTCGCACCGTGGCGTTCCCATGACCAGAAGTCGCGCGACATCCTGCGATGATCCAGCGGCCCCGAGTCAGCGCCTCCTCGGACGCTTGTGCTCGTACAGCGCGCGGTCGGCCTGGCGCAGCGCCTCGTCGAGCTCCTGGTCCGGGTGCCAGAAGCTGTAGCCCGCGGACCAGGGCGCGGAGGATGTGATCCGCATGCGGTGGAGGAGCTGCTCGGTGGCATGTTCGTTCGCACCGGGCAGGACGACGACGAACTCGTCGCCGCCCGTCCGGGCGATCCGGTCCCCGGCCCGGATCTGCTGGCCCCACTCCCGCACGACGGTGACCAGCATGGCGTCCCCCGCGGCGTGGCCGTACGTGTCGTTGAACTGCTTGAAGCCATCGAGATCGATGGCGACGATGGTGGTTGGCTGACCTGCGCGGGATGCGACTGAATGACCTGCTGGCGCCTCTGTCTCCAGGCCGCGGCGGTTCAGGGCCCCCGTCAGGGGGTCGAGCAGTGCCTGCCGCTCGACGTTGGCCAGGAGGATGTCCCGCGAGCGGCGCAGGTGCCCGATGGCCCCGGCGGTGATCACGCCGGTCAGGACCACGGCCTCGACGTAGAAGGGCGCCAGGCGGTCGCCCGTCGCGAGGACGGCGACCATGTAGGCGGTGAACATCGCCACCACGTGGCCGATCGTGCGTCGCACGGGCAGGAAGAAGGCCGCCAGCACCGCGATGGTCACGAGTGGGAACCCGAACAGCAGCTGTCCCTGGGGCAGGGGGCGCGTGGCGGCCATGACCACCGCGCTGCCCCAGGCCACCACCATCGGCAGGTCCACACCGATGGTGGTGGGCAGCCTTCGGCCCAGGGTGATCGTGAAGAGGGCGAACGCCAGCGTGACGGCGGACACGATGGCGTCGACCGTTCGGTCGTTCCCGGGGACAGGCGGCCAGAGGGCGTACCGCAGGGCGATCAGCGCGGAGAGCAGGAGCACGGCGGCAAGGGCGGAGTACTGGTCCAGCACCCGGCCCGGGACCTGGGGTCGCCTGTCTCCGAATCGCTGAGTCCCCCTCATGCGCACCCGTACTTCATGCCCACATGTACCCGTGCGGCCGCATTGGATACCGGGCGGCGCACCATCCGGGGGCCGGTGTCGGGTGTGCCGGCTCGGGCGTCGGGTAGTCGGGTCCATGGACGTTGCCGATGTCGTCGTGCTCGGTGCGGGGTCGGCGGGTGAGCTGGTCGCCACCTCGCTGGCAGCGGACGGGCGGAAGGTCGCCGTCATCGAGGCGCTGCGGGTGGGTGGTGAGTGCCCGTACGTGGCCTGCATGCCGAGCAAGTCGCTGCTCAACAGCGTCCGCTCCCGCGCTGGTCGTCAGGAGCCCGACGGCGACATGGCGGTCGCCTACCTGCAGGCTGTCCGCCGCCGGGACGAAGTGGCCCACGGGCGCGACGACTCGAGTGCGGCGGGTGCCCTGGTGAGGGCGGGCGTGCGGCTGATGCGCGGCGAGGGGCGCGTGGTCCGTCCCGGTGTCGTGTCGGTCAACGGCCAGGAGCTCGGCTTCGGGGAGCTCGTGGTCGCGACCGGCTCCGTCCCGGTCCTCCCGGACATCCCGGGCCTCGATCGAGTCCCCACGTGGACCAGCGATGAGGCGCTGTCGTCCTCCGTCCTGCCGTCCTCGCTGCTGGTCATGGGTGGCGGCGCCGTGGGCTGTGAGTTGGCCCAGGTGTTCGCCCGGTTCGCGGTGGCGGTCACGCTGGTCGAGTCCGGGGATCGACTCCTCGGCCGGGAGCGTCCGGAGATCGCGGACCTGCTGGCCGATGCGCTTCGATCGGACGGCGTCGACCTGCGCCTGTCCACCACCGTCCAGGCCGCTGAGCCCGCCCCGGGAGGTGGCGCGCTGGTCGCCCTCTCGGACGGCACGAAGGTGGATTGCGCGCGGGTGCTGGTCGCGGTCGGGCGGAGTCCGTCGGCCTCGGGGCTGGGGCTGGAGGTCCTCGGCGTGGAGACCGATGACCGTGGGGCGCTCGCGGTCGACGACAGGTGCCGCGTGGTCGGCCAGCAGCATGTGTGGGCGGCCGGGGACGTGACCGCGGTGGCGCCGTTCACCCACACCGCCAACTACCAGGCGCGCGTCGTCGTGGCGAACATCATGGGCGAGGATCGGGTCGCGAGCTATGGCGCGATCCCGCGGGCGGTCTACACCGACCCTCCCGTGGCGAGCGTGGGTCGCACGCAGGACGCCGACGACCTCGAGTCATCCTCGTTCGACCTCGGGGAGCTGGCCCGCACCCTCACCGATGCCGCACCGGGAGGCTTGCTCGTGGTCACGGCCGACCGCGCTCGAGGGGTGGTCGTGGGTGCGTCGGCGATCGGACCCCGGGCTGATGACTGGATGGTCGAGGCGGCCCTGGCGGTGCGCGCGGAGGTGCCGCTGGGCGTCCTGGCCGATGTCGTGCACCCCTTCCCCAGCATGGGTGAGGCGTTCGAGCCGGTGTATCGGGACCTGGTCGCGCGCTGCTCCCGGCGCTGATCGCACCCCTTCTGCTCCCGGAGGATCGAACTTATGCTGCCCGGATGGTGGCCATCGCGGGAGTCCATGGGGTCCTGGCGCCATTCCGCTACCCGCAGGAGACGATCACCCGGGCGTTCGGGGCGATGGTGTCCCCGGACGGGGGGCACACCGCCCTGGTGGAGAGGATCCACGCCGCGACCGGGGTCCGCAGCCGCAACCTCGCCCTCGACCTCGAGGACTACCCGGGCCTCGACGACTTCGGGGACGCCAACGACGCGTTCATCCGAGTGGGCCTCGATCTCGGGGAGCAGGCCATCTCCGGTGCCCTGGGGAAGGCCGGGCTCGAAGCCGGTGACGTCGACCTCGTGGTGTGCACCTCGGTCACCGGCATCGCCGCGCCCTCGCTGGAGGCGCGGTTGGTCCCGCGCCTGGGGCTGCGACCCGATGTCAAGCGGCTGCCCATCTTCGGCCTCGGGTGCGTGGCCGGGGCCGCCGGGATCGCCCGGGTGCGCGACTACCTGCTGGGTGACCCGGACGGGGTCGCCGTGCTGCTCTCGGTCGAGCTGTGCTCCCTGACGTTGCAGCGCTCTGACGTGTCGATGCCCAACGTCGTGGCCAGCGGCCTGTTCGGTGACGGCGCTGCCGCGGTGGTGATGGTCGGGGCGCGGCGAGCGCGGCGGATGGGCGTCACCGGCCCGATGGTGCTCGCGTCCCGCAGCCGGCTGTACCCCGACACGCAGCGGACCATGGGCTGGGAGATCAGCGGCAGCGGGTTCCAGATCGTGCTGTCGCCCGGGGTGCCCGACGTGGTGGCCCAGTACCTCGAGGGCGATGTCGTCGCCTTCCTGTCCGACCAGGACCTCAAGGTCCCCGACATCGCGAACTGGGTCTGCCACCCGGGGGGTCCGAAGGTGCTCGAGGCGATCCAGGATGCGCTGGGCCTGCACGACGACGAGCTTGCGGTCACCTGGCGGTCGCTGGCCCGCATCGGCAACCTGTCCTCGTCCTCGGTCCTGCACGTGCTGCAGGACACCCTCGAGGGTCGCGACGGTGCCTCGGCACCCGAGCCCGGGACGCCGGGGATGCTGATGGCCCTGGGCCCGGGGTTCTGCGCCGAGCTGGTCCTGTTGAGCTGGTGACCCGGTGAGCGGCACAACGGCGTTCACGCTCCTGATCGTGCTGGTCGCCCTCGAGCGGGTGGCCGAGCTGGTCGTCTCCCAGCGCAACCTGCGCTGGAGCGCACAGCGGGGCGGCCAGGAGTACGGTCGCGGCCACTACCCGGTGATGGTGGTCCTGCACGTCGGCCTGCTCGTCGGGGCCCTGGTGGAGGTCCATCGGGCCGACCACTCGATGAGCTGGGCCCTGGCGGCGCCGATGCTGGTCCTCGTCCTGGCCGCGCAGGGCCTGCGCTGGTGGTGCATCACGTCGTTGGGTCCGCGCTGGAACACCCGGGTCGTGATCGTCCCCGGGCTGCCTCGGGTGACCCGCGGGCCCTACCGCTGGATGACCCACCCGAACTACGTGGCGGTGGCGATCGAGGGGCTCGCGCTGCCCCTCGTGGGCTCGGCCTGGTTCACGGCTGTGGCCTTCACCACCCTCAACGCGCCCCTCATGGCCGTGCGCATCCGCACCGAGGACGCCGCCCTGGCCCTGCTCCCCGCGGGCTCGACGTGATCGACGTGATCGTTGCGGGGGCCGGTCCGGTGGGCCTGTCCGCAGCCATCGGTGCGGCGCTTGCCGGCTTGGAGGTCGTGGTGGTGGAACCTCGCACCGGGACCATCGACAAGGCGTGTGGTGAGGGCCTGATGCCCGACTCCGTGTCGAGCCTTCGGGCCCTCGGCATCGACCCGCCGGGGGTGGACCTCACCGGGATCCGCTACCTGTCGGGTTCGCGCGTGGCCGAGGCCAGGTTCACGGCCGGGCCCGGACGTGGGGTGCGACGTACCGTCCTGCACCAGCAGATGCTGGATCGCGCGACGGATCTCGGGGTTCGGGTGGTCCCGGGCAGGGTGACCGAGGTGGCGCAGTCCGCCGAGGGCGTCGATGTTGCGGGACTTCGCGGGCGCTACCTGATCGGGGCCGATGGCCTGCACTCAGCCGTCCGTCGGGCCGTGGGGTTGGAGGCGCCCCGGACCGGTCCCCGCCGGTACGGCGTGCGCCGGCATTTCCGCACGGCTCCGTGGTCGGACCTGGTCGAGGTGCACTGGGGACCCCACTGGGAGGCCTACGTCACCCCCGTGGGCGCGGACGGCGTGGGCGTGGCGGTGCTGGGGGCCGGTCCGCTGAACCTGGACGCCACGATCGCCAGCGTGCCCAGCCTCTCCCGACACCTGGCCGGGGCGCCCATGGCGAGCGCACTCAGGGGGGCAGGGCCGTTCCGGCAGTCCACCACGGCGCGGGTGGCAGGTCGGGTGCTGCTCGTCGGTGACGCCGCCGGGTATGTCGATGCCCTGACCGGCGAGGGGCTGCGCGTGGGCTTCGCTGAGTCCCGGGCCGCTGTCGAGGCGATCCTGGGGGATCGGCCGGCCACCTACGAGGATGAGTGGCGGCGGATCACGCGCTCCTACCGGCACGTGACCAATGCCCTGCTCCGGGTGGGTGCCAGCAGGACGTTGCGCCCCATGATCGTCCCTGCCGCGCAGGCCCTGCCGCGCACGTTCACTCGCGTCGTCGACCAGATCGCCGGATAGTTGCCATGGTGACCGTGATCGAGTCGGAACGTGTGCGGGGACTGGCTGCGGGCTGCCATCCCGGCCCGACGCTGGTGGTCACCGGCGCGCTCACCGTGCTGGCGATCTCGCTGGGTCGGGGAGCTGTCGGAAGCGTGTTGGTGCTCCTCGCGGTGCTCAGCGGGCAGCTGTCCATCGGCTGGGCCAACGACGCCTTCGACGCCGACCGGGACCGGCGTGCGGGGCGGTGGGACAAGCCGGTCGTGCGGGGCTGGATCAGCGCACGCACCCTCTGGATGGCCGCGGCCCTCGCGGCTGCGGCCTGCGTCCCACTGTCGTTCCTCGCCGGTGGCGTCGTCGGCGGCGCGGCGCACATCCTCGCCGTCGCCTCTGCCTGGGCCTACGACCTGCGGCTGAAGACCACGGCGTGGTCGTTCGTGCCGTACATGGTGTCCTTCGGGCTGGTCGCGCCGTTCCTCACCTACGGACTGGATCCACCCCAGGCCCCGGCGCCCTGGGCGGTCGCGACGCTCTCGCTGCTCGGCCTCGGAGCCCACCTGGCCAATGGGATCCCCGACATCGACGGCGACCTGGCCACCGAGACGCAGGGCATTGTGGGGCGCCTCGGCAGGCCGGTCTCGGCGCTGCTGTCGGTGGTCGCCCTCCTGGGTGCCACCGCGCTGCTCGTCGCGCACCTGGATCTGCCCATCGCGGTCTCGGTCGGGCTTCTGGTGGGCCTGTCCCTGGCGTCGATCGTGGGGGCGACTGCAGCGGGCGGGCGGCACCTGTTCACGGTCGTCCTGCTGCTCGCGGTGGGCGATGCGCTGCTCCTGACGCTGAACGCCGGCGCCTTCGTCGGCGGATGACCCGACGCGCTGAGCGACCGTCAGTGGCCGCCCGTCAGTGGACGACCCGGAACCGCGCGCATGCGAAGTCCTGGCTGCGGGCAACCTCCTGCAGCTCCAGCTCCAACCTCCTGGGCAGCAGGGGGGCGCCGGACCCGAGGGTGACCGGCGCGTAGGTCACCCAGACCTCGTCGAGCAGGCCCTCGTCGGCGAACTGCCCGGCCAGGTCGCCACCACCCACAACCCAGGTGTTCCGGTCACCGGCAGCGGAGAGCATGTCCGGGTAGACGTCGGCGACCGGGCCGCTCACGAACCGGACGTCGCCGTCGACCCGGGGCAGATCGTGGTGCGTGAAGACCCACGCCGGTATGTCGTAGGGCCACGGCGGCTGGTCGGGCCCGGAGTCGTGGTTGAGGACCCAGCGGTACGTCGCGGCTCCCATGACCAGGGCCCCGACGTCGGCGATGAACGCTCGGTACGCCATCGGCCCGTCCTCGTCCGCGTGGCGCGTGAGCAGCCACGACAGGGTCTCCTCGTCGTCGGCGATGAACCCGTCAATGCTGGAGGCGACGTAGTACTGGGTGGCCATTCGTCCAGTCTCGGGCGGCAGGTCCACGCTCGGCAAGGAGGGGGACGGGGTCTGGGCGGGGGTTGAGCCCGGAACGCGGGCTCTACGAGGACACCCGCCGCTGCTGAAGGCGGCTGCGACGTCACCCCCGTCTTGGTGTGACGTCGCAGCCCCTTGCAGTTGGTTGCCGCTACTTAGCCGGGGTGACGCCGAAGGTTGCCAGCCAGTCCTGCACGACTGGGATGTCCACGCGCTGGTACCCACCGAGGTAGCGGCAGTTGCTGGTGTACCCGTAACTGGTCACTGTCACCAGGTTGCCATTGAGGAACGAAGGGCCACCCGAGTCGCCGAAGCAGGTCCCTCCGCCGGCGATCACGTTGGCGGGGTTGCCGTTCATCTGCACGAGCTGGTCAGTGAGCTTCTGACCGTTCGACGTCGTCATCCGCCGGACCAGCGGGTAGGTCTGTGGGGTCGGCTTCTGTGGCCCGGAGTCGGGCTTGCGCACCTCAGTGCCATAGCCGACGAGAGTGAAGTTCGTCTTGTTCAGCACAGGCTGGGCGTACGCGTTGAGGTAGTTGCGGGGGGCGATGGCCGCCGGGGATGCAACTTGGGTCGAAACTGGCGATTCGAGGGTCACGATCCCGACGTCGTTCCAGTTGCGCGTGTCGGTGAAGCCGGAGTAGTCGGGGTGGGTGACGGCGGTACCTCCGTAATAGCCGTCCGGGATGGACGTGAAGCCGGTGCCCGAGGTGCCGGCCGCGGGGCTAGTTGGGTCGACCAAGCCCGGATCATCTGCGGCGCGCGGCAGGCCTGATGGAGCTACCTCGGCGATGTCGGACTCGAATGTGATCAGGGTCAAGCCGACCGTGCCCTCCGTGCAGTGCGCTGCGGTCAGGATCACGTCAGTGCTGACCAGGGTTCCGCTGCACCTGAACCGGGCGTTCGTGTCACCCTCATGGGCGTAGAAGAGGACGAGGCCCACGTTGGGGTGTTGATCCCCGTCACGCACACCGCCCGTGATGGCCGTCGCGGGAATCGCTGTCACTGCAACAAAGGCAGCCACTGCGCCAGCTATCAAGGTTCGCTTCAGATTTCGCACGATATCTCCGGTTTCACAGAAGGAATGAGCGCATGTCGCTACGCCCGCTGTGATGCTTCCACTAGCCGATCCAGGGGTCAACCCGGGGTCTCGGGGGGTCGCGGGGGGTGGCCGTCGTGGTGGGCTGATGGCCGTGTCGGCATCCGGGCTGGCCAGCATGCGCTCCGAGCCGGTGAAGGCCTCGAACAACCCAACCGCCTCGAAAGCCCGGTTCCGACGGCCCAGCGTCACCGGTCGCACGGCGCCGGCGGCGCGTAGCTGCTCCCGGCGTCGCTGGCGATCGAAGGTTCGGCCGATCCGCGAACGGCCGCCGTGGTGATCGGGACGGGGCGGATGGGAGGGCGTCCAGGAGCAGGAGCGCCGCCGATTCTGCGCGCGCCTTCTCGATCCGGGGGCGGGCATCCTGCCGCCAGTTCCCGGTGGTCGCGAAGTGCCCCGTGACCGCGCAGCGCGGCCGGTCGCGGACAGGAACAGTTCGACCCCGTCGAGAAGACCCTCGTGGCCCGGGCGTCGACCGGGTGCCGTCGAGTGCGCGGACGTACCGATCGGTCGAGGTCGCCATGATGTAGGCCGACCGGAGGCTGCACGCGATGGCGTACGCCGCGCCTGCGAAGGCGAGTTGGATCGTTGCCCGGTGCGCGCCCGTTGCCGTCAGCGGACCGGCGGATCGTCTCGAACTGGCTGGCGCCGGGCGACCGCAGGGCGCTGGCGCGCGTCGCCCGCGAGGTAGGCGGCCAGGTCGTCCAGCGGCCCGGGACTTCATTCGCGGGTCGCCGTACGGAACGAACGTCGAGCAGATCTGCGGAGACCTCCCGGACCTTGAGCCGGAGGACGTCGCCGAGCGTCTCTCGCTACGCGGCGGTCGCAGTTCGCGACCGGGACCTGCCCCTCTTGTCGGCATGAGGCTGCTGCTCGACGAGAACCTTCCCATCTCCTGGGCCGTCGTTGGCAACGAGCGCTGGGTGGGATGTCGTTCACGTCCGGGAACTCGGGCTGAAGGCCGCCCCCGATACGGACGTCCTTGCCAGAGCGGACCTCGATGGGCGGGTCCTGTGTCTGCCGACACAGACTTTGGGACCCTGCTCGCGGCGTCGGGCGCGTCTGGCCCGTCGGTCGTCCTGTTGCGGATCGGTTCCTCGGTCGTCAGGCCGAAAAGAGGTCGCTCGGCTGCTCAGATCCCGCCAGAAAACCTCCCACCGCCTCACCAAAGATCCCCAAGATCGGCCTTCCGGCGAGCGCCAAAGACCGACCACGGCGAAAATAGAATCACCATGCTCAATGGATCGTTAGGGGCCCCGCCAAACTCAGGATGCCGACCGCCCAAAGACTCAGGCGATGCCGTCTCACCTTCCAAATTGTGCGCCCGGAGGGACTCGAACCCCCAACCAGCCGGGTAGAAACCGGCTGCTCTATCCGTTGAGCTACGGGCGCGGGGCGGGTGTGCAGAACTGTGTGCACATGTGTGTGCATAAGTCGACTCGCCAGCGCTGGGATTCTAGCGGGGTAGGCGTGGCGCCGATCCGCACCTGGGAGGACCGGTGAGAGGGCCTCAATCAGGCATCGTGGGGCTGGGTCTTGGCTTCGCAATGACGATCTGGGCCCTTTCGTTTGGGGTAGCGACCCCACCGCGGAGTCGGGGACGGTTTGTCGGGACGTTCGGCTCGTCGTGGGGAAACGGCCCGCTACATCCTCAAGGGCGCCCTGCGGTCACGCGGTGCGTAGCGGGGCCGGCTCAGCGAGGCGCGGACACCATCCACTGCCCGACCGCGCGACTTCCCTGGGTCGGTCGTCGGCCTCGAACGGGTCACTGCGGGGACGCGACGCGGAAGTCCGGGTTGTACTTCCCACATCGGCTGCAATCCGAGGAGGCTCCGGTCCCATCCTCGGAGCGAGGGTAGTCGGGCCACGAAGTGATGCCAACCGACGAGACACCGCAGGTCCTTCATCGTGCTCCCTTCGCTAAAGGTGAGGCTAGCCTTACCCCGCATCGCGGTCAATGGTCGGCCGCGCCTCCCGGCGGTGACTTCGATATGCCGCGTCCGTCGGGTGCAGAACGCAGCCATGGGCCTCCTGGCCGAGGCAGGACCCCCATCGGTGCGTCGCGGCTTCGCAGGCCTGTCGGCTACTTGCAGCGTTGTTCTTCCATGGGACGCGGACGAGCTGCAGCTGACCGTACTCGACGAGCTCGGGATCAGGGTGCGCCGTGTGCACCTGGGTGGTGAGCAGGTACCTGCCCTGTCCCAGCAGGGACGACACGTCGATCACACCGGAGGACTAGCACTAACGAACGAATAAATAATGAGCATAA
>CAVOXI010000005.1:0-232090 GCA_963700395.1 uncultured Actinomycetes bacterium | reverse complement strand
CTGTCCTGTTCTTCGTTCAGGTAGCTGCTGGTAACCGGAGCCTGGGCGTACAACGCGTCGTCGTCGAGCGTGGCACGAGGCGCCCAGTCTCGCTCTTCGGGCGCTGTCGGCGGAGGGCGGTTTCGGGGCCGGCCGCAGGGCCGTCAGTGTGAATCGCCCGAGAGTTCGTGCCGAGTCCCTGCGGGCGGTGCCGCGCCCGCCTGAAGGCGCCAAGCTCGCGGCGGTATGCCGCGGGTTTGTGCGAGCCCAACCGAGAGCTGATTGGTACCGGGCGCCGTTCAGACGCCGGCGACGTAGGCGGTGAGGAAGTGCACGCCGTGGCGGTCGAGGTTGCCGCGGGCGCGGTCGTAGTGCTCCGTGGTGCGGGGGTCGGCGTGCCGGGCCAGGATCTGGGCATCGCGCAGGGGGACGCCGGCGTCCAGGGCGTTGGTGATCGCGGCGTGGCGCAGCGAGTGCGGGCTGATGTGCCGCGGGATCTGCCGCGGCCTTGGCGATCCGGGCGACCATGCGATCGACGTCGCGGCGGTCGATCGGGTTCCCGGAGAACGGTCGGCGGACCAGCGGCCCCACAGTGCGCTCGCCGCGGCACGCCTCCAACGCCCGCAGCACCGGCACGGTCAGCGGCATGGTGGCCGGCTTGTTGCCCTTGCCGACCAGGTGCAGGACCCGGTAGCCGCGCAGCGTGTCGGCGTAGTCCTCGACCCGCACCGCCGCGGCCTCGGACGCGCGCAGGGCATTGATCCCGAGCAGGAAGGCCAGAGCCCCGTGGTGGACGGTGATGGTCGTGGCCGAGCGCGCCCGGGTCCACCGTGCGGCGGCTTCCCGATTCCTATGACTGGCGGCCGGCCGCCAGATGAGTGGGCGAGCTTGGCTTTGACCAACCGAAGCGCGCTTTACCTATCTGCCTAGGTAGTATAGGTTTCGGACGTGCTGGACTTCCGGATCGATCCCCACAGTGGCTTGGCTCCGTATGCGCAGTTGGTGCAGCAGGTGAAGCAGGCTCTGCGGCTGGGGTGGTTGCAGCCCGGGGACAAGTTGCCCACCGCGCACGAGGTCGCCGCCACGGTGGTGATCAACCCGAACACGGTGCAGAAGGCGTACAAGGAGTTGGAGTACGAGGGCCTGGTGGTGGGTCGCCCCGGCCGGGGCACCTTCGTGCAACGCAGCCTGACCCAGGCGAACCCCGAGTCGCTGTCCACGCTGGCGCACCAGCTCGAGCCGTGGATCGTCGCGGCGCGGGCGGCTGGGTTGGACGACGACGGGATCATGGACGTGGTCCGGGCGACGATGTGGGCGTCGGGCACCGAGGCCAGCGCATGAGTGCCGCCCTGGAGTTCCGCCGCCCGGTGGCCGCCGTGGATCTGGTGGACGTCGGTCGGCGGTACGGCGACTTCTGGGCCCTGCGCGAGGTCACCATGGCCTTGCCTGCCGGGTCGATCACCGCGGTCGTGGGGCCCAACGGGGCCGGGAAGACGACGATGCTCAACCTCCTCGTCGGGCTGCTGCCCGCGTCGACGGGGCAGCTGCGGGTGGCCGGGGAGTCACCGAACAGCGGCCCGGGGTTCCTGTCGAGGGTGGGGTTCGTGGCCCAGGACTGCCCGCTGTACGGCGACTTCACCGTCACCGACCTGCTGCGCTTCGGCCGGTCGATGAACCCGACCTGGGACGACGATCTGGCGCGCGATCGGCTGGCCGCCGCCGAGGTCCCGCTGGACCGCAAGGCCGGCCGGCTCTCCGGCGGGCAGCGCGCCCAGGTCGCCCTGGCCATCGCGGTGGCCAAACGCCCCGAACGTGCTGCTGCTCGACGAACCGTTGGCCGCCCTGGACCCGATCGCCCGCCGGGAGTTCCTCCGCACCCTGGTCGACACCGCCGCCGCGTCCGGGATGACGGTGATGCTGTCCTCCCACCTCGTCGGGGAACTGGCCCGGGTCTGCGATCACCTCGTGGTCATCCGTGACGCGCGGCTGCGGCTCCACGGCGAGATCGACGAGCTGCTCGCCGAGCACCGGTGGGTCGCCGGGCCGGTCGGACCAACTCGCGAAGCTGCCCGCCGGGGTCGAGGTCCTCACCGACACCCGGTTCGAGCGGCACGCCCGACTCCTGGTGCGCACCCCCGAACCGCTGCTCAACCCGGCCCTGACCCAGTCCCCGGTCGACCTCGAGGACCTCGTCCTGGCCTACCTCGAGACCCCGCCCCGGCGACCGCACCCCCAACGGGGGGCCGGTCATGATCTGGTTGACGTGGCGTCAGCACCGCGCCCAGGCCGCCGTTGGTGCCGTCATCCTCATCGTGGCGGTCGTCGGTCTGGCCGTTCTGGGGAGCATCGCCCGCGACCGGGCCCGCGCCCTGGGACTGCCGGACTGCCTGGACACCGACGGGGACTGCGCGAAAGCCCTCGAAGCGATGGCTGGGCACTTCCACTCCATGCCCCCGGTCACCGGCGCGCTGATCGTGCTGCCCATCCTGGCCGGGCTGTTCATCGGCGCCCCGCTGGTGTCCCGCGAGTACGAAGCCGGCACCCATCGCCTGGTCTGGACCCAGTCGGTCAGCCCGCTGCGCTGGATCACCAGCAAGATCGCGCTGATCTTCGGCGTGATCGCCCTCGGCGCGCTGGCCATCGGGCTGCTCACCGCCTGGGCGCTGGACCCGCTCAACGCCGCGTTCGGGGGCCGGTTCAACAGCACCTGGTACGACATCAGCGGCATCGTGCCAGTGGCATGCATCCTGTTCGCCCTGTCCCTGGGTGTGGCGGCCAGTGCCCTGATCCGTCGGACCATCCCCGCCATGGCCGTGACCCTCGCGGTCTACGTGGTCGTGCGCATCCCGATGCACTGGATCCGCGTGCACTTCGCACCGATCGACACGACCACCGTCGACGTTCCCCTCACCACCCTGCTGCAGAACCCCGGCGGGACCCCTGACGACGAGTTCCGCGCCCATGTCGGAGCAGAGGACCTGTTCATCTCAGGCAGCGTCACCGACCCATCGGGACACCTGATCCCCAACACCAGCAGCAACCTCGACACCCTGCGCCAGTACTGCCCCGACCTCACCGTCGACAAGTCCAGGGACGGCGTCGGGACCGTCTCGGAGAGCTGCACGACAACCCTCGACGGGCTGGGCCTCCACTACCAGATCCGCTACCAAGCAGCCGCCCACTTCTGGGCCATCCAGACCGTGGAAACCGTCATCTTCCTCACCCTCACCGCCGCCCTGGTCACCGTCGCCGTCCTCGCCGTCACCAGACGACGCCCCACCTGAACGGCCGACGGCCGCACCGCCAACGGGGTGATCCACTCTGAGATGACCCTCGCGGCAGATCCGCTGGCTCAAACGCGGCCGACATCGCCCCATGAACCCCGGAACGCCCCAACGATCATCCGTTGCCCGCAGAGGATGCAGCTTGGTTGGTTCTGGGTGCGGACAGCCAAGGGCCCATCGGACGGTCAGCCTCCTGCTTGACAGTCCACAGGCGGCCGATCCCCCCTGCAGGGCCGCCCGAGCTCGCTGCCCGGGGACGTACCGGACGCGCGCGACGCGGGGCCCTTGCGAGGACGCCCGGCTGCCGGGTCGGCTATCCGGTGGTCAGTGCACCACCTTGAGCCCGATCACCCCGCCGATGATCATCGCGAGGAACGCGATCTTGAGTGCGGACACCGACTCCAGGCCGGTGGCCATGGAGTAGACCACGGTGAGCGAGGCACCGATCCCCACCCACACGGCGTAGGACGTGCCCACGGGGAGTTCCCGCATCGCGTAGGCGAGACCGCCCATCGAGACCACGAGAGCAACGCCGAACACCAATGACGGGGCCAGGCGGGTGAACCCATCGGAACGGTCGAGCGCGATGGCCCACACCGCCTCAAAGATCCCGGACACGATGAGCACGATCCACGACACGCTTGCCTCCTCCGAGCGGTTGACGCTTGCCGGGCACTGCACCCCTAGTCCGCGAGCCGCTCGGGGCGGCGCCAGCGTCGCACGCAGCGCGAGCGTCGGGCAAGCGTGCCCGCTCCGGGAGCTGCGACGCCTTCCCCCGAGTGCGCGACTGGCGGCGCTGTGGGGCACCGACCCAGAACTGGTTGCCACCCAAGCCACCCCAACAGGGTCCGGTCCATGCGTGGTAGGTGTACGACCCCGGAACCGTCGTCGAGTGCGGCGTCACTGCGCTCGGCTGGCCAGGGCTGCATCGATCTGGCGGAACAGCGTGTCGATGTTCTTCGCGTTCTTGCCCCAGTCGACGAGGGTGAGCTTCTGAGTGGAGCGGGCGATGACCTGGATGTGGCCGGGTGACGCCTGTCCGATGCGAATCCCGAGGTTCTCACCCCAGGACGACCACGATGCCGGTGCCGAGAGGCTGATGACCCCCGATACCCGGTCGGCGTGGTTCACCGTCATCCCCGCCTCCAGTGCAGCCCAACACGCGGCGTCGAACACGGTCTCGTAGTCACCGGTGTAGCTGCGGGTCGCGCTGACAGATGGCGGCATGCGCCCATGATGCCCTCCTCGTCCGGGCACGCCGCGGTCAGGCGCCCAGCAGGCGGCGCTATGTCGCACAGCCGCGACCGGAACGGTACGCGGCGTTGTGGGGCACCTTGGGTGTGAAGTGGGGTGGGTCGGCGAGGAGCCTTCGAGCGCGGTGGCATCACGATCCACCAGGTCCTGGCCGTGCGGCAGGGTGAGCACGGGCGCAGTGGCATGCCCGCCACGCGCCCGGAGTGGCTCGGCTGGGGCGCCCGCGAGCCCGTGCGCCCCGCGCTCGCCGGTTGATCAGCGCCGCTGTCGCACGGGCAGCCGCCACGTGGACGGCGCAGGGCGCGGGGCTGGCCGCAGGTCCTGCCAGGCCCACCACGCGACGAGGCCGAGCGAGCCGAGGAACGCGAGCGCGGCTGCTGCGGTCACCAGCCCGGCGAGCACGTCGGTCTGCTGGAGGAGGCCGAGGGCCCCGAGGATGTTGTGCCAGTCGTGGCCGGCGCCCGATCCGTCGTCGCCGAACAGCGGCAGCACCATCCGCTGCGCGTCCCCCACATACACCGCGACGTTGTGCAGCGACATCCCGAGCCAGCCCAGGAGCAGGGCCGCGCCGAGGCGATCCCCGCGCCACCAGAAGTAGCTGGCGAGCGCCATGGGCGCGGCGACCTGGACGGCGCTGCCGGCCGTGGCGACGACCAGGAAGGGGGCCCACGCGAACAGCAGGTGGCCGAACTCGTGAACCCCGAGGTCGACCCCGGAGAGGAACGGCACCCAGCCGTTGCGGGTGAAGCTCAGCCAGGCCACCGTGACGACCATGAGCGCGGAGACGCTCCAGCGCAGCACCGCGAGCGCCCGGTTGGCAGGAGCCTGCAGATCGAGCCCCCACGCCTCGGGGTCCAGCGGGGACCCCGGGCCGCGTCCTGGTGCTGCCGTCACACCGTCTGTCTTCGGCGGGCTGGGCAAGCGACTGAACAGTGGACATCGACGCGACCGACCACTACGACCACGCCCGGTTCTGTCCAACATGCAGAACCTCGCACCCCCGCACCGGCAGAGTGGTCGAAGCCCTGATCCGCCGACGCGCCCCAGCACCCCGCAGCGGGCCCGCCGAAGGCCCGAGCACAATGCTGGTCGCCGACCTCATCGGCCACACCGCCTCAGGACACACATGCCGGGAGCACTTGCAGGTGCCCCTGGGCGGGTACACGCGCGCTTCGCGGCGGTATGCAGCGCCATAGCTGGGGCGCGGGCACGGAGGCTCACGACCTCTGCTTGGGTCACTGACGCGCATTCCGCAAGGTGGTGGATGACAGCAGAGTCGTGGAAACAGACGTGGCGTCACCTCACCCGGGACCCGCAACACGCCCCAGGCACAGCCGCCGCCACCACGGCCAGGCAGCCGGACAACGGCGGGGGGTTCTGCGTCGTTCGGGGCGCTGCGATGCCCGCCCCCAAGGCGCCCAGCTCGCGGCGAAGTGGGGCACGCTGGACACCCGGTCGCCCGTGAAGCCGCTGCTCAAAGGTGCTTGATGCGTTATGCGCATCCCCGCGGTGGACGGCCGAGAAGGGACGGCACCTAGGCTGTCGCGATGGCGATCAGGATCTCAACGAGGCTGGACGGTATCACCGCATCCCAGCTCGAGGGCGGCTTCTGGGAAGGCTGGCCCTCCCACCCTGCCCCGGATCGCCATCTGGAACTCCTTCACGCAAGCCTCGCAGTCGCAGTCTGCCTCGACGGTGACGAGGTGGTCGGCTTCGCCACCGCGGTCGGCGATGGGATCCTGTGCGCCTACATTCCGCTGCTCGAGGTCCTTCCTTCCCATCGTGGGTACGGGATCGGGACACGCCTCATCACGGCACTCATAGACGAGCTCGCACCGTGCTACATGATCGACGCCGCCTGTGACGACGACGTCGTGCCGTTCTACCACCGCCTTGGATTCTCTCGGACCAACGCGATGATTCTCCGCGACTACACCTTCCAGGCCGGACGCTGACCAGACGTGCTCGATCGCAGAAGCCGTCCTGCCACCGACGTCAGGTTGCGTCCGGCGCCGCGCAGGCGTGGGAGGCCAGTCCTGCGCATCGGTCTCGAAGCGCAGGACGGTCCCGTCCGCGAAGGCCAGACGCTGGGTGTGCCCGTCCGCCTCGGAGGTGGCTGTCCCGGGCTGGCTCGGCCTGCCCGAGTCCAGCCGGGCGAGGATCTACGCCGGATCTGCGCCTCTCACGTTCGACCGGCAGGACGCGGTAAGGCCTGAACTGCTACGCCTCGATGCCGCAGGCTGCGAAGTACGCCTCGATGCTCTCGACGCCCTTGCCGTTGCTCAGCAGGCCCTCGTGCGGATTGTTGGTGCCCAGCACGCCGTCGTTTCCGTTGGCGCCTTTGATCTTGATGGCGATCTTGTCCGGCAGAGCATCGGTCAGGCACTTGCCCTGCCCGGCATCGTAGAACCCGTTTGCAACGTCGTCGGCCACGGCCGCATCTACGTCGACCCCGAACCAACCGCCCCTCAGCCCGACGAAGTCCACGTCACGGGTGATGACGAAGCAATCGTGTGCGAACGCCCCACTCGTCGGAAGCACCACCATGGCTGCTGCGCCTACCGCAGCGGCGATCATTCGGGTCCTGCGCATGTTGTCCTCCTCGTGTTGAGCCGCATCTTGCGGGTCAGTGCTGCCGGACTGTAGGACGCCGCGCGACGTGCCTGTCAAGGGGCGGCACTGGGCCCCGCTGACGGCCAGTTGAAAGTCCCCGCTCACGGGGTTGCGACCAACGGGTGGCAGTCGTCGACGAGCCCCTCGAGACCGACACATCGGCGCCACCAGCAGCGCGCCTTCGCGTACCGACTGGTGATCTCGACCCTGGACGCCATCGACAACTCACTCCTCATGACCCAACAGCGTCACCGCTACGCGGGCATTCCCAACTGAGGCACGGAGAGCGCTACGCGGGCAGTCTTCGTGAGTCTCGTCGTGTGGTTGACCAGTGAGTTGGTCCCACCTAACCTCGTGCGTGAGGGGTCACCGCGTCGGGTGGCCCGAAAGGACCTGCCGATGGATGACCTCATCGGAAGGGCCGCGGCGAACTACCGCCGCTCCTCCCCCGCCGCCGGGTACTCAGTGCCCAGCCGGGGCGTTCTCCGGACGGGTCGGGTGATCGAGTTGGGGTGCGGTGTCGGGATCGCCGCCAGGAGGGTGTCGGGTTCCCGTCCCCGGGTGTGCCGATGGGCCTGAGTCTTCCAACGTCTGGTCGAACGCCAGTGACGGGAACGGCGATCTCCAGTTGTCTGGCGCTGATCCTCGTCTGCGGGTGCTCCGGGTCAGGGTCCTCGTCCGTGCTCGAAGCGGCGACCGTGTCCGCGGGGCCCGGACCATCGACCCCTGTCAGCACCGATTCCGCGAGTCCCACGCGGTCCCCCCGGGATCATGCCGCGATAGCAGCGATCGCCTCGGATGTGAAGCAGAGCCTCGATGTGGCGTTGGATGCCGGCGCGCGCTACGACAAGCTGATCAAGAGTGTCCTGGTCACGGTCGACGGCCAACCGGTCTACCAGCACTACAGCCCAGACTCCGGGCCCGACGTCACCCACAATGGGTACTCGGTGACCAAGAGCGTGATGTCGATGCTGATCGGCATCGCGATCGGCGAGGGGGCGATCACCGGCGTCGATCAGACCCTGGCCCAGCTGCTGCCAAGCTATGTTCCGATCATGGCGCCCGGGGTGGGGCAGGTCACCCTGGAGCAGGTGCTCACGATGACCGGCGGCATCCTCGAGGACTACCCGCCCCTGATCGATCCTCCCGACTGGGTCACCGACTTCCTATCGACACCCCTGCAGCAGCCAGCCGGGACGGGCTTCGTCTACTCGAATCGCGGGTCGCACCTGCTCGCCGCCATCCTGGCGCAGGCCACCGGCCGGCCGGTCCTGGACTTCGCCCGGGAGAAGCTGTTCGACCCGTTGGGCATCGCCACCCAGCCAGCCGACCAGCCGCACGTCCCCGCCAGCGAACTGCCCGAGTACGACCTGGCCTCCGGGTTCGGGTGGTCCACAGATCCCCAAGGTCTCAACCTCGGCTTCTCCGACCTGAGAATCACCGCACCCGACATGGTCAAGCTCGGGCAGCTCTACCTCGACGGCGGGCAGTGGCGCGGCACGCAGCTTGTCCCGGCGGCCTGGGTCACCACATCCACCCAGAACCTGCTGGCCGACTCCGACCCAGGCTCCGGTTACGGGTACCAATGGTGGGTCTTCGACAGCGGCCGGCATCCGGCCTTCGCCGCCAGGGGCTACGCGGGCCAACTGATCCAAGTGGTCCCCGACGTTGGGCTGGTGGTGGCCGTGTCATGCCTGGACGACCCCGCAAGGTTCGACAACGTGTTGTTCACCGAGATGATCGAGACATACGTCCTCCCGGCGATCGAGGGCTGAGCGGTTCATCAGAGACACTTTCCGGCGGTGACGATCCCGTCCCCCGCCTGGGGTCACTGACATATGTGACGGCCCCGCAGCCATGCACGTCGGCCTACGAGGATGTCTCGGCCTCCGGGTCTCGTGCGGGGTGGTTGTGTGGCAACGCGTCAAATGACTGGTCCCAGCACGATCACGGCGCCCTGGTCCTGGTCAGAAGGGCGGAAGTGTCAGCACCTCCGACATCTGCAATACCGACGTGGCGCTGTCCACCGCCCCGCCGGCTGAATGGTGAGCCGTCTCCAGTCCAGACCGGCCGCGAAAGGCATTCACGTCCCCACGTCGCTGAGTTGGGGGCCGCAGCTCGCCGCGAAGGTCCGGACGCTGGGCTGGTCACAACCAGGTGAGGATCTTTGGGGTTGTCCCGACCGTGATCCTGGACCTGGCCGCCGAGGTCGTGGTGGCGCCCTGGACGGTGGCGATCTGAGCAGCGCGTGGGAGCCGGTACCGGGTGGACCCGTACTGCCGCCACATGATGCGGATCGCTGGGCGCACACCGGTCGGGTCGGTGTAGTTGCATCCTCGTAGCGATCCGTACCAGCGGCAGCCGGTGAGCCGCAGCCCCTGGGTGGCGGTCCTCAGCACGTTGAGGACTGCTAGCGCTGGGGTGCCGGGTGCCAGGTTCACGGCGGCCTGGCCGGGCGGAGCAACCAACCAATAGAGATCGCGAACACCACGGAAGGAGGCGTTCATCACGGTGGCCCCCGCGAGCTGTGCCTGGGCACTGGCATTGGTGACCGACGAACTCAGGTTGGTGCGGTCGGCCGGGTTGTGGTTGATCAGGTTGTGGTTGGTCTCGGTGATGATCAGCGGGAGACCGCGCAGGCCGCGGTTGCGTCGGACCCAGGCGCGCGTATTGGCCACTCGGGAGTCCCAATCCATGATCATCGACGTTGGGGTCTTCTTGCGTGAGTAGACGTTGTACGCGATCGCGCTGATGTTGTGGCGACTGGCCTGGGCCTTCAGGTACCGCCGGGCGAAGTCGTTGTCCCGCTGGTAGAGGGATGTGGACACCAGGTCGAACGCGGGGTGTCGGGTTCGGATCAGGGTGGCCGCGATCGACTCCATCGCGAGCACGCTGGACACTGCGTCCACCGTCGTGGTCGCGGCCCCCGGAACCTTGGCCTTGATGTCGATCCCGTTGAGCAGGTTGGGTTCGTTCATCACCTGGAAGGACACCGCGAACCGGCCGGCGTAGTTGGCCTGGACGTATCCCATGAGCGCGTCGGCGTAGTCCTCGAAGTACTGGTACTGCACGGGCTTGCTGCCATCAGCAGCCAGCCGCAAGGTGGCTGGCTTCGGCACGCTGACCGCCGACGCATGACCGCCGCAGAACCAGATCGGTCGTGACCCGTTGGACCACCTCGTAGCCGGAGCCTGAGACTGCCGGGAGTCACCGAACACCCAGGGCGCGCTGTGCCCCAGGGGGATGATCACCCGCTCAGTCCCGTTGGCCACCAGGACATCCAGTGCAGGGCCCAGCCGGGCGCCCGCCAGGGCTGCCACATCCGCATCAGGGGTCGGCTGCAGGTCACACCAATTCACCCCCCGGTCCCACAACCGGGCCCCCGTGAACGCAACACCATCGGCGGTGGCCCGGCTGACCGAGGCCGGCGCGACCCCCGACTCAGCCGTCCCCGGCAATGCGGCCGCGTCAGGTCCCGCAATCGCAACCAGCACTGTCAACGCCACCACGCCGACGACCCTCATCTGCGGCCCTCCCCTCCAAACCACCGTAGCCCCGCAGATCCCGCCTCAATCACCCCAACCGACCGCAGGGGCGTCGCATTAGCCTGGCCCTCGCAATCCGTTGAGACTGACCGCGAGGGAGCGACCCGGTCAGAGGACCGGGCGCTGCGGCGCCGTCGCTCGACTGGCTCCGGCCATCGGTCACCCCGATGCGGCACGAATAGCGGCGGGGTACCGAGTTCTGTCCATCCCCGGGTGCGGGTGGGCGGACTCACAGCCGATTCGCAGGTTCAGACCAGCCAGGCTGGCGGTCCTGTGCTGGATCGCCAGCCCTGGCTGAGCCTGTTGACCGGGGGCTCCCTCGCGTTCGGCATGAGCAGGATCGCCGTGCCGGCATCGGCCATCATGGTGCCGTTGTCGAAGTTGTCCGCCCCCTGGGGCAGCGCGACGGAAGGTAATCCGTGGCTGAGGACCCCGAACATGGTGCCGGCCCCGGCGTGGTGGATGACCGCGGCACAGTGTGGCAGCACCTCGGCCTGGGGGATGAACCGCTGCACCCGGGCGTTGGCCGGGACCGGATCCAGATGGGCGGAATCGTTCTCCCGGCCGATCGTGACGAGCACATTGACCGGCTCGTCGGCCAACGCTGCCAGGATCTCCCCGAACAGGTCGAAGTCGCGGTTCATCAGCGTTCCGAAGCCGAGAGCGTGGGCTTCGTCGAGGAGCTCCTGAGGGGTCTTGCCGGTCTTCTTCTCGATGGCGTCGAGATAGGCCTGAAACGACATGGCGGCGCTCCTTTCGTGCGTCAACAACACAGTCTGTCCGGCGGATCTGAATCCCACACATGGGGACCGGCACGCGCGCGGCAGGCGGCGGTAGGACGCAAACGTGCGCAACTGCGTCAGGGCTGACATCAGCAGGGCTGCGGCTGGTTCATTTCGATCCATCCCGAGTTCGCGGTGGCCGGCCTCGGGTCAGCCAGTCGGTTACCCTGACTCGAACGAGGAGGCGTTCCATGCGCAAACGCATCATCCCCTCCGCCGGCCGGGGCGCCCCGCCGTCTGGGTGCGGACTGGTTGGATCTCGAGGACGTGGCCGAGGTGGAGATCACCTCCGAGGACCCCGGCCAACCCCGTCGAGTCCGCATTGCTGCCTGGTGGAACCTCAGGGTGGCGGGCCTCCGGGCCCGGCGAGCAGACCATTCGGCTGCTCTTCGCCCCACCGCAATCACTGCACCGGATCTGGCTGGAGTTCGTGGAGCCCACTGTCGAGCGCACGCAGGAGTTCGTGCTGCGATGGTCCCCGAGATGGGCAGACGCTCCACGAGATCGTGCGCCAGCAGTGGAACTTCAGCCCCCACGGCGCCACCGGCCAGACCGAGGACCATCGCGTCGAACTCCCCGGCGTCACCCTGCTCGAACTGAGCATCGTCCCCGACATCAGCGGCGGCACCGCGCCCGCGTCGCTGGCCCAACTGCGTCTTGCCTGACCCCCGTGATCCCCTCCCGGCCCGACCGGACCTAGGCACGTGTGCGCAGTCCCCCGGGTGCGACCCGCTCTCCCATCAGGACTTCGAGGTCAGTCCCAAGCCCGGGTCGACCCCGCGCCGCTCGAGCGGCAACCATGAGAGGACCTGCTGGATCTCAGCGTCCCAGTAGCCCCACTCGTGCCTTCCGGGAGTGAGTCGGGTCGTGAGCGGAACACCGCAAGCCTCGGCAGCTTCGATGAATCGACGGTTCTGCGTCACGAGCTCGTCCTCCAGCCCGCATGCCACGTAGAGCGCTGGAAGATCCGCCGGGGACGGGATGGACTGGAGCAACCCCACGAGATCGTTGGCGGTTCCGACCACTGAGTGATCACCGAACACGCGCTCGTAGAGCTCGGGTCTGCTGGATTCGAGGTCCGCGGACGCGATGTCCAGGGCCCCCGAGAGGCTTGCCGCCGCTGCGAAGCGGTGTGGCTCTCGCAGCGCCCACTTGAGGGCGCCGTATCCGCCCATGGACAGGCCCGCGACGAAGGTGTCCTCGCGCCTTCGGGAGATGGGGAAGAAGGATTCAACGATCTGCGGCAGCTCCACGGACAGGAATGTCCAGTAACGCCCGCCGTGGACCTCGTCGGCGTAGAAGCTCCTGTGCACCTGAGGCATGACCACGGCAAGTCCATTGACTTCGGCGTACCTTTCGATGGAGGTGCGCCGCAGCCAGGACGTGTCGTCGTCACTGAGGCCGTGGAGGAGGTACAGGACGGGGTGGGGTCCAGCATCCGAGGCGATGCCCTGCATGTCCGGCTGCGCCGACGCGGCTTGCGGAAGGATCACCGTCATCGACGTGCTGAGCTCCAGGACCCCTGAGTAGAAGTCGCAGCGGATCAGGGCCATGGGACAACCTCCTGCTCTCCTCGGCGGCGTGGTCGACTGCTCCGCTGGTTGTCGGCCGCAACGCGGTCGCCCCAGACCGGTGCACTTCATCGGTGTGCACCCGATCATCGGCAACTGCTCACGCTGTGCGAGCTGACGCGCTCAGCTGGAACGGCGCAACCAGCGTAGCGGTGGGTCTGCCCATTGCTGGGGCTCCCGGTCCTCGGTACGGTTCCGAGGTGTCCGCTGCGGGGGCCGAGGGTTTCGAGTCTGACGAATGGCCCGTCGGCCTGCCGACCGTGTCGTCCGTCGTTCGGCTGACCGGCGGGTGGATCGGCAGGACATGGCAGGCGACCCTCACCGATGGCCGGCAGGTTGTCGTGAAGCAGTGTCCCTACGAGGCCGAGGTGGAGGTCGACGGGCTTGCGGCCCTCGCCGCTGCCGGGGTCCCGGTCCCCGATGTGCTCGGCGTTGCCGGCGGAACGCTGGTCCTGCGGTTCGTCCAAGGTCCACCGGATTGGCCGATGCTGGGAACTGCGATCGCCCGGATGCATCGCCACACCGACCGCCGGTACGGCTGGCATCGCGACAATCGGGCGGGTCGTTTCGTCCAGCCGAACTCGTGGACCGAGGACTGGCCCACCTTCTTCGTGGAGAACCGGGTCCGCCCGCACCTGGCCGATCCCAGCGTGCCGGCATCGTTCGAGGCAGCGGCTGGAACGGGCGTGCGACGGCCCGATCCAGGCGATGCTGCCCGAGCACCCGCTGGCCTCCCTGACCCACGGGGACCTCTGGCAGGGCAACATCGTCGACGGCCGATGGGTGATCGACCCGGAGGTGAGTTTCGCGGACCGTGAGCTCGACCTGGCGAACATGCTCTCGTCATCCGAGCACCCATTCCCCGGCGAGTTCTGGGACGCCTACCAGCGGGAATGGCCCATCCCGTCGGACTTCGAGACGCGGCGCCGGGTGCTCGGCCTGCACCACCGGTTGCTCCAGGTGCGTCACTTCGGCGCTTCCCAGCTGGGAACCCTGGACGCGGACCTCACCGCCCTCGGGTGGTGAGGTCCCGAGGCGCGGCCCTCAGTGACCCCAGATGTCGGCCAGGTCGAACAGGTCGACGCCGAACTGCGTCACCCCACCGTCGGAGACCAGTCGAAGGGTCGGGGTCGTCGCCGGGTAGATGCGCGAGGTCATGGTCACGAGGCCGGACCCGGTGAAGACCTCGATCGACGATCGATCCACGTAGACCCGGAGTCGCAGCCGGTCGCCGGCGTCGAGCGGTGCCTGCCGGACCCCATCGGCTCCACCACGATCAAGCACCAGCTCCCCGGCGACCCGGTCCAGGACCACGCGGACGACGTCCGCTCCCCCGGCCGCGAGCTCGAAGCCGACCTGACGTGCTGCGGACCCTGACAGGTCCATCTCGATCAGGATCTCCGCGGCCTCCACCGACACGCCCGTGTCCAGTGCCCCGTCGACCGGCATCGACGTCGCCAGCACGACGGTGCGACGAAGCTGCTCGAGCTCGGCCACCGGGTGCATGGTCAGCCGATCGTCGGCATTCACGTGCAGCTCCCTGGGCACGGTGAGTGCCCCGGCCCACCCATCGCGCTTCTCCGACACCCCTGATTCGGATGCTTTCATCCAGCCGATGGCCACACGGCGCCCGTCCGGGGTGCTGCATCGTCTGGACGGCGTAGAAGTCGTGCCCGTGGTCCATCTCCGCGTAGGGCTCGTGCGTGAGCCGGTGAGTGGCGTAGTCGAACGACCCGATGAGGGACCCGGCGTGGAACTCGGGCTGGCGTGCCCGCCGCGAGGTGCTGATCCCCATCGGGGAGACCAGCAGGACGTGCCTGCCGTCGAGCTCGAAGAGGTCGGGGCACTCCCACATGAAGCCCGTCGACCCGTCGGACTCCGCCAGGACACCCATGTACTCCCAGGCCCTCAGGTCCGAGGACCTGTAGAGCAGCGCGCGCCCGGCCCCGTCCTGTGCGCCGTTGCCGAGGACCATGTACCAGTGGTCCTCGTGCCGCCACACCTTCGGATCGCGGAAGTGGTGGGTGCTGTCCGCGGGGGGATGGGCGATGACCGGGTTCCCCGGGTACTTCACGAAGGTGGTCCCGTCGCGGCTGACGGCGATGTTCTGGGTCTGGGTGAACTGGTCAACGTCCCGGGTGAGGGGATCCGGGTCGGCGTAATCATGCCCGGTGTAGATCAGGGTCAGCTCCCCGTCGTTGTCCACGGCGCTACCGGAGTGGCAGCCGTGCCGGTCGTAGGTGTCCCCGGGAGCCAACGCGACACCCTCGTGCCGCCAGTGCACGAGGTCCGGGCTCACCACGTGCCCCCAGTGGATCGGGCCCCATTCGGTGCTGTACGGGTTGTGTTGGTAGAAGACGTGGTACTCCCCGGCGAACCAGACCAGGCCGTTGGGATCGTTGATCCACCCGGCCGGGGCCATGACGTGGTAGCCCATGCGCCAGCGGGGATTGACGTGGGCGGACCGTAGCGCCTGCTCGGCCTGTGCGGCTCGGATCAAGTCGGTCATCGGGCACCAATATGGGCGCTGTCCCGCGTCGCATCGCGTGGGGCGCAGTTGGCGGCCATCATCGGTGCGCTCGAGGCGGTGCCACTGAGTCGCGCACGACAGGCCTGCTCGGCAGCTGCACCTGGGCCGGGGAAAGGCCACTGGGGGCCTGGATCCGGTCAGCCAGGCGCGCGATGGCCCACCGGCCGATCTCCCGGCGTGGGGAGGATACCGTCGTCAACCCCGGGCGGAGGGCGTCAGAGACCAAGGGTTGGTCATCGAGGCCAACCACGGACAGATCGGCGGGGATTCGCATCCCTCGCTCCCCGCATGCCAGGTACACGCCCATGGCGATGGGATCCGAACAGCACGCAACAGCCGTGACGTCGGGGTAGACAGCGAACAGCCGCTCGATTGCCTCGAATCCGTCCCTCACGCTCGACACCGTCGATCTGCACGACCCGGGCTGGGTTGTCATCCCACCCGAACTCCACCGTCGCTTCACGAAAGACCGCCCAGCAGCCCTGCTCTTCCAGGCTCGGCGACTGGTGACCGATCCAGCTCACCCGGTGGTGCCCAGCGGCTGGCGAGCTGCGGCTAGGACGGCTCGCTGGCCGACGCCGTCGTCCGCGAGCGACCGAGTCGATGTCGCGGCGATCACTCGTGGCGGCGATGAGCACGACTGGCCCCGGGCAGGACGTCGGGCAGGTAGACTGGCCGTTGCCGGTCCGCGACGATCAGCGTGCCCGCAACGTTCAGCTCTGCCAGCCGTTCGAGACTCCTCGGGCCAGGGCCGAGGTGCTCGTGCGACATCGATGGCCAGCACCTCGAGATCCCGCTGTCTGGCCGCCTCCCGCGCAGCGTCAACACTGGCTCTCGAATGTGCGGTCCGGATCACGACACCGACGCTGAGCAGGCCGAGGGGGCCCACCGAACGGGTACTCCGCGGGTTTCGGTATCCGAGGTCCCGCGCTGCAGCCGCGCACGCGGTCGGCGGTCACCAGTGATACGCGCCCTCGCGCCTTGCCAGAGAGCACCAGCGATCCGGTAGCTGAGGACACGCCCGCGCGTGCGGCCACGTCCCTGATCGTCGGCGCCATCCGTGCCTCCTTGTCAGCCGGTGCTCGCAGCGCGTCGGGCCGGCTGGGGTGGGCCTCGAAGGAGAGGCAAGGCCCACCACAGCCCGCGTGTCCGCACCTTCCGCTGGCCAGGAACCTCCCCGGCGTGGATCCCTCACGCCACTGAGCAGGTGCCGGACGTCCTGATGGACGAGAGGCGAGCTGGGTATGGCGCCAGCCTCACCATCTCGTCCATCGGGGGCTAGTTGATCGCCTCACCGGTCTCGGAGTCGAAGAAGTAGAGCTTCTTCTCATCGACGGACAGCCGCACTGGCGAGCCATCAGCGAGCCGGATGGGCGGCACCAACCGGGCGCACATCACGGTCAGGCCGGCTCCGGCGAGGATGCTCTCCTCCTCGTCGCTGGCCTGCGCCCGGTCGCGCACGTCGGCGTCGGACGCGGATTCGACCGCGGCCACGAAGTGGATCAACGTCTCGGCGCCCAGCTCCTCGACCACGTCTGCCACGACGTTGAGGCTGCGCTCGGGATCCGCGTCCGGTGCGACGTGGAAGCCCTCGGGCCGCAGCCCGACCGTGATCGGGCCCAAGGGGCGCGCTGCGAGAGCCGGTTTCGTGGCCAGGATGTTCTCGTCGATGGTCAGCTGCTGCTCCCCGAAGGACACCTGCAGGTGGCCATCGGCGTTCTTGGACAGCGCGGACTTGAACAGGTTCATCTTCGGGCTGCCGATGAAACCCGCGACGAACACGTTCGCCGGGTTGTCGTAGAGCTCCTGCGGGGAGTCGCACTGCATCAGCCGGCCGTTCTTCATCACTGCGACGCGGTGGCCCATCGTCATGGCCTCGACCTGGTCGTGGGTGACGTAGAGCGTGGTGATTCCCAGCTGGCGCTGCAGGGCCGCGATCTCGGCGCGCATCTGGACGCGCAACTTGGCGTCCAGGTTCGACAGCGGCTCATCCATGAGGAACACCTTGGGCTCGCGCACGATGGCCCGGCCCATGGCCACGCGCTGGCGCTGGCCGCCGGACATGTTCTTCGGCTTGCGATCGAGCAGCGCGGTCAGCGACAGCCGATCGGCCGCCTTGGCCACCCGCTTGTCGATCTCGTCCTTGGGGACCTTCATCATCCGCAGCGCGAACCCCATGTTCTGGGCCACGGTCATGTGCGGGTACAGGGCGTAGTCCTGGAAGACCATCGCGATGTCGCGGTCCTGCGGGCTCTTGCCGTTGACGAGCTCGTCGCCGATGTAGAGCCGACCGCCGGTGATCTCCTCGAGGCCCGCCGTCATCCGCAGAGCGGTCGACTTCCCACAGCCCGAGGGCCCGACGAAGACCATGAACTCGCCGTCCTTGACGTCGAGGGTGAAGCCGGGGATGGCTTCCGTGCCGTCGGGGTAGACCTTCTTCATGTTCTCGTACTTGATGGTTGCCATGTGAAGACCCTTTCCGTCAGCCCTTGAGGCCAGACGATGCGACGCTCTGGACGAACCAGCGCTGGAACAACAGGAAGATGACCATGACCGGGATGACCATCAGGACGCCGAAGGCGAAGATCTGGCCCCAGTCGGTCGGGGGTTGCGCCTTGAACACCGCGATCTCAAGGGGCAGCGGTCGGAACTGTGGCTGGTCGATGACCATCACCGGGAACAGGAACGAGGACCACGCTGCGAGGAACGTCAGGATGGTCACCGAGGCGTACACCGGCTTGGACATCGGCATGATGATCAGGAAGAACGTCTTCCACGGGCCCGCCCCGTCGACCCTCGCAGCTTCCTGGATCGCCTTCGGGATGCTGATGAAGAAGGTGTAGAACAGGTAGATCGAGAAGGCGTTGGCCACGAACGGGATGAACTGCACGTAGTAGGTGTTGCGGAAGTCGTTGAGCTGGTAGAACAGTGGAACGGCGATCGCCTCGAACGGCAGGATGACGACCAGCACCACGATCGTGAGGGCCAGGTTGCGTCCCCGCCACTGGAGCCGGGCCAGGGCGAACGCTGCGAGCGAGTTGACGATGAGCCCGCCCACGACGATGACGGTGCTGACGATGATCGACGTCTTGTAGAAGTCGATGAAGTACCCGGTGGCATCGCTGTTGAACCGGCTGAACACGCCACGGTAGTTGTCCAGCGAGAGGCTCTCGGGCTTGAACCCGGAGATGCCGTTGAGGACCAGCGCGGAGGGCTTGAACGAGCCGATGATCATGTAGGCGATGGGGGCGAAGAAGAACGCCGCCACCAGGATCAGGATCAGGTAGGACAACGCCTTGCGCAGCGGCCCGGGCCCGAGCCTCGGGACGGGCTGCTGCGGGGCGCGCATGTGATCCACGTCCGAGGTGATCCCGGTGATCGCACCAGCGGTCTGCCCGGCGCGGAGGTCGGCCTGCTTCTTGGCGTCGCTGAACGAAGTCGCTCATGAGATCTCACGCTCCTCGCGAAGCACCCGCCGCTGGATGAGGGTGATCAGGATGATGATGACCACGAAGCACACGGTCATCGCCGAGCCCTTGCCGACGTTGTTCTGGATGAAGGCCGTGGTCACCGCCTGGTACATGACCGTCGACGTGGAGTCCCCCGGTCCGCCCTGGGTCATGATGTACACCTGGTCGAACAGGCGCAGGGAGAACAGCGTCGTGATCATGATCACGAAGATCAGCGTGTTCTTCAGGCTCGGGACGGTGACGTTGAGGAACTGCTGCCACTTGCCGGCCTTGTCGATGGAAGCCGCCTCGTACAGGCTGGTCGGGATCCCCTGCAGGCCGGCCAGGATGATGATCATCTGGAAGCCGACACCGGCCCAGATCGACATGATCGCGATGGCCAGCAGGGCGGTCTTGGGGTCACCCAGCCAGTCGTAGGGCCCCAGGTGCCCGAAGGTGATCGCATCCAGGAAGCCGTTGAGCATGCCCAGGGTGTCCCGCGAGTAGATCAGCGTCCACACCACCGCCACCAGGGCCATGGGGAACACGACGGGCATGAAGAAGAACGTGCGGAACACCGCCATTCCCCGAAGCGGCCGGTTCAGCAGAAGGGCCAGCCCGAGCGCCAGAACTGTCTGGACTGGGACCACGAACAGCGCGAAGGCGAAGTTGTTGCGCAGGCTGGTCCAGAAGACCCCACGCAGATCCGGGTCTATCAGGATCCTGCGGTACTGCTCGAGCCCCACCCACGTTGGCTCGCGTGCCGCGTCCAGCCGCACGTTGTGCAGCGACAGCCAGAAGGCCATGAGGAAGGGGAAGATCACGAAGGCCACCAGCAGGAACATCGCCGGAGCCACCATCAGCAGGGCCGCGCGGGTGTCCCTCGGCGGCTTCTCTGGCGGTGGTTCCACTGCCAGCTTCGGGTCCACGACGGTGGTGGCGGACATTGTGCACTCCTCACTTCGGATGCAGGTGGTACCGGGGCTTCCACGCTCTGGGTGGAAGTGGTGCCGGGGCGGCGGCCTGATTGGCCGCCGCCCCGGGGTCTACTACTTGTAGCCGTCGTTGTCGGCGTAGTCCAGGTCGATGGCCTTGGCTGCCTTGTCCAGCTCAGTCTGAGCGTCACCGCCCTGCCAGATCGCCCAGAACGCCTTGCTGAACGTGTCGTTGATGACCGGCCATGCGGCGCTGATCGTGCGTGGAACCGTCACGCACTCCGGGGTCGGAGGGTTGCTCCCGCAGGACTTCGCCAACTGGTCGGCGTACAGCTGCAGCGCTCCGCCCGGCGCGTAGAGCTTGCTCGACGCCGTCACCGAGGTGGTCCCGGGAGGGGCACCGTTGGAGTCGGTGACCTGCTTGATCGCGGCATCGGCCATCACCCAGTCGAGGAACTTGCCCGCAGCCGCCGCACTCTTCGAGGTGGAGCTGATCGCCCAGCTGTGCGAGCCCTGTCCGCTCTTAGTGCCGTTGCCCCAGTTGGGCAGCGGGATCAGGACCAGATCGTCCCCGAGCGCCTCGGCGTACGTGTTGTACATCCAGTGGCCAACCCAGGCCAGGCCGACGCGGCCATCCTGGAACGCCAGGTCATCGGCATTCGCGTCGGCGAAGTCGCGAAGGGTCGCGAAGTCGGTCAGTGCCGTCGCCACGGCCGGAGCGTTGAGGTTCCCTTCCGATTTGCCGTCGGCGCCGACAAGGGGGAAGCCGGCCGAGTTGACGATCGGGGTGAACGCATATCCGGGCCACTGGCCTGCGTAGTTCTCCATGATGCTCAGGGACTTGCCGTCCTTGTCCTTGCCCGCCAGGGCCTTGACCGCATCAGCGAACTGCTGGAACGTCCATGCCTGGTCGATCGTGGTCGGGTAGGCGACACCGGCATCATCGAGGAGTTTCTTGTTGCCATACAGCGCCAGACCGGAGTCGTACTGGGACACCGCGTACTGCTTGCCGTCGCCCGGGTAGGTGTTCTGCGCGACCACGGAGGAGATCTCGTTGTCCAGGACCTCCTGCGAGACCACACCGGTGACCTCGCGCAGCTTGCCGGCGTACACCAGCGCCGCCATCGTCTCGCCACCGAACTCGAAGGCATCGGGAAGATCCTCAGCCTTGGTCGTCTGCAGCGTCTGGTCATAGGTGCCCTGCGGCAGGAGCTGAAGCTCCACCGTGATGTCGCTCTGCGACTCGTTGAAGGCCTTGACCTGGTCCTGGATGGCCTTGACCTCGCCCTCCTGGCCCTGCTGGGCCCACACCTTGATGGTCCCGGTGGCCGCACCGACGTCGGCACTTGCCCCGGTATCCCCCTCGGTGCTGCTGCCACCGCTGCTGCAGCCGGCGAGCGTGGCTGCCAAGAGCCCCGTTGCCACGGCCGCGCCTGCGAACCGAACCCTCCTGCTGTTGCCCACTACTACTCCCTGTGTTGTGCGGACACGGCCACCTGGCCGCCCGCGGCGAGCCGATGCAGAAGAACCTACGCCGGCACTGCTGTCATTTCCGAGCCCTCGACCTGATCTCCGGGACCGTTCTCATTGAGATTCCGGATCGTCGACCCGCGTCGATGCAATGACTGTGGCACAAAGTCGCGATCTGTGTCAAGATGCACAGCAGTCGAATCGCGTCGATGCCCTCGCAGGCCTTGTGGCGCGCCGGGCGTGCGCACAACCCGCGGGCGTGGATCAGTACGCTGCGCAACGAGGAGGGGCCACATGGTGACCAGAGCGGACGTCGCACGGCGTGCGGGCGTGTCCCCGAGCACCGTGACCTACGCGCTCACCGGGACCCGGCCGATCGGAGAGGAGACTCGCCAGCGGATCCTGACCGCGATGGCCGAGCTGGGCTACAGCCCCAACGCCATGGCCGCGGGCCTCGCCGGTGGCCGGAGTCGGATCATCGCGATGCTCTTCCCGTCCCTCGAGCGCGGCTACTCGGACTCCGACCTCGAGTACCTCGTCGGCGCTGCGGATGCCGCCCGCGAACTGGACTACCGCGTGCTCCTCTGGACGATGGATCGCGAGGACCTCCAGGAGGTCGCGCGGCTGTGCCGCAGCGGGCTGGTCGAGGGGCTTCTGCTCATGGAGGTCCGAATGGACGACGATCGGGTCGCGTTCCTCCAGGACGCAGGCATCCCGTTCGCCCTCATCGGCAGGACTGCCGACACCACAGGGCTCGCCTACGCAGACCGGGACTTCGCCGAGGTGGGACGGATGGCGGCCAACCACCTGTCCGGACTCGGCCATCAGCACATCGCCTTCATCAGCGCGCCACACCGACTGCTCCAATGGGGATTCGGGGCAGTCGTGCGCGCAGTGGAAGGGGTGGAGGAAGCGGCCCGGGCCTCCGGGATCAAGGTGACCGTCATCCCATGCGAGGCGAGCGTCGCCGCCGGCAGGGAGGTGCTGGTCCAACTCCGCAAGTCGCACCCCGACGTCACCGCCGTGATCAGCTTCAACGACGAGGGCGCAATCGGGCTCTACCAGGGCGCACAGGCCCAGGGACTGCACATCCCTGATGACCTCTCGATCATGTCCACCTCGGTCTCGACCCAACGGACAGCCTTCTTCTACCCGGCGATCACCACCATCAGCCCCCCCGCCGGTGCGATCGGTGGGGCAGCCGCCAAGGCCCTGATCGCAGCGCTGCAGGAGCCAGGCACCACGCCCGACCAGTCGCTCTGGGCTGGTGAGTTGGTTGAGCGTGCCAGCACCGCACCACCGCCCGGCAGGCGCACGCGAGTCACCGGTCGGGGACCTTCGACCACGGCCTAGCTCACCAGGCCCCACCGCCAGGTGCTCCAGTACCCCTCTCTGCCCCACTGGCATTGACACGCGTCGACGCCGTCTACTACCGTTCTAGATCGTCGACGCGCGTCGCGTCGTGCGGAAGTCATAGCCCATCGACTCTGCGCTGGATGAGGAGTGACCGTGGCTGAGGACGTGGCGAGCATCCGCCGACTGCCGTCGGTCGGACCTGTGGGGGCGACCGTGAACGATGCCGAGTGGGCCCGGCCGCACCATGACGGGTCGGTGACCTACGTCCCCGAGCAGACACCGACACTGGGCGGTTCGATGCCGGTGTTCCTACGGGTGCCGCGCGCCAGTGACGTGACCAGCTGCCTGGGTGCGGGTCATCGAGGACGGCGAGCCGGAGCTGGTGGCGGCTGTGGTCGATCGACAGGACGAGTCGGACACGTGGCTGCGCGCCGACCTGCCAGTGGTCAATCCGGTGGTGTCCTACCGCTTCCTGCTCGACGGGGGACCCAACGGCTATCAGTGGCTCAACGGCTCCGGGCTGCACGGCCGCGATGTGGCCGACGCCGCGGACTTCCGGGTCAGCACCTTCCCGAAGCCCGCGGAGTGGGCCACCGGCACGATGTACCAGATCTTCCCGGACCGGTTCGCCAAGTCGGTCGACCGGCCGGCCCCGGCCTGGGCGGTCCCTGCGCAGTGGGACGACCCGGTGATCGGGGAGGGCCCGGACTGTCCGCGCCAGCTCTATGGCGGCGACCTCGACGGGATCATCGCGCACTTGGATCACATCGCCTCGCTCGGGGTGGGCACCCTGTACCTGACGCCGTTGTTCCCCGCGGAGTCCAACCACCGGTACAACGCCTCGACGTTCGACCGGATCGACCCGCTGCTCGGCGGCGACGCGGCGTTCGCCCGGCTGGCCGACGCCGCGCACGCCCGCGGGATGCGCCTGATGGGTGACCTGACGACCAACCACTGCGGCGACACCCACGAGTGGTTCCAGGCGGCCCTGGCCGACCCGGACAGTCCAGAGGCAGGGTTCTACTTCTTCGAGAATCACCCGGACGAGTACGCCGCGTGGTGGGACCTGCCCCACATGCCGATCTTCGACCACCGCTCCCTCGAGCTGCGCCGCCGGCTCTACGACGGCCCGGACTCGGTGGTCGCCCGGTGGATGGGCCCGCACGGGCTGGACGCCTGGCGCATCGACGTGGCCAACATGACCGGCATCCACGGTGACATCAACCTCAGCCACGAGGTCGCCACGACCATCCGGCGCACGATGGCCGCGGTCAACCCGCAGCACTTCCTGCAGGCCGAGTCCAACCACGACGCGTCTGCGGACCTGCTCGGCGACGGCTACCAGGGCGCGATGAACTACGCCGCGTTCACCCGCCCTCTGTGGCAGTGGCTCCTACCGCCGCAGGAACGCCCCTACCCGCATGCCAAGTACCCCGCGCTGCCCAACCTGCCCGGGGATCTGGTCGCCGAGGCGATGCGTGAGCTGTCCGGGAGTGACCCCGTGGATGGGCACCCTGCACGCGATGAACCTCATTGGCTCCCACGACACCCACAGGGTGGCCTCCCTGCTCGGCGACCCGGGGCTGGTGGACGTCGCCTTCGGGATGCTCGCCGCCTACCCGGGCGTGCCGATGCTCTACGCCGGCGACGAGATCGGGCTGGCGACTTTCGGCCCCGAGTACGCCCGGATCCCGATGCCCTGGGACCATCCCGACCGGTGGGATTCCGCCCGCCTGGCGAACACGCGCGCCCTGTTCAACGCCCGGGCCGGCTCCCCGGCCCTACGCACCGGCGGCCTGCGCTGGCTGTCCATCCAGGCTGACGCGCTGACGTTCCTGCGCGAGGCACCATCGGAAACCGTCCTGGTGCACGCGGCCCGCGCCGAGCACGCCCCCGTCCGGCTGCCCGCGTCGGTCGTCGGCAAGGAACTGACCGGCCTCGCCGGCACCCCGGACCTCCAGGCCGACGCCGACGGCTGGATCACGCTCCCCCGCCACGGACCGGCCTTCGCCATGTGGCGCTGCTGAGGACGCCCGTGATCGACCTCGGAACGCTGCTTGTGGACGCCTGCGACTCCCCCAACCGAATCACCCGTCCCGCCCCACCCCGTGGGGCATCACCGAGGAGCCCTCATGATCGAGGCACCGACGACCACCACGCATTCGCCGGGCAGGCGGCCAGCGCCGTCGCGTCCAGCGCGCGAGTGGTGGCGTGACGCGGTCATCTACGAGATCTACCCCCGCAGCTTCGCCGATGGCAACGGCGACGGGGAGGGCGACCTCGCCGGAGCGAGCGCCCGGATGCCCTACCTGGCCGACCTGGGCGTCGATGCCGTCTGGATCGCGCCGTGGTTCCCCTCCCCACTGGCCGACGGCGGCTACGACGTCACCGACTACTGCGACATCCACCCCATGTTCGGGACCCTTGGCGACGCAGAGTCCCTGATCCGCACCGCGCACGACCACGGGATCCGGGTGGTGATCGACATGGTCGCCAACCACACCTCGAAGGACCACCCGTGGTTCCGCTCGGCGTTGGCCAGCGCGGCTGGTTCACCGCAGCGGGATCGCTACTTCTTCCGCAACGGTCGGGGCCAGCACGGGGAGCTCCCACCGAACAACTGGATCAGCGCCTTCGGCGGGTCCGCCTGGACGCGGACCACCAATCGTGATGGAACGGCTGGGCAGTGGTACCTGCACACCTTCGCCCCGGAGCAGCCTGACCTCAACTGGCGCAGCGAGCGGGTCCGCGAGGACTTCGACGCGATCCTGCGGTTCTGGTTCGACCGGGGCAGTCGACGGTATCCGAGTCGACGCAGCACCTGCCTTCGCCAAGAAGGTCGACCTGCCCAACGCCGACTACGCCGGCGACGATCTGTTCATCGCCTCCGAGTGGGTGGACAACCCGCACTGGGACGTCGACGACGTGCACGACATCCTGCGCCGGTGGCGCGCCGTCGGCGACGAGTACGACGGCGACCGGATGTTCGTCGCCGAGGCGGTCGTCAACGGGGCCGAACGCCTGGCCCTCTACCTGCGCCCGGACGAGATGCACTGCGCCTTCAACTTCCCGTTCCTCAAGGCCCCCTGGGACCCCGGCCTGCGTGCGGTCATCACCGACAGCCTCGACGCGCTGGCACCCACCGGGGCGCCCGCGACCTGGGTGCTGGCCAGCCACGACGAGACCCGACTGGTCACCCGGTACGGGCGGGCCCGGACAGGATCGCGCCACATCGCCGACGACCAGGGCGCCCCGTGGGACCTCGAACTCGGGACGCGGCGGGCCCGGGCCGCGGCACTCCTGCTGCTGGCCCTCCCCGGCAGCGCCTACATCTACCAGGGCGAGGAACTCGGCCTGCCCGAGGTCGAGGACATCCCCGAGCGACCTTCTTCAGGACCCCATGTGGCTGCGATCCGGGCGCACCATCCGGGGCCGCGACGGCTGCCGCGTGCCGATCCCGTGGAGCAGTGACTCACCGCCCTACGGCTTCAGCCAAGGAGGGGTGAGCACCTGGCTCCCCCAACCGGGGGGCTGGTCGGCCCGCACCGTGGAGACCCAATCGCGGGACGCCTCCTCCATGCTCGCGCTCTACCGGACGGCGATCCAACTCCGCAAGGAGACACCCGGGTTCCACACCGACTCCCTGAGCTGGGTCCGACGCGCCCGCAGGGGGTGCTCGCATTCGACCGCGGACCCGGGCTGCGGTGCGTCGTGAACCTATCCCCAGAGCCGGTGGAGCTCATCCCCTCGGCTCCGGGTGCTCCTGTCGAGCAGCCCATTGGTCGACCACACGCTGCCCCCCGGACACCACCGTCTGGCTCACCACCAAGTGATCACTCAGGACCCCGATCCCCGACGCCCACAGGACGGCGACCCCAACGGAACAGGACATGCTCACACCGTGAACACGCAGCCGACTGCCGACGGGCCAGCCAAGTGCACACCGACTGGTGGAAGACCGCCGTGGTCTACCAGGTGTACCTGCGCAGCTTCGCCGACTCCGACGGCGACGGCAACGGCGACATCGCCGGGCTGACGGATCGCTTGCCCTACATCAGGGATCTCGGCGTGGACGCGATCTGGCTCACCCCCTGGTATCCCTCCCCGATGGTCGACAACGGCTACGACGTCAGCGACTACCGGGACATCGACCCGATGTTCGGGAACCTGACCCAGGCGCAGGAACTGATCGACGCCGTGCACGACCACGGCATGCGCGTGATCCTGGACCTCGTCGCGAATCACACCTCCGACCAGCACCCGTGGTTCCAGGCAGCCCTGGCCGCCCCCGACGGATCCCTCGACAGGGACCGCTACCACTTCCGTGACGGTCAGGGGCCGAACGGGGACGCCCACCGAACGACTGGATCAGCGCGTTCGGGGGCATCGCCTGGACCAGGACCACACGTCCGGACGGAACGCCCGGCCAGTGGTACCTCCACCTGTTCGCCCCCGAACAGCCCGACCTGAACTGGGACAACCCCGAGGTCCGCGAGGAGTTCGAGTCGATCCTGAGGTACTGGTTCGACATGGGGGTCGATGGCATGCGGCTGGACGCCGCCTCGGCCCTGGCCAAGGCGCCCGGGCTGCCGGACTACGGGCTGACGCACGTCTGACAGGTTCGATGCGGCGGCGTGGGTCGACGCACCGATGTGGGACGTGGACGCCGTCCACGACATCCTGCGGTCGTTTCGCCGGGTCGCCGACAGCTACCCGGAGCCACGGATGCTGGTCGGTGAGGTCGGCGCCAACCGGCCAGATCGGTTCGCCGCCTACCTGAGACCCGACGAGCTGCACACGGCATTCAACATCCAGTTCACCAAGGCGCCGTGGGAGGCCACAACCCTGCGGCAGGTCATCGACAACTCACTGTCAGCGTGGCCTCCCGTCTCAGCACTGCCGACATGGGTGCTGTCCACCCACGACGAGACCCGGCACGTGACGCGCTTCTCCCCAGAGGTGCCCGCGGTCCGACCTGATCTCCTCGACCCTCCGCGAGTGTTCGACCTCAAGGTCGGGACGCGTCGAGCACGCGCTGCGATCCTGCTGATGCTGGCCCTGCCCGGGGGCGCCTACCTCTACCAGGGCGAGGAACTCGGCCTCCCCGAGGCGTTCATCCCGGACGAGCGCATCCAGGATCCGGTCTTCTTCCGAACCGGAGGTGCGCTCCGGGGACGCGACGGGTGCCGAGCCCCGATCCCGTGGAACGGCAACGAGCCCCCGTACGGCTTCAGTGGACGCCGGAGGACAGCCTTGGCTGCCCCAACCTGAGGATTGGTCGTCACTGACAGTCGAGGCCGAGATCGGAGATCCGCAGTCCATGCTGTCGCTGTACAAGAGCGCCCTGCGGATCCGGAAAGGAGACTCCCGGCTTCCACGTGGGCCACCTCACGTGGCGCGACGCGCCCGACGGGGTACTCGACTTCGACCGTGGATCAGGCGTGCGCTGTGTCGTGAACCTCTCCACTGAGCCGGTGCGTCTCGACCGCGAGTTGCAGGTGCTCGTGTCGAGCACCCCCTTGCAGGACAACGCACTACCCCGTGACGCAGCTGCCTGGCTCACGGAGACGGGGACGTAGGACACCCGCGACTGGGGAGCGTCGCACCTGATCGTCAAACAGGAGCCAACTGTTCATTGAGGCGTCCAACCCGTCCACCACGTCCATGCACGTTCCGCCCAACTCCGCAACACGAGGCGACGTAGTGACAACGTAGTTACCTGCTGGCATGCCCGCAGGGGTACCGTCAGATCAACCCAACCGCCCTCTGACCTGCGACGATACAGAGCCGACGCCCGGACTCGAACCGGGAACCCCCTGTTTACAAGACAGGTGCGCTGCCAATTGCGCCACGCCGGCAACCCGATTCCCCGCTGTTCAGGAGTCCCTGGGACACCGTCGCACGTCGTCTGTTCGGGCTGCTGCAAGTGGGTCGATCCGGGGGCATGGTGCTGGCTGTCCCCACGAGCAGCGCACCCAGAATACCGGCAGCCTGCCAGTCGCCGGGACGCCTCGTCACCCGTGAGGCGAAGCCAGGTCCGTCAGGGCCGCCAGCGGGATTCCCAGCCAGTCGGGCCTGTTGCGCTTCTCGTAGGCCGCCTCGTAGGCCGCCTTGTCCACGAGGTAGGCGGCGAGGATGTCCGCATCGGCCTCAGGATCGGCCGCACCTGACTCCGCGTAGCCGGCGAGGAAGGCGCGCTCACACTCAGACCGCCACCCTGCCACCGTCGCCGGATCCATCCCGGCTCCCCCCTGCGCTGCGGCATACGCGAACGACCTGAGCATCCCTGCGACATCGCGCAACGGGTGGTCGGGGACCACCCGGGCCTCCATCGCGGCGCCCGGCTCGCCTTCGAAGTCCAGCAGCTTCCAGCCGTCGGCGGCCCTGAGCACCTGGCCCAGGTGGAAGTCGCCATGGACGCGTTGGACCGCGATCGGCCGGCCCAGATGGCCCAGGGTTCGGATGCGCTCGTGAAGAGCGGCGGACATGTGCGCAAGCTCGGGCACCACGGACTCGGCTTGGTCCAGGCGCCAGTGCAGCCGGTCGGCCAGCTCGCTGAGCTCCGCAGCGTCGAGCATCCGCGTGGGCAGCGCGCGGCGCAGGTCGAGGTGGACCGCGCCGGTCGCGACCCCGAGGGCGTGGGCATCCTCTGCGAACGAGGCTCCCGCCGCGACCTGTTCTCGGGCGAGATCCCAGCCGTCGACCGGCGGGGAGAGCAATTGCTGGACCATCGCAAGGTGGCCGGTGACCCACTGGCCACTGGCCGGTTCACGCCAGCCTCCGTTGACCCAGCCGAGGCATCGGCCCACATGCGTGCACCCGACCGAGCCGAGCGCCGCGTGCACCTCCACGTCGGGATTGATCCCCGGGGTCAGCTGCCGGAACACCTTCACCAAGGCCAGATCACCGAGCATGATCGAGGAGTTGCTCTGCTCCACCGACATCGGCCGCCCGGGTTGACCACGCAAGCCGGCAGCGTCGACAACGGCCTGCAGCTCGGGCACCGCGTGCTCCCCGTGAGCCGGGTCGAGCCCGTGGGTGTGCGCGGGATCCACGGCGGGCGAGTCCGCGACCCGGCCCAACAGTGCTGTCATCGCGTCGGGATCGGTCAGGGCGTCGTAGATCCAGTCGCCGGCCGAGAGCCGACCGATCGAGGACATCCCGGGCCGCGGCCCTGCCCGCAACGACACCGGAACCTGATAGGTCTGCCAGTGGTCCCCGTCGAGCTCGACCCCCACGACCAGATGGGCGACCGCCACCTCCGCGGCCAGGGTGCTCACCTGGCTCAGGCGCACCTGTGTCAGCGAGTGCCCCTTCCCGGCGAACCAGCGCTGCGACGGCAGCCACTCGGCCAGGATGTGTGCGAGGTCCTTCTGCTGGGAGGTGCTGAGCTCGCGTCCGGGGTTGGTCATGTGGCGATTCTGTTCCATCGCGCTCGCCGGTTGCCGGCGAGGAAGGACCGCAGGACGCTCAGGAGCGCTGCTCGCGCACCGAGCGGGACGCCAATGCGGCCAGGATCGCCACGCCCGCGATCCCGGCGGCGGCGCCCCTCAACGCCGCGGCGCCCTTGTACCAGCGCCCTCCGGGCCCGCCCACCTGCCCGGCACGCCATTCTGCGCCCCATAGGGGCCGCACCGGGCATGGGCCCACCTGGCGCGGCATGATGCATCAGAGGAGAAGCCAGCGGGTGGGGCACGGAGGGTGGGGAGCGCTCATGCGCAGGATGAGGACGACAGCCGCGATCGCGGTTGCGGGGCTGGCACTTGCCGCATGCGGATCCGGCGCAGACTCCGCGGACCCCTCGGCCAGCGCAATCGCCAGCGGCGGGCCCAGCGCCGCCCCGGCGATCCTCATCTGGTCCGATCCGGCCCACGCGGGCGCCCTTGAGGCCAGTGCCTCGGCCCACCAGAGGGCGACCGGTGTCGACGTCGTGGTCCAGACGATCGGCACCGACCTCGCGAAGATCCGCGACGACATCACCGAGAAGGCCCCACAGGGCGGGGGACCCGACCTGTTCGTCGGGCAGAGCGACTGGGTCGGGCGGCTGGCCGACTACGGGCTCCTGGCGCCAGTCGACCTCTCGGCCAACGCCAGCGCCTTCCGGCCCGTGGCGGTGGACGGCTTCACCTACCAGGCGCGCACCTACGGCGTGCCGTTCGCCACGGAGAACCTCGCCCTGTTCCGCAACACCGACCTGGCCCCCGAGGTGCCGGAGTCGATCGACGTCATGGCACGCGACGGACTCGAGCTGGCGGCCAAGGACGACACCATCCTTCCGATCGCCCTGCCCGTGGGGCCACAGGGCGACGCCTACCACTGGTACCCGTTCTACAGCGCTGGCGGGGGCAAGATCTTCGGCCTGGACGCCCAGGGCGGGTACACCGCCGACGAGCTCGAGGTCGGAAAGCCTGCGAGCATCGAGGCGGCCCAGCGCCTGGCCACGCTGACCCAGGACGGCGCCCTCGACAAGGACACGACCCTCGAGGACGCAGTGACGGCCTTCACCTCCGGCCGAGCCCCCTACCTGATCTCCGGTCCGTGGAGCGTCGAGGTGGTGCGCCAGTCCGGGGTCCCGTTCACGGTGGAGGCGATCCCGGGCTTCGACTCGGTGCTGGCCTCGCGCAGCCAGGCGATGGTCACCTCGCAGGGCTTGCTGCAGTCGGCGTTCGCCCGCAACGCAGCGGGCGCCCAGGAGTACCTGGCGACGACGGCGATGACCACCGGCGTGATGACGTCGCTGGCCGCCGCCGGGGGCTTGGCCCCGGCATGGGTCGACTCGTATGCCGTCGCGGCCGCGGACCCTGTCATCAAGGGCTTCGGGGACTACGCGGACGCCTCAGCGGCCATGCCCAACCTGGCCGAGATGGACCTCGTCTGGCCGGCCCTGAGCCAGGCGCAGGTCGACATCATGTCCGGCGACAGCCCGGCGATCACCATGAAGGCCGCAGCACGTGAGATCCAGGACGCGATCGACGCTGCGTGACCTGCACCCCTCCCTGCGTTGCGTCCTGCCCGTGCGAGGTTGAGACTGCGTTCACAACGATTCGGTAACGAAAGCACCACGAGGCCCCACGCGTCGCGACGGCCCACACGAGACGGCATGATGCGTCCCAGCGGGGTCCCGTACGGCCCCCGTGTTCCACTCACCAGAAACGGAGCATCCATGCGCCGCACAACCAAAGTCGGGGCTGCAGCCGCCAGCCTCGCCCTCCTGCTCGCCGCGTGCAGCAGCGGGGACGACACGGCTACCACCGATACCCCCTCGAGCTCCGCGCCCGCTGCGGGTTCGGGCACCTTCACCATCTGGGCCGACGAGGTACGCAGCGTCCCCCTCAAGGCCGAGTGCGACAAGTTCGCCGAGGCGAACGGCATCACGTGTGAGGTCGTCCAGATCGACTTCGGCGACATCCGCGCCAAGGTGGTCCAGGGCAACCAGACCGGCGACGTCCCCGACCTGTTCGTCGGTGCCCACGACTGGCTCGGCGAGCTCGTCACCAACGGCGTCGTCACCCCGTTCGACCTGGGCGCCAAGTCGGCTGACTTCAGCGAGGTCGCGGTCAAGGCCGTGGCCTACGACGGCAAGAGCTACGGCGTCCCCTACGCCGTGGAGAACGTTGCCCTGCTGACCAACCCGGCGCTGTCCCCCGAGTGCCCGGCGTCCCTGGATGACCTGATCTCCCAGGGCGAGGCACTGCTCAAGGACAAGAAGGCGTCGTTGCCGCTCGCCCTGCAGATCGGCGACAAGGGCGACGCGTACCACTGGTACCCGCTGTACAGCGCCAACGGTGGATACATCTTCGGCGAGAACGCCGACGGCACCACCAACGTCGAGGACATGGGCGTGGGCCAGGCCGGCTCGATCACAGCGGCCGAGAGCCTGCAGGAGATGGCCGACAAGAAGTTGATCAAGGCCTCAGTCACCGGCGACATCGCCAAGGAGTCCTACGGGAAGGGCGACTCGGCCTGGTTCATCACCGGTCCGTGGAACGTCCCGGATGCCCTCAAGGCCGTTCCCGACACCGATGGTCTGCCCCGTGCCGAACGGCCCGGAGACCTCGTCGGCGTTCATCGGCGTGCAGACGATGTTCATCCCGACGAAGGCGAAGAACGCCCTCATCGCGCAGACGTTCCTCAACGACTACGTGATGACCACACCAGTTCATGGACGCCATGTACGCAGCCGACCCGCGCCCGCCGGCGTGGACCGAGTCCGCGGACAAGGTCTCAGCCGACCCGATCGTCAAGGGCTTCATCGACTACGGCAAGCAGGGCATCCCCCAGCCGTCCGTGCCCGAGATGGGTTCGGTCTGGGAGTCCCTGGGCCTGGCCGAGTTCAAGGTCGCGTCGGGTGAGGATCCGACCAAGACCATGGAGGCAGCAGGCGATTCCATCAACAAGGCGATCGCCGCAGCCAACGGCTGATCGACTGATCACCACCTGATCACGAAGGGATGAAGAACCCGACCATGAGCACAGCCACCAAACCCGCACCGGACGAGGTCGTTCGCAAGAGGTCCAGCACCACCACAGCAAGTGGGCTGGCCGTGAAGCTGGTCCTCGTCGGACTGATCGACGCGCTGCTCGTGTGGGCGCTGATCCAGTGCGTGTCCGATGGCTGGACGTGGGGGGTCGGGTTCTTCATCTTCGCCCTGATCGCAGTGAACCTGGTCTACTTCACCAGGGGACTGCCCATGAAGTACCTGCTCCCCGGACTCATGTTCCTGCTGGTCTACCAGCTGTTCACGATGATCCTGACCGGGTACACCTCGTTCACCAACTACGGCACCGGCCACCTCGGCGACAAGGAGTCGGCGATCTCCGCCCTCCTGGCCCGCGAGGAGCAGCCGGTCGCCGACTCAGCCGCCTACCCGGTCGTGCCCATCGAGAAGGGCGGCACGGTCTCGATGCTGGTCACCTTCCCGGAGGGCACACCCCAGGCCGGCCAGACGTTCATCGGGACCCCGGAGAGCCTCGAGCCCGTGCCGCCGGACCAGCTGCAGACCACCGGCACCAAAGTCACGGGGGTCGACGGCTACGTGTCGTTGAACCTCGGGACCATGTCGAACAACCCTGACTTCACCGCCCAATGGGGCGAGCTGCGCGTCCCCCTGAACGCGGACACGGGCACCTTCCTGAAGTCCTCCAGCATCTTCGAGGCCAAGGAGTACAAGTCGGGATTCGTGTACGACGAGGACACCGACACGATGACCGACACCAACACGGGCGTCGTGTACTCCCCCAACGAGAACGGCAACTTCGCCTCGCCTGACGGCAAGGTCCTCCAGCCCGGCTGGATCGTCGGAGTCGGCCTGGCCAACTACGCGTCGCTGCTCACCGATCCCACGATCCGTGACAACTTCCTGCCGATCACGATCTGGACCTTCGCCTTCGCGTTCCTGACCGTGTTCACGACGTTCTCCCTCGGCCTGCTGCTGGCGATCATCATGAGCGACCGCCGGATGAAGGGGCAGAAGTACTACCGGGTGCTGCTGATCCTGCCGTACGCGATGCCCATCTTCCTGACAGCCATCCTGTGGAAGGGCATGCTCAACGTCGACTTCGGCATCATCAACCAGATCCTTCCCGGCAACATCAACTGGCTGGGCGATGCGACGTTGGCGCGCTTCTCGGTGCTCCTGGTGAACCTCTGGATCGCCTACCCCTACTTCCTTCTGGTCTGCACCGGAGCGCTCACCGCGATCCCCGGCGACCTCAAGGAGGCGGCGTTCGTCGACGGCGCCAGCGGCTTCCACGCCTTCCGCACCGTGGTCCTGCCCGCTGCTGATGATCTCGGTGGCTCCGCTGCTCATCGCCTCGTTCGCGTTCAACTTCAACAACTTCAGCCCTCATCGAGTACCTGACCGGCGGTGGGCCCTTCCCGGGCCAGATCAACGAGGGCGGATCGACTGACCTGCTGATCAACTGGACGTACCGCAAGGCCTTCAACGACACGAACCAGCAGTTGGGCCTGGCGGCGGCGATCAGCCTGGTCATCTTCCTGGTCGTCGGGACGATCTCGGCGATCTCCTTCCGTGCCACCAAGAAGCTCGAGGAGATTGGCGCATGAGCACCGCAACGTCCACCGCTCCCGCCCCCACCCCGTCAAGGTGGAGAGGATGTCGTTCGGCCGCTGGATCACGACCGTGGGCTGGCGGCACTTGCATCCTCGTGTTCGCCGTCCTCTTCGCGCTCTTCCCGATCGGCTACATCCTCAACCTCGCCTTCGCCGGCGGCAACACCCTGACCTCCGCGTGCCCCTTGGACTACCAGGGGCTCAAGGCGCTCTCCTGCCTCATCCCACAGCCGTGGGACTGGAGCACCACGAACTTCACGGAGGTGCTGGCGAACGAGCAGCGGCCCTTCACCGTCTGGTTCAAGAACACCATGATCATCGCGACCACGGTGTCCTTCGTGTCGGTCTTCATGGGCGCCTCGGCTGCCTACGCCTTCAGCCGCATGCGCTTCAAGGGCCGTCGTCCGGGCCTGCTCGGCCTGGTCCTGGTGCAGATGTTCCCGGCCATCCTGGCGCTGACCGCGATCTTCCTGCTGCTGACCCAGATCCGCGACGTGTTCCCCCTGCTCGGCCTGAACTCGATCTACGGCCTGATCCTGGTGTACCTGGGTGGGACCCTCGGCGTGAACACCTACCTGATGAAGGGCTTCTTCGACACCATCCCGGTGGAGATCGACGAGTCGGCGCGCATCGACGGCGCCAGCCACGTCCGGATCTTCTTCGGGATGATCCTGCGCCTGGCTGCCCCGATCCTCACCGTCGTCTTCTTCGTCACGTTCACCGGCATGTTCAACGAGCTGGCCATCGCCTCGGTCATCGTGTCGAACCAGCAGGACACCACCCTCGCGGTCGGCCTGAACACCTACGTGAGCAACCCGCTCAGGCAGGAGTGGGGCTACTTCGCTGCGGGCGCGCTCATGGCGGCCGTCCCCATGCTGATCGTGTTCGCGTTCGCCCAGAAGCAGCTGGTCACCGGCCTCACCGCCGGGTCCGTCAAGGGCTGACGCAGCCTCGATGACCCGCCAGCCGGTCTCGCCGGGGTCGCTGCTCGAGGCGGCGCACCATGACGGATCACCGGCGTACTGCCCCGATCCGCCGAAGGAGCACGGTGACCCGTTCACCGTGCTCCTTCGCACGTCTGCCGATGATCCGGTCACGCGGGTTGCGGTCCGCCAGGTCCACGACGGTGAGCCGCGGCACGTGGAGGCCCGCGTGGACCGTCAGGACGCCTCGGGCACCTGGTGGCGCGCGGAGCTCACCGCGCACAACACCGTCTCGAACTACCGGTTCCTGCTCGACGGGGGTGCGACGGGCTACCGCTGGCTCAGCGCCGCCGGGCTGATCGAGGCCGACGTCCCCGACGGTGGGGACTTCCGGGTCGCCGTGGCCCCGGAGCCCCCGGCCTGGCTCGACGACGCGATCGTCTACCAGATCCTCCCGGACCGGTTCGCGCGCAGCGGTCGGGTCGAGGCACCGCTTCCGGAGTGGGCCGTCCCGGCCGGATGGGACGAGGCCCCCCTGCGCGCGGGCCGTGCGGCAGCGCGTCAGCTCTTCGGTGGGGACCTCTACGGCGTCGCCGAGCACCTGGACCACATCGACGCGCTCGGGGCCGACACGCTGTACCTCACGCCCGTGTTCCCGGCTGCCTCGAGCCATCGCTACAACGCGTCCAGCTTCGAGCACGTCGACCCACTCCTGGGTGGGGACGCCGCCTACCGGGAGCTCATCGACGCCGCCCACGCGCGGGGGATGCGCATCCTCGGCGACCTCACCACCAACCACACGGGCAGCACGCACGACTGGTTCCTTCGCGGGCGTGCCGACACGGGCGCTCCTGAGTCGGACTTCTACCTCTTCGAGCCGCAGGTCCCCGGGGGCGGCGAGCGCGACTACGTCGGCTGGTTCGGCCACCGGACGTTGCCCAAGCTCGACCACCGCAGTGCCGAGCTGCGGCTGCGCATGACGTCGGGCCCGGAGAGCGTCGTGGGCCGCTGGCTGCAGTTCGGACTCGACGGCTGGCGCATCGACGTGGCCAACATGACCGGGCGGTACGGCGAGACCGACCTCACGCGGGAGATCGCGCGGGAGGTCCGGGCCACGATGGCTGCGGTCTCCCCCGAGGCATACCTCGTCGGGGAGCACTTCCACGACTTCCTCGGTGACGTCGACGGCACGACCTGGCACGGGATCATGAACTACTCGGGTCTCGCCAGGCCGATGTGGACCTGGCTGGCCCGCCAGGATCCGGTCTTCGACGGCTGGATGGGCGCGCCGATCCCCGGATGGCCGCACCTCCCCGGCCAGTCGGTGGTGTCCACGATGCGCGCGTTCAGTGCGATCCCATGGTCGGCACGGCAGGCCAGCCTGACCATGGCCTCCAGCCACGACACCCCGCGGATCGCCACCATCACCGGGGATCCCGGCGCTGACCGAGGTGGCGGTCGCCGCGATGCTCACCTACCCGGGCACTCCCATGATCTGGGCGGGCGATGAGATCGGACTGCAGGGGTCCACCGGCGAGGAGGGACGCTGGCCGTTCCCGTGGCACCGTCCCGGGACCTGGAACAGCGCCCTCCTGTCCGTTTTCAGGCGGCTATGTGCCGTTCGGCGCGACTCCACCGCCCTGCGTCATGGAGGCTTGCGCTGGGCCTACGTCGATGCCGATCGGATTGCGTGGCTGCGGGAGACTGACGAGGAGTCGATCCTCGTCCTGCTCGCTCGCGCAGCCGGCCATCCGATCACCTTGAGTGCAGCCACGCTCGGCCTCGAGGAGGGTTCGGCGGCAAGGAACGTGTACGGAGGGTCAACCCTCAGTGCGCGTGCAGGGCTGGCAGTATTGCCAGGTGATGGTCCGATGGTCCAGATGTGGGAACTCCCGGGGCTGCTCAGCCCCGGTCGATGAACAGGAGTGCTATGGCCAGCGTCGAGCTTGACGGGATCAACAAGGTCTATGACAACGGCTTCCACGCCGTGCAGGACCTGTCGATCGACGTCGCGGACGGGGAGTTCCTCGTCCTGGTCGGCCCGTCCGGGTGCGGCAAGTCCACTGCGCTGCGGATGGTCGCCGGACTCGAGGACATCTCCAGCGGTGAGCTGCGGATCGGCGGCAAGCGGGTCAACGAGCTCGAGCCGCAGGACCGCGACATCGCCATGGTGTTCCAGTCCTACGCCCTGTACCCGCACATGAGCGTCGCGGACAACATCGCCTACGGGCTCAAGCTGCGCAAGATGCCCAAGGACGAGATGGAGGCGCGGATCAAGAAGGCCGCCGACATGCTCGAGCTGACCCCGCTGCTGGACCGCAAGCCCAAGCAGCTCTCCGGTGGCCAGCGCCAGCGCGTGGCCATGGGTCGGGCGATCGTGCGCGAGCCCCAGGTGTTCCTCATGGACGAGCCGCTGTCGAACCTCGACGCCAAGCTGCGCGTGCAGATGCGCGCCGAGATCTCGGCCGTCGTCCGCTCGCTGAAGACCACCACCCTCTACGTGACGCACGACCAGACCGAGGCCATGACGATGGGCGACCGCATGGCCGTCATGAAGGCCGGCATCCTCAACCAGCTCGGCACCCCCAGCGAGTGCTACGAGAATCCCAACAACATCTTCGTCGCCCAGTTCGTCGGCTCCCCGCCCATGAACCTGGTCGTCGCGAAGGTCGTCGAGAACGCTGGCGGACTGGCACTGGAGCTCGGTTCGAGCAACCAGGTGGCGATCACGGCGAGCTCCCTCGAGCAGCGCCCGGCATTGCGGTCCTACGTGGGCAAGGAGGTCGTCGTCGGCCTCCGCAGCGAGGACATGGAGGACGCGAGCCTGCCTTCGGCAACCGGGATGCCCAGCCGCATCCAGGCCAAGGTGTCGCTGACCGAGGCCCTCGGGTCCGAGGTCATCGTGCACTTCACGTTCGACGGCCAGACGTACGTCTCGGAGGACACCAAGCTCCTGCAGAAGGAGACCGGCGAGGAGGAGCTGCACACGCTGGGCGACGCCGGGGTCAAGTGGGTCGCCTCCTTCGGTCCGCGGTCCCGGGTCAAGCTGGGCGACACCGTGGAGATCGCCATCGATCTCGAGCGGGCCCACTTCTTCGACGCGGAGACCTCCCAGGCCATCCGAACCTGATCCGAACACCTGACGATCGGTGCCCTGACGCAACGCGTCGGGGCACCGTCGTGCGTGGGTGACAATTGTTGCGTGACTGACATGTACACGCCCCCCGCGCCCGAGCAGCACGACACGACCGCGATCCCGCGGCCCTACCCCCCCACGGGAGGGGCACCGGGCTACGCGCCGGGGTACGCCCCCGGGTTCGGCCCGGGTTACGGCCCCGTCCCGGGTTCCGCCTTCGGCCCGGGCTACCTCCCCGGCAACCCGGCGGCCGACGCGTGGGAGGCCAAGTACCGCAGCCAGCGCACCCGCACCCGGGTGGCAGTCGCGATCGCCGCGGTCACCTCTGCGGTTGCCCTGGTCCTGGGCGTCGCGGCCTGGCAGATCTCGCAGAACCCGATCTTCTCGGCGGCCTCCCAGCTGGCCTCCGGCGACCTGAACCTCGGCGGGGTCACCCCCCCGTCCACGCCGGACGGCACCACCCCCGACGCGACCACGCCTGACGGCGCTGCACCCGACGCGACGGCTCCGGATGGCCAGGCCCCCCAGGGACTCGACGTCCCGCTGTCGGAGCTGCCGATCCCGGACTCGTTGAAGAGCATGGCCTCAGCTGTCGGGATCACCGATGTGGGCCAGCTGCTCGACCTCGCGGTCGCGAACGGCATCATGTCCCAGGAGGACGCCGACAAGCTCCGCGCCGGCATCGCCGCTGGGGCTCTGGCCAAGGGTCTGGCCGACTCGGGCCAGTCCCAGCAGTAGGGGCAGGCCCGCCCGAGCGTACGGACGGGCCCAGGAGCCACCGGCCCGAGCCTGGTCGGCTCAGGGAGCAACCGCCTGGGCCGCCGCCAGTCCAGTGACGAACTCGACGCTCGCGTTCGAGATCTGGGTGCGCGCCTCGTCGTGGCTGATGGTTGACTGGCCATCGCCGGGCTGGGGGCCGTAGTCGCCGAAGTAGGCGTGGACCCCGCCCTCGACCGGGACGAACTCCGCCGACGGGGGCAGGTCCGCCCGCGACGCCTCGATGTCGTCGGGGGTGGCCAGCCCGTCGTTGGTGCCGTAGACGCTCAGGACGGACATCCCCGCCATGCGGCTCAGGTCGCTGGCCGGGTAGGACGCATGCAGCAGCAGCCCGACCACCGGTTGCTCTGCACCCGCGGCTGCGCCGTGGTCCTGCGCCTCCATCGCGGCGACGGTCCCACCGAGGCTGTGGCCGGCGACGACCCACTGGCTCACCCCAGGGGTCGACGACTGCACCGACTCGAAGGCTCGGGTCGACAGGAACGCTATGCCCAGCGGCTGCTTCGCGATCACCACGGTGTGACCGGCCTCCGCCAGGGGGCGCAGGACCGCCGCGTACGCACGCGCCTCCACCTTGGCACCCGGCTGGAAGAAGACCCCAACATCGGACGGGGCCCCAGTGGGCGTCAGCACGATCCGCGTGGCTGACTCGGTGACGGTCACGGCGGCGTCGGACTCCATCGCGGTCAGGGCGGGCTCCTGGGCGCTGAACGGGCGCAACCACCACACCACGACCAGCCACCCCACAGCGCCCACGGCCAGCGCGACCGAACCCACCCTGCGCCAGCCCGTGAGTGGGTCCCGGCGCCGCCGGTGGATCCACAGCGCCCAGAGGCAGCCCAGGGCGGTCAGCAGCAGCATGACGGCGTACGCCGGATGCCCGTGCACGACCGCCGGGAACGCGGTCAGGAGCACCCATCCGACCAGGACCAGCCCGACGGCCGCCAGCCCGCGAGACACCCACTGCATGGCGCTGATCCTAGGCACCCGGCGCTCGCCAGCCGCCGCTGACGGGATCGTGACGTGATCGAGCCCGAATCGGCCCGGGAACCGCCCATCCCGTGCGTCGCCCCTCTATTCTTGGCCACGGACCGCATCCGCGGACCGCACCACCTTCCACACGGATCGTCCGGCACGTACCTGCCGGTGAAGGGAACGAGGAATCATGGCCACTGTGACGTTCAAGGGCGCCACCCGGATCTACCCGGGGTCGACGAAGCCGGCGTTGAACAAGCTGGACCTCGAGGTCCACGACAAGGAGTTCCTGGTCCTCGTCGGACCGTCGGGATGCGGGAAGTCGACCTGCCTGCGCATGCTCGCCGGGCTGGAGGAGGTCAACGAGGGCGCGATCTTCATCGGCGAGCGCGACGTCACCAACCTCGCCCCGAAGGACCGCGACATCGCGATGGTGTTCCAGTCCTACGCCCTGTACCCGCACATGACCGTGCGCGAGAACATGGGCTTCGCCCTGCAGATCGCCGGCATGGACAAGTCCGAGATCGAGAAGCGCGTGCAGGACGCCGCCAAGATCCTGGACCTCGAGCCCTACCTGGACCGCAAGCCCAAGGCCATGTCCGGCGGCCAGCGCCAGCGCGTGGCCATGGGCCGGGCGATCGTGCGCAACCCGCAGGTGTTCCTCATGGACGAGCCGCTGTCCAACCTCGACGCGAAGCTGCGCGTGCAGACCCGCACCCAGATCGCCAAGCTCCAGCGCGACCTCGGGGTCACCACCGTCTACGTCACCCACGACCAGACCGAGGCCATGACCATGGGCGACCGCATCGCCGTGCTCAAGGACGGCCTCCTCATGCAGGTCGGCACCCCCCAGGACCTCTACGACACCCCCAAGAACGTCTTCGTCGCCGGCTTCATCGGATCGCCTGCGATGAACGTCATCGAGGTCCCGATCCATGACGGCACTGTGACCCTCGGCGGCAAGAACGTCCACATCCCCGGCGCGGCCCTGACCGAGCTGGCCCAGCTGGGGCGCAAGAGCGTCGTCCTCGGGTTCCGCCCCGAGGACATCCGGGTCAGCGACGGTGAGGAGTCCTGGCCCGTCGAGGTCAGCCTCGTCGAGAGCCTCGGCGCCGACGCCTACGTCTACAGCGACGTCAAGCTCACCGGCGGCGGCACGCAGCAGATCACGGTCCGCACCGACGGGCGCGTCCCTCCCCAGCGCGGCCAGATGATGGGCATCGAGATCGTGCCCAACCGCATGCACCTGTTCGATCCCGAGACCGGACTCCGCCTGCACTACTGACCCCGGCCGCTGGGAGGCCCTGCATGCCGCTGCGCGCCACGGCCACCGCGGCGGAGCCAGACCTGCTCTTCCTGCCCTGGGGCACCGCCCTGGAGCTCTGGCCCGCCGAGGACACCGTGGCGCTGCCGCGGGGCATCTCCCGGCACACCGTGAGGTTCGTCCGCGTCAACGGTGCGGTCTTCGCGGTCAAGGAGATTGAGGAGTCCTACGCCCGGCGCGAGTACGAGCTCCTGTTCGACCTCCGCCGGCTCGGCGCCCCGTGCGTCGAGCCGGTGGGGGTCATCGCCGGGCGGGTGGACGCCGACGGCGAGGACCTGCCGGCGGCGCTGATCACCCGCCACCTCTCGTTCTCCCTGCCCTACCGGGCGCTGGTCAAGCCGACACTGGCGCCCGACACGTGGGAGCGGCTGCTCGATGCGCTGGTCCTGCTCATCGTCCGCCTGCACCTGCTCGGCTTCGCCTGGAACGACTGCTCCCTGTCGAACACCCTCTTCCTGCGCGACGCCGGGGCGTTCTCGGCCCACCTGGTGGACGCCGAGACCGGCGAGCTGCACGAGTCGCTCTCACGCGGCCAGCGCGCCTATGACATGGACACCGCGGCCATGAACGTCATGGGCGAGCTCATGGACCTCCAGGCCGGCGGCATGGTCCCCGACTCCCTCGACCCGGCGGAGGTCGGTGCCGACTTCCAGCGCCGGTACGACCACCTGTGGATGACCCTCAACGACGCCGTGACCGTGTCGAGCACGGACCGCTACCAGATCCACACCCTGCTCAGGACGCTCAACGGGCTCGGATTCGACGTCGCCGAGCTGACGGCCGACGCCAGCGACGGGGGCTCGACCATCCGCGTCCGACCCAAGGTCGTCGACGCCGGGCACCACCGTCGGCGGATGATGCACCTGACGGGCCTGGAGATGCACGAGAACCAGGCCCGCCGCCTGCTCAACGACATCGACTCCTACCGGTACGTCGCGGGGCTCGACCAGGACGAGCACGCCGCCGCGCGGCGCTGGGTCTCCGACGTCTATGAGGGGGTCCTGCAGCGGATCCCCCACGAGCTGCGCGGCAAGTTCGAGGCCCCGGAGCTGGTGCACGAGGTGCTGACGCACCGGTGGTACACCTCGGAGCGCTCGGGCTCGGACGTGGGACTCGAGGTGGCCACCGACGACTACGTGGCCACAGTCCTGCGTGACAAGCCGGACGAGGCCGCTGTCCTGGGCCCCCCGGTGGACCATCCCGACCAGCCCGACGACGTGGACGCCAGCGCCTGACTGCTACTCCGGGACCGGCCCGTCGCCGAACGCCCACAGCAGCACCTCGGCGAACCTCGCACCCCACGCCGGCTCGTCGTGCGCGGCCCCCGGGATGACCCTGCTCACCAGCCAGGTGGGGGGACGCACGGAGTTCGCAACCGCAGTCGTGGTCTCGGCGAGATTCTCCACGACCCTGTCGGGGTGGTCGATGTAGGACAGCTCCTCCGCGTCCCCCATGTCGAGATAGACCCACGTCCCGGCGTCGAAGCCGCGGTGGAGGACGAAGTCGCGCAACTCGTGGCCGACCATGGGCTCGTCGAGCACGACAGGGGAGAAGGCCAGGAGCCGTCCGAAGAGCTCCGGGTGCCGTGCTCCCACGAACAGTGTCATGTAGCCGCCCATCGACGAGCCCGACAGCCCCACTCGGGACCGGTCGCGAGCCACCCGGTAGGTCGCCTGCACGTAGGGGATCACCTGGTCGACGAGGAAGTCCCCAGTCGCTGCCCCGTCGGCGACCACCGGCACCCCGTCGAGCATCCAGTCCCACGCGCTGTACTCCGCGTAGCGCTGCGAGGGCCCCGACGCGGAGTCGATGCCGACCACCACCACCCCGGGGAGCGACCGGCGACCACGAGGTCCTCGATCGTCTCGTCGATCCCCCACTCCATCCCGTAGGTGGTCGTGGTTCGGTCGAACAGGTTCTGGCCGTCGAACATGTAGAGCACCGGATACGTACGGTCCGTGTCCTCGTAACCGGGCGGCAGGTAGATGCGCAGCGCTCGGCGCTGGCCGGAGCGCAGCAGGTGGGTGACGTCCACCCGCCCCGTGATGGTCGAGGCCCACGGCCGGTGCTGGGTCCCACGGCCACCCGTCTGCATCCCAGCACGCTACCGCCAGCCACGCCGCGATTCACTCCAAGTCTGCGGCGGCAGACGCGCCTCAGAGTTGACCGGCGTCGGCGCACGCCGGCCGGTGGCGCGTCAGCGGCGGGCGGTGGCCACCGAGTACAGCGCGATACCGGCCGCGACACCGGCATTGAGGGACTCCGTCGTGGCATCCATCGGGATGGCGACGAGGTGGTCGCAGGTCTGGGACACCAGGTGACCCAGGCCCTTGCCCTCGCTGCCCACGACGATGACCAGCGGACCCGTGGTGACGGCCGGGTCGAGGTCCGGCAGCTCCATCCCGCCGCCCATGGCCAGGCCGATGACGGTGGCGCCGGACTTCTGGGCGGCCACGAGCCAGCGCACGAGGTTGGTGGCCCGGGCAACGGGAACACGAGACGCCGCCCCTGCTGAGGTCTTCCACGCCGAGGCGGTCATGCCCGCCGCACGGCGCTCCGGGACCACCACGCCATGGGCGCCGAAGGCGGCCGCCGAGCGGACCACCGCACCGAGGTTCCGCGGGTCGGTGACACCGTCAAGGACGACGAACAGGGGCTGGGTGCCGGAGGCGAGGGCCACCGCCAGGAGGTCCTCGGGGTCGGCGTACTTGTACGGCGGGACCTGCAGCACGATGCCCTGGTGGACCGCGCCGCCGCTGAGGCGGTCGAGGTCGCCGCGCGTGGTCTCCAGCAGCGGGATCCCCCGGCCGACAGCGAGCTTCATGGCCTCGCGCACACGGTCGTCCGCGTCGAGGTACTGCTGCACCTGCAGGGCGGACGCCGGGATGCCGGCCTGCAGCGCCTCGAGCACCGAGTTGCGCCCCGCCACCGCCTCGTTGGCAGGTTTCTTGGCGCTGCGCCCGGGTCCTGGCCTCGAGCCACCGCGGCCGCCGGTGCCCTTGGAGGCGTGCTTCTCCGCGGAGCGCGCGCGCCGGTACGCCGTGTGCCCTGGGCGCTCCTCAGCCTTGGGCGTCGGGCCCCGGCCCTCGAGCTTCTGACGCGGCTGGCCGCCCGAGCCCACGACCTGGCCCTTCTTCGAGCCCGGCCTGCGGGTCGCCCCACGCCGTTGCGAATTGCCTGCCATCACGCCTCCAGTGACCAGCGCGGGCCATCGGGGGTGTCCTCGATGAGGACTCCCGCCGCCCGAAGTGAGTCGCGCACCGCATCTGCAGCCGCGAAGTCCCGTTCGGCGCGGGCGGCCTGCCGCGCCGCCAGGCGCTCCCTGATGAGCAGGTCGAGGACGACGTGCGCCGCGTCCGAGCTCCCCGAGCCCCCGCCCCAGTGCGCGTCCAGCGGATCGACGCCGATGATCGCCAGCATGCCGCGCACCGACCGCAGCAGGGTCACCAGCTCGGCATCCGAGCTCGCGCGGTCGGCCAGCAGCCGGTTGCCCTCGGACACGGTCTCATGCACGACGGCCAGCGCCGCGGGGACCCCGAGGTCGTCGTCCATCGCGGCCACGAACGCCTCGGGAAGCCCGTCGCGGCCCACGCCTGCCGATCCAGGGCCGACGCGCTCGACCGCCCGCTCGACGAAGCCCTCGAGCCGGCGGTAGCCGGCGGCGGCGTCAGCGAGCGCGCCCTCCGAGAACTCGATGTGCGAGCGGTAGTGGGCCGACCCCAGGTAGAACCGCAGCTCCACCGGCCGCACGCGCTTGACCACCTCGGTGACCAGCAGGGAGTTGCCCAGGGACTTGCTCATCTTCTCGCCGGCCGTGGTCACCCACGCGTTGTGCATCCAGTACTGGGCGAAGCCGTCGCCGGCCGCCCGTGACTGGGCGATCTCGTTCTCGTGGTGCGGGAACACCAGGTCCAGGCCACCGCCGTGGATGTCGAACGCGCTGCCCAGGTACATCCCGGCCATGGCCGAGCACTCCAGGTGCCAGCCGGGGCGCCCGACGCCCCACGGCGTCTGCCACCCGGGGCCGTCGTCGCGGGTGCCCTTCCACAGCGCGAAGTCCCGGACGTCGCGCTTGCGCGCATTGGGGTCCGCGTCCTGGGCGGGCTGCATGTCGGCGATCCGCTGCCCGGACAGCGCGCCGTACTCCGGGAAGGACGCGACGTCGAAGTAGACGTCCCCGTCAGAGGCGTAGGCGTGACCCGAGTCGATCAGCCGCTGCATCAGGGTGATCATCGCCGGCACATGGCCTGTGGCCCGAGGTTCGAGGGTGGGGGGCAGGCACCCGAGGATCGCGTACGCCTCGGCGAACGCGCGCTCGTAGTACCCGGCGACGGCCCACCACGGGCGCGACTCCTCACGTGCCCGGGCCAGGATCTTGTCGTCGATGTCCGTGACGTTGCGCAGGAAGGTCACGTCGTACCCGGAGGCGACCAGCCACCTGCGCAGGATGTCGAAGCTCACCCCGGAGCGGATGTGCCCGATGTGCGGCGCGGACTGCACTGTGGCCCCGCAGACGTAGATCGACACCCGGCCCGCTTCCAGGGGGACGAACTCGCGCGTGCTGCGCGTGGCGGTGTCATGCAGTCTCAAGCTCACCCGGGGGATTCTACCGGCCGGGCCCCACCCCCACGGGCCGCCGAAGCGGCGCGTGACGTCGTGGCCGTCGTCCTCAGGCAGGGTGACGGACCACCGCGACTGCTGCGGGGTCAGTGGGCCGGGACCACCAGGGCGGTGGCGAGCGCGGCGATTCCCTCACCCCGCCCGGTCAGGCCGAGCCCGTCCGTGGTGGTGGCCGACAGCCGCACGGTCGCACCCCCGAGTGCGGCCGACAGCGCAGCCTGGGCCTCCGCGCGGCGCGGACCCACCTTCGGGCGGTTGCCGATCACCTGCACTGCAACGTTGCCGATCGTGAACCCGGCGGCGGTCAGGCGGCGCAGCGTCTCGTCGAGCAGGGCTGCCCCTGACGCCCCCGCCCACCTCGGCTCGGCGGTCCCGAAGTTGGACCCGAGGTCACCCAGCCCGGCGGCCGAGAGCAGCGCGTCACAGACGGCGTGCGCTGCGACGTCGGCATCGGAGTGCCCGGCCAGGCCGTTCTCCCCCGGCCATTCCAAGCACGCCAGGGCGAGCTCACGGCCCAGGGCAGGGTCGGCATACGGATGCACGTCCATCCCGATGCCGACCAGGGGCAGTGCGGTCATTGCTCTCCTTCCGCAGCGAGCAGGGCCTCGGCCAGGAGCAGGTCCTGAGCGGTCGTCACCTTGAACGCGCGCGGATGCCCCGCCACCAGGACGACATCGAGGCCGAGCGCCTCGACCATCCCGGCGTCGTCGGTGGCCCCCGGATCACCAGTGGAGTGCGCCCGGCGCAGGACGTCCGGCGCGAACCCCTGGGGGGTCTGCACAGCCCTCAGCGACGCGCGGTCGATGGTGCGCGACCCGCCGTCGGCTCCGAGCTCCCGGATCGTGTCCACGACGGGCGTCCCGGGGACCACCGCGCCCGCCCCGGCCATCACCGCATCGATGACCCCTGAGACCACCTCGGCCGGGACGAGGCATCGGGCGGCATCGTGCACGAGCACGACGTCGAAGCCGTCGCGCACCACGACCAGGGCCAGGGCCACCGACTCCGCCCGGGTCGCACCACCGGTCACGGCCACCACGGGGACCCCGCCCGAGTGGGCGGCCGCCAGCGCGGCCATCGCGTCCTCGAGGCCCTCGGGAGCGGCCAGGACCACCAGCCCGACCCGGGGATCGGCGACGAGCGCGCGCACTGCGTGGGCAAGGATCGGCTCTCCGGCAAGCAGGGCCATCGCCTTCGGGACTCCCGCCCCCAGCCTCTCACCCGAGCCGGCGGCGGGGACGATCGCGGCGACGGGTCGGGGTTCCACGGGCGTCACGCTACAGACAGCGACGCCCACCGGCCGGCTTCGGCGGTGGGCGTCACGGATGCACTGAGGTGGATCAGGACTGCAGGACCTCATCGAGGATGGCCTCGGCCTTGTCCTCGTTGGTGTGCTCGGCCAGGGCCAACTCGCTGACCAGGATCTGGCGCGCCTTGCTGAGCATGCGCTTCTCGCCGGCAGAGAGCCCGCGCTCGCGCTCGCGGCGCCACAGGTCACGCACGACCTCGGCAACCTTGATCACGTCGCCGGATGCCAGCTTCTCGAGGTTCGCCTTGTAGCGGCGCGACCAGTTGGTCGGCTCCTCGGTGTAGGGCTGGCGCAGGACGTCGAAGACCCGATCCAGGCCCTCGGCGTTCACGACGTCACGGACGCCGACCAGGTCGACGTTGTCCGAGGGGACCCGAACAGTCAGGTCTCCCTGGGCAACGCGCAGGACCAGGTACTCCCGGTCAACCCCCTTGATGGAACGGACCTCGATGGATTCGATGAGCGCGGCCCCGTGATGGGGGTACACGACGGTGTCGCCAACCTTGAACGTCATTGTGCAGGAGACCCCTTCCGGTGGACCCCCAGTCTAACACGCCGGGGTGGGGAGCCCTGTGAGCTCGATCACCCGATAGGGTGCCTGCGTGATTCGATCCCGTGTTGCCGTTGCCGTCGCCGTCAGCCTCCTCGCCGTGCTGCCGACAGCCGGCTGCTACCAGGGGTTCGACAACACCGTGAACACCCAGGGCCCCACCGGGAACGGCACCGACTTCCTCGTGGGCGGCGACATCAAGGTGCAGGACGCCACCCTGGTGACCGGCCCCGAGGGTGCCAGCGGCGTCGCGTCGCTGGTCATGACCATCATCAACGAGGGTGAGCTCCCCGATGCCCTTGTCAAGGTCAGCACCGAGCCGCCGACCACCTCGAGCCTGAAGTCCCCGATCGGCCTGAAGCCCGGCGCCGCTGTCCAGGTGGGTGGCGCCGCCACCGACACCGTCGTGCTCACCGGGCTGAAGATCACCCCCGGCTCCTACGCGACCGTGACCCTGAGCTTCGAGCGGGCCGGCTCCGAGACCCGCAGCGTGGCCGTGGTGCCAGCGGTCGGCTACTACGAGGGCTACGGGCCCGTGGCAGCGGTCACGAAGTAGCCGCCGCTCGTAGGGCTCAGCGCCCCGGGCTCAGCCCTCGAACTTGTAGCCGAGGCCACGCACGGTCAGCAGGTGCACCGGGTGCGCCGGGTCCTCCTCGACCTTCGCGCGCAGCCGCTTGACGTGCACGTCGAGGGTCTTGGTGTCACCGACGTAGTCCGAGCCCCAGATCCGGTCGATCAGCTGACCCCTGGTCAGCACCCGGCCCGAGTTGCGCACGAGGTACTCCAGGAGGTCGAACTCCTTGAGCGGCATGCTCACGACCTGGTCGTTGACCAGCACCTGGTGGCGCTCGGGGTCGATCCGGACCGGCCCGGACTGGACCACGGGACTGTCATCGATGTCCTCGGCATTGCGTCGCAGCACCGCCCTGATGCGGGCCACCAGCTCGCGGCTGGAGAAGGGCTTGGTGACGTAGTCATCGGCGCCGAGCTCGAGGCCCAGGACCTTGTCGATCTCTGAGTCCTTGGCGGTGACCATGATGATCGGCACCCGGGACCTGGCACGGATGGTGCGGCAGACGTCGGTGCCCGACATCCCGGGCAGCATCAGGTCCAGCAGGACGAGGTCCGCCGGCTCGCGGTCGAACTGGGCCAGTGCCTCGGGACCCGTGGTGGCGACCGAGACGGCGAACCCCTCCTTGCGCAGCATGAAGCTCAGCGCATCGGAGAACGAGTCCTCGTCCTCGACGACCATGATCCTGGTCACTGCTCCTCCTTCGTGGTGGTGCTGGGCGTCGCCCTGGCGCGGCTCGTGCGCGCGGCGGACTTCTTGGCGGCCTTCTCCGTCAGGGCAGGCAGCCGGATGGTGAAGGTGGACCCCTCCCCGACCTTGGACCACACGTCGCAGTCGCCTCCGTGGTTGGCGCACACGTGCTTGACGATGGCCAGGCCCAGGCCCGTCCCCCCGGTGTCGCGCGAACGGGCGGGGTCGACGCGGTAGAACCGCTCGAAGATCCGGTCCAGCTCCGCCGGCGGGATGCCGATGCCCTGGTCCGTGACGGCGATCGTGACCGAGCCGTCAGCTGTGCCCGTGGTGACCGCGACCTTGGTCGACGGCGGGCTGTAGTTCACCGCATTCACGATGAGGTTGCGCACGGCCGTTGCCAGCTGCGCAGTCACGCCCTCCACGCGCAGCCCGCCGACGCCCCCACGCAGGAACGAGATGTCCTTGTCCTGGGCCAGGGACCGGGCGTCCTCGCACGCCTGGGCGACGACATCATCGACGTCCACGGGCGCCAGGGGCAGCAGCGGCTCGACACCCTCCAGCCGGGACAGGTCCATCAGGTCGTTGATGAGCGTGGTCAGCCTGCGGGTCTCGCCGAGCATCCGCGACGTGAACCGCTCGACGGCCTCCGGGTCGCCCTGTGCCTCGTGCACGGCCTCGGCCAGGAGGGCCAGCGCGCCGATCGGGGTCTTCAGCTCGTGGCTGACGTTGGCCACGAAGTCACGCCGGGCATGGTCGAGGCGCTCGGCCTCGGTGATGTCGTCCACGAGGACCAGCGCGGATCCCCCGGACATGGGGGCGACCCGGACCCGCAGGCGGACTCCCGCCTGACGGCGCCCCGGCCTGCGCACGGTGAGGTCCCGGGCGGACGGCTGGTCGGAGGCGCGGGAGCGCTGCACCATCTTCGCGATCTCCGGGGTGTTCATCGCGCCGCGCCGGACCACCCGCAGTGCCTCGAGCGCGGGGTGCGCCCAGACGACGGTGTCGTTCGCGTCGATCCATACGGCTGGCGTGGTCAGCGCCGCCAGGACCCGGGACAGGTCGGCGGGGATCGCGCCGGCCCCCACGCCCGCCTCGACGGCGTGGGCGGGGTCGGCCGCGGAGGGCACTGCCGGGGAATCGACCGGGGGCCTGCCCGAGGTGCGCAACCGTGGGGCCCGGCTGACGGGGGCGACCGCGGGCACGCCGAAGAGCCGCCGCCTGCTGGCCGGCTCGTCCGCGCGTGTGCGTCGGGACTCGGTCGCCATGTGAGTCAGGATAGGGCTGCGCCGGATTCCCACGTCCCGGTGAGGCTGTGCGGCGGGACCAATTCATCCACGTGGTGCGGTTTGTTCACCACTCGCTCACCGGGGGGCCACGTCCGTGCGGTCCAGTGCCCATCAGCGGATCTAGACTGCCTCCGGGAGGAAGACCATGCGTGCAGCGTTCCACGAGCAGCTCGACGAGATCAGCGACCTGCTGGCAGAGATGGCCATCGCGGCCGGTACCGCGATGAACCAGGCCACCCAGGCACTGCTCAATGCAGACCTGTCGGTCGCTGAGGCCGTCATCTCCGGGGATGACCACCTCGACGAGCTGACCAGTGAGATCGAGCGCCGCTGCTACGACGCCGCCGCCCTCCAGCAACCGGTCGCCACCGACCTGCGCCTGGTGATCGGCTCCCTGCGGATCTCCTCCTCGTTGGAGCGGATGGGCGACCTCGCCGTGCACGTGGCCAAGCAGGCCCGCATGCGCTACCCGAACTCCAGCATCCCCAACGAGCTGCGCGCGACCTTCGCCGAGCTGGGGGCCCTCGAGGACGCGATCGCAGCCAAGACGGCCACTGTCATCTCCACCAAGGACATCAGCCTCGGCCCGGACATCGAGCGCTACGACCAGGAGGTCGACCGTCTGCACCGGGAGCTGTTCACCACCGTGCTGTCCCCCTCGTGGTCCCACGGTGTCGAGGCCGCGATCGACGCGACGCTGCTCTCCCGCTTCTACGAGCGGTACGCCGACCACGCCGTGAGCATCGCCCGCCGGGTCATGCACGTCGTGACCGGGGAGTCCTACTCGGACACGTCCCTCGAGGCCCCGATCGGCGGGTGAGGCCGCCGCGCGCCCTCGCCTGCCGGCGGCCGACTTGCCGCTGAGGGCACGCACCGCGATTGTTGTCGTCGTGGATGCCGCCCTGCCCCTGCGCCGCCACCCGCGGCGTGTGGCCATGCTCAGCGTCCACACCTCGCCCCTGGACCAGCCCGGGACGGGCGACGCCGGCGGGATGAACGTCTACATCGCCGAGGTCGCGACCCGCCTGGCCGCCCGCGGGACCGAGGTCGAGGTCTTCACCCGGGCGACGTCCAGCGACCTGCCCGCGCAGGTGCAGATGGCCCCCGGGGTGCTGGTGCACAACGTCGTCGCCGGGCCCTTCGAGGGACTGCCGAAGGAGGACCTCCCGGGGCAGCTCTGCGCCGTGACTGCCGGCGTCCTTCGCAAGGAGGCCGCCCGGCGCGAGGGCTGGTACGACCTGATCCACTCGCACTACTGGTTGTCCGGGCAGGTGGGGTGGCTGGCCAAGGAGCGCTGGGGCGTTCCCCTCGTGCACACGATGCACACGATGGGTCGCGTGAAGAACCTGAGCCTCGCCCCGGACGACCGCGCCGAGCCCGAGCTGCGGATCATCGGCGAGCAGCAGGTCGTGGACGCCGCCGACCGGCTGGTGGCCAACACGCCGGCGGAGCGCTCCGACCTGGTGACCCTGTACGACGCTGATCCCCGCCTGGTGGACGTCGTCCTGCCCGGGGTGGACCTCGTCGCCTTCCACGGCAACGACCGCGCCGCCGCCCGCGCCGCCCTGGGCCACGGACCTGATGACCTGGTCGTGCTGTTCGTGGGCCGGATCCAGCCGCTGAAGGCCCCCGACCTCCTCGTCCGGGCGATGTCGCGGCTGGCTGTCGCGGATCCGGCCCTTGCCGCGCGGGTCCGCCTGGAGTTCTGCGGCGGGCCCTCGGGCACGGGGACCGAGCATCCCACGGCGCTGGTCGACCTGGCCGACGAGCTGCACGTCCCCGCCGCGTTCCACGCCCCAACCGACCGGGCCCTGCTCCGGATGCGCTACACCGCCGCCGACCTCGTGGTCGTGCCGTCGCACTCCGAGTCGTTCGGCCTCGTCGCCCTCGAGGCGCAGGCCTGCGGCACCCCCGTGCTGGCGGCCAACGTCGGAGGGCTGCCCGTGGCAGTCCACGACGGGGTCTCCGGGCTGCTCGTCGACGGCCATGAGCCCGACGCATGGGCCTCGGCACTGCGCCTGGTCCTGTCCGACGACGCCCTGCGGGCGCGACTGGCCTCCGGGGCCCGCGGGCACGCCGAGACACTGTCCTGGGACGCCACGGTCGAGGGCCTGCTGTCGGGTTACTCAGCGGCACTGTCCGCCCCTCGCGACGCCCTGGGCAGGGTCGGCTGATGAGCCGGCAGAGCACGGTTGCCAGCCAGCTGGCAGACCTGCTCGAGGCCGAGGGACTGGAGCACGAGCGCCCGGAGCCGAGCCGGTTCGTCATCGTGCTTCCCGGTCGGGCCAAGCTGCGCACCGTCCTGAGCATGGCCGTGGGTCCCCAGGCCCTGACCCTCAACGCGTTCGTCGCGCGCCGTCCCGACGAGAACGCCGAGGCGGTCTACCGCTGGTTGCTGCAGCAGAACACCCGGATGTTCGGCGTCGCCTTCGCGCTGGACAGCCTCGGTGACATCTACCTGGCCGGACGGGTTCCGGTCGCGGGAATGGGCCCCGATGACCTCGACCGGCTGCTCGGGGCAGTCCTGCGTGCCTCCGACGACTCGTTCAACACGATCCTGCGCCTGGGATTCGCCACCGCGATCCGCCGGGAACGGGCCTGGCGCGAGTCCCGCGGCGAGTCGACGGCCAACCTCGAGGCGTTCGCCGACCTCGGCGCCGAGATCCCTGCGAACTGATCCAGCACCCCCCTGCAGAGACCCCATGGGCATCCGCTCGCCGCGCGAGCGGCGGGTGGGCTGGGCCAGTATTGGCCCATGACCTACACCCTGATCCTGCTCCGCCATGGCGAGAGCGAGTGGAACGCGCTGAACCTGTTCACCGGCTGGGTCGACGTGAACCTGACCGAGAAGGGCGAGGCCGAGGCCGTCCGCGGCGGCCAGATGCTGCTCGAGCAGGACATCCTGCCCGACGTCGCGCACACGTCGCTGCAGAAGCGCGCGATCCGCACCACCCAGATGGCCCTGGAGAACTGCGAGCGGCACTGGGTGCCCGTCCGCCGCTCCTGGCGGCTCAACGAGAGGCACTACGGGGCCCTTCAGGGCAAGGACAAGAAGGAGACGCTCCAGAAGTACGGCGAGGAGAAGTTCACCGAATGGCGACGCTCCTACGACGTCCCGCCGCCCCCGATCGACCCCGAGGATGAGCACGCCCAGACCCACGACCCGCGCTACGCCGACCTCGCTCCCGAGATCAGGCCCGCGGCGGAGTGCCTCAAGGACGTCGTGACGCGCATGCTGCCCTACTGGTACGACGGCATCGTCCCGGACCTCCGGCTCGGACGCACCGTGCTCGTTGGGGCGCACGGCAACTCGCTGCGCGGCCTGGTCAAGCACCTCGAGGGCATGAGCGACGAGGCCGTCATCAAGCTCAACATCCCCACCGGGATCCCCCTGGTGTACCGGCTCGACGAGGACCTCAAGCCGACCATCCCCGGCGGCGAGTACGTGGATCCGGAGGCTGCTGCCTCAGCGGCCGCCGCGGTGGCCAACCAGGGCAAGTAGCACCGCGACGAGACGATCCGCTGGCCCGGGCGAGGTGATCGCGCCCGGGCCAGCGGCCTGTTCGAGGAGGAGCCGGTGAAGGCCGTCATCGCCGACCAGTACGGCGCCCCGGCGCAGCTGCGCCTCGGTGAGGTCGAGCGACCCGCGCCCGGGGCGGGTGAGGTCCTGATCCGCGTGCACGCCGCCTCCGTGCATGCCGACGTGTGGCACATGGTCCGCGGCGTGCCCTACGCCCTGCGCCTGATGGGTGGCGGCCTGCGCCGGCCGGCCAACCCCGTCCCGGGCACCGATGCGGCCGGGGTGGTCGAGGAGCTGGGCCCGGGAGCCACCCGGTTCCAGGTCGGTGACCCGGTGTTCGGTGAGGTGGTTGCGGGATTCCAGTGGCGCAACGGCGGAACCTTCGCGGAGTACGTGAACGCCCCGGAGTCTGCGCTCGAGCGCATCCCCGACGGGTCTGTCATTCGTCGACGCCGCCGCCGTCCCGACCTCCGCGCTCATCGCACTGTTCACGGTGCGCAACGAGGCCAAGGTGCTGCCCGGTGAGCGCGTCCTGGTCAACGGGGCTGCCGGTGCGGTCGGCCAGTTCGTGGTGCAGATCGCCCAGGCCGATGGGGCGCACGTCACAGCCGTCGAGCGCGCCGATCGGATGGATCTGCTTGCCCAGGTGGGCGCGGACGAGGAGATCGACGGCACCAACACGGACTACACGTCCGGCCCGCAGACGCTACGACGTGATCATCGACATCCCCGGCAACCACTCGTTCGCCAAGGTCCGCAACGTGCTCAGCCCGACGGGCCGCTACATCCTGGTCGGGCACGACCACTACGGGGCCGCGGGCCACCGGTGGCTGGGCAGCATGCCCCGGGTGTTCGCCCTGATGGCACGTTCGGCGGTGAGCTCCCAGGTGCCCCGCCCGGACTTCTCGGGACCGGGGCCCGACGCCATGCGGGTCCTGGCCGACATGGTGGCATCGGGTGCGGTCCACCCGGTCGTGGGCCGGACCTATCCGCTGGCAGAGGCCGTAGCGGCACTGGAGCACCTGGAGTCCGGGCACGCGCGGGGCAAGGTCGTCCTCACGATGACCGAGCCGCCCGACTAGTCAGCGCGGGGCGACCAGCGACCACGGGACCGTGACCTCGCCCAGTCGCCACCTGGTGGGGCCGTCCTGCAGCGGCACGCCGTCCGCCCGCAGAATCGCCAGGGAGGCCAGCCAGCGCTGGCGAGGGCCGAACACCCCCTGCGGGGCCGCGCGGTCCCACGCCCGGTCAAGGGCGACCAGCAGCTCGTGGATGCCCTGACCGGCGACGTTGTGGTGGATCAGGGCCTTCGGCAGCCGCTCGGCGACCTGGCTGGGCCGCTCGAGGGTGCGCAGGTCGACGCTGATGGTGAGGGTGTCGGGGACGATCGACCCGCCCGGCGCGGCACCGGGGGTCGCCGCCGCACCTCCCGCAGGGAGCGCCACCCACGACGCCAGCCGCCCCAGCTCGTCGCAGGTCCCCTCGACGAGCAGGCCCCCGGGTTCGAGGCGGCCCAGCATCCGCGACCAGGCGGGGGCCACCTGGGACTCCTCGTACTGGCGCAGGACGTTCGCTGCCCGGATCACCAAGGGGCGCCGTCCACCCGGAAGGGGCACCTCGAACCCGCCGGGGGCGAACCGGACGCCGTTGCGGCTCATCGCCGCGGCCGCCGCGACCCGATCGGGGTCGATCTCGATCCCGATCACCTCCACCGACGGGATGACGCACGACAACCGGTCGGCGAGCTCGAGCGTGGTGATCGGAGAGGCGCCGAACCCGAGGTCGACGACGACCGGGGAGGGATGCGCACGCAGGGCGCTGCCCATCCGGTGCACGATCCAGCGGTCGAAGCGACGCAGGCGATTGGGGTTGGTCGTGCCCCGGGTGATCACCCCCTGCGGCCGGCCGATGGCGGCGCCGGCGCGGGGCGCGGGGTTCACCTGCCGCTGAGGATCTCGGCGATCTTGGGGCGGATGTCCAGCAGGTAGACCGAGGCGATCACGATCGAGGCGATGCCCAGGATCCCGATCGGGCTGAACCACGCCAGGGACACGAGGGTCGCCCCGCCGGTCAGGGCCATCCACAGCCCCTTGGACTGCCGCCCGATGGCGGGGAACGCATCCGGACGGGTCCGCATGCAGTGGATGAAGGCCCACGCCGACCCGACCAGGGTCGCGAGGTCGATGGCCCACAGGATCGCGGTCGTCAGGGTGTTCATGGGACAAGCGTAAGTGACGCAACCAGCGTGAGCCATCTCACGCCGCTCTGCTTGCAATTCGCTTGCAATTGCAAGCACCACCGCGGATACTTGATGTGTGGCCAAGATCGACGCAACGAAGCTCGGCGAGTACATCCGCGAACAGCGGGGTGCTGCCCAGATCTCGTTGCGTCAGCTGGCCAAGGCTGCGGACATCTCCAACCCCTACCTGAGTCAGGTGGAGCGGGGGCTTCGCAGGCCCAGTGCGGACATCCTGACCCGGATCGCATCCGGGCTCCGGATCTCTGCCGAGACGCTGTACGTCCGGGCAGGGCTGCTCGAGGAGCGCATCGGCGACCTCAAGGTCATCGACGCGATCTCCGAGGACGCCACGCTCACCGAACGGCAGCGCAGGGCCCTGCTGGAGATCTACGCGGCCTTCCAGACCGAGAACTCGGCGCAGCACTCGCTGGCCGACGAAACCCCAGTAGAGGAGATCTCATGACTGAGAACACCACCCCCATCACCGAGGCCGTCCAGGAGTCCCTGGAGACCGTGACCGACGCCACCACCGCCGCTGTCGAGGACACCGCCGCCAAGGTCGAGGAGACGGCGACCGCCGCCAAGAAGACGGCAGCCAAGAAGACGACCACGGCCAAGAAGACGGCTGCCAAGAAGACCACGGCCGCCAAGAAGACGGCCACCACCAAGACCACGGCCGCCCGCAAGGCCGCTGCCAAGAAGGTCGCCCCGAAGCACGAGGGCATGCACGTCCCGACCGTGGACGAGCTCCGCGAGATGGTCGGCAAGTTCGATGTCCCCACCGTTGAGGACATCCGCAACTACGTGACCAGCTTCGAGGTCCCGACGATCGCCGACGTGCGCGCCGAGGCCGAGAAGCTCGTCGCCAAGGTCGAGCGTCCCCACGTCTCGATCGCCGAGATGCGTGACCGCGTGTCCAAGGTGGAGCTGCCGACCGTGGCCGACCTGCGCGACCGCGCCTCCAAGGTCGAGCTGCCCACGATGGAGCTGCCGAAGGTCGAGCTGCCGAAGGTCGAGCTGCCCAAGGTCGAGATCCCGACCGTCGCCAGCCTGCGTGCCGACGCGACCGACCTGGCCACCGACGCCCAGGAGCAGGCCACTGCGCTCTACCGCAAGGTGCTCGCGACGATCAAGTGATCCGGTTCCGCTGACGCGGACGCAGATCAGACCCGGAAGGGGTCCGACCACCCGGTCGGGCCCCTTCCGGGCGTCCCGGGCTCGGCGACCACCCGTCGGGCGTCCCGGGCTCGGGCGAGGGCTCAGATGACCGCTTCCACCGCGCCCACCGGCAGCCCGCCACCGAGGATCGGCGCGGGCGCCGCTGCCGCCAGGACCGCCGGGCCGAGCCCGAGGTGGCGCAGCAGCGCGACGGCGACCGCGGCCCTCGCTCGCTCGGAGCCGTCAGCGACCTTCAGCGCCCCGGCGTGCCCATCGGGCAGGGCGAACGCGTGCACTGACTCCGCTCCGTCCTTGGCGATTGCCCCGGGAAGGGCTGCCATGAACAGGGTGACGTCCCGGTCCGTACCCCCGACGTGCTCGGGGTGGGCGGCCATCGCGCACGCGACCCGGCCCTCATCGCTGTCGGGCGCGGCCAGGACCATCCGCGAGAACCCGCGCGCGAGGCCGACCAGGCTGATCGCCGCGACCGGGGCACCGCACCCATCGACGCCCGTCGCCACGATCCGCTCCCCGGACATCCGCTCGATCCCGGCGGCAGCTGCGCGCTGGACCGGGTGCTCGGGGTCCACGTACCGGGTCAACGGCGCGCCGAGGGCGACCGCGGTGCGCAGCATGGCGGCGTGCTTGCCCGAGCAGTTCTGGGTCAGTGACGTCGGACCTCCCCCGGCGCGGATCCAGGCGAGCTGGGCCGCCGGCGCATAGGGCAGGGCCGGCGTGTTCGCGAGATCAGCCTCCGTCAGCCCCCCGCCGGCCAGGACCATCCGGACCGTCTCGAGGTGGAACGCCTCGCCGCTGTGCGAGGCCGCCGAGATGGCCAGCTGGGCGCCGCTGAGGTCCAGCCCGGCTCCGAGCATCCCGACCGCCTGCAGCGGCTTGTTGGACGAACGCGGCATGACCGGGTCCTCGGGGCGACCCCAGGAGCGCACGACGGCGCCGTCGGGGTCGATGAGGACGGCATGCCCGGCATGCACCGACTCGACCCAGCCGTTGCGGGTCACCCGGGCGAGCAGCACCTGGCCATCCATGGGGATCAGCCCCTATCCCTGGGCCGCGAGGCCGAGCATGCGGCGGGCCTCGGCGGGCGAGGCGGCCGGGCGGAAGGCCTCAGCGGCAAGCCGAGCCGCCCGCTCGACCAGCTCTGCGTTGTCCCGCGCAGGGCGCTTGGGACCGTAGGTGAGGGTGTCCTCCATGCCCACGCGCAGGTTCCCGCCGAGCGAGAGGGCGGCGAACATGACGGGCAGGCTGGACCGCCCGATCCCCGTGGCCGACCAGGTGGCACCCGGGGGGAGCATCGCGACGCCGGCGACCAGGGCATCGGCGGTCCCCGGGATCCCGCCGGGGACGCCCATCACGAAGTCAGCATGCACGTGCCCGCCGGCGGGGGGACCGTACGTGTCCAGCAGGCGGTTCAGGGCCGTCACGTGGCCGAGCTCGAACAGCTCGAACTCCGGCAGGATCCCCAGGGCCTGGGCGCGCTGGTACAGCTCGGCCACGAACGGCCAGGGGTTGGCGAAGATGTCGTCGCCGAAGTTGACCGTCCCGGTCGTCAGCGAGCAGGAGTCCGGGGCTGCATCAAGGACGGCGAGCCTCGTCTCGAACGGGTCGGTCACGGCGCCGCCGGTCGAGAGCTGCACGATCAGGTCCGTCGCCCCGCGCACCGCGGCGACAGCGTCACGCAGGCGCGCGAGGTCGAGGGTCGGGCGGCCGTCGTCATCGCGGAGGTGGATGTGGACCATCGCCGCTCCGGCGTCCTGGCAGGCGCGCGCAGCCGCCACGAGCTCGTCGAGGGTCACGGGGAGGGCCGGGTTGGCGTCCTTCTGGCTCTCGGCCCCTGTGGGCGCGACCGTGATGAGGGTGGCAGCGGGCATGGCGGCCATCTTGGCACCTCCGTGGGCTCAAGACGCACCCGCCCAGATGCCGACGACACCACTGACACGGTTCCTCCGCGACGAAAGGAGCTCCATGTCCATTGAGTCGTCTGCGCCCAGCCGGGCCCCGACGGCCGAGACGATCCTCCGCGACCTCGGCCAGAGCGGCGCCTCCGGGGTGCTCGAGATCAACCACCCCGCCGACGAGATGTCGCACGTCTGGGTCCGGGGGGGTCGGATCTACGCGATGCAGGTGCCCGGATACCGGCCCGCCCTCGGGATCCGGCTCCTCTCCGGTGGCCTTGTCTCCCCGGAGCAGCTCAGCGCTGCGGCCGCCGAGCAGCGCGATCGGTTCCCCGGCCATCTCATCGGCCAGGTCCTGGTCGGGATGGGATACGTGGACGCGAAGGTCATCGACGCATTCGTCCGCGACCAGGTCCGTGACCAGGTCGCCGACCTGTTGGACCTCAAGGTGATCAACGCCGAGTTCCATGCGGGGCGCCACGTCCGGCAGGACATCATCGAACCCACCGAGATCGAACAGCTGCTGACGGTGGCCCGGGAGAACCGGGACCGCAGGGCCGACGTGCTCCGGCGGGTCGGCGGCGCGCACGCGACCCCCGTGCTCGGCCCTCCGGGCAACGGACCCGCCCAGACACCCCTTGGGCCCTACGACTGGGCCCTGCTGTGCCGCGTGGACGGCCGTCGGGACGTCACCGAGCTTGCCCGCGTGTGCGGGTTCACAGTCGTGGAGGCCGCGCAGGTCGTGGCCGACCTGGCCGTCACCGGCCTGCTCGCCCTGCCCAGCCTGACCCCCGAGGATGAGTCGGGACTCGCGCCGGTCGTGGTGCTGCGCCCGCCGCAGGAGCCGGTGGACCCGCAGTGGCGCTTCGACGGCACCGATGCCGGCGAGCCCGACCCCGTCGCGCCGGCCCCGTCCGACGCGCCACCACGCTCGAGCGAGCTGCTGGCCGAGTTCGGCGGCCTGCTGCGCGACGACCCGGTCGTTCCCGAGTCCGTCCCGGCAGACGGTCCACCCCCAGCCGCCGTCCCGGCGGACGGTCCAGCCCCCAGCCGCCGCCCCGGTCGCGGAGGAGCCCCGGCCCCCGACCCCACCCCGGTCGCGGAGGAGCCCCCACTGCCCGCCGCCACGCCTGCGCTCGCCCTGGTCGAGCAACCGGCCGAGCCGAGCCTGGCCCTGGTCCCGGCCGGACCGCCCGCACCCCTGGCGCTGGTGGACGACTCGCCACCGCCTGCCCTGACGGTTGTGGACTCGTCCCCGACGACGGCCCCGGACTCCCATTCCGACACGACGGCGTTCATGCGCGAGCTGTCAAGCCTCAGCGACGACCCCGACAAGGAGGAGCTGGTGGTCACGCGCCTGGTCGTGCCCCTGACGGAGCATCGGCGCAAGCGCAGGCCCTGGAGCCGGTGACGCCCCGCTGTCGGCGTCCGTCACATGTCGACGATCACCGTCACCGGACCGTCGTTCGTCAGCTCGACGCGCATCATGGCGCCGAACCGCCCCTCCGCCACGGTTGCACCACGGTCACGCAGCCGCTCGGCGAACGTCGCCACGAGCGGCTCCGCAACGGGGCGAGGTGCGGCCTGTTCCCAGGTGGGGCGCCGTCCCTTGCGGGTCTGGGCGTACAGCGTGAACTGGCTGATGACCAGGACGGGCAACCCGGCATCGGATGCCGACAGCTCGCGACTGCCTGACAACGCCGCGGGCACCCGATCCCCGAGCGCGTCAGCGTCGAACAGGCGCATGTCGTAGACCTTGTCCGCCAGCTTCTGCGCGGTCCCTGCGGTGTCGGCGTGGGTGACGCCCACCAGGACGCACAAGCCCGGGCCGTCGATGTGTCCGACAACATCACCGTCGACGACCACCCGGGCGCCGTCGACGCGCTGCACGACAGCCCTCACGTGCCCGCACCTCCCTCGCCGATCGAAGCATGGGCTGCATCATCGCAGGGTGCCCGCCAGCCGTGCTGACGATTCCGACCGTCCGGAGGTCGGAATCGTCAGCACATGGGCGGGCCTGCGCCCTCAGGGGAGGACCACGACCTCCTGGGAGGCCATCACGTCACCGTCGACCGCCCTGATCAGCAGGTCCGCACCCGGATCGGCGGAGCGCTTCAGCATGACGGTCGCGATCGGCCCGAGCTCGTGGTGCTGGGCAGCAGTTGCGACCCAGCCGACGACGCGCTCGCCGAGCAGGACCTCGTCACCGTGCGCCGGCAGGATGCCCTCGGAGCCGTCGATGTGGGCCAACGCCAGCCGCCGCGGTGGCCTGCCCATGTTGTGCACCCGGGCGACGGCCTCCTGGCCGCGGTAGCAGCCCTTTGCCAGATGCACCCCCGCCCCGATCCAGCCGACCTCGTGCGGGAGGGTCCGGTGGTCCGTCTCGAACCCGATCCTGGGCACGGCAGCTGCGACGCGCAGTGCCTCGCGCGCCCAGGTGCCCGCAGGTCGACCCGAACTCAGGCGTGCAGCTGCGTCAGCATGCGGCAGCAGCACCTCACGCCCTGGGAAGCTGGCGGGTCGGGTGGCTACGTAGCGGCTCGCGTCCCCGCCACGATCGCTGCCCGACGCAGTGGGCTGGCCGCCGACCCAGTAGTCACCCGGGACCAGCCAGGTCGGGTGCCCGGACGGATCCGGCTCGGGGATCGGCTCCCAGACCACGATGAGGTCCGGTCGCGCGATCACCTCGACACGGAGCATGAAGCGCATGGAGTCCAGGTAGGCGCCCAGGACCGCCCCCGTCCCGGGCTCGACGCTCAGCAGGACGGTATCGCCGGTCTCGACGAGGTGGATCTCATGCTCCACGTGACCGTGCGGGCTGAGGATCAGGACCAGGCGCGACTGCCCCGGCGCGAGTCCGAGCAGGTGCGCGGTGGTGAGGTCGTGCAGCCAGCGCAGGCGGTCGGGCCCGGCCACCTCGAGGACATCGCGGTTGCCGAGGTCGACGACCCCGCGGCCGGCGACCAGGTCCCGCTGCTCGGCCAACGGATCGCCGTAGTGCCAGGGCACGGCCTCGTCGACGGTTCCGGGTGGGGCGGGGATGGCGCGCAGGGTGCTCACATCTCGGCCAACGCTGCGGACTCCCCATGCCTTCCCGGCGCTCGCGGCGGCACGTCGCGCAGGCAGGCCGCACACAGCCCGTGGACGGCCAGATGGGACACGTCCACGACGAAGCCCGTCGCCTCCTCGAGCTGCGCGGCCAACGACGCGGCCACCGTGATGGGCTGCTGTCCGATGTCACCGCACCCGGTGCAGACCAGGTGGACGTGGGGCTCCTCCTCGACCGAGTGGTAGGTGGGCGAGCCGTGGTGCAGGTGGGCGTGGGTGACCAGCCCGGCCTCGTCGAGGGTCTCGAGCGTGCGGTAGATCGTCGACAGGCTGACGTCGGGCATCGATACCTGGACCTCGACCGCGAGCTCGTCGACCGTGGCATGCCGGGCCACGAACAGGGCCTGGAGGACGGCGCGACGCTGGGCCGTGCTGCGCAGGCCGACCGCGCGCAACCGGGCATCCCAGTCCGGTCGCGCCTCGTCCATGGCTAGGGCGCCGTCCCGGCGGGGATCGGCTCGAGCGCGATCGCGAGGTGGTTGCTGATCGGATGGCCCATCGCAGCCATGTCGTAGGTGCTCAGCAGCTTCCCGTCGACCAGGCCGTAGAGGCGATGCCCCGCGGTGACCTCCTTGGCCGACTCGGTGCGCACCACGGCATCGGTGGTGAGCTCGATCCGGGCCCCGATCACCCGTGCGTCATGGATCGCGGTGACCTCGACGTGCCCGACCCAGACCTCGACGAAGCCCGTCGGATGGGCGAGGAGGAACTCGACGCCGTTGTCCGGGCGCGGGCGCCAGTACCCGGACTCGGTGGCCGACTGCCGGATCCGCACGTTGTCCTCGTCGAGGATCCAGGACACCGAGCGGTACTCCAGGAAGGCGCGGCCGTCGCTGGCGAACTCCACGACCTGCTCATAGCGGAACGGGTCGACCGAGGGGTACCCACCTTCACCGATCCCGCCCCACCGACCGATCAGCCACGACAGGTGGGCCAGCTCGACGGGGAGCGACCCGACCACGCTCAGGACTGGCCCCGGTAGAGCTTGTACACCACGTATCCGGCGAACCAGACGATCACGATGCTGACCAGCACCAGCAGGGTGGTGAAGAAGATCTCGATGGCGTCCACGGCGGAAGTCTAGACCCGGGGCGCGCACGGCACCGAAGCACGTGCGATCTTGGCCGCGTCCCCATGCAGGTGCCACTGTTGGGCCATGACGCGCACCCTGGTGATCAAGTGCACGACGACCGATCCGGAGCCGTGCTCCCAGGCCTTCACGGTGGCAGCGACGGCCGTCGCGGCGGGCGCGACCGTCTCGCTCTGGCTGACCGGGGATGCCACGCTCCTTGCGACACCCGGCCCCGCGGAGGACTTCTCCCTGCCCCTGGCTGCCCCGCTGGCGGACCTGCGTGACGCCGTCCTGGCGGAGGGCACGCTCACGGTGTGCACCCAGTGCGCGGCGCGGCGCAACCTCACCGGCGCAGACCTGCTGCCCGGCGTCCGCCTCGCGGGGGCGGCGACGTTCGTCGACGAGGTCCTGGTCGACGGGGCCCAGGCGCTGGTCTACGGCGCCGGCTGACGCGGCGGGGTCAGGGGCGGCGCGGCCGGGGACGCCCCAGGCCCGGATCTGCTCCCGTCTCGTCGGTCTGCTCCCGATCAGAGGGGAGCAGACCGACGGAAGGGGAGCAGATCGTCGGAGCGTGCCCGCTGACGCGGCGGCGTCAGGAGCGACGCAGGCGCTGGACTCGCAGGTAGATCTCGCAGCCGATGCAGAAGTCGAAGGCGGCATTGAGGAAGGCGGCGGCCAGGGCGAAGCCGATCGCGGCCAGCGCCAGCCACTGGGCCCCGAGGGCGAACCCGAGAAGCCCCACGAGGCTGAAGGCCAGCCCGCACGCCTGGGCGAAGCGCGAGGATGCCGGATCCTCCAGGTGCTCCGGGGGCGCCAGGCGGGGCCGCACCAGCTTCCTGAACACGATGCCGTACGGACGCAGCTCGGGGCGCCTGGAGATGGCGCCGATCGCGAAGACCACTGCCTGCAGCGCGAGGAGCACGGGCGAGGCGAGGACCAGAGCGGCCGAGAGGACGATCGTGGTGAGGACGGCGGCGAACCGCGGGCCCCGGGGGTCGATGCCCGCGGAGCAGTCGGTGGCGGTCGTCAGCGGGGACGTGGACAGCGTGGTCATGGGTTCTCCGAGGTCTGTGGATGCGACGGACTGGGCCGGGTCGGGCAGGACGACTCAGGGCATTCGACACAGGCAGGTGCCCATGCGGCAGTGGTCGATGACCCGCCGCTTGGTCAGGAGCACCCGATACATGGGGCAAGGGTACCCTGATCGTCCGCTGGACGGCCGCACGTTCCGCATGGTGAGACACTCCCGCTGCGCCTCGCGCGTGCGCCGAACCGCACGCGGACTCGTGACAGGCTGGCGACATGGCGACCCCGACGAAGCGCGCACCCGGTACCGAGACCGATGAGGCCCACCTGAGGTTGGCCGTCCTCATCGACGCGGACAACGCCCAAGCCACTGTGATCGAGGCGCTCCTGGCCGAGGTGGCGCGGTTCGGCGACGCGACGGTTCGCCGGATCTACGGCGACTTCACCGCCCCGACCAGCGCCTCGTGGAAGAAGGTCCTGCAGCGCAACGCGATCAAGCCCGTCCAGCAGTTCGCCTACTCGACGGGGAAGAACTCCACCGACAGCACGCTGATCATCGACGCCATGGACCTGCTCTACACGGGCAACTTCGACGGCTTCGCCCTGGTCACCAGCGACAGCGACTTCACCGGGCTGGCGATGCGCCTGCGTGAGGAGGGCCTGATGGTGTTCGGGTTCGGCGAGAAGAAGACCCCCGAGGCCTTCCGGAACGCGTGCCACCGGTTCGTGTTCGTCGAGGTGCTGCGCAACAGCGGCAGGTCGCCCGGGCCCGAGTCCACCGGCGGCGAGTCCACGGACCATCCCTCCAGCGAGGTGACCCCGCCGCCGGCGCAGGAGGCCACCGAGTCCCCGCGGCCCAAGCTGCCCAAGAAGTTCGTGCTCAGCGCGCTCGAGCAGTCCGTGGATGACGAGGGCTGGGCGCACCTGGGCACGTTCGGCAACTACCTGAACAAGCTGCAGCCCGACTTCGACCCGCGCCTGTACGGCTACCGGAAGCTCTCGGACCTCGTGCGCGACCGCACCGACCTGTTCACCACGGAGGAGCGGCGCTCGTCGGGCTCCAACCAGAAGGTCCTGTACCTGCGTGCCCGCTGACCCGACCGCGAACCTGCGCCGCGACCCTGCGCCCACTCGGCGCCGGCAGGGGGATCGGTGCTAGCAATGGGCCATGACCGCACTCGGTGACCCAACCCCCCTGGACATCGGGGACCTGACAGTCGACGTGCTCCCCGACGTGGCCCGGAGCGGCCGAGCCGTCGTCGTCCCCGACGACGCCCTGGCGCGGGTCGCCGCGGGGCGGGCGCACATCGAGGACCTCGCCGGCCGCCCCGAGCCCACGTACGGCGTGTCCACCGGGTTCGGGGCGCTGGCCACCGTGGCCATCCCGCCCGAGCGCCGCGCAGCTCTTCAGGTCAGCCTGACCCGCTCGCACGCGGCAGGCGTGGGCAGCCTCGTCGAGCCTGCGACGGTGCGCGCGATGATGGCCCTGCGCCTGCACACCCTGAGCACCGGGCGCACGGGCGTCCGCCCCGAGGTCGTGACCGCCCTGGCCGGGCTGATCAACGCCGGGATCATCCCGGCCGTCCACGAGTTCGGATCGCTGGGCTGCAGCGGTGACCTCTCGCCGCTGTCGCACGTCGCGATCGTCCTGCAGGGCGAGGGGCAGGTGGTGGGCGCGGACGGAGCGACCCACCCGGCATCGCAGGCCCTGGCGGAGGCCGGGCTCACCCCCGTGGTCCTGGCCGAGAAGGAGGGCCTGGCGCTCATCAACGGGACCGACGGGATGCTCGGGATGCTCGTGCTGGCCCTGGCCGACCTCGACGACCTGGTCCGGATCGCCGACATCACGACGGCGATGAGCGTCGAGGCGCTCCTGGGCACGGACCGTGCGTTCGCCGCCGACCTGGTCGCGATGCGCCCGCACCCGGGACAGGCCGCCTCCGCGGCGAACCTGCGCCGACTGCTCGCCGGGTCCCCGATCGTCGCCAGCCACCGCCACGACGCGACCCACCTGGTCCAGGACGCGTACTCGATGCGCTGCGCACCCCAGGTGGCCGGTTCGGCGCGCGACACCATGGCCCACGCCCGCGGCGTCGCAGAGCGCGAGCTGGACTCGATCATCGACAACCCGGTGATCACCGCCGACGGGCGCGTGGAGTCCAACGGCAACTTCCACGGTGCGCCGGTGGCCCACGTGCTGGACTTCCTGGCGATCCCCGTCGCGGACCTCGCGTCCATCAGCGAGCGGCGCACCGACCGCCTGCTGGACCGCTCGCGCAACCAGGGCCTGCCTGCGTTCCTGGCCCACGAGGTCGGCGTGGACTCCGGCTACATGATCGCCCAGTACACGGCCGCGGGGATCGTCTCCGAGCTCAAGCGCCTGGCGACCCCGGCCAGCGTCGACTCGATCCCCAGCTCGGCGATGCAGGAGGACCACGTCTCGATGGGGTGGGCCGCTGGGCGCAAGCTGACCGCGGCCGTGCGCGGGCTGCGCCAGGTGCTGGCCATCGAGCTCATCGTCGCCGGGCGGGGGCTGGACCTGCGTGCCCCGCTGGCGCCGGCTGTCGGGACCGCAGCGGCCCTGGCCGCACTGCGAACGGTCGTGGAGGGGCCCGGACCCGACCGGATCGTCTCCGACGAGATCCACGCCGCGGAGGCACTGCTCGCCTCAGGAGACCTGCTCGACGCGGTCACCGCCGCCGTGGGCACCCTGGACTGAACCACCGACAGGAGAAGACGATGGCACACGACCTCGGCACGCCGGTCCCCGTCCGGGCCCCCCGCGGGCCCACCCTGACCGCCCTGGGCTGGCCGCAGGAGGCGGCGCTGCGGATGCTGCAGAACAACCTCGACCCCGAGGTGGCCGAGCACCCGGACGCCCTGGTGGTCTACGGCGGCACCGGCCGGGCAGCGCGCGACTGGCCCAGCTTCCACGCCCTGGTCCGCACGCTCACGACGCTGCGCGACGACGAGACGATGCTCGTGCAGTCGGGCAGGCCGGTCGGCGTCATGCGGACCCACGAGTGGGCGCCACGCGTGCTGATCGCCAACTCCAACCTCGTCGGGGACTGGGCCACCTGGCCGGAGTTCCGCCGCCTCGAGGCCCTGGGCCTGACCATGTACGGCCAGATGACCGCCGGGTCGTGGATCTACATCGGCACCCAGGGGATCGTCCAGGGCACCTACGAGACGTTCGCGGCGGTGGCGGCGAAGCGCTTCGGTGGCACGCTGGCCGGCACCCTCACCCTGACCGCCGGCTGCGGCGGGATGGGCGGGGCGCAACCCCTGGCCGTCACGATGAACGACGGCGCATGCCTGATCGTCGACGTGGACGCCACGCGGCTCGCCCGACGGGTCGAGCACCGCTACCTCGACGAGTGGACCGACGACCTCGACCTCGCCATCGAGAAGGCGCTTGCCGCCAAGGCCGCGCGTCGCGGGCACAGCGTGGGCGTGGTGGGCAACGCGGCGGAGATCCTCCCCGAGCTGCTGCGCCGGGGGGTTGCCGTCGACATCGTGACCGACCAGACCTCCGCGCACGACCCGCTGGCCTACTGCCCGATCGGGGTCGACGTCGCGCAGTGGCACGACCTTGCGGCCGCCGATCCTGCGGCCTTCACCACCCGGGCGCGACAGTCGATGGCCACGCACGTGGAGGCGATGGTGGGGTTCATGGACGCGGGTGCCGAGGTCTTCGACTACGGGAACTCGATCCGGGGCGAGGCCGAGCTGGCGGGGTACACGCGGGCGTTCGACTTCCCGGGCTTCGTGCCGGCGTACATCCGCCCGCTGTTCTGCGAGGGCCGGGGGCCGTTCCGCTGGGTGGCCCTGTCCGGGGACCCCGCCGACATCACCACCACCGATGCCGCGGTGCTGCGGCTGTTCCCCGACAACGAGCCGCTGGAGCGCTGGATCCGCGCGGCCGGGCAGCGCATCGCCCACCAGGGCCTGCCCGCCCGGATCTGCTGGCTGGGCCAGGGCGAGCGCGCGGAGGCCGGCCTGATGTTCAACGACCTCGTGGCCACCGGCGCCGTCAGCGCCCCGATCGTGATCGGCCGCGACCACCTCGACACCGGCTCGGTGGCCTCGCCGTACCGGGAGACCGAGGCGATGCTCGACGGCTCGGACGCCATCGCGGACTGGCCGCTGCTGAACGCCCTGGTGAACACCGCCTCGGGCGCGTCCTGGGTCTCGATCCATCACGGCGGCGGAGTGGGGATGGGCCGGTCGATCCACGCCGGGCAGGTGTCGGTCGCCGACGGCACGCCGCTGGCCGCCCAGAAGCTGGAGCGGGTCCTCACCAACGACCCGGCCATGGGCGTGATCCGCCACGTGGACTCCGGGTACGACGTCGCCGCACGCGTTGCTGCCGAGAAGGGGCTGCGGATCCCGATGCAGGAGGGCGGCACGAGGTGACCGCGACCCTCATCGACGGGATCGGGCTGCTCGTCACCAACGACCCCGAGGGTCCCCCGCCGGCCACCGGCCGCGACGAATGGGCGCTGGGGGGTCGCGCCGACGCGGCCGTGGTGATCGACGGGGGCCGGATCGCCTGGATCGGCCCCCGGGGTGCGGCGCCTGCGGCCGACGAGCGCCACGACTGCGCCGGTGCGGCCGTGATCCCCGGGTTCGTCGACTCGCACGCGCACCTGGTCTTCGCCGGTGACCGCGCCGCGGAGTTCGCGGCCCGCATGGGTGGGCGGCCCTACTCCGCCGGCGGGATCCGCTCGACCGTGGCGGCGACCCGCGCGGCCAGCGACGAGCGACTGCGCGCAGGGGTCCGCGGCCTGGTCGCCGAGCTCGTGGGATCCGGGACCACGACCTTCGAGATCAAGTCGGGGTACGGGCTCACGGTCGCCGATGAGGCCCGCTCCTGCCGGATCGCCGGGGAGTTCAGCGACGAGGTCACCTTCCTGGGCGCCCATGTGGTCCCCGCCGAGTACGTCCATGACCGTGGCGCGTACCTCGACCTGCTGACCGGCCCGATGCTCGACGCCTGCCGGGCGCACGCCCGCTGGTTCGACGTGTTCTGCGAGCGCGGGGCGTTCGACGCGGTCGAGGCCCACGTCGCGCTCGAACGCGCCACGGCGGCCGGCATGGGCCTGCGGGTGCACGCCAACCAGCTCGGCCCGGGCCCGGGAGTCGCCCTGGCAGTGGCTCACGGAGCCGCATCGGCGGATCACTGCACGTACCTGACACGCAACGACGTGCGCCTCCTGGCCGACTCGGGCACCGTGGCCACGCTCCTGCCGGGGGCCGAGTTCAGCACCCGGTCGCCCTACCCCGACGCCCGGCGCCTGCTGGATGCCGGGGTCGTCGTCGCCCTGGCGACGGACTGCAACCCCGGGACCTCGTTCACCACCTCGATGCCGTGGTGCATCGCGATGGCCGTGCGCGAGATGCGGATGTCCGTGGCGCAGGCGCTGCTCGCCGCGACCCTCGGCGGGGCGAAGGCGCTGCAGCGCCAGGACGTGGGTCGGATCCGTGTGGGTGGACCCGCCGACCTCGTCCAGCTCGCGGCTCCCGACTACGTCCACCTGGCCTACCGTCCGGGTGTGGACCTCGTGGACGCAGTGTGGCGGGCAGGTCAGCGCATGCCCACGCGACGTGGGGTGCCCGGGCCCAAGGGAGGCGGGTCGACCGATGGCTGAGGACCCGAACTGGCCTCGGGCATCAGCCTGGATCCAGTCCTGCACCGACGAGCACGCCTGGCCCTCCAGCCGCTCGCCGCGTGAAGTGCAGATGGCGCTGCTGGGCGTGCCCGCGCACGCCACCTCGATCTCACCGACACGCGCCGACACCACCCCGGGCGCGATCCGCGCGGCGCTGGCACGCTACTCGACCCATGTGCGATCGGCCGATGTCGACCTCGCCGAGCTCATGGCAGTCGACCTCGGCGACCAGTCCGACCCGGACACCCCTGCGGGCGAGCGCGACACCATCGACGCGGTCCGCCTGTTCCCCCGGGCGCCCGTGCTGGCGCTCGGCGGGGACAACTCGATCACGTTCGCGGTCGCCCACGGCGCCTGTGCCGACGGCCTGATCACCCTCGATGCGCACCACGACCTGCGAGACGGCCGCTCGAACGGCTCACCCGTGCGGCGGCTGGTGGAGGCGGGCCTCGACGGGCGCCGCGTGGTCCAGGTCGGGATCAGCGACTTCGCCAACTCCGGGTACTACGCTGCCCGCGCCCGTGACCTCGGGATCACCGTGATCAGCCGCGAGGAGCTCGAGCGCCGACCGATCGCCGATGCGATGGCCGAGGCGCTGGAGATCGCCGGGAGCGGCCCCAGCGCCCGCATCCACGTGGACCTCGACCTGGACGTGTGCGATCGCGCCGTGGCCCCGGCGTGCCCTGCATCCGTGCCGGGCGGGATCAGCGCACGGGAGATGCGGACGGCCGCGCGGGCCGCCGGAGCGGATCCGCGCGTGGTCAGCCTCGACATCACCGAGGTGGATGCCACCGCGGACGCCCCCGACGGGCGCACCGTCCGGCTGGCCGCCCTGTGCGTGCTGGAGATCGCCACCGGCGTGCTGCTCGCGGGGAGGCCGGGGGGTCAGATGACCTCGCCGAGGGCGGCGATCACGTCGGCCTTGCGGGGGGCGCCCGTGGCGCGGGTCCGGATCCGCCCGGTGGCGTCCAGCACGAGCACGGTGGGAGTGCGGGTGACATCCAGCTGGCGCACGAGGTCGAGGTGGGACTCGGCGTCGACCTCGATGTGGACCACGCCGGGAACCATCGCAGCAACATCGCCGAGCACCACCTTGGTGGCGCGGCACGGCGCGCAGAACGCCGAGGAGAACTGCAGCAGCGTCGCCCGCTCGCCGAGCGGCTGCCCCACGTCGGCGGCTCGCAGCACATCGGCCGCGGGGATCACCGTGTGGTCGGTGACCTCGATGGCATGGCCGTCCACGATCAGCGGCTCGGAGTCGTCGAGGGTCATCTCCGGACGGCTGTCACGACCGGACATGGACACCGGCGAGGGCACCGCCGCCGGCTGCGGGGCGACCGGGACGGTCCGCATCCGACCATCGGTGCGCTGCCGCCACAGGCCGAAGGCGGTGGCTGCAGCGAGCACGACGAGAAGCACGTAGACACCGGTCATGCGCGGTACAACACCTCCGGGATCTGTGGGGATTCCCATCCTGCCGTATCCTCATGCCCAGGGATCGCCCACATCGCGACGGATCGGAGTCCGCCCATGAGCAGGTTGCTGCTGATGACGGCCTCACTGGGCCCCTCCGGGGATGTCCTCCCCGCGCTGGGGCTGCTGGCCCATCATGTCCGCGTCCTACCGGCCGAGGCCAGTGCGCTGCTCAACGCTCCGAAGTCCGACGCCCTGCTGATCGACGGGCGCCGCGACCTGGCACACATCCGCGCCCTGACCAGGCTGATCCGCCAGACCGGCGTGGAGTGCCCGGTCATCCTGATCACCACCGAGGGCGGCCTGGCGGCGGTCAACGCCGAATGGGGCATCGACGACGTGCTGCTCGACGCGGCCGGCCCCGCAGAGGTCGAGGCCCGCCTGCGCCTGGCCATCGGCCGGGTGCTCGTGGCCGACGAGGCCGAGGCCGACGGCGAGATGCGCCTCGGCGACCTCGTGATCGACGAGAGCGCCTACAGCGCACGCATCCGGGGCCGCAGCCTGGACCTCACGTTCAAGGAGTTCGAGCTGCTGCGCTTCCTCGCCAGCCACGGCGGGCGGGTGTTCACCCGGGCCCAGCTCCTCCAGGAGGTCTGGGGCTACGACTACTTCGGCGGCACGCGCACGGTCGACGTGCATGTCCGTCGCCTGCGGGCGAAGCTCGGCGCGGAGCACGAGGGCCTGATCGGCACCGTGCGCAACGTGGGGTACCGGTTCGTGCCGCCGCGCCAGGACGAGGTCCTGGACATCGCCACCGCAGCGACCCTGCGCGAACCTGTGCGGTGACTGAGCCCGACCCTCCCATCCGGGTGACGACGCGCCTCACCGACCAGGAGATCCGCGCGGCCCTCGCGCTGGCCGATGAGTCTGCCCGGGTCGACGGCGCCTACCCGCTCAGCGAGCACGTGGTCCTGCACCTGCGCCACGGCGGGGGTGAGTCCCTGCACCTCCTGGCCGAGCAGCCCGGAGCACATGACCTCCTCGGCTACGCCCACCTGGACGTCAACGATGCCGCTGAGGGCCCTGCGGCCGAGCTGGCCGTGAGCCCCAGCGCCCGCCGACGGGGCCTGGGCGGCACGCTGCTGGAGGAGCTGGTCCGGCAGGCGGAGCCGCACCCCGGGCGGATGCGGCTGTGGGCCCACGGCGCCGACGCCGCCGCGAACCACCTGGCCGCCGCGCACGGCTTCCACCGCGTGCGCCGGCTGTGGCAGTTGCGCCGCTCGCTGTTCGCCCCCCTGGACCCGGTGGAGCTTCCCCCCGGGATCACCCTGCGCTGCTTCGACGCCGAGCGCGACATCCCCGACTGGCTGGCCCTCAACGCCGCCGCGTTCACGGACCTGCCCGACCAGGGCGGCTGGACGCGCGAGGACCTCGAGCAGCGCATGGCCGAGTCCTGGTTCGATCCCGACGGCTTCCTGATGGCCGAGGCCCCCGACGGCCGCCTGGTCGGGTTCCACTGGACCAAGGTGCACAGCCACGGCCATGGCCACCACCACCTCGACGAGGCCACCCACCTCCACGCTGACGGCGGCGCAGCGGCTGCGGGGCACGCCCACGAGCCGATCGGCGAGGTCTACGTGGTGGGGGTCGACCCGGCCATGCGCGGGCAGGGGCTGGGACGGGGCCTGACGCTGGCGGGCCTGCACCACCTGCGCCACCGGGGCCTGTCCACCGCGATGCTGTACGTGGATGCCGACAACACGGGCGCCATCTCGCTGTACCGGGCCCTCGGGTTCGCCCCCTGGGACAGCGACACGCTGTTCCGTCGATAGACTCAGCCGACACCGGACCGGGGAGGAGGCCGTCGTGCCCGTTACCGCCACGCAGCCGCATGTCGAGGCTCCGCCGCCCCCCGCTGTTGACGCACCCGCGAGCCGTCGCCCCGAACCTTCCGGCGGATCGTTTCGCGGATCGCGAGCTCTCCTGGCTCTCGTTCAACGAGCGGGTGCTCGAGCTCGCTGAGGACGAGTCCCTGCCCCTGCTGGAGCGGGCCAAGTTCCTGGCCATATTCGCCTCGAACCTCGACGAGTTCTTCATGGTCCGCGTCGCCGGGCTCAAGCGCCGCATCGACGCGGGGATCGCCGTGCGCGCAGCCAGCGGGCTCATGCCGCGCGACCTGCTCGAGCTGATCCTGAGCCGCACCCGGATCCTCATGGACCGCAAGGCCGCCTGCTTCGGGGACTCGGTCCTTCCGGGGCTCCGCGCCGAGGGGATCCAACTGCTGCGCTACCACCAGGCCACCGACGACGAGCGCGCAGCCCTCCAGAGGACGTTCGCCGACAAGGTGTTCCCCGTCCTGACCCCCCTGGCCGTCGACCCGGCGCACCCGTTCCCCTACATCTCCGGGCTGAGCCTCAACCTCGCGGTCGTCGTCCGCAACCCCGACACCGGCACCGAGCTGTTCGCCCGCGTCAAGGTGCCCCAGAGCCTGCCGCGCTTCCTCCAGGTGGGCCCTGAGCGGTTCGTTCCCCTTGAGGACGTCATCGCGGCCAACCTGTCCGACCTCTTCCCGGGGATGGACATCCTGCAGCAGCACTCCTTCCGGGTCACCCGCAACGAGGACGTCGAGGTCGAGGAGGACGACGCCGAGAACCTGCTCAAGGCCCTTGAGCGCGAGCTCAACCGCCGCCGGTTCGGGCCGCCCGTCCGCCTCGAGGTCGAGCGCTCGATCGACCCCTACGTCCTCGAGCTGCTGGTCCGCGAGCTGGGCATCTCCAACGGCGAGGTGTTCTCGCTGCCCGGTCCGTTGGACCTGACCGGGCTCTGGACGATCATCGGGCTGGACCGCCAGGACCTCAAGGAGGCCGCGTTCCTGCCCAAGACCAGCCCCCAGCTCTCCGACGTCGAGACCGCTGCACCACCGGACGTGCTGGAGGCAATGCGCGACCACGACGTGCTGCTGCACCACCCGTACGACAGCTTCTCCACCAGCGTGCAGAGGTTCCTCGAGCAGGCGGCCGCGGACCCGAAGGTCCTGGCGATCAAGCAGACGCTGTACCGCACGTCCGGTGACTCACCGATCGTCGATGCGCTGATCGACGCGGCCCAGGCGGGCAAGCAGGTCCTGGCGCTCGTGGAGATCAAGGCCAGGTTCGACGAGCGGGCCAACATCTCCTGGGCGCGCAAGCTGGAGCGCCAGGGCGTGCACGTGGTCTACGGCCTCGTGGGCCTGAAGACCCACTGCAAGCTGAGCATGGTCGTGCGTGACGACGGGGAGCGATTGCGGCGCTACGTCCACATCGGCACCGGCAACTACCACCCCAAGACCGCGCGGCTGTACGAGGACATGGGCCTGCTCACGACCGACCCTGCCGTCGGCGAGGACGTGTCGAACGTCTTCAACGTGCTGTCGGGCTACTCGATGAACACCACCTACAAGCGACTGCTCGTGGCACCCCACTCGATCCGCACCGGCCTCGTGGAACGGATCGAGCGGGAGGTCGAGCACCATCGGGCCGGCCGCCCGGCGCGGGTGCGCTTCAAGTGCAACTCGATCGTCGACGAGGGCATCATCGACGCGCTGTACCGGGCCTCCCAGGCCGGGGTCCCGGTCGACATCTGGGTGCGCGGCATCTGCGCCGTCCGCCCGGGCGTCCCCGGCCTCAGCGACAACATCAGGGTGCACTCGGTCCTGGGCCGGTTCCTCGAGCACAGCCGGGCCTACGAGTTCGCCAACGGTGGCGACACCGAGACGTGGATCGGCTCGGCGGACCTCATGCACCGCAACCTCGACCGGCGCGTCGAGGTGCTGGTGCGCCTGGGGGCGGAGCACGCAGAACAGGTCTCGGCCGTGATCGACATGGGCTTCGACGATGCGACGAAGGCCTGGATCAGCCAGCCCGACGGCAGCTGGACCCCGCACATCAGGGACGCCGAGGGGGCACCCTGCCGTGACCTCCAGGAGCACCTGATCGAGGTTCGCGCCGCCCGCTCCCGACGAACTGCAGCGGGCTGACACAAGCCCACCTCCGGGTGGCATGCTTGGCCCCTCGTGACTGACCCGCACTACCGGAAGGCCGACGTGAGCGAGTCTCCGACCATCGACGGGGATGTGGCACGCACGCTTCGCGTCCACGCCCTCTTCCGCATGCCCGACCTCGTGGGACTCGTCCCCGGGCTGGCCGGCAGCACCGTCGACACCGGGATCGGACGGGTCGACCGTCGACCCGCCGTCCAGGTGCGCGAGGTCTACCACGACACTGCGGACCTCCGCCTGATCCGCTGGGGAGTCACGCTGCGCCGCCGCGCCGGGGGCCCTGATGAGGGCTGGCACCTCACGCTGCCGCTCGAGGGCGCCGAGTCCAGCGCCGAGGCCGAGATGCGACTGCCCCTGGATGCCGGCGAGCCGGGACAGGTCCCGCACGAGATGGCCGACGTCCTCACCGCCCTCGCCCGGCGCAACCCCCTGGTGCCCGTCGCGTCGCTGCACACCCAGCGGACCGCCCACATCCTCTACGACGTCGACGGCACCGCCGTGGCCGAGCTGGTCGACGACGTCGTGTCGATCATGGACGGCGAGGTCGTGGCGGGGCGGTTCCGTGAGCTGCAGATCAGCGTCCTCGCCGGCCAACCGAGCGCCCTCGACCCGGTCATCGCCCTCCTGACGGCCCATGGGGCGATGCCTGGGGCCACCTCGAAGGCCGGCAGCGCCCTGGGGCCAGCCGCCAAGGCCGCCCCCGACGTCCCCGAGGCCACGGCGGTGAGCCCGGAGGACCCTGCTGGTGACGCGGTGCACGCACATCTGCTCACGCACGCACGGCGGTTCCTGCTCCAGGACATCCGGGTCCGGCGCGACCTGCCCGACTCGGTCCACCAGATGCGTGTTGCTGCCCGGCGGCTGCGCAGCGGCCTGCGCGTGTTCTCGCCCCTGGTGGATCCGGCCTGGTCGCGCCACCTGCGCGACGAGCTCGGCTGGGCGGCGTCCGAGCTCGGCCTGAGCCGTGACTCCGAGGTGCTGCTCGCCCGCCTCGACGCCCACGCCGACGAGCTCGGGGCCGCTGACGCCGCGACGATCCATGCCCACGTGGATCCCCTGATGCAGGCCAAGGCCGACGCGGGCAGGGCCGAGGCGCTGGAGGCGATGCGCTCCGAGCGGCACCTCGACCTGCTCGACGCCCTCGTCGACGCGGCCGCGAACCCGCAGCTGACCGATGCGGCAGCAGCGCCGGCTCGGGAGGCACTCCCCCCGCTGTTCGACAAGTCGTGGCGCAAGCTCGCCCGTGAGGTCAAGGCGCTGACCCTGGACGGCCCCTCGGACGAGTGGCACGAGACCCGGATCACCGCCAAGCGGGCGCGCTACGCCGCCGAGGCGCTCGTGCCTGTGTTCGGCCCACCCGCCAAGGCGCTGGCGACCTCGCTGAGCACCGTCACCGAGCAGCTCGGGGAGCATCAGGACGCCTCGATCGCCCAGGAGAAGTGCCGGGAGCTCGCGGAGCACTTCGACGGTCCCACCGGCTTCTCCCTGGGACTGCTGCATGCCTACGAGGTGGAGTGCGAGCTGATTGCGCGCATCCGGATGAAGGAGCAGTGGCCGCTCGTCCGGGGCCAGCGCAAGCAGACGCACCTGGGGTAGTGACATGTCCAGTGAGTCGCGCGACATGATCCGGGCCGCCGGGGTCGTGCTGACCAGGGGTGTCGGCAAGGACCTCGAAGTGGCTGTCATCCATCGACGCCGCCGGGGGGACTGGTCGCTGCCCAAGGGGAAGTTCGAGCCGGGTGAGCACGCGATCGAGACCGCGGTCCGCGAGACCATCGAGGAGACCGGCTTCACGCCCGTGCTCGACGTGCCGCTGCCCACTCAGCGCTACCGCGTCGACGGGGTGCTGAAGACGGTCGAGTACTGGCGGGCCAGCGTGGTTCGTGGGGAGTTCGTCGAGAACAAGGAGGTTGATCGACTGCGCTGGCTGCGGCCCAAGGAGGCAGCCCAGGTGATGACCTACCCGCGCGACGGCCAGTTGATCGCCCTGGCCGCCCGGACCCCACCCACGATCCCGTTCGTCCTCCTGCGCCACGCGAGCGCGGAGAAGCGGGCGGACTGGGCTCGGCGCACCGGACGTGACCGTTCGGACCCGGCCCGGGGCCTGCTGGCGCACGGTGAGTGGGAGGCCACGCGGCTCATCCCGCTGCTGGAGGCCTTCGGCATCCGGCACCTTCACTCCTCGGACGCCGAGCGCTGCCTGGCCACGCTGCGCCCCCTGGCCGCCGCGCTCGGGTCCGGGATCCGCCTGGAGCCCACCGTCAGCGAGGACGAGTTCCTGGCCGATCCGGGGCCCGGGACGAGCCGGACGATCGAGATGTTCAACCAGCCGTGGCCGACCGTGCTGTGCTCGCACAGGCCCGTGATCCCCCCGCAGCTCGATGCACTGCGGGCAGCAGCCGGCGGGCCGAAGATCCTGCACCGTATGGCCCCGGCCAGCTTCGTCGTGTTCCACCGGACCTGGGTGAACCGGCCGATCGACGAGACGGTGCGCACAGTCGCAGCCGAGCAGCACGACCTGCCCCCGGTCCACGAGTGAGGCGCGGTTCGCTTCCCGGGGTCGCGGCCGCTCAGCCGAAGCGGCCGGAGATGTAGTCCTCAGTGCGCGAGTCGCTGCGGGTTCGTGAAGATCTTGGACGTGTCGTCCATCTCGACGAGGGTGCCGTAGCGTGTGCCGTTCTCCTCCACCTCGGCGGTGAAGAAGGCGGTGCGGTCCGAGACCCGGCCCGCCTGCTGCATGTTGTGCGTGACGATGATGATCGTGTAGTCCGCCACCAGCTCGCGTGATGAGGTCCTCGATCGCGAGCCGTCGCGATCGGATCGAGGGCCGAGCACGGGCTCGTCCATCAGCAGGATCTCGGGCTTGATCGGCGATCGCGCGGGCGATGCACAGCCGCTGCTGCTGGCCGCCGGAGAGGCCCGAATCCCGGCTTGGCCAGCGTGTCCTTGACCTCGCCCCACAGGTCGCGCCGCGCAGCGCCTCCTCGACGATGTCCTCGCAGCTCGGACTTCTTGAGCTTCCCGCCGTTGACCCGCGGCCGAGGCGACGTTGTCGTAGATCGACTGTGGGGAACGGGTTGGGCTTCTGGAAGACCATGCCGACGTCGCGGCGGACGTCGACCGGGTCGACTCCGGCGCCGTAGATGTCCTGCGCCGTCGAGCAGGACCGTGCCCTCGACCCGCGCCGGGGGATCACCTCGTGCATCCGGTTGATGCGTGCGCAGGACGGTCGACTTGCCGCAGCCCGAGGGCCCGATGAAGGCGGTGACGGAGTTGGCCTGGACCTTCAGGCTCACGCCCTCCACAGCCTTGAAGTCCCCGTAGAAGACGTCCACGTCGCGCATGGTGATCGACTTGCTCATGGTCGCTGGGTCATCCCTTCGGTGCGAAGCGGTTGGCAAGCAGCTTCGCGACGATGTAGAAGATCATGATCAGGGCGATCAGGACCAGGGCACCCGCCCAGGCACGGTCAACGGATGCCTGCGTCCCGCTGGTGATCTGGTCCCAGATGAACGTCGGCAGCGCTGCCTGCGGTCCGGAGAACGGGTTGTTGTTGTAGCTCTGGGTCAGGAACGTGGTGAGCAGCAGGGGGGCCGTCTCACCGGCAACCCGGGCGACCGCCAGCATGGCACCGGTGACGATGCCGGCGAGCGACGTCGGGAGCACGACCTTGAGGATGGTGCGCCACTTGGGCACCCCGAGCGCATAGGACGCCTCGCGCAGGTCGTTCGGGACGATCCGCAGCATCTCCTCGGACGTTCGGATGATCACCGGCAGCATCAGGATCGCCAACGCCAGCGCAGCAGCGAATCCCGAGCGCTCGAGGCCCAGGCCCAGCACGAGGGCGGTGAAGATGAAGAGCCCCGCGACGATCGAGGGGATCCCGGTCATCACGTCGACGAAGAAGGAGATGGCCCGGGCCAACCGACCACGGCCGTACTCGACCAGGAAGATCGCCGCGAGGATCCCCACGGGCACGGCGAACATCGCCGCGAGGGCGACCTGCTCGAGGGTGCCGACGATCGCGTGGCCCGCTCCACCCCCGGGCTGCGCGGGCTCACGTTCCTCATGGAGTTGGTGAGGAACGCCCAGCTCATGACCTTCAGGCCCTTGACCAGGACCGTGAACAGCACCGAGACCAGGGGCACGATTGCGATGACGAACGTGGAGTACACCAGCGTGGTGGCGAGCCGGTCCACCGCATGGCGCCTGCCCTCGATGGTGAAGCTCCAGATGCTCTGGATCACCACGAAGACCAGCGCCCCGACGAGCGTCGTGCCGAACCACCCAGCCAGGCCGGTGGACACGTTGAGGGCCATGGCCACGGCCACCGCACTGAATCCCACGGCGCCGGGCGCCCAGCGCGGCAGCGTGCCGCCGATCAGTGAGCTGTGACTGGGCGCTCGGGTGTCCACGGAGGTCGTCATGTCAGTTCGCCCCCGAGAACTCCGAGCGCCTGGCGATGATCCACCGGGCGATCATGTTGACGCTGAGGGTCAGGAAGAACAGCACGAGACCGCTCGCGATGAGCGCGGACAGCCCGTTCGAGCCGGCCTCGTTCCACTTCAGTGCGATGTTCGCAGCGAAGGTGTTGCCCCCGGGCTCGGTGAGGTGGATGTTGACCGTGAAGGCCGCCGACAGGATCAGGGCAACAGCGATCGTCTCACCGAGTGCGCGCCCGAGCCCCAGCATCGCAGCCGAGATCATGCCCGGCTTGGCGAAGGGGAACACCGCCATGCGCACCATCTCCCAGCGGGTGGCCCCGAGGGCCAAGCGCCGCCTCCTTGTGGCCCACCGGCACCTGCAGGATCACCTCTCGGCTGACGGCTGCGACGGTCGGCAGGATCATGATGGCCAGCACGAGGGAGGCGATCAGCAGGCTCTTGCCGTAGAGGTCCAGGGTGTTGCGGAACACGACCGTCCAGCCGAGGTAGTCATTCATCCATCGTTGGACGCCCTCGCTGCTGGACATCAGGACCTGCAGCCCCCAGAGGCCGAAGATGATCGAGGGGACGGCCGCCAGGAGGTCGGTGACGAAGGCCAGCGCAGAGGCCAGGCGCTTGGGTGCGTACAGGACGATGAACAGGGCGATCCCGATTCCGACGGGCACGGCGAGCACCATCGCGATCGATGCCGACACGAGGGTCCCGAACAGCAGCGCCGCGATCCCGAAGACGGGCGGGTTCCCATCCGGGTTCCAGGACTGCTCGGTGAGGAAGTTGGCTGAGTTGTTCGTCAGGGATGGGATGGCCCGCCAGACCAGGAACACCGCGATCGCGGCCATGATGACCAGGACTGTGATCCCGGCGTACTTGGACAGCCCGCCGAAGACGCGATCGCCCCTGCGCACGCTGGCACCGCTGATCGGTGACGCAGCAGCGATGGGCGGTGCTTCGGCCATGTCGCTCTCTTCTCGTCTCGGGTCGTTCGTCAGGCTAGAGGATCCGAGCGGGGCGCGTTCCCGGGGGGCGCGATCCGCTCGGATCCTCCGGCAGGGTCAGGCCAGGGACTCGACCGAGGCCTGGACCTTCGTGAGCAGCTCACCGGTGATCGGGACGTAGCCGATCCCTTCGAGGATGCCCTGGCCCTCGGTGCTGGCCGTGTACTGGAGGAACGGCTTCACGACGGCCAGCTCGTCGGCGGGAAGCCCCTTCGAGCAGGTGATCTCGTAGGTCACCAGCACGATCGGGTACGCGCCGGCTGTCGCGATGGTCGGGTCGAGCTTCAGGGCGAGGTCTGTGCCCTCACCCGGTGACGGTCGCCTCCTCGATGCTCTTCGCCGCGTTCTGCGAGGTCGCCTCGACCGCGCCGCCGCCGTTGTCGACCTGTGCGGCCTTCAGCGAGGTGCCGTCGACGAAGGACAGCTCGACGTAGCCGACCGAGTTGGGCGTGGAGGTCAGCGAGGAGGCGACGCCGTCACTGCCCTTCGAGCCCTGACCACCGGGAGCCGTCCAGGCCTTGCCAACCTCGTAGGTCCACGTGTCGGGTGCGGTGGCCGCGAGGTAGTCGGTGAAGTTGGCGGTCGTGCCGGACTCGTCGCTGCGGTGGAACTGGGCGATGGCGGCATCGGGCAGTGTCACACCGGCGTTGAGGTCGGCGATCTTGGGGTCGTTCCACTTGGTGATGGTGCTGTTGAAGATCCCCGCGATCACCTCGGGGGTCAGGGTCAGCGAGTCGACGCCCTCGACGTTGTAGGCGACAGCGATCGCGCCGCCCACCATCGGGATGTTGATCGCCTTGCCGCCCGTGCATCGGGCGTCAGCGCCAGTCTGCTCCTCGGGCTTGAGGGCCGAGTCGGAGCCGGCGAACGAGGTCTGGTTGTTGATGAAGTCCTGGATCCCGGCTCCCGACCCGTTGGCCTGGTAGTCGATCGTGACGCCCTCGTTCTTGGTCTGGAAGGCGTTGACCCACTCGGCCATGGCGTTCTTCTGCGCCGAGGAACCGGAGGCCTTGACGCTGCCGGAGACCCCCGACCCGGAGGCGCCGGAGTCGGTGCCCGTGGACGAGCTGGAGTCGCTGCACCCCGCGAGGGTGAGCGCGAGGGCCGCAGTTGCTGCGGCTGACGCTATGAGACGGTTCTTCACCGTGGAGCTCCTGGTGGTTCGATGTGTCAGGTGGACAGCGGCGACGCTAGGCCGACATCCCGAATGGCCGGGGGAACCCCGGTGAACGCGCGATGAACTCCCGCTGTGCGGTTGGCGCTGGCGGTGCGCAACGGCGTGTGATATCGGACACACACGCTATGGGACCGGCCATCGCCGGCCATCCCCGGCCGGGTCGGCGGACGACTCAGCGGGTCGGGAACACGCCCGCCCGCGGCACGTACGCCGGCAGCTCGCGCCCAAGCTCGCCGCCCAGCCACTGGCTGGCGCTGATGGCCGCATCGAGGTCGACTCCCGTCACGTAACCGCTGCGGTGCAGGGCGTAGACGAGGTCCTCGGTGGCGATGTTGCCCGTGGCGCGTGGGGCGAAGGGGCAGCCGCCGATCCCGCCGAGCGACGCATCAAGGACTGTGACGCCTGCGTCCGCCGCGGCCAGGGCGTTGGCGTACCCGGTGTTGCGGGTGTTGTGGAAGTGGGCGCGCAGGCGCAGGTCGCCGATGAGCTCCCGCACGGCAGCCACCCGCGCGGCGACATCGCGGGGCACCGCGACGCCGATCGTGTCGGCGATCGCGACCTCCTCCACCCCCGTTGCGGCCACCTGCTCGACGACCCGGCGGACCTGGTCCACGGACACCTCGCCGGCGAACGGGCAGCCGAACGCCACCGACAGGGTGACGGTGGGGATGATCCCCGCAGCACGGGCCAGCGGCACGACCTCGGCGACAACGGCCACGGCCTGCTCGGAGCTCATCCCCTGATTGGCCTGGGAGAACTCGTCGGTGACGCTCACGACACAGTTGACCTCGTCGACGCCGGCGGCAGCCGCCCGGTGGAAGCCCCGCGTGTTCAGTACCAGCCCGATCCAGGACGAGGGACCCTCGACGGATGCCCGGACCCCGGCGACCACAGCCTCGCCGTCAGCCATCTGCGGGACCAGCTTCGGGTTGACGAACGACGCGATCTCCGCCCGGCGAAGGCCCGCCGCCGCACAGCGCGCGACCAGCTCGACCTTCGCCTCGGTGCTCAACCGGGCGGAGTCGTTCTGCAGCCCGTCCCGGGCGCTGACCTCGACGACCTGGATCGCGCTCACGACTCAGGCCAGCACGTAGCCGGCCTCGTCGACCGCGGCGGCCATCTGCTCACGGGTCGGATCCGGGACTGCGGACACCGTGACCGAGCCGGTCTCGAGATCCACCTCGACGGACTCCACGCCCTCGATGGTCGCTACCTCCTCGGTCACTGCGCTGACGCAGTGCCCGCAGGTCATTCCGGTGACTGTCCAGATGCTGGTCGACATGCCCCAAGGGTACTCGGTGCGCCGGCGGCGCGTAGGGTGCGGCTACCGAGGGAGGCGGCCATGACCAAGCGCGAAGGCAAGGGTGACTCACCCCTGCATCTGCTCGAGAAGGGCAACTTCACGCAGGCGCGCTGCGAGTGCGGCTGGGACGGCCCCGGACGCCGTTCCCGAAAGAAGGCGCGCGAGGACGCCGCCGCCCACCTGGAGGCACGCTGCAAGGCGTTCAAGAAGAAGTAGCGCCCAGCCCCAGTCCCCAGCCCAGCCCCAGGCCCACCCGCCCCAGGCCCACCCTCGATTCGTCCGCTATCGCGCGGACCGTTCGGAGGTTGGTCCGCCTTTGGGAGCACGAACCGTCCGAGACGCGGACCGATCGTGCGACGACCTCGCTCCGGCAGGGCGTGATCCGCTCGCGGGGACGTGGGTGGGCAGGGACGTGGGTGGGTGGATGGGGTGGGTGGGGCGCCCTAGATGGTGATGCCCTTGCCCACCGCGACGATGCCACCGTCGGAGACCGTGAAGCGCTCGCGGTCGGCGTCGAGGTGCACGCCGACCTGGGCGCCGTCGGGCACCACCACGTTCTTGTCCAGGATCGTGTTGCGCACGACCGCCCCGCGACCGATCCGCACACCGGGCATGAGGACCGCACCCTCCACGTAGGCGCCCTGCAGGACGCGCACGTCCTGGGCCAGCACCGACGAGCGGACGTGCCCACCGGCGATGACCGACCCGGCGCCGATGATCGACTCGTGGGCGTTGCCGCCCTCGACGAACTTGGCCGGCGGGGGCGATCCCAGCGACGAGGTGATGATCGGCCACTGGCGGTTGTAGAGGTTGAAGATCGGATGCACGCTCACGAGGTCCATGTGCGCCTCGTGGTAGGCGTCGATCGATCCCACGTCCTTCCAGTAGCCGCGGTCGCGGTCCGTCTGGCCCGGGATCTCGTTGGTCCCGAAGTCGTAGACGTGCGCCAGGCCCTGCGCGGTCAGCGCCGGGATGATGTTCCCGCCCATGTCGTGCACGGAGGCATCGTCTGCTGCGTCCTCGCGCAGGGTGTCGACCAGCCACTCGCGGGAGAAGATGTAGTTGCCCATCGAGATGAACGACTCATCTGGGGAACCGGGGACAGCCGGGGGGTCGGCGACCTTCTCGTGGAACCCGGTGATCTTCGTGGAGTGCTCGTCCTGCTCGATGACGCCGAACTCGGACGCCTCCGACCGGGGCTTGCGGATCCCTGCCACGGTCACGGCGGCACCGGTGTCGATGTGCTGCTCGAGCATCTGGCGCGGGTCCATCCGGTAGATGTTGTCCGCGCCGAAGACCAGCAGGTAGTCGGGGTCCTCGTCCTCGATCAGGTTCAGGCTCTGGTAGATCGCATCCGCGGAGCCGGTGTACCAGCGCGGGCCGAGCCGCTGCTGCGCGGGCACGGCGGTGACGTAGTCACCGAGGATGGCGGGCATGGCCCACGTCTGGGTGATGTGCCGGTCCAGGGAGTGCGACTTGTACTGGGTGAGCACGGCGATCCGGGCGAAGCCGGCGTTCACCAAGTTGCTCAGGACGAAGTCGACGAGCCGGTAGGAGCCACCGAACGGGACAGCCGGCTTGGCGCGATCGGCGGTCAGGGGCATCAGCCGCTTGCCCTCTCCGCCGGCGAGAACGATTCCGAGTACGCGAGGGTTCGACATGACAGCCACGGTAGTCATCAACCGGGCCAGAAGGCTAGGTGGCAGGCGGCGTCCGGGCAGCGGGGTCCGGGCAGCGCGCATCCCCTGTCCCCCCGTCCTAGGCTTCCGTGCATGAGAATCGGATTGCTGACAAGGGAATGGCCCCCGGAGGCCTACGGCGGTGCCGGCGTTCACGTCGAGTACCTGGCTCGCGAGCTGCGCAAGCTCATCGATGTCGATGTGCAGTGCTGGGGCGCCCCACGCACCGACGCCAACGCCCATCAGGTGCCCGAGACCCTCGCCGGGGCCAACGCCTCACTGCAGACGATGGGCATCTCCCTGGCCATGGTGGCCGCCAGCGAGGGGGTGGACCTTCTGCACTCGCACACCTGGTACGCCAACTTCGCCGGGCACGCCGGCGGGATCTTCCTCGACGTGCCGCACGTCATCTCCGCGCACTCCCTGGAGCCGAAGCGCCCCTGGAAGGCCGAGCAGCTCGGCGGCGGCTACCGGCTGTCGTCGTGGGTGGAGAAGACGGCCTACGAGGGTGCCGACCGGATCATCGCGGTGAGCCACGGCATGCGCGGCGACGTGCTGGACTCCTACCCCGACGTGGACCCGGCCAAGGTCGACGTCGTCCACAACGGCATCGACACCGAGCTCTACCAGCCGGATCAGAGCACGGACCTGATCGAGTCCGTCGGGATCGACCCCAGCCGCCCGTACGTGCTCTTCGTCGGCCGGATCACCCGCCAGAAGGGGATCGCGCACCTGCTCAAGGCGGCCGCGCAGATGGACCCCGACATCCCGCTGGTCCTGATCGCCTCCTCCCCGGACACCCCCGAGCTCGGAGCCGAGGTGGAGGCCGGTGTCGACGCCCTGCGGGCCAGCAAGGGCGAGGCGAACATGGTCTGGGTCAACGAGCACCTGAGCCGGGCGCACCTGGTCCAGGCCCTGACCCACGCGGGCGTGTTCGCCTGCCCGTCGGTGTACGAGCCCCTGGGCATCGTGAACCTCGAGGCGATGGCCTGCCAGACGGCGGTCGTGGCCAGCGACGTCGGCGGCATCCCCGAGGTCGTCGTCGAGGGCGCCACCGGCCATCTGGTGCACTACGACGAGGCCGACCCGGTCGCCTTCGAGACTGGCGTCGCCGACGCGCTGACCAAGGTCATGTCCGACCCGGACACCGCCGCTGCCATGGGCGTCGCAGGGCGCCAGCGCGCGGTCACGGAGTTCGGCTGGGACAAGATCGCCCGGATCACGGTCGACGTCTACCAGAGGGCGATCGACGGCCGCGGATGATCCATCTCGGAGGGCGGCATGACTGAGTTCGACCCCCAGCGCGGGATCGACTTCCCGGTCACGAACGGCCAGCAGTCGTCGATGGGCACGGGACGGGCGGTCTTCGCCGATGCCGCGCGGGCCACCGACCCCGAGCTCGCGGCGCGGATCGAGGACACCGCGAACTGGCGCAAGGGGTACATGGCTCCAGCGCGCGACCTGGTCGTGTCCGGGCTGCGGGCCGGCGGCGGCTCGGTGGCCATGAGCCGTGACGGCCTCGCGAGCCTCCACCAGCGCTTCACGTTCACCCGTGATGGGCAGGCAACCAGCCTTGCGGAGGCCTTCGCCACCCACACCCAGCCCCGGTTCGCCACCGCCGAGGTGGTGGGCACCGGGCGCGGGGTGGCCGACCTCGTGATCCCGTACCACGGCCGGAGGCTGTCCGGCCCGGACCTTCGACACCAGCTCGACCTGTGGGTCGCCAACGGGATCGTGGAGCCGAGCTTCGCGCACGCCCTCGAGACCGTCATGGCGCACCCCGAGTGGCTGGACCTGACGGGCGTGGACTTCGCCGTGCTCGGCGCCGGCGCCGAGATGGGGCCCCTGGCGTGCCTGCTGGACTGGGGCGCCACCGTGTGGGCGGTCGACCTGCCGCGACCGGACCTGTGGCGGCGGATCATCGCCGACGCTGAGGGCCGGGCGGGACGCCTGCGGGTCCCTATCCCCAGCGAGGGTCCCGACCGGACCCAGCTGCAGGGCGCGGCGCTGGCGGCGGTCGCCGGGGCGGACCTGCTCACCCAGGCCCCGGAGATCCGCACCTGGCTGGCGGGGATCGGGCGCCCCTTCACGTTGGGCAACTACGTCTACGCGGATGGGCCGCTGCACGTGCGTGTCTCGCTGGCCATCGACGCCATCAGCATGGACCTCGTCAGTGCGGGCCAGGACGTGATGCTCGCCTGGCTGGCCACGCCCACGGACGTCTTCGCCGCTCCGATCGAGGCGGTCGAGGAGTCCCGACGGCGCTGGCGTGCGGCCGGGCTGTGGCGCTATGCCCGGACGCCCATGCGCCTCGCGGGGCAGTTCGAGAAGAACTACCCGGACACCGTGTTCACCTCCACCGGCGTCGAGTACGGGATCAGCGACTGCCTGGTCAGCCAGCAGGGGCCCAACTACCTGCTCGCCAAGCGCCTTCAGCGATGGCGGGCCATGGCGGCGCGGGAGGACGGCGTCCGGGTGTCGCTGAACGTCGCACCGAGCACGCGCACGAAGTCCGTGGTCAAGAACAAGGCACTGGCTGCGGCCTACGCCGGGGCAGGGCGGTTCGGCCTGGAGATCTTCGAGCCTGACACCTCCAACGCGATCATGGCGGCGCTGCTGGTCCACGACCTGCGCAACGCCGAGTCCACCGCGAACCCCACCGTGCCCATCTCGCACCCGATGCAGCTGTTCGTCGACGGGTCGTGCCACGGCGGGCTGTGGCGCTCGGAGTACGCGGCCCGCTCGGTCCTCGGGATCGCGGCGGTCGCGGGAATGTTCGAGCGCAACGCCTGATCGGGGGCGTGGTCGCAGGTCACCTTCATCACGCCCCTGCTCATGGCGTCGTGGCGGACAGCCGGACGTCGCGGACGAGCTGCGGCGTCCGCCAGTGCGTCACCTCGCGCGGCCACCTCGCCGGCGGGTAGGCCAGGCGCACCACGAAGTAGTTGACGTACTCGATCAGCGCGAAGAGCCAGATCGCGAGCACGAGGAGGGTCGCGCCCGCATCCTCCGGTCGCATCGTGAGCACGATCGCGAGCCCCGCCATGAGGATCACGACGTCGAGCACCCGCAGCCCGCGGTAGGCGGACCCCATCGGGGCGGGCATGGAGCCGCGCGCCACCCACGAACGCGCCAGCAACCAGTAGGTCCCCGCCTGGACGAGGACCAGCACCAGCGGGCCCACCGCACCCCAGAGGGCCACGACCTCGCCAGCATCCTGCAGGCGGGGGGAGATCACAGCGGCCGCGAGGAAGGTGAATGAGCCAGCAGCGGCGAGCTCTCCGGTTCCCAGCCGGAGGTAGGCATGGCGCAGCGAGTGCCGGCGACCGTCTGTCACGCATCGACGCTAACCCGGTCAGGCGGTCGCCGCGACCAGTCCGGTCCGGCCCCCACATGGAAGGTCCCCACCTGTCACGCAGTGGGGACCTCGTCTTCGACCATACGCCCAGCGGCACACCCCACGCCCGCCAGACGGAGGCCCATGGCGCGTGCCCGTGGTGCGGCCCCGCCCGGAAGGTCCCCGATCAGCCCCGCCTTGGATAGCCTGCCCCTGTGGGGACAAGGTCCGGGCAGGCGGCGACCGATGACTGATGAGTCGGGGCAGTACCAATGGCCCGATGAGTCGGCCACGAACCAGGCCGAGTCGGGGCCGATGCGCACCATCAACCTGATCGTTCTCTACGGGGCCCCGTTCCTCACCCTGCTGCTGTTCCCCAACCTCGCCTGGGTGGCGTTGCTGCCCGGCGGGGCGATCCTGGGCCGGACCAGCCCAGCGAAGCACCGGCGCCGACTCGTATGGCTCTACCTGATCACCGGGCTCATCTCGCTGGCCCCCTGGATCGCCCTGCTCCTGCGCTGATCCCCCGGGCCCACTTGCGGCGTCCGAGTCGGTGCAGATGACGGCGTCCGGCAGGGATGGACCGCGCGGTCCGGGTAGACCATGGAGGGTGTCGGCTCCATGGACGGGGTGAAGCATGAGGAGCAAACGCCGCAGCACGGTCAACGCCGACGACCGGCCCGGGACGTCGTCGCGCACGCCGGCCGACGCCCGGTGCCGCCGAGGGACTCCACCGATTCGACACCCTGCCCTTCCGCGCGGTCGAGGCAGCCTGGACCCCCGACGGACCCAGCCGCGACGAGCTCGCTCGACGGATCGGCGCCCGGCGGGGGATGAGCCCGACGCAGGCGCTGACGGTCCTGCAGGTGACCGGGCAGCCCGCCTGAGGGACTCGACCCCGCACGGCATCACCCCGTCTAGACTCGCAAGCCGAGCACACACTGGGAGGTGCCATGAGCACGGCAACAGCGACCGCCGAAGCGCCCCAGCCCGCAGCCCCGAGTCCATGGGGCGGCTCGGACGAGGCACGACGCTCCGGACTGCGCAGGATGAAGGCCGTGGCCACCGGGCTGTTCCTCCTGGCTGCCCTGATCTACATCATCACGATCGTTGTCCACGGCACGAGTCCGGACGGCTGGGTCGGCTACGTGCAGGCGGGGTCCGAGGCCGCGATGGTCGGCGCGCTGGCGGACTGGTTCGCCGTCACGGCCCTGTTCCGGCACCCCCTGGGCCTGCCCATCCCGCACACGGCGATCATCCCGACCCGCAAGGACGAGATGGGAGCCACGCTCGGCGAGTTCGTGGGCACGCACTTCCTCACCGACGAGGTGGTTCGCGAGAAGGTCACCGGGGCTGAGGTCACCCGCCGTGGCGGCGAGTGGCTCGCCGAGCCCGACCACGCGGCTCGGGTGGCAGGCGAGATGGGACGGGCGCTGCGGGGCCTGATCGCCGTGCTCGACGACGAGCAGATGCGCACCATGATCGAGCGCGTCATCGCCGACCGCGTCGAGCAGACCGAGGTCTCGCCCGCGCTGGGGCACCTGCTCGGACAGGTGGTCGCCGACGGTGCGCACACCGGGATCGTCGACGTCCTTGCCGACCGCACCTACGCCTGGGTGGTGGCCAACCGGCGCTCGATCATCGAGATGGTGACCAAGCAGGCACCCACGTGGACCCCCAAGTTCGTCGACGGGGTCGTCGGCGACAAGATCCACCTCGAGCTGGTGCGCTTCCTGGCCGCGATCCGCGACGACCCGGAGCACGACGTCCGGATCGCCATCGACAGGATGCTCGTGCAGTTCGCCGACGACCTGCGCGCGAACCCCAGCACCCGCGAGCGCGTGGAGCGGGCCAAGGTGGACATGTACGACCACCCGGACGTCCAGCGGTCGGTCGGGCGCATCTGGGAGACCGCCCAGCGCGTGGTCCTCGAGGCCGCCGACGACCCGAGCAGCGAGCTGCGCGTCCGGGTGTCCGGTGCGCTTGCCCAGCTGGGTCAGACGCTCGCGACCGATCGCGACCTCCAGACGCGGCTCGACGGCTGGATCACCGACACGGTGGTGGGGCTCGTGGCGGACTACAAGGTCGAGCTCACCAGCGTCATCGCCGACACCGTGGAGCGCTGGGACGGGCCCCAGACGGCCGAGCGGATCGAGCTCGCCGTGGGCCGCGACCTGCAGTTCATCCGGATCAACGGCACGGTGGTCGGCGCCCTGGCGGGGCTCGCCATCCACGCATTGACGCAACTGGCCTGACGGCCGGGCGAACGCGCGGGATCAGGAAGATGAACGCCAGATGAACAAACGCATCCTCGTGCGCGAAAAGGGTGACGTCCGGATGAATCAGGGGCCAACGGGCCCCTAGCCTGTGCCCAGCAGGCTGGGGCCTGCACGACTTGAATGAGGAGCCCCATGGACATGGTGCTGGTCGCAGTCGTCGGCATCGTCCTGCTGGCGCTGCTCTTCGACTTCACCAACGGATTCCACGACGCCGCGAACTCGACCTCCACGGTCGTGGCCACTCGCGCGATGAAGCCCCGTCATGCCGTCTACATGGCCGCGTTCTTCAACTTCGCCGCCCTCTTCGTGGTCGGCACCGCCGTGGCCAACACCGTTGCCAAGACCGTCCAGGTCGAGGAGCTCGGCGTCCAGTCTGGTGGGGTGCCCGTCGGTCTCGGCGTCGCCTTCGGCGCCCTGCTCGGCGCGATCTTCTGGAACTACTTCACCTGGTCGATCGGCATGCCGTCCTCCTCCAGCCATGCCCTCATCGGTGGCCTGATCGGGGCCGGGCTGTCCGCCGGTGGCACCGACGTCATCAAGTGGAGCAGCGTCGAGAAGACCGCGCTGGCGATCGTCCTGTCCCCCCTGGTGGCCTTCACGGTGGCGTTCGCGGCCATGTTCCTCGTCGGGCTGCTGCAGCGGGTCACGCACTGGAAGGACGACGCCAAGCCGTTCAAGTGGCTCCAGATCATCTCCTCGGCGGCTGTCTCGTTCGGCCACGGAGCCAATGACGCCCAGAAGACGATGGGCCTGATCGCCTTCGCCCTGGTCGCCGGCGGCTACCTCGGCGAGGACTCCTCCATCCCGCTGTGGGTCGAGCTCTCCGCCTACTCCATGATCGCCCTGGGCACGATGTGGGGCGGCTGGAAGATCATCGAGACGATGGGCCTGCGGATCACGAAGCTGAACGCCAACTCGGGCGTCGCTGCCAACGTCGGCTCCATGTCGGCCATCTTCGGTGCGACCGAACTGGGCATCCCGATCTCCACGACCCAGGCCGCGGCCTCGTCGGTGATGGGCGCCGGGGCTGCCGCGGGCACCGGCCTCAACGGGCGCAAGATCGGCGAGATGGTCGTTGCCTGGATCTTCACGCTCCCCGCGGCCGGAATCGTCGGATTCATGGCGTTCAAGCTCACGACCTTCTCCGACCCCTGGGGCTGGGTCGCCAGCCTGACCGCCATCGCCGTCCTGCTGACCTGGGCCGGGCGGCTCATGATGCACTCGGAGAACGCCGACGACATCGAGGAGATGCTGCCCAGCGTCGAGGAGCTGCACCAGTTCCACACAGTGCCGCACCCGGACCTGCACTCCTACGAGGGCCCCACGCACGTCAACCACCACGACCTTCCGGCTCACGACGACCGTCCCAAGGACGCCCCGCTGCCCTGAGCCGAGCCCGGCTCGGGTCTCCGCCACGTCGCACCACGCAGGGCCCGTCGCGCAGTGACGCCCGCCTGCCCTAGCCTGAGACCCATGCGCAGCGACATGTTCCACAACACCGAGACGGCCTCCGACCCGGGGAGCTTCACCAAGCAGAACAAGAAGATGCTCAAGGTGCGGCTGTCAGGCACCAGCGGGTACTTCTACGCGAAGCAGGGCTCGATGGTGGCCTACCAGGGCAATGTCGACTTCGCCTATGAGGGCAGCGGCGGGATGGCCAAGATGCTGAAGAAGGCCATGACCAGCGAGGGCATGGCCCTCATGAAGGTCAGCGGCGACGGCGACGTGTTCCTCGCCGACCAGGCTGACGAGGTCTTCCTGCTGCACCTCGAGAACGAGTCCGTGACGATCGGCGGGAACCACGTCCTGGCGTTCGAGAGCTCGCTGACCTGGGACATCAACAAGGTCGAGGGCGCCTCGATGATGAGCGGCGGGCTCTTCAACACGACCTTCACGGGCACGGGCACCCTCGCGATCACGGTGTACGGCAGCCCCGTGGTGCTCAACGTGGACGTCCCCACCTTCGTCGACATGCATGCCGCGGTGCTGTGGTCCACGTCGCTGTCCTCCGGGGTGCGCCAGACGGCCAAGGCCGGCGCGCTGATCGGCCGCGGCTCGGGTGAGGCCTACCAGCTCACGCTGTCCGGGCAGGGCTTCGTGGTCGTCCAGGCCTCCGAGGGGCACCCGCTTCCACGGGCCTGAGGTGGTAGTGGTCGGTCCGGTCGGTTGGATCGACCTGGTCGACCACCGGGTCAGCCGGTGAAGGTCAGGAAGCTGCTGTTCACGCCGAGGGTCGACCGGATCGCCGAATCCGTGGCCAGCGTGCAGGTCCGGGCCGCACCCACGATCTCCAGGGCCGAGATCCGCCCACCCCACGGTCCCGCGCCCTCACGCGCGAGAACGCGCAGCGCGGAGATGGGCCCCGCCCCACGGCATCGCGACTGCAGCGACGCGGCAGGGATGCTGTCGGTCCAGGCCAGGCGTGGGTTCCGGGTGGCCGCCGCGTCCCACGGGTCGGCCTGCGCAAACATGTACCCGAGCGGAGAGGCTGCACTCGCCCCACCGTTGGACGAGCTGAACTGGGTGAGCGCCGGCTCGTCGCCGTACATCACGTGCATGCCGGCGGTGCCCTCGATGGCGGCGTCGGTGTTGGCGTGCTCCCGGTTGCGGACAACCCGCCAGCGGGCGTCATAGGTGACGGCGCCCGGGTAGGCCTGGGAACGCGTCGAGTCATAGACGTCGAAGGACCGGCGCGACTGGCTGAGCGCCTCGTGGGCGGCGAAGCTGCGGGCAGCAACTGCCTGGGCGCGCAGCGCCTCGACGGGCCAGGAGGGGGACACCTCGCTCGCGACCACGGCACGCAGGTACTGCTCCATCGGCAGGCTGTTCACGACCCGAAGCGAGCGGGCGCCCAGGCGGGTCGCCGTGACGGTCCCCCGGTAGCCGCGGCGGGTCGAGCCGTTCTGGGTCCCCACGACGTCACCCGGGACGGCGAACGCCAGGGTGTCGCCGGCCACCTTGTCGACCTGGCGCCAGCGCCCGCAGTAGACCGACAGGGTCATCCCTGCGGCGGTCGCCCGCACGCGCCACCGCGAGGCGGTCTTCGTGCAGTTGCTGGGGGTGACGGGCAGCTGGACGGCGTCGCGTCCGGACTGGGTCGCTGTCAGGCCGGGAGTTGCGTGAACCACCAGGTCGCGGCCGGTGTCCGCGGCGAGCAGGACCCTGACCTGGGCCTCCGGAAGGGTCGCGAGAACCGTTCCCGGGTAGTAGAAGGCCAGGATCCCCGGGTACGCGACGCCGGCCGAGGCCGCCTGGTACGCGCCCCACTGGCTCATCCCCCGGCCATGGCCCCATCCGGAGCCCTGCATGCGGAACACCCCGTCGGCAGGGACGGGATAGACCTCAGGTTCGACCGATGACGCGGGCGTGGCCACCGCCAGGGTGGTCAGGATGAGTCCGGAAGCCGCCACGAGGGCACCGATCCTCGGACGCAGGGCAGGGACGCGCATAGTGGCATCATCGACCACGCAGGGGGCGAACCCAAGTGTTTGTGCCCATGTGACTGCGATATCAGTGGGCTAAGGGGCCTCATCGCGCCCATCCCGGCCGTTCGGGCGGCCAGGGCCTCAGGTCCGGCCGCCGCGTCGCGGCCCGCCGACGCGTCAGTGAACGCCCGCGTGACCGGCGGCAGCTCGCTCGGCCGGGTCGCCGGCCAGCTCGAGGAAGCCGTCGGTGATCTCGAACACGCGGTCGGTGTACTGGACCATCCGCAGGTCGTGGGTGACCATGATCCCGGTCTTGCCCCGGTCCTTGATCTCCCGGCGCAGCAGCTGGACGACCTGCCGGCCCATCTCCGTGTCCAGGGCGGCGGTGGGCTCGTCGACGAGGACCAGGTCGGGGTCGTTCATCAGCGCGCGGCCGATCGCCACGCGCTGTCGCTCGCCCCCGGAGAGCTTCTCCGGCACGTTCCCGGCGCGCTCGGACAGGCCCAGCTCCTCGAGCAGCTGGTCCGCGCGCTGGCCGGCCTCCCGGCGCGCGGCGCGCCCCTTCTCCTTGCGCAGTCCGGCCACCCAGAGCAGGTTCTCGCGCGCGGTGAGGAAGGGCACGAGGTTCGCCGATTGGAAGACGAACCCGACCCGCTCAGCGCGGAAGGTCGTCAGGGCCTTGGAGTCGAGGTCGCTGACCACCATGTCGCCGACCTTGATGAGGCCGGAGGTGGGCGTCAGCAGCCCGCCGATCATCGAGATCAGCGTCGTCTTGCCCGAGCCCGAGGGGCCGAGGAGCGCGACGAACTCGCCCTGGCTGACCTGCATCGAGGCCTCGTGCACGGCGGTGACGGCCGTGCGACCCTCGCCGTAGGTCTTGGTCACCGCCTCGACGGTGAGCAGGGGCACCTCCGCGTCTGCGGCCGGTACTGCGGTCTGCGGTGTGGCGTCGGTCGTCACAGGGTGCCTCCTAGGGCGGTGGCCGGATCGATCCGGCTGATGCGGCGCAGCGACAGCAGGGCGCCCACGACGCCGGCGGTCACGGTCAGGACAGCGGAGTAGACCAGGGTCTGCGGCCGGAACAGGAACGGGATGTCGTCGGGAAGGATCTGGCCGGCCAGCCAGGCGGCGGTGGCACCGACGATGACTGCCGTGACGGTGGCCCCGACGGCCTGCAGGACGACACCGCCACCGAGCTTGCTCGTGGGGGCGCCCAGGGCCTTCAGTGCGGCGAACAGCTCACGCTTCTCGAGGACCACGAGGGCGAAGAACAGGGCGACGACCAGGCCCGCCACCGCCAGGCTGGCGTAGATGATGGCGTTGAGGCTGGACTTCTGCTCCTTGGTGCCCGGGATCGCCAAGTAGGTCTCCTCGGTGCTGGCCAGGACGATCCCGGCCGGCGGGGTGACCTGATCAGCCGTGACCCCGTCGGCAAGGCCGAGGCCGAACACCGAGGGCTCGACCGGTTGGCCGGCGAGCTCCGGGCGGACCGCGGTGCGCATCTCGGCATACGTATCGAGCGAGGTCCACGCGGTGGGCAACCCCTGGTAGCCCGCGTCGCTCACGACGCCAACGACGGTCTGGGTGACTCCGCCCACGTCGAGGGTCGCGCCCAGGCCCAGGCCGGCGTCGGCCAGGGCCTCATCGACCGCAACCCCCTCGGGGTCCTCGGGGCTGGGGAGGCGCCCCGCGATCACGGTGCTGGGCACGCCCGCGGGCTGGGCCTCGGGCACGAACCCCATCACGACCAGGTCCGCCCCACCAGGGACGCTGTTCGTGGCCGTGATCAACGCGCCGATCGCGGTGGCCTGCTCGACGCCGTCGAGGGCCTCAAGGTCCGACTCCGCCGCGAGCGGCAGGCGTGAGCGCACCAGCGAGGCCTCAGCATCGGCGGAGAAGGCGTAGGCCTGGGCCGTGCTGGATCGGATGGCGCCGGTGCCACCGAAGAACAGCCCGTCGCCGAGCGCACCGAGGATCAGAACGAGGAAGACGATGAGCGACAGCGCGCCCGTGATGGACACGAAGCGGCCCTTGGCGCGGCGGAACTCCGCGACGGCGAGGTTCATCGGGCACCTGCCGCGGTCGCCGGGTCGAGCCTCGCGATGCGCCGGACGGACAGCAACCCGGCGCCCAGGGAGGCCAGGAGGACGGCGGCGACCACCCCGCCCGTGGTCAGCGGGTCGATGGACACCGGAAGCCCGGTCGACAGGCCCTTCAGGGCGCCCCAGGCGAGCACCACCGCCAGTGCCGAGGCGATCAGGATCACGGCCGCGATCTGCCCGGTGACGGAACCGGCCAGTGAACGCGTGGAGGCCCCGGAGGCCCGCAGCAGCGTGAACGTCCGCAGCTTCTGGACGGTGAGGATCAGGAAGAAGAAGCCCACGACGACCACTCCGATGACGTAGGTGATGCCCACGAGGAGCCCGAAGGTCTGGCTCACGGACTCGACTCCCGGGATGGACGCGATGGCCGCGTCGCGATCCAGCGCCTGCGTCCCGTCCACGGCCCGCTGCACCGCGGCCGCCACGGCCACCGGATCAGCGCCCTGGTCGACGGTGAAGGCGACCGCGTTGATGGGCACGGAGCGCAGTCCGGGATTGAGCTCGCCGAGCAGGGCCTCGTAGCCGGCAGTGGTCATCCACGCGGTGTCGGTGCCGAACTGCGTGCCGACCAGGGTCCCCGTGACCACGAGGTCCGTCTGTGACCCGTTCACCCGGATGACGTCACCGATGGCCACCTCGGCCTCGCTGGCGTCCAACGCGACCTCCGTCGGCGACGTCGGGAAGCGGCCCTCGCGCAGGCCGGACGGCTGGCTCGGTGAGCCGGGCGTGACCCCGATCAGCTGCAGCTCGTCGGGCGTGCCGGCGACCTCGGCGTTCGCCGACAGGACGGCCAGCGGGCCGACCGCCGACACACCCTCGACCGCCGACACCTGCTCGGTCACGGCGGGATCCAGGCGGCTGGCCTGGATGTTGGCCCGGGCCGCCTCCGAGTACACCAGCCCGTCGGCCGGGAGCGACTCCACCGCACCGGTGAACGCGCGCAGGAGCGCGCCGGACAGGCTGGAGAGGAACACGATCAGGAAGACGAGCAGGGCCACAGCGGCCGTGAGCAGGCCGAAGCGCAGCTTCGCCCGCTTCATCTCCGTCAGGGCCAGATTCACGGTATCCAGTGTGCGGTGCACCATCCGGCACTGTCAACCGAACTTATCCACAACCTGTGCAACCCGTGTGGAGGAGGACCGTTCATGCGAGGGCGATGAGCCCCAGCGGCGATCACGCTGGGTGACAGTCGCCCCTCGACACGCGACCCCGAAGGGCGCAACAGGGCGGGATTCGCGTAGATTCACGAGTGTGGCACCCCTGTGGCTCGATGGACTGACGTGGTGGCACGTCTATCCGCTGGGGTTCTCCGGGGCCGAGCCCAAGTCGAACCAGGTCCAGGGAATCGTGCACCGTCTGCGTCACCTGTCCAACTGGCTGGACTACGCCCATGACCTGGGGTGTCGCGGGCTGCAGCTCGGGCCGGTCTTCGCCTCGGAGACCCACGGCTATGACACCACCGACCACCTGCACATCGACCCCCGCCTCGGCGACGAGCGCGACTTCGACGCACTGGTCCGCGGCTGCCACGACCGGGGCATGCGCCTGCTGATGGACGGGGTCTTCAACCACGTCGGCTACGCGCATCCGATGTTCCAGGTGGCACGTGCGGCCGGTCCGGACCCGAAGGGCGCCGGCGGCCTCGCCGCAGCCTGGTTCGACCTGCGCTGGCCCACGCCCGACGGCGAGCCCGAGTACGACGTGTTCGAGGGACACGGCGGACTGGTGGTCCTGAACCACCGGGACCCGGCGGTCATCAACTACGTGGTCCACGTCATGGACCACTGGCTCACGCGCGGCGCCGATGGATGGCGACTCGACGCTGCCTACGCAGTTGCCCCGGAGTTCTGGCGGGAGGTGCTGGCCCGGGTCCGCGCCCTGCACCCCGACGCCTGGTTCGTCGGCGAGTACATCCACGGCGAGCCGCCCGAGATCCTGGCCGAGACCACCCTCGACTCAGTGACCGCCTACGGCCTGTGGCGCCCGCTGTGGCGATCGCTCAACGACGGCAACTACTTCGACCTCACGTGGCAGGTCGAACGACTGGCCGAGTACGCCGGCGAGCACCCGCCCATGACGTTCGTCGGCAACCACGACGTCACGCGCATCGCCAGCATCCTCGAGGACCAGCGTCATCTCGGCCACGCCATCGCCGCCCTGTTCACGCTGCCCGGCTCCCCGTCGGTCTACTACGGCGACGAGCAGGCGTTCCGCGGGATCAAGGAGGACAGGTTCGGCGGCGACGAAGCCGTCCGCCCGATGTTCCCGGACCGTCCCGAGGGGCTGGCGCCGTGGGGCTGGCCGATCCACCACCTGCACCGACAGCTGATCGAGATGCGCTCCAGGTACCCCTGGATGACCCGTGCGCAGGCGAGCGTCGGGCACGTCACCAACACCTCGCTGGCGCTTCAGGTCACGCCCCCGATCGGTCACGGTCGACGCATCACGACCCTGCTCAACATCGCCGACGGCCCGGAGGTGTTCCCTGTCGAGCTGCCGGACCCGACGATCGAGGTGCAGTCCGAGGGGGCCTCCCACGAGCCTGACCTCCTGGTCGTGCCCGGCCACTCCTGGCGGGTCCTCTCGCATGGCGCCCCGCACTGGGCGTGAGGGTCGCGCACCGCTCACACCGCGACGACCAGCGCACCTCCACCGCGCCGCCCGTCGGCGACCGCCCGCACGGAGCCGTCAGGCATCCGCTGGACGGCATTGACCCCACCGAAGAACAGGTTGTGGGCGGGCCACACGTTGACCGGGCTGATCGAGCCCGCACGCAGGCCCTCGACCAGGTCGGCCGGCAGCATCGGCTCGACCTGCAGTCCGCGGTCGTCGGGGTGCACCCGGGCTGAGGACACTGCTCGGGCGAGCGACTGGCCGCCGTCGACGATCCGCATCAGGACCTCGACCATCGACGAGCGGATCCGCTCCGACCCACCGGTCCCGAGCGCGAGCACCCCGCCGTCCGGGGCGACCAGGATCGACGGGCTCATCATCGAACCCATCCGCTGTCCCGGCGGGGTGGCGTGGAACCCGTCCGGGTTCAGGTCGGCCTCCCCCAGCATGTTGTTCAGCTGGATCCCGGTGCCGGGGATCACGAACCCGGCCGTGACCCCGTTGGAGATCGTCATGGAGGCGACCATCCCGTCGGCGTCGACCGCACTGACGTGCGTGGTCCCGGTCGCGGTCAGCGGCGTGGTCGCCCCGCTTCGGCGGTGGGCAGTGGCCGCCACCAGCGTCTCCACGAGCCCGATCCAGCCCCGCGCGTCCCCAGGGTCGAACTGCGGGGCCGCCGCCAGGGTGTCGGCGATGATCGAGCCACCGAACGACGGCGGCGGGTTCGTGAAGAACAGGTGGCCGGCGCGCTCCGCGACCACAGGCTCACGGTGGATCACCTGGTACGCGTCGAGGTCGGCCGCGGTGACCAGCCCGCCCTGTCGCATCGCGGCGAGCAGCGGTGCGGCGAAGGGCGCGCTCTCGATGGAGGTGACCGTCCCATCGGCGAGGAGGTCCAGGAACCGGGCGAGGTCAGGGTTGCGGATGGCGTCCCCGGTGACCAGCCAGCGCCCATCACGGTGGAAGAGCGCCAGGCTCTCCTCGGACAGGCCCACCAGGCCGCGGATCAGGCCGGTGAGGATGCCCTGGGCCGGTTCCATGACCGTCCCGTGATCGGCGTACCGCCGCGCGGGCGCGACGAGGTCGGCCAGGGGCAGCCGGGCGAACTCGTCATGGGCGTCGAGGATCCCCGCGAGCAGCCCCGGGACCGCCACCGAGCCCATGCCCACGTGGAAGGTCTGGACCGTGCTCGGGTACTCGACGTCCATCGGCAGGAAGTGCAGGTCGAGCTCCTCGACCGGCAGCCCCCTGCCGGGGGTGTCGACGAAGGAGTCGCGCACGTGCACCTGGCCGTCCGGGCGGCGCACCATCAGGAACCCGCCACCACCCAGGGACGACACCGCCTGTTCGGCGACCGTGGCGGCGAACGAGGCTGCCAGGACCGCGTCCACGGCGTTGCCGCCGGCCGCCAGGGCCTCCGCGCCCGCCTGTGCGGTCGCGACACTGCCTGCCGCGACGGCGGCATGGCCGGGCCCACCCTGCGCCACTGCGCTGCCGACGGGATCAGGAACCACATGCAGAAGGGTAGTGGCCCTAGCCTGAGCCCCGTCCACGCGTTCCCACGGCGGAGGAAGTCCATGCCGATCCCGTTCACCAGCTCCCCGGCCCACACCCTGGGCGTGGAGATCGAGATGGGGCTCGTCGACGACGAGACCGACGAGCTCGAGTGCGCGGCTCCCGAGGTCCTCGCCGAGGCCGGCGCCGGTCACCCGGATGGGGCCCACCCCCGGATCCACCAGGAGCTGTTCCAGTCGACCATCGAGCTGATCACCGGGGTGTGCGCAACCCCGGCGGAGGCACACGCCGACCTCGCCGCGACCGTCGCCGAGCTGCAGCCGATCCTGCGTCGACGGCACCTGGCGCTGATCGGCACCGGCGTCCACCCCTTCTCGAGCTGGAGCCGGCTGCGCCTGACCGAGGACGATCGGTACGCCCGGTTGGTGGACAAGATCCAGTGGCCGGCACGACGCATGATGATCCACGGCGTGCACTTCCACGTGGGCGTCCCCTCCGGCGACCACGCGATCGCCGTGACGAACGCCCTGACCACATTGCTTCCGCACTTCGTGGCGCTGTCCGCCTCCAGCCCCTACTGGTTCGGCGATGACACCGGCCTGGCCTCGATGCGCACCAAGGTGTTCGAGTCGATGCCCTCGGCCAGCCTGCCGCCCGAGCTCACTGACTGGGCGGACTTCGAGGCGCTCGTGGAGATCCTCATCCGCGCGGGGACGATCGAGACCGTCAAGGAGCTGTGGTGGGACATCCGCCCCAGCCCGGGCTGGGGCACCGTCGAGCTTCGCATGTGCGACGGCATGGCCACCCTGACCGAGCTGTGCGCCCTGGCCGCCCTGGCCCAGGCCGCGGTGGCCCACCTCTGCAGGCGCATCGACGCCGGCGAGCACCTCACCCGGGAGCCGGACTGGGTGCTGCGGGAGAACAAGTGGCGGGCAGCGCGCTACGGGATCGACGCGACCCTCGTGCACGGCGACGGCACGGTCACCCGGTTGTCCGACGAGGTGCGCGAGTGGGTCGAGATCGTGCGCCCCGAGGCCATGGCGCTGGGCACCGTGACCGACCTCGACCGGGTCCTCGATATCCTTGACCACCAACCGAGCTACGTCCGCCAGCGGGCAGTGGTCGCCGAGGGCGGCACCCTGCGTGACGTCGTGGAGCTGCTGCGTCGGGAGTTCGCCCACGATCGCGTCGGAGGATGAGTTGAGCGTCACAGTGCCGGGACCTCCGGTCGAGGAGCTGGGCTCCGACCTGGCGAGGATGCCGATCGACCCCGCACTGCTGCATGTCGTGCAGGCCATGGTCGAGCACAAGTCCGGCGAGCTGGTCTACACCCGTCGCTGGCTGCACGCCCGCCCCGAGGTGAGCAGGTCCGAGCACGAGACGACCTCCGCCCTGCGGGAGCGGCTCGTGGCCGAGGGACTCGCGCCCCGGGTGCTCAGCGTGGGCACCGGCCTGATCTGTGACATCGGTCACGAGGGCCCGCTCGTGGCCCTGCGTGCCGACATCGACGCCCTGGTCATGCATGACGCCAAGGACGTGCCGTACCGCTCGACGAACGAGGGGGCCTGCCACGCGTGCGGGCACGACGTGCACACCTCGGTCGTCCTGGGATCCGGGCTGGTGCTGCGCGACCTCATCGAGTCGGGGCGGGTCCGCGGCCGTGTCCGGCTGGTGTTCGAGCCCTCCGAGGAGTCGCTACCCGGCGGGGCGCTCGATGTGATCGCCGACGGTGGGATGGACGGCGTCCAGGGGATCTTCGGGGTGCACTGCGACCCGAAGATCGACGCCGGGCAGCTCGGCTGCCGGATCGGTCCGATCACGTCGGCCTCGCACCATGTGGCGATCCGCATGACCGGACCCGGCGGGCACACGGCACGTCCGTCCCTGACCGTCAACCTGGCCGACGAGGTGGCCCGCGTCGTTCGCGAGCTCCCGGTGGCCGTGCAGGCGGCCGCCGACGGGCTGGCGGAGGACCCCGCCCGCGGCGAGGTGCGCTTCGTGTTCGGCACGATCCACACCGGGTCGGCGTCCAACGTCATCCCCGCGGAGGCGGACCTGACCGGCTCGGTGCGCACGCCCGACCCGTCGGTCTCCGATGCGCTGATGGCCATCGTTCCGCAGGCGATCGCCGCCGTGCTGGGCACCGACGTGCGCCCCGACGCCGAGGGCCACGAGGGCTCGCGCCCGGACGGCCTGCACTGGTACCTGCGCCACCGCCCGGGCGTGACGCCCGTGATCAACGACGCCGCGGCGACCCGCTTGATGGCCAGCGCCGCGCTCGTGGCCGGCGGCCCCGACGCCGTGTGCGACACCGCGCACTCGTGGGGAGGGGACACCTTCGGCTGGTACCAGGGACTCGTGCCCGGCTGCTACGCCCGTCTCGGCACCCACTGGCCGGGCCGTGCCGACCGCCTCGACCTGCACCGCCCGACCTTCGACATCGACGAGAGCGCGATCGCCTTCGGGACCAAGTCACTGATCCTGGCCGCGATCGGATGGATGGCCGCACTGGACGACGGTGACCGGTGACCGTCGGCTGCCGACATCGCCCATGGATGCGACGATGTGCCCATGGCTGACCTGACCGTCTACGGCGCCGACTGGTGCCCGGACTGCCGACGCTCGAAGCGGCTCCTCGACCGGTTGGGGGTGCCCTACCTCTACGTCGATGTCGACGAGGACTCCGCCGGGCTGGAGACGATGATGGCACTCAACGGTGGGCGGCAGTCCATCCCCGTCATCGTCTTCCCCGACGGCCAGCACCTCCAGGAGCCCTCCGATCCCGCCCTGCGCGCGCAGCTCAGCACAGCCGGGATGCTGCCCGACTGACGCGCTGGGGGAGGCACGTCGGCCAGGGGCTCCTCAGGTTCGGGTACGATTCACCCAGCAAGTCCCTGCTGTTGCCTCGTTCTCGTGCCGGCAGGCCCCTCCCTCAGTCCTCGAAAGGTCTCATCACCATGACCCGGAAGCTCGGTGCCGAGTTCGTCGGCACCTTCCTGCTCGTCTTCCTCGCCGTCGGCGCGGCCGTGTTCGGCATCGGCGGTGGTGTCGGGGCTGATGCTGCCGGCCCCGCCTCCGGCACCGTCGGCGTCGCCCTCGCGTTCGGCCTCGTCGTCCTGATGCTCGCCTACGCGTTCGGCCCGGTCTCCGGCACGCACGTCAACCCCGCCGTCACGCTGGGCATGGTCCTGGCCAAGCGGATGTCGCCCCGCGAGGGTGGCGGCTACGCCGTCGCGCAGTTCGCCGGCGCGATCCTCGGTGCCGCCGTCCTCAAGCTGTTCGTCTCCTCCTTCGACGTCATCGACCGCACCGGTGCGCTGGGCACCAACAGCTATGACAACGGCGCCATCAACATGCCCGGCGCCTTCCTCCTCGAGGTGCTGCTGACCGCGGCGTTCGTGCTGGTCATCCTGCTCGTGACTGAGAAGGTTGCCGCCCCGGGCTTCGCGGGGGTGGCGATCGGCCTGGCCCTGACCGCCGTGCACATCGTCGGCATCCCGCTGACCGGGACCTCGGTCAACCCGGCCCGGTCGTTCGGCCCGGCCCTGTTCGAGGGTGGCACCGCGCTGTCGCAGGTGTGGCTGTTCCTCCTTGCCCCCCTCGTGGGTGCCGTGGTGGCCGTGGCGGTCTGGTCCTTCACCCGCGTGACCACGCTCGAGGGCGCGGACGTCCTCGAGACGGCCGAGTCCGCAGGATCGATCAAGGACGCCGTGCGCGACTGACCTGCTGGCATCAGCAACGGCCAACTGCCCGCCCCCCGACCGTTGGGAGGCGGGCAGTTGCGCGTCGGCCCTGGCCTCCAGGCGGATCGGTGGGGCCGGGCGCACAGCCGGGCGACCCCGCGCCGTGGGCATGGGCGACAATCACGCCATGGAGTTCACCCGACCTGGCTGGGACGAGTACTTCCTGCAGATCGCCGCAGCCGTGGCTGTCCGGGCTGACTGCCGGCGACGGCAGGTGGGCGCGGTCCTCGTGTCCAACCACCGGATCGTGGCCACCGGGTACAACGGCGCCCCATCCGGCGGGCCGTCGTGCCTGGCCGGCGAGTGCCCGCGTGGGCTGCTCGACTCCGCGACCGTCGCCCCGGGCAGCTCCTACGACACCGGGGCAGGGGCGTGCGTCGCCCTGCACGCCGAGCAGAACTGCCTGCTGTACGCCGACCGCAGCAGGGCGGAGTCGGCCACGATCTACGTCACCCACGAGCCCTGTGACGGGTGCCGACGGATGATCGCGGGGTCGGGCGTCACCCGTGCGGTCTGGCCCGGCGGGCACTGGGTCGTGCGCACGGCCTGAGCCGACGCTCCGGCCGCGGGGGGGCGCCGCGCCGTCAGCCCAGGTACAGGCGCTGCCTGGCCTCCCACACGCCCCCCGCGGGCAGCACCACCGGCACGACGGCGGTCGGCTCGATGCACACGAACCGGGCCTCGTCCCCTGGGGCCACGTCCGGCAGCGAGTGGCCCGGACCCGGGTTCCAGACCACCCGGTTCGAGAAGCCCTCGGCCGCCACGTGCATCGATCCGAGGACCGCGTCCTTGAGCACGACCGGCGCGACCGCTCCGTGGATCACGAGGTCCTGGGTGTCGAGCGCGCGCAGGCGGCCGCCGATCTGCTCGGAGAAGTGCGGCTTCTGGGTCGAGACGCCGTCCCACGCACGGGTGCCCGCAAGCCCCTCGATCCACGCCTCGGGGTCGGCCACAGCCAGGTAGGTGTGCAGGCCTCCGGTGAACCGCGCGACGTCGTGCCCCCGGTTCTCCACCGTCAGGTCCATCACCAGGTCGGTCGGCGACGCCGAGATGCCCAGGCGGGCACGGAACGGATGCGGCCACACCGCGCGCGTCTCCTCGGAGTCGGCGAGCTGGAAGGCCAGGGTGGCCCTCCCCTGCTCCGACGGCGCCCGCAGGGGCTGCCAGTCGGCGGTGCGGGCGAACCCGTGCTTGGGCAGGTCGCCGAACGTGCCGAACTGCGGGAACAGGACGGGCACCCCTCCGCGCAGGGCCTCGGACTGCCCGTGGCGGGACAGCGGGCTCATCCACAACCTGTCCACACCGTGAGTGGTCCAGGTCATCAGGTGCGCGCCCCGGGCGCTCGCGGTGATGCGGACCCCGGGGGCCTCGGCGACGATCGGTCGGTCTGTGCTGGTCACGGCCACGACCCTACGCCGCTGGACGGCCGCGGATACAGACCCGTGACAACCCCGACCTCGAGCGGGGTCAGCGGCCCGTGAACTGCGCAGGGCGGCGCTCGATGAACGACCGCAATCCCTCGGCAGCGTCCTGGCTGCCCATGACCCCCGGCAGCAACCCCCTCAGGTGCTCGACAGCCGCAACCGGGCCCTCGGCGCGGGCCACGCGGGCGTTCGCCAGCGTCGCCTGGACGCCCAACGGCGCCTGGGCGGCGATCAGCTCAGCGATCCGGAGCGCCTCCGCGAGCTGCTCGCCCGGGGCGACGACCTCCTGGACCAGGCCGATCCGCAGCGCCTCCGCGGCGCCGAACTCCGCGCCCGTGAGCAGGAAGCGCATGGAGTTCCCCCAACCGAGGGAGGACTGCGCCCGGAAGGTCGCCCCGCCGAACGGCATGATCCCGCGGCCGACCTCCAACTGGCGGAAGCGGACGTCGGAGGCCGCGATCACGATGTCGCTGGCCAGCGCCAGCTCGATGCTCAGGGTGAAGGCGATGCCCTGGACGGCCATCACCACGGGCTTGGGAACGGGTGCCGCCCAGACGCCGAAGGGGTCGAACGCGTGCCCGCCCGAGAGTGCCGCCGGGCCCCTTGCCGCAACCGCGGGGCCGACCTCGGCCAGGTCCAACCCCGCCGAGAAGTGGTCCCCGACACCGTGCACGACCCCGGCGCGCAGCTCCGGGTCCGTGCCGAGCAGCTCGTACGCCGCACCCACGGCGTCGATGGTCGCGAGGTCCCAGGCGTTGCGCTTGTCGGGGCGGTTGACCCCGATCATCAGGACGTGCCCGCGGCGCTCGACCACCACCGGTGCATCCGAGCTGCCCGTCTCCGCATTCGTCTGCTCAGTCATGCGGCGATGATTCCATCCGGCGGTCAGGAACCCGGCACCGAGGGTCGTCGTCGCACGATCACAGCCGCGTCGCCAGGGCCGCGACAACCGCCGCCGCTGAGACCATCAGGGCCGCCGGGTCGAGCCAGGACCAGCGCACCGGACGGGCGACCGTGCGCACACCGTCCGGGACGCAGGCCTCGGGCGTCCAGCGCGACGGCCAGGCGACCGCCGCGGCGGAGTGCGGCCACCAGCAGGCGGAAGGTCATCGAGGAGAACTGGGCCGACCGCGCCCGGATCCCCGAGCCGCCGAGACCCCGTGCTCGGCTCGCCCTGCCCAGGACCGCCCACTCGTCGGCGAGCAGGGGAAGCAGCCGCAGTCCGGCCAGCACCGAGTACGCCGGCCGGGCGGGGACACGCAGGCGGGCGACCAGCGAGTCCGCCAGCCCCGTCGGGTCCATCGCCACGGCCGCGACCAGCCCGGGCAGGGCCACCGCCAGCACGCGAGCTGGCCGGCAGGGCGGCGGCGGCCCACGACGACGGGCTCAGGAGCCCACTGGCGCTGAGCAGGGCGTTGGAGAAGGCCACACTCGCCGCCGCGAGCAGGGCGGGGGCGGCCAGGAGGGCGACACGCCTGATCGGGAGGCCACCCACGAGGGCGGCCAGGACTGCGGCCAGCGCGAGGAGCAGGTTCAGCGCAACCGAGGTCGACAGCGAGCGCGGCGACGCTGAGCAGGACCGCCGCACCCAGCAGCGCCAGCGGATCGAGGCGCCGCAGTCCGAGCGCAGGGGGCAGGTCGTGGGCGCTCCCAACCCCGACGTGCGATGGCGCGCCCGCCCCCGCCGCCCCGCGCGGGCCTGTCTCCGCCTCACGCGCCTTCCCGTCACGTGCACCGTCCTCATGCGGGCCTGCCCCCGCCTCACGCGGACCTGTCTCCGCCCCCGCTTCCGCCCTCCCCGGCCGAGATCTTGGAAGGTTCTTGCGGATAGAGCGGCAACTCGCACCCAAGTTCCGCGGGGGTGGAGCGCGGCGAGGTGGACCTCGCGGGCTCCCAGGGCGTGCACCAGGTCGGGGTCGTGCGTGGCCATCACGACGGCGCCGCCCGCGTCCCGGTGGTCGGCGATGATGCCGACGAGCTCGGCCCAGGTGGCCGGGTCCTGCCCGAACGTCGGCTCGTCGAGCAGCAGGATCCCGGGGTCGAGGGCGAGGGCAGTACCGACGCTGAGCCTGCGCTGCTCGCCACCGGAGAGGGTGAACGGATCAGCCGCCGCCAAGTGGTCCAGGTGCAGGCGATCGAGCATCGCGGCGGTCCGCTGCGACGCCTCAGGCTCCTCGACGCCCGCGCCCACCAGCCCGTGGTGCACCTCGTCGGCGACCCGCCCCGTGACGAACTGGTGCTCAGGGTTCTGGAACACCACACCGAACGTCCGGGCGATCTCCGCCGACGGCCAGCGCCACGGATCGGTCCGCTCGGACCACTCGGCCCGCCCCACCCGCTCCTGCCGCTCGGACCGCGCGGGCGACCCGGTCCCCTCGGGGTGCTCGGGGTGCTCGGACCGCTCGGTCCGCTCGGGCCACTCGGCCTGCTCGAGCCGCTCCGTCCGCCCCCCGTCGACCACCGCAGGGACCCGGACCGAGCCTGCGGAGGGCTCCAGGAGCCCGGCCAGGCAAGCGAGCAGCGTGGACTTGCCGGAGCCGGGAGGCCCCGTCACGGCCACGATGTCCTGGGCGCGGACCTCCAGGTCGGTGGGCGGCAGCCGGCCCGTCACGCCCACCGCCTGGGCCGACATCACGAGCCGGCCGGGAGGCACGCGCGGCGCTCGACTGGGCAGGCTGGCGTGGTCCACCCAGACCCGCGCCCCGGAGTCCGGCCGCGCCGCGAGATGCCCGCGCAGGTCGGCGGGCTCCAGCTGGAGCACCGACCCGTCCTCGACGAGCAGCACCCTGTCGGCACGTTCCAGCCACGCCTCCACCCTGTGCTCGACCACGACCACGGTGCACCCGTGGGACATCCGGATCTCCTCGACGGCAGCCAGGACCGCGGCGGCGCCAGCCGGGTCCAGGTTGGCGGTCGGCTCGTCGAGGAGGAGCAGGTGCGGGCCGGCCACGGACGCGGCGGCGACGGCGAGCAGCTGCTGCTGGCCGCCGCTGAGCCGAGAGGTGTCGCGGTCCAGGGACACGCTGAGCCCGACCTGCGCCAGCGCCCGCACCACCTCGGGCCAGATCTGGGGGGCCGGGAACGCCGCGTTCTCCAACGGGAACGCCACGTCGTCGCCGACCCGTTCCATCACGATGTTGCCCTCGGGCTCCTGCTGGACCAGCCCGATGCGCACCGCGGAGCCAGGCGTGCCCGGATGCTCCACGACCAGGCTCCCGGAGTCACCGCCCTCGGGCAGCGTCCCGGCGAGCGCCGCGAGCAGCGTCGACTTCCCCGACCCGGAGGCGCCCATCAGGACGACGAGGTCACCGCCACCGATCGTGAACGACACCTCCGACAGCGCGGCCACAGAGCGACCGGGGTACCCGAACCCCCACCTGTGCGCGGCGATCCGCGCGCCCACCGCAGCCTCCATGGCAGGTCGGCGGCCTAGACGCCGACGCGCTCCCGGCCCAGCGGGAAGGCGTCAAGGACCCCGGTGCGGGAGAGCCGGCGGGCCAGCACCCAGGAGCCGAGGCCGGCGATGAGCGCCGACGACGCGATGCACGCAAGCAGGTACATCAGCGTCCACCCCCTGGTCCACTCCGGGTACCAGAAGATCGGGTCCAGCACGCCGGGGACAGCCCCCGCGGCCGCCCCGGCAGCGATCGAGGTCGTCCGGCCGAAGGAGCGGTAGCGCAGGGACGCGAACACCAGCTCGGGGGCGAGGCCCTGGAGCACGCCGTACCAGAGCACCGAGAGCCCCCACCAGGCACCCAGCAACCACGAGACGGCCGCCGCGAGGAAGGCCGTGGCCAGGGCCGCGCCCGGCCGGCGCACCACCAGCATCCCGAGGACCCCAGGCACCAACCACACGCCGTAGAGCAGGGCCTGAGCCGGGGGGAATGCGGAGAACGCGGGACCGGTGGCCGTCCAGACCAGGTTCCAGGCCCAGAACACGACCCCGGACACAACCGCCAGGACTGCGACAGTGACGATGTCGATGGTGCGCCAACGGCGCGACGGTGACCTGTCCACGAGAAGCCTCCTGATGTGACGGGCCACGCCAGGTCGGCGTACGACTTCCTTCGCCGGCATGATCCGGATCAGGTTCGAGGGTCTGCGGTCATGCCGCACTCTCAGCGCTCGAGGCGCTCCCCTGTCGTGGTGTGTCCACGTTAGCACCATCTCCGGACGTGAGCACTGGACGCGGGCCGACCTGAGGGTGGATGGTTGTGCCACGCCGAAGGGGGTGGGCATGGCCACGCGAACCACGGTCCTCGCGATCGCAGCGCTGCTCCTCGCAGGATGCTCCTCGTCCGCAGGCGAGCCCGCAGACACGTCAGCCTCGCCGTCGGCGTCGACCCCGGCCGGCAACGGGACGCTCTACACGGCCGCGACAGACACCTCGGCGGGCACGAGGACCATCACGGGATACCAGGTCGGTGCGGATGGATCCGTGGGGCCGGCTGCCGAGCTGCTGTCCGGTCCCGCCGATGACACCACGTTCCCGGCAGTCGTCGACGGGGTGGGCGCCACCGCCCTGACTGGGGACTTCTCGGACTACTGGACCACCGACGTCGCCGTCCACTCGGGCGCGGAGGTCACCTCCGAGGTGCCCGCTCCCCGGTGGTGCGGCGGCGAGGGCCTGACCTACAACGTGTGCACCCTCCTCGACGGCAGCCGGCTGGCCCGCACGTCCGACCTCGGCCGCGATCCGGAGACCGGCGAGGGCCCCTCCGAGGGCTCGATCACCGTCTCCTCCCTGACCGATGGGGCCACGGTCGCCGAGTTCGGGCCCTTCACCGACCTGTCGATGATGCTCGGGACGGGATCACCCGACGAGGTCGTGATCGTGACCACCCCAGCCCAGTCCGCCGACGCGGGCGTCGCGAGCACGGTCCTGCGCCTGGACCTGACCGACGGCACGACCACCGAGATCGGCGTCTCCCCGGCCGGGTGGGCCCCCCTGTGCACGATCGGGTCGGACTCCGTGCTCGGCTACCCCACCGACGACGCCACCAGCTCGGCCGTGGTCGTCGGCCCGGCGAAGGTCGGCGACGTCACATGGGACCAGCGGGACTCGATCGTGGGCTGCTCGGCCGATGGCCAGTTCCTGTACGTGCAGCGGATCCCGCAGCCGCCCACCGAGGACGTCGAGGACGAAGAGGCCCCGAACCCCCCGACGGCCGTCGAGCGGATCGCGCTCGCCGACGGGAGCCGCTCCCCGGTCCTGACCCTCGACGCGGGTGTGGTGGCAGGCCCGGTCACGCGGTAGCGCAGCCGGCGTCGGCACTCAGCGCCGTCCCCAGCACGACCGCGCCAACTCGAGCCGGATCGTGAGGGCTGGTAGGTAGCATCGACGGATGGATCCCTCCGGCCGTGCGGTGAACCAGCCTGGGGTGTCGGTGGATCCCGGGAGCCAGGAGATCACCTTCCGGGTCGCCGTCGACGAGCGCTGCGTCCCACGCCGCGTGTGGTTCCACCTGCGCGACCACGGCGCCGACCCGACCTTCCACCTCGAGGGCGACCAGTGGGTGGCACGCATCCCCCGACCGCCCGTCGCACGCATGGAGTACCTGCTCGTCGTCGAGTGGTCCGACGGGACCGAGTCGATGGTGACCGACCCGGCCAACCCGCACCGGGTCCGGTCGGTGTTCGGGGACAAGTCCGTCGTCGAGTTCGCGGGATACGCGCGCCCGTGGTGGTTGGGCGTCGCCGACGCCGCGGAGGCCCAGGCGCGCAAGGATGCCGAGGTCCAGGAGCCCTCCGCCCTGGTACCGATGGCACGCCCCTGGACATCCGGCGAGCAGGCCGGGGACATCGGGGGTCACCTGCTCGGCGAGGGCGTGGCCTCCGTCCGCCTGTCGACCCCCCACCGCAGGGGCGACCAGCGGGTCCGGCGGTCCCCTGCCGCGAGCAGCCACCCGGCCGGGGCACTGGTCGTCGATCCCGGGACGGCCGAGGTGGTCGACCCGGAGGCCGAAGTGGCCGTCGTGGGGCAGCTGCACATCCCCGCCGACTCGACGCCCGATGAGCCCCTGCCGCTGCTGGCCGTGCACGACGGGCCCGAGTACGCCGACCTCGCACAGCTCCTGCGCTACATGACGACCCTGGCGCGCATCGAGCCCGCCCTGCGCTGCCGCATCCTGCTGCTCGAGCCGATCGACCGTGACCGCAGCTACTCGGCGTCGCCTGCCTACGCCCGGGCCCTGGTCACGCAGATGCTGCCCAAGGTCACCGACGCCATGGCGACCGAAGGTCGACCCGTGGGCGTCGGGGCGAGCCTCGGGGGGCTTGCGATGCTGCATGCGGCCACCAGCTACCCGGGCACCTTCGCCGGGGTGTTCAGCCAGTCCGGCTCCTTCTTCCGGCCGCGCACCGACGGGATGGAGCGCGGCTACCGGCACTACGACCGGATCGTGCGCTTCGTCGACGGCATCGATGCCGACCCCGACCGACTCGCGGGGTTGCACGTGACGATGACGTGCGGGACAGGGGAGGAGAACCTGGCCAACAACCGCTCGCTGGCCCGCAGGCTGACCAGGCGCGGGATCCCGACGCAGCTCATCGAGAACCCGGACGGACACAACTACACGGGCTGGCGCGACTGCCTGGACCCAGGTCTGCGGATGCTGTTGCGCGCCGCGTGGGGCCGAACGGGCATCACTGCCGGCTGAGGCGACAGACTGCGCGCATGCGGCGCGAGGAGTGGCAGGTCTGGTCCCCCACGATCGGGGCCCCCGGGCACGTCGTGGCCTACGGGCACTGGGGCACTCCGGTGCTCTACTTCCCGTGCGAGGGCGGCAGCGCCTACGACATGGAGGACCACGGGATCATCCACGTGCTGGCCCCCGCGATCGAGGCCGGACGGATCAAGGTCTACGCCGTGGACGCCAACGACCACGCGTCGTGGTCCAACACGTCCATCTCCAGCGAGGACCGGGCGCGCAGCCACGACGCCTACCACGCGTGGATCACCGACCAGGTGGCGGCTGCCATCCACAACGACTGCGGCGGCTGGGTGCCCATCGTGACCGCCGGGGCGAGCATGGGGGCCTTCCACGCGGTGAACCTCGCGCTGCGTCGGGCCGACCTGTTCCCGCACGCCGTCGGGATGTCGGGCAACTACGACCCGGGCACCTGGCACGCGTGGGGGGAGATGGGCGACGCCCTGTACTTCAACAACCCGGCCGCCTACGTGCCCAACCTGTACGGCGGGCACCTCGACTGGCTGCGCAGCCGCGTGTTCATCCAGCTCGCGGTCGGCTCCGGCGCCTTCGAGGAGCACCCGACCCGGGCCCTGCCCTCGTCCTGGGCCCTGGCCCAGGCGCTGTGGGAGAAGGGCATCCCGTGTGACCTGGACGTCTGGGGCACCGACACCCCGCACGACTGGCCCTCGTGGCAGCAGATGGCCGTCAAGCACCTGGCAGCGCTCTGACCGCCCTGCACCCGCCCGCCCGACGACCAGACCGATCTCCACCCGACCGACCCGACCGACGACCAGACCGACCGACCCCGGAGGACACCATGGACGCCACGACCCGCTCCCACCTCGTGGGGCTCCTCCTGGGCACGGAGAACGACTGGCCGGTCGCCTTCGAGTCGCTGGTGCGCGCCCTCGGCCCCATCCCCGACGCCCACGGGTCCACCCACGAGATCCAGACCGAGCGCACGACCATCGAGCCCTTCAACCTGCGCGACAAGCCCCGGCAGGAGCTGGTCATCGACCGGTTGGCCTACTGGTACTACGTGCCCCGCGAGTGGCTGAAGAAGGTCTCGCTGATGGACGACGTGTACCTGCTCAACAGCCCGTTCACGTTCCAGTCCATGGAGAAGCACTCGGCCTACTGCGCGATGATCCGCCTCGGGTTGAAGATCCCCGAGACGGTCCTCGTGCCCTACAAGAACCCGCTCGACCACGCGAAGTACGCCTACACCGCCGAGCGGTACAACCAGCCGTTCGACCTTGGCGCGCTCGCCGACCAGGTCGGCTATCCGATGTACATGAAGCCCTTCGACGGTGGGGGATGGCGCGGGGTGTCGCGCATCGACTCCGAGGCCGACCTGTTCCGCACCTACGACGACTCCGGCGAGATGCTCATGCACCTGCAGGCCGCTGAGGACCACGACGTGTTCGCCCGCGCGCTGTCCATCGGGCCCGAGACGATGGTCATGCACTTCCTGCCCGACCAGCCCATGCACGCCCGGTACGCCGTGGACCACGACTTCCTGTCCCCGCAGGCCGGGGACGAGTGCGTCACGATCAACCGCACGGTGAACGCCTACTTCAAGTGGGAGTTCAACTCCTGCGAGATGCTGGTCAAGCGCGGCACCGACGGGCAGCCCGATCAGGTGTACCCGATCGACTACGCCAACGCGTGCCCCGATGTGGCGATCACGTCCCTGCACTACTACTTCCCCTGGGCGATGAAGGCCCTGGTCAAGTGGAGCGCGTACTGCCTGGTGACGCAGCGGCCGACCTCGGTCGACATGCAGTCCGCCCGCTACAACGCGATCGCCGACCGCGACGACCTCTCCTACGAGGAGAAGCTGGCCCGCTACCGCGCGCTGTCCGACGAGTACTTCGAAGCCGACCGGTACTACGACTGGTGCGACTCGCGGCTGCGCAACTTCGACCAGGTGGCCCTCGAGTGGTTCAGCGGGCGCGAGATGGACGCCGTGATCGTGGACACCGTCAGGGCGACCTTCCCCGCCCACGAGCACGACCACTTCATCGAGCACTACCGGGGCCTGATCGCGCTGTGGTGCCGCGATGAGGCAGCGCGGCTCAACAGCGCGCAGTTCGTGCACCCCTGAGCCGGACCTCTCGCCCCATGGCCGCCACGGCCGCGACCCTCGGGAGCACCGCACGCCCCGTCATCCCTTCCTGAGCCGGGGGCGCACGTGCCAGAATCGAGGCGACCCCGACTGAGGAGCCACCATGAGGATCGCCGTCGCAAGTGACCATGCAGGGTTCGCGCTCAAGGAGGAGATCAGGGAGGTCCTGACCGGCCAGGGCCACGAGGTCGTGGACTTCGGGGCGCCCAACGAGGACGCCATCGACCTGCCCGACACCGTCTATCCCGCGGCGCTGGCCGTCGGTGCCGGGACGGTGGAGCGCGGCATCTTCGTCGACGGCGTCGGGCTACGGCAGCGCGATGATCGCCAACCGCGTGCACGGCGTGTACGCGGCCGTGTGCCAGGACCCGTTCTGCGCCGAGCTGGCCCGCTCGCACTCGGACACGAACGTCCTGTGCCTCGGCGGGAAGATCATCGGTTCGGCCCTGGCCCACGAGATCGTGCGCGTGTGGATGGCCACCGACTTCCTCGACGAGGAGAAGTACCGCCGGCGCGTGGCGAAGGTGCGCGAGATCACCGAGCGGCACCTGAGGCCGCTGCCGATCTGACCGGGCCCGGGCAGGCGCCTGTGGCTACCGCACCCGCTTGTACGAGGAGTAGCCGCCCTCGGGGTGGACCTCCGGTGACGAGCACGACGAACCCGTCGGCCGGCAGGGTGACGCGCAGCATCCCGTTCGTCAGCCGCACGTCGGCATCTCCGAGCAGGTCCAGCATCCAGAACGGGGTTCATCAACTTCGAGTTCGGCAGCTGGACCCACTCGGTCACCTCCTCGGAGCACGGGTTGGCCAGCACGAACACCGAGTCGGCGATCCGGTCGGTGTGGCGCTCGTAGCCGATCAGCCTGTCGGTCGTGAGGGTGCGGAACTGCCCGACCCGCAGCGCACGGTGCGTCTGGTGCAGGTCGATCAGCTGGCGCGTCCAGGCGAGCGTGGGGTTGTCCTCGGTGACGAGGTCCCAGCGCATCGGGGCCCGCATCTCCGGATCGTCTCCGCCGACCATGCCGACCTCGCAGCCGTAGTAGAGGTTGGGGGCCCCGGGCAGGGTGAACTGGAGCACCTGGGCCAGCCTGCGAGCGTCGGGGTCGGGAACGGCGTTGGCCAGCCGTGCGGTGTCGTGGTTCTCCAGGAAGATCCAGGACTTGAGGATGTGCTCGAAGTCGGCCTCGCCGATCAGGCGGTCGATCATCCGCAGCGCGTGCTGGGGGGCGATGCTGGTGATTGGCCAGCTGCGAGGACGATCTCGCGCAGCGCGAAGTTCATCACCGCGTCCACCGACGGGAACCACTCCTTGGGGTACGTCGCGATCTCGCCGACGACCAGGGATCCGGGCTTCTCCGCGTGCGCCGCGTTCGTGAGCTCCTCGAGGTAGCGGAACCCGGTGTCGACCGCGACGTCCAGGCGCCATCCGTCGGTGCCGTCGCGCAGGTAGCTGCGCACGATGGAGTCATGCCCGGCGTAGACGTGCTCACGGACCGCCGGGTTCTCCATCACGAGCTCGGGCAGGTTCTCGGCCAGCCACCAGGTGCGGGCGCCGCCCGGGAACCGGTCCCCGAACTCGAACCAGTCCCGGTAGGGGCTGTCCGGGTCGGACTCAGCGCTGCGGAAGATCTCGGAGTTGCGGCCCATGTGGTTGAACACCCCGTCGAGCACCAGCTTCATCCCCAGTGCGTGCAGGGTGTCGGCCAGGTCGATGACGTCCTGGCGGGTGCCCAAGTGGGGCGCCACCTGCGCGTAGTCCAACGAGTCGTAGCTGTGGTTGGTGTAGGCGAGGTGGATCGGGTTGAGGTACAGCACGTCCGCACCGAGGTCGTGGATGTGGTCCAGCCGCGTGCGCGTGCTGGCCAGGTCACCTCCCCAGAAGTCGATCTCGTGGCTCCACAGCCGCGCGTCCTCGAGGTACACCCCCTGGGTGGGCACCTCGTCCCACGACCGCAGCCGCTTGGGCGCCGGGTACAGGTGCCGCTTCGCCTCGAGGTCGGCGGGCGGGGCGAACCGGTCGACCAGCACCTGGTAGACCACGGCGCCGTTGCGCCAGTCCGCCTCGCGGCGCTCGAACACCCCGGCGAGCTCCCGGTCGAACCGGTTGGCGAAGTCCACCCCGTCTCCGGGGCCGAATCCGGACTCTGGCGGTGTCGGCACGCCTACCTCCTGAAAGGTCGCTGACTCGCCTCAGGACGCTACTCCTGGCCCGGGTCGGAGTCAGCCGGGGCAGTCGGCCCTGCTGGCGCCAGCCACCCCACCGCGGGCGAGCTCGGCGGCGGTCATCCCGTCGAGGTCCATCGAGTCGGTGTCCTGGCCCCAGCGGGCGAACTGCGCCCTCACCGCGTCGCGGGCCGTGGCGAACCTCGACGCGACCATCCGCCGCGTCGCCCACTCGCGCTCGTTGTCGCGCAGGGCGGCCTCGATGCGCTCGGCCTGCTCGTCGGTGGCGGGCAGCGCGTAGGCCCGCTGCACCGCCTCGCGCAGCTCGATCCGGTAGTCGTGGCCCTGGCGGACGAACAGCCCCGGCTTGGAGTTCATCCCGTTCTTGAGGTCGATCAGGGTGATGATGAACGTGATGACCGGCCGGAAGGCGGTCTCCCGCGGGACGCCGGGGGGCCGGGTCTCCGGCGGGGCCCATCCACCACGGTGCCCGCACCAGCGCCGCGTAGTCGAACTTGTTGATCGGGTCGTCGTGGTGCACGACCATCACATGGCGTGCGGACTCGGGCAGGTCGGCGATCTCGCTGGCCTGCGAGACCAACCCGATCAGGCCCTTCGGATCGGTCAGGGCCCGTTCGGAGAACCACTTGACCCAGAGGGCGGTTCGGAACGGCGTCCCGAGGTAGAGCCCGCGCTCGAGGCCGAGCTCCTCGAAGCGGTCGGTCCCCGAGGCCGCGGCCACGTCGAGGGCGACCTCCGCGCCCAGGCTCTCCCCGAACTGCATGAGCCGCGGGCGGCGGTCCTCGGGCATCGCCGCGATCCGGTCGCGGATGCCGGCCAGGATCAGCTCCTGCTGGGCCTCACCCTCGCGCGTCTCCTTCAGGGCCAGGGCGCTGGGCACCAGCGCGTACTGCGGGACCACGATCGCGCAGTCCCCACGGGTCAGGTACTCCACAGCCTCGGCGAACGAGTAGTTGACGTAGCCGACGCCCGTGGGCGCTGCGACCACGATGACCGAACGCTCGAAGCCACCGAGGCGCTCCAGCTCGACGAGGGCGATCTTCGCCCGCTCCTGGGCGGTCGACGCGCTGCCGTGCCCGGCCACGGCCCGAACCGGCGGCTTGGCGGGCTCGCCCATCACCCGGGTGATCTGCTCGGGGGTCAGGGTCATCAGCACGAAGCGACGGCCCTCCTTGCCGATCGCATCGAACGCCACGACGCTGTTGGGTCCGGCTGTCACGTGCGGGTTGGTGGGCGCGTCAGGGTAGGCCGGCTCCACGACGTCGTCGGCGCGCATCACGTGCCAGCGCACGCGGTTCAGGGCCACGGCACCGGTCACGGCCAGGACCGAGGCAGCAGCGACGTGGCCCACGAGCGGGGTCACCGGATTGGCCGGGCGGCCCAGGAGCTTCGACACCAGGATCGGGGTCCCCTCGGCGATCCCGAACTGCACGCCCGCCAGCGCCACCAGGCCGCCGGTGACAGCCCCACCGATCGCCACCGAACGCCCCAGGCTCTTGGGCGTCTCCGCGGCCTGCACCGCGCGGCGCTCGTCCGGTCGGCCCTCCCCGTGCTGGCGCGCACGCTGGTTGCGAAGGGCGACGGTCACTCCTGCGGTGGCCGCTCCCAGCGCCGCGGCGATCCCCAGGTTGATCGGCAGGACCCGCTGGCCGAGGACGCGATCGAGGACCCGGTCGGAGCCGACCACGAGCGCACCCGAGAGCGCCCCGGCCGTTATGACCCGCGCCACCGACTGGGCCGTCGCCAGGGGCAGGGAGACGCTGTTGTCGTCCGGGACGGCGGCGATGACGGCGATCCCGGCGGCGGCGACGATGGCAGAGGCGGCCAGCGCGATGTTCTCCGGATTCCCCTCCCGCCGGTTGGTCACGATGATCTCCGAGACCGCCTCCGCAGTCGAGAGCCCCAGGGCGGAGAAGCCCAGGGCGTAGGCCGCGGTCGCGCCGGTGACCATTGCCTGGTCGGTGCTCGAGCGGGGCAGCAGGCCCCGGGCGAAGGAGGGGCCGATGCTGGCCACGGCCGTGGCGACACCCGTGCGCAGCGCGAGGTACCGCCTCTCCCGGACGAACGTCCAGGCGGGCTTGACCTCAACCATCGTGGGACCTCCTGGGCGGGGCGGGGGGCGGGGCGGGGCCATGCTAGGCCACCGGCACCGCGCGCCGCCGGGCGTCAGCCCGTGACGACCATCGCCACGGCCACGTACTGCACCAGGTACGCCGCGATCGTGAACGCGTGGAAGAGCTCATGGAACCCGAACCACTCCGGGTGCGGGTTGGGCTTCCTGCGCGCGTAGACCACGCCGCCGATCGAGTACAGCACCCCCCCGATCGCCAGCAGCGCGACGGTGGCGCCCCCGAGGTCGCGGTAGAACGCAGGGAGGAAGAAGATCGCGACCCACCCCAGCGCCAGGTAGGACCCTGTCACCAACCAGCGCGGTGCCGCTGTCCAGGCAACCCGGACGATCAGCCCGACGAGGGCGATGCCCCACACGAGCGCGAGGATCGTCCACCGCAGCGCGGCCGACGGCAGTGCGGCGGCGAACGGCGTGTACGAGCCGGCGATGAACAGGTAGATGTTGGCGTGGTCGAGCTTGTGGAGGAACTCGTTGACCCGCGCCGATCCCGCACCCAGGTGGTATGCGGCGCTGACCCCGAACAGCAGGACGGTCGTCAGGACGTAGACCGCGACGGCGGCGCGCAGGCCGGCAGTGGGCGTGACCACCATCAGGAGCAGGCCGAGCACGAAGGCAAGGGGGGCGGCACCGAAGTGCAGCCAGCCGCGCAGGCGGGGCTTCATGGCATCGACCCGGTTGACCTGCGGCTCGCCCGCGATGGGCTCAGCGAGCGGGTCCGGATCCACCGGTCCAGTCTGGACGATCGGGGGACCACCAGTCATCACGAACTCCTACCGGGCGACACCGCGCACCTTGGCCATCAGGACGCCAAGCGTAAGTTACGGTCGCGTAGGTTCCCAAATCCCCGCTGCCCTGAGCGGCACGAACGTGACCCGGCTCATCACCTAGCCGATCGTGGCCATCTCGTGGCGCACGGTCTCGGCCCAGGCGTCCTCCAGGGGTCGGGGGTCGTAGCCCAGGTCGCGGCGGGCCTTGGCGTTGCTGCCCAGGTAGGTCGGGCCGGCGGTCACGCGCAGGCTCTCCGCCGAGTACCCCGCGGGCACCGGCAGCACCCGCCCGAGCAGCCCGCTGACAGGTGCCATCGAGCGCATCGCCGCTGCGGGGATCCCGATCGGCGCGCGCTTCCCGGCCACCTCGGCAGCCAGCCGCATCCCCTCCACGAGGGTGGCCGACGGGCCGGCGATGATGTACGTCTCGCCGGCGGTTGCGTTGTCCATCGCCAGGATGTGGGCGTCAGCGATGTCATCGACATGGGCCCACGAGAACGCCGTGCCCGTGGGCACCGCCGGGAGCCTCCCGCGCAGGAGGTCACGCAGGCTCGAGCGCAGGCTGCTGGTGTCCTCCGGCCCGTAGACCAGGCCGGGCATCACGATGACCAGGGGCAGGCCCTCGGAGATCCGCGAACGCGCGATCCGGTGGGCCTCGGCCTTGGTGGAGTCGTAGAGGCTCAGGTGCTTGCCGACGAAGTGGTAGGACTCGTCCACCTCCACCCCGTGGGTGTCGGAGTTGACCGCCAGGGTCGAGGTGTACACCCCCTTGGGGATGCCCAGCTCCGCCATCACGTCGAGCACGTTCCGGGTGCCGTCCACGTTGGTCGCCCAGGCTGCCTCAGGATCGTCGACCCCGATCTTGTACCAGCCGGCGATGTGGAACACGCCGTCGACTCCGCGCATCGGCGCGACCAGGGACTCCCGGTCGGCCACGTCCCCGCGGACCAGCTCGACCCCCTGGTCCGCCAGGTGCCGCGCCCGGCCCGGGTCACGCACAACGGCGACGACCTCGTCACCGCGGGCCAGGAGCTTGCGCACCACGGTGCCGCCGATGAACCCTGTCGCCCCGGTCACGAAGTACCTCATGGCGGCGATCGTAGGGCGGGGGCCGACCCGACGCCAACGACCCCGGACCGCCCATCGGTCCCCACCGCGGTGTTGCGCCGGGTGCCCAGGCACGCGACCATGGCCCACGTGACCAGTCCCGAGCCATGCGCGCGCTGCGGCGGGGACGCGGACTTCGAGATCGCGGCCCTCTGGCTCTGCGTGGACTGCTATCACGTCGCCGGGTCCACGTGCGCCGGCATCGGCCGGACCCCGGCCTCGTCGATCGGCGCCCCGGTGGTCGAGCCGGCCGAGGGCGACCCGCTCGCGGCTGATCAGGTGTGCTGACGCGCCTGGTCGACGCGCCACAGCGCCAGGGCGATCGCGCTTGCCAGAGCCGCACCGAGCACGGTGGCCGCCACCCGCTCCACCGCCACGCCCACGGCATCCTGGGCGCCGGCTGAGCCGAGCAGGACGATCAAGGGGGTCAGGAAGGTCACCTGCTGGGCGTAGCGCCCCAGCAGGGCGTTGGCCACGACGAGGACCAGCAGCCCGGCACCGACCAGGATCGCGGCCCACGGCGGGAGGAGCAGGGAGAGCGCGAGCGCCAGGGCAGCGCCGAGCGTCGTGCCCCCGACCCGCTGCCGGGCGACCGTCCGGGTCTCCCGGCCGTAGGGCCGCAGGACCACGGTCATCGTCATGGCGATCCAGTAGCCGTGCGGGACGTCCACGAGCCCGAGGACCAGGACGATCACTCCCACGACCACGGCCATCGCGACCGCGTGCGCCCACGCCGTCCACGGCTGGACGCCCGCGGGCTCAGCGGGCCTCCGCAGCCCGGTCAACGAGGCCGTCAGCACCACGAAGGCCCCACCCGCGAGCATCCATGCGCCGACCTGGACGGGATCCGGGCCCGTCGGCAGCGTGGCGTACACGGCGGCGATGGTCGGGATCCCTGCCAGCAGCCCGTTGGCGACGATGTTGGCCGGCGCGACGAGCAGGCATGCGAGCGCGACGAAGCAGGCGGCCGGCAGCGCCTGCCCGCTGATCCCGGATGCGACGACCCCGGTCATGGCCGCAGGCACCGTCAACGCCAGGGAGTACGCGGGCCGCAGCCTGAGTGCGGGTGTGAGGCTGCCCGTGTACCCCATGGTCACCGCGAGCGCCGCGACCGCTCCCCCCACTGCATAGGCCAGGATGAGGGGGGCGATGAGGATGACGGCGATCTTCAGGGCGCCGACGAGGACCGGACGGGGGATCGTCCAGGTGCCGATCGCGGGCAGGGGGTCGTCGACAGCGCCCGAGGCTCCGACAGCGCCCGCCGCCGCGGGGGACGGGTCGCGATCCATGCGGCCACACTAGACGCGGCGGCGGGTGCCGGGTCGGTGCCCGCACGACGGGGGCCGTGGCCGAGCCGTAGCCTTCGAGCCATGGCACGTGGCACGGCGCTGCTCACCGACCACTACGAGTTCACGATGCTCGACGCCGCGATGCAGGCAGGGTCCGCGCAGCGCCGGTGCGTCTTCGAGGTGTTCGGCCGGCGGCTTCCCGAGGGCCGCGCCTACATGGTCAACGTCGGAGTCGGACGGCTGCTGGACCTGATCGCGGACTTCACCTTCGGCCCTGCCGAGCTCGAGCATCTCGCCGCACGCGGGATCGTCTCCGCGCCCACGCTGGACTGGTTGGCCGGCTACCGGTTCACCGGCGACATCGACGGCTACGCCGAGGGCGAGCTGTTCTTCCCCGGCTCGCCGCTGCTGACCCTGACGGCCGACTTCGCCACCGGGGTGGTCCTCGAGACCCTCATCCTCAGCGTGCTCAACCACGACGTCGCGGTCGCGTCGGCGGCGAGCCGGATGTGGGTCCAGGCCGCGGGGAGGGGCCTGATCGAGATGGGGTCGCGCAGGACCCATGAGGAGGCCGCGGTCGCCGCCGCCCGGGCCGCGTGGATCGCCGGGTTCAGCGCGACGAGCAACGTCGAGGCGGGCCGCCGCTACGCGATCCCCTCGGCCGGGACCTCCGCGCACGCGTTCACCCTGCTGCACGACTCGGAGCGGGAGGCGTTCGCCGCCCAGGTCGCCGCCCTGGGCGTGGGCACCACGCTGCTGGTCGACACCTTCGACACGCTCGAGGGGGTCCGGAATGCGCTGAGCGTCGCCGGCCCACAGCTCGGTGCGATCCGGCTGGACTCCGGGGACCTCGGCGAGCTGGCCCGCGAGGCGCGCGCCATCCTGGATGCCGCCGGCGCGACCGGCACCCGGATCGTGGCGACCTCCGACCTCGATGAGTACGTGATCGCCGAGCTGTCCGACGCGCCCGTGGACGTCTACGGCGCCGGCACGTCGGTGGTCACGGGGTCGGGATCTCCCGCGGCGGGCTTGGTGTACAAGGTGGTCGAGGTCGACGGGCGGCCGGTTGCCAAGTCCGCCGCCAGCGGGAAGGACAGCATCGGGGGGCGCAAGCGGGCTGCACGCCGGATCGGCCCGGACGGCGTGGCGTTCGCAGAGCTGGTCCGCGCTGCGGACAGGCCGGCGGAGGGCGCCGACGAACCGCGCGCGGGATCCGGGGACCTGCGGCCCCTGGTCGTCCCCTTCATGCGCTCAGGGGAGCGGCTCGACGCCACGTCGCTCGACGACGCCCGTGCCCGGCACGCCGCCTCCGTTGCCGAGCTCCCCGAGTCGGGGAGGGCGCTGCAGGCGACAGGCCCGGCGATCCCGACCGTCCGCGAGTGAGCCGCGGAGCGTCAGAGCGCCGCCCGGCAGGACGCGCAGCGCCCGAACAGCTCGAGCTGGTGGCTGACGTCGCTGAAGCCGTGCTCTGCGGCGACGGCATTGGCCCAGTTCTCCACTGCGGGCCCGGCGATCTCGACGGTGCGTCCGCACTGCCGGCAGACCAGGTGGTGGTGGTGCACATCGCTGCACTGGCGGTACAGCGTCTCCCCGTCGTCGCGCACCAGGGTGTCCACCTCCCCGAGCTCGGCCATCAGGCCCAGGTTCCGGTAGACCGTCGCGAGCCCGACCGAGGCGCCACCGGCCCGCAGTGCCGCGTGGATGTCCTGGGCGCTGCGGAACTCCTCGGACTCGGCCAGCAGCGCCGCGACAGCCACCCTCTGGGGCGTGGAGCGCTGGCGTGGCTGAGCGCGGCTGGACATGGTGGCAAGCGTAACTGCCCGGTCAGCCGCGCGGGCTGCCCGCGGACGCACCCCCACGCCGGCCCGCCGGCTACTGACGCTTGCCGGAGCCGAACCTCTAATCTAGACTGATTCTCATTCGTGGCAGGCTCGACCACCGTGGAAGGACCCCGAATGAAGCACCGCAGCCTCACCGCCGTCGCCCTCGCGGCGCTGCTGGTGCTGTCCGCCTGCGGATCGTCGGATGGGGGGTCCGCGGTCCCCTCCGGGTCCGGTGGTGCCGGGGCCCGCGTCGTTGCCACCACGACGATCTGGGGCGACCTCACCCAGCAGGTCCTCACCTGCGCCGGGGCCGGTGAGGTGACCACGCTGATGCCGGTCGGCACCGACCCCCACGACTACTCCCCGTCGTCCAAGGACCTGGCGGCGATGGTCTCCGCCGACGTCGTGATCGCCAACGGGCTCGGGCTCGAGGGCGGCCTCGCGCAGAGCATCGCGTCTGCCCGGAGCGACGGCGCGACGGTCTTCGAGGTCGCACCCGCTCTGGACCCCCTGCCGTTCGGTGATGACCCGGCGGCGGGCAAGGACCCGCACGTGTGGCAGGACGTCACGCGCGCGGCGAAGGCCGCCGGGCTGATCGGCGCCGAGCTGACGAGGGCGACCGGCAACCCCGACTACGCGGAGTGCGGGACGCTGCTCCAGGGCGACCTGATGACCGTCAACGACGAGGTCGCGGCGACGCTGGCCAAGGTCCCCGAGGACCGCCGGATCCTCGTCACCGACCACGACGCCCTGGGCTACCTGGCAGCGGCGTACGGCTACACCGTGGCCGGCACCGTCGTCCCGGGAGGGTCCACCCTGGCCGAGCCCAGCTCAGCGGAGCTCGCTGCCCTGGCCGCGACCGTGAAGGAGGCGGGAGTCCCCGCGGTCTTCGCCAACACCGCCAACCCGCAGGCACTGATCGACGCTCTCGCATCGGAGGTCGGCCAGATCCAGGTGGTGGACCTGTACGTGGACAGCCTCGGCGCGCCGGGGTCCGGGGCGGAGACCTACCAGGGCATGGTGCGCACGAACGCACAACGGATCTCCGATGCCCTGGCTGGTTAGGCTGCGCCCGTGCCCCTGATCGAGTGGTTCACCGAGCCCTTCGCGCTCGGCTTCCAGCAGCGGGCACTGATGGGCGGCATCCTCGCCGGCATCATGTGCGCGATCGTGGGCACGTGGCTCGTCCTGCGCGGCATGGCCTTCTTCGGCGATGCGTTCACCCACGGCGTCGTGCCGGGGATCGCCGCCGCCGTGGCGTTCGAGTTCTCGCCGCTGCTGGGGGCGGCCATCGCCGCTGCGGTGATGCTCCTGCTGATCGAGACGGTCCGGCGGCACACCACGCTCAGCGAGGACACCGCGATCGGCCTGCTCTTCGTGGGCATGCTCGGCCTGGGCGTGGTGATCATCTCGAAGGTGGACAGCTACACGGGCAGCCTGACGTCGATCCTGTTCGGCGACGCCCTCGGGGTGACCCGTCAGGACGTCGCCTGGCAGCTCGCCCTGGCTGTGGTGGTGGTCTCGGCCTCGATCCTGCTCTACCGGCCCCTGCTGGCGCTGTCGTTCAACGAGCAGAAGGCCTACCTGCTGGGGATGCGCCCCCGGATGGCGCACGCCGCCCTGCTGGTGCTCATCGCCGCCGCCGTCATCGGCAGCTTCCAGGCCGTCGGAACCCTGCTGGTCTTCGCGCTGCTGGTGGGGCCGCCGGCCACAGCGTCGCTGGTCGCCCGGACGGTCCCCCGCATGATGATCGGGGCGGCGGCGCTGTCCGTGGTCTGCGTGTGGCTGGGCCTGGTCATCAGCTACCACCTGGGCACGGCGGCATCGGCCACCATGGCGATCATCCCTGTGCTGGCCTTCTTCATGGTGCTGCCGTTCTCGGCAGGTGTCCACGCCCGCCGCCAGAAGCGGGACAACGAGCTCACGGAGCACGCCGGCGAGGGCCAGGAGGTGGTGGCCTGATGCGAGCGACGCCACCGCGCGGCGATGGGCACGTCCACAGCCCCGGTACGCATCCGACCGGCAGCGACCTGATCGTCGAGGCCACGGACCTCGAGCTGCGCTACGGCAGCTTCGTCGCCGTCGGCCCGTCGACCTTCCAGATCCCCCGCGCGGGCGTCGTGTCGGTCATCGGCCCCAACGGGTCCGGCAAGTCGACGCTGCTGTCCGCCCTGGTCGGGTTGGTGCCGGTGGCCGCGGGCAGCCTGCGGGTCCTGGGCACCGAGCCGGAGTCGGCCCGCGAGCGGATCAGCTACGTCATGCAGGCGACGCCGGTCCCCAGGGTCACGCCGATCACGGTCCGCGAGATCGTGGGGTTGGGACGGTTCTCCGAGCGGGGGCCGTTCGGGCGGTTCCGGGACTCCGACCGCTCGGCCATCGACGACGCGCTGCAGCGCATGGAGATCAGCCACCTGGCCCGCCGGCACATGCACGAGCTGTCCGGCGGGCAGCGCCAGCGCGTCCTCATCGCCCAAGGGATCGTGCAGGAGCACGAGCTGCTCGTCCTCGACGAGCCGCTGACCGGCCTGGACCTCACCTCGGCGGCCACGATCGACGCCCTCATCCACGAGCAGCGCGCCGACGGGTGCACGGTCATCCTCACCACCCACGACCTCGACGAGGCGCGCGCCGCCGACTGGGTGGTGCTGGTCAGCGGCCGCGTGGTCGCCTCGGGCCCGCCCACGCAGGTGTGCACCCGCCGCAACCTCGAGGTCGCCTACGGCCTTGGCAGCATGCACGAGTGGGAGGGGTTCATCGACGACCCCGCCCACGACACCCACCACCGCTGATCGAGCCTGGCCGGCGCCCCACGCGCCCCACGCACCCCACGCGCTGGCCGTCACGCGCTGGCCGTTGCGCCCGCCCCACACATGATCTGCTCCCGAACCGACGATCTGCTCCCGGAATTCGGGGAGCAGATCGTCGGAACAGGAGCAGATCCTGACGCGCGAGCGCTCAGGGCGGATCGACCGGCGTTTCCTCACGGCGGGGCGGCGCGGCCCACCGCATCGCCGCCGGCTCAGCGAAGCGGGAGGTCCACCATCACCATGTTGTGGTCCGAGGCGCGGTACGCGTTGTCGAACTTGCCGTCGCCGGTGAGGTGCAGGACGACCTCATGGCGTCGCGGGGCAACGGTGGAGAAGATGTAGTCGATCCTGGTCGTGTCCCGGGAGTAGTAGTACGGCCGCGGGGGGAAGCCCTTGTACTTGCGGGTCTTCGGCGTGTAGTTCACCGTCGAGTTGCCGGCGTTCACCTTCTCCGGGGCGGCGTACCCATCGATCATCCCGGTGTTGGCCAGGACCTGCTGGGCCCCGTTCGGCTGGCGCCGCTGGTAGGAGTTGAAGTCACCGCTGATGACGATGTTCACGCCGGTGAGCCCGCTGCCGGCGATGAGGCCCTCCGCCCACGGACGCAGCCCGGAGGCGACAGCGACCCGCAGGCGCTCCCCCTCACCCGTCTTGTCCGTCGGGAGGTGGGCGGAGATGAACAACGTGGTGCGCGCACTGCCCAGGGGCGCAAGGAAGGCGTAGGACGCGTTGCGGTCCTGGGTGCCGCCGAAGTCGACCCCGGCGATCGTGGACATCCCCGCCATGCCGGCCGCCGGAGCGCCCGTGGGCAGACCGACCAGCGCCATCCGCGAGGGCTTGAAGAAGATGTGGGCACCGCGGGTGCATCCCAGCGTGCACTGCGAGAAGTCCGCGGAGGCGATCTGGTAGCCGATGCCCCCGAGCAGGCCGCGGACGTCCTCGATGTGCGTCGAGCCGCCCCAGCGCTGGGTGTTGGCCTCCTGGACGGCCAGCACGTCGGGGGAGGCATCGCGCACCGTGTTGACCAGCGCCACGCGACGCTTCGACCACGACCACTTGGCCTTCATGCGGGTCGTCTTCATGACGTTGTACGTCGCGACCCGGACGACATCATCGGCCGGCGCCGAGCGGGGGACGCCGGCCTGGGCGATCGACGCCGTCCCGGCGATCAGGGTCATTGCAGTCGCGGCTGCGACGGCCATCGTGCGCACTGATGCGTACACGCCAGGTGCTCCCTCGGTGTGGTTGCGCCCCCGGGATGGGGCCTGTTCAGGCGTACGTCGGCACACCCTGCCCCAGAACTTGACCAAAGGCACGCACATCGGGCCCTCGTGAGGTTCCCTTAATCGGGCGATGAGGCCGGAGCGGGACCCGGTCGACGGTAGGATTCGCCTGGTTGGGCGCCGTCGTCGGGGCCCGTCGCCCCAGCTCCGCGCAGCGTGAGGGCGCGTTCGAGGAGCACCTGGGAGTCCGATGAGCGAGCCGTCGTCCGGCCCTGGCGCCTCCGTGAGGATCGCGGTCGGGTCGGTGTCCGCGGAGGCCGGCAGGCGCCGCACCTTCGCGGTGATCAGCCACCCCGATGCGGGCAAGTCGACCCTGACCGAGGCCCTGTCGCTGCACGCGCACGCGATCGGCCAGGCCGGGGCGGTGCACGGCAAGGCCGGGCGTCGTTCGACGGTGTCCGACTGGATGGAGATGGAGCAGGCGCGCGGGATCTCGATCAGCTCCTCGGCGCTTCAGTTCACCTACCGCGACGTGGTGCTGAACCTGGTGGACACCCCCGGGCACGCGGACTTCTCCGAGGACACCTACCGGGTGCTGACCGCCGTGGACAGCGCGGTCATGCTGCTCGATGCGGCCAAGGGCCTGGAGCCCCAGACGATGAAGCTGTTCGAGGTCTGCCGCAGCAGGGGTGTGCCGATCCTCACGGTCGTGAACAAGTGGGACCGACCCGGACGGGACCCGCTCGCGCTGATGGACGAGATCCAGACCCGCACCGGGTTGATCCCGACGCCGCTGACCTGGCCGGTCGGGATCGCCGGGGACTTCCGCGGGGTGCTGGACCGCACCACCGGCGGGTTCATCAAGTTCACCCGGACCGCCGGCGGGGCCAGGATCGCACCGCAACAGCACCTCGATCCCGAGGCGGCCCTGGCCAGCGAGGGCGCCGCGTGGGCCGATGCGGTCGGCGAGCACGAGCTGCTCGACGCCGACGGCTACAACCACGACGAGGCCGAGTACCTCGCGGAGCGGACCACGCCGGTGCTGTTCGCGGCCGCGGTGCTGAACTTCGGCGTCGGCCAGCTCCTCGACGTCCTGTGCGACCTCGCCCCGCCCGCCGGCCCGCGCCCTGATGCCCAGGGTGTGCCGCGCCCCATCGAGGCACCCTTCAGCGCCCAGGTGTTCAAGGTCCAGGCCGGGATGGACTCCGCGCACCGCGACCGGCTGGCGTTCGCACGCGTGAACTCCGGTGTCTTCCACCGCGGGGATGTGCTGACCCACGAGCCGACGGGTCGCTCGTTCGCGACCAAGTACGTGCACGCCGTGTTCGGCCGGACCCGCGAGACCCTGGAGGTCGCCTACCCCGGTGACGTGATCGGGCTGGTGAACGCGGGCTCCCTGCGGGCCGGCGACACGCTGTTCGCCGACGCGCCTGTCCGGTTCCCGCCGATCCCGAGCTTCGCCCCGGAGCACTTCCGGATCGCCCGGGCGAAGGACCCGTCACGCTACAAGCAGTTCCAGCGCGGCATCGACCAGCTGGACCAGGAGGGCGTCGTGCAGGTGCTGCGCTCAGACCGGCGCGGGAACCAGGCCCCGGTGCTGGCCGCGGTCGGCCCGATGCAGTTCGAGGTCGCCGCGCATCGCCTCGAGCACGAGCTGCGCGCACCGATCCACCTCGAGACGCTGCCCTACACGATCGCCCGGCGCACGCGCCGCGAGGACATCGCCGCGATCGAGGCCCGTCGGGGCACCGAGGTCCTCGAACGGGGCGACGGCGTGCTGCTGGCCCTGTTCACCGATCGCTGGCAGGTCCAATGGGTGCAGCGGGACCATCCCGACGTCGTCCTCGAGACGTTGGTCGCCGACGTCGACGACACAGCGCGCTGATCAGGCGAGGAAGGTCCGCAGCACCTCGACCACCAGGGCGTGGTCCTGCTCCTGCGGCAGTCCCGACACCGTCACCGCCCCGACGACACCGACGTCGGCCACTCGGATGGGGAAGCTGCCCCCGTGCGCGGCGTAGAGCTGGATCGGGAGGTCGTCCCGGCGCACGGAGAAGGGCGCCCCGGCAGCCTGAGCGCGCAGGCCGACGAGGAAGGAGGACGCGGCGAAGCGCTCCACGACACGCACCTTGCGCTGCACCCACTCGTCGTTGTCCGCGGTCGTGCCGGGCAGGGCCGCGTGGAACAGCTGCTGGGTGCCGCGACGGATGTCGACGGTGACGCCCAGGCCCCGGTCTCGGGCGAGGTCGACGATCTGGCAGCCCAGGCGCCACGCGTCATCGTTGTCGAATCGCGTGAAGACCAGGTCACGCTCCTGGTCCTCGATGGAGGCGATGAGGGCGTCGACGGAGGCATCCGGTGTGCTGCTCATGGACCCGATGCTAGCCGCGCGGCGGCCACGTGGCGCCGGGTGAGTCGAGCAGCACGGCGATGTGCCCCCGGCCACTGTTCAGGGATGGGCCAGGTGGATGCGCCCGCCGACCACGGACGTCGCCATGCGGGTGTAGTCGGGCACGCGAGGCAGGTCGCGGGTCGTGGAGGAGGCGTGCCCGCCGACCACGACGACCTGCCCTCCCGACGCGACAGCCGCTCGTAGGCCGGCCTCGGCGTCCTCGAGGATGACGCAGTCCTCGGCGCGGACCCCGAGCAGGGAGGCGGCGCGCTGGTAGCCCTCCGGCGAGGGCTTGCCCGTCCTGACATCCTCAGCCGTGACGATCACGTCCGGCGCGTCGAGGCCGGCTGCCCGCATCCGCACGCGGGCCAACTCACGCGACGCCGAGGTCACCACGGCCACAGGTGAGCCGGCCAGGGCGCGCAGGAGCGCGGCGGCTCCGGGGATCTCCACGACGCCATCGAGCCGGACGAGCTCCTGAGCGTCCAGCTCCGCGGTGATGGCCAGGCGGTCCGGGGCATCGGGGAGGAAGTGCCGCACCGAGTCGCTCGTCAGCCGACCGTGGGAGAACCGGAGAACCTCGGCGAGGTCGAGCCCGTGATGATCGGCGAACTCGGCCCAGACGCCCTCGACGACTGCCGTGGAGTCCACGAGCGTCCCATCCATGTCGAACAGGACCGCCGCCGCTGTCACATCCAGGGCCGGGGACATCCCACGACTGTAGCGATCGACCTTCGGCGGACGGCCGCCGGCCGATCAGGCGTGGTCGGTCGTGTCCCCTGCGGTGTCGCGCACACCGGCCTTGTTCGCCGGGTCCGGGGCGACCTCGGGGTCCGGGGTCGCATCCTCGGCCCGCAGGACCTCCGCCGGGTCGGCCTCACGCGACTTGCCCGTGACCGAGTCGATGGCGTCCCCGGCCTTGCCCACGACCGCATCCGCGGCGCTGCGAACTCCCGCGACCAGGTCGGAGGCAGCCTCGCGCACCTTGTTGGGCTCGTCCATGTCGGTTCTCCTGTCGTGTCCGCCGGGTGTCGATCCCCACCTCCCACTACCCCGACGCGCCCGCTCCCACACGCGGGCCGTGCGGCTTCCGGCCGTCGCGAGTCCGGGAACGCTCCGGGACGCTCCTTGACGTGGCCCGTGTGATGCCAGAGTCTCGGGGCACGCGGCGCAGCGGCGTGCGGCGTGCAGCGGTGCGCGGGCATCAGGAGGTCGGTCATGCGGCAGTTGGAGCTCGTCGAGTTCGTCACCCTCGATGGCGTCATGCAGGGGCTGGGTTCCCCGGACGAGGACCGTGAGGGGGGATTCGAGCACGGCGGCTGGGCTGGGCCCTACATGGACGACGTGCAGATGCAGCACGCGGGCCAGGGCCTCGGGGAGACCACGGCGTACCTGTTCGGACGTGTCACGTACGAGAAGATGGCGGCCTTCTGGCCCCATCAGCCACGTGAGAACCCCATGGCCGCCCACCTCAACGACACGGAGAAGTTCGTCGCCACCCGAACCCTCACCGACCTCTCGTGGGGCGGTGCGTCGGTCCTCAGTGGGGAGCTCGTCCCGGCCGTCGAGGAGCTCAAGGCCACGGGTGAGGGCCGGATCGTGGTGCTCGGCAGCGGGGTGCTCGCGCGCCAGCTGATGGCCGCCGGCCTGGTCGACGGCTACCAGCTGTTCCTGCACCCGTTGCTGCTCGGGACGGGCAAGCGGCTGTTCGGCGGCCTCGATGCACCCCGACCCCTGCGACTGACCGGGTGCACCCAGACCAGCACGGGCGTGCTCATGCTCAGCTACGCCAACGCCTGACGTCCCCTCCCCCGCATCGCTGGCGGCGTGCGCACCGCCCGCGGAACACGGGCGTCAGAGGAAGGACGCCACGACCTTCTCGCGGTCGAACGTGGAGATGATCCACCGCATCATGAGCAGGTCGAGGATGACGAGGACGACGCCGAGCACCCCGAAGACCATGGGCCCGAGGAGCATCACGCCGGTGGCCTGTCCGACGACGAGAAGGATCAGCGGCAGCACCGCGAAGCCGGCGATCGAGTTGGCCGACTGGTAGGAGTCCACCCGGGCCGAGACCCAGACCACGCATGCGGTCACGAACACCGAGACCGCCGGGACCACCAGCAGCATCATCACCCACCAGTTGGGCGTCGGGAAGTACAGGTGGCCGACCAGCGAGTTGCCCAGGACGTTGACGAGGACCGCGTAGACCCCGAAGCACACCCACGACACCACCACCGCGGGCAGGACCGCGCCGAGGATCTTGCCCACCACGAGCTCGGTGTCGGACACGGGGGTGTAGAGGACGCCCTCGAGGGTGTGGCGCTCCTTCTCGCCGGCGAAGCTGTTCGCTGCCAGCACCACGGCGACCATGGTCGGGATGATGAGGAAGAACCCCGCGAACAGGTACACCGTCGCGATGTACGCGGCCTGGCCCTGCACGCTCAGCTCGCCCACCCCGGGGAAGGCCGAGGTGGGGATCTTCGCGATGAGCTCCTGCGCATCGGCCGCGCTCACGTATCTCAGCGCCAGCAGCAGTCCGACCGGGTACACCACGACGAAGACGAAGGGGACGATCAGCACCGGAGCCAGCACCTGACTGGTGGCACCGCTCTCGCGCAGGTCCTTGGTGGCGATCGCCCAGATCACGTCGCCCTTCATCGTGCACCCACCTCGGTCAGCCCCTGCTCCTCGCGCACGAGCCGCAGGTAGGCCTCCTCCAGGGTGGGCGGCTCCTCGGCCACACCCAGGAGGTCGACCGGCATGGCCGCGATCTGGCGCACCACGGTCGGGATCACCTGCCGGGAGATCACCTCGACGATCGCTCCACCGTCGACGGCGGTGACCACCCGGACGCCGCCGAGCTGGGCGATCCCCTGCTCGTCGAGTGCTCCTCCGGGTGCGACGCTGACCCGGACGCGCACCTCGGGCACGAGGGCGCGTGCCACATCGGCGGGTGCGCCCTGGGCCGAGATCCTTCCGCGGGAGAGCACGCCGACCCTCGTGCAGACCGATTCCATCTCCTCGAGCCGGTGCGAGGTGATGAAGAAGGCGCGGCCCTGCTCGCTGGACAGGTCGTGGATGTAGGTCATCAGCTCGTGGGCCGCCTCCGGGTCGAGACCGGCCGTCGGCTCGTCGAGGAACACGACCTGCGGGTCGGCGATGAGCGCCCGGGCGATCAGGGTCTTCTGCTTCATGCCCTTCGAGTACGTGCCGACGCGGTCGTCCTGGCGATCCCCGAGCCCGAACCGATCGAGCAACGTCGCCGCGGCCCGCATCGCGTCCTGGCGGCTCATCCCGTACAGCCGGCCGAAGAATGCGAGGTTGTCCAACCCGGTGAGTCGCTCGTAGAGGGCGGTGTCGGTCTGCACGCCGATCCGGGGCCGCACCTCGGCCACCTCGGCGGGCAGGTCATGGCCCAGGACGCGCAGCTGCTGCACCCGGTCGGGGCGCAGCACACCGGTCAGGATCCGCACGGTGGTCGTCTTGCCCGCTCCGTTGGGGCCCAGCAGCCCGAACACGCCACCGGCTTCGAGCGCGAGGTCCACGCCATCGAGCACCACCGTGTCCCCGAAGGACCTCTCGAGCCCCGCGACCTCGATGATCAGGGGATCACGGTCGCCTGGTGAGGACGTGACGACGCCGTGTCCCAGCTGGAGCGCCACCGGCTCTGACCTCATCTCTGCTCCAGGGCACCCACCTGAGTCCCGACCCAGTCAAGTGGATCGCAGCGGGCGGGGGCAGGGCCCAAGGTCCCAGGATCCCCCTCCTGGTCCGCTCAGGCGCGAGATGAGCCGGCCCTGGTCAGCTCGGGTTGAGGCCCACGAGGTGGGGGAGGACTGCCGCCGCGATCGCCAGCTGTCCGGCGGCGTTGGGGTGGAACGGCTCCTCGTCGGACAGGCCCTGCACCCAGGGTTGGACGCTGCACAGCTCGTGGCCGTCGAAGGTCGGCAGCACGCTGGTGAAGCCGAACGCCTTGGCGCCCTCGACCAGGACCGAGTTGAGCTGGGCGAGCACCGATCTGAGCGGCTCGATCTTCTGGCTCGTGGTCAGCGCCTGGTCGGCACCGCTGCCGGGCCGGGGGTGAAGCCGTACCCCCTCGGCGGGTGCAGCGGCGCGATGGGATCCTCCAGGGCCGGGCAGTCGAACAGCTGGCCGAACGGGTCGTAGTAGCCGGTGACGATCACGGTGGGCCGGGTCGGCAGGTCGTTGAGCTGCTGGAGCAGCTGGGCGTAGTGGAGGCGGAAGACGTCGAGGCGCCGCTGCATCAGCCGCTCGCTGGCCTGGTCGTCGCAGCGGGGCAGTCCGTAGCAGTACTGCAGGAAGTCCGACCAGCCGATGTCGTTGGCCCCGACGCTCACGATGACCACGCGCAGGGAGTTGATGGCCTTGAGGACGCCGACCTGCGGCGGAGGCGTCACCGGACGCCTCGGCTGGGGCCCGAGCAGACCCACGGAGATCGTCGCCGAGGCGCATGCGAGGTTCTCGACGGGCCAGCCCGTCGCCGACTGGAGGACCCGGGCGTAGGAGTCCGACGAGCGGGCGCACGCGATGTCGGAGTCACTGGGATCGGTCAGCGGCGTGTTGCCGACCCCGGCCGCCGTCGAGTCCCCGATCACGGCAACCGGATGTCGCTGCGGACCGGCCCGATCACGCTGGGCGGGGGCACGAGCGGGGTGGCGCCCACGAGGTCGGACGAGGTTGGAGACCCCGGCGAGCTTGTCGCGCGCAGAGACCACGGTCAGCGCCGCCGCAGCTGTCGTGAGACCCATGGCCAGCAGGGCGCTGAGGACCAGCGGCCAGACCCGGTGCGGCGCGGAGCGCACCCGCGCCCGCGGGCCGCGCACCATGGCGACGGCCGCGGACGCGACCAGGTAGAGCAGCGCGCCGACCAGGCCCGCGCCCAGCACCAGCCTGATGAAGAACGTCATCCACCCGCGAGCCAGGGCGTCTCCGACGGCTGCCGTGTCGACGATGACGGTGCGACGCCCATCGGTCGTCGACGTCTGGATGAACGCGCTCGCTGCCGCGTCACGGGTGAAGCGTCGCCACTCGATGCGCGGACGGATGGGGCCCTCGAACTGCTGGACCGTCCGGACCGGACCCTCGCCGAAGAGGTCGGCCTCGCCCGGCCCGGACCAGCCATGGGAGGTGCCTGGCGCCACGGCGCCCACCTGGACCTCCTGGCCCAGCACGGTGACGGTGACCGGCGGTGTCAGCCACATCGCGACCACCAGGGCAACGAGCCCAATGATGCCGAAGGCGCCGGCTCGCGCCCCGACCCTCACCCACCCACGACGCGCTGGGTCCGAGGTGCGCGACGCGGGCACCCCGGGGCCATCCGGCGTGGGCGTCATGGTCGAGCCGGGGTGGCGCGGTACAGGCTCGTCACACGTCCGCCCTCCCGTGCGTGGTCGTGCCTCATCGGATCCGGAACTCGGAGTGCCTAGCGCCGCCCTGGACCCCGCAGGTCCGCCACAGGATCAAGCCACTCGCAATGCGACCGGTGGACCCATCGCTGCACGTCCACGTGGTCGTGCGAGATCAGCTCCACGGTGATGGCCACGCTCACTGTGCGCGCGGAGGTGACGGCGTCAGGCATGAGGCCATTGTGCGCGCGCGTCGGGCGACTCGCGACTCACCGGGGGGCGACGACGCAACCGGCCGGGATGCGCGTCGTCCCGGGGCGGTGTTGGCTGACGAGGTGCCCGCCCGGACCAGCGCAGCCCTCCTCGCCTACCACGTCACCGAAGCGGGCGAGGTGCGCGTGTTCCTCGGCCACATGGGCGGCCCCTTCTGGGCGTCCAAGGATGCCGGCGGATGGTCGATCCCGAAGGGCGAGTACGACGCCGCCACCGAGGTCCCGTACGAGGCCGCACGAAGGGAGTTCGCCGAGGAGATCGGCGCTCCCGCCCCGGAGGGGGAGGTGATCGACCTCGGCAGCCAGACCCAGCCCAGCGGGAAGAGCATCCGTACCTTCGCCGTGGAGGCCGACGACGCTGTGCGCTACGTCGTCAGCAACGAATTCTCCATGGAGTGGCCGCGCGGCTCGGGCGAGGTACGGAGCTTCCCCGAGATCGACCGCGCTGGGTGGTTCAGCCTTCCCGAGGCGCGGCACAAGGTCGTGCGCGGGCAGGTGCCGATCCTCGACGCCCTTGCGCAGGCGCTGCGAGTCACGTGACTCACAGGTGGCGTCGCGCGAACGAAAGACGCCCAGTCGTTACCCGGGAGTAACCCTCGCCTTACCACTTGTCGACTAGCGTGGCTGCATGACCGAGAACGCGAGCAAGCCCGTCCCTCGCACGACAGCGCCACGCGAGAAGCACGAGGTGGGTCACTCGATCGACGGCCGCCGCTGGAACGGCTCCACGTGGGAGCCGGCGGGCGCTGAGGGCGTCGCCAGTGTCCCCGCACCACGTCGACACCACGAGGCCATGCCCGTCGACATCTCCCCGGCCCGGCAGGGCAGGGACTCCGAGTGACGGCCAGCCGGGCTCACCACCACGTCGCGGCGCCGGTCGTGATGTACCCGCGCAGGTAGGCGTCACCGGCCGGGCCACCATGGTCCGCCCACCTCTGCCACGCGTCCCCCGCGCGCTCAGGGGTCATGATCCCGGCGTTGACGGCGTCCCCGGCGATCCTTCCGGCTGACTCCGCTGGGCTCACGGGCGCCGACGTTAGCCGAGCGAGGTGCGCGGGGAACAGGGGTCGGAGACCTCCGTTCGCCTCGTTCCTGGACGACACGGCGGGCGCGGTGCGGTGCGGGCCCCGCGGGGCTCGAACCCGCAACCTACGGATTAAAAGTCCGCAGCTCTACCATTGAGCTAGAGGCCCAGGTCGCGGATCGTGCCGATCGGCGCCGCCTGCGAACCTGGCCAGACTCTACGCGAAGCCCCGGGCGGTCGAAGGGGGGTCGGCCCTTGGTGCCATGTCCTCGCACGCCAGCAGATCAGCCAGCCGCGGCGGCCTCCAGCGCAGCGATGTCGAACTTGATCATCGCCATCATCGCGGCCGACACCCGGGAGGCCACCTCCGGATCCGGGTTGGACATGAGCGCGCCGAGCTGCTCGGGGACGACCTGCCACGACACGCCGAAGCGGTCGGTGAGCCACCCACACTGCGAGGGCTCTCCGCCGACGAGCAGCGCATCCCAGAGTCGGTCGAGCTCGGCTTGGTCGGGGACCGAGATCAGGAAGGAGAACGCGGGGTTGAGCTGGTAATGAGGTCCCCCGTTGAGCAGCATGACTCGCTGGCCGTCGATCGTCAGGGTCACCATCAGCAGCTGGCCAGCCCGGTCCGACGCGCCTCCAGGGCCGTCCAGGTCCGGATACCTGCTGGACTCGAGGACCGCGACGTCGAAGATGCCCGCGTAGAACTCGACTGCCTCGTCGAGGTGACCGTCGAACCACAAGCAGGGAACTGGACTCATCCACCGAGGCTAGGCCACCCGAACCGTCGACGGCCAGCACCCAGGCGGCTACCCGCCGGACTTCCGGCGGAACAGCCGCTGACTCGGGCCAGCGCTCTGCGAGTGCCCTGAGGTGCCTGCGTCGCCGTGTCCCTGCTTCGCCGCCCCCGAGGCCCCGTGCTTGTGGGCCATGGCGTCGCGGTACTTCTGCTTCATGAGCTCATCGGGGTCCGTCGCCTCGGCCGCAGGCCCGCCTGCCTCGGTTGCCTCGGTACCAGCCCCGACGATCGCGTCCTCAGGTTCGACGTCGGGGGTCTGTGCTGCGTCAGTCATGGTTGTCTCCGATCGAGGTGATGCCGCCAACCTATCCCCGGACGGGGGCACGCGCGCACCGGCCATCGAGGCAACGGGCCGCCGCGGACACGAGGATGAGACCGTGACCTCCCGGCTCTTCGTCGCGATCTGGCCCGACGATGCCGCGCGAGCGGAGCTCATCCGGATCGTGGGGAGGGCCAGGGAGGCGGCGCCCGACGTCCGGTGGCAGCCGCCGGAGCGCTGGCACATCACCCTGGCGTTCCTCGGGCAGTCCGACCCCGAGAAGGCCTCCACGAGGATCGCCACCCAGCTCAGCGGGGGCAGCTATTCACCGGAGCCGATCCGCGTTGCGGACCCGGGGGCCTTCGGGCCGGTCGTCTGGCTCGGGATCGACCACGGACCGTGGTTGACCCAACTGGCGGGCGAGCTGCAACGCACCCTGCGCGTGGCCGACCGACGCTTCCGGGCGCACCTCACGGTGGGACGGGTGCGCGGCGCCGATGGGCCTGCTCGGGCGCGGTCGGTGGCGTCTCTGCTCGCCCTGGGCGCCACGCCTGCACTCGCCCCGCGCGCGGCGCCGTTGCTCGCCCCGCGCGCGGCCATCGAGTGGACTCCTGGGGAGATCACGCTGGTCGAGTCCATGACCGGCCCGACGCCCTCCTACCGCGTGCTCAACGCCTGGCCGCTGCACCCCGCCGGCCCCGCGCCCCGCCCGCGGACCACTGCCCGTGGCATCCGTGCACCCGCGATGCCAGACTCGTCAGCGCCCAAGACCCTGGAGGGACCGTGACCCACCTGCCCGCCACTGAACGCGTCGTCCACAAGGCCGTGACGGTGACCGCTCCCGTCGAGGACGTCTGGTGGGCCTGGACGACCGACGCCGGCATCCGCTCGTGGCTGGTGGACGACTCCCGGATCGAGCTGCGTGTCGGCGGGCCCTACGAGTGGTACTTCCTCACCGAGGCGGGGCAGGGCGCCCAAGGGTCCGAGGAGTGCCAGGTCATCGGCTACCAGGCGCCGACCATGCTCACCTTCACCTGGAACGCCCCGCCCCACCTGGCCGAGGCCCGCGCCCAGCGATCCGTGGTCCTGCTCCGGCTGCGGCCGGACGATCCTGACGAGGGGACCCGGGTCGAGCTCACCCAGCTCGGCTGGGGCGACGGCGGTGAGTGGGACGAGGCGTTCGACTACTTCGACGCCGCATGGGGACGCGTCCTCGACCGCCTGCACGCGTACTTCGCCGGCGAAACGGAACTGCCGGAAGCGTGAGCCCGCGTCGCCCGCCGTCCCCGGTCGACCTCCATCAATTTGGGTTGGACTTGTCGTAAGTACGACAAGTCCAACCCAAGTTGATTGGCGCGAGGGCGCGAGGGCGGCGAGGTGCGCGGGAGCCGCCGGGGCGAGGAGGGGCCTGGGCGTGGGCGCCGCGCCGGACATGCGAACGGGGCGGGACCCCGGCAGGCCCCGCCCCGACGTCCTACGGTTCGCGCTACAGGCTCTGGACGTCCGCCTGCTTGGCGCGCACGGCCTCAGCGGCCTCCTTGAGCCCGGCGAGCTCCGTCTCGGTCAGGTCACCCTCGACGACCTTGCGCACCCCCTGGCGGCCGATCTCGGCCTCGACGCCGAGGTACACGCCCTCGATGCCGTACTCGCCATCGACCCACGCGCACACCGGCATCACGAGCCCGGAGTCCTCGATGACGGCCTTGGCCATCCGCGCGGCCGCAGCCGACGGCGCGTAGAACGCGGAACCGGTCTTGAGCAGCGCCACGACCTCGGCGCCGCCGTTGCGCGTGCGCACCACGAGCTCGTCGATCTTCTCCGCGGGCAGCAGCTCCGAGAGCGGCGTGCCGTCGACGGTGCAGCGCGAGGGCACGGGCACCATGGTGTCGCCGTGCGAGCCGAGGGTCAGGGTCTTGACCGAGCCGACGGGGACGCCGAGCTCGACGGCGACGAAGTTCGTGAAGCGCGCGGTGTCGAGCATCCCGGCCTGGCCGATGACCTGGTTCTTCGGCAGCCCGGACGCCAGCTGCGTCAGCGCGGTCATCTCGTCCAGCGGGTTGGACACCACGACGATGACGGCGTTGGGCGAGTGCGCCACCACGTTCTCGGCGACGTTGCGCACGATGCGGGCGTTGGTCTCGATCAGGTCCATGCGGCTCATGCCGGGCTTGCGCGGCAGGCCCGCGGTGATGACCACCACGTCGGACCCGGCCGTGGCCTCGTACCCGGCGCCCGTGGCGGGGTCGGTCGTCTGGCCGATCACGGTCGTCTCGAAGCCCTCGATCGGCCGCGACTGGTTGAGGTCCAGCGCCAGGCCCTCAGCGCGGCCCTCAAGGATGTCGGTCAGGACGACCGTCTCGAACACGTTGTACTCGGCGAGCCGCTGGGCGGTGGTGGAGCCGTAGAACCCGGCGCCGACGACGGTGACCTTGCCGTTCAGGGACATTGGTTTCCTCTCTCGCGCGTCGGTCCACCGACGCTCTCAGGTGCCCGGCCAGCCTACTCGCCCGTGATCGGCCGCCCCCAGCGACCTCCGGCCGTCGGGCGTCGGCGAGGTCCCGCCCCAACGAGGTCTGGCGCGAGCGCAGGCCCGCCCGCCCTACGACGGTGGCGGGACGATGAGCGCGAACACCGTGAGGCCGAACCCGAGGAGCCCCAGGCACATCAGGTCGATGCCCTTGCCACGCACCGCCAGCCACCCGGCATCACGCTCGGGCAGGAACAGTCGCAGGAAGAACGCCCCGACCACGAACCCGGCGAACAGCACCGAACCGCGACGGAAGTGGTCAGACGCGACGACGATCAACGAGGCCAGCAGGCCCGCCAGCACGATCATCAGGGGCCACTGGAACGGCGGGCCACTCGCGCGGCGCACCGCCTCGACCGACAGCGCCGCGTCCTCCTCGACACGGTCCTGGGTGAAGTCCGGCTCCGGCACGCTCGCGGGATCCGGCTCCGCCGGGGGCCCCTGAGCGCCGGGAGGGACGTCGGTCATGACCGTGCCGCGGCCTCGACGACGTTGGCCAGCAGCATCGCCCGGGTCATCGGCCCGACCCCCCCGGGCATCGGGGCGAGGAATCCGGCCACCTCCGCAACGTCCGGGTGGACGTCGCCCACGAGGCCGGCCGGGGTGCGCGTGATGCCCACATCGAGCACTGCCGCGCCGGGCTTCACGAGATCGGCGGTGATGAGGTGCGGTACGCCTGCCGCGGCCACGATGATGTCGGCTGTCCGGGCATGGGTGGCGATGTCCCGGGTGCCGGTGTGGCAGAGGGTCACCGTGGCGTTCTCCGACTTGCGGGTCAGCAGCAGCCCGAGCGGTCGGCCGACCGTCACCCCTCGCCCGATCACGCAGACCTCGGCACCGTTGATGGCGACCTCGTAGCGGCGCAGCAGCTCCACGATGCCCCGCGGCGTGCAGGGCAGTGGCGCCGGCGACCCCAGCACGAGCCGGCCGAGGTTCACCGGGTGCAGCCCGTCGGCGTCCTTGGCCGGGTCCATCTCCTCGAGCACGGCATTGGCGTCCAGACCCTTGGGAAGGGGCAGCTGCACGATGTAGCCCGTGCACCCCGGGTCGGCGTTGAGCGCCCGCACCGCGGCAAGGACATCGGCCTGGGTGGCCGTGTCGGGCAGGTCGACGCGGATCGACTCGATCCCCACCTCGGCGCAGTCGCGGTGCTTGCCGGCGACGTACGCCCGACTGCCCGGGTCGTCGCCGACGAGGACGGTGCCCAGCCCGGGCACGATCCCCTCGGACCGGAGCCCGGCGACCGTGGCCGCGAGGTCGCGCTTGACCGCAGCTGCAGTCGCCTTGCCATCCAGGATCGTCGCACTCACATGGAGCATTGTCGCAGGCCTCCTGCCCACGATCGGTGTGCCTGTGCCGGCACACGCAGAGCGCGTTCCCCGCGCCTCCCCGTCACGTCACCTCAGTCGGGGCATCACGTACGTCGCCGAGACTCCCGAGCCGTCGAGGACCTGCCTGGCCCGCGGCAGGTCCACTCCCGCTCCATCGAGCAGCGTGTCCCCGTGGATCCCGGTGGCGATGAACAGGCTGTCGAGCCCCTGGCGATTGGCGCCCAGGAGATCGGTGTCCGGACCGTCGCCGATCACCAGGACCCGCGCACGCGGCACTGGCCGCCCGGCGACGCCTTCGAGGACCTCGAACGCACGCTCGTAGATGGCCCCATGCGGCTTGCCCGCCTGGACGACTCGTCCGCCCATCGCCGCGTAGGCGTCCGCAACCGATCCAGCGCACCACCGCAGCTGCCCCCCGGTCATGATCTGCCTGTCGGGGTTGGCGCAGAGCAGCTCGAGGTCCCGAGCCCGGCCGGCGCGCAGGACGGTTGCGTAGTCCCCCGGGCCCTCATGAGCCTCCCGGAGCCGCGCTATGGCCATGAACCTCGCCCGATCGAGATCCGTGACGAACTGCAGCCCCAGCCCGTCCCAGACCCCATCCTCGGTGTCCCTGCCCAGCCGGAGGACCGGGCCGGGGGCGCGGCGGGCGAGTTCCCCGCGGATCGCGTCCCCGCTGGTCACGATCGCATCCCATGCATCGCCAGGGAATCCCAGGTGCGCAAGCGCCGCGGGCATGGTGCTGCTGGGCCTCGGCATGTTCGTCAGCAGGACCACGGACACGCCGGCGGCGCGCAGCGCGGTGAGCGCCGCGGCCGCACCTGGGAACACCGTCCGGCCGTCGTGGAGGACCCCCCACACGTCGCAGAGCACGGCGTCGTACTTCCCGACCAGCTCCGACACTGCTCCGATGCCCTGCACCCGCGCCCCACTCAATTCCCGACCGACCCTACCCACCACGCCGGGAATCCCGGGGCGGTCCCAGCCCCACGGATGGGCGGCGCCGCCGGATCAGTGGAAGAAGTGACGCGTGCCCGTGAGGTACATCGTGACCCCGGCGGCCTGCGCGGCGGCGACCACCTCGGCGTCGCGCACCGACCCGCCGGGCTGCACCACGGCGCGCACGCCGCCGGCGATCAGCACCTCGAGGCCGTCGGGGAACGGGAAGAACGCGTCGGAGGCGGCCACCGCGCCACGCGCCCGCTCCTCACCCGCCCGTGCCACCGCGAGGCGAGCGGAGTCGACGCGGTTGACCTGGCCCATCCCGATGCCGACCGCAGCACCGTTGCTGGCCAGCAGGATCGCGTTGGACTTCGCCGACCGGCAGGCGCGCCAGGCGAACGCGAGGTCGGCCAGGGTTGCGGCGTCCGCGGGCTCGCCGCAGGCGAGCGTCCAGGAGGCGGGATCGTCGCCGGGGGCGTCGATGCGATCGCGGGCCTGCATGAGCAGGCCGCCGCTGATGGGGCGGATCTCCGCACCCGGGCCCGCGGGGATCGGCGGCGCCACGAGGATCCGCAGGTTCTTCTTCGCCGTGAGCATCTCGAGCGCGTCGGCGTCGTACGCCGGGGCCACGATGACCTCGGTGAACACCTCGGCGACCTGGGCGGCCATCGTCGCGGTCACCGGCCGGTTCGCGGCGATCACGCCGCCGTAGGCCGACACGGGGTCGGTCTCATGCGCCCGGGCGTGTGCCTCCGCGATGTCGGCGCCGACCGCGATCCCGCATGGATTGGCGTGCTTGATGATCGCCACGGCCGGCTCGGCGAAGTCGTAGGCGGCGCGGTACGCGGCGTCGGCGTCGACGTAGTTGTTGTACGACATCTCCTTGCCGTGGAGCTGCTCGGCCGAGGCCAGCCCGCCCGGGAAGTGCGCGGAGGTGTACAGGGCGGCACCCTGGTGCGGGTTCTCGCCGTAGCGCAGGACCGCCGCACGCTCCCAGGCGGCGCCGACCCATGCGGGGAACCCGGAGCCCTCATCGGTCGGGGCCACGACGTTGCCCATCCACGAGGCCACCGCGATGTCGTAGGTGGCGGTGTGCACGAACGCCTCGGCGGCCAGGCGAGCCCGCTGGGCAAGGGTGAACCCCTCACCCTGCACGGCCGCGATGACGTCGGGGTAGGCATCCGGCGAGGTCACGACGGCCACGCTCGCGTGGTTCTTCGCCGCGCCGCGGACCATCGAGGGGCCACCGATGTCGATCTGCTCGATGCACTCGTCCGGGCTGGCGCCGGAGGCGACGGTCGCGGTGAACGGGTACAGGTTCACCACGACCAGCCCGAACGGCTCGATGCCCAGGGCCTCGAGCTGCGAGTGGTGGTCGTCGAGTCGCAGGTCCGCGAGGATCCCGGCATGCACCTTGGGGTGCAGCGTCTTGACCCGCCCGTCGAGGCACTCGGGGAAGCCCGTCAGCTCGGAGACCTCGACCACCGGCACGCCCGCCGCGGCGATGCGCGCGGCCGTGGAACCGGTCGAGACGATCTGCACCCCGGCGGCGTGCAGCGCCGTGGCCAGCTCGTCCAGCCCGGTCTTGTCGTAGACGCTCACCAGTGCACGCCGGATCCGGATCGTGCCGGGGTCGCTCATGTCAGGGTCACCTTCCTGCCGGAGATGTGCACGTTGTGGGTTGCCAGCCGCCGGATGACGTCGACCAGCAGGGCGCGCTCGACGACCTTGATCCGCTCGTGCAGCGACGCCTCGTCATCGTCGTCGTCGACCGCGACTGCCCGCTGGTCGATGATCGGACCGGTGTCGACGCCCTCGTCGACGAGGTGGATCGTGGACCCCGTCACGCGCACCCCATGGGCCAGCGCATCCCGCACGGCGTGCGCACCCGGGAAGCTGGGAAGCAGCGCCGGGTGGGTGTTCACCACCCGCATCGGGAACGCGGACAGGACACCGGGCCCGAGGATGCGCATGAACCCTGCGGAGACGACCCAGTCGGGCTCGAAGGACTCCAGCGCATCCCGCAGGGCAACGTCCCAGGCCGCTCGATCGGGGTAGCCGGCCAGGGCGACGGGGATCGCGGGGACGCCTGCAGCCCGGGCCCGCGCGAGGCCGGCCGCCTCGGCCGAGTCGGCGAGCACGCCCACGACCTCGGCGGGATAGTGCGGGTCGGCGCTGGCGTCGAGCAGTGCCTGCAGGAGCGTCCCCGATCCGGAGATCAGGACGACGAGACGGGTGCGTGGCACGGCGACATCCTAGGCGCGCGGGCGCCGGCCACCGGTCGCCGCCCGGGGCTGTCCAGGACGAGGTGCGCCGCCCAGAACGCCAACCCTCCGGGCCTACTGCGTGTTCGCGAGCAGCGCCTCACGCAGGACCGCCCGGGCGTCCGGGGCACCATCAGACCGCACGCCGTCGTCGGCGCCACGGCCCCAGAGCCAGCGCAGCAGCTCCGGAGCGGCTCCCTCGAGGACCGCATCAGCCGGCCCACCAGGCGCGTCCACGGGTTGGAAGTCGGGCTCATCGTGGCCCCTCCCGGACGGGTCCACCCCGCCGAACCGCCCCAGGCGCACCCACCAGGAACGCCCGGACGACGTGCTGCGGACCTCGATCAGCAGCCCCGAGGGGTTGAACGCACCCCATTCGGGCAGTGCCGCACCGAACTGCGTCAGGAGCTCGTCGACCCCGTCCTCGGCGACGTCCTGGTCGATCTCGACGGGAAGTCCTGCGGTGAGCTCCGCGTCAACACGGTGCATCAACGCCTCCTGCGCCTGGCGACGACGGATCCAGCCGATCGTGTGATCGGGGGTCCAGGTCCATGCCGGCGCGTCGTCATGGGCGGCTGCCAGGGCCGCACGCAACCGGCTGGACACTGCGCCGAACTGCAGGAGGGCGTCGTCGCGACCGGCGGCGCGCTCCGGTGCCGCCACGGCCCCCACCTGCTCGTCGGACTGCAGGCCCTCGGCGACGATGGTGCCCCAGAAGTTCTGCACCTCGGTCAGGTGCCCGACGAGGTCGTCAGCCGTCCACTCGGGGCACGAGGGGACCGGCGACGCCTGCGCGACCTCCGCCAACACGTCGCGGAACCGGGTGCTGTTCGATGCCAGGACCTCGTCGAAGTCGATCATGGCGGTCCACACTACGGACCGGCATGGGATCTGTCCCGTACCTGGGCGCGTGGGCGGAGGGAAGCCGAGCTGGGGCCGTGGGGCCGATGGCGGCGAGTCCGGATGGCCCCGTGCCCGGCCCACCCGGGCGATCGCCCACCGGATCGGCGGTCCACACTGGGACCGTGATGAACCCGGATGCCACCGCGCCCTACCCGCACCTGCTCGCCCCCCTCGACCTGGGGTTCACCACCCTGCGCAACCGGGTCCTGATGGGCTCGATGCACACCGGCCTCGAGGACGACGCCAAGCGGTTCGGGGATCTCACGGACTACTTCGCCGAGCGCGCCCGCGGCGGCGTCGGCCTGATCGTCACCGGCGGCTTCGCCCCGAACATCGAGGGGTGGGCCAAGCCCCGCTCCGGCACGCTGTCCACGAGCGCGGCGGCCCGCAAGCACACGCCGATCACGCAGGCCGTGCACGCCGAGGGCGGCCACATCGCGCTGCAGATCCTGCACACCGGTCGCTACGGCTACCACCCACTGGTCGTGGCGCCCTCGCGGATCAAGAGCCCCATCTCCCCGTTCACCCCCCGGGCGCTGACCGAGCGGGGCGTCGAGCGCCAGATCAAGGCGTTCGTGAGGTGCGCGGCGCTGGCCCGCGAGGCCGGCTACGACGGCGTCGAGATCATGGGCTCCGAGGGCTACTTCATCAACCAGTTCCTGGTCACCCACACGAACAGGCGCACCGACGCGCTGGGGCGGCTCCTACGCCAACCGGATGCGGCTGCCGGTCGAGATCGTGCGCCGCACCCGCGAGGCCCTCGGCCCGGACTTCATCATCATCTACCGCCTGTCGATGCTCGACCTGATCCCCGACGGCAGCACCTGGGAGGAGGCCGTCACGCTGGCGAAGGCGATCGCAGCGGCTGGCGCGACGATCATCAACACCGGGATCGGATGGCACGAGGCCCGCGTCCCCACGATCGCCACGAGCGTGCCGCGGGCGGCGTTCACCTGGGTCACGCAGAAGATGCGCGACGAGCTCCGCGCGGACGGCATCGACATCCCGCTGGTCACGACCAACCGGATCAACACCCCCGAGGTGGCCGAGCAGGTGCTGGCCGAGGGGGCGGCGGACATGATCAGCATGGCGCGGCCGCTTCTGGCCGACGCCTACTTCGTGGCCAAGGCCGAGTCCGGACGCGCGGATCGGATCAACACCTGCATCGCGTGCAACCAGGCGTGCCTCGACCACGTGTTCAAGAACAAGTCCGTCTCGTGCCTGGTCAACCCCCGGGCGGGTCACGAGCGCGACCTCGTGATCGAGCCCACGTCGGCGCGCAAGAGGATCGCCGTGGTCGGCGCGGGGCCGGCGGGGCTGGCTGCCGCCACGACCCTGGCCGAGCGCGGCCACGAGGTGGACCTCTTCGACGGCGCGGACGAGATCGGCGGTCAGTTCAACCTCGCCAGGAGGATCCCCGGCAAGGAGGAGTTCGCCGAGACCCTGCGGTACTTCACCCACCGCATCGAGGACACCGGCGTGCGGCTGCACCTGTCGACCCGGGTCGCCGCCGACGACCTCATCGCCCTCGGCGTGGACGAGGTCGTCCTGGCCACGGGCGTGACCCCCCGCGACCCGCACATCCCCGGCCAGGACGGACCCAACGTGGTCAGCTACATCGACGTGCTGGCGAACGCCGCACCCGTGGGCCAGCGGGTGGCGATCGTCGGCGCCGGCGGCATCGGCTTCGACGTCGCCGAGTTCCTCGTCGTGGCGCCGGGCGAGTCCCCCACGATGGACCTGGCGGAATGGCGCCAGGAGTGGGGCGTCGGCGACCCCGCCGAGGCCCGAGGCGGCCTGGTGACGGCCGAGCCCGTGCCCGCCACCCGTCAGGTCACGCTGCTGCAGCGCAAGCGCGGCAAGCTCGGAGCCGGCCTGGGCAAGACCACCGGGTGGATCCACCGCTCGACGCTGGTCGCCAAGGGCGTGACGATGCTGCCCGGTGTCAACTACGAGCGGATCACCCCCGAGGGCCTGGTCGTGTCGTTCGGCGACGGCCACGAGCGCGAGCACCTGATCGAGGCGGACACGATCGTGCTCTGCGCCGGTCAGGAGCCGCTGCGCGAGCTCGAGGATGCGTTGGTCGCCGCGGGGATCCCGGTGCACGTGGTCGGCGGTGCCGACGAGGCCGCCGAGCTCGACGCCAAGCGCGCCATCGACCAGGGCACCCGGGTGGCCGCCGCCATCTGAGCGTGTGCTGACGATTCCGACCATCTGACGGTCGGAATCGTCAGCACGACGCGTCGGCTGGGCCGTCGCGGGGCTCTCACACCTCGATGGTGCCCTCGCTGACGAGCACCGACCCGCCTCCGATCCACACCCCAGTCACCTCACCGCCGACCGCTGGGCCCGCGCGTCCAGGACGCTCGGGCGGCCCATCTCCACGCCCTGGGCGATCCGCCACGTCAGGGCGCCGTCCGCGTCGTGGAGGCTGGCGAGCAGGGCGACCAGTGCGCAGTTGGCGCTACCCGTCGCCGGATCCTCCGCCACGCCGTCGAAGGGCGCGAACATCCGGGTCCTCAGCGCGTACTCGTCGGACGGATCCGCCGATGCCACGTAGAGGTGGATGTCCGGGGTGGAGGCCCCGGCAGCAACGAGGCCCTTGAGCGCAGCCGCATCCGGACGGGCTCGTTCCAGCGCGGAACGGTCGGCGAGCTCGACGACCACGAACTCGAGCCCGACGGAGGCCACCCGCGGCGGGTGCCGCTCCGCGAGGATCTCTTCCGGGTCCAGGCCGACCGCCCGGGCGACTGCCGCGACCGGCAGCGCCGGGCCCAGGGACAGCGCCTCGGGGGCCAGGAGCTCGCACCAGATCCGGTCGCCGTCACGCCGGACGGTCACGGGCACCGCGCCCGCGACCTCCTCGAACACGACCACGAGCGGGTCCTCGATGGGTCCCAACTCGCCCAGCGAGGCCAGGACGAAGGCCGTCCCGACGTTCGGATGACCCGCGAAGGGGACCTCACGGGTGGGCGTGAAGATGCGCACGCGGCGGTCGTGGCCCTGCTCGGCGGGCAGTACGAACGTCGTCTCGGAGTAGTTGAACTCGCGGGCCACGCTCTGCATCTGGGCGTCGCTGAGGTTCTGGGCATCAAGCACGACCGCCAGCGGGTTGCCCCCGAAACGGGTGTCGGTGAAGACGTCGCAGGTCACGAATCGACGGCGCACGGGGGCTCCTCGAGGATCGGGGCCCAATCATGCCCGACGGTGGTTCAGCCAGCACCCCAGGACGGCAGGGGGAGATGACCCGGCCCAGGCATCAACCTGGCAGGTTCTTGCCGATAGAAGGACAAGAACGCACCAGATTCATGGTCGGCGGCCTCGGCGGCAACGGGGCGCTGCATCGTCCCACCCCGCGGGACCCGGGCACCCGGGTCGCCGCCGCCATCTGAGCCTGTGCTGCGACGGCGCCCATCCGCCACCTACCCGGGTGGCGCCAGGGGCACGACGGAGCCGTCGTCGTCGACCGTGCCGAGCCAGATGTCACTGAGGAAGCGGACCGGTACGAACGAGGGGTACAGGCTGTGCGGCCAGCGGGCCATCCGCGTGCGCGACCAGGGCTCGGGCCAGCCGTCGGACCAGGGCACCAGCTGGCGGGCGTCGGTCATGACCACGACCTCACCGCCCCACGCGTCACGGATCTCCGCCAGCTGCTCCTCGGTGATCCGCGGGCCCACCTCGACCACGTCGGCGTCGCACATGATCCGCAGGGTCGGCAGCCACGGGGGACCGCCCTCGCGCACCACGACGACCCGCTTGCCCGCCACCGCATCGCACACCTGCGCGACCTGATCGGCCCGGCCGCCGTACTCCGTGGTGCTGATCAGCGTGCCCCAGGTCGCCAGCGGGGGGAGCAGCACGCCGGCCACCAGCACCCACGCACCGAGCCGCTGCCAGCCCGAACGTGCCGCGCGATGGATCCGGGGAAGGGTCCAGCCGGCCATCAGCAGCGCGGCGGGGATCACGGCGGGCAGGAACCTGCGCATCGCCCAGATGTGGTCCGGGGTGATCGCCGGGCGGACCAGGTAGAGCAGCGCCGGGATCCCCAGCGTCGCCAGCAGGACCAGGATCTCAGGACGCCAGCCGACGATGGAGCGCCGCATCAGCAGCGCCGTGCCGGCCACCGCCAGGACGAGCGTGAGCGGCCCCAGGTACCAGCCGAGCCACGTGACCGTCATCTCGTCATAGCTGCGCGTCCCGTCGACTGCCACACCCTCCGCGCGCTGGGCGGCTGCGATGAACCACGCCTGCGCGGAGCCGGGTTCGATCAGGTGCTGCTGCATCCACAACGGCCGGCTGGCCAGGGCGACGGACGCGACCACCACCAGGCCCGCAGCGAGCGTGCCCAGCAGTCCCCGTCTCGACGCCAGCCAGGAGCGCAGTCGGCCCCAGCGCAGCAGCACGATCAGGGCCCCCACGCCGACAAGGCACGCGCCGAGCAGCGCCAGGAGCTGGACGTACAGGCTGCGGTGATCCTCCAGGTAGCCGGCGCTGTTCAGCGCCAGGTCGAGGTACCCGAGCCCGACCATCAGCAAGGAGGCGGCGGTCGCCACAAGCAGGCCCAGCGTCCGGGGCCGACGGTCCGCACCGCCACTGACGGCGGCAACCACGCCCAGCCCGAGGATCAGGCCGGCGGACACCGCGGCGCCGTCGATGCGGCTGAGCGCGGTGGCCCCGACCATCGCCCCGCCGAGGGCGAAGCGCGACAGGCGCGGGTCGCGGAACGCGCTCCACAGAACGGCCAGGCCCCCGAACGTGAGCACGATGTTCGTCGGCTCCGTGAATGCGCTGCGGCTGAAGTAGATCATCGGCGTGCTCAGGGCGAGTGCCACCACCGGCACGAGTCCCCACCGCGGGCTGATCAGCCGACGGGCCACGTCGTAGACGGCGAGCAGCCCGATCCCACCGATCAGCAGGTTGCCGACCAGCACCCCGCGCAGTCCGAACCCCCACCCGAGGACCGCCAGCAGTCCGGGGACGGTCTTGGCGCCCTGGGCATGGATCTCGGCACCGAACCTCCAGAACGCGTCCGAGACGACCGAGACATGGGGGACCTGGGCGGAGAGCTCGGCCGCGGACCTGATCGGGATGCTGGGATCTGCGTGGGTGGTCAGCCACACCCCCTCGAGGGTCAGGAACCCGGGATCGCGCTGGACGAGCAGGACCTCCCCGGCGAAGGTGAGGTTGACCAGGATCCAGGCGACGACCAGCCCGAGGGCCCATGCAGCACCCGTTCGGAACGCGCGGGTGGCAGGGACGGGTTCGGGGGCCATCCGCCAGGTCAGTGCGCCGACGAGCGCGATCGTCGGCAGCACCACCACGGGCCGGAACACGCCGAGCGTGACGGTCAGGCACACCACGAGCGCTGTCCAGAAGAGGAGCACCGGAAGGCGTGAGGGCAGGTTCGTCATGGCATGCGCGAAGCGGCCCGCCTCGCGCGTCTGGACAGCGCCCGCCCGAGGCTCCGGCGACGCCCGGCGCCGCCCGTTCGCCTGCGTGGCGCTGCTCGCGGGGAGGGTCACCGCGCCCGGTGGTGCGCGTCGAGGAGTCCGCCGGGCTCCGCCGCGGCGGGACCGGAGGGCGGTGTCACGGTTGGTGCGGCGAGGTCCGCTGCCACCTGCTCAGCCTCCGCTGACGGGGTGACGCGCTCGTCGGCGTAGAGGGTTCCGTAGTGCAGCTCCCGGGTCTCACGCAGCGTCCGGATCCCGATCGCCCGCAGGCTCGAGATCTGGTCGGCGATCACACCGAGGGCGAACATCTGCACGCAGGAGATCGCCAGGACGGCACCCAGGATGATCGACTGCATGTGGCCGCTGGCGTTCCCGTCGCCCAGCCAGTCGAGGGTCCACGGCAGCCACGCCACGACCGCACCGACCGCAAGGACAACGGCCAGCGTCCAGAAGAACTTCAGCGGCGTGTAGTACGACAGGACGCGGAACAGCGCGAGGCTGTTGCGCCGCACGTAGCCCCACATCGAGCCGAACAGCCGACTCGGGCGCACGGAGTCGTTGCGCGTGACCGGCACGTTGGCCAGCGCGAGGCGGCTGTTGCCGGCCTGGATCAGCGACTCGAGGGTGTAGGTGTAGGGCGTGGTGATGACCAACGAGAGGGCCGCGGCCCGCGAGTAGGCGCGGAACCCGCTGGTGGCGTCCGCCACCGACAACCCCGACAGCGATCGCACGACGCTCGTCCCCGCGGTCTGCAGCGCCCGCTTGATCAGGCTGAACTCGGCGACCCGGCCGGTCTGGCGGTCGCCGACGACGATGTCGGCGTCGCCGGCCAGCACCGGCGCGACCAGGGCCGGGATGCACGACGAGTCGTACTGGTTGTCGGCGTCCGTGTTGACGATCACATCCGCACCGCGACGCAGCGACTCCTCGATCCCGTAGGAGAACGCGGCCGCGAGCCCACGGTTGCGCGGGAAGCCGATGACGTGGTCGACACCGCACGCCAATGCGACCTGCCGCGTGTCATCCGTGGAGCCGTCGTCGATGACCAGCCACTCCACCACATCGATGCCGGGCACCTGGCGAGGCAGGGTGCTCAGGGTCGCGGGCAGATGCTCGGCCTCGTTCAGGCACGGGATCTGGATGATGAGCTTCACAACAACCTCGCAGCAACGGACACCGCCCGACGCAGGGGCGCTGCATCGAGGATAACTGCCCTTCCGGCTGGGCCCTAGTCCGTCGGGGCGAGACCTCCACGCGAGCGGATCGCCCTGGCCGCCCCACCGACACCGAACATGCCCGCCATCGCGACGTCCACGCCCAGCAGGACCAAGCGCGACACCAGGCTGACGGTCAGGGCGGCCGGCGCCCCGATCGATCCGGCGAGCGTGGCCACGAGCACTCCCTCGCGAACCCCCGCCCCTGCCGGGAGCGGCACGACGAGCAGCCCGGCGACGAAGGCCAGGGCGAAGGCGCCCACGGTGGGGGCGAGATCAGCGGCCCCGGCGCCCAGCGGTCGTGCCACGAGCCAGGCGTGCAGCCCGAAGAAGCCCCAGCAGGCGATCAGCCAGGCCACGGACGCTGCCAGGGCGCGCCCCGGCAGCGCGACAGGCGGTGGTGTGCGGCCGACGCGGGCCGACGCCCACACCAGCCCCCGGTTCATCAACCCCGGCCGGAGCAGGGCCGCCCCGACGAGGACGGCCGCCAGCAGCATCCACAGTGCGGTGGCTCGCGGGGCACCGGCCCCGAAGAGGACCAGCAACCCCGCCAGTCCGCCGGTGGCCACCGCGATCATGAGGGCCACGACGTAGCTGACGACCATGATGGAGCGCGCGATGCTCCGCCGGGCCCCGAGGTCGGCCTGGATGGCGGCTGTCCACACCGACCCGGGGACGTACTTGCCCAGCTGCCCCGCGAAGAAGATCGTGAGCGCGGGGTGGACGGGCACACGCTCCCCGAGGCCCGACAGCACGACCCGCCAGCCCATCCCTGAGCACGTGACGGCCAGCGCCCCGGCGATCCCGGAGGCGAGGAGGTCGACCCACGAGAGCGCCTGCAGGTCGCTGCGCACGGCCTGCCAGTTGCGCACGAGCGCCACCCCGAGGAACCCCGCAACCATCACGACCAGCACGAGGGACAGCGCCCGGCCGCGCCACCCCCCGGGACGCGGGGGCGCCCCCTGCACGGCCTGCTCGGGACCTCGCGGCGATCGCGCGGCGCTGGGGAGGTCCAGCGGCCGTGGATCCTGGTCGGGGGCGGAACCGGCGGTGGGGTCGGTCACTTCGGTGCGCGCGCGACCAGGACCAGTCCGGTCCCGGAGTCGGGGCGTCGGCGCTGCATCCAGATCCCCGGCGCGGAGACCGCCTTCGTGGCCCGCCCGGACCAGGACGGGGGCTGGAGGAATGAGCTGCTCTGCTCGGTGGCCGCTGCCACCGCCTGATCGCCACTCGACTCCCGGTCGGCCCTGGCCAGGCGCCGGGCGGCCACCGTGTTGCGCACCTTCTCCAGCAGGTAGCCGACGGGGTACCCGACGTGGGTGACCCGGACGTCGACCAGGCCGCAGCCGCCGGCCAGCGCCGCCAGCCCCTCGGCGGAGTAGCGCCGGAAGTGCCCCGCGATCTCGTCCGCGGCACCCATGCGGTCGGGTCCCGACGGCGTCGAGACCATCAGGGTGCCCCCGGGACGCAACCGCCCAGCCCAGGATGCCAGCGCCGCGCGGTCGTCGTCGATGTGCTCGATGACCTCGAATGCGCAGACGAGGTCGAAGCGCTCGTCGGCGGGGAGGTCGTCCAGTGACGCCACCAGCCGGCCCGGCGCCCCGAGCTGCTCGAGGCGCTGGGCGGTGATCGCCCGGGTCCGCTCGGACAGCTCGACGCCGGTGTAGGTGCGTCCGGGGGCGAGCCGGCACGCGACCGCCCCCTCCCCGGGCCCGATCTCCAGGACATCGGTCACGTCGAGCCCGGCGAGCTCCCGGGTGATCACGTCCCAGCGCAGGTGCGCGTTGAAGGTCAGGGGCGGCAGCGCGACTCTGCGCGGCGTGGCCTCCCCCAGGCGGGCGTCCAGATCGGACGTGACGGACTCGGGGGCGAACTGCTCGGCTGCTGCACGGGCGCGGAGACGGGCCACGATGAGCGACTCCTTGTCGAGGGCGAGGTGGCGCAGCGCATCGGCGAGGGCCTGGGGATCACCCGGCGGCACGGACACGACTGCATCTGCGAGGGTACCGGCTGCGGGCGTCCCCGCGGTCACGACCGCGCAGCCTGCAGCCAGGCCCTGGTAGACCTTCGTGGGCACCACGCGCTGGGCCTTGGGCCCGGTGCCGAAGATCCCCAGGCTGACGTCGTGGCCGGCCACCAGCTCGGGGAGCTCCTGGCCGTCGACCCAGTCCAGCCAGCGCACACGGGTGCTCCCGTTCGCCAGCTCCCGAGCCTGGGCGAGGTCCTGGCCGTGACCGATCATCGTGAACTCGATGGGCTCGTCGCGCAGCAGGTCGATGGCCCGACCGATCGTCGGCGCTCCCTGCAACGGCGTGAACAGGCCGAAGAACACCACGCGCAGGGCCGGGTCGCCCGATCGGAGGTGGTCGCCGCCCGATCCGCGGCCGCGAACCACTGCCTGCCCGCCCCCACCGGGACGACCACGGCCCGCTCCCGCGCCCCGGGGGGGAGCATCTGGGCCTGCAGGGAGGTGTCCACCACGACGACGTCGGCGGCGCGCAGGGCGCTGCGATCGACCAGGTCGAGGAGCCGCAATGTCGTACCACCTCCCAGCTGCCGATCCCGGACGGTGTCGGCCAGTCCGACGAGATGGTCCAGGACGATCACCGAGCGCCGGTACCGCAGGCGCGCGAGGTGGACGTCACCGTGGCCCATGTACCCGACGACCACGACGTCGGGATCCGCCACGCCTGCCGAGCGCCCGAGCAGCCGGCCCCACGACCGCGCCTGCCGTCCGAGCAGGCGCACTGCAGCAGCCGGTGACCTCGCCGCCGAGACCTTGTCCGCTGTTGCCGCGCCGAGGGGCTCGTTGAGCTCACGCACCTGCCAGCCCCGCGCGGCCAGGCCGTCCCGGAGCACCGCGACCCGCGGGTGCAGCGCCGCGTCGTAGGACCCGAAGACCAGGAGCCGCCTGCCGCCGCTGCCCATCCGATCCCTCCTCGACATCGCCTCATTCTCCGGCATTCCCAGGTCTCCTGGCGATATCACGTGCCGCAGCATCGGGGCGAACCACCGGTACGGTTCGGCAGTGACCGACGCCCCCACCCGAGGTTCCTCCGCGCGCACGGTCCGCGCGGGGCTGATGTGGGCGATGCTGGGCGTCCTGCTCTTCTCCTTCTCCCTGCCCCTGACGAAGGTGGCCGTCTCCGGGTTCAACCCGTTCTTCACAGCCATGGGGCGAGCCGTGATCGCCGGGACGCTTGCCACCGTGGTGCTGCTGGTGCGCCGCGTCCCGATCCCGCCCCGCCAGTACTTCCGGCCGCTCGTCTTCACGATGGTGGGCGCGGTCTTCGGCTGGGCGATCCTCCTCGCGCTGGCCCTGCAGCGCACGACGTCGGCGCACGCCGCGGTGATCGCCGCGTTCATGCCGCTGACGACCGCGGCGATCGCCGTGCGCCGGGCGCACGAGCACGTCAGCAGGCAGTTCTGGGTGGCGGCCGTGATGGGAACGTCCGCGCTGGTCGTCTTCGCCCTGAGCCGCGGAGGTGCCAGCGGCGGCGATCTCGTCGCCGACCTGATGGTCGTCGGAGCCGTGCTCTCCTCGTCGTGGTGCTACGTCGAGGGCGCGGTCGTGACCCGGGACCTCCCCGGGTGGCAGGTCATCTCCTGGGTGGTGGTCCTCGCCCTGCCGGTGACGGTCCCGGCCAGCATCGTCCTCTGGGCCACGACCAGCGGGGAGTACGACACGACGGCCACCCAGTGGGCCAGCCTGATCCTCCTGGGCCTGTCGTCGATGTACCTCGCGTTCTTCGCCTGGTACCGCGGGCTTGCCACAGCCGGGATCGCGCACGCGAGCCAGACCCAGCAGCTGCAGCCGCTGCTGACGCTCCTCTGGTCGGCGCTGCTGCTCGGGGAGGTGGTGACCGTGGGGACGATCGCGGCGGCGCTGGTGGTGATCGGGTCCGTCACGTGGGCGCTGCGCAGCCGCCCACCCCTGGCGGTCGCACCGGAGGAGTGAGACGCGGGGAGCGGGACGCGCACGAGGCGCACCGGACCGGAGAGGTCCTCAGTCCTGCCACCACGCGTCGATCTGCGGGTCGCCCTCGCCGCGCGAGCCGGGCACGATGACCTGGACGCCAGCACCACCGCCGATCTCGTGGGCCTGGAGCGCGGCACCCACCCGGACCATCGCGATGCGCAGGCGTTGGGCGCGCACGACCTCAACCGCGTTGGGGCGCCGACGGGCGATGTCGGCCAGGCGATGCTCGGCATGGATCAGCGCCCCGTCAGGCGCCGAGTGCATGTCTGCGTACACCAGGGCGTCGGCCAGAAGGGACCGCTCCCTGGGGAACTGCTCCTCGAGGTCGAACACCCCGTGCTGGGGGGCCAGCATCTCCGCCTCCGAGTGGTGGGCCACCAGGCTGCACAGCCGCTCGGGCAGGCCGAGGGACCGCAGGTGCAGCGCACCGTCGAGGGGATGGAAGCCGGTCACGGCGATGCGCGGGGTATAGCCCACGTCGTGCAGGGTCGCCGCGGCGACGAGCAGCGCCGCCTCCTCCGCCTCGAACAGGATGCCCAGGCGTGCGGCCATCGATCCTGCTGCCCGCACATGCGCCAGGCGCGTGCCCTCATCGCCCAGGAGCGCGCGCGCGATGGCCTCCGCCTCAGAGCGCGTGGGCACCGTGGAGGCGGTGGCGGGGCGCACCTCATCGACGTCCATGGCCCATCATCCCGCGCACCGGCCTCGGCGTCGAGCGGGAGGGTGACAGCGACCTCCGATCCCACGGACACCCGGCCATCCACACTGCTAGCGTCACTGGGGTGTCCACCGACGAGGCGATCCGCCGGCGGATCGTCGATGTGGCCGCTGAGCTGTTCGCCCAGCACGGGTACGAGGGCGTGGGCATCCGCATGGTCGCCCAGGAGGTCGGGGTCTCCCAGTACCGCGTGCGCAAGCTCACGGGCGGGCGCGCCGAGCTGTTCGCCCTGGTCATCGCCGAGAAGGTCACCTCGGACGCCGGCAACCGGATCGCGCGTGCCGTGGATGCCCCCAACGAGCTGCCGCCCCTGGCCGCGATCGTGGCAGCCGGTGCCGCGGTCTTCGCCCAGCCGGACCGGAGCTGGGACCTCCTCGAGCTCGAGGCCCTCACCCGGTCGCACCGCGACCCGGAGCTCCGTGGCACCGAGGCCGCCCGGATTCAGGGCCGCTGGGACAACATGCGTGCCGTCGTGCAGCGCGTCAGGGTGGCCGGCGGGATCGACGTCGATGTCGACGACGACGCCCTGGCGCACTTCTCCCTGACGCTGTCGGTCGGCCTGGCCATGCTCGACCCCGTGATCACCCACAAGCCCAGCCAGTCCTCCTGGGACGCGTTGATCGCACGGATCGGCACGGCGATGGCGCCCCCGGAGATGCTCCTGCGGGCCGAGCACGAGGCCCGCCGGTACTGGCGGATCCTCGTCGACGTGCCGGACCGCCCCGGCGGCGTGGACATGTTCATCCGCCCGCTCGCGGCGCTCTACGGCTACACGGTGGCGGTGTACGTCGTGGGCCACAGCGAGGGAACCCGAACCCTGGACATGCGCCTCACGGCCCCCGAGTCCGTCTCGGAGGAGACCCTCCTGGCCGCTGCCCTGTCGGCGGGGCGCAACGCGTGGATCTCCCCGGGGTCCCCCGATGACGCGCTGGACCTGCCCACCCGGATCCTCAACGCGAGCGCCGAGCTGGTCACGAACCCGGGCTGGGCCCCGTACGTGGCCATGCAGCTCGTCGCGGCCGACCACGTCGAGGTGGTCCGGGCCACGAAGGGCCAGGACGACGGTCCGGACGTGCTCCGCCTGCAGTGGACGCCCGAGCGCCACGTGCTGCTGCGGCGCACCTGGGCGCCGTTCACCCGGGTGGAGCAGACCCGCGCCTCCGCGTTGCTGCGGCTCTCGGCAGCGATCGCCGTCGCATCGGGTGACACCGACGCCCAGGGATGGGTCGAGCCGGTCAAGGACGGCACCGTGTGGATCCGCCTGGCGCACCCGGAGGACGCGGAGGCGGTCGGGGCCATGCACCGCCGCTGCTCGGACCGGACCCTCTACCTGCGCTACGTGTCATCGGGGGACTGGCACGAGATCCAGATGCGCCGCCTGTCCGGGGGGCACAGCGGCGCGACGCTGGTCGCCGTCGGCGACGACGGGACGATCATCGGGCTCGGCAACGTCTTCCCCGAGCATCCCGACGACAACAACAGCGCCGAGATCGCTGTGCTCGTGGAGGACTCCCATCAGGGCGAGGGCGTCGGCACGGCCCTGCTGCGTCGGCAGCTGCGGATCGCTGAGCGGATGGGCTTCACCGAGGTCGTGGCCGTCGTCCTGACCGAGAACGGTGCCATGACCAGCCTGCTCGAGCGCACTGGACTCGCGTGGACCACGAGGATCGAGGAGGGCACGTCCACGATGCGCGCCCGCCTGAGGGGGACCGACTCCGAGCAGCCCGAGGTCACCTGACGCCGCAGGCACCGGCTGCAGGGCCGGACCGCTGACCCCCAGGCTGCGCCGCTGGGTGGCCGCGCCCCAAGGGCTAGCCGCGACGCTGCTTGAGCAGCTCGCGGCGCCGCGCAGGCATCTGGTCGGCAGTCCACCGCTGGTCGCCCAGTGAGGCTCGGGCGCTGACCTTGCGCGGCTGGGCCACCTCCACCGCGATGTCGACGCCGCGCAGGCAGTCGGCCAGCCAGCGCTCGCGCTCGCCGTGCGAGAAGAACTGGTAGGTCAGGCCGTCGCGCTGGGCCGTGACGATCGTGGCCAGCACGTTGATGTCGCTGTACTCCTCACCGGCCGCCACCGAGATCTGCACCAGGCTGTCGCGCGTGAACTCCCAGGAGGAGTCGCGCGTGTGCTGCAGATGGAGCTCGTGCGGGTCCTCGGAGCGGCATCCCAGGGTCATCTGGTAGCGCATCATCTGGACGTTGGCCTCGTCGGCCATGTACTCGTACATGCGCCTGGCCGAGGCTGTCAGCTCGTGGCGCAGGCCCCCCGTCGCCGACGAGGAAGACCGCGGTGTACGTCGCGTCCTCGAACTCCAGCAGCAGGTCGTTGAGCAGCGTCGAGGTGATGGAGTAGGCGCGGTGCAGCGTCCCCAGCGACCACCCCAGGTGGGCTGCGACGTCGCGCAGCGTGAGGTCCTGGAAGGCCGTCCCGCCCCTGAGCATCTCCCGTGCGGCATCCCGCACGAGCGCCCTGCGATCGGCCAGCTTCAGGTAGGTCCCCACGGCGCGAAAGATAGCCCTCGACCCCACATTTCGCCACTCCAGTTGCGGATTGAAATTGTGAACTCAAGTTGTGTTTTGGAGTTCGATTCGGATGCTGGTTACAATTCGCACGACGGAACGTCTCCCGGGCGTGGGCGCTGCACGCACCTGGGGGCGCCGCGTCACGAAGGGCACCGAACCCACGGGGGTGACTCGGTGCCCTTCGGCGCGTCGCCCGGGCTGTCCACCTACCGCAGTCGGGACGTGACCGGGAACACCCGAATCGCCGATGCAGTCGGCACTTCAGGCCACGCGGCGTGCAGGACAATGGTCACGTGGTCGCCGTGATGCTGGGCTGGGACCCCGACCGGGGAAGCCCGTGGGGCGCGCCGTACCCGGACTGCGTGCGGCGCTGCCAGGGCAGTCACCACCTGCTCCAGCACTGGCCCGTGGGCGCCTGGCGCCTGGCCCCTGCCGGCACCCGGGTGCACCTCATGCTGCTGGGTGCGCAACGGGGCCTGATCGGTCGGGGGATCGTGCGCACGGCGCCATTCCTCTCCGCGGACCCAGCCCGCCCAGGTCAGGTGATCCACCACGTCCTCATCGGATGGGACACCCTGCTGCCCCTCGATCGACGCATCCCGGTCGAGGCGCTCGAGGCCGCGGTCCCGGAGCTGTCGTGGCGCAGCTCCTACGCGGGGGCACTGACGCTGACCCCGGACTCGGGCCGGCAGCTGGACCTCATCTGGGCCGCGAACGCAGCCAGCGGCGCGCAGGGGCGGACCGCCAACGCGCCGGGGGTGCGGCGACGGTAGCGTGGCAGGCACAGCGGCCACCCGGTCGGCAGAAGGCGGTCCCCCATGCACGAGTTGTCAGTCCCCTCGGCGATCGATGCGCCGATCACCGACACCCTGGCATCCATCCCGGCCAGGCGCGCCGCGCTGACCCCGGACAGCCCGATGTACGCCCTGCGCACCGGCGACGGCTGGACCGATGTCAGCGCACGGGAGTTCAACGACCTGGTCCGGTCGGTGGCCCGCGGGCTGGTGGCCCGCGGGATCGAGGTCGGCCGGCCCGTTGCCATCCTGTCCCCCACGCGCTACGAGTGGACGGTCCTGGACTTCGCCCTGTGGACGGCCGGTGCCTTCGCGGTGCCGATCTACGACTCGTCGTCGGCGGAGCAGATCGAGTGGATCCTGCAGGACAGCGACGCCGTGGCCGTGATCACGGACTCCGCCCTCTCGGCCGACCGGGTCCGCGGCGCGACCCTCTCCTCGCCGCCGCCCATCTGGATCATGGACGACGGCCTGATCGATGCCCTGGTCCTCGACGGGGCCGGAATCCCCGACGAGGTCCTGACCACGCGCTCAGCGGCCATCACGCCGCAGGACCCCGCCACGATCGTCTACACGTCGGGGACCACGGGACGGCCCAAGGGCTGCGTCATCTCGCACGCGAGCCTGATGTTCGTCGCCCGGACGCTGGTGCAGAGCACCGGACCGGTCGTGACCACGCCCGGGGCCCGCACCGTGCTGTTCCTGCCGCTGGCCCACGTCCTGGGTCGGGGCGCGCAGGTCTACAGCGCCGAGGGCGGCATGCAGGTCGCCCACTGCCCCAATCCCAAGCTGCTGGTCGGGGACATGCTCAGCTTCCGCCCGACCTTCCTCGTGGGCGTGCCGCGCATCTTCGAGAAGATCTTCAGCGCGTCCCAGCAGAAGGCCTACGAGGCTGGCCGGGCTCGCATCTTCGACCGGGCCACGACCGTGGCCATCGACTACGGCCGCGCCAGGTGGACAGGCGGGCCCTCACTGCGGCTGAAGGTCGAGCACGCCCTGTTCGACCGGCTGGTCTACGGCAAGCTGCGTGCGGCGATGGGCGGCGAGCTGCGCTACGCGATCTCCGGCGGGGCCAGCCTCGGTGAGCGCCTCGGCAACTTCTTCGCGGGCATCGGGCTGATCGTGATGGAGGGGTACGGGCTGACGGAGACGACCGCCTCCGGAACCTTCAACCGCGCCGAGGCGCCGCAGATCGGGTCCGTGGGCCAGCCCATGCCGGGGACGGCCGTCCGCATCGCCGACGACGGCGAGATCTGGCTGCGCGGGCCCTACATCATGAGCGGCTACCACAACAACCCCGAGGCCACGGCCCAGGTGATCGACCCGGACGGCTGGTTCCAGACCGGGGACCTCGGCGAGCTCGACGCGCAGGGCTATCTGCGGATCACCGGGCGCAAGAAGGAGATCATCGTCACCGCGGGTGGCAAGAACGTGGCCCCCGCGGTGCTCGAGGACCGCATGGGAGCCAACATCCTGATCAGCCAGGCGATGGTCGTCGGCGAGGGAAGGCCCTTCATCGGCGCGCTGGTGACCCTCGACCCCGACGCGCTGTCGTCATGGGCGCAGTCGCACAACAAGGCCGGACGCACGGCCGCCGAGCTCCACGAGGACCCGCAGCTGCGCGCCGAGATCCAGGCAGCCGTCGACAATGCCAACGCGGCGGTGTCCAAGGCCGAGTCGATCCGCGCGTGGCGGCTCATCGACACGCAGTTCACCGAGGAGTCCGGGCACATGACACCGACGCTCAAGCTCAAGCGGGCCGTCGTCGCCAGCGACCACGCCGAGGACATCGAGGCCCTCTACACCCGCTGACGCCGGGCGTCTGGGCCCGTCAGTCGTCGTCCCCCGGGTCCGGGGCAGTGCCCCCCAGGCGCGCGGGCTGCCACCACTGGCCGGTCCCATCGACGGGGTAGCTCGCCTGCGCCCTGCCGACCAGGTCGATGACGGTCGCCCGCAACCGGGCCGTTGCCTGCTCCGGGTCGCCGGAGGCGTCCACCGGCTCGCCCACATGGATCTCCACCGGGACGCCGAACTGCTTCATGCTCGATCGCTTGTCGTAGCACCAGAGCCGTTGGGTTCCCCACAACGCCATCGGCACCAGCGGCACACCTGCCTCGTCGGCCATCCGCACGGCGCCGGTCTTGAACGCCTTGGGTTCGAAGGAGCGGCTCATCGTGGCCTCGGGGAACACCCCGACCACCTCACCGGACGCCAGGGACTCCACCGCATGGGAGTAGCTGGCCGCCCCCGCGGTCCGGTCGACGGGGATGTGCTTCATGCTGCGCATGATCGGGCCGGCGACGGGATGGCGGAACACGGAGTCCTTGGCCATGAAGCGCACGAGCCGGTCGGAGGGGCGGGCGGCGTAGCCGGCGAAGATGAAGTCCAGGTAGCTCACGTGGCTGCTGGCCAGCACGGCCCCGCCCGTACGCGGAAGGTGCTCGCCACCGTGCACCCGCACCTTGAGTCCCAGTGCTGCGAAGGCGCCGTATCCGGCGAGGAGCACTGGCGGGTAGACGAGGTCGGCCATCCCGACAGCCTAGGTCCGCCCGGGCGCGTTGGCCGACCCGGACGGGGCTTGGCCGTTGGCCGACCCGGACGGGGCTTTGGCGACGAGGTCCAAGGACAGCGCCGGGACGATCCGGGCCGCCAGCGCGGCCTCAGCCCGGGCCGAGGACCAGGACCACCCGTGCCCCCCCGAGCTCGGCTGGTCCCCCGCTCGAGCCTGCCCCCGGATGCCTCGGCCAGGCGCTCGGCGATCGCCAGCCCCAGGCTCGTGGATCCGGTGCGGTCCCCAGGGGCGCCCGTGGGGTCGAGGCCGGGCCCGGCGTCCTCGACGCCCACCTCGACGAAGCCCCCGGCCTCCGACCGGACGTCCAACCGCAGGGCGACGCCCTCATCGGTGTGCACGAAGACGTTCTGCAGCAGGATGTCCACGGCCGTGGCAAGGTCGTACTCGGTCAGCCGCACGGGAAGTGGACCGCCGCCGGCACCCTCGACCCGCATGTCACGGCCCTGGTAGTCGGCCAGGACTGCCCAGAAGGCCGCCCGCTCGGCCACGACCGCCGCCGCGTCGCAGGACGCGCGCAGGCCCTCGCGGCTGGTGCGCCGTGCGCTGGTGATGATCTCGTCGGTCGTCCGCTGCAGGGTGAGGACGTCGTCGTTGAGGCGCTGGCGCACCAACGGGTCGGTCACGGCATCCACGTCCGCGGCCAGGACCGTCAGGGGCGTGCGCAGCTGGTGTGCGAGCTCCGCGGCGGCTGCCCGCTCCTCGTCGAGCAGCTCCTGGACCCTCGCGGCGAGCCGGTTCAGGGCGACACCGACATCGTCCACCTCCGGTATGCGCGAGGTCTCAGCCCTCGCCGTGAGGTCCCCAGCGGCCATCGCGTCGGCTGTTCCGGCAAGTCGGCGGATCGGTGCCGCTGTGCGCCGGGCCAGTTGCCACGCCGCCAGGCCGGCGCCGAGCAGCAGCAGCGCGCACAGCCCGGCCAGCCCGAGCAGCCTGGGTCCGAGGCCCTCGTGCATCTGATCCGGGTCGGCAACGACCAGAACCACGCCGGTCCTCTCGTCGAACATGGCCGGAGCTGCCGCGTAGCCGCTGCTCCCGGTGTCGACGGCACCCGCGTTGCCCAGCTTCGCGGAGGCCACCACCCCCGCTGCCCCGGCTGGCACCGGACCGCCCACGACGGTGCCGTCGGGGTAGACCAGGACCACCTCGCCGGGATCCCCGGGCAGCTTGATGACCGGGGCATCGCCCGTGTCCTCGCCCGTGCTCCCTGTGGCCGCACCCTCCCAGGAATCGGCCAGGGAGCGCGCCTGGTCGGACAGGGTGGAGAGGTTGCCGCCACGGACGAGGTCGCGGGCGGACAGGGCGAGCGGGATCACCAGGACCGTGGCAGCGACCGTGACCACCAGCAGCGCGAACGTGACCAGGCGCCGGTACATCAGTCGGGGGGGACCGCGTCGGACCGATCCTCGAGCATCACGCCCACCCCGCGGTTCACGTGGATGAACCGGGGCTCGGCCGGGGTGTCCCCGAGCTTGCGCCGCAACCACGACAGGTGGACGTCGACCGTCCGCGCGGCGTCGGTGCGCTGCCAGACCTCGCGCAGGAGCTCACTGCGGCTGACCACCCGACCATGGTTCTCCGCGAGGTAGGCAAGGAGGTCGAACTCCAGCTTCGTGAGCTCGATGGGGCGCCCGTCGACCTCGGCGGTGCGGCGGGAGCGGTCGACCTTCAGCCCACCGACCTGCAAGGGGGGCTCGATGACCTGGTCGCTGCCCGTCGAGACGCGGCGCAGCACTGCCCGGATGCGCGCCTCGAGGTGGGCCGGGTCGTACGGCTTGACCACGTAGTCGTCGGCTCCCGCGTCGAGCAGGTGCACGATGAGCCCCTCGTCGTCGCGTGCCGTGGCCACGATCACCGGGACTCCGGAGACCGCCCGGATCATCCCGAGCAGCCGCTCGCCGTCCACGTCGGGCAGCCCGAGGTCCAGCACGACCGCATCCGGAGCACCGGTCAGCATGGCCTGCAGGCCGTCCAACCCGGTGCCGGCGGAGTCCACGGCGTGGCCACGGCTGTGCAGGGCGCGCACGACAGCCGTGCGGATCCCCGCGTCATCCTCGATCAGCAGGACATGGGCCACGATCGGAGCCTAGGTCCTTGCGCGACGCTGCAGCCGCAGCGCCGCCGCCGGGCACGTGGCCACCGCCAGCTTGGCTGCCCGCACCAGGCTGTCCGGGATGGTCTCGCCGCGGGTCGTGACCCCGATCGGGTAGCCCCAGCTGTCAAGGTCGATCCGCTCACCCAACGCGGCGGCGCACACCCCGTGGCCCTCGCACCGCTCCCAGTCGACCGCCAGGACGTGCCTGCCCGCGGCGGTCCTGGCTGTGGTGTCGGTCATGGTCATCGGTCCTCCCCGATCAGGTCGAGGGCGCTGCGCAGGGCCGCGACCGCAGCCGACGGGTGGGCGCAGATCCCCCGGCCGTCCACCTGGGCCATGAGCCCCTCGATGTCGGCACGGCGGATCGTCGGGTCGTCGCCGCTCCGGGCGATGGCCCCGGCCACGGCCGGCAGCCCCCGCCAGCAGGGCCCGCACTGGCCGGCCGTGCCCTCGGCGAGCACCCCGGCGACCCCTGCGAGGGCATCCCAGGCAGGGAGGTCGTCGGGGACCCAGACGAAGGCACCGGCCCCCCAGCGCCCGCCCAGCTCGGCGAGGGCGTCCCGGGTGAGCTCCGTGCCGCGCCGTGAGGCCGTCCCACGGGACCCAGCGTCCGTGCCAGCCACCGGTGATCAGGACGTCCGGCGAGCCGATGAGCCCTCCGGCCGCGGTGGCCAGGTCGGCCAGCGTGCTGGTGTCGGGCAGCTCGACGACACCCGGGTCGCGCACCGAGCCGGAGGCGCTGGCGAGCGCCGAGCGACCCGCAACGCCGCGCGATGCGAGCGCCATCCGGGCGAACGTCTCGGCGTTGCTGAGCAACACGTGCGTGCGCCTGCGCGACATGCCAGTGCGGATCGACGGCGGGCGACCGAGGTCGGCAGGCAGCGCCGGGCCACCGGTGATCGCCCGGATCACCGCCGTCGCCTCACCTGCCACGAACGTCGCCGGGCCGATCGACAGCTCGATCGGCAGGCGAGTCCCGGCGCTCTGCCAGGGCGATCCCAAGGCCGATCGCCAGGTCGGGGCGGTCGGCGCTGATCCGCACGACGATCCGCGGAGCCCCGAGTGCGCGGGCCGCGGTCACGGCGCCGTCGAGGACCAGGTGCGGGACGTGGCCGAGGAGGACGCCGTCCTTGCCGCTGGCGGTCTCCCCCTCGGCGCCGTTGACGATCACGTGCGAGACGCGTGAGCCCACCAGCGAGGCCAGCTTGCGATCGGTGGGGAACGCCGCACCACCGGCACCGACCACCTCGGTTGCGGCCACCGCGGCGATGAGGTCATCGATGGCGGGGCAGGGTGCGGTCCCCCAGCGACGCAGGTGCGCCGCCATGCTGACGGGACGGCCGGGCTCGACGTCGGCAAGGAGCAGGGTCCCCGGGGCGAGCAGCTCCCTGGGGAGCCGGCCGGGCAGCCGCCCCGGAACGGAGATTCCCGGCAGGCCGGGGGCCGGTCGGGTGCCGGTCGTGGGCAGGGCCCAGGTCCCGGGCCGGACGTGCTGGCCACTCGAGTAGGCGCTCATCGGACGATCCCCGCCCCGACCAGGTCGGGCCGCAGCGCGGGCACGCTGCGGGGACGCACGACCAACCGGATCGCGAGGCCGAACAGGACAGCAGCAGCGCTCACCATCGCCAGGGTCCGCATCACGGCACCATCGGTGCCGACGAGCAGCCCGTGCCCCACGGCCAGCGCCCACACGGGGTAGGCCAGCAGGTGGGCTCGCCGCCACAGCCGCGGGGTCCGCAGCCGGGTGGCGGTCGTGACCAGCACGACGATCAGGAGGTCCACGGCCAGCGCACCCAGGGCGACCCCCCAACGCTCCCAGCCGGCGACACCGGGCAGCAGCGCAGCGGGCCAGTCAAGGACGATCCACCTGTCCAGCAGCGCCAGGATGATGTGCGCGACGATGAGCAGCGTCCCCATGATCGACGCCGCCCGGTGCACGCTGATGCTCGACAGGCGCGCGGTCGGGCGCAACCGCGGGCCGATCAGGCCCAGCACGACCGACACGGTCAACAGCCCCACGGCGACCAATCCGCTCGAGCGCATGACGAACCATGTCCACGGAACCTCGTTCATGCTGCCTCCTCCATCCCGGGCCACTGGCCCGCGGCGTGGGCAGTTGCCCGACCTGACCCCGACCATCGTGTGAACAGCCCCGCCAGCCCGCGCTCGGCGAACCACGCGGGGGCATCGCCGTCCAGGAGCATCCCGGCGGTGGCGGCGACGTTCGCCCCCGTGGCGGTGGCGGCAAGTGCGGAGACCGCCCACCAGCCGGTGTCGGCGCTTCGACCCGTCCGGGGATCGATGAGGTGATGCGCGGGGCCTGACGTGGTCAGCCACCTCCGGCGCCCCTGGCCGCTGGTGGCCAAGCCGCCATCGGCGATGCAGATCGCCCGTTCAGGCAGCCCGGGGACCTCATGGTCGGCACTGACGACCCACCCGGGCGACTCCGCGATCACCCGCAGGTCGCCACCCATGTTCGCGATCACGTCGAGTCCGAGATCGTCGGCGATCCGCTCGGCGACCTCGTCAGCCAGCCAGGCCTTGGCCGTCGCCCCGAGGTCGAGCTCGACCCCGGCGGGGATGCGGACCCGCCCGGCGCCCACCTCGACCTCGCGCCACGACCCCGAGGCTGCGAGCAAGCCTGGCGCCCCATCCAGGACGGCGACATCCCCGGCGGCCCAGGAGCGGTACCCCGCGGCGTCCACCTGGCGGCCGAGGCACGGGTCGACGAGGCCACCTGTCGAGTCGGCGGCGGCGAGGGCCACGTCGATCAGCTCGACGAGCAGCGAGCTGGCAGCGACCCACCGCCCGGCTCCCCGGTTGACCGCCGAGATCTCGGAGTCCGCACGGAACCGGCTCGCCGCCTGCTCGAGACGGCCGACCTCGGAGGTGAGGATCCGCGCAGCCCGGCGGACGCGGGTGGGGTCAGCCGATCCCGGCAGCGTCACAGCCAGCGTCGTGCGCCAGCGCTCCTCGACGATCTCGACGGTGCTCATGAGGTCGTGGACTTGGCCTTCGGGGCGCTCGCGGGGGCCTTGGGCGCAGCCGGAGCCGGCGCGACCACCTTCCGGGAGGGCCGCGGCTTGGGCGCCGAGCGGACCGTCTGGCGCTGCGGGGTCGCCCGGGCCGGCTGGGCACGAGGAGCGGTGCCGCTCGCAGGGACCCGGACGTACACCTTGCGGTGGACCTCGACGGGCTCGGGAGTCACGTGGCGCTCCTTGATCGCGCGTGATGACCACCGCGCGCGGGATGGGATCGTCATTCCCCGGGTCCTGGACCACCTGCGCAGCCGCCTTCAACGCCGCCTGCTCCGACCACTGATCCGACATCTTCGCGGCCAGGAAGCCGACCGCCGCTCCCGCCCCGACCACGAGCGCACCACTGCTGACGACCGCCACACCGCGCTTGACTGACTGCTTTCTGCTCATGGCCACAATCCTCGACGCAGGGTCCGGCAAGCCATCAGGGCCTCACGTGTCAAGGCTGCGTCAAGGCCGGAGGAGCGCAGCCTTGACATGGGGATTCCACCGTGCGGACCCGATCCCCTGCGAGAATGTGCACCCAGCCCACACGACTCATGAGGGGATTCGCATGCGCACCGTGATCGGATGGATGGCGGCCATGTTCGCCAGCGCGCTGCTCGGTGCAGCCGTCTACGAGACAGTCCTGAGCAAGCCGCTGCCCGAGGTGGGCCCGACCGCCACCGTCGAGACGGTCGCCGAGGAGCCCAGCCCTCGGCCCACGGTGTACCGGACCGAGGTCAGGACCGTCGTCGACCCGACGCCGACCGTCACCGTCGAGGACACGGTGCTGATCGCCGAGGAGGTCATCCAGGCCAGCGAGCCCCGGACTCCCCGTCCGCGCCCGCCAGGACGTCGGCGCCCACGCCCAAGCCACGCGCGACAGCCGAGCGCGAGGACGACGAATCCACCGATCGGAAGTCGGAGGACTGAGGCGGACGACGACAAGTCGGAGAAGCCCGCCACGACTCGGGATCGGGCGAGGCGTCCTCCGACGCGCCCCAGGACGACGACTGACCGACGGCGGTCCGCTGCCCCCACGTCGACGCGCACCAGCTCCATCCGCTGGAGAACGGGGACCGGCGCCAGTCAGCTCTCGTCAGCAGGGTCCTCGGGGGCTGAGGCGTCGCGGTGGGCGGCACGGATCCCCGCCATGTCCGCCGGGTCCACAGCGAGGTCCCGGTGGAGTCCTCGTCCAGCTCCGGGGAGGAGTCCTCGTCCCCATGTCCCGATGACCGCTCGCCAGCAGGAGCCTCTGCGGGGGGAGCCACCTCCGGCTCCCCGATGCCGGCCACCACCACCGGGATCGTGACCGACTCACGAACGGGACGAGGCCCCCGACGTGGTGCGGAGCGGCGTGGTGCTGGCGCCGGCGGCTCCTGCTGAGGCTCGACAGCCCCAGCCACGTCCTGCGCATCTCCCGCCTCGTCGCGGAGGTCGATGCGCTGCGGATCGGCGGGATCGGCTGACCCGCGCGCACCCCGCCGGAGTCGACGATCCTCGGCTCGCTGCTCGGCCCGGTGCAGCTCCCAGCTCAGCCGCAGGGACTGGAAGCCTGCCTCCCCGAGGAACCCCAGCAGGACCAGGCCAGTGGCTGCCGCAGCCACCTGCAGCGGATGGGGCCCGACCTCGGCCAGACGGCCACCACCCAGCGAGCCGGACCCCAGCAGGGCCAACCCGCCCACGACGGTGGCGACCACTGCTGCCAGCCCGGCGCCCGAGGCGGCAGCACCGGTGAGGGTGGGCAGGTCCCGGCCCCACCGGATGCGCCCCGCGAGCACGCCGAGGGCAACGGGGACCAGCATCAGGACGGGGGCCCACGCGGGCACGGTGGTCGGGATGGCCGCCAGCACGGGCAGCGCGGGAAGCGACTGGACGTGCCCGCCGAGGACGTTCAGCGCACCGGATGAACCCAGATCGACCCCGGGCCCGACAACGAGTGCCATCCCCCAGATGTCCAGGGTGGGCAGGCACAGGATCCCGACCACAGTCAGCGCCAGCTCGCCCACCGGACCCGCATCCAGGTCGGCCAGGGTGGTCGCGATCTGACCGAAGTTCCGCACCAGGCTCAGGGTCACCAGCAGCCCACCCACCGCCAGCATCCCGGCAACCGCGGCGAGACCGCCCACGGCCGTCCGCCAAGCGGCGTCTGATGCGCGGGCCCGGACCCACGCCACGAGCTCCGCCTCGCGCGCGATCCCCCAGGTGGCGCCGAGGAGCGCGACCACGCCGCTCCACAGGAAGGCCGCCGGCGGGCTCGCGCCGGTTCCCGGGCCGGTGGCGAGCCAGGCGACACCCGCGCCCCCCGCCCCGTACACCAGGGCGCAGGAGGTCACGACGACGCACGCCTCACGGGGAGAGGTGCCGGCCAGCAGCCGACCAGCCCAGCGGCCACCGCGCCGTGTGAGCAGCAGTCCGAGCAGGAGCGCTCCCAGCGGGAGGAGGGTGAGCTCCCGGCCGCCGATCTCCAGGGGCACCTGATGGGCCGCCAACCACACGGAGCCGGCCGCGCGCCATGCCGCCGCCGAGTCCCCGGCGGAGTTGGGGGAGACGGCCCACGCAAGCATCACCAGGCACGTCACGAGGGCCACGCCCACGACCAACGCCCAGAGCCCTGCCGCGACGCCTGCCACGACGGGTCGCCGGGACTGCTCGGGCACGTCGACCTCGACGTCGAGCACCTCCGGTTCGTGCACGCTCACCCCGGGATTCTCCCCCACCTGGACGCGCGGCAGAGGCCCGCTGCCTGCGTGTCGCGTCCGCGGACGGGGGAACCTGCCGAAAGCTGTCCGGGATCCCCCGGACCCTCACGCAGGGTCAGCGGCCGAGCACCTCACGCATCAGGCGCGCAGTCTCCGAGGGGGTCTTGCCCACCCGCACGCCCACGGCCTCGAGCGCCTCCTTCTTGGCCTGGGCGGTGCCGGAGGAACCCGAGACGATGGCCCCCGCGTGCCCCATGGTCTTGCCCTCGGGAGCGGTGAACCCCGCCACGTACCCCACCACCGGCTTGGTGACGTGCTCGGCGATGAACGCAGCAGCGCGCTCCTCGGCGTCGCCACCGATCTCGCCGATCATCACGATCGCCTCGGTCTGCGGGTCGGCCTCGAACGCGGCCAGCGCATCGATGTGCGTGGTCCCGATGATCGGGTCCCCACCGATGCCGATGGCGGTCGAGAAGCCGATGTCGCGCAGCTCGTACATCATCTGGTAGGTCAGGGTGCCGGACTTGCTGACCAGCCCGATCGGACCGGCCCCGGAGATCGAGGCGGGGATGATCCCCGCATTGCTCACGCCCGGGGTGATGATGCCGGGGCAGTTCGGCCCGATGATGCGGGTCGTCCCGCGATTGACCGCGTCCTGGAAGAACACGGCCGTGTCGTGCACGGGCACGCCCTCGGTGATCACCACCACCAGCGGCATCCCTGCGTCGATGGCCTCGGTCACCGCGCCCTTGGTGCCGCTCGGGGGCACGAACACCACCGACACGTTGGCGCCGGTCGCGGCCATCGCCTCGGCGACGGTGCCGAACACCGGCAGCTCGGCGTCCGGGAAGGCCACGGTCTGGCCGGCCTTCTTGGGGTTCACGCCACCGACGACGTTGGATCCGGACGCGAGCATCAACGTCGTGTGCTTCATGCCCTCGGAGCCCGTCATCCCCTGCACGATCAGGCGCGAGTCGCCGTCAAGGAAGATCGCCATGGTCCTACCTCACTTCCCTGCCGCGAGCTGCGCCGCCCGGCGGGCGGCCTCATCCATCGTCTCGACCAGTTCCACACCCGGGATGCCGGCGTCCCGCAGGATCGCCCGGCCCTCCTCGGCCCTGTTGCCGTCGATCCTGCACACGAGGGGCTTGTCGATCGGATGCCCCGCCTCCTCCAGCATCGCCAGCGCGAGCTTGACGCCGTTGGCGACCTCCACGCAGGAGGTGATGCCGCCGAACACGTTGACGAACACCGACTTCACCGACGGGTCCGTGAGCACGATGTCCAGGCCGTTGCTCATGACCTCGGCACTGGCACCGCCGCCGATGTCCAGGAAGTTCGCCGGGAGCACCCCGCCGAACTCCTCGCCGGCGTAGGCAACGACGTCCAGGGTGGACATCACCAGGCCCGCGCCGTTTCCGATGATCCCGACCTCGCCGTCGAGCTTGACGTAGTTGAGGTCGAAGGCCTTGGCGCGCAGCTCGATCGGGTCCGTGGCCGCGGTGTCGACCAGGTCGGCGTGCGAGGCGTGCCGGTAGTGCGCGCTCTCGTCGAGGGAGACCTTGCCGTCCAGGGCCAGGACCCGGCCGTCGGTGGTCTTCACGAGGGGGTTGACCTCGACCAGCGTGGCGTCCTCCTCGATCAGGACCGCCCAGAGCCTGACCAGGACGTCGGCGACCGCATCGGCGACGTCCGCCGGGAACTTGGCGGCCTCCACGATCTCGCGGGCCTTCTCGGGGGGCAGCCCTCGAGCGCGTCGACGCGGATCATCGCCAGGGCCTCTGGATTGTCCTTGGCCACCTGCTCGATCTCCACGCCACCCTCGACGGACGCCATCGCCAGGAAGGTGCGGTTGGCGCGGTCCAGGAGGAAGGAGACGTAGTACTCCTCGGCGATCTCCGCAGCCTCGGTGACCAGGACCTTGTGCACGGTGTGGCCCTTGATGTCCATCCCGAGGATGTCCGCGGCGCGCGCGCTGGCCTCATCCTCACCATCTGCCAGCTTGACCCCGCCGGCCTTGCCACGCCCGCCGACCTTGACCTGCGCCTTGACGACCACGGTGCCGCCGATGCGCCGCGCCGCGAGCCTCGCCGCATCAGGCGTCTCGCACACCGCCCCCGGGACGACCGGGACACCGTGCTTTCCGAACAGGTGCTTGGCCTGGTACTCGTACAGATCCACGCGGGGGGCTCCTCACCGACGAAGGGACGCGGACCACACTAGTTGGGTCCTGCAGTCGGCCCGACGGCCGGTCCCCCGTTCTGCGACGAGCGGCGGTGACGGTGCGTCAGGCGGCGTGGGCGACGTTTTCCCTGACCCAGTCGACGATCTCGTCCGTGCGGGTCCCGGGGGTGAAGACGTGGGCGACGCCCATCTCGTAGAGCATCGGGATGTCGGCCTCGGGGATGATGCCCCCGCCGAAGACCCGGATGTCGCCCGCGCCACGCTCGGCGAGCATGTCGAGGACCGACTTGAACAGGGTCATGTGCGCGCCGGACAGGATGCTCAGGCCGATGCCGTCGGCGTCCTCGGCGATCGCGGTGGCCACGATCTGCTCCGGGGTCTGGTGCAGCCCGGTGTAGATCACCTCGATGCCGGCGTCGCGCAGCGCCCTGGCGACGACCTTGGCGCCCCGGTCGTGACCGTCCAGGCCCGGCTTCCCCACGATGACCCTGATGTGCTCGGCGCTCGATGTGCTCATGTGCGAAGCGTAGCCCTGCCCGATGGGCGCAGGTCGCGTGAGGATGCGCTACCGTGCCAAGGTGCCGAGCAGCAACTGGGCCCCCCACCACCCCTCCCACGGCAGCCGGACGGACGCGTCGGGCTCACGCGGGCGGATCCGTCGGGCCGGGCGCGCAACCGGCCGTGGCCTGCGCCGAGCCACCAGCCCCTCGGTGATCCGGGGTTCGGCCATCGAGGTCGCCTGGACAGCCGCCCACGTGGTCACCTACCCACTCGGCGTGCTCGAGGAGCAGGTGCGTCATCCCGAGGAGCGCCTGAACCTCGACGGGCTGGACCCGATCAAGCGGGGCCTCATCATCGGTGACGTCGAGAACGCCGGCACCCCGATCATCCTCATCCACGGCGTCGTGGACAACCGTTCGATCTTCACCCGGATCAAGCGGGGCCTGCGCCGTCGCGGGTTCGGCCGGATCATCACCCTCAACTACTCGCCGCTGACCGACGACGTGCGGGTGGTCGCCGGACGCCTCGAGACCCTCGTCGAGTCGGTGTGCATCGAGACCGGCTATGAGCGCGTGCACGTGATCGGGCACTCGATGGGCGGGCTCGTCGCCCGCTACTTCGTGCAGCGGATGGGCGGGGACTCCCGCGTCCACACGCTCGTGACGCTCGGAACCCCGCACCAGGGCACCGCCCCGGCCAAGCTCGTCCCGCACCCGGTCGCCCGGCAGATGCGCCCCGGATCGGACATCATGGCCGAGCTCGCCGCCCCCTCGCCGGGCTGCCGGACGCGGTTCGTGGCCATCTGGTCGGACCTCGACCAGATGATCATCCCCAAGTCCAACGCCCGCATCGAGCACGCCGACCTCAACGCGCGCAACGTGTTCGTGCCCAGCGTGGGGCACAACTCGCTGCCGGTCGACGGCCGGGTCGTGCACGAGATCTGCACCACCCTCGCCCACGTGGACCAGGACGGCTCCACCGTCGCCGAGGGAGCGACCTCCATCGCCAGCGCCACCAGCAGGCAGGCCCGCCCGCCGCGCCAGCCCCAGCGCTGAGGGCGCCGTCGGCGCCGCACGCGGCACGATCTGCTCCCGTTGCGCCCTGCTCCGTTGCGATCTGCTCCCGTTGCGCCGACCTGCTCCCGTCCAGGTGGGAGCGGATCGGCAGAACGGGAGCAGGCTGCGTGAAGCGAGCCCGCTGCCCTCCCGAGCGCCGCGCCATCCCCAGCGCTGTGGCTGGCCAGGGGACCTACAGCTTCTCCACCGGGGCGTAGCGCAGCAGCAGGCGCTTGACCCCCTCCGAGCCGAAGTCGACCGAGGCCTCGGCCTTGTCGCCGGAACCGAGCGTGCTGACCACGGTGCCCATCCCGAACTTCGGGTGCAGGACGCGGTCGCCGGCGGACAGGGACACGACGGCCCGGGCCACCGGGCTCCTGGACTCGTAACGGTCCGCGGCCGCCGAGAGGGCCGGCGCCGAGCCGTAGCCCCCCGAGGAGGGGCCGGTGTACCGGGCCGGCTCCTCGCGCTCCCAGCGGATCAGCTCGCCGGGGATGTCGGCCAGGAACCGTGACTCGGGGTTGTAGCTCGGAGCCCCCCACGCCGAGCGGCTGATGGCGCGGGTGACGTAGAGGCGCTCCCGGGCGCGGGTGATGCCCACGTAGGCAAGGCGCCGCTCCTCGGACAGCTCGAACGGGTCGGACATCGCCCGCATGTGCGGGAACACCCCGTCCTCCATCCCGCTGAGGAACACCACCGGGAACTCCAGGCCCTTGGCCGTGTGCAGCGTCATCAGGGTGACCACGCCCTCGTGGTCCTCACCCTCGGGGATCTCGTCGGCATCGGCCACGAGTGCCACCCGCTCGAGGAACTCGCCCAACGTGCCCGGCCCGTCGCCCGCCTGCTCGGAGTCCCGGCTGAACTCGGCGGCCACGGCTTCGAACTCTGCGACGTTCTCGGCCCGGACCTCGTCCTGGGGGTCGGTGGAGGCCTGCAGCTCGGCGAGGTACCCGGAGCGCTCCAGCACGGCGCGCATGATGTCGGCCGGACCTGCCCCGGAGTCCACGACCGCCGCCAGGTCATCGAGGATCGCCACGAACGAGGCCACGACGGTGGCGCTGCGCCCGGCCATGCCGGGGATCTCCCCGGCTCGCCGCAGGGCCTCGCCGAAGGTGATCCGCTGCGCGTCGGCGAACCCGGAGACGTAGGCCTCGGCTCGGTCGCCGATCCCACGCTTGGGCACGTTGAGGATCCGGCGCAGGCTCACGTCGTCGGCCGGGTTGGCCACCACGCGCAGGTAGGCCAGGACGTCGCGGATCTCACGGCGCTCGTAGAAGCGCGTGCCGCCGACCACCTTGTACGGCAGCCCGGTGCGGATGAACACCTCCTCCAGCGCCCGTGACTGGGCGTTGGTCCGGTAGAACACCGCGACGTCCCCCGGCCGGGCCAGGCCCTTGTCGGACAGGCTGTCGATCTCGTTGCCCACGAAGGCGGCCTCGTCGTGCTCGGAGTCGGCGACGTAGCCGACGATCTGCTCACCGGCGCCGGCGTCGGTCCACAGCTTCTTGGCCTGGCGGTCGGTGTTGCGCGAGATGACGGCGTTCGCCGCCGAGAGGATCGTCTGCGTCGAGCGGTAGTTCTGGTCGAGGACGATCTGGCGCGCGTTGGGGAAGTCGGTGCTGAACTCCACGATGTTGCGCACCGTGGCGCCCCGGAAGGCGTAGATGGACTGGTCGGAGTCGCCGACGACGACCAGCTCACCGGGGGGGACCTCGCCCCCCGGGCGGCCGACCAGCTCCGAGACGAGGCGGAACTGGGCGTGGTTGGTGTCCTGGTACTCATCGACCATGATGTGGCGGAACCTGCGCCGGTAGTGCTCGGCGACGTCGGGGAACCCGACCATGAGCGCCACCGTGTGCCCGATGATGTCGTCGAAGTCCACGGCCTGGGCCCGTGCCAGGCGGGTCTGGTAGGCGCCGTACACGTCGGCGAGTGTCGCCTCGGTGTCGTTGGTCGCCTGGGAGCGGAACGCGTCCGGGTCGATGAGCTCGTTCTTCAACCCGGAGATCTTGTTCAGCAGGCCCCGGGGCGGCATCCGCTTGGGGTCCAGGTTGAGGTCCCGGGAGACGAGGGTGACCAGGCGCAGGCTGTCGGCCTGGTCGTAGATGGAGAAGGTCGACTTCAGGGCCAGCCGGTCGGCCTCCTTGCGCAGGATCCGCACGCACGCGGAGTGGAAGGTGGAGACCCACATCGCCCGAGCCCTGGGACCCACCGCGACCTCGACCCGCTCGCGCATCTCCGCGGCGGCCTTGTTGGTGAAGGTGATGGCCAGGACCTCGCCGGGCCGGGCGTCGCCGGTGGCCAGCAGGTGGGCGATCCGACGGGTGAGCACGCGGGTCTTGCCCGAGCCGGCGCCGGCGACGATCAGCAGGGGGCCGCCGCGGTGCTCGACGGCCGCCCGCTGCGGGGGGTTCAGGTCGGAGACGAGGTCGACCATCTCGGCGACCCGCTGGGCCTCGCGCTGGGCCCGACGGGCAGCCGCCTGCGCGTCAGCGCCGCCCTTGGCAGCGGCGACCGCCGCGCGCACCATGTCGGCCGCGCGGCCTGCCTCGGCTGCCCGGCCCTCCTCTGCCGTGCGGGGCGCACTGGGGCGGGCGGCGGATGCCGGCACCTGGGTGGGGTTCGCCGGGAACAGCCCGGTCTCGTCCGCCTCGCGGTCGGCCTGCCGGTCCACGTCGGCGGCGGGCATGGTGGTCCGCGGGAGGCGGGGCAGCAGGTCATCCGCGAGCACCTGTGGAGTCTAGGTGCCCCGGCAGACACCGCAGGGACACGCACCCCGGCCGCTCAGCGGACCCGCACCTTCTTGCGCGCCGCCCAGGTGGCGCCACCGGCGTTCGCGACCGAGACCGACATCCAGTACTTCCGGCCCTTCTTCAAGCCCTTGATCGTGCAGGAGTGCACGGCCGGGGCCGTGGAGCAGGAGCCGGCCACGGAGGCCCCCTTCTTGGCGCTGGTCAGGGCCTCGACACGGTAACCGGTCAGGTCCGCGCCGCCGACTGTCCTCGGCGCCTTCCACTTCGTCCGCACCGCGCGGCGCGCCGACTTGGCCGAGACCGCCCGCGGCTTGCTGGGTCGGGCGACGGCCGGGGGCGCGGGCGCCGGCACGGCCACCGCGAACCTGCTGGCCCCGGGGGCATAGCCGATGACGGTCGCCGAGAGGTTCGCGGCACCCAGCGACGTCCCGAGCCCGATCGACCCGTCGGAGGCCAGCGGCACGACCACTGTGGCAGTCGTGGTGCCGATGGGCGTGCTCACCTGACCGGGGGGCCGGGGCGCGCCCGAGGACCACGTCGCCAGGGTCGCCGGGGCGTTGCTCGACGAGGTCACCTGGAGCACCACCGCGCCGACCCCCTCGGGGACGAGCCCGGCGATCGCAGCCGACGGGTACAGCGAGCGACCTGCGAGGCTGCGGCACGATGTGGTGAGTCCTGCGCCCACGCCTGCGCGGGTGTCGAGGATCGCGGTCGGCGTGACCGGGATCGCTCCCGGCACTGCACTGATGTCGGGCACGACCACTGCCTCCCCGGCGCCGGGCGTGGCCCTCGCTGGCATCGTGGGGCAGTACGGCTGGGTCTGTGCTGCACCCGTCCACCAGCTGGTGATCCCCGCGGCGCCGTCCCACGACATGGACAGGTGGACGTGGTTCCGGTGGCAGGTGGTGTCCAGGGCGGTGCCGGAGTTGGCCGCGGACAGGCAGCTGCGGTACTCGGTCCAGCCGCGTCCGGGGTCGTACATCCGGATCATCCGGCTGTTCCAGATGATGTACATGATCCCCAGGCGCCTGGCCATGGCGTGCGGGGTTCCGTCCGCGGCCGGGGCGAGGAGCCAGTCGACGAAGGTGTCGGCCATCTCCTTCTCCGCCGGCACGCGCATGGAGCGCATCCAGTCCACAGCCCGCCCGTCGAAGTGCTCGCTCGTGCTGGACGTGCACGCTCGGGGGATGTAGATGGTGGCCGGGCCATAGGTCGCCAGGAGCAGGTTCTGCAACGCGAGGGCACCCGGGCGCGGCGTGGGATCGCAGACGGTCTGGGCCTCGTAGAAGGCGGCGGAGTCCAGTGCCGCAGGAAGCGCGACGGCGGCCGTCGGGGCCGGGGCGAGGGCCTGGGCCGGCGCGCCGACGAGTACCACGACCAGCGCGGCCGAGGTCGCAGCGACGAGCACACGTATCGCGGCCATACCCCTCCCCTCGACATCGGCGCCCCCGCGCTTGAAACAACCTACGACGCCCGCGGGATAAATCCAGTGATTTGCGGACCCTAAGGGCCGCCCCATGCAGGCCGCTTGGAGGTCGAGCCCGTCCGCGGGAATCCCCTTACGATGTCCGACGTGGATACTGCCCCTGAGATCACCCGCGTCCTCGTCGTGACCGCGCACCCCGATGACGTCGACTTCGGCTCGGCAGGCACCGTCGCCGGCCTCGTGGCCGACGGGGTCGCGGTCACCTACTGCATCGTCACCGATGGTGATGCCGGCGGCTTCGACCCGTCCGTCCCCCGCTCGGAGATCCCCGGGATCCGACGTGCCGAGCAGGTGGCTGCCGCGGCCGTCCTGGGCGTGACCGACGTGCGCTTCCTCGGCTACCGCGACGGCGAGCTGACCGTCAGCCACGACCTGCGCCGCGACATCTCGCGGGTGATCCGCCAGGTGCAGCCCCAGCGCGTGATGACGATGTCCCCGGTGCGCAACTGGGACCGGATCGCAGCCTCGCACCCCGATCACATGGCGGCCGGTGAGGCGACCGTGCAGGCCATCTACCCCGATGCCCGCAACCAGTTCGCCCATCCGACGCTGATGACCGACGAGGGCCTCGAGGAGTGGCACGTCAAGGAGCTGTGGATGTCGGGCTCCCCGACGCCCAACACCTACGTCGACGTCACGGAGTACCTGCCGCTGAAGCTGGCCGCCCTGCGGGCGCACGCGAGCCAGACGGAGCACATGGAGGACCTCGAGGGCATGATCCGGGGCTGGATGACCCAGACCGCCGTGCAGGGCGGGCTGCCCGAGGGGCGCCTGGCGGAGATGTTCCACGCAGTCACCCTCACCTGAGGCGGGCCCGGGTGGTTTCACCCGGTTCGCCCCACTGCCCTACCCTGTGGCCATGTCCTTCGTCTTCGAGTCCCTGGTGGTCCTGCACTTCATCGGCCTGGCGGCCCTCCTCGGAGGCTGGCTCGTGCAGATGTCGGCGCCCACGAAGGTGGTCAACCGGGCGATGCTCGACGGCGCCTTCACGCAGCTGGCCACCGGCCTGGGCATGGTGGGCCTGGCCGAGACGGTCCTGGCCGACGACGAGGACGTCAACCACATGAAGGTCGGCATCAAGCTGCTGATCCTGCTGGTCATCACCGTCCTGGCCTGGGTGAACCGCAAGAAGGAGTCCGTGCCGGTCGGCGTGTGGGGGGCCATCGGCGCCCTGACGATCGTCAACATCATCATCGCCGTCTTCGTCTGAGCTGCACCAGCTCGCAGCCATGTGAACGGAATCGACGATCACATGGTCGATTCCGTTCACACCGTTCCCGCGTGGCTCAGACCACGCCGCGGGCCTGGGCCCAACGCGCCAGCTCGTGGCGGTTGGACAGCTGGAGCTTGCGCAGCACGGCGGACACATGGGTCTCCACGGTCTTGACCGACAGCACGAGCTCCTTGGCGACCTCCCGGTAGGTGTAACCCCGGGCGATGAACCGCATCACCTCGCGCTCCCGCGGGGACAGCTGGTCGAGCTCGTCGGAGGCCGGCGCGGCGCTGCCCGAGAACGCGTCGAGGACGAATCCCGCCAGCTTCGGTGAGAACACCGCCTCGCCGGCGGCGACACGGTGGATCGCGTCGAGCAGCTCCTCGGCCGTCACGCCCTTGGTCACGTAGCCCCGGGCACCCCCACGGACCACGCCGATCACGTCATCAGCCGCGTCACTGACGCTCAGGGCGAGGAACCTCGTGCCCGGCAGCGCGGGGACGCACGCGTCGAGGATCGCACGACCGCCGCCACCGGGCAGGTGGACGTCGAGCAGGACGACGTCCGGGCGGGTGGCCCGGATGACGTTGACGGCCTTCTCCACGTCCCCGGCCTCGCCGACGAGGTCCACCGACCCCGCGAGCTCGTGGGCGACCCCGGCGCGGAAGAGGCCGTGGTCGTCGACGAGGACCACGCGGGGGATGGGGCGCGCGGTGCCGACGCCCTGGCCGTCAGGCACCGACCGCACCCCTGACGGGCAGGACCAGGCGGACCTCGGTCCCCTCGCCCGGGACGCTGCGGACGGTCGCCGAGCCGCCCACCGAGGCCATCCGGGCGACGATGGACTGGCGCACGCCATGGCGGTCGGGGCCGACGGCGTCGGGCTCGAAGCCGCACCCGCGATCGCGCACGTTGACCTCCACCTGGGTCGATTCCACCTCGGCATACAGCGTCGCGGGGGCCCCTGCGTGCTTGGCTGCGTTCACAACCGCCTCACGCGTGGCAGCGACCAGCGCCGCAAGGCGATCATCCACCACGGCATCGCCCACGGTCACCAGATCGATGCGCGCGTCGTAGTCCGCCTCGGTGGTGGCCACGACCTCCGCGAGGGCCGCCCCGAGGGAGCCCGACGCGCCCACGGGGGCGTACAGCCACGAGCGCAGCGCCCGCTCCTCGACGCGCGCCAGCCTGGCCACCTCCTCCGGATCGTCGGCCCGTCGCTGGATCAGGGTCAGCGTCTGGAGCACCGAGTCGTGCACCCGTGCGGCCATGGCGGCACGCTCCTCGGCGCGGACCGCTGCGTAGCGCTCAGCCTCCAAGCCCTTGATCCAGGTCGAGATCCATGGGAGGGCGATCAGGACCAGCCCGGCGGCGACCGCCCCCACCGCGGCGATCGAGCGCCCGGTCGAGGCAAGGTCGAGCTGCGGCCCGATCACTGCGACCAGGCCCAGGAGGACCAGCCCGAGTCCGACGAGCACGCGGACCCAGCCCTGTCGGTCCGACAGGGCTGCGGTGGCCTGCACCCCCTCCTCGGCCCGCATGCGGATCGTGGCCCGCTGGAGGTCGTCGCTCTGCCGCCACAGGAGGGCGACACCGGCGCCCACGATCAGGACCGGGCCCCACAGGGAGACCCGGATCGGGAGGCCGAGAGCGGCCAGGCCGAGCAGCGCTCCGAGTGCGAGGGCCAGGATCCCCAGCACGCCGGTGAGGTCCCAGCCGGAGGTGGACCGTCCGGCTGTGCCCGGTGTCGCCGCCGGGCGATCCGGGTCCAGGGGCAGGAAGACCCACATCAGTGCGTAGGCCACCAACCCGATCCCACCGAGGAGCGCCGCCAGGACGAAGGTCGCCCGCACGATCCACACAGGGGCGCCGAGGTGCTCGGCAAGTCCACCGGCGACCCCGCCGATCCAGCGGTCGGACACGCTGCGGAGCACCGGGCGGGTGTCCTGCGCGTGGCTCATGTCCCCATGATCGCCCGCCCGAGCACGGGAGTCCTCAGGGACTCCCCCTGAGTCCGGCTCAGGGTCGGCTCAGGGTCAGATCAGGGAGGAACCCGCTACCGGCCGGGGTTGTGGACCGGGAAGGTGGAGCCATGAACGAAACAACACCCACACCGCCCCCCGTCCCCGACGACAACCCGCCCGACGAGCAGCCCACGACGGTCCTCGGCGAGCAGCCGGCTGCGAACCCGGTCGCCCCGGACCAGCCGACCCAGGTGCTCGGCACCGACCCCACCCAGGTCGGGTCCGCGTACGCCGGCGCCACCGCCGGCGCCCAACCACAGCCCGGCGCGTACCCACAGGGGGGCAGCTACCCGCCTCCCGGGGCGTACCCGCCTCCCGGGCCGTACCAGGCGCCCGGCGCGTACCCGCCGCCGGGTGCCTACCAGCAGCCCACCGCCTACCAGGCTCCCGCGGCATACCCACCCCGCGCGGGCGCCCCCAGGCTGACCCGCAGCCGCGACCAGCGGGTCATCGGGGGTGTGTGCGGCGGCCTGGCCCGCTACTGGAACACCGACCCGACCCTGCTGCGGATCCTCACCATCGTCCTGACCCTGGCCACCGGCGGCGCCTTCCTGATCGGCTACCTGATCGCCTGGATCGCGATCCCCGACGAGCCGACCAGGCCCGTACAGCCCAGGTCGGCTACGCCTCAGGGGGCAACCCGGGCTACGCCGACCACCCGACCGAGTACATCCCCCCGCCCCCCGGGAGCGCTCCTACCTCGGGTGGCTGGTCCTCTCCGCGGCGATCCTCGTGGCGGGCGTCATGGGCCTGATCGGCTTCCTCGCCCCTGCAGGCGCTGGCATCGTCGGCGTGACCCTCGGGATCATGCTGGCCATCCTGGGCGTCGGCCTGCTGGTCGGCACCCGGTACGGCCGGGCCCGGTGGCTGCTGTGGCTGGCCATCCCACTGGCGTTCATCACGTTCGGAACCGTCACCGCGAGCAACTTCGTCCAGTCCAACCCGAACTGGGACCGCTGGACCGCAACCGCGGACGGCACCGGCGGCCAGTGGGGCGGGCTCACCGATCGGCGAGCGCACCTGGCAGGTCACCCCGACCGACGTCGCCGGAGTCACCGCTGGACTTCCAGCTCTCCGCCGGCACCGCCGTGCTGGACCTGACCGAGCTCACCGCCATCGGCGACCCTGAGCCCGGCAAGCCCGAGCAGCCCGTCGAGATCGAGGCCGGCGTCGGAGTCGGCGAGCTGATCATCCTGATCCCCCGGGACATGCAACTGGACCTGAACGGCACCGTGGACGTCGGCCAGATCGACCTCCCCGGATCCACCCCGACCGACGGTGACAGCCTCTCGGTCGACACCACCATCACGCCCCTGGCCGACGGCCAGCCGGCCTACATCGTCACCCTCGACGCCGCGATCGGCGCCGGAAACCTGGAGGTGCGCCATGAGGCAGCATGAAACCGACTACTTCTCCCTGGCCGCTGGCCTGCTGTTCACCGCCCTGGGCGTACTCCTCGCCCTCAGCGCGGCGACCGGATGGCAGATCGACGGCCGCTGGATCCTCCCGACAGTCCTGATCGCCCTCGGCGCCGGCGGCGTGGCCGCCTCCCTGGCCGCCTCAAAGCGCCAGGAACGCGAAGCCCTGGCCGCAACCGAGTCCACCGACTCCTGGCCCACGGACCCGTTCGCCTGATCCGCACCCTCCACCCCCGTGGACTTGCTCCAACTCCGAGGCCGATCCAACGCCTCGGAGTTGGAGCAAGTCGCACTTCGGGTCCGAGACTTGGATCGAATCGCGCAGAGGGCGGCCCGCTACTCCCACTCGATGGTGCCGGGGGGCTTGCTCGTGACGTCGAGGACCACCCGGTTGATGTCGCGGACCTCGTTGGTGATGCGGGTCGAGATCCGGGCCAGCAGGTCGTAGGGAAGCCGTGACCAGTCGGCGGTCATCGCGTCCTCGCTGGAGACCGGTCGGAGCACCACCGGGTGGCCGTACGTGCGACCGTCCCCCTGGACGCCGACGGAGCGGACGTCCGCGAGCAGCACGACGGGGAACTGCCAGACGTCGCGGTCCAGCCCGGCCGCGGTGAGCTCCTCCCGGGCGATGGCGTCGGCCTCGCGCAGGATCTCCAGCCGCTTGCGGTTGACGGCCCCGATGATCCTGATCGCCAGGCCGGGGCCGGGGAACGGGTGCCGCCAGACCATGGCCGCGGGCAGGCCGAGCTGCTCACCGACATGGCGCACCTCGTCCTTGAACAGCGTGCGCAGCGGCTCCACGAGCTGGAACGCCAGGTCGTCGGGAAGGCCACCGACGTTGTGATGGCTCTTGATGTTGGCGGTGCCCGTGCCGCCACCGGACTCCACGACGTCGGGGTAGAGCGTGCCCTGCACCAGGAAGTCGACGGTGCCGCCGTGCTCGCCACGCTCGGCGACGACCTGGGCCGCGGCGTCCTCGAAGACCCGGATGAACAGCCGTCCGATCGTCTTGCGCTTCTCCTCGGGGTCGGTCACGCCGTCGAGCTCCGACAGGAACCGGTCGGCCGCGTCGACCACGACCAGCCGGATGCCGGTCGCGGCCACGTAGTCACGCTCCACCTGCTCCCGCTCACCCTTGCGCAGCAATCCGTGGTCGACGAAGACGCAGGTCAGCTGGTCGCCGACGGCCGCGTGCACCAGTGCGGCAGCCACTGCGGAGTCGACGCCCCCGGACAGCCCGCAGATCACCTGGTGGTCGCCGACCTGGGCGCGGATCGCCGCGACCTGCTCGTCCACGATCGATGCGGTCGTCCAGTCCGGAGCCAGGCCGGCGAGGTCGTGCAGGAAGTGCTCGAGGATCGCCTGGCCGTGCTCGGTGTGCAGCACCTCGGGGTGGAACTGCACGCCCGCGCACCGGGTGGTGGCGTTCTCGAAGGCAGCGATCGGTGCACCTGCACTCGCGGCAGTGACCATGTATCCGGCCGGCGCCGCGGACACCGAGTCGCCATGCGACATCCACACCGAGAGCTCAGCGGGGAGCCCCGCGAACAGGGTGCCGGGCTGGCTGATCGCCAGCGGCGTGCGGCCGAACTCACTCAGGCCTGTCTGGGCGACCTCCCCGCCCAGCGCCTGGGCCATCGCCTGGAACCCGTAGCAGATGCCGAGCACGGGGATGCCCGCGTCGAACAGGGCAGCGTCGATCGAGGGCGCTCCGGGCGCGTACACGCTGCTCGGCCCGCCGGACAGCACCACGGCCACCGGGTCCTTGGCCAGCATCTGCGCCACCGGCATCGTCGAGGGGACGATCTCGGAGAAGACGCGTGCCTCGCGCACGCGCCTGGCGATCAGCTGGGCGTACTGGGCACCGAAGTCGACGACGAGGACCGGCCGGGGGTTGCTCACGGGCGGAAGCCTACGGCGTGCACGATCGTCCGGATCTCGGCGCATCCACGGTCGGAGAACCGGACCGACCCGGGATCGGGCCACTCGATGGTGGACCGATCGCCGGGCGGCCTGGGGAGGGCGCGGGCAGGGTGTGGGGTCAGGTCGTTGGGCGGACTGAGGGGAGGCCGAGGTCCACGGGCAGGCGCAGCGCTCCGGGGGCGTGGTCGGGCACGACCGGGTTCTTGGGGGTCACCGCCGCGACCCTCGTGTACCCGTGGCCCTGCTCGGGACGCGGATCCGTCTCGCCGGCGTTGGGCCACAGCGACATGGCCCGCTCGGCCATCGCGGTGATGGTCAGCGACGGGTTGACCCCGACGTTGGCCGAGATGGTGGAGCCGTCCACGATGTGCAGGCCGGGGTAGCCGTGGATCCGGTGGTACGGGTCGATGACGCCGTCCTCGGCCGTGAGCCCGATGACCGCGCCGCCGATGAAGTGCGCGGTCATCGGCGCGTCGATGACCTCGCCCCAGTTGCCCATCGGACGACCGCCGATGATCCTCGACAGCCGGCGCATGGCGTCGTTGGCCACTGGGATCCACGTGGGGTTCGGGGCGCCCTCGCCCTGCTTGCTGCGCAGCCGGAACCGTCCGGACCGGGTCCGCTCGCCGAACACCGTGACGGAGTTGTTCACGTTCTGCATGACCAGGGCGATGATGTCGCGCTGCGACGCGCCCCGGACCCACATCGAGGACAGCACGTCCTTCGGGTTCTTCCACGCCACCCGCGCCCACTGCTTGTACCGCGGGGTCCCCTCCTCGCCGTCGCTCATGACCGTGCCGAGCAGCAGCATCGCGTTCGAGCCCCGGCCGTAGCGCACCGGCTCGATGTGGGTCGCCGGGTCGGGGAAGAACGAGGAGGTGATCGCCACGCCGTGGGTGAAGTCGCCCTCGCCCGGCGGGGTCGCGTTGACCACGCCCACCAGCGACTCGGAGTTGGTCCGGGTCAGGGTGCCCAGGCGCGGGGAGAGGTCCGGGAGCTCGCCGTCGAACTTGAGGCGGTGCAGCAGGCTCTGGGTGCCCCACGTCCCCGCCGAGAAGACCACGTTCTCGGCGGTGAAGGTCCGCCCACCCTCGGCGGCGTCGGGCGCGCCGCCCTTGCGCTCCGCCAGCTTCGCACGCACCTTCCCGCTCGCCTTCGCGGCCAGGGATTCCGTCGAGCACCGTGTCGACAGCCCAGCGGCCGTCGGGCAGCCGGCGCACGTTCGTCACCGTCGTCAGGGGGTGGACCTGCGCCCCTGCGCCCTCGGCCAGGCCGAGGTAGTTCTTGACGAGCGTGTTCTTGGCGTTGTGCCGGCAGCCGGTCATGCACTCGCCGCACTCGATGCACCCGGTGCGCTCCGGCCCGACGCCGCCGAAGTAGGGATCCGTGGCGGTGGCGCCCGGAGCATCGCCGAAGAACACGCCGACCGGCGTCCTCTTGAACGTGTCCCCGACGCCCATGTCGTCGGCGACGGCCTTGAACGCGACGTCCGCCGCGGTCATGGTCGGGTTGGTGACGACCCCCAGCATGCGTTCGGCCTGGTCGTAGAACGGCAGGAGCTCATCGGCCCAGTCGGTGATGTGGGCCCAGTGCGGATCCGTGAAGTAGCCCTCACCCGGCACGTACAGGGTGTTCGCGTAGACCAGGGACCCGCCGCCGACCCCCGCGCCGGCCAGGACGATCACGTCGTTGAGCCGGTGGATGCGCTGGATGCCCGTGCAGCCGAGCTCCGGGGCCCACAGGTAGTCCTTCACGCGCCACGAGGTCCTGGCGAAGTCGGCGTCCGCGAAGCGACGTCCTGCCTCGAGCACCCCGACCCGGTAGCCCTTCTCCGTCAGGCGCAGGGCGGTCACCGACCCGCCGAACCCGGAGCCGATCACAAGGACGTCGTAGTCAGTGGCGGAGCTTGCGGGCCCGCCGTCCGTCGTGCTCGCGAAGTCGCCCATGGGATCGACGATATCGCCGTCCGCGGGGGTCCGCCCGGCCGGGCCGCCAACGCCCCGGACAAGCCGGCCCCAGGACCGATGGGCCGAGTTCCGATTCCGGGAGGTACCACCGCAATTGCCCGGATACTGGCGGCTCCGCTCGGTGCCGACAGGGGTCGGCTACTTGAAGCCGGCTGCCTTCAGCGGCCTTGAAGCCGCGGATGACGATGTCGCCCCAGTCGTCGTGCTCCATCCCGAACGGCGTCCCGAGGCCGATCCCGCGCTGGATGGCGATCGTCTGCTCCTCGGTGAAGCGGGTCAGGCCGTGGTCACCGTTGCGCCGGCCCAGCCCCGAGAGCCCGCGGCCGCCCATGGGTGCCCGGGTTGAGCCGAATGACGCCTCGTACGCCTCGTTGACGTTGACCGAGCCGGTGCGCAGCTGCTGGGCGATCCGCACGCCGCGGCTGTCGTCGTCGGTGAGGACCGAGGCGTTGAGCCCGTAGGGGGAGGCGTTCGCCAGCGTGATCGCCTCCTGCTCGGACCCCACCTCCTGCACGGCCACGACCGGGCCGAAGGTCTCGGCGCCGAAGCACACCATGTCCTCGGTGACCCCGGTGAGCACGGTCGGGGCGTAGAAGTACGGGCCGACGTCGGGCAGGGGATGTCCCCCCGTCACGACGGTGGCGCCCTTGGCCACCGCGTCGTCGACGGCCGCCGTGGTGCGCGCCAGCTGCTCAGCGCTGATCAGGGAGCCGAAGTCGGTGCCCCAGCCGACAGACGCATTCATCCGCAGGGCACCGATCCGCGAGATGAACCGGTCCATGAAGGCGTCGTATGCGCCGGCCAGCACGTAGATCCGCTCGATCCCCACGCACAGCTGCCCCGCGTTGTCGAAGCAGGCACGTACGGCGATCTCGGCCGCCCGCCCCGGATCGACGTCGTCGAGCACGATCATCGGGTTCTTGCCGCCGAGCTCCATCGAGCAGCCGATGAGCCGCTCGCCGCACCGCCCGGCGATCTTCGCCCCCACCGTGCTCGACCCGGTGAACATCACGTAGTCGGCGCGCTCGGTGATCTCGGGGCCGAGCTCGGGACCGAACCCGAGGACGACCTGCAGGACACGGCGCGGGATGCCCGCGCGATGCATGAGGTCCACGGCCCACAGGGCGGTCAGGGAGGTCTGGTGGTCCGGCTTGAGCACGACGGCGTTGCCGGCCATCAGCGCGGGGATCGCATCGGCGGCGGCCAGGAACAGCGGGTAGTTCCAGGGCGCGATGTCGCCGACCACCCCGACCGGGTGGTGCTCCACCGACACCTTGGTGAGCAACGGGAACAGACCGATCCTGCGGTCGGGACCCAGGAGGCGCCGAGCGTCCCGCGCATAGTGCCGCGCCACCGTGCACACCCCGAGGAGCTCCTTCAGGGCGTCCATCCTGGTCTTGCCCGTCTCCCACTGGATCAGGTCGAGGCCCTCGTCGCGATGGGACAGCAGCAGGTCGTGGAACCGCAGGACTGCCCGCTTGCGGTCCGCCACCGACGTCGCCGCCCAGCGCGCCTGCGCTGCCCGCGCGGTGTCGAAGGCCATGTCGACGTCCTCCACGGTGGAGTACGGGATCTCAGCCAGGGGCGTTGCGTCGAACGGCGCTATGGAGATGTGTCGCGTCGCTCCGGGGTGGACCACGGGGATGCTCAGCAGCGCCTCGATGAGGTCCTGGTCGAACCCCGTGCGGGTGGCGGGCGCTGTCTCAAGGCTCATGACCCGCAGGCTACCGCGCGGGACACCGCCCGGTCAGGGCCGTCCGGGCGCCGTCCTGCGAGTGGCCACCGGCGATCCCGTGGCGCTCCTGTGCGGGTCCCGTGCGCCCGTCCCGGCTCAGGGCGCCGACGTCACCCGGGCGGGGACCTCCGGCTGCTCGACCAACAGGGCGGCGATCTCGGCGCTGATCCGCTGCTCGTCCCATCCGAGGATGGGCGCGACGAGGTCGGCGGTGTCCCGGGCCGAGGACAGGGCGCGGTCGCGCGTCTGGACGGCCAGGCGCGTCCGACGGATCAGGATGTCGCCCAGGGTGCGGGCGCCCTCGTCGCGCGCGGCGATGACCGCCTCGGCACGGATCACGCGGCCGTCGGCGTGCAGCGCGCCGCCGAGCGACGGGTCGTCCGCCACCAGGCGCAGGACCTCCTCGGTCCGGTCGCCGTACCGCCGCAGCAGCCTCTCGAGGGCGACGACGTCGATGCCCGCAGACCGGGCACGGCGCACGCGTCCCGCCCACTGCTCGCGGAACCCCTCGGCACCCACCAGCGGCACGGTGTCCGTGGTGCAGCGCGCGACCTTGCCCGGGAGCTGTTCGGCCGCCGCATCCACGGCGTCGGCGGCCATCACCCGGTACGTCGTGTACTTGCCCCCCGCGATGGCGACGAAGCCGGGCACTGGCTTCATCACGGCATGCTCGCGGGACAGCTGGGTGGTCTCGCCCTGCCCGGAGGACAGCAGGGGCCGCAGCCCCGAGTAGACCCCGACGACGTCCTCGTGCACCAGGGGGCGGGCCAGCCAGCGGTTGGCCTGGCCGAGGAGGTAGTCCACATCCTCGCCCGTCACACCGGGGGTCTCGCGGGGTCCGTCGTCGTCGGTGTCCGTGGTCCCGATGAGCCAGTGATCGCTCCACGGCAGCATGAACAGCACGCTGTGCGGCGTGCGGGTGATGACGGCCATCGTGGAGCGGAAGCGGCGCCTGGGCACCACCAGGTGCACACCCTTGCTGCGCCGGACGCTCTGCCCCGCTGGATCGCCGGTGGCCATCTGGACGAGGTCGTCGGTCCACACCCCCGCGGCCGAGAGCACGACCCGGGCGTGCACGACGAACTGCTCGCCACTGGACTCGTCGCGCACGACAGCGCCTGCCACGCGCCACCCCGCAGGGTCGCGGTGCTCACCGTGCAGGTGCGGGAGGTGCACGTGGGGTGCGTGCGGATGCCCCGGATGCTCCTGCCCGGGCGCCCCGCCGGCGGACACGCCCGCTCCGCCCGGAGCAGCGTCCGATCCCTGGACGTCAGGGCCCGCCTCCCCCGGGACCCGGACCAGGCCGACCACCCTCGTCCCGGTGGTCACGGCGGCGCCCCGGGCCGTGGCAGTGCGCGCCAGGGCCAGCGTGTGCCGGGCGTCATCGATCTGGGCGTCGTGGAAGCGGACCGCCCCCTCCATCGCGTCCACGCGCAGCCCGGGGGCCAACCCGTGCACGGCCGCAGGCGACAGGGTCCGCGGGCGGGGCATGGTGCCCCCGTAGGCACCGATCCGCGACAGCATGTCGTAGAGCATCACCCCGGCCCCGATGTAGGAGCGCTCGACACCGCCGCTGGTCGGGAGCAGGAAGGGCACGGGGCGGACCAGGTGCGGTGCCAGCCGGTCCAGCAGCAGCCCCCGCTCGGTCAGGGCCTCGCGCACCAGCGCGAACTCCATCTGCTCGAGGTAGCGCAGGCCGCCGTGGGCCAGTCGCGAGGAACGGCTCGAGGTCCCCGCCGCCAGGTCGCCGGCCTCCACAAGCCCCACCGACAGCCCCCGAACGGCGGCGTCGAGCGCTGCCCCGCATCCGACGACCCCGCCGCCCACGACCAGCAGGTCCAGCGGGTTCTCCGGGCTGGTGTTGCGCAGGGTGGCCAGGGCGGACTCACGCTGTGCCGGACCGAGGCGTGTCGGGTCCTCGGCGGCGTGCGCAGCCGGTGCGTTCATGAGCCCATTCCTCCGATGCCATCGGCATTCCCGTCATTCGCCCACCATTGTGGATGACGCCCCTCATCGTGTGGACGAAGCCCCGGTTCCGTGCCTGTGACGCCCCCGCTGCCCTGTGGACAACTCGGCGTCACCTGTGGATATCAGCGCGTCGGCGACACCATGACATCGACGCGCTGGAACTCCTTGAGCTCCGAGTACCCGGAGGTCGCCATGGCCCGGCGCAGGGCGCCGACGATGTTCATCGTGCCGTCCGGGACCCGGCTCGGGCCGTGCATGACCTGCTCCAGGGAGCCCACCGTGCCGGTCCAGTGCCGCTCCCCGCGGGGCAGCTCGGCGTGCACGGCCTCCATCCCCCAGTGCCAGCCGCGGCCCGGGGCCTCCGCGGCGCGGGCCAGGGGCGAGCCGACCATCACGGCGTCGGCACCGCAGGCGATCGCCTTGACGATGTCCCCGCTGCGTCCCATCGCTCCGTCGGCGATGACGTGCACGTAGCGGCCACCGGACTCGTCCATGTAGTCCCGACGGGCCGCGGCGACGTCGGCCACCGAGGTGGCCATCGGCACCCGGACCCCCAGAACATCGGCAGTGGTGTGCGAGGCGCCCCCGCCGAACCCGACGAGCACACCGGCGGCGCCCGCGCGCATGAGGTGCAGGGCTGCCCGGTAGGTGGCCACGCCGCCCGACGATCACGGGGGCGTCGAGGGTGTAGATGAAGTCCTTGAGGTTCAGCGCGTCGTCCTCGGCGCTGACGTGCTCGGCGCTGACGGTCGTCCCGCGGATCACGAACAGGTCGACGCCCGCCTTCGTGACGATCGGAGCCAGCTCCGTGACCCGGTTGGGCGACAGCGCCCCGGCCACGGCCACGCCTGCTGCCCGGATCTCGGCGATGCGCTCGGCGATGAGGTCGGGTTGGACGGGCTCGGAGTACAGCTGCTGCATGCGGGCGTTGGCCTGCGGGTCGGGAAGCTGGCCGATCTCCTCGTAGGCAGCGGCCGGGTCCTCGTAGCGGGTCCACAGCCCCTCGAGGTTGAGCACCCCGAGGCCGCCGAGCTGGCCCATGCGGATCGCGGTCGTGGGGGAGATGATCGAGTCCATCGGTGCGCCGATGATCGGGTTGTCGAAACGGTAGGCATCGATCTGCCACCCCGTGTTGACCAGCTCAGGCGCCCTGGTCCGCCGGCTCGGGGCGATCGCGATGTCGTCGAAGGACAGCGCGGCACGGCCCCTCTTGCCCAGGCCGATCTCGATGTCGTTCATGTGCTCCTCCTGCGACGTCCGGCCCGCGCCTCAGCGGCCCTGGTAGTTGGGTGCCTCGACAGTCATCTGGATGTCGTGCGGGTGGGACTCCTTGAGCCCCGCGGGGGTGATCCGGACGAAGCGGCCGCGGGCCTGGAGCTCACCGATGGTGCGCGCGCCGACGTAGAACATCGACTGGTGCAGCCCGCCGACCAGCTGGTGGGCCACCGCGGCCAGCGGGCCACGGTAGGGGACCTGGCCCTCGATCCCCTCCGGGACGATCTTCTCGTCGGTGGTGACATCAGCCTGGAAGTACCGGTCCTTGGAGTACGAGACCCTCCCGCGGGAGGCCATCGCACCCAGGGAACCCATCCCCCGGTAGTGCTTGAACTGCTTGCCGTTGACGAAGACCAGCTCCCCGGGGCTCTCCTCGCAGCCCGCGAGCAACGAGCCGAGCATGACGGTCTCGGCACCGGCGACCAGCGCCTTGGCGATGTCCCCGGAGTACTGCAGACCGCCGTCGCCGATCACGGGGACACCGGCCGGTCGGCAGACCCGGGCGGCTTCGAAGATCGCGGTGACCTGGGGGACTCCGACCCCGGCCACCACCCGCGTGGTGCAGATCGAGCCCGGGCCGACCCCGACCTTGACCGCGTCCGCCCCTGCCTCCACCAGCGCCTGGGCCCCGGCCCTGGTCGCGATGTTGCCGCCGATCACCTGGACGTGCGCGGTGGCGGGGTCCGACTTGATCCGGGCCACCATGTCCAGCAGGAGGCGCGCCTGGCCGTTGGCGGTGTCGGCCACCAGGACATCGACCCCCGCCTCCACGAGGGCGGTCGCACGCTCCCACGCGTCGCCGTAGAAGCCGATCGCCGCCCCGACCCGCAGGCGGCCGTCGGCGTCCTTGGTGGCCATCGGGTACTTCTCGGTCTTGACGAAGTCCTTCACCGTGATCAGGCCCGTGAGCCGACCCGCGGTGTCCACCAGGGGCAGCTTCTCGATGCGGTGCTTGGCCAGCAGCGCCGCTGCGTCCTCACGGCGGATGCCCTCCGGCCCCGTCACCAGGGGCATGGGAGTCATCACGTCGCGCACGAGCGTCGTGGCGAAGCGCTCCGCGGGGAGGAACAGCAGGTCGCGGTTGGTCACGATCCCCAGGAGGGTCCGGTCGGCGTCGATGACGGGCAGTCCCGAGACGCGGTACCGGCCGCACAGCTCGTCGAGCTCGAGCACCGTGACGTCGGGGCTGACGGTCACCGGGTCGAGGATCATCCCGGACTCGCTGCGCTTGACGGTGTCGACCTCGGCCGCCTGGTCCTCGATGGACAGGTTGCGGTGCATCACGCCGATCCCGCCCTGGCGGGCCATCGCGATGGCCATCCGGGACTCGGTCACGGTGTCCATGGCCGCCGAGACCAACGGGACGGCCAGGGTGATCTCACGGGTCAGGCGGGTGGAGGTGTCCACCTCGGAGGGCACGACGTCGGAGTGGTCCGGCAGGAGCAGCACGTCGTCGTAGGTCAGGCCGGTGTAGCCGAACATCTCCTCGGCTGCGGCGCGGTCTGCTGGATCGATCACGTGGTGCCCCTCTCCCATTCGGGATCAGGGTATCGGCCCGGGCGGCGTGCCCGCGTCGGAGCGCAGCCGGATCAGCTCAGCAGGCCCCAGCGGAAGCCCATGGCCACGGCCTGGGCACGGTCGGAGGCGCCCATCTTGCGGAACATCCGACGGGCGTGGGTCTTCACGGTGTCCTCGGAGAGGTACAGCTCGCGACCGATCTGGGCGTTCGACTTGCCCCGCGACATGCCCTCGAGGACCTCCACCTCGCGCGCGCTGAGCGAGGGACCGCCGGCCATGGGCCGCACCGGGAGCGCGACCACGTTGCCGTTGCGGTGGACCGGCGGCGTGGCCGCCAGGCTCAGCATGGTCGCGGTCTCCTCACGCGACGCGTCCTTCACCATGTAGCCACGGGCACCGACCGCGACCGCGGCAGCGACGCCCTCGATGTCCTCACCCATGGTGAGCATCACGACCACTGCGCCCGGATAGGACGCCATCAGGCGACGGGTCGCCTCGACGCCACCCATCCCGGGCATCCGCACGTCCATGAGGACCACGCTGGGTCGCTCGAGCGGGTAGCGGGCAAGGACCTCCTCGCCGGATCCTGCCGCCGTCACGCGGTCGACACCGGGAACTGAGGCGACAGCACGCCGCACCGCCTCCCGCGCGAGGGGAGCGTCGTCGCACACCAGGACCGTGGTCATCGGGTACCTCCTACCCCGTCTGTTCGACAGGCCCGGCTGGTCACTTGAGCCGGGGCGGGGGTGGCGGGGCGCGCAGGTGGCGGGCGGCGGTCGCGGGGGGCCGCCCACGGCCGGGCGCACGCAGAGCCGCCGACAGGGCGTCGGCGCAGGGGTGCGGCTCAGCCCAGCAGCGCGCGGATGTCGCGGCGGGCCAGCCATTCGGCGGCCAGCAGCGGGGGGAGCTCGGCCGCGATCCCGCGGATCACCGAGCGAGCGGCCTCGAGACTGCGCTCGGACTCCGTCGGGGCGGACCCGGCCAGCAGCGCGCCGAGCAGCCCGCGGCTCGGCCAGACCAGGGGCCGGGCACCGAGTCCCTCGGCCAGCACCGCTGCCCGTGACAGGAGGTCCACAGCGGTTGCCTGCTGCCCGTGGGACGTGGCGGCGACGCCGGCGAAGAGCAGGGACTTGGCCACGTGGCGCGGGGCGCTGGCCGCCTCTGCGGCGTCGAGGGCCCGCTCGGCTGCGGCACGTGCCTGTGCCGGCTGCCCGTCGAGCAGCGCCACCTCCGCCCGCGCCCAGTCCGCGCGGACCTGGTGCCGCCACCACAGGGGCTCCTGCGCGAGCACCTGCTCGAGGCGGGCCACTGCGTCCCTGGCCACGTCGGGCTCCCCCAGGCCCACGGCGTCCGAGGCGAGCCCCAGCAGCGCCTCACACGTGGCCTCCGGATCACCGGCCGCCTCCAGGGCGCCCTGGTCCCAGTCGCGGCCCTCTGCATGGCGGCCCAGCTGGCGCTGGATCGCGCCCACGGCCGACGCCGGAAGCGAACGGAGCTCAGCCGGGAGCTCCGGATCGCTCGCTGCGGTGGTCAGCCCTGCCAGGGCCTGTCCGTAGTTGCCGGTCGCCGAACGGCAGACGCCGAGCAGCCACACGGCGCGGGTACGTCGGGCCATGTCCCCGCGCTCGCCCGCCAGGTGCTCGGCGCGCTCCAACGGCACCAGGCCCTGCCCGGGGACGCCACGGAACACAGCACGTTCCCCGGCCGCGAGAAGTCCAGCGATCTCCTCGTCGACCACGAGGACACAGTAGGAGGTCACAGGCCCATCGCTGTGCGCACCGCGCCGACTGCCTGCTCGAGATCGGCGGCATGCTCCACGCCGTCCGGGATCGCGGACCATCCGGGTCCTCCCAGCACCACGGCCATCGCCGGTCGATGGGCGGGCAGGTCGGGCACGAGCGCACCGGGCATCTGCGCCCAGAGGAAGACCGCCGGGGGGCCGAGTCGGGCCAGGGCGTCGCGCAGGGCGTCGTCCGGAGTCCTCGCACCGATCACCTGGCTGCGGATGCCGACGTCGCTCAGGGCGGCCTGCAGGACCATCAGCGGCAGGTCGTGCAACTCGTCCGGTGCGCTGGCCAGGACCGCCGGGCGACCGTTGCGCGCGCGCTCGAGGCGGACCGAATGGGCGGCCATCGCCCCGGCCACCACGGCGGAGAACGAGTGCTCGATCTCGATCCCCCGACTGGTCTGGGCCCAGCGGTCCCCGATGGCGACCAGGACCGGGCGGATCAGCTCCTCCCATGTGGCCACGGCACCTCGATCGGCAAGGGACGCACTCAGCACGCGCTGGCACGCGTGCGAGTCCAGCGACATCGCAGCCCTCGCCAGGCCGCGCGCGGACCTCGGGCTGCGGGGCATCGGCAGCACCCGACCGCCGCCGGGGGACGCCTCGCCCGGGGAGGAGCCCGATCCCCCCGAGGGATCGCCCAGGTTGCCGGCTGTGGCCCCGGAGCCCTCGCCCCCGGCGCCGAGCAGTGCCGCGTACGGGTTGGCGGGGTCGACCGCATCGGCGGGGATCACGGTGTGGATGGCTGCCCGCGCCGCCTCAGCCGGAGGCACGCCCTGCTGGACCAGGCGGTGCATCACCCCCAGGCGCGCGAGGTCGACCGGGCCATAGCGGCGGTGACCCCCGGGCGTGTGGAGTCCGGGGGCGAGTCCGTAGCGACGCTCCCAGCTGCGCAGGGTGCCGGGAGCCACCCCGAGGCCGCGTGCAGCCCCAGCGACACTGAGAGCCACGACCGCCTGTGGATCAGTGCCCTGCGCCCCGGACGCCCCGTCGAACTCCGCCCCAGCCGGGGCGTCAGTCGCTGCTCCGTCGGCAGCCCCCACGGGCTCGTCGCCAGCCTCACCCGACGGTGTGGCCGGGCCGATCGGCTGAGTTCCATGACGTGGCACGTCGACATTGTGCAAGACCTTTGCAAATTCCGCCTGCGGACCCTGCCGCATCCGTGCTCCGGACGGGAACATGAGGGTGACGCGCGGCGTTGTCACAAGTACACGCCCACGCGAACCTGCCGCAGAAGAAGACACTTGCACAGACTTCGCACAAGTTCTAGGATGGAGTGACGACGACGGTGAGAGGACCAGCCATGGCAGATGTGTCGAGACTCCCGGGCCCGAACGCGGACTTCTGGGACTGGCAGATGCACGCAGCCTGCCGCGGCGTCGACTCCGAGATGTTCTTCCATCCCGAGGGCGAGCGCGGCGGCGCGAAGGAGGCACGCGAGCGCGAGGCCAAGGCCCTGTGCGCCAGCTGCCCCGTCGTCATGCAGTGCCGCGCCCACGCACTGAAGGTGCGCGAGCCCTTCGGCGTCTGGGGCGGGCTGACGGAGTCCGAGCGCGCGGTGATCTACCAGTCGGAGACCCGCGCCGGTCACCGCGCCACCGCCTGACCCACACGTCGCCCGCGCACTGCGGCTGTCACGGCGCACAGCCGATCGGCCCCGTCCTGACCAGATCACCTGGTCGGGACGGGGCCGATGTCGTGCGGTCCTGCGGCTTCCGCCTCAGTGCGTGTGACCGCCGGGGCCGTGGCTGTGGCCGTGACCGTGCCCGTGCTCGTCGTTCGACTCCTCGGGCTTCTCGACGACCAGCACATCGGTCGTGAGCAGCATCCCCGCGATGGACACCGCGTTCTCCAGCGCCGAGCGCGTCACCTTGACCGGGTCGATGATGCCAGCGGCCACCAGGTCGACGTACTCGCCGGTGGCTGCGTCCAGGCCCATGCCCTGCGCCGTGCTCGCGCACCTTGGACACCACCACATAGCCCTGCTCGCCGGCGTTCTCGGCGATCCAGCGCAGCGGCTCGTCGAGCGCCCTGCGCACGACGTTGACACCGATCAGCTCGTCGCCGGTGCGTCCCAGACCGTCGGAGAGCGCCGAGGCGGCATGCACCAGGGCGGCGCCACCACCGGCGACGATCCCCTCCTCGATGGCCGCGCGGGTGGCCGAGACGGCGTCCTCGATGCGGTGCTTCTTCTCCTTGAGCTCGACCTCCGTGTGCGCACCGACCTTGATGACCGACACCCCGCCCGCAAGCTTGGCAAGGCGCTCCTGGAGCTTCTCGCGGTCCCAGTCGGAGTCGGACTCCTCGATCTCACGGCGGATCTGCGCGACCCGATCGGACACGGCCGAGGACTCGCCGCCGCCGTCCACGATCGTCGTGTCGTCCTTGGTGATGACCACGCGCCGCGCCGACCCGAGGACCTCGAGGCCGACCTGGTCGAGCTTGAGCCCGACCTCGGCGGCCACGACCTGGGCGCCGGTGAGGATCGCGATGTCGGCCAGGATGGCCTTGCGCCGGTCGCCGAAGGCGGGGGCCTTCACGGCCGCGGAGTTGAACGTGCCGCGGATCTTGTTCACGACCAGCGTGCTCAGGGCCTCCCCCTCGACGTCCTCGGCGATGATCAGCAGCGGCTTGCTGGCCGCCATGACCTTCTCGAGCAGCGGGAGGATCTCGCCGATCGCGGCGATCTTGCCCTGGACCAGCAGGATCAGGCAGTCCTCGAGGACGGCCTCCATGCGCTCGGGGTCGGAGACGAAGTACGGCGACAGGTAGCCCTTGTCGAACTGCATGCCCTCGGTGAACTCCATCTCCAGCGAGGTGGTGGACGACTCCTCGACGGAGATGACGCCGTCCTTGCCCACCCGGTCGAACGCGTCGGCGATGAGCCCGCCGATGACCGCGTCCTGAGAGGAGATGGTCGCCACCTGGGCGATCTCGTCGCGGCCCTCGACCTCGCGGGCCATCCCCGCCAGCGCCTCGGTCACGGCGTCGACCGCGGCCGTCATCCCGCGCTTGACCAGCACTGGCGCGGCACCGGCGGTGACGACCTTGAGACCCTCACGGACCAGTGCCTGGGCCAGCACCGTCGCGGTGGTGGTCCCGTCGCCGGCGATGTCGTTGGTCTTGGTGGCGACCTCCTTGGCCAGCTGTGCGCCGAGGTTCTCGTAGGGGTCCTCCAGCTCGATCTCACGGGCGATCGTCACGCCATCGTTGGTGATGGTCGGCGCGCCCCACTTCTTGTCGATGACGACGTTGCGCCCCTTGGGCCCAAGGGTCACCTTGACGGTGTCCGCCAGGGCGTTGACGCCGCGCTCGAGGCTGCGCCGGGCACCCTCGTCGAACTCCAGGATCTTGGCCATGTGTTCTTCCCAGCTCTTCTCGTCTGTGCGATGCGTCGAGCCCCGGCCCCGACGTTCCGGAACCGGGGCTCGATGCGCTTGGCTTCGGCTACTTCTCGACTACCGCGAGGACATCGCGGGCCGACAGGAGCAGGTACTCCTCGCCGTTGTACTTGATCTCGGTGCCGCCGTACTTCGAGTAGATGACGACGTCATCGACCTTCACGTCCAGCGGGATGCGGCTGGCGCCGGCATCGTCGAAGCGGCCCGGGCCAACAGCCAGGACCTTGCCCTCCTGGGGCTTCTCCTTGGCGGTGTCCGGGATGACGAGACCCGACGCAGTGGTCTGCTCGGCGTCGAGGGGCTGAACGAGGATGCGGTCCTCGAGTGGCTTGATCTGTGCCACGGTCTGACCTCCCTTGAGGGGGTTCGCAGGAACGGATGTGTGCTGCGGGCCGGTACGTTCCGTCGTCGCGGTGCCGGGACGACCTGCGTCGCTGCTGGCACTCTCTTTGCTTGAGTGCCAGAGGGAACACTAACACCCTTTGGCACTCGCTGCACACGAGTGCCAATCCCTGGCCGGGAGGGCTGGTGGGCGGTGAGCCTGGTGAGCCCGAGGGCCGGCCGACGTGGTTCCGGGCCGCCGCGGGCAGCTGACGCAGGGCATCCCGCCCGCAGGCGGCAGCACCGGGTGACGCCGACAATGGGGTCGTGCCGCCCGCCACGCCAACCTCTGCCCCCACGGACCTGGCGGCGCTGGCGGCGCTGGTGACACCCGCTGGCCGCGCACTCGTCGAGTCGCTGATGCCCTATGACCCGGCGACGGCCATGGCCACGCTCACCCGGGCAAGGACGGACCCCCGGTGGGCACAGCGCCCGGAGGTCGTGGCCGCAGCGGCCACCCAGGCCAGGCTGCGCACACGGGCGGCGGGCCGTTTCCCCGGTCCGCCGCGCTGGTGGACCGCCGACGGGCTCGAGCAGGCGACCCGGCCGGTGGTGGCAGCCCGGCACGCAGGGCGCTACCTCCGGGCCGGGGTCGAGGTCGTGGCGGACCTGGGCTGCGGGGCGGGCAGTGACTCCCTGGCGATGGCCGCCGCGGGATTGCGGGTGCTCGCCGTGGACGTCGATCCCGAGGCGCTGTGGGCATTGTCGGCCACGGCCGCGGACCTCGGCCTGGAGGTCGCGGCATCCCGGGGCGACCTGCGCACGTCGCCCGGTCCGTGGAACGACGCCTCGCCGCCCGCGGGCCTGGGGTGCTTCGTGGATCCAGCCCGACGCAGCGGAGGTCGTCGCACGCTGACCCCGGAGTCATGGTCGCCGCCGTGGTCGTGGGTGCGCTCGCTGGCCCTGCGGGTTCCGGCGACGGGCGCGAAGGTGGCGCCGGGGATCGAGCACGCGGCACTGCCCGCGGGGACCCAGACCGAATGGATCAGTGTCGGCGGGGACCTCGTCGAGGCAGGCGTCTGGTGGGGGCCGCTGCGCGAGGGGTCCGCGACCCGGCTGGCCACGGTCCTGCCCGGCTCGGGTCACCCGGGCAGCAGCGCCGACCCCAGCGCCGGGGAGGCCCTCGACGACATCGCGGGGATCCCGGAGCCGCCGATCGGCCCGGTGTCCGCCTGGCTCGTCGAGCCGGATCCGGCGGTGATCCGGGCGGGGCTGGTGTCGGTGCTGGCCGCACGCATCTCCGGACACCTGCTCGACCCCCGGATCGCCTACATCGCCTGCGACACCCCACCTCGTCCAGGCCTCCTGGGCACTGCCTTCAGCGTCCTCGACGAGGTGCCGTTCGGGCGCAAGTCGATGCGCGCCTGGCTGCGGGCGCGGGGCTACGGCGACGTCATCGTCAAGAAGCGTGGCATCAACGTCGTTCCCGAGCAGCTCCGCGCAGCCCTGCGACTCGACGGGGCCGGCCCGACAGCGACCCTCCTGCTGACCCGGACCGATGCCGGTCCCCTGGCGCTGCTGGTCGAGCGCGCCCGTGCAGGGTCAGGCGCCGAGCCGGAGGAAGCCGATGCCGTCCCCGGCGAGGAACCCACCGAACAGCCCTGGCCACCCCGCTGAGTCCACCGGCTCGGGCCGGGCGCCCACCGGCCCGCCTGAACCGGCCGCGCCGCCGCCGCCAGTCGAAGCCGCCCCGCTCCGGGCGAGGCTGACCGCGAACTCGCCACGTTCCCCACGAGCGAGGTGCACGAGGCCCGCCCCGTCGAGGCCCGCGCTCGCCACGATCTCCACGGGGAGGTAGTCGGGACCGGGATAGATGATCAGCGAGTAGCTCCCCGGTGGGACCGGGCCGATGACGAGGTCCGCGGACGTGGCCGGAGCATCGACCGTTCGGGACACGAACGAGTTGAGCGGGTCCTCCACATCGATGAGGTCGACGGACACGCCGGGCACCGGATCGCCGGTCTGCCCGTCCAGGATCTGACCACTGAGGAGGGCGCCCGCGGTGAGGGAGAAGTCCACATCGGGCCGCACCTGGCCGGCGACCAGGTCGAAGCTGCCGTCCGGACCCTGCCCCGGGGCGGCGTACCACTCGTTGAGCAACCCGGCCGAGGTCGCATCCGCGTAGGCGCGCAGCCCCGGGCCGGGGGGGACCCCGGTGATCCGGTAGGCGCCGGAGTCGTCGGCAATGGCGCCCATGGGGCACAGCGCGGGGCAGCCCACGATCGTCACGGCTGCCCCCGGGACGGCAACGCCGAGATCATCGCGCACGACTCCGCCGACCTCGCCGCCCTCCCGCAGGCCGATGACGATGTCCGCAGTCCCCGGCTGGACCCGATCGGCCGCACCGAAGTACCCCGCACCGTCGTACCACTGGCCGAGGTAGTTGCTGCCGTCGGCGACCCGCACCTGCAGCGCGACCGCGACCGGGGGCACCCCGTCGATCACGAACTGCCCGGGGCCAGGCGCCAGGCCGGCCCATCCGACCGGCTCCCAGCCGGGCGGGGCGTCGACGTGCGCCTGGACCTGGGCACCGACGACCGGCGCCCCGGTCTCCAGGTCCACCACGCGACCGCTGATCGACTTCGCGACCGGGAGCTCCACGTCCGCCGTGGATGCCGAGGATGCGACGGGCAGGATCCCCGCCGAGGCGAAGGAGTAGACCCCCGGCCAGTACGCGTTGGCCAGGCCACTCGACGACGGTGCCCGCACCTGGACCTTCGCATGGAGCGCGACCAGGTCGGCGAACTGGTAGCGACCATCCCCGTCCGTCGTGGTCCGAATCGGCCGACCGGCCCAGTTGCCCGAGGCCGTCACGGGCATCAGCGTCACCCAGGCATTGGCAACGGGCAGGCCCCCGGTGCGCACGATGCCCGACACGGCGCCGACGGGCTCCGCCGGAGCCGGAGCCGCGGCACCCACGACCGACAGGATCGTGACGAGGACCCCCACGCCGAGCCCCCGGAAGCGGACCGCGAAGTGGCCGCGCATCCGCACCCCCTCCCACTCCAGCTCCCGTCCCATGGTGCGCCGATCGGGGACTCGCAGGCAACTCCGCCGGGCATGCTGGCGCCCCGGGTACCGAGCGGCGGGGACGCCCCGATCCGGGTTCGCGTTCAGGGGCTCAACCGGGGCACTGCGCGACGATCGGCTCGATGGCCTCCCCAAGGTCCGCCACGGTCGCCCCCTGGTCATCCAGCACCCTCACGAGCTGGCGGGACACCTCGGCCGAACTGGTCAGCGCATCCTCGCTGGGCGGCGCGCCAAGCAGGTCGGCCACGTGGGACGCGCGCGCCCGCAGGACCGCCTGGTCCCCCACCGAGGACAGGTCCACCGCGTCACGCAGGTCCTCGACAGCCACGCAGATCTGGTCGGACGTGGGGCCGGGAGCCGGCTGCGTCCACTCCCGTGCCACGAGAAGAACCGACGCCGCGGCCGCCACGGTGAGCAGCCCCGCCGCGATGCCGGGCCGGTTCACCGGGAGGAGGCCTCCGCGTCGGGATCGAGGGCCAGGAACCCGTCCTCGACGGCCGCGCGGCGCATGTCGGACTTGGTGTGCACGTCGCGGTGGGCCTGGGCGTACTTCGCGCGCACCCGGTCGAGGTACTCCTTGGCCGTGGCCGGGCTGACGTTCATGCGCCGGGCCACGGAATCCAGCTTCAGCCCCGAGGCGTACAGGCGCAGGGCCGAGAGCTCCTGGATGCTCAGGTTCGGCACGTCCTGGGGCGATTCGGCGAGGATGGAGGCCATCTCGGGGGTGAGGAAGCCCTCACCGGAGGCGACCGCCCTGATCGCCTCGAGGAGCGCCGCCGGGTCCTCGCGCTTGGACATGTAGCCCAGCGCACCGGCGGCCAGGCCCTGGCGCACCACTCGCGGGCTGCCCAGGGCGCTGACGATGAGCACGCGGCACTGCACCTCCTGGAACCGCGCGACGAGCTGGGGCAGCGGCGGGGCGTCAGCGCCGAGGTCGAGGTCGAGCAGGACCACATCACTGCCTGCTGCGGCGGCCAGGGCCCGCTCGACGTCGGCGCCGGCGTACGCCACCTCGATGCTGGGACCCTGGGCCTGCAGCCAGGACATGAGCGCCTGATGGAACAGCGCATGGTCATCAAGGATGACCACCCGGATCACTGCTGGCATGGGAGGAATCTAGCCTGAACCGCCCGTAGCCGCCGGAGCGACCTGCTCCCAGGACCACTCCAGCGAGATCCCCTCCGGGCTCACGTCCTGCCAGGCGCCGCCGGCGAACCTGTCGACCCTGCTGATGAGCGCGCCTCCGGCCGCGACCACGGCGGGCCCGGTCGCCGACAGCATGACCGTCGGCGTCGGGTCCGGCCACACCGACAGGGTGACCTCGGCGCCGGGGGACTGGGTGCACAGCATGTCGATCACCCCGCCGATCTCGCCGACCGTCGCAGCCGGGACCTGCACGTCGGCGAACGATCCGCGCAGCTGGATCCGGCACGAGTGTGCGTGCAGCAGGCGCAGCCAGATCCGGGCGGGCCGGCGCAGGGCCATCGGTGCCCTGCCGACGGACAGCAATGCCCGAAGGAACTCCGCCTCCGACGCACACGCCCACCTCGTCGCGGGAGCACGGGGGTCCAGGCGGCCCTCGGCGATGTCGTTGAGCAATCCCTGGGCCGAGGCCAGCGTGTCGGCGACCCAGGCCTCCTCCTCGGCCCGCAGCGAGAGCTGGGCCCCGATCCGGACCTGGGCGGCCCGCGCCTGCTCCCGGGCAACGGCGAGCTCGGTGGTGAGCCGGTTGATGCGCCCGACGAAGAGCCAGGACGCGCCCATGACGGCCACCACGTAGACGCCGGCCTCAGCGGTGTCCGGGCCGCACAGGACCCATCGGTCGGACCACGCCAGGGCCGCCCCGAGGTGCGCGAACCCGATGGTGGCGACGATCGCCGCCAGCACCCCCGGACGGGGGGCGAGCAGGAGGATCACGGCCATCATCGGGGCGCGGGCATCGAGCATCACCCCCTCACCCAGCAGGGAGGCGCAGTACGGATCAGCCAGCAGGGCCACGGCTCCGACGAGGACGTACGTGGCGCAGGCAGCAAGGACCTGGCTGGACCCGACCCGATAGCCGTTGCGCACGCGCTCGACGGCCGCCGCAGCGACGAACACCGGGGCCAGGGCGCCGGCCAGCGCCAGCCACGGCCGGGAGTACGCCGGCCATCCCAGGACGATCAGGGCGCTGGCCGTGCCGGCCAGGAACGTGGCGACCATCAGCACGACACGCGCGGTCCCCAGGAGCAGGTCCGAACCCAGCTCGAGGCCTTCTGGCGCCCTGCGGCGCCACTCGAGCAGGACGACGGTCCCCCGGTCGTGGGGACCGGGGCCCATCAGCGCCTCGCCCCCCACGGACTCCATCCGCTCCCGGATCGAGTGGGACACGCCGAACCCGTCGGCGGCCCCACCGCGGCCGACACCCTCATCGGCGACGAACATCTGGACCCCTGCGCGGTCATGGCGCACGAGCAGCGTCACCCCTGAGACCCGCGCGTGCTTCGCCACGTTGGTCACGGCCTCCAGGCCGGCCCGTGACATGGCCGCCAGGACCGGCCCGGGGACCGAGGGCAGGGACGGCTGGGGTGCGCGCCCGTCCGTCCCCGGGTCGATGATGAGGGCCGGTTCGAGGTCCAGCCCGAGGCGCTGGGCGTGGGCCTCGAGCCGTTCGATGACATCGGTGAGGTCCAGCAGGTCGGCCTGCTGGCGCCACACGGACAGCTGGGCGTGGTCGGCGCGGCAGCGGTCGGCGACGACCACGGGGTCCAGGTGGTCCCCATGGGCGCTGATGGTCTCCAGGGTGTTCAGCGCGGTGTCGTGCAACGAGCGCTCCACCTCGGCCGCGACCTGGGCGGCCTCACGCACCGCCTGCTCGCGGACCAGGACCTCGTGGCGCAGATCCAGGTTCCGCTGCAGCCCGCGCGCTGCCCGGGCCAGGGCTCCCAGCGCGAGGGCCACGGAGAACCCGGCAGCGACCAGCGCGACCGCGGGCACGGCCGTGGCCAGGGAGGTGCGCAGCAGCGGGTCCCCCGCGCCCGCGGAACCCTCCAGGGGCAGGGCCAGTGCCAGGACGCCCAGGACGATGGCCGCGATCCCACCCGCAAGGGGACCGAGCCACACCGTCACGGTGGCCACGAAGAGGCCCGCAACGAGAAGCTCCGCCTGCAGGGGCCCGCCCAGGCCGCCACCGACGCTGAGCACCTCCAGGGAGATCAGGCATCCCGCGGTGGTGATCACGCCCAACCAGCCGGGCGGCGGTTGATCGGAGCCGTCGGGCCGGGTGCCGCGCAGGATCCCCATGCTCACGCAGAACGTGGCCCAGACCAGGCAGATGAGGCCGGTGACGACGCCGATCGCCACGTTCCCCTGCGGCGGTCGCAGGATCGAGGTGACCGCCAGGCCGAGCAGGAGCAGGATGACCAGCCAGTGGACGAGGTAGGCGACGCCGTCGGATGCGACCGAGGACATCGTCGGCTCGACCCGCGCCGGCACGGGTGGCAGGGGTGGCGAGGGCGGCGCCTCGGTCGCGGTCACACCCGCACCACGTCCACGGGCAGCGACGAGTCCGCGCCCAGGTCCAGCCGCGAGGCCGGCAGTCCACGGGTCGCCACCTGGGCACCGAGGGCAGCCACCATCGCGCCGTTGTCGGTGCACAGCCCGGGGCGCGGGATCCGCAGCCGGATCCCTGCCGAGTCGCAGCGTGCCGCCGCCAGTGCGCGCAGCCGGGAGTTGGCAGCCACCCCGCCCCCCAGCTGAAGGTCCGACACACCGTGCTCCCGGCAGGCGTCGATCGCCTTGCGGGTCAGCACATCGACCACGGCCTCCTGGAAGGCGGCCGCGACGTCGGCGACCGGCACCGGCTCCCCCTGCGCCTCCCGGGCCTCGACCCAGCGGGCGACCGCGGTCTTGAGGCCCGAGAACGAGAAGTCGAACCGGTGGCGTGCCATGTCCTTGCCGGCGGTCAGCCCACGCGGGAAGGTCACGAACGCCCGATCACCCCCGGTCGCGACCCGGTCGATGTGCGGGCCACCGGGGAACGGCAGCCCGAGGACCCGCGCGACCTTGTCGAACGCCTCCCCGGCGGCGTCGTCGATCGTGGAGCCGAGCGGGCGCACGTCACGGGTCACGTCCGGCACGAGCAGCAGCGACGAGTGCCCGCCGGAGACGAGCAGCGCCACCGTGGGCTCGGCGAGCGGGCCATGCTCCAGGATGTCGACCGCGACGTGCGCAGCGAGGTGGTTCACCCCGAACAGCGGGACGCCCAGGGACAGCGACAGCGCCTTGGCCGCCGACACTCCCACCAGCAGCGCACCGGCAAGGCCGGGACCCGCCGTCACCGCGACAGCGTCGATGTCGGCCAGCCGCACTCCCGCACGCGCACAGGCGGACTCCAGGGTGGGGACCATCGCCTCGAGGTGGGCGCGGCTGGCGACCTCCGGCACGACGCCGCCGAACCGTGCATGCTCCTCGACGCTGGAGGCCACGACGTCGGCGAGCAGGGTCATCCCGCGGACGATCCCGACCCCGGTCTCGTCGCACGAGGTCTCGATGCCCAGCACCAGCGGCTCGTCGGCCATCACGCCCCGACCCCCTCGCCCGTGCCCGCCGCGAGGCCGTCCGGCGCAGGCGTCAGCGACAACGACATCAGCACGGCATCGCGGCCGCGGCCGTAGTAGTCGCGGCGGCGACCATCGGCGACGAAGCCCGTCGCCTCGTACAGGCCGATGGCCGCGGCGTTGTCCGCCCGCACCTCGAGGTGCAGGATGGTCGCCCCCAGCGCCCGGGCGCGGGCGGTCAGGGCCCCGAGCAGGGCGCGTCCCGTCCCGCGGCCCTGCTCCTCGAGGGACACGGCGACGGTCTGGACATCAGCCTCGGGCACGACGGCGAACAGCCCCGCGTACCCGACCACCCGCGCATCCCGCCGCGCGACGACGTACCAGCGCGACTCCGGGACGCGCGCCAGCTCCGACCAGAACTGCCCAGGTGTCCATGGGTCCTCGTCGAACAGCTGGCGCTCGAGGACCTGCACCTCCTCGAGGTCCCACCACCGCAGGCGGTCGATGACGAGGTCCCCGGAACCGGTGCCCGGGCGGGACACCTCGGTGGGCTGGACGCTCATGGCGGAGTCACCCGCTTGCGCCCCGCGCTGACGGTCGCATCCGGGCGGCGCAGGTACATGGGCGACACGTCCGCGGGGACGCCGGCCAGCACGAGCTCCGCAGCGATCCGGGCGAGCGTGGCCGGATCCGGGTGCAGCGGGGCGCGGTGCCCCGGCAGCGCGTCGGCGTACTTCGCCGCCCCGGCCCCGACCGCGGGGACGGCCCGGTCAGGGATCTCCCCGGCCGCGCCGACGTGCGGGCCGTCCACCCGGACGCCAGCGGCGTCGTACCGGGCCCAGTAGACCTCGCGGCGCCGGGCATCGGTCGCCACCAGCAGGGGGCCGTCGACCCCGGCCGCCCGCGCCTGCGCCGCCAGCACGTCCAGGGTGCACACCCCCTGGACGGGGATCCCCAGCGCCCACCCCATGACCGCGGCATGGACCAGCCCCACCCGCAGGCCCGTGAACGGTCCGGGTCCACGACCCACGCCGACGGCCGCCAGGTCGCGGGGCTGAACCCCCGCCAGCTCGAGTGCCTGGGCCACCAGCGGGGCGAGCTGCTCGCCATGGGCGGCGGGGCCAAGGAAGCCGGCACGGCCCAGGACCATGTCCGCGGACGTGTCGACCACGGCGGCGCCGACCGCCTCCGTGGCGGTGTCCAGGGCGAGGATGAGCACGACAGCAACCTACGCCCGACCCAGGCGCAGGCCCGCCCACCGCGGCCCCACCCCGCGCACCATCACCGTCCGGTCACCCCCGGCGGGGTCATCCGGGTCGACCGCAGATCCCACGTCGCGACGGATCAGCACCTCCAACCGGTCGGCGGCCAACCCCTCGACCTTGCCCGCACCCCACTCGACCACGGTGACAGCACGCTCGAGGTCGGCGTCGAGATCGAGGTCCTCGACCTCGACCGATCCGTGCAAGCGGTAGGCGTCCACGTGCACCAACGACGGGCCCGGACCGGGGTGGCTGCGGGCGATCACGAACGTCGGACTCGTCACCGACCCGCGGACGGACATCGCGGCGCCGATCCCCTGCGTGAAGGTCGTCTTCCCCGCGCCGAGCGGGCCATCGAGGACCAGGACGTCGCCGGGCGCGAGGTGGGCGACGAGGTCGGCACCGAGGTCCCGCATCTGCTGGGCATCGCGCGCCGTGGCGCACCACGCCTGGCCGTCGAGGTGCCACCCGGTCACTGGCGGCTCCCCGGGGGCGGTTCCGGCGCTGCGTCGAGCTCACCTGCGGCCTCGTCGGCCAGCTCGGCGCGCACCCGCCCGACCAGCGCGCGCAGCTGGTGGTTCACCTGCGGGTAGTGCTCGAGGATCATCATGTGCCCGGAGTCGGGCAGGATCTCCAGCTCGGAGCGGGGCAGGCGACGGGCCATGTCCAGGGAGTGCGCCGCCGGGGTCATCCGGTCGCCCTGGCCGACCATGACCAGCGACGGCACGACCGCCAGCGTGTGCAGCGCGGCCTGTCGCTGGTGGCGCTGCAACGTCGGGAGGAACTCGGCCACGACGTCGATGGAGGTCTCCCCGAGCATCCGGTGCGTGAAGTCGGCCACGGCGGGCGAGGCGGTGGACCCGAACGAGTAGAGACGTGTGAACAGCAGGCTCAGGTCGTTGACCCTCGAGCGCCCCATCTCGATGAGGTCCGCATTGCGCACCAGCAGCGCGGCCGTCACGGGCAGCATCCGGTGCAGGGGCCGGGCAGCCACGGCCGGGAGCCCGAGGGCCACGTCGCGCAGGCCACCGGGAGAGGTCGACAGGAGGGCCACCCCGCGGATCCTGGTGCCGAACAGCTCCGGGTGCTCCACGGCCAGCGCCATGATGGTCATCCCCCCCATCGAATGACCGACCAGCACGACCGGGCCGTCGGGCACCACCTGGTCCAGGACCGCCTTGAGGTCCCTGCCCAGCTGGTCGATGGTGTTCGTCTCGGCCAGCGAGCGACCCGAGCGGCCATGGCTGCGCTGGTCCCAGAACACCAGGTCCCCCAGGGCGCGCAGGTCACGGCGCTGGTAGTGCCAGCAGTCCTGGTTCAGGGCGTAGCCGTGGGAGAAGACGATGGTGAGCTGCTCGGGGTTGTCCCGCGTGCACCTCTCGACCTCCACGTGCAGCGTCACGCCGTCGGGGTTCGTGACGATGAGGGGCGTGCCACGCAGGTGGCCGAAGGGCTCGTCACCCTCCCGGTCGGCTCGCCCCGCCTTTGCCACGACCGCCCGCTCCGCAACCACACCGGCGGCAGCTCCCACGGCCAGGAGCCCGGCGGCCACACCGACCGCGCTGGCCACCCTGCCCAGGCTCGGCTGGTTCACGAGCCCAGCCCTCGGAACGTCCGCGGGATCCGGGGCCCGAGCCGGGTGATGATCTCGTAGCCGATGGTGCCGGCGGCCACGGCCCAGTCCTCGGCCGTCGGCTCCCCGCGCACCGCGCTGCCGAACAGCACGACCTCGTCGCCGGCCTCGACGGGATCCTCCCCGAGGTCGAGCACGAACTGGTCCATGCACACCCGTCCGGCAATCGTGCGCACCTTCCCGGCCGCCAGGACCGGCCCCCGACCACCGGCCGCGCGGGGGATCCCGTCGGCGTATCCCAGGGGGACCAGCCCGAGGGTGGTGGGCGCGCTGGTGACGTACTCATGGCCGTAGGAGACGCCCTGCCCGGCCGGGACGCGCTTCACCCCGGCGAGACGGGCGCGCAGGGTCATCGCGGGAGCCAGCCCGTACTCCTCGGGTCGGCCGAGCTCGCCGCCGGGGGACACGCCGTACACGGCGATCCCCGGACGGACCAGGTCGTAGTGCGCCTGCGGGGATGCCAGTGTCGCCGCCGAGTTGGCGATGTGGCGCACGCGCGGCCTCAGTCCCGCCGCCGCCACCACCTCGAGCGCCGCATCGAAGGCGACGAGCTGGTCGGCGTTGGTCTGGCTGCTCGGCGCGTCGGCGACGGCGAAGTGCGACCAGACGCCGGTCACCTGCATCGTCCCGTTGGCCTCCAGCTGGGCTGCTCGCTCCACGAGGGCCGGCCAGTCGCCGGCGGTGGCGCCGTTGCGACCCAGCCCGGTGTCGATCTTCAACTGGACGCGGGCCCGGACGCCAGTGGCGTGCGAGGCCGAGGTGAGGGCCTGGAGCTGCCACAGCGAGCTGGCAGTGACCTCGACCTCGTCGCGCACGCAGGCGACGAGGTCCTCGTCGCCGGGTGACCACAACCAGGCCAGGACAGGCACGGTGATGCCCTGCTGGCGCAGCTCGGCCGCCTCCGACAGCAGCGCCGTGCCCAGCCAGTCGGCGCCGCCGGCGATCGCTGCATGCGCCGAGGGCAGCAGCCCGTGGCCGTACGCGTCGGCCTTCACCACGGCGAGGAGGGCGGCCGAGGGCGCATGCGAGCGCAGGACCTCGACATTGGCGGAGATCGCATCCAGATCGACCTCGCAGACAGCACGCGCAACCACGGGCCCATCCTGCCGCACGGCGTCGTCGTGTGCGTGTCAGGTGACGGCTGCCGAGGCAGCGGCGTGCGCAGCGCGCAGGTGCGACAGCACCTCGACCGCAGTCACGGGCCCACCCTCGGCGGCAGCCAGTCGCCCAGCAAGGCCGTGCACGCCCACGGCGCGGGCTGCCACGAGCGCGGCATCGGACGGCCCCACCTGCGCGGCCCGGACCGAACCGGCGAGCATCCCGGCGAGGAGGCCGGCGAGCACGTCCCCGGAACCCGCCGTGGCCAGGGCAGCGTCACCGAACGTGTCGACGTAGGTCACCCCCCCGGGGGCGGCGACCACCGTCCCCGGGCCCTTGAGGACGATGATCGCCCCGGATTCCTGCGCCGCCCGCTGGGCCGCCACCAGGGGCCCGCCGGCAGGGTCGAATCCCATGCGGGCGAACTCCCCGGCGTGCGGGGTCAGGACGCTGAGCCACCCAGCCCCGGACCGTTCGGCCAGCGCGCGTCGGCCGTCCTGGCGGGCCAGCACGGCCAGGGCCGAGGCGTCGATGACCAGGGGGGTCGGATCGGCCAGGGCCCGAAGGACGCTGTCCACGGCGTCGCTGTCCTGGCCGAGCCCTGGGCCGATGCACCGGGCATCCACCGCGCGGCCCGGCGCGAGGACGACGTCGGGATAGCGCGCAACGACCATGGCGGAGACCGGATCGAGGGCATCCGGGAGATGACCCGGGCCCTGCCCCATTCCGGAGCCCTGCCCCGTCCCGGAGCCCTGCCCCATCCCGGAGCCCGGGCTGAACGCCACCATCCCGGCACCCGACCGGCGCGCACCCCCCACCGCGAGCAGTGCCGCGCCCGGGTAGGACCGGCTCCCCGCCGTGACCCCCACGACACCTCGGGAGTACTTGTGGGCGTCCGGTGCAGGGCCCGCGGAGACGAGGTCGTCAAGGGACAGGCACCACGCCACCGGCTCAAGATCATCGACGCGCAGGCCGATGTCGACCACCGTGACGGATCCTGCCAGCGACCGCGCGGGCGGCACGACAAGGGCGGGTTTGAGCACGCCGAAGCACACCGTCACGTCCGCCTGCACCGCCAGCCCTGCGACGGCACCGGTATCGGTGTCCACGCCACTGGGCTCATCGACGGACACCACCAGGACCCCCGCAGCCCGCACCGCGCCGACGACACCGGCCGCCGGTTCGCGGACCGCCCCCGCACCGCCGATGCCCAGGATCCCGTCGAGCACGAGGTCCGCGGCCGCGATCAGGCCGCCGACCTCCGGGGCGTCCCAGGCGATGATCCGGGTTCCGGCGGCCCTCGCCGCCGACGCGCCCTGGGCATGCATGCGCCCAGGGTCGCCGATCGCGGCAGTCGACACCCCCCGCCCGGCGAGGCGCGCGAGCGCCCACAGGGCGTCGCCGCCGTTGTTCCCCGAGCCGACGAGCCCGACCACGCGGGCCCCGCGGACGCCGGCCCGGCCGCTGCGCAGGAGGTCCACGCAGATCCCGGCCAGGGCTGTCGAGGCACGCTGCATCAGCACCGGCTCGGGAACCCCGGCCCGCGCCTCAGCCCGTCGGACCACCTCGACTGAACAGATCGGGCGCATCTCCACCTCCGCATCCCGTGCCCACCACAGTCGGCCGACACGCACACAAGGACAACCCGGACTATCCGTACCACGCGTCACATTGGTAACGTGCGCCACGGTCCCACACGGGGCCGCGTCGGAGGTCGCCGAATCCCGCCCCCTCCGATACTTCCCCAACCAGGGCGGGAGCGGGGGACCCAGGCACCACTGGGTGTCCCACGGGCCACAAGCCCGTAGGAACCCTCGGGGTCCCGGCAGTACCCGGCGCACCACCGGCTGGGAGCTGCTGCGCGTGCAGTCTCGCGCGCACGGGACCCGACAGCTCACCTCGCAGGCGAAGAGGAACACGCGATGAAGAAGACTGTGGGGTGCACGATCCTCTCGGCCGCGCTGGTGTGCGGGCTCGGACTGCCGGCGCACGCTCTCGGCCTTCCGGCGTCCGACCCGGCCGACGGCGCGACCAGTGGGACCGTCCAGGTCCTTGCCAGCGCCATGACCCCCGCGGCCGCCGCCAGGCTGCGGCCAACGCTGCGACTGGGCTCGCGCAGTGCGGCCGTGGTCTACGTCCAGACCAAGCTCGGGGTGCGGCCGGCGAGCGGCTACTACGGCCCGATCACGGCCAAGGCCGTCCGTGCCGCCCAGCGCAGCCACGGGCTCAAGGCCACGGGCAGGGTCACCGCCAGCACGTGGAAGGTGGTGCTCCTCGGGTCGTCGACCACCTCGGATCCGGCCCCTGACCCGGCACCGGCCGACCAGCCGGACACCACGGTCGTCCCGACGCCCACCCCCGAGGAGGCGGCAGGCAGCAAGCCCGCCCTGGCCCGGGGATCGCGAGGCCCCGCCGTGGTCTACGTCCAGACGAAGCTGGGGATCGCACCGGCCACCGGGTACTACGGCGATCAGACGAAGGCCAGCGTCACGCTGCTCCAGCGGACCAACAAGATCAAGGCCACCGGGAAGGTCGGTCCGAGCACGTGGAAGGTCCTGCTGGCGGCGCAGGGGGTCATCGAGCTGCCGGACGAGGTCGTGACCAGCCCGAAGGTCGACGACACCGATCCCGCCATCCCACCCGCTCCCCCCGTCCTGACCCCCGAGCAGGCGGCAGCGGCCCGACCGCTGCTGGTGACGGGCGCCGGTCCGAGCGACCCCGCCGTCATCTACGTCCAGAAGTACCTCGGTGTGACACCGGCCACCGGGTACTACGGGACGCTGACGACCAGGGCCGTGACCGCCTACCAGAAGGGCATCGGGATCGCCGTCAACGGCGGCGTGGATGCCGCCACGTGGGACGCGATCCTCGCGGGGCGCGTGCCTGCCCCGGTTGCAGCGCCGCCGACCCCGTCGCCAGCCACGATCCGCACACCGGACTACGCCCTCCCCGCCAACCCGACGCCGGCTGACCGGGCCCTGGTCTACGCGCTGGCCCAGGTGGGCAAGCCCTACGTCCTCGGCGGGAACGGTCCTGCGGTCTACGACTGCTCGGGCCTGGTCCAGCAGGCGTACCTGTCGGCCGGCGTGAAGCTCCCGCGGCTGGCTTCCCAGCAGCGCTTCGCGGGGACCGAGGTCAGCATCGACACGCTGCTTCCCGGCGACCTGCTCTACTACCAGGACGGCTCATCCCCGCGGCGGGGCCACATCTCGATGTACGCCGGCGACGGCCTGGTCGTCGAGGCTGCGAACCCGAGGCGCGGCGTGCGGATGCGCACGCTGAACGAGGCCTGGTACCGCGATCGCTTCGTCGCGGCCGTGCGGATCAGCTGATCCCCCAGGTCGGTCCGCTATCGCGCGGCCCGATCGGGGGTTCGTCCGTGATCGCGAGCACCGATGCGCGCAGAAGCGGACCAATGCAGTTGCGCTCGGTGGGGCCTGCAGCCCTCCTGCACGGGGCGGGGTCGTCAGCCCGGCCGGGCGGATTCGTGATCGGCGGGGCCCGTTGCGGGACTCGCCTACTCCACCGTGACGGACTTGGCCAGGTTGCGTGGCTGGTCGACGTCGTGGCCCTTGGCGGTCGCCAGCTCGCACGCGAACACCTGCAGCGGGACGGTGGCCACGAGCGGCTGCATGAGCGTGGGGCAGGCCGGGATCCGGATGATGTGATCCGCGTAGGGCGTGACCACGTCGTCGCCCTCCTCCGCGATCACGATGGTGACCGCACCGCGGGCCCGAACCTCCTGGATGTTGGAGATGATCTTCTCGTGCAGCACGCCGCGGCCCTGCGGTGAGGGCACCACGACGATGACCGGGATGCCCTCCTCGATCAGGGCGATCGGGCCGTGCTTGAGCTCGCCTGCGGCGAACCCCTCGGCGTGCATGTAGGCAAGCTCCTTGAGCTTCAGGGCGCCCTCGAGGGCCACGGGGTAGCCCACGTGGCGGCCGATGAACAGCACCGAGTTGGCGCCGGCGAACTTCTGCGCCAGCGCACGCACCCCCTCCACCGTGTCCAGGACGAGGTCGACCTTCTGCGGCATCGTCGCAAGCTGGCTCACGATCGCGGCCACCTCGTCGCCGAACTTGTTCCCGCGGACCTGGGCCAGGTAGAGCGCCACGAGGTAGACGGCCACGATCTGGGTGAGGAACGCCTTGGTGGAGGCGACGGCGACCTCCGGACCGGCCTGCGTGTAGAGCACTGCATCGGACTCACGCGGGATCGTCGAGCCGTTGGTGTTGCAGATGGCCAGGACGCGGGCACCCTGCTCGCGGGCGTGCCGGACGGCCATCAGCGTGTCCATGGTCTCGCCGGACTGGCTGATCGCGATGACCAGGATCCGCCGGGTCAGGATCGGGTCGCGGTAGCGGAACTCGCTGGCCAGCTCGACCTCGGTGGGGATCCGGCACCAGTGCTCGATGGCGTACTTGGCCACCAGGCCGGCGTGATAGGCCGTCCCGCACGCGACGATCACGATCTTGTCGATCTCCCGCAGCTCGGCCACGGGCAGCCGGATCTCATCGAGGCGCAGCAGGCCGTCCGGGGCGATCCGGCCCAGCAGGGTGTCGGCCACGGCCTTGGGCTGCTCGGCGATCTCCTTGAGCATGAAGAGGTCGTAGCCGCCCTTCTCGGCGGCGGAGGCGTCCCAGGTGACCGTGAACGGGGTGACCTCGACAGGCCGACCGGAGAAGTCGGTGACGACGACCTCGTCGGCGCTCAGGTCGACGACCTGGTCCTGCCCGAGCTCGATGGCATCGCGCGTGAACTCGATGAAGGCCGAGACGTCGGAGGCCAGGAAGTTCTCGCCGTCGCCGATCCCGACGACCAGGGGGGAGTTGCGGCGTGCGGCCACCAGGCGGCCCGGCTCGTCGGCGCTGACGGCCACGAGGGTGAACGCCCCGGACAGCCGCTGGCACGCGCGCACGCATCGCCTCGGCGAGGTCACCGGTGTCGGCGAGCGTGGACTCGAGCAGGTGCGCCACGACCTCCGTGTCGGTCTCCGAGGTCATCACGACCCCGCGCTCCGCGAGCTCCTTGGTGAGCTCCGCGAAGTTCTCGATGATGCCGTTGTGGATGACGGCGACGCGGCCGCCGCTGGACACGTGCGGGTGGGCGTTGATGTCGGTGGGTCCGCCATGGGTGGCCCACCGGGTGTGCCCGATACCCGTGCTGGACGGCTCCATCGGATCGGCCGCGAGCACTGCCTGGAGGTTCACGAGCTTGCCGGCCTTCTTGCGCACAGCCAGCTCGCCGCCGGTGACGACCGCGACCCCGGCCGAGTCGTAGCCCCGGTACTCCAGGCGCTTGAGCCCCGCCACCACGACGTCGACGGCCTGACGATGACCCGCGTACCCCACGATTCCGCACATGTGGCCAAGCCTAGTCGGCACGTGCGCGGCCTCGACCTGGTTCGTCAGGCCAGCGGGATCTCCCGGGCCACCGCTGCGGCCAGCTCCTCGGCCACGGCACGGGCCTCGGTGTCGGTGGGCGCCTCGACCATGACCCGCACCAGGGGCTCGGTCCCGCTGGGGCGCAGCAGGACCCGACCGGTCTCGCCGAGCCGGGCCTGGGCCGCGGCGACCGCAACGGTGAGGGCCGGCGTGGTGGCGACGGCGGATCGGTCGACGCCGCGCACGTTGATCAGCACCTGGGGCAGCTTGGTCATCACGGACGCCAGCTCCGCCAGGGGCGTGCGGGTGTCGGCCATCCGGGCCAGCAGGTGCAGCGCGGTGAGGGTCCCGTCGCCCGTGGTGCCGTAGTCCAGCAGCACGACGTGGCCGCTCTGCTCACCACCGAGCGTGTAGTTGTTGGCGCGCATGGCCTCCAGCACGTAGCGGTCGCCGACGCCCGTCTCCACCAGGCTGATCCCCGCATCGCGCATGGCCAGCTTGAACCCGAGGTTGCTCATCACGGTGGCCACGACGGTGTCCTGGGCGAGCTTGCCCTGCTGACGCATGGCCAGGGCGAGGATGGCCATGATCTCGTCGCCGTCGACGACGTTGCCCTGGGCGTCCACGGCCAGGCATCGGTCGGCGTCCCCGTCGTGGGCGATCCCGACGTCGTAGCCGTGCTCGACCACGGCCTCGCGCAGGTCGGCCATGTGGGTGGAGCCGCAGCCCTCGTTGATGTTGTAGCCGTCCGGGCTGGAGTGGATGGCCAGGACCTCGGCGCCCATCCGGCGAAGGGCCCGTGGGGACGCACCCGCAGCTGCGCCGTTGCCGGTGTCGACGACCACGCGAAGGCCGTTCAGGCGGTTGGGCGTGCACGAGAGCAGGTGCTCGACGTACTCACCGAGGGCGTCCTCGTAGTTCACGACGCGACCGACGTCGGCGCCGACGGGGCGCGTCCAGCCCTCGTCGAGGCGGGCCTCGATCTGGGCCTCCACCTCGTCGGCGAGCTTGTGACCGCCGCGCGCGAAGAACTTGATCCCGTTGTCGGGCATCGGGTTGTGCGACGCGGAGATCATCACCCCGAGGTCGACACCGAGTTCGGCGGTGAGGTGCGCGACGGCGGGTGTCGGCAGGACCCCCAGGACCAGCACGTCGAGTCCCGCGCTGGCCAGGCCGGCGACGGTGGCGGCCTCCAGGAACTCGCCACTGGCCCGCGGATCGCGGCCCACGACAGCGCGGGGACGGGCTCCGGGGCGCTCGGCATGGAGCTCACCGAGCTCGCCGAGGACATGGGCGGCAGCCCCCGCGAGGTCCAGGGCGAGGTCTGCCGTGAGGTCACGGTTGGCCAGGCCCCGTACTCCGTCCGTGCCGAACAGGGTTCCCACGTGATGCCTCCTGGCGTCGAGTCGTCCTCGATGACTCTACCTGTCACCCGTCGACGTCAGCCGACGATCAGTCCGGACCCGGGGGACCCCAGACGCGCGAGCGCCGGTGCCCGGACCCGTGGGGTCGGTGCACCGGCGCTCGGACGGACTTCGCTCAGGAGGTCGCGCAAGCGCGCCCTCCCCCGCTCATCGCTTGGAGTACTGGGGAGCCTTGCGAGCCTTCTTCAGGCCGTACTTCTTGCGCTCCTTGATCCGCGCGTCCCGGGTCAGGAAGCCGGCCTTCTTCAGCGCGGGGCGGTTGGCCTCCTCATCGATCTCGTTGAGGCAACGGGCGATGCCCAGGCGCAGGGCGCCGGCCTGGCCGGTGATCCCGCCACCGTCGATGCGGGCGATGACGTCGTAGGCGCCGTCGAGCTCGAGGGTCCGGAAGGGATCGTTCACCAGCTGCTGGTGGACCTTGTTGGGGAAGTAGTTCTCCAGGGTCCGGCCGTTGATCGTCCAGTTTCCGGTGCCCGGCACGATGCGCACGCGCGCGACGGCCTCCTTGCGCCGGCCCGTGGCCTGCGCGGGCGCGGTCATCACGGGGCGCGGTGCCTTGGTCTCGGGGGTCTCGGGGGTCTCGGTGGAGTAGTCGCCCTCGATGACCTCATCGACGGCCTGCGTGGTCTCGGTGCTCACAGCCACGGGTTCCTTTCGTTTGACGGGATCGCCGTGGCGATTACTGCGCGACCTGGGAGATCGTGAACGGCACGGGCTGCTGGGCGGCGTGGGGGTGCTCGGGGCCGGCGTAGACCTTGAGCTTCGCGGACTGGGCGCGGCCGAGCTTGTTGTGCGGCAGCATGCCCTTGACGGCCTTCTCGACGGCGCGGCGCGGGTTGGTCGCCAGCAGGTCGGCGTACGACGTGGCGCGCAGGCCACCCGGGTACCCGGAGTGCCGGTAGTCCATCTTCTGCTCGCGCTTGGCGCCGGACAGGGCCACCTTCTCGGCGTTGATGATGATGACGAAGTCACCGGTGTCAACGTGCGGGGCGAACGTCGGCTTGTGCTTGCCGCGCAGCAGGACGGCGGCGTGCGAGGCCAACCGGCCGAGGACGACGTCGGTCGCGTCGATGACGTGCCACTGGCGGGTGATCTCGCCAGCCTTGGGGCTGTACGTGCGCACTGTGAGAGCCTTCGTTCGTGTCCGTGTGATGGTCGAACGGCTCGGGCACCGGCGATGGCCGCTCGCGCGACCCGTCGATCGCGCTCCGGGACCGTTCAACACGCGCAGGATGAGCCCGCGCAATGCTCCCTCTAGGGTACCGGGGCGGGGCGGGGGCGCCAAATCGCGCGGATGTGGGCCACTGGGACGCCACCGTCGAGGTGGTGACGCCCAGTGGACTCAGCAGTCCGAGCCGGCGAAGTCGGAGATTGCCGAGTCCGTGTTGCGCACCTCGGCAGTGACCCGGGACCTGGGCTTGAGCGTCACCCTCCGACGCGGTCAGGTCCCCCGAGCCGTCAGACTGACCCCGTGCTGCCCACGCCGTTCGCCGAACGTGTCCTCGACCTGGTCGCCACGATCCCGCCCGGACGCGTGCTCACCTACGGCGACGTCGCCGAGCGCTTGGGCTCCCGGGCGCCGCGGGCCGTGGGCACGACGCTGGCCACGGTTCGGCGGCGGGGTCCCCTGGTGGCGCGTGGTGCGCGCCAACGGGTTCCTTCCGTCCGGCCACGAGCTCGCGGCCGCTGAGCGCCTGCGCGCCGAGGGCGTCACGGTTCTCCCCGGGCCGAACGGCCCGCACGTGGACCTCGGACGCCACCGCTGGGTCGAGCGCGACTGACCACCGGCCCTCCATGATCCAGGAGGGTTCTTGTCGTTCTTGGAGCAACAACCTCCCTGGATCATGGGATGGGACTCGCCGGTCGGCGCGCAGCGGCGGGCGGTCGGGATCGGCGGCGTCCGCCGGGAGCGGCCGGCTGAAGCGGGCGGCCGGCCGCCGCCGCGCCCGCTCACCGCGCGGCGCGGGCCTCGTCCCACACGGGCACGTCGGTCTCGCGGACCCGCCCGTCGGCGCCGAACACCAGGAACCTGTCGAATCCACGGGTGAACCAGCGGTCGTGGGTGACCGCCAGGACCGTGCCGGTGAAGGCTGCCAGGCCCTCCTCCAGCGCCTCGGCGGAGGCCATGTCGAGGTTGTCGGTCGGCTCGTCGAGCAGCAGCATCGTGGCTCCCGACAGCTCCAGCAGCAGGACCTGGAAGCGCGCCTGCTGCCCACCCGACAGCTGCTCGAACACCTGCTCGCCGGCACGCGCCAGCTCGTAGCGGTCCAGGACCCTGGCTGCACCCTCACGCCCCACCCCATCGCGGTGCTCGTCCCCGCGGTGCAGGATCTCCAAGAGGGTGCGACCCATCCATTCGGGGTGTGCGTGGGTCTGGGCGAACCAGCCGGGCCGGACCCGCGCACCGAGGCGGGCGGCCCCGGAGTGCGCCACCGGCTCGATGACCACGTCAGAGACCGGCTCGTGCTCCAGGTCGGGCTGCGATCCCCCGGCTGCCAGCAGGCGCAGGAAGTGCGACTTGCCCGAGCCGTTGGCCCCCAGCACCGCCACCCGGTCGCCGAACCACACCTCGAGGTCGAAGGGGGCCACGAGCGCCTCGCCGGCGGGCGTGGACAGGGCCAGCCCCTCGCACACGACGGCCCGCTTGCCGGTGCGCCCACCGCGCAGGCGCATCGTGACGGCCTGCTTGATCGGCTGCGCCTCGGGGGGACCGACCTCCTCGAACTTCGCCAGCCGGGTCCGGGCGGCCTGCAGCCGTGAGGCCAGGCCGTCGTTGTAGGCGGCCTTCGTCTTGTAGTACTGCACGAGCGCCTTGAGCTTGGCGTGCTCCTCGTCCCAGCGGCGGGTGAGCTCGTCGAGCCGGTCGAAGCGGGCAGCGCGCGCCTCGTGGTAGGTCGTGAAGCTGCCCGGGTGCGTCCACGCGGTGTTGCCGGCCCCACCGAGCTCGATCGTCACGATGACATCGGCGGCATTCGCGAGGAGCTCGCGGTCATGGCTGATCAGCAGGACCGTCTTGGGCGTCTCCTTGAGCCGATCCTCCAACCAGAGCTTGCCGGGGACGTCCAGGTAGTTGTCGGGCTCATCGAGCAGCAGGACGTCATCGGGCCCGCGGAACAGCGACTCGAGGACGATCCGCTTCTGCTCGCCGCCGGACAGCGTGGCCAGCTCGCGGTACTGCGCCTGGGCGAAGGGGACACCCAGTGCGGAGACGGACACCACGTCCCAGACGACCTCGAGGTCGTAGCCACCGGCCTCGGCCCACTCAGCGATGGCGTGGGCGTAGCGCATCTGCGTGGCCTCGTCGTCGGCATCCATCATGGCCAGCTCGGCCGCGTCGAGCTCCGCCGCAGCCGCAGCCAGGGACGGTGGCGCCACCGCCAGCAGGAGGTCGCGCAGGGTGCCCTCCGCCATGTGCCCAACGAACTGGCGCATCACGCCCAGCGAGCCGACCCTCGTGATCGCCCCCGACTGGTTCGGCTCGTCGCCGGAGATCAGGCGCATCAGGGTGGACTTGCCGGACCCGTTGGCACCCACGAGGGCAGTCACCCTGCCCTCGGCAACCCTGAACGACACCTCGTCGAGGAGCACGCGCCCGTCAGGCAGCGCGAACGTCACGCGCGAGACATCGAGGTGGCCCATCAGGACATCGTCGTGCGCAGGCGTCGGATCGTCCAAACGGGGCAGGGCCGGCGGTCCCCTGCGCCGCCGGCCCCGCCCGGTCAGCGGCGGGGCACAACTGCCCGGGACCGCGTGACCACGAGGAAGAACAGGCCCGCCAGCACGGGCAGCCCCACGACGATGACGGCCAGCCACCCCCACGGGACGTCGAGCGGAATCGCCAGGGGAACGTCGCAGTACACCAGCCCGCTCTCGCGCATCGGGCCCTCGAGGTACCCGGGACCCACCGGGGACCACAGGCAGTTCTCCGGGTCTGCGTAGATGTCGACCGACCGCAGCGCCGCCCACGCCGGCGCGATCCCGGCCAGTGCCCCCAGCGCAGAGCCCACGGACGCCACGACGACCGCCGCCCACATCGCGAAGGTGCGACGCACCCGTGGACTGGCGCCGACCGCGGCCATGGTCGCCAGCTCCGGACGTGCGTCGCCCAGCGCCAGGGCAGTGACCAGGATGGTGGCCAGTAGGGCGAAGGCCAGCGGTAGGAGCACCAGTGCCCACCCGAGGTGGCCCGGATCCAACGTCGTCGCGTCCCCCGACAGCAACGTTCCCAGCGACGAGCTGGGGGGCCCGGACTCCAGGTACGCCACCTGGAGGTCGGCTGGGGTGACCAGCTCGTCGGTGTAGGGGACCAGACCGGGGATGGGGGTGGGCGGCACCACCAGGATCGCGTTGCGGGGCGCGGGCAGCCCGCGCGTCTCCAGCCCTTCAGGCGCGACGATGACGGCGGCCGGTGAGTACGGGGAGTCCACGACGATCGCGGGGATGTCCGTCTCGGGACCGGCCACGAGCTCCAGGGGGCCGTTCACCCCATCGACCGCCGTGGGATCGGCGGCGATCCGCACCTTCCCGCCCACCACGCTCGAGGGGGCCAGGGCCACGGCGCCGCCGGACTCCAGCTGCTCACGGACCACGGGGTCCTCGCGCCCGATCAGCAGGGCCGCCGCATCCGCGTCCGCAATGACGACTCCCGGGCGCTGGGAGGCAGGGTCACCGATCACGTGCCGTGGGTCGAGCGGGCCGCCGGCGGGCAGGGGGGCACGGCACGGATCATCGGCCGGCAGCGCGGCCACAAGGGCCCCCCGGCTCGCCGGAGTCATCACCTCCAGGGCCCCGTCGCCCACCCGCAGGTCGGCGAGCGGGTCGCACTGGCTGAGCACGGCCAACGAACGTCCGGACCTGATGTCCCAGGTGGGCCCGACACCGATCAGGGCGACCTGAGCGTCGGGGAACTCCGCGGCGACCTCCGAGAGCTCCTCCGGGCCGAGCTCGGCCCACCGATCCTGATCCGGGGGGCTCGTCAGGAGCACCGATCCCGGGGGTGCCGCCGGTCGGTGGGCCGCTCCCTGGACCGCGGACTGGACCGATCCCAGCCACGTCACGCACCCCGCGAGCAAACCGACGGACACGGCGACCGCCGCCACCGCGAAGGAGCTGCGCAGTCGATTGCGGGCGGCGTCGCGAGCGGCAAGGCGTGCCGCAAGGGGCAGCGCCTGGGCGCGGCCGGCGACGAGCGCCAGGACGGTCGGGGAGAGCAGGACGACGCCCACCTCACAGACGACCACGGCGAGCCCAAGTGCCCAGATCGGCAACCCACCGGAGCCGAGCCCATCCTCGGACCTGCTCGGGTACGCCAGGAGGAACACCACCCCCGCCGCGATCAGCGCCACCCCCGCGAGCGCTGATCGGACGGGGGGGCGGTCCACCCCGGCGGTGGACCCGTGCAGGTGGACGTTCGCCGAGTCACGCGCCCGCAGGGCCCTGGCCAGCGGGATGCGTGCGGCCATCCGGGCGGGAACGACGCTCGCGGCCACGGCGGCGATCAACCCGACGATCGGGACGAGGACGATCGCCAGCTCCATCGGCGGGAAGGCTGCCATCGGCACGCCCAGCAGCCCCTCAACCACGGGACGCCCTGCGACGAGCACCAGCCACGGGAGCGTGAAGCCCAGCAGGGCCCCGATCGAGCCGAGCAGGATCCCCGACGCCAGGACTGCCCGGGTCAGGTCCCCCGGCTCGGCCCCTGCGGCCGACAGCAGCGCCAGCTCCCGCTGGCGACGGCGCAACGACACCGCGAAGGCGGCCCCGGCGAGCATCACGATCTGCAGGAAGGCCACCGCGAGCGCCACGACGAGCTCGTCGGTCAGCGTCAGGGACAGCAGCTCCGGGTCCTCGATCGGGATGTCCCTGCCGATGACACGGATCCCCTGCCCGGCCGCAACGGCGACCTGCTCGGCCGTGATCGGGACCGTCGAGTCGATCAGGACCCGAGCTCCGGCGGTGGACCGCTGCCACCCCTGCGGCGGTGGCCCGCCCAGGACGAAGGACTCCCCGGAGCGAAGCCCCGCGAGGTCACCGATCCCCACGACGCTCAGGGCCACGACGGGGTTGTCGCCGATCCCGGTCCAGCCCCACAGCCCGGGGCTCCACGTCCCGCCGACGGACAGCGACCTGTCGGCTGCGAGGTCCGGCGTGATCAGGACCTCGTCGACGCCCGTGGGGACCCGCCCGGCCCTGAGCTCCACCAGACCTGCGACCACCGGGTCGGTGAAGTCCCCGGCCGTTCCGCCAACGAACTGCCCGTCGAACGCCGACCCCTCGAAGGCCTCCACCGATGGCCACTGAACCAGCCGCCACGAGGCAGGTAGCGCGTCGGCCCAGCCTGCTCGCGGCGAGGTCGTGATCGGCTCGGCGGAGCCAGCCGCGACCGCACCAAGGGACTCTCGCGGCTGCTGCAGGTCGCCCCAGGCTCGGCTCGTGCCGAACAGGTAGAGCCCGACCACCAGGGCGACGGGCAGCGCGACCAGCCCAACCACCAGCGCGGTGCGGGCCCGATTGCCCCGGGCGTCGCGGACGGCAAGGCGCAGGGCCGGGCGCCACCGGGGCCACGTGGGGCGTCGGTCAGGAGGCAGGGCGTGTCCCGCCGTGCGTTCGGCGGCGAGGGGTGACGCGCTCATGGCCGGTCGCGGTCATCGCGTGCGCCGAGCCCGGCGAGGGGCAGCCGTGCGGCATCGGGATGCGGCGCGCCCGCCGGTGCGTCGGCATACGTGGCTCGCTCGACGACCGCCCCGTCGCGCAGGAACAGCACCCGATCCGCCCACGCAGCGTGCCGCGGGTTGTGGGTCACGAGAAGAGCCGCAGCCCCAGCGTCGCAGCGAGCGCGGATGATCCGCAGGATCTCGTCGCCGGCCTCCGTGTCCAGCGCCCCAGTGGGCTCGTCAGCCAGGATGAGTCGCCGCCCTCCCACGAGTGCGCGGGCGATCGCCACCCGCTGCTGCTGGCCGCCGGACAGGTCGTCGGGGAAGCGTCCGGCCACGTCGACGAGACCGACCTCGGCCAGTGCAGCCGCAGCTTCGCGTCGGGCCACCCTGACCGGCACCCCATCCAGCTCGCGAGGGAGTGCGACGTTCTCCCCGGCGGTCAGCGACCCGACAAGGTTCGCGTCCTGGAACACGAAGCCCAGGTGGCGCCTGCGCAGCATGGCCAGGTGCGCCGCGCTCGCACCCCCGGTCGAGTCCGGGCCGATCCGGACGTCTCCCTGAGTCGGCTGGTCCAGGCCGCCGGCGAGGTTGAGCAGCGTCGACTTCCCGGACCCGCTGGGCCCCATGACTGCCACCAGCTCGCCCTCGACCAGGGTCAACGAGACATCCCGCAGCGCCGTCACCGCACTGGGCCCCTGCCCGTGTGTGCGCCAGGCCCCGCGCATCTCGAGCACGGGCGCTGAGCCCGACCCCATGGGCATTGTCGGTCCGTTCATCGATTGCTCCCCCTTGTCGACGTGCCCTGTGTTCGTCGCAGCGTGGAATCACAGTGGTCGAGCCACCGCAGCTCCGCCTCGGTGTCGAAGATCATGCGGTCGAGGATCAGCATCCACGGCTGTCGCACGCGGGTCGGATCCTCGCCGAGCTGTTGCCGCTTGAGCGCGGTCAGGTCGTGCAGCGCGCCCATCGTGGCTGCCCTCTGGACGTCGATGATCCGGGAGACGTCCGCCCGGGGGGAGCACATGGCCACGGCCAGCTTGATCGCCAATTCGTCGCGCGGGGCGGGCCCGCGCAGGACGGGCTCGGCGAACCACCTCAGCACCTCGGCCTGACCCTCGTCGGTGATCCGGTACAGGGATCGCGCCTGGACGGGGAGGTCGACCGGGGCGGGCATCCTCGGCCGCCACGAGTCCGTCACGGACGAGCCGGTCGAGGGTCTGGTAGACCTGCCCGATGTTCAGCGGCCAGCTGCCGCCGGTGCGCTCCTCGAAGTCCGTACGCAACTGGTTGCCGTAGGCGCGCCCCTCCAGGAGCAGCGCCAGCAGACCGTTCCGGATGGACATGAGCACGTTCTATACCCGGTATTCACCGGTGTCCATACTGGGTATGAGCCGACGGCCGGGATTCACCCGCCCGGCCCAGCGCCTCCCGCCTGACCCAGCACCTCCGGCCCGGGTCGGACCTCCGGCTGCCTCAGCGCCCGCGCCAGCGACGGGCCCGCGCAGCCTGGGCGCCCAGCTCGGCATCCGGCGGGTAGCCCACCTCGACCAGCGTGAGCGGATGGGCTGGCGCCGTCGCGATGAGGGGGACCCGCGCGGCGGCGGCCAGCAGCTCCGCCGGACGTCCGACCGGCCAGCGCCCGTCGCCGACGGCGATGAACGCACCAACGAGCGCGCGGACCATCGAGTGGCAGAACGCGTCGGCGCGGACTGAGAACTCCACGGGCGAGTTGGCACCCGCCGTGCGACCCACCCGCCGCCAGCCGATGTCGTGGATGGTGCGCACGCTCGACGCGCCCTCACGGGCACGGCAGAACGCCGCGAAGTCATGCTCCCCGAGGAAGGGCGCGGCGGCGGCGTCCATCGCCTGCACGTCCAGGGCCCGGGGATGCCACAGGACGTGGCCGCGCGTTCGTGGGTCCTGGCCCGCGGGGTCATCGGCCACCAGGTAGGAGTAGCGCCGCCAGGACGCGGACCATCGGGCTTCGAATCCCTCGGGCGCGACGCCCACCTGCCGGACGCGCAGGTCCGCGGGCAGCAGTCCGTTCAACCTCCGACGGACGGTCAACGACGGGTCGGGGGCCTCGGGCCCGACCCAGCGGGACCGCGCGAGGCCGTCGCCACCTGGCGCAGCCGGGCTCGGCGAGCCGGAGCCATGCCGACCCGAAGAGGCGCGCCACGCGGCCGCGGGCACGTCGCTGTGACAGACCTGGCCGACGGCGTGGACCCCGGCGTCGGTACGCCCCGCGACCGCGACCCGGACCGGGACGCCCGCAGCGATCCGCAGCGCGGCCCGAAGGGCGGTCTCGAGCTCGGCCTGCACCGAGCGCAGCCCCGGCTGTCGCGCCCAGCCGCAGAACTCCGAGCCGTCATAGGCGATCTCAAGGCGCAGGCGGATGACCGCATCGTCGCCCGGGACGCCGACGAGCCCGCCGGCGCCGGATTGCTCCGGCGTCCCAGCGGGCTCGATGACGGGCGTGGTCACGCCTTGGCGTCGTCCTCAGTGGCAGCCTCGGCGGCGTCGGAACCGACGGCGTCGACCTCGACAGCCTCGGGGACGTCACCCTCCACGACCTCAACCGCGTCGGTCTCCACCGCCCCGGACTCCAGGACCTCAGGAGCCTCGACCACGTCGGTCTCGACGACCTCTGCGACCACCGGCGCGGCCGCGGCCGGTGCCGCAGCGGGCTTGGCGGCACGCTTGGTGGCCGCAGTCGCCTCAGCGACTGTGCGCTCGGCGAGCGGCTCGCACAGCTCGATCACGGCCATGGGGGCGTTGTCGCCCTTGCGCGGCCCGATCTTGGTGATGCGGGTGTAGCCGCCGGGGCGGGTCGCGTAGCGCGGCCCGATCTCGGTGAACAGCACGTGCACGACGGACTTGTCACGGATGACGGTCATGACCTGACGACGGGCGTGCAGGTCGCCGCGCTTGGCGAACGTGATCATCCGCTCGGCCAGCGGCCGGACGCGCTTGGCGCGCGCCTCGGTCGTGGTGATCGCTCCGTGCTCGAAGAGCGCGGTGGCCAGGTTGGCAAGCAGGTGCCGCTCGTGAGCGGGGGTGCTGGCCAGACGGGGGCCCTTGCTGGGCGTGGGCATAGTTGCTGACTCCTACTGTTCCGGTGATTCGTTCGAGGGCGGTGGCTGGTTAGAGCTGCTCGTCCTCGGCGAAGTCCCCGTCCTCTTCCTCGACGTATGCCGGAACGAACCCGGCGGGGCTGTCCTTGAGCGCGAGGCCCAGGGAGAGCAACTTGTCCTTGACCTCTTCGATGGACTTGCTCCCGAAGTTCCGGATGTCCATCAGGTCCGCCTCGCTGCGCCCGATCAGCTCACCCACGCTGTGGATGCCCTCACGCTTGAGGCAGTTGAAGCTGCGCACGGTCAGGTCCAGCGACTCGATCGGCGTCGAGAGCTGCTCGGCCACCAGCTCATCGGCCGGCGAGGGACCGATGTCGATCCCCTCGGCGTTGACGTTGAGCTCGTGGGCCAGGCCGAAGAGCTCGACCAGCGTCTTGCCCGCGGAGGCAACGGCGTCAGCCGGGGTCATGCAGGGCTTGGTCTCCACGTCCAGGATCAGCTTGTCGAAGTCGGTGCGCTGCTCCACGCGGGTCGCCTCGACCTTGTAGGTCACCTTCAGGACCGGCGAGTAGATCGAGTCAACCGGGATCCGGCCGATCTCCTGGCCGGGCAGCTTGTTGGCCGTCGAGGTCACATACCCACGACCGCGCTCAACGACCAGCTCGATCTCGAGCTTGCCCTTCGCGTTGACCGTGGCCAGGTGCAGGTCGGGGTTGTGCACCTCGACGCCGGCGGGCGGGGCGATGTCGGCCGCGGTGACAGCACCGGGGCCCTGCTTGCGCAGGTACATCACGACCGGCTCGTCGTGCTCGGAGGAGACCACAAGCTCCTTGAGGTTGAGGATGATCTCAGTCACGTCCTCCTTGACACCGGGGATCGTGGTGAACTCGTGGAGGACGTCCTCGATCCGGATGCTGGTGACGGCCGCACCGGGGATGCTCGACAGGAGCGTCCGGCGCAGGGAGTTCCCCAGGGTGTAGCCGAATCCCGGCTCGAGGGGCTCCAGGACGAACCGCGAACGGTGGTCACTGACGCGCTCCTCGGTGAGGGTCGGACGCTGGGCAATAAGCACGGGTTACCGTTCCTTTCCGTGGCACCCACCATTTGATGCCACGTTCTGCAAGGCTGGGTCGGGCGGCGGCAGGCGCCGCCACCCGACAGGGGTCACTTCGAGTAGAGCTCGACGATCAGCTGCTCCTGGACGGCGGTGTCGATGGCCCCGCGCTCCGGAACCGCGTGCACGAGGATGCGCATCTGGCTCGGGGAGACCTCGAGCCAGGCCGGCACCGTGCGCTCGCCGGCCTCGGCGTGGGCGACCACGAACGGGGTCAGGTCACGCGAGGAGGCACGCACCTCGACGATGTCCGAGGGGGACACGCGGTAGGAGGGGATGTCGACCTTCTTGCCGTTGACCGTGATGTGGCCGTGGCCCACGAGCTGGCGGGCCATGTCGCGGCTCTTTGCGAAGCCACCGCGGTACACCACGTTGTCCAGGCGCGTCTCGAGGATCTTGAGCAGGTTCTCACCTGTCTTGCCCTGCTTGCGCTGGGCCTCCTCGTAGTAGCCGCGGAACTGCTTCTCCAGGACCCCGTAGATGCGCGCGCACTTCTGCTTCTCGCGCATCTGCAGCAGGTACTCGCTGTCCTTGGTCCGGCCACGGCCGTGCTGGCCGGGCGGGAACGGGCGCAGCTCGATGGGGCACTTGGGCCCATCGCACTTGCTCCCCTTGAGGAACAGCTTGGTCTTCTCTCGGCGGCAGCGCTTGCAGTCTGCCCCTGTGTATCGAGCCATGATCGTGAATCCTTCGGGTCAGACGCGGCGGCGCTTGGGCGGACGGCAGCCGTTATGGGCCATGGGGGTGACGTCGGAGATCGAACCGACCTCCAGGCCGGTCGCCTGCAGCGACCGGATCGCGGTCTCCCGGCCGGAGCCGGGACCCTTGACGAAGACGTCGACCTTCTTCATGCCGTGGTCCATGGCGCGACGGGCGGCGGCCTCAGCCACCATCTGCGCGGCGTACGGGGTCGACTTGCGCGACCCCTTGAACCCGACCTGGCCGCTGGAGGCCCAGGCGATGACCGCACCCGAGGGGTCGGTGATCGACACGATCGTGTTGTTGAACGTGGACTTGATGTGCGCGTGGCCGTGGGCCACGTTCTTCTTCTCCTTGCGACGGACCTTCTTGGCCGCGCTCTGACGAGTCTTGGGAGGCATTGCGTTCCTTTACGTGAGGTCGTCGGTCCGCTGGTCGGCGTTCCCGGCCCGGTGAGGGGCTGGGCGCCGCGGTGGGCAGGTGCCCGCCCGGACCAGTCGGACTACTACTTGCCGGCCTTCTTCTTGCCGGCGACCGTCTTGCGCGGACCCTTGCGGGTACGAGCGTTGGTGTGTGTGCGCTGCCCGCGGACCGGCAGACCCCGGCGATGCCGGATGCCCTGGTAGCAGCCGATCTCCACCTTGCGGCGGATGTCGGCAGACACCTCACGACGCAGGTCACCCTCGACCTTGAGGTTGCCCTCGATGTAGTCACGCAGGGGGACCAGGTCGTTGTCCGTGAGGTCCTTGACGCGGGTGTCGGGATTGACCCCGGTCGCGGTGAGGATCTCAGCGGCACGGGAACGGCCAATGCCATAGATGTAGGTGAGCGCCACCTCGACGCGCTTGTCGCGCGGGAGGTCGACGCCGACGAGACGTGCCATCGGGCGGGACCTTCTTCCTTCTTCATCCGGAGGTGTGGGTGCGTGACCGGTCCCACCGCCCTTTGTGGCAGGTCCCCGGCCTCCGAGCCGGGGGTGACGTCCCCGAGGGCCCTGGCAGGGGCCCGGAGTCGGGATGACGGGATCACGTTCTCTTCTGTTGTGGCCCCCACCCCGGTCTCCCGGGTGGGACGCGCCAGGTGGCGCGCTGCCGTGTCGTGCTGTCCTGCTGTGCGCGGTGCCGGCGGGGCCGGCGCGCGATCAACCCTGGCGCTGCTTGTGCCGGGGGTTCTCGCAGATCACCATCACGCGACCGTGACGGCGGATCACCTTGCAGTTGTCGCAGATCTTCTTGACGCTGGGCTTGACCTTCATCGCTCTTTCCTCGCAGCCTTCACCGCCGGTGGAACCCGGAGGGCATCTGTCACTTGTACCGGTAGACGATCCGTCCACGGGTCAGGTCGTAGGGCGAGAGCTCCACAACCACCCGGTCGTCGGGCAGGATGCGGATGTAGTGCTGACGCATCTTGCCTGAGATGTGGGCCAGGACCTTGTGGCCGTTGTCGAGCTCGACCCGGAACATGGCGTTCGGGAGCGACTCGCGGATCGTGCCCTCGAGTTCGATGGCACCCTCTTTCTTGGCCATAAGCTGCTGATCCACACCGTTCTGTCGTCGGGTTCGGGCTCGGGCGGCCGCGGTTCGGTCGATCGAGTTCCTGCTGTGCTGGTCCTGCTTGCTGGTTCCTGTTGGGTTCCTGCTTGCCGGGTCGGCGCGCTCCCAGGGAAGCCCCATGAGGGCCACCGTGCGGGGACGCGCAGACGCAACGCTGCCCAAGTCTACGGCCTGCCCCGCCTGTGCACCAAAACGAGGAGACGCCGGCCAGGGCCGCCGGCAGCGGTCCAGATGGTGCCGGTCAGATCACCGAGAAGTAGCTGTCCACTGCGTGATCCACGCTGGCCTCGGTCAGGACCGCAGGGACCCCACGGAACCGGGCCTCGTTGAGCACCTGCAGCAGCAGGTCCCGTGGATGGCAGAAGCGCAGCGGGCGGCTCTCGCGGCGGTAGTGGACCCTGATCACGTGGTCGACGGCACCGGGCGCCAGGGTGACCCCGAGCTCGGCGCCCACCGTCTCGAACAGCGCCCGGAACTGCCCCTCGGTCGGGTCACCCACGGGGATCTTGTAGGGGATGCGGCGCAGGAACGCCTCGTCGAC
>CAVOXI010000004.1:0-261847 GCA_963700395.1 uncultured Actinomycetes bacterium | reverse complement strand
CCGGTGTAGAGCGAGTCGTCGTAGCCGCTGAACGACGCGTACATCGCCGCCTTGGCCTCCTCGGTCGGCTCGACCTTGATGTTGCGGTAGCGGGGCAGGCCCGTACCGGCCGGGATGAGCTTGCCGATGATGACGTTCTCCTTGAGGCCCAGCAGCGGGTCGCTCTTGGCCTCGATCGCGGCCTCGGTGAGCACCCGGGTGGTCTCCTGGAAGGAGGCCGCCGACAGCCACGACTCGGTCGCCAGCGACGCCTTGGTGATGCCCATCAGCTCCGGGCGCGCCGACGCGGGCTTGCCGCCCTCGGCCACGACCGTGCGGTTGCTCGACTCGAACAGGCCGCGCTCCACCAGCTGCCCGGTGAGGAAGTCGGCGTCGCCGCTGTCGATGATCGTCACGCGCTTGAGCATCTGGCGCACGATGACCTCGATGTGCTTGTCGTGGATCGACACACCCTGCGAGCGGTAGACCTCCTGCACCTGGTCGACCAGGTGCAGCTGCACCTGCGCGCTGGCCCATCACGCGCAGCACCGTCTTCGGGTCCACCGCGCCCACGGTCAGCTGCTGGCCGACCTCGACGTGATCGCCCTCGGACACCTTCACCCGCGCACGCCGCGAGATCGGGTACTCCTCCTCGGCGGTCCCGTCGTCGGGGACGATGACGATCTTCTTGGCGCGGTCGGACTCCTCGATCCGCACCCGGCCGGCGGCCTCGCTGATCGGGGCCACACCCTTCGGGGTGCGCGCCTCGAACAGCTCGACGATACGGGGCAGGCCGTGGGTGATGTCCTCACCGGCGACACCACCGGTGTGGAACGTCCGCATCGTCAGCTGGGTGCCGGGCTCGCCGATGGACTGCGCGGCGATGATGCCGATGGCCTCGCCGACGTCCACCAGCTTGCCGGTGGCCAGCGAGCGGCCGTAGCAGGTGGCGCAGGTGACGACCTTGGAGTCGCAGGTCAGCACCGAGCGGAGCCGGACCTTCTCGACCCCGGCCTCGCACAGCTGGTCGACCAGGGTGATCGACAGCTCCTCGCCGGCGGGGGCGAGCACCTCGCCGTCGACGACGACGTCCTCGGCCAGGATCCGCGAGACCGCCGAGGTGTCGACGTGCTCGTCGGGCGTCACGACGCCGTCCTCGCCGCGGTTGCCGATCAGCATCGTCAGGCCACGGTCGGTGCCGCAGTCCTCCTCACGGATGATCACGTCCTGCGACACGTCCACCAGGCGCCGGGTCAGGTACCCGGAGTCGGCGGTCCGCAGCGCGGTGTCGGCCAGGCCCTTGCGGGCGCCGTGCGTGGCGATGAAGTACTCGAGCACCGACAGGCCCTCGCGGTAGTTGCTCTTGATCGGCCGCGGGATGATCTCGCCCTTCGGGTTGGCCACCAGGCCGCGCATGCCCGCGATCTGGCGGACCTGCATCCAGTTCCCGCGGGCACCGGAGTTCACCATCATGAACACCGGGTTCGTGGCCGGGAAGTGCTCCTTCATGGCCTCGGCCACCTCGTCGGTGGTCCGCGTCCAGATCTCGATGAGCTCCTGGCGGCGCTCCGCGTCGGTGATCAGGCCGTCGTCGTACTGGTCCTGCACCGCCTCGGCACGCACCTCGGCCGCGGCCATCAGCTCGGCCTTCTTCGGCGGGGCCACCACGTCGTCGAACGAGATGGTCACCCCCGAGCGGGTCGCCCAGCGGAAGCCGAGGTCCTTGATCTCGTCGAGGGTGTTGGCCACGTTGGTCTTCGTGTACCGCTCGGCCAGGTCGTTGACCAGGGCACCGAGGCGCTTCTTGTCGACGTCGGAGTTCTCGAACTCGTAGTCGGCCGGCAGCGCCTCGTTGAACAGGGCCCGGCCCAGGGTGGTCTGCAGCGACAGCGCGTCGCCGGGCTGCCAGTCCTCAGGAACCTCGTACCCCTCGGGGGGCACGACGCCGCGCAGGCGCAGGGTGATCATCGACTGCAGGGCGAGGTTGCCCGAGTCGTAGGCCATCATCGCCTCGGCCAGCGAGGAGTACGCGTGGCCCTCGCCCTTGAGCCCCTCGCGCAGGGAGGTCAGGGCGTAGATGCCCAGCACCATGTCCTGGGTCGGGGTGGTGATCGGGCGGCCGTTCGCCGGGCTCAGGATGTTGTTCGAGCTCAGCATCAGGATGCGGGCCTCGGCCTGGGCCTCGGCGCTCAGCGGCACGTGCACAGCCATCTGGTCGCCGTCGAAGTCCGCGTTGAACGCGGTGCAGACCAGCGGGTGGATCTGGATGGCCTTGCCCTCGATCAGCTGGGGCTCGAACGCCTGGATGCCCAGTCGGTGCAGCGTCGGTGCGCGGTTGAGCATCACCGGGTGCTCGGAGATGACCTCCTCGAGCACGTCCCACACGACCGAGCGGGACCGCTCGACCATGCGCTTGGCGCTCTTGATGTTCTGCGCGTGGTTGAGGTCCACCAGGCGCTTCATCACGAACGGCTTGAACAGCTCGAGGGCCATGCCCTTGGGCAGGCCGCACTGGTGCAGCTTGAGCTGCGGGCCGACCACGATGACCGAACGGCCGGAGTAGTCCACGCGCTTGCCGAGCAGGTTCTGGCGGAACCGGCCCTGCTTGCCCTTGAGCATGTCCGACAGCGACTTCAGCGGCCGGTTGCCCGGGCCGGTGACCGGGCGACCACGGCGACCGTTGTCGAACAGCGCGTCGACGGCCTCCTGGAGCATCCGCTTCTCGTTGTTGACGATGATCTCCGGGGCGCCCAGGTCGAGCAGGCGCTTGAGGCGGTTGTTCCGGTTGATCACGCGCCGGTACAGGTCGTTCAGGTCGGACGTCGCGAACCGGCCGCCGTCGAGCTGCACCATCGGGCGCAGGTCCGGCGGGATGACCGGGACGCAGTCCAGGACCATGCCCTTGGGGTCGTTGGTCGTGGTCATGAACGCCGTGACGACCTTGAGCCGCTTGAGCGCGCGGGTCTTGCGCTGGCCCTTGCCGGTCGCGACGATCTCGCGCAGGATCTCGGCCTCAGCCTCGAGGTCGAAGCTGGCCAGGCGGGCCTGGATCGCCGCAGCGCCCATGCCGCCGGAGAAGTACATGCCGAAGCGGTCGCGCATCTCGCGGTACAGCATCTCGTCGCCCTCGAGGTCCTGGACCTTCAGGGTGCGGAAGCGGTCGAAGACGCGGTCGAGCTGGTCGACCTTCTTCTCCCCCGCGCGGCGGATGGCGTTGAGCTCGCGCTCAGCACCCTCGCGGACCTTGCGCTTGACGTCGGCCTTGGCGCCCTCGGCCTCGAGCGCGGCCAGGTCGGCCTCGAGCTTCTCGGCACGCTTGGCCAGGTCAGCCTCGGTCTTGTCGGTGAGCTGCTTGCGCTCGACCCCGATGCGGTTCTCGATCGAGGGCAGGTCGCGGTGACGCGAGTCGACGTCGACGGAGGTGATCATGTAGGCCGCGAAGTAGATGACCTTCTCCAGGTCCTTCGGGGCCAGGTCCAGCAGGTAGCCCAGGCGCGACGGGACGCCCTTGAAGTACCAGATGTGGGTCACGGGCGCAGCCAGCTCGATGTGGCCCATGCGCTCGCGGCGGACCTTGGCGCGGGTCACCTCGACGCCGCAGCGCTCGCAGATGATGCCCTTGAAGCGCACGCGCTTGTACTTGCCGCAGTAGCACTCCCAGTCCCGGGTGGGCCCGAAGATCTTCTCGCAGAACAGCCCATCCTTCTCAGGCTTGAGCGTGCGGTAGTTGATCGTCTCGGGCTTCTTGACCTCACCGTGGGACCAGGTGCGGATGTTGTCGGCCGTGGCCAGGCCGATGCGCAACTCGTCGAAGTAGTTGACGTCGAGCAAGGTGGGTTCCTTAGGTTCGTGTGCGGGTCGTCGTCGTTATGTGTCGGCGCTGATCCGGACCGGCGGGCAGCAGGTCCGGATCAGGCCGGTCAGACCTCTTCGACGCTGCTCGGCTCACGCCGGGACAGGTCGATGCCCAGTTCCTCCGCAGCGCGGAAGATGTCGTCGTCAGAGTCACGCATCTCGATGGACTGCCCGTCGCTGGACAGCACCTCGACGTTCAGGCACAGGGACTGCATCTCCTTGATCAGCACCTTGAACGACTCGGGGATGCCGGGCTCGGGGATGTTCTCGCCCTTGACGATGGCCTCGTAGACCTTCACGCGACCCAGGACGTCGTCGGACTTGATGGTGAGCAGCTCCTGCAGGGCGTAGGCGGCGCCATAGGCCTCCATGGCCCAGACCTCCATCTCGCCGAACCGCTGGCCACCGAACTGCGCCTTGCCGCCCAGCGGCTGCTGGGTGATCATCGAGTACGGGCCGGTGGAGCGTGCGTGCATCTTGTCGTCGACCAGGTGCAGCAGCTTCAGGATGTAGATGTAGCCCACCGCGACCGGCGCCGGGAACGGCTCACCGGAGCGACCGTCGAACAGGCTGGCCTTGCCATCGGGGCCCACCAGGCGAATGCCGTCCTCGGTGGGGATGGTGTTGGCCAGCAGGCCGGAGAGCTCGTCCTCCTTGGCGCCGTCGAACACCGGGGTCGCGACCCGGGTGTTCGGGGCCGACGACCGTGCCGACTCGTCCAGGCGGGCGGCCCACTCGGCGCCCTCGGGCGCCTCCCAGCCGGTCTTGGCGACCCAGCCGAGGTGGGTCTCCATGACCTGCCCGACGTTCATGCGGCCAGGCACGCCCAGGGGGTTGAGCACGACATCGACCGGCGTCCCGTCCTCGAGGAACGGCATGTCCTCGACGGGCAGGATCTTGGCGATGACGCCCTTGTTGCCGTGGCGGCCGGCGAGCTTGTCGCCGGTGGTGATCTTGCGCTTCTGGGCCACGTAGACCCGGACGAGGCGGTTGACACCCGGGGGCAGCTCGTCGCCCTCCTCACGGTCGAACACGCGGACCGCGATGACCTTGCCCTGCTCGCCGTGCGGCACCTTCATCGAGGTGTCGCGGACCTCACGGGCCTTCTCGCCGAAGATGGCGCGCAGCAGGCGCTCCTCCGGGGTCAGCTCGGTCTCGCCCTTGGGCGTGACCTTGCCGACCAGGATGTCACCGGTGACGACGTCGGCGCCCACGCGGATCACGCCGCGGTCGTCGAGGTCGGCCAGCACCTCCTCGGAGACGTTCGGGATGTCCCGCGTGATCTCCTCAGGCCCGAGCTTCGTGTCGCGGGCGTCGACCTCGTGCTCCTCGATGTGGATCGAGGACAGGACGTCGTCCTGCACGAGGCGCTGGCACAGGATGATCGCGTCCTCGTAGTTGTGGCCCTCCCACGGCATGAACGCCACCAGCAGGTTGCGCCCGAGCGCCATCTCCGCGGTGTCGGTGCAGGGCCCGTCGGCGATGACCTGGCCCTCCTCGACCCGCTGGCCCTCGTCGACGATCGTGCGCTGGTTGAAGCACGTGCCCTGGTTGGAGCGGTCGAACTTGCGCAGCCGGTAGGTCTCGTAGGTGCCGTCGTCGTTGGCCACGGTGACGTGGTCGGCCGAGACCTCGGAGACCACACCGCCCTTGTTGGCCGCGACCACGTCGCCGGCGTCGACCGCAGCGCGGTACTCCATGCCGGTGCCGACCAGCGGGGCCTCGCTGCGCAGCAGCGGGACAGCCTGGCGCTGCATGTTGGCGCCCATGAGCGCGCGGTTGGCGTCGTCGTGCTCGAGGAACGGGATCATGGCCGTGGCCACCGACACCATCTGGCGCGGGGAGACGTCCATGAAGTCCACGTTCGCCGGGGCGATGTAGTCGACCTCGCCGCCCTTGGTGCGGACCAGGACGCGGGACTCCGCGAAGTGCCCGTCGAGGGTCAGCGGGGCGTTGGCCTGCGCGACGACGTGCAGGTCCTCCTCGTCGGCGGTCAGGTAGTGGATGTCGTCGGTGACGCGGCCCTTGTCGTCGACCCGGCGGTACGGGGTCTCGATGAACCCGAACGCGTTGACCCGGGCGTAGGTGGACAGCGAGCCGATCAGGCCGATGTTCGGGCCCTCAGGGGTCTCGATCGGGCACATCCGGCCGTAGTGCGACGGGTGCACGTCGCGGACCTCGAAGCCGGCCCGCTCGCGCGAGAGGCCGCCCGGGCCCAGCGCGGACAGGCGGCGCTTGTGGGTCAGGCCCGAGATCGGGTTCGTCTGGTCCATGAACTGGCGAGAGCTGCGAGGTGCCGAAGAACTCCTTGATGGAGGCCACGACCGGACGGATGTTGATCAGGGTCTGCGGCGTGATCGCCTCGACGTCCTGGGTGGTCATCCGCTCGCGGACCACGCGCTCCATGCGCGACAGGCCGGTGCGCAGCTGGTTCTGGATCAGCTCGCCCACCGTGCGCAGGCGCCGGTTGCCGAAGTGGTCGATGTCGTCGGGCTCGACCTGCTTGGTGCCCTGCGCGGTCTCGAACGAGGTCTCACCGGCGTGCAGGCGGCACAGGTACTCGATCGTCGCCTCGATGTCCTCGATCTGCAGGGTGCTCTGGCCGAGCTCGGAGGTCAGGCCCAGCTTCTTGTTCACCTTGTAGCGGCCGACCTTGGCCAGGTCGTAGCGCTTGGGGTTGAAGTAGAAGTTCTCCAGCAGGTTGCGGCCCGCCTCGATGGTCGGCGGCTCGCCCGGGCGCAGCTTGCGGTAGATGTCCAGCAGCGCCTCGTCCTGGGTCTTGTCCGGGTTCGAGGTGCCGACCGGGTCCTTCTCCAGGGTGGCCTCCATGGACGGCCACGCGGCGAAGCGCTCGCGGATCTGCGCCTCGGAGCGGCCGAGGGCCTTGAGCAGCACGGAGACCGGCTGCTTGCGCTTGCGGTCCACGCGGACGCCGACCATGTCCTTCTTGTCGATCTCGAACTCCAGCCACGCACCGCGGCTCGGGATGATCTTGGCGACGAAGATGTCCTTGTCGGAGGTCTTGTCCTCCTGGCGCTCGAAGTACACCCCGGGCGAGCGCACCAGCTGCGACACGACGACACGCTCGGTGCCGTTGACGATGAACGTGCCCTTGTCGGTCATCAGCGGGAAGTCGCCCATGAAGACCGTCTGGCTCTTGATCTCGCCGGTCTCGTTGTTGGTGAACTCCGCCGTGACGAACATCGGCTGCGAGTAGGTCATGTCCTTCTCGCGGCACTGCTCCACCGTGTACTTCGGCGGCTCGAAGCGGTGGTCGCGGAAGCTCAGCGACATGGTCTCGGAGAAGTCCTCGATCGGGGAGATCTCGGTGAAGATCTCCTCGAGGCCGGACTTGTTGGGAACGCTGGCACCGGACTCGACGGCAGCGGCCACGCGGGCCCGCCACTGCTCATTGCCCAGGAGCCAGTCGAACGAGTCGGTCTGCAGCGCCAGGAGGTCCGGGACCTCCAGGGGCTCACGGATCTTCGCGAACGAGACCCGGTTCAGTCCGGGGGGCGGGGGGGGCGTTGCGGTCTTGCGGGTGGAGGCCAAGACAGGTCCTTCCAGGACGGTTCACTGCGGTCGGCACGCTCTCCGGATCCCCAGCTCCCGCGGCGCGGCCGCGGGCATGGCTCACTCAAGGAGCGTCGGGCTGGGGGTGAAGGACAGCGCAAAGCAGCAGCGTACCCGAATGGGCAGCCGCTGTCGACTCCCGGTGCGCGGGCCTTCAGGCGGTTCCTCGTTCGCGTGCCGTGGTCCGCGCCGCTCGACAGCGGGTGGCGGGACCCCTGCACGCACCCCTCGAACCGTCCGCCGGAGCGTGACCACGAGGGCCACACCGCACGCCTGGACGCAATGCGTCGACCTCAGGGTGCCTTCCCCCTCGCCCGGAGTCAAGTACCCGAGTGCTGCGAATGTGTGCAATCGCCCGTTCGGGGGGTGTGGGCGGGGCCCGGAACGGGGTGGGAATGACACTGGGCGCACCCCCGTGGTGGGGATGCGCCCAGTGGCGAGCGATTCGCGGGCCGTGACCCGCGAGCGGGCCCGTGAGGGACCGAAGGGTGCCGTGGACTACTTGACGGACACCTTGGCGCCGGCAGCCTCCAGGGCGGCCTTCGCCTTCTCGGCGGCCTCCTTGTTGACCTTCTCGACGACGGCCTTGGGGGCGCCCTCGACGAGGTCCTTGGCCTCCTTGAGGCCCAGGCTGGTCAGCGTGCGGACCTCCTTGATGACCTGGATCTTCTTCTCGCCCGCATCCTCGAGGATGACGTCGAACTCGTCCTGCTCCTCGACGACCTCGGCAGCGGCGCCGCCGGCGGGGCCGGCAGCAGCCACGGCGACCGGGGCGGCCGCGGTGACGCCGAAGGTGTCCTCGAACTGCTTGACGAACTCGGAGAGCTCGATCAGCGTCATCTCCTTGAACGCGTCGAGCAGGTCCTCAGTGCTCAGCTTCGCCATGATGGCGTTCCTCTCTGTTTTCCGGCCGGTGCCGGGTGGGGCTGATTGCGAAGGGCGATCAGCCCTCGGCGTTCTCCTCGGCTGCGGCCGCAGCGTCGGTGGCGGCATCGGCGGGTGCCTCAGCCGGAACCTCAGCGTCGGCGGTCGCCTCAGCCTCGGTGGTGACCTCGGCCGGAGCCTCAGCCTCGATGACCTCAGCAGCAGCGTCGGTCTCGGTGACCTCGGCCTGAGCCTCAGCCGGAACCTCAGCGTCGGCGGTCGCCTCAGCCTCGGTGGTGGCCTCGGCCGGAGCCTCAGCCTCGGTGGCGGGTGCCTCGGCGACCGCCTCGGGGGCAACATCAGCAGCAGGGGCGGAGCCCGCACCACCGATCAGCGACGGATCGGCCTCGGCGGCCACCCGCAGTGCGTCGATGGCGCGCGCTGCCTGGGCCAGGGGTGCCGCGAACAGCGACACCGCCTGCTGCAGCGAGGCGTTCATCGCGCCGGCCAGCTTGGCCAGCAGCACCTCACGGGACTCGAGATCCGCGAGCTTGGCGACATCAGCGGCGGACAGGACCTTCCCGTCCAGGTACCCGCCCTTGATGACCAGCATCGGATGCGCCTTGGCGAAGTCACGCAGGCCCTTGGCTGCCGCCACCGGATCGCCCTTGACGAAGGCGATCGCGCTGGGGCCGGCGAGCAGGCCATCGAGACCCTCGACCCCGGCGTCCTTCGCCGCGATCTTGGTCAGCGTGTTCTTCACCACGGCGTACGTGGCATTGCCACCCAGGGAACGGCGCAGCTCCTTGAGCTGGGCCACGGTCAGGCCGCGATACTCCGTCAGGACCGCCGCACTCGAGGAGCGGAACTCCTCGGTGATCTCCTCGACGGCGGTGGACTTGGGGTTCCGCGCCATGATTCTCCTTTGAGCAGTGTCGACCTCGGCCGGGCCCGACATGACGAACGCCCCGGCGCAGGCGCGGGGCGTTGGGGCCGGATGCGCGACGGGTGGCCCGCCTCATGTCCGAACTTCTGCTCTCACCTGCGTGGGTCGCCCGCTCTGCGCGGGACCTTCTGTTCCTCCCCGTGAGTACGGGAAGGAGCGACCAACGGTCTTCGGTGCCTCAAGGGTAGACCAGTGGGGCGACCCCTCCAAATCGGGCACCGCGCAGTGACGTCGGCACTGGCACGACGCACGCCAGGGTCCCGGCGACCCCGCTGGCGGTGCCGCCGCCGTGCTCTGGCCCTACGATGCGCCTCATGCCGGAATCCCCTCCCAGCCCTGAGGACAGCAGACTCGCGCTCCTGCGCGCATTCGAGCCGGTGGTGCGCTTCACGAAGGGCGAGTACTTCTACCCCGTCTCCGTGCACAAGTACGTGGAGCACGCCGCGCTGTGGACCGAGCTGCCCGACGGGGAGTCGGTCATGGAGGCCGGCGCCGAGACGTTCGACTCGACGCTGCTGGCCCAGGTGGAGGAGGCGCTCGGCGGCCAGGCGACGTCGCTGTCGGGCATCATGACCGGCAACGAGTCGGGCAAGGTCATCATCCCGCTCAAGGACCGCCCGCCGCGGCTGAGCGGGGCCAGCCGCCTGGCTGCGGTCGGGCTGCTCGGCCGGCTGATCGACGCGCTCAACCGCCTGTCCCTGATCTTCCGCGGCAGCGTGCCCGGCGGGAGCGCGGCGAAGTCCTTCCTGCTCCAGCAGGCGCACCTGGAACCCGACCGTCCCGCGTACTACGGCCGCGTCGTGCGCGACGGCGACTGGCTCATCTGCCAGTACTGGTACTTCTACTCCTTCAACAACTGGCGATCGGCGTTCGGCGGGGTCAACGAGCACGAGTCCGACTGGGAGCAGGTCACGATCTACCTCGACGGCACCGGCGAGCTCGAGGCGGGGCTGCCCGCCCCCCGATGGGTCGTGTTCTCGGCCCACGACGAGGTCGGGGACGACCTGCGCCGCCGGTGGGACGACCCCGATCTCACCCTCGTCGACGGCCGCCACCCGGTCGTGTTCGCCGGTGCCGGCTCACACTCCGGGGCCTACCTGCCCGGTGACTACCTGATCTCGGTGGAGCCGCCCACGCAGAGCGGGTTCCTTCGGATCGGCCGGTGGATGGCGCGGGTCTTCACCCCGTGGTCGACCGGGGCCAGGGGCGTCGGGATCCCGTACGTGGACTACGCCCGTGGTGATGGCCGCTCGATCGGCCCCGGGCAGGGCGAGTCCTGGTACCCGGAGGTCATCGACGAGGACACCCCCTGGGTGCGCGGGTTCCGCGGGCTGTGGGGCCATGACACCCGCGACCGCCTCGGCGGGGAACGGGGTCCGGCCGGACCGCGCTACGACCGCGACGGCACCGTGCGCGCCTCCTGGGCCGGACCCGTCGGCTGGGCGGGACTGGCCAAGGTGGCCACGAACCCCGCCGTCGAGGGGAAGCTCCTCGCCCAGCGGGCCGCACAGATCGACGCGCGCCTCGAGGAGCTCGAGGTCGACATCGCCACCACGGGGGAGAGCCTGAGGGTGGCTGCTGCCGGCCGCTACCCCGGTTCCCCCGAGGTGCGCGCCCTGGCCCTCGAGGAGCGGCGGCTGCTGGGCATGCGTCGGGAGCAGACCCGGTTGCGCGACGAGGCGGCGGCGATGTCGGTGGTGGCCGCCTCCGCCTCGGTGGACCCGCACGCCCACCTCAGCCACCGCAATGTTCCCATCGAGTCCGCCAAGGGGACCCGTGCTCGGCTGCTGTCCTGGTGGGCCGTCCTGAGCACGCCGCTGATCCTGTGGACGCTGGCCCAGATCATCCATCCGACCGCTGGCGCCAACGCGTGGGAGGTCCTGGTGGGCAGCCTGATCTTCCTCGTGTCCGTCGAAGGCCTGGCCCGCGGGAAGTTCCTCGCGGTGATGGGGCGGTTCCTTCTCCTCGTCGTGGCGGCGATCGCCCTGTTCTTCCTGTGGCACGACTGGCGCATCGTTGTGGGGTTCGCCCTCGGCTCCGCGGCCATCGCGGTCCTGGTGGTCAACCTCCGCGAGGCGTTCCGGCGCTGAGCGGGTGTGTCGGTCCGCCCTGATGAGCCCGAGCACCGCGGGTACGGTTGGCTGGCATCCGCCGGCAACCGGCGACACCGATCGAAGAAGGGTTGATCCATGAGCATGAACCAGAACGTCCACGGGGCTGTGCCGGCCTTCCCCAACGGCAAGCCGATGCTGGACGTCAACGGCAACCCAGCAAGTCCCAAGAGCCGACTGGCGGCGCTCCTCCTGCTGCTGCTCCTCGGGCTGGGCCTGCAGCGGTTCTACGTCGGCAAGATCGGTACCGGCATCCTCTACCTGCTCACCCTGGGTGGCTTGGGCATCTGGTTCCTCATCGACCTGATCATGATCCTGACCGGGTCCTTCACGGACAAGCAGGGTCGGGCTGTCTCCAACTGGTAGGCCTCGGCAACCCAGCGGGCCCGTCCCGGCTGCCAGGTGGCAGCGGGGACGGGCCCGTTGGACGTGCTGGACTCAGGCGGACTCGTCCTCGACGAGCAGGTCACGGGTCCGGTTGGGATCGACCGGGATGCCCGGGCCCATCGTGGTGGCGATGGTCGCCTTCTTGATGTAGCGACCCTTCGCCGCGGACGGCTTGAGCCGGCTGATCTCGTCGATGGCCGCGCCGTAGTTCTCCACGAGCTGGGCCTCGGTGAAGGACACCCGCCCGATCGGGAAGTTCAGGTTCGCGTGCTTGTCGGTGCGGAACTCGATCTTGCCGCCCTTGATCTCGGTCACGGCCTTGGCCACGTCCATCGTGACGGTGCCGGTCTTGGGGTTGGGCATGAGGCCACGCGGGCCCAGCACCTTGCCCAGCCGCCCGACCTTGCCCATGAGGTCGGGCGTGGCGACCGCGGCGTCGAAGTCGGTCCAGCCGGCGGCGACCTTCTCGATCATGTCGTCGCCACCCACGAAGTCCGCCCCTGCGGCACGCGCCTCGTCAGCCTTGGCGGCATTGGCGAAGACCAGGACCCGAGCGGTCTTGCCGGTGCCGTGCGGAAGGTTGACGGTGCCGCGCACCATCTGGTCGGCCTTGCGGGGGTCGATGCCCAGCCGCAGGGCGACCTCGACGGTGGCGTCGAACTTCGCCGGGCTGGTCTCCTTGGCCAGGCGCACCGCGCTGAGCGGGGTGTGCAGCTGGGACGCGTCGATCTTCTCGGCTGCCTTGCGGTAGCCCTTGCTGCGCTTCATGACGGATTCCTCTCCGTTGGTGGTGTGCGGGCCGCGCAGGCCCTACCACGCGTGTGTGGGTGGGGGTGTCTCACTCGGAGACGGTGATCCCCATCTGGCGGGCGGTGCCCTCGATGATCTTCATCGCGGCATCGATGTCGTTGGCGTTGAGGTCGGGCATCTTGACCTCGGCGATCTCCTTGACCTGGGCCTTGGTGATCGAGCCGACCTTGTCCTTCTGGGGGACGCCGGAGCCCTTCTCGACTCCTGCGGCCTTGAGGATCAGCTTCGCCGCCGGCGGGGTCTTGAGCACGAAGGTGAACGAGCGATCCTCGTACACGGTGATCTCGACCGGGATGACCTGGCCGCGCTGAGCCTCAGTCGCGGCGTTGTACGCCTTGCAGAACTCCATGATGTTCACGCCGTGCTGGCCCAGGGCCGGGCCGACGGGCGGCGCCGGGTTGGCCTGGCCGGCCGTGATCTGGAGCTTGATCAGGCCAGTGACCTTCTTCTTCTTGGGAGGCATTTCTCGGGTCCTTCGTGTGGGTGCACCCGCGGCGCGTTCACCGCGGGAATCTGTGGACGCTCGCGCGCTAGTTCTTCTCGATCTGGTCGAACCGCAGCTCGACCGGGGTCTCGCGGCCGAAGATCTCCACGAGGCCGGTGATCTTCTGGCCCTCGATGTTGATCTCGGACACGGTGGCGTGCAGGGTGGCGAAGGCTCCGTCGATGACCGTGACGGAGTCGCCGGGGGACAGGTCGATCTCCACGACCTTGGCCGCCTTGCCCTGGCGGGAGCCTCCGGATGCGCCCCCACCGGCGATCGGCTCGACGACTGCCTCCGGCTCGGGGGCCAGGATCGCCACGACCTCCTCGATGCTCAGCGGGAGCGGCTGGTGGGCGTGTCCGACGAAGCCGGTCACCCCTGGGGTGTGGCGCACGGTGCCCCAGGACTCGTCAGTGAGCTCCATGCGGACCAGGACGTACCCGGGGAACTTGTTGCGCTTGACCTGCTTCTTCTGGCCGTTCTTGATCTCCACGACCTCCTCGATCGGGACCTCGACCTGGAAGATGTAGTCCTCCATGTTCAGCGAGGTCGCCCGGGTGAGCAGGTTGGCCTTGACCTTGTTCTCGTACCCGGCGTAGGAGTGGATCACGTACCAGTCGCCGGGGGCGGAGTTCATCTCCTCGCGGAAGGCCTCGATCGGATCGACCTGCAGCTCCTCCTCGGTCGAGGGCCCAGCCTGGGCCAGGAGGACCTCCCCGGTCTCCGGATCGATCATCTCCTGCGCATCGGCGCCGTCCAGGGCGGCGGCGACCTCAGCCTCGTCGGTGAGCGCCGCGTCGTCGAAGACCACGGCAACCCCCCCGGGGGCCGTGGCGTCATCGACCTCGACGTCGTCGACCTGGACCTCGTCGGAGGCCTCGTCGACGGTGGTGGCGCTGGCGTCGTCCTGGACGTCGTCGGAGCTCGGGGCAGCGTCGATCCCGTCGGCGGCCTTCAGGGCAGCCGACCAGTCGAACTCGGCGGCCTCGCCCTCAGGGGCGTCGAACTCGTCGGTCGGTCCAGACACAGTCGTCCTCGCAGATCTAGTACGGGGTGCGCAGCTCAGCCGAACAGCTGAAGCACCAGTCGTGTGAACACAAAGTCGAAGACCGCCACCATCGCGGTGAACATCGCCACGAAGACGATCACGACCCAGGTGTAGGTGATCAGCTCCTTGCGCGTCGGCCAGATGACCTTGCGCAGCTCAGCGACCATCTGGCGCATGAACAGCGTGAATCGCGACCACAGGCTGGCCTTGCCGGCGGGCTTCTTGCCGCCTGACGAGCCACGGTCGGTCGTTGTGCTGCTCTCGCTCACAGGTCCTCCGAGGTGGGCGACGGACGCCCACAGGTGTGTTGACGCAGAACGCGGACGTTCCGCCTCGCAGGGCCGGAGGGAATTGAACCCCCAACCGCCGGTTTTGGAGACCGGTGCTCTACCAATTGAGCTACGACCCTTTGGACTTCTTGACCCGGGCAGGCTACCGCGAGGGTGCACCGACCCGGGTGACCCAGTGTACGGCGCCGCCCCCTGCGGCCCAAATGCACGCGTTTCGTGGGTCATCGACGGCAGGGACGGATGCACCTGCCCTCACTACGATGTCCCCATGCCTGCTCACTCCCGCGTCTCTGCCCGAATCGGTGCGATCGCCGAGTCCGCAACCCTGGCGGTGGATGCCCGGGCCAAGGCGCTCAAGGCCGCCGGGCGACCCGTCATCGGATTCGGGGCCGGAGAGCCGGACTTCCCCACGCCGGACTACATCGTCGAGGCCGCCGCGGCCGCATGCCACGATCCGCGCTGGCACCGCTACACCCCGGCCGGCGGCCTGCCCGAGCTCAAGGAGGCCGTGGCGGCCAAGACCTACCGCGACTCCGGGCTGGTCGTCAGGCCCAGCCACGTCCTGATCACCAACGGGGGCAAGCAGGCGCTCTACAACGCCTTCGCGGCCCTGCTCGACCCGGGCGACGAGGTGCTGCTGCCGGCGCCCTACTGGACCACCTACCCGGAGTCGATCGCGCTCGCCGGTGGCACGACCGTCGTGGTCCCGACCTCCCCGGAGAGCGGGTACCGGGCGACGGTCGAGCAGCTGGAGGCGGCCCGCACGCCGCGCACGAAGGTGCTGGTCTTCGTCTCCCCCTCGAACCCGACCGGGGCGGTCTACTCCCCCGAGGATGTGGCGCTGATCGGTCGCTGGGCGGTCGAGCACGGGCTGTGGGTGGTGACCGACGAGATCTACGAGCACCTCGTCTACGGGGACGCCGAGTTCTCCTCGATGCCCGTGGAGGTCCCGGAGCTGGTCGACCGGTGCATCGTGGTGAACGGCGTGGCCAAGACCTACGCCATGACCGGATGGCGGGTGGGCTGGCTCATCGGCCCGGAGGACATCGTCAGGGCGGCGACCAACCTGCAGTCGCACGCGACGTCGAACGTCGGCAACGTCTCGCAGATCGCGGCGCTGGCTGCGGTGTCCGGCGACCTGGCTGCCGTCGAGGCGATGAAGGTGGCCTTCGACCGGCGTCGGCGGCGGATCGTGGAGCTGCTCTCGGCGATCCCCGGGGTGCTCTGCCCGGTGCCGGAGGGAGCCTTCTACGTCTACCCGTCGGTCGAGGACCTCCTGGGCATGGAGTTCCGCGGGCACAGGCCGGCGACGTCGGCCGAGCTCGCCGCCCTCATCCTCGACGAGGTGGAGGTCGCGGTCGTCCCCGGCGAGGCCTTCGGCACGCCGGGGTACCTGCGGCTGTCGTACGCGCTGGGCGACGCCGACCTCGAGGAGGGCATCGCCCGCATGGCGACGCTGCTCGGCGAGGCCCGCTGAGCCCCGAGGCCTACAGGGCGCAGCCGACGAGGATCGGCTCGTTCTCCAGCTGGATGCCGAACCGTTCGGCGACACCGGCGCGCACCACCCTGGCCAGGTCGAGCACGTCCTCGGCCGAGGCGCCGCCGCGGTTGGTCAGCGCCAGGGAGTGCTTGGTGGACAACGACGCGCGGGCACCGGGGCGGATCGCGAACCCGCGGGCGAACCCCGCGTGGGAGATGAGCCAGGCGGCCGAGGTCTTCACCGTGCCGTCCGGCTGGGGGAAGCGAGGAGCCCCCTCGGGCAGGGCATGGGCGTCGGTGACGCTGATGATCGGGTTCGTGAAGAACGAGCCGGCGCTCCAGGTGTCGTGGTCGGCCGCGTCGAGCACCATCCCCTTGCTCCGGCGCAGCTCCAGCACCGCCTGCCGGACCGCGGCGGCCGGCACCCGGTCCCCGACGGCGACCCCGAGCGCTGCGGCGAGCTCCGCGTAGCGGATGGGCGCGCCCAGGGGATCGACCTCGAGGTCCATCGTCACGGAGAGGACGACCCAGCGCCCCGGGTTGCGCTTGAGCGCAGAGCTCCGGTAGCCGAACCCGGCCTCGCCGGGCGTCATGCGGCCGACGTCACCGGTCCGGCGGTCGAGGACCTCGAGGGACGCCACGACGCGAGACACCTCGGCGCCGTAGGCACCCACGTTCTGGATCGGCGTCGCCCCCAGGGATCCGGGGATCCCGGACAGCGCCTCGACTCCTGACCACCCTGACTCGACTGCGGTCGCCACGAGCGCGTCCCACGGCTCCCCGGCCGCCACCCGGACCTGCACCCGGCCGGGTGCCGCGGCCCCCACCCGGATCCCGCGGGTTGCGACCCGGACCACCGTGCCGCCGAACCCCTCGTCGGCGACCAGGAGGTTCGAGCCACCGCCCACCAGGAGCAGGGGCTCCCGGCTGGCGTCGGCGGCGGTCACCGCCGCGACCAGGTCGTCGTCGGTGGCCGCCTCGACGACCCGCCGGGCTGGACCACCGATGCGCAGGGTGGTCATGTCCGCCAGGAGGCGCGAGGGCTCCGGTGCCGGTGGCGCGCCGGGATCGGTCACGCCGACCTCCGCGCCGGAGCGGCGGCGTCGCGTGGGGCGGTCCCGGCCACGACCCCGAGCAGGGCGATCCCCACGACGCACAGCCCGAGGCTCAGCCAGTCCAGCGGGATCATCCGGTCTGCCACCGTGAGGGCGAGGTTCCCCACGAGCACGACCAGGGTCGCCAGCGGCAGGGGCCAGCGCAGCGGATCGGTCACCTGCCCCAGCCAGCCGCTGCGGTCACGGCCCGGCCAGCGCGGAGTCATCCACCAGCGTCCGATGTTGCCCAGCAGGGCGATGTCGAGCAGCGCTGCGGCGGTGGCCAGGGCCAGCGGCCCGGTGCCCCCCGGCCGGCGGTGCACGTCCTGGCTCCACGCGAGGACCAGGAGCAGCAACCAGAGCACGGACGTGGCCGCGAGCCAGGCCCCGAGCCGGACGCAGCGGCCCACCCACCGTCGCCAGTGGGGGTCGACGTGGTCGTGTCCGGTGCTCAGGGCTGCCCCTGCGGGTCGGCCAGTTCGGGGTGCTGACGCAGGTAGCGCGCCTCGTCGTTGAGGTAGGCGTAGTACAGGCCGATGAGGATGCCGCCCCCCACGAAGTTGCCGACCAGGCATATCGCGATGTTCACCAGCGCGGGGACCAGGGGGACGCCGGCCGAAGCACCCAGGAAGCCCTCCTGGACGCCGACGATGGAGAACAGGACGGTGTTGGCCACGGAGTGCTCGAAGCCGAGGTAGGCGAACACGAAGACCGAGGTGATCATCGCCAGGGCCTTCATCACGTCGTCATGGATGCTGCCGTTGTAGACCATGAGCATCGCCAGGTTGATGAAGAAGTTGCAGAAGATGGCGCGGATGAACAGGTCGAGCCACCCGCTGGCACCATCGGTGACGAAGGCGAGCTTGGCGTCCACCGAGTGCTCCATGAGCTCCATGGCCATCGGGCTGATGATCGTCGAGCCCCACAGGAGGAGGGCCACGAACAGCCCCCCGAGGAAGTTGCCCAGGTAGCACAGGGAGAGGACCCGCAGCATCGGCCGGGGGGTGATCCGGCGGAAGTAGAAGCCGATGGAGGTGATCATCATGTTCGAGGTCAGGAGCTCGGACTTCGAGTAGTAGATGAAGACGAGGGCGAACCCGAAGAACGCCGAGCCCAACAGCTTGCCCAGCGGCAGCAGGTCCTCGCCGAGCGCGAGGTCGATGGAGTCCATCCCCGCCTGGATCGAGTAGTTGCCGATGTAGAGCAGCCCGACGATCACGCCCGCCATCGCCGCGCGCATGAGGTAGCGCCGCTTCATCAGGCCGGTCATCTCGGACTTGTAGTCCAGCATCTCGAGGATCGAGGAGATGAAGTGCTTGCCCGGGAACAGCTTCTGGGTCTCCATGCCGGCCCCTTCTTGCGCGGGAGTCTCGCTGGGAATCCTAGTGACGCGTCGCCGAGGTAGGCGGTCGGGCGGGTGCGGACGTCCCTGCGGGCACGGCCCTGCACCGGCGCGGACATGACGAAGGGGAGCCCCCGGCTGCGGGGACTCCCCTTCGACGTTCACGTGCTCGGCTGGTCACAACCCTCGCGGAACCTCAACCGATCCACGCGGGCCATCGGACTGGACCCGCAGTGCAGGGTCCGCCGAGGCAGACCCTCAGCGGGTCTCCTTGTGCGCCGTGTGCTGGTTGCAGTTGGCGCAGTACTTCTTCACCTCGAGGCGGTCCGGGTCATTGCGCCGGTTCTTCTTGGTGATGTAGTTGCGGTGCTTGCACTCCTGGCAGGCCAGAGTGATCTTCGGCCTGATGTCGGTGGACTTGCCCACGGGACTGCCTTCCTTCTCCTACGCCGCGATGGGCGCCTCGTGCTGGCCCTACGGGCCCTTCGTCTGGTAGCGGAGGCCGGACTTGAACCGGCGACACAGCGATTATGAGCCGCTTGCTCTGCCAGGCTGAGCTACTCCGCCGTGCAAGGTCGGCCCTCGCGGGCCTGCTCTTCCGAGCCCCTTTACGGAATCGAACCGTAGACCTTCTCCTTACCATGGAGACGCTCTGCCGACTGAGCTAAAGGGGCAATGCGGAGCAAGGTTACCCGACCGGCAGGTCATTGACGAAATCGCCGGGAGCCCACCCTGGGGTGCTCACCAGGGGTAGGAGACACCCGTCAGATCGGTGCTCACATCCCACAGGCGGCGGGCCACATCGACGTCGCGGGCAGCCTCCGACGGGGTCTCGAACCCGGGCGTCCCGCGCTGGCCCATCCACCCTGTCGGGCCGACGTACGTGCCACTGGGGACACTGGGATCGGTGGCCGCCATCAGCGTCGGCCAGGCCCCGGCCGCGGCCGGCTGCGCGACCACCCGGTTGACCAGCGACATCATCGACTCCCCGATCCGGCTTCCCGACATCCGCGGGCCGACCGACTGCAGGTTGGTCGCCGCGTAGCCGGGATGCACGGCCATGCTGCTCACGCTCGAGGTCCGCGGCGCCGGCCCGCCGGTGGAGCTCGAGGGCGAACAGGAGGTTGGCCAGCTTGCTCTGCCCGTAGGCCCGCCACTTCTGGTAGGACTGCGCGGACTGGAGGTCGTCGAAGTCGATCCGCCCGAACTTGTGCGCGTTGCTGGACACCGTGACCACGCGGGCCCCGGGACGCAGGGATCCGGCGAGCAGCCCGGTGAGGGCGAAGTGGCCGAGGTGGTTGGTGCCGAGCTGCATCTCGAACCCGTCGGCGGTCTCCCGCCGGGGGATGGCCATCACGCCGGCGTTGTTGATCAGGACGTCGAGCCCGTCGGGATGCGCGCCGGTCCACCCGGCGGCGAACCCACGCACGCTGGCGAGGTCCGCGAGGTCCAGCTCGGCCACCTCGAGCGTTGCGTCCGGGGCGGCGGCCCGGATCTGCTCCATCGCTGTCGCACCGCGCGCGCTGTCCCGGACCGCCAGCGTCACGTCCGCCCCGTGGGCAGCAAGGGCCTTGGCGGCCTCGAGGCCGATCCCGGAGTTGGCACCGGTCACGATGATCGTTCGTCCGGTGAGGTCAGGGATGTCCGAGCTGCTCCATGTCATGATCCGCCCATTCTCCCACCGGAGTGCCGATCCCGCCCCACCGGACCTCGCCCGCTCACCGCCTGCGGCCCGCGGTGTGCGGTGCGCGGTTCAGTCCGAGCCGGTCCACACAAGCGTCGAGGCGCCCCTGCGTGGTGCGGGGGCGCCTCGGTCGCACGTGGCGGGTGTTGGGTTCGAACCAACGTAGGCTGAGCCGGCAGATTTACAGTCTGCTCCCTTTGGCCGCTCGGGCAACCCGCCGTAGCGCGACGATGCTACCCGGGCAGCCCGCCCGGCTCCAAACCAGGGCACCCCGGATCACCCGCCGAGCCGGATACCCTGATCCCATGGCAGACAGCAGCTTCGACATCGTCAGCAAGGTCGACCACCAGGAGGTCGACAACGCCCTCAACCAGGCGGCGAAGGAGGTGTCCCAGCGCTTCGACTTCAAGAACACCTCCACGACCATCGCCTGGCGTGGCGAGGACGGCATCGAGATCACCTCGAGCACCGAGGAGCGCTGCAAGGCGGCCCTCGACGTCCTCAAGGACAAGCTCGTCAAGCGTCAGGTCTCGCTCAAGGCCCTCGACGCCGGGGAGCCCCGCCCCTCGGGCAAGGAGACCAAGATCCAGTGCTCGCTGAAGGCTGGGATCTCCAAGGAGCAGGCGAGCAAGCTGAACAAGATGATCCGCGACTCCGGGCCCAAGGGCGTCAAGTCCCAGGTGATGGGCGAGGAACTGCGCGTGAGCTCGAAGAGCCGCGACGACCTGCAGGCGGTACAGCAGCTGGTGCGCGAGGCCGACCTCGACTTCGCAATCCAGTTCGTCAACTACCGGTGACGGTTGGTCGGTTCGCCGACGCCGACCCGATCCTCTTCGACCTCGACGGCACACTGACGCAGTCAGGACCGGGAATCATCGCCTCAGTGCGCTACGCCCTTGTGAAGATGGGCGCTCCCGCCCTGGGCGACGAGCCGCTGGGGAGGTTCATCGGCCCACCCCTGCACGACTCGTTCCGCGACATCTGCGGCTTCGATCCCCACCAGGTCGACCTCGCCATCGCGGCCTACCGGGAGTACTACGCGACCCGCGGGCAGTACGAGAACTCGGTGTACGACGGGATCGTCGAGCTGTTGGGCAGCCTGCGCGAGGCAGGGCGGACCCTGGCGGTGGCGACCTCCAAGGCCGAGGTCTTCGCCGAGTCGATCCTGGGCCACTTCGACCTCACGCGGTACTTCGACACGATCGTGGGCTCGGAGCTCGACGGCCGGCGCACGGCGAAGGCCGACATCATCACCGAGGCCCTCACCAGGCTGGGCGCCCCGGCGGACCGGACAGTCATGATCGGCGACCGGAGCCATGACGTCCACGGGGCGCTCACGGTCGGTGTGCGCAGCATCGGCGTGCTCTGGGGGTACGGCGACGACGTGGAGCTCGCGGGTGCAGGCGCCGATGCCCTGGCCGCCACTCCAGCCGAGTTGCTGCGCCAATTGACCCCCTGAGCGGTCGCAGATGCTGGCGGTGTGAACGGAAACGACCATCCGATGGTCGAAATCGTTCACACCGATCGCAGCCTCACCCCTCGAGCCGATCCTTCCCGTGGCGCAGCCCGCCCGGCTCGGACGTGGGCGCAACAGCGTCGGGTCGCCACGCGAGGGCGTCGAACGGGCAGACCTCGACGCAGATGCCGCAGTACATGCACAGGCCCCAGTCGATGGTGAACTCGTCGAGCACGTTGACGGTGCGCGGGCGACGCGCGCCCGGGTCACCGACGAGCTCCTGATGGGCCTCCAGCGTGATGCACCACGTGGGGCACTCGCGCACGCACAGCATGCAGGACGTGCAGTTCTCGGCGATGAGAGCGATCCGAGTGTGCCCGCTCACTCCAGCCACTCCTGCGGCACTCCGGGGGGCCCGGGACGTGAGCGCGGCCGCGCTGCGACCCTGCCCCCGGCTGGGCGGTCCGCGGGCTCGGCCGCGCCGGGCCAGGGCGTGGCCAGCCGGGTCGGGAGCGCGGTGGTCCGGCGAAGTGGGAAGACCGGGTCACCGGTGGTCAGCAGCGGCCGTAGGTCGGGGTTCCCGGTGAACCGCACCCCGAACATCTCGTGGACCTCACGCTCGTGCCATGCCGCTCCCGGGTACACCCCGACCAGCGAGTCCAGCACGGGCTCGTCGCGGTCCACGGCGCTCCACACGAGGTGGCGCTGCCGGTTCACGACGTCCACGAGGTGCACGACCACCTCGATCCGCCCGTTGCCGGGATCATCCACGGCAGTGAGCATGTCGAGCATCGTCGCCCCGGCGGCAGCGAGATCGCCACAGTGCGCCAACCACTTCGTGCTGTCGACGGTGTGCTCATGCACGTGCACGCAGCACCTCCTCCAGGCCGGCGACCAGGTCCTCGGGGCGCGGTGGGCAGCCGGGCACCCACGCATCCACCGGCACCACCTCGTGGGCGCCCGGCAGGACGCTGTACGAGTCCCAGTACGGACCCCCGGTCGCGGCGCAGGCACCGAAGGCCAGGACGGCGCGCGGCTCGGGGAGTTCGGCGAAGGCCTCGGCCAGCCCTGGCGCGAGGCGCGTGGTGACGGTCCCGGCCACCACGAGGACGTGGAGGTCAGCCGGGGAGGGCGGCTCCGTCGGGGAGGGCAGGTCCGGTGGGCCGACCGGATGACCAACGCCTCCCAGCAGCTCGGCGGCGCGGCGTGCCTCACGGACCTCGATCCCGCAGCAGGCCAGGCCCAGCTCCACGACGTGCAGGGACACCCGCTGGGACCCCACCTGGACCCAGCGGCGCTGGACCGCACCGCCTGTCACGGGCCAAGGTTAGGGCCAAACGGCCGGCCACGATCGGCCGATGACCGGGACTGCCGGCGCAACACCCCGGCGTACGAGGGCGCGCCTGCGACCGACATGGGACAGAATGGCGGCAGAAGCCGACCCTAACCAGCAGTGAAGTCCCCGGGGGGGCAGGACCAGAAGCGTGAAGTCCCCGGGGGGACGCGAAAGGCACGGACCGTGAGCAAGCCGGTTGTTCCGCTCGAGAAGGTCATCATCCGATTCGCCGGCGACTCCGGGGACGGCATGCAGCTCACCGGTGATCGATTCACCCACGAGACCGCGTCCTTCGGCAATGACCTGTCCACGCTGCCGGACTTCCCCGCCGAGATCAGGGCACCAGCGGGGACGGTCCACGGGGTCAGCGCCTTCCAGCTGCAGTTCGCCGACCACGCGATCCAGACCCCCGGCGACGCCGCCGACGTCCTGATCGCGATGAACCCCGCCGCCCTGAAGAGCAACCTGCACCACGTCCGCCGGGGTGGGCACCTGATCATCAACAGCGACGAGTTCACCAAGCGCGCCATCGAGAAGGTCGGCTACGCCAGCGACCCCCTCAACGACGACAGCCTCGAGTCCTACGCGGTGCACCCCGTCAGCCTCACCACGCTCACGGTCGAGGCCCTCAAGGGCTTCGCCATCACGAAGAAGGAGGCCGAGCGGGCGAAGAACATGTTCGCCCTGGGCCTGCTCAGCTGGCTGTACTCACGCGGGACCGAGGGGACCCGTGCGTTCCTCAAGGCCAAGTTCGGACGGAAGCCCGAGATCCTTGCGGCCAACCTCGCGGCGTTCGACGCCGGGTGGGCCTACGGCGAGACGACCGAGGACTTCGCAGTCCACTACGAGGTCAGCCCCGCTGTCATGCCCCCGGGGGTCTACCGCAACATCACGGGCAACATCGCCCTGTCCTACGGCCTGATCGCCGCGGCGGAGCTCTCCGGGCTCCCGCTGTTCCTGGGGTCCTACCCCATCACGCCGGCCAGCGACATCCTGCACGAGCTGAGCCGGCACAAGGAGTTCGGGGTGCGCACACTGCAGCTCGAGGACGAGATCGCCGGCATCGGGGCGGCGCTCGGAGCGGCCTACGGCGGGTCGCTGGCCGTGACCACGACCTCCGGCCCCGGGATCGCCCTGAAGTCCGAGACGATCGGACTGGCGATAGCCGTCGAGCTCCCGCTGCTGGTCATCGACGTCCAGCGCGGTGGCCCCTCCACGGGGCTCCCCACGAAGACCGAGCAGTCCGACCTGCTGCAGGCCATGTTCGGCCGCAACGGTGAGGCCCCGGTGCCGATCGTCGCCCCGCAGTCGCCGAGTGACTGCTTCGACGCCGCGATCGAGGCCGCGCGGATCGCGTTGACCTACCGCACGCCCGTCCTGCTGCTCTCCGACGGGTACCTCGCCAACGGCTCGGAGCCGTGGCGGGTCCCCGACGTCGCGGACCTCCCCGACCTGCACGTGGAGTTCGCCACGGAGCTCAACCACACCCTGGATGACGGGACGGAGGTCTACTGGCCGTTCAAGCGCGACCCGGAGACGCTGGCCCGCCCATGGGCCATCCCCGGGACCCCGGGCCTCGAGCACCGGATCGGTGGGATCGAGAAGGCCGACGGCTCAGGGGCGATCAGCTACGACCCCGACAACCACGACTTCATGGTCCGCACCCGCCAGGCCAAGGTGGATGGGATCGCCAGGACGATCCCGCCCCTTGAGGTCGACGACCCGGACGGCGATGCCGAGGTGCTCGTCCTGGGCTGGGGCTCGACCCACGGCCCCATCGGCGCGGCGTGCGGGATCATCCGCTCCGAGGGCGGCAAGGTCGCCCGGGCCCACCTGCGCCACCTCAACCCGTTCCCGTCCAACACCGGGGACGTCCTGCGGTCCTACGAGCGCGTCCTCATCCCGGAGATGAACCTCGGGCAGCTGAGCATGCTCATCCGCGCCAAGTACCTGGTGGACGCCCAGGGCTACAACCAGGTGCGCGGGCTGCCGTTCAAGGCCACCGAGCTGGCCGACCAGATCAAGGGGCTGCTATGACCATCGACCTGACCGCCTCACATTCGCTCAGCCTCGTGCCCAAGGCCGACGGCCCGCAGTCGGCGAAGGACTTCAAGAGCGACCAGGAGGTCCGCTGGTGCCCCGGGTGCGGGGACTACGCGATCCTGGCCGCGGTGCAGTCCTTCCTGCCCGAGCTGGGGGTGCGCCGGGAGAACATCGTGTTCATCTCCGGCATCGGGTGCTCGTCGCGGTTCCCGTACTACGTCGACACCTACGGGATGCACTCGATCCACGGCCGCGCGCCGGCGATCGCCACCGGCCTGTCGACGTCCCGTCCGGACCTGACGGTCTGGGTCGTCACGGGCGACGGTGACGCCCTGAGCATCGGCGCGAACCACTTCCTGCACGCCCTGCGACGGAACGTGAACATCAAGATCCTGCTGTTCAACAACCGGATCTACGGGCTCACCAAGGGCCAGTACTCGCCGACCAGCGAGGCCGGCAAGGTCACGAAGTCCACCCCCATGGGTTCGATCGACTACCCCTTCAACCCGATCTCCGTCGCGCTGGGGGCCGAGGCGTCGTTCGTGGCCCGCACCATCGACTCCGACCGGAAGCACCTGACCGAGGTGCTGCGGCAGGCGGCGGCGCACGAAGGCTCGGCCCTGGTCGAGATCTACCAGAACTGCAACATCTTCAACGACGGCGCCTGGGAGCCGCTCAAGGAGCCGGGCGTCCGCGACGACAACCTGATCCGCCTCGAGCACGGCAAGCCCGTGCGCTTCGGCGCCAACGGCCAGAAGGGCGTGGCACGACGTGCCGACGGCGTCCTGCACGTCGTGGACGACGTCGCCGACTGCGAGGGCGACTGCCTCTGGGTCCACGACGCGCACGCTGTGGAGCCCTCGACGGCGTTCGCCCTGTCGAGGCTGGCCGACTTCGACTCGCTGGAGAACACCGCCATCGGCGTCTTCCGCGACGTCAAGAGGCCGGTCTACGACCACCTGCTCGCTGACCAGCTTGAGCGCGCCACATCCAAGGGGCGCGGCGACCTGGCCACGCTCATCGCCGGTCGCGACACCTGGACCATCCCCGGCTGATCCCCCGTCGCCTGGGCATGCTCCTCGGCGCCGGGTCAGCGCGAGCGGTCGGTGCTCGGACGCCGCCCGTCAGCGCGAGCGGTGTCGTAGCACAGCCACCGACCCCTGCGCGTGGTGCAGCAGGGACTGGCTCGTCGAGCCCAGAAGCATCCCCAGGAAGGCTCCGCGGCCATGTGAGCCGACCACCGTCAGGCTCGCCCGGCCGGAGGCCTCCACCAGCATCGGAGCTGGCCGGCCGTGGGCGACCGTGGTGATGATCTCCACATCGGGGTAGCGCTCCCGCCACCCCGCCAGCACCTCGGAGGTCACCCGCTGCTCGAACCCGGCCGTCGCTGTGGTGATCTCCACGGGAGGAACGTAGGGCACGACCCCCGGGTAGACGGGGATGGCGTAGCAGTGCACGACCTCGAGCGGCAGGCCGTGCCGCGAGGCATGCTCGATGGCCCAGCCGACGAGCTCCTCGGACTCGGGCGAGCCGTCCACCCCGACCACCACCGGACCGTCGGGGGCTCCCTGCGCCCGGATGACGATCACGGGGCAGTGCGCGTGGGAGGCCACGTGGGACACGGTTGAGCCGAGGATCGCTGAGGAGATCGACCCGTGCCCACGCGAGCCGATCACGGTCATCTCGGCCGTCCGGCTGTGCTCGACGAGGACTCCGGCGACGGAACCGACCACCGACACGGTCTCCACGGGCACACCGGCCTGCGCCACGATGTCGGCCGCCTGCGCGACCAGCGTGCCCTCGTCGTGGGGCAGGGGGGTGGGGATCACCGGCGCTCCCGACATCGTCGCTGCCGCACCGTCCCAGGCCGCCATGTCAGGCTCGCAGTGGACCACCCGGATGCCCAGGCGGCGCGAGGCCGCCTCCCGGACCGCCCAGTCGAGCGCTGCCCGCGAGTCGGGCGAACCGTCGAACCCGACAACGATCTGCGTGGACGTGGTCATCACACATCACTCCTGGGCGGTGCGCTGTCCCAGCGACCACCGCGGGATACGCTCCGTCACTTCCATCATCACCGTACCGCCCGGCACCCGATAGGGACCATGGTCGCGTGTCCCTCCCATTCGGTCGAACGGCCACTCGCTTGCCCAACTGATGTAGGTCTACAGTGAAGGCGCCGAGGAGCGCTGATTGGTGTGTCGCTCCGGTCGGAAGCCACGGATGTCCTGCAGCGCGGCATGCCGGTGGGGGTGTGTCCCCGTTGGGGGAAGGACGTATCAGATGGCGGGTGAGGTGCCGGTGGCTGCCCCGCAGGCGGGAATCCTGAGCCGTGTCGTGGGTGTCGGGTCGTCGGCGGGGGGTATCGCCGCGTTGCAGGACCTATTGCGGGGCCTTCCGATCGGACAGCCGATCGCCTACGTGGTTGCCCAGCACATGTCACCGGACCAGGACAGCCATCTCGTCGAGCTGCTGGCCCGGGAGACGGACCTGAAGGTGGTGTTCGCCACCGACGGGATGGTCCTGCGCCCCGGTCTCGTGGTGATCGCCCAGTCGAACTCTGATGTCACGGTCGCCGGTGATCGGGTCGGCGTGGTCTCGCCGGGCGCATCGGAGGGCCCCAGCCCATGTATCGACACGCTCTTGACGTCGTTGGCCGAGTCGTGGGGTCCGCGGTCCGCGGCGGTGATCCTGTCCGGCACCGGCGCCGATGGCACGACCGGGGCAGTGGCGGTCGCGGCGGCCGGGGGGCTGGTGATCGCCGAGACACCGGCGACATCCGGGTTCGCGGCCATGCCTCAGGCAGCCATCGACTCCGGGACCGTCACGCTCGTGCTGGACCCGCAGCTGATCGGGCCAGCACTGGTCCTGAATCCCGAGCAGGGCGCGGGCGCAGCGCAGCACCTGGCGCAGGCCGACGAGAACGCCGGCGTCGTCGCAGCGCTCAGGGGCGCCACGGGCATCGACTTCTCCGGGTACAAGCGCCCCACCATCGAGCGGCAGATCGCCCGTCGCCGGGCCACCACTGGCATAGCGGACATCGGTGCCTACCGTCTTGAGGTGGGTGCCAACCCCCGGGAGGCGCAGGCGCTGGCGCAGGCCCTGCTCGTCACCGTCACCTCGTTCTTCCGCGAACCAGGCGCGTGGGCAGCCCTGGCCGAGCTGCTCGCCGCGAGTCACGCGCAGAAGGAGGACGCCAGTCTGCGGGTGTGGGTTCCCGGGTGCGCCACAGGTGAGGAGGCCTACACGGCGGCCATGATCTGTGCCGCCGCGCTGGGCGACCCGGTGGATCTTGGCGGACAGCTGCGGGTCTACGCGACGGACCTCAACGAGGCCTCCTTGGACACCGCCCGACGTGGGCTCTACTCGCCGGAGTCGGTGGGAGCGATCCCGGAGGGGTACCGGGACCACTGGCTGAGCGAGGCTGACGGCGGGTGGGAGGTGTCCCGGGAGCTGCGGGAGTCGGTGGTGTTCGCCCGGCACAACGTCGCCTACGACCCCCCGTTCCCCAACATCGACCTGATAAGCCTGCGCAACACGATGATCTACCTGCAGCCGCAGCTGCGGGATCGGGTGCTCCGGCTGTGCCACTTCGCGCTCGCCCCGCCGGCCTGCTGATGCTGGGGATTCCGAGCGCCTCGCCGGGACGACCGGTACTTCGCGGGCCTCGACAGCAACCATCACATCTTCCAGCGGCGGGACGGCGGCCCTGTCCGGGCCCTGCCGGCGGTGACCACCCCGCCTCGCGTCACGGCGCCCAGCGCCCCGACGCCGGCCACCACCAGCAATGCCAAGACGGCCATGCGAGACGCACTGATCCGCGTGTTCGCCCCACCTGCGATCGTGGTCGACGGTGACGACGCCGTGGTCGAGCTGATCGGACGTCTCCCCGTGGTGCGGGTTCCCGGACGGCGAGTTCAGCCCCTACCTCAGAGCCTCCTGCGCCCCGGCACCCGGCCGGTGGTCACCGCCCTCCTGGTGCAGCTGCGCCGCGGCATACAGGGAGTTGCCCAGGCCGAGCTCGCCCAGGCCGGAGAGATGCCCGTCCACGTCGTAGCGCAGCTGCTCCCCGGGGCCAAGGATGGTCTGGCCGTCTCTCATTCGCCCCTGTCGATGCCACGACGGCCACGCACGCGATGGGGAGGAACGGTCCAGCGCCTGGCCCCTCGAGTTCATCGACCAGTTGACCTCGACCCAGCACGCCCTCGAGGCCACGGTCGCCGACCTGGAGAAGCCAACGAGGCACTGCGGGTCCTCAACGAGGAGCTCAGCCTCCGCCGAGGAGTTGCAGGCCTCATCGGAGAGCTGCAGCCGCCACGAGGAGCTTGCGGCGTCCAACGAGGAGCTGTCCACGATGAACGCCGAGCTCACGATCCGGGGAGATGCTCGGCCGGGCCAACACCGACCTGCAGAACATCCAGGCCTCGCTGACCTCCGGACTGATCCTGCTCGACCGCGACCTGAACGTATGCGATACACCCCGCTGGCGGTTCGGCTGTTCTCGCTATCGAGTCCGACATCGGCGCCGATCGCTTGCCTCCTGCATCACTCCTGTCCTTAGTCGCAGCACCATCACATGCACCCGCAGTACTTTCTCGCCGTCCACGCGATGCCATCTATTTCTCACATCCAATTCCTGCGGCTATCTCGCCTACTCCCTCAGCGGTATCCCCACCAGCTTCGCGTCTCCGCTCCATTCCGTGCGCGCACGCTCACCCTGTCGCGGCACACGCGCGTCCGCAGCCGCCTCGAGCTGGTCGTTATGGGCCTTGCGCTCTGTCCCCCATCGTCGCGTCATCCTCTCACGCCCTGCAGCGCGTCCCTTCTGTATTCCCCCATTACCATCTCCCCTGCCTTTTCCCCTCTCTTCATTCTCCCGCTCCGCCTCTGCCATATTTCATTTATCCCTCCTCTATTTCCCCTTATCCCCTTCCTTCGCCCTATGCCTGGCCGCTGTCTCCCTCCCGTCATCCTCTCCGCGCTTTCCTCCTCTTTCCTCCTTTTCTTTTTTTCCTTCCTTTCTCTCCTTCCTTTGCCTTTTCTCCTCCCCTTTCTTGTTCGTGCCTACGCGTCGTTCCGGGGACCGAAGCGTGGCGCGGGGCCGGGCACCCGGGCACCGGTGCCGGGGTCGTCCACGAACGTCCCACGCGCCGCGAGCTGCGGATGGTCAGGGGCCTCGCTCATCTCCAGCACGGGCGTCAGGCAGGCGTCGGTGCCGGCGAAGGACTCGGCCCACTCGTCACGGGTCCGCCTCGATATCGCCCCCGCCAGGTGCTCGCGCAGGACCGGCCAGCCACGCGGGTCCCACTGCTCCGGCAGGTCGGCCGGGTCCAGGCCCAACCCCTCGATCAGGACGGCGTAGAAGGCGGGCTCCAGCGCCCCCACGGCCACGAACCGGCCGTCGGCGCACTCGTACGTGTCATAGAACGGCGCGCCACCGTCCAGGGTGTTCCCGCCGGGGGGGTTGGGCCAGAGTCCCTGGGCGCGCATCCCGTGGACCAGGCTCATGAGGTTTGCGGCACCGTCGACCATGGCCGCGTCCACCACGACGCCACGACCGGTCCGGGCCACCTCGAGCAGCGCAGCGAGGACGCCCATGACCAGGTAGGTGGACCCGCCTCCGTGGTCGGCGATCAGGTTCAGGGCCATGACCGGCCGCTCACCTGCGTGCGCGGTGTGCCGCAGCGGACCGGCCACCGCGCTGTAGTTGATGTCGTGTCCGGCGACCGAGGCCCAGGGCCCGGTCTGGCCCCAGCCGGTCATCCGACCGTAGACCAGTCGCGGGTTCACCGCCCAGCAGTCCTGGGGACCGAGGCCGAGGCGCTCGGCCGCGCCCGGCCGGAACCCCTCGATGAGCACATCGGCGTCCGCGACCAGCCCCAGCGCCTGCGCGCGGCCCTCGTCGGAGCGCAGGTCGACCACCCGGGTGGGGCGCCCACGCAGCAGGGGGTCGCGTCCCGGGGCGTGACCCAGGACCTGGCCCCCCGGACGGTCGAGGCGCACCCCGGTGGCGCCGAGGTCGGCGAGCATCATCCCGGCGTGCGGCACCGGACCGATCCCGCCGAGCTCGACGAACCGCACGCCGGCCAGCGGCCCGGAGGGGGACGACGGCGGCACGTCCGTGGGCGACGGCGGCTCCGGCCCGACGGTCGGTTCGCCGGCCACGCTGCTACTTGTCCTTGTTGTCGACGACGAAGCCGATGTCCCCGGCGTACCAGCCGAACATCCGCTCGTCGATCTCCTCGTCGGTCTCGGCAGTCGGCGCCGCCGCCCCGGACTCGTGCGGGTCGGTGAGGTGGCGCTTGGTGGCCGCCCTGCGCAGGTCACGCGTCCCGGGATCGGGCGTGCCGCCCACCGCGTCGACCACGTGGTCGAGGTCGCCGCCGTACAGGCCCTCGTAGTGCGAGTTCGGGTAGGGCCGGGTCGGTGACGCCGACGGGCTCGGAGGCAGGTGGGCAGCCGCATGCGCGGCCACCGCGGCCCGCACCGATGCGACGTCACCGGGGTAGAAGCCCGAGATCTCGGCCTGCACCTCGCCATCGTCCCCGGAGCTGGCGACCGATGCGACGATCCGGCGCACGCCCACCAGGGCGTCGGCCGGGATGCGCAGGGGCAGATCGTCACCCGTGCAGGTCACGCGGACGTGGTCGACGTCGAGCTCCAACGAGCTGACGGTGAGCCAGCGCTGCTGATCGGGGTGGTCGTCCCAGACCATGTCGGCCAGGCTCAGGTAGAGGGCGGGGATCCGGTCAACGTCGATGTTCATCAGGCAACTCATTCGCGGTGTCGCCACGGATCTCGCGGCCGGTGCCCATTCTACGCGCCCGCCAGGCGGCTGGTCCGAAGCCCTACAGGTCCTCGACCAGCTCGGGCTGGCGGGAGCGCGAGTTGCGCAGGGCGTCGACGGTGAACACCCCCAGGGCGATCCAGACGCCCATGAACGCCAGCCAGCGCTGCGGCGACATCGGCTCGTCGAACAGCCTCACGCCGATGATCAGCTGCAGGGTCGGGGCGATGTACTGCAGGGGACCGAGCACCGACAGGGGCACCCGGTGGGCCGCGAAACCGAAGAACAGCAGCGGCAGGGCGGTCACCGGCCCGGCACCGACCATCAGCAGCGCGTGGCCCCAGCCGTTGGCGCCGAACGCCAACTCGTCGTGCCCCCACAGCCAGGCGATGTAGGCCAGCGCGATCGGCGTGAGGACCATCATCTCGACGGTCAGGCTGGCGATCGCGTCCACCCCGGCGAGCTTCTTCGCCAGGCCGTAGAAGCCGAAGGAGAACGCCAGCACAAGGGCGATCCAGGGCAGGTTGCCCATGGCCAGGGTGGCGTAGAGGACGGCGATCGCGGCGATCGCGACGGCCAGCCACTGCAGGCGGCGCAGGCGCTCCCGCAGGACGATGACGCCCAGCGCGATGGAGACCAGGGGGTTGATGAAGTACCCGAGCGAGGCGTCGACCACGTGGTCGTTGTCCACCGACCAGATGAAGACGCCCCAGTTGACCGAGACGATGAGCGCGGCTCCCGACAGGATCAGCAGGCGCCGGCGGTCGGCCAGCACCGCACGAACGGCCCCCCACTGCCCCACAGCGGTGACCAGGACGGCGAGGGCGACCAGCGAGAAGAGGACCCTGGCCGCCAGGACCTCCGTGGGCGACGCCGGCTCGAGGAACCCCCAGTACAGCGGGAACAAGCCCCACAGGACGTAGGCCGTCAATCCCGAGACGACCCCGGCCCGTCGGCCGCTGAGGTCGCCGAGAGCCATCAACCGGTCCGCTCGACCACGTAGTCGCAGAGCATCTCGAGGGCGTCGCGAGCAGGATCGTCCGGGAGCAGGGCCAGTGCGGACCGGGCATCGTCCGCCCACCGGTGGGCCTCGTCGCGGGCCCTGCGCATCGCGGGATGCGCGCGCAGGAGGCCCAGGGCCTCGGCGTGCTCGGCGTCGTCGTGGATCGGGCGGGAGATCAGCTCGATCAGGCGGGCGTCGGCGGGATCGGTCGAGGTCCGGGCGTACAGGACCGCGAGCGTCGCGACGCCCTCGCGCAGGTCCGTCCCGGGGGTCTTGCCGGACTGGGCGTGCTCGCTGCCGATGTCGACCAGGTCGTCGGCGAGCTGGAATGCCACGCCGATCCGCTCACCGAACGTGGCCATGGTCTCGACGACCTGCTCGTTCGCGCCGGACATCATCGCTCCGAACCGGCCCGGCCGTGGCGATCAGCGACCCCGTCTTGTCCGCCAGGACGCTGACGTGGTGCGCGATCGGGTCCTCACCCTCGCCGGGGCCGACCGTCTCGCGGATCTGGCCGGTGCACAGCCGCTCGAACGTCCGGGCCTGGATCCGCACGGCCTCCGCGCCCAGGTCGGCCAGCAGGTCCGACGCGCGGGCGAACAGGAAGTCGCCGGTGAGGATCGCCACGGTGTTGTCCCAGCGGGCGTTGGCCGACGGGGCCCCGCGTCGCAGCGGCGCCTCGTCCATGACGTCGTCGTGGTAGAGCGTCGCCAGGTGCGTCAGCTCGACGACCACGGCCGCGGGCACCACACCGCGCGCGCCCGGATCGCCGAACTCCGAGGCCAGCAGCGTCAACAGCGGGCGGAAGCGCTTGCCACCCGCGTCCACGAGGTGGCGTGCCGCATCGGTGACGAACGGGTACTGGCTGGCCACTGACTCGTGCAGCAGGTTCTCCACATCGGCCAGTCGCACCCCGATCTGGGCATCGAGCTCCGCGTCGGGCAGCAGGAGCCCCTCGGGTCGGCTGGAGGTCAGGGAGGGCACGGGGCAAGTCTGGCCCACGCCCCCCCTTCCCGCAGAATCGCCCCCACCGGGCGGTGCCGGGCGACAGGCGCGAACTTGGGTTGTCGTTGCCCCAAGTGCAGCAAGAGCATCCCAAGTTCGTCACCGGCGCGCCCCGCGCGGCGGTGGCCGGTGCGCGGGGCGTCGGCCCTCAGATGGTGGGCAGCTCCGCGAGCGAGGACTCGAAGTTCGCGTCCGGGGTCTCGAGGTCGACCATGCGGCCGTTCAGGTAGGCGTCGTACGCGGCGAGGTCGAAGTGCCCATGCCCCGACAGGGCGATCAGGATGACCCGGTCGTCGCCGGCCTCGGTGGCGCGGTTCGCCTCGCGGACCGCCGCGGCGATCGCGTGGCTGGACTCGGGGGCTGCCACGATCCCCTCCGTGCGCGCGAAGCGGATCGCCGCGTCGAAGCACTCGACCTGCGGGACCGACTCGGCCTCCATCAGGCCCGAGCTCGTAGGCGTGCGAGAGCAGCGGCGACATCCCGTGGTAGCGCAGGCCACCGGCATGGATGGGGTCGGGGATGAAGTTGTGCCCGAGCGTGTGCATCTTCATCAACGGGGTCATGCCGGAGGCGTCGCCGAAGTCGTAGGCGTACACGCCGCGGGTCAGCGACGGGCAGCTGGCGGGCTCGACGGCGCGGATGACCGGGCTCATCCTCCCGGCCAGCTTCTCCCGGATGAACGGGAAGGTCAGGCCCGCGAAGTTCGAGCCGCCACCGGTGCAGCCGAGGATCACGTCCGGGGTGTCGCCCGCCATGGCCATCTGGAGCAGGGCCTCCTCGCCGATGATCGTCTGGTGCAGGATCACGTGGTTGAGCACGGAGCCCAGCGCGTACTTCACCGACGGGTCCGTGACCGCGGCCTCGACGGCCTCGGAGATGGCGATGCCCAGCGAACCGGGGTGGTCCGGGTCGGACTCGAGGTAGTGCTTGCCGGCCTCGGTCAGGTTCGACGGTGAGCGGTGCACGGTGGCGCCGAAGGCCTCGATCATCATCCGGCGGTAGGGCTTCTGGTCGAACGAGGCCCCGACCTGCCACACCTCGCAGTCCAGCCCGAACAGGGCGGTGGCGAAGCTCAGCGCCGTGCCCCACTGGCCGGCGCCGGTCTCCGTGGTGAGCTTGCGGACGCCCGCCTTGGCGTTGTAGTACGCCTGCGGCACCGAGGTGTTCACCTTGTGCGACCCGGCCGGGCTGCCGCCCTCGTACTTGTAGTAGATGCGCGCTGTCGTGCCCAGTGACTCCTCGAGCTTGTGGGCGCGGTGCAGCGGCGCGGGCCGCCACTGGCGGTAGACGTCGAGCACCTCCCCGGGGATCTCGATGAACCGCTCGGTGGCCACCTCCTGCAGGATCAGGTCCATCGGGAAGAGCGGCTCGAGCGCCTCCGGACCGATCGGCTCGTGCGTGCCCGGGTGCAGTGGCGGGGGCGGCGGCTCCGGCAGGTCGGCGACGAGGTTGTACCAGGTCGTGGGCATCTCATCCTCGGAGAGGACGTACTTGTGGGTGCGTGGCGTTGAGGTCATGGGGGGAAAGGTACCCAACGAGCGCCGTCGCGCGCGCACGGCTCCCCGATTGTCCGCCGCCCCCCCCCCGGTCAGCGGATGAAGATCGCCGACTCGTTGACCAGGTTCAGGATCGCCTGCGGGAACACGCCGAGCACGACCGTGCCCACGACAGCGACCGCGATCGCCGACTGCGTCAGGACGCTCGGCACCGCGACTGCAGCCCCACCGTCGAGGCCCGGCTTGGCGAAGTACATCAGCACGATGACCTTCAGGTAGAAGAAGGCCGAGATCGCCGAGGCGATCACCGCGAGGATCACAGGCCAGATCGCGCCACTGGCGACCGCGGCGGAGAAGATCCCGAACTTGGCGGTGAACCCGCTGGTCAGCGGGATGCCAGCCAGGGCGAGCAGCAGGAAGGCGAACACCCCCGCGATGAGCGGTGACGTCCGGCCCAGGCCGGCCCATGCCGACAGGTGCCCGGCCTCCCCGGCGGGTCCGCGGACCAGCATGACGATCGCGAAGCAGCCGATCGTGGTCAGCCCGTAGGCGAGCAGGTAGAACATGGTCGCTGCCAGGCCCTCTGTGGAGAACGCGATGACGCCCAGCAGCAGGAACCCCGCGTGACCGACCGAGGAGTAGGCCAGCATCCGCTTGATGTCCGAGCTGGTCACGGCCAGGATCACGCCGACGAGCATGGTGATGCTGGCCACGGCCCACATGACCGGCTCCCAGTCCCATGAGGCACCGCCGAGGGCGACGTACATCACTCGCAGGAGGGCGCCGAAGCCGGCGACCTTCACGGCGGCCGCCATGAAGGCGGTCACGGGCGTGGGCGAGCCCTGGTACACGTCCGGGGTCCACATGTGGAACGGGACGGCCGCGATCTTGAACAGCAGGCCGACCGACACCATGGCGATCCCGATGAGCTGCAGGCCCTGGGCGCCCGGCCTGTTGGTGAAGGCATCGGAGATCGACGCGAAGTCCAGCGCCCCGGCGTAGCCGTAGAGCATCGCCGAGCCGTACAGCAGGAAGGCGGAGGCGAACGCCCCGAGCAGGAAGTACTTGAGCGCGGCCTCCTGTGACAGCAGGCGCCGGCGGCGGGCCATCCCGGCCAGCAGGTACAGGGGCAGGCTCATGACCTCGAGGGCGACGAACAGCATGAGCAGGTCGTTGGCGGCCGGGAACAGCAGCATGCCGGTCACCGCGAACAGGAACAGCGGCCAGATCTCCGTCTGGTCCCAGCCGCGCCTGGTCTGCTCCTGCTCCTCGGTGGATCCCACCAGGGAGGCGGCCCTCGGCGCGAACGCGTCACCCGCGGGATCGGCCCGCCTCTCGGCCATGAGCAGGGCCGCGAGCAGGGCGATCACCAGGATGGTGACCCACAGGAACAGGGTCGGGCCGTCGATGGACAGCGAGCCTGCCGCGACGAGGCCCATCTGCGATGCGGGCATGGCGATCGTCAGGGCCAGCGCGGCCGCCAGGCTCGCCAGGACCAGCACGAGCTGGATCCCCCGACGGGCGCCGCGCGGCGCGAGGCCCTCGACCAGGACCGACAGCACGCCGGCGCCGAGCACGAGCAGGACCGGAGCCATGGCGCGGTACTGGAACGACGGGAACGTCAGGGTCTCGGCCATGGGGATGGCGGTGGTGATCATCGCAGCCTCACTTCCCCGACTCGGCGACGGAGGGAACCGGATCGGTGCTCCCGACGAGCGTCATCGTCTGGTCGACGGATGGGTTGATCACCTTCAGGACCGGGTTCGGGAAGAACCCGAGGGCGATGATGATCGCCAGCAGGGGGGCGATCGCCAGGACCTCGCGGCCCCGCAGGTCCCTCATGCCCGCGACCCCGTCGCGCACCGGACCCGTCATGGTCCGCTGGTACATGATCAGGATGTAGAGCGCGGCCAGGATGATGCCCGTGGTGGCCACGATCGCTGCCCACGGGTAGCGGGTGTAGGTGCCGGCCAGGACCAGGAACTCCGAGACGAACGAGCTCAGGCCCGGCAGTGCCAGGGAGGACAGGCCCGCGACCAGGAACAGCCCGGCCAGGACCGGCGCGACCTTCTGGACGCCGCCGAAGTCCGCCATCATCCGCGAGCCGCGTCGCGTGGCCATGAACCCCACGATCAGGAACAGGGCGGCGATGGAGAAGCCGTGGTTGACCATGTACAGCGTCGAGCCGCTCTGGCCCTGGGAGGTCAGGGCGAAGATGCCCAGCACGATGAACCCGAAGTGGCTGACTGACGTGTAGGCGATCAGGCGCTTGAGGTCCGTCTGCCCGATCGCCACCAGCGCGCCGTAGACGATGCCGACGAGCGCCAGGATGATGATCCCGGGTGCGAAGTACTTCGACGCGTCCGGGAACAGCGGCAGGCACAGGCGGAGCATCCCGAAGGTGCCCACCTTGTCCAGGACGCCGACGAGCAGCACCGACGAGCTCGGCGGTGCCTCCGCGGCGGCGTCGGGGAGCCACGTGTGCAGCGGCCACATCGGGGCCTTGATCGCGAAGGCGATGAAGAACCCGAGGAACAGCAGCTTCTGGGTGTCGGGGCTGATGTCCATCCCGACGAGTGCGGCGTAGTCGAAGGTGCCTGCGCCGTACTGGTCCACGGACAGCACGTAGAGCCCGATCAGGGCCGCGAGCATCAGCAGGCCGCCGGCCAGGGAGTACAGGAAGAACTTCACGGCCGCGTACTGCCGCTGGGGCCCGCCGTAGCGCCCGATCAGGAAGTACATCGGGACCAGCATCGCCTCGAAGAGCACGTAGAACAGGAAGACGTCCGTGGCGGCGAACACGCCGACGACCAGGCCCTCAAGGACCAGGATCCAGGCGAAGTACCCGCGCACCGAGCCCGTCGAGGAGTCTGCGTCGACCCAGCCCGCGAGGATGCAGACCGGGACCAGCACGACGGTCATCAGGATCAGGACCAGGGCGATGCCGTCCGCGCCCAGCGCGAAGCTCACGCCCCATGCCGGGATCCACTCCCACGATCCGCCCAGCTGGAACGGCTCGGCTGCACCGGTCTCGTAGGCCAGGCCGGCTGCGACGCCGACGGCCAGCACGACCAGCGAGACCGCCAGCGCGACCTGCTTGGCCAGCCCCGGATTCGCCTTGGGCAGCAGCGCCACGAGCACGCCGCCGAGGATGGGCAGCGCCACGAGCGCCACAAGGTAGTACTCGGTGCTCACAGGACGCTCCCCACGGCCAGGACGGCGCCGACCAGGACGGCACCTATCAACATGGTCAGGGCGTAGGACCGGACGTACCCGCTCTGCCAGCGGCGCATCCGCGCGCTGAGCCCGCCGATGCCGGCGGCGGTGCCGTTCACCGCCCCGTCGATGATCTTGTTGTCGGTCCAGACCAGCGTTCGGGTCAGGTACTGGCCGGGGCGCATGAACACCGCCTCGTTCACCGCATCGCCGTAGAGGTCGTTGCGCGCAGCGACGGTGAGCGCCGAGACCTGGGTCGGGGCGGTCATCGGCACGTCCCGCATGGCGTACTGGCGCCAGCCGATGACCACGCCCACGACCACCACGGTCAGGGTCAGGGCGATCATCACCGGTGTGGGCAGCCCGCCGGTGGCCTCCTCGTAGCCGACGACGGGCGCCAGCCACTCCTCGATGTTGCCGACGTAGAGCATCATGAAGCCGGCCAGCACGGCGCCGACGGCCAGGACGATCATCGGGACGGTCATCCAGGGCGAGGACTCGTGCGGGTGCACGTCGTCGGCCCAGCGCGCCTTCCCGTAGAAGGTCATGGCCATCATGCGGGTCATGTAGAAGCCGGTCACGCCGGCGCCGATGAGGGCGGCAAGGCCGGCAGCAGGGTACTGGGACCAGGCGGCGTGGATGATCTCGTCCTTGCTGAAGAAGCCCGCGAAGGGCGGGATGCCGATGATCGACAGGTAGCCGATGCCGAACACCACCCAGGTGAGCACCATGAACGTCCGCAGGGCGCCGTAGCGGCGCATGTTCACCTGGTCGTCCATCCCGTGCATGACCGATCCTGCTCCCAGGAAGAGCAGGGCCTTGAAGATGCCGTGCGTGAGCAGGTGGAAGATCGCGAAGACGTAGCCGATCGGCCCCAGCCCGGCCGCCAGGAACATGTAGCCGATCTGGCTCATCGTGGAGCCGGCCAGGCCCTTCTTGATGTCGTCCTTGGCCGACCCGATGATCGCGCCCATCAGCAGCGTGATCGTGCCGACCAGGACGACCGCGAGGCGCGCGGTCGCGCTCAGGTTGAAGATCTCCGCCGAGCGCACGATCAGGTAGACGCCCGCCGTGACCATGGTCGCCGCGTGGATCAGGGCCGACACCGGGGTCGGGCCCTCCATCGCATCCAGGAGCCAGGACTGCAGCGGGAACTGCGCGGACTTGCCGCACGCGGCCAGCAGGAGGGCCAGGCCGATCCAGGTGACCGTGTTGGAGTCCGCCTGGCCGATCGTCGCGTTGACGCCCTCGAACGTGAAGGTGCCCAGGGTCGCGAACATGATCATGATGGCCAGGCTCAGCCCGAAGTCACCGACCCTGTTGACCACGAAGGCCTTCTTCGAGGCGGTGGCCGCCGAGGGCTTGGCGAACCAGAACCCGATCAGCAGGTACGAGGCCAGGCCCACACCCTCCCAGCCGACGTAGAGCAGCAGGTAGTTGTTGGCCAGGACGAGCAGCAGCATCGCCGCGATGAACAGGTTCAGGTACGCGAAGAACTTGCGCCGCTCGGGGTCGTGGTCCATGTAGCTGATCGAGTAGATGTGGATCAGCGAGCCGACACCGGTGATCAGCAGGACGAAGCACACGCTCAGCTGGTCCAGCTGCAGGGCGAAGGGCGCCCTGAAGGTCCCGACGTCGATCCAGTCCCACAGGTGCTGGTTGATCGTCCGGGCGTCCTCGGGCTGGGCCAGCAGGGCCAGGAACAGGATGCAGGCGACCACGAAGGACGCCAGCACCATCGCGGTGCCCAGCAGGTGGCCCCACCTGTTCGACCGGCGGCCCGCCAGCAGGAGGATCACCGCGCCGGCGGCCGGGATCGCGATCAGCGCCGCGATCAGGGCGAAGGTGCCGGTGGCCTGTACGACCTCGCCCGGGGATGCCTCCCCGGAGGCGAGGATCGCAAGGGTGTTGTTCACAGTCGTCCCCTCACAACTTCAGCAGGTTGGGCTCGTCGACCGAGGCCGAGTTGCGGGTCCGGAAGATCGTCACGATGATCGCCAGGCCGATGACGACCTCAGCGGCGGCCACCACCATCACGAAGAAGGCCACCACCTGGCCGTCGAGGGCACCGTTGGTCCGGGCGAAGGTGACGAAGGCCAGGTTGGACGCGTTGAGCATCAGCTCGATGCACATGAACACGACGATCGCGTTGCGCCGGACGAGCACGCCCGCCGCCCCGATGGAGAACAGGATGGCCGAGAGCACCAGGTAGTTCGTGGGGTTCATTCCTGACCCTCCTGCGAGGCATCCATCGGGTTGCCGCCGGACGAGTCGACGATGACGGCCTCGTGGGCGAGCAGGTGCTCGGCCTCCTCGAGGGCCAGCCTGTCGGCCTCCCTGATGTCGCCCTCGAGCCGCAATGGGCCGGGCACGGAGTCCTCGGCGATCGAGCCGTCGGGCAGCAGCGCGGGCATGTCGACGGCGTTGTTGCGCGCGTACACCCCGGGGCTCGGCTTGTTGACCGGGTGCCGGTCGGGCGCGAAGCGCTCGGTGGACAGCTGGGCCTGGCTCTTGCGGGGCTCGACGCGCTCGCGGTGCGTGAGCACCATCGCCCCCACCGCAGCGGTGATCAGCAGGGCGGAGGTGACCTCGAAGGCCAGCAGGTAGCGCGTGAAGATCAGGACGCCGATGCCCTGGACGTTGCCCCCGTGCTCGGCGTTGGCCGCGGTCAGTCCGACGACCGAGGTGCCCGACAGCGAGTCGGTGATCCCGGCCAGCAGCAGGCCCAGGAAGCCCACGAAGGCCAGACCGGCCAGGGCGCGCTGGCCCTTGAGGGTCTCCACGAGGCTGTCGGAGGCGTCCACGCCGACCACCATCAGCACGAAGACGAAGAGCATCATGACCGCACCGGTGTAGACGATGACCTGGACCATCCCCAGGAACGGAGCGTCCTGGGCCACGTAGAGGATCGCCAGGTTGATCATCGTCAGGGCGATGAACAGGGCGCTGTGCACGGCCTTGCGGGACAGGACCGTGCCGCCGGCACCGATCACCGCCAGGGTTGCGCAGACCCAGAAGGTGACCTGCTCGCCGGTGTTCTGGGTCACCCCCACCGGCCCCTCGGCCACGACGGCGCCCAGGGACGCAAGCGTGCTCACTGCTCCTCCGTCCCGGCGTCGTCACCCGTCGTGGCGGCAGCGGCCGACTCGCGTGCGGCCACCTCCGCCCGCTGGGCGTCCGTTGCCCCGGTCACCTCGCCGCGGTAGTAGGCACCGTCGTCGGCGCCCTCCACCATGGCGTGCGGCGGGGGGACCATCCCGGGCATCAACGGGCCGAGCAGGTCGCCCTTCTCGTAGATCAGTGACGCCCGGCTGGTGTCAGCCAGCTCGTACTCGTTGGTCATGGTCAGCGCGCGCGTGGGGCAGGCCTCGATGCACAGCCCGCACAGGATGCAGCGCAGGTAGTTGATCTGGTAGACGCGCCCGTACCGCTCGCCCGGGGAGAACCGCTCCTCCGCGGTGTTGTCCGCACCCTCGACGAAGATCGCGTCGGCCGGGCAGGCCCAGGCGCACAGCTCGCAGCCGATGCACTTCTCCAGGCCGTCCGGATGCCGGTTGAGCTGGTGGCGGCCGTGGAACCGCGGCTTCGGGGGGTACTGGTCCTTCTCCTCCGGGTACTGCTCGGTGTTCACCTTCTTGAACATCGTCAGGAAGGTCGTCCCGAAGCCCCTGACGGGCTGGGGGAGCTCAGGCACTGGGGGCCTCCTGTGAGTCATCGGCAGCCACCGCGCTGGGCACGGTCTGGCGTGCCCGCGGGGTGAACTCGAACGTCTCTCCGGGCATCGGCGGGACGGGGTGCCGACCCGGCTGGGCGGCGAACTCCGCCGCCTCGGCCTCGGCCTGGACCTCGGTGGCGACCCGACCCCTCTCGCGGACGTTCTCGATCAGGTAGGACCCGACGAAGACGACCACGAGCGTCACGATGACGATCACGGAGACGGTCATGGCGTTGCTGGGCAGGTCGTCGCGCAGGGCCCGGAACGTCGCGACCAGCACGATCCAGGCCAGCGACGCCGGGATCAGGACCTTCCAGCCGAACTTCATGAACTGGTCGTAGCGGAACCGGGGGAGCGTCCCGCGCAGCCAGATGAACATGAACAGGAAGATGCAGACCTTGGCCATGAACCACAGCAGGCCCCACCAGCCCCGGTTGAGCATCCCGTCGTTGATGGCCGAGATCGGCCACGGCGCCTGCCAGCCGCCGAGGAACAGCGTGGTCGCCAGCGCCGAGACGGTGACCATGTTGATGTACTCGGCCAGGAAGAACAGCGCGAACTTCAACGACGAGTACTCGGTGTGGAACCCGGCGACGAGCTCGCTCTCGGCCTCGGGGAGGTCGAACGGCGCACGGTTGGTCTCACCCACCATCGCGGTGACGTAGATGATGAACGAGGGCAGGAGGATCAGCGCGTACCAGATCGGCTGCTGCGCCGAGACGATCTGCGAGGTGGACATCGACCCGGCGTAGAGGAACACCGCGACGAACGACAGGCCCATCGCGATCTCGTAGGAGATCATCTGGGCAGAGGAGCGCAGGGAGCCCAGCAGGGGATAGGTCGAGCCCGAGGACCATCCGGCGAACACGATCCCGTAGATCCCGATCGAGGAGATCGCCAGGATGTAGAGCACCGCGACCGGGAAGTCGGTCAGCTGCAGCGGTGTGGTCACCCCGAAGATCGAGACCTCGGGCCCGAACGGGATCACGGCCAGGGCCATGAAGGCCGGCACGCAGGAGATGATCGGGGCGATGAAGAACACGGCCTTGTCGGCGGCCGTGGGCATGATGTCCTCCTTGAGGGCCAGCTTGATGCCGTCCATGAGGCCCTGGAGCACGCCGAAGGGGCCGACCCGGTTCGGGCCGACGCGCATGTTCATCCGCGCGACCACGCGCCGCTCGGCCCAGATCGTGAGGAGCACGAGGATCACGACGCCGAGGAACAGGCCGAGCACCTTGAGGATGACCAGCCACCACGGGTCCTGGCCGAACGGCGCGAACTCCGTCGCGGCCACCACTGAGGTCACGATCACTGGGCACCTCCTGCGCTGAGCGCCACGGCTGCCCCGGGCCCGACCCTCAGGGTCGCGTTGACGGTGCTGCCGAGCGAGTTCCCGGGCACCCAGACCACGCCGTCGACCATCTCGGTGACGGCCAGCGGGAGGGTGATCGAGCCGTAGGCCGAGGTCACGGTGACGGGCTGCCCGTCGACCAGCTCGTGCGCGTCCGCCGTGGCGGCCGAGACCCGGGCCAGGGCGGGACGGGCGGTGCCGGCCAGTGCGGGCTCACCACGCTGGAGCACGCCCTCGTCGAGGAGGTGCCGCCAGCTGGCGAGGGTGATCCCCCCGGCGCCGGAGGACTGCCCGGGCTCGGGCTCGTCGGCGAGCTGCGCCTCCGGGCGCGGGCCCTGCCAGCGGCCCATCCCGGCCAGCTCGGCGCGCAGGTCGCCCACCTCGATGGAGCCCGAGCGGACGACCCATCGCCCGGGCGACCAGCGACAGGGCGCGGGCGTCGGTGATGGCCGTCGAGTCCCGGATGACCTGCCCGAACGGGCGGGCGCGGCCCTCCCAGTCCACGAGCGTGCCGGGCTTCTCGGTGATCACGGCGACGGGCAGGACGACATCGGCCAGTGCGGTGACCTCGGTGTGCCGGGTCTCGAGCGCGAGCACGAATGGCGCGTCCGCCAGGGCGGCGAGGAACGCCTGCGGATCCGGGGTGTCGGCCGCGTCGACGCCGGCGACGAGCACCGCGCCGATCCGCCGCTCGGGCGTCTCGTCGGAGTCGCTGTCCGCGGCCGCCAGGGCCTCGGCGCGATCGGCAGCCAGCGCCTCAACGACGGAGGCCAGGTCGAGTCCCGCGCACGGCGGGAAGGGTGTCGGCGTCGATCCCCCACGCCGCGGCCACCTGGGCCCGGGCTTCGGGGTCGGTCAGGGGGCGGCCCCAGGGCAGCAGGCCCGCGAGGGCACCGGCCTCGAGCGCCCCACGCTCACCGGAGCGTCGCGGCACCCACGCGAGGCGGGCACCGCTGGCCCCGGCCAGGGCGACGACCGCGGAGAGGAGTCCGGGGGTCTGCGCAGCGCGCTCCCCGACGAGGATGATCGAGCCCTCAGCGGCCAGCGCCGCGCCCGACTCCCCTGCCCCGGAGGCCAGGGCACCGAGCACTGCGGGCTCCTGGCCCGGCGCGGCGGCCAGGACGTGCGCCGCCAGCTTGGCCGAGCCCGGTGAGGCGAAGGGGGCGACGGTCAGGACCTTCAGCCCGGTCCGGCGGGTGGCCGCGCGCAGGCGCAGGAAGATGATCGGCGACTCCTCCTCGGGCTCCAGCCCGACAAGGAGCACCGTGGGCGCGGCATCGAGGTCGGCGTAGGTGACGTCGACTCCCGAGCCGGAGACCACGGAGCGCAGGAACTCGGCCTCAGCCGCGCTCGATCGCCTGATCCGGAAGTCGATGGAGTCGGTGCCGAGCACGGCGCGCGCGAACTTCGCGTACGCGTAGCTGTCCTCGAGGGTCAGCTTGCCGCCCAGCAGGACCGCGGTGCGTCCGCCGGCATCGGCCAGCGCATCGGCCGCGCGGCGCACGGCCTCGGGCCACGAGGCCTCCACGAGGTCCGCGCCCGCGCGCATCAGGGGGGCCTCGAGCCGGTCGGCCGACAGGTACGGGAAGGCGAAGCGGCCCTTGTCGCAGTTCCAGTCGGAGTTGACCGCCGGGTCCTCCCACGCCAGCCGGCGCACCACGGTCGAGCGGCGGACGTCGGTGCGCAGGGAGCAGCCGCTCGCGCAGTGCTCGCACACCGTCGGGGTGGAGACGAGGTCGAACGGCCGGGCACGGAAGCGGTAGGCCGCGCTGGTCAGGGCCCCCACAGGGCAGATCTGCACGGTGTTGCCGGAGAAGTACGAGTTGAACGGGGTGTCCTGCGCGGTGCCGACGATCTGGCGGCCGCCTCGTTGCTGCAGCGAGATGAACGGGTCGCCGGCGATCTCGTCGGCGAACCGGGTGCACCTCGCGCAGGAGACGCAGCGCTCACGGTCGATCAGGATCTGCGTGCTCAGCGCCACGGGCTTGGCGAACGTGCGCTTGGTGCCCGTGAAGCGCGACTCGCCGCGCCCGTGGGTCATTGCCTGGTTCTGCAGCGGGCACTCCCCGCCCTTGTCGCAGACCGGGCAGTCCAGCGGGTGGTTGATCAGCAGGAACTCCATGACCCCGCGCTGCGCCCCGGCGGCCATGTCCGAGGTCACGGAGGTCTTGACCCGCATGCCGTCCGCGACGGGGATCGCGCACGCCGGCTGCGGCTTGGGCTGCCCCTCGATCTCGATGAGGCAGGCGCGGCACGCGGCGACCGGCTGGAGCAGGGGGTGGTCGCAGAAGCGGGGGATCTCGATGCCGACCTGCTCCGCGGCACGGATGATCAGCGTGCCCTTGGGCACGACGATGTCGATGCCGTCGATGGCCACCGTGACGTGGTCCGAGGGTGGCAGTGCCGCCGGCGCCGGTGCATCCGGGTCCGCCGATGGCGTGGCCATGGTGCCGGTCGCTGTGGTGGGCTGGCTGGACACGGTCATCGGCTGGCTCCTGCAGGCAGGACGGTGGCGGCGGCGGGGTTGAAGGCCGCATCGGCAGCGGTGTGCGTCCCGGCGAGGAACTCCTCCGGGAAGTGCTTGAGCGCCGCAGGGAAGGGTGTGGCGGCCGCATCACCGAGGGCGCAGAACGAGCGACCGAGGATCTGCCCGCACACGTCCTCGAGCAGCCCGAGCTCGTGCTGGCTGCCGTGGCCCGCCTCGAACTTCTCCAGGGTGCCGGCGATCCAGCCGGTGCCCTCACGGCAGGGCGTGCACTTGCCGCAGGACTCGTGGGCGTAGAACTCCAACCACCGGCTGATGGCCTTGACCACCGACACGGTCTCGTCGAAGACCATGGGAGTGGCCGTTCCGAGCATCGTTCCGGCGGCGGCCATGTCCTCGTAGGTCAGGGGGAGGTCGAGGTGCGCTGCGGTGAGCATCGGGACGCTGGAACCCCCCGGCAGCCAGAACTTCGGGTCCCCACCGTTGCGCATCCCACCGGCGTACTCCAGCAGCTGGCGCATCGTCGTGCCCAGCGCCACCTCGTAGACGCCGGGGCGCTTCACGTGGCCCGAGACGCTCATGAGCTTGAAGCCCGGGGACTTCTCGGTGCCCCACTGGCGCAGCCAGTCAGCGCCGTTGCGCACGATGTAGGGCACGTTGGCCACGGTCTCGACGTTGTTGACCACCGTCGGCGAGGCGTAGAGCCCGGCCACGGCGGGGAACGGCGGCTTGAGGCGCGGCTGGCCGCGACGGCCCTCGAGGGAGTCCAGCAGCGCTGTCTCCTCGCCGCAGATGTACGCCCCGGCCCCGGAGTGCACGATCAGGTCGAGGTCGAATCCCGTGCCCTGGATGTCCCTGCCGAGGAAGCCGGCCGCGTAGGCCTCGCGCACCGCGGCGCGCAACCTGCGCTGCACGTGCGGGACCTCGCCGCGGACGTAGATGAAGGCGTGGTTGGCGCGGATCGCGTACGAGGTGAGGATGCAGCCCTCGACCAGTGCGTGCGGGTTGGCCAGCATGAGCGGGATGTCCTTGCAGGCACCCGGCTCGGACTCGTCGGCGTTCACGACGAGGTAGTGCGGCTTGCCGTCGCCCTGGGGCACGAAGCCCCACTTCATGCCGGTGGGGAAGCCCGCCCCGCCGCGGCCGCGGAGGCCGGAGTCCTTGACCAGCCCGATCAGCGCGTCCGGGCCCATCGCGAAGCCCTGCGCCACCTGCTCGTAGCCGCCATGGCGCCGGTAGGCGTCGATCGTGTAGGAGTCAGCCTCGTCCCAGTGCGCGGTGAGGACCGGGGTCAGGGTCATGCCCGCGCCCCCGTCCCGACGGGCTGGTCGCCCGGAGCGGGTCCACCGTCGGCCGCAGGGATGCCACGCTCCGCGGCGGCGGTCGTGGTGGTCACCATCAGCTCGTCGGCTGAACCACCCTCGGCGGTCAGGCCGTCGTCGTCGATGCCGGAGATCGTCCGCGATGCCGCCCTGAACCCGCGGACCACCGGGCCACGCGTCGAGCGGACCTCCTCGCCGGATTCGAGGGCGTCGAGCACGGCGATCGCGGCGTCCGGGGTCATCCGGTCGAAGAACTCCCAGTCCACGGTCATCACCGGCGCGTGCGTGCAGGCGGCCTGGCACTCGATGCGCTCGAGGTCGAACGTGCCGTTCGCGCTGACCTCGTCGTGCCCGGCGCCGGTGTGGGCGCTGACGGCGTCCCAGAGCGCGTCGCCACCGAGGAGGGCGCACATCGTGTTGGTGCACACCCCGACGTGGTGCGCGCCAGCGGGGCGCCGCTTGTACATCGTGTAGAACGTGGCGACGGCCGCCACCTCGGCGGTGCTCAGGGCGAGGGTCTGCGCGCAGGCCGCGATCCCCTCGGGGCTCACGTAGCCCTCCTCGGACTGCACGAGGTGCAGCATCGGCAGCAGCGCCGAGCGCGCCTGCGGGTAGCGACCGGCGAGCTCGGCGAGCTCGGTCCGGGTGGTCTCGGAGATGGACATCAGCGGTCCACGCCTCCCATCACGGGGTCGATGCTGGCGACGGCGGCCACGACGTCAGCGACCTGGCCGCCCTCGCACATGGCGGCCACCGACTGCAGGTTGTTGAAGCTCGGATCGCGGAAGTGCACGCGGTAGGGCTTGGTCCCGCCGTGGGACACCACGTGCACGCCGAGCTCGCCGCGCGGAGCCTCGAGCACCTGGTAGGTCTGGCCCACCGGGACGCTGTAGCCCTCGGTCACCAGCTTGAAGTGGTGGATGAGCGCCTCCATCGAGCTGCCCATGATGTGGCGGATGTGGTCCAGGGAGTTGCCCATGCCGTCGCTGCCGATGGCCAGCTGCGCGGGCCAGGCGACCTTCGGGTCGTCGACCATCACCGGGCCGGGCTGCAGGTACTCCAGCGCCTGCTCGACGATGTTCAGGCTCTGCTCCATCTCCGCGAGGCGGATCAGGAAGCGGCCGTAGGCATCGGAGGTGCTCTGGGTGGGGACCTCGAACTCGTAGCGCTCGTAGCCGCAGTAGGGCATGTCCTTGCGGGCGTCCCAGGGGTACCCGGTGGCGCGCAGGATCGGTCCGGTGACACCCAGGGCGATGCATCCGGTGAGGTCCAGGTAGCCGATGCCCGAGGTGCGGCCCATCCAGATGGAGTTGTCGACCAGGAGGTTCGAGGTGTCCTTGAACCGCACGCGCAGCGTGTCGATCGTCGACTGGATGCGCGTGCGCATGTCCTGGCCGAGGTCGTCCTTCTCCGGCATGTCCTGGGCCAGGCCTCCGGGACGGATGAACGCGTGGTTCATCCGCAGCCCCGTCACGAGCTCGAAGATGTCCAGGATCAGCTCGCGCTCGCGGAAGCCGAAGGTCATGGCGGTCAGCGCGCCGAGCTCGAGGGCTCCGGTCGCCAGGCAGACCAGGTGCGAGCCCACCCTGTTGAGCTCCATGAGGATGACCCGGATCACGGTGGCGCGGTCCGGGACGTCGTCGGTGATCCCGAGCAGCTTCTCGACCGCAAGGCTGTAGCCGGTCTCGTTGAAGAAGCTGGACAGGTAGTCCATGCGGGTGACGAACGTCGTGCCCTGGGTCCAGCTGCGGTACTCGAGGTTCTTCTCGATCCCGGTGTGCAGGTACCCGATGCCGCACCGGGCCTCCTGCACGCTCTCGCCCTCGAGCTCGAGGATCAGGCGCAGGACGCCGTGGGTGGAGGGGTGCTGCGGGCCCATGTTGACCACGATGCGCTCGTTGGCCACGCTCGGGTCGATGGTGATGGTGTCCCAGTCCCCGCCGGACACGGTGAAGACCCGGCCCTCGGTGGTGTCGTAGCCCGGGGCCTCGTCGGGGCTCTCGGCGGGCTCGAACGCCTCGCCGGACTCATACGTCGTGCTCATCAGTTGTACGACCTCCGCTGGTCCGGCGCCGGGACGGTCGCGCCCTTGTACTCCACGGGGATCCCGCCGAGCGGGTAGTCCTTGCGCTGCGGGTGGCCCGGCCAGTCGTCGGGCATCAGGATCCGGGTCAGTGCCGGGTGCCCGTCGAAGTGGATCCCGAACATGTCCCAGGTCTCGCGCTCGTGCCAGTCCGCCGAGGCCCAGACGTCGGTCACCGACGGGATGTGCTGGTCGGACTCGGGACAGGTCACCTCGACGCGGATGCGCCGCCTGTGGGTCATCGACAGGAGGTGGATGACTGCGTGCAGCTCGCGGCCGGTGTCGGCGGGGTAGTGCACCCCGGACACCGAGTGGCACACCTCGAAGCGCAGCCCCGGCTCGTCGCGCAGCTCCGCGGCGACGGCCAGCAGGTGCTCGCGACGGACGTAGAGGGTCATCTCGCCGCGGTCGACGACGACCTTCTCGATCGCCGACTCGGCCGGCACGCCGGCATCGGCCAGCGCGAGCTCGAGCTCCTCGGTCACGGCGTCGAAGTACCCGCCGTAGGGCTTCTGGCTGGCGCCGGGCATCTCGATGGGGCGCACGAGCCCGCCGAAGCCCGTGGTGTCACCCGAGCCCGACACGCCGAAGGCGCCCTGACGAACGCCCACGGTGTCGGTGACCGGGTCCAGGCCGAGGTCGACGGCCCCGACCGGGACCACCTGGCTGCTCTCGCTCATCGCAGCAGCCCCCGCATCTCGATGGTGGGCGGCGCGGTGAGGGCCGCTGCCTCCAGCTCGGTGATCTGGCGCTGGCGGTTCGCGCCGAGCTTGGAGTCCATCACCTGCTCGTGCAGCGTGAGGATCGCGTCCATGAGCATCTCGGGCCGCGGCGGGCAGCCGGGCAGGTAGATGTCGACGGGGACGATGTGGTCGACGCCCTGGACGATGGCGTAGTTGTTGAACATCCCGCCCGAGGACGCGCAGACGCCCATCGCGATGACCCACTTGGGGCCGGGCATCTGGTCGTACACCTGGCGCAGCACCGGGGCCATCTTGTTGCTCACGCGACCGGCCACGATCATCAGGTCGGCCTGGCGCGGGGAGCCGCGGAAGACCTCCATGCCGAACCGGGCGAGGTCGTAGCGCCCGGCGCCTGTGGCCATCATCTCGATGGCGCAGCAGGCCAGGCCGAACGTCGCCGGCCACATCGAGCTCTTGCGCGCGTAGCCCGCGAGCAGCTCGACGCTGGTGAGCAGCACCCCGGAGGGCAGTTGTTCCTCGAGTCCCATGTCAGTCCCACTCCAGTCCGTCGCGCCGCCACACGTAGACGTAGGCGACGAGCAGGGTCGCGATGAACAGCAGCATCTCCACCAGCCCGAAGATCCCGAGCATGTCGAAGGTGACTGCCCACGGGTAGAGGAAGACGATCTCGATGTCGAAGACGATGAACAGCATCGCGGTCAGGTAGTACTTGACCGGGAACCGGCCGCCGCCGATGCGCATGGGGGTGGGCTGGATGCCGCACTCGTAGGCATCCAGGCGGGCGCGGTTGTAGCGCTTGGGCCCGGTGATCCCGGCGACGGCGACGGAGAACAGCGCGAAGCCGAAGGCCAGGAGTCCGAGGATGAGGATCGGGATGTAGACGTTCACGGCAGTGGCACCCGTCCTTTCATCGGACTGCCCGTGCCGACTCGGCTCGGGCGGTCACATCCTAGGCACCCATGGGTGCACCGACACGCTCGTGGTCCCCTCATGCGGCCGGTGTCACCCGCGACAGCATGTTGATCAGCCGGTCCATGGGGTCGGGATCGGCAGTGTCGGTGAGGTTGGCCATCAGCTTGAGCGCCAGCTCCCGCAGCACCGGCACGGGCATGCCGTAGGTGGTTGCCAGCTTCATCACGCTGGGGTTGCCGATAGCGCGGACGAACCAGCGACCGAGCGTGTAGTACCCGCCGTAGTGCGCCTTGAGGTCGGCCGCATAGCTGTGCAGCTGGGTCTCGCGGCCCTCGGCGCGGGGCTCGTCGAGCGCGGCGTCGATGCGCGCGCCGGCCAGTGCACCGGCCTCCAGCGCGTAGTCGATGCCCTCGCCGTTGAAGGGGTTGACCATGCCCCCGGCGTCCCCGACCAGGAGCAGCCCCCTGGCGTAGTGCGGCTGCCGGTTGAAGCCCATCGGAAGGGCCATCCCGCCGATCCGAACCGTGTCGGCGTGCTCGCGCAGCTCCCAGTGCTCCGGGGTCTCCCGCATCCACCGGCGCAGGTGGTCGCGGTAGTCGACATTGCCGAAGGCGTCCGAGGTGTTCAGGATGCCCAGGCCGATGTTGATGGTCCCGTCGGCGAGCCCGAACACCCAGCCGTAGCCGGGCAGCAGGGCACCGTCGGAGCGCAGCTCGAGGTGGGACTCCATCCAGGGCTCGGCGGCGCGCGGACTCGGTGCGTAGGCGCGCACGGCGACGCCCATCGGCCGGTCGTCGCGCACTCCGACACCCATCGCCACGCTCATCCGCGAGCTCACGCCGTCGGCGGCGACCACGACCGGGGCGCGGTAGGTGACCCGGGAGCCGGCAGCACGGCCGCGGTCGTCCACCGGCTGGGCGACGACGCCGGTGACGCGCCCCGTGCGCTCGTGGCGGGTCGGCTCGAGCACCTTCGTGCACTCGTTCAGGCGGGCTCCCGCCGCCGCGGCGTGCCGGGCGAGGATCTCGTCGAGCTCCATGCGCGAGCGGACAAGTCCGTAGTTGGGGAAGCGCTCGAGCTCGGGCCAGGGCAGCTCGTACGTGCGCCCGTTGGCGATGATCCGCAGGCCGTTGTTGCGGGCCCAGCCCTTCTCCGGGGAGATGTCGACGCCCATGTCGATCAGGGAGCGGACAGCGCGCGGGGTCAGGCCGTCGCCGCAGACCTTGTCCCGTGGGAAGGCGGCCTTCTCCAGCAGCAGCACGTCGCGCCCGGCGGCGGCCAGCCGGTGAGCGGTGGCCGAGCCCGCCGGTCCGGCGCCGACGACGATGACGTCGGCGTCCTGGGCGTGGTCGGGCATCGGGCACCTCGTGGCCTGGGGGATTCGTCCCAGATTCTAGACCCGGGTCCGAAGGGCCGCAGACGCATCCGCGAGCTGCCCTGGCCCCGCCGTTCCGTCCGCTCCCGCGTGGACCACTCGTCGGCCTGTCCGCTCCTCGGCGCGCCGATGATCCGAGAAGCGGACAAACCCCGGCAGGCAGGACCAAGGTCCCGAGTAGGCCGGACCAGTTCGGGCATCCTTCGCTGGACGCCCCGGGGGACAATTGGGCAACGCCCGCGATCGAGCCGACCAGAGGACCGCAGTGACCATCGCAGCAGACCGACCGACCACCAGCTCCGACCCGTGGGCGGGCTTCGATGACGGCCCGTGGCGCGAGGCCGTCGACGTCGCTGCGTTCATCCGCGGCAACTACACCCCGTACGAGGGTGACGCGTCCTTCCTCGCCGGCCCGACGGAGCGCACGGAGTCGCTGTGGCGGTTCGTGGCCGACCTGATGGTCGTCGAGCTCGAGCGCGGCATCCTCGACGTGGACCCGCACACCCCGAGCACCATCACCTCGCACGCCCCGGGTCGGATCACCGAGGACATCCCGGAGCTCATCGTCGGGCTGCAGACCGAGGCGCCGCTCAAGCGCGCGATCATGCCCAACGGCGGCTACCGGATGGTCGAGAACGGGCTCAAGGCGTACGGCTACGAGCCGGACCCCCGCGTGGGCGAGATCTTCACGAAGTACCGCAAGACCCACAACCAGGGCGTGTTCGACGCCTACACGCCGGCGATCCGCGCGGCCCGCTCCAGCCACATCATCACCGGCCTGCCCGACGCGTACGGCCGTGGCCGGATCATCGGCGACTACCGCCGCGTCGCGCTCTACGGCGTCGACCGGCTCATCGTGGCGAAGAAGGCCGAGCTGGCCACGCTGGATGACCGCCTCAGCAGCGACGCGGTCATCCGCGACCGCGAGGAGCTCAACGAGCAGATCCGCGCCCTGGCCGAGCTCGTGGAGCTCGGCCAGATGCACGGCCTGGACCTGCGCCGCCCGGCGGTCACCGCCCAGGAGGCGATCCAGTGGCTGTACATGGCGTACCTGGGTTCCATCAAGGAGCAGAACGGCGCGGCCATGAGCCTGGGCCGGGTCTCCACGTTCCTCGACGTCTTCCTCCAGCGCGACATCGACGCCGGCGCCCTGACCGAGTCCGCCGCCCAGGAGCTGGTCGACGACTTCGTGATCAAGCTGCGGATGGTGCGCTTCCTGCGCACCCCCGAGTACGACGCGCTGTTCTCCGGGGACCCGACCTGGGTCACCGAGTCGATCGGCGGCATGGGCTACGACGGCCGGCCCCTGGTCACACGGTCCTCGTTCCGGTTCCTGCAGACCCTGTACAACCTGGGCCCGGCGCCCGAGCCGAACCTGACCGTCCTGTGGTCCGCGGCGCTGCCCACCGGCTTCAAGGAGTTCTGCGCCAAGGTCTCCATCGACACCTCAGCCATCCAGTACGAGTCCGACGACCTGCTGCGCGAGTTCAACGAGGGCGGCGACGACTGCGCGATCGCGTGCTGCGTGTCGAGCATGCCGGTCGGCAAGCGGATGCAGTTCTTCGGCGCCCGGGTGAACCTGGCCAAGACCCTGCTCTACGCGATCAACGGCGGTCGCGACGAGATCTCGGGCAAGAAGGTCATCGAGCTCGGCGATCCGGTCACGACCGACACCCTGGACTTCGACGACGTCTGGGAGCGCTTCGACGCGGCCATGACCTGGCTTGCCGACGTGTACGTCAACGCGCTGAACATCATCCACTACATGCACGACAAGTACGCCTACGAGCGCCTCGAGATGGCGCTGCACGACTACGACCCGGAGCGCACGCTGGCGTGCGGCATCGCCGGGCTGTCGATCGTGGCCGACTCGCTGTCGGCGATCAAGTACGCCGGCGTGCACCCGGTGCGCGACGAGACCGGGCTGATCACCGAGTTCGAGCTCGACGGCGAGTACCCGGCGTTCGGCAACAACGACCCGCGCGTCGATGACATCGCCGCCCACATCGTCAGCGTCTTCATGGACAAGGTGCGCTCATACCCGGCCTACCGCGATGCCCGGCACACGCAGTCGGTGCTGACCATCACGTCCAACGTGGTCTACGGCGCGAACACCGGCTCCACCCCCGACGGCCGCAAGCGTGGCGAGCCCTTCGCCCCCGGCGCCAACCCGATGCACGGTCGTGACCACAAGGGCCTGATCCCCGCCGCGCTGTCCGTGGCGCACCTGCCCTACGCAGATGCCCAGGACGGCATCTCCATGACCGCGTCGGTGATCCCCTCGGGCCTGGGCAAGACCGAGCAGGAGCGCGTGGACAACCTGATCGGGGTGCTCGACGGCTACGTGGACAGCCGCGGCTTCCACATGAACGTCAACGTGCTCAACCGCGAGATGCTCCTCGATGCCATGGAGAACCCGATGAACTACCCGCAGCTGACCATCAGGGTCTCGGGCTACGCGGTGAACTTCGTGCGGCTGACCCGCGAGCAGCAGCAGGACGTCATCGACCGCACGTTCCACATGAGCGTCTGATCGGCGCACGCGCCCCGGGTGGGCCATGATGACGACCTCGACCCAAGGACGTGCTGGAGGCCGCCGTGAGCCATGAGTTCGCAGCCGCTGAGCACGCCGACGGCGATCTCGGTGACGGCTCGCGCATCGGGTTCGTGCACTCGGCGGAGACCACGTCGGGGGTCAACGGTCCCGGGCTGCGCTACACCGTCTTCCTCTCGGGATGCCCGCTGCGCTGCCTGTACTGCCACAACCCCGACACCCAGACGATGCGCCTGGGCGAGCGGACGACCGCACGGCACGTCATCGAGGAGGCGGGCCGCTACCGGGCCTTCATCTCCCGCGGTGGCGGCCTGACGGTCACGGGCGGGGAGCCGCTGCTCCAGCCCGCGTTCGTCGAGGACCTCTTCGTGGGCGTCAAGGACGCCTACGGGCTGCACACGACGCTGGACACGTCGGCCAACGGCGGGCACCGGGCCAGCGAACGGCTCCTGGCGAACACCGACCTGGTCCTGCTGGACATCAAGGCCGGCAATGCCGCGCTCTACGAGAGGGTCAGCGGCGGCGGCCGGCTCAGCGACGTCCTGGACTTCTCGGCGCGCCTCGTGGAGCACCAGGTGAAGGTGTGGATCCGCTACGTGCTCGTCCCGGGGCTGACGGATGGCCCCGACGAGATCGCCGAGGTGGCCGACCTGTCCGCCGAGCTCGGCGAGATCATCGACCGGGTCGAGGTCCTGCCCTACCACCGGCTCGGCGTGGACAAGTACGCCGCCCTCGGGCGCGCCTACCCCCTGCTCGGCACCCCGACGCCGTCGAGGGAGTCGGTCGACCGGGCCCTGGCGATCTTCCGCGAGCGCGGCCTGTACGCCCTGGCCTGATCAGCACTGCCGGGCCCGATCTGTGCGCCTCCCCTGTGGGAGCGGCCGGGCGTGATATCCAAGGGCTGACCAGAAGGAGGCCCCCATGTCCATGCCCGACCCCAACACACTGGACCCCACAGCCCGCCAGGCCGTCGCAGGCATCGCCAAGTGGTGGTGGCTGCTGCTCGTCACCGGTGCCCTGTGGTTCATCATCGGTGCGATCGTCCTGCAGATGGACGTCCAGTCGGTGGCCACGGTCGGCTACCTCGTCGGCTTCATGCTCATCTTCACCGGGATCGAGCAGTTCCTGGTCGCCTCGGCCGCGCCCGGATGGAAATGGGTGTGGATCCTGTTCGGCATCTTCTTCCTGGTCGGTGGCATCTGGGCCGTGGCCAACCCGATCGGCACCACCGCGGCGCTCGCGTCCTCACTCGGCCTGCTCTTCGTGCTGATCTCGATCTTCTGGTTCGTGGAGGCCTTCGCCTCCAGGGGCTCCAACAGCCTGTGGTGGCTGACGCTCGTCTCGGCGATCATCATGCTGGGGATGGGCATCTGGGTCGGCAGCCAGGGCCTGCTCGCCAAGGGGATCACGCTGCTGGTCTTCGCCGGCTTCTGGGCGATCCTGCACGGGGTCGGCGACGTCATCCGCGCCTTCGAGCTCAGGAAGGTCGGCAAGCTCGTGGGCGCATAGGCGCCCGATCCGGGTGCCGGCAGGTGCCCGCCGTCCGCCCCGCAGCCCGGCTCGGTCCGCCCAGCCGGGCTGCGGGCTGTGCGGCCGATCTCCGGGTTGCCCGGTTGGGCTGATCGTGGGACACCGGGGATGATTGCCCGGTGACACGCGCCAGCCTCGACAAGGACCCCAAGGACGTGCAGTCGATGTTCGACCACGTCGCGGCCAAGTACGACGTGACCAACGACGTCCTGTCCCTGGGACAGGACCGCTACTGGCGGCGCGAGGTCGTGCGCGCCGTGGCCGCCAGGCCCGGCCAGCGGGTCCTTGACCTGGCCGCCGGGACGGGCACCAGCTCACTGCCGTTCTCGAGGGCTGGTGCCGCCGTGGTCTCCAGCGACTTCTCCCTGGGCATGCTGACCGAAGGTCGGCGGCGCTACCCGCAGCTCCCGTTCGTCGCGGGCGATGCCACGACGCTGCCGTTCGCCGACGACTCCTTCGACGCGGTCACGATCTCCTTCGGCCTGCGCAACGTGGTCGACGTCGAGGCCGCACTGGCCGAGATGCACCGGGTCACCAAGCCCGGCGGCCGGCTCGTGGTGTGCGAGTTCAGCCACCCGACATGGGCGCCGTTCCGCACCGTCTACGTCGAGTACCTCATGCGGGCGCTGCCCCCCGTGGCGCGGCGGGTGTCCAGCGCGCCGGACGCCTACGTGTACCTCGCCGAATCCATCCGCGCGTGGCCCACCCAGCCCGAGCTCGCCGCCCAGATCGCCGCCGCCGGATGGACCGCCCCGGCGTGGCGCAACCTCTCCGGTGGGATCGTCGCGCTGCACCGGGCCACCGCGGCGGCAGCACCCGCAGCTGGGGCCCATTCCGGCGGCGGGGCCGTGGATCCCGGCTAGACTTCGCCCGTGACCAAGTCGCGCACCACGACCCATGGACGGGTCGTCCGCACGGTCACGCTGGACGGCATCGACGAGCAACTGCTGACGCTGCTGCCGGCATCCGGGGGCTACGCCTGGGTCCGCGACGGCGCCGGATTCGTCGGGTGGGGCGAGGCTGCGCGATTCACCATCTCCGGGCCGGAGCGGTTCAGCCGGGCCCAGCGCTGGTGGAGTGCGTGGTGCGACGCGGCCCACGTCGAGGACCAGGTGGGCGTCCGCGGATCCGGCCCGGTGGCGTTCGCGTCGTTCACGTTCGACTCGGGGCCGCAGGAGTCCGTGGTGATCGTGCCGGCCGTCGTGGTCGGTCACCGGGGCGGGCGGACATGGTTGACCACTGTCGGAGCTGACGGCGTCGCGCCCGTCGCGCCCGGGGATCCCGAGCCGGAGGCTCGCATCGGGTCCCATCCTCTGGGCGCCGGGGACCCGTCCCGTCGAGCACTGGGCGCGGGCTGTGTCCGAGGCGATCGGGCGGATCAGCGCCGGGGAGCTGGACAAGGTGGTCCTCGCCCGGGACCTCGTGGCCGACCTGCCCGCACCGCTGGACACCGCCGCCCTGCTCGGCCGGATGGCCGATGCGTATCCCGAGTGCTGGACGTTCAGTGTCGACGGCCTGGTGGGCGCGACCCCCGAGCTGCTCGTCCGTCGTGACGGCGACCGGGTCACCTCGCGGGTCCTGGCCGGAACAGTCCGACGGCGGGGCGACGACTCGGTCGATGCAGCACGCGCGGCAGCGCTGCTGGACTCGGGCAAGGACCTCGAGGAGCACGAGTACGCCGTGCACTCGGTTGCCGAGGCGCTGGCGACGCACTGCACCGACCTCGACGTGCCGGCGGCGCCGCACGTCCTCTCGCTGGCCAACGTCCAGCACCTGGCCACCGACGTGACGGGACTGCTCGCCGACGGTGCCTCCGCGCTGGCCCTGGCCGCGTCGCTGCACCCCACTGCTGCCGTCTGCGGAACCCCCACTGAGCGCGCGGCGGCCCTCATCCGCGAGATCGAGGGCCTCGACCGCGGCCGCTACGCCGGGCCCGTGGGCTGGATCGACGCACGCGGCGACGGCGAGTTCGGGATCGCCCTTCGGTGCGCCGCGGTGGAGGACACCGAGCGGGGAGCCGCGACCCGGCTGCGCCTGTTCGCGGGCTGCGGCATCGTCGCCGGCTCGACCGCCGAGGGCGAGATCGCGGAGTCCGAGGCCAAGCTCGACGCCGTGCGCAGGGCCCTCGAGGGCTGAGCACTCCTCGGACGCATGCCGGCCGGGCGGCGGTCCCCGTCCTATACCCCGTCGGGTATCCTTGTGGTCAGTCGTGGGGGCACCCGCGCACAGGTTCCAGGAGGTCATGATGGGGTTCTTCGCCAACTATGTTCGGCAAGGGCGAGAAGGTCGACACCAGTGCCGCCACCCTCAAGCCCCAGGGCGTGAAGGTCATCGACGTCCGCTCGCGCGGTGAGTACAAGGGCGGTCACATCGCGGGCGCCCGGAACATGGACGTGGGGGCGGCCGACTTCGCACAGTCCGTGAAGCGCCTCAACGCCAAGCCCACGTACCTGGTCTACTGCCAGAGCGGGAGCCGGTCCTCACGCGCCGCCGGGACGATGCGCGCGGCCGGGCTGACCGTCCTCGACGGCGGCGGGATGCGCACGATGCAGTCCAACGGGTGGACCGTCGGACCCTGACCCAGGACGGTCACACGGACGTAGGCGAGAGCCTGTCTGCCACGCTCCTGCGCACGGCGTCCATCAGCTCCGCCTCACCACGGCGGTCGGGGACGCGGGCGACGACCACGTGCACCCCGCCGGCCGCACGCGCCTCGAGCAGCGCGACGTCCAGGCCGGCTACATCATGCACCGCGACCGACGGCACGCCCGCGGCCCGCGCGACCGCCACGAGGTCCCTGCCCAGGGGGGTGCCGAACACCCGCTCGAAGGACCGCGCGTGCTCCGGGCGACCCTGTTCGAGCTGGTGGAAGATGCCGCCCCCGTCGTTGTCTGCGACGACGATGACCAGGTCGGGGCGGCGCTCGTCAGCGCCCACGAGCAGCCCGTTGTGGTCGTGCAGGAAGGCCAGGTCGCCCATGAGGGCCAGGGCCGGGCCGCCCCCCTGCGCCTGATGGGCCAGCGCGGCACCCCACGCCGTGGACACGAGCCCGTCGATCCCGTTGGCGCCGCGGTTGCCGATCACGCGCAGCCCGGTCCGGCGACCGGCGACCGCCTCGACCTGGCGAACCGGCCACGACGCCGCGACCAGCAGCAGCGCATCGTCGGGTGCGGTGCTCCACACCCGGGCGGCCACCGCCGACCCCGTGAGGCCGGCCGCGTCATTCACATGCGTGATCTCGGCTGCGACAACGTCCGCCGCCACCTCGTCGGCGGCCCGCCAGTCGGCGAGCCACCCGGCGTCAGGGGCGAACTCGATGGGCGGCAGCGGGATCCCGACCAGCACCCGCTCCGCGGTCCGCAGCGGGTCACACACCTCGCGACCGACGGTGGGCAGCTCGATCGCCACGTGCCGGCGGGCCCGGCGGACGAGGTCCATCGTGGGTCGGGACAGCCCGAACATCCCGACGCTGAGCACGAGGTCCGGGGTGTGATCGGAGAGGAACGACTCAGCGCCGAGCACCAGGACGCCGTGCCCGAGGGCGGTCGGGGCACTGTGCAGGTTGGCCGACGGCTCGGCGATGATCGGCCATCCGCAGGCGTCGGCGAGGGCGGCGAGCCATTGGTGGTGCCCGCGCAGGGACGTGCACGGCAGGTCGCCGGCCAGGATGACTCCCCGGGCAGGCAGCTCTCCGAGAGCCTCACGGGCGTCGCGGACGTCGCAGCCGATGAGGGGTGGGCGGCGGGGACGCGGAGGTGAATCCGAGGGGGGACCGCCGTCGGGCGCGCCCGACGCGTTGGCGCGGGGTGCGCCCACCGGCTCGTCCTGCTCCGTCGCGTCCGGGACCAGGGGGAGGCGGAACCCCACGTTGAGGTGCACCGGGCCCGCGTGGGCAATCGCGTCGCGGCCCAGCCCGCGCGACGGCCCCACCGGCGAGCCGACAGCGGCGGCGATCGCGATCCCCACCGAGGCCCGCGCGGCGCGTTGGGACGCGTCGGGATCCTGCGGGTCGATCCGGCGGGCCGCGCCCAGGTCGGCGAAGAACCGCACAGTCCGCCCGAAGAGCTCGACCTGGTCGATCGTCTGCGGTGCGCCGACCCCACGGGCCTCGACCGGACGGTCGGCGCTGAGGACCACCAGGGGGATGGCGCTGTAGGAGGCCTCCGCCACGGCGGGCGCGAGGTTCGCCACCGCGGTGCCCGAGGTGCAGGCCACCACGACCGGCGTCCCCGAGACCTTCGCCAGGCCGAGCGCGAGGAACCCGGCCGAGCGCTCGTCGATCCGCACGTGCAGGCGGATCCGACCCGCGCGCTCGAGGCGCAGGGCCTCGAAGGCCAGGGGAGCCGAGCGTGACCCCGGGGACAGGACCACGTCCCGGACACCCTGATGGACCAGCTCGCCCAGGAGCGCGCGCGCCAGCGCAGTCGCCGGGTTCATGAGGGGAGGACGCCGGGACCTGGTTGCGAGGCCGCAGGAACTTGGGAACCTCTTGCCGCACTATCGGCAACAAGGCACCAGGTTCGGCGCACTCGGAGGGGGGTGGGGCGCGTCACGGGACGGTGCCCTAGATCACCGAGAGCAGGCGGGCACAGCGGGCCAGTCGCTCACGCCACCACATGGTCTGCTCACCGCCGAGTGCGTCGGCGGCACGCCCCAGGGCATGTTCGTCGGGCAGGCGGCGGGTGACGGCCATCTGGCCGTCGCGCGGGATGAGGGTGTTGGCGCTGACGTCGTCGCTGAGCAGGAGGCCCGTGCCCAGGCCGGCCGCGCCAGCCAGGTCAGGGACCGCTGCGGCCAGGGCGAGCCCGGCGCAGAGGCCCACGGAGGTGTTCATCTCGCCGGACACCACGACCGGCAGGCCGATCTCCTCGATCAGGGCCAGCGCCCTGGCCACCCCGCCGACGGGCGCGACCTTGACGATCAGCACGTCGCCGGCCGAGCGCAGGGACGCGGCCAGGTCGTCGGCGTAGAGGTTGCGCGCGCGGCGCAGGCCCTCGTCGACCGCGATGCGGACGTTGACCTCGTCATCGACGAGGCGGTAGCGCAGCTCGGCCAGCTCGGTGGTCGTACGACACGGCTGCTCGAAGTAGTCCAGGACCTCCCCGAACTCCGCGGCGAACATCCGCGCTGCGCGCCGGGCCTGGGTGACGGTCCAGGCGCCATTGGCATCCAGGCGGATCAACGGGTCGCGCACCCCCGCCTCCGAGAGCGCGGCGCGGACCGTCGCGACCCTCGCAAGGTCATCTGCCAGCGCCGAACCGGGCTCGGCGACCTTGACCTTGAAGGTGGTGGCGCCCGTCTGGGCCACCGCATCGGTGACGTAGCCGGCGATGTCCCCCGCCGGCAGCGCCGGGACGACGACGTTGACCGGGACGTGGCTGCGGACGGGCTCCGGCCAGGAGCCCCACGCGGCCTCCACGGCGGACGCCAGCCAGCGCGCCGCCTCCCAGTCGTCGTACTCGGGGAACGGGGCCCACTCGCCCCACCCCGAGGGGCCGCAGAACAGCATCCCCTCGCGGAAGTCGACCTGGCGGAACCGGCGGTTCAACGGCACCCGGAAGGGCACGGCCACTGCCGCCAGGGCCGAGGGGGTCAGCTCGGGCAGGACGGGGCGCGTGGGTCGTGCGGGTTGGGCACCGGGGACCACCGGCGCCTCGGCGGAGGGCGTCGCGGTCGTCGTCGGGTCGGCAGCCATGGGCGTCACGGCCGCTTCGGGAACTTGGCGAAGTCCGGCGTGCGCTTGCCGGTGTAGGCGTCGCGCCCCTCCTGGGCTTCCTCGGTCATGTAGAACAGCAAGGTCGCGTCGCCGGCCAGCTGCTGGATGCCGGCCAGGCCGTCGTCGGCGGCGTTGTGCGAGGCCTTGAGCATCCGCAGCGCCAGGGGCGACATGGTGAGCATCTCGCGCGCCCACTGCATGGTCTCCTCCTCGAGGTCCTCCAGCGGCACGACCTGGTTGACCAGGCCCCAGTCGTAGGCCTGCTCGGCGCCGTACTGGCGGCACAGGAACCACACCTCGCGGGCACGCTTCTGCCCGATCTGGCGGGCAAGCAGCCCCGATCCGTACCCGCCGTCGAACGACCCGACCCTCGGGCCGGTCTGGCCGAAGCGGGCGTTGTCGGCGGAGATCGTCAGGTCGCAGCAGATGTGCAGCACGTGCCCGCCGCCCATCGCGTACCCCGCGACCATCGCGACGACCGGCTTCGGCAGCCGGCGGATCTGGACCTGCAGGTCGAGCACGTTGAGCCGGCCGATGCCCTTGTGGGCCATCTCGTCGTCACCGATGTAGCCGTCGTTGCCCCGGATCCGCTGGTCGCCGCCGGAGCAGAAGGCCCAGTCGCCCTGACCGGTCAGGATGATGACGCCGACGCGGTCGTCGTCGCGCGCGAGGTTGAACGCCGCCTGCAGCTCGAAGAGGGTCTGGGGCCGGAACGCGTTGCGCACCTCGGGACGATTGATGGTGATCTTGGCCACGCCGTCGCCCGAGGTCTCGTACCTGATGTCGCCCCAGTCGCCCACGGGCTGCCAGTCGGCGCCCGGGCGGATCGTCGAGACCGCCGGGTCCGAGTAGGCGGGGCTGGCCTCCGTGACGACTGGGATCGAGGCGTAACGGTCACGAGTGTCCACGGTCCACAGGGTAGGGCACGCCGGCGATTGCGGACGCGAACCGAGGGGACCCGGCCGGTCGACCTGAGACGACCTCGGCCGATGGGCAAGAATGCACGCGTGAAGCCCTCCGAGGTGGAAAGCGGGCCAGCCGTCGTCGTGGACCAGCTCACGGTGGTCCGTGGAGGGACCACTGCGCTCAAAGGGGTGCGGTTCGCGCTCGAGCGCGGCACCCTCACGGGCCTCCTCGGGCCCTCGGGAGCCGGCAAGACGACCCTCATGCGCGCGATCGTCGGGGTGCAGATCCTCACGTCCGGGACGGTGACGGTCCTCGGCCGCCCCGCTGGCGCGGCGCCCCTGCGCGACCGTGTGGGGTACGTGACGCAGGACCCCAGCGTCTACCCGGACCTGACCGTCCGCCAGAACCTGCGGTACTTCGCGCAGGTGCTCGGCGCGCCCACCTCGGACATCGACCGCGTGATCGCGGAGGTGCAGCTGGAGGGGCAGGCGGAGCAGCTGGTGGCCACGCTGTCCGGGGGCGAGCGCTCGCGGGTCTCGCTGGCCACCGCACTGCTCGGGAACCCCGAGCTGCTGGTGCTCGACGAGCCCACCGTGGGACTCGACCCCGTGCTGCGCCGCGACCTGTGGGACCTGTTCGGCCGACTCAGCGATCGTGGCGTGACCCTGCTGGTGTCCAGCCACGTCATGGATGAGGCCACGCGATGCCATCGGCTGCTCCTGCTCCGGGCGGCCGAGCTCCTCGCTGACGGCACGCTGGGCAAGTTGCAGGAGCTGACCGGCCAGTCGGATCCGGAGCAGGTGTTCCTGCACCTGATCGACAACGGGGTAGGGCCGTCGGGTGAAGGCCCCGAAGCCGAGGGGAGGACGCCGTGAACCCGCGCCTGACCCTGGCGACCGCGCAGCGCGTGCTGGCGCAGATCCGCCACGACCACCGCACGATGGCGCTGCTCGTCGCCGTCCCCTCGCTGCTGATGACGCTGCTCTGGTGGATCTACGACGGGGGGCGCGTGTTCGACCAGGTCGGCGCCCCGCTCCTGGGCATCTTCCCGTTGATCATCATGTTCCTCATCACGTCGGTGACCACCCTGCGCGAGCGGACGTCGGGGACGTTGGAGCGACTGATGACGATGCCCATCCGGCGGGCGGACTTCGTCGTCGGCTACGCCCTTGCCCTCGGGTTCGCCGCGCTGATCCAGACGTCCGTCGTGGCTACCTACGCGATCGTCGTCCTGGACCTGAAGGTTGCTGGGCCGGAGTGGATGCTGGTCGGCGTCTCGGTCCTGTCGGCGATCCTGGGCGTGACGATGGGGCTGGCCTCGAGCTCGTTGGCCCGCACGGAGTTCCAGGCCGTTCAGTTCATGCCGGCGCTGATCCTGCCCCAGCTGCTGCTGTGCGGACTGCTCGTCCCCCGGGAGCTGATGCCGCCCGCGGCGGAGGCCATCTCCGCCTTCCTTCCGTTGAGCTATGCGGTCGACGCGGTCAAGGAGGTCGCGCTGAAGCCCGATCCGACCATCGCGTTCGAGGTCGCGATCATCTGCCTGTTCATCGTCGGCCTGCTCGCGCTCGGAGTCGCCACGCTGCGGCGCCGGTCGGCGTAGAGGAGGGCGACGGGGCGGGGCGCGTCGGGGGTCCTCAGACATCGAGAACCTCGCCCTGTTGTGTTCACCCGCAACCACCGCAGCCGCTGGCGACTGTGACGAAGCGCGCACGGACGCCTACCCTGTGACGGCCATGAACGTCACCCCCGCAGACCACCCCGGGTCGAGCTCGGTTCGACCTTGCGTTGGACTGGCGATCCCACCGGGTCCTCCCGGGCTGGAACTCCTCATGCCAGCGCTCGTCAGGGCCTTGGATGCGACCGGTCCGGCCGTCGCGGTCCTCCCCGGAGCCGGCTCGGAGACCTACCGCTCAGGGATCCGCGCTGCAGTGGCACCCGGGGACGCCGTCCCCGAAGCCGTCGCCGTGGTCGCCTCGACGTCGGGCTCCACGGGGGACCCTGCGGGGGTCCTGCTGCCCGGATCCTCGCTGCGTGCCGCCGCTCGGGGGTTCGCCGAGCTCACCGGCCAACTCCAGGGCCATCGATGGGTCGCGGCCCTGCCCCTGCACCACGCCGGCGGGCTCATGGTCGCGGTCAGGTCGGTCGTCGCCGGTACCGCGCCCATCGCCCTGGCGGGTCTGGGCGGGGCCGAGCCCTTCACCGTCGAGGCGTTCGCGCAGGCCACGGACACGGCGGTCGACCTCAGCCGGGCAGACAGCCGCCCGCTGGCCGTCTCCCTCGTCCCACCGATGCTCGCGCTGCTCGCTGCGGCCGGCGCCAGGGGAGTGGACCTCCTCGGCCAGTACGACGCCGTCCTCGTGGGCGGCGCCGCGACGCCGAAGGCCATCGGCGATCGACTCCGGCGCGCCGGGGTGCGGATCTTCACCTCCTACGGGATGACCGAGACGTGCGGCGGTGCTGTCTTCGATGGGCGGCCGCTGCCCGGGGTCCGCGTGGACGTCGATCCCGAGGGCCGACTGGCCATCAGCGGGGAGCAGGTGGCTCTCGGGTACCGCGACGGCCGCCACCCCGAGCAGTGGTCGACCGACCCGGACGGACACCGGCGCTTCCGCACCGACGACGTCGGTCGGGTGGACTTCGAGGGAGTCGTGCTCGTCGAGGGCCGGGTGGACGATGTGGTCCAGGTGGCGGGCGCCTCGGTCTCCCTCGGAGCCGTGCGCGCAGTCCTCGAGGCCGACCCGCGGGTTGCCGCCGCGGAGGTCGTCGCGCTGCCGGACCCCTCATGGGGCTCGCGCGTGGTCGCCTTCCTGGTGACGAGAGCGCCGGACGCGGGAGGGGTGGGCGACCCGACCACGCTGACCGGCGAGCTCGAGGCCATGGTGGAACGTGGACTCGGGCGCCCCGCCCGCCCCCGAGCGATGCACACCGTCGACGCCCTGCCGACGCTTGAGTCCGGGAAGGTCGATCGGATGGCCGTCGAAGACTGGGCCCGCGACCTTGACAGGATCACCTGATGACCACCTCCCGCCAGTGGTTCGCCGGAGCCCGGCCGCGAACCCTGCCCGCTGCGCTCGCCCCGGTCCTCGTCGGCACGGCAGTGGCGATGTGGGACGCCGGAGCCGTCTGGAACCGCGCCCTGCTCGCGCTGGTCGTCGCCCTGGCCCTCCAGATCGGGGTGAACTACGCCAACGACTACAGCGACGGGATCCGCGGCACCGACGCCGAGCGCGTCGGGCCTGTGCGTCTCGTCGGGCAGGGCCTTGCTGAGCCCTCAGCGGTCAAGCGCGCCGCTCTGCTGTCGTTCGCAGTCGCGGGCGTCGCCGGGCTGGTGCTCGTCCTGCTGAGCGGGCTCTGGTGGCTGCTGCTGGTCGGCGCACTGGCCATCGTCGCCGCATGGACCTACACGGGCGGCCCCCGACCGTACGGGTACGCCGGGCTGGGCGAGGTCTTCGTGTTCGTGTTCTTCGGCCTGGTCGCGGTCGGAGGCACGGCCGCGGTCCAGGTCGGCGGAGTCAGCGCCCTGGCCTGGGTGTGCGGCATCGGGGTCGGCGCCCTCTCGTGCGCCATCCTCGTGGTCAACAACCTCCGCGACATCCCCGGGGACACGATCGCCGGCAAGCGCACGCTCGCGGTCCGGATCGGCGACCCGGCGACGAGACGGCTCTACGCGGCGCTGGTGGGCGCTGCCCTGGCCGTCCCTGCGGTGATCGCCATGCTCGGCTTCGCCGCCCCCGAGTCCTGGCCCGCAGCGGCGCTGCTCGGGCTGGGCGTCCTCCCGGTGGCGATCCGCCCTCTGCGCGCCGTCCGGACGGGAGCACGAGGGCCGGCGCTGGTCCCGGTCCTCGGCGCGACCGGGCGGCTCCTGCTGGCCTACGGAGTCCTGCTGTCCGCAGGGATCGCCCTCGGCGCCCTGACTGGCTGACGCGTCACCGCTGACCCGCTGACCCGCTGACCCGCCCAATGCGCCGGAGAACCCACCCAATGCGCCCGATTCGCCCATCGCATGGGCGTTGTGCCCCCCGGATGGGCGCCCGAACGCAGGGCCGGTTAGCCTCCAGATACACCCGCTGTGCGTCCCGCCAGCCCGCGCCAGGAGGCCCCCATGCTGCTGCTCAACCCCGCGTCGTACGACCCCGAGTTCCTCGATGACGCGAGCCGCACGGCCCTGAAGGACCTTGTGGCCTTCTTCGAGGCCAAGGGCCTGGCCGAGATGAAGGCCGAGTACCACGCCGGCACCTGGTACAAGGACTTCCTCGACTTCAACGCCGAGACGGGCCTGTTCGCCGGGGTCGCCACGCCCGCGAACGTGGCCTCGCTGATGGACCAGGTCCGCGGCGACGGGCTCTGGGACACCGCGCGGATCAACGAGCTCAACGAGATCCTCGGCTTCTACTCCCTGGGCCACTGGTACGCGTGGCAGGTCAGCGTCCTGGGCCTCGGCCCCGTGTGGCTCAGCGCCAACGAGGCCGCCCGCAAGCTGGTCGGTGAGCTGCTCGCCGACGGCGGGATCTTCGGGTTCGGGCTGTCCGAGCGCGCGCACGGGGCGGACATCTACTCCACGGACATGATCCTGACCCGTTCCGGCGATGGTTGGGTCGCCAACGGTGGCAAGTACTACATCGGCAACGGCAACGAGGCCGCGCGCCTGAGCGTCTTCGGCAAGTTCGCCGATGACGACCCTGAGCACCCCGGCGAGTACGTCTTCTTCCTCGCCGACACCAGGCACCCTGCGTACGAACTGGTCAAGAACACCGTCAACGGGCAGATGTACGTCTCGGAGTTCCTCCTCGAGGACTACCCCGTCGTCGCCGCCGACCTCCTGCATGTGGGGCGCCCGGCGTGGGACGCGGCACTGGCGACTGTCAACGTCGGCAAGGTCAACCTGGGCTGGGCCTCGATCGGCATCTGCGAGCACGCGTTCCACGAGGCCGTCGCCCACGCCAACAACCGGGTCCTCTACGGCCGCCTCGTGACGACGTTCCCCCACGTGCGCCGCATGCTCGCCGACTCCTACGCGCGCCTGCTCGCCATGAAGATGTACTCCGCCCGGTCGGCGGACTACCTCCGGGCTGCGTCCCCGGAGGACCGCCGGTTCCTGCTCTACAACCCGATCATGAAGATGAAGGTCACCAGCGAGGGTGAGCGCGTCATCAACCTGCTGTGGGAGGTCATCGCCGCCAAGGGGTTCGAGAAGGACACGTACTTCGAGTCGGCTGCCATCGACATCCGTGCCCTGCCCAAGCTCGAGGGCACGGTGCACGTCAACCTGGCCCTGGTGCTCAAGTTCCTGCCCAAGTACCTGATGGCTGCAGCCGGCGGGGCCGGTGACTACGCGCCCGTGGGAGTGCGCCGCGAGGCTGCCGACGATGCCTACCTCTTCGCCCAGGGTCCCGCCTCCGGTCTCGGCAGGATCGACTTCCACGACCCGCGGCCGGCCTTCGCCCGGTTCTCCCACCTGCCCAACGTCGCGGCGTTCCTCGGCCAGATGCATGCCCTCACGGACCTCCTGATGACTGCTCCCCCGTCGAAGGAGCAGTCCGAGGACCTCGACTTCCTGCTCACCCTGGGGCAGCTGTTCACCCAGGTCGTCTACGCCCAGCTCGTGGCGGAGGCGGCGGGGCTGGCGCTGTCCGATGACCCGGAGGGGACGCGCGCCGGGTCGGTCTCGGACCTCACCGACCTGACCGAGGCCCACGTCGACCGGATCTTCGCGGTGTTCGTCCAGGACGTCTCGGAGTTCGCTGTAGCCCTGCACGGCCAGCCCGCCGCGACCGCCGACCAGCAGGCGGCAGCGCTCGCGTTGATCGCTCGACCGGTGCTCCCGGCCGACGCGGAGGACGCCTTCGTCGCGGAGGTGCTGTCCTACGACGGCGTCTGGACGATGAATCCCTGAAGGCCCTGACCCGGCCGAGCGCTAATCGGAGGACGGGCCCGGGCGCACCGGGTGCGGCTCCGGCTGCGATGCGGTGCGGGCGGCCTGCAGGCGATCGGCCAGGGCCTTGAGCGAGGCCTTGGCCGCGTCGTACTCGGTGAGGTCGTCGACCATCTGGGCTGCGAGGGCCGCAGGCACGCTCGCGGCGCGCTGCTCCAGCTCCCGCCCGGTGGGGGTCAGGTGGATCGTCACGCGCCGCTCGTCCTCGGCGGCGCGCCTGCGGATCACGAGCCCGTTGGACTCGAGGCGCCGCAGCAACGGCGACAGCGTGCCCGAGTCGAGGGAGAGCCGCGCCCCGATCTCGCCGACCCCCAGCCCGTCGTCCTCCCACAGCACGAGCATGACCAGGTACTGGGGGTAGGTCAGGCCGAGGTCAGCCAGGAGCGGGCGGTAGGCCGCCGTCAGCTCCCGGCTGATCCGGTGGAACAGGAAGCACAGCTGGTTGTCCAGCTGCAGCTGGGGCAGGCTCACCAGGGACTACGCAGCAGCGTCGCTGAGCAGCGCCTCGATGTCCTGGGTCATCGCGGCAGGCTCGGTCCTCGGGGAGTAGCGCTTCACGGTCGTGCCGTCGGGGGCGACAAGGAACTTCGTGAAGTTCCACTTGATGCTCGAACCGAGCAGGCCGCCGGTCTGCTGCTTCAGGAAGGCGAACACCGGGTCGGTGTCCTTGCCGTTGACGTCGACCTTGGTGGTCAGCGGGAAGGTCACCCCGAAGTTGATCCGGCAGAACTCCTCGATGGCGGCATCGTCGCCGGGCTCCTGGTTGGCGAACTGGTCGCACGGGAAGCCGATGACCACGAGGCCCTGAGCGGCGTAGGCCTCGTGAAGCTCCTGGAGGCCGTCGTACTGCGGGGTGAAGCCGCACTTGCTGGCCGTGTTGACGATGACCATGGGACGGCCGGTGAACTGGGAGAAGTCAATCTCCTCGCCCCGGTTGGAGGTGGCGGACAGGTCGTAGATCGTGGTGTTGGTCATGGATCAATTGTGCACAATTTAATTGCCCACCGCAAATCGGGGGTCGCCGACGTCAGGGGCCCGCGTGATCGGACGGCTCCCCCGGAGCGGACCCCTCGCCACCTGACGGGGGCTGGCCGCCGGACTCGCGCTCGCGCCGCAGCCGCTCCATGCGCACCGACCACGACTGCTCGTCGAGCCGCTTGAGGAACTCAGGGTCGTCGTCGGGCGCGATCGGGCCCCGGGGCCCCGGGCCCCGTCCACCGGAGCCACCACCGCCATCGCCACCGGACGGCGGGAACTCAGCGCGTGGGCGACCGACCAGGAGCCACATGGCGGGCCCGAGCAGGAAGACGAAGAGGACCACGATCACCCACAGCCACTTCGGCAGGACGCGGACCTCCGCCGACGGAGTGCGCATGACATCGAGCATCGCGTAGATGTACAGCGCCAGGACGGCCACCGCGAGCAGGAACTTACCCACCAGGACCCCTTCCCGACCTCCATCCCTAGGCTAGCCCGCCGCGGTGCATCCGGCCACAAGAGAGGTGCCCCCTGCCCCGGGGCGACTCCGGGCGCCAGACCCCCACCCAGCCGTTCGCCATCCGGGCGTAGGCTCGTTGTCCATGAGCGAACACGACATCCAGGCGGCGTCCCCGTCCGCCAGCCCCGAATCCGGCCTCGGCCTTGAGGCGGAGGAAGCGGCCGCGCGAGACCCAGCAGGCCCCCGCCGCGAGCGAGACATTCGTGCCCGAGCCGGTCCCTCACGCGGGCGCGCGCTACGCCCTCCTGCGACTGGTGATGCTGCTGGCGGTCGCCGGCGTCCTCTACGTGATCGGGATGCGTGGGTGGCTCCTGGCCTTCACCGCTGTCCTGGTCTCAGGGATCGTGAGCCTGTTCCTGTTGATGAAGCAGCGCAACGACGCGGCAGTGAACCTCGAGCGCCAGCTCGAGGCCTGGCGTCACCGCCACGAGCACGAGGACACCGGAGCTGCGGACGCACCGTCCGCCCCCGAGTGAACGCGGACCCCGACACTGCGGTACCGGGGATCACACCCCGGCGTAGGAGTGCAGTCCGCTGACGAACAGGTTCACGCCGAAGAAGTTGATCAGGAAGCACGCGAAGCCCACGAGGCCGACAACGGCAGCCTTGCGTCCGCGCCAACCGGCTGTGGCTCTGGCGTGCAGGTAGCCGGCGTAGACCAGCCACGTGATGAAGGCCCAGGTCTCCTTGGGGTCCCAGCCCCAGTAGCGCCCCCAGGCGTCCTCGGCCCAGATCGCACCCGCGATGACCGTGAAGGTCCACAGCGGGAACACGAAGGCGTTGACGCGGTAGGCCATGGCATCCAGCGCCTGGGAGTCAGGGACCCGCGCCGCGACCCACGCGGCTGCCCTGGAGTTCGTGGAGCGGAGGCTGCCACGCAAGCCGGTCAGGTGACGCGGGCCGGTGCCCGCACCATCGCGCTCCGCCCTGTCGGCGGCGAGGTAGAGGATCGTGGCAGCCGCTCCCACCGTGAAGGCGCCACCGGAGATGATCGCCGCCGAGACGTGGATCGCGAGCCAGTAGGACTTGAGCGCCGGGACCAGCTGTGGGCTGTCGTTGTAGAGGAACAGCACGGCCACGCCCAGGGTGACCAGGCTGGCCATGGTCACGAGCAGGCCCAGCCACCGCACGTCGCGTCGCAGTGAGACCACGAGGAACACCCCGGTGATCGCCGCAGCGGAGGCCAGCGAGTACTCGTACATGTTGCCCCACGGTGCCCGCCCCGCCCACAGCGCACGGGCCACCAGGGCGACGACCAGGAGGCCGAAGGCCAGCCACGTCAGGGACATCCCGATGTTGCCGGCGCGTCGTCCGGGGGGCAGGGGCGCCAGATCCTGACCCGGCGACGGGTCGGAGGCGCTGGCTTCGTCCGGCCGGGACCCGTCACCGACCGTGGTCCCGGCGCCCGTCCGGGCTGCCGCGCGGGCCTGGGCTGCGCCGTCACGCGCCGCCCCCACCGCGAGGGGCTCGACATCGACCGCCTGCGCCTGCGCGCGCGGGGTGGCACCGGCCCGTGCGGAGGCGAACGACGCCGCGAAGGCGATCATGGCCATCGTGTACATGGCCATCGACGCGTACACGAACATGTTGCTCCACTGGGCCAGGCTCACGTCCCCTCCTCCATCTGCGCAGGTCCACCGAGTCGGGTGACGAGCTGCTCCACCTCGCCGGAGACATCGGCCGAGTCCGAGCGGGTCAGGCCCGCCACGTGCACCCGGAACAGGCCAAGGCTACCGTTCCCGTCCGGCCCCGGGGACGGGTCCGCGGGAACCGGCGTCCACCCGGACCCAGATGCGCCGTCGGCGCACGAACAGCGACAGGCAGAGCCCCAGGATCGCGGCGATCGCCGCCGCCAGCGCCAGGGCCTTGCCGGGGTCGCGCGAGATCGTGAACGACGCCCAACGGTCGAGACCGACGAACTCCACCGTCCCCTGCCCGTTGGGGATCTCCCAGGACTCGCCGGGGCGCAGCGCAGCCAGCCCGAGCTGCTCGAGGCCCTCGGTGTCCAGGGAGAAGACGTTCCTCGGCGTCCCGGAGTCGAGCCCGAGGTCGCCGGACCACACGGAGAAGAACATCGCGGGGTCATCGGGCGCGGGGAACGTCGAGTGCGGTCCCTGTACTGCGTCGAGGGCGGCCGTGGGGGCGAACAACGCCTGGATGCCCAGTTGCGGCTGGCCGTCCGGGGCCTTCACCACGCCCGTCGAGGTGAAGCTGCCGTCCTGGGGCAGGAACACGACGGTGTCGTCGAAGACCACGCGACCGGTCGAGTCCGTGACCTTGAGGTGCGGCGCATAGCCGTGGCCGACCAGGAACACCTTGGCGCCGTCCACCCGCAGCGGCGCGTTGACCGAGACCACACGCTCCTCCACCGGCGCTCCCGGCTCCGCGCTGTACTGCAGCGTCGCGGCGAACGACCGGGGCGCGCCCTTCTGGGAGCCCTCCCGCTCGAACGTCGCCTCGAAGTCGCTCATCGTGAACGCGAAGGGCGGCAAGCCGGTCGGGGGAGGCGAGGCGGCCGGGGGAGAACGAGTCGTACTGGGTCAACGTGTTGGCGAAGCCGTTGCCCTCGCGGACGATGACGGTGCCCTTCCAGCCGAACAGGGCGCCGAGCGCGACCCCGATCAGGACCAGGACCAGCGCGACGTGGAAGAAGCAGGTTGCCGGTCTCCCGGGTGAAGCCCTTCTCCGCGGCCAACGAGTCCGCGCCGGGCGTCACCCGCCAGCGCTCCGACCTCAGGGCCGACGCCGCAGCCTCAAGGATCCCCGGGTCGTCCGTGGTCCACGTCCGGGCAGCGGGAAGCCGGTCGAGGCGGCGGGGCGCGGGGGGAGTCGGGGCCCGCATCGAGCGCCAGTGCGCGCCCACGCGGGGCAGGACGCAGCCGATCAGCGAGACGAACAGCAGCAGGTACACCGCGGCGAACCACGGGGAGGAGAAGACGTCGAAGAGGCTCAGCCGGTCGAGGATGGGGGCCGTGCCGGGGTTCCTCTCGATCCAGTCGTTGACGGCCAGGGGATCGTTGGGGCGCTGGGGCAGGATGCTCCCCGGGATGGCCGCCAGCGCCAGCAGGAGGAGCAGGACCAGCGCCGTGCGCATGCTGGTCAGCTGCCGCCAGACCCACCGCAACCACCCGAGGGGGCCCAGGCGCGGACCGGCCACCCGAATGCGGCGTGATGAGCCCCAGTCGGCCGTCAGGGCCAGCTGCTCGTCGGGGGTCGCGTCGCCCAGCAGGTCCGCGCCGGGTCCGGACCCATCGGGGCCGAGGTCGGTGCTCACAGCGGGACCTCGAAGCCGGAGACCCAGTCGCGCATGGCGATCGTCAGCGACCCCCACAGCCCGGTCACCATCAGGACGCCGAGCAGGATCATGCTCACGCCACCCACGACCTGGATGGCGCGGGTGTTGCGGCGTGCCCAGGCCAGGGCCTCGAGCCCCCGCTCCATCGCCAGGCCGATGAGCAGGAACGGCAGGCCCAGGCCGATGCAGTACGCGACCGAGAGCAGGGCGCCGCGGGCCGCCGAGCCCTCCGTGAAGGCCAGGCTCTGCACGGCTGCCAGGGTCGGTCCGATGCATGGCGTCCAGCCCAGGGCGAACAGCGCCCCCAGCAACGGGGCGCCCCACATGCCGCGGGAGGGCCGATGGTGGATGCGCGCCTCGCGCTGCAGGCTGGGGACGAGGCCGAGGAAGCCCAGGCCCAGGACGATGACCACGACGCCCAGCACGCGCGTGATCACGTCCTGATGGGCCAGCAGCTCGGCGCCCAGCCCGCCGAAGAGCGCCCCGTACGAGACGAACACTGCGCTGAACCCGAGGATGAAGCCCAGCGTCCCGAGCACCACCCGATGCCTGACGGCGGGCCGACGCACGGGGGCCGCAGGTGCGCTGGTGGCGCCGGTCCCCACCGGGGCGCCAGCGGGGACCGCCGCCCTCACCGTCCGGGCCTCCTCGAGCTCGGCACCGGTCAGGCCCGTGACGTAGGACAGGTACCCGGGCACCAGGGGCAGGACGCAGGGACTCGCGAAGCTGATCAGGCCGGCCAGCATGGCCAGCGGGATGGCGACGACCAGCGATCCGGACGACACGACCTCGCCCACCCCGAGGGGTAGGCCGGCCAGTGCCGCCGGGGTCATCAGGACTCCTCGGCCAGGATCGGCTCGATCATGCCCAGCAGGCGAGATCGGTCGACCTCTCCGATGGCCCGGCCGGCGACCCGGCCCTGGCGGTCGATGACGATCGTCGAGGGGATGGCCGCCGGGGGCAGCGTCTCGTGGAAGAGCAGCTGCCGGGAACCGTCGGTGTCGACCACGCTGGGGTAGGTCACGCCGAACCGGTCGACGAACGCGCGGGCTGAGGCCTCGGAGTCCCGGGTGTTCAGCCCCACGAACTGCACCTCCTGGTCCTCGAGCTCCGCGGAGACTGCCTCAATGTCCGCGGCCTCGGCCCGGCAGGGCGCGCACCACGACGCCCAGACGTTGAGCACGACGACCTCACCGAGGTGGTCGGACAGGGCGAAGGGCCTGCCATCGAGCGTGGTCCCGGACAGGTCCGGGGCGGCCTCGCGCTCGGACTCGGCGACGATCGTCGTCGTCCCATCCCCGGACACGTACCCCTGCTCGGCCACGTTCCCCACGACCGGCTCGCCGGCGTCGACCGTGTCGGCGCACCCAGCCGCAAGCACGCCGACCACCGCAAGGGCGGCGACGCGGAGCAGGGGGGTGCGCCGGGGCATCAGGCTCCCTTGGCCTTCGAGGCCCGTGCTGCCAGGTCCGCGGCCGGCTCGGTGTAGGAGACCGCGACGAACCGGTCGTCCTCGAAGGTGAACGAGGTCAGCGAGGCCAGGTTGCACTGCCTGTTGCGCGGGTCGTGGGCGAACCTGCGGTCCTCGGCGTCGAGCCGGCAGACCCAGATCGGCAGCTGGTGGCTGACGAGCAGCGCCTCGTGCCCGCGTGCCTCGTCGCGGGCCCGCCGAACCGCCAGGCGCATCCTCATGGCGATGTCGGAGTACGGCTCGCCCCACGAGGGGGTCATGGGGTTCCACAGGTAGCGCCAGTACTTGGGCTGCCTGAGGACGCCGTCCCCGACGCCGACCCGCTTGCCCTCGAAGATGTTGTCCGCCTCGATCAGGTTGTCATCAGTCCCGACCGTCACGCCGAACGCCTGAGCGGTAGGAGCCGCAGTCTCCTGGGCGCGGTCCAACGGGGACGCGGTGACCACCGTGATGTCCCGGCCCGCGAGGGTCTCGGCGGCACGCTCGGCCATCTCGCGACCCAGGTCCGAGAGGTGGAAGTCCGGCAGGCGGCCGTAGAGCACGCCCCCCGGGTTGTGCACCTCCCCGTGGCGCAACAGGTGGACGGTGGTGCGCTCGCTCATGCCGGCTCCCTCGGGTCAGGTGTCCCAGTTCGGCCACCATTGTCGTGCATCACGGCTGGGGCGCCTCCGCGGCCGCCCGGGCGGCCGCGGGCAGGGCGGCGACCACCCGATCCAGGGCGGCGTCGTCGTGGGCGGCGGAGACGAACCAGGCCTCGAAGGCCGACGGCGGCAGGTAGACCCCGGCGTCGAGCATCGAGTGGAAGAACGCCCGGTAGCGCCACGCCTCCTGGGCGGCCGCCCCCGTCCAGTCCCGGACGGGATGCCTCGGTGAAGAAGACGCTGAACAGGTTGCCGGCGACCTGCACGCGGTGGTCCACGCCTGCCGCAGTGAGGGCGTCGCCGAGCGCGGCGGCCAGATGGCTGGATGCGGAGTCGAGGGTCGCGTACACCGCGTCGTCGCACGCCCGCAGCGTCGCCAGCCCGCAGGTGGCGGCGATCGGGTTCCCGGCCAGGGTCCCGGCCTGGTAGACCGGACCCGCCGGGGCGAGCATGCCCATCACGTCGGCGCGACCGCCGAAGGCTGCTGCAGGCAGGCCCCCACCCATCACCTTCCCGAAGGTGAACAGGTCCGGAGCCCAGCCCTCGACCGCGCCGGTCAGTCCCCAGTGGCCCGCGGGGCCGACCCGGAATCCGGTCATGACCTCGTCGTAGATGAAGAGCGCCCCGTGCTGCGCGCAGAGCCGGGAGATGGCCGCGTTGAATCCGGGGTCCGGCGGGACCACGCCCATGTTGGCCGCAGCCGCCTCGGTGATCACCGCGGCGATCTGCCCACCACGGTCGGCGAACAGCGCCTCCAGCGCGGGCAGGTCGTTGTAGGCCAGGACCACGGTCTCGCCGGCCTGCGCGGCGGTGACGCCGGGGGAATCCGGCAGGCCGAGCGTTGCGACGCCCGAGCCGGCAGCGACCAGCAGCGAGTCGACGTGCCCGTGGTAGCAGCCGGCGAACTTCACGACCAGCGATCGGCCGGTGAAGCCGCGGGCGAGCCGGATCGCCGACATGGTGGCCTCCGTCCCCGAGGACACCAGCCGCACCATCTCGACCGGCGCCACCCGGCGCACGATCTCCTCGGCCAGCTCGACCTCGGCCGGACCGGGCGTGCCGAACGAGAACCCGCGCGCCACGGCCGCGCCCACTGCCGCCACGACGGCCGGATGCGCGTGGCCGAGGATCATCGGACCCCACGAGCAGACGAGGTCCACGTAGGAGTTGCCGTCCACGTCGGTCAGGTACGCCCCGCTGCCCGAGGCCATGAACCTCGGGGTGCCACCGACGGCCCGGAACGCCCGGACCGGGGAGTTCACCCCGCCGGGCGCGACCGCCAGGGCCCGGTCGAACCACGCCCGGGACCGCTCCTGCGGGCTGTTCACCACCACCACCCACCCGTCTGCCGGCCACGTGCTGACGGATCCGACGTTGAAACGGTCGGAATCGTCAGCACAGCAACGCGGAAAGCCCCTCGACTCATCGCGCACCCCTGATCCGGTGCCCGCGCAGGACGTCCTCGTGCCCGTTCGCGAGCCATCCAGCGACCTCGGACGCCCAGTACGTCAGCACGATGTCAGCCCCGGCACGGCGGATGACGGTCAGCGTCTCGAGGATGGCGCGCTCCCGGTCGATCCAGCCCTGTGCGGCTGCGGCCTCGAGCATCGCGTACTCCCCGGACACCTGGTAGGCGGCCACGGGGATGTCCACTGAGGCAGCCACGTCGGCGATGACGTCCAGGCTGGTCCCGGCGGGCTTCACCATGACGATGTCGGCCGCCTCGGCGACGTCGAGGGCGACCTCGCGCAGTGACTCCCGGCGGTTGGCCGGGTCCTGCTGGTAGGTGCGCCGGTCGCCGGTGAGGGCGGAGTCCACGGCCTCCCGGAAGGGTCCGTACAGCGCCGAGGCGTACTTCGCCGCGTAGGCCAGGATCACGGTGTCCGCGTGGCCGGCGCCGTCGAGGGCCGAGCGGACCGCGCCGACCTGGCCGTCCATCATCCCCGAGGTCCCGACGACGTGCGCACCCGCGTCGGCCAGCGCCAGGCCCATCTCGGCGTAGCGGGTCAGGGTGGCGTCGTTGTCGACGGTCCCGGCCAAGGGCCCGCCCTCGACCAGCACGCCGCAGTGGCCGTGGTCGGTGAACTCGTCGAGGCAGAGGTCGGCCATGACCACCAGGTCGTCGCCCACCTCTGCGACCACGTCCCGGACGGCGACGTTGAGGATGCCCTCGGGGTCGGTCGCCCCCGACCCGACGGCATCCCGTGATGCCGGCACGCCGAACAGCATGACGCCCCCGAGCCCGGCGCGCGCCGCCTGCTGGGCGGCCGCCCGCAACGAGTCGTGCGTGTGGCTCACGACGCCGGGCATCGAGGAGATGGGCAGTGGCTCGGTGATGCCCGCGCGCACGAACAGGGGCAGGACCAGCTCCGCCGGGTCGAGGCGGGTCTCTGCGGTGAGGCGGCGCAGCGCCGCCGTGCCGCGCAGGCGCCGGGGGCGTACCTCGGGGTGGCCCACCTCAGGTTGCCCGGCGACGCGATCCACCACGCCGACGACCGGGACGCCACGCGCTCTCGCCATGCTCGAGGGCGTTGGCGCGCAGGGCCTCACCGTGCGCAGCCAGGGCAGCCGCGAGCGCGGCGACGCTGGGGGTCTCCGGCAGCACGTCGACCCTCAGGCCGTTCTCCTCGGCGGTCCTGGCCGTCTGCGGGCCGATGCAGGCCACGACGGTCGAGTTGTGCGGCTTGCCTGCGATCCCGACGAGGTTGCGCACGGTGCTCGATGAGGTGAAGAGCACGGCGTCGAATCCGCCGCCCTTGATCGCCTCGCGGATCTCGGCGGCGGGGGGTGCGGCGCGCACGGTCCGGTAGGCGGTCACGTCGTCGACCTCCCAGCCGAGGGCGCTCAGCCCGGCGGCCAGCGTCTCGGTGGCGATGTCGGCACGCGGCAGGAACACCCTGTTGATCGGGTCGAACGCCTCGTCGAAGTCGGGCCACTCCTCCAGCAGTCCGGCGGTGGACTGCTCGCCCACGGGCACCAGGTCCGGGACGATCCCGAACGAGCGCAGGAGCTCGGCGGTCTGCTCGCCCACGGCCGCGACCTTGAGCCCCGCGAAGCTGCGCGAGTCCAGGCCGTACTGGTCGAAGCGCTCCTTCACGGCACGCACCGCGTTCGCCGAGGTGAACGCGACCCACTGGTAGCGACCGGACACCAGCCCGTGCACGGCGCGCTCCATCTGCTGGGGGGTGCGGGGCGGCTCGACGGAGATCGTGGGCACCTCCACCGGGACGGCGCCGTAGCGGCGCAGCTGCTCGGACAGGGCACCGGCCTGCTCCTTGGTGCGCGGGACGAGCACGCGCCAGCCGAACAGCGGCTTGTTCTCGAACCAGGCGAGCTGGGCGCACTGGCTGACGACCTCGCCGATGACCAGCACACCCGGTCCGACCTGGCCCTTCGCCGCCTTGACTGCCGCAGACACCTCCCCGAGGGTCGTGAGGATCGAGCGCTGGTCCACGGTCGTGCAGTTGCGCGTGATCGCGACCGGCGTGCGCGGGTCACGGCCGGCGATGGTCAGGACGCGGCAGATGTCCAGGGCCCGCTCGGCGCCGTCGAGCACCACGACGGTGGCGTGCGGGTCGGCCAGGCTCGGCCAGTCCACGTCCGGGTCATGGGCGTCGACGACCCGCACCTCACGTGCACGGCCGCCGGTCAGCGAGAAGCCCGCGTAGGCCGCCGAGCCTGTGACCGTGGACACCCCCGGGGCGATGTCGTAGGCGATACCCGCCTGGGCCAGGGCCACGGCCTCGAGGGCCAGGGACCCGTCCAGCACCGGGTCGCCGGCCATGAGGCGCACCACGCGGCGGCCCTCGAGCGCTGGGTCGATCACGAGCTGGACCCGGTCGGCGTGGTCCGCGACGTTCCCGTCGTCATCCACGGCCACGAGGATCTGCGCGTCCATCCGGGCGTGGGCGCGGGCGATCGGCTCGCACTCGGGGTCGGTGACCACCACGTCCGCGTCGTGCAGCAGCCCGACCGCGCACACGGTGAGCAGTCCCGGGTCGCCGGGTCCGGCCGCGACCAGAGACACCTGGGTTGTCCTCGACGACGCGTTCATTCGCTGCTCCCTCGTTGGGCTGTTGTCGGACCGATGGTCGTGCTGGTGCCGGGGGTCGTGCTGGTGCCGGGGGTCGTGCTGGTGCCGGGGGTCGTGCTGGTGCCGCGGCCGATGGGGCCGTGGCTGGCGAGCATCTCGCCGGCCAGGCGCCTCCCGACGAGCTCTGCCTGCGAGGCCGGTCCCGTGCCCGACATGCGCACGAGCGACCCGTCAGGGCGGGCAAGCACGGCACGCAGGCGGACCCTGGGCTCAGGGCCGTCCTCGACCTGGGCCAGCGCCCCGATGGGCGCCGAGCATCCGGCTTCGAGGGCCGCCAGCAGTGAGCGCTCGGCAGCCACGGCCGTCCGGGTGTGCGGGTCGTCGAGGACGTCCAGCGCGTGGGCCAGCGCCCCGTCGAGGGGGGTCGGAGCAGCGCAGACCTCGAGGGCCAGGGCGCCCTGCCCCGGCGCGGGCATGACCTGCTCGGGGTCGATGAGCTCGGTGACCTCGGCGTGCCGGCCCAGGCGGGACAGCCCGGCCGCCGCGAGGACCACGGCGTCGAGGTCCGCGGTCACCCGGGCCACGCGGGTGTCGACGTTGCCACGGATGTCGACGATCTCGAGGTCGGGGCGGGCGGCGGCGATCTGGGCGCGCCTGCGCGGCGAGCCGGTGCCGACCCGCGCTCCACGCGCAAGCGTCTCCAAGGTGCCCCCGTCGCGGGCCACGAGTGCGTCGCGGGGATCCTCCCGGGGCGGGATCGCCGCCACGCGCAGTCGCTCGTCCGGGGCTGTGGGCAGGTCCTTCAGCGAGTGCACGGCAACGTCAGCCAGGCCATCGACGAGCGCCTGGCGCACCGCCACGACGAACACGCCCGTCCCCCCGATCTGCGTCAGCGGGGCCTGGTCGACGTCACCTCGCGTGGTCACCTCGACGAGCTCGAGCGGTCGCCCGGTCAGGGCGGAGAGCGCCTCGCCGACCATCCGCGACTGCGCCATGGCCAGCGCGGAGCGGCGGGTCGCCAGGCGCAGCGGGAGGGGCGCCGCGGGGTCGGGCGCGGCGGGGCCGGGCGCAGCCACGCCGGGGGCCGCGGCCGCGGCAGCGGGGGCGGATTCCGCGGGGTCGCCGGCCTCGGCCGGCAGGGCGCTCATTGCTGCTCCCCCGGCCCCGTGGGCCCGCCCGTCCCCAGCTCGAGGTCGGCCTTCGGGTCCACCACGGACGCCGGGAGGCTGGGGTCCAGGTCGAACAACGCCGAGAGCGCCTCGGCGTAGCGGTCCCCGCCGGGCTGGGCGGCGAGCTGCTTCATCCGGACTGTGGGCAGGTGCAGCAGCGTGGCCATGGCCCGGCGCATCGCACGCTCCACCTCGGCGATGGTCGCCGCGTCGAGCCCGCTCTGCCGAAGGCGCAGGCGCTCGATCTCCGCATCGAGGACACCGCCCACGTGCGCGCGCAGCGAGACCAGCACCGGCTCGACCGTCTGGCCGGCAACCGCCGCCAGGCACGCCTCGACCTCGTCGGCGACGATCGCGCGTGCGGCCCGCACGTCGGCCTCGGACGCCGCCGTGGCCGGCAATGCAGCCAGCGACGCCAGGTCGAGCAGGGTCACGCCGGGGAGGTCCCCGACCTCCGGTGCCACGTCGTGCGGCAGGGCGAGGTCGAGCACGACAAGGGGTCGACCGGCGGCAGCCGCCCGCGCGTTCCGGGCGACCTCAAGGTCGATCACCCTCTCCTGGGCGCCGGTGCAGCAGACGACGAGGTCCACGTCGGCGAGCGCCGCAGGGACCTGGGAGAGGTCGATCGCCCGTCCACCCGGGATGCCCGCCGCCACCCGCTCTGCGACGGCCGCCGTGCGGTTGGCCACAGCCACGCCGCCCGCTCCTCGCGCAGCGAGGGTGGACGTCGCAAGGGCGCCCATCGACCCGGCGCCGACCACGAGGATCCGGCGCGCCGCGAGGTCTCCGAGGACCTGCTCGGCAGCGTCGACGGCGACCGACACCACCGAGACGCCCGAGCGGTCGATCCCGGTCTCCGCGTGGACCCGCTTGCCGGACCGCAGTGCGCGTTGGCACACGCCGTTGAGCACCCGACCGGCCGTCCCGTTGTCCTGGCCACGGACGAGTGCCGCCCGGACCTGGCCCAGGACCTGGGCCTCACCCATGACCATCGAGTCGAGGCCGGCCGCCACGGCGAACAGGTGGGACACCGCCGCGGAGTCGAAGTGCACGTAGCTGTGCTCGATCAGGGTCTCGCGATCGCAGCCGCTCCACTTGGCCATCAGCTCCGCCACGGCCGTCACGGCCGGATGGAAGCGGGTCACGTCGGCGTACACCTCGACCCGGTTGCAGGTGGCCAGGACCATCGCCTCGGCGACGACGTCGCTCCCGGCGAGGTCCGCCAGGAGGCCGTCCACCTCGTCGGGAGTCATTCCCAGCCGGTCCAGCACCCGGGAGGGAGCTGATCGGTGGTTGACGCCCACGACGAGGAGGGTCATCGGATGGCTACCGGACGGGGCGCCCCGGGGCATGAACAAGTGCCGTCCCCGGGTGTCGCATCCGATTCCCCCAGGGGGGTGGATGCGACAAGTGCGGACACGGTGCTCCCAGCGGGAAGGGCCTGTGGTATAGGCCGTTTTGGAAGTTGTCGTCAGGCTAAGTCGGCCGCTCACACAGCGCAAAGTCCGACCACAAAGCGTCCACATAGTGGACACACGCGGTCTCGCGGCGGCGTCGCAGTCCAGGACAATGTCCGCGAACCGGGCATCGCCCTTCCATTTCCCTCCCGAACTGGGCGGATGGGGCACACTTGGGCCATGACGATCCGGGTGTTCCTGCTCGACGACCACGAGGTGGTGCGTCGGGGCATCGCTGACCTCCTCGGCCTCGAGTCCGACATGGAGGTCGTCGGCGAGGCCGGCACCGCCGTCGACGCCCTGCACCGGATCCCTGCCGCACGGCCAGATGTGGCGGTGCTGGATGTGCGCCTGCCCGACGGCACGGGCATCGAGGTCTGCCGCGATGCGCGCTCGATCCTCCCCGACCTCAAGTGCCTGATGCTCACGTCCTACGCCGACGACGAGGCGCTCTTCGACGCGATCATGGCCGGGGCCGCGGGCTACGTCCTGAAGGACATCAAGGGCAACGACCTGGTCGAGGCCGTCCGCTCCGTCGCGGCCGGGCGCAGCCTGCTGGACCCGCGGGCGACCCAGAGGGTGCTCGAGCGCCTGCGCAGCGGGGCGCAGTCGGACTCCAAGGTCGACCAGCTCAACGACCAGGAGCGCCGGATCCTCGTGCTGATCGGCGAGGGCATGACCAACCGCCAGATCGGCGAGAGCATGCACCTGGCGGAGAAGACCGTGAAGAACTACGTGTCCTCGCTCCTGGCCAAGCTCGGCATGGAGCGGCGCACCCAGGTCGCTGCCTACGCGGCCCGGCTCGACGCCGAGCGCGAGCACGGCCACATGCAGTGACCGCCTGATCCTCCCTCCCCGCCCGGGTCCGGTCGGGCCGCTCGGGCCGCCGTGCGTCGCCGCTCCGGCGCGCCGGGGAGCACTCCGGGCGCGGAGCACGGGCACTTCTGCCACAGTGGGACCGCCCACGACCCGGAAGGCCCACGATGCTGCTGCCCCGCACGCCGCAGTCGCCCCACCGTCCGGCCCGTTCGGGCCGAGGCGCGCCCCTGATGCTGGCCTGCGCGCTGGTCGTCCTCCCGCTGATCACGGCCTGCACGGTCGACCCGGTCAACCGCGCCAGCGGGGGCGAGGACGCCGCCGTGCACACCGGGCCGATGCGGATCGCGATGATCACGCACGGCGATGACGGCGGCTTCTGGTCGATCGTGCGCAAGGGGGCCGAGGACTCCGCTGCGACGCTGCCGGAGGTGACGCTGGACTACCAGGGCTCCGCGGGGGACGCCAAGCAGCAGTCGGAGATGATCAGGGCGGCGCTGAACCAGGGAGCCGACGGCCTGGCCGTCTCAGCGCCGGACATCGGTGCGATCTCCGGCGCCCTGGCCGAGGCCGAGGCCGCCGGCATCCCGATCGTGACGCTCAACTCCGGGTCCGACCTGCTCGAGCAGATGCCGAACGTGATCACCCACGTCGGCCAGAGCGAGCGGCTCGCAGGGGTCGGAGCCGGCCAGAAGCTGGCCGAGGGCGGGCGCGAAGAAGGTGCTGTGCGTCCTGCACGAGGTGAACAACATCGGGCTGCAGGAGCGCTGCGCCGGGGCCAAGGAGGGGATGGCCGAGTCTGGTGGTGAGGTGGTCAACGTCCAGGTGACCGGCAAGGCCGACCCGGGCAGCACGGCGCGGGAGATCGGTGCCGCCATGGAGGCCCAGTCCCCGGACGCCGTCCTGACCCTCGACCCGGACATCGCCATGGCCGCGCTCAAGGAGGTCACGTCCCGCGACGCCACCCTGGCCACCTTCGACCTGAGCCCCGACGTGCTCGACGCGATCGCCGCCGGACGGATCGAGTTCGCCGTCGACCAGCAGCCCTACCTCCAGGGCTACCTGCCGGTGACCTTCCTCGAGCTGGCAGTGCGCAACAGGAACGAGGTCGGTGCCAACACCATCGTGGCGACCGGCCCGAGCTTCGTGACCCAGGAGAACGCGGGATCGATCGCCGCACTGGCCGACCAGGGAACGAGGTAGTCGATGGCCACCACCGCACCCGCTCCGGCGCCCACCGCCAAGGCCGACGAGCGGATCCGGCACACGCCACTGTGGCGGCGCCTCCTCGTCCGGCCCTCGGTCGGGGCGCTTCATCGCCGCCATCGTCGTCTTCGTGTTCTTCTCGGCCGCCGACTCGACCGGGACGTTCAACTCACCGGCCGGCGTCACCTCGTGGATGTCGGTGTCGGCCTCCTACGGGATCATGGCGTGCGCGGTCTGCCTGCTGATGATCAGCGGCGAGGTCGACCTGTCCAGCGGCGTGATGACCGGCTCGACCGGCCTGCTGCTGGGACTGCTGATCTCCGAGGTCGGCATGGGCTTCTGGCCGGCCCTGGCCATCGTCATCGTGTTCGCGGTGTGCATCGGGCTGATCAACGGCCTGCTCGTCACCTGGACCAAGCTGCCGAGCTTCATCGTCACCCTGGCCACGATGTTCGTGCTGCTCGGCGCCAACTCGGGCGTGACCCAGGCGATCACCGGCCAGGTCCGCGTCGGCGGGATCGACGAGGCCTCCGGCTACACCGCCGCCCAGTGGGTCTTCGGCTCGCGGCTGGACCTGAGCTGGCCGTTCACCGTCTCCGTGGGCTGGTGGCTCCTGGTCGATCGTCCTGGGCACCTGGGTGCTGCAGCGCACCCGGCAGGGCAACTGGATCTACGCCGTCGGCGGGGACAAGAACGCCGCCCGCAACGTGGGGGTCCCGGTGCGCCGCACCAAGGTGAGCATGTTCGTCACCGTGTCGCTGGCCGCGGCCCTGGTCGGCACCATCAACGCCGTCGAGCTCACGTCGGTCAGCGCCGGGCAGGGCACCGGCTACGAGTTCTACTACATCATTGCGGCGGTCGTGGGCGGGACCCTCATGACCGGCGGCGCCGGCTCGGTGATCGGCGCCAGCCTCGGGCGCCCTGATCCTGGGCATGACCACGCTGGGGATCCAGTACGCCGGATGGGACTCGACCTGGCGCTTCACGTTCTTCGGCCTCATCCTCTTCGCGGCCGTGATGCTCAACATGTGGGTCCGTGACCGGGCCGGAGGGAGCGCCAAATGAGCGACGACGTGTCTCCCGCGGGGGAGGCGGCCGGGGCCGGGGGCGCGGCTGGCGCGGCCGGCGCGGACATGTACCTGCGCCTGGAGGACGTCGGCAAGACGTTCGGCAGCGTGGTCGCCCTGGACGGGGTGTCGATGGACGTCACCCATGGCCGGGTCACGTGCGTCCTGGGCGACAACGGCGCCGGCAAGTCCACCCTGATCAAGATCCTTTCCGGGGTCCACCAGAACGACTCGGGGACCATGTACGTCGCCGGGAAGCCGACCGTGTTCGGGTCCCCGAAGGACGCCGGGGATGCCGGGATCGCCACGGTGTTCCAGGACCTCGCGACGATCCCGTTGATGAGCGTGTGGCGCAACTTCGTCCTCGGCCGCGAGCCGCAGAAGGGATGGGGACCGCTGCGGCGCATGGACATCAAGAAGGGCCGGGAGATAGCCCGGGCGGAGCTCACCATGTTCGGCATCGACCTGCGCGACCCCGACCAGCCGATCGGCACCCTGTCCGGCGGCGAGCGGCAGGCCGTGGCGATCGCCCGTGCGGTCTACTTCGGCGCCGAGGTCGTCATCCTCGACGAGCCCACGTCAGCCCTGGGCGTCAAGCAGTCGGGCAAGGTGCTGAAGTTCGTGCGCGACGCCCGCGACCGGGGGATCGGCGTCGTGCTGATCACGCACAACCCGCACCACGCCTACATGGTCGGCGACGAGTTCGTGCTGCTCAAGCGCGGGAAGATGACCAACAGGTGGCTCAAGGACGAGGTGGAGCTCGACGAGCTGGTCGGGGCCATGGCCGGCGGCGCGGAGCTCGCCGACCTCGCCCACGAGCTCGGCGGGTAGCAGACCCACTGGCCGCTGGCGCCCGGCCGCCCGCGAACTTGGGTGGCTCTTGCCGCTCTTGAGGCAGGACGCACCCGAATTGCTGCCCTGGGGGCCCGCGCGCGGCGGGCAGCCCCGACGGACGTGACGGTGGGCGGGATCGGGCGCAGAATGGGTGAATGAGCATCTTCGATCGGCGGCCCGGGCTGCGTTGGGCGGTGCCCGCTGGCGCAGCGGTCCTCTTCGTGGGGGGCGCCGCCCTGGCGCCGCTCGCGGCGAACGCGGACTCCGGTCTCGAGCCGCGCACAGCCGAGGAGCTGCTGGTCGCCCTCGCGCAGCCGACCACGACTGCGGTGTCCGGGACCGTCGCCACGAGCGCGGAGCTCGGCCTGCCGGGCCTTCCCATGGGCATGGCGCCCTCCTCCGGACCGCTGGCACTGGCCAGCGGCGACAACACCCTGCGCGTCTGGACCGATGGCCCCCAGCGCCAGCGACTCGCGCTGATCGAGCGCTCTGCCGAGACCACCGTCGTCCGCAACGGCCAGGAGGCGTGGGTGTGGTCCAGCGCCGACGCGACTGCCGATCACTACGCCCTTCCCGCGCACGACGCCTCCAAGGACGGCGGCGCCGCCCCTGGCTCCGAGCTCCCCCCGGGCGTCGAGCTGCCCAGCACGCCGCAGGAGGCCGCCGCGATGGCCCTCGAGGCGATCGATCCGAGCACCGAGGTCACCACGTCCGGCGTGGGAACGGTCGCCGGCCGTGACGCCTACGAGCTGGTCCTGACCCCGCGCGACGACCAGACGCTGGTCGCACGCGTCACGCTGTCGATGGACGCCGAGACCAACGTGCCCCTGCGGGTGCGCGTGTACTCCACGTCAGCCCAGGACCCGGCCGTCGAGGTCGGGTTCAGCTCTGTGGACTTCTCCACCCCGGACGCGTCGTTGTTCGAGTTCAGCCCGCCCCCAGGGGCAACCGTGACCGAGCATCCGGACCCCGGCGCGATGGGCGGGTCGCCCGACGCGAAGGCGGATGCCCCGGCAGGCACGCAGCCCACGGTCGTGGGCGAGGGGTGGAGCACCGTGGTGATCACGGACCTCCCGGCCGACGCGCTGGCGAACCTGGCCGAGCAGGGGACGCAGGCGGAATCCGACGGCCGGATGGGTCGGGGCGACGGTGCGGGGACGGCGCTGGCCCTGATCGAGGCGCTGCCCGCGGAGTCCGGCGCGTGGGGGACCGGTCGGGTCCTGCGCGGCACGCTGTTCTCGGCGATCCTCACCGACGACGGCCGGATCGCGGTCGGCGCAGTCAGTCCGGAGGCCCTCGGCGCCGCCCTGGCCGCCCAGTGACGGCAGAGCGCCTGCCCGGAACGCCGTCAGCCGCATCCGTGCCAGGGCCTCCTGTGCACCGGAGGTCCGAGCCTTCGGACATGGAGCCGGGAGAGCCTGGGCCAGCCCGGACCGAGCCCGCGCAGACTGGGTCCAGGAGCGGGCCGACCGCTGCCGAACGGCTCGGCAGCGATCGCCACTGTGGGCCTGACGAAGCGATTCGGCTCCCAGACCGTCGTCGACGCCATCGACCTCGACGTGCCCACCGGCGCCGTGTACGGCTTCCTCGGCCCGAACGGGTCGGGCAAGACCACCACGATCCGGATGCTGCTCGGCCTCGTCCGGCCCACGGGCGGGCACATCGCCCTGCTCGGCGCCCCGATGCCCGGCGGTGCCGAGGCCGTCCTGCCCCGGGTGGGGTCCCTGGTGGAGGGCCCTGCCTTCCACCCCTACCTGTCCGGGCGGGAGAACCTTGCCCGGCTGGACTCGGCCGACCGCTACGCCGAACCGCGCACGGCCCCCCGCCGGATCGACGCCGCCCTGGACCGCGTCGGCCTGCTGGCCGCCGCCACCAAGCGCTACCGCGCCTACTCCCTCGGGATGCGCCAGCGGCTGGCGATCGCCGCCGCCCTGCTGGCCCCCCGAGACCTGCTCGTCCTCGACGAGCCGACCAACGGGCTCGACCCGCAGGGCACCCGCGAGGTGCGCCACCTCGTCGCCTCCCTGGCCGGGGACGGGGCGACCGTGCTGGTGTCCAGCCACCTGCTCTCGGAGGTCGAGCAGATGTGCTCGCACGTCGGCGTGATGCGCGAGGGCCGGCTGGTCGCACAGGGCACAGTCGGCGAGGTCCGCTCCGCAGGTGCCGCCGCAGTCGTCGAGGTGACCACCGCCCAACCCGAGCTCGCGGCCGAGACCCTGCGCGCGCTGGGCCTCGTGGGAGTCGTGACGACCGGGACCGGCGCGTCCGCGCCTCCGGGCGACGTTCCCCCGGAGCAGGTCGTCGCCGCCCTGGTGGCCGCCGGTGTGGGCGTCCGCGGCTTCGCGGTCGGCAGCACCGAGCCTGGAGGACCTGTTCGTGTCCCTGACCGGGGAGGGCTTCGATGTCAGCGGCTGAGACCACGGGAGTCGGCGGCTCGGTGCGCGACGCAGGGGGTGCGCCCGGAGGGTCGGGCGCCGATGGCTCGCCGGGCGCCGAGGGCCCGTCGGGTGCCACCGACCCAGCGCCCAGGCGATCCCAGGGGACGCTCGGCGCCTCGTGGCGCTTGCTGCGCTCCGAGCTGCGCCTGATCCTCGGACGGCGTCGGAACAAGGCGGGGATGCTGGTGCTTGCCGCGGTTCCCGTGCTGCTGGCCGTCGCACTGAGGGCGTCCGATCCCTCCTCCGAGGGCGACGGCCCGGACCTGATCTCCGCGGCCACATCGAACGGCGTGTTCGTGGCCCTGACGGCGCTGACCGTCGAGATGGCCCTGTTCCTGCCGCTGGCGGTCGCGGTGCTGTCGGGCGACACGGTCGCCGGCGAGGCCAACATCGGCACGCTGCGCTACCTGCTGACCGTGCCCGTGGGACGGACCCGGCTGCTCGCGGTGAAGTACGTCTCCCTGGTGGTCGGTGCGCTGATGGGGGTCATCGTGGTCACCGGGACGGGCATCATCGTCGGTGGCGCCCTGCTGGGGCTGGGCCCCACGACGCTGCTGTCGGGCAACCAGATCTCGCTGGTCGAGGCGCTCGGCCGCGTGGCCATCGCGGCGCTCTACGTCACCGCGGGCCTGGCCGGCCTGGCGGCGATCGGCCTGTTCGTGTCCACCCTCACCGAGCAGCCGATCGCGGCGATGGTGACCACGACGATCATCTCGAGCGCGATGTGGATCATGGACGGGATCCCGCAGCTGGACTGGCTCGCGCCGTGGCTGCTGGTGCACCGCTGGGCGGCGTTCGTCGACCTGTTCCGCGATCCGGTGTTCGCCGACGTGATGCGCACCGGCCTGCTCGTGGACCTCGGCTACATCGTGGTGTTCCTCGCCCTTGCCTGGGCGCGTTTCGCCAACAAGGACGTCACGAGCTGAGCAGCCCAGGGACGACGAGGCCCGCCTTGTGCGCGCGGCCGGCGTGTGTGACATTGGGCACACCGCTCGTCGAACCCATGGAGGTACCCGTGGCTGCAGCGAGCGTCCGCGCTCACCGCCGCAGCCTGACGGATGCCTGGGAGCGCTTCCAGGACCGTGGCGCCCTTGACGGAGTGCGCGCGGATGTCGCCGAGTCCTGGGATCGCAGCCACAGCCATGTCCAGCAGGGGGCTGACTCGGCACCTGTGGATCCTGCCGAGCAGGTGGACCGGGCGTGGTTGCGCTCGCCCCTTCGCGGCGCGCTGGCCCCCGTCGCCGACGACCTCGAACGCACTGCCATGGACTTCGATCTCGTGGCCGCCGTGACCGACGAGGCCGGACGGATCCTGTGGTCCTCCGGTGGCCGGCACATGCGCGACCGCGCAGCAGCGGTCAACTTCGTCCCGGGCGGCCGCTGGGATGAGGCCAGCGTCGGCACCAATGCACTGGACCTGGCCCTGCGCACAGGACGGCCCGCGACCGTCTTCTCCGCGGAGCACTTCAGCTCCTTCGTGCACGGTTGGTCCTGTTACGCCGCGCCGATCGTCGATCCCCGCGACGGTCAGGTCCTGGGCGTCCTGGACCTGTCCACGACCTGGGACCGAGCGCACCCGATGGCCCTGGCCACTGTCTCCGCCTTCGCCCGGACGATGTCGCACGTGATGGGCGCCACGCGGCGTCACCCGCTGGCCCAGGGCGTGACGCAGCCCTCGGGCCTGCTGCGCCTTGAGGTCCTGGGACGGCCCCGGCTGTGGCAGGACGGCACCCCGGTGATGCTCACCCAGCGCCAGGCAGAGCTGCTCCTGGCGCTGGCGATGCACCCGGGCGGGCTGACCGTCGACCAGGTCACGGCGCACGTCTACGGGGATGTTGCGGTGAGCCCCACGACGGTCAAGGTGGAGGTCTCCCGGCTGCGACGGGTGATGCCGGGAGCGATCGAGTCCCGGCCGTACCGCCTGAGCACCACGCTTGCCGTCGATGCGCTCGACGTGCTCACGCGTGTGGCGGCCGGTGATGCGGTCGGGGCGGCCGAACTGCTCACCGGCGACGTGCTGCCCGCCTCCGAGTCCCCGGTCGCCCGCGACCTGGCGCTGCGCGTCGAGGTCGGCGTTCGCAGCCTGGTGCTCAACCGACGAGATGCCCGGGCTGCGACCATCCTGGCGCGACGCCGTCCCGACGACCTCGCCGTGGTGGACCACGCGTTGGGGCTCCTGGAACCCGGCTCGCCCGACCGGGCGCTGCTCGAGGCGGGGCGAGCGGTCGCCCTCCGCGACGGCTGAGACCACCAGGACCATCCCGGTCACCCACTCGCGGGACGGGTGAATGGGCGTGCAACCTTCCTGCAACCACGCCGCGGCTACGTTCCGGGCACCCGTTGTGACACCGGTCACACGACTTCCGCAGGAGGACCAGATGGTTGCCTACGCACCACCGAACACGCCCGGCGCCGTGGTGGACTTCGCCGCGCAGTACGAGAACTTCATCGGCGGGAAGTGGATCCCCCCGGTCGAGGGCCGCTACTTCGACGAGGTGTCGCCGGTGACCGGTCAGGCCTACACCCGGATCCCGCGCTCCACTGCCGCGGACATCGACCTGGCCCTCGACGCAGCACACGCTGTGAAGGACACGTGGGGCCGCACGTCGGTGACTGAGCGGGCCAACATCCTCAACGCCATCGCCGATCGGATGGAGGCCAACCTCGAGATGCTGGCCGTCGCCGAGACCTGGAGCAACGGCAAGGCGGTCCGCGAGACGCTCAACGCGGACATCCCCCTGGCGATCGACCACTTCCGCTACTTCGCCGGTGCGATCAGGGTGCAGGAGGGGACCCTCGGGGAGATCAACGAGCACATGGTTGCCTACCACTTCCACGAGCCCCTCGGCGTGGTCGGGCAGATCATCCCGTGGAACTTCCCCATCCTGATGGCGGCGTGGAAGCTGGCCCCGGCTCTGGCTGCCGGCAACTGCGTCGTGCTGAAGCCGGCCGAGCAGACGCCCGTGACGATCCTGCTCTTCGCAGAGCTCGTGGGTGACCTCCTGCCTGATGGCGTCCTCAACATCGTCAACGGCTTCGGGGTGGAGGCCGGCAAGCCGCTGGCCTCCAGCCCGCGGATCGCCAAGATCGCCTTCACCGGCGAGACCACGACCGGCCGGCTGATCATGCAGTACGCGTCGCAGAACCTGATCCCGGTCACCCTCGAGCTCGGCGGCAAGAGCCCCAACATCTTCATGCCCAGCGTGATGGACGCCGACGACGCCTTCCTCGACAAGGCGCTCGAGGGCTTCACGATGTTCGCCTTCAACCAGGGTGAGGTCTGCACGTGCCCGTCGCGGGCGCTGGTGCACGAGTCGATCTATGACGAGTTCATGGCCCGTGCCGTGGCCCGCGTGAAGACGATCAGGCAGGGCAACCCCCTGGACACCGAGACCCAGATGGGCGCCCAGGCGAGCAGCGAGCAGCAGGAGAAGATCCTCAGCTACCTGCAGATCGGCCGGGAGGAGGGCGCCACCGTGCTCACGGGCGGTGACGTCTGCACGGTGCCGGGCCTCGAGGGCGGCTACTACATCCAGCCCACGGTCTTCGAGGGCCACAACGGGATGCGCGTCTTCCAGGAGGAGATCTTCGGGCCCGTCGTCTCGGTGACCTCGTTCCGCGACGCGGAGCACGCACTGGAGATCGCCAACGACACGCTCTACGGCCTCGGATCGGGCCTGTGGACGCGCAACCAGCAGGAGACCTACCGGATGGTCCGCGGGATCGAGGCGGGCCGCGTGTGGGTGAACAACTACCACGCATATCCGGCGCACGCGGCCTTCGGCGGCTACAAGGGCTCAGGGATCGGCCGCGAGAACCACAAGATGATGCTCGACCACTACCAGCAGACCAAGAACATGCTGGTCAGCTACAAGCCCGAGGCCGACGGGTTCTTCTGATCGACCCGCGTGACGACCGGTGGCTCGGTCCTGGACCGATGCCACCGGTCGTCCACCGAGAGGAGGCACGATGCTCGACGCCACCGGGCCGGTCGCCCGTGTGACGGCGACGGCGCAGGCCGTGGCCCTCATCGACCAGCTGGTGTCCATCCACGGACCGGTCCTGTTCCACCAGTCGGGTGGGTGCTGCGACGGCAGCTCGCCCATGTGCTACCCGCGTGGGGAGTTCATGGTCGGCGACTCCGACGTGCTGCTGGGGCTGCTCCCTGACTCGTCAGCCTCGCCGTTCTACATGTGGGTGCCGCAGTTCGAGTACTGGTCCCACACGCACCTCACCGTCGATGTCGTGGCGGGCAGGGGCGGCGGGTTCTCCCTGGAGGCCCCCGAGGGCGTGCGCTTCCACATCCGGTCCCGGCTGTTCACCGACGCCGAGTCCGACGAGCTGACTGAGCCCGTCGTCCGTGCCGAGGCGGCATCCGGTCCCGAAGGTCGGCCCCCGAGCTGAGCCGCGTCAGTCGCGCTCGACCCAGCGGTCGATCGCCCAGACCACGGCCATGACCAGGCCCGGGTCCAGTGAGCTGACGTAGTCCACCGTGTACTTGTCGCGCACGGTCAGCCACTTCTGGGTGATCCTCACGATGGGCTGGCCATCGGAGGCGATGGAGTAGTTCTTCTCCATCAGCGTCCCCTGGATCTGCCACGTGCTGCCGTCGGCCATCGTCATGGTCATCTTGTCCTTGATCGCCGAGAAGGCCTTGGCCTTGAGCTCGGCGACCTGGGATCCGTCGGCGGCGGAGATGACCATGCGCTTGGGGATGCCGAGGAACTGGCCCTTGACGGTGTAGGCGACCGTGTCCTGGGCGTCGCGGATCTCGGCCTTGGGGGTCGCGCCGATCTTGCCATCGACGAAGAGGACACGGGCGCCCGCCTCGTCGGTGACGTCGAAGTCACGTCCGGCGCCGAACTTGCTCTTGAAGAGGATCCGGGTCCAACCTGCATCGGGAGGGGGTGCGTCAGCCATGGAGCCATGGTGGCAGACGCCGCGAGCGGTGGCACTGCCAACCCTGGGATGGCCGCCGATCGCCCTGCGCCGACAGTGCCGAAAGGCCCTATCTGTCGGATCTTCGCCGGCCATAGGCTGGCGGGGCCACCGCCGGAGGTGCCCATGGCAAATGCCGCCATCCTGGATCTCGACGGCCTCCAGGCGCTCATCGACGCCCTGCGCGGCCGTGGTTACCGAGTCATTGGCCCCACGCCCCGGGACGGGGCGCTGGTGCTGGCCGACATCACCTCGATCGACGACCTGCCCCGTGGGATGGGCGACGACCAGGCGGCAGGGCACTACCGGACCCGAGCACGTGCGGACGAGGCCCTCTTCGGGTTCGCGGCCACGGCACAGTCGGCCAAGCCCGTGCTCTTCCCCGCCGACGAGCGACTGTGGCAGGGGACCCGGGTGGGCGAGGGTTTCGAGGTCTCGCCGAGGGAGCCCGAGCCGGCGCCCGTCGCCCTGCTCGGGATCCGCGGCTGTGACCTCGCCGCGATCGGCATCCACGACACCGTGCTGCTGGGCCGGGGAGCCGTCGATGCGCACTATGCGTCCCGTCGCGAGCACAGCTTCCTGGTCGCGGTCACCTGCGCGACGCCGGGCGGCACCTGCTTCTGCGCCTCGATGGGGACCGGCCCGAAGCCCGGCGACGGGGCCGACCTGACGCTGACCGAGCTGCTCGACCCGCACCGCTTCGTCGTCGAGACCGGTTCCATCGCCGGCGCGGAGGTCCTGGCCGAGCTCCCGACGACACCAGCGGCCCCGCAGGACGTGGTGGCCGTGGAGGATGTCGTCGCCGGTGCCGTCGCCCGGATGGGCCGCACGATGCAGACCGACGACCTGCGCGACCTGCTCTATGCCAGCGCAGAGAGCCCGCGCTGGAACGACGTCGCCGAGCGCTGCCTGGCCTGCACGAACTGCACGATGGTCTGCCCCACCTGCTTCTGCACGTCGGTCGAGGACGTCAGCGACCTGTCCGGGGACGTCGACGAGCGGCACCGGGTCTGGGACTCCTGCTTCTCGATGGAGTACTCGCGGCTGCACGGCGGCGCGGTGCGCACCTCGACGAGTGCCCGCTACCGGCAGTGGCTCACCCACAAGCTGGCCGCATGGACCGACCAGTTCGGCACATCGGGCTGCGTCGGCTGCGGGCGGTGCATCACGTGGTGCCCGGCCGGCATCGACCTGACCGCTGAGGTGTCGGCGCTGCGCGAGGACGCGTCGCACCGGGAGTCCACCCCCGCGAGCTCCGCGCTGTCCGGCCCGCCGACGCCGGTGGGGCGCAGACCCGCCGACGGGCGCGCCACCACCCAGATCACCCCGACCCCGACACCCCCGGCCCCGAGCACTGGCCGCTAGGAGGACCGCATGCGCACCCTCGCCGAGTACCTCCCCGAGCACCCGTTCTTCGCCGGGCTCGACCCCGCCGCGATGGACCTCGTCGTCGGCTGCGCGCAGAACGTGCACTTCGGTGCCGGCGAGGTCCTGTTCCGGACCGGCGAGCCGGCGGACACGTTCTACGTCATCCGGCACGGCCGGGTCGCCCTGGACATCCACGACCCCCGCCGCGGGAGCATCGTCGTGGCGACCCTCGGCGACGGCGAGGTCGTCGGCTGGTCCTGGCTCGTCCCGCCGCACAGGTGGATGTTCGACGCCCGTGCGGCATCACCGGTCAGCGCGGTGGCCCTCGACGGAGCCTGCCTGCGCGGCAAGTGCGACCAGGACCCGGTGCTGGGCTACGCCCTCATGCAGCGCGTGGCGCACGTCATGTACGAGCGCCTGCAGGACGCCCGGATGCGCCTGCTCGACCTCTACGGGAGCCCCTCGTGAGCGTGGATGTCCCCACTGCGCCGGCGGGCCACGAGCTGCCCGACGATCCCATGCTGCCCCGGCCGTTCCGGGTCATCGGGACGCACCTGGACACCCGTGACACCGTGACGCTGGCCCTCGAACCGCTGGACGGCGTCCCGCTGGCGCACCGGGCGGGGCAGTTCACCATGCTGCACGCGTTCGGCGTCGGCGAGGTCCCGATCTCGATCTGCGGCGACCCGACCCGTCCCGGTCCGCTGATGCACACCATCCGCGACGTCGGCGCCGTCACGCACGCGCTGGTCACGGCGACCCCCGGGACGACCATCGGGGTCCGTGGGCCGTTCGGCACCGGGTGGGACGTGGCCGAGGGCACCGGCCAGGACATCGTGGTCGTGACCGGCGGGATCGGCCTGGCTCCCCTGCGCCCGGCGATCCTCGAGGTGGTGTCGCGGCGCGCCGACTACGGCCGCGTCGTGCTGCTCTACGGCGCGCGCTCACCGGAGGACATCCTGTTCGCCGAGGACATGGTCGAGTGGGCCGAGGAGCACGACGTGGTCGTGGAGATCACGGTCGACTACGGACCGCCGACGTGGACCGGCCGGGTCGGACTGGTCACGAACCTCGTGGCCCGCGCGGGCTTCGACCCGCTGCACACCCTCGCGCTGGTCTGCGGGCCCGAGGTGATGATGCGCTACGCCGCCACGGCCCTGGTCGCGCGGGGCGTCCGGCCGGAGCGGATCCGGCTGTCGATGGAGCGCAACATGAAGTGCGGCGTGGGCCTGTGCGGGCACTGCCAGCTGCGCGAGCTCTTCCTGTGCGTGGACGGCCCGGTCCTCGACTATGCCCGCCTGGCTCCCCTCATGGACATCCGGGAGATGTGATGACCGAGTCGCCGACCGCCGTGCGCACGCCCGAGACCGACTCCCAGCGGGCGGCCCTCGGCCCCGAACCCAGCACGCCGGACAACGCACCCGACGCGGCCCCCGCGCGGCCGACGCTCGCGGTCTGGAAGTTCGCCTCGTGCGACGGCTGCCAGCTCACCCTGCTCAACTGCGAGGACGAGCTGCTCGCGGTGGCCGAGCGGGTGCAGGTCGCCTACTTCCCGGAGGCCACGCGCGCGGTCGTCGCCGGCCCCTACGACATCAGCCTGGTCGAGGGCTCGATCACCACCCCGGGGGACGCGGAGCGGATCCAGCAGGTGCGGGCCGCCTCGCGCACGCTGGTCACGATCGGAGCCTGCGCGACCAGCGGCGGCATCCAGGCCCTGCGCAACTTCGCCGACGTCGGGGAGTACCTCTCCGTGGTCTATGCCCATCCGGCCTACCTGGCCACGCTGGACCGCTCGACCCCCATCTCCGCGCACGTGACCGTGGACTTCCAGCTCCGCGGCTGCCCGATCGACAAGGGCCAGCTGCTCGAGGTGCTGGGTGCGCTGCTGCAGGGCCGCCGCCCGCGGGTGCCCTCCTACAGCGTCTGCGTCGAGTGCAAGCGTTCAGGGACCGTGTGCGTGGCCGTGGCCGACGGGATGCCGTGCCTCGGGCCGGTCACCCAGGCCGGGTGCGGCGCGCTCTGCCCGTCCTACCACCGCGGCTGCTACGGCTGCTTCGGCCCGCACGACACCCCCAACACCGCGTCCCTTGCCGAGCGCCTGCGCGCGCACGGGATGCCGGAGGTGGACGTCATGCGGTACTTCCGGACGTTCAACGCCGGGTCCGAGCCCTTCCGGGTGCAGAGCCTGGCCAGCGCCGGGGCCGATCCGCCCGCTGTGCTGTCGATTCCGACCGTTGCACGGTCCGAATCGTCAGCACAATCCCCTGGCGGGCCCCACCCGGAGGTGTCTCCATGACCCACAAGCTCACCTCCGGCAGTCACGTGCTCAGCGTCGACACCCTGGCACGCGTCGAGGGTGAGGGCGGCATGCACGTCCACATCCAGGACGGCGAGGTCCTCGACGTGCACCTGCGCATCTTCGAGCCGCCACGGTTCTTCGAGGGGTTCCTGCGCGGGCGCGCGTACACGGAGCCGCCGGACATCACCGCCCGCATCTGCGGGATCTGCCCAGTGGCCTACCAGTTCAGCGCGTGCCTGGCGATCGAGGACGCCTGCGGGGTGGTCGTCCCGGACGAGATCCGGACGCTGCGACGCCTGCTCTACTGCGGCGAGTGGATCGAGAGCCACGCGCTGCACATCTTCTTCCTGCACGCCCCGGACCTGCTCGGCTACGACGGCGCGATCGAGATGGCCCGCGACCACCGGGGCCTGGTCGAGTCCGCCCTGCGGATGAAGCGTGCGGGCAACGAGCTCATGACGGTCGTCGGCGGCCGGTCGGTGCACCCGGTGAACGTGCGGGTGGGCGGGTTCCACCGACTGCCCCGGCGCGACGAGCTGCTCGCCATCCGCCCGGCACTCGTGGCCGCCCGCGAGGAGGCCATCGCCGCGGTGCCGCTCGTGTCCGGGTTCGAGTTCCCGGAGTTCGAGCAGCCCTACCTGTACCTGTCGCTGGACTCCACGAACGGCTACCCGCTGGAGTCCGGGAACCTGGTGACCTCCGCCGGCCTGCGCGCCCCGGTCTCGGAGTTCGGCGCGCATGTCGTCGAGCAGCACGTCGCCCACTCCAACGCGCTGCACGCGGCCTTCGACGGCCAGCCCTATGTCGTGGGACCGCTCGCTCGGTACTCGCTGAACTCCGCTGCGCTGTCGCCGCTGGCACGCGAGGCTGCCGGGGTCGGCGGCCTGGACGCCACCTGTCGCAACCCGTTCAAGTCGATCATCGTGCGGACCGTCGAGTTGATCCATGCCCTCGACGAGGCGATCGCGATCATCGACGGGTGGCACGGCGCCCCTGTCGCGTCGGTCGAGGTGCCGGCTCGGGCAGGCGAGGGCCACGGGGCCACGGAGGCCCCACGTGGGCTGCTCTACCACCGCTACCGGTTCGACGAGGCGGGCACGATCCTCGAGGCGCAGATCGTCCCGCCCACATCGCAGAACCAGCCCGCGATCGAGGCCGACCTGCGGGCCTTCGTGCAGGCCAACCTGCACCTGTCGCACGACGAGCTGACCCGCCAGTGCGAGGTGGCCATCCGGACCTACGACCCGTGCATCTCCTGTGCCACCCATTTCCTGGACCTGACGGTCGAGCACATCTGATGGGCGCAGCCGGCGGCGAGCGACCCGGGGGTCGGGTGCTCGTGGTCGGCCTCGGATCGCCGGACCGCGGCGACGACGGGATCGGCCCGCTCGTGGCGGAGGCGGCCGCGCGGGAGGTTGCCCAGCGCGGGCTGGTCGGTGTGCGTGTCGTGGAGCATGAGGACCCGACGGCACTGGTCGACCTCCTTGAGCCCACCGGGACGGCGGGCGGCTGGAACGCCCTGGTCGTGATCGACGCGGTCCGCTCGGGGGCGGCTCCGGGGACCGTGACGGTCCTTGAGGTGGGCGCCGACGGCCAGGACCTGGGCACCCTCGGGGCCCGCCTGGATCCGGGACCGGCGGGCACGCACGGCTTCGGCCTGGCCGGGGCGATCGAGCTTGCCCGGGTGCTGGACCGTCTCCCGCAGCGGGTGGCGGTGGTGGGGGTTGAGGCGATCGGCTTCGGGCATGGCACCTCCATCTCCGGTCCCGTCCGATCAGCCGTCACCGCCGCCACTGCGGCGAGCCTGGCCATCATCGAGACGGAGCTGGCGCCGACCCCGCCCACGAGCGGCGGAGGATCATCGGGAAGCCGCCAGCAGCGGCGAGCCCGCCCCAACCCGGGGGCTCCTCGTTGAGGCCTGGCCGCGTCGCCGGCGAGGAGGGCACCGAGGGCGAGCAGGACGCCAACCAGCCTCCGCCCTGGCACACACGGGAGGCCGCCGATGTCGTTGCGGCACTGGCATCCGATGCCTCCGTCGGACTCAGCACGCCCGAGGCTGAGCGGCGGATCCTCGAGTACGGCGCCAACGTCCTGCCCATCGCGCCGGGCCGCAGCGTCTGGCGGATGATCCTCGACCAGCTCGCCGACCCCATGATCGCGCTGCTGGTGTTCGCCGCGGTCATCTCCGGCGTCGTCGGTGAACCGGCCGACACGATCGTCATCACGGTCATCGTGCTGCTCAACGCCGTCATCGGCGTCGTCCAGGAACGCCGAGCCGAGCAGGCGATGGCCGCCCTGCGCGCGATGTCTGCCCCCACTGCCGTGGTGGTCCGCGACGGGATGGAGCAGGAGGTGGATGCCGCGGGGCTGGTGCCGGGCGACGTCGCGGTCCTCCAGGACGGGGCGATCGTCCCCGCGGACCTCCGGCTGCTCTCCGTCGCCTCCCTGCGAATCGCCGAGGCCGCCCTGACCGGGGAGTCCCTGCCCGTGAGCAAGCGCGTCGAGCCTGTCACTGACCCGCACGCGCCGGTCGGCGACCGTCGCTCGATGGCCTTCCGGGGGACGTACGTCGCGCAGGGTCGGGGGCGCGGCGTCGTCGTCGGAACCGGGACCCAGACGGAGCTCGGGGCGATCGCCGGGCTGCTGATGACCGCCGACGTCGTTCGCACCCCATTGCAGCGACGGCTGTCTGGCTTCGGCGCCCGGATCGCGCTGGCCGTGGTCGCCATCTGCGCCATCGTCTTCCTCACCGGGCTCCTGCGCGGCGAGGACCCGGGCCTGATGTTCCTGACCGCGATCAGCCTCGCCGTGGCGGCCGTCCCGGAGGCCCTGCCCGCCGTCGTCGCGGTGACCCTCGCCCTGGGCGCGCGCCGGATGGCCCACCACAACGCGCTCGTCCGACGCCTGCCCGCGGTCGAGACGCTGGGTTCGGTCACCTGGATCTGCTCGGACAAGACCGGGACGCTGACCGAGAACCGGATGCGCGTCGAGGTCCTCGACCTCGGGGCCGGGCGGACCGGACCGGGCGGACCGGACGGGAACGCTGTGCTGTCGAATCCGAACGGTGAAGGGTCGGAATCGTCAGCACACCAGCTGGGCGGGATGAGCGGGCCGAGCGAACCGTGTGGGGCGGGCACTGGAGCCCTCCACCCGCCGGGTTCGACCGACGCGGACGCCCTGGCCGCGCTCCTCGATGTCCTGGTCCTGTGCAACGACGCGACCCTCGGCGTCGACGACAAGCCCGCCACCGGCGACCCCACGGAGATCGCCCTCCTGGAGGCTGCGCGCGACCGGGGGGTCGGACCCGAGGAGCGCCGCGCGGAGCGGCCCCGGATCGACGAGGTGCCGTTCGACTCCGGACGCATGCTGATGGTGACCGTCCACGACGAACCACCCCGGGGGATGCGGACACTGGTGAAGGGCGCGCCGGAGGCAATCGTCGCGCGGTGCGCCCTCAGCGCATCCGAGCGCGCCGCCGTGCTCGAGGAGTGCGACGCCCTGGCTGCGAGAGGTCTGCGCGTCCTCGCCGCAGCGCAGCGCGTCGATGACCTGGACGCGCCGCACACGCCGGGGTGGGCCTTCCCTCCGGAGATCGCGGAGCACCTCACCCTCCTCGGCGTCGTCGGGATGATCGACCCGCCGCGCGCGGAAGCCCCAGCAGCCGTGGCCGAGTGCCGGGCGGCTGGGATCACCCCGGTGATGATCACCGGGGACCATCCGGCCACCGCGACCGCCATCGCCCGGCGTCTCGGCATCCTCGAGGCCGGTGACGGGGAGGTCCTGACGGGGTCGCAGCTGAGCGCGCTGGACGACGAGGGGCTCGCCGAGGTCGTCAGCCGCGTCCGCGTCTTCGCCCGGGTGGATCCCGAGCAGAAGATCAGGATCGTGCGCGCCCTGCAGGCCGAGGGCCAGAGCGTGGCGATGACCGGGGACGGGGTGAACGACGCGCCCGCCCTCCGGCAGGCCGAGATCGGGGTCGCCATGGGCGAGGGCGGCACGGACGTCGCCCGGGAGGCCGCGGACATGGTCCTGCTCGACGACCGGTTCGCGACCATCGTCACGGCCGTGCGTGAGGGTCGTCGGATCTACGACGACATCCGCAAGTTCATCCGGTACGCGCTGACGGGCAACACCGGCGAGATCTGGGTGGTGTTCCTGGCGCCGTTCCTGGGCATGCCGGTGCCGCTGCTGCCGATCCACATCCTCTGGGTGAACCTCATCACCGACGGCCTGCCCGGCCTTGCCCTGGCCGAGGAGCCCGCCGAGCGTGACGTCATGGCCCGCGGCCCTCGGCCACCCGACGAGAGCATCTTCGCCCGCGGGCTGGGCATCCATGTCCTCTGGGTCGGTGGGTTGATCGCAGCGCTGACCCTCGGCACCCAGGCGTGGGCCCTGTCCGAGGACACCCGGCAGTGGCAGTCGATGGTGTTCACCGTCCTCGTCTTCTGCCAGTTGGTGCACTCGATGGCCATCCGCTCGGAGACGCGGTCCCTGTTCAGCATCGGCCTGTTCACCAACCCGGCCCTGCTCGGCGCGATCGCCCTGTCCGTTGCCCTCCAGCTCGCCCTGCTCTACGTTCCGTGGCTGCAGGAGGTCTTCCGCACCGCGGCGCTGACCCCGGTGCAGCTGGCGGTCGTCCTGGTCGTCCCCCTGGTGGTCCTCGTCGCGGTCGAGATCGAGAAGCTGCTGGTGCGCAGGGGCGTCCTGTCCTACGGCGAGGCGCGGGGCACCCACGATGATCGCGAGCCGGTCCGCTGACGCGCGACGACCCCTCCAGAGCCTGAACGCACACGAAGTGCGCGGTTACAGCCGGACCAGCCAGCGCGCTGGCGCCGACCGCACATGAGGTGAGCGCTATGCGGTCACGGGCGCCGCCCATTACGCGCGATCCGTGTGCGGTCGGCGCGCGGACGCCAATGAGGCGGCCGCTATCGGTGCGCTTCATGTGCGGGGGCCCTGACGGGACCCCCGATCGGGTTGCGCCTCGTGCCCGCTGAACGTAGCCGGTCGGCGCGAACCCGCGGGTGGGCGAGAATTGCCCCGTGAAGCCCCTGGATCCTCGCCTGCTGAAGCATGCGCACGCGACCCGGGGGTTCCTGCTCGCCTCCGTGGTCATCGGGACCGCCTCGGCGCTGCTGCTCGTCGCCCAGGCCTTCCTCATCGCGTCGGCGGTGACAGCGGCGTTCCAGGACGGCGCGGGGCTGGGAGCTCCCGCGGTCCGGACCGCGCTGGTGGGGCTGGTGCTGGTGACCCTGGGCCGTGCGGTTCTGGCATGGGCGTCCGAGGTCGTCGGGCACCGCTCGGCAGCAAGCGCCACGTCGCAGCTGCGGATGCAGGTGGTCGAGCGCGCGCTGCGCCTGGGCCCCGCATTCCTGGGAGGGCGGGGGGTCGGTGAGCTGACCACCCTCGTGACGCGAGGGACCACAGCCCTCGACACCTACTTCGCCCGGTACCTGCCGCAGCTCGTCCTGGCGGTCGTCGTACCGCTCATCGCCACCGGCTTCATCCTGACCCAGGACCCGCTGGCTGCGGTGATCATCGCCCTGACGGTGCCGATCATCCCGGTGTTCATGGTCCTGATCGGCCGGTTCACCGAGGCCCGGGTGGACCGGCAGTGGGCGACCCTCGGGGTCCTGTCCGGGCACTTCCTGGACGTCGTGGCGGGCCTGCCCACACTCAAGGTCTTCAACCGGGCCAAGGCCCAGGTGGCGACCATCAGGGCGGTGGGCGACCAGTACCGGGCCAGCACGATGAACGTGCTTCGGATCTCGTTCCTGTCCTCCCTCGTGCTCGAGGTGCTGGCGTCGCTGTCCGTGGCGATCATCGCCGTCTCCATCGGGCTGCGGCTCGTCGAGGGCAGCATGGAGCTCATGACCGGCCTGGCCGTGCTGATCCTGGCCCCGGAGGTCTACCTCCCCCTGCGCCTCGTGGGCCAGCACTTCCACGCCGCCGCCGATGGCGTCGGGGCTGCCGAGCGGATGTTCGAGGTCCTCGAGGCCGACCTGCCGCCCGACTGGAACGCAGCAGGTCGACGCCGCGACCACCACGATCCGGGTGCGGGACCTCGGTGTCGCCTTCGGCGATCGGGTCGCGGTCGCCGACGCCTCGTTCGAGATCCTCCCGGGGCGGGTCACCGCGATGGTCGGCCCGTCAGGCTGCGGCAAGTCCACGATCCTCTCTGTGCTGCTCGGGCTGGTCGGGCCGCCCACGGCCACCGTCGATGGCCGTGTCGAGGTCGTGGACTCCGCCGGCCGGGCCAGCGCCCTGGGCGACCTCGACCTCGGAGCCTGGCGGGCACAGATCGGATGGGTCCCGCAGGCCCCTGCGATGCTGGGCGGCTCAGTGGCCGACAACGTCCGCTTCGGGCGCACGGGGTTCGCGGAGGCTCAGGTTGCCAGCGCCCTGGCCGCCGCCGGCCTGGCTCTCGAGGAGCTCCCGAACGGCCTGTCGACGGCGATCACCGAGGGCGGCGCCGGCGTGTCGGTCGGGCAGGCCCGACGGATCGGCGTAGCCCGGGCGCTGCTCGCCGACCCGGCGATCCTGCTGTTCGACGAGCCCACTGCAGCGCTCGACGGGACCCGGGAGGCCGAGATCGGCGCCACCGTGGCGGATCTCGCCGCGACCGGGCGGACGGTCGTGGTGGTCACGCACAGGCAGTCGCTGGTTGACCTCGCCGACGACGTGATCGTCCTGGCCCCGGCCGAGGCGGGGGCGCAGTTGCGGTCGGGAGCCGCGACCGGGACGGGGGCCCCAACGGGGGCGGGGGCCCTGACATGAGCACGGCCGCACCTCTGCGCCGGCTGTGGCAGCTTGCTGATGCCGACCGCCCCCGACTCGCGCTCGCCGCCCTGCTGGCGACGCTCTCCCTGACGTGCGGCGTCGGCCTGCTGGCCGTCTCCGCCTGGCTCATCTCGCGGGCCTCCCAGCAGCCGCCGATCCTCTACCTGCAGGTGGCGATCGTCGCGGTGCGGGCGTTCGGCATCTTCCGCGGCGTCTTCCGCTACGCCGAGCGCCTCGTCGGCCACGATGCCGCCTTCCGCAGCCTCACCCGGATCCGCGTGGGCGTCTACGGGCGCCTGGAGCGGCTCTCCCCTGCCGGCCTGGGCGACTACCGCCAGGGCGACCTCATGGCGCGGCTCGTGGGGGACGTCGACTCCTCCGTGGACCTCATCGTGCGCGTTGTGCTCCCCGTCTCCTCAGGGCTCCTCGCCGGAGGGCTCGCCGTGGCCATCGGGGCGGCCATCCTGCCCTCTGCCGGCGCGGCCCTGCTCGCCATGGTCGTCGTCTCCGGCGTGCTCTCGCCGTGGTTGACGGCTCGGTTCGGCGCCCGGGCCGAGCACGCACGTGCCGAGGCAGAGGGCCAGCTGACGGCCCAGGTCGTCACCGGCCTGTCGGCGGCGCCCGAGCTCCTGGCCTACGGCGCGGTCGACGCAGCGGTCGCCGGGATCGCTGCGGCAGACGCCGAGCTGACTGCCCTCGACCGGCGATCGGCGAACGCCTCCGGGCTCGGCGGAGCGCTCAGCGCCCTTGCGACCGGCCTGACCGTCGTGGCGTGCATCGCCCTGGGCGTCACCGCCGTCGACGACGGGACCGTCGACGGCGTGTGGCTGGCCACCCTCGTGCTGCTGCCCCTGGCCATCGCCGACGTCCTGTCCGGCATGCCCGCCGCTGCGCTGGCCACCGCGCGGGTCTCGGGGGCCGCCCGGCGGATCTTCGACGTGATCGACACCCCGGACCCCGTGCCGGAAGTGCCCCGATCCACGGCTGCGGACCTGGCCGCGGTCCACGCAGGTGCGGCCCAGGGCGCCCCAGCCGATCCCACGCTGGCACTGCGCGGCGTGGCCGGTCGGTACCCCCGGGCCGAGGACGACGCCGTCAGCGGGATCGACCTCGACCTGACCCCCGGGCGTCGCATCGCGCTCGTGGGTCCCAGCGGATCGGGGAAGTCCACGATGGCGGCGATCCTGCTGCGCCTGCTGGACCACCGCGCGGGCAGCTACCGGCTCGCGGGGCAGGATGTCCGCGACCTCGGCGAGGACGGCGTCCGGGAGGCGATGGCCGCGGTCGACCAGAAGGCCCACCTCTTCGACACCACCATCGAGGAGAACCTGAGGCTGGCCAACCGTGGGGCCACGGCCGAGCAGATGCGCGCCGCCGTGGAGGGGGCCCAGCTCGACGGCTGGATCGACAGCCTCCCGGCGGGGATGGCCACCCGCGTGGGATCGCACGGGTCGGCCGTCTCCGGCGGCCAGGCCCAACGGATCGCCCTGGCCCGCGTGCTCCTGGCCGACCGGCCCATCGTCGTGCTCGACGAGCCCGGCGAGCACCTCGACCCGGACATGGCCGACCAGGTCACCGGGGTGGCGCTGACCTCCACGGCGGGGCGTTCCGTCGTCCTGATCACCCACCGGATGGCGCACACTGAGGACTGTGATGAGGTCCTCGTGCTGAGCCAGGGGCGGATCGTGCAGCGGGGCACGCCGTCGACGCTGCGGGCCGCCGAGGGTTGGTACGCCGAGGCCGCGGCCCGCGAGGAGGGCCAGCCCATGCACCCGACGGAGCCCACGGATGGCTGACCCGCACGAGCGCGGCCTCTTCAGCGCGGTCGTGGCGGTCGCCGCCGGGCTGGAGCTCGGGGCCACGCTGCGCCGGATCGTGCAGTCGGCCGTGGACCTCGTCGACGCGACGTACGGGGCACTTGGGGTCCTCGGCCCCGAGGGCGACCTCACCGAGTTCGTCCACGTCGGGATCGACCAGGCCGCCCAGGCGGTCATCGGGGAGCTGCCGCGGGGGCGGGGGATCCTCGGGCTCGTCGTGAACCACCCCGTGCCGATCCGCCTCGACGACATGTCCACGCACCCGTCCGCGGTCGGCTTCCCACCCGGACATCCGGTGATGAAGTCCTTCCTGGGCGTCCCCGTGAAGGTCCGCGGCCAGGTGTTCGGCAACCTCTACCTGACCGACAAGCGCGGGGCTGAGGGGTTCAGCACGGCCGACGAGCGCATCGTCACGGCGCTGGCAGCTGCCGCAGGCGTGGCCATCGACAACGCCCGGCTCTACGAGCGCTCGGTGATGCGCGAGCGCTGGCAGGCCGCTGTGGCGCAGATGCACGAGGCGGTCCTCGAGGGTGCCGACGCCGGCGAGGTGCTGCAGATCGGCACGACCCGTGCGGCGGACCTGGTGCACGCCCGCGCCGGGATCGTGGCCCTGCCCTCGCCGGCGGGCGTGCTCCGGGTGGAGATCGTGATCAGCGACCTGGAGACCGGGGCTCGCGCCTCCCGCTGGCGGGTGGGTGCTGCGGCCGTGCCCACCGACGACACCGCCCTGGCCCGCTGGCGTGGGGCCGCGGTGGAGCCCGACGGGCCGATCGCGCGCTGCTACGCCACCGGGGAGGCAGCCGAGGGCGTCGAGCGACTCGTCGGCTCCTCCGAGGAGGGCGCCGGCCAGGTGCCCGACGAGATCCCGGTGCTCGCGCTTCCGCTGCGGACCCCCGACGACGTGCTCGGCGTCCTGGCCCTCGTCCCGCGCCCCGGGGTGGTCCTGACCCCCGAGCAGCGCGAGCTGGCAGCCAACAGCGCCGGTCAGGCCGCGCTGGCCCTCATGCTGGCCCGCGGCCGCCGGGAGAAGGAGCGGATCGTCCTGCTCGAGGAGCGCGACCGCATCGCCCGGGACCTGCACGACCTGGTGATCCAGCGGCTGTTCGCCACCGGGATCTCACTGTCGGGAGCGGCGCGCGTCACCGGCACCCCGCAGCCCGTCGTTGACCGGCTCCAGTCCGCGGTCGACGCCCTGGACACCACCGTCAAGGAGATCCGGGCCACGATCTTCGAGCTGCACCAGCCGGTCGGGCATGCGATCGGCGGGATCCGCGGGCGCATCCTGGAGGAGGCCCAGGCTGCGGCAGTGGTCCTCGGCCACGCCCCGTCCACGCGCTTCAACGGTCCGGTCGACGCCATGGTCGACGACTCCCTGGCCGGGGACCTCCTCGGCGCCCTGCGCGAGGCGCTGGCGAACGTGGCCAAGCACGCGCGGGCCGACCGCGTCGAGGTGCTCGTCGCCGTCGAGAACGACGCGGTGCTGCTGCAGGTCACAGACGACGGGGTCGGCGTCCCCGAGGAGCTGGGCCGGCGCTCCGGGCTGCTCAACCTCGCCGAGCGGGCCGCCCGCTACGGCGGCTCATGCACGATCGCACCCGCACCCGACGGGGGATCCGTGCTGAGCTGGCGCGTCCCGCTGGAGTGAGAGCACGGGCTGACGCAGCTGCGGACGAGGCCCCGGTCCCCCACAGGGGGGAGCCGGGGCCTCGGTCGTTGTCAGGTCAGGCAGGCACCTCGTCGAGGGCTCCCTTGTCCGCATCGACGATGTCGTCGGCGGAGATGCGCTTGCGGAAGACCCAGTAGGTCCACGACTGGTAGCCCAGGACGATCGGCACGAACACCACCGCGACCCAGGTCATGATCGTCAGGGTGTACTCGGTCGACGAGGCGTTCGTCGTGGTCAGCGCCGGCTCGCCCCCGTTGATGTTCGGCATGACGTGGGGGAACAGCATCCCGAACAGGGCGACCACGGCCAGGCCGATGGTCGTGGCACTGAGCGTGAATGCCCAGCCCTCGGAGCGCTTGGCGTGCATGAGCAGCGCGACCACCCAGGCCACGGCCGCCAGGAGCACCGGCACCCAGGTCCAGACCTTGTCCGAGTACGCCAGCTGGGCCCAGATGAGGAAGGCCACGGCCAGGACGGCTGCGACGAGTCCCGTCTTCTTGCCCACCTCGTAGGCCCGGTCACGGATCGTGCCCGAGGTCTTGAGGCTCAGGAACACCGCGCCGTGGGTCATGAAGATCGCAACGAACGTGAGCCCGCCGAGCAGGGCGAAGGGGTTGAGCAGGTTGAAGAACCCGCCGTCGTACTCGATGTTGCCGTTGAGCTCCTTGAGCGGCACGCCGCGCACGATGTTGGCGAAGGCCACGCCCCACAGGAGCGCCGGAAGCGCCGAGCCGAACACGATGGCCGCATCCCAGCGCGCGCGCCATGAGCCGTCGGAGCGCTTGCTGCGGTACTCGAAGGCCACGCCGCGCAGGATCAGCGCCACGAGGATCAGGAACAGCGGCAGGTAGAAGCCGCTGAACAGGGTCGCGTACCACTCCGGGAAGGCCGCGAACGTCGCGCCACCGGCCACGAGCACCCACACCTCGTTGCCGTCCCACAGCGGCCCGAGGGTCGTCACGATCGCGCGACGCTCGGACTCGTCCTTGCCCACCACCGGCAGGAGCATTCCGACGCCGAAGTCGAAGCCCTCCAGCACGAAGTAGCCGATCCAGAGGACCGCGATCAGGATGAACCAGACGGTGGTCAGTTCCATGTCAGTTCCTCTCGGGCGTCAGTAGGAGATCGTCAGGGCGGATTCGAGCTCGCGGTCGACGAACGGGTCGACCACCACCTCGGGGGGACCCTGCTTGACCGTGCGGATGATCAGGCCGATCTCGATCACCGCGAGGACCGCGTAGAGCAGCGTGAAGCCGATGACCGAGACCCACACCTGGAAGGTCCCGACGATCGGCGAGACGCCGGCAGAGGTGGCCATCAGGCCGAACACGATCCACGGCTGGCGGCCCATCTCGGTGAAGATCCAGCCGAAGCTGGCCGCGAACAGGGGGAGCAGCGGCAGGGTGATGCCGATCAGGGCCGCCCACCTGCTGCGCGGACGCCGATCGCCGCGGTAGGCCCACAGCGCCCACAGGGCGTAGAGCGCCGCCAGCATGCCGAAGCCGATCATCAGCCGGAAGGTCCAGTACGTCACGGGGATGTTGGGGGCGAAGTTGGTGATGCCCGAGGATGCGTAGGTCTGGGCGTACTCCTCGTTCAGGTTGTTGATCCCCTTGACCTCCGCGTCCCAGTCACCGGTGGCCAGGAAGCTCAGCAGTCCGGGGATGCTGATGATGTCGGTGGCCTCGCTGCCGTCCAGGCTGCCGATCGACAGCACGGAGAAGTCGGCGGGCTGCGAGGTCTCGTACAGCGCCTCAGCCGAAGCCATCTTCATGGGCTGCTGCTCGGTCATGATCTTCCCGTCAGCGTCTCCCGAGACGACGACGATGGCCGAGGCGATCAGGGTGGTGATCAGGCCGAGCTTCAGGGTCGACTTGGCCACGTCCGCGCCGCGGTCCTTGACCAGCAGCCAGATCGAGATGCCCGCAACCAGGGAGCCGGCCACCATGAAGGACGCCGAGAGCGTGTGGACGAAGGCCACCACAGCGGTGTTCTGGGTGAGCACGCGGACGAAGTCGGTCAGCTCCGCGCGCCCGGTGACGGGGTTGTACTCGTAGCCGACCGGATGCTGCATCCACGAGTTGGCGGCGAGGATGAAGTAGGCGGAGAGCATCGTGCCCAACGAGGCCATCCAGATCGTGGCGAGGTGCACCTTCTTGGGCAGGCGGTCCCAGCCGAAGATCCACAGGCCGAGGAACGTGGACTCGAGGAAGAACGCGAGCAGGCCCTCGACGGCGAGCGGGGCGCCGAAGATGTCACCGACGAACCGCGAGTAGTCGCTCCAGTTCATCCCGAACTGGAACTCCTGCACGATCCCGGTGACCACACCCATCGCGAAGTTGATCAGGAAGATCTTGCCGAAGAACTTCGTCGCGCGCAGCCACTTCTCGTTGCCCGTGCGCACCCAGGCCGTCTGCATGATGGCGACCAGCCACACCAGCCCGAGGGTGATCGGGACGAAGAAGAAGTGGTACACGGTGGTGATGCCGAACTGCCATCGGGCAAGGTCCAAGACGTCCATGGCCATCCTCTGTTGCACAGACCGGCCAGAGCGGCGCAGTCGAGGTCAGCCTCCCACCGCAGCGCGGTCGCAGATGCCGACCATCGCCTGTAACTTCCGGGACTTAGGTCCCGTTTGCCCCGGTCCTAGGTCATACCCCAAGGGGTATGAGATCCGTCACACCCAATGCGCCGGATCTCCCACGTGTTCGGCGATCCCGCGGGACGGGCCGTGGTGGGCCGGCTGCCCTCACATCGGGGGGGCAGGGGTGTCGTCCGGGAACACCGAGACGTCCTCGGGCGCGGTCGCCGACAGGCGGGCGACCTCCTCGGCGCTCAGCTCGATGCCGGCCGCCGCGGCCGAGGCCCGGGCGGTCGCTGGGCGGGTCGATCCGGGGATGGGGATCACCTGGGGGCCGAGAGCCAGGAGCCAGGCGAGGGCGACCTGCTGGGCCGAGATGCCCCGCTCATCGGCCACCGCGGCGAAGTCGGCGTAGCGCGATCCCAGCTCACCGGCCTGGGAGGCACCACCCAGCGGGGACCACGGGAGGAATGCGATCCCGCGCTCGATGCAGCGGGTCAGGACGTCGCCGTCGGCCCGGTAGCGCGCGGAGTACTCGTTCTGCACCGCCGCGATCCCGCCCTCCTGCGGCCCGCCCACGAGCTCCAGCGCCCGGTCGAGCATCGCCAGGGAGACGTTGGACAGGCCGATGTGGCGGGCGATCCCGTCGGACCTGACCGCCGCCAGCCCGCCCACCTGGTCGTCGAACGGCACACCCGGGTCCGTCCGGTGCAGGAAGTAGAGGTCGATCACCTCGACCCCGAGCCGGCGCGCCGACGCCCGGGCCGCGGCCCCCAGCGATTGTGGGGAGCCGGCACGGCCCCACAGGTCGCCGTCCGGCCCGGGAGTCCGGGTGATCCCGCCCTTCGTCGCGAGGACGACCTGCTCGCGGTCCGCCTGGGATCCTGCCCAGGAGCGCACCGCCTCCCCGACGAGCACCTCGTTGTGCCCGAAATGCTCCCCGTCGGGGGCGTAGATGTCAGCGGTGTCCACCAGCGTGACGCCGCTGTCCAGGGCCGCGTGCACGGTCGCCAGCGCCCGCGGGCGCTCGCCCAGCATGGCGCGGTCGGACAGGGGCATGGCGCCCAGTCCGATGGGGTACACGCTCAGGTCTGCAATCCGCCGGGTCGTCATGGGTCGAGCCTGCCACGGAACGGGCCGCCGTTTCCCACTAGCCTGAAAGCCATGACCCTCCGGCACCGCGTGGTCGCTGTCGCCCTCGCGGCGCTGGCGATCATCGCCGTGCTCGGGGCACAGCTGGTCCTTCGCTACGCCGACACCCAGCGCAGCCTCTCGGAGGTGGTCGACATCCTGGCCCCCGCCAGCACCGCGGTGGCCGACCTCGACAACGACGTCAACAACATGGAGCGCCGCCTGCGCATCTACGTGTCCTCCCAGTCGCAGGGCATGGGGATGCTCTACAGGGCTGCCGTGATCTCCGCCGAGGTGAACCTCGAGGAGCTCAGCACGCTGCTCGAGGGGCGCCAGCCCGACAGCCGGCTGGTCGCGGACGTGCAGTCGGGCCTCACCACATGGGTCGCCACCGTGGGTGACCCGGTGACCTCCGCGATGGACGACGACGAGCAGCAGGTCGCCCAGGAGATCCTCGACTCGCCGCAGTCCCAGACCGCGTACGTCCAACTCACGGCCGACACCTTCCGGCTGTCCACCCTGCTCACCACCCAGCAGGAGGCGGCCCTCGATGACCTGGCCGCGGCCGCCAGCCGGCTGGCCTGGACGCTCGGGGCGGCCCTGGTCGTCCTGCTGCTGCTGCCGCTGGCCACCTACGTCGCCGTGCGACGGCACGTCCTGACACCGATCGCCGCGCTGCGCGAGCAGCTGTCCGAGTCCGCAACACCCGGACACCATGACGCGGTGATCGTGCCCACCGGGCCACCCGAGCTGCGCGACCTGGGGGCCGAGGCGGAGGGGCTGCGCCGCGCGCTGGTCCACGAGATCGACGAGGCCACGGCCGCACGGGAGGCCCTGGAGCAGGAGAGCCCCGTGGTCGAGGCGATCCGCCGTGAGCTGTCCGCACGCACGGAGGCCACCCCCCTGGGCGTGACGATCGCGGGAGTCCTGCGCCCGGCTGAGGGCGTGCTGGCGGGGGACTTCTGGGACCGGATCCCGCTCACGGACGGCCGCGCGTCCGCTGTCATCTGCGACGTCTCGGGACACGGTCCGCGCGCGGGGATCGTCGCCATGCGGCTCAAGACCTCGATCACCCTGGGCCTGGTCGCCGGCCAGGACCCCCCGCAGATCCTGCACCGGGCGTGCGATGCGTTCGCCGATGACCCGGGGCGCTTCGCGACCGCCGTCATCCTGATCGCCGACACCGCCACCGGCAACGTCCAGTGGGTCAACGCCGGGCACCCCGCACCCCGGATCATCCGCGCCGACGGCACGATCGAGCGCCTGAGCACGACCGGCCCGATGATCAGCTGGCTGGGCGGCACCTGGACGATGGGCACCGCCCACCTCAACCCCTCCGACGTGGTCCTTGCCTTCACCGACGGGATCCTCGAGAGCCGCGACCTCGCTGGGGCCGAGCTCGGCGATGACGATCTCGACACCCACCTGCGGACCGCGGCCGAGCAGGGCAACGACCCCGCAGAGGTCATCGCCCAGGTGCTGGCCACCGTGCGCGAGCGCGCCGACGACCTGGGGCGCGACGACGTCACGCTGGTCGCCCTGCGCATGGACCCGCAGCCGAGCCCCCGGATCCCCCAACCCCGCAGGTAGGGCGCGGGGTGCCTACTCCAGGAAGCCGCCGGACTGGTGGGCCCAGAGTCCCGCGTAGAGCCCGCCGCTGGCCAGCAGCTGGGCGTGCGAGCCCTGCTCGACGATCCGGCCGTCGGCCAGGACCACGATCCGGTCCATCGCCTGCACGGTGCTCAGGCGGTGGGCGATGACGATCGTCGTACGGCCCTTCATGGCCTCGGCCAGCGCGGCCTGGATGTGCACCTCGCTCTCGCTGTCCAACGCCGAGGTGGCCTCGTCGAGGACCAGGAGGTTCGCGTCCTTGAGCACCGCCCGGGCGATGGCGATGCGCTGTCGCTGACCGCCCGACAGCTTCACGCCACGCTCCCCGACCGTCGTGTCGTACCCGGACGGGAGTCGCGCGATGAACTCGTCGGCGCTGGCCTTCACCGCCGCTGCCTGGATGTCCGCCGCCGTCGCGCCGGGGCGGCCGTAGGCGATGTTGTCCGTGATCGAGCGATGGAACAGCAACGGCTCCTGGGCCACGTAGGCGATCGAGCGACGCAGCGAGGCCTGCGTGACGTCGCGCAGGTCCTGGCCGTCGATCCGGATGGCCCCCGAGTCCACGTCCGAGAAGCGCAGCAGGAGCCGCGTCAGCGTCGTCTTGCCGCTGCCCGAGTGACCGACCAGTCCGATCTTCTCGCCGGGGGCGATGGTCAGGGAGAAGTCCTCGAACAGGGAGTCGTCGCCGGCCCCGTCATGGGTGAACGTGACGTGGTCGAACTCGACCGCACCCGGGCCGCGCCGGAACTCGGCGTCCGTGTCGTCCTGCACCGCCGGGGGGATCGCAAGGATCTCGACCATGTCGTGGGCGTCGCCCATGACGCGGTTGTAGTTGCGCATCACCTGGGTGATCTCCCACAGCTGGTCGGTCACGGTCAGGGTGTAGGTGGTGGCCAGGTAGACCGCCGCCACGGAGAGGTAGCGCTGCTCGGAGGCCACGACCGCGGCGAGGACCGCACCGGTGTTCATGATCGCGATCACCGCGGAGAAGCCCGACGAGTAGCCGAGGAACGCCCGCATCACGTTGAGCGAGTTCGTCTGCCACTCGCCGGCCGCCAGCCGCGCGCCCGCGCTCTCGGTGGCCTCGGCCCCGGCAGCCTTGACCGCGGCGATGTTGCTCGTCACGTCGGCAAGGAAGCCGGTCATGTGCGTGGAGGCCTGCGCCTCGACCACGTTGAGGCGCTCCATCGTCCGCGCGGAGAACACCACGAAGCCGCCGAACGCCAGGGTCATCACGAGCAGGAACAGCGAGTACCAGGGCAGGATGAAGGCGGTGATCACCACGGCCGCGACCACCGTCGTGAGCACGGGCACCACCTGCCACACGACGGTGTCCCAGAACATCTCGAAGGCGCTGGTGAACTTGTTGGTCTGGGAGACCAGCGAGCCGGAGAACCGGTCGGAGTGGAAGCCCAGGCTCTGGTGGGTCAGGTGGTCGAAGACCCGCTGGTAGAGCCGCTTCATCGCCATGACCTCGAAGGACCACGCCGAGTACAGCGCGATCCGCCAGCCCACGACCTGACCGAGGAACTGCGAGAGCCCGTAGGCAAGCACGAGTGGCCAGCCGGACTCCCACGTCACGGTGCCGTCCTGCACCTGGGTCAGCAGCAGCGAGATGACGTAGGGCCCCACGAAGCGCGCGAACAGCACGGTGATGACCGGGACCACCAGCGAGATGCCCAGACGCCAGGGGAACTCGGCGGCCGCGGACCAGTACAGGCTCAGGGTCTGGCCGGTCAGTGCCCTCTTGCGGGCCGGATCATCGGAAGGGGCGGTGACGGCCTGCGCCGGAGCGGCTGGGGGGGCGGCGTCGGCCGGCGCCGGGCCGCGGTCGTCGGCGCGGGAGCGGTCGGGGGCCGGGGAAAGCCGTTCCGGGGGAGTCGGTTCCGGGCAGCCCGGACCCGGCGACCGGGCTCCCGGCCGCCTCGGGCTCGAACTCGGCCGACGGCATCAGACAAGCATGGACCCGCCCCCGCGCGGCCCCCAAATCGCTGCCCTGTCCCGGTGCCTGTCCTACTCCGCGCCGGCGAAGCCGTTCTGCCGCCAGGCCTCGTAGACCGTGACGGCGACCGCGTTGGACAGGTTCAGGGAGCGGTTCCCGGGAAGCATCGGCAGCCGGAGCCGCCGGTCGGGGGCGAACTCCTCGAGCACGTCATCGGACAGGCCGGTCGGCTCCGGGCCGAACAGGAACGCGTCGCCGGGCGCGAACGCCACGTCATGCAACGCGATGCCGCCACGCGCCGTGGTGGCGAACCAGCGCCGGCCGGCCAGCGCCTCGCGCGCAGCAGCCAGGTCCGGGTGGACCGTCACCACAGCCATGTCGCGATAGTCCAGGCCGGCACGCCGCACCCGCGCCTCGTCCAGCACGAAGCCCAGCGGCTCGACGAGGTGCAACCGGCACCCGGTGTTGGCGCACAGCCGGATCGCGTTGCCGGTGTTGGGCGGGATGCGCGGCGAATGCAGGACGACCTCGAACACGTGGGCGACCGGATTCAGGGGTCGGGGGTGACGATCAGCCAGTCGCGCAGGTTGCCCGTCCGGTCCTTGCCCGCGTCATCGAAGAGGAAGGCGATGTCTGTCGTGTCGTTGTTCCAGCGCACACCCGTGCCCGCGTAGAAGTACCGGTCGTCCTCGCTGCCGTCGGGGGCGATGCCGCGCTCGCCCTCGCTCGAGAACACGACGACGTAGTCGTCAGCGCGGACGACCGCGCCCTTCGGGAAGAAGTACGCGTTCAGCGGGGAGGTGTCCTGCACCATCCAGCCGCGCAGGTCGATGTCGTGGTCGGAGCCGTTGTAGACCATGACGAACTCGGAGTCGGCGCCGTGGCCCGGGCCGTCGGGGACCACCTCCAGCGACAGGTGCTCCTCGGCGGCCGCGGACCCGCTGGAGCCGCACCCGATCGGGTCATAGACGCCGATGCCCTTCTTGGATGCGGTCAGGGCCAGCGCCAGGTACTCCTCATTGTGGAGGTCCTCCCCGATGAACGGGAACGGGAACACCAGACCGCGGGCGAGCAGTCCCGGGGCGATGTCCACCCACTCATCATCGACCTCCACGTGGACCGTCCGCTTGACGCCGCCACACCCCGTTCGGGGCGTTCCCCGAGGACTCCTTGCGGCTGCTCAGGCGCACCTCGGTGCCCTCGGGCAGGATCTCCCGGAGCGCGGCCTTCGCCTCCTTGCCCCCGCACCAGGAGGACTCCGGCGCCTGGATCCCGACCACCCGGACCCGGACGAGCCCGGCGTCAGTGGTCATGTCGAAGGTGTCCCCATCCAGGACAGCGGCGACCACGCCGGACTCACGCCACTGGTCCTTGGTGGACCGTGCCTCGGCTGAGCCGACCCCCAGCAGCACCAGGATGGCGGAGAGTGACACTGCGATCAGGCGCCTCATCGTGCCACCTGCTGGGTTGCCGTGCCTGCGGCAGTGACCGCGGTGCGAGCCCTGACCACCCGCTTGGTGAGGAGGTCCCGCTGGTGGCGCAGCCTGGTGGCCCGGGTGGTTGCCTTGGTCAAGTCGGCCTTGACCTGGGGACGCTCGAGCCTGAGGGCAGCGAGTTCCTTCTTCGCCGTGGCTCTCTCCTGCTTGGAGGCGGCCAGCTGCTCGGCCGCCGCCTTGGCCGCGGCATCGGCCTGGGTGAGGGTGTCGTCGGCCTTGGCCAGGGCGTCGGCAGCCGCCGACAGCGCCGCGGAGGCCTCCTTGAGCAGTCGCGCCGCCTCAGTCGCCTGCTGCCTGGCCAGCACTGTGCGCGCATGGCCGAAGCGGTCGGCGACCGCGGCCATCTGCCACGCCGTGAACGCCTGCGCGTAGGTCTTGCCCTTGGACTTGTCGACCTTCGCATCGGCCCGCTTCAGGGCCACCCGCGCGGCGTCGGCCTGCGTGGTCACGTCCTCGAGCCGGGTGCGGGCCGCCTCATCGGCGCGCGTCGCCACCTCCGACTGGGCAGTCGCGGCCGCGTGCGCGCCGGCGGCGCTGGCCTGCGCGGCCTTGGCCTCCGCAGCGCGCGCGCGGGTGGTCGACACCTCCGTCGTCGCCGCCTTCACGGCGGCGGCGGCGGCCGAGCTCCTGGCGTCGGCGGCTGCGATGTCCGGGCCGACCTGACGTCGCCGAGCGGTGAGCGAGGCCACCTGCGCGTCCGCGGCATCGAGTCGGGCCTGAACCTCCGCGAGCTGGGCGACCAACTGGTCCAGGAGCTCAGCGGGTGTCAACTTGGCCTTCGCGGTGGCGGCACTCGCGGGCCGCACGCCTGAGATGGCGACCGCGACTCCGCCGGGTTCGGTGACCGTGTGGGCGACGGTGGCAGCCCCAGACAGCAGCGGGCTGGTCGTCAGCAGCATCGCAGAGACCACGACGACCGTGGACGCCCTGGACCACGATCGACGTCGCGCATGGGGGCGCACCGGGGGGAGGACGCTTCCCACCCCCCGGCGGGCGAACCACGCCGCGTCCACACGCGTGACAGTAGCGGCCGATGGGGCCGGTGGGAACCCCCTGCGCTCGCGACGACGCGCTGCGCAGGGTCCCGCGTCAGGTCAGCTCGGTGATCGCGTAATGGGTGAGCGCGTCACGGACGTAGGTCGCCCCCTCGGTGCCGCCGTAGTTCGCGGCGAACCGCTCGTCCGCGACGTACATGTCGGCCAGGCCGGCAAGCTGGTCGGCATTCGGGGGCTTGTTCCCCCACCCGGCCGCGATCCAGGCGTGGTGGCGCCGGGCGAGTGCCTGGGCGTCGGGTCCGTCGACAGGGGCGCCGGCGGCTCGGAGCTCGCTCCACGCAGCGGCGATGGCGACGTGCTCGTCGGCGAAGGCCTGCTGTCCCTGCGCGCCCAGCCCCCGCCACCAGCGGTCGCTGTCGGCGTAGGCCTGGGCGCCCCAGCGCTGCTCCACCTCCTCCTTGTACTGCGTATGGTCGAACCCGTCGAACATGTCGTTGGCCATGATCGGTGCTCCCTTCTCCCTGCTCGTGATCGTGCGCTCGACGCTGGCGATCTGCCGGTCGAGCCGTTCGGACTCGCTGCGCAACCACTCCAGGTGGCTGCGCAGCGCGGACGTGTCGTCGGTGACGTCGAGGACGTCGGCGATTGCTGCCACGCCCAGACCGAGCTGGCGCAGCATCAGGATCCGCTGCAGCCGGGTCAGGGCGGCCGTGTCGTAGTAGCGGTAGCCGTTCGCCCCCACCCGGGAGGGCGCAAGGAGTCCGACGTCGCCGTAGTGGCGAAGCGTCCGGCTCGTCGTTCCGGCCAGGCGGGCGACCTCGGCGATCCCGTACTCCGGGTCGGCGATCACCGGCACCGCATCCACCGCGGCCTCCGCCTGCACAACGTCCACCTCGTCCCAGTCCGGCGCGGTGCCCACCACGTCCCTCCTCGCTGCCCCAACGCGACCTCATCGTCGCCATGGGTACCACCGTAGAAGTTGACGCGGCGTCAATGTCAACCCCGACCACAACCGCTTCCGCGCCACGACCAGCGTCGTCAGCGGGGCCGCTTCACGATCTGCTCCCGTTCTGACGATCTGCTCCCGGAATTCGGGGAGCAGATCGTCGAAGGGGAGCAGATCGGCTGGGCTGGGAGCGGATCGTGGCGGGGGAGCCGGATCACCCGCCCAGCGCCAGCTTCACCGCGTACCCGGCGACGATGGCGTACCCGACCAACGAGACCGTGATCCTCACCGGTTCGGACATCCGCGATCCGGCCAGCCCCCCGCCGACCGCGAGGACCATCTGCCAGGCCAGGGAGCCCAGGAACACACCCACGGCGAACGCGGCTCCCGCCCCGGCGCCGGTGAGCCGCTGCGCGAGCCCCGCAGTCAGGGCGACGAAGTACACAGCCGTCATCGGGTTGATCGCGGTGAGTCCCACGAACCGCGCGAAGGTCCGGCGCGCGCCGACCGGCAGGTCGGTCGGAGGCGAGGGCTCGGCCGGGACGGTGCGCGCGGGCGGCACCGCGGGATCGGGCCGGACGTCGTGCTCGAACGAGGCACCGTCCGGCCCGACCAGGCCTCCACTCGGAGGGTGGAGCGCGGCGCCGACTGGCGTGCGGACACTGCGCACCAGGTCGCGCACTCCGATGATCACGACCGCGGTCAGCGCCAGGGCGCCGACGAGCTGCACGACGCGCTCCACGCCGGACAGGGCATCGGCGATCCGCTCGCCGACGACCACAGCCAGCAGCGCGTAGGTGAAGTCAACCGTGGCGACCGCCAGGGCGGCGATCCCGGCCGCCCTGATCCCGCGTTCCACGCCCTCGCGGACGATCAGCACGCCGATCGCCCCGAGGGGCAGCGCGATGCCCAGACCGGCGGCGAGCCCGGCGGCGAAGGGCGTCCACGCGATCACCGGGAAAGGGTAGTTCCCGGGCGTGCTCGCCGGTCGGAGGACCACCGGGCCCGATCACCAGGTGAACGGTCGCCGAGCGACGCGTCAGCCAGCCGCCCCGGAGAGGACGTCGGCGACGTCGTGGGCCAGGACATCCAGGTTCTGGTCGACGGGTCCGTACTCACCCTTCAGGGCCTTCCAGACCTCCGGGCAGTGCGCATCATCCGGCAGGTGCAGGACAACGACGAGCGCCTCGTGAACCGCATCGCGATGGGCCTTCTCGTAGGGCAGGTCCAGTCGATCGAACAACCCGGTGAGGTGCCGTTGGTAGCACGTCATGACCATGCCTCCCGGGGCATGCTCAGCCGGTCCGTTCGACCGGTCCCGGCGCATCGCCCGTTCGGTCCTGCGCCATTCCGCCCCTCCAGCACCCTACGCGCGCACGGGCGTGGGCCTGCGGGCACCGCAGGCAACCGCGAGCAGCGCCGTCCGGCTCGGGAGCGCGTCCTCAGGAGTCGAGCGAGCTGAGGTCGCCTGGAACGTCCACGGCGTGCTCCCCCAGGGCCGACATCGGCACGATGCGCAGCACGGCCGCGTTCGTCGAGGCCAGGACGACCGGGGCCGCGACGCCCGTCCGCGTAGGCCCGTGCCCAGTTGGTCGCCGTCACGCACCATCGATCCCCGGGAACCAGCCCGGGGAAGCCGTACTCGGGGCGCGGGGTCGACAGGTCGTTGCCGATCCGGCGCTGCTGGGCGAGGAACTCGGCGGTGACGACGGCGCAGATCGTGTGACTGCCGACATCCTCCGGTCCCGTGCAGCAGCTCCCGTCGCGGAAGAACCCCGTGAGGGGGTCGGTGCCGCACGGCTCCAGTTCTCCACCGAGGACGTTTCGCTCGACCATGGGCGACAGCATCGCTCCCGGACGCGCCCCAGCGCCAGACGCGGGCCCGCACGGGGTCCGTGCCGTCGACACGCACGTCCGGGCCCCGTGGACTGATGCGCTCAGGCGCGACTGGCCAGCGGGTTGGGCGTCGGGTCCGCGATCCTGTGCATCACGTTGGCGTCGGTGTGGTGGAAGGGCTGCGGGATCCCGGTGACCATCATCACCGTGTCCTGCTCATAGGACCACGTGCCGTCGTCGTGGACCGTGAAGCGGATGATCCACTCGGCAGTCTCGAAGGCCCTCTCCATGAACGGGTTCGTGCAGATGCCCCAATCGGGCTCACCGTGCACGGCCCGCAGGCTGAACGAGGTGGCGTCGGCGGTCGCCCGACCGGCCGCCATCGCGACCTGACCCCGGGGGATGGCCAACGTCATGATCACGCGCTCGGCCGCGGGCTCCCAGAGCAGGTAGCCGACCTGGTCGTGGAAGGTCGTGACGTCGTCGTCCGGGCGATTGGCGACCTGGTGGTAGCGCAGGCCGTACAGCAGCTGCGGGCCGGACGTCTGCGGGTCGCACGGCTGGAAGTCCCACGTCTCGACGTAGGGCTCTGCGACGCTGATGCCCCCCGCCTCGGGGTGCGTGTCCACGCCCTCAGTGCCCCGCCAGGTGCCGGCGAGCGCGGCCAACGGGCCGAGCGCTGCCAGCGTGTCCAGGTTCGGCTCAGGCTCGGTGTAGATGTCCGAGCCATAGGGATCGTCGTACGCGGCGGCGGTGATCGTTGCGGTCATGGTGGGCACGCTACGCCTGGCCCGATCGGCGGGATCGCCCACCCCACCGCCGATCTCGCGCACGCCATGCGCGAGGGGCGCTGCGTCGATCATCGGGGCTGTTGCGCGCCGTGTTGCGCGAGTAGTCTTCGTGGCTCACCCGCCGAGCGACCGGTGCGGAGGTGCCAGCATGCCGACCCCCTACGTGGGACGCGAGTTCACGTTCACCGAGCCGGACGGGACGCAGATCAGGGTCCGCGGCTACGGCAACCAGTTCGCGGCCGTCTTCGAGACCCTGGATGGGTTCACGGTCGCCAAGGACCCCGAGACGGGCTTCCACCACTACGCGCAGGTGTCCCCGGACGGGACGCAGCTGGAGCCCACCGGACCACGGGTCGCCTCAGCCGACCCTGCCGAGCTCGACCTGCCCCGGCACGCGCGACCAGCGCCCGAGGCGGCCCGTGAGCGCGCCCGGGACGCCATCCGGCAGACCGGGGTGACGCCGCGCTGGGTCCAGCGGCGCCGCTCCCGCAAGCCGCGGACGCCGGCGCCCCCGTCGGACGGCGAGGACGAGCCGGGCGACCGCGGCACGGCCCTCGCAGCGCCGGACGCGCAGGCCGTGGGCTCATACGTGGGGCTGTGCCTGCTGATCCGCTTCCCCGACGTGGCCGACACCATCCCCGATGCCGAGATCTCGCTGTTCTGCAACGCCGCGGGATACTCCGGCTTCGGCAACAACGGGTCGGTGCGCGACTACTTCCGGACAGTCTCCGACGGGCGGCTGGACTACACCAACATCGTGCCGGGGTACATCACGGCGAAGCATCCTCGGGCGCACTACACGGATCCGACGGTGGGCTTCGGGACGCGCGCCCAGCAGCTGGTCCGGGAGGGCCTCAAGCGCCTCAAGGAGCAGGGCTTCGACTTCAGCCGGCTCACCGCCGACTCCGAGGGGTACATCCGGGCCCTCAACGTGTTCTACGTGGGACCGACCGTCAACGACTGGAGCGAGGGGCTGTGGCCGCACTCCTCGGCCCTCGACCAGCCGTTCGCCGCCACGAGTGGACGCACGTTCTCCGACTACCAGATCACCAACATCGGCTCGGAGATCACGCTGCGCACCTTCTGCCACGAGAACGGCCACATGGTCTGCGACTTCCCGGACCTCTACGACTACGGCTACGAGTCCAACGGGGTGGGCGACTTCTGCCTGATGTGCAGCGGTGGTTCGGACACGGACCCTGTGCAGGTGTGTGCCTACTTGAAGCACCAGGCCGGCTGGACGTCGACGATCTCGGAGCTGGGCGCCGGCGCCACGTTCAGCCTCGCGGCGGGCACCAACGACTTCCTGATCCACCGACGCAGCCGGACCGAGTACTTCATCCTCGAGAACCGCCAGCGCGCCGGTCGCGATCGCGCCCTGCCCGATGCGGGGATCGCGATCTGGCACGCCGACGAGACCGGCAGCAACCAGAACGAGGCCATGACGGCCGGCGAGCACTACGAGTGCTCCCTGGAACAGGCCGACGGCAGGTTCGACCTCGAGCACATGGACAACAACGGCGATGCCGGGGACCTGTTCGCGGGCCCCAAGCGCCGGGCTTTCGGCGCAACCACCGTGCCGGACAGCCGCTGGTGGGACGGCACCCCGTCAGGGCTGGAGATCGTCGACATCTCCGCGAGCGCACGCACGATGACCATCACGACAGGGGCGCCACGGCGCGTCTCCCTGGCCAACCTCACCTTCGGGGTGCGCGGCAGTGCCGACGTTCGGGCGCTGCAGGCGGCGCTGGCCGCGCACTTCCCGGGCCTGGACCTGCCGTCGACCGGCAACTACCTGAAGCTCACCGACGACGCGGTCCGGCGGTGCCAGAAGTCCCACGGGTTCGGTGCCGATCCGGCCGGGAAGTCGTTCGTCGGCAAGCGCCAGGCGACCCACCTGGGACTGATGACCTGACGGTGCGCGTGACGGCCCCCGCAGGATCGGGCAGGCGGTGGGCCGTCAGCCCTGCGGCCCCGGCTGGGCCTCCGCGGACCGAGTGATCAGCATCGCTGCGACCAGGCCCACCCCGAGTCCGCCGAACGCCACGACCTTGTGCCACAACAGGGTCCGCGAGCGTCTCCTGGAGCACGACGATCCCGATGAAGATGCTGACGATCGGGTTGCAGACCGAGACGGTGGCCACCGACGCGGCCAGCTGCCCGGTGGCCAGCGAGACCTGCTGGACCAGGAACGCGACGAGGGCGGCCAACGCCCACGCGTAGAACTCCCAGGACGACAGCATCCCTGCGACGCCCCCGGAGCTCAGGGCGTCAGCGGTGGGCTTCCACATCGCGGCCGAGAGTGCGTAGAGGACCCCCGCGGACGCCCCCAGGAGGGCGGCCTTGCGTCCGGCATCGGCCCGCCTTCCGCGCAGCACCAGGACGCCGGCCAGGGTCCCGAACACGGCGAAGGTCAACGCCCATTCCCACGTCGGGGCGGTGGCACGTCCCGTGTCCTCGTTGCCGAAGACCGTGAATGCGCCGAGGCCCAGGACGACGAGGCCGGCCGCGAGGATCTCGGTCCGGCTGACGCTCTGGGCCGTCAGCCAGTGCCCCAGCGGGAGGGCGAACACGATGGTCGTGACGAGCAGGGCCTGCACGATCGCAAGCTGCCCGCCCGCGAGGGCGACAGCCTGGACCGCGTATCCCGCCAGGAGCGTCAGCGTGCCCAGCAGCCACCACTTCTGGCCGGCCAGCGTGAGGAAGCCCTTCGCTCCCTGCAACCTCGCGCCCATGCCCAGGGCGCCCTTCTGCTGCAGTGTCGCCGCGAGGGCGAAGGCGAAGGCTGCGACGAGGGCGAGCAGGTCGGCCATGGGTCGGGAGCCTACGTGGAGCACCGACCTCCTGGGGCGCGTGCCGTGCCGGTGAGTGATCGATCCTTGCCCCACGCAAGGGCGCTAACGGCTTGCGGTCCAGCCCGATGCTCCCGGGCGTGGGGTCCCGGTCACCGCAGGGCGACCTCGACCACGAGCAGGGCGGAGAACACCGCGGTCATCACGACCATGAAGTTCCGTGCACCCTCCCCCTCGCCGCGCATGCCGGTGAGCAGGATGGACAGGCCGAAGAACATGACCATCCCCACCGTGAACGCCAGCACCGGGACAGTGAACCACGGGCGTCCTCGGCCCTGGGCCGGCGCAGGGATCGGCCACTGGTCCCGACTCACGCCCTCAGCCTTCGCCGGGCCGGCGACAGCTCCCGGGCGGGCGCGAGTCCCGGGGGCCGACTTCAGGCGGTCCAGGAGTCTGCGCAAGCGCCCGAACTCCCGGCGACGTGGCGAGGTGAACCACTCGTCGGACATCCGCTCGTCGACCTGCTCGATCACCACGTCGAGCCCACGCCCGGGCGTCGGACCGCCGATCTCACGCGCCTCCACGCAGATCCCTGTGGCCAGGTCCAGGGCCACCCGGTGCGCCTCGGCGAACTCCCCGTCCGGGTCACCGACCCCCTCGGCCAGGACTGCCTGGCGGCAGGGCAGCAACGGGCAGCACGAGCATCGGGGGTCGTAGCCGTCCCGCGGACGCACGGTCGCCCACAAGGTGGGGCGCCCGTGGCGCGTCCCCTCGACCACATCGTCGACGTCGACCGCAGGCTCACCCTCGAGAGTGTCGGCAAGCTCCCGCGGACTGAGCATGGCCACCCACCGGTAGTTCTGCCACATCGGGTCGTCGAGCACCACCCACGGCGCAAGCCTCACGGGAGCGGCCACCAACCCGTCAGCGTCCCGGGCGGGCACCTCCGCCGTGGGATGTGTCCACCAGACGGGCGTCGGGGAGGCGCGCTCCCCAGCACCGTGCCCGGCGTCCCCGGTGCCCAAGATGCTCACGTGCGTCGGCGACGGCCTGCCCGGAGCGGCGAGCAGCAGGCGACCATCCAGCGTCTCGACCCGGATCGACTGAGGCCGGCGTACCCACGCGCGCACCGGGTCGTGCGGCTCGTCGACGTGGGTGAACCGAACGGAGCTCCACAGCCACGGCGACGAGCGAGCCAGCCGTCGAAAGCGCTCGACCTCGTCCACCGGACCAGCATCCCACCGGAAGGCTGCCGCGCCCGCCCCGCCAAGACGCCCCCTGGGCCCGGCGAGGCACCGGCAGCTGGTTCGGGAGCGGCCAACCCGGGTGACCGGTGGGCCCTTGTCGCTGGCCGGGGGGTGCTGCGACGATCTGGGCCATGGAGCAGTCGACGCGCAGCAGGCAGTCCCTCGTCGTGCCGGACGGCCGCGTGGTGTGCTTCGCGGAGTGGGGTGACCCTGGGGGCTTCCCCGTCTTCGTCCTGCACGGGACCCCCGGGGGGCGGCTGAACCGCAACCCCGACGAGGCCAAGTACGCAGCAGCGGGCGCGCGCGTGATCACCTACGACCGTCCGGGGTACGGCGACTCCGATCGCCTTCGGGGTCGGTCGGTGGTGGATTGCGTCGGCGATGTCGCTGCGATCGCCGATCACCTCGGGTTCCAGCGGTTCTCGGTCACCGGGGGCTCCGGTGGCGGTCCGCACAGCCTCGCCGTCGCAGCCCGGCTGGGGGCCCGGGTGGTGCGGGCAGCCTGCGTCGTCGGCGTTGCCCCGTTCGGCCTGAGCGACCTGGACTTCTTCGAGGGCATGGACCCGCTGAACGTCGAGGAGTTCTCGTGGGCCGTCGAGGGCGAGGAGCGGCTTGCCGCGGAGCTGGCCACGGAACTGGTCGCGATGGGCGCGAGGGTCGCCGCCGACCCCTCGAAGCTGATGGGCGACGACTGGGCCCTCGATGACTCCGACCGCGCGGTGCTGGCTCGTCCTGAGATGGCCGCAGTGATCAGGGAGGCCACGGCGGATCTGGTCCGAGCCGGTGTCTGGGGATGGGTGGACGACGACCTCGCCTTCGTCACGCCGTGGGGGTTCGACGTCGCCGAGATCGAGGTGCCCATCGAGGTCCGCTACGGCGCGCGCGACGTCCTGACACCCGCAGGGCATGGGGCGTGGCTGGCCCGCAACGTCCCCGGTGCCGTCGTCGTGGTCGAGGAGGCTGAGGGTCACATGGGGGATCCCGACAAGATCACGGAGCGGATGCGATGGCTGGTCGCGCCTGAGTGAGGCACTCGCGACCGGGGTAGGGGGCCGGTCTCGCCCGCGGGCCGGTGGGGGTCGGGACAGGAGCACGTCGTTGTCTAGCAGTTTCGCTAGACAGGCTTACAGTTCCCTACACACCGGCTGGTTCTCGCAGTTGCGCGGCCTCAGCGTGCAGAGGCGCGGGGACATCTCACCTGCCCCAGCCGCCGGCCCGCGCGATCCCGGCCACTCCCTCGAGACCGTGCGCGCATCCGGACATATGTGGCCGCCATTGCGCACGATCACGGGCGCGCGGCCGGGAACGCGCATTCTGAGGCTGCGGTCCCCAGCTCAGGGCGATGCAGTGCGCTGAGGCGGACCCGGGACCGTGGGCACCGGAGCCGACTGCACGGTGGATTGATCGTCTGTCACGCACCATCTACGTCGCGGCCATGTCCACGAACCTCGAGTAGTGGCCCTGGAACGCCACCGTGATGGTGGCGGTGGGGCCGTTTCGGTGCTTGGCGACGATGAAGTCGGCCTCACCGGCGCGGGGGGACTCCTTCTCGTAGGCGTCCTCGCGGTTGAGCAGGATCACCACGTCGGCGTCCTGCTCCAGGGAGCCGGACTCGCGCAGGTCGCTCATCATCGGCTTCTTGTCCTGGCGCTGCTCCGGACCACGGTTGAGCTGCGCGATCGCGATCACCGGGACCTCGAGCTCCTTGGCCAGCAGCTTCAGCGCCCTGGAGAACTCGGCGACCTCCTGCTGGCGGGACTCCACCTTCTTGCCCGAGCTCATCAGCTGCAGGTAGTCCACGATCACCAGGCGCAGGTCGTGCTTCTGCTTCAGCCGCCGGCACTTGGCCCGGATCTCCATCATCGACATGTTCGGCGAGTCGTCGATGAACATCGGGGCCTCGACGATCGCCCCGGACTTGCGCGCCAGCTTCTGCCAGTCCGCATCCGACATCGTCCCCGAGCGCATGTGCGCCAACGGCACCTGCGCCTCCGCGCTCATCAGGCGCATCACGATCTCGTTGCGCGCCATCTCCAGGGAGAAGATCACACTCGTCAGCCCGTTGCGGATGCTCGCCGATCGCGCCAGGTCCAGGCCCAGGGTCGACTTACCGATCGCGGGGCGGGCGGCGATGATGACCAGCTGCCCGGGGTGAAGGCCATTGGTCAGCGCATCGAGGTCAGCGAACCCGGTGGGCACGCCCACCATCTGCCCACCATGGGAGGCGATCGCCTCGATCTCGTTCAGGGTGCCGTCGAAGATGTCGCGCAGGGGGGAGTAGTCCTCACTGGTGCGCCCACTGGTCAGGTCGTAGACCTCGGCCTGGGCCCGATCGACCAGGTCGTGCACGTCGCCCTCGGCCGCGTACCCCATCTGCACGATCCGGGTGCCGGCGGTGACCATCCGGCGCAGCACCGCCCGCTCCGAGACGATCTCCGCGTAGTACGACGCGTTGGCCGCCGTCGGCACCATCGACACCAACGTGTGCAGGTAGGACGCGCCGCCGACCCGCGAGATCTCGCCGGACTTCGTCAGCTCACCGGCCACCATCACCGCGTCCGCCGGCTCGCCGGCCGCGTACAGGTCCAGGATCGCCGAGTAGACCGTGGCATGCGCCGGGCGGTAGAAGTCCTCGACCTTCAGGGACTCCACCACGTCGGCGATGGCGTCCTTGCTCAGCAGCATCGCCCCGAGCACAGCCGCCTCCGCAGCCATGTCCGCAGGCGGCGTCCGATCGAACGGTGTCCCTCCATCAGAGACCGACAGCTCCAGCTCAGCAACGCTCATCCAGCCCTCCCTCGCCATCGGTCTACACCCGGGGTCCGACATCGCGGGATGATCGGCTGCGACAGGTGCCCCGGGTGAACCTAGGCCCTCAGCGCCACGCCGGAAAGCCCCTCCTGTGGATAAACATGTGGACAAGATGTGCGACACGCGCACACACGCCGGAGCGCTGGTGGACAAGCTGGGTACGCCGAGCGTTCCTCCGCCCAAAACTGCCTGTCTGACCTGCTATGATGCACTCCCCAACCTGTGCACAGAAGAAACTTCGGATGTTTCCTGCCGGTTTCGCCTGCTGACGCCTTGGTCTCCGATTTGCACTCCCCATACACCACAATGGACCCCATGAGCACGCCCAGACGGCGGTTGTCCACAGATGAGCCGATCCGAGTCACGATGGTCTGCACCGGCAACATCTGCCGCTCCCCGATGGCGGAGGCGATCCTGCGCTCGACCCTGCAGGGAACCGACCTCGAGGGTCGCGTCGTGGTCGACTCGGCGGGCACCCACGACTACCACATCGGCCAGGATGCGGACGCGCGCGCCCAGGAGATCCTTGCCGAGCACGGTTACTCGATCAGCCATCGGGCCCGGCTGTTCGACCCGCGGTGGTTCGAGGATCGCGACCTCATCCTGGCCATGGACGCCGGGCACATGCGAGAGCTCCGCTCATCGGCAGCACGGCACGGCACCCCGGACGCGCCCATCGTCGCGTTCCGTGACTTCGATCCCGAGGGCCCCGGTGACGTCGCCGATCCGTACTACGAGACGCTCGATGCCTACCGCCTCGTCAGGGCGATGGTCGAGCGCTCGATGCCCGCCCTGATCGCGCACCTGCGCTCGATGGCCGCCGAGCGGCCCTGACCCGCCCGCTGACCCTGCCGGCGGATCGCTGCTGCACCTACCAGGCCCCGAACACCCTGACGCGCGTGCCGTTGCCGACTCCCCCCGCCTGGAGGGCGTCGATGTCCCGGTGCAGCATCCGGACGCAGCCGTGCGACGCGGGATAGGTCTTCACCAGCCGATCGGTGGAGGACCCGTGCAGCGCCTGCCCACCGGAGAACTGCATGGGCTTGTACATGCGGGCCTCCGGGTAGATGGTCGAGTAGCGCCACACGTGATGGGTGCGGAAGATGCCATAGGTCCCCAGGCGGGTCCGGTAGCCGGGCTTGCCCCGTCGTTGCCGGCATGATGCGCCGGTAGTTGCGGCTGGCGCTGACCCAGAAGGCCGCCTGGCACGTGACCGAGACGTTGACCCCGGCGACCATCGACCCCAGCGCCTCGGGCAGCCCACTGCTCCGCGACGATCGCCTTCGCCTCCCCGGCGGTGGGCAGTCGCCGGTTCACCGGGCGACCGGTGATCGTTCGCCAGGCGCACAGCGCCCGGCGCGTGCGTGCGTCGTAGTGGCCGTTCACGGATCCGGTGGGCAGCCCGAGGCGTGCGAGTGCGGACTCGACGGCCCTGCGGCTCGCCGCAGCACCCGACGCGGGGGCCGGCGGCTTGGCCGCAGGCGGTGTCGCTGGGGTCCGGCGCGTGATCCTGATGGTCAGCACAGCCTGGGCGCGTGCCCCCGTGGAGTCCCTGATCGTGTACCGGATCGCGACGCTCCCCGTCCACGACGTGGGAGCGCTGTAGACGATCCGCGAACCGGACCGACGCACCTTGCCGTGCTTGGCCGCGCCCACCTTGACCAGGGTGATCCGGTCGCCATCAGGGTCGGAGTCGTTGGCCAGGACCGGGATCCGGTAGGTGCGCCCCACCTTCGCGCTCACGGAGTCGGCGACCGCCACCGGGGCCCGGTTGGGGCCCTTGATGACGTCGATCGTCACCGTCGACTGCGCCGTCCCACCCCGGGGGTCGGTCACGACGTAGGTGACCACCAGGGGGCCCACGAAGCCCGCGGCCGCCCCGATGGTCAGGGTCTGTCCGTCCGTGGTCACCGACCCCGCACCGCTGGCGACTGCGGCCGAGGCGATCGTCAACGGTTCGGCATCGGGATCGGAGTCATTGACCCGTGGGTCGACCTGCACCTGGCCACCGGAGAACATCTGGGCGACATCCGCAGCGGCCACCGGCGCCTGGTTGGGCAGCGGCAGGACATCGACTGTGATCGTGCTGCTCGCGGTCGCACCGCCGGAATCGGTGACCGTGTAGCCGACGACCACCTGCCCGACCGCCGTCGGCGTGATTGCGACCAGCTGGGTGATGGGATCGAGGGCAACGGAGGCCACCCCACTCTGCAGGACTGCGCCCGTGACGCTCAGCGGCCCTTCGGTGTCGCTGTCATTGGCACGGGGGTCGACCATGACCAGCGTGCCGATGACGACAGGGGGCGCAACGTCCGGCACCGCCACGGGGGGGTTGTTCGCAGGAGGCTCGGGGGGCACCGCCTGAGCCGGCGGGACACCGACCACACCGACGACCAGCGCCGCCGCCACGGCGGTTGCCACCCGCCTCAGCAGCCTCATGCATCAAGGGTACGCGCTCTCACGGCACCGTCAATGACGATCAGCACACACTCTGTGACCGTCTGCGGGCATGGGCGCCCAGACGACGAGGAGCGGGCCTCCGGCTGTCCCGGGGCCCGCTCCTCGTCGTCCTGCGCGCGGCTCAGCCGGCGGCGACCACCTCAAGGGTGACCGTGGCCGAGAGCTCCGAGGTCAGCGCGACGGTGGCGGTGTGCATGCCCACCGACTTGATCGGCGAGGGAAGCGTGACCTTGCGCTTGTCCAGCGCCGGTCCGCCGGCCGCCGTGACGGCCGCGGCGACATCAGCGCCACCGATGGAGCCGAACAGCCGGCCCCCGCCACCCGCCTTCGAGACCAGCCGGATGGGCTTGGCCTCCAACGCCGCCTTGATCTCCTTGGCGTGGTCGAGGTCGCGGACCTCACGGGACGAACGCGCCCGCTTGATCTGCACGACCTGCTTCTCGCCGCCCTTGGTCCAGGGCGCAGCCAGGCCGCGGGGGAGCAGGTAGTTGCGGCCGTAGCCGTCCTTGACCTCGACGACATCGCCGGGGGCGCCGAGGCCGAGGACGTCGGACGTGAGGATGAGCTTCATCGTCGTGTCTCCTTCCGGCTCAGCGAGCAGTCGAGGTGTAGGGCAGCAGGGCGACCTCGCGGGCGTTCTTGACTGCCATGGCGATGTCGCGCTGGTGACGCGTGCAGTTGCCCGACACGCGACGGGCACGGATCTTGCCGCGATCGGAGATGTACTTGCGCAGCGTCGGCACGTCCTTGTAGTCGACGGGCGCCGCGCCCTCCTTGCAGAAGGCACACGCCTTCTTCTTGAACTTCTTGACAACGGGCTTAGCCATCGTGGTGCTCCGTTTCTACGGATGCCCGGCGCAGGGCCGGGATGGTCAGTGATGAATGGGGTGCGTGCCAGGTCGGCGGGGGCCGACCCGGCCCGGGGTGGGGATCAGAAGGGCGGGGGCTGCTCGTCGGCGAAGCCGCCGCCACCGGACTGGCTGGCCCACGGGTCGTCCTGACGCCCGCCGAAGCCGGAGCCGCCCTGCGACCCGCCGCTGGCACCGGCCTGGGAACCGCCGAAGCCGCCCCCACCCTGGTTGCCGGCGAAGCCGTCGGAACGGGCGACGCGGTTCACCTTGGCGGTCGCGTACCGCAGCACGGGGCCGACCTCGTCGACATCGCATTCGACGCTCGTGCCCTTGCCGCCCTCACGGGTGTCGTACTGGCGGACCTTGAGCCGACCGGTGACCACCACGCGGGTGCCCTTGGTCAGCGACTCGGCGACGTTCTCGGCGTACTGGCGCCAGACGCTGCAGCGGATGAAGACGGTGTCCCCGTCCTTCCACTCGTTGGTCGTCTTGTCCAGGATCCGGTTGGTGGACGCCACGGTGAAGTTGGCGACCGCCTGCCCGGAGGGCGTGAAGCGAAGCTCAGGATCCCCGGTGAGGTTGCCCACGACGGTGATCGGGATGTCCCCAGATGCCATGGCCGGCCCTACCTGATCTCGGGCCGCATGACCTTGGTGCGCAGCACCGACTCGTTCAGCCCCAGCTGACGGTCGAGCTCGCTCACCGAGGCCGGCGAGGCGTTGATGTCGAGGATCGCGTAGATGCCCTCGGACTTCTTCTTGATGTCGTAGGCCAGGCGACGGCGGCCCCACACGTCCACGGACGTGACGGTGCCACCATCCTGACGGATGACGTTGAGGAACGTATCCAGGCTGGGCGAGACTGTGCGCTCATCCAGCTCGGGGTCGAGAATCACCATGATCTCGTAATGGCGCGTGCTCAAGAACCCACCTCCTTCGGACTCAGGCGGTCACGGTCCATCCGTGACAGGAGGGTTGCAGCGCCCTGGGCGCAACCGTTCCTCCGGTCACGAATAGTGACGTGGGGGTCCGACATCCGCCAGTGGCCATCCACAGCCACGGCGTGCCCAGAGACCGACAGGGTATCCCGCCGCGCTCGCGGTCACGAAATCGTCGCCGACCGCCCCACCGGGCAGGGCACACCACGGCGGGGTCGGTAGCCTCGGACCCATGTCCCTGACGGTCCGGCGGATCACCGCCGAGCAGCACCTGGCCCATATCGCCGCCCGGGCTCAGGGCACCGGCCTGGTCAGCGCGCTGCAGGTCCCCGGCTGGGCCGCGGTGAAGTCCGACTGGCGCAACGAGTCACTGGGGTGGTTCGACGGCCAGGCGCTCGTGGGCGCCGGACTGGTCCTCTACCGCCAGGTCCCCCGGATCCCGCGCTACCTGGCCTACCTGCCCGAGGGCCCGGACATCGACTGGCTCGGCGAGGGCCCGGCTGCCCGCGGGATCCTCGGCGCGCCTGAGCAGGTGCATCCCCTGCCTGACTGGCTGGACCCGATGCTGGCCCACCTCAAGTCGGCGGGCGCGTTCGCGGCCAAGATCGGGCCGCCGATCTGGACCCGCCGCTGGGACGCGGCGACGCTCAAGGACGCGATGGCCACCGGTGGGGCCGGCGCCGTGCTGCGCGACCTCCCCGCCGACGGGACTGACGGCCGAGCGGTGGCTGCAGCGGACGTGCTCGAGGCAGTGGGCTGGACCCAGAAGCCGTCCACCGGCGCCGGGTTCGGTGACGTGCAGCCGCGCTACGTGTTCCAGGTCCCCCTCGCGGGGCGCACGGAGGCCGAGCTGCTCAGCGGGTTCAACCAGCTCTGGCGGCGCAACATCAAGAAGGCGGCCAAGTCCGGCATCACCGTCCGCCAGGGCGACGCCGCCGACCTTGCGACGTTCCACGACGTCTACGTCGAGACTGCCGAGCGCGACCGGTTCACCCCCCGGGGCCTGCCCTACTTCCAGCGGATGTGGACCTCGCTGCACGCCGAGGACCCCGACCGGATCAGGCTGTACCTCGCCGAGCACGAGGGCACCTGCCACGCCGCGACGATCGCCGTCCGGGTCAACCGGCACGTCTGGTACTCCTACGGCGCGTCGACCACCGCGGGCCGCGACCTGCGCCCGAGCAACGCGATCCAGTGGCAGATGATCCGCGACGCACGCGACACCGGTGCCGACACCTACGACATGCGGGGCATCACCGACACCCTGGACCCCGAGGACCACCTGTTCGGCCTGCTGCAGTTCAAGGTCGGCACGGGCGGGTTTGCCCAGGAGTACGTCGGGGAATGGGACTATGCGATCCGCCCCGCGCTCACCCGGGCCTTCGAGGCCTACATGCGCCGGCGCTGAGCCCGGCCACCCGCACCATCCGCCGGCCAGGACCATCGAGCAGGAACGCACCCAGCAGGACCGACGCACCGCAGGACATGAGGGCACATGAGCTTCGTCATCACCATCGACACCCCGCGCTGGCGGGCCCACCAGGACCGCGTCCGCGATGCGATCGCCGCCACCGGCGTCACGCTGGTCCCGGTCGCCAAGGGCAACGGCTACGGCGTCGGCAACGTCCGACTGGCCGCCGAGGCGCGCAGGCTCGGCAGCGGACTGCGTCGCTGTGGGCACCGTCCACGAGGCGCCCGCCGTGCTGGCCGCGGAGGCACGACCTCGACGTCCTGGTGCTCGAGCCGCTCACCCTGCGAGGCGAGGTTGCTGCGGGCGCCTGGCGCGCCCTGGCGCAGCATCCGCACGCCGCGAGGGTCATCCACACGGTCGCCAGCCCCGAGTCCGCTGCCGACATCGTGGCCCTGGCCTCGCCGGAGACGCCCCGCCGGGTCGTCCTGGAGGGCCTGACCTCGATGCGCCGGTTCGGGATGACCGAGGACGAGGTGGCGGCCGCGATCACCACACTCTCACCGCACATCGCCTCCGGCGCCATCCGGCTCGAGGGACTGGCCCTGCACCTGCCGATCGCGACCCCCGAGGAGCCACGCATCGGGTCGATGGCCATGCTCACCTCCGACGACTCCGTTCCCCAGCCGGTCGTGATCGGTTCCGCGCGGGTCCATGAGGTCGTTGCCTGGGGACTGCTGTGGCCGAACCTGCTGGCCAACCTGGCCGGGCTGTCGGATGCAGGCTCGCTCTGGGTGAGCCACCTCGACGACCGGGAGTGCTCCGACGTCCGCGAGGCGCTGCCCGACCTCCCCCTCCGGTTGCGCCTGGGCACCCGGCTCTGGCTGGGGGACCGGGAGGCCCTCTTCGCCGCGGGCACGGTGCTGGCCGTCCATGCCACCCCCCAGGGCCAGTCCGCCGGGTACCACCAGCGTCGCGGGCCGCGAGAGGGCTACGTGGTCGCGATCGGCGGTGGGCACCTCGCACGGCGTCGCGCTGACGGCGCCCCGCCCCGCCCGCAACGCCCGCCAGCGCGCGGCCGCAGCGGGTTCCGGGGCGCTGGAGGCCGCCGGTCGGTTCCGTTCACCGTTCCGGCTGCCCTCCGGCGGTCAGGCGTGGTTCCTCGAGCCGCCGCACATGCACGTGTCGATGCTGCGCATACCCAAGGGCACGATCCCCCCGCCGGTCGGCGAGCTGCTGGTGTGCGACGTGCGGTTCACGACCGTCCACCCCGACGCGATCATCGGCTGAGCGGGCCGGAGGGCAGCGGCGCCCATGATCCCGATCTGATCCAACTCCTGGGCCGATGACGTGCCCGAGACTTGGAGCAACCCTCAGGGAGCGCCCGAGACTTGGAGCGAATCGTGAGGGGTGCGGCGTGGAGGCGCCGCGGCGGAGTCGAGGACCCCGCCGCCTGGGTCGTCGCGGTGCTCGGCGAAGCCGTCGGAGCGCACCGGGTCGTGCCGTGGGGACCACGCATCCCGGACGACCATCGCCATCAGCCACGCCGTCGCCAGCCAGTGCGCAGCCGTCGCACCCACGTACCAGCCCTCGTGCAGGCCCTTCTCCTGGGTGCCGTACCCCACGAGGAACCACCAGATGCCCACGAAGTAGGCCGACTCCGCCGCCTGCCAGATCAGCAGGTCACGCCATCGGGGCCGGGCCAGCACGGCCAGCGGGAGCACCCACAGCACGTACTGCGGCGAGTAGACCTTGTTGGTCAGGACGAAGGCGCCGACGGCAAGGAACGCCAGGGAGGCCAGCCGCGGCGGCTGCGGCGCCCGCAGGACCAGCCAGGCGATCCCCGCGCAGGCCAGGAGGAACGATCCCGATGCCAGCGAGTTGATCGCACCACCGGGGATGTCCATGCCCATCAGCGTCAGCGCGTACCACGGCGACCCGAAGTCCATCCCGCGCTCACGTGAGAACGTGTAGAACCGCGCCCAGCCGTCGAAGTTGGCCGCCATCACCGGGCAGGTTCACCACCAACCAGGAGCCGACGGCCCCCCCGAGGAACGCTCCCAGTGCACGCCACTGGCCGCGCCGCGCGCAGAGCAGGACGATCGGGCCGACCACCACGAGCGGGTAGAACTTGGCCGCCACGGCCAGCCCCAGCCACACCCCGGCCACCGCCGGGTGCCGCCGGGACCACGCAGCCAGCGAGGCCGACGTGAGGGCGATCGCGAGCAGGTCCCAGTTCACGAACCCGGCGAGGGCCACGACCGGCGCCAGGGCGACCATGAGCGCGTCCCACGGGCGGCGGCGCACGGTGCCAGCCGTGCTGGCGATGATCCACGCCAGCAGTGCCGACATCCCCGCCACGTTGACCCCGAAGAAGGTCGCGGCACCGCCGCCGAACAGCCGCGTGACCCAGGCGGCCAGGTACATGAACACCCCGGTGAGCACCGGGTACTCCAGCACCTGCTGCCCGGGGCCCGGATCCAGGAGGTAGGGGAACGCCCCGTCGGCCAGGCCCCGGGCGGAGTAGAGGATCGGGATGTCGGAGTAGCAGAGGTACATGTACCGCTGCGGGGCGCCCCACCCGTTGGCCAGGCAGTACCCCTTCGACAGCCAGCCCGTCGCGTAGACGAGCAGCCCGACCACGATCGACACCCGGACCGGGGTCCACCACGAGCGCCCCAGGCCCGCGTGGCGGCCGACAGGCCCGCCGAGCAGCGGCAGGGCGGCGCGCGCGACCGGATCGGCCTGCGTCGGGACCACGTAGGGGCGCGCCCGGGTGCTGGTGGCCGCGTTGAGGTCCATCACGAGGAGAGCCTAGAGGTCCAGAGCCGCACGCCCAGCGTTCATGCTGACGATCCTGACCTCAGGAGGGTCGGAATCGTCAGCATCATGTTCACGATGCGCTCGGGGCGGGGGGCTCGGGCGGCTGGGGCTGCTCTGGCTCAACGCTCGGGGGCTCAGGCGTCGGGGTCGGCGGCTCCGGGCTCGGGCTCGGGGGCTCCGGCGTCGGGGTCGGCGTGGGCGTCGGCGTGGGAGTGGGTGTGGGGGTCGGGCTGAACCCCCCGCCGCCCTTCGGCGGATCCGCGGGCACCACGAACTCCTCGACCGGTGTGTCCTCGAGCGCGCCGACCATGAAGGCCGTCCACACGCGTGCGGGGAATCCGCTGCCGAAGAACTGCCTCTGCCCGCCGACGCCCGACAGGGACAGGACGTTGCCGTTCTTGTCGTTCTTGCTGAAGCTCACTGCTGACGCCAGCTGCGGGACGTACCCGGCGAACCAGGCCGAGCGGTACTCGTCGGTCGACCCGGTCTTGGCCGCCACCGGCCTGCCGAGCGCCCGTGCGGGCCCGCCCGTGCCATTGCTCACCACGCTCTGCAGGGCGAAGTTGACGACGTCGGCGGTGTTCTCGTCGAAAGCCCGCTGGGGGTCGTCCGCGCGCTCGTAGAGCACCGAGCCATCGGTGGCCGACACCGACCGGATCGTCGTGGTGGCGGCGCGCTCACCGCGTGCGGCGAAGGTCGCATAGGACTGGGCGACGTCGATGGTGTGCGTCGAGGCCGTGCCCAGGACGAAGGTCAGGTTGGGCTCCTCGAGGTTCAACCCGATGGTGTCCTCCGGGATCCCCGCGCGCAGCGCAGCCTCCTGGACCGGGCGGACACCCGTGGCCTCCTCCACCGACACGTACACGGTGTTGATCGACTCCTCGGTCCCCTTGAGCAACGTGACCTGGGCCCCGTAGGAGTTGTCGGCGTAGTTGTTGACCTCAAAGCCCCCCACCTCGGTCGGGGAGTTGCCCGGCCACAGCGTGTCCAGGCCGATCCGGTCCTCGGTGGCCGCTGCCAGGCCGAAGGGCTTGAAGGTGGAGCCGGCCTGCTGGCTGGCCATGGTCGCGTTGTTGAACTGGTCCTCGAGGTAGTCCGCGCCGCCGTACATGGCCACGAACTCGCCCGTGAGCGGCTCGACCGCGGCCAGCCCGATCCGCACGCCCTCCATCCCCGTGGTCGGGGCCTGGTCCTTGACCGCGGCCACCGCAGCCTTCTGTGCCTTGTTGTCGAAGGTGCTCACGATCCGCAGGCCGCCGCCCTCGATCTCGGCCTCGGTGAACCCGAGCTTGACGAGCTCATCCTGGACCGAGCGGATGAGGAAGCCTGTCGGCCCGGCGTACTTCGCGCTGTCCTTGCGCTCCTTGACCTCAGGGAAGCTGTCGAGGGCGTCGTCACGCTCCTTCTCGGTGATGTACCCCTCGTCGTACATGCCGTTGATCACGTAGGCGTAGCGGGTCTCCAGGTTCTCCATGTTGGTGTCCGGGTTGAAGTTGCCCGGGGAGTTGATGATCGCGGCGAGCACGGCCGACTGCTCGAGGGTCAGCTCCGAGGCCGACACGCCGAAGTAGGCCTCTGCAGCAGTCTCGACGCCGTAGGCGCCGCGGCCGAAGTAGATGGTGTTCAGGTAGCGCTCGAGGATGGCGTCCTTGGACAGCGAGGCCTCGAGCTTGAAGCTGAGCACCAGCTCCTTGAACTTGCGGACGTAGGTCTTGTCCTGGGTCAGGTAGGCGTTCTTGGCGTACTGCTGGGTGATCGTCGACCCGCCCTGCGACGAGCCGGTGGTGAGGTTGGTCCACAGGGCCCGGGAGAAGCCCCTGACGTCGAAGCCCGAGTGCTCGTAGAACCTGCGGTCCTCAGCGGCCACGACCGCGTGCTGCATGTCCTCGGGGATGTCCTCGATGGGCACCGAGATCCGGTTGGTGTCCCCGAGCCGTGCCATCTCCTTCTCACCGTCGTTCCAGTAGATGATCGAGGTCTGTGCCGCGGCGACCTCGTTCTCCTCCGGGATGTCGATGGTGGCCCACGCGAACGCGAACAGGGCGACGAAGACCGTTGCGCCCAGCACGAAGAGGGTGCCCAGGGTGCCGAGCACGAGCCTCCAGGAGGGGATGAAGCGCCGCCATCCCTCGCGGTCATCCCGCGGGTAGTTGATCCTCACCCCGGGTACGGTAGTGGACCCGGGCCGTCACGGTGGCGCGACGACCGCGTGCGGGTGACCTGATCGCGATGAGGGGTGCGCTTCGCGCGTGCCCGGCCTACCCTTGTGCGATGGCCGCGCCCCGTTCGTCGACGATCCGGGGCTCCCGCACGTCCATGCCCACCAAGGCCCCGGCCCCGCATCCCGACGAGTTCGCACCCGAATCCGTCGATGACCCCGAGGCTCCCCGCGACGTCGTCTCCTTCGCCCTCGCGCGGCGCTCGGCGCTGGAGACGATGCGCCGCGGTGGTGCCTTCAACAGCGACTACTGCGATGCCGACCCGGGCCTGCTGCGCGCGGCCAAGTACCACGGCGAGGCCGCCGGCCGGGGCTGCCCGGTGTGCGGCCGGCCCGAGATGGTCGAGGTGACCTGGGTGTACGGGGCGCAGCTGGGCCCCCTGAGCGGGTCGGCGCGTGCGCAGGCGCAGCTGCCGATCATGGCCCACGAGCACGGCCGGTTCCGGGTGTACGTCGTCGAGGTCTGCCGGCACTGCTCGTGGAACCACGTGGTCATCTCGTTCACGCTCGGGGACGGCAATCCCCGCACGCTCGGGGGCCGCAGGAGCCGGAAGTAGGCCCACCGGGACTGCCTCGCATCCCCGGCCTGACCATGCCACCCTGAGTTCCGTGCCTGAGCTCCCCGAGGTCACCGCCCTCGCCGAGGCGCTGACCGTGCGCACCGCCGGGATGCGGGTGGCCCGGATCGAGGTCGCGGCGATCAGCGCCCTCAAGACGTTCGACCCCCCCGTGAGCGCCGCCTCCGGGTGCGAGGTCCTCGGGTTCTCCCGGCTCGGCAAGCACCTGGTCCTCGAGCTCGTCGATCCGCAGGGCGAGCCCCTGTACGTGGTGATCCACCTGTCCCGCGCCGGGTGGGCACGCTGGCGCGAGGACCCACCCGCAGCCCCGGCCCCGTTCGGCCGGCGCGGCGGCGGTCGCGGTGCCGGATCGGCGCTCGCCGTGCGCATCGTGTTCGCGGCCGGCGAGGCCGGTGGGCCCGCCGGCGCGGCGCCGGGGACACCCGTGGCGGCCCTGGACGTCACGGAGGCGGGCACGCAGAAGCGGCTCGCGGTGCACGTCGTCCGCGACCCCACGACAGTCCCGGCGGTGTCCCGGCTGGGCCCGGATCCCCTCGAGGACCTGACGCCCGAGCTGTTCCACGAGATCCTCGTCGCGGCGGGGCGGGCCCAGGTCAAGGGGGTGCTGCGCGACCAGTCGCGGATCGCCGGGATCGGCAACGCCTACTCCGACGAGATCCTGCACGCCGCCCGCATGAGCCCCTTCGCGCCGGCCGGGACGCAGCCACCCGAGGCCGAGGCGCGGCTCTACGCGGCGCTGCGCGACACCCTGGCCGAGGCGGTCGAGGTCGCCCGCGCCACGGACCCTGCGAGCCTCAAGGCGGAGAAGAAGGCGGGCATGGCCGTGCACGGACGCGCGGGCGCGCCGTGCCCCGTGTGCGGGGACGTCGTGCGCGAGGTCAGCTTCGCCGACTCCAGCCTGCAGTACTGCGCCACCTGCCAGACCGGGGGCAAGCCGCTGGCCGACCGCCGGATGAGCCGATTGCTCAAGTAGCGGGGCGATAGGCTGCCCGGCATGGCGTGGCTGATCACCGGAGGGGCTGGGTACATCGGGGCGCACGTCGTGCGCGACATGGTGGCCAGTGGCCGAGACGTGGTCGTGATCGACGACCTGTCCACCGGTCGGGCCGACCGCCTGCCGGCCGGGGTCCCGCTGATCAAGGCCGACGTGAACAACCGGCGAGCCGTCCGCCGGGCGTTCAGCAGCCATCCGATCACCGGCGTGATGCACTTCGCCGCACGCAAGCAGGTCGGCGAGTCCGTGGAACGCCCGCTGTACTACTGGTCGCAGAACGTGGGCGGGCTGCAGGTGCTGCTCGAGGAGATGGTCGCGGCCGGGACCACCCAGATGGTGTTCTCGTCGTCGGCGGCGGTCTACGGCCAGCCGGACCTGACCCCCGGAGCCCCCGGCGTGTCGGTCGGATCGCGGATCACCGAGTCGGCCCCGCGGATGCCCATGAACCCCTACGGGGCCACGAAGCTGGCCGGCGAGCACATGGTCTCTGCGACGGCCCATGCCCACCAGTGGCACGCGATGAGCCTGCGGTACTTCAACGTCGCCGGGGCTGCGAGCCCCGAGCTGGGCGATCCTGCGGCCACGAACCTGATCCCGATGGTCCTCGAGGCCCTCGAGAACGGCCGACGGCCCAAGGTGTTCGGTGACGACTACCCGACTGCGGACGGGTCCTGCGTGCGTGACTACATCCACGTGGCCGACCTCTCAGCCGCGCACGTGGCCGCCGCGCGGATCGTCGAGATCTCCCACCAGGCCGAGGTGCTGCGCGCCGCCGGTGACCGGGTCCAGGACGCAGCGAACCGCGCGGAGTCAGCAGCGGCACGGTTCCCCGGCGGATCGGCCGCGGTGGAGGCCGCCTCCCACGTCCCGGCCCGGGCTATCGAGCGGATGCCCGCCGCGGCCCGCGCCGTCGAGATGGCCGCCCAGCGCATCCCCGGGGTCATCCGCTCCACGACCGGTCCCGGCGGCCGGCGCGGCCAGGCCGGCGAGCTGGTGGCCGAGGTCGCGTCCCAGCTCGGCTCGATGGTGGCCCGGGTGGCAGGCGTCGAGGACGCCCCCCGCCTGGAGGACCACGTCGCGGTCAACATCGGCACCGGCACCGGCTACTCCGTCTTCGAGGTCATCGAGGCGCTGCGCCGGTCGATGGGCAAGGAGTTCGCGGTCGAGATCGCGGCCCGCCGACCCGGGGACCCGCCGGCGCTGGTGGCCGACCCGAGCCTGGCCGGTGTCCTGCTCGGCTGGCGTGCCCGGCGCTCGCTGAACGACATGACCGACTCCGCGTGGGCCGCCTGGCAGACGCGGGGCTAGCTCAGCCGGACCGTCCAAGGAGCGGGCGGGGGCGCCGGGAGGTGCCGGCCGCGCCGGCCCGGGGTGGCCGGCCTACGGGGACGGCGGTGCCGACAGGCCCGGGTTGCCGTTGGCGGTTCCGTCGCCCCCCGTGCCGTCCGCGCCCCCGCCGTCAGCGGGCACGCTGGGCGTGGGGGTCGGGGTTGGGGTCGGTGCCGGCTCCTTGGCCAGGGTGAGCGTCACCAGGGAGCCCTTCTTGGCGTTCTCACCGCCCTCAGGCGTCTGCTCCACGACGGTGCCGGGGGCGAAGTCCGCGGTCTCGACCTCGGGCCCGTAGGCGACCTCGAAGCCCCGGTTGAACAGGTCCGTACGGGCCTGCGCCTCGGTGCGCCCGACCACGTCGGGCACCTCGACCTGGGCGTTGGACACCCAGATGTCCACGGCCGAGCCGGCGTCGACGGTCTCGTAGGGGTCCGGACTCTGGCGCAGGACGGTCCCCTCGGGCTTGTCCGAGTCCTCGTCCTTCACCTCGCCCAGGGTCAGCCCGGCATCGGACAGGGCCTTTCGGGCATCGGACTCGGAGCTGATGTCGATCAGGTCGGGGACCTGCACCTGCTCCTTGCCCGCCGAGACGACGACGTCCACGAGGCTGCCGACCGCGACGAGCTCACCCTTGCGGGGATCCTGGCTGATGATGGTGTCCTTGGGCAGGTCGGAGACCTTCACCTCCGGGCCACCGAGGAGCAGCCCCACGTCGCGCAGCCTGTCCTCAGCCACGGCAACGGTGGAACCCTCGAGGCCGGGCACCGCGACCGTCTCCGCGGTGTTGGAGTTCCACAACCTCAGGCCCAGCCAGACGCCCCCGCCGATCAGGGCGACGATGAGGGCCGCGATGCCCAGGCCCCGCAGTGCCCCGCCCTTGCGGGGTGGAGCACCCTGCGCCGCGGTGGTCGTCGGATCCTGGGCGGCGTAGGGGTCACCGGCACCGCCGGGGATCACCGGTGACCTCGCACCGGCCGCGGCCGCGGTGGCGGCCATGGCAGCGGTGGCGTACGGGTCCACCCCGCCGATCACGGACGTGGCCTGGGAGTCGGGTCCGGCGACCGGGGGCAGGGGCATCACCCGCGTCACAGGGACTCCGGCGATGGCGCGCTCCACGTCGGCGCGGAACTCCACGGCAGTCTGGTAGCGCTTCGCGGGGTCCTTGGCCAGGGCACGGGCCAGGATCGGATCGAGCTCCGCAGGCAGCGTCGGATCCAGGGTGCTCGGCACGGGAGGTGGCTCGTTGACGTGGGCGAAGGCCACGGCCACCGGCGCGTCGGCCACGAACGGAGGGCGGCGGGTGAGCAGCTCGAAGAGCACGACCCCGGCCGAGTACAGGTCGCTGCGGGAGTCCACGCTCAGGCCCTGCGCCTGCTCGGGCGACAGGTAGGCGGCCGTGCCCATCACCGTCGACGTGCTGGTCCCGGTGAGCCCTGCGTCCGCGGTCGCGCGGGCGATCCCGAAGTCCATCACCTTGACGGCCCCGCTGGTGGTCAGCATGACGTTGCCGGGCTTGATGTCGCGGTGGACGATGCCGTGCCGGTGGCTGTAGTCCAGGGCCGCGAGGATGCCCGAGGTGATCTCCAGCGCCCGCTCGGGCACCAGCTTGTTGCCCGAGGCCAGCAGCTCCTTGAGGGTGATCCCCTCGACCAGCTCCATGACGATGAACGGGACGGTCTCGGCGGTCGCACCCGCGCCGAGGACGTCCTCGCCGGTGTCGTAGACCGCGACCACGTTGGGGTGGTTCAGGGAGGCAGCGCTCTGGGCCTCGCGCCGGAACCGCGCCAGGAACGAGGGGTCGCGGGCCAGCTCGGGCTTGAGGATCTTGATGGCCACGCGTCGACCCAGGCGCAGGTCGCGGCCCTCGTGGACCTCGGCCATGCCGCCTCGACCGAGAAGCTCGCCCACCTGGTACCGATCGCCCAGCCGGCGCACGTCGCTCATCCGATCTCCTGTCCTGTGGCATTCGCACGCCTGCACGCGCGTGGGCCATCCGGATCCGGCCGGGCCGCTCGCACGACCCGCCCACCGGCGGACAACCTACCGCGAAGCAGGCAGGCGCCCCGGGAGCCGGGCCCTGCCACCAGCGCGCCGGGGTCAGCCGGACAGCACCGCCTGCATCACCGCCCGCGCGATCGGAGCCGCCAGCAGGTTGCCGCCGACCTCCGGGGCCCCGGACTTCTCGATGGACACCGCGACCGCCACCTGGGGGTTCGACGCGGGGGCGAAGGAGATGAACCACGCGATGTTGGGCCGGTCCTTGGCCGTCTGCGCCGTGCCGGTCTTGCCCGCCACCGCCACCCCGGGGATCCGCGCGTTGGACCCCGTGCCCTCGTTGACCACGCCCACCATCATGGCCGCGAGCTTCGCCGCATTCTCCGGGGTCAGCGCCTGGGCGAACTCCGTGGGGTCGAACGTCTCGAGGGGGCTCAGGTCAGGGGCCGCCGTCTGGTCCACCAGGCCGGGGCGCATCGTGACCCCGCCGTTGCCCACAGCGGCCGCGACCATGGCCATCTGCATCGTGGTCGCGCGCACGTCGAACTGGCCGATCGCCGACATCGCGGTCTGGGGCTCGTCCGGGTCGGACGGGAACCGCGAGGTCGCTGCCCGCAGGGGGGTCGCGAACGACTCCTCGAACCCGAACTTCTGCGCCTGGTCGCGCAGGGCGTCATCGCCGAGCTCGTTGCCCAGCCAGGCGAACGCCGTGTTGCAGGAGATGGCCAGGGCCTCGGCGAGAGTGACCTCGCCGTTGGGGCCGCAGGGGCCGTTGAAGTAGTTCGGGATCGCGACGCTGGTCCCCGGGGGCGTGTAGGTGGCGGGTCCGGGCAGGATGCTGTCCGGCTCGAACCTCCCGGACTCCAGCGCGGCGGCGGCGGTCACGACCTTGAAGGTCGAACCGGGCGGGTTGGTCTTCGCGATCGGCCGGTTGAGCAGCGGCTTGTCCGGGTCGTCCTCGAGGGACTGGTAGTAGGCGTTGACCTCCTTGGAGTTGTGGGAGCTCAGCTCGTTGGGGTCGAACGACGGGCTCTGGACCTGGGCCAGGATGCGTCCGGTGCTGGGCTCGATGGCCAGCACCGACCCGACCTTGCCCTTGAGCCCGTCCCAGGCGGCCTTCTGCGCCGCACCGTCCAGGGTGGTCGTCACCGACCCGCCCTTGATCTCCCGGCCTGCGAAGAGCTGCTGCATCCGGTCGACGAAGAGGCGCGGGTCCTCCCCTGACAGGACCGGGTTCTCGGCCTTCTCCAGGCCGGTGGCCCCGTACACGATCGAGTAGAAGCCCGTCGCGGAGGCGAACATGGGCCCGATCGGGTACTTGCGCAGGTACTTCAGCTCGTCGTCGGTCTCCACGGACTCGGCGATCGGCGCACGGTCGACCAGGATCGGGCCGCGCTCGCGGGCGTACTCGGTGAGCAGCGTGCGCTGGTTGCCCGGCTTGGCGTTGAGCTCGGCGCGTTGGAACACCTGGATCCGGGTGAGCTGGACGAGCAGGGCGATCATCAGCACGAGCAGCCCGATCGACAGGCGGTTCAGGGGCCTGGTCATGGGACCCGGACCACCTCGGTGGTCGCGTCATCCGGGCGGATGATGACCGGGTCCGGCCGGCGGACGTGGTCCGAGACCCGCAGCAGCAGCCCCAGGATGATCCAGTTGGCCAGCAGCGAGGATCCGCCCGCGGACATGAACGGGGTCGTCAGCCCGGTGTGCGGGATCAGCTTGGTGACCCCACCGAGGACGATGAAGGCCTGCAGGCCCAGGACGATCGCGTACCCGGTGACCAGCAGGGTGCCGAACGGATCGCGGCTGGCGTGCGCCACGCGCAGCGCCCGCTGGATCAGGATCGCGAACAGCACGATGACCGCGAACGCCCCGGCCATCCCGAGCTCCTCGCCGAGGGCGGCGAAGATGAAGTCGCTCTCGGCGAAGGGCACGAGCTGCGGGTAGCCCTGGCCCAGTCCGGTGCCCATCATCCCGCCGTTGGCGAAGCCGAACAGCGACTCGACGATCTGGTACCCCTCAGCGCTGGCGTAGGCGAACGGGTCCAGCCAGACCTTCACCCGGATCTGCACGTGACTGAAGGCGAAGTAGGCCATCACCGCGCCCAGCACGGTCAGCAGGAAGCCCAGGACGATCCACGATCGGCGTCCCGTGGCCACGTAGAGCAGCCCTACGAAGAGCCCGAAGAACATCGCGGCGGTTCCCAGGTCGCGCTGGAAGACCACGATCCCCATGGCGATCGCCCAGGCGACGAGGATGGGTCCGAGGTCACGCCCGCGGGGGATGCCCAGGCCCAGCACCTTGTGCCGGACCAGGGACAGGGACTCCCGGGTGAGCACCAGGTAGGACGCGAAGAAGATCGTCAGCAGGACCTTGGCCAGCTCGGCGGGCTGGAAGGTGAACGGCCCCACCTGGATCCACAGGTTGGCCCCGCGGATGGTCAGCCCCAGCCCCGGGACCATCGGCAGCAGGAGCAGGACCAGCCCGGCCAGCCCGATGAGGTAGGTGTAGCGACGCAGGTTGCGATGGTCGCGGACGATCACCAGCACCAGGGCGCACGCGACCACCCCGACGGCCATCCAGATGGCCTGCTGGACCGCCACCGACGAGGGGACGTCCACACCCTTGGCCGCGGCCCGCTTCGCGTCGGCGATGTCCAGGCGCCCGATCATCGCGATGCCCAGCACGTTGAGCGTGGCGGCGGCCGGGAGCATGATCGGGTCGGCGTAGGGGGCGAGCCATCGCACCACGAGGTGCAGGCCCAGGAGGCTGAGGCCCTCGATCATCACGATGGTGCGCACCTCGGGCACGACCTCGCCCACCGCGCCCTCGCTGGCCAGGACCAGCGCCAGGGCCCCCACGAACCACACGAGGACCAGGAGGCCGAGCTCGGCGTTGCGCCGCGTCGGCTGGGCGGGGGCGACGCTGGACCGCGCCGACCCGGGGATGACGGTGGCGGTCACCGCAGCCCCGCCGTGGGCGATGGTGACGCGCCGGCGCTGGGCAGGGTCGTTCCCGCCCCGGCACCGGGCGCCACGACGGGGCACCCGAGTGGAGCCTGGTCCGACGAGCACGCCGCAGACTTGGCCTCGAGGTCGGCCACGATCCGCTGCGCCTCGGCCTCGGTACCGGCATCGAGGGTGCCCGGGAGCTGCGCCTGGTCGTAGTAGGGCAGGGTGGCCACCGGCAGCGCGGTGCGCGTCACGACCCGGTTCAGCGGCAGGCCGGCCACCTGCTGCGGGATGCCCTGGTAGACCGCCACGTACCCCGCGCTCGGCCCGACGAACCACTGCGAGCTCAGCCACCACACGAATCCCAGGGCACCGACCAGCAGGACACCGGCCACGACGACCAGGGCGGAGAGCCCGCGCCAGTGCCGGCGGAGCCACCCGGGCTGTGACGCCGGCCGCTCATCGCCCTGTCCCTGTGCCGACGGGGCCGGGGCAGCCACCGCGACGGGGAGCTCACCGGAGTCGACCGCCGCACCGATCGAGCCGGGCCGGGGCGGCGCGGACGCCGACGTCGCCGCTGTCGGGGCTCACCCTGGGCAGCCTCGGATCCGTCAGGACCGCCGGCAGCATCGATGTCGTCCGGGTCGGGCGCATCGTCGATGTCGTCGTCCCCGTCGTGGTCCCCGGCCGGCTCATCATCGGGGCCCGGGAGCTCCTCGGCGAGTCCGGAACGGGACCGCACCTGGCTGCGGGCGGCCAGGCCGCCGGCAACGACCGGCCCGCCGAGCGAACCGCCCGGGTCGGTGGCGTCGAACCCGGGTCCGACGTCGTCGGGGAACAGCAGGCCGGGCAGGGCCGCACGGTTGCGCCGGTCACCGGCGGCTCCGACGACGACCGGTCCACCCAGGGCGGACTCCAGGTCGTGGTCGGCGTCGGCCACCTCGACCACGTCGGCGATGACGGCCGTGACGTTGTCCGGGGCGCCGGCTGCCAGTGCGAGGTCGACCAGCTCGGTCACCGCGGCGGTGGGGTCCGGGACGTCGGCCAGCACGCGGGCGATGTCGGGATCGTCCACGACGCCCGACAGGCCGTCGCTGCACAGCAGGTACCGGTCCCCGACACGTGCCTCACGGATGGAGGTCTCCCCCTCCGGGACGCCATTGCCGTCGATGGCGCGCAGGATGAGGTTGCGCTTGGGGTGCGTCCGGGCCTCGGCGGCAGTGATCCGACCGGCGTCGATCAGGGTCTGGACGTACGTGTGGTCGTGGGTGATCTGGCTCAGCTCCCCCGCGCGCAGCAGGTAGGCGCGCGAGTCCCCGATGTGGATCATGGCGATGCGGCCCCCGCGCCAGAGCACCGCGGTCAGGGTGGTCCCCATCCCGGACCGGGAGGGGTCCGCCGCGATGAACTGGGCGATCCGCTCGGCCGAGGTCAGCATGGCGTCGTCGAGGGCGGTCAGGACGTCGCCGGCGGGCAGGTCCTCGGAGTCCAGCTCCGCCAACGTGGCCACAGCGGTGGAGCTCGCCAGCTCCCCGGCGGCATGCCCGCCCATGCCGTCGGCGACGACCAGCAGGGTCCGCCCGGCGTAGCCCGAGTCCTCGTTGTCCCGGCGCACCATGCCCACGTCGGACTTGGCCGCGTAGCGCAGGAACTGGGTCATCGCCGGGCCTACCGCTGCAGCTGCAGGGTCGTGCGGCCGACGCGCACCTTGGCGCCGACCCGCAGGACGGTGGGACCGGTGATCCGCGTGCGATCGATCCACGTGCCGTTGGTCGAGCCCAGGTCCTCGACGATCCACTGCCCGTCCGAGGGGAAGAACCGCGCGTGCCGGCTCGAGGAGTAGTCGTCCTGGAGCACGAGCGTGGAGTCCGCCGCGCGCCCGACGGTGATCGGGGAGGTGCCCAGGGGCACGACCGTGCCGGCCAGCTCGCCCTCGACGACGGCCAGCTTGCGTGGAGTGGAGGAGTTGCGGGTGGCGGCGCGCTGCTTGGGCTGCGGCGGCACGGGCGGGGTGCTCGACGTGGGCAGGCCGGGGACCGTGCGGCTCGCCGATTGCGGCCGGGCCTCCTTGGGGGCCGCGAGGTCACGGCGCAGCACCAGGACGATCGCGAACACCGCAAGCCACAGCGCGGCCAGGAAGCCGAACCGCATCAGGGTGATCGCGAACTCAGACACCGCCTCACCTCGCCCGATAGGTCAGCGTCGTCGTCCCGAGCTGGATCCGCGAGCCGTCGGTGAGGACCACGTTGGCGATCATCCGGCCGTTCACGAGGGTGCCGTTGGTGGATCCGAGGTCTCGCAGGGTGACGTCGGTGCCCAGGGTGATCTCGGCGTGGTGCCGCGACACCCCGGGGTCGTCGATGCGGATGTCCACATCGGTGCCCCGGCCCAACCTGGTGACCGCGTGCAGCGGGTAGGTGATCCCCTCGACCTCGAGGTGCGGCTCGCCGCTGACGTCGCGGGGGACGGAGGCGTCGGGCTGCCCGCCGGGTCGGACCTCGGAGCGGATCCGGAAGACGCCGGTGCCCAGGGAGTCGTCCTGCGCGAGGGTCACCTCGGCGGCCCCCACGAACGCGTACCGCTGCTGCTGGGCGTACTCGCGCACGAGGCCGGCGAGCTCCTCGTTGACGGTCGACTCGAACGCCGACAGGCGCTGGAAGTCCGCCGCCGACAGCTCCACGACGAAGGCGTTGGGCACGACGGTGCGGGCCCGGCTCACGACGGTGGCGCGGTCATCGAGCTCACGCTGCAGCCCGGCGGCGATCTCGACCGGTTGGACCTCGGACTTGAAGGCCTTCGCGAACGCGCCGTTGACCATGCGGTCCAACTTCTTCTCGAAGTTGTCGAGCATCCCCACCGGCCACCTCCTTCCGCGGCTGTGCACACGAGCCCGCCCACGGCGGACGGCACCGGCAACGAGCCGATCTTAGCCACGCACGGCCACCGGCCGCAGACTCCACGCGCCGGTCGCCGCGAGCAGCAGTCCCACCCCGATCCACAGGCCGGGTGCGACGCCGGTGGCGGGGGCGGTGAACGCGGTCAGGCAGATCCCGGCGACCAGGGCCACATTCAGGGCGACGTCGTAGAGGGAGAACACCCGGCCGCGGTAGCCCTCGTCGACGTCCTGCTGCAGGACGGTGTCCCCGGCGATCTTCACCGTCTGCCCGGAGAAGCCCATCACCAGCGAGCCGACCGCCATCAGCGGGAGCTGCAGGGTGGCGAAGCACAGCGGCGCCACGACCGCCGCCGCGAACAGGGTCATCGCCGACCAGGGGGCCAGGCCGAGCCTGCGCACGAGCCGTGGGGCCGTGACGGCTGCCACGAAGCTGCCCAGCGAGGCCCCTGCTGCTGTCAGCGCGAAGTCCGCCAGCGCGGTGTCGACGTCATCGGCGGGGTTCAGGGTGTTGCGCACCAGCAGCAGGGCGTCGACGAGCAGGGCACCGAAGGCCATCCTGTGCGCCATCACGACGGCCATCCCGCGGCGCGCACGGGGGCGGTGGTGCAGGTGGGTGACGCTGGCGAGCATGCCGCGGACCACGGCGAGCAGGTCCGTGGTGAGCCGGGCAGCCCTCGCCTCCCCGACCTCCGGGCCGAGGTCGCGGCGGGGGATCCGGGTGGCGATCGCCGCGGAGGTCAGCAGGCCCACGGCCACGAGCAGGATCAGCCGGCTGGCACCGTCCGGCCCGAGGATCGGCATCAGGAGCAGGCCCGTCACGGTGGCGATCGCCGCGGCGATCGTGCCCGCGGTGGGGAACAGCGCGTTGGCGGTGACCAGATGGGCCGGCGCCACCACCAGCGGCAGCCCCGCCGAGAGCCCGGCCAGCCAGAGCCGCCCGATCCCCATCGTGACCAGCACGGCCGTGCCGAGGTCCAGCCCGTCGCGACCTGCGGCCACCATGGCCGCGATCCCGATCATCACGGCGCCGCGCACCAGGTTGGCCACGACCAGGACCCGGGCGCGGTTCCAGCGGTCCAGGAACACGCCGGTGAAGGGGCCGAGCAGGGAGTACGGCAGCAGCAGCAGGGCGAACGCGGCAGCGACCTGCCCCGCTGTGGCCTGACGCTCCGGGGAGAACAGCACGAAGGAGCCCAGAGCGGCCTGCAGCAGGCCGTCGGAGGCCTGGCCGGTCAGCCGCGTGGCCAGCAGCCGCCGCGAGTTGGGCGTGGCCAGGACGGGCCAGCGCACATCCGGGCCCTCAGGTTGGTCGGGTCGCTCCGGTGGCAGGGCAGGCGCAGGTGGGCCGCCGGCCCGAGGTGTGGCCGGTTCCCGCGGATTGGCGGCGGGGCCCATGCTCCGCAGCATGCCCGTTCCCAGGGCTCCCGTCCACAAGTGCGCGGAGCCGGGCCGCGGGGCGCGCGGGGGCCGCGAGGCGTGCGGGGGGCCGCGGGCGCTGCCCCGCCCGGGGGGTGCGTGGCGCGGTCCCGCGCGGAGATCGCGCCACGCCCACCCAGACGGCAACGAGGGCCCCGGGTTCGCACCCGGGGCCCTCGTCAGCCCAGCTGGCTGAGGTTCTGCCTCAGTGGTCGCTCTCGCCGGCGATGAACTCCTCGACCTTGGCCTTGCAGATGTCGTCCGCGTACTGCTCCGGCGGGGACTTCATGAAGTAGCTCGATGCGCTCAGGATCGGGCCACCGATCCCGCGGTCCTTGGCGATCTTCGCGGCGCGCAGCGCGTCGATGATCACACCGGCCGAGTTCGGGGAGTCCCAGACCTCGAGCTTGTACTCCAGGCTCAGCGGCACGTCGCCGAACGCACGGCCCTCGAGGCGCACGAACGCCCACTTGCGGTCGTCGAGCCAGGCCACGTAGTCCGAGGGACCGATGTGGATGTTGCGGGGCTCGATCTTGCCCTGCATCTGCGAGGTGACCGACTGGGTCTTGGAGATCTTCTTGGACTCGAGGCGGTCGCGCTCGAGCATGTTCATGAAGTCCATGTTGCCGCCGACGTTGAGCTGGTAGGTCCGGTCGACGGTGACGCCGCGGTCCTCGAACAGCCTGGTCAGCACGCGGTGGGTGATGGTGGCGCCCACCTGGCTCTTGATGTCGTCGCCGACGATCGGCACACCGGCGTCCGCGAACTTCTTGGCCCACTCCGGCGTGCCGGCGATGAACACGGGAAGCGCGTTGACGAAGGCGACCTTCGCGTCGATGGCGCACTGCGCGTAGTACTTGGCGGCCTGCTCCGAGCCGACGGGCAGGTAGCAGATCAGGACGTCGACCTTGTTCTCCAGGAGGCTGGCGACGATGTCCACCGGCTCCTCGTCGGACTCGGTCACCATCTCGCGGTAGTACTTGCCCAGGCCGTCGAGCGTGTGGCCGCGGGAGACGGTCACGCCCGTGGGGGGCACGTCGCAGATCTTGATGGTGTTGTTCTCGCTGGCCACGATCGCGTGGGCGAGATCCTGGCCGACCTTCTTGGCATCGACGTCGAACGCCGCCACGAACTCGATGTCGCGGACGTGGTAGTCGCCGAACTGGACGTGCATGAGGCCTGGGACACGGTCGTTGGCGTCCGCGTCCTTGTAGTACTCCACACCCTGCACGAGGGAGGAGGCGCAGTTGCCCACGCCCACGATGGCCACACGAATGGCACCCATCTGATGTTCCTTTCTCACCCGCGGGCTGGCGGGCGACGCGGCCCGGCCCCGGTATCTCCGGATTGGTTGTAGGACGCGTCGGCGGATCCTTCGCGCCGTCCTTGGTTCTCGTTGTCGATCAACTCATTGAGCCAGCGGACCTCGCGCTCGACACCCTCGAGGCCGTGCCGCTGCAGGGCCTGCGTGTAGGTGTCCAGCCGCTCGCGGTTGCGGGCGGTCGAGGCAGCCAGGTTGCTGCGACGCTCCTCCATCCGGCTGCGCCGGCCCTCGAGGATGCGCACGCGCACCTCAGCCGGGGTGCTGCCGAAGAAGGCCATGTGCACGCCGAACGCCTCGTCCTCCCACGCCTCGGGACCGGTGCGCGAGACGAGCTCGGCGAACCTGTCCTTGCCGTCGGCGGTGAGCTCGTAGACGATCTTCGCCCGCCGGCCCGAGAGGACCGGAGCGCTGGCGTCCGCGGCACCCGCCTCGGCGATCAGACCCCGGTCGAGAAGGTCCTTGAGCGCCGGGTAGAGCGAGCCGTAGGAAATGGCACGCAACGTCCCCATCACCGCGTTGAGCCGCTTGCGCAACTCGTAGCCGTGCATGGGGGCGTCCTGCAGAAGGCCCAGGATCGCGAACTCGAGCACTGCGCTGCGGCGAGTTGCTGCCATCGCGGAGTACCGTCCTCTCACTGCCTGGAGTCACAAACCGATGTATCGAGTTGATACATCGAGTAATGTAGCCGACCTCCGCTGGACGCGCAAACGACACGCCCGGTTCACCGGTCGTCAACCCGCCTCGGGCCTGCCGCGCATCCGCGACGGCCGCACGGTTGTGGGACCTATGACCACCACTCCCGGGCCGTCCGGACCGCAGGGGGCTTGTGCGACAGGGGAAGAATGCCTCCCATGACCCTGCATGCCACCGCCGAGGCTCTCGGCGCCATCCTCGAGTCGCTGCCGCCGAACCCCCGAGTCGTCGCCTCCGGCAACTTCGCCAGCCCGCGCACGGCGCTGGCACTGTTCGACGCGCACATCCCCGAGTGGCGGCTGTGGACCCTGAACCCCCAGCCTGGCTTGCCCGAGCGCGAGGGGATCACGCCCGAGACGTCCTTCGTCGGTGCCGGCATGCGCAAGAACCCACGGCTGCACTACGTGCCCTGCCGGCTGAGCCTGGTCCCAGCGCTCTTCTCGCGGGCCATGCAGCCCGACGTCGTCCTGCTGCACACCTCAATGCCGCGGCACGGGGTGGTGAGCCTGGGCATCGAGGTCAACGTGATGCCCGCCGCCATCGAGGCCTGCCGGGCGCGCGGCGGCAAGGTCATCGCCCAGGCGAACCCCAGCATGCCGTTCACCTACGGGGACGCGATCGTCCCGCTGACCTCGATCGACGTGATGTTCGAGGCCGACGAGCCGCTGACCGCGGGCGTGCAGGGCGCCCTCGATGACACCTCCCGCGACATCGGGGAGCGGATCGCCGCACGGATCAAGGACGGCTCCACGCTGCAGATGGGGATCGGCGCGGTGCCCGACGCGGTCCTCAACGCCCTGTCCGACCGCAAGGGACTGCGGTTCTGGACCGAGATGTTCTCCGACGGCGTGCTCGCCCTGGACCGGGCGGGGGCCCTGGACCCGGACGCCCCCCTCGCGGTGTCCTTCCTGTTCGGCTCGAACGAGCTCTACCACTGGATCGATGGCAACCCCCGGGTGCGGATGGTCCGCACGGAGGTCAGCAACGACCCCGGGCTCATCAGCCAACAGCCGATGATGACCTCGGTGAACTCCGCCCTGCAGGTGGACCTGTTCGCCCAGGCGAACGCCTCGCGCATCAATGCCAGGATCTACTCCGGCTTCGGCGGCCAGACGGACTTCATCGTGGGCGCCCTGCATGCCCCGGGAGGGCAGGCGTTCATCGCCCTGCGCTCCTGGCACCCCAAGGCCAACGTCTCCACCATCGTGCCGCTGCTCGATGAGCCGGTGACCTCCTTCCAGCACACCGCGGTCGTCACCGAGCAGGGCATCGCCGAGATCTGGGGTCGGTCCCAGGACCAGCAGGCGCACAACCTGATCACCCAGGCGGCGCACCCGGACGTGCGCGAGGAGCTCTTCGAGGAGGCCGCGAACCTCGGCCTGCGCGTGGGCTGACCAGCCGACCGGTCCACCTCGGCCACGGCCCGCTCCTCCGCCACGACCAGCGCCTCGTTGTGCTGACGATTCCGACCGTCAGATGGTCGGAATCGTCAGCACGTGGCTGTCGGACATCGTGAGGGGCCACGTCAGGCAGGGATGTGAGATGGGACACGATCGGTGTCCCATCTGCGGGCAGGGGGCATGAGAGGGCAACCCCACCCCTCGGAGGACCCATGTTCAGCCCCATCCTGATCAAGGTCGGTGCCGCCGTCACGGCCACGGCTGCCGTGATCGCCGGCGGACCCGTGCTGGCCAGCAGCCTCGGCCTCGCGGGGGACTCCGTCGCTGCCATGCCGGAGTCATGGGAGGCGCAACGGGCCCTCGATGGGCACAGCGCCGCGGACAGCCACAAGGCAACGCTCAAGGCCGAGGCCGAGCGCAAGGCCAAGGAGGCCGCGGAGCGCAAGGCCAAGAAGGAGGCCGAGCGCAAGGCCGCGGAGAAGAAGCGTCGTGCGGCGGAGAAGCGCGCGGCCCGTGCCCGCGCTGCGCAGGGTGGGACACCGGCCCAGAACCGCGCCCTGGGCATGGCGATGTGCGCCGACAAGGGCTGGTCGGCCTCCCAGTGCCGCGACCTCGGCACCCTCTGGCAGAAGGAGTCGGGCTGGAGCAGCAGCGCGCACAATCCCTCGGGCGCCCATGGGATCCCGCAGGCGCTGCCGGGCTCGAAGATGTCCTCGGCGGGCCCGAACTGGCAGGGCAGCGCGCGAACCCAGATCGCGTGGGGGCTGGGCTACATCTCGAGCCGCTACGGCAACCCGAGCAACGCCCTGGCCCACTCGCACCGGACCGGCTGGTACTGACCCCCGGGTCCCGAACTCGCCGGACCTGACCCCCTCCGCCTGACCCTCGGTCCTGCCGACCCGTACCTGGCCCCGGCCTGAGCCCCGCGGGCGTCCCATCAGCTCCCAGCGGGCCCCCCTGAGGCGTCCTCGGCCCCGACGGCATCGGCTGCGACCTCATCCTCCCGACGTCCGACGGGCTTGGGAAGGGCGAGGGTCGCCAGCAGGCCGAAGAACACGAACGCACCGGCGACGTAGGCCGTGACCTCCACCGCGTCGGCGAACGCCTGGGACGCGGCCGCCTGCACCTCCGCGCTGCCCGGCGGCTGGTCCAGGGCGGGGATGACGGTGCCGGCCGACTCCTCGACGATGTCGGCGATCTCCTGGGCCTGCGCCTGCGGGACGCCGGCCTCCTCGACGTGGGCGGCGGTCTGGGAGTTCAGGGACACGAAGAGGACCGTGCCCAGGACGGCCGTGCCCATCGCGGCCCCGATCTGTCGGGCTGTGCTCTGCGTCCCCGATGCCTGGCCGCTCTGGCGGACCGGGACGTCGGCGAGGATCAGGCCGGTCAGCTGGGCGCTGGCGTACCCGACGCCCATGCCGTAGATGATCAACCAGAACGCCATCACCCAGGCCGAGGTCGTCGGGGCGATGGTGGCACCGAGCCCGACGATGCCGACCACCTCGAGGCCCATGCCCATCCGGGCCACGAACCGGGCACCGTACTTGTTGGCCAGGGACGCTGCGGTCGGGGCCGACACGAACGAGCCGATCGCCAGGGTGGCCAGCAGGGCACCGGCGCTCAGGGCTGTGTACCCCAGCACGCTCTGCAGGAAGAGCGGCAGCGAGAACAGGATGCCGAACTCGCCGAGGCTCACGATCAGCGCTGCCAGCGAGCCCAGGCCGAAGGTGGCGATCCGGAACAGCCTGAAGTCGATCAGCGCGGACCGCCCTGCCCGGGTGCGCCGGGTCTCGACGAAGTACAGCACGACCAGCAGGAGCACCCCGAGGACCAGGGCGATCGCCACCGGGGACACAGCCCCGGCCGCGTAGTCCCGCCCGAACAGGCTCCGGTCCTCCTCGACACGCGTCCAGCCGTAGTTGCGCCCCTCGATGAGCCCGAAGACGATCAGGCCGATGCCCAGCGCGGACAGGATCGCGCCGCCGACGTCCAGGCCCTGGGTGTCGCCCGGGTCCTTGCTCTCGGGCACGAAGCGCAGCGCCCCCGCGATGACGACGAGGCCGATGGGCACGTTGATCCAGAAGGCCCACGTCCACGAGAAGTTCGTGGTCAGGTAGCCGCCCACGAGCGGGCCGAGCGCCGCCATCCCGCCGATGATCGAGCCGTAGATCGCGAAGGCGACGTTGCGGGCCCGCCCGGCGTACAGGGAGTTGACCAGCGACAGCGAGGAGGGCGACATCATCGCCCCGCCGATGCCCTGCAGGGCCCGCGCCGTGATCAGGTGCTCCCCGGACGTCGAGGACGCCGCGTAGATGCTGGCCGCCACGAACACGAGGGCGCCGAGGCTGAAGATGCGGCGCCGGCCGACCCGGTCGCCCACCCGCCCGAACACGATCAGCAGCGCGGCGAAGGTCAGGGAGTAGATCGCATTGACCCACTCGGCGTCGATCGAGCTGAGCCCGAGGTCGGCGATCATCGAGGGCAGCGAGACGTTGACGATCGTCGCGTCCATGATGATCAGGGCAGTGCCCATGCCGATGAACAGCATGGGGATCCAGCCGTGTGCCGGCTTCTCGATCGGGGCGTCGGGCCGGGCGGTGGCAGTCACGGGAGCGCAGCATACCGGCGCAGCGACGGGCCGGCAGGGGACGCGGACGGCGCGGTGACGTGGCCGCTGGGTCGGCGTCGGGCTCATGGACCGGGCGCTCCGAGCGATGGGACCCTGTGATGATGTCCGTGCGGGTCGGCACCTCGGGGTGGAGCTACGACCACTGGGACGGCGTGCTGTACCCACCTGGCCTGCGGCCCTCCGACCGGCTGGCCCGGTACGTCGCCGAGTTCGACACGGTCGAGCTCAACGCGAGCTTCTACCGGTGGCCGCGCGACTCCACGTTCTCCTCGTGGCAGCGTCGCCTCCCCCCCGGGTTCGCCATGTCGGTCAAGGCCCCGCGAGGCCTGACCCATGCCAAGCGGCTGCACCAGCCGGAGGTGTGGGTGGAGCGGATCGTGCACTGCTGGCACGCCCTGGGCGATCGGCGGGGGATCCTGCTGGTCCAGCTGCGTCCGGACCAGCAGCGTGACGACGCACGGCTCGACTGGTTCCTGGGCCAGCTGCCCGACGAGGTGCGCGTCGCCCTCGAGCTGCGGCACCCGAGCTGGCAGGACGACGAGGTCCTGGACCTGCTCGAGCGACATGGTGCTGCCTATGTCGTGATCAGCGGTGCAGGCCTGCCGTGCGTCCTTGCGGCCACGGCGCCGTTCGTGTACGTCCGGCTCCACGGTCCCGACCACCAGCACCTGTACGCCGGCTCCTACTCCGACGCCGACCTCGCGTGGTGGGCCGACCGGATCCGGGAGTGGGAGGGCCAGGGGCGTGAGGTCTGGGCGTACTTCAACAACGACGGGGGCGGCAACGCCGTGCACAACGCCCGAACCCTGAAGTGGCTCCTCGCCTGATCCGGATCTCGCCGGGGCGCGGGGGTCAGCGGCCGGCACGCCGCCGTGCGGGCCAGCCCGGCGGGGTTGAGGCCCCGCTCGTCGCGCTGATCAGGCGAGGTGCGCGAGCGTGTGCAGGTCGTCGGACGGCAGCGAGTCGACGACCGCCGAGACCTCGAGGCCCTGGAGGTCGACCACGCCACCGTAGGCGCTGAGGAACGCCGTGTCGGAGGCGTCCCGACCTGTCGCCACCCGCAGCAGGCTTCCCCGCGGGGCCAGGGTGGTGGCGTCCACGACGCACCAGCCCCCCTCGACCCAGGCCTCGGCGACCGCGTGGAAGTCCATGGGGTCCAGCCCGGGGGCGTAGACGGCGACCACCCGTGCGGGCACGTGCAGGGACCGGAGCAGGGCCACGACCAGATGGGCGTAGTCGCGGCACACCCCCTGGCGCGCGAGCAGCGTGCGCACGGCGCCGTCGGTGGGCAGGCTCGAGCCGGGAACGTAGGTCAGCCGAGTCCCCACCCACGAGCTGACGGCGACCAGCAGGTCCGCGCCCCGGAGCCCCGAGAACTCAGCGCGGGCGGTCGGGGCCAGCGAGTCCGACTCGCAGTACCGGCTCGGGCGCAGGTACCTCAGGAGGCTGGCCTCGCTCGGCGACCCGGGGGTCGAGCTGCCGGTCACCCGGGCCCAGTAGTCCACCACCAGCAGCCCGGGTGTGGCATCGACGACGTGGATCCGCGTGCCGTGCTCGGCGACCAAGCAGCGCGTCGCCATCGGACGGCCATCGACCGTGACGGTGAGCGACTCGGACACCTCGTGGTCCTGTGACGGTGCGATCTGCAGTGCGACGGTGGCGGGCTCGAAGACCTCGGCCACCAGTCGCGCGGACGCGATGCGATACATGGGCTTGATTGTGCGTCCCCGCGGCTCGACGCGCTCGGGGCTCAGCCGTCGGTGGGTGCTGCGGAGTAGGCGGACTCCTCAGCGAAGCCGTCCTCGTCCGCGGACGCGTCCATCGCCTCCTCGGCCGTCGTCGCCGTCATGTCCGTGACCTCCTCGGGGTCGCCCCGCTGGGGGCTCTGGTCAGCCCCGGCTGGCGCGTCCGTGTCGGGCCCGTCGCTGCTCACCTCAGGAGGCTGCGACACTGTCGGCGGCCTCCCGCTCGCTGACCGCCCCGCGGTTGGCCAGCTCCCCTCGGGAGCTCTCCAGATGGGCGCGCACGAACCACTGGAACTGCTCGAGCTGGGCGCTCTGCCCGATGAGCATGTCCTGGGTGACCGGATCGGACTCCTCCGAGGCGGCGATGGCCGCCCGATGGGAGGTGATGACCCCCACGTAGACCATGTCCAGGGCGGCCAGATGGCTCAGTGCATCGGCCCGGCCGATGCTGTAGTCGTCCCAGGTACGCGACGCCACGAGGGCGCCGGGAGTCCCTCGGGGGGCAGCCCCGAGCGTGGCGATCCGCTCGGCGACCTCGTCGGCCATCGCGCTGACGGCCTCGTACTGGGGATCGAGCATGGTGTGCACGGCGATGAACTGCGGGCCGACGACATTCCAGTGGATGTGCTTCAGCGTCATCGACAGGTCCACCAGGGCATTGAGTCGATCCTGGAGGAGGCCGATGACGCTCGCTGCGTCCTCCTCAGCCATCCCCGGCACCGTGAACAACGGCGACCGGGTCGCGTCGGGTCTGCCTTGCCTGTCTTCTTCTTCTTCGAGGTAGCCATGCCCCCCGCTACCCCGTCATGCGCGGCTCATGCCTGCCATCTGGAGGCGAGGCGAGCACCGCGGTGGGCGCCTCATCCCTCGTCCTCGCCCAGACCAGCGGCACGCAGCCGTGCGTGCGCGGGGATCCCGGTCAGGAATCCGCTACGCAGCTCGGGGTCGTCGATGCGGGAGGCGAACGTCTCGATGAAGTCCAGGCCCGCTCCCAGCGCTTCGCCAGCGCGCTCGTCCCCGGCCTCGACGAGGATCTCCCACCGCGCGAGCAGCATCTCACCGGGCCGCAGGGCGGACTCCAGCGCGTCGTCGTCGATCTCCCGGGCGGCCGTCCCGACGAGTCGCACAGCCTCGGCGAGCTCGCCACGACGTTGGGCGATCCTCGCGTGCAGGACTGCGACCTCGAGGAGCAGGCCACGCAGCCCCAGCAGCTCGGCGCCCTCCCCGGCAGAGCTGGCGTCATCGTGCGCCTCGGCCGGGCGACCCGCCGCAAGCGAGGCGTACGCGCGCGCCACCTGGGCCCGGGCCCGCGCGAGCGGGGAGCTCGCGAGCTGGGCGTGCTCCAGGGCGTGGTCCACCAGCGCGCGCCCGGCATCAGCATCCCCCGTGTCGAGCGCGACGAGCGCCAGGGAGAGGAAGGCATCGCTTGCCTGGTAGTCGAAGGCGATCTCCCGGGCCAGGTCGATCGAACTGCGCAGGCTCTCCCGGGCACGTTCGTGGTCCCCGCCACGTCGGAAGCAGTCACCCAGCACGCCGAGGGCGACTGACACGCCCTCACGGTCGCCCAGCTCCTGGCAGAGCGCGAGACCCTCGGTGAGCAGGCGCCGCGCCTGCCCGAGCTCCCCCTCCTGGAGCAGGATCGCGCCGAGGTTGCTCTTCACCACCGCCTGCCGGTACTTGTGCCCTGAGGCGACGAAGATCGGCAGGCACTCCTCGAGCCAGGCCCTGGCCTCCCGATGCCTGCCCTGGTTGAACAGCACCGAGCCCAGCTGGACGAGCACGGTGCTCTCCCCCTCGAGGTCGTTGTTCGCGCGGTGGGCGGCCCCTGCCTCCTCGAGCAGGGCGATGGCCCGGGGGAACTCGCTCTCGTTGTTGGCCACGATCCCCAGGTACCGCAGGCTCTCGCCGACCAACCGGGGCTGCTCGGCCGCGCGCGCCTTGGCCAGAGCCTGCTCCAGGACGTCCCTGGCCTGGGCATGGGCGCCCTTCCAGGTGAGGCCACGCCCCCACCACAGCAGGGCATCGGCCTCAAGGTCGGCCATCCCCGCCTGCATGGCCAGCGCGACGGCTGACTGGGCCGGGACAGCCTGCTCCTCGTACTCACTGTGGTGGAAGTGCCAGCTGGCCCAGCGAAGCAGCAGCTGGATGCGGCGTCGGTCGTCCAGCTCGTGGGCCAGTGCGTCCAGCGCGTCGAGGTCCCGGTGCTGGGCGTCGCGGTCGCCCGTCCGGTCGAACACCGCCTCACGCGCGAGGATGACGTCGAAGAGCAGGGCGGGCTCGCTCGCCGGGCACCACCTCGACGGCCCGGTCGAGCAGCCTGGTCGCCTCGGCCAGCGCGTGGACCGAGGAGGCCTGCAGCGCCGCCCGCAGGTACCAACGGCCGGCCGCAACCGCGTCCCCGCTGCTGTCGTGATGGCCGGCGATCAGGGCCGCGTACTCGTCGATCCGGTGGTTGCGCTCGGTCATCTGCTCGAGCCAGCGGGCAGCGAGCCCGTGATAGACCTGACGCTGCGCGCGCAGCACGCTCTCATAGGTCACGTCACGCAGCACCGCGTGCTTGAACAGGTACTCATGGGTGCCGTCGAACGCCGACTCAGGGCGTTGGTAGACGACCTCCCGGCGGCGCAGGCGGGTCAGTGCCCGGGCGGTGGCGGTCGATGCGGTCGGAGCGGCGTCGATGCTGGCCACAGCGTCGTCCCAGAACACGCGGCCGATGACGGAGGCGCGCTGAAGGACCAGCTGCTCGGGCGGGCTCAGGGCGTCGATCCGGGCCTGCAGGACGCCCCGCAGCGTGGGCGGCACGTCGACCGCCTGCAGGCGCGCCTCCCGGACGTGCCACACGTCGCCGCCCGTGACGATGACGTCGGACTCGACGAGCCACTTCACCAGCTCCTCGAGGTGGAACGGATTGCCCTCCGCGGTGCTCAGCAGGAGGTCACGCAGCGACCCGGGGATGCTGTCCACGCGCTGGAGGATCTCGGCCAGGAGCTGGCCGCTCTCGCGGCGCGAGAGCGGCTCCAGCGGCAGCCGCACGTGGAACTCGAGGCCCTCACCCCAGCGCGGGTGGCGCTCCAGCAGGGACGGTCGGGCAGTCGCGACCACCAGCACGCGGCTGTCCCGGAGCACCTCGTCGGCTGCGTCGATCCAGGCCAGTGAGCCCTCGTCGGCCCAGTGCAGGTCCTCGAGGAGGATCACCACGGGCAGCTTCTCGGCGAGCCGGGCGAAGTACTCGGCCAGGTGGACCGAGGCCCGCTTGCGCAGGCCCTGGGGATCGTGCCGCAGCCCGGTCGCCTCTGCGCTGTCGCCGACGTTGAATCCCAGCCAGAACCCGACCAGGTGGGCCTTGTGGCGTGCCGCCTCACCGGTCCCGAGCGCGGCGCCGAACCCAGCCTCCAGCTTGCGCAGGACGTCCGCCGGGGCGTCCCGCTCCCGGATGTCGAGCCTGGCCGCGACGACGTCGCGCAGCAGGCCGTTGGCAACATTCTGCGAGGCAGGCGCAGCGCGGCCCCGGAACCAGTAGAGCGCCCGGTCGATCTCGGCCAGCCATCGGTCGAGCTCCAGCAGCAGCCGGCTCTTGCCCACTCCTGCGTCGCCGATGACGGTCACCACCCGCCAGCCCCCCTCGTCGGCGACGTCCCAGAACTGGTTCTCCAGCTGCTGCAGCGGGACCTCACGGCCGATCGTGCGTGTCTCCACGCCCTCGACTCCCCGTGCCTCGTCGAGGCGGTAGCTCGCCGGACGTTCCGACCTGACCAGATGGGCACGGACCGGTTCGGCGATCCCCTTGAGCTGCAGCGGCTCGACCTCGGTGAAGCTGAACCTCCCCCGCACGTGCCGATGGGTGTCCCGCGAGATCAGGATCCCACCCGGCGGTGCCGCCGCCTGGATCCGCGCCGCACGGTTCACGGTGTCGCCCACGACCACGAAGTCCTGACCGGGCCTGTCGTCGAGCGCGCTCACGACCACCTCGCCGGTGTCGATCCCGACCCGCATGGCGAGGGTGGGCTGGCCCGCAGGAGCTTGCGCGTTGAGCTGCTCGAGCGCGGCGCGCATGCCCAGCGCGGCGCGGATCGCCCGGTGCGGATCGTCCTCATGGGACTGGTGGAGGCCGAAGACAGCCATGACGGCGTCACCGATGAACTTCTCGACCACCCCGCCGTGAGCAGCGATCTGCTCGTGCCAGCGGCGGAAGTACGCGTTGATGATGGTCCTGGTGTCCTCGGGGTCGAGCGACCTGGACAGGACCGTGAAGTCCACGACGTCGGCGAACAGGACCGTCACCAGCTTGCGTTGCTGTGCCATCCGACGCGCGATCAGGGCTGCGCACCTCTCGCGCAGGGGGGTGAGGGCGGTGTCGACCACCGCGCTGCCCAGCAGGTCCCGCTGCGCCTCGAGCGCCACGATGGCCCGCTCCACCGACTCGAGGTCATCGGACTGGTCCGGTGCGGCTCCCGGCGCCCCCGAGCCCCCGGAGCCTGCCGCTGGCATGGGAACCGTCACCTGTGCTTCTTCCCTGCGGACCAGCTGTCATACGTCCCGCTCGCAGCTCCGCCGGCTGTTGGGCCGCGCAGGGACTGCCATGACTGTTGCCGCCGGGCTGGGCATGCCGGCAGCTCCCACGGCCCCCGCAGCCACCCCTTGAACGGCGGCGGTGCGATCCGACACCATGGCCCGCACCACGGACCTCGGGAGGACCCATGTCAGGGACGGACTGGCCCAGGAGAAGGGCGGCGGGCAGGGCTGGGCGGATGCTGCCGGCACTGGCCCTGGCGCACTCCGCCGGGGAGCGTCGACATGGATGACCGGCGCAGCCGTGCAGCTGTCCGCGGGCGACCTCACGGTGGCGGGGCTGTGGCGATGGCTGCTCGAGGCGGACGTGTCGGATCCCGCGGGTCGCAGCCGGGCTGCTTGCCTGGGCGCCGGATGTCTGCGCCCTCACCAGCGTCCTGCTGGAGCGCGCCCATGCCTTCCGGTTCGTGGTGTCACCGCCCGCTGGGCGGGCCTGGCCGCCGCCCGGGGACGAGCCGTTCAGCAGCCCGCGTGACCACCGCCGCCACCGGGTGGCGCGCCGCGATGGACGCGCGTGACGAGCAGCCGCCGCCGCAGGACGTGCAGCGGCTCTGGTCGATCGTGCTCGACCACGTGGACACACCCGATCCGCGAGCTCGCCGAGGGCCGGCCGTGGGCGCTGTGCGAAGCGGTCCTCGCCCTGCACGCGATCGCGGACGAGGCGAGCGCCGGCCTGACCGGGAACCGGTCGGACGCAGGCCCGGGCAGCGTGTTCCTGGCCAAGGGCGGCGAGCTGCTCGCACGGCACGGCTCGGCTGGCACGGCAGACCGGCCGATCGGGTCACCCTCATCCCGAAGGGGCGCACGACGTCGGTCGGCATCACCCACCGCTCGCTGTCGCGCTACGTGGCCACGGCCTGGGACGGCATCGAGGTGGTGTGGCACGCCGTCCCCATGCGACGCGCGGGCAGCCGGACGTCAGCGCGCGATGTCAACGTCCTGCTGCTGCCGTGGCCGCTGCAGATCCGGGAGTCCGACTTCGTGCCCGTGCCCGGCACGGTGCGCAGGCCGGAGCGCGAGCCGTTCGGCTACTTCAGCTACGAGCCCTCGGAGCCGCTCGACATGGACCTGGTCGACAGGCTCGTCGACGCGGCCCTGGAGGAGGTCGATGGCGTCGACGTGGTCGTGCTGCCGGAGGGTTGCCTCGATGAGGCGCAGGTCGCGCAGTTCGAGGCCCTGCTGGCAGCGCCGGGGCGTGCCGATGCTGGTCTGCGGCCTGCGCCCGGACCCGGCCGCGACGGGCCTGTTCCCCGGCAACGGCGTGCACACCGGCCTGCTGCTGGGCGGGCGCTGGTGGCACTACCGGCAGAACAAGCACCACAGGTGGTTCCTGGACGCCGGCCAGATCGAGGCCTACGACCTCGCGGGGGCGCTTCCTCCCGGGCGTTCGCTGGTGGGAGGCGATGGACATCCCCAAGCGGAGCGTGCACTTCCTCGACCTCGGTGGCGGCGTCACCGTCGCGGCCGTGGTCTGCGAGGACCTGGCGCGGCTCGACGGTGTGGCCGAGCTGATCCGCTCGGTCGGCCCCACGCTGGTGGTGACCCTCCTGCTCGACGGGCCACAGCTCGCGACCCGGTGGACCGCCCGGTACGCCAGCGTGCTCGCCGACGATCCGGGGTCCGCGGTGCTGACCCTGACCGCGCTCGGGATGGCGCTGCGCTCCCAGCCGAGGGGACTGCCGCCCAGCCGGATGATCGCGATGTGGAAGGACCCGATCCGTGGGCTGCGCGAGATCGCGTGCGAACCGGGATCCCAGGGCGTGCTGCTGAAGGTGGAGCTCGACAGGTCGGCCCGGCATGCCGCCGACGGACGCGCACCCGTCGACGACGTCGCCGACTTCCACCTGGCCGGGGTGCACCAGCTGGCTGCCCCGTCCTCCGTGAGGAGCGTCCCCGATGAGCGCCCGGACCTGGCTGCCCACGGCGGACCCGGGGCTCGATCCCGCCGAGCTCAGCGTGCTCGTCGGCCTGGGCCCAGGCGGTTGCCGACGCGTTGGTGTCGGGAGGGGCGCTCGACGAGGTGCTCGCGCAGGCGAGCCGGGGCGCGGCCTGGCGCGCCGCGGCCGGCACGGCCGAACCGTCCGACGCGCTGCAGGCGGCGATCGACGTGCTCGGCCGAGGCCGCCGCGGCGGGTCGTGCCGCGGCGGCGGACCTGCCGGCCGGGCGGCGGTCCGTGCGCGCCATGGAGGAGGCCGTGAGCTGCCGCTGCCGCGCCCGGAGGTCCGCTGAGTGCGCTGGTGTGCACGGTGCTCGCGTCCAAGCTGGAGGCCATGTCGATCCGGGAGTTCCCGGCGCCCCGCAGCCCACGATCTGCCGAACGCGCATCCGGGGACGGGGTGGGCGTTCAGCGCACTTCGGTGCCCATGTGAACGCGAACGGCCCGGTGCTCGTCTCCGAGACCGGGCCGGGCTGGGGGATCCCCCAGGTTGTTGGTGCGCGAGGGGGGAGTTGAACCCCCACACCCTTTCGAGTACACGGACCTGAACCGTGCGCGTCTGCCTATTCCGCCACTCGCGCATCGCGCCACCGAAGCAGCACGACAACGTCCGCAATCGTACCGGCGTCGCCCACTGCCGGCCAAATCGCGGGGCGCTCCTCAGGTGGGCTGCTCGACGCCGGCCGCCTCTGCCAGGACGCTCGTGTAGACCGCGGCGCCCTTGCCGGTCAGATGGACCCCGTCCTTGACCATGTAGTCACGGTGATCCTCCGACGCCTTGGCCCAGTCAGCGATCGTGACATTCGGGAAGTCCTTGGCGACCGACGCGATGAGCGCGTTGTTGGGCGCCATCCACGCCCGTGGGACCCGGACGTTGACCAGCACGACCTTCTCGGCGGCCGCGAGCTTCGTCAGCATCGCGCGCAACTGATCCTCGGTCACGATGCCGTTGTTGCCGACATGCAGCAGGACGGTGTCGCGCAACTGACCGCTGCTCACCTGTCGGTCGATGGCCGCCAGCACGTCGGTGGCCTGGGTGGCGACCTTCGCGTGCAGGTCCACGTTGAACGTGTCGCTCTCAAGGGCGCCGGAGGCCCCGAGCATCACGGAGTCCCCGAAGGCCGTGACCTTGGTGCGCGGGTCGAGGTCCTCGGCTGCAGCCATCCGGGCGAACTCCCGTTCGAGCGGGGCGCGGACCGGCGCGAAGGCGGCGAACTGCTCGGCCGTCATTCCGCCAGCAGCCGCGGCCGGTGCCGGCGCCGTGATGACGCGGAAGCCGGTGAACATGACCACGAGCGCCACGGCGGCCACCAGTGCCAGGAGCCTGGGGTTGGGCTGCGGCAGGTCGCCGTCGCGCACCCGGCGCCAGGCCCGGGCTACCGCTCCACGGCGGACCGGCATCTCCAGGTAGCGGTAGCTGAGCTCGGCGATCCCCAGCAGGAGAGCGAGACGAACGACGAGGGCCGCGACTCCGTCGAGGGGGATGTCCACCCCCGGACGGGTGACCAGGAACAGCGGCCAGTGCCAGAGGTAGATGCCGTAGGACCGCTCGCCGACCCAGCGCATGGGCCGCATCCCCAGCCAGGTGCCGAACGCCACGCCCCGGTGGCTGGCCGCCGCAACCACCACCGCCGAGACGACTGCCACCACCAGGAAGCCGCCCCGGTAGAGGAACGTCGAGAACTCCCCGATCATCGTGAACATGGCGACCAGCAGGAGCAGGGCCGCCGCACCCGCGCCGGTGATGACCATCTGCGCCTGACGGTGCAGCACCGGCGAGGTCCGTCCTGGGCGCCAGATGACAGCCAGGGCAGCACCGACGCAGACGCCCATCGCGTGCGTGTCGGTGCCGAAGTAGAGCCGGCTGGGGTCGGCGGCACCCGGCATGTCTCCCACGACCGAGCCGATGGTCATCGCCAGCGTGGAGAGCAGCGCCCCCCCGAGGGCGACCAGCCCCACGGCTCGCGCCCCGCGCATGCGGTAGGCGAAGAGGGCGATCGCCGGCCAGAAGATGTAGAACTGCTCCTCGACCGCCAGCGACCACAGGTGCTTGAGCATCGGGGGGCGTCCGATGAACTCGAAGTACGAGGTCTCGGTGAAGATGCTCAACCAGTTGGAGTAGTAGAACAGCGCACCCGGGAGGTCGCGGCGGAAGGCGCCGGCACCGTCGTAGGCCACGGTCGCGACCAGCAGGGCTGCGACTGCGAGCACCGCGAAGAGGGCGGGCAGCAGCCGACGGGCGCGGCGGATGTAGAAGTTCTTGAAGTCGATGCCCCCCGTGCGGTCGAGCTCGACCAGCAGCAGCGAGGTGATCAGGAATCCGGAGAGGACGAAGAACACGTCGACGCCGAGGAATCCGCCCGGGATCCAGGCGACGTCCGCGTGGTAGAGCACCACGGCGATGACGGCGACCGCGCGCAGCCCATCGAGTCCCACGAGGTGGGGCAGTGCCGGACGCCTGACGGTGCGGCGCTGCCGGGTGAGAGTCCCGGACATGACAGTTCCTCCTACAGCGCCCCGGCTCGACCCTGCCGCGGTGCGTGGACACATTGAACCGCACGGGTCCGACATCGCCGGGGAGGTCGCCGCCCGCCGCCGACGCGTCGCACGCCGCCATCGCCAGGACCCGCCCCCGTACCGGCGAGGTCAGGACGGGGAGCGCCCCGCCCACCACGCACGCAGCTCCTCCTCGGCACGCTCCCGGCCCAGGGGGCCGTCGTCGAGGCGCCGCTCCATGAGCCAGCGGTAGGCCTCGCCGACGTCGCGCCCGGGGCCGATCCCGAGGATGACCATGATCTCGTTGCCATCGAGGTCGGGCCGGATGGACGCCAGCTCCTCGGCCTCGGTGAGCACGCCGATCCGGCCCTCGAGGTCGTCATAGGTCCGGCGCAGCGCCGCGGCCTTCCTGGGGTTGCGGGTGGTGCAGTCCGCCCGGGTCAGCTTGTGCAGCTGCGCGAGCTGGTCCCCGGCGTCCCTGACGTAGCGGCGCACTGCGGCGTCCGTCCATTCGCCGCTGCCATACCCGTGGAAGCGCAGGTGCAGCTCGACGAGGGTGGCGACGTCGTCGACGACGACCTTGGGGTATCGCAGGGCCGTCAGACGCTTGCGGACCAGCTTCGCGCCCACGACCTCGTGGTGGTGGAAGCTGACCCGCCCGCCGTGCTCGAAGCGCCGGGTCCGCGGCTTGCCGATGTCGTGGAGCAGGGCGGCCAGGCGCAGGACCAGGTCCGGCGGGGAGGCGGGATCGTGCGAGGTCTCGAGGTCGATCGCCTGGTCCAGGACGATCAGCGAGTGCTCGTAGACGTCCTTGTGGCGGTGGTGCTCGTCGATCTCGAGGCGCAAAGCCGGCAGCTCAGGGAGCACGTGGTCAGCCAGGCCGGTGTCGACCATCAGCTCGAGGCCCATCCGCGGCACCTCAGCCAGGAGCAGCTTCGACAGCTCGTCGCGGACCCGTTCCGCGGAGACCATGGTGATCCGGTCCGACATCGCCGTCATCGCATCCAGGACCTCCGGGGCCACGGACACGCCGAGCTGCGCGACGAACCGGGCTGCCCGCATCATCCGCAGCGGGTCGTCGGCGAAGGACTCCTCCGGGGTCGCGGGCGTGCGCAGGGTGTGGGCAGCGAGGTCGGCAAGGCCGTCGAAGGGGTCGACGAAGGTGCGGTCGGGCAGGGTCACCGCCATGGCGTTGATGGTGAAGTCGCGGCGGCGCAGGTCCTCGAGCAGCGAGTCGCCGTAGGTCACCTCCGGCTTGCGCGTCGTGCGGTCGTAGGTGTCGCTGCGATAGGTCGTGATCTCGAACTGGTGCTCACCCCGCCGCGCCCCGATCGTGCCGAAGTCGATGCCGATGTCCCAGGTCGCATCCGCCCACTCCTCCAGCACGGCCAGGGTCTGCGCGGGATGGGCCGACGTGGCCAGGTCGAGGTCCGTGTGCCGCCCCAGCAGCACCGCGTCGCGGACTGAACCTCCGACGAGGGCGATCTCATGACCCGCCTGGGACATGCGCTGGGCCAGGTCGAGCAGTTCCGGGATCTCGACGAGCAGGTCGTCGATATGCATGCGGCTCGCTGCCGCAAGCGCCGCGCGGGGGGGGACGTCAGGCACGAGCCGAGAGCCTACGCGGCCGCTATCCTGCCAGCATGCCAATGCCGCCGACTCCTGTGCCGCCTCCGCGGCGCGAGGGACGCCGGTACACCGTCCCGACCCCCGCTGACCTGCGCCGTCCGGGTTCACCAGGCGCTACCGCGCCGGCTGAGGACGAGCATGAGCCGAACGTCGGCACCCCCGATCTGGCCGCGCCCGAGGCGCCGGACGCCGACGCCTCCGCGCCGTCCCCTCCCGTGACGATCGGGGCGCCCGACCTGGCCCCGGCCGACGACGGGGGGCCAGCGACACCTCCCATCCCCACCCCGCCGCCCCCCGCGCCCCCAGCGCCGCGCAACAGCAGCGGACCCACCCCTGGGACGCTTCCGCGACGTGGTGGCAACCCGGTGACCGTGGCCGACCCGACACCCCCTGCCGTCCCCAGCACAGGGGTGGAGGGCGCGCACGCAGCGCCGGACGGGGCGACGGCTGACTCGACCGCTGAGGCGCCTGCGGCCGACGACCCCGGCGAGGGCGGCGCGCGCAGGATGTTCCCCAACCCCGCCACCCTGATGGCCGCTGGGCGCGGCGTGCGCAAGGTCCGCCCTGGCGCGTTGCGTGGGCGGCGGCTGCCCAAGGTCGAGGAGACCTCAGCCGGCGGGGTCGTGCTCGACCTGTCCAGCGATCCCACCGCCGTCGCCCTCATCGCACGTCACGATCGCCGCTCGCGCCTCCTGTGGAGCCTGCCCAAGGGCCATGTCGAGGAGGGCGAGACCCCGGAGCAGGCCGCCCTGCGCGAGGTCTTCGAGGAGACCGGTCTCGTGGGTCGGATCGTGGCTCCCCTGGGCGTGATCGACTTCTGGTTCGTCGTCGAGGACAAGCGCATCCACAAGACCGTCCACCACTACGTGATCGAGGCCGTCGGAGGTGAGCTGTCCGACGAGGACATCGAGGTCGAGGCAGTCGAGTGGATCCCGTTCCACCAGGTCGTGCGCAAGCTCGCCTACGGCGACGAGCGCCGCCTCGTCGAGAAGGTCCCGCAGATCGTCCCGGGAGTGAAGTGACCCCGCGGGTCGGACCGCGTCCTGCTGGCGCGCTCCTGGCCGGGGCCTGCACCGCCTTCCTGCTCGCCGGCACGTCGCCTGCCGCGGCCGCGGTCCAGCCGGGGGCGGAACGGCCCACGATCGGCGCCGGTGCGCTGGCGATCCGCATCTCCAGCTTCTCCCCGTCGATCCCTGAGCCCGGCGAGCGACTGACCATCAGGGGGAGCATCACCAACATCTCCACCGCCCCCGTCCGTGATGTCTCTGCCGTCCTGCGCGTCTCCCCGACCCCGCTGGTGAACCGCGACGAGATCCCCGAGGTCCTGGCAGGGGCCGGACAGCGCAGGGGCCAGGTGATCGAGGGCGTCGACGACGAGGTGGCCGACGAGCTGGGCCCGGGCCAGTCCCGGCCCTTCGAGCTGAGCGCCGAGGTCGACGACCTGGGGCTCACGGGAGCCGGGGCCTACGTCACGGGCGCCGAGGCGCTGGGGGACACGGGCGCGGGGCCGGTCCGCCAGGACCTCGATCGCACCTTCCTGCCCTGGTGGCCCACGGACACCACGGTGGAACCGCTGCTGGTGACCACGATCTGGCCCCTCACGGGAGCCCCGCTGCGCGATGCGCAGGGCGTGCTACTGACCGAGGACGCCGCGGTCCAGATGTCCCCCGCCGGGCGGCTCACCCGGCTGCTTGACGCCGCGATGCCTGACCCTGGGTCGGTGTCCCTGGTCGTCGATCCGGAGGTCGTCCAGTCCGCCTCCGACATGGCCGACGGGTACCAGGTGCGCCAACCCGATGGCCGGGTCGTCGCGGGCACCCGCCGACGCGAGGTGGCCGACTGGTTCGACACCCTGACAGAGGCACTGTCGGCCCCGGGTGCCGATGCCGCCGGTTCGCTCTATGCATGGCCCGACATCGACGCGGCCCGGCGGGGCAGGGTCCTGGGGGCGGCGCTGCGCCAGCGCCCCCGGATCGACGCGGCCACGGCGGACATCCTCGGCCGGCCACTGCGGTCCTCGGTCGCCCTGCCCCCCGGAGGCGTCGCCCGCCCCGGCACCCTGGCGGCGCTGGCCGCCGCTGACGTCGCCGTCGTCGTCCTCAGCGACGGGGCGGCCCCCCTGGCTCAGCCGGACTACTTCACCCCCAGCGGCAACGTGGTCCTGCCCACCTCCGAGGGCGACCTGCGCGCCCTGCTGCTCGACTCCGGCCTCTCCAACACGCTGGCGCTGCCCATGGGGACGCCGGCCGAGCAGACCGCGGTACGCCAGTCGCTGCTGGCACAGACGCTGGTGACCGCCATCGAGCTGCCAGAGACCCAGCGGCTCGTCGTGACCGGTCCGGACCCCGCGTGGGACCCACCTGCCGGGGCTGCCCCGATGGTCATCGACGCCCTGACCGGCGCCCCGTGGGTCAGGGCCACGTCCCTGGCATCGGCACTGGCCCGCGAGCCGAGCTCGCTGCCGCGCGTGCAGGCGGGTCCGACCCCGGAGCAGGAGGCCCAGGAGCTGCCTGCGCCCCATGTCGCGCAGGTGCGTGCGCAGTACGGCGACCTCAACACCTATGCCGGGGTGGTCACGGATCCCGCGGTCATCGCCGAGGTGACGCGCACCGCTCCGACCCGGCAGCTGGGCTCGTGGTTCCGCAGCCACCCGCAGGCGCGAACGGAGCTGACCGAGCTGGTCGACGACCAGGTCGGGGCCCTGGTCACGTCGGTGAAGGTGGTGTCGAGCGGGTCGATCACCGTCTCGGGCGCGTCGGGCACCATCCCGATCACGGTGGAGAACTCCGGACCCACCGAGGTCACGGTCGGCCTCGAGCTCAGCGCCACGCCCTCGCAGCTCTTCTCCGCCGACCCTGTCCCACCGTTCGCGATCCCCCCCCAGCGGCGCACGTCCGTCGAGGTGACGGCTCAGGTCGCGGGTGCGGGTCCGATCCCCGTCACGATCCAGCTGGTCACGGCCGAGGGCGACCCCTTCGGGGAGACGGGCCAGCTCGTGGTCGAGTCGGCCGCCTATGCCAATGCAGCCCGCGTCCTGGTCCAGCTGGCGCTGGCGGCCCTTGTCCTGGCGGTCGTGGTCCATGGTGTCCGTCGGGCCCGGCGGCGCCGGGCTGCGGGGCGCCGGGATCTTGGCCCCGACGAGCCCGCCGGCGGGGACGCGAGAGGGGGATCCGGCCCCAACGACGCTGCGGCGGTGGTGGTGTCGACCCCCCCTGATCGGGCCGGGACGCCACGTGACTGACGGCCCACGCGATCCCGAGCAGGAGGACGCGGGCGACAAGTCCCCGGAAGGTCGGGACCTGTCGGACCTGACGGGCTCGCCCGACCCCGACGCCGCCAGCGATGCGGCGCAGCAGGCTGCGGCTCCCCAGCAGGGCGAACTGGTCGCCAAGGGCGCCCAGATGGCGCTCGGCACGGTGATCAGCCGGATCACCGGGCTGTTCCGGGACATCGCCATGACCGCCGCCCTCGGCCTGGGGATCGTCGCCGACATCTTCACGGTCGGCAACACGATCCCCAACACCGTGTACGTGCTGACCGTCGGCGGGGCGATGAACGCCGTCTTCGTGCCCCAACTGGTGCGTCGAAGCCGCGACGACTCCGACGGCGGGGCGGGATTCACTGACCGGCTGCTGACCCTGACCTGTGTCCTGCTCCTCGCGCTCACCGCGGTCGCGATGGTCCTGGCCCCACTGCTGACCCGGATCTACGCCTCCCCGGACTACACCGCGGACCAGATGTCCCTGGCGGTGGCCTTCGCACGCTTCTGCCTGCCCCAGGTCTTCTTCTACGGGATCTTCACCCTCGTGTCCCAGGTCCTCAACGCCCGGGGCCGGTTCGCCCCGCCGATGTACGCGCCCATCGCCAACAACCTCGTGGCGATCGGCGTGTTCGTGTCGTTCCTGGTCGTCGCCGGCCCGGCCGCTGCGGACAGTGGGACGCTCACCAGCCAGCAGACCGCGTGGCTCGGAATCGGCTCCACGGTGGCCGTGGCCACGCAGGCACTCATCCTCATCCCGTTCATGCGCGCCTCGGGATATCGCTGGCGACCCCGGTTCGACTGGCGTGGCTGGGGCCTGGGGAAGACCGGGGGCCTGGCCCTGTGGACGCTGGGCCTGCTCGCGGCCAACCAGGTCTCGTTCATCGTGCACAGCCGGCTGGCCACCACGGCCAACGTCCTGGCTGCGGCCGAGGGCCTGCCCGCGGCCGGGATCACGACGTACCAGAAGGCGTACCTGATCTTCTTCCTGCCGCACTCGATCGTCACGGTGTCCCTGGTCACCGCCCTGCTGCCGGGCCTGAGCCGCGTGGCGGCCGCCGGCCAGTTCGCGACCTTCAGCCGGGTCATCACCGACTCCATGCGCACGGTCACCGCCCTGACGGTGCCGATCATGGCCGTGATGATCCCGCTGTCACCCGCGCTGGCAACGATGCTGTTCGGCGTCGGGGCCGCGAACCGGCAGTCGGCCTTCGTCATCGGCTACACCGTCATCGGGATGCTCATCGGGCTGGTGCCGTTCTCCATCTACTTCATCCTGCTGCGGGGCTGGTACTCCCTGGAGGACACCAGGACACCGTTCTACCTGTCCCTCGTGCTCAACACCATCAACGTCGTCCTGTCGATCGCGCTGTTCACCCTGGCACCCACCGCGCTGAAGGTGCCGGCGATCGGGGTGGCGTTCGGGCTCACGTACTGGCTCATGATGCCCATCGCGTGGCCGATCCTGTCCCGGCGCAGCAACGGCCTGCACACCCGGGCGACGTGGGTGGCTGTCCTCAAGATGCTCGCGGCCGGCGCTGCGACCGTGGCGGTGATCGTGGCCGCCGCCACCCTGATCGAGCTCAACCTCCCGGGGTTCCTCGAGGGCGCGCAGGCCTCGCGCCTGCGGCTGCTGGGGGTGCTCGGCGTCGCAAGCCTGCTGGGCCTGGCCGTCTATGTCGGCGCGGCCCGTGCCCTGGGCATCCGGGAGGTCAGTGCTGCCATGGCCCTGGTACGCAGGCGGGTGGGTCACTGACCTGGGTCAGTCGGCGATGACTTCCGGTCTGTCCCTGGGTCACGAGCTCGCAGCGGTCCCGACCGCGCGAACGGTCAGGTACTTCTCGAGCTGCGGGATGTAGTGCAGGGCGAGCGTCTTGGCGTCCCGGCTGACTGTGACGTGCACCTCGCCGGACTCGTCGACCCACCAGTCCCTGGATCGCATGCGCACGCCCAACTCCTCGGCCTGGGCCACGGAGACCGCCTTCGCGCCCTTCTGGTCGCCCGGGTTCTCGATCAGCGACTGGGCCCCCATGGTGGCCACGATCCCTGCGTCGTCGACGGTCGTGACGTTCGTGTAGGCCAGCGAGAACACGTCGAAGGCGAGCACGCCGATGACCACGAGGACGAGCGTCACCCGCATCAGCCACCCGAGGACGATCCCGCCCCGTTCGTCGCGCACGGACACACCCGCTGTCATGTCCTGAGGAATCGACCTCGGGAGCGCGGCACTTGACACCGGCACCCGAACGGCGGGCTCGACCCGGGGCGCGCCCGTCACGGGGGCCGTTGTGCGTGGCCTAGCATTCCTGATGTGAACGAGCAGGGACAGGCACCCAACCGGCAGATCGGCCGGTTCACCCTGGACGACCTCGTCGAGGAGCGCTACGGCACCCAGATCTGGCGCGCGGTGGACAGCACCCTGAACCGCGAGGTGGCCCTGTGGCTGGTTGCCGCCGACGAGGCGCTCGCCGCCGACCTGGAGCAGTCGACGCGCACTGCCGCCACGGTCGACGACCGGCGGATCGTGCGCATCCTGGATGTCTTCACGACCCAGGACCTCCTGGTCATCGTCACCGAATGGAGCCCGGGCCAGGTCCTCGGTGACCATCTCACCGCACCGATGCCTCCCGCCGAGGCAGCACGGATCGCCTACGAGGTCTCCGGCGCGATCGAGTCGGCGCACGCCAAGGGGATCGCCCACGGACGCCTGCGGCCCTCCAACATCCTCGTCGGCGACGGCGGGGAGGTGCGCATCACCGGCCTCGGGATCGATGCCGTCCTGGCGGGGATCGATCCCGTCGCCGGGGATGACCCGGTCGCCGCGGACGTCAATGGCATCGGCTCGATCCTGTATGCCTGCCTGACGGCCAGGTGGCCCGACGGCGATGTCGAGGGGGTCCCTGGGGCCCCGGAGGTCGGAGGGCACACGCCGCCGCCCTCGCGCATCCTCGCCGACGTCCCGGAGTCCCTCGACGACCTGTGCGCCCGCGCCGTGATCCCCGTGGTGCCACCGCGCGGGCGTCCCCGGCTGGTCTCCGCGGGCCAGGTCCGAGAAGCACTGGGCGCCAGCCTCATCGACCTCACCGGGGAGCGGCGCGCTCTGTCCGGCACGTCACCCGAGCGCTCGAACCTCCTGCCCAGGATCGCGGTCGGCTTCGGGGTCCTCCTGCTCGTGTTCGGCCTCGCGTGGGGTGGATGGCGCCTGCTGTCCACGGACACCCCGGTCGCCGCACCTCCTGAGCCGAGTCCCTCTGCGTCCCCGGCATCCTCGCCCGAGGCCTCGGCCACTCCTGAGAAGGTCACCTACACGGTCGTGGACGGCGCCGACTTCGACCCGCTCGGCAACGGCGAGGAGAACCCCGCCCGGGTCCCGTTCGCCTTCGACGGGGACAAGAACACGGCGTGGCGGACAGTGACCTACTACAACAAGAGCCTGGACAAGCCCGGAGTCGGCATCCTGTTGGACCTCGGCGCCCCCCGGACGATCGGTTCCGTGTCCCTGGACCTCGTCGGGAACGGGACCGACCTCCAGGTCCTCACCAGCAACGATCCCGGCGAGAGCCCCCAGGACTACGACCTGATGGCCCAGGCCACCGAGGCGGGCGAGAAGGTCCGCATGAAGGCCGCCAATCCGACGTCGGCGCGCTACGTCCTCGTCTGGCTCAACGGCCTGCCCCAGGTGGACGGCGGCTGGCGTGGCGGCATCCGTGAGGTGCAGGTCACCAGCTGACAGGCGGGGACCGTCGCGGGCCGGGAATCCCCGCCGCACCTAGGATGTTGTCATTCACGACTGCGAGGGGTGGCACCATGTCCGAGGTTCGGGACCTGATCATCGTGGGCTCCGGCCCAGCTGGCTACACAGCGGCGATCTACGCCGCACGCGCCGCGTTGCGCCCGTTGGTGTTCGAGGGGGCGGTGACCGCCGGCGGGGCGTTGATGAACACCACCGAGGTGGAGAACTTCCCCGGATTCCCCCAGGGGATCATGGGCCCGGACCTGATGGACAACCTGCGATCCCAGGCAGAGCGCTTCGGTGCTGAGCTGGTCACCGACGACGTGACCGCGATGTCCCTGACCGACGAGGTCAAGGTCGTGATCGACGGTGAGGGCAACGAGCACCGGGCCCATGCCGTGATCCTCGCGATGGGATCCGGGTACCGCGAGCTCGGCCTGCCTGATGAGAAGCGCCTCTCCGGGCACGGGGTCTCCTGGTGCGCCACCTGTGACGGGTTCTTCTTCCGCGGGCAGGACATCGCGGTCGTGGGCGGTGGTGACTCAGCCATCGAGGAGGCCATGTTCCTGACCAAGTTCGCCGAGACGGTCACGATCATCCACCGCCGCGACGAGCTCCGGGCCAGCCGGATCATGGCCGAGCGTGCCATGGCCAACCCCAAGCTCCGGTTCGCCTGGAACAGCACCGTCTCAGCCGTGAACGGGACCGACAAGCTGAGCTCCGTGACCCTGACGGACACGCGCACCGGCGAGCAGCGCGAGCTGCCCGTGACGGGCCTGTTCATCGCGATCGGGCACGACCCGCGCTCCGAGCTCATCCGCGACCAGGTGCAGACAGACGCCGACGGCTACGTCCTCGTCGAGGGTCGGACCACGAAGGTCCTGGCCGGCGGCACCGTCCTGCCCGGGGTCTTCGCATCGGGCGACCTCGTGGACCACACCTACCGCCAGGCGATCACGGCTGCAGGCAGCGGATGCGCCGCAGCGCTGGACGCCGAACGGTTCCTGGCCGCCCACGCGCACGCGCTGCTGGCCACCGCCTGACGCTAGGATTGCCCAGCCGACCCAAGGAGATCCGATGGCCCTGATTACCGTGACCGATGCCAGCTTCGCAGACGACGTGCTGATGTCGGACAAGCCCGTGCTTGTGGACTACTGGGCTGTGTGGTGCGGGCCGTGCCGCATGATCGCCCCGATCCTCGAGGAGATCGACGCCACCCACAGCGACAAGCTCACGATCGCGAAGCTGAACGTCGACGAGAACCCGCGGATCGCCTCGGACTACGGGATCGTGTCGATCCCCACGCTCAACGTGTTCAAGGGTGGCCAGGTCGTCAAGCAGATCATCGGGGCCAAGCCGAAGGCCGCCCTGCTCAAGGATCTCGCAGAGTTCCTCTGATCCTCCGCTGATCCGTGAGAGCGCGCCTGTCCACAGCTGCCGGGCCGACATGCCGCTTGGGGGACTCCGGGGCGATGGTCGCGGAGGTCCGCACCCGGTTGCACCGGCTGGGCATGATCGAGGACGGCCGGGGTGACGAGTTCGATGCCGAGCTCGACCGGGCGGTGCGCCAGTTCCAGCAGGAACGCGGCATCGGGGTCGACGGCTGCGTCGGCGCCCAGACATTCCGGCGCCTCGAGGAGGCGCGGTGGCGACTCGGGGACCGGGTCCTGTCGTTCCTTCCCGGGCACCTCATGGTCGGTGATGACGTCCTGGCCCTGCAGGAGCGCCTGACCGGACTGGGATTCTCGCCGGGGCGCCCCGACGGGATCTTCGGCAGGCTCACCGATCACGCCGTTCGCGAGTTCCAGCTCAACACCGGCCTGCGGACGGACGGCACGGCCGGACCCGACACCTTCCGCGCCCTGGGCCGGCTCACCCGGACCGTCAGCGGCGGTGCCTCGACGATCCTGCGGGAGCAGCAGGCCTTCGACGTGCTGCGCACAGGGGTGACCCACAAGGTCGTGCTGATCGATGCGGGGCCCGATCACCTCCACCGCGGTCACACGGGCAGCGGGTTGTCCGAGCAGGACATCGCCGCGGACATCGCCTCCCGGGTCGAGGGGCGGCTGGCTGCCCTGGGCACCACGGTCCTGGTGACCGGCCCCGCCCGGGAGGGGCACACCTCCTTCGACGAGTCGGCGCGGGCTGCGATCGCCAACGAGGTCGGCGCGGACGTCGTGATCTCGCTGCACTGCGACGCCCATCCGAACCCCCTGGCCCACGGCATGGCCGCGTTCTACTTCGGGGCGCTGAACGGTCGCACGAGTTCCGTGGCGGGCCATGCGCTGGCTGAGCTCCTGCTCGAGGAGATCTCAGTGCGCAGCTCGGCCAACAGCTGTGGTGCGCACCCCAAGACGTGGGAGCTCCTGCGGCTCACGCGGATGCCAGCCGTGCACCTGGACCTCGGGTACCTCACCAATCCGCAGGACGGCGCGCGACTGGGTGATCCCACCGGGCGCGACCAGATCGCCAAGGCCATCACCGCCGCCCTGATCCGCTTCTTCGCCCCACCGCCACCGGACTGAGCGGGCGAGTCGCGCCCCGCCCGGGCCGAGGTACGCCCGAGTGGCACCCGCGCCGCGCCGGGGTTCCGCCCGAGATGGCGCCGGGCCCCGCCGCTTTCACCCGCGCAGCTGGCGCCCCGGGCGACTGCCACCCGCACGCGGGCCGCGCTCTGTCCCTGACGGACGAACTACTCCTGGCCGGCCAGCTGTCCGGCGGACATGCCCGTCACGTCGAGTTGCTGTGAGCCCGACAGTTGGAGCATGAAGGTCTTCGCCGACTTCTTCTTGACCTTCTTGAGGCTGTTGCGGGTCACGACCTTCTTCAGGTACTCGCCGTTCGCCTTGTACTGGTCGTAGAGGGTGCCGGCGTTCTGGATCTCGGTGATGACCTCGTCAGAGGCGCGCAGTCCGGGCGAGGACCAGTTGGAGGAGCCCGTCATCACGTACTTCTGCACGGCCCCGCGCACGAACCCATTGACCAGGAGCGTCTTCTGGTGGGTGAAGATGTCGTTGCGGATGCACAGGACGGCCCAGGTCTTCTTGACGGTGTCGTACTTGGGCTGCACGGGGCAGGCCATGCGCACGGTGAGCCTGCCGCCACCGTACGGGCTCGTGCGGTTCAGCCAGACACCCGTGGACGTGACGGGGACGGATCCGCGCAGCGAGCCGCCGCTGCAGTCACCCACGGAGTTCTTGATGACGCGCCGCTTGGCCGGCTTGCCCTTGCTCGCCCTCGTGACCACGACCTTGCTGGGCGGCGTCGAGAGGCAGTCGGCCGATCCGTAGCCCATCTCCTCGCCATCCTCGTTCTCCAGCCACTGGCCGTTGGGGCCCTTGAGGCGCTGGCTCATCTGGGTGTAGACGATCTCGACGTTGCAGCCCTTCTGCATCGCCAGGCGCCACAGGTCCGAGGCCACGCCGCGCCGGGTGAGGACGAACATGGAGACCCGGACATCGGTGCGCTTCCATTTCTTGCCCACCTTGTACCGGCACTTGATGGACCGAAGGATGTCGCGGTTGATGTCGCCGGTCGTCTGCGGCCCGAGGTGAACAGTCGTGGGTCGGGCGCCGGTGGCGGGGTTGCCCGGCGTCGCGAAGGTTCGGAAGTAGTTGGTCGTCATCAGCTCCCCACGCGATCCCTTGACCAGGTCCACGAAGTAGGTGCCGAAGATGTCGAAGAGTGGCTTGTCACCGACCGCGATGTTCAGGTTGTTGAACCCCTTGCGCGACTGCTGGTAGGTCGGGTTTCCCGAGCTGTAGGCGCTGACCCATTGCCTGGCGTTGGCGCCCTGCCCAACCGTGGAGAACAGGTAGATCTTGGAGTGCAGGGAGGGGTACATCGGCTCCATGTTGTCGGGGAGCGTCTTCTCGCCGGTCGTCGTGTGGACGATCCCTGCGGCGTCGGTCACTGTCAGCGACGTCTTGTACGTCCCCGCGGTCGAGTACGTCTTGGTGAACGGCCCCGGCCCGTCAGCAAAGGTGCCGTCGCCGAAGTCGTAGTGCCAGGCCACGATCGGGTTGGCCCCAGGGCGTGACCGGTCGGAGTAGATGACCGTGTTCGACGTCAGGGTCGTGGCCTCCGCGCTGTACCAGGATGTCGGGCCACCAGGAACCGCAGGCGTGCGCGGGGTCAGGCATCCCTGCCAGCAGGTGGTGGCGAAGTTCCCGGCGTTCGAGTCGCCGCCCAGGCCCTTGGCGAGCTCCCGCCATGCGGCGTACTTGTCGGAGTGGCTGTTCGTGAGCGCCTGCACGGAGACCCCGCGCTGGGCCGCCGCGCTCAGGGCCGCCTGGACGGGGGCGTATGTCAGGGAGTAGAAGCTGAACTTGATCGAGGCCTGGCTGCCATCCGGGTTGAGCGCGGGCGTGCAGTCGATCATGTCGATGAGGTACCGCATCATCTGGTACTGCTTGGCCTCGGACCCGGAGGGGTCGTTGAACATCGTCCGGGTGTCGGGGGCGAAGGCGGCGTTGCAGGCGCGCGGCAGGCCCTGGACCTGGATCGGGACCTCGAACGTGGCCTGGGCGCCATCAGCGCCCTGGGCGATCACAGTGAACGAGTCCGACCCGGAGTACTCGGGCAGCTTGTCCTGCTTGCCGTTGTTGAGGGGGTCGGGCGGGTAGAAGCCAGGCGTGTACAGGAAGTTGCCGGTCGCGTTGTCGAATGCGAGCTTGCCGTTGAACGGGCCGGTGGCGTCAGCGACGAACGGAACCACGGAATACGTCACAGCCGTTCCCGGGACGCTGTGGGTGCACGTCACGTTGCCCCCCACGGGCGTGTCCATGAGGGTCACGACCGGGGTCCCCGGAGCGGTGATCGCACACGTGATCGTCCCCGCCGCCGAAGCGGGCGCGGCCGCGCCCAGGGTCGATCCGAGGAGGGCGAGGCCCGCGATCCCAACGGCTGTCAATCGCGCCCGGAACCCCACGACGAACTCCTCCCGAATGTGTGAGGCAAATGTACGGCATTGGGCCGACATCGACTCCTGCCTCAGGCTTATCGCGGTGCTAAACCGGAACCATCCTCCGGTCGCACGAGCCTTCCGGTGAACTCGCTGTACTCCCGTGGGCGCAGCAGGGAGGTCACGAATCCTGCGGTCGCACCCACTGCCAGGGCCGCTGAGGCGAGCAGGGCCCATCGAACCGCCTTCATGAGCGCACCTCCCATCGGGCATCCTAGGCACATGAGCCCAGGAACGCGCCTTGACCCGTGGTTCACCAGCTACGCCCAACGGGCGCACGGCCTGGCGGCGTCCGAGATCCGCGCCCTGTTCGCGGTGGCGAGCCGGCCGGAGGTCGTGTCGCTGGCCGGCGGCATGCCGTTCGTCTCCGCCCTGGACCTCGACGCCATGAGTGAGACCGTGGCCCGCCTCATCCGCGAGCGTGGCTCGGTCGCCCTGCAGTACGGATCGGGTCAGGGCGACGAGCGGCTGCGCGAGCAGATCCTCGACGTGATGGCCCCTGTGGGGATCAGGGCGCATCCCGACGACATCGTGGTGACAACCGGTTCCCAGATGGCCCTGGACCTGGTCGTGCGGACGTTCTGCGATCCGGGGGACGTGGTGCTGGTGGAGTCCCCGTCCTACGTCGGCGCCCTGGGGGTGTTCCGCTCCTACGAGTGCCGGGTGGTCCACGTGGCCATGGATGACCAAGGACTGTCACCGGCGGCACTGAGTGAGGCGATCACCCGGGTACGCGCCGATGGGGGCCGGATCAAGATGATCTACACGATCCCCTCCTACCACAATCCCGCGGGCCTGACCCAGGGACAGCAGCGACGCCACGAGGTCCTCGACGTGGCCCGTTCCCACGGGATCCTGCTGCTCGAGGACGACCCCTACGGGCTCCTGGGCTTCGATGGTGTCGTCCCGCGCGCGATCCGAGCCGACGAGGCCGAGGGGGTGGTCTACCTGGGGTCCTTCTCCAAGACCATCGCCTCCGGGTTGCGCGTGGGATGGGCCGTGGCACCGCACGGGGTCCGCGAGAAGCTGGTCCTGGCGGCGGAGGCTGCCGTGCTGTGCCCCTCCAACTTCGCCCAGCTCACCGTGTCGGAGTACCTGTCCACCAACCCCTGGATGGACCAGATCGCCGTGTTTCGGGAGCTCTACCGCGAGCGGCGTGACGCCCTGCTGGAGGCGCTGGGCGATCACATGCCCCCCGGCACGACGTGGACCGAGCCCACGGGCGGGTTCTACTCGTGGGTGACCCTGCCCGAGGGGCTCGACGCGCGCGCGATGCTGCCCCGTGCTGTCGCTGCCCTGGTGGCCTACGTGCCCGGCACGGGGTTCTTCGCCGGAGACATCGAGCAGGAGGCCAACAGCCGGTCGCTGCGGCTGAGCTACTGCTACCCGACCCCCGAGCGGATCCAGGAGGGAGTGCGGCGCCTGGGCAACGTCATCGATGACGAGCTCGGCCTGATCGCGACCTTCGGACGGGCTACTCCGGGGGCAGTGCGCGTCCACAACGACGAGGCCCTCATGACCACGCCCGCACCTGATTTGGCCTAGGACAAGGGGTAGGACAATGTCCCGATCGATCATCATCCTCGCGGGCGGCCTGTCGCACGAGCGCGACGTCTCCATCCGCTCCGGTCGCCGTGTCGCTGAGGCCTTGAGGACCGTGGGGGAGCACGTGTCCGTCCACGACCTGGACGCCACCCTCCTCGGTGACCTGCAGGCTGCCCGACCGGACTGTGTGATCCCCCTGCTCCACGGAGCCGGCGGCGAGGACGGTTCCCTCCGTGACGTCCTGGACAGCCTGGCCATCCCGTACGTCGGCTCGGGTCCGCAGGCCTGCCGGCTGGCGTTCGACAAGATGGTCGCCAAGGGGCATGTGGCGGGGTACGACGTGCACACCGCTCCATCCGTGGCCCTACCCCACACCAGCTTCCGGGACCTCGGCGCGGGGGCCGTCCTGGACTCGCTGGTCAAGCGGTTCGGACTGCCGCTGGTCGTCAAGCCCACACGCGGTGGCTCGGCGTTGGGGATGTCCATCGTGCAGGCCGAGGCGGACCTCGCAGGCGCGATGGTCGGGTGCTTCGCCTACGCGGACACGGCGATGCTCGAGGAGTATGTCCCTGGCACTGAGGTGGCGGTCACCGTGATCGAGGAGGCCGACGGAACCCTGCGCGCCCTGCCGGCCGTGGAGATCGTTCCCGACTCCGGGGTGTACGACTACGCGTCGCGGTACACCGCGGGGACGACGGAGTTCTTCGCGCCCGCGAGGCTCAGTGCGGAGGTCGCCGACAGGTGCGCCCGGATCGCGGTGACGGCCCACGAACGCCTGGGACTGCGCCACCTGTCGAGGTCCGACCTCATCGTCGGTGTCGACGGGCAGGTGACCTTCCTCGAAGTCAGCGTCGCTCCCGGATGCACGGAGACCTCACTGCTTCCCCAGGCGGTCGAGGCAGCAGGCCTGGACCTGGGACATGTGTTCCAGGTGCTGGTGGAGAGGGCCATTGCCCAAGGGCCTGCCTCTGTGTGACGGAGCGCAGCATCCGTCGGCCGCGGATCGTTCGCCCTGCAGCGGGCAGGGCCGACCATGTCGAGGCCTGACTGCGATCCCCAAGGGATGGGACATGTCCCTGGTACACCTGACGCCTGTCCCAGAGACGTGACCTAGCCCATCCTGCGATTCGCGAACACGCTCGGGATCAACTCGCCTGCCACCACCGGCGCTTCTTGGCCGGGGCGGTCACCGCGGGCACGTACCCACCTGTGCGCGCCGCCAGGTTGCGGGCAGCGACGATGTCGGCGGACGCGTCATCGGCGCCCATCTGGGGTGGGTTGCCCTCCTGGAGGGCAGCCCCGGCTGGGCTGGCAGGAACGGACACCGCAGGTTCGGGTGCTGCGCCGCGTGCGTGTGCGGCGACGGCCTCGTCGGTGGCCTGGTGGGCTCCCGCACCGGGTACTGGCGGCCCGCCCGCGGTTGCTTCCAGGGGGGCGTGGGTTTCCGGGCTCCCCTGGGGCGCGGCTGCCACGTTGCCCTCCTGGGATCGCACCGCCGTGATGGGGCCCGCGGTCAGGGCCCGTAGGGCCAGTCGTGCGTCAGCCAGGGCCAGCCCTCGCTCGGAGGCCTCCGCCTCGGCCCGCGCAAGCCGGATGCGGACGTCGTCCCACCGATCCCGCGGGATGGTGATCGTGTCCTGCTCCACGGGGCGTGTGGGGACGGGTGCAGGGACGGCGGCCCGGGCGACGGAGGAAGCTGCCTGGAGTGAACGACCCGGATGCAGGCCGACAGCCAGCAGTGCCTCCACCGGGATCCGCCAGACGCCATCGTCGTCCTTGGCGGCACCATGCTCAGCGAGTTCCGGGAGCTTGCGGGTCACGGTCTTGCGGCTCACTGAGCAGGCCGTCGCGGCGTCGGTGATGGTGAAGGACGGCCGCGTGGAGGCTGGTACCTCAGCGTCGACCGCTGGCGGCGTCTCGGCCTGCCCGGATCCCGTCTCATTGACCTGGGTCAGGTCCTGGCCGCCAGGGGTCCGCACGACCTCCAAGCGGTCGCCTGTCGCTGTGATGCTCATGGGCAGATCCTAGGTCGAGGTGAGGCCTTCTCCGTGAAGGTTGTCCACAGCGACCGCCGCGTGTCCCACCATGGACGGCCAATCGTGGATCTGTCCTAGGTCGGAGTCCCCGGTCTGCCGAGCACGTCCAGGATCCTGCCCAGGTCATCGCGGCCGGCGAATTCGATAGTGACCCGTCCCTTGTCCCTGCCCATGGTCACCTGTACGCGGGTGTCCAGGTGGTCGGAGAGGTCATCGGCCACCTCCTGCAGACCCTCATCGGAGGTGGTGCGACGTGGCCGCCGTGGGCGCCTGTTCGGCTGGTCGCCCACGGACACGATCTCCTCAACCGTCCGCACGGACAACCCTTCAGCCACGATCCTGGCTGCCAGGGCCTCGATGTGCGCGTCATCAGGCAAGGCCAACAGGGCCCGCGCGTGTCCCTGTGACAGCACACCGGCGGCGACCCGACGCTGAACACCCGGAGGCAGCCGCAGCAGCCTGATCGTGTTGGCGATCTGAGGCCGAGAGCGTCCGACCCGGGCCGAGAGCTCCTCCTGCGTGCATCCGAAGTCCGCCAGCAGTTGCTGGTAGGCGGCGGCCTCCTCCAACGGATTGAGGGCCGCGCGGTGAACATTCTCCAGGAGCGCGTCGCGGAGCAGATCTGCGTCATCGGTGGGACGCACCATCGCGGGTATGGTGTCCCAGCCCAACTGCTGGGCGCAGCGGAAGCGGCGCTCACCTGCGACGATCTCATAAGCAGGTGCCAGCGAAACGCCCGGCGGGACCGGGCTGTCCACAGGGACATGTCCCATGGGACGCACCACGATCGGTTGCAGCAGGCCGATCTCGGCGAGGGAGGAAGCTAGCTCATCCAAGGCGTCCTCGTCGAACACGCTGCGTGGTTGACGAGGGTTGGGGCGAATCGCACTCAGGGGGAGCTCTGCGTACTGGATCTGCTGCTGCGTGGCGCTTCCTGGGGCCCCGCCGCCGTCTCCGCCCTGATCGCCGCGCGATTGGTCGCGCACAGTTGCCGCCCAGGTACTTCGGGAATGACTCTCCGATACGACGTGCTCCACGTTCCCTCCTCTGTGCACCCGAGCCTAGGTCAGGCGGACGCTCTCTCCAGCGTTATCCACAGAAATCTTGTGGATAACGTGGGGATGATATGTCTGATTAGCGTAGATTCCTACGCTCGGTGCTTGGCCACTCACTGTGTGCAGCGGAAGGCTCTGTTCAGTTCATTGAGTTGCCGGGGAGCCGAGTCGGCATCACCGTCAGCGCACTCGCGGCACCGCGACGACTGTGGTCGGCGGATCGATCGTTCCCACCCCGTACGTGCGGATCGTGATCGCGCCCGCGCCCAGTGAGGAGCTGTTGACTTCCGCCTCCTGTACCTCGTGCGAGGCACTCGACCCCTTCAGTGCCAGCACAACCCCCCCGGGCCTCGTGAGGGGCAGGGTCCAGGCGAGCAGCTGGGGGAGCTTGGCGACCGCCCGTGCCGTCACGACGTCGAACGTCCGGGGAGGGACGTCGTCCGCCCGCGCCCGAAGGACCTCCACACGGCTGTCCACCCCCAACTCCGTCACCACCTCGGAGAGGAAGGTGAACCGCCGCAGCAGTGGCTCGATCAGGGTCACGTGCAGGTCCGGACGGATGAGGGCCCACACCAGTCCGGGAAGGCCCGCACCGGATCCCACATCCGCGACGGTGCTCCCAGGAGCCAGCTCCGTGGTGGCCTCTTCGGCCACAACTGCGCAGTTGACCAGATGCCGCGACCAGAGACGAGGGACCTCACGCGGTCCGATGAGCCCCCGCTCCACGCCGCGGGTCGCCAGGATGGCCGCGTACGCCTGCATCCCGGGGACGTTCACATAGCGCGCGCTGAGTTCCGTTTCACGTGGAACATCGCTCACGCGGGCATGACCACCACGCGTCGAGCGGCACCCTCGCCCTCACTCTCGCTACGCAGACCCGCGTCAGCGACAACGTCGTGGACGACCTTGCGCTCGAAGGCAGTCATCGGTGCCAGCTTGACCGGCTCGCCCGTTCGCTTGACGTCCGCGACTGCACGTTCGCCCAACTCGGCCAGGTCGCGCCGCCGCGCGGCACGGAAGCCGGCGATGTCCAACATGAGTCGACTGCGCTCCCCCGTCTCCCGCGTGACCGCCAGCCTTGTGAGCTCCTGGAGGGCGTCCAGTACCTTGCCGTCCGGGCCCACGAGGTCGTCCAGGTCCCCTCCGACGATGGACACCATGGCGCGGTCGCGCTCCACATCCATGTCGATGTCCCCGTCGAGATCGGCGATGTCCAGCAGCGCCTCTAGGTAATCGGCCGCGACATCTCCCTCGCGCTCAAGCTCTGACTTGTTGCTCATCGTTCCTCCAGTCATACCTCGATTGTGCTCAGCTGGACTTGGGTGGTGGTCCCGTCCGCTTGCTCCGAGGCTGCTTCTTCGGTTGGGTGCGGCCGCTGGGCTTGTCATCAGCGACGACCTCCCCTGTGATCACTGTGGTGGAACCGGGTGGTTCCGGTGAGACAGGCAGACCCTTCTTGGCGGCCTTCTGGGCCTTGCGGGCGGCCGCGGCCTCAGCCGCCGGCGTGCCGGGCTGCGGGTTGTTCCTGATGACCCAGAACTGCTGACCCATGGTCCACAGGTTGGTGGTGAACCAGTAGATGAGCACACCGATCGGGAAGTTCAAGCCACCGAGGGCGAACATGACCGGGAAGATGTACATCATGATCTTCATCTGCTGGGCGATCGGGTTGTCGCTCGCCGTGTTCTTCAGCAGGAGCTGGCGCTGGGTGATGAAGCTCGTCACCGACATCAGGATGATCAGGATGACGGCCAGGACCTTGGTGTTCGCGGGGTTGGGAGTCTCTGCCGCATGCGCGAACGTGCCGTAGAGGGGCACTCCGAAGATCTGCGCGTCATGGAAGGACTCGAGCAGGTACTGGTACTGCGGCCAGGCGAAGACACCGACCGGCTTCTCCTGGGAGGCACCTCGCAGGACGGAGAACAGCGCGAAGAAGATGGGGGACTGCGCCAGGATCGGCAGGCACGAGGCCAGCGGGTTGGTGCCCGTGTCCTTGTAGAGCGCCATCATCTCCTGGGACTGGCGTTCCTTGTCCCCGGCGTACTTGGCCTGGATCTCCTTGAGCTGCGGCTGGATCGCCTGCATGTTGCGCTGCGCGCGGATCTGCTTCACGAACAAGGGGATCAGCAGGATTCGGATCAGGACGACCAGTCCGACGATCGCGAAGGTCCAGGACCACCCGCTGTCCTCGCCCCAGAACAACGAGAAGAACTGGTGGAACTTCACCAGCACCCAGGAGACTGCGTCGAGCAGCCATTGCCAGAGGAACACCGAACTAGCTCCCTACTCGTTCCGTGGTGGGACGGATGTCCTTACCACCCCGCCAGGCCCCCTTGACCGGGACATGATCGACCCCACCCGGGGACCAGGGGTTGCAGCGCACCAGCCGCCCGACGGAAAGGATGAACCCCTTGACCGGCCCGTGGGTGCGTACCGCCCCCAGAGCATAAGCCGAACAACTGGGGTAGTAGCGACATGTGGGCCCGGAGAGGGGCGAGATGAACCGCTGGTAGCCACGGATTCCACCGACCAGGATCGCGGACAGCAGACGTCCGAGGGTCATGTCCCACACCCGTCGTGCTAGAGACCCGATGCCCTGCCGATGTGTCACTGGGACATCACCGGTGCCGTCCCAGCCTCATGTCCCATCTTGGTCAGGGCTCTGCGAATCCCGGAGGCCAGGTCGCGGTCCAACTCCGAATGCGTCGCCGTGGCGGACGAGGGCAGCGCCCTCACGACGACGTCGGTCCCGGTCGGCATGTCCTCGAGGTATGCCGCCATCAGGTGCCGCAACTGGCGAGTCACCCGAGTGCGGACCACGGAACCGCCCACCGCCCGACCCACGATGAACCCGGCTCGGGCCGGATTCGGGGAATCAGAGGCGTGCGCATGCACCACGAGGGTGCGGCAGGCAGCACGGGAGCCCGCCCGCATCACGACCCGGAAGTCCTGCGCGTGCCGGATCCTTCGGCGCCCGGGCAGCACGAACGGCTCGGCGACTATGCCGAGATGCGCGTGCGACCCTTGCCGCGGCGTGCGGCGAGCACGGCACGTCCAGCCCTGGTGCTCATGCGGGTCCGGAACCCGTGCGTACGGGCGCGCCGACGGTTGTTCGGCTGGAAAGTGCGCTTCATGGCGTCTCATCCTTGCGGCTGGGTGATCTCGGGCGAAGAGCTCTCTGCATGGTCACCACTGGCCGGGCGGACCTCTTCCTGGGTACTAAGGTACGCAACAGCCTGAGCACGGGTCAAACGCGCGTGCACGATCTGCTGTCGATCACCTGACCGTCCGGTCCCACACGCCGGTGGCCGCTGCTCCTGGAGGGCGTTCGGACGCTGGTCGGGGCACCCGGGGAACCTGTGGAAAACTCTTGCAGGCAACCGCCCCGCGGGCATAGGTTCGCCGGGTTGTCCGCGGTAGGAACGTGGCGTCGCGACGCACAGCGAAGAAAGAGGTTCACCCGTGGATGACACTGCAGACCCGGCGGACATCTGGGCCAGCGCGATCAGCTCGCTGGACAGCACAGCCCTGAGCCGCTCCCATCGGGCGTTCCTGCAGCTCAGTCGCCTGGTGAACGTCTACGGCAGCGTGGCCGTCCTGGCCGCCCCCAATCCGTTCGCCAAGGATGTCCTCGAGTCCCACCTGCGACCGCCGATCGAGCAATCCCTGGCGGCCCTCCTGGGTCGGGAGATCAGCCTCGCCGTGACCGTCGACCCATCCCTGGACGTCGATGACGACCTGGCCGACATCTGGGCGGACTCGACCTACGCCGATCGGCCGACCGATCCGACGTCCCCACAACCCGTCGTGCGCCCTGCGGCCCGGGCCGCCGAGGTGAAGATGGAGCAGTCGGCGCGACTGAACCCGCGGTACACCTTCGACACCTTCGTGGCCGGCGCGAGCAACCGATTCGCCCACGCGGCTGCCGTGGCGGTCGCGGAGCAGCCGGCTCGCAGCTACAACCCGCTGGTCATCTACGGCGAGTCCGGCCTCGGCAAGACCCACCTCCTGCATGCGATCGGGCACTACACGCAGATGCTCTACTCCGGCACCCGGGTCCGCTATGTCTCCAGCGAGGAGTTCACCAACGAGTTCATCAACTCGATCCGTGACGATGCCGCGCTGCAGTTCCAGCGCCGCTACCGCGACGTGGACGTGCTGCTCGTCGACGACATCCAGTTCCTGTCGGGGAAGGTGCAGACCCAGGAGGAGTTCTTCCACACCTTCAACACGCTGCACAACGCCAACAAGCAGATCGTCATCACCTCGGACATCGCGCCGAACCGCCTCAAGGACTTCGAGGACCGCATGCGCACTCGGTTCGGCTGGGGGCTCACCACCGACATCCAGCCTCCCGACCTCGAGACCCGGATCGCGATCCTGCGCCGCAAGACCGACCAGGAGGGGATCACCGTCCCGGCCGACGTCCTGGAGTACATCGCGAGCAAGATCTCCCGGAACATCCGCGAGCTGGAGGGGGCCCTCATCCGTGTGACGGCCTTCGCCAGCCTGAGCAAGCGCCCGGTGGACCTCAGCCTCGCCGAGGAGGTCCTGCGCAACGTCATCCCGAACGAGGCCGGACCGGAGATCACCGCCCCGGCGATCATGCTCGAGACCGCCAAGTTCTATTCCGTGACCATCGACGACCTGACTGGGCAGTCCCGCTCGCGAACCCTGGTCACCGCGCGCCAGGTCGCCATGTACCTGTGCCGCGAGCTGACCGACCTGTCGCTGCCCAAGATCGGCGAGCTCTTCGGCGGCCGCGACCACACGACGGTCATGCACGCCGACCGGAAGATCCGCACGCTCATGGCCGAGCGCCGCTCGCTCTACAACTCCGTCATGGATCTCACTGCTCGAATCCGGGTCTCCGCAGCCACCCGGTGAGCACTCACCGCCCTGTGGATGACATGCGATGAGGGCTCGGCGTGTCATTCACCGCGTGTCCCTCGGGCTGTGGACAGCGCTGACGTTGAACGTCCTCGATGGCCGTTCTCCACGAATGACATGGTTCCGACCCAGCTGGGCCCACAGGTGCTGTGGGCCGGAACACGCGGCGGGACCTGCGGCAACGTGGGTTGTCCACAGAATCCACAGCCCCTACTACGAGTACTCCACTTACTAGGGGATGATTCGATCAACCGCCCTCTGTGGCAGCTCCCCTGTGGACGATGTGCCCGATCACGCCGCACGGATCGGCGACGAGGGGCTCCCGCACTGCCGCCATCGAGGCTGGTGTCGTCGCGGCGATGCATCCCGGTGTCAGGGGCTCGTCGTAGGGTGACCCCGCAGGAGACCCATCCAGGAGGAGTTCGTGAAGTTCCGCGTCGACCGTGACCAGTTCGCCGATGCTGTGGCGTGGGCTGGCAGGACCGTGCCCACCCGACCCGCGCTGCCCATGCTCTCGGGGCTGCGCCTCGAGTGCGTGGACGGTGCCGAGGCGAAGCTGTCCATCGCCAGCTACGACTACGAGGTCTCCGGACGGGTCGAGATCTCGGCCGACGTCACCGACGGGGGGATCGCACTGGTCAACGGCCGCCTCCTGGTCGACATCGCCCGCTCACTGCCGGCGCAGCCTGTGGACATCGAGATCGAGGGGACTCGGCTGCGGGTGCGCTGCGGTCGCGCGTCGTTCGAGCTTCCCACGCTCCCAGCCGAGGAGTACCCGCCGCTGCCGGCGATGCCCGATCCGAGCGGCAGCGTCCCAGGGACGGTCCTGGCCGGCGCGGTCGCCCAGGTGGCCGTCGCTGCGGGGCGCGACGACGCGCTGCCATTCCTCACCGGCGTGCGGATCGAGGTTGACGCCGACCAGGTGACCCTGGCCGCAACCGACCGCTACCGCCTTGCTGTGCGCACGTTCTCGTGGAGCCCGCAGACGCCCGACTTCAGTGCGGCCGCGCTGGTTCCGGCGCGCACCCTGGCGGACACGGCCAAGGCGCTGGCCCACGCCGACGAGGTCCACCTTGCCTTCGGGTCCGCGTCAGTCGGCGAGGGACTGCTCGGCATCGAGGGCCTGGACCGCAGGACCACCACACGCCTGCTGGAGGGGGACTTCCCCAAGTACCGGGCGCTGCTGCCCTCGGAGTCGCCGACCGTGGCGCGGGTCGAGACTGCCGCCCTCACGGAGGCGGTCAAGCGTGTCGCGCTGGTCGCCGAGCGGTCGAGCGCCGTGAAGATGATCTTCAACGGTCAGGAGCTCGTGCTCGAGGCCGGCACCGGGGACGACGCGATCGGCCTGGACGCCATCGAGTGCGTCCTGTCCGGTGAGCCCATGGAGCGGATCGCCTTCAACCCGGGCTATCTCCTCGAGGGCCTGGCAGCCATCTCCAAGCCCGTCACCAACATGGCATTCACCAACTCGAACAAGCCCGCGGTGCTGACCGGCGCGACGAGCTTCGACGCCGACGCCTCCGATGACTACCTGTACCTGCTGATGCCCGTCCGCCTGCCGTCCTAGCGTGCACGTCACCCACCTCGGCCTGGTCGACTTCCGGTCCTACCGGAGCGTGGAGCTCGACCTTCCCGCCGGGGTGACCACCTTCGTGGGCGCCAACGGGCAGGGGAAGACGAACCTCGTCGAGGCGATCGGGTACGCCTCCTCGCTGCGCTCCCACCGGGTCGCGACCGACGCTCCGCTGGTGCGGCAGGGTGCCGAGCGGGCCGTGGTCCGGGTGCATGCCGACCGCGGGGGCCGGGAGGTCGTCGTCGAGCTGGAGATCACACCGGGGAGGGCCAACCGGGCCCGGCTCAACCGATCGGCTGTGCCCAGGCAGCGCGATGTCCTGGGTCAGGTTTCCCGGGTGCTGTTCGCCCCCGAGGACCTGTTCCTGGTCAAGGGTGACCCTGGGGAGCGTCGCACGTATCTCGACGAGCTGACCGTGGCCCTTGCGCCGCGCTTCGACGCGGTCCTGTCCGACCTGGAACGCGTCCTACGACAGCGCAACTCGCTGCTGAAATCAGCCTCGGCCCTGCGTGGGGGCGGGTCCCGCAGTCGCGCCGCCGCGGAGTCGACCCTGTCCATCTGGGACGACCAGCTGGCAGCCCTGTCGGCGGACGTGATCGCCGCGCGAGCCTCGCTCGTGGAGAGGCTGTCCTCGCCCCTGTCCGCGTCCTACCGCGCCGTCGCGCCCGGGGATCGGGACCCCCGGGCGGTCATCGAGTACGTCCCCGGGGTCCCCCAGGCACAGGGACTGGGGCGCGACGACCTCGTCGAGCGGGTCCGTCAGGCCCTGCTGGCTCGACGTGACGAGGAGTTCGCGCGTGGGATCACCCTGGTGGGACCGCACCGCGACGAGCTGGCGGTGACGCTCCACGGGATGCCCGTGCGGGGATACGCCTCACACGGGGAGTCCTGGTCCATGGCCTTGGCCCTCCGGCTGGCGTCCTATGACATTGTCCGAGCCGAATCGGGCCCGGGTGGGGAGCCGGTGCTCATCCTCGATGACGTGTTCGCGGAGCTCGACGCGGATCGTCGTGAGCGGCTGGCCGTGGCGGTCGCCGAGGTTGAGCAGGTGCTGATCACCGCTGCCGTGCCTGAGGACGTCCCCGCGGTGCTCAGGGGGCGGACCGTCGCCGTCACGGACCTGGTGGGGAGCACGGCGTGAGCCCTGCCGAACCGGGTGCGCCCGAGCCCGCCACCGGATCTGCTACCCCGGCCGCCGGTGCCCCGGCAGGCACTCCATCCGCGGCCGCCGGAGGGCCTCCCAGCTCGCCCGGCCCCGAGGACGTGGAGGCCCAATCCGGAGCTGTGCCGGATGCCGCCCGAGCGGTCCTGTCCCGGGTCAGGTCGGCTGCCCGAACGGGCGGGACCGCCACTGACCAGCCACGGCAGGCGCGCCCCGGCACCCGCAGGCGCCGCCGGCCGGTTGCAGGGTTCTCCGGACCGGGTCCCGATGACCGGGATCCCATGGCCATCGGAGGGGCCTGGACGCGGCTCGTCGTCGACAACGGGTGGCGCACCGGGCTCGACGTGGCGCGCCTGCATGGCATGTGGGCGGAGATCGTCGGACCAGCCAACGCCGAGCACGCCACTCCCGAGTCGTTCGATCCGGAGTCCGGCGTGCTGCTCATCCGCACGTCCTCAACGGCCTGGGCCGAGCAGTTGCGGCTCATGCTGCCCGTCCTGAGGACCGCCATCGAGGCGCAGGTGGGCCAGGGCGTCGTGCGCGAGATCCGGGTCGTCGGCCCGGCGCCGCCTCGCACGCGTGGTCGGCTGCGGGTCCGTGGCCGTGGCCCGCGGGACACCTACGGCTGAGCGGCCCGCCTCCGGGGACCGCCGGAACCCAGAATCGCCTCCAAACGCCCGGATCCGCACGCGTGTGGGGGGGATCGTCCCCGGATGCTTCGGCGCCCTGCGCGCGCCCTATGTGGATTTCCGGCCGTCAACCGCCCTGGTCAGGGTAGAATCCAGGAATCACACGGAGGTTGCGGAGCAGTGCGTCCCTGCGGCGCGCAGGCCGCCCACGCCGTCGTTCGGAGTCCCACCGGAGTCAGGAGTTGCCAGGTGTCCTATGACGCGAGCGCGATCACAGTCCTGGAAGGGCTGGACGCCGTGCGCAAGCGGCCGGGCATGTACATCGGCTCGACCGGTGAACGTGGGCTGCACCACCTGGTCTACGAGGTCGTGGACAACTCGGTGGACGAGTCGTTGGCCGGCTACTGCGACCGGATCGAGGTGACGCTCCTGGGTGATGGAGGGGTCCGGGTCGTCGACAACGGACGTGGCATCCCCGTGGACATCGTTGCCAGCGAGGGCAAGTCGGGTGTCGAGGTCGTGCTCACCGTGCTCCACGCCGGCGGCAAGTTCGGGGGCACCGGCTACGCCGTCTCCGGCGGCCTGCACGGGGTCGGCGTCTCCGTGGTCAACGCACTGTCGACCCGGCTCGATGTCCAGGTGCGCCGCGAGGGTCACGTCTTCCGTCAGGAGTACTCCCACGGAGTTCCCCTGGCGCCGCTGTCCAAGGACGAGCCGACCGAGGACACCGGGACGGTGGTGACCTTCTGGGCCGATGAGAACATCTTCGAGACCACCCACTACGACTTCGAGACCCTCTCGCGCCGGTTCCAGGAGATGGCCTTCCTCAATCGGGGGCTGACCATCGCCCTGGCCGACGAGCGCGTCCACCCGACTGATGACGACTCGGTGGAGGAGCAGGCGGGGCCCCGGCAGGTGACCTACCGCTACGACGGGGGGATCGCCGACTTCGTGCGCTACCTCAACGCCAAGCGTGGTGCGGCCCATCCCACCGTGATCGAGTTCTTCGCCGAGGACCTCGACAAGGGCATCTCGGCGGAGATCGCCATGCAGTGGAGCGACCTGTTCAACGAGAGCGTGTACACCTTCGCCAACACGATCAACACGACGGAGGGCGGAGCCCACGAGGAGGGCTTCCGGGCCGCGCTGACCACCCTGGTCAACAAGTTCGCGCGCACCTGGAACATCCTCAAGGAGAAGGACCCCAACCTCTCCGGGGAGGACATCCGGGAGGGCCTGACCGCCATCGTCAGCGTGAAGCTGCGGGAGCCGCAGTTCGAGGGTCAGACGAAGACGAAGCTGGGCAACACGGAGGCCAAGACCGTCGTCCAGTCGGTCGTGTTCGAGCAGCTCGGGGCGTGGTTCGAGTCGAACCCTGCCGAGGGTCGTGAGATCGCGCGCAAGGCCGTCTCGGCCAGCCACGCGCGCATGGCCGCCCGCAAGGCCCGCGACCTGGCCCGCAACCGCAAGGGCCTGCTCGGCGGCGGCGGGCTCCCCGGCAAGCTCATCGACTGCTCGAGCCGGGAGCCCGAGAACTGCGAGCTGTTCATCGTCGAGGGCGACTCGGCCGGCGGCTCCGCCCGGCAGGCCCGGGATCCCAGGACCCAGGCGATCCTGCCGATCCGCGGCAAGATCCTCAACGTCGAGAAGGCGCGCATCGACAAGGTCCTGCAGAACAACGAGGTCCAGGCCCTCATCTCAGCCATGGGAGCTGGGGTGCAGGATGACTTCGACAAGGACAAGCTGCGCTACCACAAGCTCGTCCTCATGGCCGACGCCGACGTTGACGGCCAGCACATCAGGACCTTGCTGCTGACCCTGCTGTTCCGGTACATGCGCCCCCTCATCGAGTACGGACACGTGTACCTGGGACAACCTCCCCTGTTCAAGATCAAGTGGATCAAGTCGGCACCGGAGTACGCCTACTCGGAGCGTGAGCGCGACGCCCTGATCGAGGCCGGAGTCGCCGTGGGCAGGAAGCTGCCCAAGGAGGAGGCGATCCAGCGCTACAAGGGCCTCGGCGAGATGAACTGGCAGGAGCTGCGTGACACCACGATGAATCCCGAGGTCCGGATCCTGCTGCAGGTGACCCTCGATGACGCGGCCCAGGCCGACGAACTGTTCATGACGCTGATGGGTGAGGACGTCGAGAGCCGCCGATCGTTCATCCAGCGCAACGCCCGCGACGTGAGGTTCCTGGACATCTGATGACTGAGATCACCGACGGCCCCGGCATCCACGGCCGGATCGAGCCCATCGACCTGCAGGTCGAGATGCAGCGCTCCTACCTGGACTACGCGATGAGTGTCATCGTGTCCCGGGCCCTTCCCGACGTCCGTGACGGGCTCAAGCCCGTGCACCGGCGCGTGCTCTACGCGATGTACGACGGGGGTTACCGCCCGGACCGCAACTTCTCCAAGTCTGCCCGTGTCGTCGGCGACGTGATGGGCAACTACCACCCCCACGGTGACCTGGCCATCTACGACACCCTGGTCCGGCTGACCCAGGCCTGGGTGCTGCGCTACCCACTTGTCCAGGGTCAGGGCAACTTCGGCTCGCCGGGCAATGACGGCGCGGCCGCCTCCCGGTACACCGAGTGCCGGCTGGCCCAGCTGGCCATGGAGATGACCCGGGACATCGACGAGGAGACCGTCGACTTCATCCCGAACTACGACGGCCGCACCCAGGAGCCCACCGTCCTGCCCGCGCGGTTCCCCAACCTGCTGGTCAACGGGTCGGCGGGGATCGCCGTCGGCATGGCCACCAACATCCCCCCGCACAACCTGCGCGAGGTCGCCTCCGGGGTGATGTGGGCCCTCGAGCACCCGGAGGCCTCCCGCGAGGAACTGCTCACCGCCCTGATGGAGCGCGTGCCGGGCCCCGACTTCCCGACCGGGGCCCAGATCGTCGGCCGCCGCGGGATCGAGGACGCGTACCGGACGGGCCGCGGGCTGATCACCATGCGTGCTGTGGTGGAGGTGACCGAGGACGGTCGTGGGCGCACCATGCTCGTCGTCACGGAGCTGCCCTACCAGGTGAACCCGGACAACCTCCTGGCCAAGATCGTGGACCTGCACAAGCAGGGCAAGATGTCGGGGATCTCGGACATCATCGACCAGTCCAGCGGCGACACCATGCGCCTGGAGATCATCCTGTCCAAGGACGCGGTGGCCAAGGTCGTGCTCAACCAGCTGTACAAGCACACCCAGCTGCGCGAGACCTTCGGGGCCAACATGGTGGCCCTGGTCGACGGTGTCCCACGGACACTGCCCCTCGACGCGTTCGTGCGGCACTGGATCACCCACCAGATGACCGTGATCCGCCGGCGGACCACGCACCGGCTTCGGGTCGCCGAGGAACGGGCCCACATCCTGCGCGGGCTGCTCAAGGCGATCGACCGCATCGACGAGGTCATCGCACTGATCCGCGCGTCCAGCTCGGCAGCCGAGGCCCAGGCCGGCCTCATCGAGCTGCTCGAGATCGACGAGATCCAGGCCCAGGCGATCCTGGACATGCAGCTGCGCAAGCTGGCAGCCCTGGAGCGCAACGAGCTCCAGTCGCGCTACGACGTGCTCATGCGCGACATCGCCGAGTACCAGTCCATCCTGGCCAGCGAGCAGCGCCAGCGGACGATCGTGGGCGATGAGCTGTCCGAGATCGTGGCCAAGTTCGGCGACGAGCGGCGCACCCACATCGTGGCCGACGAGGGTGACGTCACCGACGAGGACCTCATCGCCGAGCGCGACATCGTCGTGACCCTGACCAGGGGCGGCTACGCCAAGGCCACCGACGTCGGGCTGTACCGGGCCCAGCGCCGCGGTGGTCGCGGGGTCAAGGGCGCCCAGCTGCGCGGTGACGATGTCGTGAGCCACTTCTTCGTCACGACGACCCACCACTGGGTCCTGTTCTTCACGACCAAGGGCCGGGTGTACCGGGCCAAGGGCTACGAGCTGCCCGATGCCGGGCGTGATGCCCGCGGCCAGCACGTGGCCAACCTGCTGGCGTTCCAGCCCGATGAGTCCGTGGCCCAGGTGCTGGACCTGCGTGACTTCGCCACCGCTGCGGACTACCTCGTCCTGGCCACCCGGGACGGGATGGTCAAGAAGAGCCGGCTGCGCGAGTTCGACTCGATCCGCTCCAACGGCCTGGCGGCGATCAACCTGCGCGAGGGAGACGAGCTGATCTCCGCGCAGCTCGTCAGTGCCGAGGACGAGTTGATGCTCGTCTCGGCCAAGGGCGCGTCGGTGCGGTTCCGCTCCGACGATGCAACTCTGCGCCCGATGGGGCGGGCGACCTCCGGCGTGCAGGGGATCCGCCTGCGTCCCGGGGACAGCGCCCTGTCCATGGAGGTCGTACGTCCTGGGTCACACCTCGTCACTGTCACCGACGGTGGGTATGCCAAGCGGACCTCGGTCACGGAATGGCGGACCCAGGGTCGCAACACCTACGGGGTCACGGCGATGAAGCTCGTGGAGCAGCGCGGCTCGCTCGTGGGCGCCCTGATCTGCGAGGAGTCCGACGAGCTGTATGCCATCGCGAGCAATGGCGTGGTGATCCGCACCCGCGTGGACCAGGTGCGGGCCACCGGTCGGGCGACGATGGGTGTGTCCCTGATGGACCTCGCCGAGGGGGACAGCGTCGTGGGCGTCGCCCGGTCCGCGGACCTCCGCGAGGAGGACGAGGCGCACGAGGGTGAGGTCCCGATCCTGGTCTCGCAGGACGGAGCGGAACCAGCCCAGGGTGCCCTGGACCCGATGCCGGGCGACCTGATCGAGGACGTCCCGCAGGACGTGACGGGCGAGGGTGACGACGGGGAGAGCTGAGCCGGGTGAGGCGCAGCCGGGCCGCCCCACCCCCGGCGGTATACCATCGGGGCTGGTCGCCGAGGTGACGGGAGCATGGAGATGGGTGAGCATGTGCAGGGTCAGCCAGGCGCTGACCGTGCTGTGGGCCGCCCCGGTCCAGCAGCCCGGATGACCGGCCCTGATCCGGTCCGGACGCGTCCCAGTGTCCTGATCCCCCCAGTGACCTCGCACTCGGCGGGCCCCGTCGCGCCAGCACCGCCGGCGTCCGCACCGGCTCCCGCGGCGCCCATCCCACCGTCGCCGGCGCCATCCGCCGCGGCACCGAACCCCGCCCCGCCCGCCTCGACCTCGGCGGCACCGACGGCCTCCGCAGCGGTCGCTGGCGGCGCTGCTGCCGCGGTCGTCACCGAATCCGGCGCCAGGCCGGCGCAGGCCACGCCCCCCACCCCGGCCCCACCGCAGCCACGCCCGCAGACCAGCGTGTCCCGGGTGGCTCGCAGCGCCGTCCGGCCCGCGGCCGGGCCACGCGCGGCTCGCGTGTACCTGACCCATGTCGACCCCTGGTCGGTGATGAAGCAGTCGTTCCTGTTCGCCCTGGCCCTTGCCGTGATCATCCTGGCCGCCTCCGCTGCCCTGTGGTTCGCGCTGGACTCAGCAGGGATCATCGACGCGATCACCCGCACCGCCACCGACGTGGGCGGCGAGAGCGGGGCCAGCGTCACCGGCTTCCTCAACTTCGGCAAGATCATGGGCGCCGCGCTGGTCGTGGCGGGCATCGAGACCGTCCTCGTCACCGCCCTGTGCACCCTGATGGCATTCATGTACAACTTGTCGGTCGGGATCGGTGGGGGCCTCGAGATCACGCTGTCCGAGGAGGACTGAGCGTCGTTTGGGTCCCACTGCGGTGCTGGGGTACCCTTTCCGACGGTGCTGGAAGGTACCGGCGGGCCTATAGCTCAGACGGTTAGAGCGCTTCCCTGATAAGGAAGAGGTCAGAGGTTCAAGTCCTCTTAGGCCCACGCGGTGCGAGCCGGCTCGCTCCGACTCACTGGAGGTCACGATGCTCAAGAAGGTCCTGCTGCTCGCAGCCATCGCCGCTGCGGGCTACGTCGTCTACAGCCGCGTCACCCAGGCGCAGGATGAGCGCGACCTCTGGAACGAGGCCACCGCCGCGCCTGACCTTCGCTGACCCAGCGGGGGCGTAGCTCAACTGGCAGAGCACCGCCTTTGCAAGGCGGGGGTTAGGGGTTCAAGTCCCCTCGTCTCCACAATGCGATGAGCCCCGGGCTGTTCCCCGGGGCTCATCGCATTGTGCGAGGAAGCAGAGCGGGGACTTGGGAGGAGGCTCGCCAGTGGCGAGCCGACGGCTCCCCTCGTCTCCACGCATGCTGTGCCCGGGGCCACGCAGCCGGGCGAGCGGGACGGGGAGCAGGATCACCGGCTGGGAGCCGACGGCTCCCCTCGTCGCCGGCAGGTGGGACCTGTGGCAGGATTCCGGGCATGACAACTGCCGTCCTGCACACGTCCCTCGGTGACATCCGCGTGAACCTCCTCGACAACCACGCGCCGAAGACGGTGAAGAACTTCGTGGGCCTGTCCGACGGGTCCGCGCAGTGGACCGACCCGCGCACCGGACGCCCCGGTGACGGCGCCCTGTACACGGACGTGATCTTCCATCGGGTGATCCCCGGCTTCATGATCCAGGGCGGGGACCCGACCGGGACCGGACGTGGTGGTCCGGGGTACCAGTTCGGCGACGAGTTCCACCCCGAGCTGGTGTTCGACCGCCCCTACCTGCTGGCGATGGCCAACGCGGGACCCGGTACGAACGGCAGCCAGTTCTTCATCACGGTGGGCAGGACGCCGCACCTGAACCGCAAGCACACCATCTTCGGCGAGGTCGCCGACCAGCCCAGCAGGGACGTCGTGGACGCGATCGCCTCGACCCCCGTGGGACGCGGTGACCGCCCGGTGACCGATGTCGTCATCACCTCGGTGACCATCGAGCAGTGAGCTACGGCCTACCGGCAGAGGCGGCCCCGCCCGCACCAGTCTGCTTCCTGCACCCCGGGCGCGAGACCTGGATCCAGTGCACCCGCTGCGGGCGCCCGATCTGCCCGGAGTGCATGACGGCGGCTGCAGTGGGCTACCAGTGCCCCGAGTGCGTGCGTGCGGGGGCGGCGTCACTGCCGACGTCGCGAACGGTCTTCGGCGGCAAGCTCAGCCGGGACGGCGCAGTCACCATCTCCCTGATCGGGATATGTGCCGTCCTGTTCGTCACGGTGACGTTGATGGACATGGCCGGTGGTCTTGCACGATGGGGGATGTGGCCGGCGGCCATCGCCCTGGAGGGACAGTGGTTCCGCCTGGTCTCCTCGATGTTCCTGCACGCCGGTTGGTTGCACATCGCGTTCAACATGTACGTGCTCTACATCCTCGGCCCGCCGCTGGAACGCGTGCTGGGACATGGTCGCTTCCTGACCCTGTACCTGCTGTCGGGCATCGGTGGCTCCGTGGCCTCCTACTGGTTCTCCCCGGTCAACACCCTGTCGGTGGGTGCCAGCGGTGCGATCTTCGGCCTGATGACCGCCTGGATCGTCGTGGGCCGGCGCCTGGACCGCGATGTCACGCAGATCATCGTCCTCCTGGGGATCAACGTCGCCCTGGGATTCTTCATGGGTGGCGTGGACTGGCGAGCCCACCTCGGTGGCGCGGTGACGGGGGCGCTGGTCGCCCTCGTGCTGACGACGGGGCGGGGCGAGGCGGGGCGGGCGCAGGTGGGCAGGCAGGCTGCATCCGCGGTGGCGGTCCTGTTCGTGCTGGTCGTGCTGACGGTCGTGCGCAGCGCGCAGATCCAGGATCTCGTCCCCGCACTGCTCAGCTGAGGGCCCGGGGTAGGATTCGGCGCAGTCGGCACGTCTCGCAGGACTCATCGGGCGTGCGTGGTGCTCAGGGAGGAACACATGCCGGAGTCCAAGGGCCGGGGGACGCCGAAGCCGCGCCCCCCGGAGACGGTCGCCAAGAAGGATGTCCCCATGTCCTCCCCTCGATGGCTGGCACCGCTGATGGTGGCGTGCTTCGTGATCGGACTTCTGTGGATAGTCCTGTACTACATCGCCCCGTCGATGCCCGGACTGGAAGCCCTCGGACGCTGGAACATGGTGATCGGGTTCGGACTGATCATGGTTGGGTTCGGCCTGTCGACGAAGTGGCGCTGACCCTCACAAATCCGCCCCAAATCCCCTTTCTCGGACACGGTGCGCTGACATCCGTCACATTGAGTGACCGATGCGGTCAGGGCCGTTCGAGGAACGTCGAGGAGCTGGCATCAGCGCAGCGTGATGGGACGGGCGCGCTGGGCAAGCAGATCACAACCGTGTAATTCCGTCCCCAGCTGTGGATAACCCTGTGGACGACATCCCATCCACGGTCACGTCGGTGAAGGGCAGCCGAGGCTCGAGCCATGGGAAGACCCAGGTGAAGAGGACGCCGACGAGCGCCGCGAATGCCAGGGCGCAGATGAGCGCCCTGAGCGCCGTCGGCCCGGGCAGGTGGTTCCAGATCCAGGCGTACATCTACCGGCCCGCCTCGATCTCCGGGGGGATCTCCCCGGCGGCCTTGTCGTAACGCGTTGTGAGGTCCCCCCACCAGACCCAGCGGCTGGTGCTGGCCCCAACGGGGGTTGCAGGTGGTCAGCGTGATGAGGCGTTCGGCGGCTTCGGCACCGGCGTCGCCCGGGACCGGGTCGAGGACCCAGGTGGCCTGCGGGGCGACGATCTCATCCCGGCGCAGGGTGTACTCGTACCAGTGGTCCTGCGTCTCGACGTACACCTTGTCGCCGACCTGCAACTGGTCGATGTCGCGGAACGGCTCCCCGTTGGTGGCGCGATGGGCGGCGACTGCGAAGTTCCCCTTCTGGCCGGGGAGCTGCGTCTGCGGGTAATGACCGATCCCACGAGCCAGGTCGGAGAGGTCCACGCTCTCGAGGACGGGAGTCCCCCAGACCTTGTCTGCCAGCCGGGGGATGAACATCAGCGCGAACGCGTCGCCGATCTGCGGGAGCTCCGGCTGCTCCTCGGTGTCGGTCTCGCTGCCATCGTCAACGGTCGACGGCTGGCTCCAGGAGTCCTGCAGCTCGGCGGCGGCGCTCCCAGCTGCCCGCTGGGCCGTCACGTTCGTCCACAGCAGCTGGTAGGCGACGAACAGCAGCAGCACCACCCCGAACGTGATGAGGAGCTCCCCGAGCACCCCGACGGCCGTCCAGGCGCGCGATGGGCGGCGTTGGGGTGCCTCCTGCGTCTGGGGGGCTGTCATCGGACGACCTGCGAGTCGTTGGTCGTCAGCGGGCCGGTGTAGGCCGGAAGGACCAGCTCACGGGAGGTCTTCTGCTCGTAGCGCATCCCCACCACGCTGGCCCACTCGCGGAAGAACCCGACCGACTCGTCCTTCTCGAGGGCGTCGGTCATCCGGTCCAGGTCCCCGACCCCCGCGATCACGAACGGTGGTGAGTACACCTGACCCTGGAGGATCACGGTGTTGCCCACGCAGCGCACGGCGCTCGTGTTGATCAGTCTCTGGCCCATCACGGTCACTCCGGAGGCTCCGGAGCGCCACAGGGCGTTCACGACGCCCTGGACATCCTGCTGGTGGACGATGTAGTCATCGCCGGTCAACCCCTCAGGCAGCGGGTCGGGCGCATCGGCGTCGTCCAGGGTCACCGTCACACCGGGCCCCACGACCTCGGTCAGTCCCACCACCGGCGACAGCTCGGCGATCTGCTCCGTGGTGCGCTGCAGGGCGATCCCCGGATCGTCGAGGGACCCGAGGGCCGCGACCTCGGCTGTCAGGTGGTCCACGTCGGCCTGCAGGGCCGTGTTCTGCTCCGCACGGGCGGTGATCGCATCGCGCAGCCCACCCGTGCGATCCAGGCGCAGGATCCCGTCCTCGGACACCGACGCGCTGGCCACGAACATCGCGCCCGCGATGGCGAACACCCCGGCGGCGACGACATCAGGCCAACGGACCCGGCGCCGGCGCCGGGCGCGGCGGGTGGGCGCCAGCGGGGAGGCGCCGGTGGGTTCGTTCACCTCGGCGCGTGCCTCGGCATGCGGCGCCAGATCCCCCGATGCGGGGCCCGGCGCGCCAAGGGGGGAGTGCACGTGCCTACGGTACCCGCGAGAATGTCCGCGTGACTGCACGCATCCTGATCGTGGACAACTACGACTCGTTCGTATTCAACCTGGCGCAGTACCTTGCGCAGCTGGGCGCAGAGGTCGACGTGCGCCGCAACGACGAGGTGGCCACCGGCGACGCCCTCGGCTACGACGGGGTGCTCCTGTCCCCGGGACCGGGTGACCCGCACGACGCCGGGGTGTGCATGGACATGGTCAGCGCGTGCGCCGGGACGGTTCCGCTCCTCGGTGTCTGCCTGGGGCACCAGGCCATCGGAGCGGTGTTCGGGGGCGTGGTCTCGCGTGCCCCCGAGCTGGTGCACGGCAAGACCTCGATGGTGCATCACACGGGAGCAGGGGTTCTGGCCGGCCTGCCGGACCCGTTCCGCGCCACTCGCTACCACTCGCTCGCCGTGGAGCGCGGATCGGTCCCCCCAGCTCTGGAGATCACGGGATGGACCGATTCCGGGGTTGTGATGGCCATGCGACACCGCGAGTTCGACGTCGAGGGGGTCCAGTTCCATCCCGAGTCAGTGCTCACCGAGGGTGGGCATCGGATGCTCGCCAACTGGCTGGCCAGGTGCGGTGATCCCGGCGCCCTGCACCGCGCCGTGGGACTCGCCCCGGTGGTGGGATCGGTTCCGGCGACCTGAGGGAGGGTGGCCCCTGCCCGTGGGGTGGCCGGCTCCCTGACCTGCCCAGCGTCAGGTGAAGCTCCCGCGCAACCGGTCAACGGCGGCGGAGAGCACCTCGGGGCGCTTGCAGAAGGCCCACCTGACCCAGGGCTGTCCCACGGACAGGTCATCGCAGAAGGGGGCCACCGGGATCGCCACGACCCCGGCCCGCTGGGGGAGCTCAGCACAGAACTGCTCACCGCTGGCATAGCCCACTGCGCGGACGTCGGTCAGGAGGAAGTAGGTGCCCTCGCTCGGCAGGACGGATAGGCCCACCTCGGACAGTCCCTGGGTCAACAGGTCGCGCTGGTCGGCCAGCGTCGCGCGAGCCTTGTCCCAGTGGGAGCGGGGCAACGCTCCCAGGCCTTCGGCCACCGCCCACTGGAAGGGGCCACCGGAGACGTAGCTCAGGTGCTGGCGGATGACCCGGACTGCTCCGATCAGGTCCTCCGGGCCGGTGGCCCATCCCACCTTCCACCCGGTGAAGGACAGCGATTTGCCCGCGGACCCCACGGTGATCGTGCGCTCGGCCATGCCCGGCATGGTGGCGATCGGGATGTGCGGGTGACCGTCGAACCAGAGGTGCTCGTACGCCTCATCGGCGAGCACGACCAGGTCGGCTGCCACCGCCTCCCGGGCGAGGTCGGCGAGTTCGGCCTCGGTGAGGACTGCTCCCGTGGGGTTGTGCGGGGAGTTGATGATCAGCATCTTGCTGCGAGGGGTGACCCGCTCCCTCAATGCTGCCGGGTCGGGACGGAATGTCCCTGGGACAGGTGGGACACTGACGCGCACTCCGCCCGCGAGGTCGATGGCTGCGGCGTAGAGGTCGAACCAGGGCTCGAGGACGAGCACCTCCTCCCCGGCCTCCACGAACGCCAGGACACTGGCGACGATCGCCTCCGATGCACCGGTGGTCACCACCACGTCGGTTGCCGGATCCCAGGTCAACCCGTACCACGCCTCCTGGTGCGCGCAGATCGCCTGGCGGAGCTCGGGCAGCCCGTGTGCGGGCGGGTACTGCGCGCCACGGCCGGTGCGGATCGCGGCGAGGGCGGCGTCGCGGACGAGCGCGGGGCCGTCGGTGTCGGGGAATCCCTGACCCAGGTTGATGGCACCTGTTGCTGCCGCCAGGGCGGACATGTCCCCGAAGATGCTGTGTCGGTGGGGCTGCATCCGGGCCACCAGAGGGTGGGTCACTGGCCCAACCCTCGACCTGGATGTCGCAAGGACACCTGGGTCACCTCCGTGCGGCCCGCGACTGGGCGATCCGGGTGCCCGCCGCCTCAGGATGGGCCGCGGCATGTACTGGGCGGCCAGTGCCAGGGAGGTGTAGCGCTTCGACGGCACGCTGACGGCGTGCCCCGCGCGGGCCTCCCGCAGGCCGTCGCGTGCGACGCGGCGTGAGTCGAGCCACGCCCACTCCGGGAGGAACACCATGTCCATGTCAGCGCGCTCGTGGAACTCCGTGTGGGTGAAGCCGGGGCACACCGCGGTGGCAGTCACGCCGGTCCCCGAGAGCTCCGGGGCGAGGCCCTCGGTGAACACCGTGACCCACGCCTTGGCAGCCGAGTACGTGCCCATGGGCACGAACCCGGCCACGCTCGAGACGTTGATCACGGTCCCCCGACCTCGCTGCACCATCCCGGGAAGTGCCGCGTGGGTCAGCCGGAGCGTCGCCCGGACGAGGACGTCGAGCAGGCGCTCCTCGTCGGCCAGGCTTCCGGCCACGAAGCCCTGGTTGACGCCGAATCCGGCGTTGTTCACCAGCACGTCGACCGGTCGGGACTCGTCGGCAAGGCGCTCCATCACGGCCGTGCAGCCTGCGTCCGTGGCCAGGTCGGCGGTCAGGACCTCCACGGAGATCGCGTGCTCGGTTCCGAGCCGCTCGGCCAGGGCCGCCAGGCGCTCGGTGTCGCGCGCCACAACGACCAGGTCCGAACCCTCGGCGGCCAGTTCCTCGGCGAAGGCGAGGCCGATCCCGGCGGTCGCTCCCGTGATGCATGCTGTCATGGGCCCAGTGTGCCGCAGGCGCCCGCGGATGCGAGCGGGTGCGGGGGTGCCGCGACGCAGCGCCGATCTTCCCGGGCCCGCGGGTCAGGGCATCGAGTCCGGCCAGCCCCGGGCGATGCGGCTGACGACCGCAATGGGGTCCGCGTCCAGGGTCGACCACCCGCGCAACCTGGCCGCGGCAGCCGGTGCCGCGTCGGCGCCGGGGGTGGTCACGTGGACCACGGGGGCGTCCGGCCAGTCCCTGCCCGCGCGGCTGGCGTCAGGCAGGGGGCCGTCGACCAGGACGTAGGCCACGACGCTGCGGCGTGACGCGCGTTGGGAGTAGCCGAGCGCGGGTACGGCACGGTTGGCGTCCCCGGCGCTGACCAGCATCAGCGGTCCCTCGACCTGTGCGGCCGTGATCGCCACGGCCTGGTCGGCCACCCACGCCGCGATCCCGAGACGCTCGTCGGATGCCTCCGCGCCGTTGCGCGACTGCCGGTGGGGGATCACGACCGGGATCCCCCACCCGGCCAGGGCGGCTGCCAGCTCGCGGCGCTGTCCGTCAGGGGCCCCCGGGTCGAGTGCGGGACACAGGACGACCGTGACCCCGGGCATGTCAGTCGAGGCCGAGATCGGCCAGCTGGTAGGCGGCCCGGTACTCCAGGCCCGCGTCGGCGATCATCCCGGCGGCGCCGCGCTCGACGATCACGGCGACACCCACGACCTCGGCGCCAGCCTCACGCAGCGCCTCCACCGCGGCCATCACCGAGCCGCCGGTCGTCGAGGTGTCCTCCACCGCCAGGACGCGGCGCCCAGTGACGTCGGGGCCCTCGATGCGCCGCTGCAGCCCGTGCGCCTTCTCGGCCTTGCGGACCACGAAGGCATCGAGATGCTGGCCCCGTGCCGCGGCCGCGTGCAGCATCGCGGTGGCGACCGGGTCGGCCCCGAGGGTCAGCCCGCCGACGGCGTCGTAGGACATGTCCGCGGTCAGGTCGAGCATGACCTCACCGACGAGGGGAGCTGCCCGTCCGTCCAGGGTCACCCGTCGCAGGTCCACGTAGTACTGAGCCTCGCGTCCCGAGGACAGCACGACCCGGCCGTGCACGACGGCCTTGGTCCGGATCTGGTCGAGGAGTTGCTCGCGAGCATCAGTCACGGCGACAACCCTAGGTCCTGGCGTGGATGGCCGCGCACATCGCCTGCCGCGCCGCGATGCGGGATCAGGCGGTGGGATCGACGGAGGCCGCCGCCGCACCGCGCGACTCGCGCCGGTGCCGCAGGGTCTCGAACCCGATCGGGATGATCGACAGGGCCACGATGCCGATCAGGATCAGCTCGATGTGGTCCTTCACGAAGGGGATGTTGCCCAGGTAGTAGCCCAGGAGGGTCACGCCGGTCGCCCAGAGGACGCCCCCGATCGTGGAGTAGAGCGCGTAGGTGCGCAGGTCCATCCGGCCGATCCCGGCCATCGCCGTGATGAACGTGCGCACGATGGGCACGAACCGGGCCAGGACGATCGCACGGGAGCCGTACTTGTCGAAGAACTGGTGGGTCTTGTCCACGTACTCCTGGCGGAAGAACCGGGACTCCGGCCTGTTGAACAGGGAGGGTCCCGCGCGGTACCCGATCCAGTAGCCCGTGAGGTTGCCCGCGACGGCGGCCACGGACAGCAGGACGCACGCCACCTGGATCGGGATCGCGATCACGCCGCTGGCGATGAACAACCCGACCATGAACAGCAGGGAGTCACCGGGGAGGAAGAACCCGATCAGCAGGCCGCACTCGGCGAAGATGATCCCCATCGCGATCCAGAAGGCAGCCGTCCCGAACCGGTCGAGGTTCTGCGGGTCGAGCCAGTCGGGCCCCAGCGTGCTCACGATCGCAGGAACGACGGATGCCACGGACAGGCTCAAGCTCACGGCGCAAGGCTACCCCGGGTCGCGGCTGTCACCGTCAAGGTGAGTTCGGGCCCAGCAGTGCATCGCGATGGCCGCGGCCGCAGCGACGTTGATGGATCGGGTCGAGCCGTACTGGCTGATGGACAGGACGGCGTCGGCCCCTGCGATGGCCTGGAGGCTGAGTCCCGGACCCTCCTGGCCGAACAGGAGCACGCACGCCCGGGGCATCGTGTACTCGTCGATGGGTACGGCGCCGGGCACCACGTCGATCGCGAGGATCGGCAGCCGTTCCGACCTCGCCCAGCGCTGAAGGTCGGCTGGGTCGGGGTGGTGGGTGATCCGAAGGTAGGCATCGGTGACCATCGCGCCCCGTCGGTTCCAACGTCGCCGGCCCACCACATGGACGCCGGCGACGTTGTAGGCGTTGGCCGTGCGCACGATCGATCCGATGTTCAGGTCGTGCTCGATGTTCTCGATCGCCACGTGCATCGGGGAGCGCCTGGTCTCCAGATCGGCCACGATCGCCGCCACCGTCCAGTAGCGGTAGGCGTCCACGACGTTCCTGGAGTCGCCGTGGGCCAGGAGGTCCGGGTCCAGTCGGGGGTCCTCCGGCCAGGGCAGGGGGTGGGGTCCGACAGGCACGGTGCCAAGGGTACGAGCGCGATTTCCGCCTCAGCACCCACGGCCCCTAGAATCCTGCGCGGTGGCGTGTCCGAGCGGCCAAAGGAGCACGACTCGAAATCGTGTGTGGGTGATGAGCCCACCGTGGGTTCGAATCCCACCGCCACCGCCGATCTGGTGCTGATCCCCGAGGGAACCGGCCCGGGCCCTCCCAGGGTCCGGGCCCTCGTGTGTCTGGAGCCTGCGGCGCCAGCGGCCCCGGCGTAGTCTGTGCCTCGATGGCGTGCGTCCCACGGCCATCCCCGTGCACTCTCGAGGAGTCCCCATGAGCCCCGTCCACGACCTGCTCACCGAACAGATCGGGCACGAGTTCTTCGCGTCCCAGCAGTACGTCGCCATCGCGGTCTGGTTCGACGAGCAGGCACTTCCCCAGCTCGCGGCGCACTTCTACGCGCAGTCGGTCGAGGAGCGCAACCACGCGATGATGATCGTGCAGTACCTCATGGACCGGGAGGCCGAGGTCGTCATCCCCGGGGTTCCGCCGGTGCGCAATGCGTTCGCCTCCGTCGTGGAGCCGCTGGAGCTGGCACTGGCCCAGGAGCGTCAGGTCACCTCCCAGTTCGAGGCCCTCATCGCCCTGGCGCGCGGGGAGTCGGACTACCTCGGCGAGCAGTTCATGCACTGGTTCCTCAAGGAGCAGGTCGAGGAGGTCGCGTCGATCTCCACCCTGCTGCAGGTGGCCCGGCGCGTCGGCGAGAACGTGATGCTCCTCGAGGACTACCTGGCGCGCGAGACCCGCGCCCCCGGTGCCGCGGACCCGACCGCACCCTCGGCGGCCGGCGGCGCCCTCTGACGCCTTCCGCGGACCACCCGGAGGAGTTACACGGACGTAGTTACACCGCTGTGAGTTATCCCCAGCTGTGGATGACTTGGGGATTGTGGAGGCCAGCCCGCGTTGTCGGCAGGCACCGTTAGGGTGAGCGGCGTGGCACTGGCGCTCTATCGGACCTACCGGCCGGGCTCGCTGGCCGAGGTGATCGGCCAGGAGCACGTGACCGGGCCGCTGGCCCGCGCCCTCGATTCGGGCCGGACCCACCACGCGTACCTGCTCTCGGGGCCGCGTGGGTGCGGCAAGACCTCGACGGCGCGGATCCTGGCCCGCTCGCTGAACTGCGAGCAGGGCCCTCGGGCCGATCCCTGCGGGGTGTGCCGCAGCTGCGTCGAGCTGGCCCCGAACGGACCCGGGTCGATGGACGTCGTCGAGCTCGACGCCGCCACCCACCGCGGCATCGATGACGCACGCGACCTGCGTGAGAAGGCCATCTACGCGCCCGCCGCGAGCCGGTTCAAGGTCTACATCATCGATGAGGCCCACCAGCTCACGAACGAGGCCGCGAACGCGCTGCTCAAGCTCGTCGAGGAGCCCCCTGCGCACCTGCGGTTCATCTTCGCCACGACTGAGCCCGACAAGATCATCCCGACGATCCGCTCGAGGACCTTCCACTACGGCTTCCGGCTGGTGCCGGCCCGGACGCTGGCCGAGCACCTCGGATCGGTCTGCGCGGCCGAGGGCGTCCCCGCGGAGGCCGCCGCGCTCGCCGTCGTGGCGCGCGCGGGTGCGGGGAGCGTCCGCGACAGCCTGTCCGTCCTGGGCCAGCTGCTCGCCGGAGCGGGTCCTGACGGCCTGACCTATGCCGATGCCATCACGTCCCTGGGCCTGACCGACACCAGCCTCATCGACGAGTTCGTTGCGGCCCTGTCCGCCGGGTCGGCAGCGGACATGTTCGGCATCGTCGACTCGGTCATCTCAGCAGGTCACGACCCGCGCAGGTTCGTGACGGACATCCTGGACCGGTTGCGGGACCTGATAGTCCTGAGGGCCGACCACGAGGCCCTGTCGAAGGGCCTGATCGATGTCCCCGACGACGAGGGCCAGAGGATGCTCGCCCAGGCCCAGTCCCTGGGACTTGCCGAGCTGTCCCGGGCAGCTGACCTTGTCAGCGTCGGCCTCGGGCAGATCAAGGGGGCCACCGCCCCGCGGCTGCAGCTCGAGCTCCTCTGCGCCCGGTTGGCCCTTCCAAGCCCCGGGGACGACCTCACCTCCGTCCTGGCCCGCCTCGACCGTCTTGAGCGCGGCGGCGGCTCAGCCTCCACCGGATCGGGCGCGACGACCTCCCCGGAGAGGGAGTCGGTGCCCCGGCGTCGCCCCGAGCAGTCCGCTGCCCCGGTGGCACCACGCGTTGGGGAGGTTGCGCCCGACCCCATCCCTTCCGCCGCGGTACCGCCGCCCGCCGCCACGTCCGCACCCCGCTCGGCGGGTCGTGCAGCGCCGGAAGGGCCTCCCCGCTCGACGGGCCCGTCCGCGCCGTCAGGCCCTCCCCGAAGGCCGGAGCTGCGCCGGGATGGCGGGGAGGCGTCGCCGGTTCCGCCCTCGGACGCGACAGGAGGGCCGCAGGCAGCACCGGCACGCGCGCCCGAGGCGCCGGTGGCGGCTGGTGACGCGACCCCGCCGGGGCGACGCGACCCCACCGGGCGACGCACCCGATCGCGAGGCGACGACCGGCCCGCCAGATGGTGGGTCGCTGCCTGCATCCGCGGGTCCCACCGGGGACGCTGCGCTCACCCGGATCCGTGACTCATGGCCGGCCATCCTCGAGCGGCTGGCCACTTCCAGCCGCGTGGCATGGACTGCCTTCCACGCGGCCACGCCGGTCTCCTGCACCAACGGCGCCCTCGCCGTGGCGGTCGCCGAGCCCGGGAACGTGCGCGCGATCGCGCAGCGGGGCCACGACGAGAGGCTGCGCCAGGCCATCATCGACGTCCTTGCGATGGACCTCTCGATCGATGTCCTGCACGACCCCGAGCCAGCCCGTCCCGCCCTGGGCGGCACGGATCAGGGCCCGAGCGCGTCCGGATCCTCGAAGGGGAGCCGGGCACCGGGCCGCGCTTCGGCCCCAGGAGGTACAGCCCGTCCGGGAGCGACAACAGCATCGTCCACGTCGCGCCCCGCTGACGTCGTCAGGGAGGCCGGTGCCATGCCGGCCGACGCTGATGTGGCCGACGTCCCGAGCCCCGACGATCCGGACCTCGATGCAGGTGGGGCGCACGGACTGGCCCTGATCACCCGGGAGCTCGGCGCCCGGCCCATCGGTGAGATCGACCACTCGTAGGGGCTGACATGTACGAGGGGATCATCCAGGACGTCATCGACGGGCTCAGCCGCCTGCCCGGGATCGGGCCCAAGGGCGCCCAGCGGATCGCCTTCCACCTCCTCAAGGCAGACCCCCAGGAGGTGGCGGACCTCGCCGAGGCCCTGCTCACCCTGCGCGAGAAGGTCCAGTTCTGCGAGATCTGCGGCAATGTCTCCCAGGAGCGAACGTGTGGGATCTGCCGGGACCCGCGACGTGACCCGTCGCTGCTCTGCGTCGTCGAGGAGAGCAAGGACGTGGTCGCGATCGAGCGGACCCGCGAGTTCCGCGGTCGGTACCACGTCCTCGGCGGGGCGATCAGCCCGATGGAGGGCGTCGGTCCCGACGACCTGCGCATCCGCGAGCTGATGGCGCGCCTTGCCGACGGGTCGGTGGTCGAGGTGATCCTGGCGACGGATCCGAACCTCGAGGGGGAGGCCACCGCGACCTACCTGGCGCGCTTGATGAGCACTTTGGGCCTGGCCGTGTCACGGTTGGCCAGTGGACTGCCGGTCGGCGGAGACCTCGAGTTCGCCGACGAGGTCACCCTTGGCCGGGCATTTGAGGGACGACGAAGGATCGGAGGGCAGGCATGAGTGTCGATGAGGCGCCCATCGAGGGCGCGATGGCCGTGCTCAGCACACCGGCGACCCCGGTGGAGGACGACCTGGTGACCCTGGCTGACGGCCTGGCTGACGCATCGGCCCGGTTCGTGCAGGCGGCGGAGGCAGTCGCCGCCGGGATCGGTGAGGACCATGCGATCGCGATCCTGCTGCTGGAGGTCTCCGACGTCCTGGCCATGGGCGCGCGGCTGGGAGCGATCGACGATGTCGTTCCCGAGGGTCGCTTCGAGCCGGACGCCGGGGTCGAACCCGACGTCGACCGGCTCAGGGCAGCCCTTGCGGAGAGGCTGGCCCCGGTCGACTCGTACATCGAGGTGTTCGATCCCTATGCCAACCCTGAGCTGGTCTCAGGCAGGCTCTCCGACGACATCACCGCGATCGTGTCCGACCTCCTGCATGGGCTTGCCCACCACACTGCCGGGCGCACCCTCGAGGCGCTCTGGTGGTGGCAGACGACCTACTTGAACTCCTGGGGCGACTCCGGGGCGATGGCGCTGCGCGCGCTGCGGTCACTGGTCTCCCACGTCCGAGCAGGGGCTCCACTCGAGGTGGCCGACGACACGGGCCAGCTGAGCACCGATGAGGCACGCACCTAGGGGATCCGACTCCGAGGCCACTCGGGGGTTCGCGGTCGACGTGCACGTTCGGGGCGGCTGAGGGCCGCCACCCCCTAGAATTGGGCCCCGGTACGCAGCAGACCACTACGGGAGCAGTCGAGCATGGCCCTGATCGTCCAGAAGTACGGGGGATCCTCCGTGGCCGATGCCCCCAGCGTGCGCCGCGTGGCCAGGCGCATCGTGGACACGAAGCGCGCTGGGAACGACGTGGTCGTGGTCGTCTCGGCCATGGGCGACTCCACCGACGAGCTGCTCGACCTCGCGAACGAGGTCAGCCCGAACCCCCCGGGGCGGGAGCTCGACATGCTGCTGACGGCTGGTGAGCGCATCTCCATGGCCGTCCTGGCCATGGCCATCCACGACCTCGGCGAGGAGGGCCGGTCCTACACGGGGTCCCAGGCCGGGCTCATCACCGACTCCGCGCACGGCGCGGCCCGGATCATCGACGTGACCCCCGGACGGATCCGCCACGCCATCTCCGACGGCGCCATCCCCATCGTCGCGGGCTTCCAGGGGGTGTCCTACGCCAGCAAGGACATCACCACCCTGGGCCGCGGTGGGTCGGACACCACCGCCGTTGCCCTGGCCGTCGCCCTGGACGCTGACATGTGCGAGATCTACACCGACGTCGACGGGGTGTTCTCCGCGGACCCACGCGTGGTCCCGGCGGCCCGTCAGGTGCCCCGCATCAGCTATGAGGAGATGCTCGAGCTGGCGGCGGCCGGCGCCAAGGTGCTGCACCTGCGCTGCGTCGAGTACGCCCGCCGGGCACACATGCCGATCCACGTGCGGTCCTCCTTCTCGGACAAGCACGGCACCTGGGTCCTCGACTCGACCGACCCGCTGCCTGCAGCGGCCAATCCCGCCGGAGGGGCGACTGTGGAGCAACCGATCATCGCGGGGGTCGCCTACGACCTCAACGACTGCAAGATCACGGTGGTCGGCGTGCCCGACCTCCCCGGTGAGGCCGCGCAGATCTTCCAAGCCGTCGCCGACGCCGGGGTCAACGTGGACATGATCGTCCAGAACGTCTCCCTCGGGGAGGATGCCCGGACTGATGTGACGTTCACCTGCCCGGTTGCGTCGCGCCAGCAGGCACTGGATTCCCTGCGCGCGGTCCAGGAGCAGATCGGGTTCGAGGACCTCGCCTATGACGACGGGATCGCCAAGGTGTCGCTCGTGGGGGCCGGCATGCGGACCGACCCGGGTGTCTCGGCCACGTTCTTCCGGGCGATGGCCTCGGCAGGCATCAACATCACGATGATCACCACCTCGGAGATCCGGATCTCGATCGTGACCAGCACGGACGTCGCGGACGCGGCCGTTCGCGCGTTGCACACTGCCTTCGGGTTGGACGCCGACGGTGAGGCCGTCGTGTATGGAGGGACGGGCCGATGAGCGTCACCGTTGCGATCGTGGGTGCCACGGGCCAGGTCGGGGGCGTGATGCGTCGCCTGCTCGACGAGTCAGCGATCGACGTGGGAGCGGTCCGCTACTTCGCCAGTGCGCGCTCGGCGGGAACCACGCTGCCGTGGCGCGGAACGCAGGTGGTCGTGGAGGACGCGGCCACGGCAGACCCCTCCGGCATCGACATCGCGCTGTTCTCCGCCGGGGGGGCCACCTCCAGGGCGCTCGCGCCGGTGTTCGCAGCGGCGGGTGCGGTCGTGGTCGACAACTCCTCCGCCTGGCGGATGGACCCCGATGTCCCGTTGGTCGTGTCCGAGGTCAACCCGCAGGCCCTGGCCAGCATCCCGAAGGGGATCGTGGCCAACCCGAACTGCACCACCATGGCTGCCATGCCCGTCCTGGCCCCGCTGCACGCGGCGGCTGGGCTGCGCCGGCTGGTCGTGAGCACCTACCAGGCGGTCTCGGGAAGCGGACTCGCCGGGGTCGAGGAGCTCGCTGGACAGGTGCGTGCTGCGGTGGCCCAGGACCTGACCGCGCTGACCCATGACGGGTCCGCCGTGACCCTGCCCGCCCCGATCAAGTACGTCGCGCCGATCGCCTTCGACGTGATCCCACTGGCGGGCAGCATCGTGACTGATGGATCGGGGGAGACCGACGAGGAGCAGAAGCTGCGCAACGAGAGCCGCAAGATCCTGGGAATCCCTGATCTCGCCGTCTCGGGCACCTGTGTGCGGGTTCCTGTGTTCACCGGCCACAGCCTGAGCATCAACGCGGAGTTCGACCGGCCGCTGTCGGTGGAGGCGGCGCGCGAGCTGCTGCAGGGAGCCCCGGGCGTCGCCTGGTCGGAGGTCCCCACGCCGCTGCAGGCGGCGGGCGCGGACCCGACCTATGTCGGTCGCCTGCGCCAGGACCCCGGTGTCCCCGACGGGCGCGGTCTGGCCCTGTTCCTGTCCAATGACAACCTGCGCAAGGGTGCGGCGCTGAACGCCGTCCAGATCGCCGAACTCCTGGCCGAGCGCACCTGACCCCACCTGCCACCAGGTCGGCGGCGGCAGTTTGGGCTGGGGGTCGGCGTGCGGCTAGAATCGGGCCCGCAATCGGGATGTGGCGCAGCTTGGTAGCGCGCTTCGTTCGGGACGAAGAGGTCGTGGGTTCGAATCCCGCCATCCCGACACATCAGAACGGCCCCGGGGCTTGTCCCCGGGGCCGTTCTGATGTGGACGGTACTCGCGGGGTTCGGGAGGAGGCCGCGCAGCGGCCGACGGTTCCCGCCATCCCGACACGGGACCGGGCCCCCGGGGATGTCCCCCCCGGGGCCCGGTCCCGTGGTCCTACCCAGCCCTCACGGTCACGACCGTCGCCTCCGGCCGGCAGGCCACCCGGATGGGGGTGAACGGGCTGGTCCCGAGTCCGGCCGAGACATGCAGGGCGGATCCACGCCACTGGGACAGTCCCTTGGCCCTGTCCCGGGGGAGGTCGCAGTTGGTGACCAGTGCGCCGAACCACGGCAGGCACACCTGGCCACCGTGTGTGTGCCCCGCCAGGATCAGGTCGCAGCCGTCGGCCGCCATCGCATCCAGGACGCGTCGATAGGGCGCATGAGTGACGCCGAGCCGCAGCTCGGCATCCGGATCGAATGGGCCAGCGACCTCGGCGTACCGATCGCGCCGGATGTGCGGGTCGTCGACGCCGCGCGCGTCCACGCGCCATCCCCCCACGGTCACCTGGGCGGCGGCGTTGTCCAGGTCGATCCACCCGGCCGCGGTCAGGCCGGCATTCAGGGGCGTGACGTCGATGGGCGGGCGCTTCGTGCGCAACACGCTCGGGCCCGAGAGGTACTTCGCCGGATTCGCCCGAGCCGGGGCGTAGTAGTCGTTCGAGCCCCGCACGAAGAAGCCGGGCCGGTCCAGGAGCGGCCCGAGTGCCTCCAGCGCCAGCGTGGGACCGCGAGCGTCCCCGTGGAAGTCCCCGGTCACCACGGTCAGGTCGACGTCGAGCTCACCCAGGGAGCGGACCCAGGCGATTCGGTCCGTGTCACGCGGGGACAGGTGCAGGTCCGAGAGGTGCAGGATGCGCAGCTCCGAACGGCCTTCTCTGGGCTGGTGCAGGGACCGGGGCAGCAGGATCTCGGCCTCGCGCAGGGTGTACTGGCGAGCCTCCCAGAGGCTGTACGCGGTGGTTGCCGCCCCGAGCGCCATGAGGGAGGCGCCCGCACGAAGGGTCACTTGCATCGCTGACGGCATGCCGCAATTCTGGCAGGGGCAGGCCAGGGAACCCGCACCACCAGGGCGGGGGGCGCTCCGGGCGGCTACCCAGCACAATGGGGTCATGAGCACCCTGAAGGAAGACCTGCGGTCAGACCTCACCGAGGCCATCCGGAGCCGTGACGAGCTCACGGCGGCCACGCTGCGGATGGCCCTGACCGCGGTGACGACCGAGGAGGTGTCCGGCACGTCCGCGCGCACCCTCAGCGACGCGGAGGTGGTCGGCGTCCTGAACAAGGAGGCCAAGAGGCGCCGGGAGGCCGCAGCGGCCTTCACCGACGCCGACCGGCCCGAGCTGGCTGCGCGCGAGGTGGCCGAGCTCGGCGTGCTGGCGCGCTACCTGCCGGAGCCGCTCACCGACGACGAGGTCCGCGTGATGGTCGATGCCGCCGTGACGCGGTTGGCAGCCGAAGGGGTGTCTGGCATGCCGGCCATGGGCCGGGTCATGAAGGAGCTGACACCGCAGACCTCGGGGCGCTTCGACGGTGGCAAGCTGGCGACCCTGGTTCGCGCAGCGCTCGCCTGATCGACGGGGCCTACTGGCCCTGCTGACCCTGACCCGGATCCTGGCCCTGAGCCGGGTCCTGCGTCGTCGGGGCCTGACCCTGCCCCTGCCCACGACTCGTGTCGCCGAAGCCGGGCAGGGCGCGCTGCCACCAGGGGATGTCCGACTCGGCCCTGTTGGTGCGCTGGTAGGGCGTGCCGGACTGTCGGGCGGGCAGCAGGCCCCACTCGTTGCGCAGGTCCATCGCGACGGGGGCGCTGTCGGCGAGCGCGCCCTCCATCGCCTTCTTCCACGTGGGACCGGGCAGCGAGGAGCCGAAGACCTGCGGGTAGTACCGGCCGTTGATGGTCAGGTTCTGCAGGGGGTAGCGGTAGCCGCCACGGGGGTCACCGACCCAGACAGCCGCCCCGAGGTCCGGTGTGGATCCGGCGAACCACACAGCCGCATGGCTGTCGATGGTCCCGGTCTTGCCGGTCGTGTCGCGACCCAGGGTCATCGGCCCGCCGGTCCGCCCGGAGATGTTGCCGTCCACGACGTTGGTCAGCACGGCTGCGGCTCCGTCGGCGACGTTGCGAGTGATGGCCTGGTCGCACTTCGGCGCCGGTACCGACAGCTCCTTGCCGTCGCGATCGACGATCTTGGTGATGACCCGGGGCTTGCAGTAGACACCGTGCGCGGCGACGGTCGCGTAGGCGTTGGCCAGGGTCAGCGGGGAGATCTCCGTGGACCCGAGGGTGAACGACGCCACCTCGGCGGTCCTGCCACCGGGCTTGACCTCGTCGAGGGGGTACCCGTCGGCGTACCTGACGCCCAGCTTGGTGGCTGCCGCCACGGTCTCGCAGACCCCTGCGCGCTTCTCCAGCTCGGCGAAGAAGGTGTTGACCGAGTAGGCCGCGCCCCGGAACATGTCGAAGTTGCCCGACGAGGTCGAGTTGCGGACCGGCCAGGGCTCGGTGCCCCCGCTCGACTCCCCGGACAGCGGGGTGCCGTCGCAGCCCACGAAGCCGGTGAACTCCTTGCGCGGCGGGGCGTTGATGACGGTGAACGGGCTGATGCCCTTCTCGAGGGCGGCCACGATCGTGAAGATCTTGAACGTGGACCCGGCCTGCATCCCCTGGGTGCCGCCGTCGGCGAGGTCGACCGCGTAGTTGTACGTGGTCTCCCACCACTTCTTGCTGGACTTGCTGGTGCCCCACACGCGGTTCTGGGCCATGGCCCGGATGTCACCGGTACCCGGGGTGACCATCGCGATGGCGGTGGCCTTCCGGCTCGGGTCCTTGGGCGGGATGGCCTCCATGACGGCCTTCGTGGCCGCCTTCTGCGCCTTGATGTCCAGGGTCGTGTAGATCTTGTACCCGCCCGAGTTCCACGCGGCCTCGCGCTCCTCCGGGGTGGACCCGAACGCCTTCATCCCGGTGACCTGGCGGATGGCGTAGTCACAGAAGTACGGGGCGAAGGACGTGGTGCAGCCGTTGTACTGGACCTTGGGGTTGAGGTAGTCCTCGACGTCCGCGGACTTGGCGACGCGGGCCTCCTCGACGGTGATGTACCCGAGCTCGGCCATCCGGTTGAGCACGACGTCGCGACGCTTCTGCGACTGGCGGGGGTTTCGCGTCGGGTCGAAGCGCGAGGGCTGCTGGACGATCCCGGCCAGGGTGGCGGCCTCGACCAGGTCGAGGTCCTTGGCGCTCTTGGAGAAGTACCGCTGCGAGGCGGCCTCGACCCCGTAGGCCTTGGCGCCGTAGTAGCTGATGTTCAGGTAGCGCTCGAGGATCTCGGGCTTCGTCAGGCGCTTCTCCAGGGCCATCGCATAGCGGATCTCGCGCAGCTTCCGGGTGATCGTGTCGGCCTTGGCCGCCTCCTGCTCCTCCTTGTCCCTGGCGGCGGTGAGCAGGACGTTCTTGACGTACTGCATCGTCAGGGTGGATCCACCCTGGGCGACCCCTCCGGCGGTGACGTTCGTGACCGCGGCGCGCACGAAGCCGCGGGGGTCGAAGCCGTTGTGCTCGTAGAAGCGTGAGTCCTCGATCGCCACAACGGCCTTCTGCATGATCGGGGCGACCTTGTCGATGGAGACCTCCTTGCGGTTCTCCTCGAAGACCGTGGCGATCTTGGTGCCGTCGGCCGCGTAGACCCTGGTGCGCACCGGCAGGGCCGGCTCCCGGAAGTCACGGGGCAGGTCCTCGAACGAGGAGATCGAGTCGCGGGCCATCACGCCGACCGGGCCGATCACCGGAAGGGCCATCCCCGCGACCACGATCCCGGCCAGCGCGGCGACGGCCAGGAGGGCCACGAGGCGCGTGGCCGACCAGGCACCGGGACGGCGTCGGCGGCGATCAGGGGTGGGCATGGACCGATTTTACGGCAAGTCGCCCAATGCCCCATCCTCACGACCGCGCGCGTCGCCCCCGCCTCACGCCTGCGCGCGTCGCTCGGCCATCTGCTCACCCACGCGGCGGAGCGCCTCGAGGTCATGGACGTCCTGGGCCAGGGCCGTGACCGCGGTCACCGGGACCAGGGGGTTCGCGGCGACGAACCTGTCGGCCAGGCGGTGCTGCCTCTCGGACTGGCGCATGCGATCGGCGTGCAGCTCGAGCAGGGATGCGGTGAGCGCCGCAACGGAGGCCTCAGCCGGGTCGTCGGCGCGCAGGCGCTCGGCGCCGGCAGCGGCCTGGTCGGGGCTGAGCTCGGGCAGGCGCACCGGTGCCACGCGGTTGAGCACGAGCCCGGCCAGGGGCATGGCCTCGGACTCGAGCCGCTCGACGAAGTAGGAGGCCTCGCGCAGCGCGTCGGGCTCGGGTGCGGCGATGACCAGGAATGCCGTGCCCGGGGCGGCAAGGAGGGCGTAGGTCTGGTCCGCCCGCTCCCGGAACCCGCCGAACAGGGCGTCGAAGGAGGCCACGAACGTCTGGAGGTCGGTGAGGACCTGGGCCCCGACGATCTTGTTCAGGACGTTGCTGAACACGCCCAGGCTTGCTGACAGCAGCCGCATGTAGGCACGACCGCCCGCGCGGGCCGGCGCGGCCAGGATCCTGATGAGCCGGCCGTCGAGGAACGCCCCGAGCCGCATCGGGGCATCCAGGAAGTCCAGCGCGGAGCGCGACGGCGGGGTGTCGACGATGATCAGGTCCCAGCGGCCCTCGGACTGGGACTCGCGGTGCAGCTGCCCCAGCTTCTCCATGGCCATGTACTCCTGCGTGCCCGCGAACGAGCTCGAGAGCGCCATGTAGAAGGGGTTCTCCAGGATGGCCTGGGCGCGCCCCGGCTCGCTGTGGGCGATGACGACCTCGTCGAAGGTGCGCTTCATGTCCAGCATCATCGCGTCCAGGGACCCGCCGGCGGACACGTCGATCCCGGGGATCGGCGCCGGGGTGTTGTCCAGCTCCGAGAGTCCCAGGGACTGGGCCAGTCGCCGGGCCGGATCGATGGTCAGGACGACCGCGCGCCGACCGGCCTCTGCGGCACGCACGCCGAGCGCCGCTGCTGTCGTGGTCTTGCCCACGCCGCCGGATCCGCAGCAGACGATGATGTGGGTGCCCGGGTCGCCCAGCAGGGCGTCGATGTCCAGGGTCGCGGCGGACTCCCACCGCGCGGGGCTCATGGGCGCCCCTGCGGACCGAGCCCCGCGGCGCGCAGCCGGGCTGCCAGCTCGTAGAGCGCCCCCAGGTCGATCCCGGTCGGGATGTGGGGCAGGGACAGCTGGGGCACGTCGAGCTGGGCCAGGCTCGCGCGCTCCTGCTCGGCGACCTCCACGCGCTCGGCGTGGTCCCGGGCCTCCTCGAGCAGGGCGTCGACCACCTCATCGACGGTGTGCGGGTCGCGCGCGGTGATCACGTCGGCCGAGCGCACCGCCCCGGCCAGGGCGGATCGGTCCAGGACTCCGTCGAGGGCGTCGGCGCGCTGGGTGTCGGTCAGCAGCGGTGGTCGGTCCGAGTTGATGATCACGGCGCCCACCGGCAGGCCCTCCTCCTGCAGGTGCCCCACCCCGTCGATGGTCTCCTGCACCGGCATCTCCTCCAGGAGGGTGACCAGGTGCACGGCGGTCCGGGGCGAGGACATGACGGCCATCACGGACTTCGCCTGGCTGTGGATCGGGCCCATCCGGGCGATGCCGGCCACCTCGGAGTTCACGTTCAGGAACCGCGTGATCCGGCCCGTCGGCGGGGCGTCCATCACGACAGCGTCGAAGACCGGCTTGCCGTCCTTGGTGCGCTTGACCGCCTCGATGGCCTTCCCGGTGAGCAGGACGTCGCGAACGCCGGGGGCGATCGTGGTGGCGAAGTCGATGGCTCCGATGCGCGACAGCGCGGAGCCGGCACGGCGCAGGTTGTAGAACATCTCCAGGTACTCCAGCAGGGCGGCCTCGGGGTCGACCGCGAGCGCGCGCACCTCGCCCCCGTCGGGGGCGCGTGCCACGCGGCGCTCCTCGTAGGGCAGCGGGGCGGTGTCGAAGAGCTGGGCGATGCCCTGCCGGCCCTCGACCTCCATGAGCAGGGTCCGGCGCCCCTCGGCAGCGAGGGCCAGGGCGAGGGCCGCGGCCACGGTGGTCTTGCCGGTGCCGCCCTTGCCCGAGACGATGTGCAGCCGCACGTCGGGGAACAGTCGGGGCGCGGCCACCGTAGAAGACTATTGCGAGGTGAGCCCAGGCGCCCGGTCGGTGAGGTACTCGACCTGGGCGGCCAGGGACAGCCGGGCGGCCCAGCGCAGGGCCGCGGGCACCTCCGGGTAGACGACGGCGAGCAGCGCGTCGGGCTCGGTGGTGCCCGAGGTCATCGCGGCGGCCACGAGCTCCAGGCGCTCCCGGCGGTGCTCGACGTAGTCGGACAGCAGCCCTGCCGGGTCGGGGCAGGCAGGTCCGTGCCCGGGCAGGACCCACCCTGCGGCGGTGTCCTGGGCCAGTGCGGACAGCCGATCGAGGGAGTCCAGGTAGGCGCCCAGGTGTCCATCGGGGTGGGCTATGACAGCGCTGCCGCGTCCCAGGACTGTGTCCCCGGTGAGCAGGGCCCCGTCCGCGGGCAGCAGGAAGGTCAGGCTGTCGGTGGTGTGCCCTGGCGTCCCGACCACGGACAGCTCAAGGCCCCCGACCGACACGACGTCCCCGTCGCCGAGCCCCTCGTCGGTGAGCCGGTGGGCAGGGTCCAGCGCCCGCACGGGAGCTCCGGTCAGGTCATGCAGGCTGCGGGCGCCGGCGCTGTGGTCGGCGTGCGCGTGGGTCAGCAGGATGAGGGCGATCCGGGCGTCGAGCTGCCCGGCAGCGTCCACCAGCGCGCTGAGGTGCCCGGGGTCATCAGGTCCGGGGTCCACCAGGACGGCGCGCGGCGATCCGGGCTCGACCAGCAGCCACGAGTTCGTCCCGTCGAGGGTCATCCAGCTCGCGTTGGGTGCCAGGACGGCGGTGGCGCGCTCGGTGATCCGTCCGGCCTCCCACGGCCCCGACGAGCCCAGGGGGCGCATCAGCGCGTCCCCCGCTCCTCGGATCCCGACGGCTGCTCGGCGGCGGAGAGCACCTCGCCGGTGTAGGCGTGCACGAGGACCCACGTGAGGTCCTCGCCGCTCATCTGCGCGCGGGGCATCAGGGGCACCACCTCCCGGGTGCGTGCCCAGTTCAGGGCATCGCCGACCGAGCGCCGCCCGGAGAGGTCAGCCAGGACGGCCACAGTCGGGGGCAGCATGGCCAGGTCGCCCGCCCGGTGCTCGGCCAGGGCGTCAGCGGGGGCCATCCAGTGGGCGGAGTCGGTCTCGCTGACGTGCGCGTCAACCTCCTGGCCCGCGGGGAGGGCGGCGGCGAGGAAGCGGGTGTCGAACCGGCGGCTCTCGACCTCGGGGGTGATCCAGTGCGCGATCGGGACGAGCAGGTCTGCCTGGATGTGCAGCCGGCGGCGCCGCAGCACCGCGGGGAACCCCCCGGCGGTCTCGCTGGCCTCGCGGTCCCGGGACCAGCTCTCGTCACGTGTCACTGGGCGACCGGTCCGGTCGACGGCGAGCAGGACCCCGGCCTCCTCGAAGGTCTCGCGGACCCCGGCGACGATCAGGGCGCGCGCCACGGCGGGATCGGTCCACGCGCCGGCCCGCACCGTGCCCTGCACCGTGGGCTGTGAGTCCTGGGCCGGGTCGACCCTTCCGCCCGGGAACACGTGCATGCCGGGGGCGAAGAGCATCGAGTCCGGACGCCGCATGAGCAGGACCTCGAGCCCGGCAGTCCCGTCACGCAGGAGCACGATGGTCGCAGCATCGCGAGCCTCGGGCGGATCCCACGGACCTCCCTGTGCCAGCACTCGGGCCCGTTGGACCAGCTCGGGCGGCATCTCGAGGTTCATTCAGGCGATCTCCACGATGACCTCGACCTCGACCGGGGCGTCGAGCGGCAGGACCGCCACCCCCACAGCCGACCGGGCATGGACACCTGCCTCGCCGAACGCGGCACCGAGCAGCTCGCTGGCACCGTTGACGACGCCCGGCTGGCCGCTGAATCCGGGGTCACTGGCCACGAAGCCGACGACCTTGACCACGCGCACGACCCGGTCGAGGTCGCCGACCAGAGCCCGGATGGCGGCGATCGCATTGAGGGCGCACTGCGCGGCCATCTGCGCGGCCCGCTCGGGCGTCACCTCGGCGCCGACCTTCCCGGTGCCCATGAGCACGCCGGAGACCAGGGGCAGCTGCCCTGAGGTGTAGACGAGGCTGCCGGTCCGGACGGCCGGGACGTAGACCGCGACCGGCGCGGCGACCTCGGGGACGGTGTGCCCGAGCGCGAGCAGTCGCTCCTCGACGGCACCCACGTCAGGCCAGCGGGCGCTTGAAGTAGGCGACGAGCTGGTCCGGGTTCGGCCCGGGGACGACCTGGACCAGCTCCCAACCGTCGGTGCCCCAGTTGTTCAGGATCTGTTGGGTCGCGTGGATGAGCAGGGGGGCGGTGGCGTACTCCCACCGGATGCGTTCGGCCATGGGGTCAATGTAGCGCCCCACCGTGGCACCGGCCCGCTCGTTCTCAGCGGGCCCGCTGCTCCAGCCGCGCGACGTCCATCAGGGTCACCTGGCGCTGCTCGATCCGGATCCATCCGCGCTGGGAGAAGTCCGCGAGTGCCTTGTTGACCGTCTCGCGGGACGCCCCGACGAGCTGCGCGAGCTCCTCCTGGGTGAGGTCATGGCTGACCAGGAGTCCCTCCGGGGTCTCCTCGCCGAACTTGGACCCGAGCTCGAGGAGCGCCTTGGCGACCCGGCCGGGGACGTCGGAGAACACGAGGTCCGCCATCGCCTCGTTCGTCCGGCGCAGCCGGCGGGCCAGGGAGGCGAGCAACGCCACGGCCATGTCCGGGCGCCCGACCAGCCACGGGAGCAGCGCCTCATGTCCCATGGACAGGACCTTGGTCTTGGTCAGGGCTGCGGCTGTCGCGGTGCGCGGCCCCGGGTCGAACAGGGACAGCTCGCCGAGCATCTCGCCGGAGCCGAGGACCGCGATGAGCGACTCGCGGCCGTCGGGAGCGGTGTGCCCGAGCTTGATCTTGCCGGACTCGATCAGGAACAGCTTGTCCCCCACCTCGCCCTCGGTGAACAGCACGTCACCCTTGGTCAGGCGAACCTCGACCATCGACGCCCGCATCGCGGCTGCGGCGTCATCATCGAGGGCAGTGAACAGTGGTGCGGAGCGCAGCCGATCGTGCACGGGTGCCTCCTCCCATCGGGCGCGCGGTAGTCACCCCCGCCGGGCACACACAGTAGTGGGCTAGCGCAGGCCGATGTCGGGCAGCGCGGTCAGCGCGAGGGTCGGATCCTGCCGGTAGCGGGCGATCAGCTGCCCCGTCGCCTCGTCGAGGCGCTGGTGGATCTCCCGGCGAAGGGCTGAGATGTCGGTCTCCACCGCATGGAGCTCCTCGACGAATCGGGAAACGGCCTCGGTGTCCCGGTGATCCACGACGCGCGTCCACAGCACATGCAGGTCAGGAAGGGCGTCGATGTCCCCGGCAGGCTTCACCGACAGGTTGGCCAGGCGGCGGTGGACGGCGCCGCTCTCGGCCAGGACCGAGGTGAGTCGCTGGACGATGTCCCCGTCCGAGCTCCCGCGGGTCAGCAGGTCGATGCGGGCCTGGATGATCCGGCGCCAGTAGGACACCCGCGCCTCCTCGTCGCCGAGCTCGCGACGAAGGTCACGCAGGTCGTCCAGGGTCAGCCCGGAGTAGGCCGGATCCACCTCGGGTGGCGTCGGCGGGGGCTTGGTTGCCATGGCTCTCCACTGGGCTCGGGTCGCACGGATCGGCCCTAGGCTATCCACATGCCAGTCCCCGCACGACCGCCGACGCGCACGGCGCTCGTCCGGCGGGCACGTCGGATGGGTCGGATCCTGGGTGAGACGTACCCCGAGGCGCACTGCGAGCTCGACTTCGAGTCCCCGTACCAGCTGCTGGTCGCCACCATCCTGTCCGCCCAGTGCACCGACGTCCGGGTCAACCTGGTGACGCCGCGGGTCTTCGCGGCCTACCCGACGGCCGCTGCCCTTGCTGCCGCCGATCGCGCCGAGCTGGAGTCGATGATCGAGTCCACCGGCTTCTTCCGGGCCAAGTCCGCGTCCCTGCAGGGCATGGCAGCACGGTTGGTCGAGGAGTACGACGGGCAGGTCCCCGGACGCCTCAAGGAGCTGGTCACCCTTCCCGGGGTGGGCCGCAAGACCGCCAACGTGGTGCTGGGCAACGCCTTCGGCGTCCCCGGGATCACCGTCGACACGCACTTCGGCCGGCTCTCGCGCCGTTTCGGATGGACCACGTCCGAGGACCCCGTGGCCGTCGAGTCGGAGGTCGGCTCATTGTTCCCGCGCTCGGAGTGGACCGTGCTCTCGCACCGGATGATCTGGCACGGCCGGCGCGTCTGCCACTCCCGGACGCCCGCGTGCGGGGCCTGCCCGCTGGACCAGCTGTGCCCGAGCTTCGGCCTTGGGCCCACGGATCCGTTCCGCGCCGCCAAGCTGGTCAAGGTCGGACCATGAGCAGCCAGGACGGCTCGAACCCGAGCGCCCCGCTGGCCGGGCCGGTCGGCGGCGGGGCACTGCCCGCGTGGTTCTCCGCCTTCCTGGGGGCCATCGACGGCGTGGCCGGGCATGAGTTGTCCCGCTTCACCCCACCGGCTGACACCCAGACCCGGTCCTCGGCTGTTCTCATCCTCTTCGGGGACGGCCCTCAGGGCCCTGACGTGCTCCTGATCGAGCGGGCCGCCGACATGCGCTCGCACGCCGGGCAGCCGGCGTTCCCGGGCGGGGGCGTGGACCCGCAGGACGACGGCCCGGTCGCCGCGGCCCTGCGCGAGGCCCAGGAGGAGACGGGTCTCGAGCCCTCCGGGCGTGACCGTGGCGCGGGTCCTTCCCGACCTCTGGCTGCCCCCGAGCGGCTACACGGTCACGCCGGTGATCGGGTACTGGAGCGTCCCCACGCCCATCTGGGCGGCCGATCCGAGGGAGGTCGCCCGCGCAGAGCGGATCCCGCTGGCGACCCTCGTCGATCCGGCCAACCGGGTCACGGTCGTCCACCCCTCTGGCTTCCGGGGTCCGGGGTTCCAGGTCGCGGACATGCTGGTGTGGGGATTCACCGCCGGACTGCTCGACCGGCTCATCGACCTGGCCGGATGGGCCCTGCCGTGGTCGCCCGAGCGTGAGGTCGGGATCCCCTGGTGAGCACCAACTGGGTCGACGTCGCGCTCGTGGTGGGTCTGCTGGTGGTGGCGATCGCGGGATGGCGTTCCGGGGTCATCACGACGGCTGCCTCGTTCGCCGGGTTCATCGGCGGGGCGCTCTGCGGGGCGTGGCTGGTGCCGCGGCTGCTGACCGGTCACGAGTGGCCCACGTTCCTGCAGGCCATCGCCACGCTGGCGGGAATGTTCGTCCTCGGGATCATCGGACAGTCGATCCTGGGGTTCGCGGGCCGAACAGTCCGCGACGCGCTGGACTTCCGCCCGATCCGTGTCGTGGACAGCGCATCCGGGATGGTCGTCAGCGTCCTGGCGTTCCTGCTGTGCGCGTGGATGGTGCTGTCCGTGGCAGCCTCGAGCTCGCTCGGGCCCACGTCCGACCAGGTCCGGTCCTCCCGTGGCTTCCCCCTGCTCGACCAGGTCCTGGCCGGTCCGGGGGGGACGCTCCTCGACGATGCCCGCGAGCTCCTGGCCACGATCGACGTGCCCAGCCTGCCCTTCAACCCCGCCACGCTGCCGCAGGTCAAGGATCCCACGGGCATCGATGTCCCCGCCGAGGCCGAGCGTGTGGCACGGGACTCCGTGGTGCAGGTGTCCACGACCTCGACCCGCTGTGGGTCCTCCTCGCTGGGGTCGGGGGTCGTGGTCAGCCACGGTCGCGTCGCCACCAACGCCCACGTCGTGGCAGGCGCCGGACGGATCACCGTCCGCTCCGAGGGCGATCGCGCCGCCCGCGGTGCACGTCTGGTGTACCTCGACCCTGCAACGGACGTCGCGATCCTGCACGTCCCGGGCCTTGAGGCCCCGGCCACGAAGTGGGTCGCCGACGCACCCCGCGGGACGGACGGCGCGGTGGCCGGCTACCCGGGCGGTGGGCCGTTGACCCTCGGCGGGGCACGGCTCCGCGGCCGGATCCTCGTCGCCGACGACCAGGGTTCAGGCAGTCGCGAGGTGCACGTGTTCCGTGGTCTCGTGCGGCCGGGCAACTCCGGTGGCGCGCTGCTGGCGGAGGACGGGTCGGTGATCGGGCTGGTCTTCGCCAATGCCCAGGACGACGACGAGACCGGGTTCGCCCTGACCGAGGCGGAGGTCCGCGCCGCCATCGAGGCGACGAGGTCCGAGACCGATGAGGTCCCCTCGGGCGCGTGTCGGGTCCTGTAGGGCGCGGGCGCTGCGGGTGCCGGGCGGCTGCCCGTGGCTTCCGCGGGTCCCGCGGGTCAGATCGTCGCGAGCCAGTCGAGCAGGATCGCGTTGAACTCCTCAGGGCGCTCCTCGTGCGGGAAGTGCCCTGAGCCGATCTCGGTGTAGTCGTACCGCCCGGTGACGAAGGCGCCGGATCCTCGTGCGCTGCTCGGCAGGACCGTCGGGTCCGCCACCCCCTGCACGTGCAGGACGGGGGCTGTGATCGGTGTCTTCATCCGCTTGGCGTACCGGATCCCGTCGGGCCGCGGCACCGATCGCAGTGCCCACCGGTGGTACTCGAGCGCGCAGTGGGCGGTGTTGAGCAGCAGCATGGCCGCCCTGTAGGTCGCCGTCGTGTGGTCGTCCGGCCAGGACGGGGTGCCCGACCATGCCCTGAGCAGATCCCCGACCTCGGAGGCGCCGTTCTCCAGGAGGTCGCGCTCGGGGGAGGCCGGGACCTGGTAGCCGAACGCGTAGGCGGATGCCCGGCGCTGGGCTGCGCCCCCGCCGATCAGGGAGGCCCGCAGGCGGCGTGGATGCGGCATGGACACCGGCGCGATCCCGCGGATGGCCTGCGGGTGCGTGACGGCTGCCGTCCACGCGAGGAACCCACCCCACCCGTGCCCCACGACCACGGCGTCGCGTGACCCCAGGGAGCGGATCACGCCGCTGACGTCGGCAGTGAGCGTGAACGGGTCGTAGCCACGCGGCGGGTGGTCGGAGCCGGCGTAGCCGCGCAGGTCCATGGCCGCCGCGTGATACCCGGCCTCGGCCAGGACGGGCAGGGCGTGGCGCCAGGTCCACCAGAACGTCGGGAAGCCGTGGAGCAGCAGGACCAGGGGACCCTTGCCCATCTCGGCCACATGGAACCGGGAGCCGTTCGCGGGCACATCGCGGTGGGCCCACGGCCCCTCCACCCGGACGACCTCCTCGGGGTCGAGCAGGGTCACGGGGTGGGAAGCGTGATCGCGCTGTCCGTTGCCGGTGCCAGGTCAGTGCCCGGCTTGGTCGAGGAGGTGATGCCGGACAGCGACGCCTTCGTCTTCTCGGCCTGGTTGATGGCCCGCTGCGGCGGGGTGATGTTCTTCACCCGGGACTTGCCGACCAGCCCGAGGATGATGGCCACGAGCAGCAGGATCCCGCCCACGATCAGGAAGCCGGCCCACACCGGCAACCCGGCGGAGACCAGCCCGTAGGCGCCGGCGACGAGTGCGAAGACGAACGCGAGGAAGCCCAGGATGGCTGCCCCGATGAACAGTCCCGACACCCCGGCCGCCTGCTTGGCGCTCTGGGTGACTTCTGCCTTGGCCAGCTCGATCTGCTGGCGCACCAGGCTCTGCGCGTCGGTGATGGCGGAGTTCACCAGGGTGCTGACGCTGGTGCTGGAGTTGCTGTCCATCCGCGGTCCTTTCCAGGAGGTCGGCGCAAGGCTATCGCGGGATGCGGCCGTGTGGGTGCTGCCGGCGTCATCGCGGGCCGCTGCTGATCACTACCCCTGCCGGTAGACATCGGGGATCCCGTCGGCGTCGGAGTCCGTGTCCTCCGCTGCCAGGAACTCGGCGAGCGCGCGCTTCCTGCGCAGGAGGACCAGGCCGGAGAGCACCGCTGCCCCGAGGGTTGCAGCCAGGATGCCGACCTTCGCGTCGGTCAGCAGCGCCGGGTCCTCCTCGAAGGCCAGCTCCGCGATCAGCAGGCTCACGGTGAACCCGATTCCGGCCAGGACGCCGACGGCGATCACGTCGGCCCAGCGCAGCGCGGGGTTCAACGAGGCGCGGGTGAACCGAGCCATCAGCCAGGCACCCCCGATCACGCCGATCGGCTTGCCGACGAGCAGGCCCACCAGGATGCCCAGGGTCACCGGTGAGGTCAGGGTCTGGCCCAGCGACTGGACCGGCTCGGTCGAGACCCCCACGTCGCGCACCGTCACGCCTGCGCTCGTGAACGCGAACAGTGGGACGGCGAAGCCGGCGACGAAGGGGCGCAGGGCGTGCTCGGCCCGGTCGCCAGGGGACTTGTCCTCGCCCAGGTCATGGGACACGCGGGTCGCCAGTCCCATGGCCACGCCGGCCACGGTGGCGTGGATCCCCGACTCGTGCGTCGTGTACCAGATCAGCAGGGCCAGCGGCAGGTAGACCGCCAGGGCAGCCCACTTCCCCGTGAACCGCCGGTGCTGCAGGAACCACCACAGCGCCACCAGCACCACCGACGCGAGGAAGTAGGCGATCTGGAAGCCATCGGAGTAGAAGATGGCGATCACGGTGATCGCCCCGAGGTCGTCCACGACGGCCAGCGTCAGCAGGAACGCGCGCAGGGCAAGGGGCAGCCCGCTGCCCATGATCGCCAGGACGGCCAGGGCGAACGCGATGTCGGTGGCCATCGGGATGCCCCACCCGGTGCGCTCCACCGCCAGCGCCCCGGTGAAGGCCAGGTAGATCAGGGCGGGCACGACCATGCCACCGATGGCGGCAACGACCGGCACTGCGGCCTGCGACGGCTTGCTGAGGGTGCCGAACTGCACCTCGTGCTTGAGCTCGAGGCCCGCGAGGAAGAAGAAGAACGCGAGCAGGAAGTCCGCGGCCCACACGCTCAGGGGCAGGTGCAGGTGCAGCGCGGCCGGGCCGATCTCGGTGCTGATCAGGGTCTGGTAGGACGCCACCCATGGCGAGTTGGCCCAGACCAGGGCGATGGCCGCGGCGGCGAGCATCAGGACGCCGCCCACGGTCTCGAACCGCAGCACGCGAAGCAGCCAGATGCGCTCGCTCAGCGAGGGACGGTCGAACAGCTGCTCACCCATGGGACGACCTAGCATGTCAGACGCTTGGGCGATTCGTCCGACCGTCGATGTCCCACCGCCGCCAGCGCGGTGACTCGGGCTGGGCCTCCCGGTAGCCTTGCGGTCCCGACCGCCTGAGGAGGCCGATCGTGAGCAATGAGGCGCTGGAGAACCTGCTTCACGAGCACCGTTCCTTCCCCCCGGACCCCGCCTTCGCTGCGTCCGCGAACGCCACGTCGGCGCTGTACGACCAGGCCGAGGACCGCATCGCCTTCTGGGAGGACCAGGCCCGACTGCTGGAGTGGTCCCAGCCCTGGCACACCGCCCTGGACTGGTCGAAGGCGCCCTTCGCCGAGTGGTTCGTCGGCGGGCGCCTGAACGTCGCGGAGAACTGCGTGGACCGCCACGTGGCAGCGGGCCTCGGGGAGCGGGTGGCGATCCACTTCGAGGGCGAGCCCGGGGACACCAGGACACTGACCTATGCCGAGTTGGCCGAGGAGGTCGCCCGGGCAGCCAACGCCCTGGCCGAGCTCGGGGTGTCCGACGGCGACCGGGTGGCGATCTACCTGCCCATGATCCCCGAGGCCGTCATCGCGATGCTCGCGTGCGCCCGGATCGGTGCGGTGCACTCCGTGGTCTTCGGGGGGTTCTCCGCCGAGGCCCTGCGCTCACGGATCGACGATGCCGAGGCCGTCCTGGTCATCACCTCCGATGGGGGCTACCGGCGAGGGGCGGCCTCGCCGCTCAAGCCGGCCGTGGACGAGGCCGTCGCGCACACGCCCAGCGTCCGGCACGTCCTGGTCGTGCGGCGCACGGGCGGCGACGTCGAGTGGGTCGAGGGCCGGGACCACTGGTGGCACGACGTCGTCGGGCGTCAGCCCGCCTCGCACGTCGCGCAGGCCTTCGACGCCGAGCATCCGCTGTTCATCCTCTACACGTCGGGGACGACCGGGAAGCCCAAGGGGATCCTGCACACGACAGGCGGCTACCTGACCCAGGCTGCCTACACCCACCTCAACGTGTTCGACCTCAAGGCTGACACTGACGTGTACTGGTGCACGGCGGACGTGGGGTGGGTCACCGGCCACACGTACATCGTCTACGGCCCGCTGGCCAACGGCGCGACCCAGGTCATGTACGAGGGCACGCCTGACACGCCCCACCGTGGGCGCTGGTGGGAGCTCATCGCGAAGTACGGCGTCACCATCCTGTACACGGCCCCCACCGCGATCCGGACGTTCATGAAGTGGGGCGAGGAGATCCCCGCCGGCCACGACCTGTCGAGCCTGCGGGTGCTGGGCTCCGTCGGCGAGCCGATCAACCCGGAGGCGTGGATGTGGTACCGCCGGGTCATCGGCGGGGACCGCACCCCCATCGTGGACACATGGTGGCAGACCGAGACCGGGGCGATGATGATCAGCCCGCTGCCGGGGGTCACCGCCTGCAAGCCGGGTTCAGCCATGGGTCCGCTGCCCGGGATCGACGCGGCGGTGGTCGATGACCACGGCGATCCCGTGGGGCCGGGCGGCGGCGGGTACCTGGTGCTCACCGAGCCGTGGCCGGCGATGCTGCGCGGGATCTGGGGCGACAACCAGCGCTACGTCGACACCTACTGGTCCCGCTGGCCGCAGTACTACTTCGCCGGGGACGGGGCCAAGCTCGACGAGGACGGGGCGATCTGGCTCCTGGGCCGGGTCGACGACGTCATGAATGTCTCAGGACACCGGATCTCCACGACCGAGGTCGAATCCGCGCTCGTGTCCCACCCCAAGGTGGCGGAGGCTGCGGTCGTGGGCGCCACGGACGAGACGACCGGTCAGGGCATCGTCGCCTTCGTGATCCTGCGCGCCGGGATCCAGGGAGGCGCTGACGTGGTTGCCGACCTGCGCGCGCACGTGGCCCACGAGATCGGCCCGATCGCCAAGCCGCGGCAGGTCCTGATCGTTGCGGAGCTGCCGAAGACCCGCTCGGGCAAGATCATGCGCCGGCTGCTGCGCGACGTCGCCGAGCACCGGACCCTCGGCGATGTCACCACCCTGGCCGACCCCACGGTCATGGGACTCATCGGCCAGGGCCTGGCCGACGCTGGTTCGGAGTAGGGGTGGACGACCCCCTGCTCGGGCTGCTGGACCTGCCTGGGGTCGCCGAGGCGGTGGAGTCAGCCCGCGATGCGGTCGACGCCCTCCTCTGGGACCGCAACGTCGGCCGCGCCCAGCAGGAGGTGACAGCGGAGTCGGCCCTGCGGGGTGCCTGGGCCAACGCCTGGTTCGACGGAGCCGAGGCCGGCCTGCCGGAGATGCGCAGCGGGGCCGCGCTGGACGCCTCGCCGATCGGGCGGGTGCTCGCCGGCGTGGTGGCCCTGCACTCCGAGCTGCCCAGCCTCGTGGCGATCGTCGGGACCTCCCCGGCGCAGGCACTCGCGCGGATGCACGCGATCGTCGGCAGCGGCTTCGCGCCGGACGCCGAACTGGGGCGGCCGCGGTCCGGGGACGTGGTCGACGACCCGCTGCGACTCGGCGCGGTCCCGAGCTCGACGGAGGTGTCCCAGCGGCTGTCCGACCTGAGCCGCGTCCTGCACACGTCGACCGCTCCCGGGATCCTCGTCGCGGCGGTCGCCCACGCCGAGATCGCCTCCCTGCGCCCCTTCGGCTGGGGCTCTGGGCTCGTGGCCCGCGCACTTCCCCGCCTCCTGTTGGCGCAGCGCGGCGTCGACCCCGGCATGCTCGGTGCGCCCGAGGTGGGGCTCAAGGCCGCCGGAAGGCCCGCGTACGTCCGCGCCGTGCGTGCCTATGCCGGCGGCTCACCGGAGGGGGTTGCCGAGTTGATCCGGTTGGTCTCGGCGGCGGTGGAGCTCGGTGCGCGGCAGCCCGCGACCTGGCTCGAGGAGAGCTGACGCACGCTTCTCCGACCCGTGGCCGCATCCGTCGGCAGGGCTCGGATGAGGTGATTTGCGTGCTCTGGGAGGAATGGCCGACGGGGTCAGGGAGCCTGAGTGAGGAAGGCCTGTCCGGGGGCTCCCTGCCTGTTGCATTCCCGGTGGGCAGGAACCATGCTGTGCCTGTCCGGTCCTGATCGACCGAACCGTCGGCTCCTCCCCCCCGAGCTGGCGTCTGACGGCCCCCGCACCCCCCGGCGGGGGCCGTCCCTTTTCCGGGCGGGTCCGCACTCGTGCCCGTCGGGGGCGCTGGCGGGTGACCCACTTGGTTGTCCACAGGTGCCCCGTCGAGGCCTTGGCTGGAGGGCCTGCGCACGGCAGGGTGTTGCCCCGGGGGTGGGCCGTGGGGGTTCAGATCGGACTGGTCGGGCAGCGCGCCGACCTCGCGGTGGAGGTGGCAGCCCTGGCTGCCAGATCCGGCGCGTCGGTGGTTGCGCTCTGCCCCGGAGGAGCTGCCGCAGGCCGTCGGTGGCGTCCTTCCCGGGGTGCACCTCGACCTCGTGCTTGTGGACGTGGCGGTAACGGCGTCGCCTGCGGGGGGCCTCGACAGTGCGCTGGGCCATCTCGGTCGAGTGCCCGGGATCAGTGGTGGCACTGCTGGGGTCCCTCCGGGGAGTGCCGTTGGGTGCCCGGATGCCCCCACGAGCCCGCCGGAGGTGCCGCTGATCGTCCTGTGCCGGGCGGGGGAGGGAGCGTGGGCCCGGGAGTCTGCCGCCGCATGGGGTTGCTCGCACGTGGTCGAGCTGCCGACCGGGTCGCCCTGGTTGGGGGCGCAGCTGGCTCCGCAGCGCCGATCGGCGCTGCTGGGAGTCGTCGGTGGGGTGGGCGGGATCGGGGCCACGACGGTCGCGATCGCCTGCGCTGTCGGAGCCGGGGACGACTGCCTTCTGGTTGATGCCGACCCCGATTCATCGGGCCTCGACCTCCCCTTGGGCATCGCGGAGGGGGCCGGCGTCCGCTGGTCGGAGATCCCCGATTCCGCCGAGCCGCTGGACCCGGGGCTGTTGCGCTCCGCCCTGCCCCAGGTGGGTCAGGTGGCCGTGGTCACCGGCTCAGGGGTCGGGTTGGGATGGGGGGTCGCGTCCGGTGCGTCGGCGCTCGGCCCGGGGGCGGGGCGGATGGCTGGCGTCCTGGGCGTCGGGCGCGCGGAGTACGGCCGCACCGTGGTTGATGCCGGGCGCGGTCGCCTTCCCGCGGGGCTGCTGGGTCCCGGTGACGCCGTGGCGCTGGTGCTGCCCGCCACTCTGGCCGGAGTCGTCGCAGGCAAGCGGCTGCTCGGTGGGTTGGCCTCCCAGCGGGTCGTCGTCCTGCTGCGGCCGACCGGCTGGGTGCCCGCAGACGAGGTGGCCGAACAGCTGGGGGTGCCTGCGGTCCTCGAGATCCCCCGGCTGCGGCGTGCCGCCGAGCTCGCCGAATGCGGCGACCTCCTGTCGGGCCGGACTGGCAGGGCGCTGCGCATCCTCGGTGAGCGGATCTGGGAGCAGGTCGCGTGAGCCCCCTTGATCCGGTGCTGCTCGACGCGGTCCGCACGCGACTTGCCCAGGACCGGAACCCGGCGGACCCGGCTGCCATCGCGGCTGCTGTACGTGGGTCGGGCCTCGTCCTCGATCGCCCGGGGCTGGACCGGCTCACGCAGGCCCTGGGGGATGAGCTGGGTGGGCTGGGAGCACTTGACCCCCTCATGCGCGACCCGACCGTGACCGACATCCTGGTCAACGCGCCGGACGAGGTGTGGCTCGATCGCGGAGGTGGCCTGGTGCGGACCCGGGTGGCGTTCCCCGACGAGGCCGCCGTCAGGCAGCTGGCCGTCCGCCTCGCGTCGCGAGCGGGGCGTCGGCTGGACGATGCCGCGCCCTACGTGGACGCGCGACTCCCGGGCGGGCAGCGACTGCACGCGGTGATCCCGCCGCTGTCCGTGCGCGGGACCACCATCTCGCTGCGCATCCCGAGCCGCCGCAGGTTCGCCCTGGCGGACCTCGTCGCAGCGGGGACGGTCGACGCCCAGGGGGCGGCGTGGCTCGAGGCGCTCATCCGCTCCCGGGCGGCGTTCCTGGTGAGCGGGGGGACGGGCAGCGGGAAGACCTCCGTGCTCGGGGCGCTGCTCGGGGTCGTGCCCGAACGGGAGCGGATCGTCGTCGTCGAGGACACCTGCGAGCTCGATCCGGAGCATCCGCACGTCGTCAGCCTGGAAGCCCGCCCGGCCAACCTCGAGGGACAGGGCGAGATCACGTTGCGCACCCTCGTCCGCCAGGCACTGCGGATGCGCCCGGATCGCCTCGTCGTCGGCGAGGTTCGCGGTGCGGAGGTGGTCGACCTCCTGGCGGCCATGAACACCGGCCACGAGGGCGGTTGCGGGACCGTTCACGCCAACAGCGCGGCCGCGGTGCCCGATCGCCTGGTCGCCTTGGCGCTGGCCGCGGGGATGACCCTCGCGGGCGTCCACGCCCAGGCCAGCGCCGGTCTTGAGGTGGTGGTGCACCTCGCGCGCGACCCCGAGGGGATCCGCGTCGTGTCCGAGCTCGGGGTGGTGGTCAGTGGTTCCGACGGGAGGGCCGAGGTGCATCCCGCCCTGGTGCGCCGGGGCGGCGCCCTGTGCCCCTCTGATGGCTATCGCGCGCTCTCGGAGCGCCTCGGGAGGCTCCCGTGAACCGCGACTTGCTGGTGCTGTGCGCGGCCGTCGCCGCCGGGATCGCGGTGCTCATGATCCGGCCCGCCCGTCCCCCTGAAGGGGTTCCGGGGGGGCGCGCGGGGACCAGTCGTGTTGACCAGGTGCTGGCCAGGCTGCGACCGGCTGCCGCGCCACCGATCACCGAGCTGCTCTCGGCCCTTGCGGCCGAGCTCTCTGCGGGCCAGCCGACCGGCCCGGCCCTGGAGTCGGCGGTCGTGGGGTTGGAGCCGCATCCCTGCCCGCAGGCGATTGCGGCGTGCCGATCAGGCGCCGATGTCGCCGCGGCACTGCGCAGCGACGCCCGGGCCCCCGGTGCCCACGCCCTGCGTGGCCTGGCCGCCTGCTGGGAGGTGTCGGAGCGCTCGGGTGCGGGTCTCGCGGTGGCCGTGTCCCGGCTCTCCGCGAGCCTGCGCGCGGTGGCCGAGGCGGACGGTGAGCTCGCTGGCGAGGTCGCGGCCGTCCGCGCCTCCGCGCGCATGCTGGCCGGGCTGCCCCTCCTCGGGCTGCTCATCGGGCAGTGGATCGGAGCCGAGCCCCTGGCCTGGCTGACCGGCAGCTGGGTCGGTCGAGCGGTGCTCCTGACGGGAGTGGCCCTGCAACTGCTCGGCATGGCGTGGTTGCGCCGCATGGTGTCGGCCACCCGGGGGAGGTTGTGAGCCCTCCACTGGCTGCCGCCGCGCTGCTGGCTGCCCTCGCAGTCGGGCTGGCCGTGCTTCCGGGTACGGGCTGGGGTTCGCGTGGCCGCTCTGGCACCCGTGGTCGGGGGCGACCCGTACCCGGCTCCGATCCGCCATCCGGGATGAGCACGACGACCGTCAGGGCAGTCAGTGCCGTCGCTGGGGTCGCGGTCTGGCTGCTCCTGGGCGGCGCCGTCGGCGCGGTGCTGGGGGTTGGCACGGCGATCATCCTCCCGGTGCTCATCGCGCGCCTCGAACCGGCACGGGTGCGACGCGAACGCATCGAGTTGATCCGCGCTGCTCCCCTGGTGGCGGACCTGCTGTCGGCTGCCCTGACTGCCGGTGTGCCCCTGGAGCACGCGATCCCTGTCGTGGCGCGCGCGATCGGCGGTTCGGCGGAGGAGTTGATGATGCGTGTCCACCGGCGGGCCGAGCTCGGTGAGCCAGTCGCTCGGGCGTGGTCCGGGCTGGCGCACGCCCCAGGACTGGGTGGTGTGGCTCGCGCGGTGGCGAGGTCGAGTCGTACAGGCGCGCCGCTGGCCGCCCTGCTCGCCCAGTCCGCCGAGGACCTGCGCTCGGAGGCCTCAAGCGCCGCACTGGCCGAGGTCCGTGCCACCGCGGTGCGCTCTGTGCTGCCCCTGGGCCTGTGCCTGCTGCCGGCCTTCGCCCTCCTCGGGATAGCCCCGATCGTCGGCGGTCTGCTCCCCTCGTTCTGATGGGTGGACGGTTGTCCACAGATCGTCCCGGAGGGGGTTCACGGATCTCCGGACCCGCGACAGGGTTGGGCCAGCCACCCAGAGCGGGTGGCGCCGGGGGACCGGGGGAACACGGGGGAACTGGGATGAACGAGCTGGTTGTGCGGATGCGGGATGAGGACAAGGGGATGTCGACGGCGGAGTACGCAGTGGGCACCGTCGCGGTGGCCGGCCTCGGGGGCATGCTGGTCAAGCTGCTGAGCAGCGAGAAGTTCGCTGACCTGTTGTGGCAGGTGCTCTCGAGTGCGTTCTCGTTCCTCTTCTGATGAACGCCGGGAAGGTCGGGTGGCGGCTCCAGGCCGCCACCCGGTCCGACTCGGGGATGGTCACAGCCGAGCTGGCGCTGGCCATTCCCGCCCTGGTGTCGGTGGTGCTGGCGCTGGCCTGGCTGCTCAGCCTGGGGGTCACCCAGGGCGTCGTCGCACAGGCTGCCCGGGAGGGTGCCAGGGCCGCCGCGCGCGGGGAGTCGACCGGAGTCGTCCGGGAAGCCGCTCGGCAGGTGGCCCCGGAGGCGGCAGTGCAGGTCCGACGCTCCGGGGGGCGGGTGTGGGTCACCGCCTCGGTGACGCGCAATCCGCCGATCCGGTTCCTGCGCCCACTTCGCCGCGAGGTACGCGCGTCGGCGACCAGCTGGCGGGAGGACTCATGAGCACCGTGCGGGAGGCCCGCCGACGACCAGGCGTCGGGGGACCCCTGCGGGGGTGGCGGTCGGCCGGTCGACTGGACGGGGAACGAGGGTCGGCCAGCGTCCTGGTGGCGCTGTGGGGCGTCGTCCTGACTCTGGTCGCAGCAGGAGCCGTGGTCCTGAGCAGTGCCCTGGCGGCCCGCGAGTCGGTCTCGGCCGCCGCGGACCTCGCGGCCCTCGCAGGCGCCTCAGCGAGCCTCACCGAGCCGGAGCAGGCGTGCACGCGTGCTCGCGTGATCGCCGAGGACAATGGCGCGACGCTGACCGAATGCAGGGTTGCCGGCACCGAGGCGTGGGTGGTTGCCCAAGCGCCGGCACCTGCTGCTGTGCAATGGCTGGTGCCGGGCCGGGGAGGCCATCTTCGTGCACGTGCACACGCCGAGCTGACGGCGGAGGACCCGTGATCGACGACGCGTGGGCCCGCTGGCTATCCGACGGCCGCGTGCTCGTTGAGCAGGACGTGGGCAAGGCGCAACGCCGCGGACTTGTCCAGCGGCTCGTTGCCGTTGCCGCACTTGGGCGACTGCACGCACGCCGGGCAACCGGACAGGCACGGGCAGCGGCCGATCGCATCGCTGGTCGCGGTCAGCCACTCGACCGCCCTGGCGTAGCCGCGCTCCGCGAAGCCGGCGCCGCCGGGGTGACCGTCGTGCACGACGATCACGGCCTGACCGGTCTGCGGGTGCCGGGCTGTGGAGACGCCGCCGAGGTCCCAACGGTCGCAGGTGGCCAGCAGGGGAAGGATCCCGATCGCGGCGTGCTCGAGGGCGTGGACGGCTCCCGGGACATCGGCCTCGTCGATCTCGGCAGCCCGCAGGATCTCGTCGGGGATCGACCACCACATCGCGACCGTCTGCAGGGTCATCGGTGGCAGGTCCAGGGGGTGCTCGGCAAGCACCTGGCCCGATGGCCAGCGGCGCACGAGGTAGGACCTCACCTGTCGGGTCACCACGACCTCCCCGCAGGACACGTCCACGCGGCCCCATCGCGTGGTCGAGCGCACGGACTCGAACGCCACGTCCGCGGTGCTCCGGGCGTGGGTGCTCAGGTCGGTGACGGTCGGAGTTGCGCTGGCCACCCGGGCGTCGAGGTCAAGGGTCAGGACCTCGAAGGTGGAGCCCTGGTGGACGTACAGGGCCCCCTCGTGGACCGCCGAGGGCGCCGAGGACGGATCCACCGTCCCCAGCAGCCTCCCCGTGCCCTCCTCGATCACGCGGACGGGGCCGCCCGAGGCGCCCCGCAGGTCGACGAGGTCGACAGCCCGGGAGGAGTCGGTCCAGTACCAGCCGTCGCGGCGTCGCCGCAGGAGTCCCCGGTCGGCCAGGACGGTGCACAGGTGGGCGGCTCCGGTGCCGAACCATCGTTCCACGTCCCCGTCGATCAACGGGGACTCGGCGGCGGCGGCGCACAGGTGCCCGGCGAGGACGTAGGGGTTCTCCGGGTCCATCACGCTGGCCTCGACCGGCCTGCCGGTCAGGGTCTCGGGGTGGCTGACGATGTACTGGTCGAGAGGGTCCTCCCGGGCGATGAGGACGGCCAGGGCCGAGCCGCCCCGCCGACCGGCCCTGCCCACCTGTTGCCAGAAGGACGAGCGGGTCCCTGGCCAGCCCACGAGCAGGACGGCGTCCAACCCGCTGATGTCGATGCCGAGCTCGAGGGCGTTGGTGGCCGCCAGGCCGAGGAGGCGACCTGAGCGCAGATCGGCCTCCAGCGCCCGTCTCTCCTCAGGCAGGTACCCGCCGCGGTAGGCGCGAACGCGGTCGCCGTTGGCGGCGCTCTCGCGAACCGACGCTGCCAGGATCTCGACCGCTCGGCGTGACCGCGCGAAGGTCAATGTCGATGTTCCCCGGTCGACGAGCTGCCCCATGAGGTCGACCGCCTCGACCAGGGTGCCGCGGAAGCCGGGGACCTGCTGATCGGGGTCACTGGGCAGGTCCGTCCCACTCGCCGCCGCAGACTCGTTGCGCTGGTCCCTGGCGCGGTCCAGCCCCTGGGGGTTCCAGAGAACGATGTCCACGGCGGCGCGCTCGCTGTCGTCGACGTCGACGACCTCCGCATCCACGCCGAGCAGGCGAGCCGCCGTGGGACGGGGGTCGGCCACGGTCGCTGAGGCCGCGATGAAGGTCGGTGACGCCCCGTGCAGCGCGGCCACGCGACGCAGCCGGCGCAGGACCAGCGCCACGTGCGATCCGAACACGCCCCGGTAGGTGTGCGCCTCATCGACGATCACGTACCTCAGGCTGCGCAGGAACGCCCGCCACGCGTCGTGTCGGGGCAGGATCCCGCGGTGGAGCATGTCCGGGTTGGTCACGATCCATCGCGCGTGCGCCCGGGCCCAGGCGCGCTGCTCGTCCGGGGTGTCCCCGTCGACGGCAGCAGCCCGCAGGCCGCTGAGCCCAAGGGCGCAGAGCCCCGCCAGCTGGTCGTGGGCGAGGGCCTTCGTCGGGCTGAGGTAGAGAACGGTGGGACCGCGAAGGCCCGCGCTTTCGGGCTCGGCGAGGGCCGCGGTGAGTGCCGGCATCCCGAACGCCGCCGACTTGCCCGACGCCGTGCCCGTGGCGACGAGGACATGGCGGCCGGACCACGCCAGGTCCGCGGTGCGTACCTGGTGCAGCCACGGCCTGGCGATCCCACGCTCCTCGTAGGCGCGCCGGACATCCGGATGCAGCCAAGGAGGCCAGTCCGTCGAGCGCCCCTGCCTGGCGGGGAGGCTGATGCGCCCGACCGAGCGCGGGTCCGCGGCGAGGCGCTCAGCCATCACTGCCAGCCCGTCCGCCCCGGGCGCATCCGGGACCACGGGGGGCACGCCACTCCCGTTGTCCCGGCTGCTCATCACGCGCCCATCCTGCCCCCGCAGCGCCCGGGCCGCGTCACACCCAGGACGCACACCCGCCGGCCCGCGTCGACGGATCTGGGTGCCTGCGCGAGACTGGTGGGCCGCGTCCCCCCACCGGGTGCCCGCCGGTCGCGGCGCGTGTGCCAGAGTTGGGGGCCAATCACGACAGGAGGGCGGAGGCATGGAGCTGGAGCTGGCCACGCGCCACGAAGGGGATGTCTCGGTCGTGGGGGCACGGGGTGAGGTCGACGTGTTCAGTGCACCCGGCCTGGATGCCGAGCTCACCGCCCTGATCGCGGCCGGCAACCCGCGCCTGGTCGTCGACCTGTCCGGTGTGGCATTCCTGGACTCGACCGGCCTGGGGGTGCTCGTGAAGGCCCTCAAGCACGCTCGCGAAGCCGGTGGATGGCTGCACCTGGTGGTGACCGGTGACCGCATCCGCAAGATCTTCGAGATCACCGGGCTCGACGCCTCGATCCCCATCTTCGACACGGCACAGGACGCGATCACCGGCTGACAGGCGTGACACCCCGGCGGGTGTACAACGGAGATCCACAGGTTGGGGCGGATGGCCCGGACCAGTCAGGAAGGGCCCCGATGGCAACGGCGACGCTGACGATCCCCCCGCAGGCCGAGCAGGTGCGCACGGCCCGGCTGGTCACCACCGCCGCGGCCCGCCGGTGTGGGGTGTCCGAGGACCGCATCGACGAGATCCGCCTGGCCGTGGGTGAGGTGATCGCCCGGTCGGTGCTGCGCCAGCAGCGCGCCGGACTGCCCGACCCGGTGGTCGTCGCCATCACTGACGACGACGAGCTGTTCACCGTCCGTGTCCACGAGGCGACCACTCCCGACTTCAGCGACGAGGACGGCGGGCTGGCCCTGTCCGTGGCGCACGCCCTGTCCTTCGAGTGCGACGTGCGCGCCGCAGGGTCGGGGTGCGAGATCCGGATGGCGTGGCCGGTCGCCGACGACCTGCTGGGGATCGAGTAGCCACAAGCACGCCAGCGCCCCAGCCCCGACTGCTCAACCCGCCCCGCGCCTGACCGCGGGCGCCCATCCCGAGCGCGGCGACCGCGCCCGGATCGCCCTTCCCGTGGCGCATCCCACGTCCACGGACCCTGCCAGGGCGCCGCTGTCGGCTGGCACGGATGGTGCCCCCGTCCGGATCGCCCCGCTTCGCGAACAGCCCTGGCGCCATCGTCCCCTGGAGAAAGCGCGATCTTCCGGGGCCGGGTGATCTGGCACACAATCGGGACCTACACTGCGGCACACGATGCAGCCCGGTCGGCCAGGACCGTTCCGGGCGTGCGGCCACACGTGAGGTCCTGACTCCGGCCAGAGACCCACCCACGGGAGGAGACGGCACATGGGCACCGAGATCTCGACAGTCACCCTGGATGCGACGGACATGCTGACGGTGGGGGTGGTTGCGGCCATCGGGCTTGCGGCCCTGGTAGTCGCCTGGATCCTGTCCCGTGAGGTGCTCGCCGCGCCCGCCGGCACCGCGAGGATGCAGGAGATCGCCGCCGCGATCCAGGAGGGCGCCTCGGCCTACCTGAGCCGGCAGTTCCGGACGCTCAGCGTCTTCGCGGTCCTGGTCTTCTTCCTGCTCTTCCTGCTGCCCGCCGAGACGACCTCCGAGCGGATCGGGCGATCGCTGTTCTTCATCGTCGGTGCGGTGTTCTCCGGGGCGACCGGCTACTTCGGCATGTGGCTGGCGGTCCGGGGCAACGTCCGGGTCGCCGCGGCGGCGCGCGACTCCGGGGAGCAGCAGGCGATGCGCATCGCCTTCCGGACCGGCGGCGTCGCGGGCATGTTCACCGTCGGCCTGGGGCTCTTCGGCGCCGCTGTCGTGGTCCTGGTCTACAAGGGCGAGGCTCCCAAGGTCCTCGAGGGCTTCGGCTTCGGTGCCGCGCTGCTCGCGATGTTCATGCGTGTCGGTGGGGGCATCTTCACCAAGGCGGCGGACGTCGGCGCCGACCTGGTGGGCAAGGTCGAGGCCCAGATCCCGGAGGACGACCCGCGCAACGCCGCGACCATCGCCGACAACGTCGGCGACAACGTCGGCGACTGCGCCGGCATGGCCGCGGACCTGTTCGAGTCCTATGCCGTGACCCTGGTCGCCGCCCTCATCCTCGGCACCACCGCGTTCGGCTCCCTGGGGTTGGTCTTCCCGCTGATCGTCCCCGCGCTGGGCGTGGTCACCGCTGTCGTGGGCATCTTCGCGGTGGCCCCGCGTGCTGGGGACCGCTCCGGGATGTCGGCGATCAACCGGGGCTTCTTCATCTCCGCCGCGCTCTCGGCGGTGCTGGTGGTCATCGCGTCGTTCGTCTTCCTCCCCGACCGCCTGACCCGGATCACCGGCGTCCGACTGGACGCCCTGGGCCTGGACGTGGTGCGGGCCGAGTCGTTCAACCCACGGTTCCTGGCCATCGGGGCCGTCCTGATCGGCATCGTGCTCGCGGCGGCGATCCAGCAGCTCACCGGCTACTTCACCGAGACCGGTCGGCGCCCCGTGGATGATGTCGTCAAGTCCGCGCTCACCGGACCGGCCACCGTGATCCTCACCGGCGTCTCGGTGGGCCTCGAGTCGGCGGTGTACTCCGCGCTGCTGATCGCTGCCGCGGTCTTCGCGGCCTTCTCCCTGGGCGGCGGGTCGGTCATCCTGAGCCTGTTCGCGATCGCCCTGGCGGGCACCGGGCTGCTGACCACGGTCGGGGTCATCGTGTCCATGGACACCTTCGGACCGGTCTCGGACAACGCCCAGGGCATCGCGGAGATGTCCGGGGACGTCCACGGCGAGGGCGCGGTGATCCTGACCAAGCTCGACGCCGTGGGGAACACCACCAAGGCCATCACCAAGGGGATCGCGATCGCGACCGCAGTGCTGGCCGCCACGGCGTTGTTCGGCGCGTTCCGCGAGGCGGTTGCGAGCGCGGCCGTGGCTGCCGGGCAGTCGACGGCCGACGCCATGGGCAACCTGGCCCAGCTCGGCCAGTACATCGGGGTCCTGGACGTGGCCAACCCGCGCAACCTGGTCGGCCTGCTGATCGGTGCCTCGGTGGTGTTCCTGTTCTCCGGGCTTGCCATCAACGCCGTGTCGCGTGCGGCCGGGGCCGTGATCTACGAGGTCCGCCGGCAGTTCCGCGACCATCCGGGGATCATGGAGGGCACAGAGAAGCCCGAGTACGGCAAGGTCGTCGACATCGTCACGCGGGACTCCCTGCGTGAGCTGAGCACCCCCGGGCTGCTGGCGGTGCTCACCCCGATCGCCGTCGGGTTCGGCCTCGGCGTCGGCGCACTGGGGACGTTCCTGGCGGGCACGATCGCCACCGGCACGCTCATGGCTGTCTTCCTCTCCAACTCCGGCGGTGCCTGGGACAACGCGAAGAAGTTCGTCGAGGACGGCCACATGGGCGGCAAGTACTCCGACGCCCATGCGGCCACGGTCATCGGCGACACCGTCGGCGACCCGTTCAAGGACACCGCCGGACCGGCCATCAACCCGCTGCTCAAGGTGATGAACCTCGTGGCGCTGCTCATCGCCCCGGCGGTCGTGGCCATGACCCTTGACGGCCGGACGACGCTGCGCCTCGGGATAGCGGCAGGCGCGCTGGTCATCATCGTGGGGTCGCTGATCGCCTCGGGACGCTTCCGCGGCGAGGGCGAGGACCTCATCGACAGGATCGCCGACCGGGTCGAGGCGGAGTACGACGAGGCAGTCGCCCAGCACGAGCTGGAGGCGCGTGGGGAGATCCCGGGCGGGGCCGCCGGAACCACGGGAGCCAACGGTGCGGGCGGATCGGCGCCGAGCCCGGTGGCGTCGGCCGCGGGCGGAACCCCGGCGGCCACGCCCGGGTGCGGGTGCCGGACGCTCGGGGGATGCCACCAGAGGTCTCGAGCTCGCTGTCCTCCTCGGCACGCCACCGCGTCCGGACGCGGCTTCGGCTGATCCGGATGCGCCCACGCCGCGCTCGGTACGTCCGCGCGCTGGTCGCGTCCGCGCCGCGTCGGGCCGCGTCCGCCGCGTCCGGGGCGGGCGCCGAAGCGCGTGCTGGTGATCGCGCACGTCTACTACCCCGAGCTGTGGGACGAGCTCGCCACCGGTATCCAGATGATCCCCGGTGATGTGGACGTCGTCGCGACGCTGGTGGAGGGTCGTGCGGACCATCTTGCGGAGTCCATCCGGACGAGGTTCCCCGGAGCCGACGTGCGCGTCGTGCCCAACAGGGGTCGCGACGTGTGGCCGCTGCTCCAGGTGCTCGACCGGGTCCCCGGCCACGACGCCGTCCTCAAGGTGCACACCAAGCGGTCCCCGCACATGCGCAACGGCGACTCGTGGCGGCGGGAGCTGCTCGAGGGGCTCGTCGGGTCGACCGGCGCGGATCGAGGCGATCCTCGGGCTCATGACCGCCGATCGCCGGATCGGGATGGTGGCACCCGCCCGCAACGTCCTGGGTCGCGAGTTCCTCGGAGCGAACCGGCCGAGCGTCGAGTCCCTGGCCCGCAGGGGCGGGCGGGCCTTCGATCCCGACGCGCTCTGGTTCCCCGCCGGATCGATGTTCTGGACCCGTCCGGAGGTCCTGCTCCCGCTGGCCGACCTCGGCCTGACCGCCGACGAGTTCGGGCCGGAGACGGGCGCTGTGGACGGGACGCTGCCCCACGCCCTCGAGCGCTACCTCGGGGTCCTGGCTGCCTCCCAGGGACTGGCCGTGATCGAATCCCAGGACGTCGATCGGCTCCTGGACGCCGCCCAGCCCGAGGGCGCGTGACCCGTGCCGCGACGCCGTGAACTCCATGCATGAGGCCGCCGCGCGCGTCCGGGCGTTCCTGCTCGACGCGGGCTTCACCGACCGACGGGGTGCTCGCGCTGGTCGGCTCCGAGGCGTTCGCCGCCCTGGGCAGGGACCTGACCGTCCCGATCCGCCGGGTCCTCGCCGCTTCCGAACCCGGCACGCTGGACCGGCTCATCGCGGCGTTCCTGCTCGCCGACCCGGTCCCTGCTGACGCGTTCCCGGCGCCCGTCGTCGCCGACCTCGAAGCCCTGGGCATGATGCGTCGCGAGGGCGAGCGCCTGATCCCGCTGGTCGACGTCCACCCGTACGGCGAGCCGGACACCGACTGGTTCGTGGTCAGTGACATCGGCGCCCCGGCGACCCCCGATCACGTCCTCGGCCTCGGCGGGGCGTCGCTGACCCTCGCCCGGATCACTCCCCGCCGCGACGTCGGGCGGGTGATGGACCTCGGCTGCGGGGCCGGTGGGCAGGTCCTGCACGCCGCCCGGCACGCGAGTCGGGTCGTGGCCACCGACACCAACCCACGAGCGCTGCGGCTGACCGCGCTCACGGCCGCCCTGTCCGGGATCCCCGAGGACCAGCTCGACCTGCGGGCGGGATCGCTGTTCGCGCCGGTGTCGGACGAGCGCTTCGACTTGATCGTGTCCAACCCGCCGTTCGTGATCTCGCCGTCGCATCGCTTCACCTACCGCGACGCGGGGCTGCCCGGGGACGAGCTGTCGCGGCTGGTCGTCAGGGGCGCCGCCGCGCACCTGGCCCCCGGCGGGATGGCCGCCGTCCTGGGCAACTGGCTGCACGTGGAGGGGGAGGACTGGCGCGAGCGGGTCGCCGACTGGGTGATGGGGACTGGCGTGGACGCGTGGATCGTCGAGCGCGACGCACAATCCGTGGCCGACTACGCGGCGACGTGGCTGCGCGATGCGCAGGTGCCCGAGGGTCCCGAGTTCGACGCCGCGATGGGCCAGTGGCTCGACGCCTTCGCCGACGAGGGCGCCGTGGAGGTCGGGTTCGGCTGGTTCGTCCTCGTCGCGCCGGAGGTCGAAGTGCCCACGGCACCGGCCGCGCCCGCCTCACCCGACGTGCCGGATGTGGACGTGCCTACGGAACCGGCCGCGCCCGAGGCGCCCGATCGCGCGGCACCAACGCTCCGCGCCGAGCCCTGGGTGCTCGTCGAGGACCTCGCGCACATCGAGCGCCTGCCGCGTGGCGACGAGGTCCTGGCGTTCCTCGCGGGCTGTCGCGCGGCCGAGCAGCTGACCGCCCCCCGCCTCCTGGCATCCGCACGTCCGCATGGTCGAGGGGGCCACCGTGACCACCACGACCCACCTCGGGGGCGTGTCCCCGGTCGAGGCCCCGCCCCGGCTGGGGCTGGCCGGAGTGGTGGGCCCCGGGGGCTGGCGACCGGCTGTCACCGTCTCCCCGGAGCTGCTCGCTGCCCTGCTCGTGGCGGACGACACGCCCATCGGTGAGCGCCTCGATGAGGTCGCGCAGGCCGAAGGCCTGGACCCCCTCGACATCCTTGGGCCCGCTCTGACGGGTTTGCGTGAACTGGTCCGGGTAGGCATAGTGCGGTCCGAATGACTGGATTCCGGGCGGCGTTTGCGATGATGGAACGCATCACGTGAAGTCGACCACCGGCCCCGGACGCACCAGGGCCGTCGGAATGGCGCCCAGTTATCGACCACGCCGGTCGGACCCTCCCACCGGCGCCCGCCGGGGAATCCGGCATCGCAGAACCAGATGAGGACCCGTGCCCGCTGCAACGACCGACCCCCTCCGCCGCCTCGTGATCGTCGAGTCGCCGGCCAAGGCCAAGACGATCCAGGGCTACTTGGGCTCCGGGTACGACGTCCAGGCCTCCGTCGGGCATGTCCGGGACCTGCCCAACAGCGCCGGTGAGGTCCCCGCGTCGATCAAGGGCAAGCCGTGGGCCCGCCTGGCGATCGACGTCGAGGACGGCTTCAAGCCGTACTACGTGGTCACGGCGAGCAAGCGGGCCAAGGTCGCCGAGCTGAAGAAGGCGCTGGCCAAGGCCGACGAGCTGTGGCTGGCCACTGACGAGGACCGCGAGGGCGAGGCGATCGCCTGGCACCTGCGCGAGGTGCTCAAGCCGAAGGTGCCGGTCCGGCGGATGGTGTTCCACGAGATCACCCGCGACGCCATCAACGAGGCCGCGGCGAACACCCGCGACCTCGACCAGGACCTGGTCGACGCCCAGGAGGCCCGTCGACTGGTCGACCGGCTGTTCGGCTTCGAGGTCTCCCCGGTGCTGTGGAAGAAGGTGCTGTCGGGGCTGTCCGCGGGGCGTGTGCAGTCGGTGGCCACGCGGCTGGTGGTCGACCGGGAGCGGGCCCGGATCGCGTTCCGCTCGGCCGGGTACTGGGACGCTTCGGGCACGTTCGTCGCCGAGGGCGGGGAGTTCCCCGCGAAGCTGGTCGCGATCGACGGCGCACGGGTCGCAGGTGGTGGGGACTTCGGCGATGACGGGCAGCTGAAGCCGGCCGCGGCGAAGGCCGGTGCCCTGCGCCTCGATGAGGCGGCGGCGATCGCGCTCGTGGCCGCGCTCGACGGCGCGTCCTGGTCGGTCCGCTCGGTCACGGAGAAGCCGACCACGCGTCGGCCGTCGGCGCCGTTCATGACCTCGACGCTGCAGCAGGAGGCCTCCCGCAAGATGCGCTGGGGCGCCCAGCGGACGATGCGTGCCGCCCAGGGGCTGTACGAGAACGGCCACATCACCTACATGCGCACCGACTCGACGACGCTGTCGGCCGGCGCGCTGCGGGCGGCGCGGCAGGCGGCGAGCGAGATCTACGGCCCGGCGTACGTGTCCGAGACTCCCCGGAAGTACGACCGCAAGGTGAAGAACGCCCAGGAGGCGCACGAGGCGATCCGTCCGGCGGGGGACTCGTTCGCCCGCCCCGCGGCGCTTGCTGGTCGTGTGAGCGCCGACGAGTTCGCGCTGTACGAGCTGATCTGGAAGCGCACGATCGCCTCCCAGATGGCCGACGCGCGGTTGGCCACGACCACCGTGCGGCTGGGTGCCGGGACGTCCGACGGCCGGGACGTCGAGTTCTCCGCGTCGGGCACCGTGACGCTGTTCGCCGGCTTCCTCGCGGCCTACGAGGAGGGCACCGACGAGGTCCGCGACAACGAGTCCGGGTCTGAGGGTGGCGGTCGGGCGGCGGACCGGCAGGCTGCCGGCGATGCGCGAGGGTGACGCCCTGGGGTGCACCGAGCTGCGGGCCGAGGGCCACACCACGTCCCCGCCGGCGCGCTACACCGAGGCCTCGCTGGTCAAGGACCTGGAGGAGCGCGGCATCGGCCGGCCCTCGACGTACGCGGCGATCATCGCCACCATCGTCGACCGCGGATACGTGCGCAAGAAGGGCACGTCGCTGATCCCGACGTTCCTGGCGTTCAGCGTGACGCGCCTGATGGAGCAGCACTTCGCCGCACTCGTGGACTACAACTTCACTGCGCGCCTGGAGGAGATCCTCGACCTCGTCGCGAACTCCACCACGGACCGCAGCCGCGTGCTCGAGGGCTTCTTCTACGGCGACTCCACCCGCGACTTCCCCGGTCTGGACCCGCTGGTGAAGGGCCTGGGCGACATCGACGCCCGGGCGATGGCCTCGTTCCCGATCGGGCCCAACGGCCTGTCCGAGGGGGCGGTCACCGGTGCGCCCGGCGAGATCGTGCTGCGTGTGGGCAAGTACGGGCCGTACGTCGAGCGCGGTGAGGAGAAGGGGAACGTCGGGGAGGACGTGGCCCCCGACGAGCTCGACCTGGCGATGGCTGAGGCGCTGCTGGCTGCTCCCTCCGGCGACCGGGTCCTGGGGCGGCATCCCGAGTCGGGGCTGGAGATCGTGGCCAGGTCCGGCCGGTACGGGCCCTACGTGACCGAGGTGCTGCCCGAGGACGCGCCGAAGTCGGCCAAGCCGCGGACGGGCTCGCTGCTCAGTGGGATGTCCCTGGACACCGTCACGCTCGACGACGCCCTGCGGATCATGAAGCTGCCGCGGGTGGTCGGCGCGGACCCTGAGGGCCACGAGATCACGGCGGCGAACGGTCGGTACGGGCCGTACATCGCCCGGACGGTCGACGGCAAGGCGGACTACCGCTCGCTGGCGACCGAGGACCAGCTGTTCACCGTCACGCTGGACGAGGCGCTGGCGCTGTACGCCGCGCCCAAGCAGCGCCGCGGCCAGGGCCGGGTCGCGGAACCGTTGCGCGAGATCGGCGTGGACCCGGCCAGCGGCGGGGCGATCACCCTGCGCGAGGGCCGGTTCGGGCCGTACGTGACCGACGGGGAGACCAACGCGTCGCTGCGCAAGGGCGACGAGCCGGGGAGCATCACGTTGGAGCGGGCAGTGGAGCTGCTGGCGGATCGACAGGGCGGCTGGGCCGCCGGTCAAGCGCACGGCGAAGAAGGCGGCGGCGAAGAAGGCTCCCGCCAAGCGGGCGGCGGCGAAGAAGGCGACGGCCAAGAGGGCGCCCGCGCCGGCGAAGTAGCACCTACATCGGCGGCGTCGGCAGGTCGCCGTCCTCGGCCTGGACCGGATCCAGCCGCGCCCACGCGACCCCGATCAGGGCAGTGGTCCAGGCGACGACTGCGGCACACGTCACCAGAGCGCTGATCGAAGTACCCAGCGTCAGGCCGAGCCCGACCAGCGACGCCACAGCCGCCCAGAGGACGATGGTCGCCCTGCGGTCGTCATGCGCCATGCGGGCGTAGAGCAGGACTTGGACCACACCGAAGCCCGCGCCCGCCAAGGCGAAGATCCATGCTTCGTCCGCGACGTCCAGGTACTGCTCGCCGGCCATGATCGACACCACGAGGGTGGGGAACAGGGCGACGAACGCCGTGATCAACAGGCCCAGGACGGCCACGGCGGCGACTGCCTGGCGCTGGGCGTTGCGCGCCCCCGCGACGATCCTCGGGAAGGCCGCAACCAGGATCGCCTGCGGGAAGAAGAACACGGCCCGGGCAATCAGCGCCCCGGCGGCGTAGAGGCCGGCGTCGAATGCCGGTAGTTGGGCGCGGGCGATGAGGACGTCGAGGTTCGTCAACGCATAGAGGGCGATGAGTGCATGCGCGGCGTGTGCAGTCTCGACGAGGTACCCCCTCGTCCCGTCCGCGGAGCGCCACGCGAGTCGCTCGACCAGCACGAAGTGCCCCACGACGGCGCCGAGCGTCGCCCCAACTGCCAGCCCCAGCATCGCGGAGTCGGCTGTCTGCCCGAGTGCAGCGCCGACGATGGCGCCGATCACGCGCGTGAGGGTCGCGAGCACGTACAGGGCGCCGAGCCGTGAGTGCCTCTCGAAGCCCTGGAGCAGGCCGAGCTGCGCCCCCGTGACGGCGAACGGGACGAACGTCACCGCCACGAGCATCAGGCCAGCCACGTCGTCGAGGTTGAGGATGCGACTCAGCAGCGGGGACACGGCCGCGGCCAGGGCGAACGTGGCCAACCCAGCCGCCAGGACCGAGCTCGCCCCGATCTGCCCCAGCGAGCGCCCCGAGGCGACGTGGCGCGCGATGGTCACCTGCGTGGCAGCCATGACGGTGCTGCCGATCAGCAGGACGACTGCCATGGCCCCGAAGACGCCGTACTGCTCCGGACCCAGGATGCGTGCGACGACGAGCATCTGCAGCATCGCGATGACCTGGGAGATGGCCAGGCCGACGCCCACGATGGCCGTCGCCTGGACCGAGATCCCTTGGGCGGGGATGGGCTCACCCTCGTCCGCAGGGCCCTCCGGTGGAGGTGATCCCGGTGGCATGGGCCCATCCTCGCCCATGCCCCCGCGTGTCTCCGGGAGGTAGTGGTCGTGACGCTGGGCGAGGATGTCGCACGGCCTCGGTATCGTTCGCCCCATGCCCGGGCTGTTCGTGGTCGTTCGAGGGCGGCGATGGGGCGGGCAAGTCCACCCAGTGCCGCATGCTCGCCGCACGCCCTGCGTGAGCGCGGTTACGAGGCCGTGGTCACCCGCGAACCCGGCGGCACGACCATCGGCGAGGCGATCCGCGAGGTGCTCCTGGGGGCAGGCAGCGCCGGCATGGCCGCCCGGACCGAGGCCCTGCTGTTCGCAGCTGCCCGCGCCGAGCATGCCGCCGCCCTGATCCGCCCGGCGGTGGAACGCGGGCGCCGTGGTCATCAGCGACCGGTACCTCGACTCGTCCGTGGCCTACCAGGGGGCTGCCCGGGGCCTCGGCGAGGACCGGATCGCCGACCTGAGCCTGTGGGCGACCGAGGACCTCGTCCCGGACCTGACGGTCCTGCTCGACGTGGCCCCCGGGGTCGGACTCGGCCGTGCGGGGGACGCCAACCGGATGGAGGCGGAGCCGGAGTCCTTCCACTCCGAGGTCCGCGGAGGCGTTCCTGCGGCGAGCGAGCGCGGCACCGGAGCGGTACCTGGTCGTGGAGGCCGCTGCGCCCAAGGATGAGGTGGCTGCGGGGTGCTGTCGGCCGTCCTCGACCGCTTGACGCACCCCGCCCCGGACTCCTGGACGGGTCAGACCTCGCAGTCGGGAGGGTCACTGATGGTCGGAGTACCGCAGCGGCAAGGAGCACTCGCGTGACGGCACATCCGCGGTCCCGGGGTCAGCGCACTCTGGGACGAGGTCATCGGACAGCCCGACCTCGTGGCCACTCTCGCCCACGCCTCAGCCGACGCAGCCCGGATCCGTCGCGGCGAGCCCGGACCATCGATGACCCACGCGTGGTTGCTCACCGGACCGCCCGGCTCCGGCCGCTCCACGGCCGCGCGGGTCTTCGCTGCCGCGCTGCAGTGCCCGGATGGTGGGTGTGGCACCTGCGAGACCTGCCGCCAGGTCCTCGGCCGCGGGCACGCCGACGTGGACCAGTTCACCCCGGAGAAGCTGCAGATCACGGCCGAGGAGTCCCTCGAGATGATCCGGCGGGCGTCGATGTCGCCGATCATGGGTCGCTGGAACGTGCTGATCGTCGAGGACGCCGACCGGCTCAACGACGTCTCCGGCAACGCCCTGCTGAAGTCGCTCGAGGAGCCGAGCCCACGGACGGTGTGGATCCTCTGCGCGCCGACACCGGAGGACGTGTTGCCCACGATCGTGTCGCGGACCCGGCAGGTTCGGCTGCGCACGCCCACAACCCGGGAGGTCACGGAGGCCCTGGTCCGGCGAGAGGGCGTCGATCCGGCGTTGGCCTCGTTCGCAGCCCGAGCGGCGCAGGGCCACATCGGACGGGCCCGCGCCCTGGCCGGCGACGAGCAGGTGCGCCTGCGTCGCAGCGAGGTTCTGGCGATCCCAGGCACGCTGCGCGACCTGACGGCCTGCTTCATCGCCGCGCAGAACCTCCTGGACGCCGCGGCGGCGGATGCCGCGTCGATCACCGACGCCCTCGATGCCGCGGAGCTCGCCCAGCTCAACCGGGCCTACGGCGAGGGCGCCACCGGGGCGATGGCCGCCCGCGTGAAGCGCACGGCGTCAGCGGCCACCAAGGACCTCGAAACCCGGCAGAAGTCCCGCCGGACCCGGACGGTTCGGGACCAGATCGACCGGGCGCTGCTCGACCTGACCGGCCTCTACCGCGACGTCCTGGTGCTCCAGACCCAAGCGCAGGTCGAGCTGATCAACGACGAGATGCTGCCGACCCTCGAGCGGATGGCGGTGCACAGTGACGTGCCGGCCACGATGGCCCGTCTCGACGCCCTGGACCACGCCCGGTTGGCCGTGGCGGCGTCGGTGGCTCCGTTGCTGGCGCTGGAGGCGCTGATGGTGACGTTGGCGAGGGGGTCGTAGGAGTCGACCGCTGCAACCGTGCTCCGCGATGGTCCGCCGCCGTACCCTTGACTCATGTCCTCCAGCCGCCGCACTCCGAACCCGAATGCGGGCAAGGGCTTGGAGCGAGCGATGCAGCTCGGCATGGACCTCGTCCGCCAGGCACGTGAAGCCGCCAAGTCCAGCTCAGCCCCCGCCAGCCGTGACCGCCAGATGGCCGAGGCCCACCGGGCGGCCCTCGTCCGCTACGAGGGCCAAGTGCGCCAGCACCAGGGCCGCATCGCGGGCGCCAAGGCCGGGATGGTGGCCGGAGGGACGGGCGCGGCCGTTCTGGGCCTGTCCACAGTCGCCTCAGCGCCATCGCCGGGGGCCATGATCTTCCTCGGTGGCCTCACTGCTGGTTCCGGTGTCCTGGGCTGGCGGGCCCGTCGCCGGGCCAAGGCGCTTGAGGCGCACCCGCCCGTCCCACAGTTGCCGCCGTTGCCACCCGCCCGGCTGCGCTCGGGGGCTCGGGGCGCCGACCAGGCCGACCGCGTCGCCAATGCCCTCCTGCACCTGTACGACCTGGTCCCCAACGTGGGTCGCCTGTACCCGCAGGCAGGACAGGAGCTGTGGCGCGCTGTCAGTGACGTGGAGCCGCTGCTCCGTGGTCAGGTCGAGCGGTTGGCGTCCCTGGACCGGATCGAGTGGGAGATGCCCGGATCCCGGGCGGCTGACGCCGCCGTTGCTGCCGGCACCGAGATCGCGGGACGCATGCGAGCCGGCGCCGACGCCCTCGAGGAGCTCATCGCCGCGGCCGCGCGGATGTTGGCCGCCCCGGACATCGGCGACGGGGTACCAGACGCGTTGGCCCCGGCCATCGACTCCCTGGACGCCTTCGCCCACGGGCTCCACGCCGCCAACGCGGCCCGCCTCGGTGGGTCGTAGTCCCACACGATCCGAACACCGCATTGACATCCAGCAGGTACCCTGAACATGCCTGCGCCCGGAATTCTGGGCTCCCGGAGTAGACGAGGTTCACGTGGTTGCACGCCCCACCCGGTTGCTGATGGTCGGTGCTGCAGCCCTGATCGCCCTCGTCGGCTGCACCACCTCCAACGCCGAGCCACAGCCGACACCCAGTGACAGCATCTCGGGTTCCGTTGCTCCATCCGCCGCCGACGACCTGGCGTCGTTCTACGGGCAGAAGGTGCGCTGGGAGGGCTGTGACGGGGACTTCCAGTGCACGAAGCTCAAGGTCCCCGCCGACTATGACAACCCGAGTGCTGGGACGCTTGAACTCGACGTGGTCAGGGTGAAGGCGAAAGATCCCAAGGGGTCGCTGATCCTCAACCCTGGCGGACCCGGGGGCTCCGGCGTCGAGTATGCGCGTGCTGCCCGCGCCGTCCTCACCCCCCAGCTAGCCGACGCCTACGACGTCGTCGGATTCGACCCTCGCGGAGTGGTCGGGTCCGATCCCGTGGACTGCATCGATGACTCCAAGCTCGATGCGCTCTTCGCCTCGGATGGCACCCCGGACACCCCGGCGGAGGTCGCCGACCTCGCCGCGACCTCCAAGCTGTTCGGCGTCGGATGCGAGTCGAAGTCACCAGGCGTGGCGCCCTACATGGACACCGAGTCCGCGGCGCGCGACATGGACATCCTCCGGGCTGTGCTCGGTGACGAGAAGCTCAACTACCTGGGCAAGAGCTACGGCACCTACCTGGGCGCCCAGTACGCGGAGCTGTTCCCCGACAAGGTGGGCAAGGTCGTGCTTGACGGTGTCCTCCCCAGCTCGCTGGACTCCGACGAGATCACCCTCGGCCAGGCCAAGGCCTTCGACGTCGTCCTGCGACGCTTCGTCGCCGACTGCATCACGCAGGAGGACTGCCCGCTGCCCCGAGACGTGGACGCGCGGTGTGGCGCGGATTCAGCAGTTCCTGGCCGACCTCGACCAGAACCCCTTCCCTGGCGTCGGCGACCGGCAGCTCACGGAGGCGCTGGGCACCTACGCGATCCTGAGCTACCTGTACTTCCCGCCGAACGACTGGGACATCCTGCGGTTCGGCCTGGACGCGGCCTTCCAGGGCGACGGCAGCGTCCTGATGGACATGATGGACGACCGGATCCAGCGCAACTCGGACGGCACGTTCGCCAACAACGGCAACGAGGCGTTCTACGCGGTGTCGTGCCTGGACCGGCCGGCGGTCGGCGGGGTGGACCACGCCGCTGAGCTGGCCGAGAAGTGGGCGGCGGAGGCTCCGGTGTTCGGCCCGTACATGGCGTGGGGCAACCTGCCGTGCTGGCAGTGGCCGATGGGTGCGGGCACGGCCGAGGCTGCCGGCGATCCGCCGGTGTTCCGCGCGGAGGGGTCGGCGCCGATCCTCGTGGTGACCACCAAGTACGACCCCGCCACGCCGTACGAGTGGGGCGTGGAGGTGGCCGGCGAGCTCGACAACGCCACGCTGCTGACCTACGACGGCGACGGCCACACCGCGTACACGTCGGGGTCGAGCTGCATCGACCAGGCGGTGGACGCGTACTTCCTCGACGGGGACGATGCCGGCGGAGGGCACGGTGTGCCAGCCGGATGCGGGCAGCGGGGGCACCGGGGCGTAGAGGCGCCGAGCGCGAGCCGGCTGCCTCGGGCACGGCGATTCGCCGGGTCGGATCCCGCCGGGACGGTATCCTCTCCACCACGGGTGCACGCTCACAGGAGGCACGGTTTGGCCACGGATGAACTGCGGCAGGTGGACCACCTGCAGCAGACCCGCCAGACCTCGCCGCGCGCGCGTGCCCGGCTGATCTGGGCCTTCGCGATCCGTGACCTGCGGGCTCGGTTCACGGCCACGAGCCTCGGCCTGCTCTGGACGCTGATCGTCCCGATCGCCACGGTCATCATCTACAGCACCGTCTTCTCGGTCATCTTCCGCGCCCAGGCCCCGCCGATGGGCAACGGCAACGACGGGGTCTTCGCCGCGTGGTTCTTCGTCGGCCTCGTGGTCTGGAACACCTTCTCGCAGGTCACGATGGGCGGGATGGGCTCGATCCTCGGCATGGGCGCCATGCTGCAGAAGGTCTTCATCCCCTCCTACGTGCCGGTCCTGTCCTCGGCGGTCACGCTCGCGGTGGAGAAGCTGATCGAGACCAGCGTCATGCTGCTCGTCCTGCTGCTCCTGCAGAACGTCGGCTGGACCTGGCTGCTGTTCCCGTTCGTGCTCGTCGTCCTGTGGGTGTTCGCCAGCGCGCTGTCGTACTGCCTGGCCGTGGCGATCGTCCACTTCCGCGACACCGGCCAGATCGTCGGGATCGTCATGCAGCTGTGGTTCTTCCTCACCCCGGTCATGTACCCGGTGACGATGATCCCCGAGGACTGGAACGGGATCCCGCTGCGCCGGCTGCTCGCGCTCAACCCGATGGCGGACTTCGTCGAGATCGCGCGGCTGCTGCTGTACGAGTTGCGGCTGCCGCCGCTTGGGTCCGGTGCTCTACTGCGGGGCCTGGACGCTCGCGCTGGTCGTCGCTCGCGGCGTTCGTCTACCGCAGGTGGGGTCGGGACGTGGGCGAGGCGATATGACGCGACAACGCCATCGAGGCGGTCGGGCTGTCGAAGAAGTTCCTGATGGCCACCGAGCGACGGACCTCGCTCAAGGAGCGACTCGTCCGGGGGAAGTCCCCGGCGCCCAAGACCTTCTGGGCGCTCAAGGACGCGACCTTCTCGGTGCCGAAGGGATCCTCGCTGGGGATCATCGGGCACAACGGGTCGGGCAAGTCGACGGCGCTGAAGGTCCTGACCGGGATCTACCGGCCGACGTCGGGCACGGTGAGGGTGAACGGCAGCGTGTCGGCACTCCTCGAGGTGGGGGCTGGGTTCCATCCGGAGCTCACGGGTCGGGAGAACATCCGGCTCAACGCCACGATCCTCGGCTTCACCAATCGCGAGATCGACCGGTTCATGGACCAGATCATCGAGTTCGCCGACATCGGCGAGCACATCGATGCGCCGCTCAAGCACTACTCGAGCGGGATGTACGTCCGGCTTGGGCTTCGCGGTCGCCGTGATGGTGCGACCGGAGATCCTGATCGTCGACGAGGTCATCGCCGTGGGCGACGAGGAGTTCCAGCGCAAGTGCTACGACTACCTGTACGACCTCCGGCGCGGCGGGACCAGCCTGATCGTCGTCTCGCACGGGCTGGCGCCAGATCAACGACCTCTGTGACGAGGCGCTCTGGCTGGATCAGGGGTGTGCCGCAGATGCTCGGCCCGTCCAGGCAGGTCACCAAGGCCTACGTCGACTCGGTGAATGCCAAGGAGGCCGACCGGGCTCGGGCCGGGTCACAGTGAGGCCGCCTCCGAGCCTCGCCGGCGGGGTACCGGTGCGATCCGGGTCACCGGTATCGAGTTCCTGAGGAGCGATGGGACCTCCGGCGCCGCTCGTGTCGACGGGGGACGCGCTCACTGTCCGCATGTCCTACGTAGCCTCGACGGCCGTCAGTGATGTCACATTCGCAGTCGCGGCGACCAATGCTGAGGGACTACCCGTGCTTGTACTGGGTTCGAGCGACGACGCGGTGTGGGCGATTGCCGCAGGGTCCGGTCACGTGGAGCTGAGGATGAGTCAATGTCTCTTGGCCCCCGGGACCTACACGCTCAAGTCGACTGTGACGGCCGAGAGCAGCATCCTCGATGCAGACGATGCAGGCGTTCCCCTGACGATTCGCCCGGGAACCCTTGCCGTCGGCGGGGTGTACCGCCAGCCGTGCGAGTGGAGTCTCACGTCATACTCCGAATCCGGTGACCTCCATGCGTGGCCGGGCGCGGTCTAGTCAAGGCCGTCCGGTCAATGTGCGTCAGCGCGAATGCCGTTGATCAGCCTTGGGGCTGATGGCGGTTGAATGTCCATCTGCGGTTCACCGCGTACGTTGCCACGACGAGCGCTCCGGTGATTCCGACCTGGGAGGGGAGGACAGGCCAGCCGATCCACTCCACGCAAAGGGCCAAGGCCCCAAGATTCGCAAAGTAGGAAGCCACATAGACGATGGAGAACCGGCTCAGCTCCGGCCAGAAGGATCCAAGGGAACGCCAGACGAAGGTCCGCTGAGACCAGTGCGCCTGCAGTACAGCGATCACTTGGCAGGCCAACAGGATCCACGGGTATGGCACTCTCTCGCCCAACCACGAGAACGTCAGTGCGAACAGCGCTACGCCGAACAGTGTGTTCCAGGCTCCGACCAGCAGGTAACGGGACTTGGTGCTGTCGAGGGCGGCCACGGGGAATCGCGTCACGTCGTCCAGGCCGCCGCCCCTGCGATGGTGGCTCGGACCTGCTCCGTCAGATCAGCTGGGGTCAAGCCGTGCTCTCTGCACAGTCGCTCCCAATCGGCGCTGGTGGCCCGGTAGTCATCAGGTTGAGCCTGCGGGTCATAGTTCTCTCGAGAGACCCGAACTTGGCCGAACTGGGTGGCAACTTCACGGGCCACCTCGCCCACCTCAACTGTCGCGCCGCCGGTGTCAAACAACCCCGACCCGGCTTCGAGTGAGGCCAACGAGAGCGCCAGCACGTCATCTGCGCCGGCGTACGTGCGAATGACTGGGACCGACGAGCGCACCAGTATCTGTCCGCTGTCACGGGCCTGAAGGATGAAGTTGGAGAGGGCGTAGTTGGCGGGATGCTGGACATGCGGACCACTGACGGCCCAGACCCGGCATACCTGCGCGGAGATGCCCCGCCGCTGGGCCAACGACAGCAAGGCTTCCCCTTCCTCGGCCTTGAGGACGCCGTAGGGGTTGCGCTCCAGGTCGCGAGGGAACTTGTCCGAGGGGACGGAGGCCCCGCTCGACAGGGTGACAACTCGGTCGACTGAGGGAAGCGCCGCCCAGTCAAGGAGTTCCTCAGTGAGGCGTCGGGCGAGCCACAGGTAGTCGGACATCCCCAAGTCATCAACTCGGTTCCTGGTGGGGAAGGCGCAATTGACGATCAAGGTTGGCGCGAATGCTGCAACATCTTCGGCGTTGGCCTCCACCACACGCACCGCACCGCACCCGAGAACGTCGATGGGTCTGGATACCGAGGCTGTGGCCAGGATGTGACCTTGGACCCAGCCAATGCCCCTTCCGTGCCACAACAACGCCAGCATGGTTCGTCCGAACCAGCCGGAAGCACCCGTGACCAAGACTCGGTCCCGCGTCGCGACGGCACTCAGGGTGAGGTCGAGCACCTCATCCCTAGGCCGAACGTCAGGTGTGAGCACGCGAGGAGGCGGGCGCAGGCAGCCCGATCGTCTCCTTGACGACGAAGTTCGGCCGGCGCTTGACCTCCTCGTAGATCAGCCCGATGTACTCCGCGATGACGCCGAGCATCAGGGCCAGCAGGCCGAAGATGAGCAGCAGGAGCGTGACGATCGTGCCGTATCCGGCGAACGGCACGCCCTGCGCGAACGCTCGCCAGCACGATGAAGACCAGAAGACAGCGGCGATGACTGACGCGACGAACCCGATCGCCGCTGATCAGCCGCAGGGGCTTGTACGAGTGGGCGAAGATGCCGCGGATGGCCAGGCCGATCACCGGCCAGGTGTAGGCCTTGGACTCGCCGGCGAACCGCGGGGGCCGGCGACCGGGACGGCCGACCGACTCGAAGCCCGCCCAGGCGACGAGCCCGCGCATGAACCGGTTGCGCTCGTCCATGTCGCGCAGGGTCTCGTACAGGCGGCGGTCCATGAGGCGGAAGTCACTGGCGTTCCGGGTCAGACGGCCGTCGGACATGTGGTTTGCCAGCCAGTAGAACATCTGGCTGTTCATCCGGCGGACGGAGTCCGGTTCCCTGACGCTCGGTGACCAGGCCGTAGACGTTGTCGTAGCCGGCCTCCCACTTGCGCACGAACTCGGGGGATCGCCTCGGGCGGGTCCTGCAGGTCGGCGGTCATGAAGACGACGGCGTCGGCGGTGGCGTAGTCCAGCCCGGCGGTCAGGCCGCCGTCCATGTGGAAGTTGCGGGCCAGCCGGACGACCTTGAACCTAGGATCAGCGCGCGCGAGATCCCGCTGCAGCTTCGCCCAGGTCTCGTCGGATCGAGCCGTTCTCGACGATGATCGCCGACCACTCGTAGGCCGGCTCCGAGTCGAACATGGCGCTGAGCCGACGCGCCAGCTCCTCGACGCAGAGGGCCTCGTTGTACGCCGGGATGACGACTTCGATCGTCTGCGACGGGTCGATGGCAGGCTGTCGCCGTGTCCGGGTTCGGCGGAGGTCATGCAGGATCCTTCGGAAGGCAGTAGAGGACGGTGTCGAAGCAGTTCTCGCCGTACTGGCGCAGGAAGTGGTCGTAGACACCGGGCGCGTGGGCCTCGACCCACAGCGGGATCTGCCAGCAAGACCAACGAACAAGTAGAGGACATAAAA
>CAVOXI010000003.1:0-360834 GCA_963700395.1 uncultured Actinomycetes bacterium | reverse complement strand
CATCAACGTCCAGTTGACCACCGGGGCGTTCACCAGCGTCCGCTCACTCAGGCCCTCCACGTGGAACCCGGCGCCCGCCAGCGCCCCCCGGGTGTCCTGCGTGCACCGGCACCCACCGGCCAACCGTGGCCACAGCCCGCCGACCGACACGACGCGCTGCATCCGCTCGGTCCACGTCCCCGACTCTGCGCGCACGTGCTCCAGCACGCACACGGACCCGCCCGGGTGCAGCACCCGGCGGGCCTCGGCCAGGACGTCGTCCACCGAGTCCACCGAGCACAGCACGTAGGCGAACAGGACGCAGTCCACCGAGTCGTCGGGCAGCGGCAGCGCCTCACCGACCGCATCGACGAGCTCGACATCGACGCCCCGCGCCCGGGCTGCCTCGACCCGCGGCAGGGACGCCGCCCGCATCGAGTCGCTGGGCTCCACCGCGACCACCGACGTGACGGCCTCCGGAAGGTGCTCGAGGTCGTGGCCCAGTCCGAGTCCGACGATCAGCAGACGCCCATGCGCTCCGGCCAGGACCTCGGTGCGAGCCGAGCCCAGAGGTGAGTGCTCGCCCAGGTCGGCGATCACCTGGTACAGGCGCGTGAAGAGCGGATGATCATGGGTAGCCATCGTGGCCAGTATGCCCACCGCGCGGGCAGAAGGACGGACAGCCACCCCACTCCGCGTCACCCTCCGGTGCCCGCACGGCTTGCCCGGGAGTCCGCGCAGCGGGCATCCTGAGAAGTGCGTGTGTGCACGGACTCCCACGCCAGGGGAGGTGTCCGGATTTGGTCAATCGCCGGTCCGCGCGCGCGTGGGCGCTGGCACCCCGCTGTGCGGTCGTGGCCATGACCGGCCTCATCCTGGCCCTTCCCGCCTGCGCCGGCGAGAGCACCCCCACGGCGGCGCCCACCGCCTCCCCCACCGCCTCCGCCTCCTCCACCTCGTCCGGATCGCCGCCACCCTCGATGACCCCAGCCCAGGCCCGCTCCGACGTCCCAGCGGTCCAGGACAACGGCTGCTACGCCCGCCGCGACGACACCAGGGCCCCCGACCCCGAGGACTGCTCGTTCGGGTTCTTCGACGGCGACACCGTCGTCCTCTACGGGGATGCGCACGCCGCGCAGTGGTTCGGCGCGGCGGAGGAGGTGGCCACGCGCCACAACTGGCGGCTGCTGCCCGTGGTCAAGGAGGGCTGCCCGCCCGGCGCCGAGCGCGTCGACGACGCCATTCGCGACCGCGAGTACACCGAGTGCGCGCGGTGGCACGCGAACGCGCTGCGGCTGATCCGCTCGCAGGAACCAGTCCTCGTCCTGGTGGCGGCCGCGGCCGACCAGTACCGCGTCGTGGAGAACGGCCGAACCCTCAGCTGCGGACGCATCCTCCTACTGGCTCGGGCACGCACTGGCGGACGACCTGCGATCGTTCGCCGACATGGGCGCGCGCACCGTCCTCATCCGCGACCTCCAGTCACCAGGTTTCGATGTCCCCGACTGCATCGAGGCCCACGGGCCGCAGGGGTGCACCTACCCGCTGGCCGGGACGGTGCCGGACGACGCCGCCCAGCTGGCGGCCGCGAGGGCCACCAGCACGAGGGTCATCGACCTCAGGACCCAGGTCTGCGGTCACGCCTCTGACTGCAGCACCGTGATCGACGGGCTCATCACCCACCTGGACGCCGAGAACCTGACCGACACGTTCGGCCGCACGCTCGCCGACGAGCTCGAAGCAGGGATCGAGGCTCTGCCCGCGTGAGTGCGTCGCTGCCTGCGAGAGCGCGCGCGACAGCTCAGACCCGGGCGCCCTGGAAGCGCCCACGTGCGGTCGCCGCCACCCGCCGCGAGACCGGCCCACCAACCCCCCTACAGTTGCCTTCCCCACAGCCACCAGTCCAGCCCAGGCTCCCACCCCCACCTACGCCGAAGGACGCCACATGAACCTCGCCAGCAACCTCGCGCGCACCGCCGAATCGACCCCCGCCGCCCCGGCGATCACCCTGGACGACACGGTGGTCCCCTACGGCATGCTCGCCCAGGGAGCGGCACGGGTCGCCGGCTGGCTGCAGGAGATCGGCGTCCAGCCCGGGGACCGGGTCGCGGTGTCGATGCCCAACATCCCGCACATGCCGATCGTCTACTACGGCATCCTGTGGGCAGGCGGCGTGGTCGTGCCGATGAACCCGCTCTACAAGTCCCGCGAGGTCGCCTTCGTGCTCCGCGACTCCGACGCGCGAGCCCTGTTCGCCTGGGACGGCGTCGCCGAGGAGGCCGGCAAGGGTGCCGCTGAGGCGGGCGTGGAGTTCTTCAGCGTCGTGCCGGCGGAGTTCCTGGGGCAGGTCATGGCCCATGAGCCGGTCGCCCTCGTCGAGCGCGACGACCAGGACACCGCGGTCGTGCTCTACACCTCGGGCACCACGGGCACGCCCAAGGGCGCCGAGCTCACGCACGTCAACATGGCGCGCAACGCCCAGATCTCCGTCGGCCTCGTGGATGTCGGCCCCGGCGATGTCGTGTTCGGCGGGCTGCCCCTGTTCCACTCGTTCGGTCAGACGGTCGGGATGAACGCGGCCATCTCGGTCGGCGCCAACCTGACCCTGATCCCGCGCTTCGAGCCGACGAAGGCCCTGGAGGTCCTGCAGCGCGACAAGGTCACGATCCTGCTGGCGGTGCCCACGATGTACGTGGCGCTGCTGCAGCACCCCAACAAGGCGGACTACGACCTCTCCGCGCTGCGCGTCTGCGCCTCGGGCGGCGCATCCCTGCCCGTCGAGGTCCTGCACGGCTTCGAGGCGGCGTTCGACGCGATGATCCTCGAGGGGTACGGCCTGTCCGAGACCAGCCCGGTCGCCTCGTTCAACCACCCGGACCGCGAGCGCAAGCCCGGCTCGATCGGCACGCCGATCGCGGGCGTGGAGTTCCGGCTGATCGACGCGGACTGGAACGACGTGCCCGAGGGCGAGATCGGCGAGATCGCCATCAAGGGCCACAACGTCATGAAGGGCTACCTCGGCAAGCCGGAGGCGACCGCCGAGGTGATGCACGACGGCTGGTTCCGCACCGGCGACCTCGCCAAGCGCGACGACGAGGGCTACTACTACATCGTCGACCGCGCCAAGGACATGATCATCCGCGGGGGCTACAACGTGTACCCCCGCGAGATCGAGGAGGTGCTCTACGAGCACCCGGCCGTGGCCACCGCTGCCGTGGTGGGCGTGCCGGACCGTGAGTACGGCGAGGAGATCGCCGCGGCTGTGACGCTCAAGCCCGGGGCGAGCGCCACCGAGGCCGAGCTGCGCGAGTTCGTCAAGGAGCGGGTGGCTGCCTACAAGTACCCCCGGATCGTCTGGGTCACCTCCGACCTCCCGCTCACGCCCGACGGGCAAGATCCTCAAGCGCGAGATCCACATCCCGGCGCGCTCGACCGACTGAGCGCAACGGCGCCTCGACCCATCGGACGGCGCCGCCCCGTCACGTCCGGATGGCCGAGTCATTCACGGGTCGGGGCTTAACCGCATCTGGGTGATCCGTTGTGGCGACTTCGTGCTACAAACCTTGGGTGAGGGTTCGGGCGGCCACCGGTGCGGGCATCGCCATGTTCGCGATGCTCGTCGGGATGGCCCCACCCGCGACCGCAGCGGACGCCCGCGGAGGGGCCCTGCTCGAGGCTCAGTCGCCCTCCTCGGAATCCCGACCGCCGTCGGACTCCGGCCCATCCCACCTGCACCTCAAGGTCCTCGCGACCGTGCGCGGCGAACCCCTGGGCCGGTCGCAGTGGGCGCTTGGAGCGGTCGGGGCGCAGGGCGCGTGGGGGATCACCCGCGGGCTGGGCGTCACCGTGGCGGTCATCGACTCCGGCGTGGATCCGGACCATCCCGATCTCGCGGGCAGGCTGCTCCCGGCGGCGGACCTGGTCGGGGACGGCCTCACCGGCGACCCCTTCGGGCATGGCACCCGGATCGCCGGGATCATCGCGGGGGTGATGGACGGGGCCGGCATCGCCGGGGTGGCCAGTGAGGTCCGGATCCTGCCGATCCGGGTCCTCGCCGCTGACGGCGAGGGGGACCAGAGCCGCACCGCCCGAGGCATCCGTGCCGCGGTGGCCGCCGGCGCCCAGGTGATCAACCTGTCGCTGAGCAGCCAGACCGAGAGCCCGGCCCAGGCCGACGCCGTCCGCTACGCCCTGGAGCAGGGGGTCACGGTGGTCGCCGCAGCGGGCAACCGTCGCCAGCTGGGCAGCCCCACGGTCTACCCGGCTGCCTACCCGGGGGTCCTTGGGGTCTCCAGCGTCGGTCGCAGCCTCAAGGCCTCCGGATTCGCCAGTCGCGGGGCGTTCATCGACCTGGTGGCTCCCGGCGAGCGTGTCGTCACCACCGAGGTGGGAGGCGGCTGGGGCCGTGAGGACGGGACCTCCATCGCGGCCGCCTTCGTGACCGCCGGGGCGGCCCTGGTGCGGGCCGCGAACCCCTCCCTGAGCCGGGAACAGGTCGAGGAGCTCCTCCTGACGACTGCACGCGACCTCGGCGCCCAGGGCCGCGACGATGCGTTCGGCTCCGGCCTGCTCCGCGTCGATCGTGCGGTGCGGGCTGCCGCGAAGCTCCCGGGTGGGCTGCCGATCCCCTCCGCCGCCGTCACCGTCGGGGTGGCCGCGTCGGGCTCGGCCCTGAGCGTGGACGTCGATCCCGATCTCAGCGCAGGGGCCTGGACGTTCCACGTGCAGCGCCAGCGCGCTGACGGCTCGTGGCGCAGCCTGCGGGCGACGTACCGCACCCGGGGCGCGCGAGAGACCCGCACCGTGGACCTGCCCCGCGGCACCTACCGTGTGCGCGTCCCCTCGGGGATGGGGCTCGACGAGGTGACCTCCGTCGCGGTCACGCTCAGCAGGTAGGGAGAGGCCCGCCGATCCCGGTCGGCCGTCCCGCCCTCGGTGGGCCCCGGTGGCTACTCTGAGACCCATGAGCAAGAAGGCGCACAAGGAGCACATCGAGGCCCTGTCCGACGAGCAGGTGGAGCACCTGTTGGAGGAGGGCGCTCCCCTGCCCAGGCCGCACGAGGCCGAGGAGCCCGCAGCCCGCCGCAAGGTCAAGCGGATGAACAAGGCGCTCTACGAGCTGGAGCTCTTCCGCCTCCAGGCCGAGCTGGTGGAGATGCAGGAATGGGTCCGCACGACCGGTGCCCGGCTCGTGGTCATCTTCGAGGGCCGCGACGCAGCCGGCAAGGGCGGCACGATCCAGCGGATCTCCCAGTACCTCAACCCGCGCGTCGCGCGCATCGTGGCCCTGCCCGCCCCCACCGAGCGCGAGCTGTCCCAGTGGTACTTCCAGCGCTACGTCCCCCACCTGCCCGCCGCCGGCGAGATCGCGCTGTTCGACCGCTCCTGGTACAACCGGGCGGGCGTGGAACGGGTGATGGGGTTCTGCAGCCCGGACCAGTACCGGCGCTTCCTGCACCAGGCTCCGATCTTCGAGCGGATGCTCGTCGAGGACGGGATCATCCTGCGCAAGTACTGGTTCAGCGTGTCCGACGAGGAGCAGGAGGCCCGGTTCCGCTCGCGCCTGGACGACCCGATGCGGCGCTGGAAGCTCTCGCCGATGGATCTGGAGTCCATCACCCGCTGGGAGGACTACTCGCGTGCCAAGGACGACATGTTCGTCCACACCGACACCCAGAACGCACCCTGGAACGTGGTGGAGTCCGACGACAAGCGCCGGGCGCGGGTGAACGCCATCCACCACCTGCTCAGCACGATCCCGTACACGCACGTCGAGCGGGCCCGCCTCGAGCTGCCCCATCGACCGGCGACAACCGGGTACCAGCGCCCGCCCCGCGACACCCAGACGTTCGTCCCCGACCACGCCGGGGACCTCGAGCTGGCCGCAGCGGCCGGGGAGAAGCCTCGCCAGCGGGAGGGCGAGCACTGAGGCTGGCTCCTCCCGGGTGGGGCCCGGGTTCGGGCCCCCTGGACACGAGCTGAGGACCCGCCGGACGGGTGTCCGACGGGTCCTCAGCTGTGGTGTGGACCGGGGGCTGGGCGTACGCCCCCAGGTCTCAGGAGGTGAGCGCTGCCACGTCGACGGTCGGGGGAACCAGCACGCTGTCGATGACGTGGATCACGCCGTTGGAGGCGTCGACGTCGGTCGCGGTGACGGTGGCCTCGTTGACCTTGACGCCGTCATCTGTGGTGATCGCGATCGTCGAGCCCTCGACCGTCGGGACGTCGCCGGCGGTGACGTCGGCTGCCATGACCTCACCGGAGACCACGTGGTAGGTCAGGATCGAGGTCAGGGCGTCCTTGTTCTCCGGGAGCAGCAGGGCGTCGAGCACGCCCTCGGGCAGGGCCTCGAACGCCTCATCGGTGGGGGCGAAGACCGTGAACGGGCCCTCCCCGGACAGGGTCTCGGCGAGGCCTGCGGCGGTGACCGCGGCGACCAGGGTCTCGAAGTCGGGGTTGGACGCGGCGACGTCGACGATGGTGCCGGGCTCGTCCATGGCGGGGGCCTCGGAGGCCATCTCGCTCTCGACGGCGCTGGCGGCAGCGCTCGTGGGAGCGTCGGCTGCGTCATCGGTGCTGCTGGAGCAGCCGGACAGGAACAGCAGGGCAGCGATGCCACCGGCGGCTGCGAGCTTCATGTTCATGGTGTCTCCTGGGGTGTTGTCCCGAGCCACGATCTGCGGCTCTCATGGACGTATTCGCTCAGGGCAGGGCGCCCGGATGCAGAAACTCTGCACAAGTTCATAACGGATTGGTAACGGTCCCCGGGGCGTACGTCGTCCGCGCGGTGAGCCGGACCCAGACGGAAGGCGGCTGCGGCTGCGGTGTCATGGCGCCCGATATCCTCTGCTGTGTGCCCGACCTTCGTCCCGACCTCACCGGGCACCCGGTCGCGCTGTTCGTCTTCAGCAACCTGCGCGAGCAGAAGGGTGGCCTGACGCGCGCATGGCTGCGCCGGCTCTCGGTGTTCCATGAGGCCGGCTGGGACACCCACATCGCCACCATCCATCCGCAGCCGGAGATCGACGAGACCCTGCAGGCGTGGCGGGAGCGGGGGTGGCTGCCACTCGCGACCTCCGTGCACCACTACCAGCGGCGGGACAAGCGGTTCCGGCCGTCGTGGAGACGGCGGACCGATGACACGTTCACCCGCGATGACCGTGTCGCCGACTGGTTGGACTGGCTGGTCGGTCGGCTTCCCGGGGTCGTGGTCTTCGCCGATTCACCGGTCACCTACGCGCCGGTGGCCATGATGCGCAACCCCTATGTCGGGCGCGTCATGACCGTCCACCTGGCCCACCGCAAGGGTGGCGTCTCGGGAGCGCCGACGGGGGAGGAAGCCACCCGGAGCCGACGGGCGCGCCAGATCCGGTCCCGCTACGCCGGGCCCGTCGGGCAGCCCCGGCTCTCCGGTCGCCTCCTGCCCTTCGCGCCGGCCGCTGAGGCAGTCGTCGCCCTCACCGATCGTCAGGCCGCCGACCTGGGCCAGGACGTGCCCGGTCTCGAGGTGCACGTGATCCCCAACATGATCGACCCGGTCCCCCCTGGCCTGGTCGCGGATCGCGACCCCCTGAGGGTGGTCCAGCTCGGGCGGCTCGACTCCGTCAAGCGCGTGGACCACGCGATGCGCGCCGTCGCGATCGCCGCACGGACCCTGCCCGGGCTGCGGCTGGACGTCTACGGCCGCGGGCCTGAGCTGGAGCACCTCCTCGAGCTGCGCCGCGAGTTGGGGCTGGAGGAGATCGTGGCGTTCCCGGGCTTCACCGAGGACCCGATCGGGGTGCTGGCGGCGGCGTCGGTCTCGCTGATGACCTCTCGCCGGGAGGGCTTCGGCCTCGCCGTCGCCGAGAGCCTCGCGGCAGGAACGCCCGTGGTGACCTACGACGTCGACTACGGGCCGGCCGAACTGGTCGAGGATGGGGTGAACGGCCGGGTCGTCCCGGACGGATCGATGGAGCAGCTCGCCGAGGCCCTCGTCGAGGTGCTGGCCGATCGCGTCGCCTGGGGTGAGATGTCGCGGGCAGCCCCAGCGGCCGCCAAGCGCCTGCGCCCGGAGGTTGTGGCCGCCCAATGGCTGGACCTCGCCTCAGGCGTGGCCTCGCGGATCGACCTCCCTGCAGCCACGTTCGTGGTCGAGGACCTGCGTGTGCGCCGTGGTGGCCTGGAGGTGGCGGGCGTTGCCGTGGGGGCGTCGGAGGCCGGCCTCGTGTCGCATGTGGGGATCGAGGGGGGAGTCGCGGTCCCGGTCGAGGTCCCCGAGGGCGTGGTGGCCCAACAACGCACGCCGTCCGAACTGACTCCCCCGATCGCCAGGGATGTGCGCGCCGAGCTGCCCTGGTCGTCCGTGGCACGCTGGCCGGCCGGCGCTCCCCTCGTCGCGCGCACCGCGGGTTCCGAGATCGTGCCCGCGCTCGGGCCGGGACTGCCCGTGACCGTCGCTCCCACGCAGGCCGGCCCGGTCATCATCGGCTGGGACGAGGAGGGGGCTGCCGTGCGCCGGTTGCCCGACCGGGATGTCGTTGCAGTGACTGGGCGGGTGACGAGCGTGCGTGCTGCAGTCGGTGAGGACGTGACGGTGCTCTCGGAGGTCCCCATTGCCGCTGCGCACGTGTCGCGAGCGCAGGGGGCGACGACTGAGGTCGCGCTGGACCTGCTGCCGGGGCTCGACCTGACCGACGACTCGGTGCTCGCGGTCGCAGCCGGGGCGGGGGACCGTGCCGTCCGTGTCGGCCGGCTCCACGTCGCCCCACCTGCCGCCGGCTCGGCGCGTACCCCGGGCGTGGTTGGCGGTGTGATCGAGTGGGACGCCGCTGCCCTTGCCGAGCTGCGCCGCACCGGGCCGACACCCGCCGTGGTCTGGCTCGCCGTGGGGCGATCCCTGCGGATGGTGGGGCCCGTGAACCTCGCTCCTGGCCGGGTCCTGGCCCTGGGAGTGGCGGGCCGATGGGTGCTGGCTCCCTCGACGACCGGTCGCGCGATGCTGGTGCCCGGACGGGGGCTTCGGATCCGGCTCGGGCAGGCGGCGCGCCGGTTGGGCCGAAATAGCCGTGCATTTGACCGCGGGCGGAACTAGTGATTCGATGACCTCATGAATCCAGGGGTGGGGCGAGCAATTGTTCGTGGAATTGTTGGGGTGCTCTCCGTGCTGCTCGTGAGCACGACTGTTCCCTTAGGAGCGGCCCAAGCGAAGGCAAAGCCGATCGTCCCTATGGAATTGTTTGGGGTGCATTATCACGGCGATTAGCAATACCGAGCCGAATTTCCGTGTAGGGGCTGTTCGACTCTGGGATTCCGGGGTCACGTGGGCGCGTCTGAACCCCAGCCCGGGCGTCTACGAATGGGAGTCCCTGGACCGGGCCGTCGACAACGCCCGGAACGCCGGTGCGCTGGAGGTCCAGTACGTGTTCGGCGTCACCCCGCAGTGGGCCGCCGCCAAGCCGACCATGAAGGGCTTCTACGGACCGGGCTCCTCGTCTCCGCCGGCGAACATGGCCTACTTCACGGACTTCGCGGCCGGCCATGGCTGATCGCTACCGGGGGCGGATCACCTCGTACGAGATCTGGAACGAGGGCTCGCTCAAGGTCTTCTTCGGCGGCACCGCCAAGCAGCTTGCCGACCTGACGAGTCAAGGGCGCACGCGCGATCAAGTCGGTCGACCCGGGCGCGAAGGTGCTCAGCTCCAGCAGCACGTACGGCGTGTTCACCCGCCGCCCGAAGTTCTGGAAGGAGTACGCGCAACGCCTGAAGAAGGCCCGCTGGCCGATCGACGCCGTGAACATCCACCCGTACTCGAAGACGCCGGACTACCTGGCCAAGCGCGAGAAGACCATCACCAAGGCGCGTGCCTTCTACCGGAAGTACGGCTTCAAGGGCCCGATCTGGGACACCGAGGTCAACTACGGCGACCGGCGTGGGATGTTCAGCGGCTTCAAGCAGATCACCTACAGCGGTGACGTCGCAGCGGGGATGGTCGCCCGCACCTACATCGACGCCATGCGCACTGGGTGTCCCGCGCGTCTTCTGGTACGGCTGGGACTACCACCTGTTCGGGCATCGACATGATCGACCCGGCCTCCGGAGCCCAGACCGAGTCCGGTGTGGCGTTCCACACGGTCCAGGACTGGATGATCGGCAAGAGCGTGGATGGGCTGCAAGGTCAAGAAGTCCGTGCGTTCGTGCAAGCTCCAAGGCCCGGACGGCGCGCGGACGACCATCGTCTACGCGACCAGCAAGACGCGCAGCTACAAGATCCCGGCCGGGGTCGGCACCTTCCAGAACCTCGCCGGGCAGGTCCTCGGAGTGGTCCCCGGACAGAAGATCTCAGTGAACGCCGTGCCCATCCTCATGCAGGGGGCCTGAGGCACTGCCTGTTCGCCTCGTGGCCGGCCGGTGCGGGCTCACCGTCGGATCACCCACCAGCCAGAACCGCCAGGGAGTGAGCGCCCCAGCGCCCGCCACGCCGGTGCGTGGTCCCGACGTGATGGCGGACGGCTCAGCCGCAGAACTGGGCAGGATCAACCGGAGTTGACTCCTGGGATCGAGCAGGTCGACGCCGTCCTGGTCGCCGGTGACCCCGAGCGCGGCGGCGAGCCTCGCCGGACCCCGGGCGAGATCCCGGTCGGAGCGGGCCGCGGGTCGACGGGTCCGGGCGACGTCCAACCCGTCCACCACCTCCCCGGCACGGATCAGCACCGCCCCCGCGACTCCCGGAGGGTGCACCACCACGTTCAGGCACCAGTACATGCCGTAGGTGAAGTAGACGTAGGCGTGCCCGGGAGGTCCGAACATCGCCGCGTTCCGCTGGGTCCGGCGCCGGTGCGCGTGGGATCCGGGATCCTGCCCCACGCCCGCGTAGGCCTCCACCTCGGTGATCCGCACGGCGACCCGACCGTCCAGGTCGCTGATCAGCTCGGCCCCGAGCAGGTGGGGAGCGATCACCTCGGGCGACCCGGTCAGTGACGCCCGCACCGCCGCGGGGCCAGGGTCGGCGTCAGGCACGCCGACCTGTCCGAACCACCCCGGCAGGGATCAACCCTCACCCGGCGGGATGGGCGGCCGGGGAACCGCGCGGGAGCCGGAGTACCGCGGATCCGCGGCGCGCATCGCGGCGGCGACGCGATCGCGGTCGCTCTCCCCGGGGACGCCACCGAACTCCTCCACCAGCTCGTAGCGGCGGCCGTAGACGGAGATCACCGACTGCACGGTGGCGACGACCGGGATCGCCAGCAGGGCCCCCGTGACACCGAACAGCGCTGCGCCGGCGATCACCGAGCCGAAGGCGACCGCGGGGTGGATCTCCAGGGTGGTGCGGGTGATCCGGGGGGCGACCAGGTAGTTCTCGACCTGCTGGTAGGCGACCACGACGATGAGCACGATCAGCGCCTTGACGGGCTCGCCCTCCACCAGGGCGATGATCACCGGCAGCGCGCCGGCCAGGTAGGTGCCGATCGTGGGGATGAACTGCGAGACCAGGCCGACCCACAGGGCCATGGGAAGCCAGTACGGCAGGTCGAGCAGGTAGAACGCGATCCCGTGGAAGACCGCGCTGATCATGGCCAGCAGGCCGCGGGAGATCACGTAGCCGCCGGCCTTCTGCGTGGAGATGTCGACCACGGTGAGGAAGGTCCGCTGCCGGTGGGGCGGCAACCACGAGGCGACCGTCCGGCGGAAGTGCGGGCCGTCGGCGGCGAAGTAGAACGAGAAGAGCATGATCGTGAACAGCGAGAAGACCCAGTTGACCGCGGTGCCGAGGACGCCGAGCAGGCCCACGCCCAGGCTCTGGGCGATGTTGGCGATGTCCTTGGCGCCGAGGCCGAAGTTGTTGAGGATCTCGTTGGGATCCAGCTTGGTGCCGAACTTGGTGTTCGCCCATTCGAGGACCGTCGCGAGCACGTCCGGCAGGCTGCTGATGAGCTGTGCCAGCTGGTCAGCCAGCAGCGCGCCGAAGACCGCGAAGAAGGTCACGGCGGCGACGATCAACCCGCCCATCACCATGAACGTCCCCACCCCGCGGCGGATGCCCCGCTTCTGCAGGTAGTTCACCAGGGGTTCCATGGCCAGGCCGATGAAGAACGAGAAGAACAGGGTGTACCAGAACGAGGTCAGCTGGCCGAAGCCCCAGATCACGATCTTGGAGGCCGCGACGAGGATCAGGACGAGGATCACCGCGCGCTGGAACCACGGCGGCAGGCTCCGGTCGTCGCTGGGCTCCGTGATGGCCCACGGCAGGTTCGGCAGCGTCAACTGCTCGGCTCGGGTCCTGAGGGTCATGCTGGCGGATCGCAGTCCTGGTCCTGCGCGGACCTGTCGCTCGGAACGGCTCCGGGGCGTCAGCCGGATCGTCATTGTCAGGTCCTCCTCCATCCCTCGACCCGATCGGGCTCGCCTGGTACGCGACGTCGGCATGCGCTGGATCTCGGCGGTCAGCAGGGCCAGGTCCTCGGCGAGGCGCCGCGTTCGCGCCTCGAGTCGGGAGACCTCGTAGCTGAGCTGGACGCAGACGAGGAGCAGGAAGACGATGGCGGCGAAGAACAGCAGGTTCGACGGCGAGCTCGAAGCCGAGGGCGTCAGCCGCGCCGCGAAGGATTCCGGGGAACAGCGCGACGAGGGCCAGGATCGAGCCGACCACCAGCCAGAGCGCAGCGAAGCGCTCGCGGAGGATCCCACGTCGCAGGAGCTCGAGGACGAACACGAGCAGCAGCGCTGCCGCGAGCCAGGCCCAGCCAGTTGAGGTTCACGTGACCCTTGCCATCGTCGGAGCAACGGGTCCGCGTATCGGCTTCCTGGCCAGCGCCACGTAGAGCGCAAGCAGGGCGCGCCCAAGGTAGAGCATCGACTGGGCAGAGGACTGGCTGGGTCGCCCTCCTCCTGGCGGGGACGCATCGCGTACTGGCACCTCGTGACCACCAGCCCGGCACGTGCTGCAAGGACGAGGGACTCGACGGTGTCCCCGAGATACTCGGCCGGGTAGTGCCGGGCGAACAGGGCGATGGCGGCACGGTCAGAGGCCCGGAAGCCTGACGTCGTGTCAGTGAGGGGGGCGTCGCAGACATGGGACAGGGAGCGGGCGAGAGTCGTCGCATGGCCCACCGGCGTGGACCGCGCGCCTCATACCCGCCGGCGAAGCGGGCCCCGACCGCCACCGACGCGTGGCCGAGGGCGGCCGAGCAGCGTCCGGGACGTGCGCAGCGATGTGCTGGCCGTCGGCATCAACCTGGACGACGCGTCGAAGTCGTTGCGCTGCGCGAAGAGGAACGCCGTGCGCATGGCACCTGCCGACGCCGACGTTGAACGGCATCTGGAGCACCTGAGCGCCCGCCATCGTCGCAACGTCCGATGTGCCGTCGCTCGAGCCGTCGTCGACGACCAGGATGTCGACGCCAGGCACAGGCGAGCGCACGTCGACGATCACGGCGCCGATCGTGGCGGCCTCGTTCAGCGCCGGGATGGCCACGAGCGTCCGGGGCATGGTGGCACTCTGTCACACGATTCGGCGCCCTGGGCCGAATGGATCCCGCGATCCGCCCCCGCGAATGCCGTTACCCCGCTGGGCCGGGAAGGCGTCGGGCCGATGCGGCACCCGCGGCCTCACGGCGTGGACCAGCTTGGGGCATCGTGGGCGCCACCCCCTGGTCTTCACTAGGATGATTCGATGCCCTCGCCGAACGAGCCCTCGAGCGCGGTGCGCGCCGAGCAGCCCGTCGTGGCGGCGATGTACGACCGCCTCGATGAGCTCACCACCAGGGCCGCACGGGACCTCAGCCGAGCCAAGCGCGCCATGACTGCGGGCACGCCTGCGGCCCAGGTCGAGCGGGAGGCGATGATCCGGGTCTACACCGAGCGCGTCGGTGCCCTGGTCTCCGCTGAGCGGAGGCTCTGCTTCGGCCGGCTCGACTTCTCCGCTGGCGGCTCACCGGTGTACATCGGGCGCCTCAGCCTTGCCGACGAGAGCCAGAACCTGCTGCTGACCGATTGGCGCGCACCTGCTGCCGAGCCGTTCTACCGGGCGACGACGGCGACGCCGATGGGGGTGGCCCGACGTCGCCACATCCTGCTCGACGGCCGTGCTGTCAGCGGGGTCGAGGACGACGTGCTCGACCTCGATGCCGTCGGAGCGGACTCCTCGTACGAGGGCAACGGCGCGCTCATGGCGGCCCTGGCAGCCCGGCGGACGGGCCGCATGGGCGACATCGTGGCCACCATCCAGGCCGAGCAGGACCGCATCATCCGAGCACCGATGCCGGGGATCCTCGTCGTCGAGGGCGGACCGGGGTGCGGCAAGACGGTCGTTGGCCTGCATCGGGCGGCCTATCTGCTCTACACGCACCGCGACCAGATCGCGCGCAGCGGGGTGCTGGTGGTGGGACCCAACCCGCTGTTCCTGCGCTACATCAGCCAGGTGCTGCCCGGGCTCGGGGAGTCCAGCGCGGTCCTGGCCACACCGGGCCAGCTGTACCCGGGCGTCGAGGCCGAGCCCGAGGTGTCGGACTCCGTCGCGGTCATCAAGGGCGACCTCCGGATGGCTGAGGTCGTTGCCGCGGCGATCCGCAACCGCCAGCGCGTGCCGGACGTGGCCAAGCAGCTCACCGTCGAGGGGACCCGGATCTCCATGGCGCCGAGTGTGGTCGCGGCCGCCCGTGAACGCGCGCGCGCCTCACGCAGGCCGCACAACCGGGCGCGCCTGACGTTCGTCACCTCGCTGCTGGACCGTCTGGTGCTGGTCCTGGCGGAGGCGCGCGGCGTGGATCCGGAGTCCAACCGGGAGATCCTGCTCGCGGACCTCCGTGAGAGCCCGGACGTGCGCCGCGAGGTCAACCTCTGCTGGATGCCATTGACGGCCGAGCAGGTCATCGCCGACCTGTGGGCCAACCCTCGTGCGTTGGCCGCAGCCGGGCCGCGACTGTCCGCCAGGGAGCGCCAGATGCTCGCGCGCCCGGCCGGAGCGCCCTGGACGGTGAGTGACGTCCCCCTCCTCGACGAGGCGTCCGAGCTGCTCGGCGAGGATGACGAGCCCGCGCGCCGGGCGGCGGCCGTCGCCGCCTCCGAACGTGCCCTCGAGGAGGACTACGCACGCGGGGTGCTGGAGATGACCGGCGTCGGCGGTCTCACGGCTGGTGCCCTGATCGACCGGTACTCCGGATCGCGTCGGGTCCGGCGCACCGTGGTGGATGCAGCGTTGGCCGACCGCACGTGGGTGTTCGGCCATGTCGTGGTCGACGAGGCCCAGGAGCTCGCACCGATGCAGTGGCGACTGCTGCTGCGGCGTTGCCCCAGCCGGTCCATGACCGTCGTCGGGGACCTCGCCCAGGCCGGCTCCACCGCGGCGCCACGGACCTGGGCGGACGCCTTCGATCGGGTGGCCCCGGGGCGCTGGTCGGTGGAGCAGCTGACGGTCAACTACCGGACCCCCGCCCCGATGATGGAGCTCGCCACCCGCGTGCTGAGGGCGTCGGGGAGTGCGGTCACCGAACCGTCGTCGATCCGCGAGGGGACGCCTCCGCGCATCACCCGGGTCCCTGCGGCCGACCTCGGAACGGCGGTGGGGGCCGAGGTTGCCGGCTGGATCGGTGACGAGGGCCGGACCGCCGTGATCGTGCCGCTCGCCCTTCGTGACCCGATGGCCAGGTGGATGTCCGACCAGTTCGCCCCGGGGATCCTGGGAGTCGGGCACTCCGCCCTCGACACCCGCGTGAGCGTGCTGACGGTCGCCGAGGCCAAGGGACTCGAGTTCGACCAGGTCGTGGTCGTGGAGCCGGGCGGGATCATGGCGGAGTCGGCCCGTGGGGGCCACGACCTGTATGTCGCGCTGACTCGGGCCACGCAGCAGCTGGTGGTCCTGCACGCCGAGGACCTGCCTGAGGGGTTCGAGCCCCGCTGACCCAGAGTCGCCCCGGCAGGCGGCGGGCGCTCCAGGGGGTCCGCGGGTGAGACCGCACGCACGGCCACCGCCCGGCGTCCCACCTGCTCGCCCCGGAGGCCGGTGTTCGCAGCTGGGCTTCAGTCCTCCCCGCGACCGGTCACGTTGTCGGCGAGCCACTCCACGAGGGGTCGGGTGCGGCGCCAGGCGGCGCGCACCTTGGTCCCGGCCGTGCGCGTTCCCAGCCACGGCTCGTCGTAGGGGAACGTGCCCGACACCAGGACTGTGCGGTGCCGGAGGAGGTCGAGGTCCGGGTGATCGGCCGGGACCCCGCGCGGACGCGTCTTGACCTGGTCACCACCCACCTCCATCCCCGCCCGCGTGAGCGCGGCGAGCTCCTTGCGCAGGGCCTTCACGGTGAGCCCGGCCTCGATCGCTGCCCGATACTTCGCCACCTGCTCCCCGGTGGACGCGTACCAGCCGGCCCCGACCATGAGCCCGCCGGAGCTGACCTGGACGTAGTACCCGCAGGCCGGGCCGACCTCGACGTAGCCACCCTGGTGCTCCTTGTACGGGCTCTTGTCGGCGCTGAACCGGACGTCGCGATAGGGCCGGAACATCCGGCCCGGCGCCGAACTCGCCCTCGAGCTCGCCGAGCAACTCACCCAGCGGACCGGCGACAGCAGCCTCGTAACGGTGCTTGTTGTCCGCCCAGAACGCCTTGGTGTTGTCCAGCTCGAGATCGGCGTAGAAGCTGAATGCGTCGGCGGGGAATCCCGCGAATCTGGTAGCCATGGGGCACACCGTAGGCACCACCGGCCCACCGCAACAGCCCACCCGCGCGATCTGTGGACGGGGCGCTACTTCCAGCTGATCGTGCGGCCGGCGGCCAGGGCGGCCTCGGCGGGGATGTCGCGGCCCAGCGTCGGGTCACGCAACCGGTCCGTGGCCTGCTGCACGCTCTCCGCAGGTGCGGCGATGAAGCCCTGGTAGAAGTCGCACCCCGCACCGGTCAGGATCCGCAGCTGCCCCGGGGTCTCCACGCCCTCGGCCAGCACGCGCATGCCCAGGGCGTGCCCGATCCGGACGATCCCCTCCGCCAGCGCGCGGGTGCGCGGGTCGCGCTCGATGTCGCGGACGAACACGCGGTCGACCTTGAGCTCGTCGACGGGGAACTTCGCGAGGTACGCGAGCGACGAGTACCCCGTCCCGAAGTCGTCCAGGGAGATGCGCACGCCCAGCGCCCGCAACCTCGCCAGGGCCTCGGTCGCCGCCTCGGGGTCGTCGATCAGGGCGCCCTCGGTCACCTCGAGGGTCAGGGCCGTCGCGGGCAGGCGCGTGCGCAGGAGCGCACTGCGCACGATGTCGAGCAGCCCGGGGTCGATGAGCTGGTGCGGTGAGAGGTTGACGGCGACGGAGAAGTCGGGACCGCTGATCGGAGCCCATGCAGCGGCCTGCTGGCAGGCCTGGGTGAGGACCCAGGCACCGATCGTGAGGATCGTCCCGGACTCCTCGGCGATGGCGATGAACTCCGCCGGGCTGATGTCCCCAGCTTCGGGGTGCCGCCAGCGCATCAGCGCCTCCACCCCGACCTGACGGCCGTCCAGGCAGCGGAACTGGGGCTGGTAGGCCACCGAGATCTCGCCCCGGTCCAGTGCGTGGTTCAGCCAGGACGAGATCTCCACCCGTCGGCCCACGTCTGCGCGCAGGCCCTCGTCGTAGGCCACGATGCTGTTGCGGCCCCGGGCCTTGGCCCGGTACATGGCCGTGTCCGCAGCGCGCAGGAGGTTCGCCGCGACGTCCGAGCCGGGCTCGGTGTCCGAGGACAGCGCGGTGCCGATGTTGACGCCGAAGAACAGCTCGCGGTCGCCGAGCGGCAGTGGCGCGGTGATGACCCGGGCGAGGTCGCCGGCCAGGCGCGCCAGCTCGGCCCGGTCGCGCACGTCGGGCACGATCAGCACGAACTCATCGCCGGCCAGTCGCCCGATCACCGTCGCTGGGGCGAACCCCCGCAGGCGCGCGGCCATCTGGCAGAGGACCTGGTCACCGGCCTCATGGCCGAGGGTGTCGTTGACGTCCTTGAAGCGGTCGAGGTCCACGATCACCGCCCCCACGGGTCGTCCCGACACCACCGAGCGGGCCAGTGCGGGCTCGAGCTCCTGCTCGACGCGGCGACGGGTGCGCAGGCCGGTGAGGGGGTCGTGGCTGGCCTGGTGGGCGAGCTGACGCTCCATGACCTTGCGGGTCGTGATGTCGGTGTGCGTGGCGAAGGCGCCGCCCTGGGCGCCGGGCATCGGCGCGATGGACACCATGAACGCGTGCGGGGTGCCGTCCTGGTCGGTGACGTCGTAATCCCAGTCGAACGCGGGAACCCGTCCGCCGAGCACTGCCTCGACGCCAGCCACGACGGCGGCCGCGTCCTCCGAGGCCCCCGCCGCTCGGCGCATCACGGCCACATAGTCCGCACCGACGCCGATCTCCTCAGGTCCGATCCCGCCGAGGCGGACCTCAGCGGTCCACGCTGAGTTCACCGCGATGATGGTGCCCTCTCGGTCGAACACGGCCGTCATCGCCCGGGACGCGTCGAGCAGGGCCTGCATCCGGCGCTCGTTCTCGGCCTTGGCCGCCTCGGCCTCGATCAGGCTGGACACGTCACGGTTGATGGACACGGCACCGCGCAGCCGACCGTCCTCGACGATTGAGGCGATCGAGACGTCCGCGTGCAGGACCCGCCCGTGCATGGTGCGCTGGCGGACCCTGCCGGTCCAGCTGCCCTTGTTGATCAGGCTGATGGCGGGCCCGCCGTTGCCCTGGCTGGCCGGCCCGTACTCCGTGGTGATCAGGTCGTCGAGCTTGCGTCCGAGGGCCTCCCGCTCGGCGATGCTGTACATGCGCTCGGCGCCGGCATTCCAGAGGATGACCTCCCGGTCGCGGGAGAAGCCGATGATCGCATCGGGCATCGCGTCCACGACCAGGCTGGACTGGCGCATCTGCGTGAGGGCCGTGGCGGTGTCCAGGAAGGTCGTGAGGTGCGAGGCGACCTGCGCCTGGTCGGCCAGCTCCTCGGTGCTCATCCGCTCGTCGCCGGTCAGCCGTGCGGTGACCAGCAGCCCCAGGGCGCGGTCCCCGGCGATCAGGGGGGTGATCCCCAGGGCCGCGATGCCCAGTCGGTCCAGCTCCTGGGCCCAGCCGGGGCGCGCACCGCTGAACGCCAGCCCGTCGATGCCCAGGATCGAGTTCTGCCCGGAGACCAGCGCCGCGCCGAAGGGGCTGTCGGGGCCGTCCAGCGTGACGGCCTCCAGTGCGGCCGCGACGACATCGCGGCGCGTCGCGTCGACGTCATGCAGGGCGCCGATGCGAACCCGTCCCGATTGGCGGACCAGCACCGCCGCCGCACTCGACGTGCTCACGGCAGCCGCCTGTGCGCCCAACTCCATGATGGCGACCACGTCATGGGAGGAGCGCGACATGCGCGCCAGGTAGTCCGGCTGCTCGTGCACGGACCCCTCCCGTCGCCAGAACCGAATGGGAGGGCGCTGTCGCGCTCTTCCCTATGAATCACATTCGGCTGAACGGGTGAACGGCTTGAACCCGGATGGCCGCCCCCAGGGGCAGGCTAGCGTCAGTGGTGCTCCGGGGGGACGAAGCGGGCGAACGAGTCGTTGATCTCCGCCTCGGCTCCGGCGCGCCCCTCCCAGGTTGCGCCCTCCACCGACTTGCCCGGCTCGAGGTCCTTGTAGACCTCGAAGAAGTGCTGGATCTCCAGCCGGTCGAACTCGGGCATGTGGTGCAGGTCGCGGATGTGGTCCATGCGCGGGTCGCCGGCCACCACGCAGATCACCTTGTCGTCGCCGCCGGCCTCGTCGCTCATCCGGAACATGCCGATCGCCCGGCACTCGATGATGCAGCCCGGGAAGGTGGGCTCGTCGAGGAGGACCAGTGCGTCCAACGGGTCGCCGTCCATGCCGAGGGTGTCGTCGATGAACCCGTAGTCGTGCGGGTAGCGGGTCGCGGTGAACAGGCGACGGTCCAGGCGGATCTTGCCGGAGTGGTGATCCACCTCGTACTTGTTCCGGCTCCCGGCGGGGATCTCGATCACCACGTCGAAAGTAAGCGGGTCCACGGCGCCTCCAGGAGTGGGCATGACCAGTGCAGGGTGCCCCGACCTTACCGCGAACTGCCGGCTGACCCGAGGCCCAGCCCGGACCGATCCGGAGGTGCGGAACTCCCCAAGGCTCGATCCCGTTGGGTGAGATACGCAAGTGGCTGCGGCGAACGAGTGGCTACGGAAGCTCCGCCAGCACGTCGGCGAGGAACTGGCAGTTGTCGTAGACATCGTCGGCGACGGTCCAGCCCATGCGGGTGACGACCGCGTCCTTGGAGGGGACCATCGCGACCATCTGGCCCCAGTGACCCTCCATCGCGATCGCGTCCGCGGGGATGCCGGGCGTGTCCTTGCAGTCCCCGGCGACGGGATCGCCCAGGAGCCAGGTCTGCGCCCCGTACCCACGGCCCTCGCCCTGGCTCAGGGCCGGCGTCGTGGCCAGCTCCAGCCAGCCCGGGGGCAGGACCTGCTCCCCCTGCCACGAGCCGTCATCCATCATCAGCTGGCCGAGGCGTGCCCAGTCGGTGGCGCTGGCCCAGCCGTAGCTCCCGCCCACCCAGGTGCCGTCCGTGTCGCTCTCGATCGTCGCCGACCTCGCGCCCACCGGCTCGAAGAGCGCCGTGCGGGGGTACGCCCAGTAGTCCGCGTCTGAGGTGAACTGCGCCCGGGCCACCGCCGACAGGATGTTCGTCGTGGCACTGAGGTACTGCCACCGCTCGCCGGCGGGCACCTCACTGGGCCGGTCGGCGGCCCAGGCCGACATGTCGGGCTCCGCGTAGAGCATCTGCGGCACGTTGCCCCAGATCTCGTAGCTCTCCGTGTTGGCCAGCCCGTCGCGCATGTGGAGCAGGTCGGCAATCGTGATGAGGGCACGCCCGTCTGTGCGCCAGTCGGCGACCCACGACGGCTCGGTGCCTGCCGGGAAGGCGTCGACCACCGGCGTCTCGAGGGTCAGCCCCCTCTCCTTGGCGAGCTTGTAGAACAGCATGCCGGTCAGGGTCTTGGTCATCGACCACCCGTGCAGGGCGGTGCCGTTCTCGAATCCTGGCGCCTCCCTGGAGACGAGGAGCTTGCCGTCATGGACGACGGCGACACCGCGGGCGTTCGCCGCAGCCGGGTCCCCGGCGCCCACGAGGGCGGCATCGACCACCGCCGTGAGCGCAGCGGCGTCCACGCCGGTGGGCCACTGCGACTCATCGAGCGCGCCGTCCCCCTTCGGCCACTCGGTGGCGGTGTCGGCTGCCGGCGTGTAGGCCACGGCGGTGGCGTCGGGCTCCGCCTCGAGGACGCATCCCCTGTCGGTCACGAGGGAGGCCGTGCGCGGGAAGAGGCCGAGGAAGCGGGCGGTGACCGAGCGGGCCGACTCGTCGATGTCGGTCGAGACGACAGCCAGCACCGGGCTGGCGGGCAGGACGTCCTCGGCGAAGAGGTCATTGGTCGTGGGTCGACCGGCGACGAACGCCGCCGAGCAGACCGTCTTGGCTGCCATGCTGGAGGCCTTGGCGGGGATGCCCACCCACAGCAGCGCCCCGATGACGACCACGAGCAGGACGCCCACGATCCCCAGGATCCAGAGGAGGACCTTCTTCACCGCGTGCTCCTGTTCGTCGCCATGGACGCCGCCCTGATCGGGCGGGACCGTCAGGGGTGATCGTGGCGCGGCAGGACCCTCCAGTCCACCGGGCGCGCGGGCTCCCAGCACCGGAGTCGATCCGGTCGAGTGCACGTTCGGAATCGACAAGCGGACGATGGTCAGGTCGTGGGTTCGACGTAGGCTCCCCGCGTGCCCCACCAGCGGTTGCGTCCCTTGGCCCTGATGGCCGGCGCGGTGCTGGTGGCCACCGGCCTCGTCGCCGGGCAGGGCGCGCGGGCGGGGTGGGTCAGGCTGCGGCCGGCCCGCGGGGCACCGCGGACCCCCGGGCGCCGCTGGCAGCCCCAGTGCTTGTCCCGATCGACCTCACCGCGGTGGACAGGTCTCCCGCGAGTGGCGCCCCATCCCCGCCCCCCTCGGCATCCGGTTCGGCCCCCGCCTCCCCCACGACGCCCCCCTCGGACCCCCCGGGCAGCGCCCCGACCGGCGCCCCGCTGGATGCCGACGCGGTGGCGACCGCCCTCGCCCCGCTGCTGACCGGCGGCGCGCTGGGCCCCGGCCGCACCCCCGCGCAGGTCATCGACGTCGCGACCGGCGAGGTGCTCTACGGCGCGGCCGACGAGCCGACGATGCCGGCGTCGACGATGAAGCTGGTCACCGCCACCTCGGTGCTCGATGCCCTCGGACCCGACAGCCGCCTGCGCACCCGCGCCGTCCTGACCGGACCTGACGCGAAGTCCCCCCGGGTCGTGCTCGTGGGAGCGGGGGATCCCAGCCTGGCGTCCACCTCCGCAAAGGTGGGCGGAGCAGGGACCAGCCTGACCCCGGCGTCGTTGGAGGACCTGGCCGCGTCGACGGCGCGCGCCCTCGCTGCCCGCGGGATCACCAGGGTGCGTATCGGGTACGACGCGTCCCTGTTCACCGGTCGCGCCGTGCATCCCACCTGGGCCAGCTCCTTCCCGGCCCTGGGCATCGTCGCGCCGGTCAGTGCCCTGCTCGTGGACCACGGGCGGCGCAGCCCCGGTGGGACCAGTCGGGTTGCTGACCCGGCCGCCGCCGCGGGGCGGGAGTTCGCCGAGCAGCTCGCCGCCGCCGGGGTGACCGTCCGCGGGGAGCCGAAACGGGTCGAGGCGCCGGAGGACGCCGCGGCGCTGGCCCACGTCGAGTCCCCACCCGTCGGGGTTCTGGTCGAGCGGATGCTGGCCACCTCGGACAATGACTACGCAGAGAGTCTCGGTCGTCTCGCCGCTGCGGCCAGCGGCGGGACGGCCAGCTTCGCCGGAGTCGCTGAACGGGGCGAGCAGGTGCTGGCCGAGCTGGGGATCGATGACGCCGGGGACAGGGTGGTCGACGCCTCCGGGCTCTCCCGCGGCAACAGGCTGGCCCCCTCCACCCTGACCGGGCTGCTCGAGGCCACCTCTGCCGCGTACGGCGCGATCCATTCCGGGCTGCCGGTGGCCGGGGCCACGGGTTCGTTGGCCGACCGGTTCCGGGTCACCGGCCAGCGGCCCGCCCGCGGTGTCGTGCGGGCCAAGACCGGGACCCTGACCGGTGTCGGCGCCCTCGCCGGTTATGCCAGCCGACCCGACGGCCGCCTGCTGGCCTTCGCCTTCGTCGACGGGTCGGCGCCCGGCGGCGCCCTGGCCGTGCGTGCCGCTCTGGACGTGGCCGCGGCCACCCTCGTCACATGTGACTGCGCCGCGCCCTGAACCAAGGGCTGGCGCAAGGGCGCCCGATGCCGAGGCGGGGCCCACCAGCACGGGTGCGATGCCCCGATGGACCGCGGAGCGGGTCGCCCGATGCCGCCCCAGTCCCGGAACCCGTTCCGGCGCGCGCGCCTATGCTGCATCCGTGGCGAACCTCGTGGACTGGACCCTGGCCGAACGCATCGGGCTGCGGTTCATGCCCAAGGGCCCGACGACCTCCCCGTCCGAGGCCCACGGCACGGTCGCCGAGCTCCGCGAGCTGGCCCAGCTGGCTCGCGAACCGGTCCGCGCGCTGACCGGGCTCGACGCCGACCCCGAGCACGCACCGGCCGTCGTGGTCGACCGGGGTGAGTGGATCCAGTCGAACATCGCCGGCCTCGGGGTTGCCCTGGACCCCTTCGTGTCCGCACGGGCCGACAAGGCGGCCAACGCCGGCGTCGAGGCGGTGGGATCCCGGATCACCGCAGCGCAGCTGGGCGGGGCCATGGCGTGGCTCTCCGGCAAGGTCCTCGGGCAGTACGAGGCGTTCACGGTGCCCGGGCAGACGGGCCGGCTGCTGCTCGTGGCTCCCAACATCGCCCTGGTCGAGCGTGAGCTCGAGCTCGTCCCCCGCGACTTCCGCTACTGGGTCTGCCTGCACGAGGAGACCCACCGGGCGCAGTTCGGCGGCGTCCCGTGGCTCCAGGACCACTTCCTGTCGGAGGTGCAGGCATTCGTCGCGATCAGCGACGTGTCGGTGGCGGAGTTCCTCGCCCGACTCGGTGGGGTCGCGCAGTCGGTGGTGGGGGCAGCCCGCGGCCGCCCCGGGCCCAGCCTGATGGAGGCGGTCCAGACCCCGGCCCAGCGGGAGATCTTCGACCGCCTCACCGGGCTGATGTCCCTGCTCGAGGGTCACGCCGACTACGTGATGGACGAGGTCGGACCGGAGCACGTGCCCACGGTCGCGCTGATCCGGGAGCGGTTCGCGGCACGTCGCTCCCAGGCGGGGACCGTCGACGGCTTCGTGCGCCGGATGATGGGCCTGGAGACCAAGATGCGCCAGTACACCAGCGGCGCGGACTTCGTGCGGGCAGTGATCGCGACGGCCGGCGCTGACGGCTTCGCGCAGGTGTGGGCGGCCCCGAGCAGCCTCCCCTCGGCAGCAGAGATCGAGGACCCCGCGGTGTGGGTGCGCCGCGTGCTGGGCTGATGGGCGCCCGGCGGCCCCCGCGGGCCGCGGTGCGCGCGGCGGTCAGGGCCGCCCTCGGTGACCTCGACCCCGGCGAGCGCGTGATCGTCGCGCTCAGCGGTGGCGCGGACTCCCTTGCGCTGACGGCCGCGACCGTCGCCGTCGGTGCGGAGCTGGGGCTGCTGTGCGAGGCCGTGGTCATCGACCACCAGCTCCAGGAGGGCTCGGGGGAGGTGGCCGCGCGTGCCGCTGAGCAGGCGCGCATCCTTGGGTGCACGGATGCGACCGTCCTGGTGGTGGAGGTCTCCCGGGGGTCGGGCTCCGGCGGGGTGGAGGCCGCAGCCCGCTCGGCGCGATATGGCGCCCTGGATGCTGCGGCGGGGGTGGGCCGTGCCGGCGGTCAGGGTGCGGGGAGCATGTCCACCCCCCCGGTTGGGGAGGGCGACGGGTTCTCTGGGCTCCCCCCGGCCGCCGCCGTGCTGCTGGGCCACACCCGCGACGACCAGGCCGAGACGGTGCTGCTCGGCCTCGCCCGCGGCTCGGGCACGAGATCGCTGGCGGGCATGGCGGTGGCGTTCAGCGGTCTACCGGCGGCCCCTGCTCGACCTGCCGCGCGAGGTGGTGGTCGCGGCTGCGCTGGAGGCCGCGGCGGCCGATCCCCGGCTCGAACCGTGGCCTGATCCGCACAACGAGGATGAGCGGTTCGCCCGGGTGCGGGTGCGCCGTTCGGTGCTGCCGCTGCTCGAGGACGCGCTCGGCCCGGGGATCATCGACGCGCTGGTCCGCACGGCGACCCTCGCCAGGGAGGACGCCGACGCACTGGACGCCTGGGCCGACAGGGTGTGGGCGGCCGCGGCCCCGGTCGGGCTCCCCACCGCGGTCGGGCGCCCCGCTCCGGCCGGTCTCGCCACCCCGGCCGGTCTCCACACTGGGCAACAACTTGGGAACGAAGTGCTGCAAGAGGAGCAACACCGTCCCGAATTGAGCGCGCGGGCGCGGGACGCGCGGGGAGGCCGCCGCCGCCTCCTGCCGGTCGCCGCCCTGGGCGCTGATCGCGAGCCGCTGCCGGCGGCGGTCGTGCACAGGGTGGTCCGTCGGTTCCTCGTCGAGGCCGGGTGCCCTGCGGGCTCGCTGACCGCCGGGCACATCCGCGCTGTCGCCGCACTGCTCGACCCTGGGGCGCCCGCGCGCTCCGAGGTGGCCCTGCCCGGAGCCCGACGTGCCCGCAGGGAGGCCGATGCCGTGGTTGTGAGAGTCTGACCCCGTGGACGCCGAACACGTAGCCAACGACCTCGAGAAGGTCCTCATCGACGAGGAGACGCTGCAGGCTCGCCTGCGCGAGATGGCCGCCCGGGTGGACGCCGACTACGAGGGACGCGACGTCCTGCTGGTCGGGGTGCTCAAGGGCGCGATCATGGTCATGGCGGACCTCGCGCGTGCCATGAGCATCCACCTGCAGATGGACTGGATGGCTGTGTCGTCCTACGGGTCGTCGACCAAGTCCTCGGGCGTCGTGCGGATCCTCAAGGACCTCGACACCGACATCACCGGTCGGCACGTGCTCATCGTGGAGGACATCATCGACTCGGGCCTGACCCTGTCCTGGCTGATGCGCAACCTGACGGCCCGCGGCGCGGCGTCGGTCGAGGTGCTGACGATGCTGCGCAAGCCCGAGGCGGTCAAGGTCGAGCTCGAGCCCAAGTACATCGGTTTCGACATCCCCAACGAGTTCGTCGTCGGGTACGGGCTGGACTACGCCGAGAAGTACCGCAACCTGCGCGAGATCGGCACGCTGGCCCCGCACGTGTACAGCTGACTCCCAGCAAGGGACCGCACCGGCCGGTGGGGACCGCGCCGGGGGCGCCGTGCCGACCCGGTGGGCGTTCCGCGGCACTCGTCGATACGTGTCAGCATCCCGTAAGGCCATACGCCCAGCGCGAACCGCGGAGGCCGGTGTCGGTGGATCGGTGTAGTTTCGCACATACGGGCGCGCGGCCCGGCGGGTGTGGGCGGGCTGGGGCGGCACGACTCACCTGAGGGACGGTCGGGGTCACCCGGGCAAGGATGGACGTGAAGCGCTTCCTACGTGGTCCGATCTTCTGGATCCTGATCGCCACCCTGCTGCTGATCATCGGCAGCAGCCTGGTCACCGACGTCACCGGCCCGCGCCAGGTCGACACCTCCGAGATCATCACCTCCATCGACAAGGGGCAGATCAAGACAGCGCTGCTGGTCGACGTGGAGCAGCGCATCGAGGTCGAGTACACCGACGGGACGAAGAAGTTCGCCGAGTACATCGACGGCCAGGGCGTCAAGCTGCAGGAGCGCCTGCAGGCCGAGGTCGACAAGGGTGGGCCGCTCGAGTCGTACAACGTCAAGGTGCCCCGGCAGTCGTTCCTGGTGACGATGCTCGTCTCGCTGCTCCCGATCTTCCTCGTGCTGGTCCTGCTCTTCTTCTTCATGAACCAGATGGGCGGCGGCTCGAAGGTCATGAGCTTCGGCAAGTCCAAGGCCAAGCCGCTGAGCAAGGACCTGCCCAAGACCACGTTCGCCGACGTCGCGGGTGCGGAGGAGGCCGTCGAGGAGCTCGGCGAGATCAAGGAGTTCCTCCAGGATCCGGCCCGCTTCCAGGCCGTCGGGCGCGAAGATCCCCAAGGGCGTCCTGCTCTACGGCCCCCCCGGCACCGGCAAGACGCTGCTGGCCCGCGCGGTGGCGGGCGAGGCTGGCGTGCCGTTCTTCTCCATCTCCGGCTCGGACTTCGTGGAGATGTTCGTCGGCGTCGGTGCGTCGCGTGTCCGCGACCTCTTCGAGCAGGCCAAGGCCAACGCACCGGCGATCATCTTCGTCGACGAGATCGACGCCGTCGGCCGCCATCGTGGCGCCGGCCTCGGCGGCGGCCACGACGAGCGCGAGCAGACGCTCAACCAGCTGCTGGTCGAGATGGACGGCTTCGACGTCTCGGGCGGCGTGATCCTGATCGCCGCCACGAACCGGCCCGACATCCTCGACCCGGCGCTGCTGCGCCCCGGGCGCTTCGACCGCCAGATCCAGGTGTCCCCGCCGGACCTCCTCGGTCGCCACGAGGTGCTCAAGGTGCACGCGCGAGGCAAGCCGATGGCTCCCGGTGTCGACCTCAACGCAGTCGCCCGCCGCACGCCGGGCTTCACCGGCGCCGACCTCGCCAACGTGCTGAACGAGGCCGCGCTGCTCACCGCCCGCTCCGGGGCGGCCCTGATCGACAACCGCGCCCTGGACGAGGCGATCGACCGTGTCATCGCCGGTCCGCAGAAGCGCACGCGCGTCATGGACGACAAGGAGAAGCGGATCACCGCCTACCACGAGGGCGGGCACGCCCTGGTGGCCGCGGCGCTGCCGGGCAACGACCCGGTGCACAAGATCACGATCCTGCCGCGCGGGCGGGCCCTGGGCTACACGATGGTCCTACCGGACCAGGAGAAGTACTCGACCACGCGCAGCGAGATGCTCAACCAGCTGGCCTACATGCTCGGCGGGCGGGCCGCCGAGGAGCTGGTCTTCCACGATCCGACCACCGGCGCCTCCAACGACATCGAGAAGGCAACCGCCGTCGCCCGCGCGATGGTCACCCAGTACGGGATGACCGAGCGGCTGGGCGCGATCCGCTACGGCAAGGAGAACGGCGAGGTCTTCCTCGGCCGCGACATGGGTCACACCCGGGACTACTCGGAGGAGATCGCCGCGGCCATCGACGAGGAGGTCCGCAGCCTCATTGACCACGCGCACAACGAGGCCTTCGAGATCCTTGTGGACAACCGCGACGTCCTCGACCGGCTGGTCATCGAGCTCCTCGAGAAGGAGACGCTGAACAAGGAGCAGGTGGCCGCGATCTTCGAGGAGCTGCACCTGCGCCCCCTGCGTCCGGCGTGGACTGGTTCGGAGCGCCGCGCCCCCTCGGACCGGCCGCCGGTCGATGTGCCGGAGCGGCTCGGGGTGCCGATCGCGGTCGGCGGGTCCATGCTCGGTGCCTACGGCCTGCCTGCTCCGGGCGGGACCTACGGGTCGCCGGTTCCCGGCTCCTACCCACCGCCGGCCCCCGATGGCACGTACCCGAACCCCATCCCGCTGGGACCGAACGGGACGCCACCCCCACAGGCGGGCAGCGCAACCGGCTGGGAGCCGGCACCCGGTGCACCCGGTGCAGGTCCGGGGAGCAACGGCGGGCAGCCCCACGGTCGCCCGGCTGCGCACCCCTCCGCCCCGCCAGCAGTGCCACCGCATCCTGCCGCAGGCCCCAGCGAGCCTCCCGCGGAGGATCGCGACCCGGAGTCCGGACAGACTCCCCGTGACCCCGACGACCCCACGGACGGGCCCCGCGAGCCCGGGACCGGTCAGTGAACGGGATCGACCCGGTCCACGGGTTCGATCCCAGGTCGATCGCCGAGCCCATCGACCTCGAGCGTGCCTCGGCGGCCGTGCGCGAGCTGCTGATCGCGATCGGGGAGGACCCCGACCGTGATGGGCTGCGCGAGACGCCCGACCGCGTCGCCCGCAGCTACGCCGAGATCTTCCGCGGGCTGCGCGAGGAGCCCGACGACGTCCTGTCGACCACCTTCGACCTCGGCCATGACGAGCTGGTCCTGGTCAAGGACATCGAGGTCTACTCCACGTGCGAGCACCACCTCGTGCCCTTCCACGGCGTTGCCCACGTCGGCTACATCCCGAGTCGGGACGGGCGGATCACAGGCCTGAGCAAGATCGCCCGCCTCGTCGACGTCTACGCCAAGCGCCCGCAGGTCCAGGAGCGGCTGACGACCCAGATCGCCGACGCCATGGTGCGGGTGCTCCAGCCCCGCGGGGTCATCGTGGTCATCGAGTGCGAGCACCTGTGCATGTCCATGCGAGGGGTGCGCAAGCCGGGCGCGCGAACCGTCACCAGCGCTGTCCGGGGGGGCCTGCGGGAGCCGGCGACCCGGGCCGAGGTCATGTCCCTGATCCTGAAGGCCTAGCGATGCACCCGCGCGGACTGCCTGAGCCGCTGGCCGGCGTGCGGCGCACGCTGGTGATGTCCGTGCTGAACGTGACGCCGGACTCCTTCTCCGACGGTGGCCGCTTCGTGGAGGTCGACATCGCCGTCGACCACGCGCTCGACCAGGTGGCTGCCGGCGCCGACATCATCGATGTCGGTGGCGAGTCCACACGGCCGGGCGCGAGCCGCATCACGGCCGACGAGGAGCTGCGCAGGGTGATCCCGGTCGTCGAGCGACTCGTCGCCCAGGGGGTGGTGGTCAGCATCGACACGATGCGCAGCGAGGTCGCCGGTGCTGCGGTCGCTTCCGGCGCCGGCCTGGTCAACGACGTCTCGGGCGGCCTGGCCGACCCCGCGATGCACGCACTCGTCGCCGGGCTGGACGTCCCGTACATCGCCATGCACTGGCGCGGTCATTCGACGGACATGGAACGGCTGGCCACCTACGACGACGTCGTCGCCGACGTCTGCGCCGAGCTCGGCGAGCGCCGGGCCGGGCTCGAGGCGGCCGGGGTGGATCCAGCGCGGGTCGTCCTCGATCCGGGTCTGGGGTTCGCGAAGCGCTCGGCGCACAACTGGGCCCTGCTCGCAGCCCTCCCCGAGCTGATGGCCCTGGGACAGCCCGTCCTGATCGGGGCGAGCCGCAAGCGCTTCCTCGGTGAGCTCCTCGGCGAGCACGGGCAGCCACGGCCGGTCGGGGGCCGCGACGCCGCCACCGACGCCGTCACGGCGCTGGCCGCCGCGGCTGGGGCGTGGGCGGTGCGGGTCCACGACGTTCGGGGCTCGCGGGACGCGATCGCCGTCGCCGGTGCGTGGCGAGACGCCGGTGGGCCGGCGGCGGGGCCGCGGCGGGCCCGCCAAGGCCGCGCCGACCAGCGCCGGGCCCGACGCGGCGCCCACCGCGCCGACGGACGCCGCGCCCACCCCGCCGACCACGCACCCGCAGCCGACCAGGGGCCACGCATGACCGACGCATTCAGCCGGGACCTCGACCGGATCAGCCTCAAGGGTGTGCGCGCCCGTGGATTCCACGGCGTGTTCGACGAGGAGCGCCAGGACGGCCAGGAGTTCCGCGTCGACGTCGTCCTGGGCGTCCTGTCCATCTCCAAGGCGGGCAGGTCCGACGACCTCAGGCACACAGTGGACTACGGCGCAGTCGCGCAGGTCGTGGTGGACGTCATCGAGGGGCCACCCGTGAACCTGATCGAGACGGTGGCCGTCAGGATCGCCGACCGCTGCCTCGGATTCGACTACGTGCGGGCCGTGAAGATCACCGTGCACAAGCCCCAGGCCCCCATCCCGGTGCCCTTCGACGACGTGTCGGTGAGCATCACGAGGGCGCGATGACCCGGGCCGCCCTCGCCCTCGGCGCCAATCTCGGTGACCCGCGGGAGGCCCTGCGCGGGGCGGTGGCGGGCCTCGTCTCCCATCCGGGGATCCGGGTGGACGCCGTGTCCAGCTTGTGGCGCACAGAAGCCGTGGGCGGTCCCGAACAGCCCGACTACCTCAACGCGGTCGTCCTCGTGGACTCGTCCCTGGACCCCGCTGCGCTGCTGGCCCTCGCCCAGGAGCTCGAGGAGGCCGCCGGGAGGGTCCGCGAGGTCCGCTGGGGGCCGCGCACCCTCGACGTCGACATCCTCAGCATCGGCGACACGCGCAGCGATGATCCCGAGCTGACCCTCCCGCACCCGCGGGCACACGAGCGCAGGTTCGTCCTGGCCCCCTGGTCCGAGGTGGACCCCGGATTCGTGCTCGCCCCCGCCGGAGGCCCTGCGCGCACGGTCACCGAGTGGGCAGCCGCGGTCAGCGACCAGCACGTCGACCTGTTCGAGGGAGGCCCCTGGTGGCGATGAGGCCGACGTCGATCCCGTGGTTGTTCGGGATCGCTGGGATCGCAGCCCTGCTCGGGTGGGGGTTCGCCGCCTGGGTCGATGGCAACGGTCGACTTCCCTCCGTTCCCTGGATGGCCGTCGTGGTGATCTGGGTGGTGGCCGGCTTCGTGGGGGCATGGGCGGTGGTGGCCCGGCGCCGGCTGCACCCCAAGCCGGGTGCGCCGCGGATGGCCCCCCTGATGGCTGCTCGGACGACCGCCCTGGCCCTGGCCGGGTCGCGCACCGGGTCGGTCGTCTTCGGGCTGTACGGCGGCGTCGCGGTGCGGCTGGTGCAGGAGACCGCGGTGGCAGCCGGTCGGGAGCGGCTGCTGGCCGCTGCGCTGGCCTCCCTCGGCGGCTTCATCCTGGCGGTGCTGTCGCTGTGGCTCGAGCACAACTGCCGCCTGCCCGAGGACACCGACGAGTCCATCGCGCGGGCCCACGGGTCCGATCCCGGTCCGGCCGGCGCTGCGTCATGATCCGTCGAGCACCGATCGCGCTGATCGTCGGCGGAGGCCCGGGCGACTCGCTGCCTCCCGTCGCAGCCGTGGACTAGCCTGTCCACCATGAGTGACCACCCGACGCTGCACCCCGACCTCGCCTTCGAGGACTGGCCCTATGAGGACCTGCGCGACACTGCGTTCGAGCGTGCTCGCCAGTACCACGACCTCCAGTTCTTCATCGACCTGATGGCCCACACCCCGGCGCTGACGGCCACCGCCGACGAGGGCGGATCGCTGGGGGAGACCGCGGGGTCCTTCCTCGAGACGATCGAGGCGGCCAAGCAGGCGTTCAGCCGGAGCGGCGTCGGTGAGCTGGAGCCGCTGTTCGTCGCGGTCTTCGCCACCTACCTGCGCGAGCACCCCGAGCGCTGACCCACGCGCCGGGGCGCATGAGCGCACCGGTGGCGGACCGACTCGTGCCGGGCCGCGCTGCTCACCGGTCGACGTCCCCGCAGATGACCAGGAAGCTCGCGATCGCCGCACCCAGGTCGGCGACCGCCGTACCCCTGAGCGCCGCACCCAGGGCGGCTGCGTTGCCGAATCCGGCGCTGCGCAGCTTCAACCGCCACGGTGTCCGGTCGTTGCGGGAGACCAACAGGTAGCCGTTGATCCCGGTCGGGTTCTCGGTCCAGGTGTAGGTCGATCCCTCCGGGACGCGCACCACCTTGGGCAGCCGGACCGCCACCGGCGCCCCTGCCGAGGCGGCGAGCTGGTCGCACGCCCACGCGACCAGTCCGATGCTGGGCGCGAGCTCGTCGACCAGCAGCCGCACGCGGGCCCGCGCGTCACCGTCGGTGCCGATGGGGACCTCGAACGCCGGGTAGGGCAGGTAGGGGTCGTCGCGCCGCAGGTCGAGATCGACCCCGCTGGCGCGGGCGACCGGACCCGATGCACCGAACCCCACCGCCTGGGCCGTGCTGAGCACCGCCACATCGGCGTACTGCGAGTCGAGCACGGCTCCGAGCTCCGGGCAGTCGACGGAAGCCAGGGCGGCGCCCGGCACCGGCGCCGACCACGCAGCTGCGGCTGCGGCCACCTGGGACACCCACGCACCGTCGACGTCCGTCCGGACCCCGCCGACCTGGCAGAACATCGGGTGCACCCGATGGCCGGTGGCCGCCTCGAGCAGGTCCAGGACCTCGGTGCGCCAGGCCCACGCGCGGGCGCGCCACGACTCGGGCAGGTCGCCGGGAAGTGGTGCGAGGAACGCCAGGTGATGGGCGATCCGGGTCAGCTCGCACAGCAGGATCCGGATGTGCTGGGCGCGCTCGGCAGGGGTCAGGCCCAGCGCCCGCTCCACCCCGACGACCACGCCGATCTCCGAGCAGAACGCGGACAGCCAGTCGTGGCGGTCGACCAGCATGAGGATCTGGCGGTAGTCGCGGGACTCGAAGAGCTTCTCGGCGCCACGATGGACGGTCCCCGGGATCCACTCGGCAGAGGCCACGACGCCGTCCTGGATGTCGAGCCAGATCGTGGGCATGCCGTCGAGGGTGGGGTGGTCCGGCCCGAGGGCGATGTCCCCGGGCAGCGCGGCGGCGTCCACCAGCCGGTGGATGCCGGGTCCCGGCTCAGGGTGCACCAGCCAACCCTATGCCGCTGGCCTACGCTGGCCGCATGATCGAGCCCCTGTCCGTCGACGACGCATTCGCCCCCCCGGGCGAGGCCTGGCACCCCGTCTCGCCCAGGCTGGCCACGGCCCGGCGGATCACCATGGCGCTGGTGATGCTGGTCCTGCTCGTGGGGCTGATCCTGCTCGCCCTCATCCCCGAGGCGCGCGTTGTCGCGCTCATCCTGATGGCCGTGTGGGTGGTCGCCCTGATCTGGATGTGGTGGCTGATCGGGCGTCGGGTGCGGTCGTTCGGATATGCCGAGCGCGCCGACGACCTGCTGGTCACCAGTGGGATCATGTTCCGCCGTCTGGTGGTGGTCCCCTATGGCCGGATGCAGCTGGTCGACATCACGGCCGGCCCCCTCGACCGCCGACTCGGTGTCGCGACCGTGCAGCTGCACACCGCGGCAGCCACCACGAACGCCACGATCCCCGGCCTGCCGCCGGCTGAGGCGTCGGGGCTGCGCGACCGCCTGGCTGCCCGGGGCGAGCAACGCAGTGCCGGGCTGTGACCCAGCCACCTGGTGGGTCGGTCGGTGGTCCCGCACCTCCCGACCTGGGAACCGCACGGCGCCGGACCCACCCACTGACGCCGGTGGTGGCCTCAGTGCGGTCCCTGGGTGTGATCGTCGGTGCCTTCGTCGTCTTCGGGAACGAGGGCCTGCGAAGCGTCGCCGCGAACCTCGGTGGGCTCCTGGGGCTGGCGCTCGTGCTCGGCGCCCTGGCCCTGCTGATGCTGGTCTCGCTGGGCTTCAACTACCTGGCCTGGACCCGGACGGAGTACTTCTTCGACGAGTCGGGTGACTTCCGGCTCGACTCCGGGGTGCTGCAGCGCAATGAGCGTCGGGTCACCCTGTCGCGCCTGCAGAGCGTCGACACGACCCGCCCCCTGCTGGGCAGGGTCGTCGGGCTCTCCCAGGTGCGCATCGAGGTGGCGGGGGGTGGGGACTCCCGCGTGCTGCTCTCCTACCTCACCGACGCCGAGGCGCAGGCCCTGCGCGCCGAGATCATCGCCCGTGCCGCCGGGATGTCCCCCGACGCCGGGGAGGCCCCGGAAGCTGTCCTGGCCACAGTCCCGACCGGCGACCTGGTGGTCAGCCTCCTGCTTCGCAGCGAGACCATGCTCCTGTTCGTCCTCACGGCCGTCATCGTGGCCACCGTGACGCTGACCGAGGGCCCCGGAGGGTTGCTCCTCATCCTGGTCACAGGTGGCCTGCCGCTGCTCACGGTGTTCGGCCAGTTCACCCGGTTCTTCGGGTTCACGGTCGCCGACTCGCCCGACGGACTGCGCCTGCGGCACGGCCTGGTCAACGTGCAGAGCCAGACCGTCCCGCCTGGGCGGGTCCAGGCGATCGAGATCTCCGAACCGCTCCTGTGGCGACGCAAGGGCTGGGTGCGCGTCTCACTGAACGTCGCCGGGCTCCAGGCCGACGACAGCGGCCAGCACGAGCACGTGCTGCTGCCCGTCGCCCCGCACGATGTGGCCCGCCAGATCATCTCGCGCGTCATGCCCGGGGTGGATCCCGGCGCGATGGACTTCGACCCTGCCCCGGACGCTGCCCGCCGCCGCGCCTGGCTGCAGTTCAGGAACCTCGGAGTCGCCCACGACGGCCTCGTCCTGGCCGCCAGCAGGGGCTTCCTCACCCGCCGGGTGGCGGTGATCCCGCACGCGCGCACGCAGTCGGTCGGGGTGACGCGGGGCCCCTGGGAGCGCCGGCTCGGGTTGGCGTCGGTACGCGTGGACTCCACCCCTGGTCCCGTGTCGATCGTGATCCTGCACCGGTCGGCCGCCGAGGCGCGCCAGATCGCGGAGGAGCAGCTGGTGCGGGCCGCCGCTGGGCGTGCGACCGGGCCGGGTGAGCGCTGGATGGCCGGACGGCGTGCCCCGGGCCAGCCGGTCCCCGCGATCCCGGGCTCCGCGGTCCCCGGGACCCCGCGATCCCCGACCCCGCGGTCCTCGACTCCGCGACCCCGGCTCCGCGATCCCCGACCCCGCGATCCCCGGGCCGGCGCCCGCTGATCCCCCCGAATTGGAGGCGGCACCCGATGCGAACCCCCCGGCGGCGGGCCCGGAGTTCGGACAAGGTTCGCCCTAGCGACACGCAAGGGTCCCCCGCTGCTGCGTGACAGTCGGCGAGGATGCGCCCATGACACAGGTCATGCACCCGCCCCGACTCCATCCCGCTCCAGGGACTGCCACCGCCCTGCGCACGCGCGAGCCCCGCGGCCTCATCGACCCCGCTGACGCCACAGCGAGGCTGGCCGGCCTCATGGGCCGCCGTCTGGTGGGCGTTGGGACCTCCCTGGGGAGGATCGTGCTGTCGATCGATGCCGAACCGCTCCATCTCCTCGTGGTTCCCTGGCCCGTTCAGTGGACGGACGCCCAGGGCCGTAGCCGGTCAGTTGAGGGCGCCGACGCCGTCGGGCTGCTGACGGGATGGGCGGGACGCCCCGTGTGCGAGCTGATCGTCGATGACGGCGGCGGCCTGCACGTCGGGCTCGGTGACGACCGCATCGAGGTGGCGGCCGAAGCAGCCCACGAGGCCTGGGAGATCCGCGGGATGGACGGGGGGCTCATGGTCTGCCTGCCCGGGGGAAGAATCTCCGTGTGGGCCCCCACCTTCGGACGGATCCCGCGCGCGCACTCGACGGGTCGGTAGGGGCAGGCGCCTGGCCGCGGGACGAGACCCGGCCCCAACGGGCGTGTGACGTGCCCCGGTGGCAGGCTGCGAGGCGATGAGTGCCCATGGTTCGCCCGCGCAGCCGACGACGGCCCCCCGACTCGCTGTCGGGGTCATCGGCGTCGGCCGGGCCGGGGCGCCGCTGGCGGCGGCCCTGGCGCGGTCCGGCCATCCGCTCGTCGGGGCTCATGCCGTGTCGGAGCGCTCCCGCCGCCGGGTGGCCGAGTTCCTCCCCGGCACCCCGCTGCTCAGTGCTGCCGCGGTGATGGCCGCCGCCGACCTCGTCCTGCTCACCGTTCCCGACGACGTGCTCGCGGACCTGGTCCTCGGGCTGGCGGAGACCGGAGCCGTCACGCCCGGCCAGTTCCTCGTGCACGCCTCCGGCCGGTATGGGACCGCGGTGCTCGAGCCGGCCACCCGACTTGGGGCGCTGCCGATGGCGCTGCACCCGGTGATGACGTTCTCGGGCTCGCGCTCCGACCTCGACCGGCTGGCAGGATGCCCCTTCGGCGTGACCGCCCCGCGGGTGCTTCGGCCCGTCGCTGAGGCGTTGGTCGTCGAGATGGGCGGTGACCCGATGTGGGTGGCCGAGGAGGCGCGGCCGCTGTACCACGCGGCGCTGGCCAACGGTGCCAACCACCTGGTCACGCTCGTCGCGCAGACCCTCGACCTGCTCGCGACCGCGGGGATCGAGAACCCGTCAGGGCTCGTGCGCCCTCTGCTCAGCGCAGCGCTGGACAACGTGCTGGCGATGGGCGATGACGCCCTCACCGGCCCCGTGGCCCGGGGAGATGCCGGAACGGTCGCGGCGCACCTCGAGGCGCTGTCCAGGGCAGCGCCGGAGGCACGGGCCGCCTACGTCGCCATGGCCAGGCTCACCGCCGACCGGGCGCTCGCCGCGGGCCGCCTGGACCCGGCGACAGCCGAGGCCCTCCTCGACGTCCTCACCTGAGCCCGCATCGCGCGGGCCCGCCGGAGGCACGTCCGCACTCTCGCCCGCAACCCGTCCGCTCCCCACTCCGACGGACTTGGTCCGCGATCCCGCCCATTCGACCTCGGAGATCCGGACCAACTGCGCATCCGGCCGCGCGATAGCGGATCTCGGGGAAAGCCCGATAGCGGATCTCGGGAACGCCCTGGGGGATCTCGGGGAACGCCGCGGAGTGGGGACGCACTAGGGTCGGCGACGGGAATGCCAACTCGCGCAGCGCGCAGGGCTGGCGTGGCGCAGGAGCGATCCGCGGACGCCCCGCGCCGGGCGGATCGAGCGGGTGACGAACGCGGGAGGAGCGACATGAGCCAGGCCGACTCGAGGGTGGGACCGCCGCCGGTGATGCGGGTGGTGCGCACCCGGGAGTCCCTCGACGACGTCTATGCCGGCCTGCCGGTGCCGTCGGTGCGCTCGGCACGGGCCAGACGCGCGGCCGTGTTCACGATGGGAGCCCTGCACGAGGGGCACATCGCCCTGATCCGTGCAGCCCGCGGCGAGGTCGGCCCGGCCGGGCACGTGACCGTGACCATCTTCGTCAACCCCCTGCAGTTCGGCGCCGCCGAGGACCTCGACCGCTACCCGCGCACCCTGAAGTCCGACCTGCAGGCCTGCGCCGCGGAGGACGTCGACCTCGTCTTCGCTCCCGCCACCGACGTGCTCTACCCGACCGGTGACCCCGAGGTCCGCATCGATCCGGGGCCCCTGGGCTCGATCCTTGAGGGGGCTGTTCGCCCCGGGCACTTCGCAGGGATGCTGACCGTGGTCACGAAGCTGCTGCACATGACCCGACCGGATGCGACCTTCTTCGGCGAGAAGGACTACCAACAGCTCACGCTGGTCCGCCGGATGGTCGCGGACCTGGACCTGCCGGTCAAGGTCCACGGGGTCCCGACGATCCGCGAGGCCGACGGGCTGGCGCGCTCGAGCCGCAACAACTACCTGTCCGACGACGAGCGGGCGCTGGCAGCGGCCGTCCCCGCGGCGCTCGCTGCCGGTGTCACGGCAGCCGACCTCGGCCGGGCTGCCGACGCCGTGGTGGGTGCCGCCGAGCTGGAGCTGATGCGCGTCGGCCTCGCGCCGGACTACGTCGCCCTGACCGATCCGGCGCTCGGCCCTGCCCCGGAGGTCGGCCCGGCGAGGCTCCTGCTGGCCACCCGCGTCGGCCAGACGCGACTGATCGACAACACACCGGTTACGTTGCGCAGATGAGCACCACGGGGCTGGGAACTGACCGGCTGGTCATCCCCACGGTCGTGGCCGCCCCGGACCCGGGGTGGTTCACCTCGGCCGATGTGGTCGTGATCGGCTCGGGGGTCGCCGGGCTGTCGCTGGCGCTGAACATCCGTCGCCTGGGCCACCGCGTGCTGGTTGTCACCAAGTCCTGGGTCGAGGAGGGCGCGACCCGGTGGGCGCAGGGCGGGATCGCCGCAGCGCTGGACGACAGCGACTCCCCGGCGGACCACGAGCGCGACACGCTCGTCGCCGGCGCCGGGCTCTGCGACCCGGCAGCGGTCCATGAGCTGTGCACGGCCGGCCCGGCTGCGGTCCGCAACCTCATCGCTGCCGGCGCCCGCTTCGACCACGACACGAGCGGCGAGATCTCCCTGACCCGCGAGGGCGGGCACCTGCACGACCGGATCGCCCACGCCGGTGGGGACGCCACGGGTGCTGAGATCTTCCGGGCCCTGGTGGCGGCGATCGCCGACGACCCGGAGATCGAGCTGGTGGAGCACGCCCTGGCCCTCGACCTGCTCACCGACGCCCGGGGTGGCGTCCAGGGGATCACCCTGCACGTCATCGGGGAGGGCCAGCACGACGGGGTCGGCGCCGTGCTCGCCCCGGCGGTCGTGATCGCCACCGGCGGTCTCGGCCAGGTGTTCGCACAGACGACGAACCCGGCTGTGGCCACCGGGGACGGCATGGCCCTGGCCCTGCGCGCGGGCGCCGAGGTCGCCGACCTCGAGTTCGTGCAGTTCCACCCCACGGTCATGTACCTCGGCCCCGACTCATCCGGCCAGCAGCCGCTGGTCAGCGAGGCCGTGCGCGGCGAGGGGGCCTTCCTCGTGGACGACGACGGGGTGCGGTTCATGCAGGGCCGCCATCCCCTTGCCGACCTCGCCCCCCGCGACGTCGTCGCCAAGGCGATCACCCGCCGGATGCGCGAGCAGGGCACGGCCCACGTGTGGCTCGACGCGCGCGCCCTGGGCGCCCGCTGGGAGACCCGGTTCCCGACGATCCTGGAGTCCTGCCAGCGCAACGGGATCGACCCGGAGCACGACCTCATCCCGGTTGCCCCCGCGCAGCACTACGCCTCCGGCGGCGTCCGCACCGACCTCCTGGGCCGCGCCTCCATCCCCGGTCTCTACGCCGCCGGGGAGGTGGCGTGCACCGGCGTCCACGGCGCCAACCGGTTGGCCTCGAACTCCCTGCTCGAGGGCCTCGTGTTCCCGGAGCGGATCGTGTCGGTGCTGGCCGAGGGCCTGCCCCGCCGGAGGGACCCCGTGGTCCGCGCGGAGCACCGGGGCCTGGTCTCCGATGACAACCGCCGCCCGCTGCAGGTGCTGATGACCGAGGGCGTGGGCGTGATCCGCACCGCGGAGTCGCTGGCCGCCGCTGCCCGGGGGCTGGCTGACATGGTCGTCGGCGACCTCCCCCAGGGGCGCAGCGAGAAGGCCTGGGAGACGACCAACCTGCACGCCATCTCCTCGGTGCTGACCGCCCACGCGCTGGCCCGCCAGGAGACCCGTGGGTCGCACTGGCGTGAGGACTACCCCGACGTGGACGACGAGGCCTGGCGCGTCCGCCTCGTCGCGACGGCGGATCCCGACGGAGTGGTCCACACCCGACGCGAACCGGTGCCGCACCACGACTACCGCACCCCCGGAACCTGAGGAGGGCACCGATGGGAACCCTTGACGCGCTGGCGGCCGCCGGGCTGGACCCCGACGCCATCGACGCGCTGATCCGCGCGACCCTGGCCGAGGACCTCGGCGGTGGAGTCGACGTGACCTCCGTGGCGACGGTGCCCGAGGGCCAGGTCGCCACGATGGACCTGACCGCACGTGCGGCCGGGGTCGTCGCCGGGATCCCTGTGGCAGCGCGCGTGTTCGAGCTGGAGTCCGAGTCGCGCAACGTGGTGACCATCGTGCGAGCGGACGGCGACCGGGTGCAGCGCGGGGACGTCGTGCTCAGCGTCACCGGCAGGACGCGCTCCCTGCTGGTGTGCGAGCGCACGGCCCTGAACCTGCTGTGCCACCTCTCCGGCGTGGCCACGGCCACCGCGGCCTGGGCCGATGCCCTGTCCGGAACCGCTGCGCGAGTGCGTGACACGCGCAAGACCACCCCCGGGATGCGCGCGCTGGAGAAGTACGCGGTCCGCTGCGGTGGCGGGGTCAACCATCGGATGGGGCTGTGGGACGCCGCGCTCGTGAAGGACAACCACGTGGTCGCTGCCGGTGGTGTCGCGGAGGCGTTCAACGCGGTGCGGGCCAGGTTCCCAGGGGTGCCGGTCGAGGTGGAGGTCGACTCGCTGGCCCAGCTGGCCGAGGTGGTCGACGCCGGTGCGGACCTCGTCCTGCTGGACAACTTCTCACCCGCCCAGACTGCCGAGGCGGTGGCCTTCGTGGCCGGGCGCTGCCAGCTGGAGTCCTCGGGCGGCCTGAGCCTGCACGTGGCCCGGGCCTACGCGGCGACCGGTGTCGACTTCCTCGCCGTGGGCGCCCTGACCCACTCCGCACCCGTCCTTGACCTGGGGGCCGACCTGCGCCCCGTGGAGGCGTGACCCATGATCCTCACCGTCGACGTCGGCAACACCAACACCGTCCTGGGACTGTTCGAGGACCATGTGCTGGTGCACTCCTGGCGGATCACGACGCACTCCCGTGGCACCGCCGACGAGATGGCGCTGACCTTCCGGGGCCTGCTCACGGAGGTGCCGGAGGTGACCGGGATCGCCCTGTGCTCCACTGTCCCGTCGGTCCTTCGCGAGATGCGCGCCATGTTCGCGCGATACTGGGACCACGTCCCCACCGTCATCGTCGAGCCGGGCACCAAGACCGGTGTCCCGCTGCTCACCGACAACCCCAAGGAGGTCGGGGCCGACCGGATCGTGAACACCCTGGCCGCCCATCACCTGTTCGGCGGCCCGGCGATCGTCGTCGACTTCGGCACGTCGACCAACCTCGACGTGGTCAGCGCCAAGGGGGAGTTCCTCGGCGGGGCGCTCGCACCGGGCATCGAGATCTCGCTCGATGCGCTGACCTCGCGGGCGGCCCAGCTGCGCAAGGTGGAGCTCGTCCGGCCCCGGTCGGTCATCGGGAAGAACACGGTGGAGGCGCTGCAGTCCGGTGCCCTGTACGGGTTCGCCGGCCAGGTCGACGGGCTGGTCGACCGGATCGTCGCGGAGCTCGGCGGTCAGGTGTCCGCGGTGATCGCGACCGGGGGGCTCGCCCCGATCGTCGTGGCCGAGTCGCGGACCATCACCCACCACGAGCCCGACCTGACGCTGATCGGCCTGGATCTGATCTACCGGAAGAACGTCACCGTGTGAACCTGGGTCCACCCCGTCCGAGTGATTGGGGGGGTGGCCCGGCCGGGATCAGGGTCAGGTGCGCCAACTGGTCGATGCCGCCGACGAGGTGGTGGAGGGGTTCGCGTTGCTGTCGCTGGTGGCGTCCCCGTCGTCGCCGTCGCGATCGTTCCACGGTCCACCCCGGTGGCCCATGCCGGCGCCCGGTCCCATGCCGCCGCCCGCCCGCGCCTGGTCCCATGCCACCGCCTGGTCCCATGTCCCCGCCCGGTCCCATGCCTGCGCCCAGTCCCATGAGCATGCCCAGACCCAGGTCCCGGCCCATCATCCCGGTGTCCTCGCCGGCCAGCCAGGCGTCGGCGCGGTCCTTGGCGCGTGTCAGGGTCTCCTCCGCCTGGGCCTGGGTGATCCGACCATCCTTCACCGCGGCGTCCAAGCGGGTGCCGACCAGGTCGAGCATGCCTGCGACCAGCTCGTCCGCGGAGTCGCCGGCGACCTCCCGCAGGGTCTTGCCGCCCTCGATCTTGGTGCGCAGCTCCTCGGAGTCCATGCCCAGTGTCTTCTGCAGCAGGGCATCGATCTCAGCGGTGCGCTCGGCGCGATCCGCCTGGCGCGCGGCGCGCTCCTGCTCCCAGGAGTCGGTCAGGGCCTCACTCACGGCGTCGGCCTGCTGCTGGGTGATCGTCCCCTTGGTGACGAGGCCGGACAGGACGTCGGCCAGCCGTCCAGCGGGCCCGTTGCCGTCGGCCGCTGCGGCCACACCGACCCCGATGAGCCCCGCCAGGGCCACACCTGCGATGGCTGCGGTGACGCTGCGCTTCATGCGTGCCTCCTCGTGATCCGCCGTTGGTCCGGCTGACCTGACCCCCACACTGCCGCGCCCAGCCCTGCAGTGCCACCCCGAGCAGGTACGGATCAGGTAAGCCCGAGCGCGGGTCCCGTGCGGCGCGCCCCGGGCTCCTCGCCCGGCGTCCGTCGGGCCGGTCAGCTGGCCGTGGTCGGCCGCGACTCCAGCAGGCTGCGCAGCGAGGCCTGCTCCGCGGCCAGGGCATCGAGACGATCGAGGATGAGCTGGACCTGGTCCGCGGTGACAGGCGCACCGGCTGGCTCCTGCGGATGCTCGCCCCCATCGCCCGATGGGGTGTCGGGTGCCCCGCCCTCGTCGGTGCCGGCGGGTGCCTGGACCTTGCGCGAGAGGAACCAGTTCGCGATCGTGGCCGACACCGTGCCGATGAGGCCGATGCCCACGATCATCAACGCGGCACCGACGACCCTGCCCGCCGAGTCGGTCGGGTAGAAGTCGCCGTATCCGACCGTCGTGGTGGTGACGACCGCCCACCAGAGCGCCTCCCCGAAGGTCTGGATGTTGGCGGTGGGCGACTGCCGTTCGATGTTCCACTCGAGGACGGCTGCAGTGAACACCACGACCGCGACGATCGTGAACAGCGAGCCGGCGATCCGCTCCGTGGAGATGGTGCGCAGGGACTTGCGCAGCAACAGGACCACGCGCAGCATCCGCAGCATCGGGACCAGCACCATCAGGAGGTCGAGCTTGTGGTCCCGGATGAAGTCCGACCTGTCGTCCACGAGGGTCAACCGGGTGACGTAGTCGATCGCGAAGCAGGCCCACACGAACATCTGGATGCCGAGGAGGGCGTCCTCGACCCATGTGGGCGGGTGGAGGTAGAGCCACTGGATGAGGAACGACACGAGGAACGCCAGCGCCAGTCGGTCCAGCCAGGGACCGGTGCGGGCCACCCAGCGGTCGTAGCGCCGCTCCTTCGTCCCTGGCGTCGGCGCGCCACCTGAATCCGTGGTCATCGCGTCGGTCATGTCCCCCCCACCAATCTGAGCACCTGCTCGAGCCCGTGCGTGGTTCCCCGCGTGCGCGGGAGGATCAGCGTGCGCATGCCGATGCGGGCCGCGGCCCCGTCGTCGTCCACGGCGTCACCGACCATCAGCAGCTCGTGCGCGGGCAGCCCCAGGCTCTTCGCGGCCAGCTCGAAGATGGCCGGATCCGGCTTCACGACCCCCACCTCGAAGGAGAAGACCTCGGCGTCGTACAGGCCGGTCAGCCCGAGGCGCCCAGGGTGGGCCGGGGGTCGATCCCCACGTTGGACAGGATCGCCGTGGCGACCCCGCGCTCGCGCAGGACCCTGAGAACCGCCGGCGCCTCGAGGTAGGCGACCCACTGGTCGAGCATCGTGCGGTACAGGGCATCGCCCAGGGCCGGCGGGATGATCTCGATGCGGTCCAGGATCCGGTCGTAGACCTCCCGGTGCAGCTCGGGGGACAGGTCCCGATCGCTCCTCGGGTCGATCTCGCGTGCGTAGTCCCAGATGTGCTCGGCCAGGGCGGTCAGATCGGCCGACGCCAGCGGTACGCGCCTCGGCGTCCGGGTCGAACCGTCCACCCAGGGTCGGGTCCTCGGCAAGCAGCGCGAGGGCTGCGGCCATCCAGTCCTCGGCCTCGCCGCCGTGCACGAGGGTCGAGTTCAGGTCGAAGATGACACCACGGATCGGCTGCCCGCCCGGCGGTGAGGGGTGGGCTCGCATGGGCCCTGAGTCTAGGTGGCCGCCCGGCCGAGCTGGGGTCGACTCGGCGTCCCAGGCATTGGCAGGCTAGGTGCATGGAGTACCACATCGAACGCCTGGAGGCGCAGACGGTGGCAGTCGTCCGCGCGCACGTGGACGTCGACGGGATCCCGGCCTTCCTCGCCCGCGCGTTCGGGGAGGTGATCGACGTCCTGGCGGCGCAGCACCTGGAGGTGGCCGGACCGCCCTTCGCCCGCTACGGGATGAGCGACCGCGGGTTCGACGTCGAGGCCGGCTTCCCGAGCACCGCGCCCGTCGAACCGACGGGACGGGTCGAGGCCGGGGAACTCGCGGGTGGCCCCGCGATCGTGATCCTCCACCGCGGCCCCTACGACGACGTTGCGATGGACTATCGCGCCGGGCAGGAATGGCTGGCGGCCAACCGCTGGACAACCACGGGGGCACCCTGGGAGGTCTACCTCGACGGACCGGAGGTGGCTGAGCCCAGGACCGTGATCTACATGCCCTGCCAGCCGGGCTGAGGCCTGTGGACCGCGTTCGTGTGGCGCGCGCCTAGGGTTGCGCCATGGAGGTCCTGATCCGCCCGGCGCGAACGTCGGACGTCCGTCGCATCCGCGAGTTGGTCGACCTCTACTCCCAGCGGCGCATCCTGCTGTCGAAGGCGACGGTCACCCTCTTCGAGGACGTCCCGGACTTCCTCGTCGCCGAGCTCGACGGGCAGGTCGTCGGCTGTGGGGCGATGCACGTGATCTGGGAGGACCTCGGTGAGCTGCGCACCCTGGCTGTCGATCCCACCGTCACGGGGTCGGGCATCGGGCGGACCCTGGTCGGGGCGCTGCTGGATCGCGCCCGCGCCCTCGGCGTCGCGCGGGTCTTCTGCCTGACCTTCGAGACCGAGTTCTTCACCGCGGCGGGCTTCGTCGAGATCGAGGGCAGCCCGGTCGCCCCCGACGTGTACGCGCAGCTGCTTCAGTCCTACGACGAGGGGGTGGCCGAGCTCCTCGACCTCGAGCGGGTCAAGCCCAACACCCTGGGCAACCACCGGATGCTGCACATCCTCTGACGGGTCAAGCCCAGCCCCGGTGGGGTCGCTCAGCGACCTGGCAGGGCTGATGACGCGTGTGGGGCTGCGACCCGGGGCGCGGCAGCGACGCCCGTGGGGCCCCCCGGGACCTCCCATATGCCACTGGCGACGCTGGGCGGAAGACGGCGCCGGGCACCGGTCCGTCAGCCCGTGTTGCGCAGGCCCGTCGCGATGCCGTTGACGGTCAGCAGCAGGGCTCGGCGCAGCTGGGGATCCACGTCGGTCCCTTCGCCCTCGTGCCAGCGCACCCGCGCCAGCAGCGAGACCTGCAGCAGGTGCAGCGGGCGCAGGTAGGCGTCGCGGACCATCAGCGTCTGGGCGAGCCCCGGCTGGTTGCCCAGCAGGGAGTCGGTGCCCATGGCGTGCTGCAGCTCGGAGACCGTCAGCTCGTGCTCGGTGCGGATCGCCTGCGCGAGGTGCTGGAGGGGTTCGGGTACCAGCCGCTGGACGTACCGGTCGGCCACGGTCAGGTCTGCCTTGGCCGCGGTCATCGCCACGTTCGACAGGAAGTTGGCGAAGAACGGCCAGCCCGTGGCCATCTCGCCAACGGTGTCGGCGTGCCCGGCAGCACGGGCCGCGGCCAGTGCTGATCCGACCCCGTACCAGCCAGGGACGATCTGGCGGGCCTGGGTCCAGCCGAACACCCACGGGATGGCCCTCAGCCCGTCCAGGCCCCCGGCAGTCGTGGGCCGCCGGGCCGGGCGCGATCCCAGGTGCAGGTCGCCGAGCTGCTCCACCGGTGTGGCGTAGGAGAAGTAGGCAGGCAGGTCCGGGTCGTCGACGAGGGCACGGTAGACGCCGAAGGCGGCCTGCGACATCAGGTCCATCACGTTGTCCCACGCGGCCAGCGTCGTCCCATCGATCAGGGACGACCGGTGCAGGACGGTCCCACGCAGGGTCGCCGCCAGGGTCTGGCGCAGGTTCTGCCGCGCGAGCTGCGGGAGGAGGTACTTGTCGGAGATGACCTCGCCCTGCTCGGTGACCTTGATCTGTCCGTCGAGCACGCCCCAGGGCTGGGACAGGATCGCCTCGTAGCTGGGTCCGCCGCCGCGACCCACCGTGCCACCGCGCCCGTGGAACAGCCGCAGGACCACGCCGTGCGCCACGCACACGTCACGCAGCCGGCGCTGGGCCAGGTGGATCTGCCACTGGGACGTGGTCACGCCGGCGTCCTTGTTGGAGTCCGAGTAGCCGAGCATGACCTCGAGGGTGTCGCCCCGAAGGCGCACCAGCTCGCGGAACCCAGGGTCGTCGAGCAGCTGCCCGACGAGCTCGCCCGCTGCCCTCAGCTCGGCCACTGTCTCGAGCAGGGGGACGAATCCGATCCGGGCGACCCCTGCGGGCAGGTCAACCAGGCCCGCCTCGCGAGCCAGCACCACCGCGGCCAGCACGTCGGCGGCGGACTTCGTCATCGAGATGATGTAGGACTCGCACGTCTCGGGGCCGTAGCGGTCCAGCGCCCGGCCGATCTCGACGAACGTCCGGTACGTGGTCATCCCGGCGTCGTCGAGTGGGGGCGGCGCCGGAGCCAGCGGTCGCTTGCCGGAGAGCTCGGCAGCAAGGACTGAGAACCGCTCGCCGGCTTCGAGACTGGCATAGGGGGCGTCGAGCTCGCCCAGCCGGTCGAGGAGCTGGCCGACCGCGTGGTGGTGGGCGTTCGAGTGCTCCCGGATGTCCAGCGTCGCCAGGGACAGCCCGAACACGGCCACGACCCGCATCGTCCGCGCCACGCAGCCCGCGGCGATGAGGCCACCGCGGTTGGCGGCCAGCGAGGCCCGGATGACCTCCAGGTCGGCCAGCAGCTCCGCGGTGGTGCGGTAGTCCCGACCCGGCTCGTGGGGCCGGCCCTGCGCCTGCCGGGCACGGGTGTTGCGCAGCTTGGCGTGGATGCAGGTGAGCTTGAGCCGGTAGGGCTCCTCGGCGTTGAGCCGGCGGAACCTCGGGTCCAGGTCCGGCAGCGCCGCCAGGTCGGCGGCCAGGGAGTCGGTGAACTCCGCCGACGCCGGGGCGATGCGTTCGGAGACCGACAGCCGGGCGCTGAGCTCCTCGATGTGGGGCAGCAGGTCGCGGACCGCGTGGTCGTGCTGGATCGCCAGGACCCGGGCGGTCACGGCGGGGGTCACGAAGGGGTTCCCATCACGGTCACCGCCGATCCACGACCCGAAGGTGAGTACGGGGCGCCCCGCAGGGACCTCCACGCCGTTCGCCTCGGCTGCAGCCGCGAACTCCCCGACGACGTCGCCGGCAGCCCCGGTCGCGAGGTCATCGAGGTAGAACAGGGCGTTGCGCGCCTCGTCGGTCACCTCCGGCTGGCCCAGACGAAGCTCGTCGGTCTGCCAGAGCAGGTCGATGGCCTCGGCGACCGCCCTGTCCGAGAGCTCGGTGCGGGGCTCGTCGAGCAGCTCGGCGATGCGGCGCAGCTTGACCAGGACCGAGCGGCGGGACGCCTCCGTCGGGTGCGCGGTGAACACGGGCCGTGCGCTGATCCGGGCGAATCCGTCGGCAACCTCTGCCGGTGTGACGTCGCCGACCTCCAGCGCCGCACGGATCGCGACAGCCGCCTCGGCCAGGGGGCCGCCCGTGCTCACCCGCTCGGCGGTCTGCGCGCGGGACCGGTGCACCTGCTCGGCGATGTTCGCGAGGTGGAAGTAGAGGGAGAACGCCCGCGCGAGCGTCGTGGCCTCGGCCAGGGGCAGGGCGTCGATCAGCTCGGCGGCGCGATCGGGGGAGTCCCGGGACAGCGACCGGATGCGCTCGACGATCTCGAAGGTGGCCCGTCCCTCCTGGCGGATGAGCGCCTCGCCGAGGAGGTCGCCGAGCCGACGGATGTCCTCACGCAGGGCGGGCGCGGAGGTCAGCGCGGCCAGGGGGCTCATGGGCGCCCAGCGTAGTGAGCGCCCGGGCATTGCGCACCAGCCTCGATCGGGCGCCGATACGTCAGCCGTGCGGGGAATCAGCGACGGGACGCATTCCTCGACGACCGGACGCATTCTGGCCCCGCAACTGATTCCCTTGTCCGACAATATGGACTATGCTGGGGAACCGGCCCATTTTCGGGAATCGAAATCCAGGAGCGTGAAATGGCGCGCAAGGTTCAGGTCCTTCTCGAGGACGATATTGATGGCACCCCGGGGGCTGAGACGATCCGGTTCTCCCTGGACGGGAAGTCCTATGAGATCGACCTTTCGGAGAAGAATGCCGAGAAGCTCCGCAAGGCGTTCGCCCCGTGGATCGGCGGAGGTCGCCGGACGAGCAGCGCGGCTGCAGCCGAGACGCGCCGTCGGCCCGTCCGCCGCTCGGAGGACACCGCTGACATCCGCCGCTGGGCAGCCGAGAACGGCATCCCCGTGAGCACGCGCGGACGCATCTCCGCCGACCTGCGGGCCCGCTACGAGGCAGCCCACTAGGAGTCCGGGCGGGCAGTCGGCGGCGACACGGCGACGCTCAGGCGTTCGCCGAGGGCATATCCGGCGCGGGTATCGCGACCACCTCCCGGGCTGTTGGCTCGGTAAGAGGCTGCTCCTCCCGGGTGCCCTGGGCCACATTGCTGGTGTAGGTGTCGGGGGTTGCGGCTACAGTTTCATTCCTACCCGTGTGAGCGGGAGGGATGTACGAACGGAGTGGAGCCCCATGTTCGAAAGGTTCACTGACCGCGCTCGTCGTGTTGTGGTGCTCGCGCAGGAAGAAGCGCGGATGCTCAACCACAACTACATCGGCACCGAGCACATCCTTCTCGGCCTGATCCACGAGGGCGAGGGCGTGGCTGCCAAGGCCCTCGAGAGCATGGGCATCTCCCTGGAGTCCGTGCGCCAGCAGGTGGAGGAGATCATCGGCCAGGGGCAGCAGGCACCCAGCGGGCACATCCCCTTCACCCCACGCGCCAAGAAGGTGCTCGAGCTGTCCCTGCGCGAGGCGCTGCAGCTCGGGCACAACTACATCGGCACCGAGCACATCCTGCTGGGCCTCATCCGTGAGGGTGAGGGCGTGGCCGCCCAGGTCCTGGTCAAGCTCGGCGCAGACCTGAACAAGGTCCGCCAGACGGTGATCCAGCTGCTGTCGGGCTTCCAGGGCAAGGAGCCCTCGGCCTCCGCTGGTACCGGGCCGCAGGAGGGGACCCCCTCGACGTCGCTGGTGCTCGACCAGTTCGGGCGGAACCTCACGAAGGACGCCCGGGAGAACAAGCTGGATCCTGTCATCGGTCGCGAGAAGGAGATCGAGCGGGTGATGCAGGTGCTCTCCCGGCGCACCAAGAACAACCCGGTGCTCATCGGGGAGCCCGGAGTGGGCAAGACCGCCGTCGTCGAGGGCCTGGCCCAGATGATCGTCCGCGGTGAGGTCCCCGAGACCCTCAAGGACAAGCACCTCTACACCCTCGACCTCGGCGCGCTCGTGGCCGGGTCGCGCTACCGCGGCGACTTCGAGGAGCGCCTCAAGAAGGTCCTCAAGGAGATCAAGACCCGCGGCGACATCATCCTGTTCATCGACGAGATGCACACCCTCGTCGGCGCCGGGGCAGCGGAGGGCGCCATCGACGCCGCCAGCATCCTCAAGCCGATGCTGGCCCGCGGCGAGCTGCAGACCATCGGCGCCACCACGCTCGACGAGTACCGCAAGCACGTCGAGAAGGACGCTGCTCTCGAGCGCCGCTTCCAGCCGATCCAGGTGCAGGCGCCCAGCGTCGCCCACACGATCGAGATCCTCAAGGGCCTGCGCGACCGCTACGAGGCGCACCACCGCGTGTCGATCACCGACGGCGCGCTGGCTGCTGCGGCCCGCCTCTCCGATCGCTACGTCTCCGACCGGCAGCTGCCCGACAAGGCGATCGACCTCATCGACGAGGCCGGCTCCCGGTTGCGCATCCGTCGCATGACCGCTCCGCCGGACCTGCGCGAGTTCGACGAGCGCATCGCCAACGTGCGTCGCGAGAAGGAGTCCGCGATCGACGCGCAGGACTTCGAGAAGGCTGCCGCCCTGCGCGATCGCGAGAAGTCGCTGCAGGTCGAGAAGGCCCAGCGGGAGAAGGAGTGGAAGGCCGGCGACATGGACGTCGTGGCCGAGGTGGACGACAAGCTCGTCGCCGAGGTCCTCGCGCTGATGACCGGGATCCCGGTCACCGACCTGTCCGAGGACGACGCCGCGCGCCTGCTGCGCATGGAGGACGAGCTGCACAAGCGCGTCATCGGCCAGCAGGACGCCATCCATGCCCTCAGCCAGGCGATCCGCCGCACGCGCGCGGGCCTCAAGGACCCCAAGCGCCCAGGTGGCTCGTTCATCTTCGCCGGACCCTCCGGGGTGGGCAAGACCGAGCTGAGCAAGACCCTGGCCGAGTTCCTGTTCGGTGACGAGGATGCGCTGATCGCCCTGGATATGAGCGAGTACTCGGAGAAGCACACCGCTTCCCGGCTATTCGGCTCGCCTCCTGGATATGTCGGTTACGAGGAGGGTGGCCAACTCACCGAGAAGGTGCGTCGCCGGCCATTCTCCGTCGTTCTCTTCGACGAGGTGGAGAAGGCGCACCCCGACATCTTCAACTCATTGCTGCAGGTCCTTGAAGAAGGTCGGCTGACCGATGCCCAGGGCCGCGTGGTTGATTTCAAGAACACGGTCATCATCATGACCACCAACCTCGGCAGCCGGGACGCCAGCAAGGGCGTGATGCTCGGGTTCGCCGGTGATGGGGACGCCGATGGCTACGAGCGGATGAAGTCGAAGGTCCAGCAGGAGCTCAAGTCGCACTTCCGTCCGGAGTTCCTCAACCGCATCGACGACATCGTGGTCTTCCACCAGCTCACGAAGAACGAGATCATCCAGATCGTCGACCTCATGGCCAACAACCTCGAGGAGCGCCTGCGCGAGCGCGACATGGGCATCGAGCTCACGTTGGCCGCCAAGGAGCTGCTGGCTGATCGCGGCTACGACCCTGCAATGGGTGCCCGGCCGTTGCGCCGGACGATCCAGCGCGAGGTCGAGGACGCCCTGAGCGAGAAGATCCTGTTCGGCGAGCTGCGCCCGGGCCAGATCGTCGTGGTCGATGTCGAGGGCACGGGCCCCTCGGCGACCTTCACGCTGACCGGCACGGACAAGGTGACCCTGCCCGACGCCCCGCCGGTCGAGCCGGCGGGTGCCGGCGGCGAGGCCGTCTAGACCTGATCCCAGCAGGTGCCGGCCCGCAGACCCCAGTGAGTGGGGGCTGCGGGCCGGTGCATGTCCCGGCGCAGGTTACGGTTCTCCCGTGAGTTCGGTCGTGAACCCGGTTGGTCCGGAGGAGCCCAGCACCTACTGGCGGCGGCGCGCGGCGGTCGTCGTGGGCCTGCTGGTCGTCCTGTGGCTGGGGTGGTGGCTGCTGCAGGCTGCCTTCGGCTCCAACGACACGCCCTCCGCCGAGGCTCCCAGCCCGTCGCCGAGCTTCGGCCTGACGATGTCGGCCTCACCCGATGGTGAGCCCACCGTTGATCCCGACGCGTCCGCATCGGCCAGTCCCGCAGCCAGCGAGTCCCCCTCCCCGAGCCCCTCGGCGAGCGCGGACTGCGTCGACGCGGACATCGCCGTCGCGGCCACGCCCGCCGGGGCGACCACGACGGTCGGTGGCGGGATGGCGCTGACGCTCACGGTGACCAACACGGGATCGGCCGCCTGCAACCGCGACGTCGGGGCAGGGGCCAACGAGCTGACCATCACCTCCGGCTCGGTCGTGGTCTGGTCGTCTGACTTCTGCAACCCGTCGGAGGCCGCCGATATCAAGGCCCTCGAGCCGGGCAAGCCGTTCACGACCTCGGTGACCTGGCCGGGGAAGGTCGTCGCGAAGGGGTGCCCGGCCGACCAGCCGGATGCCCAGGCCGGCAGCTACAAGGTCACGGGCCGCAACGGCGCGGTCGAGTCCGAGCCGGTGGCGTTCACCGTCCAGTGAGCGGCGGGAGTCGTCCCGTGGGGCGGCGTGCGGCCAGGGCTCAGACGTAGCGCTCGAGGATCGAGGACTCCGCCAGTCGCGAGAGGCCCTCGCGGATGTAGCGCGCGCGGTTCTCCCCGATCCCCTCCACCTTCTGAAGGTCCTCGACCGAGGCCCCGAGCAGGGCCTGGAGGGTGCCGAAGTGGCCCACGAGCCGGTCGCGGATGGCCTCGGGCACGCGGGGCACGCGGGACAGCACGCGATGACCGCGGGGGCTGACGTTCGTCTCGAGCCCGTCGGTGCTGGCCGGGTAGCCCAGGGCGCGGGCCACGGACGTGAGGTCCAGCAGGTCGGTCGGTCCGATGAGGTCGAGGGCCTCCAACGTGTCGGCGACGGTCCGGTCCTTGCGGCTGGGCTTCTTGCGCGGCAGGTAGTCGCGGACGACCAGCTCGCGGTCGGTCTCCACCCCGGCCACGAGCTCGGCCAGCTGCAGCGAGACCAGCCGACCCTCGGTGCCCAGCTCGAGCAGGTAGGCCCGGATCTCGCTGGCGATGTGGCGCACCATCTCCAGCCGCTGAAGGGTGGCGCAGACCTCGCGCACGGTCACGAGGTCCTCGATCTCGAGGGCGGACAGGCTGCGTGAGACCTCATCGAGGCGCTGCTTGTAGCGCTCCAGCGTGGCCAGGGCCTGGTTCGCGCGCGACAGGATCGCCGCCGGCTCCTCGAGGACGTAGCGCCGGCCCTTGAGGTACAGCGCGATGATGTGCATCGACTTGCTGACGCTGACGACCGGGGATCCGGTCTGGCGGGCGACGCGGTCGGCGGTCCGGTGGCGGGTGCCGGTCTCGCCGGTGGGGATGGTCGGGTCCGGGACCAGCTGGGTGCCTGCCCGCACGATCCGCGACGTACCCGAGTCGATGATGACCGCGCCGTCCATCTTGCACAGCTCGCGCAGGCGGGTGGCGGTGAAGTCGATGTCCAGGGGGAAGCCCCCGCTGATCAGGGAATCGATCCCGTTGTCGTGCCCCAGCACGATGAGGGCGCCCGTGCGCCCCCGCATGATGCGCTCCAAGCCGTCGCGCAACTCGGTGCCCGGTGCCACGCGTGCCAGCGCTGCTGCCAGTTCCGGATCGATTGCTGCCATGAATGCTCCGTGATCGAGTGCTCCCCGGGCGAGTGTAGGTGACGATCGTCGGAAGGCGTGGGCCATTGTCACCCGAGGGTCCCCCGACGATGTCGGACCGTCCCGGTAGCGTCCCGGGCATGACGTCCAGCAGTGCGGTCAAGGCAGCCTTCCGGTGCTCGGAGTGCGGGTGGCGGGCGCCCAAGTGGGCGGGTCGCTGCGGCGAGTGCCAGGCATGGGGCAGTGTCAGCGAGGCGGGCACAAGCAGCCGCACCCCGCAGGCCGGCCCGGTCACGGCCTCGGCCCAGCCGATGGACCAGATCGACCTCACCCGTTCGGCGGCCACCCCGACCGGCATCGCCGAGCTCGACCGTGTCCTCGGCGGCGGGGTCGTGCCGGGGGCTGTGATCCTCCTGGCCGGCGAGCCCGGCGTGGGCAAGTCGACGCTGCTCCTGCAGGTCGTCGCCTCGGTGGCGGCCCGCGGGTCGCGTGCCCTCTACGTGACGGGGGAGGAGAGCGTCGAGCAGGTGCGGGCCCGTGCCGGGCGGGTCGGGTCGGTGAGCCCGTCGGTCTTCCTCGCTGCGGAGTCCGACGTTGCGGCGGTGGTGGCCCATGCGGAGGAGGTGTCGCCAAGCCTGCTGGTCATCGACTCCATCCAGACCATGACCTCGGCGGGAGTGGACGGCGTGGCCTCCGGGGTCACCCAGGTCCGGGAGGCGACCTCGGCCCTGATCCGACTGGCCAAGGAGCGCCGGATGGCCTGCATCCTCGTGGGCCACGTGACCAAGGACGGCGGCATCGCGGGCCCGCGCACGCTGGAGCACCTGGTCGACGTCGTGCTCTCGTTCGAGGGCGACCGGCATGCCCGGCTGCGGATGGTCCGCGCCGTCAAGAACCGCTACGGGCCGACGGACGAGGTCGGGTGCTTCGAGCTGGGCGAGGAGGGACTGGTCGCCCTGGCCGACCCCAGTGGGCTGTTCGTCACCGATCGGGCCGAGCCGGTCCCCGGTACGTGCGTCACGGTGGCCCTCGAGGGGCGCCGCCCGCTGCTGGCCGAGATCCAGGCCCTGGTCGTGCCGGCGGCCGGATCGGTTCCGCGTCGGACCACCTCGGGCATGGACGCCGCCCGCCTGGCCATGGTGCTCGCCGTCCTCGAGCGCCGTGAGTCCGTGGCGATGTCACGCTTCGACACGTACATCGCTCCTGTCGGTGGCGCGCGCCTGGTCGAGCCCGCCTGTGACCTCGCCGTCGCCCTTGCCGTCAACGGTTCGGTGCGTGACATGTCGGTCCCGGTGGGGTGGGTGGCGTTCGGGGAGGTGGGCCTGGCCGGCGACGTGCGCCGCGTCCCCGGCGCGCGTCAGCGGGTCATGGAGGCCGCGCGGCTGGGGATGACCGACGTGATCCTGCCGCGCGCGGATGCCACCTCGCTGCGCGAGCCCGGCGTCCGGGTGCACCCCGTGGACGACCTGTCGGGAGCGTTGCGCCTGATGCCGTGGGCGCGCCCTGACCTGGTCCGCCAAGCTCCTCGGTCCGGTCCGCGGGCGTTGGCCGCGGTCCCCGCGCTCTAGGGTGAGGGGAGGGGAGTGGCCGGATGGTGACCGCCGGCCGGGTGTGGAGCCAGCCCGACGACCGGCAGGTTGCGTGCCGCCAGTGCGCCCATCGCCTCCTGCCGGGCACGGCAGTGCTCGCTCAGGACGTCGTAGGCGGCCAGACCCATGAGCTCGATCAGCTCGTCGCGCGACGAGAGGTACACCGGCTCCCTGCCCACGTGCGCGGCTGGCGCCGTCGTGCAGTACCAGTCGAGGTCGTGGCCACCCTCGCCCCAACCGCGGCGGTCGTACTCGGCGATCACGATCACCTGGACCGACGTCCCGTCGGGGCGATCGAGGTCCTCGTACGTGCGCCGGATGGGCAGCTGCCAGCACACGTCGGGCTTCGTCCGGGTGATGGGCACATCGGTGTCCAGGGCCAGCCGGTGCAGCGCGCAGCCGGCTCCGCCGGCGAACCCGGGCCGGTTCAGGAAGATGCACGCCCCGTCAACGACCCGGGTCTTGGCGTCGCCGTCGGCGTCGATCTCGACCACGCCATCGGCACGACCCGTGCCCCGCAGCTGCCACTGCGTGGAGGTCAGGCGGCGAGCGAGCCGCTCGGTGCGTTCCCGGTCCTCGTCGTCGGAGAAGTGCGCTCCCAGGGTGCAGCAGCCGTCATCGGGTCGGTCCGCGTAGATGCCCTTGCATCCGTTGCCGTAGATGCACGTCCAGTTCGAGGTCAGCCACGTGAGGTCAGCGCGGAAGTGCACCTGCGCGTCCTGACCGGGCTCGCCCGGGTCGGGGAACTCCACCCAGTGCCGGGCGCCCCCGAGGGGCACTTCCACCATGGCCGCAAGCGTAGGGCCTTCCTCGTCGAACCGGCGCGAGTCCGTGGGCCGGCGACGAGGGCTTACCCTTGTGGCGTGCCAGCGCGTCGGGGAGAGGCCCCTCAGGGGACGGTCCCGGAGTCACCTGAACCGCCCCCGGGGCAGTCCAGCCCCAGCACTGAGCCTCGCGCAGAGCGAGTCGGCCCCAAGCGCACTGCCTCCAAGAAGCCCAAGCGCACTGCCTCCAAGACGAAGGCGGACCGTGAGCCGGCCGGCGAGCCCCCGGCACGGAGCCCGTCGGCGCTGAGCCGGCCGCCGTCGAGGGGGCCAGGGTCGAGAAGGCCCCAGGGAAGCCGAGGCGCGCCAAGAAGGCGCCCGTCACGGCCAAGTCGACCGCTGCGAAGTCGGCCCCTGCGAAGGCCATGCATGCGACCACCCGCCACATGCCCCGAAGACACTCCTGGTTGCCGAGGTCGAGGCGCCGGTCGTCCGGGTCCCGTCGGCGAAGGTCGCCCTCTCCACCGCGTCCGTGTACCCCGAATCCACCGCTGCAGCGTTCGAGATAGCCCGGCGGCTGGGCTACGACGGCGTCGAGCTGATGGTCTTCACCGATGCGGTGAGCCAGGACCCCGAGGCCGTGCGTGCCCTTTCGGACTACTACGGAGTCCCGGTCCTGGCCGTGCACTCGCCCTGCCTGCTCGTGACCCAGCGCGTGTGGAGCTCGGATCCGTGGGAGAAGCTCCAACGCTCCCAGGCTGCCGCCGAGGGCGTTGGGCGCCTCCACGGTGGTCGTGCACCCGCCGTTCCGGTGGCAGCGCGACTACGCGCGGGAGTTCGAGATCGGCCTGGCCCGGATGCGCGACGAGACCGACGTCGTGTTCGCAGTGGAGAACATGTACCCATGGCGAGCGCGGAACCGGGAGTGGGCGGCCTACCAGCCCGACTGGGACCCGCGCAACCAGGACTATCCCCACGTGACCCTGGACATGTCACACACCGCGGTCTCGGGGACCTCGGCCCTGTCGATGGCCGGGGACCTCGGCGATCGGCTGGCCCACATCCACCTCGCCGATGGGACCGGGTTGGCCCGTGACGAGCACCTGGTGCCGGGTCGCGGCAACCAGCAGTGCGCCGAGGTCCTCGAGGGCCTGGCCCTGCAGGGGTTCACGGGGACGGTCGTCCTCGAGGTCAGCACCCGCCGGGCGGCGAATCGCGCCGAACGGGAGGCGGACCTCGCCGAGGCGCTGGCCTTCGCCCGGTTGAACCTCGCTGCGCCCCTTGCCGTGCCGGTGGACCGCGCCCGGCCCTAGTCTGGCCCCGTGAGCGATGACCCGAGGGACGCCCTCCTCGCAGTTGCCCGCGAGATCATCACCAAGCGCGGGTACGTGGGACTGAGCGTGCGGACGGCGTCGGCGGCGGCCGGCGTGACGGAGGACGTCGCGCGTCGCTACTACCGCAACCGCGACTCCCTGTTCGCCGCTGCCATGCGCCTGCCGGTCGACCCCGTATCTGCCATCCCGACCCTCATGGCCCCGGGGATCGAGGGCATGGGCGAGCGGTTGGTCCGGTTCACCCTCGACACCCTGCGCGACCCCGCTGCACGTGACGACCTGCTGTCGCTGGCGCGCACAGGGGTCTCAGCCGGCCATGCGGTCACGGGGCTCCAGGAGTTCATCGAGGTCGGCGTCGTGGATCGCGTGGCCGGGATGATCGGGGTGCCCGACGCGCGCATGCGCTCAGCGCTTGATCTCGAGCTACCTCCTGGGGGTCGCGACCATGCGCTACGGGGTGCGACTCGAGCCCCTGGCCTCCGCCAGCGACGAGGAGGTCATCCGAATGGTGGCGCCCGTCATCCAGGACCTGCTCGACCCCCGACACCCGATCCCAGGTTCGTCGCGAGCGCGGGCACGTGCCTCCATGCCCGCCGCGGGCCCGGCGCAGGCTGGTCCGGAGGGCTCGCGCCGGACGTTCGACCCCGACCCGGCCGCGACCCGAGCGGCGGAGGCGGCGCGCCTCGCCGCGGACATGGCGCGAGCGGCCCCCCCGACGCCCGCCGCCGCACCGGTGCGGGCCCGGACGTCCGAGCCGCGCACGGCAGCCCGCACCTCGGCATCCCGCGCAGCAGCACCCTCGGTCTCGACCGCCCACCCGCCCGCCGCCCCCGCCACGGCCGAGCCACCGACCCGGAAGGCTCCGGCGGCGGCCCCGAAGGCGGACGGGAAGAGCCCGACCACGAAGCGGACCGCCGCGAAGAAGACGGCCCCGAAGAAGGCCCCCGCGAAGAAGCCGGCCGCGAAGAGGTCCCCGGCGGGGAAGGCGGGATCCTCGACCCCCGCGAAGAAGGCTCCCCCGAGAAGGACCACCCCGAAGAAGGCCGCCACGACGCATCCGCATTCCGATGGGGGCGCGGCCCCCACTGGCCCCAAGCATGCACAACCATCCGCCGAGGCCGCACCGTCCGACTCGTAACGCAGGAACGCGACGCAGTCCACGGCCGAGCCGACCCGCTGACGCCCGTCAGCTTCCCATCGGAACACACCGAACCAGCTGACGCGGGTCAGCCGCCGTCGAACTCCCGGGCCACGGCCACGGTCGTCGCCTGGTCCACGAGTCCCAGTTGCCATGCCACGGTGACTGCCTCGACGGCGTTCTGCACGTAGTACATGCCGATGCCCTCCTCGCGGAGGCTGGCGGCGCGGGAGGCCACCTGCTCGCTGCGCTCGGCCAGGTGGGATCCGACGTAGACCAGGAACATCGCACTGATCCGCCCCGGGTACTCGCGGGCCATCAGCTCGTAGGTCTCCGGGTCGCCCTGCCCGACGTCGCCCACGAGGATGAACGTGTACTGCGGATTGCCCTCGAGCAGGGCGCGAATGGTTGCGCGCTTGTGCTCCCGGCCATCGCGCATGAGCCGGTCGGAGGTGGGGCCCCAGTCGGTCAGGAACAGCGGGCCGCGGGGGAACCGGTGCAGGTTCGTGAAGGCCACGAGGTAGTCGTACAGGTTCCATGATCCGGTGGACACGTAGAAGAAGGGCACCGTCCTCTGGGTCCCTGTGCCGCGGGCCAGGCCGGCGTAGAACGTCGACATCCCCATCACCGGCTTGCGGTCGGCGACGTCGCGGAACAGCGTTCGGCCGGCCGCCGTCCAGCCCTGCGTGAGCCCGGTCTTCATGATCGTGTCATCGATGTCGGAGATGACGGCCACCCCGCCCTGTGGATCAGGCACCAGCACGCGGCCGGTCGTGTGGGCCACGGACCCGTCCACCGGATCGATGTCGACGACGTGCCAGCCCGCCGAGAGGGGACCGACGGGCAGCTCGATGTGCAGGTAGCCGTCGGCGTCACTGGTGAACTCTCCGGACACGGCGCCCATGGACGCATTCACGGTCACCCCGGACATGGTCAGCACCGTGAACCGGCGCAGGTTGGCCCGGATTGTGGAGCCGAGGCCCATCGACAGCTCGCCGGCGGTGAACAGGGGCTTCTCGATCGTGCGCGCCGTCATGTGGGCGACCCCATCGGCGTACCAGCCCCGATAGGTCACGACGACGGTGGGCCTCAGGGCCTGCCGTCGGGTCTTGACCTGGATCAGCCTGGAGTTGACGGACTTGTCCACAGTCTCGGCGACATTGACCCAGTCGACGTCCGCGATCGCGCCGCCGACGCGCGCCTCGATGCCCTGGAGCATCCCGGCCACCGTGGACGTGCCCGGCAGCCCGGACAGACGGGGGATCTTCACCTGCACTGCCTTTCCTGTGGGAGCAGCAAGGCTATCGGTCGGGGGTGCCGGGCCGCGAGTGGGCGGAGGCCCGCCCCCGCTCGGCACGCTCCACGCCCGGAGGCCCGCCCCGATCGGCACGCCCCACGCCCGGAGCGACGAGGGGGCGTGGGGCCGCGTAGCCTTCGGCGCGGAGGTGTGTGACCCATGGTGGACTTCAGCGGCGTGCTCAAGAGGGTGGCCAACCGGGACACGTTCGTCTCGGCGATCGACCAGTCGCCCGCGGCCCGCGGGGCGATCACCCCCTTCGTCCCGGGCGAGACCGTGGCGTCGGCGGTGGCGGCCGTCCAGGGGGTCGAGGCGGCCGGGATGTCGGCCTCGGTCGCCTACCTGCCGGATCCGCAGGCGCTGGTCTCGTGCCTGCTGGTGCACATGCAGACGATCGACGCGCTGGACTCCGCGAACCTCGCCGAGGGCGCGGACCTGATCGTCGACCTCGTGGCCCTGGGCCTGACCCGCGTGGACCCCACCTCGATCACGACCGACCTGGCGATCCTGTGCGCTGCGGCCGAGGAGGTCGGGATGACCGTGACCCTCGCAGGCGCCGCCCATGAGCACCTGGATGCCACCCTGTCGATCCATGCGGCCCTCGCCGGGGACCATCCGGACCTGGGGGTGACGATCGCCGCCAACCTGCTGCGTTCCGAGGCGGACTGCGGTGACCTGGCGCGGGCCGGTGCGCGGGTACGGCTCGTTCGCCAGGAGTCGCCCGAGGTCCAGGGGCTGGCCTTCACCGACAGGCATGAGGTGGATAAGGCCTACGTCCGCTGCGCCAAGCTCCTGATGGCCCTCGGCGCCCGGACGGTCATCGCCACCCATGACCCGCGGCTGATCGAGATCGCCACCGCCCTTGCTGTGCGCTGCGACTGTGAGCCCGGGCACTACAGCTTCCAGTTCCGCCTCGGCGTGCGCGCCGCCGCCGCCGCCGAGCTCGTCTCGAACGGCTCGCAGGTGAGCGTGCTCGTCCCGTTCGGCCCTGACTGGGCCAACTACATGTCGCGGCGGATCGCGCTGAAGCCCAGTGCCCTCGGTCAGGCGGCGCGTGCCGTGGTCGGCAGGTGAACGCGGTGGAGGAGCACCCCCGGATCGCCATGCTCGGTGTGGGCCGGATGGGGCTGGCCGTGCTCAGCGGCCTGCTCAGCGCTGGGTGGGATCCGTCCAGGATCGTCGCTGCCGAGGCCCACGAGCCGACCGCCCGCGCCGTGCGCGAGCGCCATGGGATCGAGTTCCGACCGGCCGCCCAGGCGGTGGTCGGCGCGGACATCGTGGTCCTGGCCGTCAAGCCCCACGATGCCACCGGGGTCCTGGACGACGTCTCGGCGAACCTGGCACCCGGTACGACCGTGGTCTCGCTGGCTGCCGGGTTGTCCACGGGGGTGCTCGGGGCGCACCTGCCCGCCGGTGCGGCGCTGGTCCGGGTGATGCCCAACACCCCGGCACTGGTCGGGATGGGCATGTCTGTGATGTCTCCCGCACCGGGCTGCCCCCCGGAGTCCCTGGCCCTCGCCGAGCGGGTGCTCGGTGCCGTCGGGGAGGTGCGGACCGCGCCGGAGTCCCAGCAGGACGCCGTCACCTCGGTGAGTGGGTCGGGCCCGGCCTACGTGTTCTACGTGGCCGAGGCCATGATCGACGCCGGGGTGATGCTCGGGCTGCCCCGCCCGCTCGCGCACGACCTCACGGTCCAGACCCTGCTGGGCGCCGCCACCATGCTCCGCGACACCGACGAGCACCCTACGGTGCTGCGCGAGAACGTCACCTCGCCCGGGGGGACGACGGCCGCTGCGATACACGAGCTCGACGAGGCGGCGGTCAAGGCGGCATTCGCCAACGCCATGCGGGCGTGCCGGGACCGCTCCCAGGACCTGGGCAGGTCCTGACCGCAGGTGCCGCTCCTGACCGCTCCTCCCGCTCACAGCAGGAGGGGCGACACCTCGTCCTCCGGGCCGCACACGACGAGCACGTCATCGGCACCGAGCACCAGGTCCGGGTGTGCCAGCTCGGGCATCCCACGGCCCTTTCGGCTGACCGCCATGACCAGGATCCCTTTCTCGGCCAGCTCCCGGGCGTCACCCAGGCGCTGGCCCGCCAGCCGTCGGCTCACGGGCAGCGCCGCGTAGGCCAGGCCATCCACGGTCGGGATGTACTCGGTGCGGTGGCCGAGCAGGGCGTGGGCCACCCGGCGACCGACCTCGAGCTCGGGGTAGACCACCTCCGTGACGCCGATCTTGCGCAGGATCTTGGCCTGCTGGGCGTTGATCGCCTTGGCCCAGATCTCGGGGATCTTGAAGCTCTCCTTGAGCACCAGGGCGCACACCAGGGACGACTCCACAGCGTCGCCGATCGCGACCACGGCCCGGGTGTACTCGGCCACGCCCAGCTGCTCGAGGGCCTCCTTGCTCGTGACGTCGCCCTCCACCGCCATGGTGACCCGCTTGCTGACCTCCCGGACCAGGTCCGGGTCGCGGTCGATGGCAAGCACCTCGCAGCCCTCCCGGGTCAGGGCGGCGGCCACGGATTGGCCGAAGCGGCCCAACCCCAGCACCACGACCGGCTCAACCTGGCGAGCGGACATCCTCACTCCAATCTCATGGCGATCAGCCGATCATCGGACGGCCCTCGGGCAGCCGGTAGTCGAGGGGTGTGCTTCGCAGCGACAGTGACGAGGCCAGCGTCAGCGGGCCGACACGGCCCAGGAACATGAGGGCCACGAGGAGCAGCTGGGCGGGCTCGGGCAGTCCCGGGGTCACTCCGGCCGACAGGCCCACGGTTGCCAGGGCAGAGATGACCTCGAACAGTGCCAGGTCCTGGCTGAGGTCGGTCAGTGCCAGCAGGGCCATCGTCCCGACGAGCACAGCCCCGAGGCTGACCATGGCCACCGATATCGCGACCCGCACGGTCGCGTTGGGCACTCGGCGATCGAGCACGTTCACGTCCTGATGGCCGCGAATCTCGGCGCGTGCAGCGACGAAGAGGATCATGAGGGTGGTCACCTTGATGCCGCCCGCGGTGCTGCCGCTGCCCCCGCCGACGAACATCAGGGCGTCGGTGAGCAACCGCGTCTCCGGTACCACCATCGCGTAGTCCACCGTGTTGAACCCGGCGGTCCTTGGGGTGACGCCGCCGGAGAAGACCGACTGGAGGGCCTTCTCCCACCCGGTCATCGAACCGAGCGTGGTCGGGGTTGACCCACTCGAAGAGGGCGAACCCCAGGGTTCCGACGATCATCATCGTCGCGGTGCCGATGAGCATCAGGCGGGTGTGCAATGACAGCGGGATCGGGTTGGCGAAGCCGAAGCGCTCCGGGTGGAACGCCCCCATCCGGTAGCGCGAGCGCCGGGCCAGCTCGCGGCCGCGGGCGACGCACGTCGTCCTGGGTCATCGCGGGCAGTGCGCGCCGGCGCGGCACCAGGCCGCGGGCACCGGTGGACCGTCGGAAGAGTTCGAGGACCACCAGGAAGCCCAGACCTCCGAGCACGATGGCCACGGCGATCGGTCCCAGGATCCAGCGGGTCCTGGCCGAAGGAGATCAGGGAGTCCGACGCCAGGGCGAACCCGGCGTTGTTGAAGGCGCTGACACTGTGGAAGACCCCGTTCCAGGCCGCCTGCGCCGAACGACATGTCGTAGTGCCAGCGGAACCGGACCCCGAGGAGCAGCGCGACGGCCGACTCGACGGTGAGCGTGATGATCGCGAGGGCCGTGAGCACCTGTCGCACGTCGCCCTGGGTGAGCGCCGCCGGTCTCGGCCTGGGCTGCCAGGCGTGAGGCTGTCCCGAGCCGGCGGTTGAGCAGCAGGATCCACAGGGTGCCCAGAGCCTGGATGCCGAAGCCGCCGATCTGGATCAGCAGGAGGATCGCCACCTGCCCGGGGATGCTCCAGTAGGTCGCGGTGTCCACCACAGCCAGACCGGTCACGCACGTGGCGCTGACCGACGTGAACAGTGCGACGGCGGGGCTGGCCGAGCCCTGCCCCAGTGCGCATGATCGGGAGCATCAGCAGCAGCGTCCCGAGGCCACACAGCACCGCGAACGACGGTCGTGATGGACCGGGTGGGCGAGCGTCGCTCGATCCGGGCCTGCTGTGCCTGTGAGCGGGCCACGACCTCGGAGCCGCCCTGGGGTTTGGGCGCGGTCGAGGGCGACCTGGCGTTCGCGCTCCGGTTGCCGTCCTCCTGCCGGCGCCGGGCCCGCAGCATCCTGCGCCGTGGCTCGTTGTGCGCACGACGCAGGACCATGTCGCGAGGCTATTCACTTGCGGGCCCGCCATGCCCGTTGTGGCCGCCGCCCGCGCGCCCACCGCAGGGAGCCGGGGACTACGGTGGGCTGGTGAGCGATCGGGTAGCCGTGATCGCCGACCCCACCCTGTCGGCGTACAACTTCGGGCAGGGCCATCCCATGGCGCCGATCCGGGTCCAGCTCGCCCTGCGCCTCGCCGAGGACTTCGGACTGCTCAGGGTGCCCAACATCGACCTGATCCGGGAGGTGGAGCCAGCCGGCGTCCACGACCTCGTCAAGGTCCACACGCCGGACTTCCTGACCGCCGTGCGGACAGCGGGCCACACCGGCGACGCGGGCGACCCGCGGTTCGGCATGGGAACCGACGACGTGCCCGTGTTCCCCCGGATGCACGAGGCGGCCGCGCACCTGTGCGGCGCCTCGGTCCGGGCGGTCGAGGAGGTGCACTCCGGTCGCGCCCAGCATGCGGTCAACCTGTTCGGTGGCATGCATCACGCGATGTCCGACCGGGCTGCCGGGTTCTGCGTGTACAACGACGTCGGGGTCGCGATCCGTTGGCTGCTCGACCATGGGGTCAAGCGTGTTGCCTACGTCGATGTCGACGCCCATCACGGTGACGGCGTGCAGGCGATGTTCTATGACGACCCGCGGGTGCTGACGATCAGCCTGCACGAGAGCGGGCGGACCCTGTTCCCGGGTACGGGCTGGCCCGGGGACATCGGTGGTCCAGGGGCGCAGGGCACGGCCGTGAACGTGGCACTGCCGGCCGGGACCGCCGACAACCAGTGGTTGCGGGCGTTCAACGCGGTCGTCCCCCTGGTGCTCGAGGAGTTCGCCCCCGAGTTCCTGGTCAGCCAGCACGGCTGCGACTCGCACTTCGAGGACGCCATGGCGCACCTGCTGCTCAGCGTGGACGGCCAGCGCTCCTCCTACTCGGCCCTCCACCGGCTGGCCCATCGGCTGGCAGGGGGTCGGTGGGTGGCCGTCGGCGGCGGCGGCTACGAGGTCGTGGACGTGGTCCCGAGGGCCTGGACGCACCTGATCGCCGAGGCGCTGCACCGGCCGATCGCCCCAGAGACCCCGACCCCCGAGGCGTTCCGGGTGTTCGTCCTGGACCTGCTCGGCCGGGCAGCCCCCGGCCGGATGACCGACGGCAACGACCCCTGGGCGCAGCCCTTCGAGCGCAGCTACCACCCCGAGGACCCCCTCGACCGCGCGATCATGGACACCCGGCGTGCGGTGTTCCCGCACTGGGGGCTGGTGGCCGACCCGTTCGGCGCGTTCTGAGGCCTGGTCCGCACCCCCGGCTGGGGTTGCGGTGGGCATGGCCCGTCGACCCATTTCCTCCCGGCACGCTCGGGCGTAGCATGTTGTACCTGAAACCCATGAGGGAGGTGATCCGATGACCGATCGTCCGCTGGGCGAGGTGCGCCTGCTGACCGTCGCTGAGGTTGCGGCCATCATGCGCCTGTCGAAGATGACGGTCTACCGCATGGTCAACTCCGGGGCGCTGCCTGCCCTGAAGGTCGGACGCTCCGTGCGGATCCCCGAGTACATCGTGGACGACTACCTCCGCAGCTCCTTCGTCGACACTGCCTGAGCCGCGCAGCCCGCTGCCGTGGGGGGTTCCGCGGCCGACGTGGTTTCTTGCCCGTGCGCCCGAGCGGTAGCATGGCCTCACTTTCCGGCAAGTCTGTGAGGTCTCCCTGTGGGTTCTGTGATCAAGAAGCGTCGCAAGCGGATGGCGAAGAAGAAGCACCGCAAGCTGCTCAAGCGCACGCGGGTCCAGCGCCGTAACGCCAAGTAGCACCATGGCGCGCGTCGTTCTTGTGACGGGGGTCTCCCGTTATCTCGGCGGCAGGATGGCGCGCCTGCTGACCGAGGATCCTGACGTCGAGCGGGTCATCGGTGTCGACGTCGTGACCCCCACCGGAGACATCGGGGGGGCCGACTTCGTCCGTGCTGACATCCGCAACCCGATCATCGGCAAGGTGATCTCCACGGCGGGTGTCGACACCGTCCTGCACATGGGTGTCATCGCAACGCCCCGGCAGGCCGGTGGGCGCACCCCGATGAAGGAGATCAACGTCATCGGGACGATGCAGCTGCTGGCCGCCTGCCAGAAGGCGTCGTCGGTGGAGAAGCTCGTGGTGAAGTCCTCGACCTCGGTGTACGGGGCCGGGTCCGCGGATGCCGCGATGCTCAGCGAGGACATGGAGCCGACCAGCCTGCCCAGCTCCGGGTGGGCGAAGGACTCCGTGGAGGTCGAGTCCTACGTCCGAGGACTGGCCCGGCGCCGCCCGGACCTGACCGTCACCACATTGCGGTTCGCCAACTTCCTGGGCGCCACGGCCAACACCCCGATGGCCCAGTACTTCTCGCTGCCGGTGATCCCGACGGTCCTCGGCTACGACGCCCGCCTGCAGTTCGTCCACGAGGACGACGGCCTCGAGGTGCTCCGCCGAGCCACCGTGGAGGACCACGCCGGCACGTACAACGTCGCCGGTGAGGGCGTCCTGGCCCTGTCGCAGGCGATCCGCCGTGCCGGCCGCGTCGGGGTTCCCGTCTGGTCCCCGCTGGTGGGCGTGGTGGGCCGCTGGGTCCGGCGCGGGGGGTTCGCCGACTTCAGCCCGGAGCAGATCAGGTTGCTCACCCACGGTCGCGCCGTGGACACCACGCGGCTGCGCGAGGAGTTCGGGTACGTCCCGCGGTACAGCACTGCCGAGGCCTTCGACGACTTCGTCCACGCCCAGCGGCTCAACAACGTGATCACCCCGGAGCTCGTGACCGGTGCCGAGACGGTGGCCGGGCGCATCCTGTCGGGGTGGTCGGGGTGAATGACGCCCGCGTCCTGCGCATGCCGGGCTCCGACGAGCCGACCGGCAAGGAGCTGGCCGTGATCAGCGGATCCCCGAGCTGGGCCGAGCAGGTGGGCGAGGCCCTGGAGTTCCTGCGCCGTCGGGCGCTGGGCCAGTACGAGGTCGACGAGTTCGGGTTCGATCCCGAGCTCAACGACAGCGTCCTGCTGGCGGCGCTGCGCCCGCTGTACAAGCACTGGTTCCGGGTCGAGGTCCGCGGGATCGAGAACGTGCCCGCACGAGGGCGGCGCCCTGGTGGTGGCCAACCACGCCGGCACGATCGGCCTGGACGCCGTGATGGTGCAGATGGCGATCCACGACACGCACCCGGATCATCGGCACCTGCGGCCGCTGGGTGCGGACATCGTCTTCGACATGCCGTTCGTCGGGATGCTGGCGCGCAAGGCGGGCGCCACGCTGGCGTGCAACGCCGACGCCGAGCGGCTCCTGCGCTCCGGGGAGCTCGTGGGGGTCTGGCCCGAGGGCTACAAGGGCACCGGCAAGCCGTTCTCGGAGCGCTACCGGTTGCAGCGGTTCGGCCGCGGTGGCTTCGTCTCGGCGGCGCTGCGGGCCGGGGTCCCGATCGTTCCCTGCTCAGTGGTGGGATCCGAGGAGATCTACCCGATGCTGGGCAACGTCAAGGTGCTGGCCCGGATGTTCGGCCTTCCCTACTTCCCGATCACGCCGACGTTCCCGTGGCTCGGCCCGCTCGGCATGGTCCCGCTGCCGTCGAAGTGGGTCATCGAGTTCGGTGAGCCCATCGAGGCCGAGGCCTTCGGCGACGTGGCGGCAGAGGATCCGATGCTCGTCTTCGAGGTCACCGACCAGGTGCGCGAGACCATCCAGCACAACCTGTACCGGATGCTCGTGCGCCGTCGCGGCGTCTTCCGCTGACACGGCCCACCGGGCACCCGTGACGGCGCTCATCCGCCGAGCGCTCCCGTGGTGCCCTCAGACGCGGTTCTCGCGGATCACCGAGATCGCCTTGGCCACGCCCACGGCGGCGCCGGCCACGAGCCCGGCGGCTGCGGCCGCGGGGACGCCCCTGCGGACCGACTCCTTGCCCCGGATCCGGTAGTCGCGGATCGGCCAGCCCTGGGCCCGGGCGTGGGCGCGCAGGGCCCCGTCCGGGTTGATCGCCACCGGGCAGCCGACCAGGGAGAGCATGGGGACGTCGTTGGAGGAGTCGGAGTAGGCCGCGCACCGGTCCAGGTCGAGGCCGCGTGCCAGCGCGAGCTGCTCGATCACGGCGACCTTCGCGGCGCCGTGCAGGGGGACGCCATCGAGCCTGCCGGTGTAGCGCCCGTCCGCGACCTCCGCGATCGTTCCCAGCCCGCCGGTGAGTCCCAGGCGGCGTGCGATGACATCGGCGACCTCCACGGGCGTCGCGCTGACCAGCCACACCTCGTGCCCGAGCGCCTTGTGGGCCTCCGCCAGCTCGACGGTCCCGGCCCACAGCCGACCGACCATGCGCTCGTCGTAGGCCTGTTCGGCCATGTCCTGGATCTCACCCGGCTCGCGGCCCTTGACGAACAGCAGCCCGTTCTCCGTGGCCTGGGCCATGTCGTCCATGCTCTCGCGGCCCGACAGCACGTACTTGAGCTGCTTCCAGGTGAAGTCCACGACCTCGCTGGTCGTGAAGTAGTCCCGGTCGGCCATGCCCTTGGCCAGCGCGACGATGCTCGAGCCGCGCATGATCGTGTTGTCGATGTCGAAGAAGGCGGCCGCGCCCGGACCGGCGTTCTCCGGGGCCAGGGCGCTGATTCCCGCGGTCAGCCATGCCCTGACCGACTCGGTCGGCTCGGTGACGAGCTCTGCCTCGACCGGCGTGTCCCCGCCGCTCCCACCGAGGTCGGGCGCGGGGTCCGAACCGGGTCCAGGACCCTGCCATTGGACCGTCTCCGCGGCGCGATCGGCGTCCGGATCCTCAGGCGTCGCCCTGTCCGCCGGGGCGTTGGGGGATTCGGCCACGGGGCGAGCCTAGCCGGATTCGACATGCCACACTGCTCGTGTGACGAACATCGCTGACCTCGTGCGCGAGTCGGCCGCTACCCGCCCGGACCACCCGGCACTGGTGACCCGGACGACCCAGCTCACCTGGGCCGAGGTCGACCAGCGCGTCGACCGGGCCGCGCGGGCCCTCACGCAGGCGGGCCTGGCCCCGGGCTCCCGCGTGGCACTGATGATCGGCAACCGTCCGGAGTTCGCGATCGCCTACTTCGGCGTGCTGCGGGCCGGGATGGTGGCGGTGCCCATCAACACCGGGTACACGGCCACCGAGGTCAGCCGCCTGTGCACCGACGCCGGCGCCGAGATCCTGCTGCATGACGCGGGCGCGGCCAAGGTGGGAGCGTCCGTGGCCAAGCGGGTGCACGCCACCCGCGTCATCGCCGTCGACTCGACGGACGGATCCGAGCTGGTCGGCGCGGGACCAGGCGGGCGTGGGGCGTTCTCGCCGCCGAGGACCGTCGCCAAGGACCTCGCGGTGCTCATGTACACCTCGGGCAGCGAGGGCCAGCCCAAGGGCGCGATGCTCAGCCACGGCGCGATGCGCGCCAACATCGACGCGCTGGCCAAGATCCGGCGGCCCGCGGCCATGGAGCCCGACGACCGGCTGCTGCTCGTGCTGCCCATGTTCCACATCTACGGGCTCAACGCAGGATTGGGACTCGTGGCGCGGGTGGGGGCGACGTGCGTGCTGCTCGACCGGTTCGAGTCGCGCTCGTCGCTCGCGGCCGTGCGGGAGCTCGGCGTGACCAACATCGCCGGCGCCCCCCCGATGTACGTGTCGTGGAGCGCGGAGGGGTCGCTGCGCGAGTCCATGGACGGCGTGCGACTGCTGATCAGCGGGGCCTCCGCCCTGCCCCCCGACGTGTTCGCCCAGTTCCGCACCATCACCGGCAAGCCCATCTGGGAGGGCTACGGACTCACCGAGTGCTGCCCGGTGGTGACCTCGACGCTCGTGGCGCGACGCGCGAAGCCGGGCTCCGTGGGGCGGCCACTGTCCGGCGTCCAGGTCTCGCTGCGCGACACCTCGGGCCAGGAGGTCGACGAGGGCGATCCGGGCGAGGTGTGGGTCCGTGCGAAGTCGGTGCTGTCCGGCTACTGGCCCGATGCCTCGGGCGGGGTCGACCCTGACGGGTGGTTCCACACCGGGGACGTCGCGATCGTCGACGACGACGGCGACTACCGGCTCGTGGACCGCAGGCGCGACCTCATCATCGTCTCCGGCTTCAACGTCTACCCGCGCGAGGTGGAGGCCGTCATGGCCACGCACCCGGCAGTGGCCGAGGTCGCGGTCATCGGTGTGCCGCACCCCCTGACCGGTGAGTCGGTGAAGGCGGTCGTGGTCCTGAAGAAGGGCATGCCCCAGCCCGACGACCTCCGGGCCTTCTGCGAGGCCCGGCTGGCGCGGTTCAAGTGCCCCTCCCTGATCGAGTTCGCCACGAGGTTGCCCCGCGCGGCGACCGGCAAGATCACGAAGGGCAAGCTCAAGGACGTCCGGGGGTGACCGCACGGGTCCGGCTCGTCGGCAAGCCCGGGTGCCACCTCTGCGATCAGGCACGAGTGGTGCTCGCCCGGGTGTGCGCCGAGCTGGATGTGGCGTGGGACGAGGTGTCGATCCTCGATGACCCGGTGCTGGCCGATCAGTACTGGGAGCAGATCCCGGTCACGCTCGTTGACGGGGCTGTCGTGGGGATCTGGCATGTGGACGAGTCCCGCCTGCGCGCAGGACTGGCCGCCGGGGGGTGACTGCGCACCGCGTCCCGCCCGCGAGCAGGTGGTGAGCACGCCCGCCTGTTCCACGATGTCCGGGCTTCGGGACTACCCTGACGATCATGCCCGTTCGCGTTGCCCTCCTCCAGGTGAGCATCACCGACGACGAGCCAGTCGCCGAGCGCATCGAGCGGGTCCTGGCGATGACCGCGGAGGTCGCGGCGGACCACGACCTGGTCGTGCTGCCTGAGCTGTGGCCGATCGGCGCCTTCGCGATCGACCTCATGCCCGTGCACGCCGAACCGTTGAACGGGCCCCTGTGCCGTTCGCTGGCCCAGGTGGCCGCCGATGCAGGGGCGTGGGTCTTCGGGGGATCGTTCGCCGAGCGGGTCGAGGCGCAGTCCGGGGAGATCGACTACTTCAACACCCAGGTGGCCTTCGGCCCCGACGGAGCCCTGGCCGGCTCGTACCGCAAGGTCCACCTGTTCGGGTTCAACGGCGGCGAGACGTCGGTGATGACCAGCGGCAGGGAGGTCGTGGTCGTGGACAGCGCGCTGGGCGGCACCGGGTTGGCCACCTGCTACGACCTGCGCTTCCCGGAGCTCTTCCGGGCGCTGGTGGACGGCGGTGCCGAGGCCTTCGTGATCCCCGCGGGGTGGCCCGAGCGGCGCGTCGCGCATTGGCAGGTCCTCGCCCGGGCCCGGGCCATCGAGAGCCAGGCGTACGTGCTGGCCTGCAACGAGGCAGGGACCCATGGCGGCGTGCCGATCGCCGGGTGCTCCATGGTCATCGACCCGCAGGGCGAGGTCCTGGCCGAGGCCGGCACGGGTGAGGAGGTCCTGTCCGTCGAGATCGACCCCGACCGGGTCGGCGCGTGGCGCGGGGCGTTCCCCGCCCTTGAGGACCGGCGGATGAGCTGAGGCTCCACGCCCAGCGCCCGGGGCCCCCTCCCGGCCCCCTCCGGTCCCGGCCCCCCTCCGGTCCCGGCCCCCCTCCGGTCCCGGCCCCCTCCGGTTGGTCCACCATTCGGTGGCCCGTTCCGAGGTTCGTCCGGATTCCCGAGCCTCAATCGCCCGAGAGCCGGACGAATCGCCAATGGTTCGGAACGGCCGGACGAATCGCCAATGGTTCGGACGGCCGGACGAATCGCCAATGGTGCGGTCAGCGGGACGAATCGCCAATGGTTCGGGCGGCCGGACGCGTCGCCTGGGGGAAGCGCCCGGAGCTGTTCCGCTACGCTCCGGGGCGTGTGGATCCGGACGGCGACGGAGCAGGACTGGCCGGAGATCTGGGCGTTCATGGCGGAGGTCGTGGCCGCCGGTGAGACCTACACCTACCCGCAGGACATGGATCCCGACGCCGGGCGCGCGGCGTGGATGCTGGGACGAGCCGTGGGTCGTCCTCGTGGCCGTGGAGGACGATCGGATCGTCGGAACGGCCAAGTACGGCCCGAACTTCCCCGGTCGGGGGTCCCACGTGGCCAACGCCAGCTTCATCGTGGACCCCTCCTCGGGCCGTCGCGGCGTTGGGCGGGCGCTGGCGCAGCGGGTGCTGGAGGATGCTCGGGACGCGGGGTACCGCGGGATGCAGTTCAACGCGGTCGTCGAGACGAACACGGCGGCGGTCGCCCTGTGGGAGTCCCTCGGGTTCCGCATCCTGGCCACGGTCCCCGGGGCGTTCGATCACCCCACGCACGGCCCGGTGGGACTGCACATCATGCACCGCCCCCTGTGAGGGGGAACGGTAGTCCGCGCAACGATCGGTCCGCTTTCGCGCGGCCCGATGTGGGCGCGGTCCGGGATTCCGACGGCCGACTCTCCGAGATCCGGACAGACCGCATGCGCTAGGGGAGCAGCGCCCGGGGCCGCCCCGGTAGCAGCGCCTGGGGACGCAATCGGGCCCCACCTGCGTGGTGTTCGCCACGCGGGATGGGGCCCGATCAGTTCGTCCCCCCGAAGGGTTCCGAGTCCCGGGGGTCGCCCGGGAGTCCTAGAAGTCGGCCTCCGGCACGTCCATGAGGTCGCCGGTCGTCGCCTCCGCAACGGCCCGCTCGGCGGCGAGCAGGGGCAGCCTGTTGGCGGCGAACCACTTGGCCGCAGCCACCTTGCCCTCGTAGAACGGCACGTCCTTGGCCGACGCGCCGGCAGCCAGGGCCTTCTCGGCAACCTCCGCCTGCCTGAGCAGCAGGTAGCCGATGACCAGGTCGCCCATCATCATCAGCAGGCGGGTCGTGTTCAGGCCGACCTTGTAGATCTCGGTGGGGTTGGTCTGCGAGCCCATCGCCCAGCCGCCCAGGACCCCGATCACGGCCTGCGTGTCCTCCAGCGCCTTGCCGAGCAGCTCGCGCTCGTGGGTCAGGGAGTCGCCCTCGTCGCCCTTGACGAACTCGGCCACCTGCCCACCGAGGTACATCACGGCCTTGAACTGGTCACGGACCATCTTGCGGAAGAAGAAGTCCAGGCCCTGGATCGCCGTGGTGCCCTCGTACAGGGTGTCGATCTTGGCGTCGCGGATGTACTGCTCGATCGGGTAGTCCTGCAGGAAGCCCGATCCTCCGAAGGTCTGCAGCGAGGTCGCGAGCAGCTCGTAGGAGCGCTCGGAGCCGACGCCCTTGACGATGGGCAGCAGCAGGTCGTTGATCCGGGTGGCCATGTCGGCGTCGACCTCAGCCACGCCGCCGTTCTCGGCCAGGTGGATCTGGTCCTGGTAGTAGGACGTCAGGTGGACCAGCGCGCGCATGCCCTCGGCGTAGGACTTCTGCAGCATCAGGCTGCGACGGACGTCCGGGTGCGCGGTGATGGTGACCCGCGGCGCCTTCTTGTCCATCATCTGGGTCAGGTCAGCGCCCTGCACGCGGCTCTTGGCGTACTCCAGGGAGTTCAGGTAACCGGTGGACAGCGTGGCGATGGCCTTCGTGCCGACCATCATGCGCGCGTACTCGATGACCTTGAACATCTGGGCGATGCCGTCGTGCACGTCGCCGACGAGCCAGCCCTGGGCGGGAACGCCGTTCTGGCCGAAGGTGATCTCGCAGGTCGTGGAGACCTTGAGGCCCATCTTCTTCTCGACGTTGGTGACGAAGGCGCCGTTGCGCTCGCCGATGGAGCCGTCGGCGGCGAAGTGGTACTTGGGGACGAAGAACAGGCTCAGGCCCTTGGTGCCGACGCCGCCGAGGCCCTCGACGTTGGCCGGACGGGCCAGCACGAGGTGGACGATGTTCTCGGTCATGTCGTGCTCACCGGAGGTGATGAAGCGCTTCACGCCCTCGATGTGCCAGGAGCCGTCCTCCTGGAGGAACGCCTTCGTCGTGCCTGCACCCACGTCGGAGCCCGCGTCGGGCTCGGTGAGCACCATGGTCGCGCCCCACTCGCGGTCGACCATGATCTGGGCCCACTCCTTCTGCTCCTCGTTGCCGAGGTGGTCCACGATGGAGGCGAAGCCGGGGCCCGACATGTACATGTAGAGGGCGGGGTTCGCGCCCAGCACCATCTCGGCCACCGACCAGCGGACCGACGGCGGGGCTCCCGATCCGCCCATGTGCTCGGGCAGGTCCAAGCGCCAGAAGCCGGACTCCATCAGCGCGGCGTAGGACTTCTTGAAGGTCTCGGGCATCTCGACCGACATCGTCTTGGGGTCGTACTTCGGCGGGTTGCGATCGGCGTCCACGAACGACTCGGCCAGCGGGCCCTCGCACAGGGTCCGCACCTCACGCAGGACCTCCTTGACGGTGCCCGCATCGAGCTCGGCGTACGGGCCGGAGCCCAGCCGGTCGGCGGCACCGAACACCTCGAAGAGGTTGAACTCGATGTCGCGCAGATTGGCCTTGTAGTGGGACATCCGATCTCCTTCGGTTCTCGCTGCGGTGGAATTGGGTGCGCGCCGACGCAGGCGGTTACCCGTCAGTAACCTCATGATGCTACTCACCGGTAACAAACGTCAAGTCCTCCCGGGGACATCGTCGACGAATGGCCACAGGTCCGATGGCGTGGGCGATGTCCGCCCCCGACTCACGCGCGCGCCTGGGGCACCGGCCCACCGGGATGGGCCCGGGTTCGCGACCGGTCGGATCAGCGCGCGGGGGGTGCCAGGGTGGGCGCGAACCGCTCGCCGGCCAGGCGCGTGGCGAGCCCGAGAATCGTGCCGACGATGGCCAGCACCGTCGTGGCGCCGCCGGCCGGGTAGGTGAGCATCACGCCCAGCAGCAGCGCGGTGAAGGGCATCCGCATGCAGGCAGCGGTGGCTGCCGAGATGCCGACGGCTGCCAGGGCCGAGGCCGACGTGCCCCCGACGAGCAGGGTGGCTCCCGTTGCCATGATCACGCCGAGGGCCACGGCCGGGAAGATGGGGCCCCCGCGGAACCCGCTGCCCAGGGACGCGGTGTAGGCCACGAACTTCCCCACCAGGACGACGACGGCGGTCCCGAGCGACGTGATGGCCAGGTAGTCCGTCATCGCCGACTGCCCGGAGAACAGGACGAGCTCGAGCCCACCGCCGGTGATCGCATCCACGGTGATCGCGGCCAGGGCCACCACGACACCTGCAGCGACCATGATGGGAAGCCGTGAGCGTCCCGTGGACATCCCGGAGACGCGCAGGGCCCCGAGCCGGGCCCCCATCGTGACGATCGCCACGAGGATCGCCAGCGGGACCGACACGGCCAGGTCGGTGAACTGGACCTCGGGGTAGGGCGGGAGGCCCGGGACCGCGAGCTGGGACTCGCCAAGGCCGGACCACTGCTCGACCCCGACCTGCAGGACGTAGCTGGCCGCCATCCCGGCCAGCGCGGGCATGAGGACCAGCGGCGTGGCCATCCGCGGACCGGCCAGGAGTGCGAACTCCAGCATCAGCACGCTGGTGACAAGCGGGTTGCCGAAGATGGCCCCGACCGCGGCCATCGCCCCGACGATCATCATGACCTGCCGGATCGGCTTGCTCGGGTCGCGGAAGGCCATCGCCCCGAGGGCCGTCCCGATGGCCATGAGCGGCGCCTCCGGGCCGAGGACGGCGCCGAAGGACAAGCTGCCCAGGGCGGCGATGACCACGGAGGTGATCTCACGTGGCCCGATGTCGATCCCGAACCCATGCAGCGGTGTGTGCCCGCCGTCGCCGGGCAGCTTCTCGGCCAGGTACGTGATCAGGGCCCCGGCGACCAGCAGGCCGAGGACCAGCCAGACCGGCGCCTGGTCGTGGCCCAGGGCTTCGGGAAGGTCCTGCCACAGGAGGCTCTGCAGGCTGTGCTCGACCGTGACGAAGAGGCTCGCGCCGATGCCTGCGAGAAGCCCGACAGCCACGGCGATCACGGAGAGCACGATGATCTGTCGCGAGATCGGGGGGCCGGGCGGCTGCTCGGTCGTGAGCGGGGCACCGGCAGGGCCCGTGGCCGGCGGCGAGGGCGGGCCGCCCTGTGTCGGGGGCATCTCGTCCCTCCTTCTGCCGACGTGCTCCGCCGCAGCGGTCAACGGCCGGGACACTACCCGAACCCGTAGGCTCCTCACATGTCGCAGCGGGGCCGCGCCTGGATGGCTGTGCTCAGCGTCGGCCTCCAGCTCGCTGTGCTCTACGTCCCGCGGGCACCGACAGTCGCCGCCGGCGGCCTGCCGCTGGACAAGCTCGTGCACCTCCTTGTGTTCGCCCTGCCGACCTTCGCGCTGATCCGGGCCGGAGTGCCGCGCGGATGGGTCATCGCGCTGATGGCGCTGCAGGCACCCCTCAGCGAGGTCATCCAGGGATGGCTGCTCGCCGAGCGGTCCGGCGATCCCCGAGATGTGGTCGCCGATCTCGTCGGTGTGGCCCTCGGCGCCTGGCTCGCGAGTCGCACGGATCGACACACGTCGATCGGGGAGGGCGCCCACGCTGAATCCGGGTCTGCGCCGGCGGTAGCGTCAGGCGACTGAACCCGGACGGCAGAGGAGCGGATGTCACATGACCACGATCAGGTGTCCCGAGGTGCTCGAGGACGGACGGCTCATCGGCCCGCGGACGCTGACGATCGAGGGTGATCGGATCACGTCGGTCAGCGACGACCCCGCGGCCGACATCGACCTCGGGTCGGGCGTCCTCACCCCGGGGCTGCTCGACCTGCAGAACAACGGGTCCTTCGGTGCGGACTTCGCCGACGCCACACCGGAGCAGTGGGAGCACGTGCTGGCGGGGCTGGCCGCCCGGGGGGTCACCGGCCTGGAGCCGACGATCATCACGGCCCCGCTCGACGAGCTGAACGAGGCATTCGACCGGGCGGAGGCAGCGCGCGACGCCGCGCAGGGCAGTCCGGTGTGCCGGATCCTCGGCGTGCACCTCGAGGGCCCGTTCATCTCCGAGGCGCGCAAGGGCGCCCACCGCGCCGAATGCATGCTGGACCCGACCGACGAGGCGCTGGATGTCCTGCTCAGCCACCCCGCCACCAGGAGGACGCTGCTCACCGTCACGTTGGCCCCTGAGCGCGACCACGCCCTCGACGCGATCCGGCGGCTGGTCGCCGAGGGGATCGTGGTCTCCGTCGGGCATTCGGACGCCACCGCCGAGCAGGTCTGGGCGGCTGCGGATGCCGGGGCCACGATGACCACGCACATCTTCAACGCGCAGCGCCCGTTCAACCACCGCGAGCCGGGCGTCCCCGGCGCGGTCATGTCCGACGAGCGGTTCTTCATCGGCACGATCATCGACGGCCAGCACGTGGACCCCGCCGCCGTGAAGATCGTCTTCGCTGCTGCTGCGGGGCGGGCGGTGGGTGTCACCGACGCCATCGTCACCGCGGGCCTGCCCAACCACACGCCGCTGATGTTCGGTGGTCAGCCGGTCGAGAACGACGACTTCGGGCTGGGCCGCCGCGAGAACGGCACGATCGCCGGGGCCGGCATCGTGCTCGACGAGGGCATCCGCCGGATGGTCGCCGCCGGGATGGACCCGGCCACGGTGCTGGCCTCCTGCACCGAGGTCGCCGCCAGGTCGTTGAAGCGCACGGACATCGGCCGGATCGCCCCGGGGGCGCTGGCAGACCTCGTCTGGTGGGACGCCGACTGGTTCCCCCGCAGGGTGTGGATCGGCGGCCAGGAGGTAGCGGTCACCGACGAGGGCCGCTGAGCGCCGCCGACGCCCCAGCCGGAAGCGCGCCCAGCCGGCACGCCCCTGCCCGATCGGTCCACTTTCGCGCGGACCGATCCCAGGTTCGTCCGCCTTTGGGACGCCGAACGCTCGGAAATCCGGACCGACCGTCCGGGCAGGGGATCCGGACCGACCGTCCAGGGGGACCGACCGCCCAGGGGAGACTCCGGACCGACCGTCCAGGGGGACCGACCGCCCAGGGGTGGGGAGACTGCCCCCGCGCGACCGCGACCCCCCGGGCGCCTACGCGTCGATGACGATGGCCATGATCACGGGGTTGCGCCGGTAGGTCTTGAACACCCAGCGGCTGACGGTGCGGTGGATGATCTGCTCGAGCTGGTGCTGGTCGCCGATCCCGTCAGAAGCGGCCTTGGCCAGCGCCCTGTCGAGGAGCGGCACGACCTCGGTGAACATCTTCGCGCCGTCGACAAGGCCACGGGTGAGGAAGTCGGGGGGCTCGGCAAGCGCACCGGTGTCGGCGTCGACGATGGCCACGATCGTGACCAGGCCCTCCTCGGCCAGCGTGCGACGGTCCTTCAGGGAGGCCTCCGTGGCGCCCCCGACGGTCATCCCGTCGACGTAGACGTAGCCGGCCGGGACCTTCCCCGTGATCCGCGCCGTGCGATCGATGAGGTCGACGACGACGCCGTCCTCGGCGATGACGACGTTGTCGGCCGGGACGCCGGTGCGGATGGCCAGCGATGCGTTCGCGGACAGGTGGCGCCATTCCCCGTGGATGGGCAGGACGTTGCCCGGCTTCACGATGTTGTAGCAGTACGCGAGCTCCCCGGCGCTGGCGTGACCCGAGACGTGGACCTTCGCGTTGCCCTTGTGGACGACGTTGGCCCCGTAGCGCGTCAGCGCGTTGATCACCCGGTAGATCGCGTTCTCGTTGCCCGGGATCAAGGAGCTGGCCAGCAGGACCGTGTCGCCCGGGCCGATCCGGATCTCGTGGTCCCGGTTGGCCATCCTGGCCAGCGCAGCCATCGGCTCCCCCTGCGACCCGGTCGAGACCAGGGTGATCCGGTTGTCCGGCAGGTTCTTGATCTCCTTGAGGTTCACCACGAGTCCGTCGGGGATGTTCAGGTACCCCAGGTCGCGGGCGATTCCCATGTTGCGCACCATCGACCGGCCGACGAACGCGACCTTGCGGCCGTGGTGGTGCGCGGCGTCGAGGACCTGCTGGATCCGGTGCACGTGGCTGGCGAAGCTCGAGACGATGATCCGCCGCGGGGCGGTGCGGAAGACCTCCTCGATCGCCGGGGCGAGGTCCCGCTCGGAGACGGTGAACCCGGGGACGTCGGCGTTGGTGGAGTCGGTCATGAAGACGTCGACGCCCTCCTCGCCCAGCCGGGCGAAGGCGCGCAGGTCGGTGATCCGGGAGTCCAGCGGGAACTGGTCCATCTTGAAGTCCCCGGTGTGCAGGACCATGCCCGCGGGCGTGCGGATCGCCACCGCCAGGCCGTCGGGGATCGAGTGGTTGACCGCCACGAACTCGCAGTCGAACGGGCCGAACGTCCGCCGCTCACCCTCGGCCACCTGCTTGGTCACCGGGGTGATCCGGTGCTCCTTGAGCTTGGAGGTGATGAACGCCAGCGACAGCCGGGACCCCACCAGCGGGATGTCCGGGCGCTCGCGCAGCAGGTAGGGCACCCCGCCGATGTGGTCCTCGTGGCCGTGGGTCAGGACGATCGCCTCGATGACGTCGAGCCGGTCGCGGATCCAGGTGAAGTCCGGAAGGATCACGTCGACGCCGGGCTGGGTCTCCTCGGGGAACAGCACGCCGCAGTCGACGACGAGCAGCCGACCGTCGTACTCGAAGACCGTCATGTTCCGCCCGATCTCGCCCAGCCCACCGAGCGGGACGATCCTCAGCCCGCCCTTGGGCAGGGGAGGAGGCGGGCCGAGTTCGGGATGCGGATGGCTCATGGGGCCAGTCTCTCAGGAATCGGGGTACCCAGGATCCTCCCCGGGCGTTCCGACCGCCGCGCAGGAGCCCAGGGCTGCCCTCACCGGGCGACTGGTCAGAGGAGCCGCATCCCCCAGCGAACCGTGTGCTCCTGGCCGGGGCGCAGCCGGATCAGGTCCTCACCGGTGCGGAACGCGTCGGCGATGCAGGTCATCGGCTCCGCGGCGAGCCCGGTGCGTCGTTGCTCCGGGGTCCCCACCCCGTCGCCGGTGCACAGCTGCCAGCTTGTGCAGCTGGAGTCCATCCACACGGCTGCGGTCCGGCCGTCCGGACCGGTCAGTCGCAGCCACGACAGCCCGTCGTGGAACGTGGCATCGACGAAGGCGTCATCGAGCTGCAGGTCGCCGAGGAGGCGCCCGGTACGGAAGTCCATGTGCGCAGGCACGGGCACGCGCCCGATGGGCAGCAGCCGGTCGTCGGTCGGGACCCACGAGTCGGCGTCGAGGCTGAGGAGGCATTCGTCCAGGGTCCCGGCCCCGGGTGACAGCCACGGGTGGAAGCCGGCTCCGTAGGGCGCATCGCGCAGGCCCAGGTTGTTGGCGGTCAGCGTCACCACGAGGCCCTCATCGGTGAGCTCGTAGCAGATCGTGGTGCGAAGGGGGAACGGGTATCCCGGGGTGGGCACGAGGTCCAGCCCCAGGGTGATCCGATGTGGCTCCTGCTCCACGGGGGTCCAGCGCTCCCACACGACCAGGCCGTGCAGGGCGGTCTGCCGCGCAGGCTCGGTGAGCGGTACCTGGTGGTCCACGCCGTCGAACGTGTACTTGCCGTCGCGAAGCCGGTTCGGCCAGGGCGCGAGCACCGCGCCGTGGTAGGCCCCGGGGATCTCGTCGGCGGCGAACGGCACGATCACGTCCCGACCCTCGACGCGGTACAACCGCAGGGCCGCGCCCACCTCCGTGACGACTGCCTCCTGGTCGCCCCACGTCAGCGCGTACTGCACTCCGGACGGCAGGGGCACATCACCTGCGGGCAGGGAGACCGGACCGGGCGCAGCGGGCACCCGCCCGAGCTGCTCGGGGACAGTGGACACGTGGGCTCCTTCGACGTCCACGAGCCTAGTGTTCGCCGTGGCTGGAGTGCCTGCCGTGCGCCTGCCCGGTCCACGAGGGGCCGCATGAGTCCGGGGCGTGGTTCGCCCCCGGGCGGCGGCGGAACACGCCGCGGATTCCCTCAGGCGCCGACGTACGCCGCCAGGTGCTGGCCCGTGAGGGTGGAGCGCTCAGCGACGAGCTGCGCAGGCGGGCCCTCGAAGACGACGAGCCCGCCGTCGTGCCCGGCACCCGGTCCGAGGTCGATGATCCAGTCGGCGTGCGCCATGACGGCCTGGTGGTGCTCGATGACGATGACCGACTTGCCGGAGTCGACCAGCCGGTCGAGCAGGCCGAGGAGCTGTTCGACGTCGGCGAGGTGCAGGCCTGCTGTCGGCTCGTCGAGCACGTAGATGCTGCCCTTGTTCGCCATCTGCGTGGCCAGCTTGAGCCGCTGGCGCTCGCCACCGGAGAGCGTGGTCAGGGGCTGGCCGAGGCTGACGTAGCCCAGGCCCACGTCCGCGAGACGCCCGAGGATGGCGTGGGCTGCCGGTGTGCGCGCCTCGCCGGCCCCGAAGAACGCCTCCGCCTCGGTGACCGGCATCGCCAGCACCTGGCTGATGTCCCTGCCCCCGAGCGTGTACTCCAGCACCGAGGCGTGGAACCGCTTGCCCTCGCACTCCTCGCAGGTCGTCGTCACGGTGTCCATGAAGCCCAGCTCGGTGTAGATGACGCCGGCTCCCCCGCACGTGGGACAGGCGCCCTCGGAGTTGGCGCTGAACAGCGCCGGCTTCACGCCGTTGGCCTTGGCGAACGCCTTTCGGATCGGGTCCAGCAGCCCGGTGTAGGTCGCGGGGTTGCTCCGTCGTGAGCCCTTGATGGCGCCCTGGTCGATCGCCACGACGTCGTCGAGGCTGGCGACGGAGCCGTGGATCAGCGAGCTCTTGCCGGAACCGGCCACGCCCGTGACGACCACCAGGACTCCCAGCGGGATGTCGACATCCACGTCGCGCAGGTTGTGGGTCGACGCCCCCCGGATCTCGAGGGTGCTGGTGGGCGTGCGCACGTCGGTCCTGATCACCGCGCGGTCGTCGAGGTGACGACCGGTGATGGTGCTGCTGGCGCGCAGGCCCTCGACCGTCCCCTCGAAGACGACCTCGCCGCCCGCTGTGCCCGCCCCGGGGCCGAGGTCGACCACGTGGTCGGCGATCTCGATCGCCTCGGGCTTGTGCTCGACGACGAGCACGGTGTTGCCCTTGTCCCGCAGGCGCAGCAGCAGGTCGTTCATCCGCTGGATGTCGTGCGGGTGCAGGCCGATCGTGGGCTCGTCGAAGACGTAGGTGACGTCCGTCAGCGACGAGCCGAGATGGCGGATCATCTTCGTGCGCTGGGACTCCCCACCGGACAGCGTGCCGGACGGCCGCTCGAGGGACAGGTAGCCCAGGCCGATCTCCACGAACGACTCGAGGAGGTGCCGCAGCCCTGCGATCAGGGGCGCCACCGACGGGTCGTCGACCTCGCGCACCCAGGCCACGAGGTCGCTGATCTGCATCGCGCAGGCATCGGCGATGCTGATGCCCCTGATCATCGACGACCGCGCTCCCGCCGTCAGCCGGGTGCCCTCGCACTCAGGGCAGGTCGTGAAGGTGATGGCCCGCTCCACGAAGGCACGGATGTGCGGCTGCAGGGCGTCGACGTCCTTGGACAGCATCGACTTCTGCACCTTGGGGATCAGCCCCTCGTAGGTCAGGTTGATCCCGTCGACCTTGATCTTCGTCGGCTCCTTGTACAGCAGGTCCGCCAGCTCGCGCTTGGTGAAGTCCTTGATGGGCTTGTCCGGGTCGAAGAAGCCCGAGCCGCGGTAGATGCGCCCGTACCAGCCGTCCATCGTGTAGCCGGGGATCGTCAGCGCCCCCTGGTTCAGGGACAGGTTCTCGTCGTAGAGCGCCGTGAGGTCGAAGTCGCTCACGGAGCCGCGGCCCTCGCAGCGGGGGCACATGCCGCCGAGCTGCGAGAAGCTGGCCCGCTCGGCCCTGGTCCTGTTGCCCCGTTCGATCGTGATCGCACCGCTGCCGCTGACGGTGGGCACGTTGAACGAGTACGCGTTGGGTGAGCCGATGTGCGGATCGCCGAGCCGGCTGAACAGCATCCGCAGCATCGCGTTGGCGTCGGTGACGGTGCCGACGGTGGAGCGGGGGTTGGCGCCCATCCGCTCCTGCCCGACGATGATGGCGGTCGTCAGCCCGTCGAGGACGTCGACGTCCGGTCGGGACTGGGTCACCATGAACCCCTGGACGAAGGTGCTGTAGGTCTCGTTGATCATCCGTCGGGACTCCGCGGCGATCGTCGCGAAGACCAGCGAGCTCTTGCCCGAGCCGGACACCCCGGTGAAGACGGTGAGTCGGCGCTTCGGAAGCTCGAGGCTGACGTCCTTGAGGTTGTTCTCGCGCGCACCGTGCACCCGGATCAGGTCGTGGCTGTCGGCGGGGTGCTGCGGGGATTGGGCGTCCATGCGCGCGACCGTACCCAGCGACTGCCCCTGGAGTCGACATGCGCCACGTGAGGCGCGTCTGCGAGGTTCCCCCACCGCTGGTATTTTTCGCCCCGACGCCGCACCCGCGCCCGTGGGCAGGCCCGCCGAAGGACATGACGATGAGCACTGAGGTCACCGCCCCACCGATGGAGATTCCTGAGGTTCAGCCCGAGGTCCAGCGCAGGCCGCGGCAGATCCTCAACCTGCGGTTCTCCCGCGTGGGGCTCACGGTCGGCGCCTTCTTCTTCGCGATCTCCCTGCTGCCCTCGCTGCTGCCGCGAGCCCCGTATGTGCAGGGCGTCGTGTCCGGCGTCACCCTGATGATCGGCTACGGGCTGGGAGCGGGGGGCAAGGCGCTCTGGGACTACCTGGAGATCCCGAAGCTCCGGGGCCGGGCGCGCACGATCGTGTTCGGCATCCTCGTGGCCCTCATCGCCTGGATGACGCTGAACGGGGTGTGGAAGCAGGTCGGCTGGCAGAACGACACCCGTGAGCTCTTCGGGATGGAGCCCACCTCCCCGACGAGCTGGCCGGTGATCATGCTGACGACCGTCGCCGTGGCGGCGCTGGTCCTGCTCGTCTCCCGATCCCTGCGGGTGCTCTTCAGCAAGGTTGGCCGCTGGTTGGGCCGGCACCTCCCCCGGCGCCTGGCCTGGGTGCTCGGCGTCACCGCACTCCTGCTGCTGTTCTGGGTCCTGCTGACCGGCGTCCTGGTCAAGGCCTTCTTCGCGGGGGCCAACATCATGTTCTCGGTGCGGGACACCGACACCCCGGCGTCGGTGTCCCAGCCGCTGGGGCCGGAGAGCTCCGGCAGCCCCGCGTCACTGGTGGCCTGGGACACCTTGGGCAGGCAGGGCCGGATCTTCACCGGGTGGGCCCCCGGGCCCGAGCAGATCAACACGTTCTCCGGCGGGGGGGCAAAGGAGCCGATCCGCGCCTACGTCGGGCTGAAGTCGGCCGAGACCCTGCAGGAGCGTGCCGACCTGCTGCTCGCCGAGCTCAAGCGCTCAGGGGCGTTCGACCGCAAGGTCCTGGTCGTGGCCACGACGACGGGCACCGGCTTCCTCGACCCCAACGGCGTCGACCCCGTCGAGTACGCGTTCAACGGCGACACCGCGATCGCCGGGGTCCAGTACTCCTACCTGCCGAGCTGGCTGTCGCTGCTGGCCGACAAGCAGGCGGTCAAGGAGACCTCACGGGCCGTCTTCGACACCGTGCACGCGTACTGGGCGACCCTGCCCGAGGAGTCCCGGCCCAAGCTCTACCTCTACGGGTTGTCGCTGGGGTCCTACGGCGTGGGCAGCGTCCTGAACTCGATCAGCATCATCAACGAGCCGATCGACGGGGCGCTGATGTCCGGCCCGCCGTTCGTCAACGAGCTGCACAAGGAGATCATGGCCGAACCGGGAGCCCGGCACCCCGCCCTGGCAGCCCGATCTACCGCGACGGGCGCACCGTGCGCTTCACCGCCGAGCAGAGCGGCTTCGCCAAGACCCCCGGACCGTGGGGGCCGACGCGCCTGGTCTACCTGCAGCACAACTCCGACCCGGTGGTGTTCTTCTCCCCGGATCTGGCCTTCCAGTCCCCCGACTGGCTGGAGCCGGGCCAGCGCGGTCCGGACATCTCCCCGGAGATGGGCTGGTTCCCGCTCGTGACGATGTGGCAGGTCGCCCTCGACCTGCCCGGCGCCGGGAACGTCCCCTGGGGGTTCGGCCACATGTACACCTACCGCTCCAACCTGGAGTCCTGGGTCCAGATCACCCAGCCCGAGGGCTGGACCACGGCCAAGACCGACCAGCTGGTCCCGATCCTGGAGGCCCAGCCGACCTACCAGGCGGCCGTGGACGCCAGCTCCTGAGCGTGATCCCGCCCGGGTTCAGTAGCTGGGCTTGTCGGGCTCGATCTGGTTGACCCAGGCCACGATGCCACCGCCGACGTGGACGGCGTCGGCGAATCCGGCGTCCTTGAGCACTGCGAGGACCTCCGCGGATCGGATGCCGCTCTTGCAGTGCACGACGATGGGCTTGTGCTGGGGCAGGTCCGCGAGGGCGGCTCCGGAGAGGAACTCGCCCTTGGGGATGAGCTGCGCTCCGGGGATCGCCACGATCTCCCACTCGGCGGGCTCGCGGACGTCGATGAGCAGGAAGTCACGGTCGCCGGACTCGCGCTCCTCGAGCATGCCGGCCAGCTCGGTCACCGAGATGGTGGATCCCCGGACCGCCTCGGACGCCTCCTCCGAGACCGACCCGCAGAACGCCTCATAGTCGATCAGCTCGGTGACCGTGGGGTTCTCGCCGCACACCGCGCAGCTGGGGTCCTTGCGGACCTTCACGGTGCGGTAGGTCATCTCCAGCGCGTCATAGATCATCAGCCGGCCGAGCAGCGGCTCCCCGATCCCAGTCAGCAGCTTGATCGCCTCGGTGACCTGGATCGACCCGATCGACGCGCACAGCACCCCGAGCACCCCGCCCTCCGCGCAGGAGGGCACCATCCCCGGCGGCGGCGGCTCCGGGTACAGGCACCGGTAGCAGGGGCCGTGCTCGGCCCAGAACACCGACGCCTGACCGTCGAACCGGTAGATCGACCCCCACACGTACGGCTTGCCCAGCAGCACGCACGCGTCGTTGACCAGGTACCGCGTGGCGAAGTTGTCCGTGCCGTCCACGATCAGGTCGTACTGGGCGAAGATCTCCATGACGTTCGAGGAGTCCAGCCGCTCGGTGTGCAGCACCACGGAGATCAGCGGGTTGATCTCCCGGACGCTGTCGCGCGCCGACTCCGCCTTCGACCGCCCCACATCAGACTGGCCGTGGATGATCTGGCGCTGCAGGTTCGACTCATCCACCGTGTCGTAGTCGATCACCCCCAGCGTGCCCACTCCGGCAGCCGCCAGGTACATCAGGGCGGGCGAACCCAGCCCGCCGGCGCCCACCACCAGGACCTTCGCGGCCTTGAGTCGCTTCTGCCCCGCCATCGCGACATCCGGGATGATCAGGTGCCGGGAGTACCGGCGCACCTCCTCCACGGACAGCGAGGCAGCGGGCTCAACAAGGGGGGAGAGGGACATCGGAGGATTCCTTCTGTGTGGGGAATCCCCGCCCGGGACGGCGGGGGTCACCAGGACTGACGTCCGGGTGTCCTGTCAGGGGCAACGGAGCAGATGGCGTGATCGGAGACCTCTGGAACCGCCGAGGATACCGGGTCAGCCGCTCCACACCCCCATGCTGGCCAGCCCCGGAGATCCCTGCTACTCGACGCGCTTCATCTCGCCGTCCTGGGACTTCACGTTGGCGTACGACTGCCTCAGGATCTCCTCGAGCACCGGCACCTCGATGTCGCTCAGCCGTTTGAGGTACAGGCAGACACGACTCGTCGTGTGCTTCCCCAGGTCCGCCAGCAGGTCGGCGTACCGCGACGTGCCATCCATCAGGTAGACGGTGATCTTGCCCTTCCTCGGGTAGAAGCCGAGGGCCTGCGCATCCCCCTCGCGACCACTGTCATACCGATAGTGGTAGCTGTCGAACCCGATCGTGGCGACGTTCCACACGCGCGGCTCATGGCCGCTGAGTCGCGCCATGATCTCCACCAGCGCCAGGCTGTCGGCGGCCACCTGCTCGTCCTCGAGTGCGGCGATGACGTCGTCCGCGGAGCGCTCGCTCGGCACGTTCTTCACTGGCTCAGCCATCCGCGAAGGGTAGCGTGCCCGGCCGCTCCTGCAACTGACCTGGCAATAGGCTGTGACAGCGGCGGACCCGGGCCCCGTGACGAGCATCGCTGACCCGCGGTGTCAGGGACCCGGCCGCCGTTCACGGCGCTGGTCTGCCGCGAGGAGGATCTGCTTTGCCGCCCCCCTATGGGAGTCGTGGTGCCGCACGAGCGCTCGAAGCTGAGCCTCCCACTCGGGGGACCACAACCAGCGGGTGATCCGTTCGGCGGCGGGGGTCAGGTGTGGGCTGCGGGCGACCCTGGCAAGCAGAAGGTCCTGGGCCACCTGCCTGTCGAGGGGGCTGAGGCCGGGGTGTCTGACCCGGACGATCGTGGCAAGCGCAGCGTCGGCGACTGCCAGGATCGCTCGTGTGCATCCTGGCTCGTAGCGCCCGACGCAGTCCGTTGTTCGCCACCGATCGGGCCAGGCGCCCCACGGAGGCGGTGCCGCAATGCCGCTGTCCGTCCACGACCGCAAGCACATGCGCACGGGCGCGATCGGCGTCGACGGGCGAGAGCCGCGCGTGGGAGAGGCATCTGGTCAGGCGGTTCCGGGCGTATCCCGATCGGAAGTAGTACGGGTCGGCCTCCAGGTACGACAGCGCCGCGGTCACGGCAGCTGCCTCGCCCCGCTCCACCCCGGCACCGATCAGGGCCACGCGCTCCTCCAGCTGGTCGGCGGCGGCTGCCCACTTCCGCGACAGGCCAAGCCACTGCGGATCCAGGTCCACCCGGGATTCGGGGTCACGAGCGCGCCGGTAGTGGGTCAGCGCCTGATCCGTGACCACGACCTCGCGGATCAGGTCCTGGATGCTGCCTTCCCGGCCGCCATGATGCCCATGATGGACCTGGCGCCGCGACGCTCGCTGGTCATCGACGGGCTCGGCCGCGCGGGCCCCCTGCTAGGTCTGGGTCCCCAGCGCCTTGTCGAGGAACTCGGTGACCCGGCGCTGCCAGTCATCGGGGTGCGTGCGCAGGCCGGCGGTATGTCCTGCCCCGGGGACGACCCAGAGGGTGACCGAGTCCGGGGACCCGGCGCGGATCCAGTTCGCGGCATGCTCCTCGTCGGGGACGTCGCCGGCAGCGATCAGGAGCATCGGGGCAGGTGAGGCCAACTGGGCGGCGCGGCGCAGCGGGGTGGGTGGGTCGGCGGGGGTGAGCAGGTCGGTGACTCCGTAGGTGATCCTGTCGAGCTGCTCCTGGATGGCGCCGGGCACTCCGTAGAGGTCAGAGAGCCACTGCTTGTCCGCCGCCGTCCGCTGGCCGGCGCCCTCGGCGACAACGGCCCGGACGCGCGGGTCTGCCGCCGCGGCGCCGATCGCCTCCTCGCCTCCCATCGACAGTCCGACCACGCCGATCCGCCGGCCGTCGACCTCTGGTTGGGAGGCGAGGAAGTCGACCCCCGCGCGTATGTCCTGGTCGCCGTACCAGCCGAAGTCCATCGCCCTGCCCGCGCTGTGCCCATGCCCGCGGGCATCCATCATCAGGACGCCGTACCCGCCCTGGGCGAGGACCGCGGCCTGCTCGAGGGTGTCGGTCCGGGTGGACCCGGCCCCGTGACGCAGCACGACGGCCGCACCGTTGGTCGACGGGATGTACCACGCGGACAGCGTGACGTCATCGGCCGTGAGTGCCGTGACCTGGCGATAGTCCAGGCCCTTGTCCGCGGGGGTCGCTGTTCCGAGCGTGGTGGGCGGGACCGTGGTCGCAGCCAGTGCCTGGCCCAGGGTGAGCAGCGTGAGGGCGGTCACGACAACCAGCGTGAGGCTCACCAGCGCGCCGGCCCACCAGCGGCGCCCGGCGAGGATCATCCGGGCGCCGATCACCATCAGCACGAGGCCGGCCGCGAGCGCAGCGAGCCCGGCGACCGAGGTGGGAGTCAGCCCGGTCTTCACCAGGTGCGGAAGGCCGATCCCCACCCCGAGCGCGACCGCGACCACGCCGGCACCGCAGGTCAGGACACCCCTGGCAGTCGAGCGACCGGTCCTCGCCGGGGTGTCCGTACGGGCCATGGTGACCTCCTGTCCGACCCGCGCGCTGAACATGCCGAGCAGGCAAGCAAGTGTGCTTGCTCACATGATGCAGGAGAGGCTTTGGAGGCCCTGCGCGAGGTCGGCGGATCCCTGGTTCGTCACTCGCGGGGAAGAACCCGATCTCGAGCTCGCGGGCGCCGCTGCGGAGCTACACCTGATGCACCGCAGCGGCGCGCCGGATCATTCCTCGGTGTCACCGATCATGGTTGTCGTGGTGGCCGTCCCACCAGTCCCGGCGCTCGGGGATCGCTCGTATCACCCGGTTCGCGGTCCGATGGCCCTGGTCGTAGGTGTCCTCCATCGCGGTCCGGAAGTGGAGTCCACCCCAGATCCGGGCGTTCAGGGCATCATGCTCGAGCGCGCTGAGTGAGGTGTAGGTCCGCGTCAGTGCGCCGGCCTTGAGCACGAGCGTGGTGTGGTCGCCGAGGGTCCGGCGGAGCACCTGTGCGAACGGTGAGGTTGCCGACCCATGGCCGCTGGTGTAGTCGGAGTAGGCGGGATTGGCGATGAGCGGCGCCCACGGCATGGTCCCCGGGTGCGGGTTGGTCGCCGGGTTGCCGTCAGTCAGGGCGCCGGCGATCGCCTGGACCGGCCTCCAGAAGCCGACCTCGTACTTCAGCCCGCCACGTCTGGATGAATGTGGTGACAACCGCGGCGTCGGTCTGCGCGAAGAGCCGCGTCGTGGCCAACAGCCCCATCGGCTCAGCCTCGAGCAGGTCGCACAGCGCGTTGCGGTACATGGGGACGGGGTTGTTGGCGAAGAACTTGGCGATGTCGGTCTGCTCCTGGGTTCGATCGGTGAGGGGCGCGTTGAGCTCACCGGCCTTGCGGACCTCCTCGTAGTCCCGTGCGTAGGCGGCACTGGTGAGCGCGTCGGGGCCGTCGAGTTTCACGGGCCTGACGTCGATGACCGGCTTGACGAAGCCGAGCCAGTACAGGGCCATGCCGCTTGCCGGCGGCTGCCAGTATCCCGGGCAGCCGGGGCCTTTGCGTAGGGGGCCACCGTGCTTCCGTCGGCGAAGACGTTGTTGCGCCCGTCCCCCACCCGCGAGGCGATCATCTCGTCGGCGGCGGCAGCGCCGATGGCGACCCCGAGGGCCTCCTTCCTGCCGTCAGGGACCGGCATGAGGCTGGCGGCCAGGTCCGCGGCGAGTGCTGCAGCCGAGGCGGGGAAGTACTCGAGCAGCACGTCGTGGGCAGCCGTGGCGACCGCGGCGGCAGCAACCTGCGGGCCGCGCCGCTGGGCCTCGACCGCGGCGTCGTGCACCGCGAGCGAGGTGAACGCGAGGTACAGCGCCCCATCCGGCGGCGCCTTGGCCCCCTCGGTGTAGACGGTGCGGATCGCCGTGCGCTGCCAGGAGACCGCGGTCGACGATGCGAGGTCCCGCGCCTCGGAGGAACCTCCACCATGCGCGACGGCCGGTCCTGCGAGCGGGACGGCGAGGAGGGGGGCCATCAAGATCGTCGCGCCGAGGGTGCGCACCGCTCGTGGGCGGGGGCCATGAATCTCGTGCAGACCGCGGTGGGGGTGCTCGGCGGCGAGTGCGTTGGGGATCTGTGGTGCGGTGGTGGTCATGTGTGCTCCTTGATCGGCGGCCTCGGGGCGGGGCCGGCAGATCGAGGCTGCTCCCAGGCGGTATCGGGGCCCCTTCGGTGCGGTATCGGTTCGGTATCAAGGTCCTTGACCAGCACTTCGGCCCCCGTCCCGGTGCCTTCTCCGGAATCGCCGCGTGAGGTCGAGTTGAAGGTCCGCCGGCCCGTTCTGGGAGTCCCGGGGCGCTTGACCCCGCGCTGAGTCGGTCAGTACCAGAAGCTCAGGCGCGGCGTCACGTGCCACGAGAAGATTCGGGCGGCGGTCGAGGCATCCGTGGCCTGCACCCGCCCGGCGGCGGCGAGGGTCGCCAGCGATACTCCGCCGAGGTAGGCCGCCGACAGCTCGGTGATGCCCAGGCGCACGGCGACCGCGTCGGCCGGAGCCTCGTCCTCCCACGGCGTCACGGTGCCTGCTCCCTGGTCGTCGACGCGCAGGATCCAGCGACCGGTGGCCAGGCCCTGGGGATCGGACACGTCCAGGGCGAGGGTGCCGGGGGCGCCGAACGTCCGAGCTTGGAGCGCAGCGGGCACGTCGATGATGCGCACGTACTGGTGATCCACGACGGTCAGCGTCGCAGCGCGCTGATCATCGATCATCCACCTCACGGGCTCGTCCACCGACTGCAGGTACGCGCGCAGCTCGCCCACGAGCGGCAGCTGCAGCAGGAAGCGCCAGACGGCCGCATACGCGTCAGGTGTCTCTGCGACGAGATAGGTGACGGTCGCCGTCGCCTTCGTGAAGTCATCGTGGTTCTCTGCAACGGAATACAGCGCGACGCCGCGCACCTGGCCCGCAGGGTCGGTGTACTGCACTGCCCGGTGCTTGCCGGAGTCCTTCGCGTCGGGCCTCGTCGACGCGATCGAGTCCCAGTGGCCGCCGGGCATCTCCAGCTCGCCCGGCGAGCTCAGGCGAACGCGTTCGTGCAGCTCGGGCAGAAGCTCGCGTGCGCGGTCGCGCGAGATGTAGTCGACGCGCCCCTGCACTGCCGGTCCGACCCACCGCGCCCGCTTGGTGTCGATCCTCAGCGAACCCGCCAGAGTGGCTGGACCGAAGCCGTACCGGCCGTACAGCGTCGACTCGCTGACCGTGAGCACCGCCACCGGCACCCCCTCGGAAGCGGCGAGGCGCAGCCCTTCCTCGACCATGGCGCGCCCGATGCCGCGCCGCGTGTGCGTGGGTGCGACCGTGACTGCGCTGATCGCCGACGAGGGGATGCCGCGCCCGCCGGGCACGGTGAGCTCCGCGATCCAGCTCGCGATCGTGGCGACCGGGCTGTCCGGAACCGGCGCGAACGGGTCGTGCACCCCGACCAGCCGCCGGTAGCCGACACGATCGCGCGCCGAGCCCACCTGCTCGGCGTTGCGCTCCTGATCGAGGAATCCCCGCGCGGCGACCTGCAGCCACGCCTCGAACGCCTCAGCGTCATTGGTGGAGACGAGCCGGGGCTCAAGACCGAGTTCCGCGAGCGCATCCCTCATCGCAGCATCAGGAGCGGCGGTCGAATGGGATGTCATTGCGTCCTCCCTCACATGGCGATCACGCGGCGATCACAGGGGCACCGGGCCAGGCAGGGCCCGCGCCCGGATGCGGCACCGCGATCTGGACCTCGAGCGCCCAACTCCGGGACCGGGACGAGCTGGCCGCCGCGCCCGTCCCACTAGGTACACCATCAACAGCCCCATCTGCTCGCGGACGCCTCCCCCGGTGAGCGCAACCCGCCGTCAGGACGACGCGCCGAGTCGGTGTCGAACCACCCTGCGGCGCAGGGTGGGCGAGGCCTCGACCTCGTAGCCGGCGTCGAGGAACACCTGGAGCAGCCCGACCGACGCCTCGTCCCAGATCACGGTCTTCCCCGGCGGCGGCTCGGTGGGGTAGCCCTCGAGAACCCGAGCACCGACCTGTCTGCCGTACTCGACGGTGGCGGCGGCGAGCTCGTACATCAGCCCCTGACGACGGAACCCCTTGCGCACGACGAAGCAGGTGACCGACCAGACGCCCTCGAGGTCGGGATCCATCCGCATCCACGACTTCTGCCGGGCCCAGATCCTCGGGTAGTCCTCCCGTGGCTCGACCGCGACCCAGCCAGCCGGCTCGCCATCGACGTACCCAACGAGGCCGGACGTGGGGCCGCTCGTGCCACAGCCGGCCTGCTCCAGGAGCGCGGCGTCGCGCTCCTCCTGGGTCGTGTCGCGCCAGATCCAGCCCGGGACCTTGAGCGCCTGGCAGCGGCACCTGCGGGCGCCGCCGGCGTCGAACACGGCCTCGACGTCCTCGCTCGTCGCGTCGTTGGCCGGTCGCCAGCTGAACTCGGGCATACCGCGAGACTAATGGCGGGGCCGGCGCCTGTAGCCAGGCCGTGAGGGTCGATCCGTGGTGCGCCCAGCCCCTCAGCGGGTGACGACGTGGCGAGCGGCTCTCCGCGCGGCAGCACGCCGTCGGCGTTCACCCTGCGACGGGGGCAGGGCTCGCGCTCGTACAGGTGGCGGGCCCACAGGTAGCCGATCAGTGAGAGGGCCGCGCACCAGGCCAGGGCGATGAGCACCGTGGATCCCTCGGACGTGCCGTCGAGCAGCCCGCGGACCCCTTCGATCATGGGCGTGAACGGTTGGTGCTCGGCGAACCAGCGCAGCCCCATCGGATAGGACTCGGCCGGCACGAAGGCGCTGCTCAAGAAGATCAGCACGATCAGCAGCAGAGGCGTGTTGCTGGCGGTCTCGACGCTGCGGGCGTTCAGGCCCAGGGCGAGGCAGATCCAGATGACGGGGAACGAGATTGCCAGGGCGATCCCGAAGGCGGCGATCCACCCCGCTGCGCCGCCGCCGGGTCGGTAACCGAGGAGCACCGCGATCGCGCTGACCACGACCAGGACGAAGGCGGCTTGGGCCATGCTGCCGAGCACCTCTCCGGCAAGTACCGCGGAGCGGGCGATGCCCATCGTTCGGAAGCGGGACATGATGCCCTTGGTCCGGTCGGCGGCTATCGAGATCGCGGTGCCGAGGCCGACTCCGGCGATGGCGAACAGCAGGATGCCGGGCATCACGTACTCGAGGTAGACCGCGCGCCCGCCACTGGCGAGGTCCGGGCTCACGCCGGCGCCGAGGGTCTCGCCGAAGACGAAGACGAAGAGCAGCAGGATCAGCACCGGCTGGGCGAGCAGCATGATCGTCAGCGAGGGGTAGCGCTGGATGTGCCGGAGGTTCCGGCGCAGCATCGTGGCGGTATCGCGGGTGGGCAGGGCGATGCTCATGAGAGTGCCTCCATCGTCGTGGCGGACGGGGCTGCAGCGTGCCCGGTCAGGGCGAGGAAGACGTCGTCGAGGTCCGGCCGGTGCACGGTGATGTCGGTGACGGCCGACTCATGGGGGGCCAGCCGATCCAGGGCGCCGCGCAAGGAGGCGACGCTTCCGTCGATGGGGAGGGTCAGGGAGCGGTGCTCGGTGTCAGCCTGGCTGCCGAGTGCGATGGCGGCGGCGGCCAAACCCGTGTCGGTGTCGAAGGTGACCCGGACATGCCCACCGGGCACCTGGCGCTTGAGGGCGTCGGGAGTGCCGTTCGCGACGATGCGACCGGCGTCGAGCACGACGACGCGGTCGGCGAGCTCGTCGGCCTCGTGCAGGTACTGGGTGGTGAGCAGGATGGTGACGCCCTCGCGCAGGTGACCGCGCACGATCTCCCACACGGTGCGACGGGATCGGGGGTCCAGGCCGGTGGTGGGCTCGTCGAGGAAGATCACCTTGGGCCGGCCGATGAGGGTCATGGCCAGGTCAAGGCGGCGGCGCATGCCCCCGGAGTAGGTGGTGGGCACCCGGTCGGCGGCCTCGACCAGCTCGAACGTCTCGAGCAGCTCGTCGGTCCGGGCGCGACCCTGGGCGCGGGGCAGGTGCTGCAGGTCGGCCATGAGGGTGAGGTTCTCCCGGCCGGTGAGGAGGTCGTCCACCGCGGAGAACTGGCCGGTGACGCCGATCAACCTGCGCACAGCGTCGGCCTCGTGGACGACGTCGCGGCCCAGCACGCGCCCGGTGCCGGTCGTGGGCTTGATCAGGGTGGACAGGATGTTGACCATCGTGGTCTTCCCCGCACCGTTGGGGCCGAGGAGGGCCACGGCCTCGCCCTGGCCCACCTGCAGGTCATCGACATCGAGGACCGTTGCCTCGCCGTAGCGGCGTGTCAGGCCGACGGACCTCGATCGCAGGCGTGCGCGCGTCCATGGTCAGGCCCTCCCGTCGGTGTCCGGGGTGTCGCCGATCCGTCGGATTCGGATGTCGCCGTACGAGGTGCGCCCGACGATGCGCACCGACGGGCCCGCCTGCTGGCGGCGCGTCGGCGATCGGGACGAACTCGCTGACCACCCGGCCGTACTTCGTGTCGAGGTCCAGCCACACGGCACGACCGTCGGGGATGCCCACCTCGAGATCCCCGTGCGAGGTCTTGAGGTCGACATCTCGGGCCCGGTCGCGACCCCGATGACGACGGCCCCGTGGGCGGTGCGGGCATCGACGCTCCCCGCCACCGACTCGACCTCGATCCGGCCGTGCCCGGCCCTGACCCGCAGGTCACCCCCGACAGTGCCGATGCGCGGACCGGTGCTTCCGTTCTTGATGGCCACGTCGCCAGTTGCCGAGGCGATCTGGGTGTGGCCGGCCGGCGTCTCGATCGTGGCGTCGCCGACGACGTTGCCGACCATGATGTCGCCGGTGCCGCTGCGCGCATCCAGCGCCCCGGTGTCCCCGAGGCGGATGTTGCCTGCGCCCGTGCGGACCATGCAGTTCCCCAGCGTGCCGGTCGCCTCGACGTTGCCCGCCCCCAGGTCGGCTCGCACGGTTGATCCGGTGGGCAGGCTGATCACGATGTCGACCGACGGGGAGTTGAGGATCCGGGCCATCAGGCTCGGCTTCGGGGCGATCACCTGGAGCTGGTCGCCGAGCAGCTCGACGCGGGTCGCCTCGGCGACCTGCACATGGGCGTGATCGTCCGGGTCGGTCGGGCGCACGTCGACCACGGTGTCGGGGCGGTCGCTGGCCACGACCTGGACATCGGCGAAGTTCGCCTCGATGGTGACCGCGATCGGTGTGGGGGTGGGGAAGGTCCGCATGGTGTTCCTCTCGTTCACTGGGCCCAGCCGGTGACGTGCCTGGAGCCGCGGCGGGTGCTGGTGGGGGGGCCGGGAGCGCTGGGGGGGATGGGTGCCGCGGGCTCGAGCGCGGCGGCGGCAGCGCGCACGAGCCATGCGTTGACCGAGCGGCCCTCGCGCAGGGCTGCCGCCTCGACACGAGCCTTCAGCGAGTCGGGCATTCGAAGGTTGATCCGGCTCGCGCCCTCGTCGGCGGTGGCGGTGGACAGGACATCCTGAGCCGTGAACGTGCGCATGGCGGCGTCGATCTCCGCGGAGATGGCGTCCTCGGCGCTGGCGTACGGCGGCGCCGGGTCCAGCTCGGTGGCCGCCGGTGTGGCCGACACGCCCTGGATGACGAAGCTGGGTTCGCCGCCGCGCAGCCGCACCTCCACCGACCCGGGGGCCAGCTCGAGGGTGAGCTCGTCGGCCGCGGCGGCCAACGACTCCAGCAGCGCCAGGCGGACCGCCGACCGCAGCGGGAGGACCAGTCGCTCGGCGAGGGCCTCCGCCTCAGGGCCACCCGGCGCGGCGGCGACGGCCATCTGACGGGTGATGTCGTTGACGTAACGATCCAGGTGCATGGCACCAGTATGGCACCAAGATGGCACCACTACAAGTGGGCCAGTGGCACCACCCCCGCGGTCGCATCCAGAAGCGGTCAGCACCTGCCGGGCGTCGATGGCTGCGCCTCTGGCGGTACGGTCCAGGTGTGGCGCACGGCAAGCCCTCGATCGACTCGCTGCGGGAACACCCGGCCCCGCACGGCAGCACGATCGCCCTGGTGGTCGGTGCCACCGGCGTGGTCTTCGGCGACATCGGCACCTCCCCGCTGTATGCGATGAAGGAGTCGTTGGACGTTGAGGGGCTGACCCGCGACGCTGACACGATCCTGGGGATTGCCTCCCTGGTCTTCTGGGCGCTGACCCTGGTGGTCACGATCAAGTACCTGACGTACATCATGCGTGCGGACAACCACGGCGAGGGCGGTGTCCTGGCCCTGCTCGCGCTGCTGCCGGACTTCCTCCGCAGGACAGCCAAGGGCAAAGCCACCCTGCCTGCGGTGCTGATCCTGATCGGCGCCGGCCTGCTGTACGGCGACGGGGCGCTGACCCCGGCGATCTCGGTGCTCAGCGCGGTCGAGGGCATCGGGGTGCTCAACCCCCGCCTGGAATCGGCGGTCGTGCCGATCACCTGCGTGATCCTGCTGGTCCTGTTCCTGGTCCAGTCCCGGGGCACCCAGACGCTGGGCAAGGTGTTCGGGCCGGTGATGATCGGCTGGTTCACCCTGATCGGCGGCCTCGGGCTGGTCGAGGTGCTCAAGGAACCGACCGTGGTCAGGGCGCTGCTGCCGACGTACGCGTTCCAGACGCTGACCGGCAACGGGATCCACGGGTTCCTGCTGCTGGGTTCGATCATCCTCGCGGTCACCGGGGCCGAGGCCCTGTACGCGGACATGGGCCACTTCGGGGCCCGCCCGATCCGGTTGGCCTGGTTCGGCCTGGTCAAGCCCGCGCTGGTCCTGGCCTACCTCGGTCAGGCGGCGATCGTGATCAACGAGCCGGAAGCCGCGGAGAACCCGCTGTACGCGCTGGCCCCGAACCAGACCTGGGTCCTGATCATGCTGGCGTTCGCGACGATGGCCACGATCATCGCCTCCCAGGCGCTGATCACCGGGGTGTACTCGTTGACCCGCCAGGCTGTGCAGCTGGGCTACTTCCCGCGGGTGCGGGTGACCCACACCTCCGGGCAGGCCGAGGGCCAGATCTACATCCCGGCGATCAACTACATGCTGATGGTCGCCTGCATCACCCTGGTCCTGGTGTTCCAGACCTCGGCGAGCCTGGCCGCCGCGTACGGGGTGGCGGTGTCCGGGACGATGGCGATCACCTCGATCGCGTTCTACGGGGTCGCGGTCCACACCTGGGGCTGGAGCCCACTGCGCGCGGGCAGCCTGGTGGCGGTGTTCCTCACCGTGGACCTGTCGTTCCTGGCCGCGACCCTGCCGAAGTTCCTGCAGGGCGGCTACGTCCCAGTCATGATCGGTGCCGCGGTGGTCGTCGTGATGTTCGTCTGGCACTACGGGACGAACTTGCTGCACAGCCACGTCGGGGCGCACCTGCTGTCCTGGGCCGACGTGCATGGCGGCATCGAGGACGGCACCATCGCCCGCACCCGCGGCACCGGGGTGTTCCTGGCCTCGAACCCCGACGACGTCCCGCAGAGCCTGAGCAGCCACGTCGAACTCCTGCACAGCCTGCCCGAGCACGTGCGCGTCGTGTCCATCCTGACCGCCGACGTGCCCGTGGTGACCGAGCCGGACAAGTTCGTGATCGCCGACCACGGCAACAACATCGAGCAGGTCATGATCCGCTCCGGGTTCATGGAAACCCCACACGTGCCCCTGCTGATGGACATCCTGGCCATCCGCAGCGACGAGGACTACACCGAGAACGGACCGCTGCCCGCCATGTCGGTCCTGCCCGACGACGCCATCTACTTCACCAGCAACCGCACCTTCGTCGGCCACCGGAAAGGGCAACATGTCCGCCCTGTCCGAGCGGTTCTACGCCCTCCTGCACCGCAACGCCGCCAGCCCCACCGCCTACTTCAACCTCCCCACCGACCGGGTCGTCACCCTCGGCACCCAAGTCGACCTCTAGACGGCCCGTCCAGCGCTGCACGTCGACCCACGGTCGCGGCGGACGGGCGTGGCCGGGAGGATTCGTGGAGCAGTACCGCGATGTCGGGCCCGCGGCGCTCAGCAGGGGCGGCCACTTCGGGGGCGGGGCACTTCGGGCGGGTTGCTGCGGACGGTCAGAGCCAAGCAGCATCGATCGTGGGCTCGTGCCCACCACGGGGACCGTCGGCCTTGTCAGTCGAGGAGTCCGCGCCTGCGGAGCTCCCCGCGCAGCGCGGAGGCGTCAGTGAACTGGACTGCGTCCATGCCGGCGTCGCGCGCCGCGGCAACGTTGCGGAGAGCGTCGTCGACGTAGAAGACGTCTTCGATCGGATGGCCCAGCCGACGACCGAGGACCTCGAAGATCTCCCGGTCGGGCTTGGCGACGCCTTCCACCCCAGAGACCACGACCTCGTCGAACAGGCCGAGGGCCTCAGGGAAGATCTCCGGCGCGTGGTGGAACGTCTCGGCCGACCAGTTCGTCAAGGCGACCACTCGCACGCCACGCGCCCGCAGGTCGCGCAGGATCGCCGCGGTCCCTGGCACCAGTCCTCGCAACGAGAGCGCGAAGTGTGGCCTGTAGGCCGCGATCTCCTCGGCGAGGTCCGGATGGCTTGCCGTCGCGGCCGCCTCGGCATCGGCCCACGACCTGCCCGCGTCCTGCGCGTGGTTCCATGCTGCGAAGTCGAACTCGGTGCCGTGCACGAAGCGCTCGGCGCGCTCCTGCCCGACGACTGCCGCCACAGCCGGGACCGGATCCCAGATCACGACCACTCCGCCCAGATCGAAGACGACAGTGGTCACGCCTCGTATCCTCCCATCGAAGGGTCGTCGAGCCCGCGCCCTGACAGTCGTTGAAGGCGACCCCCAACTCCCGACCGGTTCCTATGGAAGATGGCTGACCGCGAAGCAGAACCAGTAGCCGTCCTGGTCCTCGACGACGACCTCCGTCGTGGCAAGTGGGGTGCTGTCGTAGCGCTCGGGGCCACGTGTGATCGCCAGACCGGCACCTCGAGCCGCAGCCATCAGGCTGTCCACTTCCTCGACCCACAGGAAGACGTCGGCGACGTGTGCCGCGCTCCTGTGGTTCGGACTGGCGCTCTCGCCCCGCATGACATGCAACTGTGCGCCGTTTCGATCCAAGGGCACGTAGTCGGAATTGCCATCGAAGTACCGCAGTCGATCGAACCCGAACACACGCGTGTAGGTGTCAACAGCCTTCTCCACATCGGGAACGACGAGGATTGCGGCCAGGGTTCCGGTCGGGTCCTTCATGACGGTCCTCCAGCAAGTGATTCGGTGGTTCGTCCCTACCCGCGAGAGAGGGAGTCACTCCGGCGCAGCGAGGGAAGTCGACCGCGCTGTCAGCTTGAGAATCTGTCAGCCACGAACGCGATAATCGCTATGGCAGCGCGACGCTGCACTCTGAAGCCCTCGACCGGACGGAGGACAGCATGGGCAAGCTGATCTACGCGGCCAACATGTCGCTCGACGGATTCCTGGAGGACGAGAAGGGTTCGTTCGACTGGTCCGTGCCTGATGAGGACGTGCATTCGTTCTGGAACGAGCACGAGCGGCACATCGGCACGTCGCTCTACGGGCGACGCATGTACGAGACGATGCGCGTCTGGGAGAGCGACGACTGGTTGACCGACGAGCCTGCGGTGGTCCGCGAGTACGCCACCATCTGGCGTGACACCGACAAGATCGTCTACTCCTCCTCGCTCAACGACGTCTCGACGGCGCGCACGACGATCGAGCGGACGTTCGAGCCAGAGGCGGTGCGAGAGCTCAAGGAGACCTCCGGCTCGGACCTGAGCATCGGAGGCCCAGGAATCGCGGCCGAAGCCTTCCGGCACGGTCTGGTCGACGAGTGCGTGCTGCTGCTCTGCCCGGTGCTCGTGGGCGGCGGCAAGCCGGCGCTGCCTCGGGGCGTACGACTCAACCTCGAACTGCGGGACCAGCGACGATTCGCCAACGGCGTGATCTACCTCCGCCACGAGGTCCGCAATCACTGAGGATGAGGGGCCGGGACGCGACCGGCAGGGTTGGTCAGTCCCGCGGCGGGTGGTTCAGGCGGGGTGGTCCGCGGTCTGGAGTTCTGTGGCGGCCCAGGCGCCGAGCAGGGTCAGGGCTTGGGCGGTGGGGGAGGCGGGTTCGGCGGCGTAGATGTTCAGGGCGAGGTCGGGTTCGGCGTTGAGGCCCATGGTCTCGTAGGCCAGGGTGAGCTCGCCGACGACGTGGTGATGGAAGCGCTTGGTGGACGGCTTTGTCGTCGGGGGTCGCGCCCTGCGCTGTGCGGACGATGACCCCGGGGCGCTTGTGACGGCGAAGGGGCACGCGGGACACTGCGATCAGCTCGCCATCTTGCCACCCAAGAACCGCCGGATCTTCTCGGCTCCCAACCCCCACCCGACCGAACCGTGAGGAGTCCCGATGGACCGCATCCAGCGAAGTGAGCAGACCTACACCCGACTGTTCGGCCCGCGGGACACCACCGCACCGGACCCGGATCCCGAGCTCGGGGCGATCCTGCGCCGGCTGATCTTCGGGGAGGTGTTCCACACCGGGGACCTCGACGAGCGGACCCGCGAGCTCATCACGGTCACCGTGCTGACCACGATGCAGACCCTTCCCCAGCTGTACGCCCACGTCGGTGCGGCCCTGAACGTGGGGGTCACCCCGGTGCAGGTGCGGGAGGCGGTCTACCAATGCGCGCCGTTCATCGGGTTCCCCAAGACGCTGAACGCTGTCGCCGTGATCAACGAGGTGTTCACCGCGCGGGGCATCGACCTGCCACTGCCGGACCAGGCCGCCACGACCGAGGAGGACCGGTTCGAGGCCGGCCGGGCGATCCAGATCCCGATCTACGGCGACGAGATCGCCGAGAGTGTGGCCGGTCTGCCCGACCCGTTCCGCGAGGCCGTGCCGCGCTTCCTCACGGCGTTCGGGTTCGGCGACTTCTACACCCGAGACGGGCTGGACGTGCCCACCCGCGAGCTGCTGATCCTCTGCCTGCTCGCCGCCCTGGGCCAGGCCGCCCAGATCAAGGCCCACATCATCGGCAACCTGCGCCTGGGCAACTCGAAGGCCACCCAGGTCGCCGCGCTCGTCCACTGCTTCCCCTACATCGGGTTCCCGCTGGCCCTCAACGCCATCCGCGTCATCCAAGAGGTCCCCGACCAGCCCCGCATCTAACCGGACCCGGGCGTGCGCCACTCGGCCGCGTACACGACCGTGGCCGGCCGCTCACTGTCTCATGTCACCCAGGGCAACCAGGGCAGGAGCGGCCCACATCCGAGGTATCTGAGACACGCCGCGGCGCCCTTGTGGCCGTGGGTAGGGTGGTGACAGTGGTGATCACCGGGTCCCCGCGCAGCCGAAGGCGATGGGCGGGGAAGTGGGAGCGATCCGGCTGCTGTGAGCCGTGCCGGGAGGGCTCAAGTTCACCCGTTCGGGTGACGATCGCACCTATGGCCAGGCCAATTGGCCAGCCACCTTCTCAAGTACGTGGAAGGCATGGTGATAGGCATGATCGACCGCCTGCAGGCAGCCCGGACGGTGGGGATCCGTAGCCGCCCGCGCATCGCGAGTTCCCAGGGGAGGACACCGATGCGAACGACCAGCAGGGACCGGCAGACCCACCGGTACCTGGCTGCGCTCCTTGGCCGCCGTCATGGCCATCACGGTGGGTGCGGCGATGGCCGTGGTCACCGCACCGGCCGCAAGCGCCGACCCGATCCCGGTGACAGACACCGACGGATTCCGCACCGACTTCAACGAGAACGGACTGCCGAACGCGCAGGACTGGCTCATCACCCTGGGAACGGCCTACGAGGGAGGACCGGGCGGTTTCGGGACGGGCGAGTGGGAACGCAACACAGCCGACCCGAAGAACCTCAATGTCAGCGGTGGCTTCCTGAGGATCACGCCGCAGCGCGACGCCGAGAAGAACTGGACCTCGGCCCGGATCGAGACGGTCAAGGGATTCATCCCGGCCGACGGCCAGGTGATGCGGATCGAGTCCCGCCTCCAACTGCCCGACGTGACGGGCGAGAAGGCGAGGGGGTACTGGCCCGCCTTCTGGGCGCTCGGGGGCGGTTACCGTGCCAACCGGTGGAGTTGGCCGGCGATCGGTGAGTTGGATATCGCTGAGTCGGTCAACGGCAACAACTGGAGCAACTCGGTGCTGCACTGCGGTTACAAGGCCCAGTGGGGTGGGCCGTGCAACGAGCCGTCAGGAATCAACACCGGTGGGCTGCCGTGCGCCGTCTCGCACTGCTGGGGCAACTTCCACCAGTTCGCGGTCGAGTGGGACAAGACCGGTGACCAGGACCAGCTGCGGTGGTTCATCGACGGCCAGCAGACGATGAAGGTCAACCAGTCCGACCTGCCCGCCGACGTGTGGGCGTCCATGAACGCTGACGGCTACTACATCCTGCTCAATGTGGCGATCAGTGGCGCCTACCCCGAAGCGCAGGAAGGCAACGCGACGGATGCCACCGAACCGGGCCACTCGATGGTGGTCGATTGGGTCGAGGTGACCTACACGGGCAAGGGAACGTCGACGCCGACACCGACACCAACGCCGACCCCCACACCCACGCCCACCCCGACACCCACGCCCACCCCGACACCCACGCCCACCCCGACACCCACGCCCACCCCGACACCGACACCCACCCCAACGGGATCGACCAATCCGCGGATCGGCTCCGACGAGTCTGAGAGTCACGGACCTGGCTTCAGATCACATCACCGTCGCGTGGGACGGTGACCCGGCCGGGACCTACGAACTGCTCCGCGCCGGTGTCCCCATCGCCACAGTCGTGGGCAGGACAACCGCCACGGACGGCGGGCTGCTCCCGGGACTGCCCTACAGCCTGTCCGTCAGGGCGAAGGGAAGCGCGACGGCCACACCGCAGATCACGGTGACCACACCACTGGCGGGCCAGCCACACCCACACCAGACCCACACCGACACCCACCCCAACGGGACCGGCCAATCCCGGATCGGCTCCGACGAATCTGAGAGTCACGGACCTGGCGTCAGATCACATCACCGTCGCATGGGACGGTGACCCGGCCGGGACCTACGAACTGCTCCGCGCCGGTGTCCCCATCGCCACAGTCGTGGGCAGGACCACCGTCACGGACGGCGGGCTGCTCCCGGGACTGCCCTACAGCCTGTCCGTCAGGGCGAAGGGAAGCACCACGGCCACACCGCAGATCACGGTGACCACACCGCGCTGACGCACGACGGCAACGGCCGCCCTGCACCGGGACAACCGGGGCAGGGCGGCCGTTTCGTGTCTCGTGGTCATTCGTCGCCGTGGTGCTGGCGCTGCGTCACCAGTGCGCGAAGGGCCCCTGCGTCCGGTCACGAGGGGGAGCCCGTCAGCCTTGTTGCGCGGCCTGGACGTGGAGCCATGCCAGCAGGTACGACTTGGTCAGGCCGTCATCCAGGCCGTCGGCCGGCAGTGAGCGGCCGGCCTCCAGCGCCGCCTGCGGGTCGGCCAGTGCCAGGTACATGACGAGGTAGTCACCGAACATTGTCTGGAACCCGTCGGGAGCAGCCTCAGCCACGTTCGCCTGGATCCGCGCCGGGTCGCCGGCGAGGTGCTGGGAGACCGGGCCCATCGGGAGCAGCTGGATGCCGAGCATGGCGGAGGGCTCGGCGCTGAACCAGGTGGCCCAGTCGCGCTTGCCGCCCCAGTTCAGGGCGATGACCTCGTGCTCGAAGCCCTCGGGGAGGGTGGGCTCGACCCAGTACTCGAGGGCGGTGGCCGCCTCGAGGCTCAGCATCCATGTCGCCTGCTCGAGCATCTGCTCGTCGCCGCTGGCCTGTGCCCAGAGGGCCAGGCCGTTCCAGGCGTTGACCGATTCGGAGCTCGACTCCTGGTTGTTGCCGTCGGCGAAGGGGGAGGTGCCCGAGGCCCAGGAGTGACCCGCGTACGGATCGAACACTCGCAGGGCCGGGATCGCCGGGTGGGCCAGTCGGTGCGGCGATGTCCTCGACCAGCGTGGCGAGCACGGGGCCCCATCTGGCCACGAGCTCGGGGTCATCCTCGCCCATGAGTGCCGCGGCGGTCAGGAAGTAGCCGTAGTGGAAGTGGTGGTCGTTGAACGCCTCGGAGCCGAATGCCGGTTCGCGTCCGACGACGCCGCGGAACTGCGGGTCGTAGGCGAAGCACCGGGTGTCGCCGGTCGTGCATGCCTGCGTGCTCAGCCATGAGTCGAGGTCGTCGACGACGTGGGCACGGATGGACTCGGCCGCGGGGTGGTCCAGCGCCTTGGCGAGTCGGTACAGGTGGGCGTCGCGCTGTGCGGCCTTGCCTCCGAAGTAGGTGTCGGTGGCAGATGCCGGGCCGTTGGTCAGTGCTTTGGCGTCGGCTGTCAGCTGCTCCTCGAGCTCCGCTCGTGCCTGATCGCTGAGCTTGGCCACGTCCAGGTCGGTGACGGGCTCCAGCGTGGGCACTGCCGAGGTGAGGGTGTTGCCGACCTGCAGGCGCAGGGGTCCCCAGATCGACTCGATCTCGCCGACCTGGCTGGCGTCACCGGCCGGTCCGGTCGTCTCGTCGTACTGGTGGGGCATGGTGGCGAACACCGTGGGGGCGCCAGTGGTGCCGTAGTGGATTCGGGTCCACGCGGTGTCACCGTCGACCTCGTACTCGATCTCGGTACCGGTCAGTGGCACCGCGTTCGCCGCGAGAGCATCAACCTGGGCCTCAGGTGCCGCGAACATCATCACGGTCTGGCCCTGGGCCAGTGTCAGCTCGGCGCCGTTGACGTCGGGGGTGACGCTCGACCCGGCCTCGTCCACCACGGCCACGCCGTACGTCGCGCTGGCGTCCTGCGAGGCCAACCATCGCCCACCGTCACGGGCAGTCAGTCCCGCCGGCACGGTCACGGTCTGGCTCTCCAGGGCCATGTATGAGACGAACGGCCAGCCTGCCGCTGTTCGCATCACACCGGCCGGTTGTCCGGCTCGCCGGTAGGTGACCTCGACCGACACCGGGTCGGCGCGCGTCGCGATGAAGTCATCAGCGGGCAGTCCCAGCCGCAGGTGCGCCACGAACGGCGCTGCGATGGTCTTGGGGGTGGTGGTGACCTCGGGCAGGCCGATCGTGAGGGCGTCGTCCTCGGCCAGCAGCGCAAGGGGGACGGCGAAGACCGGTTGGGGCTGGTCGCCGAACAGCATCCCGGAGTACCAGCGGTTCGTGGGCGGGGCCAGATCCGGATCCACGCGCATGGGCCCGGGATCGCCGGGGACCTCGGGGAGGTCCACCGCCACGGGGGCGTCGGCCGGGTCTGCCGGCCCAGCCACGGTGGTCCACTCCGCCCCATCCTCCGGCGGCGCGGCGGGGGAGGACGATTGACCGGCCCCCCCGCGCTCGGATGCCGTGGAGGACGAGTCGCGGTTCACCAGCGTTGCCAGCGTGACCATGAGGGCGAGCACGAGCACGACGGCTGCCGCCATCGTCGCGCGGCGGGTGGTCACGATTGTCCGTTGGGCGTCAGGAGCCCGCTTGCCAGATCGCTGATGCTCGCCATGAGCCCGCGGTCGGGAAGCTCGATGGACGTGGACACCGGGGTGCCGGCACCGAACAGCGCCTCGTCGGTCAAGTCGGCCGCCTGGGCGCGCACGGACGTGTGGGCGATGTTGTCATCGGCGGCCACGCTGAGGTCCTTGATGCGCGCGTCGACGGTCGTCCCGTTGGGCAGTGTGACGGTCATGTCATCCGACTCCCGGATGAGCGCGTACTCAGCCGGTCGCAGTCGGAAGTCGGCGGTGACGTAGAGGGAGTCGGCGACCTCCACCGTCGCGATGACGGTGTTGGCCGGGACGTAGGCGCCCTCCATGTAGTCGACGGACTGGACCGTCCCGGCGGCCGTCGCCACGAACATCAGGGTGCTCTTGTCACGGATGCGGTACGTGGAATCCTCGGGGCGGATCAATCCGCTGGCCAGATCCCGTCGGAGCCTGTCGCTCTTCAGGGCGAACAACGGGTCGCCGGGGCTGACCACCTCGCCGGGGCTGACGTACTGGTCGACCAGGACGCCGGAGTAGTCGGTGCCCACCTCGTACTCCTGAGCCGCAAGTGCGCCCTCCACGGCGTGGACAGTGCGCACCTCCGAGTCCAGGCGCATGGCGAGCACCCCCACCAGCGCCAGGACGGCGACGACGCCGAGCATCAGTTTGATTCGTGTCTGCCAGGTCATGAGGAAACTCCAACTTGTTGGGTGTCTACGGGGATGTCTTGGTCGAGGACTTCTGGACTGGTGCTGGTGGGCTGCTCAGCGCCCCGATCGCGCCGAGTGCGGCGCTCACGCCACGCGGCGCTCACGAACACGGCGAACACCAACGTGTTCAGCGCGTTCCAGGCCAGGGACAGCGCCACCTCCTGCGTCATCAGGACCTTCCAGATCCCGACCAGGGTGGTCAGCGCCAGGAACAACAGGATGAGCAGCTGCGGCACGATGAACGCGTAGGGCGAGCTCGCCGCCCCTGACGCCGACCGGCCGGTTGCCTGCCAGATGGTGTCCCGCCGACGGAATGCGTTCCACAGGGCTCGGAGGTAGATGGGGAACGACGCCGTGGCCATGATCAGTGCTTCCCAGCGGAAGGATCCCATCGTGAACAGGGCCACGACGACCTGCATCAGGTAGAACCCGGCGTAGTACATCGCCCAGGTCAGCACCGGCACGTCGAGGTCGACAGGCGTCAGGTTGAGGAAGATGTGCAGCGGTGGGACCAGCAGGAGCAGCGCAGGCGCCACCCCGGTCAGGTAGAACGCGCTGCTGCCCAGGTACTGGACCCGCTGGTCCAGGGTCAGCTGCCGCTTCTTGCTCAGCGGGTTGTGGCGGAGCAGGATCTCGAAGCCGCCCTGCGCCCACCGCAGCTGCTGCTTGGTGTAGGCCTCAACCGTCTCCGGGGTGTCTCCGATGGCAAGCACCTGCGGGGTGAAGATGGAACGCCACCCCCGCTCGTGCAGGAGGATCGAGGTCCAGATGTCCTCGGACTTCGACTTCTCGTAGATGCCACCCAGCTGATCCACAGCCGCGCGCCGGAACACCACATTGGTGCCCACGCAGAACGCTGCGTTGAACCTGTTCTTCCCGGGCTGGATCAGGGTGTAGAACACCGACTGCATGAACGCCGCACCCCGCGAGACCAGGGTGTCGAGGTTCCGGTACACCTGCGGCGACTGGACGAACGCGACCGTGTCATCGGCGAAGTGCGGCAGCATCTCGTGCAGCAGCTCAGGGCGCGGCACGAAGTCCGCATCCAGCACGACGAAGAACTCCCCGTCGGTGAGCCGCAGCGCATTGTTGATGTTGCCCGCCTTCGCGTGCTCGTTGGAGTCCCGCCTCAGGTACTCGGCACCCAGACCCACGGCCAGCTCACGGACCTCGTCGGAACGCCCGTCATCCAGCACGATCGTGCGATGCAGGCCACGGATGGCCACCGCCGCGGTGACAGTGCGACGGACAACCTCGATGTCCTCCCCGTAGGTGGTGATGAGGACGTCGACTGTCGCGAGCTCCTCGTGCAGGTGCAGGGGCCACCGTTGGGGCTCGTCCTGGAGGCCCGCCTCCGCGATGCCGGCCGGGTCGAACAGCATCCGCCGGGCCTGGTGGAAGGGGAAACCCCGTGGGTCGTAGCCGCTGGACAGGATGGTCCAGAGGGACAGCACCACGTGGGCGATGATCCACGTCTCGGCGGTGATGACCATCACATACGGCAGCAGGTCGCCGCGGTGCTCGGGCCGCAGGAGGAACCCTGCGTAGAGCAGCACGCCGAGCGTTGCCAGGACGACGAGCAGGATGAGGGACGGGGAGTTCGCCTTCGCGGGATCACTGAGCGTGGGCGTCGATCCCTGCTGGGTCATCTCGGTCGGGGCGCAGGGCGCGCTCGAGTTGGGCACGGTTCACGGGGGTTCCTTCAGTGGCATGGGAACTGGTGGCGGGGTGAAGACCCTCAGCACGGGAGTGATGGCGCGACCTTTCCGGCGCCAGCACCCCCCTACCCTCTCCACGTATGCCTAAACAGGTAACCGGACAGGCCGACGCCGCGCCCGGGGCGATACGCCTCTCCCGGGTCGGCACACCACTAGCGAACAGATCGTTGCGGCGGCCCGCACCCTCGGCGGAAGGTCGGTCTGCAGCCGTCGGACCAACTGATATCGTCGAATGGCGATGAGAGCGATGACTGGCGTTCCCCCGGCGGCTGCTCGTGACGTGGATGGGAATGCCGTGCTCCGCGCGGCGGAAGCACTCCTGGCCGCCACCGGTGACGCCGTTGCGCTCGGCCCCCACCACGGTCGGGTCTCGCAGCCATGACCAGCACGCCGGAGGCCGGCCGCGACCCCATCGCCCCCCCGGTCATCTCCGGGCAGCGGCGGGCCGAGTTGGGTCGGCGGGCGCAGTGGCTGGCCGGGGCGTCGGTGGCCTACAACGCCGTCGAGGCGACCGTGGCGATCGCCGCGGGTGCCGCGGCCTCGTCGATCGCGCTGGTCGGGTTCGGGTTGGACTCGATCGTGGAGATGTCCTCGGGGCTGATCATCCTGTGGCAGTTCCGCCACCCGATGCCCGAGACCCGGGAGCGTCGGGCGCTGCGCCTGATCGCCCTGTCGTTCTTCGCGCTCGCCGGCTACGTGACAGTCGAGTCGCTGCGTTCCCTGCTGGGTGGTCCGTCGGCTGAGCCGTCCCCGGTGGGGATCGCGATCGCCGCCCTGTCGTTGCTGGTCATGCCGGCACTGTCCTGGGCGCAACGACGCACCGGGCAGCAACTGGGGTCGACCACCGTGGTGGCTGACTCCAAGCAGACACTGCTGTGCACCTACCTGTCCGGCGTGCTCCTGCGTCGGGCTGGTGCTGAACTCCGCACTGGGCTGGTGGTGGGCCGACCCCGTCGTGGGCCTGGTCGTCGCCGGACTGGCGGTCCGCGAAGGCAGGGAGGCATGGCGCGGCCAGGGGTGCACCTGCATCCCGGCCCTCGACCCTGCGGCACGCACTGAGTGCGGGTGCGATGACGAGTCCTGCGCATCGTGAGCGGGCATGACCACAGCCACGGCCCCACGATCAGCGCGGGGCATGCAGGCGTGGCCGCAAGTCCGTAGCCGCAGCTCTGCGGTCGGCTGAGCAGGCGCCGGCTTCACTCGCCTGGGGAACGACGCTCGCTCTACTCGGCGTGTGGTCTTGACGACCCGACTCCGCGTCGGGCACTATCTGCTATTACTCGACTACGGTGCGTGGTCGCGACAAGTTTGGGTGACGGGCGGATGGCCGGCCGTCGGTTGTGTGAGGAGGTGCGCGGATGCTGCAGTCCAGGGTGGCTGACTGCCCAGTGGTATCCGCGGACCGGCTCTTGTCCAGTTGGTGTCGGTGTCGCGGCATGCCGGGTACGAGGCGAGGAGTGGTCATGAGTGGCGTACGGGTTCCACGGTTCGTGCATCGGCACCGGTCAGGGTTGACGATCGGGGTGGGCCTGGCGGTCATGATGACCGTGTACGGGTCGGTCACCAGCGCGATGCGGGTCGACGCTGTCAAGCGTGGTGGTCCCGACCGGGCGGCTGCTGGCGTCGAACTGCATGCAGTGCCACGGCACGAACGGCATGAACGGGTCGTTCAACCAGCTCGCTGGCATTCCGGTCAAGTCGATGATGGAGAAGATGCGCGACCAGCAGACCCACTCGTCGATCATGGGCGCGCAGGCCCGCGGGTACACCGATGACGAGCTGCTGACGATCGCCACCTACTTCGCGTCCCTGCCGAAGCCGTGAGGAGCTGCTCATGACCGAGCTCAGTCGTCGTCGCTTCCTCGGCCTGGCCGGCGCCGCTGCGGCTGTCGGTGTGGCCGTCCCCATCGCGGCTCGCGAGGTGACCCCGGCGGACGCCGCGGTCGCGCCCGTCGTCGTGGTCGGCGGCGGCATGGCCGGAGCGACCGTCGCGAAGTACGTGCGCCTGTGGAGCGCCAGGACGATCCCGGTCACGCTCATCGACGCGAACCCCGACTACACGTCCAGCATCATGAGCAACCTCGTCCTGAACGGGCAGCGGACGCTGTCCAGCCTGAAGTTCGACTGGTCGACGCTGAAGTCCACGTACGGCGTGAACACCCTCCGGGGGCGGGTCACGGCCGTGAACCCGGCCAAGCGGACCGTCACGTACACGAACACCTCCGGACTGCCGATCACCATCGGGTACTCGCGGCTGGTGCTGGCACCCGGCATCGACTTCCTCCCGATCCCCGGGCTGACCGGCACCGCCGCCAACCAGGCGAAGGTCGTGCACGCGTGGCAGGCCGGGCCCCAGACCCAGTCGCTGCGGGACCAGCTCGTCGCGATGCCGGTCGACGGGACGTTCCTGCTCACGATCCCCAAGGCGCCCTACCGGTGCCCGCCCGGGCCGTACGAGCGGGCCTGCATCGTGGCCGACTGGATCAAGAAGAACCGTCGGTCGACCGGGTACAGCAAGCCGCAGGTGTACGTCCTGGACGCCAACGCCGGCATCCAGGCGGAGCCGCACAGCTTCTCGACCGCGTTCAACAACATCCACGCTGGCGTCGTCTCGTATGTGCCGAACGCGACCGTGATGTCGGTGGACGCAAACGCGGGGAAGATCGTGACGACCGCCGGCGATTTCACAGGGAACATCCTGAACGTGATCCCGAACCACACCGCCGGCAAGATCGCCCGGGACGCTGGCCTGGCGACGGCGCCCGCGGCCGGCGGTGGCGTGTTCTGCCCGGTGAATGTGCTCACGTACGAGTCGACAGTGGCGTCGGGGGTGCACGTGCTCGGGGATGCGTCCGCGACCACGCAGCCGAAGGCCGGGCACGTGGCGAACGCCGAGGCCAAGGTGTGCGCGGACGCGCTGGTGCGGCTTCTCTCGTCGCCAGCGCTCCCTGTGGACTCCGCGCCAGTGACGAACTCGGCCTGTTACTCACCGATCACCGCCACCACCGCGTCGTGGCTGTCGGTCGTCTACCACTACGACCCGGTGTCGAAGACGATGAAGGCGGCCCCGGGGCAACCGGTCGAGGCTCCCGCGATCACCACCGGCAACTACGGGCAGATGAACACGTGGTTCAAGGTGCTGATGTCCGACACGTTCGGCACCTGACCGCTCGTCGACCGGTCCCCTCGACAGCGCTTCGAGGACATCCTCCGGATTCCGCGCGGCGCCCGGGCCATTGGGCCCCCGATCCCGCCAGGGCGAACCCCTCAACGCTGGCCAGCCCGATCCGGGAATGCTTTCGTGGGTAGTCGGTGTTGTATGACGTCGCTGGTGTGGGCCGTGCTATCCGGGAGGGGTGCCGCGCGTGTCGTTGGTTGATCAAGTAGCTGCTTTGGTGGCGGCCGGCGTGCCCGAGGCAGCCGGGATCAGCCCAGGGGAACTGGCGGCGCACGCGGCCGTGCTCCCCGAGGTGTCCGGTGCCGTCCTTGCGGTTCATCCCAGCCTTGCGGCCCCGGGACGGCTGGCCGGGCTGCTGCGGAACGGCGGCCGCCCCGGGTTCGTGGTGGCCGACATGACCGACGTCGATGACTTCGCCCCGATCGGAGGCTTGGCGATCCCGGATCTTCCGCTGTACCTGGTGCTCGGCCCGACCCGGGGTGACGAGCTGCGCAACGCCAGCCCCGTGGAGGCCCTGCCCGCGATCAGGGGGGCGGGGCGCACCCCGCTGACCCTCAACGAGGGGATCAGCTGGCTGCTGCAGGACCCCACGGTCCTGCAGCCCGGGGCGTGCTTCATGACGATCGGGTCGCGCAAGCACACCGGGGCGGCGCAAGTGGATGGTCGGTGCCCGGCGATCTGGATCAGCCGCGGCACCGGTCGCGACGGGCCCACGCGACGCAACGCGCCGAAGGTGGGCTGGTGCTGGGCGGGCAACATGCACACCTGGCTGGGCCACGCGTCGGCTGCGAGCCGACTGCCAGACCACGGTCGGCCTCCGGCCCACTCATCGGGCGCGTCCTAACGCGCCGTCACGGCTGAGTTCCTGACCCGAACGATGCCAACGGCTATCCCCGCTTCCAGGACCGCCATCGCCACCCACAGCGGGCGTCGCCGATCACGTCGCGGACTCCCTGCGCGCAACAGTGCATAAGCGGAAGCGCCACCGGACCCGGCCATCGACAGCCAGTAGACGACGGGGTGGTTTGCGTAGAACCGGCCAGGTCCACCCACGGCCGTTCGCGCAACGGAGACAGGCACGTGGCCCCCTTGGGTGAACAGACAGGTCAACCCCTTCAGCATGCCACGCGTCGCCGCACCGCAGCAGCGGCGTCCGGCCGGAAGTGCGCCCGTCCGCCGCATGGCGGCCGAGTACGTCGCGGTGGTCTGCGCCGGCTGCTTCACTGCGCCGATCAGGACGTCGCGAGGTGGAGTTCGGCCAGGCGTTCGGATGGGTCAGTGCGTCGGGTGCCCGTTGTAGGTGATGGTGCACGTGTCGTACGCAACGTGGTAGGTGAAGGCATCACCGTTGAGCGAGAAGGTCAGGAGTGCCGGGTCAGTACGAGCCACGAAACTGTCCTCTGTGGCGGTTCCGACAAGGACGAGCTTGGCGTTCCCCCGGACGGCAGTCTTGCCATCGAGGTGGATCATCAGCTCAGCGGATGCGGTCCCACCATGAGGGTCGGGGATCTGCACATTCCAGACCCCGGAGGCCACGAGGCCTGGGGGTGTGTGGCAGCCCGACGTCACCGTGTAGTCCGGGTCGAACACCCCGTGGTAGTTCAGGGTCGGGTTCGTGGCCGCACCCGACACGGCAGCCAACACCACCGGCAACGCCAATAGGGTTCCGGCCTTGCGCGTCATAGCCATGAGCAGAACCTCCATCCGCTCGGCGAGGAGGTCTTCCCCGTCACCTCCGGACTACTCGGGCTGAGGGGCTCAGGGAAGGGCCGTAGGTCCCACCCGCCGTCTGGCGGACCACGAGCTCCCTCGTCACAGCATCCCGGATGGCCTGTGGGGCCTCCCAGGGCAGCATGTGCCCAGCGCCGGGAACCCACACACATCGAGCTCCCCCCAGGGCTGCGGCCATCCGCCGGGAGTCCCGAGGGGGAGTGGTGCGGTCTGCCAGGCCGCAGACGATCACTGTGGGCAGCTCCACCTGCGGCAGCCTGGTCAGGAGGGCATCGGTGGTGAAGGCCTCGAGGAGGGGGAGCAGAGGTGCGTGGTCGCGTCCCAGGACCAGGTGCAGGAACGCGGTCAGCATGGCGGGGGAGGGATGGGGCCCGAAGAACGACGCGGCGAACAGTGTGCCGATGGTGGGATTGGCTCCGAGGCGGGGCAACAGGTGGCTGCGAAGGATCGGGGCCTCGGCCCGGTTCTGCGGTGCCCCGTCGAGGATGTCCCCGGCGAAACTCGACACCAGGACCAGCCCGGCCAACCGATCGGCAACCCCGGGCACGTCGAGCACGGCGTCCAGGGCCAGGAACCCGCCCATCGAGTGCCCGACCAGGATGGCGTCGGTGGTGTGAGTCGACTCGAGCACGGCTGCCAGGTCCGCGGCCATGACAGGCACGCTGACCCCATCAGCACCGATCGTGGACTGCCCGTGTCCGCGGGCGTCGAATGCCACGACCCGGTACCCATCCGCCAGCAGCAGGTCGGCGACCAGGTTCCACTCCCCGAGGGTCAGGGCAATGCCGTGCGCAAGGACCACAGTTGGGCCGGTTCCGGCGACTCGGACCCGCAACCGCGTGCCATCAGGGCGCTGGACCGTCAGGTCGTCACCGGACGACTCGCGGAGCAGATCCTCCAGCGCGACCCGGTCGGGGAATCCCCGGATGCGCCTGACCTCCCCCCTGGCAGCCAGCGCCCCTCCCGCCGCTGCTGCCGCGATCAGGCCAAGCCCAGCGAGAACGACCCTCGAGCGCATCCCACCTCCAGACGAATCCTCAATCGGGCTTCCTGTCATCGGGCGGCTCCCCGGCGGGCTCATGATCGCGGGAGTCCGCTCACGGGGGGTTGACGACGCTGATCGTCGCCGGGCGGGTCCAGCGCCCGAAGCCGATCGTCTTCGGCGCTTCGATGATCCGCGAGTCATGCGTGACCGAGTAGCCGGCCACGACTGGGACGGGGGCCGAGACCGCGGTCGGTGGTGCCGCCTCGAGATCCGCGATCCGCTCGGACTGGCTCCAGTACCCCAGGCCTGCGCCGAGAGCCAGGCCAAGGGCCCCCGAGGCAAGGCCGACAACCAACGTCCGATGCGAACGAGCGCGGGCACGTGGCGCGTCCCTCTCGTAGGAGGGCAACTCCCAGGACCTCGTCAGCGCCTCATGGTGGGCCTCGGTCAGGGTCTCGGGTAATGCGGGTGTGGTGCCCCTGGGAGGAGTTCCCGTCGACATGGTCGCCACCTCCTTGCCTCACCTCGATCGTCCCGCCCATGTCGAGGGCGACACCATGGTCCAAGGACCCGAACTCGCTGCCCGTACCACGCCGAGTGCCGGTGCCGGGTGGTGGATGGGGTGGTTGTTCCGACGTGGTCGTGCGTGAGACGGGGGAGGGTGTGCGGCTCGGTGGTCAGCCAGGGCGAGCATGATCTCGCCGAACTCCTCCTGGGCGAGTAGGGCCGGTTGGGTGCGGGACCTTGTCCCCTTCAGCCCCCCAGAGCCCCGGAAGACAATGGGGAGCGGAAGCAACGCGTCCGGCCGATACGTGCACCGCCAGAGATGGACTGCCCGTTCAGGCCAGGCGTGCGTCAGGTGTCTGATCGGTGACGCCTGAAGGAGTCCGAGATGGCGGCACGGGAAGGTGCGGGTGGGGGGGTTGGTGTTCCCACGGGCCGTCCGGTCTCGCGGCGGGACTTCCTGCGTACGGCCCTGATCAGCGGGGCGCTGCTGGCGGTTGGATGCGACGCCCCAGGCTCCCAACACGGTGGCGCTCCGGTGATCGATGGCCTGCCCCTGCAGGTCGTCGAGGGTGCGTTCTCGATTTACGGGGTCGCGAAGGACGCCCGGGCGATCGCCGACATCAACGAGGCCCTGGCCGCTGAGGGCGTTCGAGTGCGGACCGACCTTGCGCACCCGGGAGAGTTCCCGGTGACGGTGCTCGTCTACCCCGACCAGGCCGGCTTCGACCGGGCGGTGCCCACGATGGCCGGGTTCTTCGCATGCTCGGGCGCGCGACGCATCCAGATGGTGAGTCCCAGGAGCGCCGGCCTTCACGTGAGCCTCACATACGCAGACGGCGTGCTGATCGCCGTGCACGAATACGTCCACCTGGTGCTCAACGAGATCGACCCGAGCATGCCGATCTGGCTCAATGAGGGGACCGCCTGCTACATCGGCCCCCACGAGCTCTATTCCCGCGCCTGCCGCTCGCACTTCCCCTGGACCTTGGTCCCGACGTTCCATTGCCTGCGCGACGACTATCACGCGGTGGAGGCCGCCGACCTGTTCGCCTACGCCGCCGTCGACTTCGTCGCAGCGGAGCACGGCCGGGACGGGCTGAACATGCTCCTGCGCGGGTCGGGATCTGTTGAAGAGGCGCTGGGGATGTCGGAGGCGGAGTTCGACGATCGGTGGCAGTCCTACATGCGACAGCACTATGGGCCGGCGCAGGTGCCGGGCCGGTGACTTGACGCGACGCAATGCGTCGCGGCCTCGGCGATGACGTTCGTCCCTTGTCCCTGTCGCCCTCTGCGGCGAAGACTGGCGGTGGGCGAGGGAGATGGTCGGCATGCGTCGGCGGTGGTTCGCTGCAGCGGCGGCAGCGGTCCTGATGGTGTCCGGGTGCACGAGTCATCCAGAGGGGGCCGTCGGGTCCGACCCGGGGCCCGCGGCGACGCCGTCACCCCAGTGGACACCGGGCACGGTCGTGCCGTCGGTGGCTGAGTGCGCTACCGGGTCGGCCCCGGATTCACCGGTAGCCGCGGATGCGTTCGCACCGATCGGGCCGGCAGCAATCGACGCTCAGTCCGGGGTGCTGGTGGTCGTTTCCTCGTTCCGGGGGTGGGGGCCGGCTCGATGCACGGGTTTCGACGTGTGCACCAACACGTGGACGCCTCACCGGGACGGCCCGTGGACGCCGGTGAGTTGGGGCGGGCCCGCCGTGGTGTACGACCCCGGTACCGACGCACTGCTCGCGCTCACGGTCAGCCAGACTCGTCCGACGACGGTCCACACGTACTCGCCCGCCACCCACGTCTGGTCCGAGTCCACGGTGCCACAGGAGCTGCTCCCGTGGGCCTACTCGGTGGATCACGACCAATGGGCTCCGCTCAAGCCCCTGGCGTTTCCCCCGGGCTTCGAATCCGCGTCCTTGACCCACGCTGCACTGGACCCGACCAGCGGACAGGTGCTGTTCCTGATGGAGGCGGCGGGCTCGCGGACCCTGTGGTCCTACAGCCCCGGCTGGGGGACGCTCAAGGAGCTGGGAGGCCCGGTACCCGCAGGACGGTCCGGGGATCCGGGCTTGATCATGGACGCGAGGGCGCGTCGGCTGGTCCTGATCCTGTGGGGGTCCTTTCCCGGGGTCCCGGGTGAGACCTGGACCTTCGACCTGCTCAGCCAGAGGTGGACCGACCAGCACGCCGAGCCTCCGGACCTGCCGTTCGAGGAGTCCAGCCGGGAGTCGCAGGGGCGAGGCCACGTTTGATCCTGTCTCGCAGCAGACGGTCGTCCTCATGAACGGTCAGTTGGCGACCTACCGGACTGGTGCCGACCACTGGGACGAGGTCTATCGCGGGAAGGGCTGGCCGTCGAAGTTCAGGCTGGCCGAGGCGGCGGGCGGCGGGCTGGCGGGCCCGTTGGCGCGGACCGGGCACTCGTTGGCCTACGACCCGGTCAACGACCGCATCCTCGTCTACGGGGGAACCTGGCAGACGACCAAGGGCGAGGAGAAGTCCGGCGACGTCTGGGCCTACGACGTGCCCTCCAACACCTGGACGGAGCTGGTGAGACCCACCGCTGGATAGTTGCGGTCAGGTGCCCTCCGCAGCAGTGGTCTCGTCAGGGTCATGACCGGCAGTGCGCCGAGCGGTGACGCCAGCGACCGACCTTCGCCTCTGCCGACGCCTGGCCCGGCGGTGCCACGCTGATGGTGCGGAAACGTGGACAGGAGGCACAGTCATGAGCACCTTGGCACGACCGACAGAGGCGTCGCCGGCGCCCGCCCGACCGCAGCGCCGGCGGCGGGTAGTCGCGTTGACCGCCGTGACGGTGATCGTCGCTGCAATGGGAGGGTTCTGGCTCGGCCGATCGACGGCCACGCCAACGACCGCACCAGATCCGATGCTGGCGTACACCGCATCACCCACCACCGATTGGACGCCAGCCATCTACGCCCATGGCCCAGACGCCACCTTCGCCGAGGCCTCTACCGTCACCGTCGCCCGTGACGGCCAGGCAGTGGGCAGGCTTGCGAGCCTCACGTTGGTCCCCGGGGCCCTCATCGCGAGCGACGCCGACCCCCAGGCCCTGATGAGGGACGCAGTGCTCACCTACCCCACTGAGGTGCTGCCCGTGTCGGCGCTGGACATGTCCGTCATCGGTTCGACCCTGGTTGCCTGCACCCATGGATTCGGGATCCCGGATTGCGCGTGGTTCCAGGATGGAACGCTCAAGGTGTTCAGCGGCGCCCTCAACGGGGGCGACCCGAGGCCAGCGGAGCGCTTCCTCCAGGCCTATCTGGGCGATACCCGAAGCATCCCAACGACCTGACGACGACCAGCTGCCGAACAGCCCGACCCCATGGTCGGTCGGCTCGGGGACGACCGGTCCCCGGAGTCGTCCTATGGGCGCCGATGTCGTCGCCGGGTCTCGCCGCAGAGGCGGCTCACTCCCAGTCCTTGGTCTCGTCGCTGAACCGGCCGAGCCCGGCCCGAATGGCGGTGCGCCCCTGCTCCAGGAACGTCGCGACCAGGACGGCGAGGATGCCGATGCCCGCGATGAGGATCCACAGACCCGCGCCTCCCCAACTCGGCAGGAGCTGCACGAGAGGGACGGCGATGAGGAGCACGGCTCCGGCCAGGATCACCAGGACCCCGGCGAGGAGCCGGCGCCGCACCCGGGTGGCCAGGCCCCAGCCGGCGATCGCCAGGCCCAGAGCCAGGGCGAGCACGGCGTAGGCGATGCTGATCGTCACCGCTTGGATGAACGAGGCTCCGACGAGGAACGCGATGCCGACCGACTCGACCGCGACGATCTCCGTGGAGGCGACCGGCGTGCCGCGGGCCGCACGGTCACGGCGCCAGAGGCCGACGATGACCAGGATCGCCAAGCCGATCGGCACGGTGACCCACTGGGCATTGCCCGTGAGCGCCTCGGCGGCGAACGTCAGCCACGAGCAGCAGGCGAGGACCGGTGCCAGCATCTGGACCCACACGACTCGCAGTGCCGAGCCGACGGCCGCAGCCTGCACCGCGGCGACCGCGAGGGCCGGAACGAGCAGTGCCGGGTCCGCGCTGAGCAGGGCCACGCTGACGGCGGCTGCCGAGGCCAGCGATCCCGCCTCGACGAGGATGCGGACCCACGTCCTCGCCGTCCGGGCGGCCACCAGCAGCAGCACCGCGCACAGCCCGGAGGCGACCGAGAGGATCGCGACCTGGACCGCCTCGGTCGGACTCCCGGCGTTGAATCCGACTGCGAGCGAAGCGAACGCCCACACCACGCCCAGGTCCCGCAGCCCGTCGATCATCAGCGGTGTTGCAGCGGCGAAGCATGCGACACCGACCGTCGCCAGCCCCAGGGCGATCGGCACGCTCGCGGAGGCGGCGACAGCGTCCACTCCGCTGACCTCAAGCTGGGCGGCCAGGGCCGCAACCGCGACCATAACGGCTGCCACGGACGACCATGCCAGCACCCACGACCGATCCACTCGCCGGGTCCAGGCGATCGCAGCGCCCGCGATCGTGACGGCCCCCGCGGCGATCGCGGTGACATCGCACGCCTGCTGGGCGCTCCAGCCCAAGGCATCCACGGCCGAGACCCACGCGGCGGCCGCGGACACCGCCCCGCCGACCTGCAGCAGGCTCCGCGCCGCCCCCGTTGTCCTGGTCGCCATCACAGTCAGCGCGGCCGCGAGCACCAGGAACGCCGCGGCCAACCAGAGCCCCCCGGCCTGCGCAGCACCGGTCAGGACCAGCGCCGCGCCGAGCGCGCCCAGGCCAAGCGCAGCCCCCGGGGTGGTCCGCAGGCGCCAGGCCACCGCGAGGGTCTCGACGCCGACCAGGACCGTCACCGGCGCCACGGAGGAGCCGGACGCGGCGGCCAGGGCCGTCATCGCCACAACGCCGGCAGCGACCAGCAGCGGGATGTCCCACCGGCTCCACCACGCACGATCAGTGACCAGCCGGTGCGCGGCCTCCGCCCCGCCGAGCAGGACGGCCGCGACGAGCAGGGCGATCCAGGCCGTGGTCTCGGTGACCGACTCCGCGATCAGCAGGGCAGCGAACCACGCCACGACCACCCCAGCGCCCCCGAGGGCGCCGACGCGGAGAAGCACCGACGTGACCAGCAGCAGCCCGGCAGCACTCAGGAGCAGCCAGCCGCGTGTCGCGCCGCCGACCGAGCCCAGCGCGACCATCGCGCCGACCGCCAGCTCACCAGCCCCGAGAACGACCGGCGGGACCAGGCTCGCCGGCCTGGGCCGCCAGCGGGCTACCCAGGGCCCGAAGTGCAGGTCCCACGCGCAGCCGCCCGCGAGCATGGCCCCGCCCACGGCGATGAGCACGGAACTGGCCTGAGCAGGTTCCGGCGCGGAGACGAATCGCGTGGACCATTCGACGAGGACGACTCCGACGAGCGGCGCCAGCGCAGCCCACGCAGACCACAGCATGATGATCGGACGGCGATTCGCCGGGAGGATCGCGACCGCCGTGATCAGCGAGGCGAGCCCGAGCGCCGTGACCGACCCCTGCGGCGCGGAGGTTACCGCCGCCAACCCGGCGAGGAACGAGCCCCAGACGAGTGTCGTGCCGATCGGGCCTGACGGGATCAGGGCCCGCATGCACGCGGCGTACCCGAGCGCCGTGGCGCAGAGCACGACGGACACCCACGTCGGCGACGTGGCCCCGGCCGCGTTGAGCCCGGTCACCACGGTCATCGGGATTCCCAGGGCCGCGAGGGCCGGCGGGAGGAGACGCAGCAGTCCGCTGAGCCCGCCCAGCAGATCAGCGACCGGTGAGCGGCCCTGGGCGTCGAAGCCTGAGGTCACCGCCCATCCGGCGGTCGCCAGGCCCATCGCGAGAACCAGCCCCCACTGTGCACCAGCCATCGGCAGCGCCACCATGGCGACGACATGACCGACCAGGCCCGCGTTGGAGGCTGTCCCCCTCGGCACGGACGCCATCAGGTGCACCGCAACGACGAGCACCAGGGAGGCAACTGCCATGACCCCACCGCGGATCGCGTCCGGGACTCCAGCCGCAGCGCACGCCAGGAACCAGGCCCACGAGCCCAGCGACACGACCACCCAGGGACGCGCCGAGGGGCTCACCGGTCCGAGCCCCGCCACGAGCGCCAGGCCGAGCACGGACCCCGCGGTCGACCAGAGCTCAGCCGAGCCAGCCACCGCAGCATCAGCGGAGCGGATGGCCCACACCACGGAGGCGACCGACACCAGGCCCAGCCCCGCGGTCCAGAGCAGCGTCCAGAACCGGTCCTGGTCTCCACGTGCCAGCATCGGTCGGGTCGCCGGCACCGTCGCGAACGCAACAAGTGCGGCACCCACCGTCAGGGCGATCGCCATCGACGTCGCCGAAGCGAGCGCCAGCACGGCGGTCGCCGGCAGGATCCCGGCCGCCAGGTCGAGGGCCGGCGCAGCCCAGCGACCCTCGAACGGCGCGAGACGACGGACCAGCGCCCACACGCTGGCAGCGGCAAGCACCGCGACGGTCAGCCAGGGCTGCTCCGTCGTGCTGGGCACCAGGCCGGCGGCAAGCATCCCGGGGATCACCAGGGCCCATCCGGGTCGGCGGGCGCGCCCGCCCAGTTCGAGGATCACCACGAAGCCGACCGCCGCGACGGCGGCTGCCTCGGTCGGGCCGAGCCCCGGAGCGAGCGCGAGGAAGGTCAGCCACCACCAGAGCGGCTCAATCGCGCCGGGCACAGCAGGCACGAGGCGCGTCGACAGCAGCTCCAGGGCGACCACGACCAGAACACCGGCCGCGCCGACGGCCAGCACGGGTGGCACGTCGGCCTGCGCCCAGGTGAGCAGCGTGAGGAGCCCGAGGATGAACAACCCCGGCACGGCGGACACCAACGTGGGCTCGGCCAGGGCAGCCCGCGGGCGGAGGCGGGCCCAGGCCACCGTGACCACCAGCGACGCGATCGTTGCGGCGAGCTGAGCGCTGCCCGGGACCGCGACCGACTCCCCCTGCGGGATCGGCCGGCCAAGACCCAAGCACGCCATCGCCACGGTGAACCACACCATGGGGCCCACGACGTACTTCAACCCGCTGTCAGGGTGGCGATGCACCCAGGCCGCATAGGCAGCAGCGATCGCCGCACACGTCATTGTCAGGGTGACGGCGAGGGCGGTTCCGGTCAGATCGGGCGGAGCTGCCACCCCGTCGAGCAACGACGTCGTGAGCATCACGGGGACCAGCAGGCCACCGACGACCTCGAGTGACCGCCCGACGACAACCGCCCCGCGGCGAAGGAGCAGGGCGGCCGCGACGAAGGGCACGGCGGCGATCACCACCTCCGCGACGGGTCGCAACTCACGTTGCACGTCGCCGAAGGCGAAAGCGACCAGGCCGAAGGCGCCAACGAAGAACAGCAGCACACCCAGGTAGGCCAGACCGTGGACGGTGAGGTCCGAGACGACCGACTCACGGGTGCGTGCCCACCACTGGGCCACCGGCCCGGGCATTCGCTCCGGCCTCTGGGCACCCTCGGTGTCGAATCCGACTGGGGCCTCGGGGAGCAGCGCTCCTACCCACGCGCTCGGAGCGCTCACCGGCGCGGCCTCCACGGTGCGGGCCTGGTCGGCGATGCGCGATGGCACGAACCCGTCCGGACGGCTCTCCACGGCGACCACCGGCACAGGCGAACTTCCGGCCGCCTCGGCACGCAGATCGCGCACAACCCCGCGAACGCGGTCGGCCTGATCGTCGCTGAGGGTTCCCCGAGCGGTCAGTTCGGGTAGCAGGATCCGTTCGGCGAAGGTGAGGTGCACCAGGTCGTCCGCGGTGAGAGCAGGCCGATACGCGAGAGGATCGACGGCGAGCAGTTCATGGCTGCGAACCCAGGAGGTCCATGTCGACCCGGACCACCAACGCTGCTCCCAGCGTTCGCAGGGATCGGGATACCAGCCCTCAGGCCACCCCTCACGCCCGCTCATGGATGCGACGCTCGCATTCGGTTTGACAGCACTTCCTGAACCCTGCCCTACGGTCACGGCGCTCATCTCCTCGACACCGCACAACCGCCCCCGGCCGAAATCCCCAAGGCTGATTCCACTATCCCGCACCGCCCGATCGACAACAGGGACGAACGTCCCCTCCGTCGGGCCACCGGGTCGAGTGGGTGCCGTGACACGCACTGCCATCGGGGGTGTGGACAGGAGTGCGCGCAGCATCAGCGCGGCCGACATCCCCGCCGCCCACGCCTCGGTCCACGCAGATCCGTCCAGCGGCCAGAACCCGGGGGAAGGGGCCTGCGCGATCCCGGCACGACGTGACCCCAACGTCTCGGGGGCACCCGGCGTCGCTATGGGTCCTCCGCCTCTACCCGGCGAGGGGTCCGCAACGGGACGGTGGAACCACGGAAGGGGGAAGCGATGGAGGGGAGCAGGAAGCGCAGGAGGTGGCCCTGGGTCGTGCTGGTCGTGGCGGTGCTGGTAGTCACCGTGTTCTACGTAGGTGGTGGGTGGTACTTCTCAAGCCTCATCTACTCCGACGCCCTGGCGGCCAAGCCCTACGACCCCGCGGGGTTCTGGACCGGCACCGTCGAGGCCGTCGAAGGCTCCGGCGACCAGGCGACGATCACGGTGCTGCCCGACGCGGAGCACCGCGACGAGACGCGGTTCGACGGGGTGGTGATGGGGCTGCAGTTCGACGACGGGTCCGTGGTGGTGGTCGGGCCCGCGTCGGCGACCGCCGCGGATGGCGCCCGGACCCGCCCCGTCGTTGACGTGGTCGGCGAGATGCCGCAGCAGGGGGCTGAGTACCGGTTCACCAAGGAGGTCTGGCTGACGCCGGAGCAGGCGGGACTGACCGCCGAGGAGATCACGATCGCTACCCCGAGCGGGGACTTCCCCGCCTGGCAGGTGCTCGTCCCGGGATCCGACGCGTGGGCGGTGCTCACCCATGGGCGCGGCGGAGACCGCCACGACATGCTGCGGATGGCCCGCTCGCTGCACGCGGCCGGCTACAACCTGCTGCTGACGACGTACGCGGGGGACAACGCGGCGCGGCCAGCCGAGGACGGCATCTGGCACTACGGCGCCACGGAATGGGACGAGCTCGAGGCCGCGGTCCAGCGCGCGGTGGACCAGGGCGCGACGACGCTGGTCATGGGCGGGCTGAGCCTGGGCGGTGCGGTGACCGATGGGTTCCTGGCGCACAGCGCCCTGGCCGACCAGGTGGACGCGGTGATCCTGGACGCCCCGGCCAGCAGCCTGCGCGACATGATCGACGAGGGTGCGGAGTCGCGGACGTTCCCCGTGGTGGGGCTGCCGATCCCAGAGTCCCTCGAGGATGTCGCGATGCTGATCGCCGCGCAGCGGTTCGGCCTCGACTACGACGCGATCGACTACACCGAAATGGCCGGTCTCATCCATGTGCCGCTGCTGACCTTCCAGACCGACGAGGACCAGACGATCCCGCACACGGTGAACGACCGGTTCATGCGCGAGGGATCCGGCAGCGGTGGGCAGTACGTCGTCGTCCCGGGGGCGGGGCACGTGCTGTCGTGGAACGTCGACCCGGAGGCCTACGAGCAGACGGTGGCCGAGTTCGTCGGGCAGCTCGGCTGACCAGGGCCCCGCTGGCGGGGCTCGCTACCCGCCCAGCCCCTGCTGCCACGCCACGATCCGGTCGACCGGTTCGCGCACGACCTCGATCGGCGAGCGAAACGACAGCCGCGCAGAGCGGTGGTTGCGGCAGGTGGGGCTCAGTCGCCCCCGTTCCGGGCGCATCCGGCAGACCTACGTCCCTACCGGGTGCCCGGTGGGCGCGGGAGGCTTGATGTGGTGGGAGGAATGAGCGGAGGAGGCGTGCCATGAGAGGGCAGGTTCGTTCCCTGGGTGTGCTGGTCGGGGTGGTGGCGCTGATGCTGGGTGGCTGCGCGGGGGAGGGTTCGCAATCGGCGTCGCAGCCCGCGTCGAGCCCGGCGTGGTCGGCGGGGGTCGTGCCGACGGCCGAGCAGTTGGCCTCGGCCCTGGTGACCGCCGACGCCTACGAGGGCACGTGGGAGGTGAACGTCCCCCCGGACGCCCAGGATGCGGCCTCCGGGGTGGTCACCGAGGAGCAGCAGGAGATGCTGCCGCGGATCGAGTTGTGCGACAAGGCCACTGCGGAGTCCCGCGCGGCCGCGGAGGCGCTGCGGTGGCAGGCCTTCCGGCAGCTCGACCAGTCCGAGGCCGATCCCATCGACGTCCCCGCAGATCGGGTGGGCCACATGATCTTCGTCCAGGAGTACCTCCGTTCCGGGGATCCGGCTGACATCGAGGCGACGTTCATCGCGCTGCGGGATGGCATGCAGGCCTGCCAGGGGGAGATCCCCGCGGGCGATGAGGGTCCGGGCAAGTCCGAGCCGATGGTCATCCCTGACGTGGGCGAGGACCGCTACGGCGATCTGACCACCATCGGCGAGGCTGGCGGCGGCGGGTACTGGCTGCTGCACAACTCCCTGGTGCGTCAGGGCCCGGTCCTGATGGACCTGCAGGTGGTCGACATCGTGATGGGTGATGGGGTGCAGCCGGAGTACACCACCGAGGACATCGCCGCATTCCTCACCACCGCGGTCGAGAGGCTCCCGTAGCCGTCGGGAGCGCGATGGGAGACGCGGGTCATGATCAAGATCGTTCGCGTGGCGGCCGCGATCGGGGTGGCGGCCCTGGTGATGGTCGCAGGATGTGGTGAGGGCGGCAAGGGCGCTCAATCGAGTCGCGTGCTCAGCGCCGAACCGATCCCCACGATGGCGCAGCTTCAATCCGCGCTGCTCACGCCAGCGGACCTGGCGGGGGACTTCACGGTCGATGACGAGGGCACTCAGGGAGGGGTGATCGAGCCGTGCGCGGCAGCCAGCCAGGCGTCCAGAGACGCCGCAGCGACCCTGGAATTCCAGGTGGGCACCGTGCTGCGCAGGGCGAGTGTGCCGCCGGTCGAGACTGGCGCGGTCTACCTCCGCCAGTACCTCCTGGCCGAGGACCCGAATGCCGTCGACGCCACCTTCGATTCGCTACGGGCGGGAGCCGAGGCCTGCTACGGGCAGCCCCTCGTGCCTGAGGAGGACTACGGCACCAGCGATCCCTACCAGTTGCCTGCGGTGGGTGACGAGCGCTACGGCGAGTACCACGTGATGGGGTCCGATACGCCGGGCTACGGCATGTACCTGCACATGGCAGTCGTTCGCGACGGCCCGATCCTGATGCTGATCGACGTGTTCGAGTTCACCGGACAAGAGGGGCGGGGCCCGCAGGTGACAGCCGAGGACGTCGCGGCGATCGTCACCACCGCAATGGGCAGACTGCAGTGACGATCCACCGGCGGCAGCCACCCGCAGGGCCACCCGTTACGCTTGAAGTGGCCGCTCAGGGCGGCCCGGTCGATTTGGCACGATGCTGACCGGCGTGGCCACCGTCGTGACCGCACTGCTGGGCCGAGTCAAGTTCCATGACCGCTCGTGGGTGTTGACGGTTGGGATGATCGTCCCCGCCCTGATCGTGCTCGTCTTCGTGGCCGACTTCATCGCGGATGCCATCTGAGGTGCTGTCCTGCCTGAAGGGCACTCCATCGGCGGAGGAAGGGCCTTGCGGTCATTGGGCTACTCCTTAGCCGGGTCCGACCACCCGGCCACCGGGGCACGCTTCGTCACGTGACCTGGACGTCGAATTCCTCGAGCCATGCCTCGCCCGAACCTCCGGAGACCTCGGTGATGAGTTCGACCCCTTGAACTCCGCTTGTGTCTTCGACGAGTCCCTTCGAGACCAGGTCGCGAAGGACCAGTGCGAGGTCGAAACGAAGGTTGCGGCTCTGTTCCGTCGCGATGTAGGTGATCATCGTCCAGGTCAAAGCTGACGCCCCCGAGTCATCTCCGTGGGCGTCCAGATGGAAGACCTCGAAGGTTCTACCGCCGAGCGTTGCCGCGCCATCGGGCACGCAACACCCGGGGATCTCTCCTGGATTCTCGAAGCGCACCATCACCTCGGCGACAATGTTCTCGGGATCCTTCGCGGCGAGTCCCTCGTCACTCTTCGTGAGCCACATCGTCGCGTTGAGGTTGTACGCCGGCTCCGCAGCGATATCGATCGCGAAGTCGAGCCACAGTTCGGTGATGGCCGAAATCCTTCGAGGCAGGTCAGGAGTCGGCGAGAGTCCTCCGTCCCACGGCTTGCGACCGAAGACGACCTCGGGCGCGGCGAAGGATGTGGACGGGTCAAAGGGTGGCCACTCCCACGACCAACCATAGGTTGTTGTTTCTCCATCGTTGCGACGGAGCAGGCATTGTTCGAAAGGAGAACTCCCGGCGTGCTGCGCGTTCCACTGGTTGTTGACAAGGACGTGCGTCGTTCCCGGAATCGCGAATCGCTCCCAGGCGGTGCAGGTGAGCGTTTCGACACCGTCGCCGCCGCCCGAACGGCCCAGGGGTGAAGGCCCGTTCGCCGAGTCATCACAACCCCACAGGGGCAGCATCAACAGCGACGAAAACGCGAGCACGGCGAAGCTACGCAGATTCAAAGAAGCACCCACTTTCGAGGCGAAGGTACGCCAACTCGCGCCCTCGGCTTCGGTCAGGTGTCGAAACCGCTGACGACGGACGTGCAACGACCGTGCGACCAAGGCATGCCATTCGTCGCACGAAACGGGCAGTGCACTGGCGGGACTCATGAGGAAGGGCCCCTGACCGGCGTTTGTGCCGGTCAGGGGCCCTTTTCGTGTTGGTGGAGCGGTGACCGCGAAAGTCCCAATGTTCCTCAACACGCCGGGCTTTGGCGGTCCCCCCGCGTCACCGCGCAAAGTCTTGAAATGCGGGTCACATCCCCGAAAGTGCCGACGCAGTGGGAGGTGAGAGCTGCGCCGCTGGCAATGAGGGACACCTCCGACCTCGTCCGGTACCAGGACGTGCTTCTGCTCCAGGGGCCATCGGCACCCTCAAGGAGAGGAGGTCCTGAAGGTACCGGGATCGTCCATTGGCTGGCTGGAGGTGACGAAGGTGATGCTGGCCCCCAGCTCGGTCGCGGCGATGACTCTAGGCGTCGCCGGACCTCAGAGTGCACCAACGGGCCGTGGTGCTGCCCTCCAGGCTGGCCCATGGCTCCTCGGCCAAAGCGGCGGCGATCGCGTCGTCACGGTGCGCCCGCACGGCGTCAACTGTCGTGGCTGAGACGTGCTGGATCTGCGTACGCGCGGGCTCCAGGCGAGCGCCGCCACGCGCCGCTGGCGGGCTTCTGCGGCTCCTTGCTGCGTTGGCGATCGAGGCGGGTTTCGAGGTGGCGGCGACCTAGTTCATCCCGGTCAAGGCGTTGCCCAGTGCGGTGAGCTGGTCGGTCGTGACGCCACCGAATCCCATGACCGATGCCGTGAAGGCTCCGGCGTGGAAGTACAGAGCGGCTACCGGGGAGCCATCCCTCGCGTTGTACCTCACGACGACGCCAGTCGTGCCCGCCACGTCTGGCCGCTCAACGATCGGGTGCCGATCGACTACGCCGCCATCACCCGGGAGCGGGAACGTGCCCACCTGGACCACTGCTTCGGGTCCATTCGCCTCGCCTGTCACGGTGCCAGACGAGTCCGTTGTCGTGGTCTCCGGCTTGACTGCGAGATCGAAGTTGCGGATCCAGTACTGCTGGCCGTCCACGGTCGCCTGTGAAGGTGCTCCGTCGGCAATGAGCCGGTAGGGGAAGCCCGGCGCGGGATCGGGCAGGGACACCGCAGCCAGTGCGGCCTCGATGCTGGTGGGAGCGCTGGTCGCCTGCCCTCCGGGTTGCACGTCGCCGACCTGCTGCGACCACTGCGCGGGGAAGTTCGCGATACCCACTGCCAAGCAGCGCCGACTGCGCGTGCGCCTCCGAGGGTTTTTCGGAGTCGGCGCATCACGAGGCGACGATGGCCCAGCGCTGTGCTCGGCCGACCAGGTCGCCCCTGGCGCCAGCGCGGAAGTCGCGTTCTCAAGCTCTTCTCGCAGGTCAAGGGTCATACTTGCTCCTGTCCGTGATGGTGGGGGAGTTGGGGAATCCCAGCGACAGGACATCTCCTGGATCTTCGGAGACGCCACGAGGTCTTCACCGAGCACTGAGCGCAGCCGGGCCAATGCTCGAGAGTGTTGGCTCTTGACGGTGCCCACGCTGATCTCCAGTGCTTGGCGGACTCGACCTCGGTGAGATCGACGTAGTAGCGCAGCACGATGATCACGCGCTGCCGCGGTGGTAGCTGTCGAAGCGCAGAGAGAACCTCGTTGCGGACGACGACAGAGTCGGCATGGTTGTTCGCCAAGGCGCTGGGATCGTCATCGCGCAGGGGCCTTGTCGGGTGGCGACCCGACCAGCGACGCTGGTTGGCCACCGCGTGCGCCATTGCTCGGTAGGCGTACCCCTGATGGGTGCTGCGCATCTTGGGCCACGCCACGTAGACGCGAGTGAGTACGTCCTGGACCAGGTCCTCCGCCGAGCGATGGTCTGCCATGATGCAGTACGCGGCGCGGCACAGCCGAGGCGTAGCGCCAGCGGCGAAGGCCTCGAACTCCTCGCGAGCCATCAGTACCCCGTCGCCGTCGTGTAGATCTCATCACCTACTACGACACCACAGACCGCCAGAAGGTTGTCACAGTCTGCGGTGCCTCGCCCCCACGCGAAGGCGTGGCTCCTTCGGCGGCTCACGCACCCGCGCCACCAACTGTTGGCGGTGGTCAGGCGGGCGCGCCGGACCGAGCTGCCCGCCCCATCTCGTGGAGCGGGTGACGGGAATCGAACCCGCACTGTCAGCTTGGGAAGCTGATGTTCTGCCATTGAACTACACCCGCGGCGCCCGATCTGATCGATCGCGACGGCACCGATTATGCCCCAGCCGGACCGGCGACCCCAAACCGGGCGGCGCCACAGGTCCACTCCGGCCGGGCATGCCGGGGCCCGCGGATACGATCCGCTGCATGATCCTGTCCGACGGCACCATCCGCCGCCTGCTCGACGAGGGCCGCCTGGTCATCGATCCCATCGAGGACGCCCAGATCCAACCTGCCAGCGTCGATGTCCGGCTGGGTCCGGAGTTCCTCGTCTTTCGCAACCACACCACCGAGGTGATCGACCCCTACGACAAGCCGGCCGACCTCAACGAGCGGGTGACCGTGCCCGAGGGAACGGCGTTCATCCTGCACCCCGGCGAGTTCGTGCTCGGAACGACCGTCGAGGCGATCGGCCTGCCCGACGACCTGGTCGCGCGGGTCGAGGGCAAGAGCAGCCTTGGCCGGCTGGGCCTCCTGATCCATGCCACCGCGGGATTCGTGGACCCGGGCTGGCCGAGGGGCCAGATCACCCTCGAGCTGAGCAACGTGGCCACGCTGCCGATCAAGCTCTGGCCCGGCATGCGGATCGGCCAGCTCAGCTTCCACTCCCTGGACGCCCCCGCTGAGCGCCCCTACGGGCACGTCGACCTGAACTCCAAGTACGTGGGCCAGTCCGGGCCGATGGCCTCGCAGTATGCGCGCAACCCGAAGTACTCGCCCCCTATGCGCGTCAGCGCTGCGTCGGCGCCGGGGCCCAGTACGCTCGACGCGGTCCGACCGCGGGTGAATTGGCCGCGGATGCCGCCGGGGAGGCCTCGATCGTCCGTGGACGCCCCCGGGCGGGCGGGGATGCCCTGGTCAGCCGCCGACGAACAGCACCGGCTGGGTCGTGAGGGTCATCCGGGCGCCGGGAGCCACCGTCGTGGTGGAGCCATCGAGGCGCCGGATCTGGGTGGCGCCCGCCGGAACCTTGAACGACTTCGTCTTCGAGGCGTAGCGGATCGTCTGCCGGGTGCCGTTGGGTGCCCGCAGCGTGCAGGTCGTCACCTTGGACTTCACCTTGCATCCGAGCCAGGTCTTGCCCACCATCCAGTCCTGGGTCTCGAGGAAGGCCTTGCCCCCCGATGTCTGGCTGCGGTCAGCGCCCCGGCTGATCATGTCGGTGCCAAGGACGTTGATGTCCCAGCCGTACCAGAACACCCGGTACACGCCGTAGCGCATCGAGTCGATGAAGGTGCGTGCCACGTAGGTCGCGGCCGTTGTGCCCGTGTACTGGCGCTTGACCTTCATGTACGGCCGCGTGTCCCCGAAGTTCATCTCGGTGTCCCACAGGGCCTTGCGACCGGCCCCGTAGCGCTTGTAGTACTTCTTGACCGTCTTCATGTAGCTCACCCGGGTGGACGGCCCATTCTTGGCGGGCGGGTAGAAGTGCGCGGACACGGCGTTCACGGCCTTCCAGGCCCCGGCCTTGCGCATCGCCGCCCCGTAGGCCTTTCCGAACTTGCCCACAGGACCCTTGGCGCGAACCGTGGTGCTGGCCGCAACGAGGGCTGCGCCCGATCCGACCGAGTTGAGAGCAGCTCGGGCGTCCTTGGTCAGCTGCGCGATCTGCGCGGGGCTGCCGAGGTAGAAGTCCTTCAGGTTGGCCTCGTTCCAGACCTGGAAGGAGGTGATCCCCGGTACCCCTGTGGCCACGGCCTTGAGGAAGTCGGTGTAGTACGAGTTCCTCGCCGGGTGGCTGTTCGACCCGGGGCCGTAGAGGCCCAGCTTCGAGTTGGGGTCGGACGCGGCCCACTTGGGGGTGTTGCCCAGGGTGTACATGATCTCGCTGGCACCCAGCGCCTTGGCATGTGCCACGGCCGCCTTCAAGGGGGCGAGGTTGGGCGCGCCCTCAGTTGGCTGCAGGTCCCGCCAGGAGACCCCCGAGTCCCAGAGGCGGACCGCACCGAGGGTCAGCCCGCCGGGTGCCGCCGCGGCGATGCTGGCCACGTGCTGGCCGAACAGCGGACCGGGAACGGTCGGCGCCGCCGACGCCGCGCCCGCGGGCAAGGTGGCTGCCAGCAACCCCGCCGCAGCGGCCGGGACGATGACCTTCAGGATCCGTCGCACAGTGGACTCCCCCCACTAGGAATGATGACGTCACAGTGTCTGCTGCCAGACGCCTCGGTCAACTGCACCGGGGGCGCGTGTCGCAGGGTTCCGGTGACGTTAACACGTCCTTAGCGTCACCCCGAGAACCGGACCAGGATGGGGTTGGCCGTCACCTTCAACGAGTCGCCTTCAGCCGGCTCGCAGGTCCCGTCGAGCCGACAGATCTGCGCGGCCGCCTCGGGCATCAGGATGGTCGTGGGCCCGTTGTGGCTGAACAGGATCTGCGCGGGGAGCCGGTCCCCGGTGGCCAGTTCGCAGGTGGTCAGGGCGCCGGACTCGCCGGTCGGCTCCGTCAGCTCGCCGGTGCAGCCCTGCCAGTACGCGCCCGCGAACCAGTCCTGCACCGTCAGGTACGCCTGGCCGGCGGGCAGGATCGCGCCGGTCTGGGCGTCGACCTGGTCGATGCCCAGGATGTGGTCGTTCCACGAGTACCAGTACACGCGGTCGATGCCGAGCGCGAGGGAGTCGATGTACGTGCGCGCCACCCAGCCGGCGGCCCGCTGCTGGGGCACGATGACCTCCTTCGTGGCGAAGTCGCGGCGATCGCCGTAGTTGACCTCGGTGTCCCAGAGCTGGCCGGTCCAGCCGCGCTCGGCCAGCCATTCGCGCATCAGTCGCACGTACGCGGCCCGCGTGCCGGCTCCCTGGTCGGCCAGCGGGTAGAGGTGCACGGCCATCGCGTCGACCGGCCAGCCGCGCTCGGCCAGGGCAGCCGAGTACTTGCCGTACCAGGGCTTGACCGGGCCCGCCGCCCGCACCGTCGTGCTCGCTCCGACCAGCAGCGCGTCAGGGTCGACCTCGTCGAGGACCTCCTTGGCCCGCAGGGTCAGCTCTGCCAGGTACTCGGGCTTCCCCCGGTAGAAGATCTTGATGTTCGCCTCGTTCCACACCTGGTACGAGGTGATTCGGCCCTTGTACCGCTCGGCGACCTGGCGCAGGAAGCTCAGGTAGGCCTCCTCGTCGGGCGCCGAGGAGGTGCCGGGGCCGTAGATCCCCGGTGCCTCGGGGTCCAGGGCGGCCCAGGGCGGCGGGCTGCCGTGCACCCACTGGATGTCCGCGGCGCCGGTGCTCTCGGCCTGGGCCACCGCGGAGTCCATGGGCGCCCAGTCGACCTGCCCCTGGACCGGCTCGAGCTGGCGCCACGACACGCCGGAGTCCCACAGGCGGATCGCCCCCGCGGTGGGCGGCACGGGCTCGGCCCCGGAGGCCAGGTTGCCCACGTGGGTGCCGAAGAGCTCCCGGGCGATCGGGTCGCCCGCCGGCACGGGGTGGCGCTCGACGGGTCCGGCGGCCGGGGTGTGGGGCCAGCCGGCGTCGGGGACGCCGACGTGCAGGCGGCCATCAGGACACCGACCAGAGCCAACGGCCGCGCACACGGCGAAACGGCGGTAAACGGGCATCTGTCCTCCCTCATCAGGGGTGCAGGATACCCGCACAGATCCGCTCGCCCGAGTGGAACCCGACCGCCGAGAACGGCTGCTGGGCTTGGAAACGGGGCTCACGGTGTCTAGTGTCGTCAGTTGCTGGGCCGTCTACGCTGGTGGGAGGGGAGATGGCAGGCAGCATGGCAGGCAGGGAGCCAGGCGCCGGGGAGCCGCACCCCCGGTGCTGCGCATTGCCGGGGACGAGGCTGCGCAGCGGCGCGCCCCCGTCGCCACCGTCGTCGAGCGGCCCGAGGCCCGCGGCCGCGCGCGAGGTCGACCCGATGTTCTCCGTGGCGCTGCGCGCCTTCCTGCTCGACCTGGGCATCCTGGGCACGAGCATCAGCCTGTACATCGCCGTGATGATCAACTCCGGCTACCTGTTCGACCAGGTCGAGACCCCCCTGACCGGCGCGGCGATGATCGTGTGGTGGTTGCTGCTGATCCTCCTGCGCGGCGGGTACGAGGCGCGCTACCTGGGCGTCGGGAACGAGGAGTTCAAGCGGGTCGTCAACGCCGGCGTCACCATGCTGGCGGCGATCGCGATCGCCTCCTACGTCGCCAAGTCCGCCCCACCGCTTCGCCTGGTCCTGCCCTCGCTGCTGATCGGCACGATGCTGATCCTGCTCGGCCGGTGGCTGCTGCGCGTCTGGCTGGGCCGTCAGCGCCTCGAGGGCCGGTTCCAGCAGAGCACGCTGATCGTCGGTGACCGGCTGCGCAGCGCCGCGCTGTCCGAGTCGTTCGCGACCGACGCCGTCGCCGGGTTCAAGGTGATCGGCACGGTGCAGCCGCCGCGGGTGGCCGTGACCGACGCCCGGGCCGATGCCCGCGACCACGTCGTGGACGCCTGGCTCGACGACGTCATGGACTGGATCGACGCCCACAACGTCCACGCGGTCGCCGTTGCCGAGTCGACCGCCGTCGACCCCGCGCTCCTGCGGCGCCTCGCCTGGCGCCTCGAGGGCCCCGGATCGACCTGCTCGTCTCCCCGATCCTCTCCGACGTGGCCGGGCCGCGCATGTCCGTGCGGCCGGCCGCCGGCCTGCCGCTGATCCACCTCGACGAGCCGAGCCTGACCGGCCCGAAGCGTGCGCTCAAGCGGATCGTCGACCTGGTGATCGCGGTGCCGCTCGTGGTGATCCTGGCCCCGGTCTACCTGCTGATCGGCGATCGCGATCAAGTTCGACTCGCTGGGCCGGGCCCTCTACGTCAGCGACCGGATCGGACGCTCCGGCGAGGTCTTCCGGTGCATCAAGTTCCGCACGATGCACGTCGGGGCGGACTCGATCCGCGACGACGTGATCGGCGACCTCGACGACGACGTCGCCGATCGGTACCGCGACGATCCGCGGGTCACCCGGGTGGGCGGGGTGCTGCGCCGCTGGAGCATGGACGAGCTGCCGCAGCTGTTCAACGTGATCAGCGGGTCGATGTCGCTGGTCGGCCCCCGACCGATGCTCCCCGATGAGCTGGCGCTGCTGGCGTGACGCCGAGCACCGCCGGCACCTGACGAAGCCGGGAATGACCGGCCTGTGGCAGATCTCCGGTCGCAAGGAGGTCTCCTGGGACGACCGGATGCGCATGGACCTGCACTACATCGAGACCTGGTCGATCGCCCTGGACGTCGTCATCCTGGCCAAGACCTTCAAGGCGGTCATCACCGGGCACGGCGCGTACTGAGCAGCTCCTGCGCGAGATCCTCGTAGGCGTCGGCCACGTCCGACCACCGGTACCGGGTGGCCACGTCCGCCTGGCCGGCCGAGCCGCGCGTGATCGCTGCCTCCGGGTCCTGCTCCGCGGCCTCGCACAGCGCCGCCACGTCCCCGGGTGTCGTGAAGTAGAGGCCCGCAGCCGCGGCGACCTCCCGGTTGAACACGACGTCGTAGGCGCAGACCGGCGCGCCGGCGCCCAGCGCCCGCAGCAGCGACGGGTTGGTCCCCCCGACGCTGTGCCCGTGCAGGTAGGTCAGGGCGTGGGCGTACAGGGCGTCGAGCAGGTCGGTGTCCCAGAGGCTGCCCAGGAAGCGGATGCGGGGGTCGGCTGCCGGCGGCAGCGATGCACCTGCGCCCGGTAGGCATCGGCGTACGGGGCATCGCCGACCACGATCAGCGGCAGTCGTGCATCGTGAGGCCGCGTAGCCCGCGACGATCTCGCGCACGTGGTTCTCGGGCTCGAACCGCGCGACGACGAGGTGGTAGTGGCGCGGGGCGAACTCCCAGCTCGGCCAGTCGGTGCGCGTCGGGGGTCACGATCGGCGCGCCATAGGGGATGTAGCGCGCCTGGATGCCGTGCGCGTCGCGCAGGTGGTCGGCGATCCCGTGGGAATCGGCGATCACGGCATCGGCCCAGCGGGTGCTGCGCGCCTCCGCCCAGCGGTAGTAGCCCGACGCCCGCGCGCCCCACTTGGCGCGCTTCCACTCGAGCCCGTCGACGTGCACGGCCACGGGGATCCTGGCCGCGCGCAGGGCGGGGAGGAAGGGCGCGTTCGCGGCGTTGAAGACGATCGCGACGTCCGGATGCTCCCGGCGATCGCGTGCCCGACGACAGTCCGGTGTGGCTCAGGGTCTCGACGGCCTCGATGCCGCACGGCCGGGAGGTTGACCAGGCGCATGCCGAGGTACTCGGTCCGGGTCTGGCCGGGGTTGCGGCAGTAGACGACGACGTCGTGGCCGCGCTCGGCCAGGCGCCTGCCGATCTCCTCGGCGGCGGTCTCGAAGCCGCCGTAGCGTGCGGGGACCCCGCGGGTCCCGAGCAGGGCGATCCGCATCAGCCGACCGTCAGGTGCAGCGGATGGTCAAGGTGCCCCGACCACTCAGCATGTCCCGCGCCGGACTCGGTCCACCCGGGGTCCGGGCGAGGGTCGACCCGGGTGCCGGGCGCACCTTGACCGTCAGCTCCGCAGGATGGGCCAGCGCCTGGGGGTCGGCGTGGACGTCGTAGGTCCCGGGCGCGAACGTGCCGTCGGGCAGCGTGTACTCCATGACCACGGTGGTGGTCTCGCCGGGCGCGCGTCTCGTGGCCCTGCCAGAGCACCTGCCCGCCGCGATCATCCGGGAACGGACCGGTGCGTGCCACCGGGACCAGGGCAGACGGAGTTCCCCGTGGTGATCCGGGTGTCGGTGGCGGTCAGCGGGAGTCGATAGGCGACCCGCATGCGGGCGCGCAGGGCGAGGTACCCGGCAGTAGGTCGTGGGATCGCCCTCCAGGCCCTCGGGGACGGCGTTGGTGAACGAGATGGTGCGGCGAACCGTGGCGCCGCCCTCCGGCGGTCAGCTGGACCTCCTGCGTGATGCGGCGGTCCTGGAACACCGACAGCTTGTTGGGGGCGCTCTGGGAGTGCACCGCGATCAGGTCGCCCGGCCCCGTCGCCAGAGCTCCCCGCCGGCCGCGAGCGCGTCGACCGCGTCCTGCAGGTCGGGGGCGTCGAACGAGGCCTGGATGTGCCGGGGCGGGATCGCGTCCATCGTGCCGCGGACCGCGGACATGAGGTTCATGGGCTGGGTCAGGTGCTTCATCAGGGCCCTGGTCAGCTCCTCGTTGCGCGCATGCCGCTCGAGCACGCCCTCGGGGCTGTTGAACTGCCGGTAGGAGTCCACCAGGACGGCTGCGCACGAGCGTCTCGGAGCTGATCCTCCCCGAAGCCGGGCGACTCGACGGCCCCGGTCCAGGCCAGCATCGAGGCCAGGGCGCTCATGTCCACCGTGACGACCCCGTCGACCTCCGGGTAGCCCAGCGCAGCCCACGCCCGACGCATGTCCACCGAGGCCGTGCCGAAGTCGGGATGGAAGTTCGAGTTCACGAACGGGTAGCGCTTGCCCTTCCGGTACCAGGGGGGCCCGCCCTCGTGCTTCCAGTCGATCGGCGGGTTGTTGGGCGACAGCTTGGACTCCAGCTGTCCGGAGATCGGGACCGACAGGGAGCCCTTGTCCGCCTGCACCACGAACGCCGACAGCGGGGCTCCCCCGGAGCCGAAGAGCTCGGCGTCGTTGAGGGCCGCCGACCAGGTAGCGCTTGGGCTCCGTCGGATCCCAGGGCCTCGGCCACGTCGGGCATCGCGATCTCGGCCGCGCCGGCCAGCTGGGTCAGGTCAGCGACGGACCCGGCCACGGAGTCGGCGACGGCGCCGATCGGTCGGCCGAGGAGGCCCGAGCCCCTGACCTCGGCCAGGGCCGTCGCCGGTCGCCGCCAGGGCCGCGTGGACCTCGGCGACCGGGCTCGGCCAGCCCCTCGAGCCTTCAGCGGATCGATCGTGGTCCCGCTGATGATCGGCGGTTCGCCGTCGAAGCCGACGGCCGCCGTGCCGATCTCGGCCAGTGGGTCCAGCACGTCGCGTGCCCACGGCCAGCGCGTGCGCCGATGCGCGCAGGTCGTCCATCGCACCCAGCGTCATCGGGTTGTACTCAAGGACGCGAGCCGCCGGCGAGGACCAGGTCAGGTCGAGGATGTCGCGGCGGTCCGGATGGTCCCGAGGCCGCGCTCGAGCCCGGCACTGTCGCGGGCGCGCCCGGCGATGGCGGACTGTGCGACGCCGACGAGGCCGGTCACGCCGGCCACCTGGGTGCCGATCGCGATCAGGGCGAGGGGCGCCAGCAGGATCAGGGCGAGCCATCCCCTCCTGCGCATCGCCCACCCCCGCTGCGACTCGGAACGTCCCGACCTGGAGCCACTATCGTAACCCGAGGCGTGCTTCGGGCCGGTCGGACGTGATCCGGCGGGCCCGGCGGCTAGGGTGAGCGCGTGCGGGCCTCTGCGATCGTCCTGGCCCACGGCGCCGAGCCCACGCTCGCCGCCTGCGTCGCGGCCCTCGTCGCTGACGGGGCCGAGGACATCGTGGTCGTCGACAACGACGCGGCGCCCGGACCGGTCGACGCCGTGCGCGGGATGCCCGGGGTCCGCGTGCTCGCTGCCGGGCGCAACCTGGGCTATGCGGGCGGCTGCAACTACGCCGCGAGTCACGCCACCGGAGACGTCCTGGTGTTCGTCAACTCCGACGCCCTCGTGCAGCCCGGTGCCCTGGCCGCGCTGGTCCGGCGCGTCGCCGAGCCCGACGTCGGGCTGGCCTCGGCCAGCATCAGGCTGGCCGAGGATCCGGCGGTCCTCAACACCGCGGGCAACCCGGTGCACTTCCTCATGTTCTCGTGGGTCGGCGGCCTCGGGGATCCGGCTGCGGATCACGCAGCGCTCACCGAGGTGGCCTCGATCACGGGCGTGACCTTCGCGGTGCGCCGGGAGGTCTGGGACGCCCTGGGCGGGTTCGACGCCGACTACGTCGCCTACTGCGAGGACGTGTACCTGTCGCTGCGGGCATGGCAGGCCGGCTACCGGGTGGTCCACGAGCCGGAGGCGGTCGTCGTGCACCACTACGACTTCGCCCGGAACTCCGGCCAAGTTCTACCTGCTCGAGCGCAACCGCCTCATCAACCTGATGCTGCTGCCCGAGCGGCGGACCCGCTGGCTCGTCGCCGTGCCCGCCCTGGTCGTCGAGGGCGGCGTCCTGCTGGTGTCCGTCCGCGACGGCTGGGCCCGGGACAAGGTGGACGGGTGGCGCTGGTTGGTGACCCATCGCACGTCCCTGGCGGATCGGCGACGAGGGATCCAGGCCGCGCGCAGTGTCCCCGACCGGGAGCTGGCTCACCTGTTCCGCGGACCGCTCGACCCACCTGCCGGGCTCGGGCCGGGCGTCCCGGCTCCCGTGAGCAGGGCTCTGGCGCGCTACTGGAGCTGGGCGGAGCGACGGCTGTGAGGTCACTCGAATGGGGCCGGGCGATCCACCTGCGTGACCTCGGGTGGGCCTGCCTGGTGGCGGCCGTCGCGATCGGCATCGCCCTGGCCTACCGCTCGGCGCTCGTGCCGACCGACCCCTGGCACTACGTGCAGGGCGCGCTGGCGTTCCCGGATGGCACGTGGAGGCCCTCGGGGCTGTCCCGATGGGGGTTCCTGCTGCCGATCATCCCGTTCGCCCGGATGTGGGGTGACTCGACGGCCACCTACTACGTCGTGCCGGTGATCAGCACGGGCGTGCTGGCAGCTGTCCTGTACTTGCTGGGCACGCGCTACGTGTCGAGGTCCACCGGGGTCCTGGCGGCTGCGTTCGCCCTGGGCACGCCCCTGGTCTTCGTCAACCTGACCCGTGGGTACACCGACCTGACCGCCACGACGCTCATCGGGTTGGCCCTGCTCCTGGCGACCCTCGCCGCGGACGCCGCCGATGAGGCGCCTGAGGTCGGCGTGGCCTGGGGGTGGCGGGTTCCCGCCCTGCTCGTTGCCTGCGGGTTCGTGACCGGGTGGAGCTTCGAGGTCCGTGAGACGGCCATCTTCGCCTGGCCGGTGATCGGATGGATCCTCTGGCGCATCGGCCGACCGCTGGTGACCCTGGCGTGGTTCGCCCCGCCGGCCCTGGCGTGGCTGGTCCTCGACGTGCTGTTGTGCGCCGTGGTCTACGACGACCCGTTCCTGAAGTTCCGGATCATCCTCGGAGCCGACATCTCCGAGTCGGAGGTCACCTCGGACGCGGGCTACGTGGGCCAGTCACGGTGGTGGTACGTGACGATCCTGCCCCGGTCGATCCTGGAGATATCCGGCGGACCCGCGCTGCTGGCCTGCCTGGCAGTGGGCGCGGTGGGCGGGCTCGTGTTCCGCGCGGAGCTCGGCCGGATCTGGGCGTGGGGGATGCTGACCGTGGGCCTGCTCTGGGTCCAGGGCGGTCCCCTGGACCCGTCGCACCCCTCGGTCCGCCTGGACGTCGCGCGCTACTGGCTGTCGTTCATCGTCCCGCTGATGCTGGTGGCGGTGGGCACGTTGATGATCCTCATCCGCAGCTCCCGTGGGGCGTGGCGCGTCGCCGCCGCCTCCGGTGGCGCGCTGCTGGCACTGGGGGTGATGGTCCCGGCGGTCCGCTTCGCCACGTCCTACCCGGGGTTCGCGCCCAATGGCGGTGACGCGATGGTGGAGCTGCGCACCCATCTCGCGTCGCAGGCTGACGAGTTGGCCGACGCGCGGGTCTGGGCCGATTGGGGCACCCAGCGGGTCCTCCCCGCCTACCAGACCGGACCCTTCGGCGACCCGCGGTGGGAGGCGGGCAGCTTCCGCTCGCTGAACCGGCTGGTCAGGTTCCCCCCGTCCTCGGCCAGCCAGTACCCCCAGCCGGGCGAGTACGTCGTGATCTACAGTGCCGAGGATCGCACCTGCTGGCACTGCCGGAGGGCCCTGGAGCCGGTGGACGAGGCGTTCGGGCCCCTGCCCGGTCCCGGATGGGAGGAGCTGTTCACCTCAACGGCCGGGAACCTCACGCTCTACCGGCTCGGCCCCTCGGCGGTCTGGCCCGTCGGAGCCGCAACCGACCCGAAGCCTGGCGCGGACCTGCCGGATGACGGCTCGACGGACGGGGAGGGCGACGGCCCAGCCGATGACCTCGGGCTGTAGGCGAAGCCGCCCACGCGCCAGCCCCGCCGCGCACTCGGCGGCAGCCTGCGCCCACTCGCCCAGCCGAGTCCCGGACCTCCCAGCCCTCACCCTCGAGCCTGGGGACGGCCCTACGCTGGGCGGACCCCACTCAAGATGAGGACCCCCGTGCCTGGCCGTCGTCGCGCCCCCGTCGTCCTGCTGCAGGTCGCCAACCTGCTGGGTGGGTTGGCCAACGCGACGGTTGCGGTGCTGATCCCCTGGCTGGTCCTGCAGGAGACGGGGTCGCCGGCCGACGCCGGGCTGGTTGCGGCGGCGGCTGCGATCCCGGGCATCTTCGTCTCGCCGTTCGTCGGCGCGCTGGTCGACCGGTTCGGCCGACGTCGGGTGTCGATGGCATCCGACGCGTTCTCGGCGGTGTCCGTGAGCCTGTTCCCCGTGGCTGAACGGGCCGGAGTCCTGACCCTGGCGATGATCCTGGCCCTGGCAGTCCTTGGCGCGACCTTCGACCCTGCCGGGTACACCGCGCGCAAGTCGCTGATCCCGGACGTCGCCGACGCTGGGCGGTTCTACATCGACCGGATCAACGGGGTCCACGAGGGGGTCTTCTCCGCAGGCTGGGTGATCGGCCCCGCGGTGGCCGCGCTCGGGATCAGCACGATCGGCGTCATCCCCTCCTTCTGGGTGACGGCGGCCGCCTTCGTGCTGGCCATCGTCGCGGTCGGCGGGATCCGCGTCACCGAGGCGATCGGTGAGTCCCGTCACCAGTCCGGCGACGACCACGAGCCGTTCTGGTCCTCGATCGTGCGCGGGGCGAGGATCCTGATGGCGGACAAGGCCCTGCGCGTGCTGACCCTGGCCATCGCTGCGCTGGCCATGGTCTACATGCCCACGGAATCGGTCCTGATGCCCGTGCACTTCGAGGCCATCGGCCAGCCGAGCAGCTACGGCTTCACGCTCACCGCCCTGGCAGCGGGCGGGATGATCGGGTCCTTCTCCTACGGATGGCTCTCCGCCCGGGCGTCCAAGCACCGGATCGTGGTGCTCGTGATGTTCGCCGTCACGGCGGCGATCATCCCGATGGCGTTCCTCCCACCGCTGCCGGTGTTCGTCGCTGCCGGATTCCTGCTGGGTCTCGGGTGGGGCCCGATGAACCCGCTGCTCAACTCGCTGGTGCAGACCCGGGTGCCCGCGCACGTGCAGGGCCGGGTGTACGGCGTGCAGACGGCGCTCTTCTACGCAGCCCCACCACTGGGCCTGCTGCTGGCGGGGATCGCCGTGGAGGCGTGGGGGGTCCAGCTGGTCTACGCGATCATCGGGGTGCTGCTGGTCGGGCTCTCGCTGCTCATCGCTGCCCTTCCCGCGCTCCGCGGCCTGGATGACGCGGGCCCGGCCCTGGTCGACAGGGACCACCGCGCATGAAGTGAGCGATCAGGGGCAGGCCATCTCCAGCGAGACGCGCGAGGGGGCCGACCTGCCGGTCGGGCCCCCCTTCGCGCGCGGTGCGCGTTCGCCGCCGTCAGTCGTTCGCGGGCGCCCTGACCGAGCCCAGCAGCAGCGATGCGACGTCGATGACCTCCACCGGGGTGGCGCCCTCGCCTGCCTCCTGCGCCCGCACGGTCACGCCGTCGTGCAGCATGACCGAGCAGAAGGGGCAGGCCACCGCGATCTTGTCGGCGCCGGTCCCGATCGCCTCATCGGCGCGGTTCTGGTTGATGCGCGTCCCGAGGCGCTCCTCCATCCACATCTGCGCACCACCGGCGCCACAGCAGAAGGACTTGTCGGCCGTGCGCTCCATCTCGACCAGCCGGACGCCGGGCACGGAGGCGACGAGCTCGCGGGGCGGCACGTACACCTTGTTGTGCCGGCCCAGGTAGCACGGGTCGTGGTAGGTCACGGTGGAGTCGATCGGCGTGAGCGGCCTGAGCCGACCGTCGCGGAGCAGCGTGGCGAGCAGCTGGCTGTGGTGGACCACCTCGTAGTCACCGCCGAGCTGCGGGTACTCCCGGCCGATGGTGTTCATGCAGTGCGGGCACGTCACGACGATGCGCTTGGCCTTGACCTCGTTGAGGACCTCGACGTTCTGCATCGCCTGCATCTGGAACAGGAACTCGTTGCCGGCGCGGCGTGCCGGGTCGCCGGTGCAGGTCTCGCCCTCGCCGAGCACCATGTACTTCACGCCCGCGACGTTGAGCAGCTCGGCGACGTCCTTGGTGGTCTGCTTGGCGCGGTCCTCGTAGGCGCCGGCGCAGCCGACCCAGAACAGGTACTCCACGTCGGCGGGGATCTCGTCCTCGCCCTCGGCGCCGAACACGGGGACCTCGAAGTCGACCTCGCTGATCCAGTCGTTGCGCTTCGAGGCGTTCATGCCCCACGGGTTGCCCTTGTTCTCCAGGTTCTTGAACAGGCTGTTGAGCTCGTTGGGGAACTCGGTGGCGATCATGACCTGATGGCGGCGCATGTCGATGAAGTGGTCGATGTGCTCGATGTCGACGGGGCACTGGTTGACGCAGGCGCCGCACGTGGTGCAGGACCACAGGGCGTCGACGTCGATGACCGGGCCCTCGTGCGAGCGGTGCCCGGAGGCGTCGTAGCCGTCGGTGTCGCGGTGCTCGTCGAAGTCGCGCTCGCCGATCAGGGGCCGCTGCGCCTCGGCCTGGACCTTCTCGGACATGGTGGCCAGGACCTCGTCGTCGACCTCGCCGAACTCGACGTTCTTCCCGTCGAGCTTGGCCTGCGTGGCCTTGATGTACGGGGCCTTCGTGAACGCGTGGTCCCGCAGGTCCATGATCATGAGCTTCGGGCTCAGCGGCTTCTCGGTGTTCCACGCCGGGCACTGGCTCTGGCAGCGACCGCACTCGGTGCAGGTCGCCAGGTCGAGCAGGCCCTTCCAGGTGAAGTCCTCGATCCGGCCACGGCCGAACACGGCGTCGTCGGCGGGGTCCTCGAAGTCGATCTTCTCGGTGCCGGAGTACATCTCGAGCAGCGGTCCGAGGCCGTCGGGCCGCCGGGAGAAGTACACGTTGATGGGGGCGGCGAAGATGTGCAGGTGCTTGCTGTGCAGCACGATCAGCAGGAAGCCGAGGATGACCGCGACGTGCGCCCAGAGGCCCAGGGTCAGCAGCCACTCGTTGGCGGTCTCACCCAGGGGCTCGAGCACAGTGGCCACGGCGTGGGAGGCGAACGCGCCGTCCATGCCCTCGGGACCGTCGGCGTTGATCTTCGCGCCCCGGTAGAGCAGGAGCGTTGCCACGACCATGAAGATCATGAACAGGACCAGCCACGCACCGGAGGTGTGCGAGCCGAAGAACCGCGACCAGCGGCCCTCCTTGGCGGGGTTGTTCCGGTAGCGGATGATCGCGAACACGAGGATCCCGACCAGGACCAGGACGGCGAAGACGTCCTCGAGGAACCGCACGACCGGCCACGTCCCGATGATGGGGAAGGCGAAACCGGCGAAGAAGAGCTCGCCGAAGGCCTCGACCACGGTCAGCGTCAGGATCAGGAAGCCGAAGAAGACGAACACGTGGGCGATGCCGGGGACGCTCCACTTGAGCAGCTTCCTCTGGCCGAGGACCTCAGTGGCCTCGACCTGCACCCGGGCGCCGACCTGGTCGGTGCGGCCCACCGCGGGCTGCCCGGACCTGACCAGCCCCTGGAGGAACCACGCGCGCTTGAGGGCCAGGAACCCCGCCACCGCAATGATGATCAGACCGACCGTTGCCCGGATCAGCATCATCGAATCCATGTCCGCCAACCTCCTGACCGGGGGTGCCCCGCCCGGCCCATTCTCGCCCCAGTTCGCAGCGGCCCCGCACGTGGGACCCTACCGATCGGTAACATAGTCGATTCGCCCGACGGGTGGGCAATCCGGGCAGTCGTTGCCGCCGGTCTCAGGGCGATCGCGAGTGCCTCCAGCAACTTGAGCCAAGACGACTCAAGTATTCTGAGCGCGGACTTGACATAAAGTACGAGGCACGGGAGGATAGGGCGCGTCAGAAACCCGCCCGACGGCGTCGCCGCCGGGTATCCGAACGGAAAGGAACCACCCTCCATGAGTCGTGCTGTCGGCATCGACCTCGGTACCACCAACTCCTGCGTCGCCGTCCTCGAGGCCGGCGAGCCCGTCGTGATCGCGAACGCCGAGGGCGCGCGGACGACCCCCTCTGTTGTCGCCTTCGCGAAGAACGGCGAGGTCCTCGTCGGTGAGGTCGCCAAGCGCCAGGCCGTGACCAACCCGGACCGCACCATCCGCTCGATCAAGCGCCACATGGGCGATGGCACCTTCAAGGTGAACATCGACGGCAAGGGCTTCACGCCCCAGGAGATCAGCGCCCGCGTCCTGGGCAAGCTCAAGCGTGACGCGGAGGCCTACCTCGGCGAGACGGTGACCGATGCGGTCATCACCGTCCCGGCCTACTTCAACGACGCGCAGCGCCAGGCCACCAAGGAGGCCGGCGAGATCGCGGGCCTCAACGTGAGCCGCATCATCAATGAGCCGACCGCGGCGGCACTTGCCTACGGCCTGGACAAGGCCGACCAGGAGCAGCGGATCCTCGTCTTCGACCTCGGTGGCGGCACGTTCGACGTGTCCCTGCTGGAGATCGGCGACGGCGTCGTGGAGGTCAAGGCGACCTCCGGCGACAACCACCTCGGTGGCGACGACTGGGACCAGCGCGTCGTCGACTGGATGGTCGGCCAGTTCAAGAACGCCCACGGCATCGACCTGTCCAAGGACAAGATGGCCAGCCAGCGCCTGCGTGAGGCCGCGGAGAAGGCGAAGATCGAGCTGTCGAGCTCCATGCAGACCGGCATCAACCTGCCGTACATCACGGCCGGCGCCGACGGCCCCATGCACCTCGACGAGACCCTGAGCCGGGCCAAGTTCGAGGAGCTCACCGCCGACCTGCTCAACCGCACCAAGGCGCCGTTCGCCACCGTCATCAAGGACGCGGGCATCTCGGTGGCCGACATCGACCAGATCGTCATGGTCGGCGGCTCGACCCGCATGCCGGCCGTGTCCGAGGTCGTGCGCGAGCTGACCAACGGCAAGGAGCCCAACAAGAGCGTCAACCCCGACGAGGTCGTCGCACTCGGCGCGTCCCTGCAGGCCGGCGTGCTCAAGGGTGAGGTCAAGGACGTCCTGCTGCTCGACGTGACCCCGCTGAGCCTGGGCATCGAGACCAAGGGCGGGATCATGACCAAGCTGATCGAGCGCAACACCACGATCCCGACCAAGCGCTCGGAGATCTTCACCACGGCCGACGACAACCAGCCGTCGGTGCTCATCCAGGTGTTCCAGGGCGAGCGCGAGATGGCCGCGTACAACAAGAAGCTCGGCACGTTCGAGCTGACCGGCCTGCCGCCGGCGCCGCGGGGCATCCCGCAGGTCGAGGTCACCTTCGACATCGACGCCAACGGCATCGTGCACGTCTCGGCCAAGGACCTCGCCACCGGCAAGGAGCAGAAGATGACGATCTCCGGCGGCTCGGCGCTGCCGAAGGACGACATCGACCGGATGATGCGCGACGCCGAGGCCCACGCGGCCGAGGACCACGCCCGCCGCGAGGAGGCCGAGGTCCGCAACACCGCGGAGTCGCTGGTCTACCAGACCGAGAAGTTCCTGCGCGACAACGCGGACAAGGTCCCGGCCGACGCCAAGGCGAACGTCGACGAGCCGATGGTCGAGCTCAAGCGCGCACTGGAGGGCACCGACATCGAGGCGATCAAGACCGCCTCGGAGAAGGTGGCCACCGCCTCGCAGGCCCTGGGCTCTGCGATGTACGCCGCCGCCCAGGCCTCCGCGCCTGCCGGTGACGGGAACCCCGGTGGCTCCGACTCGGGTGCCTCCGGTTCGGACGAGGACGTCATCGACGCCGAGATCGTCGACGACGAGGGCTCAGCGGAGGGCGAGTCGAAGTGACCGAGCGTCCCGAGCAGACCCCGCCTCCGGAGGGCTTCGAGCCCCCGGCGGCGGGGACGCCCGAGCCGGACGCCGCCCCCACAGCAGGGCCCGGTCGATCCGGAGGTCGTCGAGGGCGAGATCGTGGAGCCCTCCACGACGGCGGCGGCCGAGGCCGACGCCCTGCTGGCCGAGGCGCTGGACGCCGAGGCCATCGAGGCGGAGTTCAGCGCGGCCGAGGCTGACCTGGCCGCAGCAGCAGCCGGGCCAGCGGACGCCGTGTCCGAGCCGGTGGCCATCCTGACCGCGGACCTGCAGCGCGTCCATGCGGAGTACTCCAACTACCGCAAGCGCGTGGAGCGCGATCGGGAGCTCGTGCGCGAGCGCGCCGTCGAGGCCGCCCTGGCGGAGCTGCTGCCGATCCTCGACGACATCGGCCGTGCGCGCGACCACGACGAGCTCGTGGGTGGCTTCCGCAGCGTCGGGGAGGCCCTGGAGGCCGCCGTCGCGCGGCTGGGCCTGACTCCCTTCGGAGCGGTCGGCGAGCCTTTCGACCCGACCCGCCACGAGGCGTTGATGCGCGAGGAGCGTGAGGGCGTGACCGATCCGACGGTCGTCACGATCCTGCAGGTCGGCTACGAGATGAACGGGCGAGTCGTTCGCCCGGCACGCGTGTCGGTCGCCGGCACGGACTGAACGGGACACGTGAGGAGGTGAGGGTGCGGTGAGCACGAAGGACTGGATCGACAAGGACTTCTACAAGATCCTGGGGGTCAAGAAGGACGCGACGGCCGATGAGATCAAGAAGGCCTACCGCACCCTCGCCCGCAAGCACCACCCGGACAAGAATCCGGACAACGCGGCCGCGGAGGCCAAGTTCAAGGAGGTCTCCGAGGCCTACGACGTCCTCTCCGATGCCAAGAGCCGCAAGGAGTACGACGAGGCTCGCACGCTCTTCGGCGGTGGGGGAGCGCGGTTCCCGGGCGGGTTCGGGGGCGGAGGGTCCAGCGGCGGCGCTGGGGGCATCAACTTCGACGACCTGTTGGCCCAGATGCGCCAGCAGGGCGGTGGCGCCGGGGGCCCGGCGGGCGCCGGCGGCGGTGTCGGAGGCGTGTTCGGCGACGTCCTCGGCGGGCTCTTCAACCGGGGCGGGCAGCGCACGAGCGCCCGTCCGGCGCGCCGCGGGGCCGACGTGGAGAGCGAGGCGACGATCTCGTTCGCCGAGGCCCTGGACGGCGTCACCGTCTCGATGCGCCTGACGGCCGAGGAGCCGTGCGCGGCCTGCGCAGGGACGGGTGCAGCAGCGGGGACCGCTCCGCGCATGTGCCCGACGTGCAACGGCACCGGGCAGGCAGTGCGCAGCCAGGGCGGGTTCGCCCTGTCCGAGCCGTGCCGTGAGTGCCTCGGCCGGGGCATGGTCGTGGACACCCCGTGCCCGACCTGCGCCGGCTCCGGGCGCGGACGCTCCGCTCGCCCGGTCAGCGCCCGGATCCCTCCGGGCGTCACCGACGGCGCGCGCATCCGCCTCAAGGGCAAGGGCGCCCAGGGCGAGAACGGCGGCCCCCCCGGCGACCTGTTCATCGTGGTCCATGTGGGCGCCGACCCGGTGTTCGGCAGGTCCAAGGACAACGTGACGGTGACCGTCCCGATCACCTTCGCCGAGGCGGCCCTCGGGGCCGACGTCCCGATCCCGCTGCCCCGCGGCGGGAAGGTCACGCTCAAGATCCCGGCGGGCACCGCCAACGGCCGCGCCTTCCGCGTGCGGGGCCGGGGCGCCACGCGCCGCGACGGGACCATGGGCGACCTCCTTGTCACCGTCGAGGTCGCGGTCCCGCGCGCGCTGTCCGACGAGGCCAGGGCCGCGCTGTCGGCATACGTCGCTGCTGCCGGTGAGCCCGACCCGCGCGCGGACCTCATGGCCATCGCGACGAGCACCAAGGCAGGCAGCTGATGAACTTCGACGACGACACCCCGGTCTACGCCATCTCCATCGCGGCATCCCTGGCCGGGCTGCACCCGCAGACGCTGCGCCAGTACGACCGGCTCGGACTGGTGTCCCCGAACCGTACCGGCGGTCGCAACCGCCTGTACTCGATGCGTGACGTCGCCCGCCTGCGCGAGGTGCAGCGGCTGGCCGCCGACGGCGTGAACCTCACCGGGATCATGCGCATCCTCGAGCTCGAGGAGCACCTCGACGACATGCGCCGCCGCCTCGACGCCCTCGAGGGCCGCGAACGCTCCACGGCGCTGGTCGTCTGGCGCCCCGAGCGCCGTCACTGAAGCTCGCAGTCCGATCGCTGTGAACAGTTCCGACCATCCGATGGTCGATTCCGTGCACACCGATGATCGATCGAAGGAGGATCGCCATGTCGGACCAGTTCACCACCCGCACCCAGGAGGCCCTGCAGGCCGCGGTGCGCGATGCCGCGGGTCGGGGCAACGCCCACGTCGAGCCCGTGCACGTGCTGAAGGCCCTGCTCGACCAGCGTGACGGGATCGCCGTGGCCCTGCTCGAGGGCCTCGGTGCCGACGTCGATGCCCTGGCCCGCCAGGCCGAGCGCGCGATCGTCGCGCTGCCGGTCGCCTCCGGCGCGACCGTGGCCAGCGCCGACCTCGCCCAGGCGACGTTCAAGGTCCTGAAGTCCGCCGGCGACCTCGCGCGGACCCGCGGTGACTCGTTCGTCTCCACCGAGCACGTCCTGATCGCCCTGGCCGGGCCTGACGCGACCACCGGCCCGATGCTCGTGGCCGTGGGCGCGACGCCCGATGCCCTGAGCACGGCGCTGGACGCGGCGCGTGGTGGGCGGCGCGTGGACTCGGCTGATCCCGAGGGCAGCTTCAAGGCCCTGGAGAAGTACGGCGTCGACCTCACCGCCCGCGCCCGGGAGGGCCGGATCGACCCCGTGATCGGCCGTGACGCCGAGATCCGCCGGGTCATCCAGGTGCTGTCCCGGCGCACCAAGAACAACCCGGTCCTGATCGGTGAGCCGGGTGTGGGCAAGACCGCGGTCGTCGAGGGCCTCGCGCAGCGGATCGTCGCCGGTGACGTGCCGGAGTCGCTGCGCGGCAAGCGCCTGATCGCCCTGGACCTGGCCTCGATGGTGGCCGGCGCGAAGTACCGCGGTGAGTTCGAGGAGCGGCTCAAGGCCGTGCTCAAGGAGATCGCCGACTCCAACGGCCAGGTGGTCACGTTCATCGACGAGCTGCACACGGTCGTCGGCGCGGGCGCCGGCGGGGACTCGGCGATGGACGCCGGGAACATGCTCAAGCCCATGCTGGCCCGCGGCGAGCTGCGGATGGTCGGCGCGACCACCCTGGACGAGTACCGGGAGCGGATCGAGAAGGACCCCGCCCTGGAGCGCCGCTTCCAGCAGGTGTTCGTCGGCGAGCCCAGCGTCGAGGACACCATCGGGATCCTGCGCGGGCTCAAGGAGAAGTACGAGGCCCACCACAAGGTCGCCATCTCCGATGCTGCGCTGGTGGCGGCGGCGACGCTGTCCGACCGGTACATCACCAGCAGGTTCCTGCCCGACAAGGCGATCGACCTCGTCGACGAGGCCGCGTCCCGGCTGCGCATGGAGATCGACTCGTCCCCCGTCGAGCTCGACCAGCTCCAGCGCCAGGTCGACCGGCTGCGGATGGAGGAGCTGGCCCTGGTCAAGGAGACCGACGAGGCGAGCATCGCGCGCCTGGCCAGGCTGCGCACCGACCTTGCCGACAAGGAGGAGCAGCTGGCCGCGCTGCGAGCCCGCTGGGACCAGGAGAAGGCCGGCCTGGACCGCGTCGGGGACCTCAAGATCCAGATCGACGAGCTGCGGATGGCTGCTGATCGCGCCCAGCGCGAGGGCGACTTCGAAGCGGCCGCGCGCATCCTCTACGGCGAGCTGCCCGCCCTCGAATCCCAGCTGGAGACGGTGGCAGCGGAGGCCAACGACCGCTCCGCGATGGTGCGCGAGGAGGTCGGCCCGGACGACGTGGCCGAGGTGGTCGGCGCGTGGACCGGGATCCCCGCGGGCCGGCTGCTCGAGGGCGAGACCGCCAAGCTGCTGCGGATGGAGGACGAGCTCGGCCGGCGCGTGGTCGGCCAGGCCACCGCGGTCCGGACGGTCTCCGACGCCGTGCGCCGGGCGCGGGCCGGCATCTCCGATCCCGACCGGCCCACCGGTTCGTTCCTGTTCCTCGGGCCCACGGGTGTCGGCAAGACCGAGCTGGCCAAGGCGCTGGCGGAGTTCCTGTTCGACGACGAGCGCGCGATCACGCGCATCGACATGAGCGAGTACGGCGAGAAGCACTCGGTGGCCCGCCTGGTCGGGGCACCCCCCGGCTACGTCGGCTACGAGGAGGGCGGACAGCTCACCGAGGCCGTTCGCCGCCGGCCGTACACGGTCGTGCTGCTCGACGAGGTGGAGAAGGCCCACCCTGAGGTGTTCAACGTCCTGCTCCAGGTGCTCGATGACGGTCGCCTGACCGACGGCCAGGGGCGCACCGTGGACTTCCGCAACGCGATCCTGATCCTGACCTCGAACCTGGGCTCGCAGGCCCTGATCGACCCGACGCTGACCCCCGAGCAGCGCCACGACGCCGTGATGGCCGTCGTGCGCAGCGCGTTCAAGCCCGAGTTCCTCAACCGCCTGGACGACACGATCATGTTCGACGCGCTGAGCCGCGAGGACCTCGCCTCGATCGTCGACATCCAGGTCGAGGCCCTGGCCCGCCGCCTGGCTGATCGCCGGATCGCCCTCGGCGTGGACCCTGCAGCCCGGCAGTGGCTGGCCGAGCACGGGTTCGACCCGATGTACGGCGCCCGGCCGCTGCGCCGGCTGATCCAGACGTCGATCGGCGACCCGCTGGCCCGCGGGATCCTCTCCGGGGAGTTCCGCGACGGCTCGACCGTCGAGGTCGAGGTGGCTGCGCAGGGAACCGACGCCGGACTCGTCCTCACCGCGTCCTGACGGCCCCGGCGTCCTGATCGCCCCGGCGTCCCAACGGTCGGCGACCGCCTGCCGACGACCGCCTGCTGGCCACTCCTGACGACGGCGCGCCGCCACACAACGCGCGAGATGCCCGGCCAACCACTACGGTCCGTGGAGGTCGGGGGGTCGTGATCACCCCCGTCATCCAGCCGGAGCCGGCGGAGCCTCAGAGCTCTGTCGGCCGTGTCCCGGTGGCCGGGGCCAGCCGGGTGGCGGGTGGCGCGGTCAGGGTGGGACGAGCGGAGGCTGGGGTCAGATGAGCGCGGATGTGCAGGCGGGCGCCAGCCCCTCGGGCGTGACCACCCGGGGCCGGGTCTCGAGCGGGACGGTCCTCGCGGTCGCCTCGTTCGGGGCCTTCCTCGCCTTCCTCGATGCCACGATCGTCAACGTCGCGTTCCCGAGCATCCGCGAGTCGTTCCCGGACTCGACGATCAGCAACCTCTCGTGGGTCCTCAACGCCTACAACATCGTCTTCGCGGCCTTCCTCGTCCCCTTCGGGCGGCTGACCGACCTCATCGGCCGGAAGCGTGCGTTCGTCTGGGGCGTCCTGGTGTTCACGGTCGCCTCGGTCATCTGCGCCCTCTCGCCGTCGGTGGCCTTCCTCATCGGCGCCCGGGTCGTCCAGGCACTCGGCGCCGCCATGCTGGTCCCAGCGTCGCTGGCCCTGGTCGTCGCGGCCTTCCCGGCGGAGCGTCGGACGCACGCCGTCGGCCTGTGGGGAGCCTCGGCCGCACTGGCGTCCGGGCTCGGGCCACCGATCGGCGGCCTGCTCGTCCAGGTGGGTGACTGGCGATGGGCGTTCCTGGTCAACCTTCCCTTCGGGATCGCCGCGTGGGTGATCGCCCGTCGGTCGCTGGTCGAGAGCCGTGCCCCGGGGCGCCGCACGCTGCCGGACCTCGGCGGGGCCGCGCTGTTCGCCGTCGCGCTGGGGCTGCTCACCCTGGGGATCGTCCAGGGCGGCGACTGGGGTTGGACCAGCTGGGCGGTCCTCGGATGCTTCGCCGCCTCCGCGCTGACCCTGGTCCTGTTCGTGTCCAGCTCCCGACGGCACCGGTCGCCGCTGCTGGACCCGGAGCTGTTGAAGGTCCGCGCCTTCAAGGTCGGCAACATCGCCACGATCGCTGCCGGCATGGGGTTCTACGCGTACCTGCTGACCAACATCCTGTGGTTGTCCTACGTCTGGCGCTACAGCGTCCTGCGTGCCGGCCTGGCGCTCGTCCCCGCGGCGCTGATCGCAGCCGTCATCGCGGCCGTCCTCGGCCCGATGGCCGCGAAGCGCGGCTATCGGCTCTTCATCGTCCCGGGGGCGCTGATCTGGGCCAGCTCCTACGCCTGGTACGCCACCCAGGTGGGCACCACTCCGGCCTTCCTGACGCAGTGGTTGCCGGGCCAGGTCCTCAGCGGGATCGGCGTGGGCATGACCCTGCCGTTGCTCGGCAGCGCGACACTCGCGGCCGTCCCCGGCGGCCGTTACGCCACCGCGTCGGCCGTCGCCTCGAGCACGCGGCAGATGGGTGGCGTCCTGGGGATCGCCCTGCTCGTGGTCATCATCGGGACGCCCACCCCGGCGACCTCGGTCGACTCCTTCCGTGACGGCTGGTGGATGTCGGTCGCCTGCTTCGTGGCCGTGGCGGTCATCGCCATGTTCCTGGGCAGGGTCCGGCCCGCCACCGAGGATGCCGACGATCCGTCGGCCGCCCGGATCGAGGTGCACCTGCCGGCGACGGATCCAGCCGGCCCCGCGCCAGCGTCGATCGCGACCCTGCCGCTGTTCAGCAGGCTGCCCGAGGACGTGCGCACGGCACTCGAACGTGGCGCCCACGATCGCCACCTCGACGCCGGCGACTGGCTGTTCCGCGCCGGCGACGAGGCGGACTCCGTGTTCGTGCTCCGGTCGGGGCGCCTCGAGGTGGTCGCCGGCGGCGAGGTGGTCCGTGCACTCGGTCCGGGGTCGGTCGTCGGTGAGCTTGCCCTGCTGACGGCGGGCACCCGCTCGGCCTCGATCCGGGCCCGTCGTGACAGCGTCCTCAGCGAGGTGTCGCGCGCTGAGTTCGACGGCGCCATGGCCCGGGACCCCAGCGCCTACCCCGCCCTGGCCGCGGTGCTGGCCGAGCAGCTCAGCGACTCCCGGCCCCCCGCCCACCCGGCGGGGACCCAGCCGGTCGTCGTGTCGGTCATCGGCGTGCATCCCGGGGCACCCGTTGACGCTGTGGCCGCCGGGCTGCTGGCTGAGCTGCGCACCCACCTGCGGGCGGAGTCGCTGTCGGACCCCGGGCCCGAGGCGCTCGAGCAGGCAGAGCGCACTGCCGACCGGGTCCTGCTCGTCGCCGCGGCGGAGGACCCGCATCGGGACTTCTGCCTGCGGCAGGCCGACCACGTGATCCTCGTCGCAGCCGCCCCAGGCGAGATCCCTGCTGCCCGGACCATCGAGCTCCGCGGCGCGGATCTCGTGCTCGTCGGCGGACGCCCTGACGAGGAGAGCCTGGGGCGCTGGTGCGACCGGGTCGATCCCTGGCAGGTCACGATGGTGGCCGACGGCGTCCCACGCGCGGACCTCCGCGCGCTCGCCGCCCGCGTGGGTGGCTGGTCCGTGGGCCTGGTGCTCGCCGGGGGTGGGGCGCGGGCCTTCGCTCACATCGGGGTCCTGCAGGAGCTGGCCTCCGCCGGGGTCGTCGTCGATCGCGTCGCCGGCACCAGCGTCGGGTCCATCGTTGCCGGCCTGTACGCGACCGGGCTGGACGCCGAGGAGATCCACGAGGTCTGCTACTCCGAGTTCGTCCGCGCGAACCCCTTCGGGGACTACACGCTGCCGACCGTGTCGCTGGCCCGTGGACGCCGGCACCGGCGGGCGCTGCGTGACCGCTTCGGCGGCCAGGAGATCCGGGCCCTGCCGCGGCAGTTCCGGTGCACGAGTGTCGACCTGCTCGCCCGGACCGAGGTGGCGCACCGGAGCGGCGACCTGGCCGAGGCTGTGGCGGCCTCCGTCTCCCTGCCCGTGCTCTTCCCGCCCATGCGGCACGGCGACCGGCTGCTCATCGACGGGGGCGTCCTGGACAACCTGCCGGTCGGGCTGCTGACCGAACGCGACGAGGGGCCGATCCTGGCGGTGAACATCGCGATGGGCGGCGGGGGTGGCACCGTCCGCTCCGGTCCGCCGCGCATGCCCCCCCTGGGGGACACGCTCCTGCGCGTGATGATGATCGGCAGCGGCGGGGCTGTGGCGCAGGCCCGCGCCAGCGGTGCCACCGTGATCACGCCGCCGCCCCTCGGGGTCGGGCTGCTGGAGTTCCACCAGCTCGATGTGGTGGTCGAAGCCGGGCGCATGGCGGCCCGGGAGATGCTCGCGCAGACCGGTGGGCGGGTCCCGGGGCAGAGGTGACCCCCCGCGCACCCGCCAGAGCCCGTTTATCCTTGCTGCCTTCCGGCCCTGGGGAGGTTCACAGGGTGACGCCACACGGGGGGTCGGCGACCATTCTAAGCCCACTGGCGGCGGGAGCGACCACCGACCGGAGCCGGCCGGACCTGCCCGCTGGCGTCCACCGTGGCCCCGTGGCCGGAGGATTCGGAGGAACCCCTCAGTGCGTCGTAGGATTCCCGGCGGAGGATTCGCATAGTGGCCTAGTGCGCACGATTGGAAATCGTGTTGGGGTAACACCCTCACGGGTTCAAATCCCGTATCCTCCGCCGCACAGGAGGGGCAGCCGGTTGGCTGCCCCTTCGTGCGTCCCCGCCCGGCGAGCACCCCCGCGCCGGGAACGTGGGAGTGCTCGCCGGGGCGTCTCGGCCCCGCAGGGACGTCCTCCCGCCCTCGTTGCCCTGCTCGGCTATTGGCGCGTACGCCCGATCGGCACCATGATCGACCCACCGACACGACTCCCTGGAGGATCAGACATGGCAACGACACGACGCGCATCCACGGTCTGGGACGGCAGCCTGCTTGAGGGTGCCGGAACGGTGACCTTCGAGTCCTCAGGACTCGGCAGCTATCCCGTCAGCTGGCCGGCCCGCTCGGCCGAGCCCAACGGCGTCACCAGCCCCGAGGAGCTGATCGCAGCGGCGCACGCCACGTGCTACTCGATGTCCCTCTCGTTGCTGCTCAGCCAGGCAGGGACGCCCCCCACGCGGCTGACCACCTCGGCTGAGGTCGACTTCCAGCCCGGCACCGGGATCACGGGCATCCGGCTGGCAGTCAGCGGGGACGCCCCCGGGGTGGACGAGGCCGCGTTCCGGACGGCCGCGGAGTCGGCGAAGGCGGCCTGCCCGGTGAGCCGGGCGCTGTCCGCTGTGCCGATCACGCTGACCGTCGGATAGCCCGACGCCAGTGCGAGTCCGCGGCGCTGCTGGCGTAGCGTAGGAGCGCCGCCGACAGACGCACCGGGCAGGGGGGAGGATCCGGCGAGATGCTCCTGAGCCAGCCCGACCTTGCCGGCCCGCTGCTCGCACCCGGTGCCCGGATCGCGGTCATCGCCCCGTCCGGCCCGGTCCTGCCGGCGCGGCTCGGGCGCGGCCTCGACGTGCTGCGCGGCTGGGGCTACCGGCCGCTGGTGGGCAAGCACGTCCTCGCGGTTGCAGGTCACACCGCCGGGACGGCGGAGCAGCGCCTGGAGGACCTGCGATGGGCCATGACCGACCCTGAGCTCGAGGCCATCTGGTTCGCCCGCGGGGGCTTCGGCGCGATGCACCTCCTCGATGACCTGATCCGCCTCACGCGCGACCCTGCGGCGGTGCCCAACCGGCCGCTTCTCGGCTTCTCCGACGCGACGGCCTTCCTCGCCGCCCTGTACCGGGAGCACCGCCTGACCGACGACCTCGCCCATCCGGCGGCGCTGGGCCTCATGGGCATCCACGCCCCGGTCATCACCGCTCTGGGGGATCTCGTGGCACCGGCGGGCCTTGAGCGGGTCAGGGCCCTGTTGCAGGACGGCTCGGGGTTCCGGGCCCGGGTGGACCATGTCGCGGGGCCGCGACGGTCGGTCCGGGGACCGTTCGTCGGAGGCAACCTCGCGATGCTGGCATCGCTGGCCGGCACGCAGCACGCCCTGCGCTCGCATGAGGCGATCATGGTGCTCGAGGACGTGGGGGAGCCGGTCTACCGCCTCGACCGGATGATCACGCAGCTCCAGCTGTCAGGCGGGCTGATGGGTGTCCAGGCGTTCGCGCTCGGATCGTTCAGCGCCGCCGTGGGGGAGCGCGACCAGCACGCGGAGAGCTTCATGGAGCAACGCCTGATGGACTTCGACGTCCCGATCGTCGTGGGCGTCCCCGTCGGGCACGACGCGAACAACGAGCCCTGGGTGTACGGACTGGTGGGCGACCTGGTGTCCGACGATCCGGACGGGACCGCGTAGTTCCCGCACGCGGCAGGTGGCCGCGTGCGTGGCCTCAGACGACGCCGTACAGGCGGTCCCCGGCGTCGCCGAGCCCGGGCACGATGTACCCGCGTTCGTTGAGCCGCTCGTCGATCGCGGCAGTGACCAGCGTGATCGAGGGAATCCGGTCGGCGACCGCCGCATCGACGGCGTCGATCCCCTCCGGCGCCGCGAGGATGCAGATCGCCGTCACGTCGCTGGCGCCGCGGGAGAGCACCAGGTCGATGGCCATGATCAGCGTCCCCCCGGTGGCCAGCATCGGGTCGAGCAGGAACACCTGCCGCCCGGACAGGTCCATGGGCAGCCGGTCGGCGTAGGTGGAGGCCTCGAGGGTGACCTCGTCGCGGATCATCCCGAGGAAGCCGATCTCGGCGGTCGGCAGCAGCCTGGTCATCCCCTCCAGCATCCCGAGGCCTGCCCGCAGGATCGGGATCACGACCGGACGTGGCTGGGCCATGCGGTACCCGGTGGCCGGGCCGACCGGCGTGGTGATCGCCACCTCCGCGACCCGGATGTCGCGCGTGGCCTCGTAGGCCAGGAGCGTCACCAGCTCGTCGACGAGGCGACGGAACGTGGGGGAGTCGGTGCGCTCGTCGCGCAGGGTGGTCAGCTTGTGGGCGACCAGCGGGTGGTCGGCGAGCATGGTGCGCATGGCCGCCAGCCTAGACGCGCGGCGGGGGCGCCCCGGCACCGGCGAGCCGCAGTGGGCCGGCGGCGTGGGGTCAGCCGCGATGGGTGGCGAAGAACTCCCTTAGGACCGCCGCGCACTCCTCGGCCAGCACCCCGGCCACGACCTCGGGGCGGTGGTTCAGCCGTGGGTCGCGCACCACGTCCCAGAGGGACCCCACCGCACCTGCCTTGGGGTCGTACGCGCCGAACACCACCCGGTCCACGCGCGACAGGACGATCGCGCCCGCGCACATCGTGCAGGGCTCGAGGGTGACGACCAGGGAGCATCCGTCGAGCCGCCACTGGCCCAGCGACCGGGCAGCGGCGCGCAGGGCCAGCACCTCGGCGTGGGCGGTCGGATCGGCGTCGGCCTCCCGGCGGTTGACCCCCTCGCCGATCACGGCACCGTGCGAGTCCAGCACCACCGCACCGACCGGGACGTCGCCCGTCCCGAGCGCCCGACCCGCCGCCGCCAGCGCGCGGCGCATGGCCCGCTCGTCCTGCGCCGATGACCTCACGGGCCGAGTCTGCCACCGCCTCAGACGTGCGCGACGGCTCCCACGACCTTGGTCAGGGAGTCCTTGGCATCACCGAACAGCAGCTGCGTCCTCGGGTCGAGGAGCAGCTCGTTGTCGATGCCGGCGAAGCCGGGGCGCATGGACCGCTTCAGGAACACCACCTGGGCGGCCTGGTCCACGTTGAGGATGGGCATCCCGTAGATCGGGGCGGTCCGGTCCCCGCGTGCGGCGGGGTTGACCACGTCGTTGGCGCCGACGACGAGGGCCACGTCCGCGGAGGCGAACTCCGGGTTGACCTCGTCCATCTCCTTGAGCTGCTCGTAGGGCACGTTCGCCTCCGCCAGCAGGACGTTCATGTGCCCCGGCATGCGCCCGGCCACCGGATGGATCGCGTACATGACCTCGATGCCCCGGTCGGTGAGGATGTCGGCGAGCTCGCGCAGGGCGTGCTGCCCCTGCGCCACTGCCAGGCCGTAGCCGGGGACGAGGATCACCTTGCGCGCGTACCCGAGCATGATCGCGACATCGTCGGGCGAGCAGGTGCGGACCGGGCGGTCCCCCGCGTCACCCGCCCGCGCGGTCAGGGTCCGGGCCGTGAACGCCCCGAAGAGGATGCTGGTCAGTGGGCGGCCCATGGCGTGGGCCATCATCCGGGTCAGCAGCGTTCCCGAGGCGCCCACGAGCGTGCCGGCGATGATCAGCAGGACGTTGTCCAGGACGAAGCCGGAGGCGGCAACGGCCAGGCCGGTGAGGGCGATGAGCAGCGAGATCACGATCGGCACGTCCGCGCCCCCGACTGGCAGCACGAACACGACGCCGAGGACCGACGAGAGGATCGTCAGCACGAAGAGGGCGGCCGAGCTCGGGGCCGTGATCATCCAGGCGGCCGCAGCCAGGGTCGCGACCGCCACGCCGATCGTGGCGTACCGAGCGCCCGGCAGGACCACGGGCCGCGTGGTCATCAGCTCCTGGAGCCTGCCGGACGTCACGATCGACCCCGTGAAGGACACCGATCCGATCAGGATGGTGAGCGCAGTCGCGAACAGCGTGAACCCGGACATGTCCGGGGTGTGCAGCCACTCGGTGATGGCCACGAGGCCGGCGGCCCCCCCGCCGACACCGTTGAGCAGCGCGACGAGCTGCGGCATCTGGGTCATCCTGACCCGCCGCGCGGCCAGCGCGCCGACCGCTGAGCCGACCACGACTGCCGCGAGGATGATCCCGACCCGGTCCAGCTCGATCCCGGACAGGAGCACGGTGACGGTGGCCAGGGCCGCGCCGAGGGCACCGATCAGGTTGCCCCGGCGGGCAGTCCTCGGCGAGGACAGTCCCTTGAGGGCGAGGATGAAGCAGACGGCGGCGAGCAGGTACGCCAGGGCCACCCACGTGGGGGTCCCGCTCACCGCCCGGGCTCCGGGTCGGGGACGTTCGGCGTGCCGGGGGCGTTGGGCCCGCCAGGAACGTTCGGCGTGCCACGGGCGTCCAGCCGCTTGGAGCCGCCGCCGAACATCTCCAGCATCCGGTCGGTCGCCACGAAGCCGCCCACCAGGTTCATGGACGCGAGCAGCACCGCCACGATGGCCAACCAGAACTGGCTGTCGTTGTCCGCGGAACCGGCGACCGTGATCGCGCCGATCAGGACGATGCCGTGGATCGCATTGGCTCCGGACATCAGCGGGGTGTGCAGCACCGAGGACACCCTGGCGATGACCACGAAGCCGACGAAGATGCTCAGGACGAAGATCGTGAGCAACGCCATGCCCTCCATCAGGCGTCCTCCTCCAGCGCCACGGGTTCCTCGGCGGCTGCCGGCTCCTCCGGCAGCGTGGCTGCAGCGACATCGAGGCCGAGGGCGCCGGCGGCGGCGGCATTGCGCACCGTCCCGCGGTGGACCACGGCGCACGCGTCGATGACCTCGTCGGCCAGGTCGGCATCGACGACCCCGTCGTGGGTGATCAGGGTCAGCAGCGCCACGACATTGGCTGAGTACAGCTGTCGAGGCGTGCACCGGCAACTGGCTGGGCACGTCTGCTGCGCCCCACACGAGGGTGCCGCCGACCTGCACCTCGGCACCCGGCTGGGAGCCCTCCACGTTGCCGCCGGATTCCGCCGCCAGGTCCACGACGACCGAGCCGGGTCGCATCGCCGCAACCATCTCGGCGCTGACCAGCCGCGGGGCCGGGCGCCCGGGGATGGCGGCCGTGGTGATCAGGACGTCGCAGTCGGCCACGTGTGGCGCCAGCAGCTCCATCTGCCGGGCAGCCCGGTCGGCAGCCAGCTCCGTGGCGTAGCCGCCGGTGCCCTCGGCGGTGTCGAGGTCCAGTTCGAGGAACGTGGCCCCCATCGACCTGACCTCCTCGGCGCTCGACGGGCGGACGTCGTGGGCCGAGACGACGGCGCCGAGCCGCCTCGCGGTCGCCATGGCCTGCAGCCCGGCCACGCCCGTGCCCAGGACGAGGACCTTCGCGGGTGGGATGGTCCCGGCCGCGGTCATGAACATCGGGAAGAACTTGGGCAGGCGGGTCGCGCCGACCAGCGCGCCCAGGTAGCCCGACACCAGGGACTGGGAGGTCAGGGCGTCCATCGACTGGGCCCTCGAGATGCGCGGGACGAGGTCGAAGGACAGCGCCGTGGCCCCCGCGTTGGCCGCCGCCACCACGGTGGACAGGTCAGTCACCGGTTGGAGGAAGGAGACGGTGATCGCGTCCTGCTTGAGCAGCTCGACGGCCTTGGGGTGCAACGGCCGGACGGTGGCGACCACGTCGGTGACGCCGAGGGCCGCGGCCACATGCTCGGTGCCGATCACCTCGGCGCCGGCCCGCCGGTACTCGTCGTCAGTGGCGTTGCTGCGCAGCCCCGCGCCGGTCTGGACGGCGACAGTCAGGCCGAGGGCCGTCAGGCGTCCGATCGACTCGGGGACCAGTGCCACGCGATTCTCGCCGGGCCGCGACTCCGCCGGCACGAGAACCTTCACGGGTTCACCTCCTGCGCCCTGATGCCTGCGCACCCCCGGGCGTCCTCTCGTAGGAGGCAAGCCTATGTCTCGTTCCCACCCGCCCCGGACCCGGTGATGGTCGTCACCGGGTGCTCCGCCCCACTCGGCGTGCACCCGACCGGGTGCCCCCGCGCCCCCGGTTGTGCCCCGGGCCGAGTGCTGGTGGGGTGGGGGGATGCTGCGTCCCACGTCGGTCCTGAGCCCTGCCGGCTTCCACGGCACGGGCGTCCTGCGCGCCCATGCCCAGGGCCGTGGGAGGGGCCGGTCGTTCTTCGAGGGGTGGTACGTCAAGCTCGTCGACGCGGACCGCTCCACGAGACTGGCGGTCATCCCCGGGATGTTCATCTCGGAGGACGGATCGATCGCCGAGGCCTTCATCCAGGTGCTGGACGGCATGACCGGGAGCACCGCCTACCACCGGTTCCCGCTGTCCGACTTCCGCGCGGATCCCCGCAGGTTCGACGTGCGCGTCGGGGCCAACCGGTTCAGTGCGGACGGGATCGTGCTGGACGTGCCCGGCCTCTCTGCGGAGGTGCGGTTCGGACCGGGGGCGCAGTGGCCGGTGACCGTCCGGGAGCCGGGTGCGATGGGCTGGTACGCGTGGGTGCCGACGATGGAGTGCTACCACGCAGTGGTCAGCCTCGACCACGCCCTGGCCGGCTGGGTCGACACGGGTGGGGGTCGGGTGGACCTCGCCGGAGGTCGGGGCTACCTGGAGAAGGACTGGGGCACGGCCTTCCCCAAGGCCTACGTCTGGATGCAGTCCAACCACTTCGAGGAGCTCGGAGTCAGCCTTGTCGCCTCCACGGCCCTCATCCCCTGGCGGAGGGCGGCCTTCCGCGGCGACCTCGTCGCCCTGCACCTGCCGGAGGGCCCGGACGCCGGGCTGCACCGGTTCACCAGCTACACCCGCGCACGCACGCTCGACCTGGCCGTGGACGACAAGGCGGTGCGGTGGTCGCTGAGGTCCCCGGATGGCGATCGACTCGACCTGACCGCCGACATCGGCGGACGCACCACCGGCCTGCTGCACTCGCCCGTGCGCACCGAGATGCACCAGCGGGTGGCCGAGACGCTGGACGGGACGGTCGAGATCCGGCTCTCCGACGCCGCCGGTCGGACCCGATTCGAGGGCGTTGGGCAGTGCGCGGGCGTCGAGGTGCACGGTGCGATCGACCAGCTGCTGGCCACCTCCGGGCGGTGATGCTGGGGCGCGCCCTTGTCAGGACATGGGGTCGGCGAAGGGGGCAGACTGGCCTAACGCCGGGGCGCGGAAGCCCCACACAGAATCGGAGGAAGCATGGGCAAGGCTGAGGACATCATCGAGGCCCTGGGTGGCGCGGACAACATCGAGGAGATCGAGGCCTGCGCGACACGCCTGCGCACAGTGGTCAACGATCCGGCTCTCGTCAACGAGAAGGCGCTCAAGGCCGCCGGTGCGTTCGGCGTGCTGTCCGCCGGTTCGGTCCTCCAGGTCATCGTGGGTGGCGAGGCCGACGGCCTGGCCATGGACATCAACGACATCATCGAATAGACATCTACGACATCACCGAATAAGGGAGCATCAACGTGGCACTGCAGGTCCTGTCCCCCATGCCCGGACGGGTCGCGAACCTCACCGAGGTCCCCGATCCCATGTTCGCCGAGGCGATGCTCGGCCCCGGCCTCGCGATCGACCCTCCGCGCAGCCCAGTCGTCGCCGTGGCGCCGATCTCCGGCACCATCGCCAGCCTGTTCCCGCATGCCATGGGCATCGAGGCTGACGGCTACTCGATCCTGGTCCACCTGGGCCTGGAGACCGTCCAGCTCAACGGCGAGGGCTTCACGCTGCTCAAGGCCAAGGGCGACACGGTCGTGGCTGGCGAGGCGGTCATCGAATGGGATCCCTCCGTCATCGAGGCAGGTGGCCTCCCGGTCATCACCCCGCTGATCGCGATCCAGGCCGAGGCCGGCCAGATCACCCAGCTCGTCCCCGACGGCACCGAGGTCGAGGCGGGCACGCCCGTCTTCGAGATCGCCTGAACCGGACGCACACCAACCGAACAACTGCCCGCGAGGGTTGCCGACAGAGAATCAACTGAGAGGTGTTAGATCGTGGCTGAAATCACCGTTGTCCTGCCCCCCGGAGTCGGGCTGCACGCCCGTCCCGCGGCACTCTTCGTCGGAGCGGCCGCCAAGTCGGCCTGCGACGTGACGATCGGTCGTCCGGGTGAGCCCGGCGTCAACGCCAAGAGCATCCTGGGCGTCATGGGCCTGGGCGCGAAGGCCGGCGAGGAGATGGTCGTCACCGCCGAGGGCGATGGCGCCGACGAGCTGCTGGCCGGTCTCAAGGAGATCCTCGAGACCCCTGAGGGTGGCCATGCCTGATCTCACGACCCTCACGGGGGTCGGGGTGAGCCCCGGCGTGGGAGCCGGACCAGTCGTGCGCGTGGTGGACTCCGTACCCGAGCCCAAGCAGGGCCCGGGGGCGGGGACCCCCGAGCAGGAGTACGCGGCGGCCGCCAAGGCGCTGGAGGACGTCGCCGCAGACCTCGAGGACCGCGGCCAGCGGGCCGGCGGGGAGGCGCAGCACGTCCTCGAGGCCCAGGCCATGATGGCGCGCGATCCCGACCTCGCCGTCGGCATCAAGCAGCGCACCGACGGTGGCTCGAACGCCGCCCGGGCCGCCTACGACGCGTTCGGCGCCACCCGCGAGGTGCTGCTCACGCTCGGCGAGTACTTCGCCGCGCGCGTGACCGACCTCGACGACATCCGCAACAGGACCGTCGCCCTGCTGCTCGACGTGCCGGCGCCCGGCATCCCCGAGCTCCGGGAGCCCAGCATCCTGGTCGCGATGGACCTGGCCCCGGCCGACACTGCGCTCATCGACAAGTCGATGGTGCTGGCCTTCGCCACCCAGGAGGGCGGTCCGACCTCGCACACCTCCATCCTGGCGCGCAACCTCGGCATCCCCGCCGTGGTCGGCTGCCCGGGCGTGCGCGAGCTCGCACCGGGCACCTACGTGATGGTGGACGGGTCCTCCGGCAAGGTCGTCATCGACCCGCCGAAGGAGATGGTCGCCGAGCTCGCCGGTCGCGACGAGAAGCGGCGCGCTGCCCTGGCCGCCGTGGGCAACGCCCCGGGTGCGACCAGCGACGGGCACTCGGTGCCGCTCCTGGCCAACATCGGCGGTCAGGAGGACGTCGCCGGTGCCCTGGCCAACGGCGCCGAGGGTGTGGGGCTGTTCCGCAGCGAGCTGCTGTTCCTGGATCGCACGGATGCCCCCAGCGAGGACGAGCAGTACGGCCTGTACCGGGCGGTGCTCGAGGCGTTCCCGGGCAAGAAGGTCGTCGTCCGCACGCTGGACGCCGGCGCCGACAAGCCGTTGCCCTTCCTGCCGTTCGGCGAGGAGCCCAATCCCGCCATGGGCGTGCGTGGCCTGCGCATCTGCATGCAGGCGCCGGACATCATGCACACCCAGCTGCACGCGCTCGCGCGCGCGGCAGAGGGGCTCGACGCCGAGCTCTGGGTGATGGCGCCGATGATCGCCGACGTGTACGAGGCGACCTGGTTCCGCGAGGCCTGCAAGAAGGCCGGACTCAAGGCCAAGATCGGCACGATGGTCGAGATCCCGGCCGCCGCGCTGCGGTCCCGGCACCTTGGCCAGGTGGCGGAGTTCTTCTCCATCGGCAGCAACGACCTGACGCAGTACACGTTCGCGGCCGATCGCCAGATCGGATCCGTGGCACGGCTGCAGGACGCGTGGCAGCCGGCGATCCTCGACCTGGTCGCGGCGACGGTCAAGGGCGGGCTGGCCAACGGCATCCCCACGGGTGTCTGCGGCGAGGCGGCCTCCGATCCGGCACTGGGATGCGTCCTCGTCGGCCTGGGCGTCAACACCCTGTCGATGTCGTCCGGGTCCCTGCCCGGCGTGCGCGCGGCCCTGGCCGCCCACACGCTCGACGAGTGCAAGGCAGCCGCGGCCGCAGCCAGCGACGCGGTCGATGCGGCCGCTGCGAAGGCGGCGGCGCGGGCGGCACTGCCCAAGTTGGGGGAGCTCGGGCTGTAGCAGGGTCCCGCGCGGCGCACATCCGCGTGGGAACGAATGAAGCGAGCGTGAATGCGCTGTCGGGGGCTGCGTCCTCCGGCAGCGCATTCTGCTCTCCACAAGGATCAGATGGGTCGGCTCCCGAGGGGGCGCCAGAGGCCTGAGACCGGTTGCGCGTGTTGTTCCTGTGAACGGATGTCGCGGCAGTGGCCGGTGCTACGTTGGCGCTGCGACGGGACCGTCCCCGAGCAGGAGGTTGCGCAAATGAGTGCATCGTCGGCGGGTGCCGCCACGAAGAAGGAACCGGGTCTTGGGTCCAAGACCTTCGCTGTGCTGCAGCGTGTCGGCAAGAGCCTCATGCTGCCCATCGCCGTGCTGCCTGCGGCAGGCCTGCTGCTGCGCCTCGGGCAGGATGACCTGCTGGGTGGGGTCTGGGAGCCGTTCCAGATCCTCAGCCTCGCTGGTGGGGCGATCTTCGACAACCTGGCGATGCTGTTCGCCGTCGGTGTCGCGATCGGCTTCGCGAAGAAGTCCGACGGGTCCACGGCGCTGGCGGGCCTCGTGGGGTACCTGGTGTTCAGGAACGTCCTGACGTACTTCGCCACGCCGGACGAGGCGCTGGCCAAGCAGGTCGCGGAAGCCGGCCTGTCGGGCGTCACCATCCCGCCGGCCGACACCGTTGATCCGGGCGTCTTCGGCGGCATCGTCATCGGCATCACCGCGGCCCTGCTCTGGCAGCGCTACCACCGAACGAAGCTCCCCGCGGCGTTGGCGTTCTTCAGCGGGCGGCGCCTGGTCCCGATGCTCGCGGCCGTCGCGGCGATCGCCTGGGCGATCCTCTTCGGCTTCCTCTGGCCGCCGATCGGGGATGCCCTGGACAGCATGGCCTCCTGGATGTACGACAACGGCGAGGTCGGTGCCGGGCTCTATGGTGCGGTCAACCGGCTGCTGATCCCGTTCGGGCTGCACCACATCATCAACTCCTTCGTGTGGTTCCAGACCCCGGAGTGCCCGACGGCCACCGGCACCACGGCCGGCGACCTGAACTGCTTCTTCAACGCCACTGAGGATCACCAGAAGTACGGCCTGTTCATGACCGGCTTCTTCCCGATCATGATGTTCGCGCTTCCGGCTGCTGCGTTCGCGATGGTCCACGAGGCCAAGGACAAGGTCGCCGCAAGCGTCCTGCCCGCGGCCGCGCTGACCGCGTTCCTCACCGGCGTCACCGAGCCGCTGGAGTTCTCCTTCATGTTCGTCGCACCGGTGCTGTACGCGATCCACGCGGTGTTCACGGGCCTGTCGATGGCCATCAGCTACGGGATCGGTGCACGGGCGGGCTTCACGTTCTCCGCGGGTGCCTTCGACTACGTGCTGAACTTCGGCAAGGCGACCAAGCCGCTGCTCCTGCTCGTGATCGGCGCCGTGTTCGCGGTCATCTACTACTTCCTGTTCCGGTTCGCGATCAGGAAGTGGAACCTGCGCACGCCGGGCAACGAGCCCGACGACGCGGAGGTGGACGAGGCGTTGACTGCCGCGTAGCAGGCACGAACAACAACTCAGCACCGCTGTACCGGGAGGCCGACCCCCAAGGGGCCGGCCTCCCGCCGTTGGCGGGTCCCGGCTCCGCGGGGCAGCGCCGCCGCTCCGCACGCAGCGCCCCGGCTCCGCGGGCCAGCACCCAGCGCCCCGCAGGTCGCGCAGGCCGGCACGCAGCGCCACGCGCGTCGCCCCGGCGCCCGGCCTGCGGGGCGCCGCGGCCAGGCACGTCGCGCCCTCCCCAGGTGTGCCTCGGCCACGCACGTCGCCCCCCGGCTCCGGTGTCGGTGGGGCGCAATCCGGGCGTTCCCGGCCACCTCCGCCGCCCGTTGCGCGTTCCCGGCCGCATGTGGCGCGCATCGCCCGGGAGGGCGTTGGGGTGGCGTGTAACGCGCGGTTTCCCGGGTTCGTCGCTGTGGCCGTCGTTCCGCTCGATCGTCCACGGGGGCTCGGGCTGGTCAGGACCAGCGGCGGCCGGTGAGGCGCTCGTAGGCCTCCACGTAGAGGGCACGGGTGCGCTCGACGACCTCATCGGGTAGAGCGGGGGGCGGCTGGTCCCCGGCGCGGTCCCACCCCGAGGCTGGCGACGTCAGCCAGTCGCGCACGTACTGCTTGTCGAAGGACGGCTGCCCGCCCGCGCGCCCCGGCTCCCAGGTGTCGGCCGGCCAGAAGCGCGACGAGTCCGGTGTGAGGACCTCGTCGGCGAGGAGGATCGGCGCGCCCGCGTCATCGGCGGGCCTGCCGAACTCGAACTTGGTGTCGGCGAGGATGAGGCCCCGCTCGCGGGCGACCTCCTCCGCCCGACCGTAGACCGCCAGTGTGAGCCGCCGCAGCTCCGCAGCGTCGGACGCCCCGACTGTGGCCACCACGGCCTCGAAGTCCACGTTCTCGTCATGGTCGCCCAGATCGGCCTTGGTGGCAGGGGTGAAGATCGCCTCGGGAAGCCTCGAGCCGTCCACGAGACCGGCGGGCAGGCGAACGCCGCAGACCGCACCCGACGCCCGGTACTCGACCAGGCCCGAGCCTGTGAGGTACCCACGGGCCACGCACTCGACGGGGAACATCGCCAGGGGCCGGCACAGCATCGCGCGCCCGGACACCAGCTCTGGGACCGCGCCGGGCAGGACGTGGTTGCCCACGATGTCGGCGACCTGGTCGAACCACCACAGGCTGATCTGCGTCAGGATCGCGCCCTTGTCGGGGATGGTGGTCGGCAGCACCCAGTCATAGGCGGAGATCCGGTCGGAGGCGACGAACAACAGGGTGCCGTCAGGCGCCAGGTAGAGGTCGCGCACCTTGCCCGAGTAGACGGGCGTGTACCCCGGGATCGTGGGGGCGGCCGGGATGTTGGCCACCGCCGACACCGGCGCAACCGGGGACACCGGGGCGACGACGATCTCTCGGGCCACCGCGCGGGGTGCCCGGCGTCTCCGGGGTAACGGCGGTCTCCGGCGCCCCGGGCGGGGTGACGCCCTCTGCGTGCGGCGCTGGAGAGCCCCGGCAGCGTGCCGCCCTGGCCCTGACCGGTCGGCGTCACAGGATCGCCGCCGGGCTGTACGTGGCGGCGTCCGGATGCTGTGCAGCGATGACCTCGATGCGCGCGACGACGCGGGCGACCTGGTCGCGGGCGGCGCCTGTGAACTCGATGGGCTCGGCAACCAGCGCCTCGAGGGCGGCGCGATCCAGGCCCAGGCGGCCATCGGCGGCAAGCCGGTCGAAGAGGTCGTTGGTCGCCTGCCCGCGGCGCATGTCGAGGGCCACCGCCACGGCGTGCGTCTTGATGACCTCGTGCGCGGTCTCGCGACCCACGCCGGCGCGGACGGCTGCCATCAGGATCTTCGTGGTGGCAAGGAAGGGGAGGTACCGCCGCAGCTCGGCCTCGATCACCGCGGGGAAGGCGCCGAACTCGTCGAGGACGGTGAGGAACGTCTCGAACAGCCCGTCGATGGCGAAGAAGGCGTCGGGCAGCGCGACTCGGCGGACCACGGAGCAGAAGACGTCGCCCTCGTTCCACTGCGAACCGGCGAGCTCGGCCGCCATCGAGGCGTACCCGCGCAGGATGACCGTCAGGCCGTTGACGCGCTCGCAGGAGCGGGAGTTCATCTTGTGCGGCATCGCCGACGAGCCGACCTGCCCCTCCTTGAACCCCTCGGTCACCAGCTCGTTGCCCGCCATGAGGCGGATCGTCGTGGCCAGGCTCGACGGCCCCGCCGCAACCTGGACGAGGGACGAGAGCACGTCGTGGTCCAGGGACCGGGGGTAGATCTGGCCGACCGAGTCCAGGACCTCGCTGAAGCCCAGGTGCGCGGCGACCCGCTGCTCGAGCGCGGCCAGCGCCCCGGCGTCGCCGTCGAGGAGGTCGAGCATGTCCTGGGCGGTGCCGACCGGGCCCTTGATCCCTCGCAGCGGGTAGCGCTCGAGGAGGTCCTCGATCCGCGCATACGCGACGAGCAGCTCCTCGGCTGCCGATGCGAACCTCTTGCCCAGGGTGGTGGTCTGCGCGGCGACGTTGTGGCTGCGTCCGGTCAGCGGCTGGTCGGCGTACTGGGCGGCCAGCGCGCCGAGGCGTGCCAGGGTCGCGACCACCCGGTCGCGCACCAGTTCCAGGGAGAGGCGCACCTGCATCTGCTCGACGTTCTCGGTCAGGTCCCGGCTGGTCATCCCCTTGTGGATGTGCTCCGCGCCGGCGAGCTCGGCGAACTCCTCGATACGCGCCTTGACGTCGTGGCGGGTCACCGCCTCGCGGGCGGCGATGGACGCGAGGTCGACATGGTCGCGCACGGCTTCGTAGGCCTCAATCGTGCCGTCGGGCACGGGGATGCCGAGGTCTGCCTGCGCGCGCAGCACGGCGATCCACAGGTCGCGCTCAAGGCGCACCTTGTGCTCGGGGGACCACAGGGCGACCATCTCCGCTGAGGCGTAGCGCTGGGCCAGGACGTTGGGGATCTGGGTCACCACGCCATTGTCCCGCACGCCCCACGACGGCCCACCTCGGCTCGCCCCGTGGGACACGCGCGGCCCAGCGCCGCTCATCCCTGCGCCGAGGGCGGCCCACCACGGCTCAAGGACGCCGGTGCATCGACGGTGGGAGCCGGGTCCGGGTCGTGGTCACCCTTGCCGTCGATGTGGCTGTTCTCGGGCCGTTGCCGACCCAAGCTGACTGTCCTCGCCGTCGAGTTGGTTGCCTACGGGCTGGTCACGACCCCATCCATCGACCAAGTCGACGGCAAGGATGCGGCCCGTCGGTCACGCCTGGCCGGCAATCGACCACATCGACGGTGAGGTTACTGACTGTGGGGGCTACGAGTGGGTCCGGGGTTGGGGGGACGGGCAGGGCCCGCCAGGTGAGCGAGTGGGTCGTCGCGTTCGGGGGGCCGGCGCGGCTGCCCGTCAGGGGGTGGGGATGCGGCCCTCCGCTGCGGCCTGGGCGATGTCGCGCCGGTAGTGGCCGCCCGGCAGCGAGATCCCCTCGAGGAGCTCGTAGGCGCGCTCGCGGGCCCCGTCGAGGTCAGCGGCCCGGCCTGTGGCGCACAACACGCGGCCCCCGCTGGCCACGAGGTCGCCGCCCCGTCGCTCGGTGCCCGAGTGCACCACCCACGCGGCATCCCAGCCGGACTCGGCGTCCGCACCCGCGGGCACCCCGGTGAGCACGCCGCCGGTCGTCGGGGCCTCGGGGTAGCCCGGAGCCGCCAGCACGACCGTCACGGCCGAACCCGGGTGCCACTGGAGGTCCCCAAGCTCGTCGAGCGCCCCGCGTGCCGCGGCGTTCAGCAGGCCGGCCAGCGGGGTTCGGAGCAGGGCGAGGACGACCTGCGTCTCCGGGTCCCCGAACCGGGCGTTGAACTCGACGACCCGCAGTCCCCGCGACGTCAGGGCCAGGCCCGCGTACAGAAGGCCGCTGAACGGCGTGCCCCGCTCGGCCATGAGGTCGATCGTCGGCCCGATGACCCGCTCCATGATCTCGTCGACGAGACCGTCAGGCGCCCAGGGCAGCGGCGCGTAGGCGCCCATGCCCCCGGTGTTGGGCCCGGCGTCGCCCTCGCCGACCCGCTTGAAGTCCTGCGCGGGCAGCAACGGCACCGCGGTGGTTCCGTCCGTGATCGCGAACAGGGAGACCTCCGGGCCGTCGAGGAACTCCTCCACCACGACCGCGCCCCCGGGCCGGGCCAGGCACGCGGCGCCGTGCTCCACGGCCGCCGCCCGATCGTCGGTGACCACCACGCCCTTCCCTCCGGCCAGGCCGTCGTCCTTCACCACGTACGGCGCACCGAACTGGTCGAGCGCATGGGCGACCTCCTCGACCGTCGTGCACACGTGGGCCATCGCGGTCGGGACGCCCGCCTCGGCCATCACCTGCTTGGCGAAGGCCTTCGACCCCTCGATCTGCGCAGCGGCCGCGGACGGTCCGAAGGTGGGGAACCCGGCTTCGCGCAGGATGTCGGCCACGCCGGCGACCAGCGGGGCCTCAGGGCCGATGACCACGAGGTCCACGGTCAGCTCGCGGGCCAGGCGGAGCACGTCGGCCGGGTCGGTGGCCGTCACGTCGTGGTTGGTGCCCACCTCGGCCGTGCCGGCGTTGCCCGGGGCGATGTGGAGCGCGGCCACGGTCGGGTCCGCGGCCAGGGCCAGGGCCAGGGCGTGCTCACGTCCGCCGGAGCCGATCACGAGGATGTCCACGCCCGCAGGTTACCGTCGAGGTGCCCGGTGCTGATCGAGGCGTCCCTGAGCGGGCGCCCGGGGATGGCCAGATGCACAGGGCCACACGCGCTGCGGACCTCCTACCACGGACCACACGCGCTGCGGGCCTCCTACCAGGACCACACGCGCTGCGGGCCTCCGAGCGCGAGCAGCGTCGACGCTCTGATCACAGGGACAGCGTGGCGAGGTCGCCCTCCACGACGGCCCGATCCTCCAGGTCCTCCAGGCGAGCGGCCAGGTCGGCGGCGATGTCCCGCTCGATGCGCGCGGCCCCGAGGTCACCGCCGACCATGTGCGCACGCGCGAGGGCCTCGTGCGCGCTGGCCACGATGTAGCCGTCGAGCCCGTACTCGGTGCACAGGGCCACGCACCTCTGGGCGTGGACCGTGGCGGGCTCGGGTCGACCGAGGACCGCGTAGGCCCGGGAGCACTGCCACTCGCCGATCGCCCACTCCTGCGGTCCGCCGGCGCGGCCCCAGTGCCAGCGGGAGGCGTGCGTGCAGTGGATCAGGTCGAAGTCCTCGGCAGGAGTCCGTTCCGGGAGGTCGAGCAGGCTCCAGGCGTGGTTGAACAGGGCGACCGCCTGGGCGCGGTCTGCCGCACGCTCCTGGGCGAGCTCGCGGGCAGCAGCGTCGATGTCATCGGTGGGCATGGCCCACAGGGTAGGGCGTGCCGCGCGCGTTGGCCGCTCAGCCCTCGTAGTACCGGTCGACCTCGGTGAACACCTCGTCGAGGATCGCCAGGCCGGTCCGGGCCTCCTCGTCGGTGACGGTGCACGGGGGCACGACGTGCAGTCGGTTGAAGTTCGTGAACGGCAGCAGGCCGCGCTTGCGGGCCTCAGCACCCAGCACGGTCATCGCCTCGGACGTCCCGCCGTAGGGGGCCAGCATCGCGCGCGTCTCCCGGTTGCTCACGAGGTCGAGCGCCCAGAAGACGCCCAGGCCGCGCACCTCGCCGATCACCGGGTGCTTCGCGGCGAGGTCGGCCAGGCCGGGGCCGAGGACGTCTGTGCCGATCCGGGCGGCGTTCTCGACGATCCCCTCGTCGCGCATCGCGTTGATGCTGGCCACGATCGAGGCCGTGGCCAGCGGGTGTCCGGAGTAGGTCAGGCCGCCGGGGAACACGCGGTTGTCGAACGTCGCTGCGATCTCGTCGGAGATGATCACCCCGCCGACGGGCACGTAGCCGGAGTTCGAGCCCTTGGCGAACGTGACCAGGTCGGGGCGGACGTCGAAGTGGTCGAACGCGAACCACCTGCCCGTGCGACCGAACCCGGCCATGACCTCGTCGAGGATCAGCATGATCCCGTGCTCGTCGCACAGCGCGCGGACGCCCTCGAGGTAGCCCGGCGGGGGGATGAGGACGCCGGCGGTGCCCACGACCGTCTCCATCAGGATGGCCGCGATCGTGCCCGGGCCCTCGAACCGGATGACGTCGGCAAGGTGCTCCAGCGCCCGCTGCGACTCCTGCTCGGGGGTCGTCGCCCAGAAGTGCGAGCGGTACAGGTAGGGGCCGAAGAAGTGCACGTGGTCGTCGGCGAACTCGTTGGGCCAGCGGCGCGGGTCGCCGGTCGCGACGATCGCCGAGCCCGTGTTGCCGTGGTACGACCGGTAGAAGCTCAGGACCTTGCGACGGCCGGTGTGCAGCCGGGCCATCCGGATGGCGTTCTCGATGGCGTCGGCGCCACCGTTGGTGAAGAACACCTTGTTCATGCTCTCCGGGGCCAGCTCGACGATCAGCCGGGCGGCCTCGCTGCGAGCGGCGTTGGCGTGCTGGGGCGCGATGGTCGCCAGGATGCCCGCCTGCTCCTGGATCGCGGCGATCACCTTCGGGTGCTGATGGCCGATGTTGGTGTTGACGAGCTGGCTGGAGAAGTCCAGGTACCGGTTGCCCTCGTAGTCCCAGACCCACGAGCCGGAGGCGCCCGCAAAGGTCAGCGGGGCCAGCGGTGATTGCGCTGACCACGAATGGAAGACGTGTGCGCGGTCGAGCTCGTACGCGCGTGCGCCAGCTGCGGGATCCGTGGTGGGGGTGGGCTCGGACATGCGGTCTCCTAGATCGGCCGGCGCGTGATCCACGATATTAGTACCCCGCGCGAGCGCACCACGCCTCCCGCGGGCTGCCGTCCCGCGGACCCCTGCGTCCCATCAGATCCGCGTCCCCTCTGCCGATGCGCTTCCTGACGGAAGCGGATCGGCACAGGGGAGCAGAGTCGGCCCGAGGCGGGGGCGGCGGGGGACGGCGGCGGGTGGAGCGGGGCGGCTAGGACTGCGGCAGCGCCTTGATGATGTCCTCGACCCGGTCCTTGGCGTCGCCGAACAGCATCTGGGTGTTCTCCTTGAAGAACAGCGGGTTCTGCACCCCCGCGTAGCCGGTGGCCATGGAGCGCTTGAAGACGATGACGTCCTTGGCCTGCCACACGGTGAGCACGGGCATCCCCGCGATCGGGCTGCTCGGCTCGTCGATCGCCGCGGGGTTCACGGTGTCGTTGGCGCCGATCACGAGCACCACGTCGGTGGAGGGCATGTCCGGGTTGACCTCGTCCATCTCCAGGACGATGTCGTAGGGCACCTTCGCCTCGGCGAGCAGGACGTTCATGTGCCCGGGGAGGCGCCCGGCGACCGGGTGGATGCCGAAGCGGACGTCGATGCCGCGCTCGCGCAGCTTGCGGGTGAGCTCGGCCACCGGGTACTGGGCCTGGGCGACGGCCATGCCGTACCCGGGCGTGATGATGACCGAGTGCGCCTCGGTGAGCAGGTCCGCCGCCCCCTCGGCCGTGATCTCGCGGTGCTCGCCGTAGTCGACGTCGGAGGCCACCGTGCCCGCCTCGACGCCGAAGCCTCCGGCGATCACGGAGATGAACGAGCGGTTCATCGCCCGGCACATGATGTAGGACAGGTAGGCACCGGACGACCCGACGAGCGCACCGGTGATGATCAGCAGGTCGTTGTTGAGCAGGAAGCCCGCCGCAGCGGCGGCCCAGCCGGAGTAGCTGTTCAGCATGGACACGACGACCGGCATGTCGCCGCCGCCGATCGAGGCCACGAGGTGCCATCCGAGGAACAGCGCGAGCAGGGTCATCACGCCGAGCAGTGACTGGCGCAGGACCGTCTCGTCGGAGGGGACGACCACGTACGCGGCGGTCATCACGAAGAACGCGACGATCACGCCCAGGTTGATCGCGTTGTGGGCCGGGAGCATCAGGGGTGCGGACTTGATCTTCGCCGACAGCTTCAGGTAGGCCACGATCGAGCCGGTGAAGGTCACCGCACCGATGAAGACGCCCACGAAGACCTCGACGTCGTGGATGCTCGGGTACAGGACGTCGGTCTCGTACGAGCTGTTCCACCCGACCAGCACGGCGGCCAGGCCGACGAAGCTGTGCAGCATCGCGATGAGCTCGGGCATGCCGGTCATCTCGACGACGCGCGCCCGCCAGATCCCGATCGCCCCACCGATGGCCATCGCCGCGAGGATCAGCCCGAGGCCGGACCAGCCGGTCCCTTCGGTCTCGACGGCCCCGTTGGCCACCTCGACGCCGAGGACGGCGGCGGCGATCGTGATCACGAGGGCGATGGACATCCCGATGATGCCGTAGCGGTTGCCCATGGGGGCGCTCTCGTGCTTGGAAAGCCCGGCGAGCGCCAGGATGAACATCAGCCCGGCGACGATGTACGCGCCCTGGGTGAGGCTGTAGGGGATTGTCATCGGACCGCATCCTCACGCTTGAACATCTGCAGCATCCGGCCCGTGACGGTGAACCCGCCGAAGACGTTGATGCTGGCCACCAGGATCCCGATGAAGGCCAGGACCGACACCCAGACCTCGCCGTGGCCCACCTGGAGCAGCGCGCCGACGAGGATGATGCCGCTGATGGCATTGGTCACCGACATCAGCGGGGTGTGCAGCGCGTGGTGCACGTTGCCGATCACGTAGAACCCGATGACGACCGAGAGCATGAACACCATGAAGTGGCCGAGGAAGGGCTCGGGCGAGTAGGCCGACATCAGCAGGAACAGGGCTGCTGCGACGCCCATCCACCCCAGCTTCGTGCCGGCGCTCATCTTCTTCTTCGGTGGCGCGGGTTCGGGGGGTATCGCCACGGCTGTGGCCGGGGCGGCCGAGACCTGGACGGCGGGCGGGGGCCAGAGGACCTCGCCCTGCTTCACCACGGTCATGCCGCGCTGGACGACGTCGTCGAGGTCGAGGACGGCCAGGCCGTCCTTCTCCGGGGTCATCAGCTTGAGCAGGTTGACCAGGTTGGTGCCGAACAGCTGGGAGGCCTGGGTGGGCAGCCGGCCGGGCAGGTCGGTGTAGCCGAGGATGACGACGCCGTTCTCGGTGACCACGCGCTCGTCGGGACGGCTGCCGGCGACGTTGCCGCCGTTGGAGGCGGCCATGTCGACCACGACGCTGCCCGGCTTCATCGAGGCGACCATCTCCTCGGTGAGCAGGCGCGGGGCGGGACGTCCGGGGATCAGGGCCGTGGTGATGACGATGTCGACGTCCTTGGCCTGCGCGGCGTAGAGCTCAGCGGCCTTGCGGTTGAAGTCCTCGCCCATCTCCTTGGCGTAGCCGGTGGCGCTGGGTCCGGTGTCCTCGACGTCGATGCGCAGGAACTCCGCGCCCATCGACTCGACCTGCTCGCCGACCTCGGAACGGGCATCGAAGGCGCGCACGATCGCACCAAGGCTGCTCGCGGTGCCGATCGCGGCGAGTCCGGCGACTCCGGCGCCGACCACGAGCACCTTGGCCGGGGGGACCTTGCCGGCGGCCGTGACCTGTCCGGTGAAGAACGACCCGAACTCGTTGGCAGCCTCGATGACCGCGCGGTAGCCGCCGATGTTCGCCATCGAGCTCAGCACGTCCAGGGACTGCGCCCGCGAGATGCGCGGGACGGCGTCCATGGCCAGGGCGGTGACGCCGCGCGCCGACAGCGCGCTGACGAGGTCGGGATCCAGGGCCGGGGCCAGCAGGCAGACCAGCGTCTGCCCGCCCTGCAGTCGCTGCACCTCGTCGGACGAGGGGGCGTTGATCTTCAGGATGATCTCGGACGTCCACACCTCGCCGCCGGCGATGTCAGCACCCGCTGCGCGGTATGCGGCGTCGTCGAAGGAGGCGCCGACGCCGGCGCCGGACTCGATGGACACGTCATACCCGAGCTTGATGATCTGCTCGACGGTCTTGGGGGTGGCGGCTACCCGACGTTCACCGGGCTTGGACTCCTTGGGCACACCGATGCGCACGACTCTTCCTCTCGCCGAAGCGGTCGTGGCCGAACCTACCTCCTCGGGAGTGGGGCTCTGCACACGGGTGAGGCCCCACGGCGGAGGTCAGGACGTAGGTCCGGACGGTTCGCGGACACAGGTCCCGGGCGGTCCGGGCCATGCGGCCGCATCGCGGGAGTGGGCGCGGTCGGAGGACCCGATCGGCCCGCGGAGCTGCGCGGGGTCCGGAGCCGGGGGTCAGGTGAACCGGCCGCGCAGCAGCTGCGGGGGCCACGGGGCCTCGGCGCCGAGCTCGTGGGCGGCGCGCAGCGGCCACTGCGGATCGCGCAGGAGCACCCGCGCCAGCGCGACCACGTCCGCAGCGCCGTCGGCCAGGATCGCCTCGGCCTGCGCGGGGTCGGTGATCATCCCGACCGCGGCGGTGGGGATCCCGGCCTCGTGTCGGATCCGTGCCGCCATCTCCACCTGGTAACCCGGTCCGGGCGTGATGTCCTGCTGCGGGCTCACGCCGCCGCTGGAGACGTCGATGAGGTCCACGCCGAGGCCGCGCAGCCAGTCGGCCACGATGACGCTGTCGTCGAGGGCGTGCCCGCCGGTGACCCAGTCGGTCGCACTGATCCTGACGAGCAGCGCCCGGTCCTCCGGCCAGGCCGCCCGCACCGCGGTGACGACCTCGAGCAGGAGCCTGGCGCGGCCGGCCAGGTCGCCGCCGTACTCGTCGGTCCGGTCGTTGGACAGCGGGGAGAGGAACTGGTGCAGCAGGTAGCCGTGCGCCGCATGCACCTCGATGGTGTCGAATCCCGCGGACAGGGCGCGGTTGGCGGCCGCCACAAAGGCACTCACGACGCCGGGGAGCTCGTCGGTCGACAGGGCGCGTGGGGGTGCGTAGCCCGGGTAGCCCGTGCTGCTCGGGCCGACCGTCGGCCAGCCGCCCTCGGCCAGCGGCACGCTGCCGCGTCCGCTCCACGGCCGGTAGGTCGAGGCCTTGTTCCCCGCGTGCGCCAGCTGGATCCCGGCGAGCGCCCCCTGGCCGTGGATGAACGCGACGATCGGCTCCCACGCGCGCATCTGCTCGTCGGACCACAGTCCCGTGTCCTGCGGGCTGATCCGCCCCTCGGGCACCACCGAGGTGGCCTCGGCCATCACCAGCGCGGCCCCGCCGCGGGCCAGGCCCCCGAGGTGGACCAGGTGCCAGGGCGTGGGGACGCCGCTCTCGTCCTCCACCGAGTACTGGCACATCGGGGAGACCATGATCCGGTTGCGCAGGTGGGTGCCGCGCAGGTCAAGGGGCGAGAACAGGTGCGTCATGGGCGCCACGGTACCGGCGTGCGGGGCATCCCGCCCCGGGCATCGGGACGGATCAGAAGCCGGAGAACCGCACGAGGCCGGCGGGCCAGAACACCCGGAACTCGGGGTTGATGATCGCCTCGGGACGTTGCAGCCCCGGACCGGCGATGTTCGAGGCCAGGTCGAGCAGGTTGTTGTCGGTCAGGGCGTTGTAGGTCACGCCGTAGGCGGCGGCCTTCCCGGCGTTCGCCCACGGCATGAACTGCATCGCGCGGGCCATGTTCGCGAAGACGTTGTCGCGCACCGTCAGGTTCTCCGCACCGCTGGCCAGGATCCCGCGGCAGTCGTTGCCGTGGCTCGGGCACCAGACGCCGTCGAACGTGTTGCCGATGATCGCCGAGTCCCGCCAGTTCATGACCCGGATGGCGTCGTTGCGCATCCCGGTGAACGTGTTGCCCACGACGGCGATCCCCGTGTGGTACTGCCCCCCGGAGAAGTTGTGCGTGCCCACGCCCCTGACCATGTTGGCGAACACGTTGCCCTCGACGAGGACGTTGAGGTTCGCGGTGCGGTCCAGGTTGCTCCAGATCGAGCCGAACCCGTCGGTCATCGCGTCGGGGGTGTCGAGGTTGACGGCCTCCGCGGACATGCGGGTGTTGCCGGTGGCGCCCAGGAACTCGTTGCCCCGGATCACCGAGTTGGCGTTGGCGTCCATCTCGATGAAGTGGTTGTTGTTCATGTTCGTGAAGCGGATCCCCTCGATCCGGACGCCCTGGTTGTGCCCGGCGATGATCCCCAGGGAGTTGCGGATGCCCGCGAGGTCGATCACGGACTGGCCCCCACCCGCACCCACGATCGCGATGTTGGACGCCCCGCCGTACCCGCCGACCGCGCCGCGGCGCTTGCCCAGCGACGGGGGCACCAGCATGAACATCGACGACGCGGCCTTGAACTTCTTCGTGCAGGTCCGGTTGGTCTTGACCAGGGTCGTGCCCGCGGACAGCGCGATGGTGGTGTTCGACGGGACGTAGATGGTGCTCGGGATCCGGTAGGTGCCCGGTGCGAGCGTGAGCGTGCCACCGCCGGCGGCCTCGAAGTTCTCCATCCAGGAGCGGATCATGTAGTAGTCGCGCGTGCAGGCGTTGACGGTCTTGAACCGCGCGACCCTCGACCCGGGGGCGAAAGCCGCGCCGCTGGACAGCGAGACCTGCTGCCCGCTGGCCGACACCACGCCGGGGACTGTCACCGTGCCAGGGCTCCCGGCGGCCCGGGGCATGCCCTGAGCCAGGGCGGGAGTTGCGGCGGCGAGGACCAGGGTGCCGGCGACGAGGACGTGCGTGACGAGGCGAGCAGTGCGCATGCCCCCGTTATCGGCTCAGTTCAGCAGGTCGTTGAGCACCAACGTCGCATCACGGTCAGGTCCCACCCCAATGGCCGACACCCGGCACCCCGACTGCTCCTCCAGGAACCGCACGTAGGACTGGCAGTTGGCCGGCAGGTCGGCGAACTCGCGGGCCTCGGAGATGTCGGTCCCCCAGCCCGGAAGCACCTCGTAGAGGGGGGTGGCGTGGTGGAACTCGGTCTGCGTCGTGGGCACCTCGTCCACGCGCGTGCCGTCCACGTCGTAGCCGACGCACACCGGGATCTCGTCGAAGGCGCTGAGCACGTCGAGCTTGGTCAGGAAGTAGTCGGTCATGCCGTTCACCCGTGTGGCGTAGCGGGCGATGGGGGCGTCGAACCAGCCGCAGCGCCGGTTGCGCCCGGTGGTGACGCCGACCTCACCGCCGATCGTGCGCAGCTTCTCGCCGTCGCCGTCGAACAGCTCGGTGGGGAAGGGCCCCTCGCCCACGCGCGTCGTGTACGCCTTGAGGATGCCGAGCACGCGGTCGATCCGCGTCGGGCCGATGCCGGATCCTGTGCACGCGCCTCCGGCGGTGGGGTTCGACGAGGTGACGTAGGGGTAGGTGCCGTGGTCGACGTCCAGCAGGGTTCCCTGCCCGCCCTCGAGCACGATCATCTCGCCGCGGTCCAGGGCGTCGTTGAGCAGCAGGGCGGTGTCCACGACGTGCGGTCGGAGCCGCTCGGCGTAGGACAGCAGGTGCTCGACGGTCTGGTCGACCTCGACGGCCCGGCGGTTGAACACCTTGACCAGGGCCTGGTTCTTGTTCACCAGGGCGCCCTCCACCTTGCGGTGCAGGATCGAGGGGTCCATGAGGTCCTGGATGCGCACGCCGACCCGCGCCATCTTGTCGCCGTAGGTCGGTCCGATGCCGCGGCCCGTGGTCCCGATCTTCGCCTTGCCCAGGAATCGCTCTGTGACTCTGTCCAGGGTGACGTTGTAGGGCGTGATGATGTGGGCGTTGGCGCTGATGACCAGGCGCGAGGGGTCGACGCCACGGGCGATGAGGCCGTCCATCTCGTGGAACAGCACCTCGAGGTCGACCACGACGCCATTGCCGATGACCGGCACGCAGCTGGGCGAGAGGATCCCGCTGGGCAGCAGGTGCAGCGCGAACTTCGCGTCGCCGATCACGACCGTGTGACCGGCGTTGTTCCCGCCCTGGTAGCGCACCACGTAGTCGGCGCGGCCACCGAGGAGGTCGGTCGCCTTGCCCTTGCCCTCGTCGCCCCACTGGGCGCCCACGATCACGATCGCCGGCATAGGTGCCTCCACCCATAGGCGCGCGCCGTCCGGGCGCACGGAACCCGCACCCCCGCGGCGGTGGTGCCTCCACACACTACCGCCGCGATCGTGCCACCGACGCGCTCTGTCATCGATCACGCAGTTGGATTGCTGGATCGATGACATAGCGGCCGTCGCCGAGCACCAAGGGGGTCAGGAGATCGAAGAATCGGCAGGGGTCATTGCGGATCTCCCATCCGGTGACGCGCAGGGTGAGCGCGCCGGTCGAGGCAGTGAGCGCGTTGTGCCGGGCGAGGTCCGCGTGCCACGAGTCGACCGTGAGGTGTCCCACGCCGTCGATCTCCACGATCAGAAGGCGGCCATCAGGCAGGTGGAACTCGGCATCGGTCCGGCGCCGGCCCCCGAGAGCATCGATCCGGCCTGTCTGCATCCGGGGCTTGGGCAGCCCGCGACGCCGGCATTCGCGCAGGAAGTCGGCCTCGTGGGTGCTCTGCGCGCCGTCCGTCAGGGCGCGCAGAGCCTCCTCGATCCACCTGCGATGGGGCAGCCGCCGGCGCCCGTTGACCTCGCGGTGCAGACCTCGGGCTGAGGTCAGGCCCTGCTGCGCCGAGCTGACGACGATCAGCAGGACTTCGCGCGAGGTCCTGGCCCACGTGCACGCGTCGACTGCCGCGGTCGCGCCGGGTGCCCGTGCCGGTACTCCCCTGCGCTCGGGAAGCTCCTCGCGCAGGTGCAGTCGCAGCCACTGCAGCCGCGTCCGGCGCAGGCCCCGCGAACTGCGCGGGACCAGGACATCCACGTGGTCGCCGGCACCCGACCACCCGGACTCGGTCAGGGCGCTGCACCCGGTGAGCAGGGCACCAGGACCGGCCTCCAGGAGGCCGGCCATTCGCAGTTGGGCGGCGGTGAGATCCCCGCCACGGTCGCTGAAGACGCGCAGTCCGTGCTGCTCCCACCCATTCCCGGTGGCGCGCAGGAGGGTCCGACGGGACAGGCCGACTCCTGCCGACTGCCAGTCGGCGATGAGCCCCCGCTGTTCCAGCAGGAGGCCGCGTGCCGCTGGTGTGAGCCGGGGACCCATGGCGCGATTCTTGCGGCGGAACCCGAATGCGCCGAACGGCCATCCACAGGGCGACGAGCGCGCCGTCCTCGTGTCATCGACCGAGCACTCTTGTTGCAGGATCGGTGACTCAGGCAAGGGGACGGGAGCACGCGAACGCGGCGCCCCCTGTGGAGGGAGCGCCGCGTCTCCGTGCGCCCGTGGCGCCGGCTGGTTACAGCTTGGTGCCGGTGGCGCGGAGGTCCTCGCAGGCCTTCACCACGCGGGCGGCCATGCCGGCCTCGGCGGACTTGCCGTACGAGCGCGGGTCGTAGACCTTCTTGTTGCCGACCTCGCCCTCGACCTTGAGCACGCCGTCGTAGTTCTTGAACATGTGGTCCACGATCGGACGGGTGAAGGCGTACTGGGTGTCGGTGTCGATGTTCATCTTGACGACGCCGTAGTCCAGGGACTCGTGGATCTCACTGAGCAGCGAGCCCGACCCACCGTGGAAGACCAGGTCCAGCGGCTTGGAGCCGGGCTCCAGTCCGCGCATCTCGATGACCTTGTCCTGAAGCGTGCGCAGGATCGACGGGGTGAGGACCACGTTGCCCGGCTTGTACACGCCGTGAACGTTGCCGAACGTGGCGGCGACGAGGTAGCGGGCGCGCTCGGTCAGGCCGAGCTTGGTGATCATCGCCTCGACGTCCTCCGGGGTGGAGAACAGGTGGGCGTCGTGACTGGCCTCGACGCCGTCCTCCTCGCCGCCCACGGCGCCGATCTCGATCTCCATGATCGTGTTGGCGGCGATCGACATGTCGAGCAGCTCATCGGCGATGTCGATGTTGCGGCTGAGCTCGATGGCCGAGCCGTCCCACATGTGGGAGTTGAACAGCGGCTTCTTGCCCGCCTTGACGCGCTCGGCGCCCAGGACCAGCAGCGGGCGCATGTAGGCGTCGAGGTTGTTCTCGGGGCAGTGGTCGGTGTGCAGCGCGATGTTGGTGGGGTACTGGTCGGCGATCGAGTGTGCGAACTCGGCGAGGGCAACGGCCCCGGCGACCATGTTCTTCGCGTACTGGCCGGACGCGAACTCCGCACCACCGGTCGAGAACTGCACGATGCCGTCGCACTCCGCCTCGGCGAAGCCGCGCATGGTGGCGATGATCGTCTGCGATGAGGTGCAGTTCACGGCCGGGTAGGCGAATCCGCCTGCCTTGGCCTTGTCCAGCATCTCCTCATAGACCTCACGTGACGCGATGGGCATTGAAGGGCTCCTCCTCGTTCGACAGCACGACGAGTCCCGCCGTGCATGCCTGCCATCCTGACAGCACGGCGCAGCCGACGCGCGGTGGCGCCGACCCGGCCGGGAGTCCTTCCGGGCGTGTTCGGCGGGGGCCTGCGCGGGTGCTTCCACGCGGGCCTGCGGGGGTGCACCGCACCCCGCTGGGTGTGGTCGCGACGCCGCTGCGGCCACTCGCCAGCGATTGCCATGGACGTCGTTGCGAGGGGGACCACTCGTACGCTTGCGTCATGACGCTGCTGGCCGTCCCCGAAGGCCCTCCGCGCGGCGTGGGCAGGATCTCCCCGTGAGCACGTCGCACCATCCGACGGAGAGGACCTGTCGGCCCGGCCCCGGTCCTGTCGACGGGGGGCAGGCCCACGTTGGCCTGCCGCCCGCGCTGGTCGAGGCCCTGTCGGCGCACGGGATCCCCCTGACGACCGACCCGGACGTCCTCGCGGGGCACTGCATCGACTGGACAGGGCGCTGGAGCGGCCCGGCCGTCGGGGCGGTCCGGCCGAACACGACCGAGCAGGTCGCCGCCGTCCTCGTGGCGGCGCGGTCGTCGGGGGTCGCCGTGCAGGTCCAGGGTGGGAACACGGGACTCGTCGGTGGCTCGGTTCCTGATCGGCCGGCCCTTCTCCTGCTCACCACTGGGCTGGACCGGGTGGAGCCGGTGGACCATCTGGAGCGGACGGTGGTGGTCGGCGCGGGTGTCACGGCCTCCGCCCTTGCCGCGCTTGCCCGGGCCGCGGACCTGCACTTCGGTGTCGATCTCGCCGCCCGGGACTCCGCCACCGTCGGAGGGATGGTCGCCACCAACGCCGGCGGGCTGGGTGTCTGCGCCTACGGCATGATGCGCGAGCAGGTTCGCGGGCTGACGGCTGTGCTCGCCGACGGTCGGGTCGTGCGCACGGTCAACCGCCCGCGCAAGGACAACTGCGGCTATGACCTGACGACGTTGATCGTCGGCAGCGAGGGGACGCTCGGGGTCGTCACGGAGGTCGAGGTCGCCCTGCATCCGCGGCCGAGGGAGTCCTCGGTCGCGCTGCTGGCGGTCCCTGACCTGGCGGAGGCGGTCCGGTGCGCCCGGCTGGTCCAGGCGGGGCGAGCCGACGCTGCTCGCAGCGGAGGTCGTCGATGCCGAAGGAGTGTCGCGTGCCGCGTCCGTGCTCGGCCAGCCCGACCCGTTGCCGCCCGGCTCTGGCTGGTTGCTGCTCCTCGAGGTGGCCGACGGCGGCACCGCGGAGAGCTTCGGGGAGGTCTCCGAACGAGTGGTTGCCGTGGCCACAGACCCCGCTCAGCGACAGCGGCTGTGGGCGTTGCGCGAGCGCCAGACCGAGATCTACTCGAACCTGCCGGGGGTGTCGGGGCCGTCGGGGCCAGCGGACCTCGGGGGGCTGGTGAAGCTCGACGTGAGCCTCCGCCTGCGCGACCTGGATGCGGCGGTGGCTGGGGTCCGCGCCGTGGTGGCGCAGGCCGGGCGCGAGCAGGTCGCGGGAGGTGGTCGCAACACCGGGAGGGGTTCCCCTGACCCAGGCGGCGACGCCCTTCCCTGGGTGGGGTTCTTCGGCCACGCCCTCGACGGCAACCTGCATGTGCAGCTGGTGGGTGCGGAGGACGACGTCGCGGATCGGATCCTCGAGGCGGTGGCGGCCCTCGGTGGAAGCATCAGCGCAGAGCACGGCATCGGCCGGATGAAGGCCGCGCACCTGCACCTGGCCCGGTCCGAGGAGCAGATCGACTGGATGCGCCGGATCAAGTCCACGGTCGATCCCGATGGTTCGCTCAACCCGGGGGTGCTGCTCCACGAGGTGCTCCTCGCCTCCGGGGCCCAGCCCGTCGACGCCGACCCCACTGGGTCCACCGGTCCGACCTGACGGCTTCGATCGCGCTGCACAGCGCGCGGCGGGGCGGGGCAACGTGCATGCTGGGGCCCGTGTCCGGCCATCCCCTGGTGATCGCCCACCGGGGCGCCAGTGCCCTGCGCGCGGAGCACACCCTGGCTGCCTACGAGCTGGCCATCGAGCAGGGCGCCGACGGGCTGGAGTGCGACGTGCGCCTCACCGCCGACGGCCACCTCGTGCTCGTGCACGATCGACGGATCGACAGGACGAGCGACGGCTGGGGCGTGGTCTCCACCAAGACCCTCGCCGACCTGCGGCGCCATGACTTCGAGTCCTGGACGCAGCAGGAGGGACCGCGCCCTGCCCGGCGGCCGATGCGCGAGCGACGGTTGGCTGACCGACGCCTCGAGTCCTGGCCCGGGGAGGACGTGCTCTCCGACCCGTCGGGCGGGATCCTCACCCTGCCCACCCTGCTCGAGCTGGTCACCAGCAGCCCGCGGCCCATACTCCTGGCGATCGAGACCAAGCACCCGACCCGTTACGCCGGCTGGGTCGAGCAGGCCGTCGTGGCGCAGCTGCGCCGGTTCGGCCTGGCGAACCCGGCGCGCGAGGGCCCGCACCCGGTCCGGGTGATGTCGTTCTCCGCCCAGGCCGTCCGTCGGTTCCGGACCCTGGCCCCCGGCGTGCCGCGGGTGTTCCTGATGGACCGCGTCCCGCTGCGGATGCGCGCCGGCGACCTGCCGTTCGGTGCCACGATCGCCGGACCGGACATCGCCATCCTCCGGGCGCATCCCAGCTACGCCGCGCGCGTGCGTCGCCTCGGCGGCCAGCTCTACGTCTGGACCGTCGACGAGCCCGAGGACGTGGCGCTGTGCCGCGAGCTCGGAGTGGCAGCGGTCATCACCAACCGCCCGGGCGACGTATCGAGAGCCGTCCGGGAGCCGTCGTAGAGCTCCCCGGCCCCCCGCCCCGCCCGCGACCCTCCGCCCCGCCCCGCCGCCCCGACCCCGTCCGTCCATCCCGCCCGCCGCCCCGCCCCGCCCGCGGCCGTCCAGCCCGCCGCCGCCCGCGGCCGTCCATCCCGCCCGCCGACTCGTCCGTTTCTCGGCGCGTTCGTGCTCGCTTGGGCGGACGGATCCGAGATCGGTCCACCCAATAGCGGACGGATCCACGGTGGAGGGCGGTGGGCACCGAGACGCGGGAGGCGCGGGGGCGCGAGCGCGGGGCGCGGGGGCGACGGTGCGGCGCGCGGGGGCGACGGTGGGGCGCGGGGGCGGGGGCACCGGGGGGCAGTGGCCGAACTGTGTGATTCGTGAGGGTTCTCCTGTGATGCCGGGATCGGGCGGGAAGGACCGCGATCATGTGACGGGATTCACGCAGTACCTGCGCTCGGCCGGTTGTTGACGATCCGCTGATGGCGTAGCATTCAACCAGTTCGGACGTCACTGCATCCCCCGTCGGTGGCGTCCGAACCCTTTTCTGCCCCGGGCCGCAGGGCGACTACCCTGTCGGTTCATGCCCCCGGCCGTGAGCTTCGCAGTGGCGCTGGCCGCCCTCGCCCTGGCGAGCGTCGGGATCGTGCTGGCGACGATCGCGAACCGGCGATGGGCCCGCCGACCGGACATCGCCCCCGTCGAGGGCCTCGGGGCGCAGTCCGCGGGACTGCTGTCCGAGGTCGCCGCCCTGCGCGCCCAGGTGGAGGATCTCGCCGCGCGCGCCGACGCCGCGGACACCCACGTCCCGCGGGATCCGACCGCCCTGCGCCACGTCGCGCTGGTGCGCTACGACGCGTTCGCCGACGTCGGCGGCCGGCTCTCGTACAGCGTGGCCCTTCTCGATGACACCCGATCGGGCCTGGTCCTGACGACCCTGTCGGGCAAGGCCGATGTGCGCACGTACGTGCGGACGATCTCGGCCGGGATCCCCGACGGTAGCCTGACCGCCGAGGAGCAGCAGGCGATCGATGCAGCAGTGGGGAGTGGACAGTGACCGTCGTGGCCTTCCAGGGCGAGATGGGCGCGAACTCGCACATCGCCATCAACGAGGTGTACCCGAGCGCGACGCCGCTTCCGTGCCCCACCTTCGAGGACGTCTTCGCGGCCGTCGCCGACGGCAGCGCGCCCCTGGCGATGATCCCGATCGAGAACTCGCTTGGCCGGTCGGGTCTCGGACATCTACCACCTGCTGCCGGTCGCGGGCCTGGCGATCGTCGGTGAGCACTTCCTGCCGATCCGCCACCAGCTGCTCGGCGTGCCCGGCGCCCGGATCGAGGACCTGCGCACCGTGGAGAGCCACGTGATGGCGCTTGGCCAGTGCCGCGACGCGGTCCGCCGGCTGGGCCTGACCCCGATCGTCGCGGCCGACACCGCGGGCTCCGCGCGTGAGGTCGCCGAGGTCGCCGACGTCTCGCGGGCCGCGATCGCATCCGCCCTGGCTGCCCGCACCTACGGCCTGGAGATCCTCGCCGAGAACATCGAGGACGCCGACCACAACACGACGCGGTTCCTCGTCCTCGCCCGCGAGCCCGAGGACATCGAGCCCGGTGACGAGCCCCTGATCACGACCCTGGTGTTCCGCGTGCGCAACGTGCCGGCTGCGCTGTTCAAGGCGCTCGGCGGGTTCGCGACCAATGGGGTCAACATGACCAAGCTGGAGAGCTACATGCTCGACGGCCACTTCTCGGCAACGCAGTTCTACGCCGACGTGGACGGCCATCCGGCCGACCGCGGGCTGGCGTTCGCCCTCGAGGAGCTGGAGTTCTTCTCCCACGAGGTCAGCATCCTGGGCACCTACCCCGCCCACCCGTTCCGGGAGTCGATGGACTGACCGACCCGGGTGAGCAGCGGGGTCAGGGGCGCGTCCGCGCCACCGGGCGGGGCGCGAACCACCATGCGGCCAGGCCGCCCGCGATGGCCCCGGTGAGGTGCGCCTGCCAGGAGACGTTCGACGCGACCGCCCAGGGCAGCGCGCCGAGCAGGAGCGTCCCGTAGACGACGAGGACGGCGGCGCCGATCAGCAGGTCGCGCCAGTGCCTGGTGCGGATGCCCGCGACCAGCAGGTACCCGAGGTAGCCGAACACGAGGCCGCTGGCCCCGATGGTCACCGTGTCGGCGGGGGCGATCAGCCATGTCCCCAGCCCCCCGAGCAGCGCGACGACGGCCGTGACCCTCCAGAAGACGCCCCTCCCGCTGGCGGCGACGAGGGTCCCGAGGACCAGCAGCGGGATGGTGTTGGACAGCAGGTGCGCATACCCGCCGTGCAGCAGCGGCGCGAGCGGGATCCCGATGAGCCCGTCGGACTCCCGGGGCTGGATCCCGCCGCCGTCCAGGCGCCCGCGCAGCAGGACGTCGAGGGTCTCCAGGATCCACATGGCCGCCAGCAGGATCAGGGGCGGACCGGCCGGGCCGAGGCGGTCGAGCGCGCGACGGCGGGAGGGCGTGGGCGCGACGGTCATCGCTGCACCGCCAGGATCGCCTCCAGCAACCGCCCGACGCCGTCGTCGGCATTGCTCGGGATCACGTGGTCGGCGGCCTCGCGGGCTGACGGGTGGGCGTTGGCGACGGCGTACCCGGTGCCGGCGGCACGGATCAGCGCGATGTCGTTGGGCATGTCCCCGACCGCGGCCGTCCGGTCCACGTCGATCCCACGAAGTGCTGCCACCTCGAGGAAGCCGACCCCCTTGTCGATCTCGCCGGACATGATCTCGATCAGGACGTCCCTGGTCCCCGAGTGGGTGATGTGCAGCGCGCCGGCGAACTCCGCCTCGGCCAGCGCGAGCAGGGAGTCGGAGTCGTGGCCCGTGCCCGACGCGGGGGCGGCCAGGAGCTTGACCGGCTCGCCGCGCATGATCAGGTCGAGGACGTCGCCGCTCTCCACGCCGGGCATGCGCGCCCACGGCGGGTCGTACGCAGGCTCGAAGCCGACCACCGTGAGCCGATCGAGGTCGCGTGCCTGGTCCGCGCCCTCGATGAGGCGCTCGAGGGCGAAGGTGATCCCGGGGACGAGCTCCCTCAGGCGCAACGCCACTGCGGCTGCCAGGTCCTGCTCCATGGCGGTGCTGCGCACCAGGCGCTCCTCGGCGAGGTCGACGACCAGGGCCCCGTTGGCGCAGACGGCCATCCCCGCATGACCCGTCTGGCCCATGATCGGGCGCAGCCAGCGCGGCGGGCGACCTGTCACGTAGACGAACTCGACGCCCGCGGCCCCGAGCCGTGGGATCGCCGCGAGGGCGCGAGCCCCGACCTCGAGGGTCGGGGACAGCAACGTCCCGTCCAGGTCGGAGCCCACCATCGCGATGCCGTCGGGGACGGGGATGGGGGCATCGAGGTCCACCTCGACGTGACCGCCCGCCCGCACCCCGATGTCATCGGGGAGGATCTCCCCGTCGCCGGGCAGGTCCTCCTCCGGGCTCGGCCTGAGGGTCCGGTGCGGGCTGTCGGCCATGATGCGATCCTTCCACGCCGGGTTCGGTCGCGCTCCCGGCAACGAGGCTCAGCTGTCGTCGGGCCGGGGCTCAGCCGAGGTCAGGCCGGGGGTTCGAGCGTGGTGCGTCCCCCGAGGTACGGCTGGAGCGCGACCGGCACGTGCACCGATCCGTCGGCCTGCTGGTGGTTCTCCAGGATCGCGATGATCGTGCGCGGGATCGCCACGAGGGTCCCGTTCAGCGTGGCCAGCGGACGGATGGTCCCGTCGGCGGCCCGCTCGCGCACGCGCAGCCGACGGGCCTGGAACGTCGTGCAGTTCGAGGCCGACGTCAGCTCGCGGTAGCGGCCCTGCGAGGGGATCCAGGCCTCGCAGTCGAACTTGCGGGTCGCGCTGGCGCCGAGGTCACCGGTGGCGACGTCGATCACGCGGTAGGGCAGCTCGAGGCTGTCGAGGAACTGCTTCTCGAACTCGAGGAGGCGGGCGTGCTCGGCCTCGGCGTCCTCGGGTGCGGTGAACGAGAACATCTCCACCTTGTCGAACCAGTGCACGCGGAAGATGCCCCGGGTGTCCTTGCCGTATGACCCGGCCTCGCGTCGGAAGCAGGGCGAGTAGCCGGCGAAGCGCCGCGGCAGCGAGTCGGCGGGCAGGATCTCGTCGGAGTGGTAGGCCGCGAGCGGCACCTCCGCGGTGCCGACGAGGTACAGGTCGTCGGCCTCGAGGCGGTAGACGTTCTCGGCCGCCTGGCCGAGGAACCCGGTGCCCTCCATCGCCGCCGGCTTCACCAGCGCTGGCGGGATGATCGGCGTGAGCCCGTTGGCCGTGGCCTGCGCCATCGCGAGGTTGATCAGGGCGAGCTCGAGCAGCGCCCCGATGCCGGTGAGGTAGTAGAACCGGGACCCGGACACCTTCGCGCCGCGCTCCACGTCGATCGCCCGGAGGGCTTCACCGAGCTCGAGGTGGTCGCGGACCGTGATGCCCTCGGCGGCGAAGTCCCGGATGCTGCCGCGCTCCTCGAGGACCGTGAAGTCCTCCTCGCCGCCACGGGGGGAGTCCGGGTGGACGAGGTTGGAGATCGCCAGCACGAGTGCCTCGGCGCGGGCGGTGGCCTCCGCCCGTTCCGCCTCGGCGGCCCTGACCGAATCGGCGAGGTCCTTGGCGCGCGCAAGCAGGCCGGGCCGGTCCTCGGCCGAGGCCTTCGCGACCTGCTTGCCGAGGCCCTTCTGCTCGGTGCGCAGGACATCGAAGCGGGTGCCGGCACTGCGGCGGGACTCGTCGGCGGCGAGCAGCTCGTCGACCAGTGCGGGGTCCTCCCCGCGGGCCGACTGGGAGGCGCGGAACAGGTCGGGATCCTCACGGAGCAGGCGCAGGTCGATCACGAGCGCACAGCCTACGCGTCGCAGCTCCAGCGCCACGGCGCTGTCGGCGACCGCCTGCCCCTACGCGGGCCTTGTGTGTCATCGATCCAGCAGTGTGATTGCCTGATCGATGACACGACGGGCGGATACCGAGCGGCCCCTACAGGTAGGGCCCGCCCGTGCCACCGCGGCGATGCCCGTCGGGGCCCGGCGTGGGGATCTGCTCGGGTTCGGCGGTGATCGCCGCCCGACGCATCTGCTCGAACTGCGCGCGTGCGGCCATCTGCTGGGCGAACAGGGCGGTCTGGATCCCGTGGAACAGGCCCTCGAGCCAGCCCACGAGCTGGGCCTGGGCGATCCGCAGCTCGGCGTCGGTCGGGATGGACTCCGAGCTGAACGGGAGCGACAGGCGGTCGAGCTCCTCGACGAGCTCGGGCGCCAGGCCCGACTCCAGCTCGACGATCGAGCGCTGGTGGATGTCGCGCAACCGGGCACGTGAGGCGTCGTCCAGCGGTGCGGAGCGGACCTCCTCGAGCAGCTGCTTGATCATGCTCCCGACCCGCATCACCTTCGCGGGCTGCTCGATCAGGTCGGCGACCGACGGCTCGTTGGACTCCTCCGCGGTCGCGATCGGCTGGCCGTCGGGACCGACGATGACGACCTGGCCGAGGCTGCCGTCGGGACCAGCGTTTTCGTCGGGCTGCTCAGTCATGGAACCATTGTCGCCCCCACACCTCGCGACCCGCTCCCCAGGAGGTTCGATGCTGCACAGCTGGCTCACGCCGAAGGCTGTCGTGCGCGACGTGGGTGAGCACGGGCACGGATCGTTCGCCCTCGAGGCGATCCACGTCGGGGAGGTCGTCGCTGCGTTCGGGGGCTACGTGGTCACGGGCAGCCAGCTTCCCGACTTCGATGGGCCGCGCGTCTCGCGCTCCATCCAGATCGCCGACGACCTGTACCTGCTCGCCGCGCCCGAGGTCGAGGACGGGGACCTGATCAACCACTCGTGCGACCCCACGTGCGGGCTGCTCGGCGAGGCGGTGCTGGTCGCCCGGTACGACGTGGCCGTGGGGGAGGAGCTGACCTTCGACTACGGGACCTGCGATGCGAGCCCGTACGACGAGTTCGACTGCGTGTGCGGGGCGCCGAGATGCCGCGGTCGGGTCACCGGGGACGACTGGCGCGACCGGGATTTCCAGATGGCCAACAACGGATGGTTCTCGCCCTACATCGCGCGGCGGATCGCCGCCCAGCACGGGCGCAGCGGGTCAGCCCCGCTGTAGTGGGCGGCGCCGCCCGGCCGTACGAGGCACGCGGGCGGCGGCGACGGCGTAGATTTCCCCCGTGGCTGAACTGGGGCACCTGTTCGACGAGGAGACGCGCGGCGAGACGCGCGTGGTCTTCCCGAGTCGCCGGCTCAGCGCCTCGCGCTCGCTCGGGGTCCGGATCGCCATCGCGTTGGGGATCGTCGTCGCCACGACGCTGCTCGTCTACTCCGAGCGCGCGGGATACGCCGACTTCGGCCAGGACAACGGGGTCTCGTTCATCGACGCCCTGTACTACTCGACCGTCACGCTGTCGACCACGGGGTACGGCGACATCGCCCCGATCACCGACGCCACGCGCCTGGTCAACGTCTTCGTGATCACCCCCCTGCGGTTCCTGTTCCTGATCGTCCTGGTCAGCACGACCGTCGAGGTGCTCACGCGGGCAGCACGGGAGCGATCGCGGGTCAACCGCTGGAGGAAGCACATGAAGGACCAGACCGTGATCGTCGGCTTCGGCGTGAAGGGGCAGGCGGCGCTGCGCTCGCTGCTCGCCCATGGCCTGGACCCGCGCACCATGGTGGTCATCGCCTCGGACCGATACGCCGTGGCGGAGGCGACACGGCTGGGGGTGACCGGCGTCGTCGGGGATGCCCGCAGCGAGCAGGTGCTGCGCGATGCGGGTGTGCCGGAGGCCAGCCAGGTCATCGTCGCCGCCGACCAGGACGACACCGCGATCATGGTGACGCTGCGGGTCCGGGCGATGGCCCCGAGCGCCACGATCGTGGCAGCAGCCCGGGAGGCCTCGGCGGGTGACCTGCTGCGCCAGAGCGGCGCCGATCGGGTGATCACCCACGCAGAGTCCGCGGGGAACCTGATGGGCCTGTCGATGCTGTCGGCCAACGTGGGCGAGATGATCGAGGACCTGATGGACACGGGCCGCGGGCTCGAGGTCGTGGAGCGTCCGATCACCCGGTCCGAGCTCGGGCTGTCCCCGGCCGACGTCCAGTCCGGGGGCGACCTCGTGCTGGCGGTCGTGCGTGGCGAGGAGGTCATCCGCTTCGACCAGGGGGCCGTGCGGGTCTTCCAGCCCGGCGACCGCGTCGTGGTCATCCGCAAGGCCCACGAATCGGTCACGCCGAACTCGGGGTCAGGGTCCGCTCAGGCGCAACGGGACCCGCGGTAGATCGGGAGCCGATCGACCAGGGATGCCTCAGTAGCGGGGCAGCGGCCCTGCGGCCAGGACCTCGAACAGCTCGCGCTCGTTGAGGTTCGTGAGGTCGTAGGTCATCTCGAAGCCCTCAGAGAGGTCCAGGTGCGCCCGGGTGCGCCACCAGGCGCGGGTGACCGAGTCGTCGGCGACGCATGTGACGTCGCTGGCCTCGTCGAGCTGGCCCAGGTACACGGTGCCGGCGGGGGGCTGCTGGCCGGCCTTCAGGACTGCTGCGCCCTTCTCAGTCAGCAGCACCGTGATGTCACCTCGGGCCTCGGCCAGCGTGCGCAGGTGGGCCCGGGCGGCGGGGGTGGCCACAACGTGGGCGGGCGTCTCGTCGACAGTGAACATGGCCTGACCTCCAGGTGGGAAACGTGCTCGTGCGGCAAGCATTGCCACACCCGGCGTGTGCGATCCAGTTACTGGCCGGTTCTACCCGTGGGTAGTGTCGGGGCGCTCGCCGGGACCTGGTGGGGCGGATCGTCGGGATCGCCCGACGGGTCGGCGGATGGTCCTGCGACGGCGGCTCCGGGCACCCGCTGTGAACTTGACGCTGGTGTCAACTTGACGCTAACGTCAACTTTCGTGAAACCGGTGATGCGCACGTCGGTGGACCCCCGCTCCGAGACGTTCCGGGCCAACCGGGACGCGATGACGGCGGCCCTGGCCGAGATCGAGAAGCTCAACGCAACGGTGGTCGCCGGCGGCGGCTCATCGAACCCCGAGAAGGCCGCCAGGGCCGTTGCCCGGCACCGCGACCGCGGCAAGCTGCTGCCTCGCGAGCGGATCGCTGTCCTGCTCGACGCGGACAGCCCGTTCCTCGAGCTCTCACCGCTGGCGGGCTGGGGCTCCAAGGACGAGCTGGGCGTGGGCCTGGTGACCGGCATCGGCTGGGTCAACGGCGTCGAATGCCTGGTCAGCGCCAACGACCCCACCGTCAAGGGCGGGGCGCAGAGCCCGATGACGATGCACAAGGCACTGCGCGCCATGGACATCGCCGAGCGCAACCGGCTTCCGCTGGTGAACCTCACCGAGTCCGGCGGTGCGGACCTGCCCAACCAGGCCGAGGTGTTCGTCCCCGGTGGGGCGAGCTTCCGCAAGCTGACCCAGATGTCGGCGGCGAACATCCCCACGATCACCCTCGTCTTCGGGTCCTCGACTGCCGGTGGGGCCTACGTGCCCGGCATGAGCGACTACATCGTCATGCAGAAGCAGTCGGCGAAGGTGTTCCTGGCAGGCCCGCCCCTGGTGAAGATGGCGATCAACGAGGACGCGATCGAGGAGGACCTCGGCGGGGCGGAGATGCACGCCCGGGTCTCGGGGCTGTCGGACTACCTCGCCGAGGACGAGCTCGACGCCCTGCGGATCGGGCGCACGATCGTCGGCCACCTCAACTGGCACAAGCTCGGACCCGCGCCGCGGACAGCCGTCCCGGACGCCCCGGTGCTCGACCCCGAGGAGCTGCTCGGCATCGCCAGCGCCGACGTGCGGGTGCCGTTCGACACCCGCGAGATCATCGCGCGCATCGTCGACGGCTCCCGGTTCGAGGAGTTCAAGGCGCTGTACGGCTCGCAGCTGGTCACCGGCTGGGCGGAGCTCGGGGGCTACCCGGTCGGGATCATCGCGAACAACGGCATCCTGTTCAGCGAGGAGTCGCAGAAGTCCGCGCAGTTCATCCAGCTGTGCAACCGGCACGACACCCCGATCATCTTCCTGCAGAACACCACCGGCTTCATGGTCGGGACCCGCTACGAGCAGCGCGGCATCATCAAGGACGGGGCCAAGCTGATCAACGCCGTCTCGAACTCGACGGTCCCGCACATCACGCTGATGGTCGGGGCCTCCTACGGCGCCGGCAACTACGGCATGGCGGGGCGCGCGTTCAACCCGCGGTTCATCTTCACCTGGCCGAACCACCGGATCGCGGTGATGGGGCCCAAGCAGCTCGCTGGCGTCATGGAGATCGTGGCCCGCCAGAAGGCGGAGAAGCTGGGCATCCCGTGGAGCGACGAGGCCTTCGCTCCGATGCGCCAGGGCCTTGAGGACCAGATCGAGCGGGAATCCACCGCGCTGTTCGCGACCGGCCGGGTGTGGGACGACGGGATCATCGACCCGCGCGACTCCCGGACGGTCCTGGGCTTCGCCCTGTCGGCGATCCACTCCAACGAGGTCAAGGGGACGTCGAACTTCGGCGTCTTCCGGATGTGAGGCGCGAGATGGCACCCGAGAGCACCAACGCACCCGTCCGCCCCATCAGGCGGATCCTCGTCGCCAACCGCGGTGAGATCGCCCGCCGGGTGATCCGCACCGCCCACCTGATGGGCCTGCAGGCCGTCGCGATCCACTCCGACCCGGATGCGGGTGCGCCCTTCGTCCGCGATGCGGACCTCGCCGTGGCGATCGGTGGCAGGACGTCGGCGGAGTCCTACCTCGTGGCCGAGAAGGTCCTGGACGCCGCACGCCGGTCCGGTGCCGACGCCATCCACCCCGGATACGGCTTCCTGTCGGAGAACCCGGCGTTCGCGCAGGCGGTCGCGGACGCCGGGCTGGCCTGGATCGGCCCGACCCCCGCCTCGATGAACGCCATGGCGCTCAAGGTCGAGGCCAAGCGCCTGGTGGCCGCAGCGGGCGTGCCGCTGGTGCCCGGCGCCGAGCTCGAGGCCGACGCGAGCGACGCCGACATCGTGGCGGCCGGCGCGAAGGTGGGGCTGCCCCTGCTGGTCAAGGCCTCGGCCGGGGGTGGCGGCAAGGGCATGCGGCTGGTCCGCTCCGCTGACGACCTGCTCGAGGCGGTGTCGGCGGCGCGCAACGAGGCGGCATCGGCGTTCGGCGACCCGACCGTGTTCCTCGAGCGCTACCTGGAGCGCGGGCGGCACGTCGAGGTGCAGGTGTTCGGCGACACCCACGGCAACGTCGTCCACGCGTTCGAGCGGGAGTGCTCGATCCAGCGACGCCACCAGAAGGTCGTCGAGGAGTCCCCCTCGCCCGGCGCGACACCCGCCACCTTGGAGCGGATGTACGCCGCGGCCGTGGCGGCTGCCAGGGCCATCGACTACGTGGGTGCGGGCACCGTGGAGTTCATGGTGTCCGGCGAGGGAGAGGCGCAGGAGTTCTTCTTCCTCGAGATGAACACCCGCCTGCAGGTGGAGCACCCCGTCACCGAGGAGGTCACCGGGCTCGACCTCGTCGAGTGGCAGGTCCGGGTGGCCGCGGGCGAGCCGCTGCCTCGGACCCAGGAGCAGATCACCCGCTCGGGTCATGCGATCGAGGTGCGCCTCTACGCCGAGGACCCCGCGCGCGGGTACCTGCCGGGGATGGGCCGCATCGAGTGCTTCGAGGCCGACCCGGCGCCCGGGATCAGGGTGGAGACCGGGGTCGAGACCGGCTCGGAGGTCAGCGCGTTCTACGACCCCATGCTGGCCAAGATCATCGCCCACGGGCCGACCCGGGAGCTCGCCGCGGCCACGCTGGCGACGAGCCTCGAGGGACTGCGCGTGGCAGGCGTCCCGACCAACCGGGAGTCGCTGGCAGCGATCCTGCGCTCGCCGGGGTTCCTCTCCGGGGACACGACCACGGCATTCCTCGAGGAGCACCCCGAGACCGCCACGCCGGTCCTCGAGCGCCGCGAGCTCGCCCTGCACCTGGGCGCCGCCGCGCTCGGCCTGGCCGAGCAGGAGCGCGTCGGCCAGCCGTGGGCGGCCCTGGCGCCGGCCGGATGGCGCAACATCCAGGCGGTCCCGGAGGTGCGCCGGTTCGGGTACTCCGAGTTCGGTGCCGACTCCTCGATCGAGGTCCACTACTCCCGCGACCGCGACGGTGGCGTGGACATCGTGCTGGCCGGCGACGGGGTCGCGACGGGCGAGGAGCCGACCCCCGTCGAGGCAGGCCCCGAGACCCTGCGGGCGGCCGCCGAGGCGGCGCTCCACGACGGCGGGCCGCAGGCGACCGAGTCCACCTTCGAGGTCGGCCTGCCCCCGCTGCCCGCCCGGCTGCGTGTCGACCGCACGCGCGCCGAGGGCACCCTGGTGATGGTCGAGGTCGACGGGGTCGGGGGCTGGTTCACCGTCCGCCGAGCCGCTGAGTGGGTCCTGGTCACGGGGCTGGGGCGAACGACCGTCCTGCGGGTCCTCCCGCGCCACCCGGACGCCTCCGACCACGGGCACGACCACGGGCTGGTCACACCGGTCCCGGGCACGGTCACGGCCGTCCTGGTCGCGCCGGGCGACCGCGTGCTCACGGGCGACACCCTGGTGATCCTCGAGGCGATGAAGATGGAGCACCGGATCAAGGCCGACGAGGACGGCGTGGTGGCTGAGGTTCGGGTGTCCGTCGGCGACTCGGTGGACGCCCACCACGTGGTGGCGGTCCTCGAGGAGGAGTAGCAGGCAAGCAGGGTGGCGCGTGGCGCCCGGGCGGAGGATGCTGGAGGCATGGGCATCCGGGCTCCGGAGCGCAGCGAACAGCCGCCGGCCACCTGGCCGGGGCGGTGGTGGCACGCCCTCGACGACGGGCGCGTCCAGTGTGACCTGTGCCCTCGGGAGTGCCGTCTGCACGAGGGCCAGCGCGGCCTGTGCTTCGTGCGCGCCAGGGAGGGCGACGCGATCGTGTCGACGACCTACGGGCGCTCGTCGGGGTACTGCGTGGACCCCATCGAGAAGAAGCCGCTGAACCACTTCCTGCCCGGGTCCTCGGTGCTGTCCTTCGGGACGGCGGGCTGCAACCTCACGTGCAAGTTCTGCCAGAACTGGGACATCTCCAAGTCACGCGACATCGACACCCTCGCCGACAGCGCCATGCCGGAGGACATCGCGCTCGCCGCCGAGCGGCTGGGCTGCGCGAGCGTGGCCTTCACGTACAACGACCCGGTGATCTTCGCCGAGTACGCGATCGACACCGCGCTGGCCTGCAGGGCGCGCGGGATCCGCACGGTCGCGGTGAGCGCCGGCTACATCAAGCCCGAGCCGCGCGCGGAGTTCTACCGCCACATGGACGCGGTCAACATCGACCTCAAGGGCTTCACCGCCGAGTTCTACCACCGCATCTGCGGGGCGGACCTCGCCGCCGTCCTCGACACGATCGAGTACGTCGCCACCCAGACCGACACGTGGATGGAGCTCACCACCCTGGTCATCCCGGGGCACAACGACTCCGAGTCGGAGCTGGACGCGATGACCCGCTGGGTCGTGGAGCACTGCGGGCGCGACGTCCCCATGCACTTCAGCGCGTTCCACCCCGACTGGAAGATGCGCGACGTGCCACCGACGCCGCCGGCGACCCTGACCCGTGCCCGCGCGATCGCGCTGGCCAACGGGGTGCGGTACGCCTACACCGGCAACGTCCACGATCGGGACGGGGACACGACCACCTGCCCCGGCTGCCACCGGCCGGTGATCGAGCGCGACTGGTACGAGATCCGTGACTACCAGCTCGACGACGACGGGCGCTGCGCAGGCTGCGGCACTCCGATCGCCGGCGTGTTCGACGGTCCGGCGGGGAAGTGGGGTCGCACGCGGCTCCCGGTGCGGATCGCCGAGGTCGTGGGGTCGCGCTGATGGGCGATGCGGCCGCGCCGACCGGGACCGACCACCTGCTGGCCGGTTCAGGACGGCAACGGTCAGCCGCCGGTGCGATTGCGGACTTGGATGTCGGCGTGCGCAGGCCCGGTGCGGCCGCTCGTGCGGGGAGGGCGGGAGCGTGAGGGGATGGGGGCAGGCCTCCGGGCGGGCTGGACGCATCCGCGAGCCCGCCGTGGCCGGGCGGTTCTACCCCGGCCGCGCTGAGCGGCTGGCCGGTGACGTGGACCGCTACGTCGCCGAGGCGCGCGAGGACATCGCATCGCGCGATGGGGGGTCATCAGGCGCGCGGCGGGAGCGCCGGAGGTCGGCCGCGCGCGGCTGGAGGTCGGCTCCTGGCGGTGGTGGTGCCACATGCGGGGTACGTGTTCTCGGGGCCGACCGCAGGCTTCGCCTTCTCGATGATCGATCCGGCAGCGGTCGATCGGGTGGTCCTGCTCGGCCCGGCGCACTACCTGTCGGTGGGCGGGATCGGCGTGAGCACGGCGAGCGCCTGGCGCACGCCGCTGGGCGACGTCGAGCTCGACACGGACGTCACCGACGACCTGCGCTCGCAGCTCGACACCGTCGTGAACGCGGATGCCGCCCACGCCCCCGAGCACAGTCTCGAGGTGCAGCTGCCGTTCCTCCAGAGGGTCCTGACCGAGGGCTGGAGGCTGGTCCCGCTGATCGTCGGCGCCGACATGCCGGGCGACGTCGCCGCGGTCATCACGCGGTGCGCTGCCCTGCCGCGCACTCTCGTCGTGGTCTCGACCGACCTGTCGCACTACCTGGACTACGAGTCCGCGATCGCGCAGGACAGCCGGACCATCCGCTCGATCGTGCACCGGCGCCCGGACTCGATCGGCACGTCCGACGCGTGCGGGCGATACCCGCTTCGGGGCCTTGCTCACCGCAGCCGCCGCACAGGACTGGTCCGTCCGGCTGCTCGATGCGCGCAACTCCGGTGACACCGCGGGGGACCGCGATCGGGTGGTGGGCTACGCCGCGTTCGCGGTCACGCTCGGCGCTCCGGGCGCCACTGCTCCGCGCCCGGCGGGCTCGGAGGCGGTCGGACGGGGACCAGCGGGATCCGATCTGCCCGATCGGCCGCACGAGGATGCTCGGGACCTCGAGGCCCACGACCCCGGCACGTGGTCCCGTGCATCTCCGGCCCGTCCGGGGGCGACACCGGCAGGATCTCGCCCGAGTCGCGTGCGATCCTCCTCCGCCTCGCCCGGGCGACCATCCAGGAGGCGCTGTCGACCAGGCGTCGGCCCCGATTCGACGCGGACCGCGTGGCCGCCTCCGACGCGGTGCTGCAGCGAGCCCGGTGCCGCGTTCGTCACCCTGCGCTCCGCGCGGCGGCGACCTCCTCGGGTGCATCGGTTCGCTGCTCGGCGCGCCAGTCGCTGATCGCGGACGTCGCCGAGCACGCGTTCGACGCGGCGTTCCGTGATCCGCGGTTCCCGCCCCTGACCCGCGAGCGGGCGAGCGGGATGGTCATCGACATCTCCGTGCTCTCGCCCACGCGGCCGTTCCCGTGCGTCGGGCTACTCCGACCTGCTGGCACGCATCCCCGTCGGCCGCGGCCTGGTCGTCGATGCCGGGCGTCGCCGGGCGACGTTCCTGCCCGCGGTCTGGGAGCAGCTGCCCGAGCCGCCGCGTTCCTGGCTGCGCTCTGGCGCAAGGCGGGGCTGGCTCCGCAGGAGTGGCCCGCCGGGACCAGGATCGAGGTCTACGACTCCGAGGAGTTCGCCGAGGCCTGATCGGGGCGATTCGCCGGGCTGCGCGAGCGCGCCGGGGGGCCGCGGGGATTCCGCGAGCGCGCCGGGGCGGCGCCCGGGCTCGGCGAGCGCCAGGGGCGCCTGGTAACCGGACCGTGCCCGCGGATCGCGATCCCCCCGGCGGAACCGCCCATGGGCTGGGCCATACTGCCCAGATGGTGGATGCGCAGGCACGCGGACCGGTTCGGATCGGCAACTGCTCAGGGTTCCTCGGCGACCGGATGTCCGCCGCTGCGGAGCTGGTGGAGTCCGGGGAGATCGACGTCCTGACCGGGGACTGGCTGGCCGAGCTGACCATGCTGATCCTGGCCCGCCAGCGGATGAAGCACGGCCCCGGCTCCGGGTACGCCCGGACGTTCCTGACCCAGATGGAGCAGGTCCTCGGCACGTGCCTGGACCAGGGGATCCGCGTGGTGAGCAACGCCGGCGGACTGGACCCGCAGGGCTGTGCCGACGCCCTGCGCGACCTCGCCACGACCCTCGGGCTGTCCCCGCGGATCGGCGTGGTCACCGGGGACGACGTCCTGGCGGTGGTCACGCTCGCGCCCTGCGGAGTTCCCGCACCTGGACACCGGCGAGGCCCTGGGCGGCCGGGCGCCCATCACCGCCAACGCCTACCTCGGCGGGGAGCCGGTGACCGCCGCGCTCGCCGCAGGTGCCGACGTGGTGATCACAGGTCGGATCACCGACGCCGCGCTCGTCATCGGACCGGCCGCGTGGTGGCACGGCTGGTCGTACGCGGATGCGGCGGCCGGCGATCCGGTCGCCCTGGACCGGCTGGCCGGGGCGGTGGCCGCCGGGCACGTCATCGAGTGCGGGGCCCAGGCCACGGGCGGCAACTACTCGTTCTTCACGGAGGTCCCCTCCTGGCCCGCCGGTTTCCCGATCGCCGAGGTGGCCGCCGACGGGTCCAGCGTCATCACGAAGCCGACCGGGTCCGGCGGGCTCGTGTCCGTGGGGACGGTCACCTCCCAGCTGGTCTACGAGATCGCCGGGCCGCGGTACGCCAACCCGGATGTCACTGCGCTGTTCGACACGATCACCCTGACCCCTGCGGGCCCGGATCGCGTGCGGATCAGCGGCGTGCGCGGAGCGCCGGCCCCTGAGGAGCTGAAGGTCGCGGTCAACCTGTTCGCCGGGTTCCGCAACACGATGTCCCTGGTGCTGACCGGCCGCGACGCCGGTGCCAAGGCCGACCTGGCGCTTCGGATGGTTGCCGGCGTCGGGCTCGCCGAGGCCCTGGGTGATCCGGCCGGGGGCCGCCCCGCCCCGAGCCCGCGCGACCTCGCGCGGGAGAGCAGCCTGGACGTCGGCGCCCTGCACGTGGCGTTCGAGGACGTCGCCGCCGAGGATCCGGCCACGACCGCGGCCGCGCAGGGCCACCTGCGGATCACCGTCAAGGACCTCGACCAGCGCAAGGTGGGCAAGCCGTTCACGACCGCGGTCGTGGAGTCCGCCCTGGGCGCCTACCCGGGCATGTTCCCGACCGCGCCCCCGGCGGAGGGGACCGCGTACGGCATCTACTGGCCGACCCTGATCGACCGGTCCGAGGTGGAGGTCCAGGTGACGGTGGACGGCGAGGCGGTGGAGCTGGGCACCTACCGCGCGATCCAGGTGGACCTGGCCGGATCGGCCGGCGTCGGATCCCGGGCCGGCGGGGTCGGGGGCCGGGCTGTGGCCGGCGACGCTGGCGGCGGCACGCCGGACTTCGGGTACGCGGAGGGCACCGTGCTCGGCGACGTCGTGGGAGCGCGGTCCGGCGACAAGGGGGGCAACGCGAACATCGGCGTGTGGATCCCCGAGCCGGGGGTCGGGCCGAGCGCCGGGCTCGACGCCGCCCGAGCTGGCGGTGCGCTACGCCTGGCTGGAGTCGTACCTGACCCCGGACAAGGTCCGCGAGCTCCTGCCCGAGGCGGCCGACCTCGACGTCGACGTCCACCCCCTGCCGAACCTGCGGGCCGTCAACGTCGTGATTCGCGGGCTGCTGGGCAGTGGGGTCGCCGACTCCACCTCCCTGGACCCCCAGGCCAAGGGGCTGGCCGAGCACCTGCGGGCCCGTCGCATCCGTTGACGCCGTCGGGACCTGTCGGCCCGACGCGCGGTGACCTCGATTGATCGTGGCTGCGCTGCCCGCCACGACCCAGCCCCCGTGCAGCCGCTCCGGCCAACTTGACGCTCGTGTCAACTTGACGCTAGCGTCAGGTTCATGAGGCCGCTGACGGCTCGGGGTCAGGCGACCCGGGACAAGCTCGTGGCCGCCGCGCGTGAGGTCTTCGCCGAGCGGGGCTTCGCGGGCACCCGGATGGGCGACCTGGCCGACGCGGCCGGCGTCGCGCACGGGACCGTCTACACGTACTTCGACACCAAGGAGGACGTCCTGCTCGCGGTTCTCGCCGCGGTGCGGACCGACCTCCACGAGGCGATGACCGTCCCGCGCGTCCGTGACCCGATCGCCCGCGTCGATGCCGCGAACCGCGCCTACCTCGACGGCTACCGCAGCCACGCCCAGCTCCTTCGGGTGGCGCAGGAGGCCTCGGCGGTGGACTCCCGGTTCGCCGATGTCCTGCTCGACCTGCGCCGCACGCACGTGGCCCGGGTTGCGGCGGCGATCCGCAAGCTCCAGGACGAGGGCCTGGCCGCTCCCGACCTCGACGCCCACACTGCGGCTGCGGCCCTCTGCGGGATGGTCGAGGGCTTCGCGGCGCACTGGCTGGGCCGCGGCGAGGTCCACGACGAGGCCGTGGCCACCCGCACGCTGACCCAGCTGTGGGTGCGCGGACTGGGGATGCCCGCGCGGATCGCCGTTGCCGGCGGCCAGATCCCCGCGGCGAATCGCCAGCAACCCGCGTCGCACGCGTCCCGTCCCACGCCCAGACCCCCTGCCCGCCCCGCCCCGCGACCCGCCCCGCGCAAGGAGACCAGATGATCACCTTCACCCCCGAGCACCGCGAGTTCCGCAGCATGGTGCGGCGCTTCGTCGAGACCGAGATCAACCCGAACGCCGACAAGTGGGAGGACGACGGGACGTTCCCAGCCCATGAGGTCTTCGCCAAGGTCGGCGAGCTGGGCCTGTTCGGGCTCGAGGTCGACCCGGCGTTCGGCGGCCAGGGAGCCGACCACACCTACAACATGATCCTCGGTGAGGAGCTCGGCAAGGCCGACGTCGCTGGGGTGCCGCTGGCCATCGCCGTGCAGGCGACCATGTCGACTCCCGCCCTGGCCAAGTACGGGACCGACGAGCTGAAGCTCAAGTACCTCGCCCCGGCGCTGCGCGGCGAGATGGTGACCTCGGTGGCGGTCAGCGAGCCCGACGCCGGCAGCGACGTGGCCGGGATCCGGACGAAGGCCGTGCGCGACGGCGACGAGTGGGTCATCACCGGCCGCAAGATGTGGATCACCAACGGGACGCAGGCCGACTGGCTGTGCCTCCTGGCGCGCACGGTGGAGCCGGGGGAGGAGCCGTCCACCGGGTACCGCGGAATGAGCCAGATCATCGTTCCGACCGACAGCTCCGGGTTCTCCGTGGGACGCAAGATCGAGAAGATGGGCAACCGCTCGTCGGACACCGCCGAGCTGGTCCTCGACGAGGTCCGGGTGCCCGTGGCCAACACCATCGGGCGCGTCGGCAAGGGCTTCCAGCAGCAGATGTCGCAGTTCCAGGACGAGCGGCTGATGGGCGCGTACATGGCCACGTCGGCCATGCGCCGCGCGATCGTGCGGACCGGCGAGTACCTGAAGGTCCGCCACGCCTTCGGGGAGCCGCTCATCAACAACCAGTACCTGCGGTTCCGCCTCGCCGAGCTGGCTGCGGAGGTCGACATCCTCCAGCAGTACAACTACACCGCGGCGGAGCTGTACGCGGCCGGCCAGGACGTCACGCGCATGGCCACGATCGCCAAGTTCAAGACCGGTCGGCTGGCCCGCGAGGTCGCGGACACGGCGGTCCAGTTCCACGGCGGGATGGGCTATGCGGAGGAGAACTGGCCGGCCCGCTACATGCGTGACTCCCGCCTCATCTCCATCGGCGGCGGCGCGGATGAGGTCATGCTGCGCGTCATCGCGATGCTGGAGGGGTGGGAGCGCCTGTGAGCGGGGCGACGGGCGTCGGCGGGGACCGGGCGGCGCTGGGTCCGCGGCGCGGTACCGCGGGAGCGGCGGGAGCGGGGTCCGCGGCCGCGCCGGAGGTGCTCCTCGAGGTCGCCGGCCCGGTGGCCACCATCACGATGAACCGGCCCGATGCGCGCAACATGCTCACCTCATCGGGGATGGGACTCCTGGCGGCGCACCTGCGCACCGCGGGCGCCGACCCGGACGTGCGAGTCATCGTGCTCACCGGATCGGGCAACACGTTCTGCTCGGGTGCGGACCTGCGTGGCGCGTCGGCCGCTGACGCCTCGTCCTTCACCGGCTCGGGTCCGGCGGCGCTGGTCGAGGTCCTCGAGGCGATCCTCGACAACCCCAAGCCCGTGATCGCCCGGGTGCAGGGCCACGTCGCCGGTGGGGGCAACGGGCTGGTCGCGGCGGCGGACCTCTCGGTGGCGGCGGAGTCGGCGAAGTTCGCCTTCTCCGAGGTGCGCCTCGGGTTGGCGCCGGCGGTCATCAGCGTGGTCTGCCTGGCCCGGATGCACCGCGCGGACTCCCAGGAGCTGCTGCTGACCGGCGACCGCGTCCCGGCCGCGCGGATGGCCGCGGCGGGCATGGTCAACCGGGTGGTCGCCGACGACGATCTCGATGCGGTGGTCGACGCGTGGGTCACGTCGCTGGTGGCCGGTGGTCCGCAGGCGCTGACCCACACGAAGGACCTGCTGCGCGTGGTCCCGGGCATGAGTCGCGCCGAGGGGTTCGCGCACACGGCATCGCTGTCCGCCCAGCTGTTCGCCTCCCCGGAGGCGGCCGCGGGGATGATGGCGTTCCTGTCCCGCCAGCCCGCCCCCTGGGTGCCGAGGGCTGAGGGAGGCCGAGCGAGGAGCGCCCGCGGGGTGCGGCGGGGGCATGCCCGTGGGCATTCTGGACGTGGGGCGGGGGCATTCCGCTCGCAACGCGCGTTTGCCCTGTGATCGTTCGGGTGCTCCAATGGGAGATAGTTGCCCGTTCAAGGAGTGGTCGTGTTGAAGGTTGAGGTCTGGTCCGACGTCGCGTGCCCGTGGTGCTACATCGGCAAGCGCCGGTTCACCGAGGGCGTGCGCCGCTACCGGGAGGCGGGCGGTGAGCTCGACGTCGAGGTCGAGTACCGCTCGTTCGAGCTCTCACCGGACCTGCCGGAGGACTTCCAGGGCTCGGTCGTCGACTACCTGTCCGGGCTGCGCGGGATCCCCGAGTCACAGGTGCATCAGATGATCGAGCAGGTGACCGGCCTGGCCAGGGCCGAGGGCATCGACGCGGACTTCCCGGCCGTCCAGCAGACGCGCACCCTGAAGGCCCACGAGCTGCTGCACCTTGCCAAGGCCCAGGGCCGGCAGGAGCCCATGAAGGAGCGGCTGCTGCGCGCCTACTTCGTGGAGGGCCGGAACGTGGGGGACGTCGAGGAGCTGGCGGACATGGCCGTCGAGGTCGGTCTGGACCGGGATGAGGTCCTGGCCGCGCTGAGCGCGGGCAGGTTCAGGGCAGACGTCCAGGCGGACATCGCGCAGGCTCGCGCCTACGGGATCTCCGGCGTGCCGTTCTACGTGATCGACGGGCGCTACGGGATCTCAGGGGCGCAGCCCGCCGAGACGTTCGCCCAAGCCCTGGCGCAGGCGGCCGGCGACCGGGTCGCCCAGCCGTGACGCGCGCGGAGGATCGGGCAGTCGACGCCGGCGCGTCCCCCGCCCCGCTTGGGCTCACCATGCTCGGCGCGACCGATCAGGGCGCCTGCGACGATGGTTCGTGCGCGGTCCCCAACCCCCTCGAGCCCGCCTGACCGACCCTTCGGCGGGCGCCCCCAGGCGTCCGGGGCCGTCAGGCCATCGCAGCCAGGACCTGCGCGACCAGCTCGCGGGTGGTGCGTGGGTGCAGGAACACGAGGCGCCCGACCGTGCGTCCCTCCCACTTGGTCGAGGTCACAAGCGCGACCTGGTCGTCGAGCAGCTCGGCGGCCCACCGGTCGTAGTCGGCCGGGTCCCATCCGTGGCGCTCGAACAGCACGACAGACAGGGTCGGTTCGCGCAGCAGGGTCAGGTGGTCGCTGGCGTCGACCTGCCGGGCGGTCCAGCGGGCGAGGTCCAGGGCGCTCTCGACGGCGCGGGTGTAGGCGTCGGTCCCGTTGACCGCGAGGGAGAACCACAGCGGCAGGCCGCGGGCGCGTCGCGTCAGGTGGTACGCCAGATCGCTGGGGTTCCACTCGTCCTCGTCGCGTGTGGATCACGTCGAGGTAGCTGGCGTCCTGGGTGTGCACGGCCTTGGCCAGCCGTGGTTCGCGGTAGAGGAGTGCGGCGCAGTCGTACGGGGCGAACATCCACTTGTGCGGGTCGACGATGAACGAGTCCGCGTGCTCGAGCCCGGCGTACAGCGGGCGCACCGAGGGGGCGAACAGGCCGCCGCCCCCGTAGGCCCCGTCGACGTGGAACCACAGGCCGCGGTCGCGAGCGACCTCGGCGATGGTCGACAGCTCGTCGATGATCCCCGCGTTCGTGGTGCCCGAAGTGGCGACGACGCCGACAACATTGCTGGCGCTGGGGTCGCTCTCAAGGGCCGCTGCCAGGGCGGGTCCTGTCAGGACGTGGTCGTCCGTCGGGACGACCAGCGCCTCCATGTCCAGGATGGACAGGGCGTTGCTGATGGAGGAGTGGGCCTGATCGCTCACCGCGATGCGGGTCAGCTCCCCGCGGCCCAGGCCTCGCCGCTGGCGCCCGATGTCACGGGCGACGGTCAGGGCGGACAGGTTGCCAGCCGACCCTCCGGAGACGAACACCCCGCCGGCGGTGGCGGGCAGCCCTGCGAGGTCGGCGATGAGCCGCAGGACCTGGTTCTCCGCGGCGATCGCGCCGGCCGCCTCCAGCGCCGAGATGCCCTGGATGCTCGCGCCGGAGACGAGCATGTCGAACAGCAGCGCGGCCTTGGTGGGCGCCGCGGGGATGAACGCGAGGAAGTTCGAGGCGTCCGAGCTCATCACGTGCGGGGCGAGGACGTCGGTCCACATCTCCATCACGCGGTGCGGCTCTGTGCCCTGGGCCGTGATCAGCCCGTCGAGCTGGGCGGTGAGCGCCGGCACATCCCCGGGCCGGTCGAGGGGGACCGGGTCCATCGCGAGCCTGTCGTGCATGGCCGTGAGGACCATGCGGGTCAGCCGCTCGTCGTGGGTGTGCATGTCTCGGGCCATGGATGCCCACCGTAGTGGGATCACGGGTGCGGTGCGACGGCTTGACCGGGACCATCGGCAGGGGCGTCCCGTGGGCTGCTCGGGGAGTCGGGTTCCCCGTCGGGCCCGGGTTGCGCGATGATATGGGCCGGCTGGCGTCCGTTCGGGTGATCAGTTGAGGCGGGGTCGCCTAGTGGCCTAGGGCAGCGGTCTTGAAAACCGCCGTGGGGCAACCCACCGTGGGTTCGAATCCCACCCCCGCCGCCGCCGCCCGCCCGCCGCCCGTCCGGCCGGCCGGCCGTGGGCTCGGCACGCCCACCCGCCCGGCGCCCGCCGCCGCCCGGACCGCCCGAATGCGAGATCAGGGTCGGTAGCCGCGCCTCGGCGCGCCCACATCAACCGCCCTCGGTGTCTTCCGTCCGTCTGTCAGTCGGCTGGCACTATCGGGGGCGTTGAGGGTTGGGGTGCAATTGCCCGGGTACAGCGCACATCGGAGAGCGTCGCACCACAGAGAAGTTGAACAGGAGGAAGGCATGGAGATCATCGGGGTCATCATCGCTGGCGTCATCATTGGCCTGCTCGGGAAGTTCTTCGCACCGGGTGACAAGGACAACATCCCCCTTTGGCTGACCGTCCTGTGTGGCGTGGGGGGCGTCATCCTTGGATGGTTCGTCTACACGGCATTCGGCGGCAACGGCAGCCCTGGCATCGACTGGACCCGATGGGCCGTGGCCATCGTCTGTGCGGCTGTGCTCGTCGTGATCGCGTCGTCCGTCACCGGACGCAACAGGAGCAGGGTCGGTCGCTAGACGCTGTGTCCGGGCAACGACTCCCGGGCGAGTTGAGCAAGGCGCGCCGACCCGCGCCGACCCAACCGTCGATCGAGTCCTCGCACGCCTTTAGCACGGCCTCGCTTCAGTGCTCGTTCGGGTCGGATCCTGCCGGGTCGCCGGATGGGAGCCGCTGAGCGTGCCGAAGGGCACGACGTCGCGCGTCCTCATGGGCCTCGCGCAGCAGCGCGACAACGGTGGGGGTCGTCCGGCGGCCGGGGTTGACCACCGCGATCCATCCCATCGCCCCGTAGACGGGATGCGGGAGGATTGTGTCCGCCGCGCTGAAGTCCGGGGCTGTGGCGCTCCGGGGATCCTCGCCGAGGAGCTCGATGAGGCGATCCCTGCCCACGTGGATGTTCACGCGCCAGCGGTCCTCGGGGTCGAGATCGGACAGCGTGTCACCCGGGTAGTCCTTGGTCACAACTGTGGCGTAGGGCTGGCCGCGTTCGGGGACCTGCCCGTCGGGCGCGTAGTAGAAGAAGTGGTCTCCCCACGCGATCTCTGGCGCCCGGCTGCCTTCGACGGGGGCGAGTTCCAGCACTCCGGCGAGGGCCCGGATCGTGTCCAGGATCGGGGCCATGGTCATGCCAGCAGTATGCGACGGGGCGGCGATCAGGGGCGAGAAGCTGGCACCCCTTCCGTGGCCGCTGGCGCGCCGCCGCTGTGGTAGCGAGCGGTGCTCACCCCATCGAGTTGGCGAGGATGTGTGCCACCGTCGGCGCCAAGAGGTTGCGCGTCCGCTCGAAGACGATCCCGAATGCGAGCCCGATTGCCGCCTGGTGCACGATCGTGCTCGCGAGGGCCGGCAGGAACCCCGAGTGCCCTGTGTTGGCGTAGCCGAGGCCGAGGTGCCACGCGCCGAAGACGAGGGCCTGGATCACGATCGCCCACTCGGGGGTGAGCAGCAGTCGCAGCCGGGTCTGGAGCGCGCCCCGGAACAGGAACTCCTCCCAGAACCCGTTCTGCATGCCGTTGGATACGAGCCGGTTCGCGACCCGTTCGACGCTGAGTTGGCCTGTGGCGATGGCGACCGCGAGGGTGCCCACCGGGATCGCCGCCCAGAGCAGGATCACCCGACCGACACGATGGCCCTTGCCGAAGCCGAGCTCGCGTGGTCGCGCGCCGAGGAGTAGGAGCACGATCAGGGGCAGGACGACATAGGCCACCGGGTTCGCCAAGTAGTTGCCGTTGCCGAACAGTCGGTCGCCGGCCGAGCCGAGCGCGCGGGTGAGTTCTCCCCAACCGGGCACGGGGCCGACGCCAGCAACCCCATGGAACACGAGGCCGTTCCACCCGATGAGCGCAATGAACGCCCCGATCACTGCCACCTGGATCCAAATCCGCCGTCGGCCGGTCTGCAATCTGGTGAACGGGGCGTCATCGGTGATCCAGATCGTGATGCCCGCGAGCGCGAAATACCCCAGGGCGATGGCCGCCTCCGCCACGGGCTCGCCCTGGCCCGAGACCACGAGGACGCCCAGGGACGCGACCCAGGCCGATACGAAGACAAGAGCGGGGACGCGGGCGCCGGCCCTCACGAGGCCAGCTCTGTCCCAGTGACGCGACACGCCATTACCCGAAGATATCCCTGGCGGTGGCCGCATTCAGCGGCAGGAGCTGGGCCTTCCAACCGTTCCCCGCGACATGAGTCATCCACCCTCCGCCTCGCCGCGTCGCCGGGCTGGTGATGGCCCTTCTGCCGGGGCCGCAACGATCTCGACACGCGCTGAACGCCTTGCCGCCAGTCGGCACCCTGCCGCGGGTCAATGCGCGGCGGCGTACCTTTCGCGCAGGTCGATGGGCAGCCGGCCCCGGTCGGGTACGGGCATTCCGTTGTCCCGCGCCCACTGCCGGATGTCAGCAGCAGCCGGGTCCCGACCGTCGGACCGGGAGCGTTGCGTGGGGATCTGGTCGGACCGGGCGGCGCGGGCGGCGGCGATCCACGGGGCCAGCGCGTCACGCAGGGCGGCGATGTTGTCGTCGGTCAGATCAATCTCGTAGGCCTTGGACTCCAAGGCGAATGTGACGGTGCGGGCCCCTGGCTCCCCATTGATGTCATCGGTGATCAGGACCTGAACATTGCGGCTCATCGTGTCTCCTACCTGCTAGTGATCGGCCCCGACTTCGACAACGGTAGATCGCAATGCGAGACAAAGTGAAGGGGCTGGCTGCTCATTCCGGGACGCGGTTGCCGATACGAATGGGAGAGACACAGACGCTGGGTATCGACGACTTCCCGCAGGGTACCCGCGGATACCCAATTGCCAGCCGAGAACACAGGCGAACGGATCGTGGCGGTCCCGGCGAATGCTGGCTGCGCCGACCGCATGCATGGAGGAGGGCTGCTGCAGCAACCCGGGGCCCGTCGTTCGGGCGTGCTGGTACTCATCGAGCTGCGGCTGCAAGGCCCGACCGCACGTCTCGCACCCGACCCGAGCCACATCGCCTGCGGATGCCATCGCCCCACCTCGACGCCCTCGACGTGGACTCAGCTGAGGCCGCCGGATTCCATGGCAGCATGGCGAGCGGATGGGCCGAGTGCGCCTCAGGTGGGGCTCGTCGGGCTTGGGACCAGTGGCTCGGGCTGCTCCCAGGACGTGGGGAGCGGGACGTCGTAGAGGACGTGGTCGCGCATCGCCGCCAGGGTGCGGGCCAGGACCCGGGAGACGTGGACCTGCGACATGCCCAGGCGTTCGGCGATCTCGGACTGGGTGCGCTCCCCGTAGAAGCGCAGCAGCAGGATCTGCTGCTCACGCTCAGGCAGGCGTTGCAGCAAGCCGCGTACGTCGTTGCGGAGTTCGGCGAACTCAAGCTCGGGATCCGGCTCGCCGACGAGGTCGGCCACGCAGTCGCTGTCGCCGATCGGGTAGTCCAGGGAGTGTGAGGACCGCGCCTCGCCGTTGGCGCGCTGCGCGAGGCGGACCTCCTCCTCGACCAGCCCGAGGACGGCCGCCAGCTCGGCGCTGGTGACTTCATGTCCCAGGGTCTGCTGCAGCTCCTCGCTGGTGCGCTGCACCTGCAGGGCGGTCTCCTGCAGGGTCCGCGGTACGCGCACCGCCCACGCATGGTCGCGGAAGTGCCGGCGCAGCTCCCCCACGATCGTGGGGATGGCGAAGGAATGGAACTCCTTGCCATAGGAGGGATCGAAGCGCTCCGCAGCACGCACCAGGCCCAGGTAGGCAACTTGCACCAGGTCGTCGGTACTCTGCCCGCGACCGGCGTACCACTGGGCCAGCTGGCGCGCCAGGGGCAGGTGTTCGATGGCCAGTGCGTTGCGCCCGTCGTGGTCCGGCGGGGACGCCGCGATGCACCGCACGCAGGAATCCGTGCAGTCGACGCACGCCTCCCTGGTGATGTTGAGGACCACGTTGCGGGCGGGCCGGGGGACCTCGTCGTACATCGCCCCGAGCCGCTGGCCGGCGAGGGCAGGTGCGTGCAGCGTGCGCACGCGCAGCAGCGCCGAGATGCCCATCGCGCGCACATCGAAGGAGTCGCCGATCACCTCGGTGACAGCGTGGCCGAGCCCGCGCGCGTCGACGTCGGCGTCCACCAGGATGCCGGTCGTCCCCGCGACGACATGGTCGAGGTGCGCATCCTGGGCCACCGCCACGCACGGGATCCCATGCGCAGCCGCCTCCAGGACATGACCCCCGTGCCGGGAGCCATCGACCCCGGCGACCAGGACCGACGCCCGCTGCCACATCGCAGCCCGCTCCTGCCCGCGCAGCCCGGGCCGGTAGTCGATCCGGTCGGACACCCCCAGCCCCTCAGCGACCCGGCGGAGACCGGCAAGCCGTGACGCTGAGAGCCGGGCGCCGATCACGAGCCGCGCCGGCGCCCACATGGGCATCGAGGAGACCAGGGCGTCCAGGCTGCCGTCCGCGGACAGCGTGACCACGTCACCGTCGACCCGGGCACAGGCATCGATGTCGGGCACCGGGACCGGCACCGGGAAGACTCCCGAGGACAGCGTCGGCACCCCGCGAGCCCGCCAGCGATCCCGCTCGCCGCGGGACAGCGGCAGGACAGCCGCGACCTGCTGGGCCAGCTCCAGCTCGATCCGCGCGTTGCAGGGCACCTCATCGAACGTGGCCACGATCGGCGCGCGCGAACCGGCCTTCACCGCCGCCATCGTGGCGACCAGGCCGAACGTGTGGACCACATCGGGCTCCTGCTCGGCCCAGCGCTCACGCAGTTCCAGCGCGCTCGCCGAGATCGCCGAGGCCATGTCGCTGCTGGGACTGGCCCACGCATCCTCGATCACGCTCAGGCCTGCGTCACGAACAGCCTCAGCCATCCCCCTCACACCACTGCGCGGCATGTGGGATATGTGGACCAGTGGACGGCAGATGACATGGACCAGCATGAGAACCCTCGTCCCGGAAGAGCGAAGACTGCCCGCGTGGTGCCTGCTGGCTGAAGCACACAGTGCCTACTCGGGGCCCGTCGAAGAAGGCCGCTCGAGATACGCGGCCACTACCCGGTGATGGACGCGCTATACCGGATCGGAACAAGTTCTTGCCGGCGCCGGCGCCGGCGCCTGCGGAGGCGGAAGGCCAAGGGCGCTTCCACCACCTCCTAGGGGACGAGGTGCCCGGCAGCGCGGAACAGCTCGTACCACTCCGCGCGGGTGAGCGGCACGTCGGCGCCCTTGGCCGCGGCAGCCAGTCGATCGGGAGTGGTCGTGCCCAGGACGACCTGCATCTGGGCCGGGTGCCTGGTGATCCAGGCGGTGGCGATCGCCTCGGCCGCCACGTCGTAGTGGGTCGCCAGCCGGTCGATCACCTCGTTCAGCTCCGGGTAGTCGGGGTTGCCCAGGAAGACGCCGGTGAAGAAGCCCGCCTGGAACGGGGACCACGTCTGGACGGTGATGTCGTGCAGGCGGCAGTAGTCGATGATCCCGAGGTCCCGGCTGACGGACTGGTCCAAGCCGCCCATGTTCATGGCAACGCCCTGGGTGATCGTGGGGGCGTGCGTGATCGACAGCTGCACCTGGTTGGCGACCAGGGGCTGACGCACGTACCGCTTGAGCAGCTCGATCTGGTTGGGGGTGTGGTTCGAGACCCCGAAGGCCCGCACCTTGCCCGCGTCCGCGAGCTCGTCGAAGGCGCGCGCGACCTCCTCCGGCTCGACCAGGGCATCCGGGCGATGCAGCAGCAGGATGTCGACGTAGTCGGTGGCCAACGCCTCGAGCGACCCGTTCACCGCCTCGATCAGGTGCTCGTAGGAGAAGTCGAAGTAGGGGCCCTGAGGGACTATGCCGGCCTTGGTCTGAAGCGTGATCTCGGAGCGTTGCGCCGGGGTCAGGCGCAGGGCTTGCGCGAAGCGTCGCTCGCAGCCGTGCACCTCGTGGCCGTAGATGTCGGCGTGATCGAAGAAGTCGATCCCCGCGGCCAGCGAGACGTCGAAGAGCTCTCGGACCTCCTTGTCGGACTTGTCGGGGATCCTCATCACCCCGGTGACGACGGCGGGGACGGTGATGTCAGTCCCGGGCAGGACGAACTTCTTCATGGGGGCTCCTCATGGTCGGATGACGATGCATCGATCTTGCCTGTGCGCGCCTCCGGGGTCCATCGGCTGGCGTGGAGGCCCCGGCATCCGGTCGAGCGACCTTGGCGCGCCCGACTATCCCTGTTCGGCGCGGAACAGGGCGTCCACGTTGGGCAGCCGCTCGAATCGGGAGAAGGTTCCCGTGTCCGCGATCTCTTCGGCGGCCTGAAGGAATCCTGCCCATGCGGTCCGTGCGAGGGTGCCGCCGACGCTGATCCGTCGGACACCCAGGTCAGCGGCCTGCTCGACGGTGATGAACGGTGCGTTGACCAGCAGGTTCACCGGTTTGGGAGACACGGCGGCGACAATCCGTGCGACGTGCTCCACGTTGTCGATCCGTGGGGCGTAGAGGCAGTCGGCCCCTGCTTCGGCGTAGGCGCACAAGCGCCGGATCGTCTCATCGATGTCGGGCCGCCCCACGACGAACCCCTCGGAGCGGCCCGTGAGGACAACGCCCGAGCCGCTGGCATCGATCGCGCGGCGAGCGCCGCGAACACGCTCGACGGCGAGGTCGAACTCGTGCAGCGGATCGGCCTCATCTCCTGTGGCGTCCTCGATGGACAGCCCGGCAATCCCCGTGGCCACGGCACGCGTGACATTGTCGGCGACCTGCTGCGGATCAACAGCGAAGCCGCCCTCGAAGTCCGCGTTCACTGGCACCTTGACCGCGGCCGAGACCGCCCGTAGGTGCTCCAGCACCTGCCCCAGCGTCACGGCCCGGTTGTCGGCACGGCCCAAGGTCCACGCGAAGCCGGCGCTCGTCGTCGCCAGTGCACTGAAGCCAAGCTGTTCAAGGGCTCGCGCGCTTCCCACATCCCACGGGTTCGGCATCACGAAGCACCCAGAGGCGTGCAGGCGATGGAACTCAGCGACCCGATCATCCACGGTCATGTCACACCTCGTCTCCCGAGTGATGTATCAGGTTAGCGGTCGTCTCCGACCGTGCCCGATCAGCGCGACGGCTTGATTCCGCAAGCCAGCCGCAGGTCCCCGCCAAGCGGGCCAGCAACCCGTGCGAACAACTTGCCCACCGGATTGTTCCCGGCCCAGTCGACGTACTGGAAGGTCACGGCGCTGAAGCCGGCCCGCTCGACCATGGCGCGCACGTCGTCCTCGGACCAGACCCAGATCCCGCCCCACGCCTGGTGGGTCGCAGTAGCAGCGTCCACCCTCTGCCCGATGTTGAGCACCGCCCGGCCACCCGGGCGCAGCACCCGAACCAGTTCGGCGAGGACCTGCTCCGCGTCCGGGAACGCCTCGAACACGGAAATGGCGGTGACCACGGAGAACGTGCTGTCTGGCCAGGGCATCGCGGACGCGTCGCCCTTGACGATCTCCGCCGTTCCTGCCGCGATCCGGTCGCTGAGGTTCCGGCGGGCCAGGCCGACTTGGATGTCGGACAGGTCGATGCCTGCCACCCGGTGCACGTGCGCGGCCTGCTCGGCCAGGAACAGCCCGGACCCGCACGCCACGTCGAGCAGCGCGTCGTCCGGGCGAAGCTGGCAGGCTGCGGCCACCTGGCGGAACGCCGCGTCGCCCGTGTTCAGCACGGTGTGGGTGCTGATCCACCCCAGCGGCCCGCGCGGTACCCCGGCCCAGTCCCGGAACGCCCGCTGCAGCAGTGCGTTGGCGGCCTCCATGGGCCGCTCGATGAGCGAGGTCGGGGACCGGCCCTCAGGCTCTGTCATCGCAACCACCTCCTTGTCTCCATGCATTCGACGCTAGACCCTCCGCATGGCCATGCATCAGTGCAGAACGTCCCATGGCATGGCGGTTGTGGCGGCTGAGGGCCGTTCGGCCGTACCCGGCGCTGCGGCCCGGGGCTACGGTGGAACCGGGACCGAGGTCGTCGCGACGGCGACGTCCCCAGCGGTCCGCCGGAGTCGCCATGAGGGCTGCACCAGTGCACGTTCTTCATGCACGTCGGGGCCCTGCACAGGAGGTGCTGAGATGAACGGTTCATCGACAGCGACGAGGACGGGCACGGCAGTGATGGGGGTTGTGGCCTCGGCGGGCCAAGCATCCAGGGCGGCGGCCGCAGGACTGCTGACGAGGGCGGCCTGGTCGTGGGCGGGGGTACCGAGCGGCCCGTTGGGCTGGGTCAGCAGCCATTGGACGATGCCACGGCTGCATGCGGAGCTGTACCGGGTCATGGCCCGTGAGCTGGACCTTCGGCCCGAGGACGACCTGCTCGAGGTCGCCTGCGGGTCCGGGGCCTTCCTCGCCGGGCCAGCTGCGAACGTCCACCATGTTGCTGGCCTTGATCGGTCGAGCATCCAGGTCCGCCTGGCGCGGGAGCGCCTGGCCGAGCGGATCGCGGCCGGCACCGCCGAGATCGTCGAAGGTGACGCCGCCAGGCTGCCCTGGCCGGCCGACACCTTCTCCGTGGTGACGGTCATGGGCTCCTTCGAGTGCTTCCCGGAACCGGAACGCGCACTGGCCGAGCTGGCCCGCGTGCTGCGCCCGGGCGGCCGGGCGGTGCTGAACATCGGGGAGCAGGTCGAGCCCGGCACGCCGACCCACCGCGCGATGAACGACACGTTCTGGGTGTGGAGCGAGGACGACGTTCGCAGCATGGTCGAGCGGGCCGGGTTCACCGGCGTGACCATCACCTATGCCAGCTCCGCCGTCGGCCGCGTCGACGAGATGATCAGCCAACTGGTGGGACCCATCGGCGCGGACCTGCGCCTGGTCCACGCCGGCAAGGCGTAGTGCCGGGAAGACCTCGCCGGGGCGGTGACCGCCGGTGCGACCCCTTCCCCGGACGCCCCGCGGGTCGCCGTTGCCCGCAGCCCTCGGACTACTCCGCCGCGCTGACCTCGACCAGCACCTGGCCGCCGCTCACGGCGTCGCCGACGGACACGAGCACCTCGTTGACCGTGCCCGCGCGCGGGGCGGTGATCTCGGTCTCCATCTTCATCGCCTCGAGGAGCATGAGCACATCCCCGGCTGCGATCTCCTGACCGGCCTTGACCAGCACCTTGACCACCGACCCCGCCAGGGGGGCGGTGATCCCCTCGCCGCCGTTCGGAGGGCGGCGAGGATGCGGGGGTGGCCGCGTGCTGGGGGACGAACCCGCCTCCCATGAAGATCGCGCCGAGCGGCGGCCGCGTGTCCTCCTCGACCTCGACCTCGACCTCGTACACGACCCCGTCGACTGTCACCTTGAGCAGCATGACCTCACCTCACCCCATGCATCACGTTGCGTCGTTGGACCGCCGCCCGACCCTGCTGTGCCCAGGTCTGGCTGGTGCGGTAGTGGATCTGGGTCAGGCGCGCCCGGTGCCCCAGGAACGCCGCGACTGCCGCGGAGATCGCGATCACGACGTCCTCCGGGACCTCCCGGGGCGGCATCTCGGCCCGTAGCGCCGCCAACTCGGACTCCAGCGACTCGACCCGTGCGCCCAGCGCGTTCACGGCCGCCAGCACGTCGGCGAGCGTGGGCTCACTCATGTCGGACCCAGTCCGTGCTTCTTCGCGGGGCGCAGGTCCCGCTTGGCGATCAGCATCTCGAGCGCCCGCGCGACCTGCTCACGCGTGCGCTCCGGCTCGATGACGTCGTCGACGAGTCCACGGGATGCCGCCACGTAGGGCGAGGAGAACGTGGACCGGTACTCCTCGATCAGCTCCTGGCGCTTGGCCGCGGGGTCGTCGGCCGCGGCGATCTCGCGCTTGAACACGATCTCGGCGGCGCCCTCGGCCCCCATCACGGCGATCTCCGCGGTGGGCCACGCGAACACCCGGTCCGCGCCGAGGTCCTTCGAGCACATCGCGACGTAGGCGCCGCCGTAGGCCTTGCGCAGGACGACAGTCACCTTGGGGACCGTGGCCGCGGAGTACGCGTACAGCAGCTTCGCGCCGTGCCGGATGATCCCGTTGTGCTCCTGGGCCACCCCCGGGAGGAACCCCGGCACGTCGACCAGGGTCAGCAGCGGGATGTTGAACGCGTTGCAGAAGCGCACGAACTTGGCGCCCTTGTCCGAGGCGTTGATGTCCAGCACCCCGGAGTAGACCATCGGCTGGTTGGCCACGATGCCCACTGTGCGGCCGGTGATCCGGCCGAACCCGACCACGATGTTCGGGGCGTAGCCGGCCTGGACCTCGAGGAAGTCCGACCAGTCGACGAGCCGCAGGATGACCTCGCGCACGTCGTAGCCCTTCTTGCCCTTGACCGGGACGATGCCCGCGAGCTCCGGGTCGGGCTCGATCAGGTGGTTGGGGTCGACGACCGGGGGATCCTCGGTGTTGTTCTGGGGCAGGAAGCTCAGCAGCTTCTGCGCCACCAGGATCGCCTGCTCATCGTCGTCGACGACGAAGTGGTTCACCCCGGAGCGGGCCATGTGCGAGTCCGCGCCGCCGAGGTCCTCGGCGGTGACCTGCTCCCCGGTCACCTGGGCGATCACGCTCGGCCCCGTGATGAACATCGTGGCCCTGCGCGTCTGGATGATGAAGTCGGTGAGTGCCGGGGAGTAGGCGGCACCGCCGGCGCACGGCCCGGCGATGATCGAGATCTGCGGGACGACACCGGAGAGCAGCACGTTGTTGTAGAACACCTGGCCGTATCCCGAGAGGGAACCGATGCCCTCCTGGACCCGCGCACCGCCCGAGTCGTTGATGAAGATGAACGGCGTGCCCGTCATCAGGCTGGCCTTCATCATCGCCACGACCTTGTTGGAGTGGACCTCGCCGGCGCTGCCACCGGCGACGGTGAAGTCCTGGGACGCGACGTGCACCGGCCGGCCGAAGACCGCCCCCTCACCGGTGACCACCCCATCGGAGGGCAGCTCCGCGTCCGCCATGCCGAAGTAGGTGGACCGGTGGTGCGCGAACATCCCCGTCTCCTGGAACGTCCCCCGATCCAGCAGGGCGTCGATCCGCTCCCGGGCGGTCAGCTTGCCCTGGGCGCGCTGCTTGTCCTGCCGGTCGGCTCCACCTCCCAGCTCGATGGTCGCGCGCCGCTCAAGGAGGTCGGCCGTGAGGTCGTCCATGGACGGTTGCTTTGGCATCGTGCGCCTCAGGCTCTCTCGACGGTGACATGGTGCTTGGCGCCGTCCATGGTCACGGCGTACTTGATCGGACCCTTGACCGGGCCCTGCCCAGCAGAGTCCGACTGCCCGCCGGCCGCCACCTCGGCCGGATCGAGCCCGACGTTCTGCGGGCCCTCGGGACGGTTGGCGAAGAAGACCGGGGCCACTCCCGGGAACATCGCGTAGGTGAGGACGTCCTCGTCCGTGCCATCGGCACCCTGTAGCGCGTTGGCCTCCTCCGAGAGCCGGTCCCATTCGGGCGGGAGCAGGTCGGCGGGCCGCACCTCGATGGGTTCCTTCTTCGTCTGCGCCCGGGCCACCTCGATGATCGCCGGGTCGCGCTCGCCCAACGTGGCGCCGTAGTAGCCCAGCATGAGGTCGGCGAACTCCGCGGTGAGCACCTTGTAGGGGCCCATCAGCACGTTGAACACGGCCTGGGTGCCCACGATCTGCGACGACGGCGTGACCAGGGGCGGGTAGCCGGCGACGGCGCGCACCCGCGGCACCTCCTCCAGCACCTCCTTGAGCCGGTCGCCGGCGCCCTGCTGGCGCAGCTGGCTCTCCATGTTGGAGATCATGCCGCCGGGGATCTGGCTCTTGAAGATCTCGGTCTCCACGCCGGTGATCGTCGACATGAACTGGGTGTAGCGCGGACGCACCGCGGCGAAGTGGTCCTTGATCCTCAGCAGCCGGTCGTCATCGAGGTTGGTCGTGTACGGCGTCCCGGCCAGCATCTCGACGAGGGACTCGGTGGGGTTGTGCCCGGGGCCCAGCGACAGCGAGGAGATCGCCGTGTCGACGACGTCCGCCCCTGCCTCGATGGCCTTCATCAGGCTGACGAGCGTGACGCCGGTGGTGGCGTGGCAGTGCACGTGGATGCGCACGTCCTGGCCCAGGTCGTCCTTGATCGCCTTGACGATGTCGTAGGCGGGCTGTGGCTTGAGCAGGGCAGCCATGTCCTTGATGCACAGCGAGTCGCACCCGAGGTCCATGAGGTCGCGGGCCATCTGGACGTAGCCCTCGACGGTGTGCAACGGGCTCTCCGTGTAGCAGATGGTGCCCTGGGCGTGCTTGTCGACCCGGCGCACGGCGGCGATGGCCTGGCGTACGTTGCGGACGTCGTTGAGCGCGTCGAAGACCCGGAACACGTCCATCCCGTTCTCCGCGGACCTCTCCACGAACCGGTCGACGACGCCGTCCTCGTAGTGCCGGTAGCCGAGCAGGTTCTGGCCGCGCAGCAGCATCTGCAACCTGCTGTTGGGCATCAGCTGCCGGAACGTCCGCAGCCGTTCCCACGGGTCCTCGTTGAGGAACCGGATGCAGGCGTCGTAGGTCGCCCCTCCCCAGCACTCCACCGACCAGTATCCGGCGGCGTCGATGTCCGCACACGCGTCGACCATGTCCTCGAGGGCCATCCGGGTGGCCATCAGGCTCTGGTGCGCGTCTCGCAGGGCCAGCTCCGTGACCCCGATCTCCCGGCGAGCTGGCGACTTCCCGGACGTTCCTCCTGCGGTTGGCACCGTCATGAGCACCAGCCTTTCACACCGGGGGATCGCCGTACTCGAGCCGGGGGTCCGCCGATGCCCGCCCCGCCCAGGCGCGGGCGAAGGGCTGGCCGGGGTCCGGCGTCACAGCCCGGGGGTCAGACCCTCCGCGCCCTCGAGGTCCGCGCCGGGCAGCTCCATGAGCGCGTCCGTCAGCAGGCCGACCAGTGCCTCGAGCTGGATGTCGGCCGACGTCGAGGGCTCCTCCTGCGACCCGTCGAGGGCACGGGCAGCGATGCCGGCCTTGCTGTCGATGAGCTCGGCGATCCGCGAGTCGATGGTCTGCGCCGCGATGATGCGCCACGCGGTCACCGGCTGGTCCTGGCCGATGCGGTGGATCCGGTCGATCGCCTGGGTCTGCTCGGCAGCGGTCCAGGAGAGCTCGGCCAGCACCAGGTTCGAGGCCACCTGCAGGTTGATGCCCACGCCCGCGGCGGTCAGTGAGCACACCGCGACCGCGACCTCGGGATCGTCGGTGAAGGCGTCGATGTTGCGCTGGCGCACCTTGGCCGTCTGGTCCCCCCGGATCGACGCGTAGCGGATCCCCCGCTGCGCGAACAGCTGCTCCGCACTGTCCATGACGTCCACGTGCTTGGCGAAGAACACCACCTTGCCGACGTTGCGCGCCAGCTGTGCGGTGTAGTCGGCCGCAGGTCCGGCCTTGGCCTGACCGATCCGGCGCATCATCGCGAAGACGTTCTCGCCGGCCTGGGCCTCGTTGGTGTCCTGCCGCTCCCACGTCGCGACCCGGCGCACCAGGTCGTGGTCGATGCCCTCCACGACAGGGCCGGAGGCCCGCCGGTTCAGCGCGTCGGTGTATCGCGCCACCATGCGGCGGGCGAGCTCACGCTCGGCTGCGCGGATCGAGCGGCCTGCCTCGCCGTCGAGCTCGACGGGGAGGTCGGCGACCCGGCGGGCAGGGATGTCGGCGGCCACATCGACCTTGCGGCGGCGCACGATGCCCATGTCGATCACGCAGCGGCGTGCTGTCGGGTAGAAGCCCGGATCGCCCGGGACCAGGCCGGTGTCCTCCAGGGAGGCCATGAGCGCGCCGACCGGCTTGGCCCCGTCGATCCAGCCCAGGAACTGCCAGATGGCCAGGAAGTCCTCGAGGTCGTTGATCAGGGGCGTGCCGGTCAGGGCCATCAGCAGCGGCCGTCCGGTCCTGGAGCGGATCCGCTGCGAGATCTCCAGCACGTGCTGGGAGCGCTGTGACGACTTGTTCTTGATGAAGTGCGCCTCGTCGACGACCATGCCGCGGAAGCCGAGATCGCCCAACCAGCCGACGTGGCGGTCGAGGACCTCGTAGTTGACGATGACGATGTCCGCGAAGCCGTCGATCGTGTCCCCGTCGCCGTGGATGACGGTGGCGGTGCGGTGCGGGGTCCAGAGACCGACCTCCCGGGCCCAGTTGGTCTTGACGACGTTGGGCACCACCGCGAGCAGCGGGTACGCGCTGGCGGCGTCGGCGGCGAGCAGGGCCTGCGCGGTCTTTCCCAGGCCCGGCTCATCGGCCAGGAGGTAGGTGCGGTGGCCCGCGGCGGCGGAGGCGATCACCTGCGCCTGGTGGGGCATCAGGTCCAGGTCGCCCAGGACCCTGGGAGGTGCCGCGGGCAGGGCCATGCAGGACGAGGCCCCGCCGCCGGCGTCCTCGAAGGATCTCAGCAGCGGGCCGAGCAGCTCCCAGCCGGCCAATCGGCGGGCGCGGACCTCGACCTGGCGTGCTGCCTCGGGATCCGGGGCGAGGAAGGGGTTGGCCAGCTGCCGGGAGATGACCGACTGCGGCACGACCCTGCGCTTCGTGGGTGCGAACGACTCCGGCGGGGCTGCCTCGGGCTCCACCGGCACCTCGACCCCCGCGGACTCCAGGAGGTCGCGCCTGAGCTGCTTGCCCGACTCGGAGACCGTGGTGTCCTCGCCCAGCAGGGCGAGCAGCGAGGTGTCGCGCACGGCGGCCTTGGCCAGGCTCGTCGCCACGCCGTCGAGGCGCTTGAGCTGCGTGGCCCGCTGGGCCTCGGTGATGGTCGTATCCGCCATCAGCCGGGCGCGCTCCTCCCGGACGAGCAGGGCCGAGACCTGGAACTTGGTGCGCACGGACGGCCTTGCCGGACCGCGGGCAACCTCTGCGTGCACCTCGCGCACGGCGCGGGCCAGGACGGGGATCAGGCCCTCGTCGTCGCGTGATCGCGCGCGTCTCTGCGGGGTGGCGGGCCGTGGCACGGCCTGACGCTGTCCTCGTCGAGCCACCGCACCTCCCTCGCATCGCCCACGCGCATCGCGTCGGACGTGGTCAGCGTTCGCCGGCTTTCGACCGGACGAGCGCACCTCGAACCCGCGGACCTGATCGCCACGGCGGCGTCACGCTCACGTCCGACCGGTCTGCGATCGCGCGGTGCTCCTGTACCCCGACCTCGGAGGGAACCCTCCGACCCTCAGCCGACGACCATGCCAGCGACCGCAGTCCCCACGCCCCGGTCCAACCTCGCCCGGGTGTGCCCACTGTACCTTCCCTCGGACGTCGCAGCGGATCGGCACGGTCAGCGGGCTGCACGCAGGAACTGCTCGAGGATCGGCCCAGCTGTCTGGGACCCCGACTCGCCCTCCTCGACGAACACCGCCACCGCGAGGTCGCCCTGCGTGGCGAGCATCCAGACGTGCGTGGGCAGCGGGTCGCCCGTGCCGAACTCGGCGGTGCCGGTCTTGGCCCCGACCGGGGGCCCCGGGACGTCGCCGAGGAACGTCGCGGTGCCCTCCGTGACCACCGCGCGCATCATGTCGCGCAGGGCGGCAGCCTCGTCCGGGGTGAGGGGCTCGGGCGGGTCGGACTTGCCCGCGGGCTGGTCGGGCAGCAGGCTCGGCACCACATCGCGGCCCTCGACCACGGAGGCGGCGACCGCGGCCATCGCCATGGGCGAGGCCAGCACCTTCCCCTGGCCGATGAGCGACGCGGCCTTCTCGGTCGCGGAGGCGGGGTCCGGCACCTGCCCGAAGTACGCCGGGAATCCGAGGTCGTGGTCCACTCCCAGTCCGAGGGCCGCGGCCGCCTCGGCCAGGTCCTGGTCGCTGAGCTTGTCGCGCTGGGAGATCAGGGCGGTGTTGCAGGAGTTCGCCACCGCGGAGCGCAGGGGGATGTCGCCCAGGCGGCTGGACGGGTAGTCGTCGTAGTTCGTGAACGTCTTGCCGTCCACCACGACCGTGCGGGTGCACGCGACGAGGTCCTCGGGCTGGACACCGGCCCGCATCAGCGCGAGCGCGGTGACGAGCTTCATCGTCGACCCGGGGGCGTACTGGCCGAAGGTCGCCGTGTTGTACCCGTCCGAGCCCGTGCCGCTGGCGGCAGCCAGGATCTCGCCGGTGGAGGGGCGCATGGCGACGACGGCGCTTGCCGGTCCGACCCCGTCGAGAGCGGTCTCGGCGGCCTCCTGGAGGCGCGCGTCGAACGTGGTGCGCAGTGGCGTCCCGTCGACGGCCTCGGTGCTGTGGAGCATCCGCTGCTGGTCGCCGCTGATCGCCGAGACCTCCACCCCCGAGGTGCCGCCCAACTGGTCGTCGTACCGGGCCTGGAGGCCCGACAGCCCCACCTGGTCCCCGGGTCGCACGCTGCCCTCCGAGGCCTCCACGATCTCGGCGGTCGCCGGTCCCACGCGGCCCAGGATCTCGGTGGCGAAGTCGCGCGTGGGCGCCAGGGGCAGCTCACCGGCCAGGCCGACCGCGCCCGGGATGGCCTCCACCGCCTCCTGCGAGATCTCGCCGGCGTCCTCGTCACGCAGGACCAGCGCCTCCACGAAGGCCTTGGGCCCGGCCTTCGTGACCGCCCTGGCATAGGACTTCGGGTCGATGTCGAGCACCTTCGCGAGCGCACGGGCCGACGCCTCGGCCTCATCGGCCGGCACCTTGGTCCGGTCGATGCCGATCCGCATGACCGGGCGGAGCGTGACCAGCGGCTGGTCCCGGGCGCCGAGGATGTCGCCGCGGAGTGGGCGCTGAGTCGTGGCCCTGAGGGACTCGCCGCCCGTCAGGGACGGCTCCACGACGGTGGGCGCCCACTGCACCGCCCACTGGTCGTCGGTCTTGGCCAGCTGCGCCGCGGTGCTGTACTGCCAGGGCGCACCCGGCGTCTCCCACGTCCAGTCCATGGTCGCGGTCGCGGTCTCGCCGTCCACCTCGACGGCCTGCACGCTCACCGCGACGGGGATGTCGTCGATGCCGGCCACGATCGCGTCCAGCTGCTCCTGGTCGCCTCCCACCACCGGCAGGTCGCCGAGCTCACCGGCCGTCAGCGCGACCGCCAGGTCCGAGGCCAGAGCCTCGGCTGCCTGTTGGTCGTGGTCGGAGCCGCACGCGGGCAGCGCGAGCAGCGCCAGGACGGTGATGGCGGGGATCAGCAGGCGTGGCAACGGTGCTCCTGTGTGACGCGGGGGCTGGCGCACATCCTGCCCCACGGAGCCTCGCGCCCGTCGCGGCCCGGTCGAGGTAGGACCCCGCCGGGGGTCAGTGTCATCCCCCTCGGCCCGGTGCTCCCGACGGAGTCGTCGTCACTGACCGCTGAGGGCCCCGCCGATGAGGAACACGGCCAGCACCGATCCCGCTGCCAGTGACAGCCAGATGGACGTGGCAGGTGAGGTCGCGCCCTGACCCGCGCCGCGACCTGCTGACCCGGCCGGTAGCCTCCGGGTGTGTTCGAGCTCCACGGTCCCACGCCCCGCGCCGGCATGCCGCTGGTCGTGGTCGCCGTCATCGAGGAGGCATCAGCATTCGCGCATCGGGTCCCGACCCTGGTGACCGGGGTGGGCAAGGTGCGCGCCGCCACGGCGACGACCTGGGCGGTGATGGCCCACCGCCCGAGCGTGATCCTCAACCTCGGGACGGCCGGGGCGCTGCGCCCGGGGGCGCTGGCCGCGGGTGTCGTCCACGAGATCGGGGCCGTCCTGCAGCACGACGTGAACGGTCGGGCGATCGCGACGCTCGTCGGGTCGGACCCGTCTCCTCGCCTCGAACTGGGCGACTCTGGGGTGGTGCTGGCCACCGGCGACCGCTTCATCTCCTCGCCGGAAGACCGTGATGCCCTGGCCGAGCACGCTCACCTCGTGGACATGGAGGGCTACGCGGTCGCCGCCTCGGCGACGCGTCTGGGCATCCCGGTACGCCTGGCCAAGACGATCAGCGATGACGCCGGGCACGGCGCCGCCGTCACGTGGAGCGAGTCCCTGCACGGGGCCTCGCATCGCCTCGCGGCCTGGTTGGACGAGGTCCTGTGACCATGTGCTGACGATTCCGACCGTCTGACGGTCGGTTTCGTCAGCACAACGGTGGGTGTCGCGTCATCCTTGGACCATGACCACCTGGCGAGTGCTTGCGTCCGTGGCTGCCGTGGCCCTCGTGGTCGTCTACGCCGTGGGGTCCGGGGTGTGGGTCTCGGCGAATCCCGGGTGGTACGCGGGGCTGACGCGCCCGGCCTGGCAGCCGCCGGACATCGTCTTCGGGCTGATCTGGCCGTACAACTTCCTGGCGCTGGCCGTCGTCGGGGTCGTCGTCGCCCAGCGCGGAACGCCGGGGCTGGTGGTGGCGTGGCTGGGAGTGGCCGCAGCGAGCGTGGTCTGCGCCCTTTCGTGGGCGTACCTGTTCTACGTGCCGCATCACCTGACGGCATCGGCCGTCGCGCTGGCCTGCGCCGCGGTGCTCACGCTGGTCCTGGTCGTGCTGACGTGGTCCGTGACCAGGGGCGGGGCCGTCGCGCTGCTTCCCTACCTGATCTGGGTGAGCCTGGCCACGTCGCTGGCCATCGGCTACTCGCGGCTCAACGCCTGAGCCCGCGCGGCGGTGGTCAGGGAGTCCGGGCGCAGCGGCCAGGGTGCCGCCTCCTCCAGCTCGAGGGCGACCTCCAGCAGGCGCCGCTCGTGGCCGAAGGGCGCAGCCAGGTGCACCCCGATCGGCAGGCCCTCTGTCGACCTGCCCAGCGGGAGGGACATCGCCGGGGCGCCAGAGACGTTCTGCACCGGGGTCATGGAGGCGAACTGGAGCAGGCGGACGAGGTGCGTGCGGAACTCCACGTCGGGGCCGAGGTGGCCGATCGCCGGCGCCGGGTAGCCGGTCACCGGTGAGAGGAACAGGTCGTAGGTGTCGAATCCGGCATCGGGGCGGCGCGAGAGCCGTCGAAGCCGTCGCAGCGACCCGGGCACCTGGTCGATCTGACGCGTCAGCAACGCGCTGAGGCCCTTGGTCAGCTCCTCGACCCTCGTGCCGTCGAAGCCCTGGCCGTAGGCCGACGCGCCGCTGCGATGCAGGACGAACGCCAGCAGGGCCCAGTAGCGCAGGAAGTCCATCGCGAACTCGTTGCCGACGGGCGGACCGACCTCCTCCACGTGGTGGCCCAGGTCCTCGAACAGGGCGCCGGCCGAGCGGACGGCCGCCACGGTGTCCGCGCTGAGGGGCAGGCCCCGCAGGGTCGTCAGGCACATGCCGATGCGAAGGCGCTGCGTGCCGGGCCGGGTGACGTGGCCGATGGGCGGCAGGCCCGCGTCCGGCCGGGCAGGGTCGGCCAGGGCCAGGACGAGTGCGGTGTCGCGCACCGAACGCGTGAGGACCCCCTGCGCCGCGATCCGCACGGGGATCCGCTCCTTCAGCGGGTTCATCGGCATGCGACCGCGGGAGGGCTTGAGTCCGACCAGCCCGCAGCACGACGCGGGGATGCGGATCGACCCGCCACCGTCGTTCGCGTGCGCGACGGGCACCACCCCGGCCGCAACCATCGCCGCCGAACCGCCGCTGGACCCGCCCGCCGAACGGCCGGTGTCCCAGGGGTTGCGGGTCGCGCCGAACCGGCTGGACTCGGTGCTCGCCGTCAGGCCGAACTCCGGCAGGGTGGTCGCCCCGAGCGGGTCCAGGCCGAGGCGCAGGAGTGCGGTGACGATCGGCGAGCAGGCGGGCGCCGGGGTGTCCGGCACCGCCCATGACCCCTGCGTGGTCGGGAAGCCCGCGACCTCCTCGTTGTTCTTGATGAACGTGGGGATCCCCGCCAGCGGTGCGCCGTCGGGGACGACCACCTCGGTGCTGACCGGATCGTCGAACCAGTGCGTGACGGCGTTCAGGTGCGGGTTGGCGACCCGGGCGCGCGCCATCGCCGCCTGTCGCAGCTCGGGCGCTGAGACCTCGCGGCGGGCGAGCCGCTCGACGAGGTCGGTGGCGTCGCTGGTGCCGAGCGCGTCGTCGGTGGTGGTGTCGACCGTGCGGGGCCGGGAGTGCTCGCTCACGGCGCGACAGTAGCGCCGCAGTCGACACGCCGCTCCGGGAGGGCGACCGCACTGCGGTTCACCCGTCCCGTGGGCGGTCCCGACGCCGGCTCGCGTCGTCCTGCGGGACCGTCAGACGTACTTCGCCGTGCGCACCACGTGCGCAGATGTGGCGACGTGAGGTGGCAACCGCGGGCTCTTCACTGCGAGAGGGCGAACCCCGGGAGGTGCTCCTCGAGCTCCGCGCGCACCGGCACGGTGGCGCCCAGCCCGCACAGGACCCCGACCAGCCCGAGCCACAGCCGGTGGGTGAACAGCTGGTCGGCGGGGATCGTCAGCTGCAGGGCCACCGTGAAGTCCGGGTTGCGCGGGTCGTTGACCCGGCCGAACTCGGACTTCAACCACTCCCGGCTGAACGTGAACTCCTCGTGGCGGGAGGGCTCGCTGAACGGGGAGAGGTAGTCGATGAGCTTCTCCACCTCGATGTGCGCCCCGGGTGCGACGAACCCGCCCTCGCGCAGCCGGCGCTCGACCGCCGTGGGGTCGGTCGCGCCCATGGCCCGGATCAGGCCGCCGAACGTCGGCGGGAGGCCGCCGGGCATGACGAGCACGGAGCCGAAGTCCAGGACGCCCATCCGCCCGTCGGGCAGCAGCCGGAAGTTGCCCGGGTGGGGATCGGTGTGCAGCAGCCCCACGCGGGTCGGTGAGGTGAGGAAGAAGTGCTGGTATGCGGCACCGAGGTGATTGCGCTCGGCGCTGGTGCCGTCCCGGGCGACCTCGGCGAGGCCGACCCCGTCCATCCAGTGGCTGACCAGCACGCCCCGGGTCGCGGCCAGCACCGGCGGCACGTAGTACTGCGCGTCGTCGGCGTAGGCCGCGGCGAAGGCGCGCTGGTGGTCGGCCTCCGTACGGTAGTCGAGCTCCTCGCCGAGGCGCGTTCGGAGCTCGGCGACCAGCGGGGGCATCGCCATCCCCCGGGCGACCAGGGACGTCAGGCGCAGCGTGACGGCCAGCGAGCGCACATCGCCAGCGACCGCCTCAGCCACTCCCGGGTACTGGATCTTCACCGCGACATCGGTCCCATCGGACCACACCGCACGATGGACCTGCCCGATGGACGCGGCCGCGGTCGGGTGCTCGTCGAAGTCGCGGAACCGGTCGCGCCACGCCGGGCCGAGCTCCGAGTCGAGCACGGGTCGGACCTCAGCGAACGGCAGCCCGGGGTTGTCCTCCTGCAGGGCGCCCAGGGCGTGCTGCCAGGAGTCCTCCGGGTCGGAGGGGAACAGCGCGTCGACGGTGGAGAGCAGCTGGCCGAGCTTGAGCGCCCCGCCCTTGAGTCGTCCCAGCGTGGCCCTGGTGTCGGCGGCGGTCGCGGTGCGCGCCTGCTCGCGCAGCACCGCGCGGTCCTGACCCAGCAACCCCTTGGCCTGGATGGAGACCGCCCGCCCCACGGCGCGGGCCGGCAGCCCGGCGAGCGTGGCACTGCGGTGCAGGCGGGACGTGGGGACCGGCATTGACCCAGTATCAGGTGCGCGGATGCCATCGGGATGGGCGGTCGGGCGGCATGGGCGTAGCAGGGGGAGGGCGGTCGAGCGCGACGGTGGACCCGGCCTCGCCCCGCCCGCGCGGCCGTCAGCCGAACGACCGGCCCTCGCCGCGGTAGGTCAGGGCCTCACCGATGACGCGGTCACCCTCGACGAGGTGGAACCGGGTGAACCGCTCCGCCAGCTCCCCGGCCTTCGCGTGCCGCAACCACACGAGGTCGCCGATCCTCAGCAGGTCGGCGGCCGCCCCGTGGACCGGGGTCTGGACCTCGCCGGCACCCTCGGTTCCGCTCAGGGCCAGCCCCTCGGGGAGGTGGATGACGGGGAGCCGCTGGGCGTCGGCCGGCCCCGAGGCGAGGTAGCCGCCGCTGAACAGCGTGACCCAGCCCGGGGCGGGTCGGCGGACCACGGGCAGGGCGAACAGCGCCGCCGGGATCGGCCGGAAGGCGGAGTACGTGTCGAACAGGTGGGGACCGAAGACCCCGCTCCCGGCCGCGACCTCCGTGACGGCGGGCTCGGCGCTCGTCCCCTCGAGGCTGCCCGTGCCGCCTCCGTTGACGAAACGGAGCTCGGCCACATCGCGCACCGCACCCACGACCTCCGCCCGCCGCACCGCGAGCTCGGCCGCTGATCGCCCCTGCATCGCCCGGATCGCAGCCCCCTTGGCACGGGCGCCGGGGGGCCGATCGCCCACCCCGGCGATCTGCGCCTCGTAGGCCATCACGCCGTCGAGCTTCAGCCCGGGGCGGCGCTGGATCTCGCGCGCGAGTGCTGCTGCCTGCGCGGGGGTGCGGACGGGGGAGCGACGCACGCCGAGGTGGAGCCGGGCCGACCCGCGTGGCCGGTAGGAGGCGTCCACGTCGATGGCCACCCTGACCTGGGGCGCCGGGCGCTCCGGCGTCCGGCCGGCGGCGGACTCGATCAGGTCCAGGTGCTCGACGCAGTCCACCATGAGGGTGATCGCCGCGGCCGCTTGGTCGTCGCCCGCGAGGTCGGCGATCGCTGCGGTGTCGACCGTCGGGTAGGCCACGACGATGTCGTCGGACGACCCGGCCCGGAACAGGAACAGCGCCTCCGGCAGCGAGTAGCCGAGCAGCCCGGAGTAGCCCGGCAGCGCCACGACCTGCTCGATCATCGACCGGACACGCAGGCTCTTGGTCGCCAGCCGGATGGGCGTCCCGTGCGCCCGCCGCACGAGGTCCGCGGCGTTGGCGTGCACGGCAGCGACATCGAGGATGGCCAAGGGTGCGGGCAGCCCGCTGACCGCGCCGTCGTAGCGCGCCTTCAACGCGGTGGGGTTCTCCACGCGCCGCACCATACCCGTGGGACCATGACCGGCGTGACGATCGAGGGCACGCGCAACTGGTCGGGCAACGTGATGTGGCAGCCGGTCGAGGTCGTGCGCCCGATCGACCTCGCTGACCTGCGGCACGTGCTGGCCCGCGCACGTGCAGCCGGGCGCGGCGTGCGGCCCGCCGGGTCACGGCACTCGTTCACGCCCCTGTGCGCCACGGACGGCGTCAGCCTGGACCTGGGCGCGTTCAGCGGGATCCGCGGAGTCGACGGCGACGTCGTGACGGTCGGCGCCGGCACCCCACTGCACGCGCTGAACCTGGTGCTCGACGGGATCGGCCGCGCAGTGGCGAACCTCGGGGACATCGACCGGCAGACCATCGCCGGGGCGATCAGCACGGGCACGCACGGCACGGGCGCCTCCTTCGGCGGGCTGGCCGCCCAGGTCGAGGCGTTCACGTTGGTGACGGCCAGCGGGGATGAGGTGCGGTGCTCCCTGGACACCGATCCCGACCTCTTCCACGCGGCGCTCGTCGGGCTGGGGGCGTTCGGGGTCGTGACCGAGGTCGCCCTGCGGACGGTGCCCGCGTTCGGGCTGCACCAGGTCGTCGCACCGGACTCCTACGAGCGGGTCATGGAGGAGCTGCCCACGCGGCTCGAGGCGGACCACTTCGAGTTCTTCTGGTTCCCCCTCAGTGACGTGGCGCAGAGCAAGTCGTCGCGACGGATGGGCCCGGGCGAGGCGACGTCACCGCTGTCACCCGCGCGGCACTACGTCGAGGACGTGCTCGTGGAGAACGCGGCGCTGGCCGCGATGTGCCGGATCGCCCGCCGCAGGCCCGATCAGCTGCCTGGCCTGCACCGGCTGGTCGGCCGGGTGATGAGCCGCCGGGAGTCCTCGGATGCGTCGTTCCGGATGTTCGCGACGACCCGCAGCGTCCGGTTCCTGGAGAGCGAGTACGCAGTTCCGCGCGAGGCGCTGCCCGAGGTGCTGGCGTCGGTCGGCGACCTGGCGCGGCGGCTCCCGGTCGGGCCGGCGTTCCCCGTGGAGGTCCGCTTCGCGGCCGCGGACGACCTCTGGCTGTCCACGGGGTACGAGCGCGAGAACGCGTACGTCGCGATCCACCAGTACGTGGGGATGGCCCACGAGGAGTACTTCGCCGAGTTCGCACGGATCTGCGCGGGCGTCGCGGGCCGCCCGCACTGGGGCAAGATGCACCCCCTCGGCGCCGCTGACTTCGACGGCCTCTACCCGCGCTTCGCCGCAGGTGGCGGCCCTGCGCCAGGACCTCGACCCCGACGGCGTGTTCCTCAACGACCATCTTCGCCGAGGTGTTCGGCGCGCCCTGACGCCTCAGGTCAGCTGGTCGAGCGCCTGGGCCAGGATCTCCTCGCACAGCAGGTGCGTGGCCAGGGCGTCATCACCGTCGAGCACCTCCCCGGCTCGCACGGAGTCCAGGAGCGTCGAGACCATCGCGGTGAACCCGCGCTGCTGCGCCACCGACGCCCAGTTGTCGGGCTGGCGGTGCTGGGCCGCGCCGCCCACCTTGTCGACCACGTCCACCAGGTCCGTGACCCGGCGGGCGCGACCGGGAGCCATCGCCTCGAGGATCTCGACGGTCTGCCCGCTGTCGCGGTCCATGATCCCGACGCCGAGCCGCCCGCCCTGCCGCAGCGTGATGGCCACGCGGGCGAGCGTGCCGTGGGCGCCCGGGCGGGCCACGACCTGGATGTCGTCGGGGTCGGGTGCCACCAGGAAGCGCAGCGTGTCGACCACGTGGACGAAGTCGTCGAACACCACGACCCGGGGGTCGTCGGCGAGCCCGACGCGGTTCTTGGTCAGCACGACCGTGTCCAGCCCCGGCCAGCCGGCGACCTCGGCGTAGGCAGGGGTGAACCGCCGGTTGAAGCACACCGCCAGTGAGACGCGGGCAGCCCGCGCGCGAGCGACGACGGCGTCGGCCTCCAGGGCGGAGAGCGCCAGGGGCTTGTCGATGAAGGCCGGTATCCCGGCATCGATCAGGGAGACCGCGATCGCCGGGTGCGCCTGCGTGGCGGCGTGGACGAAGGCGGCGTCGAGGGGTGGGGCGGATGCCAGGGCGTCCTCGACCGTCGCGTAGCCCTCGGGGACCCGCCAGGTCGCCTGCAGCGCGGCGCGCCGGGCCGGGTCACGGGTGATCAGGACCGGCTCGACGTCCGCGTCGGCGGCCAGCACCGGCAGGTACGCCTTGGCGGCGATGTCCCCGAGCCCGATCAGTCCCACCCTCAGTCGGCGTGCGCCCATGTGCCCATCCTGCCCAAGACCTCTGGCATTCGGGCAGGGGGCGGAGCAGGATGGTGGCCGAACTGGCAGCACGGGCCGCACGGTGCGCGGGCTGGGGGCGCAGCCGCGTCGGCTGTGGGGCCCGACGATCCGGGGAGGTGGGCGTGGTCGATCAGCCGCTGGGCATCCGCGTTGGACCCCGGCCAGCCGGTCGTCGGGCTGGACTTCGACGGCGTGCTGAACATCACCGCCCGCGAGAACCTGCCCGACGGCTTCGAGCTGCACATCGTCGAGCTCGACCGGGACAACTGGCCGCAGCACCCCTACATCCGTTCGCTGCCCGACCGCCCGGGGCCGGTCCTCCACGGGGTGGTGGTCAACCGGGCGCACGGTCGGATGGTCCGCGGCTGGATCGCGGCCGGCGCGTGCGTCGTCTGGGCCACGACCTGGGAGCGCGCAGTCCTGCGCAACGCCGCGCTGTGCGACATCCCGGAGCTGCCGGTCCTGGAGATCTCGAAGGTGCTGGCCGGGCAGCAACCACTGCGCACCGCCGACTGGAAGGTGGCGGGGCTGCAGGCCGCGTTCCCCGGGCACCCGCTGGTGTGGGTCGACGACTTCGGAGCCGAGCTGCGCGGGGAGTCCACCTACGGTGACCCTCCCGCCCCCATGCTGGTGGTCGCACCGGTGGAGGCGATCGGCCTGACCGCCCAGCAGTCCGATGAGGTGCTGGCATTCGTCCAGCGCTGGGGCGTGGGCGGCCGGACCTGACCGAGCCCCGACGACGTGGCCGTCGGGGACGGGCGGGCCAGGTGGGGCGGTCGAGGTGTGCGGGGCGCCCCCGGCTCCGGCTCCTCGAGGTGGCGACCCCGGCAGTGCAGCGCACTACGCTGCCGGGATGGCCCATATCAGCGCCGTGTGCGTGCTGCATGCCCTGCGTCCCGAGCCGACCAACCCGGACGGGACGACGGCGATCGACAAGCGCGCGATCCCGGGCCCGGTCCGCGTGGGGCCACTCGGCCTGACCGGGGACCAGCAGGCCGACACCGAGCACCACGGCGGAGAGGACCAGGCGGTCTACCTCTACGCCGATGAGGACGCCGACTGGTGGGCGGACGAGCTCAGCCGTGAGATCCCCCCAGGGCTCTTCGGGGAGAACCTGCGGACGTCGGGGATCGACCTCAGCGCGACCCGGATCGGCCAGCGGCTGCGCATCGGGGACTCGGGGCTGGTCGTCGAGGTCACCGGCCCACGAACCCCGTGCGTCACGTTCGCGCATCGCATGGACGAGCCGCACTGGGTCAGGCGCTTCACGCAGCACCGAGCGCCGGGTGCCTACGCCCGGGTGGTCTCCCCGGGTGCGGTGAGCGCCGGGGACGAGGTGGTCGCCGACGTGGCCCCGGCGCACGACGTGACGGTGGCGGAGGTGCTTCCCCCGGCCGTGCCCGGTTCCCTCTCACGCCTGCTCGATGCTGAGCGCGTGGGCGCTGTGGCGCTCACCGACCGGGTGCGCCGCAAGGCGCTGAAGTCCGTGGGCGGCTGATCGGAGCGCGCGGGAGCGGGGACTCAAGCGCGGGCTCGGGCGGCGCGCTGGCTAGGCCGGCTCCGGGCTCCCGCGACGCGACCACCACAGGGCCGCCTGGACCCGGTCGGTCACGCCGATCTGGGCGAAGATGCTGGTGAGGTGCGCCTTGACGGTCTTCTCGGCGATCCCCAGCCGGCGGGCTATGAGGCGGTTGCTGAGGCCCTCGCCGACGAGCGCGAGCACCTCCCACTCCCGCGCAGTCAGGGACGGCTCGTTGCCGCCGGTGGCAGTGACGGCGGAGGCGGCCTGCCCGGCAGCGGTGGTGTCGGTCGGGTCGCGGCGACGGTCGATGAGGGCCAGCGCGGCCCGCGGGTCCAAGGGTGCTTCGCCGCGGGCTGCTGATCGCACCGCGGCGGCCAGGGCACCCGGATCGGCGTCCTTGAGCATGAAGCCCACGGCCCCAGCGTCGATCGCCCTGGTCACGTGGTCCCGGTCGGCGAAGGTCGTCAGGACGACCACCCTCACCAGGGGGTGGTCGGCGGCCAGGCGTGCCGTGGCCTCGACCCCGTCCATCCCCGGCATGGACAGGTCCATGAGGACCACGTCGGGCGCTGAGCGGGCGACCGACTCCAGTGCTGCGGCGCCGTCCGCAGCCTCCCCGACGACCTCGATCCCGGCCGCCCGACCCAGGAGCATCCGAAGGCCCGCGCGCACGACCTCGTGGTCGTCGACGACCAGGACGCGAATCGTCGCCGTCCCAGGATCCCGGCCGTCGGTCATCGGGGGACCACCATCCGCACCCTCGTCCCCGATCCCGGCGCAGAGTCGACGGTGAGCGTGCCCTCCAGCGAGTGCGCGAGGTCGGACAGGAGGCGCAGGCCGACGTGCCCTGGCTCGACGCCGCCCGGGTCGAAGCCGGCACCGTCGTCGGTGATCGTCACCTCGACGGAGCCGGGAGAGGGACACTCCACCTGGACGACAGCGTGGGAGGCTCGGGCGTGCCGGCGCACGTTCGACAGGGCCTCGCGGATCGTGCGGTAGACGGCCTCCTGGGTGCGCTCGGGCAGCGCGATCCCCGGGTCGATGCGCACCTCGACCTCGACGTCGGACGGCCCCGCCGCCACCAGATCCGCCACGGCCCCCGCGAGCCCCACCTGTCTCAGGTTGGGTGGGTAGATCTCGACCAGCAGCGAGCGCAGGCTGCGGACGCTGCGCCGCGTGGATGCCGCCGCCGCCGCAAGCTCGTGGGCGTGTGCGGCGTCGTCGGACGCGACGGCGTCGAGGGAGTAGGTGACTCCCACGAGGTCCTGGACCACCCCGTCGTGGAGGTCCGCGGCGATGGTGCGGCGCTCGTGGTCGGAGGTGGCCAGGGACCGTGCGAGCAGGCGCTCGCGCTCGTCCTGGCTGCCCTGCAGCCGCCGGGCCAGGCGCCAGCTGAGCAGGGCCTGCACCAGCCCGAAGAGCAGCAGCCCGCCGAGCACCACGGGGGCGAACGCGCGCAGGATCCGCTGCGTGGTCGCGTCGATCCCGGCGGTGGACTGGTAGGTCTCGAACAGCAGCCGCGCACCGCCGGGATCCTCGATGGCGACGTAGACCTCGAGCAGCGCCTCGAAGTCCGACTGGTCGGCGTTCTCCTCCTCGGAGAGGTCCGAGACCTCGGCGTGCGACTCACCGGTGGCGAACACCTCCTGCTGGTCCGCGGCCAGCGGGAACTGCGAGCCGACCCCCTCGAGATCGTCGGAGTACAGGACCGTCCCGTCGTCACGCCAGATCTTGGCGGCGACGATCTGGTCGCTGAGCACGGAGGACCCGATGACACGATCGAAGTCGTCGATCGCGTCCGGATCCGCCGCGGACCAGGCCGGGGGTGATGGCCGGCTCGATGACGGCCGCCGCGAGCAGTTCGGTGGCCTGCTCGGCCTGGTGGACGGCCTCATCGGTGGCCGCGGTGCGTGCGGCCCAGAAGCTGCCGACGCCGATACAGGCGGCGGCGACCGTGCTCAGCAGCGCTGAGACGGCCACCTCGCGTCGGACGGTCACGCGCCCATTGTGGGTGCGTGACCGTCCTGGAGGTGGCGTCACACCTAGACCGTCAGCGTCGCGCGGCAGACCTCGCCGGTGCGGGAGTTGCGCGCCGTTGCCGAGATCCGCTGGGTTCCGGCCCTGTCGGTCGTCCGGCGCTCGACGCTGAAGGAGCCGCTCGGCGCGGTGGTGGTCCGGCGCCCGGAGGCGAACACGGCCCCGTCCGAGCGCAGGGTGTAGTTCCAGCGCTGCCCGTCCCGATTGGAGTCGACCTCGAACTCGACCTCGATCGGCCGTCATCCGGCTTCGCCTTGAGCTTCCAGTCCGTTCTCGCCGAGCAGTCACCGCGGACGATGACGCGCCCGTCGTTGCCGCCCTTGGCTGAGGCCGGGGCAGTGGCGGTGAGCCCGCCGATCATGAGGACGGCGAGGGCGGTGGAGCCGAGGCGTCTGATGGTGGTGTTCATGGGTGGACCTCCTGTGTGGTGGCTGGACACCCATGAGTCTGTGGCGCCCCGGGTCTGGTCCACCATCGGACCTTGGTCGTAGGACCAGAGCCGGGCGCGTGCCGCGCGCGTTGGGGTCGTCGATCCGGTCGGTCCGATCGAGCGAGCCGACAACGCGTTGAGTCCTTGGCGCAGCCTCAGCCCTCGTGCGGACCGTCGCGCAACTCGTCCTCGGGGTGGCTGACGCTCCCGTGGCCCAGTTCCCACAGGCGGATCCCTCCGGAGATCCCCGCCTCGTTGGGCACGATCGTGACGTCGTCGCCGAGCTCCAGGGTGAGGCGCCTGGCATTGCCGCCGCCGACGTAGAGCCGATCCCACACGAACATGGGGCGCAGCCCGTCCACGGCCTTGCGCACGCGCCGCGACCACCGCTTCGCACCCAGCTCGCGCCGCGCCCGGTCGCCGACCCACTCGTCGTAGATCACGCCCTTGCGCACAGGTGAGCGCGAGAGCTCGATCTTGGGCGCGAGGCTCCCGTCGTCGAACACCGCGCACCCCAGCCCGGTGCCCAGCGTGAGCACCACCTCGAGGCCCTCGCCGGTCACGACGGCGGCACCGTGGACCTCGGCATCGTTGACCACGCGGGTCGGGATCCCGAGCCCGCGGGCGAGCGCGGACTGGGCGTCGAAGTGGTCCCATGCGCGTTCGAGCTCCGGGTCCACGGGGGAGAACGGACCGCGGGTGGTGATGTAGTGCGGGGTCGTGATGACCCGACCGTGGCGGATCATCCCCGGGACGCCCACGGTGGCGCGATCCGCGGGTGGAAGGGCCTCGGCCAGCTCGCAGAGGAGCTCGACGAAGCGCTCCGGTGACATCGGGTAGGGGGTGGGGATCCGGACCCTGTCGGCGACCATCGCTCCCTCGTGGTCCAGGACCGAGCCCTTCAGCCCGCTCCCGCCGCAGTCGATGGCCAGTGTGCGCTCGAGTTCCACGCGGCACAGCGTGCCCCATCGGGCCGGGTCCGCGCCGGTTGGGGAGCGGCGCCCGCAGGATCGCCGAGCGACTTCCGCGCCTGCGCGGTCCCGTCACCGGGATTGTCGCGCCGGATTCCGCGGACACCCGGCCCGATCACGTCGCGGCATCAGTCGGTGCGACAGAATCGGGGCATGTCGCCAGCCCCGCAGCCACCGCTCCCTGCTGGCCCGCCCGCGATCACCCCGTTGGAGCGCACGCCGATTGCCGACTCCGTGCTCGACGCGCTCGAGGCTGAGGCGATCTGGGCGTTGCGTGAGACGGCAGCGGCGTTCCGCAACCCCGTGATGCTCTACAGCATCGGCAAGGACTCGGGTGTGATGCTGCACCTGGCCGCCAAGGCGTTCGCCCCGGGGCCGATCCCGTTCCCGGTGCTGCACGTGGACACCACGTGGAAGTTCCGCGACATGATCACGTTCCGGGGCCAGATGGTCGAGCAGTACGGCCTGGACCTGCGCGTGGCCACGAACACCGAGGCCGTGGCCGAGGGCGTCACACCGTTCAGCCACGGTGCCCAGGAGTACACGCGGCTGATGAAGACGGTCGCCCTGCGCGCTGCGCTGGATGACGGCGGGTACGACGCGGCGATCGGGGGGTCGCGCCGCGACGAGGAGCGCAGCCGGGCCAAGGAGCGGATCTTCAGCCTGCGCATGCCGGGGCACAGGTGGGAGCCGCGCCGCCAGCGCCCGGAGCTGTGGCACACAGTGAACGCCGAGCTCGCGCCCGGCCAGACGATGCGCACGTTCCCGCTGTCGAACTGGACCGAGATCGACGTGTGGCACTACATCCGCCGGGAGGGCCTGCCCGTCGTCCCGCTGTACTTCGCCGCGATGCGCCCCACGGTGGTGCGCGGGGGACAGCTGATCGTCGTCGACGACGACCGGATGGCCCTCGAGCCCGGCGAGGTCCCGGTGGAGCGCCTGGTCCGGTTCCGCTCGCTGGGCTGCTACCCGCTGAGCGCCGCGGTGGCCTCCCCGGCGGCCACGCTCGACGAGGTGATCGCCGAGATGGAGGGCTCCCGGCAGTCCGAGCGGGCGGGCCGGATGATCGACGGTGAGGGCGGTGCCTCGATGGAGGCCAAGAAGGTCGAGGGGTACTTCTGATGGGGCTCATCCGCCTGGTCGCGTGCGGCAGCGTCGACGACGGCAAGTCCACGCTGATCGGCCGGCTGCTGGCCGACACCGACTCCGTCCCCGAGGACACCCTGGAGCTGGCCCGCACGGTCCGTCGCGCCGGCTCGACGATCCCCGCGGGGGTCATCGACTACTCCCTGCTCACCGACGGGCTGGAGGCCGAGCGCGAGCAGGGCATCACGATCGACGTGGCCTACCGCCACATGGCCCTCCCGGACGGCCGGCGGGTCGTGATCGCCGACGCCCCCGGGCACGAGCAGTACACGCGCAACATGGCCGTGGCAGCGTCGACGGCCGACGTCGCGCTGCTGCTGGTGGACGCTGCGCGCGGGGTGACCCGTCAGACCTACCGGCACCTGACGATCTGTGCGGTGATGGGCGTGCACCACGTCATCATCGCGGTGAACAAGCTCGACGCGGTGGGCTTCGACCACGCGCGGTTCTCGCAGCTGGCCGATGCCGTGGCCGGTGCGGCTGCGCGGCTGGACTTCTCCCGGGTCACGGTCATCCCGGTCAGCGCGCTGGCCGGCGACAACGTGACGACTGCCTCCCGGCGCACCGACTGGTACATCCGGCCCCACGGTCGTCACCGCGATCGGGGAGACCCATGAGCTCGACGCCCCACCCGCGGCGGCGGCACGGCCTGCGCGGGTGCCGGTGCAGACGGTCGTGCGTGCCGATGGGTTCCGCGGCGTGGCCGGCACGCTGGTCACCGGGCAGCTCGCCGTCGGCGACGAGGTGTCCGTGGCCGGGGCGGGGGTGACCGGGCGGGTCGGTCGGCTGCTCGTGGCCGGCGCGGAGCGGGACTGGGCGACTGCCGGGGACGCGGTCGCGATCGAGCTGCTGCCCGACCTCGACGTGACCAGGGGCGACCTGCTGGAGTCGACGTCCGGGGATCAGGTGGTGCCGGCGGACCGGTTCTCCGCCGACGTCGTGTGGCTCAGTGAGGAGCCGTTGGCCCACGGGCGGTCCTACCTGCTGGTCTGCGGACCGCTGGTCGTCCCCGCGGTGGTCACCAGCGTGCGCCACCGCCTCGACGTGACGACCGGGTCGGAGGAGGCGGCACGCGTGCTGCGCCTCAACGACGTGGGCCGGGTCGAGGTGGCCACCGACCGACCCGTGCCGCTCGAGGCGTACCAGGACTCCCGCGACACCGGCGGCTTCGTCCTCGTGGACCGTCTGTCCGCCGACACGGTGGCCGCGGGGATGGTGCGCTACGCGCTGCGCCGTTCGGCGAACGTGCGCAGCCACGACTTCGTCGTCGACCGCATCGCCCGCGAGAGGCTCAACGGGCACCGCGGTCGGGCCGTATGGCTCACCGGGCTGTCAGGTTCGGGCAAGTCCACGATCGCCGACGCGGCCGAGCGCGACCTGCACGCCCAGGGCGTGCGCACCTTCGTCATCGACGGCGACAACGTCCGTCATGGCCTGAACAAGGACCTGGGCTTCACCGCCGAGGACCGCGCTGAGAATGTGCGTCGGGTTGCCGAGGTCGCCCGCCTCATGGTCGAGTCCGGCATCGTGGTGATCGTTGCGCTCGTGTCACCGTTCCGCGGTGACCGTCGCGCGGCCCGCGACCTGTTCGATCCCGGTGACTTCGTTGAGGTGTTCGTGCGCACACCGGTGGAGGTCTGCGCGGCCAGGGATCCCAAGGGCCTCTACGCCAAGGCCGCCGCGGGGGAGCTGCCCAACCTCACGGGAATCGGCCAGGACTATGAGGAGCCGGTGAGCCCCGACCTCGTAGTTGCTGGCGACGGCGACTTGCGGGAGGCTGTGGCCGCGGTCGTGTCGGCAGCGAGCCGAACCGCGCCAGATGGGGGTTGAGGTGGACGCTCGTCGAAGCATCTGGCCGGCGTTCCTGTCCGCCCTGGCGGGCCTCGCCCTGATCATCGTCGGGATGGCCCTGCCGTGGGTCGACGGCCGCCATGGCTCGACCTTGCCCTGGCGCTCGGTCCTCCCGTGGGACCTTGCCCAGGCGCAGGCTGCGTCGATGCTCAGCTCGATCGCCCTGCCGATCGTGGCGGCGGGGGGGTTCTGCCTCCTGGCCGTCCTCGTGCGGGTTCGTGGGCTGGCGATCACCCTGGCCCTCGTCGTCCTGGGCCTGGAGATCGCGTGGTTCGCCTCGGAGGCGTTCCGGCGTTCGCGGCCGGACCTGCTGGTGTCGCAACTCGAGGTCGGGGCGTGGCTGGCCCTCCTCGGTGCCGTGCTCCTGATCGTGGGCGCGTTCCTGACGCCGCGGTGGGAGCCCCAGGTCCGCTGACCCGGGTTGGGCTGGGGGCGGTCCGGCCTGCTGTCTCCCGCGACCCCGCGCCACACCGCTATTCCCCACCGTCCCGATCGGGTATGGTCCGGCCCATGCTGCTCACGGTGCTCGTCTTCGCGCTCGTGGGTTCGGCGGCCCAGATGGTGGACGGCACGCTGGGGATGGGCTTCGGCGTCACGTCGGCAACCCTGCTGACGCTGCTGGGCTACTCCGCGGTGGCGGCGTCGGCCGGCACGCATGCGGCGAAGATGGGCACCACCTTCGTCTCGGGCATCAGCCACTGGCGTGAGGGCAACGTCGACGGTCGGGTGCTCGTGGTCATCGCCCTGCCGGGTGCGGTCGGCGCCTTCATCGGGGCTGTCGTCCTCACCACGGTGGCGTCAAACTCGGCGCGGTTGTGGATGGCATGCATCCTGTTCCTCCTCGGGCTCGTGATCATCGCGCGCTTCGGCTTCGGCCGGAACCTCTTCCCGGAGGTCCGCGCCCGGACCCGGCACCTCTGGCCGGTCGGGCTCGTGGGTGGCCTGGTGGACGCGACAGGCGGGGGAGGCTGGGGACCGGTCGCGACGCCCTCGCTGCTCACCCTCACGCGCCACGAGCCGCATCGCGTCGTCGGAACCGTCAACGCGGCGGAGTTCTTCGTGGCCGTGGCCGCCTCGGCCGGATTCCTCGTCGGGGCCGGCGACTCCGGGGTGCCGTGGCTCCCTGTGCTCGGGCTGGTCCTCGGCGGTGCGCTCGTCGCCCCGTTCGCCGCCCGTCTGGCCCGGCGGGCTCCCACGGCGGTCCTGGGCGTGTGCGTCGGCGGCATGGTCCTGGTCAGCAACACCGCAGTGATCTCCAAGGTCCTGGGGGTGCCCGGCGCGGTCGCAGGCGTCCTGGTCCTGGCCGAGGTGGTGGCCGCGGGAGTCCTTGCGGTGCGGGTCCACCACGCGGGTCCGGTCCTGGTCGCGGTGGCCCCCGGTGCCGACGAGCCGTTGTCGTCGCGCTGACTGAGGCTGACGGGCTCACCCAGCGGGGCAACCGACCGCCCGACATGCCACCATGGGCCGGTCATAACCACCCGCAGGAGGATGCAATGTCCGAGCTCGACGATCGCTTCACCGCTGCCGCAGACGCCTCGAAGACGCTGCCGGCGCGCCCGGACAACGACACGCTGCTGCAGATGTATGCGCTCTACAAGCAGGGCACCGTGGGCGACGTCGAGGGCAAGAAGCCCGGATTCACGGACCCGGTCGGCAAGGCGAAGTACCAGGCCTGGGAGAAGATCAAGGGCATGTCCGCAGACGACGCCAAGGCCGCCTACGCCGATCTCGTGGAGGGCCTGCTCGGCTGACCTGCGATTACCGCGCCCCACCGCCGTTCGGGTATTCTGTGCGCGTCCGTCGGACGGGGAGGCGTCGCCTAGCCAGGTCTATGGCGCCCGCCTGCTAAGCGGGTTTGGGGTTTAAAGCCCCATCGAGGGTTCAAATCCCTCCGCCTCCGCCCAACGCACGTTGGTGGCTCCGGGTGAACCCCGGGGCCACCAGTGCGTTCTCGGGGACACTGCGTCTCGCGGGCAATGCCCACGTTCCGGAGGGCTTCGGGATTTCACCATCGCCGCCGGGGTCGGGTAGCCTTGGGGGGCCCCACGGGGCAGTGCGCCTGTAGCTCAGCGGATAGAGCATCTGACTACGGATCAGAAGGCCAGGGGTTCGAATCCCTTCAGGCGCGCCAGATCTGAGCACGAAACGAGCCGGTCTCCACCTTTCGGGAGACCGGCTCTACTGCTCCCGCGATCACATCCCGTTCCTTAGCCGGTCGCGCGGAACACTGCCGTGAGGACCTGGCCGGCGTCAGCCCCGTCGTCTGGCGCGACTGAGTAGTGCCGCCGCATGACCTCCTCGTCATGGGCGTGTCAAGCTCGCCGCTTCTTCTGAGTCCCCTGTCGGGGGACTCGAAGCTGGGGCACGGAGGAGGAAGACCCCGTCGGTCTCCGCTTGGTCGAACCAGCAAGCAAGTGCCCCTGGCGGGGCCGGTATGCCGGCACGGGCGTCGGGTAGACGTTAGATCTGGGGGCGACAGGAGCTACGCCAATGAACGCCACGACGCATGGACCCCCGCGGCACGAGGGCCGCCCCCTGACCGACGATCCCGCCGTGGAAGCGACTGCATTGCGCGGCGCGTTGTTCGGTCTCCTGATCGCAATACCGTTCTGGCTGCTGATGGCCGCGATCACCTTGAGGGTGCTCGACTCCGGCCTGCCCTGAAGCGCCTCCAACGGCGGTAAGACCTCCGTCGCCCGCGGCAAGCCCTCAGCGCGATCTCGGCGTCCTCATCCCCTCGGGTCTTCGAGAACGCCCCCAGCGGGCGCCAGTCCGATGTTGAAGGAGATTGAGCACGACAGAGCCGGTTTCCCCCTTGGGGAGCCGGGTCAGCCTGTCGTGTGCGATCTGAGTTGGGCCGAGCCGGCTCGTGTCCAGCGCGGCGCGGATGCTCGTGGCGACGGTACCTGCCTGCCCCGGGGAGCAGAAGGCCGTCGATGCATTCCGTGCACACCCTGAGCACACTCGACAGGGGCTGGTCTGACTCAGCCGCCGTTGAGCACCCTCATGGTGAGTGCGGCCATGAGCAGCCAGAACGGTATGGCGATCAGGAGGCCGAACCACGCGCCGCGCAAGGCGGTCGCCTCCACGGCGGGATCGTCGGTCAGGGGGCGCCCCACTTGCGCCGGGGCCTCTTGCATCGTGGCGTTCATGACTTGCTCCTGTCGCCCCCCCAAGGGCGGCCCCGTGTGATGGGTGTATCACCCGGGGTGAGGGTCCACTAAGGGTCTATCGACCCCTTCCGCGGGAGGCTTTAGGACCGGAGTGTCTGCGTTACCCCGCGACTCGCTCGGCCCGGCACTTCGCGGCTACCCTCATGCTGTCCAGCGCCCGGGCCAGGGGCGCCGACGTCGCAGCCGTACTCGGGGATGACCCGACTGTCCTGCTCAACACCTACGCATCGGCGGTGTCGGAGGGCCAACAGGCAGCAAGTGCACGACGTTGTGCCTATGGCCAAGTGCGGGCACGTCCGGGAGTCCGTCATGCAAGGAAGAGGCTTGCCCGGCCGAGATCGTCGAGCAGCTCGTCCAGTGCGCGGGGCACGTCGCGCGGTGCCCCCGGCAGCTGGGTGAGCTCGTGGACGATTCTGGCGCGCGTCATCGTCCCGTCCATCAGGGAAACGGCCCGGCGGCTCAGCGGATCATCGAGGCTCAGGATCGTGTGTCGCAGGCTGGCCAGGCGCCCGTCGATGCGCGCCCGGGTCCGCGTGTACTCGCCCACGAGTGGTCGGTCGTCGGGCATGCCCGCCGCGGCCGGCTGCACCCGTAGCTCGACGCCCCGGCTGGAATGGATCTGGAGCAGGAGGCGCCGGTCTGCCTTGAGCTGTGCGACGGGAACACTGCCAGGCCAGGACCGGCCGAGGAGTTCGAGGTCTGCTCCGAGGTCGGCTCCGTCCGTGGTCAACTCGATGCCTTCGAGGAGTCTGTAGGTGGTGCGCCCGGAGGCGGTGGCCACGCGGTGGACCGGTGCGGCGGCGTGCAGGCCCTCGAGACGCGCAGGGTCGATCCTGTAGTCCGTCGGAGTGTTGCTGGGGCGGACCAGGAGGGTCTGGCGGAACGCCCGGTTGCGGATGTAGTCCAACAGCTGCTGGCGGGCCACCTCGTCATCGGGGGCATCCGCAGGCAGGATCACACCCGGGGGGTCGCTGTCGGCCAGGTGCGTCTCGCCGAGGTAGGCCAGTTGGTGCGATGCGGCGTCGGCGATGAACTCGTCGAAGTACGGCGCGTAGTTGAACTCGGCCATCTCATCGTGGATGAGCAGGTGGTCGGGCTTCTCGGAACTCAGCCGCATCGCCTCGCGCATCATCTCCGCGTGCGGGGAGGCCACTGTCGCGGACATGACGAGGTCCATGAGTGCCCGAGCGGCAGTCACCCGGGCAGGCATCCCCGCGGTATGGCGTCGGATCACATCCCCGGCCATCTGACGGACCTGAGAGCCAGGCATGACGTTGTAGGAGACGTATGCGATTCCGTCGTCGGTGAGGTGCCGGTCGATGCATGCCAGCAGGTCCCCGGGGCGGGGCAGCCACGAATAGACCCCGTGGGCGATGACGATGTCGAACGGCCCGGCGTCCAGTTGAGTCAGGTCGGCCTGCCGGACCTCGATGTTGGGCAGTCCGGCGATGACGCCCTGGGCTCGACCGACGGCCTCGTTGGAGAGGTCAACGCCGAGGAACCTGGACCTGGGGGCGTGCGCGGCCAGCCACGCCAGGTTCCCGGCATCGGAGCAGCCGATCTCCAGGACGCGGCACCCCCTCGGGTCGGGCGCCCGCACCCCGTGCAGGTGCGCCTGGGTGACGAACCCCTCAGGTTGGGTCTGTGCCAGCGGGACGCTGGGGTAGGCGACCTCGTCGTACGAGGTCACCGCTCGAGAACGACCGGCGCCACCGGCGTCGTCGATCCGTCTTGGTTGACCTTGTAGTAGGTGACCTTGAGTGTCTGCGTCATCAGCGACAGGTCCTCAGCCAGGGGCCCTCCTCGGGCGCCAGCGCGGTAGCCATTCACTGCCGGAATGGCCAACTCGAGCTTCAGCACCGGCGCGGGAATCGCACCCGTGCGCTCGAAGACGATCGAGGAATCGCCCAGGGCATCGCCCGTTCGGAATGCCTCATGGAGCTTCGCACTGGCTTGGTCCGTGCGCTTTGTTGCCGTGATCGACGTGTACGACGGTCCTGACTCACCTGCCCTCGACCCGCCGAAGCAGATCGACCGCACGTCGATCTCGCCCTTGTGCTTGCTCGACAGGCTGCCGCCCAGGACATTGGGGATCTTCAAGTAGATGTCGACCCCGGGGGCGTCTCCCGGCTCACGATCCGTGGTGAGTGCCGCGCACCGCGGCTCAGTCTCAGCGCCTGTCGTGGGAGCGGCCAACTCCTGGCTGGTCGTCACGCCTTGGGTCGTCACACCCGCCGTGGTCCACCGTGAATGAGATGTCCTCGTTCGAGGGTGTCATGCCCACCGAAGCGATATCCGTGGACCGAGACCCCCGAGAACTTGAACGACGCCACAGTCACCTGGCCCCCCTTGCTGTCCGGACCGACCAGCTGCACCTCGGCTGTCGTGATGCCGGACCCGCCTGCAAGTTCCTGGAGGAGCGGGGCTGAGTCGGCATCCGTGCCCTTCTCCACTGTGAAGATGCCGTCATCGTCCGCGGACGCACCACCAAGGCAGAAGGACGTCACGTCGATCCAGCCCTTGTGGTCCTTGTCTGATGAGCTGCCCGTGACCCCGGTCAACCTCAGGAAGATGTCGACAGTCGAATCGGGGGTTGCCGGCTCGTCCGCAGCGAGCGTGTCACAGGCCAGGGCAACAGCACCTTGGGCGTCCAGTCCGGCAGGACCCTGCGCGCCGACCGGTCCGGTGGCCCCTGGATCCCCCTTCTCCCCCTTCTCGCCTGCAGGGCCTGGCTCGCCCTGGGCCCCAGTGACCCCGATTGGGCCCTGCTCGCCCTGCGGCCCTTGCGGGCCGACTGGCCCCTCCTGGTTCCAGGAGATCAGCGTCTGCTTGCCCTTGCACTCGGGTTCCGACGTCCCGACGGACGAGAGGTCCCCGTTCTTGAGGCAGGCGTAGTAGGTCGTCCCCGACGATGTTGCACCCATGGCGGCGACCGAGCCCAGCAGGACCAGACCTCCTGCTGCCGCAGCGGCTGGGACCATCTTCCGACGGTTGGACATGAACCCTCCTCAGGAAGACCCGGAAGGGTTCGGACCGCATCCTGGGTGGGTCGCAGCCTAGGGTCATCGTTCACGGTTGCCTAGGACCCGACCGGGTGACGCTGCTGCCGCGTCGGGCACGTGGACAGCGCACGTCGAGGGCGCCCGGCGCAGGCTCGCAGGCGGACCCGTCCATGCTCACTGAACACGGCTCGGCAGCTCGTCCTGCAGGCCCTGCCGGTCACGGGTCGCGGCACGTGTCGAGCGTGGCGGCCATCCCCGGAGGACGGCCGGACGCGACGGCCACCGGACTCCGATCGGAATCGCACCCCGCCATGTTGGGCCTGATGACCCGCGCGCCCGAGTCAGCGAGGATGGGTCCGAGCCCTGAACCGCGAAGAAGGAGCAGACGCGATGACGAAGTACCTGATCTCGTTCCCGAGTGCCGCCATGGTCGTTCCCGAGGAGGGCCTCCAGGCAGTCTCCGATGCCTCACACGCGGTCGTGAAGGAGGCGAGGGACGCCGGCGTCTGGGTGTTCGGCGGCGGAATCGATGAGAGCGTCCCGCCCGTCCTGGTCGATGGGGATGGCACGGTGACCGAGGGCACGTATCCGCAGACGAAGCAGATCGAAGGTGGGTACGCCGTGCTGGAGCTGCCCTCGCGGGAGGCGGCCCTGGAATGGGCGGCGAAGCTCGCAGTCGCCTGCCGGTGTGCGCAGGAGGTGCGCGCCTTCGGGTACGACCCGGACAGCTGACGGAGGAAGGCGCTGAGCGCGGCTCAGCGGCGGCCTTCTCCGCTCATGTATGTACACTACATACATGAGCGACTCCGAGGAGGCAGGTGCGAGCCCCATCCTCGTGACCGGTGCGCTGGGCACGATCGGGCGGCGCGTGGTGGGGGGCCTCATGCAGCGGGGCCGTGTGGTGCGCGTCGCGGATGTGGACCAAGCCGCCCTGGTCGCGGCCTTCGGACCTGGCGTGAAGTCGGTGCGCTTCGACTTCACCGACCCCGCCTCCTGGTCCGGGGCGTTCGATGGTGTTGAGGTGATGTTCCTGATGCGACCACCGCACCTGGCCAACATCGCGCGGGACATGGTGCCCGCGCTCGAGGCCGCGAAGGCCGCCGGGGTCGGCCATGTGGTGCTCCTCTCGCTGCAGGGCGCGGAGGGCAACAAGGTGGTACCGCACGCCAAGATCGAGGCGTGGCTGCGGGCCTCCGGATTGCGGTGGACGTTCGTCCGCCCGTCGTTCTTCATGGAGAACCTGTCGGGGACCCATGCCTCCGACATCCGCGACCGGGACGAGATCCTGGTCCCCGCCGGCCGCGGAGCCACTTCGTTCGTGGCCGCCTCCGACGTCGCCGACGTGGCGGTGGTCGCCCTCGACGCCCCCGGGCAGCATGTGGGCCGAGCCTGGACGCCGACCGGGACGCGGGCCCTGACCTACGACCAGGTGGCCGCCGAGCTGAGCGAGGTCCTCGGTCGCCCGATCAGCTACCCCCGTCCGGGGGTGCTGCGGTACGCGGTGCATGCCCGGCGGGCGCTGGGGATGCCGTGGGCGATGGTGGGGGTGACCACCGCGATCTACACGGTGGCCCGGGTGGGACGCGCCGATGGCCTGACCGACGACGTGGCCACCGTGACCGGGCATGCGCCGGTGGCGTTCGCGGACTGGGCCGCGGCCCACGCCGAGGTCTGGGCCCGACCATGACCGACGCCGACCTGGACCGGATCGATCGGGCGCTGGTGGGCCTGCGTCACCTGTGGTCCGGGCCGCTGCACCTGCAGGACCCCGAGCTCGGGGAGGTCGAGATGTCCACCGTGTGGATCGTGAACGCCCTGGCCCGCGCCGAGCCGCACGCTGACCAGCAGGGCCTGTCGACCCGCGAGTTGGCCACCGCACTGGACGTCGCGCACTCCACTGCCAGCCGGTTGGTGGACCGCGCGGTGGCCAGAGGGGTGGTCACGCGTCGCCCCGCGCCGCACGACGCCCGCTTGGCGGTCGTGGCCCTGACCGACCGCGGCCGCAGCCTGGCCACGACCGCCGGGCACTTCCGTGCCGCCTACCTCGCCCACGTCACCCGTGACTGGACAGACCTCGAGCGGGGGACCTTCGCCGGCCTGCTCACCCGTTTCAGCACCGCGATCGCCAGTACCCCACCCACCCAGTGAAGGAACCCTGATGCTCATCACCGTCCTTGGAGCCACCGGGCGCACCGGCACCCCCTCGTGGAGGAGTTGCTGCGCCGCGGCCACGACGTCACCGCCCTGGTCCGTGACCCCGCCAAGCTGGGCCCGGCGGGGTCATCTCAGCGATGATCCAGCGACTCGGCGGCGCCCTGGTCGCCGACAAGCTGCGCGAGTACCGGACCTTCGCCGCCAGCGACCTGGACTGGACCTTGGTCCGCCCACGCGATGACGCCCGGCTGAACACGTCATCCCCCGTCAGGCAGGGGTTTCGCGTGGGGCTGCACGGGGCACATTGAGGTGGAACCGCCGCCCGGGCGGGCAAGGGAGGAACCGATGGCAAGCACGCGAAGCAAGGCCGCATTCACCGCTGCTGCTGCGGCAGCGGCCGCGGACGGCCCGGCCGGATTCGGTTCCCGGGTTGCGTCGATCCCGCGGTTGGTGCGCGATGTGCTCGCGGGCAACTACGACGGGACGAGTCGCGGCCGCCTTGCCATGATGGTGCTGGCCCTGCTGTACATCGTGTCCCCGATCGACCTCCTCCCCGAAGCGTTGATGACGATCCCTGGCCTGGCTGACGACGCAGCCGTTGCTGCGTGGTTGGTCGCTGCCACGTTCGGTGCCACCACCGCCTACCGCGCATGGGAGAACAACCAGGCCGTGCCCCCCAACGTGGCGCGCCCGGACGTGATTCCCGGCGAGACGCTCTGATCCACGCGGGGCAACCCAGGCCCGCCAGTCGCGCGGGCGACAGCAAGCAGGGTCGGCCTCGACGGGAATGACCCTGCCCTCGTGCACGTTTGCCTGCGCATGAAGGCCATCACGTACGACCGCTACGGGGACCCCGACGTCCTGACCCTGACCGAGCAGCCCGATCCGAAGGTCGGTCCGGGGGAGGTGCTGGTGCGGGTGCGCAGCGCGAGCGTGAACCCGGTCGACTGGAAGGTCGCCGCCGGCTACCTCGACCCGATGATGACCGTCTGCTTCCCGGTCATCCCCGGGTGGGACGTCGCGGGCGTCGTCGAGCGCGTGGGCCTGGACACCCCGGAGTTCGCCGCCGGCGACGAGGTCATGGCCTACGCCCGCAAGGACTGGGTCCAGGCCGGCACGTTCGCCGAGCTCGTGGTCGTCCCGGTGCGCGCGCTGGCACGAAAGCCCGCGGCGCTGGACTGGGACCAGGCCGCCGGTCTGCCGCTGGTGGGCCTCACGGCCTACCAGCTGCTCAATCGGCTGGGGGTCCGGCCCGGCGACTCCGTCCTGATCCACGCCGCTTCAGGCGGCGTCGGGATCCTCGCGGTGCAGATCGCGCGCTCGATGGGCGCACGGGTCATCGGGACAGCGTCGCCGGGCAATCACGAGGCCCTGCGCGCGTTCGGCGTCGAGCCTGTCGAGTACGGCGATGGACTGGCCGAGAGGGTGCAGGCCCTGGCCCCCGACGGTGTGGACGTCGTCGCGGACTTCGCCGGCGATGTGCTCGACACCACGCTGACCGTGCTGAAGGAGGGCGGTCGCCACGGGTCGATCGTCGACAGCTCCGTGGTGGGTGGTGGGGGCATCTACGCGTGGGTGCGTCCGAACGGGGCCGACCTGCAGGCCCTGGCCGACCTTGCGGACGCGGGCAGGCTGACCGTCCCGGTCGCCCAGAGCTTCCCGCTGGAGCAGGCTGCCGACGCCTTCCGTGCCAGCATGACCGGCCACGTTCGCGGCAAGATCGCCATCGAGGTGAGCCGCTGAGCGGGCCGACGGCCAGGAGGCGGCGGGTACGCGCAAGGGCGCGACACCCAGCCGTGAGGAGCCGAGGGCGTGCCCTCACCGTCCCATCTGCGGGTGGACTGGCTCGTCGTTCGTCCTCCGCTGCCGGGCGGCTGCTGAGGACCGCCACGAGGCCGAGGGCGATGAATACCGGTACCAGCACGAAGGCTGCCTGCACCCCGAACCGCGCGGCGAGTGTGCCCAGCAGGAGCGGACCAAGGCCCGAGGCCAGGCCGACGAATGCCATCGCCGTCGAGAGTGCACGGTCAGGTCGACCTGGAAGGGTGAGGACGGAGCGGTCCAGCAGGAGCGGGAAGGTCACCGACAGCCCCATTCCGGTGACCAGCAGCGCGAGCACGGCCACGGGGGTTGCTCCCGCTCCCCAGAACGCGAGGAATCCGGCGAGGGCCACCAGCCAGCCGGCAACCAGCAGGTGATGGGCTGGGAGGCGCAGCGCCAATCGAGCCCCGCCCGTGCGGCCGATGGCCACCCCGGCCACGGTCGCGCTCATGGCAGCAGTCGCCGTGGCCGCTGAGGCACCCGTGTTCTCGCGGAGCAGGGTTGCACCCCAGTAGCTCACGGCCAGCTCCGCTCCGGCCGTGGCGAAGACCGCGAGCATGACGATCCAGAAGCGTGCTGGGAACCCGCGATCCACCGGTCGCCCCGGTGTTGCGGGAGCTGATTCGGCCCGTGCTTCGTGTCGATCCACCCACTTCTCAGGCCGGGAGGATCGGCCCATCAGCGAGAGAGCCAGGGCCACAGCCAGGGGGATCGCGATCGCCAGTCCGACGCGCCAGCTGAGTCCGATCGCGAGGAATCCGCCCATGAGCAGCGGGGAGAGCAGCCCGACCCACGCAGCCGCCGCGCTTGCCTCGGTGAGGACCGCGGGCGCAACCTTCGGGTGCATGACCGTCAGTTGGGCGTTTGCTGCTGAGACCCCCACAGACCCCGATGCTCCAGCCAGGTAGGTCCCGAGCAGGGAGACCGGCAGCGTCGGTGCCAGGACCACGAGCAGCACGCCCACGGCCATGACGAGCAGGCAGCCGATGATGCTCGCTCGGCGACCGAACCTCCCGACCAGAGGGGCGGTCACCACACCGACGGTCAGCATCGAGGCGGCCATGGCCGTGCCGTGCAGCGCAACGGCCGGGGCCGAGATGCCCAGGTCCTCCCCGATGAGCGCGGTGGCGGGGCCCACGCTGTAGAAGAAGAACGCGGACGCCCCGTTCACGGCGTAGAGCCTGAGAGTCAGGCTGTCGCGGACAACCGAGCCGGTCGCGACCATTCAGGTGCCGCTTCCGGAGGCTCGCCGATCGACGATCTCCCCCGCGACCCACACCGCGTCCAGAGTGAGGTCCGCATCGAGGTGGCACAGGTCCGCCCGACGTCCCACCTCCAGGGCGCCGCGGTCGGAGAGCCCGAGCAACCGGGCAGGCGTGCTCGTGGCCGCGGCGATCGCGGGTTCGAGCGGGATCCCCACCGACTGGATGGCGAATCTCACTGCGGCGTCCATGGTGAGGGTGGATCCGGCGATCGCGCCCCCGTCGACCAGCCGGGCGACCCCCTCGATCACGCGGACGGGCAGGTCGCCGAGCAGGTAGTCCCCGTCCCGACCGGCTGCCGCGCTCATCGCGTCAGTGACCAGGACCACCCGGCCCTGGCTGGCTCGCCACGCGAAGTCGGCTGTTGCCGGATGGAGGTGCACGCCGTCGAGGATGAGCTCGTTCGTCACGCGAGGATCCTCGGTGAGGGCGACGACGGGGCCGGGCTCCCGGTGGCTTCCCGGCCGCATCGCGTTGAACAGGTGGGTGCTGACGGTTGCGCCCGCATCGATAGCGGCCCGGACCTCCTCCAGTCCGGCGTTGGTGTGGCCGATCGCGGCGATGACACCGGCGTCCACGAATTGGCGGATCGCAGCGAGACCGTGCGGCAGCTCGGGAGCGAGGGTGACCATCGCGATGCTTCCCCTGCCCAATTCGATGATCCGGTCCACCTCCGCAGGGTCGGGGTCGCGCAGCGTCAGGCGGTCATGGGCTCCGGCGTACTCGGGTGCGATCCAGGGGCCCTCCAGGTGGGTGCCGGCGATGACACCTGCGTCCTTCATCTCCGCCAGGGCGGCGACGTCGTGGGCCAGCGAGTCGGGGTGGGCGGAGACCAGGCTCGCCACGATGGTCGTCGTCCCATGCTCCAGGTGCGCCCTGCGAACGTCGCGACGGAGTCCGGGTCCGCTCCGATGACCGAGGCGCCGCCACCGCCGTGGCTGTGGATGTCGATGAAGCCGGGCGTCAGGTACCCGCCGTCAAGGGCGACCTCGGGCGCTCGACGTGGACGGCCGGCGCCCAGTGCGACGATCACTCCCTCGTCGATCTCCACCCATCCGTCCGGGATGAGCCCTGTTGCGGTGACGAGGCACGCGCCGGCGAGGATCTGCGACATGGTTGAAGCGTGCCCCTGCCCCGGGCTCGGCGGTCGGCCGGGTCCGGAAGTCGCACGGGAACCCTCACCTGTGCTATGAATCATGCATGTCTAGACAACTGGGCTTCGACCTCGGGCACTACGACGTCGTGGTCGTCGGGTCAGGCTCGGCCGGCAGCACCGCAGCGATCGCCTCTGCCCGCGGTGGTGCCCGGACCCTGCTCCTGGAGAAGCTGCCCTCGTTGGGGGGATCCTCCACAGCGGTGCTCGACACGTTCTATGGCTTCTACACCCCGGGATCCACTCCCACGAAGGTGGTGTCGGGGATACCCGACGATGTCGTGTCGGGGCTGCGCGCCCTGGGGCCGGTCGTCGAGCGCCCCAACACCTACGGTGCCGGTACCGGCGTCACCTACCTGGCCGATCACCTCAAGGTCGTCTGGGACCGGCTGGTCGCCCAGGCCGGTGCCGAGGTCCTGCTCCATGCGTTCGTCCAGGCGGTTGAGGAGAGCCAGGGGCGCGTCCGCTCCCTGCTGGTCGCCACGAAGGCCGGGTTGGCTCGGGTGTCGGCCGACGTTGTCATCGACGCATCGGGGGATGCCGACGTCTGTCACTTCGCGGGGTTCGGCTACGAGCTGGCAGGGGAGCACGAGCCGGCCCAGACCCTGACGACCACCTTCCGGCTCGTCAACGTCGACATGACCCTGCGGCGTCAGGTCACCAAGGAGCAGTTGCACGCGCTGATGGCCGAGGCCGCCGCGGCGGGGTACGCCCTCCCCCGTCGCGACGGCTCGGACCACATCACGCCCGTGCATGGGATGACCGCGACGGTCATGACCCGGGTCGAGCCCACGGCGGCGGCCGGCCAGGACGCGGCTGGTGACGGGGGAGCCCCGGCATCGCAGCGAGTCATCAACGCCACCGATCCCTGGTTCCTCTCCCGGGCGGAGGCCGAGGGCAGGCGGCAGGCGGTGGAGTACACGAGGTTCCTCGTCGACCGGGTCCCGGGCTACGAGAACGCCTCCCTCGGCGGGTTGAGCACCCAGGTGGGTGTGCGGGAGACCCGTCGCGTGTACGGCGACTACCGCCTCACCGCCGAGGATGTCCTGACCGCCCGGCAGTTCGACGACCAGGTCGGCCTCTGCGGTGCCCCGATCGAGGATCACCGGTCCGGACCCGACACCGTCTGGAAGTACCTGCCGGACGGTGAGGTTGTCGGCATCCCGTTCCGGACCCTGCTGGTCCGCGATGCCGCCAACGTCCTGGTGGCAGGTCGGTGCTTCTCCGCCACCCATGACGCCCATGCCTCCGTCCGCTCCATGGCGCAGTGCATGGCGATGGGCCAGGCCGCGGGAACGGCCGCCGCCCTGGCGGCACGCGGGGCGGTCGACCCACGGGACCTGCCCGTGAGCAGCCTGCATGCCGCTCTGCGCGCCGGGGGGGCCACCTTCACGACCGAGAAGCCCACGGAGTAGGGAGCAATCGATGACTGCGAGGCCGGCCGGAGAGGACCGCACCGTGTCGCGGCACGGGGTGGTGCGCACGCTGCTCGGCGACATCCCAGCCGACGACCTGGGGGTCTGCTACGCCCACGAGCACCTGGTGATCGACGGTGGTATCGCCAAGATCATCAATCCTGAGATATCGCTGCAGGACACGGACGCCGCCGTCGCCGAGGTCGAGGCCTGTCGCGAGGCAGGTGCTCGGGCGATGGTGGACACCATGCCCGCCGACGCCGGGCGCAACGTGGCGCGGCTTGTCGACATCAGCCGGCGCACGGGTGTGCACGTGCTGGCGGTCACGGGGCTGCACCACGCCCGGTACTACGGGGAGCGGCACTGGAGCGAGCTGCTCGAGCCGGCGGAGATGGCCGAGCTGTTCATCGGCGACATCGAGGTCGGGATCGACGCCCACGACCTCAACGGACCGGTCGTGCGGCGAACCCCCCATCGCGCGGGACTGGTCAAGGTTGCCGGCAGCCAGGGGGGACCCAGCAGCCGGGACCTGCGCACGTTCGAGGCGGCCGCCATCACGGTGGCCCGGACCGGTGTGCCCCTGATGACCCACTGCGAGGGCGGCGGCGGCGGCGTGGAGCAGCTGGAGGCCCTGGCCGGCTTGGGGGTCCCGCTGGAGCGTGTGGTCCTCTCGCACACCGACAAGGTCGCGGATCACGGGTACCACCGCGAGTTGCTGGCGTCCGGCTGCTCGCTGGTCTACGACCAGGGGATCCGCACCCCCGCCCAGACGGTGGACCTGATCGGGGCCGCCCTCGAGGGTGGCTGGATCGACCGGATCCTGCTGGGCACCGATGGCGCCCGGCGTTCACTGTGGACATCCCTTGGCGGGTCGCCCGGTCTGGCAGCGCTTCGGACCGACCTCGGCGCGACGGTCGTGCAGCGTTGGGGTGCGGAGGTCGGTGACGCCCTGTGGGTCGACAACCCGGCACGCGCGCTGGCCCTGGCATGACCAGGCGTCGGCAGGCTCAGCGGGAAGGTGTGCGTGGTCACCGGGTCCTCCGGCATGGCCGCGGATGCCGCTCGCACCTTCGCGCGGGAGGGAGCCGACGTCGTCGTCATCGGCATTGACGAGGCGCAGTGCCGCGGCCTGGGCCTGCCCTATGAGGTGGCTGACCTGCGTGACGAGGGGCAGGCGGAGTCTGCCTTCGCCCGCATCCGCGACAGCCACCCGCGGGTGGACGCCACCTACTGCGTGGCCGGGGGCAGCGGGCGGCGGCTGGGTGACGGGCCCGTTCACGACGTCGGCCTGGCAGCATGGGAGGCCACCCTCTCCCTGAACCTCACACCGGCCTTCCTCGCGGCCCGTGAGGCCGTGCGCATCATGCTCGCCCAGCCCCGCTCGAACAGCGGCTCGCGAGGCAGCATCGTGCTGATGTCCAGCGTCCTGGCATTCGACCCCGCACCCACCTTGTTCGCCACCCACGCCTACGCAGCCGCCAAGGCCGCCGAGATCGGCCTGGTCCGGGCGATGGCAGGGACCTACGCCGCGCAGGGGATCCGCGTCAACGCCCTGGCCCCGGCCCTGGTCGACACGCCCATGGCGGCCCGCGCTGCGGCCGACCCGGTCACGGTTGCCTTCGCGCAGGCCAAGCAGAGCCTCGCCGGTGGCTTCCTGGACCCGGCGGCTGTCACGTCCGCAGCGCTCTTCCTGTGCACCGACGACAGCTCAGCCGTGACCGGCCAGGTGCTGACGGTGGACGGCGGCTGGACCGTGCAGGGAGGAAGCCGCTAGATGGCCGCCCCTGCGCCGGAAGGGCGCCACCACGAACCCTCGCACCCAGCCGTCCCGGCTCGGACGAGCAGCACCGACCAACCGAGCACGACGAAGGGATGACCATGACCATCACCACGCCCTGGACAGACGAGAACGTCACCGTTCACCAGATCGCCAAGACCATCGATCACTCGCTCCTGCGTCCCGAGCTCACGATCAGCGAGGTGGTCGCGGGCTGTGCCGTGGCCGCCCAGTACGACGTCGCCTCGGTGTGCGCCCGGCCCCTGGATGTCCGGCGCTGCGTGCAGGAGCTGCAGGGAACCGACGTCCTCGTGGGGACCGTGATCGGCTTCCCGCACGGCGCGAACCTGACCGCCACCAAGGTGTTCGAGGCCGAGCGCGCGATGGAGGACGGGGCAGTCGAGCTCGACATGGTGCTCCCGATCGGCTGGCTGCGCTCGGGGGAGATCGACTACGTGCGCAACGACATCGCGGCCGTCGTGGAGAGTGGCGCACGCCGGTGGCGCCATCGTGAAGGTCATCCTGGAGAACGCGTACCTGACCGACGAGGAGAAGGTGGCAGGCTGCCTGGCCTGTGAGGCGGCCGGGGCTGACTTCGTCAAGACCAGCACGGGCTTCGCGCCCAGCGGAGCCACCCTGGCCGACCTGCGGTTGATGCGGGCGACGGTGTCCCCGTCGGTCAAGGTCAAGGCCGCCGGCGGTGTTCGCACGTTGGACTCGCTCATCGAGTGCCTCAACGCCGGCATCGACCGCACCGGGGCCACCGCGACCGCGGCCATCATCGACGACCTGCGCGCCAGGCAGAACCTGGCATGACCCAGTTCCTGGGGATCGACCTCGGAGGCACGAACATCAAGGGTGTCATCCTCGACCTCCCCGACGGCGGCCTCACGGGCGCGCGCGTGGTGGGCGAGGCGCGCATCCCGACGCGGGCCGACCAGGGGCCGACGGTCGTGATGGAGGAGATCGCCTCACTGGGTCGGCAGCTCATGGCCGCCCATGGTCCGGTCGCACGCGGCCGGGGTCGGGGTCCCGGGCCTCTACGACGCGGCCGCCGGCACCATCGTGCTGTTCCCGAACCTGCCGGGGCCGTGGCTCGGCCAGCCCCTGCCTGCGCGCATGAGCCAGGCGTGGGGCGTGCCGACCGCGCTGATCAACGATGCCCGCGCCTTCACCCTGGCGGAGGTCCGGATGGGTGCGGCTGCGGGACGCTCGACCGTCGTGTGCGTGACGCTGGGCACGGGGATCGGCGGGGGAGTGGTCGTCGACGGCCGGCTGCGCTGCCGGGCCCCACGGCCGCGCCGGCGAGGTGGGGCATCAGGTGATCATGCCCGGAGGTCCGCCCTGCGGGTGCGGGAACGCAGGTTGCCTCGAGAGCTTCGCCAGGGCCGACGCCCTGGCGGCGGCGGCCGGCACCGCGACGGCCCGGGATGCCTATGACGCGGCCCGAGCGGGGGAGCCCAGGGCGCGGGCGGCGGTCGAGACCGTGGCCGGCCACCTGGGACACGCCCTGGGCAACCTGGTCACGGTGCTGATCCCGGACCGGATCGTCATCGGCGGCGGCATCGCCGACGCGGGCGAGGTGCTCCTCGCCCCACTGAGGGAGGCCATCGCCGCGACCGCCGTGCTGGTCCCGCGCGACTGGTACGACGTGGTTCCCGCGAGCCTGGGTTCGCGCGCTGGGTCGATCGGCGCAGCCCTCTGGGCGGCGGAGACGCTGCCGTAGGAGCCATCGCGGGGCTGCCGGTCCGCCGCGATGCTAGGGATGCGTGTGGACGACGTCGATCACGTAGCGCTCAGCCGCGTACCGGGTCTCGGTGCGTTCGAAGACCCGGCCCTTCTGGTCGAACAGGATCCGCACCTCCACGAGCAGGGCGGCGTTGGGTGGGAGGTCGAGCAGGTCGGTCTCGCTGGACCGGGCGAGTCGAGCGCTGATGGACCCGACGGCGCGAGTTGCGATGATCCCGTGCTCCAGGAGCGCCTGGTGCATCGAGCCGCCCTCGACATCGGCCTTGAGCCCGGGCACCAGGGAGGCGTTGAGTGCGGCATGTTCCAGCGCGATCGGCACGTTGTTGGCTCGGCGGACCCGAACGAGCCGCAGGACCTGCTCGCCAGGAGCGAGGCCCATGTCCTCGACCTCCTGGGGTGTGGGCCGTGACGTCTCACTGGAGATCAGCTGCGAGCCCGCAGTGAGACCTCGTCGCGCCATCTCCTCCGTGAAGGACAGGAACTGCCCCGGGCGCCGATGCATCGGCCGGGGAGCCACGAACGTGCCCTGACCGCGCCTGCGGTCCACGAGTCCGGCATTGGCCAATGACTGGAGCGCCTGCCTGGCTGTCATCCGGCTCACGGAGAACTGCTCGCACAGCTCAGCCTCGGTGGGCAGGGAGTCGCCCGGTGCGGAGCGCTCGATGATGTCGGTCAGGTACGCCGCGATTGCCTGGTAACGGGCTTCACCCCGCTTTCGGGGGGCCTTCGCGGTCGGCACGCCGTCAGTCTAGGGCGGATCGGTTGTCTAGACACCTTGAGGCGCCCTCGCTCAGGGACCGATTGCTCGCCGGGCTGTGCTGCCCGGTCATCGACCGTGCGGCCGGCGGGTGAGCTCCGTCTGCAGCCGGTAGCGGTCACCGCGGTAGGCCATGAGTCCCTTCTCCACGACGTTGCCGTCCGGGTCGTAGGCAACTGTCTGCGCCATGAGCAGGGGGAACCCCAGCTCGACGCCGAGCGGCCGGGCGTGGCGGGAGTCGGCTGCGCTGGCGTACACCGTGTAGTCGGCGCGCACAGGCGGGTGGCCGGCGTGCGCGAGGGCGGCGTACAGCGATGCGGTCGAGAAGTCGAGGTCGGGGAGCCCGGGTGCCAGGGCCAGCGGGATCCGGCTCAGGTCGACGCCGATCGGCAGGTCGTCGAACAGGCGAAGTCGCTCGATCCGGAACACCGGCGCGCCCGGCGCAATCCCGAGGAGCTCGGAGTCCTCGACGCTGGCCTGCTCGAGCCGCTGGTCGAGGACCACCGATCCCGCCCGTAGGCCGCGCTCCGATCCCAGCTCCGTGAAGCTCATCAGCATGTGCGGGGCCTCGCCGATGGGCCGGGTCGCGACGTAGGTCCCCAACCCGGGACGGGACTCGATCAGGCGGGCCTCGGCCAGCTCGGCCAGCGCCCGACGGACCGTCTGCCGGCTCACCGAGAACTGCTCGGCCAGCTGCCGTTCCGAGGGCAACCTGTCCCCCTCGGAGAGCTGGCCCCCCTCGATCAGTGCCGTGAGGGTGGTGGCGAGCGAGCTGAACCTCAGCGGGTGGGCTGCGATCGACATGCCGCGACTGTACCGCCGCCCTGCCTTGCCCGCACCGTGAGCATACCGGTACGGTACCGGTATGCCGGACGATATCGGAACGGCCCTCGCTTCGTCGGTGGTCTGGGCAGAGGCCTGCTCAATCCCCGACGTCCTGGCAGACCTGCTCGACGACACCCCCGGCGTCGAGCAGGTCGCCCGGGTCCTGCGTGAGGGCTCCCGGATCGTGGCCACCGGGAACGGGGCCGCCTACTACGCCGCCCTGGCCATGGCGCTCGAGGCCTGGGCCACGCCCGGCGGCCGCAACGACGTGGTGGCCGTGCCGGCAGGGGTGATCAGCTCCGGCTCCTGGAGGTGGCGCGACGGGGATGTCCCCCTGGTCTTCTCCTCGTCGGGGGAGCTGCGCGATGTCGCTGCCCTCCTGCCCGATGGGATGCCCCCGAGGTGGGTGCTGTCCACCTCGACCCCTGGGTCGTCGTTGCACCTGGCCGCCACGGCCTCGGCGATCGTGCCCATCCGCGGGCAGCGTGCGGTGACCCATACCCAGGCATTCGCGGGCAACGTCCTGATGGGGCTGATGCTCTGGCGAACCGTCCGGGGGGTCGAGCCCCGCGACGGCCTCGCGGGACTGCCGGCGGCGGTGGCCCACGGCCTGGACGCGGCCCCGGCGTGGGCGCTGGCGGCCAGCTCCATGCTTGCCGGGCTGCCCCCCGCGGCCATGGCCTTCGGCACCGGCGGCGCCAGCGTGGCCGCCCTGGAGACGGCCCTGCTGCTCAAGGAGGTCGCGGGGATCCCCGCGGAGGGCCTCGAGACCAGGGAGGGGGCGACCTCGGGGATGTACGCCCTGCGCCCCGGGCACCTCGTGCTGGCCCACCCGACCGCCGAGGACCCGCTCTGCGATGAGGCGGCGGACGTCTGCGCACGGATGGGCGCGGACGTGATCCGCGTCCCCGGCGGCGGCCTCGGCTCCTCGCGCGGCCGCGGCCGTGACCACCTTCCCCGCCGCCCTGGCGCTGGCAGGGACGCTGGGCCACCGGGCTGGACTCGACATCGACCAGCCGGCGTGGACGTCGGCCTACTACGCAACCGCACGAATCAACCCGGAGGAACAGTCATGAGTGACCGCAGGGTCAAGGTCGGCATCATCGGCTCGCAGTTCGAGGCAGACATCCACTGCGCATCGATTGCCATGGGGTGCAGCGCCGAGGTCGTCGCGATCGCCTCGCCCACTCCGGGCCATGCGGCAGAGCTGGCCACGCGCTACGGGATCGAGCACGCCTACACCGACCACCACGAGATGCTCAAGGACCCATCGATCGAGATGGTGACCATCACGGCTCCGAACAAGCTGCACTGCCAGCTCACGAAGGACATCGCCGCGGCCGGCAAGCACGTCGTCTTCGAGAAGCCGATGGCGATGACCCTGACGGAGTGCGACGAGATGATCGAGGCCTGCGAGGCCGCCGGGCGTGCTCCTGTTCTACGCCGAGGAGCTCTTCTTCACCCCGAAGTACGTCAAGGCCAAGGAGATGGCCGACCAGGGGGCGTTCGGTGAGGTGTACCTGGTCAAGCAGTCCGAGAAGCACTTCGGGCCGCACGCGGACTGGTTCTGGGACATCGAGCGGTCCGGCGGTGGGGTGTTCATGGACATGGGCTGCCACGGGATGGCCTTCGCGTACTGGTTCCTCGGGCGTCCCGAGCCGGTGGCGATCACGGCGCACATGGGCACCTACGTGCACGGGGACAGGACCCGGGGTGAGGACCACACCTTCGCGATCGTGGAGTTCGCCAACGGGGCCGTGGGGCACGTGGAGGACAGCTGGGCCCGGCGCGGCGGGATGGACGACCGGATCGAGGTCTACGGCAGTCACGGCGTGACCTACGGCAACCTGCACATGGGCAACGCGCTGCCGACCTTCTGCGAGGACGGCTACGGGTACGCGGTGGAGAAGGCGCCCACCACCCAGGGCTGGTCCTACCCGGTGTTCGAGGAGCTGTGGAACTACGGGTTCCCCCAGGAGATGGAGCACTTCGCCCGCTGCGTCCTGGGACGCGAGGAGCCGCAGGCGACCGGCTACGACGGTCGCGTGGCCCAGCAGATGCTGATGGCGGGGTACCAGTCGGCCGGGTCCGGGCGACGCGTGGCCATGCCCTTCGACCCCGGTGATGCGGCCAAGCCGATCGACCTGTGGTTCTCGCCGCGGGAGCTGTGATCACGATTCGATAACGGGCGCGCCGACCGGGCTCACCGTGTTGACCCGGCTGCGTCCAGTCGCTAGGTTCCATTCAGAGTTGTCTAGACATACGCCGGTTATCGAGGTGGAGGAGGGGATTCGTGGCCGCCAGGGGCGAGTGGACCAGAGCCGCGATCGAGTTGCTCGAACGACTCGCGGCGACGCAGGGGGATGCCATCGCGGCGACGGCGCGGATCTCGGCGGACACCATCGCCTCAGGCGGCCTGGTGCACATGTTCGGGACGGGCCACAGCAGGATGGCCGTCGAGGAGATGTTCCCCCGGTACGGGTCGTTCCCCGGATTCCACCCGCTGGTCGAGCTGTCCACCACGTTCCACACCCAGGTGGTCGGTGCCAACGGGCAGCGCCAGGCGATGTTCATCGAGCGGGTCGAGGGCCTGGCCGAGGTCATCCTGAGCAACTTCACGTTCGGCGCCAACGACTCGATGATCGTGTGCAGCACCGGGGGCGTCACCGCGAACCCGATCGAGATGGCCATCGGGGGCCGGGCGCGGGGGCTGCCCGTCATCGCCATCACCGCGGTGGAGCACTCGAAGGCCTCGCCGTCGCAGCACTCCTCGGGCACCCGGCTGCTGGACCATGCGGACGTCGTCATCGACCTCGGGACACCGATCGGCGATGCCCTGATCACCCTGCCGGGCCTGGATGTGCCTGTGGGCCCCGGTTCCAGCGCTGCCTACGTCGCAGCCATCAACGAGATCAAGGTCCAGACCGCCGAGATCCTGGTCGAGCGGGGCGCAATGCCCCCCGTCCTGACATCAGGGGCAGTCACCAACCCGACCGACGCGGCGGCACGCTTCGATGCCGCGTACCGGGAGCACGCACGACGCCTTGCTCGGATCCTCTCGGGACCTGAGCAGGAGGAGGGTCCGTCAGGACCTGAGCACACCATGGCCGCGGAACGGTTCCGGGCCAGTCGAAGGGAGACAGCATGAAGCGGTCCTCGTGGGCGCTGACGGCGGCCGCCGTCCTCGCCGTCACATCGTTGGGCGCGTGCGGCAGCGATGCCGCCACGGACAGCGCAGCGTCGGGCTCGGCGGGGGGTTCTGCCCCTGCGGCTGACAAGAAGTTCGTGGTCGGCGTGAGCAACACCCTGGCCGGCAACGGCTGGCGCGAGCAGATGATCTGCTCGGTCAAGGCACAGGCCCTGGCCAGCGGGAACGTCGACAAGGTCATCGTCGTGTCCAAGAACGGTGGTCCCACGGAACAGATCCAGGACCTGCAGAACCTGATCTCCCAGGGCGTCAACGCCATCATCGTCAATCCCTCGGACCGCGAGAAGCTGAACCCGGTCATCGCCGAGGCGGCGAAGAAGGGGATCGTCGTCGTGTCGGTCGACCAGGCCGTGACAGCGCCGGAGGCCCTCGTCGCGACCAACGACCAGGTGGCCTACGGCCGGCTGGGTGCCCAGGCACTGGCTGACCAGCTCGGTGGCAAGGGCAAGGTGCTCTACATGCGCGGCATCGATGGCGTGCCCGCCGACACGGACCGCGACCAGGGGTTCATGGAGGTCATGGCCAAGTACCCGGACATCGAGCTCAAGACCGTGTGGTCCGGATGGGACTTCACGAAGGCTGCGGACATCGCCACCCAGGAGTTCACCGCCTCCGACTACGACGGCGTGTGGACCTCAGGTGCGGACTACACCGTCTTCAACGGCATCGAGGCCGCCGGCAAGGAGGCCGTGCCCGTGATCGGCGCGGACACCAACAAGTTCATCGCTGACCTCCTGGCGGGCAAGCCCGGCGCAGCGGTGACCAACCCGGCAGTCATCGGCGGCGTGGGCACAGCGATCGCCCTGGACAAGCTCTCCGGTGGGAACCCCGACCGGGAGACCCTGCTGGACCCGGATGTCTGGGACCTGGCGAACGACAAGGCCACGCTCGAGGCGAACAACTTCCCCGATCTGGATGCCAACTACAGCGCCGCCGTGTCGGTCGACGGATACACCACCTACACACCCGAGCAGCTCTTCGCCTGCAAGGGCCCGGGCGAGTGACCAGCGCCCTTTGACGCATCCACTCGTGGTGGCGCCAGTCGCAACCCGGCTGGCGCCACCATCCCCCTGCTGAGACGGACGGACATGACGGCGCACCTGCTCCAGACCACCGCAATCGCCAAGGCCTACGGCCCCGTGATCGCCCTGCGCGCCGTCGACCTGGTGGTCACCCCGGGCGAGCTCCACGCCCTCCTCGGTGCCAACGGCGCCGGGAAGTCCACGGTCGTCAAGATCCTGACGGGGGTCATCGGGTTCGACTCCGGGGAGATCGCGATCCATGGCACCCCCACGGCATTCCGGGGTCCGGCTGCAGCCCGTGCGGCGGGCGTGGCCTCGGTGTTCCAGGACCCGGCACTCGTCGGTGACCTCACCGTCGCCCAGAACCTCATCCTGACCGGCGCGGACGTGGATGCAGTCCGCCGCGAGCTGGCGGGCATGGACCTCGACGGGCTGGACTTCTCCGAGCAGGTCCGCGACATCCCCCTGCCCTTCCTGCGGATGATCGACCTCGCCCGCGCCCTGGCCTCCGATCCCACCCTCCTGCTGCTCGACGAGATCACCGCAGCGCTGCCCCCCGATCTCAGCGACCGGGTCTTCGCCGTCATGGACGCGCACAAGGCGCGCGGCCGCTCGGTGCTGTTCATCAGCCACCGCCTGGCCGAGGTCGCTGCCCACTGCGACGTCTGCACGGTCCTGCGCGACGGCAGCGACGTCGACACGTTCGCAGCCACTGCCGGCGAGAGCCGCATGGTCAGCGCCATGCTCGGCCAGTCGTCCACCCAGGTCCGCGACCAGGCGCGGCGCAACGCTGACGAGTCGGCGGTCGATCCGAAGTCCGTCCCGCGACTCGTCGCGCGGAACCTCGCAGGCGGCAGGCAGCTGCGCGACGTCTCGCTGGAGGTCCGCCCGGGCGAGGTGCTGGGTCTCGCCGCCCTCGAGGGCCAGGGGCAGGACCTGCTCTTCCAGATGCTCAGCGGTGACCGTCGGCCCGACAGTGGCGAGATCCTGGTCGACGGCAGGGCCCTGCACGCCCGGCATCCCTACGACGCGATCCGCCGCGGCGTGGTGCTCGTGCCCAGCGACCGGATGCTGGCGCTGCTGCCGCAACGGTCGATCCGCGAGAACCTCGCAGCCCCCCTGTACAACCGGATCCCCGCGTGGGGCCGGATCCGCTGGCCGAGGGAGACCAAGGCTGTGGACCAGGCCGTCGACCAGCTGTCGATCGACACCCGTGCCGCCTCCGCGGCCAGCCAGCTCTCCGGCGGCAACCAGCAGAAGCTGACGATCGGTCGCTGGCTCACCGGGGGCTTCAGCACGCTGCTGCTCTTCGACCCCACGCGGGGGATCGACATCGGCACCAAGCACCAGATCTACGACCTCATCAGGAAGCTGGCAGATGAAGGAGCTGCTGTCGTGATGTTCACCAGCGAGCTGCGCGAGATCGGACTGGTCTGCGACCGGGCCGTGGTCCTGCACAACGGCGAGGTGGTCGCCGAGCTTCCGCCTGACGCGGGTGAGTCCGCGCTGCTGACGGCCGCGCACGGACTGGCTGTGGCCGGATGAGCACCGTCAGCGCACCCGCCGCGACCACGCCCCTGCCGGAGCCCACGAGCCGGCTGGTCCGGTTCCGCCGCCGCCAGGGCTGGGTGGCTGCCGTCGCCGTGCTGCTGGTCGTCCTGCTGATCTGGCGCTACTCGCAGCTGCCCATGTTCGGTGGGTTCGAGCTGCGGACCATCACCGCCGGCACCATGGGTCTGGCGTTCCTCGCCATGGCCCAGGCGGTCATCGTGATCGGCGGGGGCATCAACCTCGCCATCGGCGCCCAGATGGTGCTGGCCAACTGCATCGCTGCCCGGCTGATGGAGGGTCAGGACCTGGTCAGCAGCCTGGGGATCGCCCTGGCGGTGCTGGCGATCAGCGTGCTGGTCTCGACCTTCATGGGGTGGATCATCGTGGTGTCGGGCATCCCGGACATCGTCGTGACGCTGGCCGCCAGCTTCATCCTCGCCGGCGCCGCCCTGTTCGTCCTGAGCGGTCCCGGAGGCGGCACCCCGGTGGAGTTCCAGAGCCTGATCGTCGGCGGCTTCTCGGAGCCACTGCCCTCCATGCTGTGGATCGGCGCGACCCTGTTGCTGTTCTGGCTGCCGATCAAGCGCAGCCGGGCCGGGATCGCGATCTACGCAGTCGGCAGTGACCGGAAGGCCGCCTTCCTCGCCGGGGTGAATGTGGCCCGTACCCGGGTGATCTCCTACGCGGTCGCGGGGTTCCTCGTCGGCCTGTCAGGCCTGGTCACGACTGCCTTCACCGGCAGCGGCGAGCCGCGGGCGTCGATCGGTGCGGCAGCGACCCTGAACAGCGTCGCTGCCGTGGTCCTCGGCGGGGTCGCCCTGATGGGCGGCAGCGGTGGCCTGCTCGGCCCCGTCCTGGCCGCCATGTGCCTGAGCCTGATCCCGGGGATCATGCTCGGCCTGGGCGTGGATCCCAACCTCGCTGAGGTGGCGCGCGGAGTCATCATCATCGTGGTCGTCATGGTCGGCGGACTGTTGAACTCGCGAAGGAGCCGGGCATGAGCGTCACAGCGCAGGTACCCGATACTGCCCAGGTCGCTCGACGCTCCGTGGGGCAGACCCTCGCCGAGCGCCCGATCATCGCCCTGACCGTGGTGTTCCTCGTGCTGTACGGCCTCACGGGACTGCAGGACCCCAGCCTCTTCACCGCGAACGGCGTGCGCTCGACCCTGCTGCTGGCCTGCCCGCTGGCGCTGTTCGGTGCTGCCCAGACCCTGTGCATGCTGACCGGTGGGATCGACCTGTCCGTGGCGATGACCGCCAACCTCGCCGCGTACGTCGCCGCCAACCAGAGCGGCCAGGGCGTGCTCGTGGCGCTGAGCCTGGCCATGACGGTGGCGATCGTGATCGGGGCGATCAACGGCATCGGGGTGGGCGTCTTCAAGGTCAACCCGCTGATCATGACCCTGGGCATGGGAAGCGTCCTGCTCGGCGTCATCACCGTGGGGCTGGTCGGCGACGGCTTCCTGTCGGGCTCGACCTACATCCTGCCGCAGGTGCGCACGCATCAGCTCCGGCACCATCTTCGGCCCGCTCCCGGCGAACCTGCTGATCCTGGGGACCGTGGCCACGGTGCTCATCTGGGGCCTGGCCCGCACCGGCCTGGGTCGCTCCATCTACGCCATCGGTGACAACGCCATCGCCTGCCGCCTGGCGGGTGTCCGGGTGTGGCAGGTCATCCTGGCCGTCTACGTCATGGCCGCAGTCCTGGCCGCCCTCGCCGGCCTGGTGTTCTCGGGGATCAGCGGATCGGTCGGCCCGGACCAGACCAACGCCTACCTCCTGCCCGGAGTGGCGGCCGCGGTCATCGGCGGGACCTCGATCTTCGGCGGGTTCGGGGGCTACTCGGGGACCATCATGGGCGCCCTGATCCTGACCATCGTCGGCCGTCTGCTGATCAGCCTCGACACCTCGGACGCCCTGCGCCAGGTGCTCTACGGGCTGCTCGTGCTGGTCCTTGCGTGGGTGTACGTGCGACTGACCGGGAGGAGAACAACATGAGCGTCCAGCGGGATCTCAGCCGCGATCATCGGCAGCGGATGGATGTCCACCGTGCACACCGAGGCCCTGCGCCGGATCGGCGTCGAGGTCAGGGGGATCGCGGGGCTGACGGCCGACAACGCCCGGGAGGCGGCCGAGGCGATGGGCATCCCGCGGGCCTACGACTCCGTTGAGGAGGCCCTGGCCGATCCGGAGATCACGAGCGTGCACATCGTCAGCCCCAACGACGTCCATGTCGAGCAGGCGACTGCAGCGCTGCGCGCCGGCAAGCACGTGGTGTGCGAGAAGCCCCTCGGGGTCGATACCGCCCAGACCGCCGAGCTCGTGGCGCTTGCTGCCGACTCCGGGCTGGTGAACGCCATCTGCTTCAACGTGCGCTACTACCCGCACAACCACAACGCGGCCGGGCTTGTGGCCGCGGGGGCGATCGGCGCCCCACGCTTCGTCTCCGGCTCCTACCACCAGGACTGGCTGGCCCTGGACACCGACTGGAACTGGCGTCTCGAGGCCTCCCGGCAGGGACGCCTGCGGGCGGTCGGCGACATCGGCTCCCACTGGCTGGACCTTGTCGGGTTCGTCTCCGGTCGACAGGTGACGGAGGTCTTCGCCGACCTGACCACGTTCATCCCCGAGCGGCAGCGTCCCGCCGGTGACGTCCCGACGTTCGCCTCCGCGGGCGACGTCGAGCGCGTTCCCGAACCGATGTCCAGCGACGACGCCGCCGGGCTGCTCCTGCGCTTCAACGACGGGGCACGGGGGGCGTGCACGGTCAGCCAGGTCTCGTTCGGACGGAAGAACCGGATCTCCTGGGAGCTCAGTGGGGCCAGCTCGTCGCTGGCGTGGTGCTCGGAGGACCCGGAGATGCTCTGGATCGGGCACCGGGGTGCAGCCAACGAGATCATGCAGACCGACCCCAGCGTGATGTCCGCCCGCGGGGCGGCTGTCAGTGCCTACCCGGTGGGCCACGTCCAGGGGTATCCCGACACCTTCCGCGCCCTCTTCTCCGCTGTGTACGCCGACATCGCCGACGGACGGTCCACGCCGATGCCGGCCTATCCCACCTTCGCCGACGGGCATGACGTCATGCTCGTGTGCGATGCCATCGTCGAATCGGCCCGTACCGGCACGTGGGCCCCAGTCAGGAGGTAGCAGCACATGAAGCTCGGACTGCTCACGGCGGCATTCCCGGACGCCCCGTTGACCGAGGTGGCCGACTGGGCCGCCGGCAACGGCTTCGTGTCCCTCGAGGTGGCGTGCTGGCCGCGCGGGGATGGTGCCGCCCGGCGCTACGCGGGCGTCTCCCACATCGACGTGACGGCGCCGGACGCTGACCTGAGGGCCGTGGTCGAGGACCTCGCGGGGCGTGGGATCGAGATCAGCGCCCTGGGCTACTACCCGAACAACATGCACCCGGACCTGGCGCACCGCGCGGAGGTGAACGCCCACACCAGGGCCGTCATCGCAGCCGCCGGCGTGATGGGGGTGCCGGTCGTCAACACCTTCATCGGCGCCGATGCGAGCAAGCCGCTGGCGCAGAACATCGCTGAGTCCCGGGAGATGGTCACGGAGCTGGTCGAGGCTGCGCGCACCGCCGGGATCAAGCTGGCCATCGAGAACTGCCCGATGATCTTCAGCGCGGATGAGTGGCCCGGCGGGCACAACCTGTTCTACAGCCCCGCCACCTGGCGCGAGGTGTTCGGCTGGTTCGAGGACGACACCCTGGGCCTCAACCTGGACCCGTCGCACCTGGTCTGGCAGATGATCGACATCGAGCGCGCCGTCCGCGAGTTCGGCGACCGCATCCACCACGTCCACGCCAAGGACCTCATGATCGATCGTGAGGGTCTCTACGACCACGGGATCATGTCCGCCGGAGTCGGCTGGCAGGTGCCACGGGTCCCGGGCCTGGGCGAGGTGCCGTGGGGCCGTTTCATGGCGGCGCTGTACCGCGCCGGGTACACCGGGCACGTGGTCGTCGAGCACGAGGACCGCAACCTCGAGGCCACGGACGCCCTGGTGAAGCAGGGCTTCCTCATCGCCCGCAACACGGTCGCGCCCTACGTGGTCTGATCGTTCGCGGGTTGCTGCAGACCCCTCCCGGTCGATGGGCGGATCCCCCGTCACCCGTCGGCCGGGAGGCTTCATCCCCGATGCGTACGCCCCCGACCCCTGACCGTTTCGCGGTCGGGGTCGGGGGCGTACGTCGGCTCAGGAGCCGAGGATCCGATCCACGAGGGTGCCGCTCTGGTCGCGACCGATGACCTTGCGGCGACCGTCGGGAAGGTGCTCCTCCTTGATGATCACCAAGCCGTCCTCCGTGCGCTCCTCCCGGCTGATGCGCGGCGTCGACCCACCTCGCCACTCCAGGTCGACCGGCTCCCAGGCCCGGGATGTCGCCGAGCGGTAGCAGGCGTCCATCACGGCGTTGACGACGTAGCCGTCGTACAGCGTCTCCGTGGGCTGGGTTCCCGACTCCATGGCGTCGAACATGTCGGTGAACATGTCGGTGTATCCCAGCTCCGCGACCTCGTCGCCGACCGGGAACATCCAACCCCGGTCGGTCTCGGCCTTCTCCGCGATGTACTGCCCCGTCCCACCGGTGCTGAACATCTCGAACCCGGTGCGCAGGAAGTGGTTGAGCCAGATCGTGCCCTCGGTGCCGGCCACCTCGTCGCGCAGGTCCATGCCGCCGCGGAACGCCCAGCTGACCTCGAACTGGCCCATGGCCCCGCTCTCGAAGCGCACCAGTGCCACGGCGTGGTCCTCGGCCTCGATCGGGTGCACCAGGGTGTCGGCCCAGCACATCACCTCGACGGGGCGGTTGCCCTTGCCCATGAAGCTCCGGATGATCTCGATGCAGTGGCACCCGAGGTCGACGATGGCGCCGCCGCCGGCCTCCGCCGAGTTCCAGAACCATGCGCTGTGCGGCCCCGGATGCGTCTCGCGGCTGCGCACCCAGAGCACGTCCCCGATCGCGCCGGCCCTGGTGCTCGCGACCGCCTTCTTGGTCTTGGGCGTGTAGCAGAGGTCCTCCAGGTAGCCGCCGAACACTCCTGCGTCCTCGACGATCTGGAGGATGCGGCGGGCCTCATCCGCGCTGCGGCCCAGGGGCTTGGTCACCAGGACGGCCTTGCCCGCGGCTGCCGCGGCTGCCACCGCGGACTCGTGCAGATGGTTGGGCAGGGCGACGATCACCGTGTCGACATCGGGATGCGACACGGCCTCCTCGATGCTCGTCGTGGAGTCCGCGATGCCCCATCGCTCCGTGAAGGCCTGCCCCCGCTCGGGCGTGCGGGAGTAGACGACGGCCACCCGGTCGCGGTTGCGCTGACCGTGCAGGGTCATCGTGTAGAAGTCGGCGATGAGGCCCGTCCCGAGCATCGCGATCTGGTGGGACTGGGGCATGGAGGACCTCCTGGTCGTAGGCTGCGGATATGTCTATACATTCAACCACGCCTGCTGCGCAGGATGCTCTTGCAGCGCTCCGCGCGCAGCAGTGGGTGCCGGTCCTGCGATCCCCCGACTCCGCCGACGCGGTCGCCACCGCACTGGCCTGCCGGGAGGGTGGGGCCTCGGTGGTCGAGCTGACCTATTCGACGCCCGGGGTACTGGAAGCCGTCGCCGAGCTGACTGCGGCTGGGATGCGGATCGGGGTGGGGACCGTTCGCACACCGCAACAGGTGTGGGACGCCGTCGAGGCCGGCGCCTCGTTCGTCGTGTCCTTCCACCGGCCGGTCGGCTTCCTCGCCGCCGCTGCCGAGTCAGGAGTACTGGCGATCCCGGGCGCGTTGACCCCCCACGAGGTCGCCGAGGCGTTGGACGAGGGGGCGCAGGCTGTCAAGGTGTTCCCCGCACGCCTGGTCCCGCCGTCGTACCTGGCAGACCTCCGGGCGGTGCTGGGAGAGGTGCCGCTGCTCGTGACGGGCGGGATCGGCGCTGACCGCGCGGCGATCCAGCCCTGGCTCGATGCCGGGGCGTGGTGCGTCGGGATCGGCTCCCAGCTGGGCAGCGCTGGCCGGGACGGGGCCGCCGAGGTCTCGCGCAGGGTCGCCGCGCTGGCCTGAGCGAGCCCCGCCGTCGGCTCCTGCCCATTTCGTGGGTCCCGCTGCCGCGGGCTACTGTGGAACGCATGGCTCGACACCGCTCACACCAGATCCCGGGTGGCGCCCCCCGCGTCGTCCGCGTGGTGTCGTCGCCCCCAGGGCAATCGCCCGCGGAGCGCGGGCCGGAGTAGTCCTCGCAGTTCCTCGCCCGGGTGCTCCACACGGAGCCGGGCTCTACGAGTCGTGGAGAAGGAAGCGTCATCATGAGCACAGACAGAAGCGACGGCCTCACCGCCCAGGACATCGAAGCGTTGCGATCCACCCTCATGAGGGTCCGCGACGAGAACCTCGCGGACGTCGAGGCTGCACGGTCCACGCTCGGCACCCTGGTGGACGACGGGACGGCCAGCAGCCCCTCGCTTCGCGAGGACATGGCGAACGCGGAGTACATGGTCGCGGACGCGACCTCCATCCTCGCGATGATCGATGCCGCCCTGCTTCGTATGGACGACGGCACCTACGGGACGTGCACCTCGTGTGGGCAGCAGATCCCACTGGTCCGACTCGAGCTCCGCCCCTACGGGCCCATGTGCGTGACCTGCGCCGATTGACCGAGTGGGTCGCTCGCGGAGTCGGCGGTGCTGCGCTGTGCGGCGCGGCTCGTAGGCTGGGGGCATGTCACAACGTCCGTATGAGGTTCTGCCGGGCCACCACGGGGGCAGGATCAAGGTCTCCGTGGCTGGCAGTGAGCTCCTGCGCATCCCGCGCCTGAACCGCGGGACCGCGTTCACCCTCGAGGAGCGGGAGAGGTTCGGCCTCATCGGGCATCTTCCGACGGGGGTGACCCCGCTGGAGGCCCAGCTGCACCGGTCGTACAACCAGTTCCTTCGCGCGGAGACCGACCTCGACAAGTTCGCCTTCCTGTCTGCGTTGCGGGATCGCAACACCGTGCTGTTCTACCGCCTGCTCAGCGAGCACCTCGACGAGATGATGCCGATCGTGTACACGCCCACGATCGGGGCGGCGATCATCGAGTTCAGCCAGTCCTACCAGCGCCTCCACGGGGTCTTCCTGTCGATCGACAGCCCGGAGCAGATCGAGCGCTCGCTGCTGGGCCAGGGTCGCAACTCCGAGGATGTCGACCTGCTCATCGTCACCGACTCCGAGGGGATCCTCGGGATCGGTGACCAGGGCGTGGGCGGCATCCAGATCGCGCTGGGGAAGAAGAGCCTCTACACGGCCGCCGCCGGCATCGACCCGAACCGGGCCATCGCGGTGGTCCTGGACGTGGGGACCGACAACCTGGCCCTGCTGTCCGACCCCCTCTACCTGGGCCTTCGGCACAGCCGTGTCCGCGGGCAGCGCTACGACGACTTCATCGAGGCGTTCGTCAATGCGGCGACCACGGTGTTCCCCTACGCGATGATCCACTGGGAGGACTTCGGCGCCGCCAACGCCCACCGGGTGCTCACCACGTACCGGGACCGGATCTGCACCTTCAACGACGACGTGCAGGGCACCGCGGCGGTGGTGGCAGCGGCAGCCCTGGCTGCGGTCCGCTCCAGCGGAGGTCGCCTGCGCGACCAGCGCATCGTCATCCACGGGGCTGGGACCGCTGGGGTCGGCGTCGCCGACCTGATGCGCGACATGATGATCGACGAGGGCGCGACCCCCGAGCAGGCTACTGCCGCCTTCTGGGGGCTCGGCAGCCGTGGGCTGCTCACGACCGCGCTCGGGGACAGGATCCGGCCGTTCCAGCGGCCCTACGCACGACAGGCATCCGAGACCGATGCGTGGACCTTGGACGTCGAGGGGCGCATCGGGCTGGCCGACGTGGTCCGCAACGTCAGGCCCACCATCCTCATCGGGACCTCCGGCCAGCCCGGGGCCTTCACCGAGCACATTGTCCGAGACATGGCCGCGCACGTGGACCAGCCCGTGATCATGCCGCTGTCCAATCCCACCTCGCTGGTCGAGGCCACGCCCGCGGACCTGCTTGCCTGGACCGATGGTCGGGCCCTGATCGCCACCGGGTCCCCGTTCGACCCGGTCCACCTCGCCGAGCGGGAGTACCGGATCGCGCAGGCCAACAACGCGCTCGTGTTCCCCGGCCTGGGCCTTGGCGTGGCCGTGTGCCGGGCGACCCGCGTCACCGACCGGATGATCGCAGCGGCTGCGCAGGCCGTCGCTGGGCTCGTCCACGTGGATCGACCGGGCGCGTCGCTGCTGCCCCAGGTCTCGGCGCTGCGGATGGTGTCAGCAACGGTTGCGATCGCCGTTGCCCAGGCCGCCGAGCGGGACGGCGTGGCGACCCGCGTGCTGGACGACCCCGTCCAGCAGGTGTTCGACGCCATGTGGACGCCCGAGTACCCGGAGCTCATCCCCGACCTGTGAGCGGGGCAAGGGCGCCGTCCAGGGCCACCGCCCGTGGGGTGGCCAGCAGCCTGTTGTCGAGTGGTTGGCCAGCCACCTAGAGTGCGAGACATGCTCAGGCCGGTGCATTTCGAGATCCATGCAACGGACCCCGAGACGGTGCGTGCCTTCTACGAGTCGGTGTTCGGCTGGCGGTTCCAGCAGTGGGGGGACATCCCCTACTGGGTCGTGTCCACCGGCGGGGACGACCCCTCGGGTGATGCTCCCGACAGCTCCGCGGGCGTCGACGGCGGGATGCTTCCACGGCGGGGCGACCCTCCGAGCTGAGGAGCAGCCGGTCAACGCCTTCGTGATGACCGTGGAGGTCCCCGACTGCGACCTGTACGTGCAACGTGCGCTGGCCGCGGGGGGCTCCATCTCGCTGCCCGCCAGTGACATGGTCGGCGTCGGGAGACTCGCATACGTCAAGGACCCCGACGGCAACATCCTCGGGATGCTGCAGGCCGAGCCGCCGCCCAACTGAGGCCGCCGGCAGGTCACCGCCCCGCGGGCGGGATTCCGCACAGGGTCAGGGAATGCCGACGGACCTCCGTGACGAGGCGACGGGTCGGGCCCACCGCGTCCCCATCGAGTTGGCAGACCTGGTCGGAGTCGGTGGTGATCTCCACCCGCGCCGCCCGGAACCGCTCGAGGCGCTCGTCCTCCCGCTCGGAGCCCGCCATCAGGCGTGCCCCGATCCTCAGCCAGTCGATCGCGTTCTGCGGGGAGACGACGATCACGTCGTGCAGGCCATCGGTGATGCGCGCGTCGGGGGCCAGGTCGAGGCCGCCCTGGAGCCCGGCGGTGTTGGCGACGAGCACCGTGCGGGCGGTCCGCTCAAGTGGCTCAGCCCCATCGAGGGTGATTGTGCACTCGAAGGGCGCATCGGACAGGTGCCCCAGCGCGGACACGATGTAGGCCGGCCAGCCCACCCCCGCCTTCAGCCCCTCGGGTGCGTCGCCCACGACGGCGGCGTCGAACCCCAGGCCGGCCATCACGGCGAAACTGGCCCCGGCGCCCGGACCGTCGAGCACCTCACCGACGTCCATGGTCCAGGTCGCACCGCCCAGGATCGACTCCGTCACGGCGTCGAGGTCGGTCGGCAGGTCGAGGTTGCCTGCCAGGAGGTTGCCCGTCCCGGCAGGCAGCACCGCCAGGGCGGTTCCGGTTCCGGCCAGCGCGCTCACCACGGACGCGACGGTGCCGTCCCCTCCGGCTGCCATCACGACCTGGGCGCCGTCGCGCACGGCTTGTTCAGCCGCACCTCGCCCCGGATCCTCCTCGGTGGTCGTCAGGATCATGGGCCTCGGCCAGCCGGCAGCCACCAGCCGCCCCGTCAGGGCCGCGGCGAGCGCATCGGGATCGTCGACCTTGGCCGGGTTCATCACGAGGGCAACCTGTGTCATCCGCCCATCATGCCCTTGACGGCTGGCCGGGAGCCCCTGGCTGTTCCACCGTCTCCCTGCGCCCGGCGGACCTGCCCGCACATCTGCCTCCACGAACAGGAGAGAATCGAGCATGCAGTCCGTCACCGCACAGCAGATCGTCCCCCTCGCCGACCCGTTCGCGGCCACCTCAGCCGAGGTGCTGGACGGCCTGGCCAGCTCCCCCGAGGGCCTGTCCGTGGATGAGGCTGCGCGCCGGGCGCGGCAGTTCGGCCCCAACCGGCTGCCAGCGCCCGCCCGCTCGTCGTTGGTGCGGCGGGTGGTCAAGCATTTCGACGACGTGCTGATCTACATCCTGCTGGCCGCGGCTGTCCTCAAGGCGATCATGGGGGAGTGGATCGACTTCTGGGTGATCCTGGCGGTCGCGGTCATCAGCGCGATGATCGGGTTCATCCAGGAGGGTCGCGCCGAGAGCGCCCTGGACGGGATCCGCAAGATGCTCTCCCTGAACGCCCAGGTGATCCGCGACGGGCAGTGGCAGGAGGTCCCCGCCGAGGACCTGGTCCCGGGCGACGTGGTGCGGGTGCGGTCGGGGGACAAGGTGCCCGCGGACATCCGGCTGCTCGAGGCGGTCAACCTGCGGGTGGAGGAGTCCGCCCTGACCGGTGAGGCCGTGCCCACCGAGAAGTCGACCGATGCGGTCGCCGCCGATGCCGGGGTCGGGGACCGCTCGAGCATGCTGTTCTCCGGCACGCTGGTTGCCGCGGGGCAGGGCGTGGGGGTGGTCACGGCGATCGGTGCCGAGGCTGAGATCGGCCGGATCCAGACCATGCTGGCCGGCATCGAGGACTTCGAGACCCCGCTGACCCGGGAGATGAACAGGTTCGGCAAGCAGCTGTCAGTGGTGATCCTGGGCATGGCCGGCCTCATGCTGGTGATCGGCCAGGTGATCCACGACTTCGCCCCGGCGGAGCTGATCTCAGCGGCGATCGGCTTCGCGGTGGCAGCGATCCCCGAGGGCCTGCCCGCCCTGGTCACGATCACCCTGGCCCTGGGCGTGCAGCAGATGGCCAAGCGCAACGCGATCATGCGCAACCTGCCCGCGGTCGAGACGCTGGGTGCGGTGACCACGATCTGCTCGGACAAGACGGGCACGCTCACCCGCAACGAGATGACCGTCCGGCACGTGGTCACCCGGCGTGGGCAGTACGACGTCGAGGGGTTGGGCTACCAGCCCGAGGGCCGGATCACCATCGACGGCTTCGAGGCGGGCCTGGACACGTTCGGCGACCTGCGCACCCTGGTGACGGTCATGGCCGTGGCCAACGACTCGCACGTGGTGTCCGAGGACGGGCACTGGCGGGTGCTGGGCGAGCCGACCGAGGGCGCCCTGTGCACGCTGGGGATGAAGGCAGGCTTCGAGCCGAGCGCGTACGCCCGCCTCGCCGTGCTGCCCTTCGAGTCCGAGCACAAGTACATGGCCACCCTCAACGAGACGCCGAGCGGCCAGCGCGTGGTCCTGCTCAAGGGTGCCCCTGATCGGGTGCTGGACCGCAGCGCGACCGAGGTCGACGCCGACGGCCGGACGCACCCGCTGGACCGCGCTGCCTGGGAGGAGGCGATCGACAGGCTCAGCGCCGAGGGGCTGCGGGTCCTGGCGGCTGCCGCGCGCCCTGCCCGTCCCGAGCGGGCCGACCTCGACCATGACGCCCTGGCCAACATGCGGTTCGTGGGCCTGGTCGGCATCGTCGACCCGCCCCGGCCCGACGCAGTCGAGGCGATCGCCACCTGCCACCGGGCCGGCATCCGCGTGAAGATGATCACCGGGGACCACGCGGGCACGGCCACGGCCATCTCCCGGGAGATGGGCATCGCGCAGGACGGGGCCGGTGAGGCTGTGAGCGGCCCCGAGCTCGAGCGCGCCACCAACGAGCAGCTGCGCAAGGTCGTCGGCACCACGGACACGTTCGCGCGCACGAGCCCCGAGCACAAGCTCCGCCTGGTCAAGGCGCTGCAGGCCAACGGCGAGGTCGTCGCCATGACCGGTGACGGGGTCAACGACGCACCCGCGCTCAAGCGCGCTGACGTCGGGGTGGCCATGGGCATCAAGGGGACCGAGGCCACCAAGGAGGCCGCCGACGTCGTCCTGGCCGATGACAACTTCTCCTCGATCGAGCGCGCGATCGAGGAGGGCCGGCGGATCTATGACAACCTGCAGAAGTCGCTGGTGTTCCTGCTGCCGACCAACGGCGCGCAGTCCCTGGTGATCCTGGTGGCTGTGCTGTTCGGCCTGGCGCTACCCCTGGCCCCGGTCCAGATCCTGTGGATCAACATGGTCACCGCGATCACGTTGTCCTTGGCCCTGGCCTACGAGCCGGCCGAGCCGGACCTGATGCAGCGACCGCCGCGCGACCCGAAGGCGTCCCTGCTCAGCCGGGAGTACCTGATCCGGATCGGCTACGTGTCGCTGCTCATCGCAGGGGCCACGATGGCCGTGTTCTACCTGGCACGCGCCTGGGGCTGGCCCACGGATGAGGCCCAGACCATGGCCGTGACCATGCTGGCGCTGGGCCAGGCGGCCTACCTGTTCAATGCCCGCTCGCTGCGTGAGTCGAGCATCAGGGTCGACATGATCACCGGGAACCCTGCGGTGTGGGTCGCGATCGGCGTCATGCTCGCCCTGCAGCTGGTCTTCGTGTACGCGCCGTTCATGAACGACTGGTTCGGCTCGGCCCCGCTTCCCCTGGAGGGGTGGGCGCTGCCGCTGGGGCTCTCCGTGGTCATCTTCCTGCTCGTCGAGGCGGGGAAGTCCGTGTTCAGGCGCCTCGTGCCCGTGACCCGGGCCGCGACCATCTGAGCCCTCCACGCACCAGCCCTCCACGCGGCTCAGCGCCACCTGACCTCGGCGCTCACCGGACCTCGGCGCGTGGGTTGTTGACGCCCGCGACGGCCCGGTGCAAGCATCGAAGAACGCCTGCGTGTTCGCTGCCCGGGCGCGGCTATCCCTTCCGAAGCCGATGCGAGAGCTGATGCATCGCCACACGGCACACCCGATCGAAGGAGCCCCATGAGATCCATTCCCACCGTATCGACGGCTGTCGCGGCGCCTGCTCGCGACAGCGATCCTTGCCCCCGCAGGCGTGGCCAGTGCTGAGGGGGGCCTGACCGGCCCGACCGAGACGACGGTCACTGACGGCACGACCACCTTCACGGTGGTGGCCAATCCGGAGGGCGGCGCCACGCTGAGCTACGTCGCGGGCAGCCCTGTGCACCTGCTGAAGGTCGACACTGCCACCGCAACGTTGGCCTTCAAGGACATGAACGCCAACGGTGCGCTCGATGCCTGGGAGGACTGGCGCCTACCTGTCGCCGACCGCGCCAAGGCACTGGCCCAGGAGCTGACCATCCCGCAGATCGCGGGGCTGATGCTGTTCAGCTCCCATGAGCGGGCCCCGGAGGCCGGGCTCACCGACCGACAGCGCACGTACCTGAGGGACGACCAGCTGCGCAACGTCCTCAACGCCGGCGCGAATGACGTGAAGGCCAATGTCACCTGGGTCAACGCCGCCCAGGCGTACGCCGAGGGGTTGACCTCGGCCGGGGTGCCGTACGTGCCGGTGAACTTCTCCTCCGACCCGAGGTCCACAGCGGCGATGGACTCCGCGTACAACGCGGAGGGCGCCGACATCTCCCGCTGGCCGTCGAACCTGGGCCTGGCCGCCACGTTCTCCAGGGACACGATGATGAAGTTCGCCCAGGCGTCGTCGGCCGAGTACCGGGCGATGGGCATCACCACGGCCCTGGGCCCGCAGATCGACCTGGCCACCGAGCCGCGCTGGCTGCGGGTGGACGGCACGTTCGGCGAGGATGTCGGGCTGGCCGAGACCATGGCCGAGGCCTACGTCGAGGGCTCGCAGAACACCTACGACCAGAACGGCGAGTCGGTCGGCTGGGGCGCGGACTCGATCAACACGATGATCAAGCACTGGCCCGGTGACGGACCCGGTGAGGGCGGACGCGAGTCCCACCTCAACGCCGGCAAGTACGCGGTCTACCCCGGGGACAACCTCGCCGAGCACACCCTGCCCTTCCTCGCGGCGAAGGACGCCACCGCCGTGATGACGTCGTACTCGATCGCGATCGCCAAGGACGGCTCGCCGCTGACGGGCAATCGCGTGGGGTCGGCCTACGACAAGGTGAAGATCGACATGCTCCGCGACACCGGATGGGACGGGGTCATCTGCACCGACTGGGGCGTGACCACCGGCTACACCGACGCGAACTCGATCTTCGGGATGGCGTGGGGCATGGAGCAGGCCACCGTCGCGGAGCGGCATTACGCGGTCCTGCGCGCCGGCGTGGACATGTTCGGCGGCAACAACAACAAGCTCCCGGTGCTGGCCGCCCACGACCTGTGGCAGCAGGACTACCTGGCGGGCAGGAACGCGGTCGATGCCGACACCCGCTTCCGCCAGTCGGGCGAGCGAATCCTGCGGATGCTGTTCCTGCCCGGGCTGTTCGAGAACCCGTACCTGGATCTGGCGAAGTCGTCGGCGATCGTGGCGAGCGAGGACAAGGTGGCCGCGGGCATCGCCGCCCAGTTCGACTCGGTCGTCATGCTGAAGAACTCGCACAGGACCATCAAGAAGTCCTCCCTGGAGTCGTTCAAGAACAAGACTGTCTACATCCCGAGCTCCATCGGGTACGGCTTCCCCAGCGTGTTCTCGCAGGCGACCACGGACATCACCGGCCCGACGCTGGACGCCACAATCGCGAAGCAGTACTTCAAGGAGGTCCTGACCGACACCCCGGTGCTCGACGCTGCGGGGAAGGTCGTCGACTACGTCATGCCGGACCTGAGCAAGGTGGACATGGTCCTGGCTGGGATGCGCAGTCCCGACAACGGCAACAACTTCACCGGCGCGGGCATGAACAAGGACGGCACCTTCTACCCGCTGTCGTTGCAGTGGCGTCCGTACACGGCGACCGGTCCGAACGTCCGGCGCGTCTCCATCGCCGGTGACCTGAAGCCGGATGGCACCCAGGAGAACCGGTCCTACTTCGGGGCGACCTCCAAGATCGGCAACGAGTACGACCTGACCGCGCTGAAGAACACCGTCAGGGCGATCAACCGGCTCGAGCGCCAGCAGCACAGGAGGATCCCGATCATCGCCTCGGTCAAGGCCAGGACGAGCTTCATCCCGGCCGAGTTCGAACGGGACGTCGATGCCATCCTGGTCGGCTACTCGGTCAGCGACCAGGTGCTCATCGAGACAGCGCTGGGGCAGCACGATCCCCAGGGCCAGCTGCCGATGACCAGCCCGAAGAACATGAACGCCGTCGAGAAGCAGCTCGAGGACGTGGGCGAGGACATGAAGGCGTACCGCGACTCCGCGGGGCACAAGTACGTGTTCGGCTTCGGCCTGAGCTGGAAGGGTGTCATCGGCGCCACGCACCACCGATCGCATGGTGATCACCACTAGTCGATAGGGCCTGACAAGTACGCCGGCCGCCTCCGAAGGACTCGGGGGCGGCCGGCGCGCGCCCGGCCAGAGCGCAGCAGGCTGTGAGGCCGGGCTCGAGCTGGTCGGCGGGCAGACGCAGCCCAGGAGCCCGAGGGCGAATCAGGTGGTGGGACCCTTCTCGCGCACGGTGCGCACCGCTTCCATGGCGGACTCGAGGTCGGACAGCCACTCCTCCTGGTGCTGGGCCACGAGCCGCACGCACCAGGCAAGGGCATCGGAGCGCGAGCGCGCCACGCCGGACTCGACCAGCGTGTCGAGGACCATCCGCTGCGGCTGTGACAACCGGGTCATGACCGGGACCGCGAGCCTCGTGAAGACCTTGGTGGTCCCACCGCAGGTGGCACCCCAGGCCACCTTGCGTCCGGTGCTGGACTCCAGCTCCCGGGCGATGGCGATCCGTGCCGACCGGGTGTCCTCACGGAACCGTCGGATGCGACCGGCCTCCCCCTCTGCCGAGCCCGAATCGGGGGCCCCGATCGTCCCGACGATCGTGATCTCCTCCCGGTCCCCCACGACCGTGAAGGAATCGAACCAGTCGTCGGGGAGCCGGCCCTGGAGCCAGTCGGTGATGCGTGCGTCTTCAGCAGTGTGTGTAGTCATGTAATGATGTAATCACGATTGCTCGACCTGGTCAACAGGTGAACAGGCACCAGTGGGGTGGAGGTCAGCCGCGCCGGGCGGCCTCGATGGCCGCGACGTCGATCCTCTGCATCGTCAGCATGGCCTCGAAGGCTCGGCGGGCCTCATCCCCACCCGAGGCCAACGCATCGGTCAGTGCGCGCGGCGTGATCTGCCACGAGACACCCCAGCGGTCCTTGCACCAGCCGCAGGCGCTCTCCTGGCCGCCGTTGCCCACGATGGCATCCCAGTAGCGGTCGGTCTCCTCCTGGTCGTCGGTGGCGATCTGGAAGGAGAACGCCTCGGACTGTGGGAACTCCGGCCCGCCGTTCAGGCCCATGCAGGCGATCCCCGCGACGGTGAAGTCCACGGTCAGGACGTCTCCGGCCCTGCCCGAGGGGAAGTCGGCGGGGGCACGGTGGACGGCCGTCACCTGGCTGTCGGGGAAGGTCGCGGCGTAGAAGCGCGCGGCCGCTTCGGCGTCGTCGTCGAACCAGAGGCAGATTGTGTTCTTGGGCACGGTCGTTCCCTTCGTCGGTCGTCACGACGGCCCCAACCCGCGGCCGGGTACCGGCGTTGTTGGACAGAGAACCGTAGCGCGACGAGCACCAGCCGGAACAGGGCTGTGGACGGTGCTGTGGATCGGCTAGGGCGGGGCCCACCGTGGGGAGCTCTCCACGGACCGTGGCTGCGGTGATCGCAGAAGCTCAGGGGACGCTGCGGATCCTCGTGACCAGGACCGCCGACAGGAGCGTGATGGCGGCGGTGAGCAGGTACAGCGCGGTGTAGCCACCGACACCGGTGACGATCGGCGCCGCGATCACCGGGGCGAGGACCTGCGGGGCGCTGTTGGCGATGTTGATCACTCCGAGGTCGCGACCCCGGTCGACGGCGCGCGGGAGCACCTGGGTCACCAGGGCCTGGTCGACCCCGAGGTACATGCCGTAGCCGAGGCCGAGGATGAGGGCCGCGAGCATGGCCGCCGGGAACACCGGGAACAGGGCCAGGATCACGGCCGCCACAGCCATCACGCCCGTCGCGGCGATCACGTAGATCTTGCGGCGCCCGGAGCGGTCGGACAGGGTGCCGAACACCACGGCGGTCAGGATCGTGCCGAGCGCGTACAGGGCGATGAGCACGGTCTGCCCCTGCTCGGGCTCGGCGTACCCGACCTCGTCCTGCAGCCAGAAGAGCAGGTACAGGGTGGCCATCGCGTTGCCGAGCATCATCAGGAAGCGGGTGAGCCACGCCCAGGCGAAGTCCGGGTACTCGGCGGGGCGAGATCCAGAAGCCCCGCAGCCACGTCCCGAGGTTGAAGGGTGGCTGCTGCTCCCGGGGCAGCGGCACATCCGTGGCCTTGACGACGAACGGGAGCACGAGCACGACCAGCAGCACGGCGGTCACCACGAGGCCTGCGCGCAGGTCCGTCACGACGAACGACACGATCGCAACCCCGAGCACCACGCCCACCGTCTGCGCCAGGCCCACCCATCCCGAGACCAGCCCCCGCTGGTGCACGGGCACCTGGTCGGGGACGGTGGCTGTCAGCCCGGCGTAGGACGCGTTGACCGCCATCTGGCACAGGAACCAGATCACCGCGAGGCCGAGGACCGTGCCCGGGAGGCCCAGGGAGACGATGGCCGCCGCGCCGACAATCGCACCGAGGAGCACCCAGGGCTTGCGCCGCCCCCACCTGAGCGGTGGTCCGGTCAGACAGGGCGCCGGCAAGGGGGTTGAAGACGATCGAGGCGAACGCCCCGGCCCCGGTGATCCACGCCAGCGCGGCCTCCTTGCTGTCCGGGGCGACGTCCTCGGCAAGCCGGGGGAGCAGGTTCTGGATCGGCGTGTAGAACGCCAGCATGATGCCCAGGTTGGCCAGCACGACCGCGGTGATGAAACCCCGTCGGACCGGGGTGGTGGGCTCCTCGAGCGCCCCAGGGAGCAGGGCCGGCTGCGAGCTCATGCCTGGTCGCGCAGGAACGCGCGGTACCACGAGTAGGACGTCTTGGGAATCCGCCGCTGGGTCGCGTAGTCGAGGTGCAGGAGCCCGAAGCGCGGTCGGTAGCCCTCGGCCCACTCGAAGTTGTCCATCAACGACCATACGAAGTACCCGCGGACGTCGACGCCCGCATCGATGGCCTCGCCCACTGCAGCCACGTGCCCGCGCAGGTACTCCACTCGCCTCAGGTCCTCGACTCCCGGCTCGGGCTGCTCGACCAGCTCCTCGACGAAGGCAGCACCGCTCTCGGTGACCATCACCGGCGGCAGCGCGTCGGCGTACCGCTCGTGGATCCCCACGAGCAGGTCGCGAAGGCCGTCGGGGACCACCGGCCAGCCCATGGCGGTCTGCTCGTACTCGTCCATGGCGACCATCTCGAAGGGGAACGGGTTGCCCGACCCGGGTGCCTTCACCCGTGTGGGGTTGTAGTAGTTGACCCCGAGCACGTCCAACGGTTGGGCGATGATCTCCAGGTCCCCCTCGCGGACGCACGAGCGGTCGGTCGGGATGCCCGTCTCCTCCACACTCGGGTACCTCCCGAGCAGGCAGGGGTCCAGGTACGTGCGGTTCTGGATGGCGTCGAGGGCGGCCGCCGCGGCAGCGTCCTCGGGGGACTCGCTCGCCGGCACGATCGGCGACAGGTTGTGGCTGATGCCGACCGTGGCTCGTGGTGCCGCGGCCCGGATCGCCTGCGTGGCCAGGCCGTGCGCGAGCAGCACATGGTGAGTGGCCGGGAAGGAGTCGAAGAGCAGGGCCCGGCCCGGGGCATGGGCGCCGAACGCGTACCCGTGGGTGGACACCACGACGGCCTCGTTGATCGTGATCCAGGTGTCCACGCGGTCGCCGAGCCGCGCGGCGACGTGGCCTGCGTACTCGGCGAACCTCTGGGCGGTGTCGCGCTCCAGCCACCCGCCCCGGTCCTCCAGCGGCTGTGGGAGGTCCCAGTGGTAGAGCGTGACCACCGGTGCGATCCTGTGCTCCAGCAGGCCGTCGACGAGCCGTTCATAGAAGTCCAGGCCGCGCGGCTCCACGGCACCCTCACCGGTGGGGACCACCCGTGGCCACGAGACGGAGAAGCGGTAGGCATTGACGCCCAGGTCGGCCATCAGCGCGACGTCCTCGGGCCAGCGCACGTAGTGGTCGCAGGCGATGTCGCCGTTCGAGCCGTCGGCGATCCTGCCGGGCGTGTGGGCGAAGGTGTCCCAGATCGAGGGGCCCTTGCCGTCGGCGTCCCAGGACCCCTCGATCTGGTAGGCCGCCGTGGCAGTCCCCCACAGGAAGTCGGATCGGAAGTCGGCTCGCGTGCGGCCGTCGGACAGCGTGCCCGGGTCGCCCGGGCTCCACGGGGTGATCATGGTCCGCAGCCTGCCACGCAGGTGGCCGTCGGTGCCGTCTGGGCGGTCCCGCGCCAACGAGCGCGACTGTGCGTGGGAACAGGTACCAGGGGACGACGTGGTCCGAGGTCACATTGACGCGTCAGGACCGATCGGGCTCCCCGGGTCGCGCCGCCAGGCACGGCCCCGGGACGCCGCCCGCTCCTTCCGGTCAGGGTGCGCCGAGGACCAGGCGTGCGACGTCGCGGGGCGTGGCGGCCAGCATGTCCACGTCCTCGGCAGGGATGCCGGGGGCCTGATGCCCCCACCCCGCGGCGACCGCGAGCACCCCGGCCGCCCGGGCAGCGGCCATGTCCCCGGGGCTGTCGCCGACGAACACCACGCGGCCTGCGGGGACGCCCAACCGCTCGAGGGCGAGGTGGACCATCTCCGGGTTGGGCTTGGGGCCGCTGACGAGGTCGACGGTGACCACTGTGTCGAAGAGGGCGTCGAGCCCGTGAGTGCCGAGGACGACCGAGGCGGACCGGGCGTCGGAGTTCGTCGCAACGGCGGTCGCGACGCCCGCCGCGCGCAGGGCGACGAGCAGGTCCACGATCCCCGGGTAGGGCTCGATCCGAGCCACCTCGACGGCCAGGGCGTCATGGAATGCGTCGTCCTCGGCGTCGGTGGCCTCGTGGCCCAGGAGGGCGCTGACCAGGTTCCGGGCCGCCCCCAGGTGCGCCACCGGCTCGAGCTCGGCCAGGGTGATCTCCCGGCCCACGGCCACGGAGTAGGCGTGCAGGGCGGGGATGAACGTGTTGATCAGGGTGCCGTCCTGGTCGAACACGACCGCCTGGTAGGTCGGTCCGGCCTCCTCGGGACGGCCAGTCACAACTCGCGCACCACTCGCGCCGGGTTGCCGACCGCGACAACCCGATCGGGCAGGTCCTTGACCACGACGGCCCCCGATCCGACGACCACGTCGTCGCCGATCGTGACGCCCGGGCCCACGATCACCCCTCCGCCGAGCCAGACGCGGCTGCCGATCGTGATCGGGAACCCCAGCTCGCGCCCGGAGATGCGCTCGTCGGCCTCCACCGGGTGCGTCGCCGTGAGCAGCTGGACGCCCGGGGCCAGCATCGTGTCCTCGCCGATGCGGATCTCAGCGACGTCGAGGAACACGCAGTTGGCATTGGCGTAGAACCGTTCACCGAGGTGGATGTTGAAGCCGTAGTCGACGTGCAGGTTCGGCTCGATCTCGAACGAGTCCCCGGTGCTGCCCAGCAGCTCGCGCAGGATCGCCGAGCGCTCCCGCGCCTCCTCGGGTGGGGTGTGGTTGAACCGGAACTCGAGGGAGCGTGCGCGGGCCCGGGCCGCCACGAGCTCGGGGTCGCTGGACAGGTAGAGCTGGCCGGAGACCATCAGCTGGAACTCGATCCCCGTGGGCAGGTGATTCGACATGGACTCAGTCCTACCAGTTCCGACGCCTATAGTCCGACGGGTGGAGGTCCTGGGGTGGTTGCGCCCGGCGCGCACCGTTCCAGTCACCCGCTGGCGCGCCCGATCGCGATGGTCGCCGACCCCGGCCAGCCTCGTCGTGCTGATCGTGGGCCTGTACGCGTTCGGCACGGGAGAGGCCCTCATCGTCCAGGGTGGGCTGGGCGTCAGCCCATGGACGGTGCTCGCGCAGGGCCTGTCCACCATCCTGCCCGTGTCCATCGGGGTCGCCACCTTCCTCATCAGCGCGGTGGTGCTCCTGCTCTGGATCCCGTTGCGGGAGCGTCCCGGGCTGGGCACGGTCGCGAACGCCGTCGTGATCGCGTTGGCCCTCCAGGCCGGCGTCGCGCTCATCCCGGCGCCGGAGGGCTGGCCCGCACAACTCGCCCTGGTCCTGCTCGGGATCGCGATGATCGGCCTGGGCAGCGGGCTCTACCTGACGACCAACCTCGGGCCGGGCCCGCGTGACGGCTGGATGACGGGGATCCACCGGCGCACGGGGTGGCCCGTGGGCCGGGTCCGTCTCGGGATCGAGCTCGTCGTCCTCGTCGCCGGCTGGCTCCTGGGTGGGACCGTCGGGCTGGGCACCGTCCTGTTCGCGGTCCTCATCGGCCCGGCGGTGGCCCAGGGCCTGGCGATGGCCGGTGCGCTCGGGGGCGTGCCCGGCGCGGATGCCGTCGGGGCCACGGAGGAGGAGTTCCCCGAGCTCGACGCCTGACCGGGGCCCGGATGCGGGCAGCGGTGCGCAGCCGGACACGGACGCGGATCCGGGTGCGCCCACCCCGCCGGCAGCCGCGTAGCTGCAGCCCGAGGCGATGTCCGGGGGCGACCGCCGACGAGTGCGGCTCGGACCTGCCCGGGCCCGGAGCCCGCAGATCCACGTGCTGCGACGCTCAGCGCAGGTAACCTGCCTACGACCGCACGCGTCCCAGGAGGTTGCATGCCCCCCCGTCCCGAGCCCATGCCGGACGGCACCATCATGTTCCACGCGGGGTTCCACAAGACGGGGACAACGGCGCTCCAATCGGCCTTCGCAAGCAGCCGCCCCCAGCTGCTGGAGGCCGGTGTCCTCTACCCCGGCAGCCGCCGGTCGCACCATCGCGCCGCCATGGTCGTCACCAGGCGCACATGGGGGTGGGAGGAGCGCGGCGGTCGGCGCACCGAGCCCAAGTACTGGGGCCGAGTGGCTCGGGCCGCAGCCGCACACGAGGGTCGGGTCGTGATCTCCAGCGAGGGGTTCGCCCTGGCCGACGACGACGCCCTGGACAGGATCGTGGACCGCCTCGGGGCGCAGCGGCTCCAGGCCGTCTTCACCCTGCGGCCGATGTCGCGCCTGCTGGCGTCCTCGTGGCAGCAGTACCTGAAGTACGGGCTGGCGATGCGCTACGAGAACTGGTTGAGGAACGTCTTCGCCGATCCGCCGGAGTGCCCGCCGACGCCCAACTTCTGGCGGCGCAACGACCATGTGGGGATCATCTCCCGCTGGGCCGATCGCCTGGGTCCCGACCGGGTCAGCCTGGTCGTCCTTGACGAGGGCGACCGCGACCACCTGTTCCGGACCTTCGAGTCCCTGCTCGCCCTTCCCAGCGGGCTGCTCGTCCCGGACCCGGCGCTGAGTGCGAGCAACCGCTCGATGACCGCGGCCGAGGCGGAGATGCTCCGCCAGGTCAACGCCGGCGGAGCCAAGCGCTGGGACTGGCCGCAGTACGAGAAGCTGGTTCGTCGCGGTGCCATCCTGCGCATGGTCGAGTCGCGCACCCCCGAGCCCGACGAGGAGCCGTTGGGCACCCCGGAGTGGGCGATCCGTGCGGCGCAGGACGTGGGCACCCGGACAGCCGAGCAGGTCGCCGCGCTGGGCATCACGGTGCACGGCGACCTGGCCAGCCTCGCCGATCCGATCCCCGCGGGGGATCCCCCGACCGACGCGCTGCGCCTTCCGGTGCACGCTGCCGCAGAGGCCGTCCTCGGTGCGATCTCAGGCGCCATGGCCGGCAAGCCAGTCGCTCCCGAGAGCGACCAGGCGATCAACAAGCTGGACCTGCCTGCCGTCCAGCGGCTGAGCACGCGCGAGGCAGCCGACCTGCTCAAGCTGCGACTCGGGGAGGCTCGGGAGTGGCGGATGGCCAAGCTGCGTCGCTCGACGAAGGCGGCGTTCCGCCGCAAGTAGGCGGTGGCGACGCGCGCGACGCACGTCGGTCCCAGGCGGCGATGGACTCGTGAGCGCCGGCTGGCCCTCAGCCGGGGCTGGCCGGTGGTCGTGCGGTGCGCTGGCTCGTCGCCCTTCGTGCCCGCCGGCTGCGGTACATGTCGTCATCGGCGCGGGCGACCAGGTCGGCCATCCGATCGGTGCTGCGCAGCTGGGCCACCCCCGTGCTGATGGAGATCCCTGCCGGCATCCCGGCCGAATCGGAGTCGTCGGTCATGACTGCGGCCGCGAGGTTGGCCGCGATCCGCGAGGCGGCCGGCGCGTCGCAGGCGGTCAGGAGCAGGACGAACTCGTCCCCGCCCCATCGGCCGACCACGTCGCTGCGCCGGACGACGGTCGTTGCCACCCGGGCGACCTCCCGCAGGGCCGCATCCCCCGCGTTGTGCCCGTGGGTGTCGTTGTAGCGCTTGAAGTCGTCGAGGTCGAAGAGCACCACGGACAGGGGCTGCTCGCTGCGGGTGGCGAGGCTGATCGCATCGGCAGCCAGCGCCTCGAAGCCCTGGCGGTTGAACGCCCCCGTCACGCCGTCGCGGGTGGCGGCGCGCAGCAGTGACCGGTGGTAGCGGTTGATGACGATCACGGCCAGGGCCACGATCGCCAGGCAGGACATGGCCCCGAACGCGAGGCTGAACCCGAACCCGCCCAGCCCGGAGGTCGTGGGGCAGCCGTACCCGGATCTGGTCGCCGCGTACCAGGTGACCCAGATGACCGGCAGGAACACCGCTGTCAGCGCCAGGACCAGGGCCAGCAGGATCTGCCGGCGCTCCCGCGCGAAATCGGCCTCCATGGCGTTCCCTCCGCTGCCGCATCGGGCGGCTGCTCCACGGTAGGCCGTGATCGCGCGGATGACACCGGCATTCCCCCGGATGGCCGAAGGCTGCCCACAGCGCATCCCCGGTCCACGTGGCGCCATACTCGCCGCAGACCACGACTCCCAGGAAGGGGAGAGGCATGTCGGGCAAGTTCGAGCTCTACACGGACAACGCGGGCAAGTTCCGGTTCCGGCTCAAGGCGAGCAACGGCCAGACCATCGCTGCCAGCCAGGGCTACGCCTCCAAGAAGTCGGCCCTCGAGGGGATCGAGTCGGTGCGCAAGCACTCCTCCGACTCCCCGGTGGTGGAGGTCGACGAGTAGCCGCGGCCCGAACCACCAGGGGCGCCCTGACGGTCGGGAGACCTCGCTGGCCATCGGACACCCGGCGCACTGCCGGCGGGGGATGCTGGCCGCTGATCGCGCGGGCATGTCCGGCGTGGATGGCATGCTGTGCCCGTGCCTGATCGTCCCGGCCGGCCCCTCCTCCTGGGCGTGGCCTGCGTGCTCGCCCTGGGGGCGTGTGGCGCGAGCACGGAGATCGACCCGCTCGCGCCAGCTGCACCGTCCGGCCCGGTTCCCACAAGGTCGGTGCCGGCCAGCACGCCCGCGACTGCCGATCCGGTCCTGGCCTGTGTCGCCGCCCTGCCCGAGGATGTGCGGATCGGTCAGACCATGCTCGTCACCACCACCGACATCAGCCGCGTGCAGCGGTGGCTCGATGACGGGCTGATCGCCGGGATCCTGGCGAACGGACGTCTGGGTCCCGCCCTGGCCGGCGCGCTGGACGGGGCGACCACCGGCAACCAGTACGGCGCCCTGCTGGCCGCCGACGAGGAGGGCGGCGAGGTCCAGCGCTACCGTGATGTCATCGGCCCGATCCCGTCGGCGCAGAGGCAGGCGAGCACGATGACCCCCGACGAGGTCAGGGCCATGTACGCCGCGCACGGGGCGGCCCTCGCTGACTGGGGGGTCGACCTGGTGCTCGCCCCGGTCGTCGACGTCGGCCACGGCCCGGGCATCGGATCGCGTTCGTACTCCTGGGACCCGCAGGTCGTGACCGAGTACGCAGGCGCCGCCGCGCAGGGGTACGCCGATGCGGGCTTGCTCCCCGTCCTCAAGCACTTCCCCGGGCACGGCAGTGCCACCGGTGACTCCCACTACGAGCCGGCCGTGGGCCCGCCGATCGAGGAGCTCCGCGCGCGCGACCTGCTGCCCTTCGAGAGGATCCCCGGGGAGGTCGACGTCGGCGTGATGGTCGGCCACACCACCATCCCCGGCTCTTCGGGCACACCGAGCAGCCAGTCCCGACAGGTCATCGAGGGGCTCCTGGTCGACGAGCTCGGCTTCGAGGGGCTGATCGTCAGCGACGCGCTGGGGATGGAGGCATCCGGGCAGCCCACCCAGGGCGACGCCCTGGTGGGGTTCGTGGTGGCGGGCGGTGACCTCGGGATCGTCGGACCCGGTGGGTCGGTCGAGGGCCGCCGCGCGCTGCGTCGGGCGCTCGACGACGGAACCCTGACCCAGCAGCGGCTGGACGACGCAGCTGCGGCGGTGCTGGCGGCCAAGGGGGTCGATCCGTGCGACGTGACGGGCGTGCCGGAACCGGAGGTCGAGGACTCCGATGTCCCCAGTGACCCCGCCGTGATCAACCCCACCGAGGAGCCATGACGCGCCCGGATCCTCCTCGGTCCACGCATCCGGTCGCGCTGGGGGTGTTTCGGCCGGGGCCTCCTCGGGCACAATGGCGGGGTGTTCCTGCAGACGCGAGTGCCGAAGTTGGCGCAGCGCCGTTACCGCGTGACCTGGTGGCTCGTCACCCGGGGCCTCGTGCTGCTGATGGCCGCCGGCATGATGCTGCACCACGACTGGAAGCACCTCTTCGATGACCTGAACGTCTACTCGCGCTGGGGCGAGGGGTTGGCGCACGGCCGGGTGCCCTCGGCCGACCCCATGTGGCAGTACCCGCCCCTGGCCGCCTTCGTGTTCGGGGGGATCGGCCTGCTGGGCTCACAGCCCTGGTTGTTCCTCCTGCTCCTCGTCGCGGTGGACGTCGCCATCAGCGTGCTGCTGGCCAGGGACGCCCGTCGTCGTGATCGTTGGGACGGCTTCGCGGTGTGGTTGGCGGCTCCCCTCCTCCTCGGACCGATCCTGTACGGGCGCTACGACTCCATCCCGACGCTGGCCGCGATGGCCGGCCTGCTGGCGCTCGCCGCGCCGTTGGCTGCGGGCGCGATCCTCGCCGTCGGGGGCGGACTCAAGGTCTGGCCGGCAGTGATGGCCCTGGCGCTGAGCCGGCGCGACTGGCTGCGCGGTGCGCTGGGCGCGGGGCTGGCCGCTGCGGCCATCGTGGTCACGGCGGCCTGGGCCTTCCCCAACGTCATCAGCAGCTTCCTGGGCAACGGTGAGGCCCGCGGGCTGCAGACGGAGTCCGTGGCGGCACTGCCGTTCGTCTGGGCGCGGATCTTCCTCGGCAGGCAGGGGGTGCCGGAGGCCTTCCGCTACGGGTCCTCCGAGGTGGGCGTGCCCCTGGCCGATGCGATCGCGCCGTGGCTCATCCCCCTCACCGGCGTCGGGCTCCTGCTGCTGATCCTGGCCCGGGCACTGGGCAGGTTGGACCATGCCCCGGTCGCCGACATCGCGTTCGTCGCGATCCTGTGGCTCACGGTCACCTCCCGCGTCCTCAGCCCCCAGTACAACGTGTGGCTCGTCGGGATGGCAGCACTGGTCTGGGCCGCCGGATCCCCGCGGATGCGCACTGCCACGATCCCCGTCGCGATCACGGCTGTCGCGGCCCAGGCGCTCTACCCGTTCTCGTACATCGACATCATCGACGGCGGGTTCATCGGGGTCGCCATCCAGACCGTGCGGATCGTTGCCCTGCTCGCGTCGTTGGGGCTTGCGGTGCGCGCGCTCCTGCCGCAGAAACCCGGGCCGGTCGGAGGATCGGGGCCCGCCGTCGTCGACCTGACCGGCTCGTGGACGGGGATTCGGAGCCCCGGGGCCTGAGCACGTATCCTCCTGCCAGTGCCCATCCTTGGAGGACCCATGAACCGCACCCGCACCCTCGCCGTGATCGCTGCCGCCGGCCTGGCGCTGACTGCCTGCTCCTCGGGCACCGACAGCGCCTCCGAGGCCTCGGCGTCCGGGTCGGCCGCCTCGTGCGAGAAGGCCACGCTGCAGACGGTCCAGCCCGGGAAGCTCGTGGTCGCCACCGGCCAGCCCTCCTACGAGCCGTGGGTCATGGACGACGCCCCGGAGACCGGCGACGGCTTCGAGGCCGCCGTGGCCTACGCCGCGGCCAAGGCGCTGGGCTACGACGCCGCGGACGTCCAGTGGGTCCGCAGCACCTTCGACTCCGCGATCGCCCCGGGGGCCAAGAACTTCGACTGGAACCTGCAGCAGTTCACGATCACGCCGGACCGGGAGAAGGCAGTCGACTTCTCGTCGCCGTACTTCTCGGCTCCCCAGTCGATCATCTCCTACGCGGGCTCGCCCATCGCCGAGGCGAAGACACTGGCCGACCTGCAGTCGGCCACGCTCGGCGCGGCCATCGGCTCGACCTCGCTGGACGCCGCGCAGCAGCTGGCCACCGGCAAGGAGGTCCAGGTCTTCAACGACAACGCAGCGGCCGTCAGTGCGCTGAAGAACAAGCAGATCGACGGGATCGTCGTCGACCTGCCGACCGCGGACTACCTGGTCAGCCAGGAGGTCAAGGGCGGCGTGATCGTCGGGTGCGCTGGCGGCCGCCGATCCCTACGGGATCCTGCTGGCCAACAACAGCCCGCTGACGGCGTGCACGACGCAGGTGATCGACCAGCTCGACGGCCGACGGCACTCTCGACTCGCTGGCCACGAAGTGGCTGCCGGACACATTCGCAGGCACCCCCACCCTCCAGTAGCACTGGGTGAGCCAACCGGAGGGCCGCCCGCACAGCCCGAGCGACGAGGAGCTTCGCCGGCGTGCCGTGCGCGCCAAGCAGGCGCGTCGCAGGACGGCCGTCGCGGCGGTGTCCAGCGTCCTGGTGATCGGCGCGCTGGTTGCCGTCGTGGTCAGCTCCCCGGGCTGGGACGTCGTCCGCAGCACGTTCTTCGACCTGCGCTACGCCCTCGAGGTGCTGCCCGCAGTCTTCGCGGGACTGCTGCTCAACATCAAGCTGACCCTCGTCTCGTCGGTCCTCATCGCGGTCCTCGGGCTCGCGCTGGCCCTCGCGCGCACCTCGAGGGCCCCTGCCCTGGCGCCGTTCCGGATCCTGGCGACGGGCTACGTCGACCTGTTCCGCGGAGTGCCGACCCTCCTGGTGATCCTGCTCATCGGGTTCGGCGTGCCGGCCCTCGGGCTCCCGGGTGTGACGACCTCGGTGATCGTCCTGGGCACGGTGGCGATCGTGCTGACCTACTCGGCGTACGTGGCAGAGGTCCTGCGCAGCGGGATCCTGTCCGTGCACCCGAGCCAGACCTCCGCGGCTCGCTCGCTGGGCCTCACCTCGGGGCAGGCCCTGCGCTACGTGGTCCTCCCGCAGGGCGTGCGTCGGGTCATCCCGCCGCTGATGAACGACTTCGTATCCCTGCTCAAGGACACCGGCCTGATCTCGGTCCTCGGCGTGGTCGATGCCATCCGTGCGGCCCAGATCGAGTCCTCGAGGACCTTCAACTACACCCCGTACGTGGTGGCGGCGGTCCTGTTCCTCATCCTCACGATCCCGCTGACGCGGATCACCGACCGTTTCATGCATCGCTCCATCCAGCGCCAGAACGCGCAGGTGGGCGCGTGACCGTCCTGCGCCACCCGGTGCTCAGCGTCGAGGACGTCCGCAAGTCCTTCGGTGCCGAGCAGGTCCTCACGGGGGTCTCGCTCGAAGTCCCCGAGCACACGGTCACCGTGCTGATCGGGGCCTCGGGCTCGGGCAAGTCCACGTTGCTGCGCTGCATCAACCTGCTCACGTCGGTCGATGATGGCGTGATCCGCCTCGACGGCTGGGACATCACCGATCCCGAGGTGGACCCCGATGACGTCCGCCGCAAGGTCGGCATGGTCTTCCAGTCCTTCAACCTCTTCCCGCACCTCACGGTCCTGGACAACATCACGCTCTCCCCGCGCAAGGTGCACAAGGTGTCCAGGGACGTCGCCGAGGCCGAGGGCCTGTCGCTCCTCGAGCGCTTCGGCCTCGCGGACAAGGCCCAGCAGTACCCCGACCGGCTCTCCGGCGGCCAGCAGCAGCGCGTGGCGATCGTCCGGTCGCTGGCCGTCGCTCCCCGCCTGATGCTCATGGACGAGGTGACCTCGGCCCTGGACCCGGTGCTGGTCAACGAGGTGCTGTCCACGGTCCGGGAGCTCAAGGCCGAGGGGATGACGATGGTCATCGCCACCCACGAGATGGGTTTCGCCGAGCAGGTGGCCGATGAGGTGTGCTTCCTGTCCTCGGGGACCATCGTCGAACGCGGCTCTCCGCAGGCCCTGCTGCGCGATCCCCAGGACCAACGGACCCGCGACTTCCTGCGCCGGGTGCACGAGGCCGGCCGGCTGTAGCGGCACCCTCGGGCGGGTCAGGCCGTCACGGGTGCGATCGTGGAGTCGGACGTGGCGTCATCGGGCCCCGTGCGCCCGGCGCCCGCAGCCTCCAGGGGCAGCCAGACCGTGAACTGGCAGCCCTGGTCGATCCCCGTGGCGAGGTCGACCCGGCCGCCGTGGGCGGCGACGATCGCTGAGACGATCGCCAGGCCCAACCCGGATCCGCCCTCCTGGCGGGAGCGTGCGGCGTCGGCGCGGTAGAACCGCTCGAATACCCGGGCGGCCACATCGGGGGCCATCCCCGCACCGTGGTCGACGACCGAGATGGTGGCCCATCCCGGGGTGAGGTCACCGGCGTGGACACGATCGATCCGGATCTCCACGGGCTCGTCGGCGGGTGAGTAGCGCAGGGCGTTCGACAGCAGGTTGTCCACGACCTGGCGCAGGCGCAACCGGTCTCCGGGCGCCCACAGCCCGACAGCGACCTCGCTGACGTGGACCGCCAGCTCCCGCTCGGGGGCCGCGGCGCGCGCTGCTGCCACGGCATCGGTCACGAGGTCGACCACGTCCACCTCGGTGATGTCCAGGGGACGCTGCTGGTCCAGGCGGGCCAGCAGGAGCAGGTCGTCGACCAGGACGCCCATGCGCGCTGCCTCGGCCTCGATCCGCGCCATCGCGTCGTCGAGGGCCGGGCCCTGCTCGACCGCGCCGATGCGGTAGAGCTCGGCGAAGCCGCGCACGGAGGTGAGGGGAGTGCGCAGCTCATGGCCGGCATCCGCCACGAACTGGCGCATCCGTGCCTCCGACGCCCGCGCCCGCCCGGCAGCGTCCCGCGCGGCCTGCTCGGAGGCCCGCTGCGCGGCAAGGGCACCTGCGAGGTCATCGACCATCGTGTTGAAGGACCGGGCGAGGCTGCCGACCTCCGTGCGCGGGTCGGACGCCGGGGCCCGCCTGGCCAGGTCCCCGGCCGCGATGGCCGCAGCCGTCTCCTCCACCACGCCCAGCGGATGCAGGCTGCGACGCACGAGGACACGGCCGGTGACGCCCAGCACCAGCAGCACGAGGACCCCGATCGCCAGCTCGATGAGGACCAGCCGGTTGACCGTTGCGTCGATGCCGCTGATGTCCAGGGCGACCGACACCGAGCCGGAGCCGTCGGCCAGGGGTGCGCTGACCACGCGCCACCGGGTGGCCCCGGACTCGGAGTCGACGACGTAGCCGCGGCCGGCCAGCGCAGCCGCCTCGGCGACGGTCAGGTCGGGAAGGGCTGGTGGGTCGGTCACCGTGTCGGACTGCGCGGACACCTGATGCGTCGCGCCGGCTGGGTCGGAGACGCGCACGTACAGCACATCTCGGCCGACGGGTCCGGGACGGGGTGGGCCGAATCCGTCGTCGGGCAGGGGGGGCGTGTTGGCGCGCGCCTGGGCCAGGTCGGTGAGGTTGCGGTCGACCTGGCTGTACAGGTAGCCGCGCAAGGCGGCCACAGTCGCCGCACCGGCCAGGAGCAGGGCGGCGGTCACGAGCAGGAGGAGCAGCGCGACGAGGCGGGAGCGCAGGGGCGTGGCCTGCAGTCGGGCCGCCAGGCGGCGCGGCATCAGGCCCCCCGCGGCACGCGCAGGACGTAGCCCACCCCGCGGACCGTGTGCAGGAGCCGAGGCTCGGTCGTGTCCACCTTGCGCCGGAGGTAGGAGACATAGGACTCCACGACGGTGGCCTCTCCGCCGAAGTCGTAGTGCCAGACGTGGTCGAGGATCTGCGCCTTGGACATCACACGGCCCTGGTTGGCCATGAGGAAGCGCAGGAGCTTGAACTCGGTGGGGGAGAGGTCCACGGACCTACCGGCCTTGAACACCTCGTGGGCGTCCTCGTCGAGCTCGATGTCGGCGAAGACCATCCGCTCGGACCCGGGCTGCTGCGCGAGGCCGGCGCGTCGCAGGATCGCCCGGATGCGTGCCAGGACCTCGCCGAGGCTGAAGGGCTTGGTGACGTAGTCGTCTGCTCCGAGGGTCAGGCCGGTCACGCGGTCCTCGACCGCGTCGCGCGCGGTGAGGAGGAGCACCGGGCAGCGGTGGCCCTCCTGACGCATCCGGCGCACGACCTCGAACCCGTCGAGCCCGGGCATCATGACGTCGAGCACCACGAGGTCCGGCTCGAGGGCAGCGACCTGGTGCAGGGCCTGGGTCCCGTTGGCGGCGGTGTGCACCTCGAACCCGGAGAACCGGAGGCTGGCCGACAGCAGCTCGACGATGTTGGGTTCGTCGTCGACGACGAGCAGTCGAGCCTCCGGCACGGGGATCGAGGAGGCGTTCGCCGCGAGCTCGGTCGGACTCATGGCCTCATTGTGCGCCGGCCCCGGTGTCAGGAGTCTGGCAGAAGCCTGGGAGAACCCTGTGAGTCCCGCGACACCCCGCGGCGCCGCCCCCGGCCCCGCCGAACCGGCCCTCTCCGCGCGTTCCCCGCCACGCCCAGCGGTCCGTGCGCATTCCCGGCCACAGGTGGCGGGGAACGCGCAGCTGCCGGTCGTGGTGGCGGGGAACGCCCGAAAAGGGGCGGGGCATTGGCAGCCCCGCGCGGAGGCGCGTGGGTGGTCTTGCCGAGGTTGGCGGCACGTCGATGCCCACGGGTGCGGCACAGGTCGCTCACAGGGTGCCCTCAGGTTCGTCGGGTTACCTGCAGCCATGACCGCTTCGATCCCGTTGACCCGGACCCACCTGACCGTGGCCCCCGAGGGGGTGCAGGTCGAGCGGCCGGCGCTCCCGGACGCTCCGGCCGTCGAGATCGTGATCCCCGTGCACAACGAGCAGCTGGGCCTCGAGCGGAGCGTCCTTCGCCTCCATGCCCACGTGCGCTCCGTCCTGCCCTACAGCGTCCGGATCACGATCGCCGACAACGCCAGCACCGACCTCACCTGGGAGATCGCCTGCCGGCTGGCTCGCGACGTCCCTGAGGTGCGGGCCGTCCACCTGTCGGCCAAGGGCCGCGGGCGGGCATTGAGCCAGGTGTGGTCCACAAGCGACGCCGCGGTCCTGGCCTACATGGACGCTGACCTGTCCACGGACCTCGCCGCACTCCTGCCGCTGCTCGCCCCGCTCCTGTCGGGGCATTCTGACCTTGCCATCGGCACCCGCCTGGGCCGGGGCTCGCGGGTCGTGCGGGGGCCGAAGCGGGAGTTCATCTCCCGGGGCTACAACCTGATCGTGCGCGCCAGCCTGGGCGCGGGGTTCACCGATGCCCAGTGCGGGTTCAAGGCGATCCGTGCCGACGCCGCGGCCGAGCTGCTGCCGTTGGTCGAGGACCCGGAGTGGTTCTTCGACACGGAGCTCTTGGTCCTGGCCGAGCGTTCGCGGATGCGCATCCACGAGGTCCCCGTCGACTGGGTCGACGACCCGACCTCGACGGTGGACATCCTCGACACGGCACGCAAGGACCTCGCCGGGATCTGGCGACTCGGCAGGGGTCTGAGCAGCGGCAGGATCCCGTTGAGCACGCTGCGCACGGCCGATCGGGCGGAGAGCGTCAGCGGGGCCCCGCGCGGCATCGTCGGGCAGCTCGCCGGGTTCGCGCTGATCGGCGTTGCCAGCACGCTTGCCTATGCGGTCCTGTTCTGGGTCCTGCGCTCGGCGGTGTCCGCCCAATGGGCCAACGCCGTTGCGCTCATGCTCACCGCCCTCGGGAACACGGCGGCCAACCGGGCGTTCACGTTCGGGGTCCGCGGCCGAGCCGACAGGCTGCGTCATCAGGCGCAGGGACTGGTCGTCTTCGGCATCGGGCTGGCGGTGACGGCAGGCGCCCTTGCACTCCTGACCGCCTTCGCGCCCGACGCCAGCCACGCTGCTGAGCTCGTGCTCCTGACCGCCGCCAACGTCCTGGCCACCCTCATCCGATTCCTGCTCTACCGGGCGTGGGTCTTCGGTGGCCGCGTCGCCAACAGCTCCGCCCCGTCTCCCCACGCGGCCGATGCCGCCCAATCCACGGAGGTCCCCCGATGACCATGTCCACGCAGAGCCTCGCCGACGCATGGTGGAACCCCGAGCAGGGACCGCCGGCCCGGGAGGGGTCGACGCATACCGCCCCGGACGGCTCGGGTGTGCGCACCACCTCGCCGGACACCTGCCGTGTGGTCCCGGACCCGCGCCCCACGCCCGCCTGGGCGCGGTGGGCTCTCGCTGCCCTGCTCGCGGGCACGGCGGCGCTCTACCTGTGGGGGCTGAGCCGCAACGGGTGGGCGAACGCGTACTACTCCGCTGCGGCGCAGGCGGCGGGGGAGAGCTGGAAGGCGTGGTTCTTCGGCAGCTTCGACGCCGCGAACGCGATCACCGTCGACAAGCCGCCCGCGTCCCTGTGGCTGATGGGTGTCGGCGTCCGGCTGTTCGGGCTGAGCCCCTGGTCCGTGCTCGCCCCCCAGGCGCTGCTCGGCGTGGCCTCGGTGGGCGTCCTGTATGCGACCGTGCGCCGCTGGTTCGGCCCGTCGGCGGGCCTCATCGCGGGCGCCGTGCTGGCGCTCACCCCGGTGGCCACGCTGATGTTCCGCTTCAACAACCCCGACGCGCTCCTGGTGTTCCTCCTCGTGTGCGCGGCGTGGGCGATGGGCCGGGCCACGCAGCGGGGTTCCCTGAGGTGGATCATGCTCGCCGGGGGCTTCGTCGGGCTGGCGTTCCTGGCCAAGATGATGCAGGCGTTCCTCGTCCTGCCCGGGTTCGTGCTGATGTACGCCGTCGCAGCCCCGATCGACCTGCGCCGCCGGATCGGCCACCTGCTTGCGGCGTTGGGGGCGGTGATCGTCGCCGGAGGCTGGTGGGTCGCGATCGTCGAGCTCTGGCCCGCCGACTCCCGACCGTACGTCGGGGGCTCCCAGACCAACTCGATGCTCGAGCTGATCCTGGGCTACAACGGGTTCGGCCGGCTCACGGGCAACGAGACGGGCAGTGTCGGCGCTGCTGGTGGTCCAGGGGGGTCGATGTGGGGGGAGACCGGCTGGGACCGGCTCCTCAGCTCCTCGTACGGCGGTCAGGTCGCCTGGCTGCTTCCCGCCGCCCTGGGCATGATCGCCGTCCTGCTCTGGACGTCCCGGCGTGCTGGGCGTACGGACCTGACCCGTGCTGCGGTCCTCGGGTGGGGCGGCTGGCTGGTCGTCACCGCTGCCGTCATCTCCTTCAGCGCCGGCATCATCCACGAGTACTACACAGTGGCCCTGGCCCCGGCGATCGGGGCGCTGGTGGGGATCGGCTCCGCCACGCTCTGGGCGCATCGCGTGCACCTCTGGGCGCGACTTGTCGCGGCGGGGCTGATCGTCGGCTCCGCGTGGTGGTCACACGTCCTGCTTGCCCGGTCGCCGGACTTCGTGCCGTGGCTGGGAGCCGTGGTCCTCATCGGTGGGGTGGCCGTGGGCGCGGCACTGCTGGTCGCGCCGCACCTTGCCGCGCCGTACGGGCGCAGCGTTGCGCTGGGGGCCGCACTGATGGGACTCGTGGTCCTCCTGACCGGACCGGCGGCCTACTCCGTGGAGACTGCGTCGAGCACGGCATCGGGCTCGCTGCCCTCCGCTGGCCCTGCAGTCTCCGGGGGCCGGGGGCCGGGTGGCGCCGGCGTCCCCGGGATGCGGGGGCAGGGGTTGCCCGCGGGCAGTCCGGGTGGTTGGCCCGGGGGCGCCCGGGGGAGTCGGTCCAGGCGGAGTCGGCCCCGGCGGCACCGCTCCGGGTGGCATCGTTCCGGGAGGGCCCGCAGCCACCGCCGGGGGTGGGGTGCCAGGTGGCGCTCCCGGCGGGGGCGCGGGCGGAGGCCTGCTCAACGGCAGCACGCCCAGCGAGGCCGTGACCGACACGCTGCTCGCCGATGCCGACAGCTACACATGGGTGGCGGCGGCTGTCGGGGCGAACTCGGCGGCCGGCTACCAGCTGGCCACGGAGCGCCCAGTCATGGCGATCGGCGGGTTCAACGGCAGTGATCCTGCGCCGACCCTGGCCGAGTTCCAGGCACAAGGTTGAGGCGGGCGACATCCACTACTTCATCTCCGGCGCTCAGGGGTTCGGCGGCCAGATGGGCGGCTCTGGGGCCTCGGCCCAGATCGCCGCATGGGTGACCCAGACCTTCACCGCCACGACTGTCGATTCGGTGACCCTCTACGACCTCACAGCGCCCACGGGGGGTACGGCCACCGCTGCCACCGTGCCCGCCGTGTGACGGCCGCACCTGGTCCATCCGGAGCGTGAGGGTCTGCCCCGGCGCCTCCCCGCCCCCATCGCCGAGTCCGCCGGGCGAGCCGACACAGCCACGCGCTGGGTCGGCTCGCACCCCGTGCCCGGGAGCAGGCGCACGGGGAGAGTCATGTCCCGTTTGCGTGGCAATTCTTCGTTCCTGTTGGAGATGCTCGCACAGCCTGTTGACATCTGTGGTCTGTTGGTGTTCACTGTGATCAGTCGGACACAAACGGAGGCAAACGGATGTATGCGGAAGAGCGACAGGCAGAGATTGTCAGTCGCGCGCGGGTGGCCGGACGGGTTGAGGTCAATGAGCTCGCCGATGTCTTCGACGTCACGCCCGAGACCGTACGCCGCGACCTGACCGCCCTGGAGCGTGCTGGCCTATTGCGCAGGGTGCATGGCGGTGCAATCGTCGTGGACCTGTTCGGATTCGAGCCCGCGCTCGCCGTCCGCGAGTCGGTGCGCACATCGGAGAAGGCGCGGATCGCCGAGCGCGGACTCGCGCTGCTGCCGGAGGAGGGAGCGATTGCCCTCGATGCCGGTTCCTCGACCTACCGTCTCGCGGAACTGCTACCCGCGGACCGGGCCCTCACCGTCGTCACCAACAGCCTGCCCATCGCGTCCCTGCTGGCCAGCCGAAGCGCAATGACCGTCCACCTGGTCGGCGGGCGCGTGCGCGGCCGGACGCTGGCGACCGTGGACAGCGCGGCGCTGGACTACCTGCGCACGGTCTTCGTCGACGTCGCCTTCCTGGGCACCAACGGGTTCTCCGTCCAGCGGGGCCTCACCACCCCTGACAGTGCCGAGGCCGCAGTCAAGGCCGCCTTCATCGCCTCGGCCAGGCGCAGCGTCCTGCTGGCCGACCACACCAAGTACGGCACCGACCACTTCGCCCACGTCGCCGACCTGGACGAGATCGACGTCATCGTCACCGACTCAGCCCTATCCGAAGAAGCCGCCTCGGAGATCGAGGCGGCCGGACCCAAGGTGGTACGCGCATGATCGTCACAGTCACGTTCAACCCCAGCCTCGACCGCACCATGAGCTTCCCGACCCTGGAGCGCGGCGAGGTCCTGCGGGCGGACTCCACCCTCGAGGACCCGGGAGGCAAGGGCGTCAACGTCACCCGGTTCCTGACGGCCCGCGGCACTGAGTCCGTCGCGGTGCTGCCCGCGGGCGGACCGATGGGCCACGCCCTCACCTCGGCACTGGACGAGGCGGGCATCCCGTACCGTGCCGTGCCGATCGCCGGTCGGACTCGCGCCAACGTGGCCGTCGTCGAGCCCGATGGGACCACCACGAAGCTCAACGAGGCGGGCCCGGTGCTCTCCCCCAGCGAGCTCGACGCGCTTGTCGCGGCGGTGGCCGAGCTGGCTACGGCGGGCGGCTGGGTCGTGGTCGCGGGCAGCCTCCCCACGGGCCAGTCCACGGAGGTGGTGCTGCGGGTCGCGGAGGTGGCCCGTGCCGCGGGCTCCCTGTTCGCCCTGGACATCAGCGGCCAGGCGCTTGCCGACGGCCTGGCCGCCCAGCCGGACCTCATCAAGCCCAACGACGAGGAGCTCGGCGAGATCCTCGGTCGTGAGCTCAGCACCCAGGCCGACGTCCTCGCCGGGTGCGACGAGGCCCGCGGGCTCGGCGCCGGCGCCGTGATCTGCAGTCTCGGATCCAAGGGTGCGGTGCTCGTCGACGCGAACGGTCGCTGGCACGGGAACGGCCCCCGGGTCCCCGTCCTGAGCACCGTCGGGGCGGGCGACAGCCTCCTCTCCGGCTTCCTGCACGCGGGCGGCTCGGGCCCCGATGCCCTGCGCATGGGCATCGCCTGGGCCACCGCCGCAGTCCAGACCCCCGGCACGGGCATCCCGCCCGCCGAGTTGATCGACCCGGATGCCGTGGAGGTGAGCGCCATCGCCCCACAGACCGCCTGACCGCACCATCGGCACGCGCACGTCCCGAAGACCCGATCCATCCCTCAATTCGGAGGTCATAGCAATGGAACTGATCACTACCCAGCTCGTCGAGTTGGACCTCGACGGCTCCGCCACCACGAAGGACGCGGCTATCGACAGCCTCGTCTCCGTGGCCACATCGGCAGGGCGGGCCACCAACCCCGCCGTCCTGCGCGCAGACGTCGCCGCCCGCGAGGGGATCATGGCGACCGGCATCGAGGGAGGCATCGGAATCCCCCACGCCCGCACCAGCGGCGTCGCCGAGCCCACCGTCGTCTTCGGTCGCTCCACCAACGGGATCGACTGGGGCGCTGCCGATGGCCCGGCGCACCTGGTGTTCCTCATCACCGTGCCCGAGGGCGCTGGGGACGAGCACCTGCAGATCCTCGCCAGCCTGTCCCGTGCGCTGATGAAGTCCGAGTTCCGCGACACGCTGCTCAGGGCGACTGACCCGCAGGTCGTGGTCGACACCATCAATGCCGCGGCGGCACCGGAGGCACCCGCAGCCGCCCCCGCAGCCGCCAGCGCAGCAGCACCCGTGGCGGCTGGAGCAACGGCCGCACCGGCGGCGGCCGCAGCCACGGCTGCCGCCACCCCGGTGCAGGAGAAGAAGTCGATGAAGTTCGTCGGCGTCACGTCCTGCCCCACCGGCATCGCACACACGTACATGGCGGCCGAGGCCCTCGAGCAGGCGGCCCGGGACGCGGGACACGAGATCTCGATCGAGACCCAGGGCTCGGGCGGGTTCAAGAAGCTCGACCCCGCGGTCATCTCCGCCGCCGACGGCGTCATCTTCGCCAACGACGTCGAGGTGCGCGACAAGGCGCGCTTCGCCGGCAAGCCGACCGTCCAGGTGGGCGTGAAGCGTGCGATCAACGACTCCTCCGGCATCATCAACGAGGCCGTCTCAGCAGTGCAGTCCGGGGGCGTGCCGGTCGGCACCGCATCGGCGGCGACCGCCGCGGCGTCCGCATCGTCCGGTGGCATGGCCACGAAGGTCGAGGAGGGTCACTTCGGCATCCGCCTGCGTGGCTACCTGATGACCGGTGTGTCGTACATGATCCCGTTCGTGGCCGGTGGCGGCATCCTCATCGCGCTGAGCTTCATGCTCGGCGGCTACGAGATCGTCGAGGTCAACGGCGATCCCCAGGCGTTCATCGACCAGTTCAGCTTCTTCGACCTGAGCGACTGGGCCGGGCTCATGTTCATCCTCGGCGCCGTCGCGTTCGGCTTCCTGAACGCGGTGCTGGCCGGATTCATCGCCTACGCCATCGCCGACAGGCCAGGCCTCGTGCCCGGCTTCGTCGCAGGTGTCGCGGCCGGGACGATCGGCGCAGGCTTCCTGGGTGCCATCGTGGGTGGCCTCACCGGTGGCTTCATCGCCCGCTGGATGTCGCAGCTCAACGTGCCCAAGGCGATCCGCGGCGTGATGCCCGTCGTGATCATCCCGCTCGTGGCCACGTTCCTCAACGGTGCCCTGATGCTCACCGTGCTCGGCAAGCCGCTGGCCGCGGTGCAGAAGGGTCTCACCGACTGGCTGGCCGGCCTCTCCGGCGCCAACCTGATCCTCCTCGGTGCCATCCTCGGCCTGATGATGGCCTTCGACATGGGCGGCCCGGTCAACAAGACCGCCTACGTCTTCGCCACGCTGAACCTGACCACCGCGATCGCCGACAACAACGGCCCGGCCCTGCAGATCATGGCCACCGTGATGGCGGCCGGCATGGTTCCCCCGCTGGCGATGGCGCTGTCCTCGACCGTCCTGCGGCCGAAGCTCTACACGGAGAGCGAGCGCGAGAACGGCAAGGCGGCCTGGCTGCTGGGTGCCTCGTTCATCACCGAGGGCGCGATCCCGTTCGCAGCCTCCGACCCGCTGCGGGTCATCCCCTCGCTCATGGCCGGCAGCGCCCTGACCGGCGCCCTGGTGATGGCCTTCGGATGCGAGCTGCGGGCACCGCACGGCGGGATCTGGGTCATCTCCCTGATCTCGAACCCGTTCCTGTACATCGCGGCGATCGCGGCCGGCACCGCGCTCAGCGCCTTCCTGGTGACCGCAGCGAAGTCCCGGAACCCGATCACCGACGAGGCGATCGAGGAGTCGCTGACCCACGCTGCGATCGCCTGACCGCTGCGCCGCGCAACACAGCTGAACAACCACGACCCGAGGGACACCAACGGTCACAAGGTCCAGGGGCTGGCACACACCACGTGCCAGCCCCTGGACCTCTGTCTGCGTGCTCGCAGGTGCACGGGCTCAGGTGCGCGAGGCGCCGATGAGGTCCTCGTCGACGGTCGCCGCCGAGCGCGCTGCGGTCCTGACCCGGCGGTCTGCCGGCCCCCGACGACGGGTGGAGCGGGCCTGGCCGGCAGCCCACTGTGTCCAGGGTGGTCCACGCAGTGCGGCTGCGGTGACCGATCCAGTAGACGCGCGCCCGCAGGACCACCAGGACCGCCATGAGCAGGGTCAGGGCAGTCAGGGGCGAGGGCAGCCCGGGCAACGGGATGGAGGGCAGCCCCAGTGACAGGGCGCGCGGCTGGATCGGTGCGGAGGGGGCATCGTCGGCCCTGGCCGCGGCGACCTCGCGATTGACCGGGGCGCTGCCCTCCTCCGGAAGGGGCAGGATCGCGCGGTCGAAATGGGGGGTCGGGGCAGAGGGCTCGGCGAGCTTGCCGACGGGGCGGAGGTTGTCTGCGTTGGCGAAGCCCCAGTTGAGCAGCACCTCGCTGGCCCTGTAGGTGTTGCCGCCGATATGGAACAGGGTGACCAGCAGTCGCCGGCCATCCTTCTCAGCCCCGGCGACCATCGTGTTGCCGGCCAGGCTCGTGTACCCGGACTTGCCGCCGAGGTAGCCCTCAAGGCGCGAGTTCACCAGGGTCCGGTTGTGGTTGTAGACCGGGTAGACGACCCTCTTGCCCTTCTCCATCTTCCCCGGGAAGTCGACCTGCCGACTGAGCAGGCTGGCGGCGACCTCCGGATTGGCCAGGGCTGCCCGCCCGATGAGCGCCATGTCGTAGGCGGTCGTCACCTGGCCCTCGGCGTCCAGGCCGCTGGGGTTCTTCACCGTGGTCCGCGTCGCGCCCAGGCGTGCGGCCTCGGCGTTCATCTGCTCGACGGTCACCTTCACGCCGCCATTCGCGCGTGCCAGCGCGTCGGCAGCGTCGTTGGCGCTGGGCAGCAGCGCAGCGTTCCTGAGGTCCGCCACCGTGTAGGTCAGGCCCTTGTAGAGCACGACGCGGTTGCCCTCGGCTGTCTCGTCGGCAGCGACGGCGCGGTATGGCTGCTCCGGGGCCAGCCGCGGCGAGACCGTGAGCGCCGTCAGGAGCTTGAGCGTCGAGGCGGGACGGACTGCGAGGTCCGCGTTCTGGGAGGCCAGGATCTCCCCCGAGTCGAGGTCGGCCAGCACCCAGGAGTCGGCGGCCACAGGGGGCTTCGCGACGGCGCCCTCCTTGGCCACCAGCTGGATCTGCGCGGTCTTGCCCGAGGGGGTCTTCGCCTCGGTGCTGCCCGTGACAGCTGGGGAAGGGTCCTCACCGGGCAGTGCGGCCGCGGGCAGCACGGGAAGCAGGACGGCAGTGGCCAGGGTGAGCGCGGCAAGCGCGCGGGAAGTAGCGCTCATAACGTGTCACAGGGTAGGCGCCGGTCAGGTCACTTCCCGGCAGCGACGCGGCCCCGCGACCCCCGAGGTGGTGCCGATCGGCGCAGGATCGCGATTCGACGGCACGGGCGTTCCCGGCCACCCGGACAGGTGGGCCGAGCAGCCGGTGACCGGTCAGCCCCGGTAGATCAGCGCGCGCTTGACTTCCTGGATCGCCTTGGTGACCTCGATGCCGCGGGGGCACGCGTCCGTGCAGTTGAAGGTCGTCCGGCAGCGCCAGACGCCCTCCTTGGAGTTCAGGATCTCCAGGCGCTGCTCGGCGCCCTCGTCGCGGCTGTCGAAGATGAAGCGGTGTGCGTTGACGATCGCCGCGGGCCCGAAGTACTGGCCGTCGGTCCAGAACACCGGGCACGACGTCGTGCAGCAGGCGCACAGGATGCACTTGGTGGTGTCATCGAAGATCGCGCGGTCCTCAGCGGACTGCACGCGCTCCCTGGTGGGCTCGTTGCCCGTGGTGATCAGGAACGGCATCACCTCGCGGAAGGACTTGAAGAAGGGCTCCATGTCCACCACCAGGTCCTTCTCCAGCGGCAGGCCCTTGATCGCCTCGATGACGATGGGCTTCTTCGCGTTGAGGTCCTTGATCAGGGTCTTGCACGCCAACCTGTTGCGGCCGTTGATCCTGATGGCGTCCGAGCCGCAGATCCCGTGGGCGCACGAACGACGGAACGTCAGGGTCCCGTCCTGCTCCCACTTGATCTTGTGCAGGGCGTCGAGGATCCGGTCGGTCGGGAACACGTCGACCGTGAAGTCCTGCCAGAACGGCTCGGGCCCCTCGTCGGGGAGGAACCGGCGCAGCCTGACCGTGACCGGGAACGGCTGCGGGATCTCGGTGGCCACGGGTGCGGGGGTGGCGGCGGGGGCTGTGGGGGCGTCGGTTGCCATCAGTACTTGCGCTCCATCGGCTGGTAACGGGTGACTGTGACGGGCTTGTAGTCCAGGCGGATCGTGACCGATCCGTCCGGGGCCACGTCCCGGTAGGCCATGGTGTGCGCCATGAAGTTGACGTCGTCGCGGGTCTGGTAGTCCTCGCGGGCGTGCCCGCCGCGGGACTCCTTGCGAGCCAGCGCGCCGACGACCAGGAGCTCGGCCAGGTCGAGCAGGAAGCCCAGTTCGATGGCCTCGAGGAGGTCGGTGTTGTACCGCGCGCCCTTGTCGTGGATCGCGACGTTGGCGAACCGCGCACGCAGGGCCCGGACGTCGTTCAGGGCCTGGGTGAGGGTCTCCTCGGTGCGGTACACCTGCGCGTTGAAGTCCATGGTCTCCTGCATGGCACGGCGGATGTCGCCGACCCGTTCGGTCCCGGTGCTCCCGACCAGCTGGCTGACCAGCGACTCCACGCGGCTCGCCCCGACGGGGGGCAGGTCCACGAACTGCGCGGTCGAGGCGTACTCCGCGGCGGCGATGCCGGCGCGGCGGCCGAACACGTTGATGTCCAGCAACGAGTTCGTGCCCAGGCGGTTGGCCCCGTGGACGCTGACGCAGGCGCACTCGCCGGCGGCGTAGAGCCCCGGGACGATGCGGTCGTTGTCGGCCAGGACCTCGGTGTTCACGTTGGTCGGGATGCCGCCCATCGCGTAGTGCGCTGTCGGGAACACGGGCACCATCTCGGTGATCGGGTCCACGCCGAGGTAGGTCCGGGAGAACTCGGTGATGTCGGGCAGCTTCTCCTCGATCTGCGCGGCCGGCAGGTGCGTGAGGTCCAGGTAGACGTAGTCCTTGTGCGGACCGGCGCCCCGACCCTCACGGACCTCCTGCACCATCGCGCGGGCGACCATGTCGCGCGGGGCGAGGTCCTTGATCGTGGGGGCGTAGCGCTCCATGAACCTCTCGCCGCTGGCGTTGCGCAGGATGCCGCCCTCACCACGGGCGCCCTCGGTGAGCAGCACGCCCAGGCCGGCCAGGCCCGTCGGGTGGAACTGGTAGAACTCCATGTCCTCCAGGGGCAGGCCCTGGCGGTAGACGATGGCCATTCCGTCGCCGGTGAGGGTGTGGGCGTTCGAGGTGGTCTTGAACACCCGGCCGAACCCGCCGGTGGCGAACACCACGGACTTGGCCTGGAACGTGTGGATCTCGCCCGTGGAGAGCTGGTAGGCCACCACCCCGGCCGTCCGGGTCTCGCCGTCGACCTCGTTGAGCAGGAGGTCCAGGACGTAGTACTCGTCGTAGAACTCCACACCCTGCTTGATGCAGTTCTGGTAGAGCGTCTGAAGGATCATGTGGCCGGTGCGGTCGGCGGCGTAGCAGGCGCGGCGCACGGCGGCCTCGCCGTGGTTGCGGGTGTGCCCACCGAAGCGCCTCTGGTCGATGCGGCCCTCAGGCGTGCGGTTGAACGGCAGGCCCATCTTCTCGAGGTCGATGACCGCGTCGATGGCCTCCTTGCACATGATCTCCGCGGCGTCCTGGTCGACGAGGTAGTCACCACCCTTGATCGTGTCGAAGGTGTGCCACTCCCAGTTGTCCTCCTCCACGTTGGCAAGCGCTGCGCACATGCCGCCCTGGGCCGCACCGGTGTGCGAGCGCGTCGGGTAGAGCTTGGTGAGCACGGCGGTGCGCACGCGGGGACCGGACTCGAGGGCGGCGCGCATCCCGGCGCCCCCCGCGCCGACGATCACGACGTCGTAGGTGTGGTTCTGCATGGCTCGCGCCACTCTCCGATCAGGCGATGTTGGGGTCGAAGGTGAAGATCACCAGGGTCCCCAGGACGAGGATGAACACGACGGCCACGGCCAGCAGGGTCAGCAGCCAGAAGCGGGTCTTGGGCTTCTCGGCGTAGTCGCTGATGATCGTGCGCATGCCGTTGCCGCCATGGAGCATGGCCAGCCACAGCTGCAGCAGGTCCCAGCCCTGCCAGAACGGGCTGGACCAGCGGCCGGCCACGAACCCGAAGTTGATGCGCTGCACGCCGCCGTCGAGGATGTTCATGATCAGCAGGTGGCCCAGGACCAGGAAGACCAGCACCAGGCCGGAGATCCGCATGAACAGCCACGAGTACCGCTCGTAGTTGCTGCCGCTGCTTCGTGAGGTCCTGGCGCTGCGGGGATCCGCGATCTCGAGGCTCATGAGGTGCTCCCGAACAGTGCCTCGACGGTGTGCTTGAGCATGAAGTAGACGCCGGGGACCATGATGAGCGCCCAGACGACCACGATCGTGCGGAACATGGCCTTCTGGTGACGCGGCCCCTCAGCCCAGAAGTCGATGAGGATGATCCGGATGCCGTTCAGCGCGTGGTACAGCACCGCGGCGACCAGGCCGACCTCGAGGAGGTTGACGATCGGGGTCTTGTACGTCGCGATCACCGCGTCGTAGGTGTCGGGGGAGACCCGCACGAGTGCGGTGTCCAGGACATGGACGAGGAGGAAGAAGAACACCGCGACGCCGGTGATGCGATGGGCCACCCAGGACCACATCCCCTCACCGCCGCGGTACAGGGTCCCCGCAGGCGCACTGGCCATCGGTGGAGCCTCCTAGCTCGGAAGTGGGCAGGCGTGGCGGCGCATCCGCCACATTGGCCCGAAGTCTAGTCCCGAGCCGCGTCGCCGCACGGGAGAGGATGCCCCCCAGCAGTCCTCAAAGCCCCGGGTCCTGGTCCCGCCCGGCCGCGTCCCGCCCCGCCTCAGCTCAACTTGGGTTCGACTTGCCGATAGATCGGCAGGAACCTTCCGAGTTCTCCTTGATCCCGGCGGGGTTGTCTGGATCAACCGGCCTGGCGCAGGGCGGGCAGGATCGCGCAGCCGGTCCCGCACGGGCGGGGGCGACCCGGCCAACCGCGGATCTGGAGCAGGGTGGCGACCTGGGCGGCCACATGACAGGGCTGCCCAGCGACGGCCATCCATCCGAAGCGCAAGGTGGCGGCGCCCGTCAGCGTGGCAGCGTTGTCCCGATCCTGGTCCCGGAACACCTCCGACTCCGCTTCGTGACCGAGCCGCCCGTCGAGCTCGATGATCACCCCGAGCTCCTCGTGGAGGATGTCCCGGTACGCGGTGCCTCGCTCGACCGACCGGGCCGGCGCCTGCCCTCGGCCGCGGGGCAGCCCGTGCCGGATGGTGACGTCTCGGTGGTAACGGATCTCCAACGGGCTGGTCAAGCCCACGCCGAGGTCGGCGCACACTGACTCGATCAGCCGCCTGCGACGCACCCGAAGCACGGCATGCGTCGCGCGGAGGATGCGCTCAGGGGTGGTGAGTCGCAGACGGCACGAGCGCAGGATGACCTCGACCGCCTCGGAGTCCGAGGACGCGAGCGCGGCGAGGTCCATGACCGCGTGCTCGACCGTGAGCACGGGTGGCTGGCGGCCGGGATGAGCTCTCGAGAGCGGATCCTGCACGCGCCTCACCTCGATTCCACGGGCGTGCCGGCGGATCGAGTCCTCGAGGAGCATCCGGACGGGTCTGGCGGAGGGGTGCTCCCCGTCCATCAGGCCCCAGTAGTGCCCCGCTGCAGCCCCCGCGACGACGCTCAGGGGACCGAGCGCGAGGTGCGCCGCCCACATCCGGGCGGTGAGCGCCGGTGGCTCGGCGAGGATCTGGAACACGCCCTTGTGCAGCCGGCGCCAGCGGCCCGAGTCGACGAGCCGTCGGATCGCTCCCGGGGAGAGCCCTGCCGCACGTGCCTGCTGGTAGGTGCAGACCATGGACTGGGGCTCTGCGGCCTGCCGCAGCACGATGAGGGCGGATCCTTCGCCGGCGTTCCTCCTGGGCACCCCGGGATCGTCGTCGCGGTGGGCCGATGGCGCCAGCGACCGTCCACAGGCGCACCGACTCCTTGCGGCCGCGGCAGCTCCGCGCTCCGTGGCGGAGCTTCATCAATGTGGGATGTAGTTGCTCCACTTGCAGCAGGTGCAACCCAAGTTGGCGAGCGGCGAGCGCGAGGCGACCGGGCGGGCGAGGGGGCGGGGCGGCGGTCCGGCGGTCCCTGAGCGGGCGGGTCCTTGGTCCTGCGCCCTCGGGTCGGGGTGCAGCACGACTCCCAGCGGGGGCGGGCCTAGCCTTGGGCCCATGGCAACCACCGAGTCCGGACGTCCCTTCGCCCCCCTCTACGACGCCGAGTCGCGCGCCGGCGCCGACCCCGCGCTCATCGGTGCCCCGGGCCAGTACCCCTACACCCGTGGCGTGTACCCCTCGATGTACACGGGACGGCCGTGGACGATGCGCCAGTACGCGGGGTTCGGCACGGCGGCGGAGTCCAACGCGCGCTACCACCAGCTGATCGGGGCGGGCCAGACCGGCCTGTCGGTCGCCTTCGACCTGCCCACCCAGATGGGCTACGACTCCGACCACCCGCTGGCCTCCGGCGAGGTCGGCAAGGTCGGGGTGGCCATCGACTCGATCGACGACATGCGGACCCTCTTCGACGGCCTGCCCCTGGACAGGGTCTCCACGTCGATGACGATCAACGCACCGGCCGCCGTGCTGCTGCTGGCCTACCAGATCGTCGCCGAGGAGCAGGGCATCCCCGGCTCCGCACTGACCGGCACCATCCAGAACGACGTGCTCAAGGAGTACATCGCCCGCGGCACGTACATCTACCCGCCGGCGGCGTCGCTGCGCCTGATCACCGACATCTTCGGGTACTGCGCGGCCGAGCTGCCCAAGTGGAACACCATCTCGATCTCCGGCTACCACATGGCCGAGGCCGGGGCCACGCCCGCGCAGGAGATCGCCTTCACCCTCGCCGACGGCATCGAGTACGTGAAGGCCGCGATCGCGGCCGGCCTGGACGTCGACGACTTCGCCCCGCGGCTGGCGTTCTTCTTCGTCTCGCGCACGAGCCTCCTCGAGGAGGTCGCGAAGTTCCGCGCGGCCCGGCGGATCTGGGCCCGGGTCATGCGCGAGCAGTTCGGGGCCAGGAACCCGAAGTCCCTGATGCTGCGCTTCCACACCCAGACCGCGGGGGTGCAGCTCACCGCCCAGCAGCCCGAGGTCAACATGGTGCGCGTGGCGATCCAGGCCCTGGCCGCTGTCCTTGGCGGGACGCAGAGCCTGCACACCAACTCCTTCGACGAGGCCATCGCGCTGCCGACGGAGAAGGCCGCGCGACTGGCGCTGCGCACGCAGCAGGTGATCGCCTACGAGTCCGACGTGTGCAAGACGGTGGACCCGTTCGCCGGCTCGTATGCCGTCGAGTCGCTCACCGACGACGTCGAGGCGGCTGCCGTCGAGCTCATGGACAAGGTGGCCGAGCTCGGCGGCGCCGTGGCCGCGATCGAGAACGGCTTCCAGAAGTCCGAGATCGAGCGCTCGGCCTACCGCTACGCCAATGAGATCGACGCGGGGGAGCGGGTCGTCGTCGGGGTCAACAAGTTCACGATCGACACCGACGAGCCCTACGAGCCGCTGCGGGTGAACCCCCTCATCGAGGCCGAGCAGCGGGCGCGCCTGGAGAAGCTGCGCGCCGAGCGCGGCGACATCAGCGCCCTGTTGGAGGCCGTGCGTGCGGCGGCGCGTGGCTCGGAGAACGTCCTGTACCCGATGAAGGAGGCCCTGCGGGCGCGCGCGACCGTCGGAGAGGTGAGCACGGCCCTGCGCGACGTGTGGGGCGAGTACGTGCCGCACGACGTGTTCTGAGCCGCAGATCCTCCCGCCGCGCACAGCGTCGGGGAGCGGAACTTCCGGCGACCCACTTGGCCCACCAGAGGCCCGATCGTGACCGAAACGTGTCACTCGCCGGGTGGTCGATGGTCAGGAGCCCCCTGGGAGCAAGGGTAAAATTGGGTTCTGACGTGGTCTGGCGCCGGTTCGGCGCCGCGTCGATCGGATATGGAGAACGTATGAAGACTCGTTTGCTCGCCGTGGGTGCCGTCTCGGCGCTGGCCCTGGCCGCGTGTGGCTCGGCCCCGGAGGACAACGCAGCCGCAGGTTCGGCCTCGGGCAGTGCTGCTGCCGCGACCTTCCTCGGGTGCATGGTCACCGACCAGGGGGGCATCGACGACCGCTCGTTCAACGCCTCGGCCTGGAAGGGCCTGGAGAGCGCTGCCGCCAAGACCGGCATCGAGGTCAAGTACGTGACCAGCAAGTCCGAGTCGGACTACACCCCGAACGTGAACAGCCTGGTGGCTGAGGACTGCGGGAACATCGTGACCGTCGGCTTCTCCCTGGGTGACGCCACCCGGACCGCCGCGCAGGCGAACCCTGATGAGCGCTTCGCGATCGTTGACGAGAACCCCGACGGCGACCCCGCCACGCACGGACGTCTTCGAGCCCATCGACAACGTCCAGCCCCTGCTGTTCAACACCGCCGAGGCTGCCTACCTCGGCGGCTACCTGGCGGCCGGCATGACCGAAGTCCGGCACCGTCGGCACGTTCGGCGGCATCAAGCCGTACCCGACCGTCGCGGTCTTCATGGACGGCATGTCCGACGGCATCGACAAGTACAACGAGGACAACGGCACCGACGTCAAGCTGCTCGGCTGGGACAAGGCCAAGCAGGACGGGCTGTTCGCCGGCAAGTTCGACTCGCCGACCGATGGCAAGAACCTCGCCAAGAACCTGATCCAGCAGGGCGCCGACATCATCATGCCGGTCGCCGGTGGCACCGGGCTCGGTGCTGCGGCTGAGGCCCAGGCCTCCGGAGGCAAGGTGTCCATCATCTGGGTCGACCAGGATGGCTACGAGTCCGCCTCGCAGTACAAGGACGTGTTCCTCACCACGGTGGAGAAGAACATCGCCAACGCCGTGGAGAAGTCCACGACCGACACGGTGAGCGGCAACTTCAGCAACACTCCCTACATCGGCACGCTGGCCAACGACGGCGTCGGCCTGGCCCCGTACCACGACTTCGAGTCGAAGGTGCCCGCCGAGCTGAACACCAAGATCGAGGAGCTCAAGGCCCAGATCATCGACGGCACCATCACGGTGGAGTCGACGAACTCGCCCCAGGGCAGCTGACACAGCCGGCGATCGCACGACGAAGCCCCCCGCGCCCAGCGCCGGGGGGCTTCGTCGTGTCGCGGGCGACTGTCGACGAAACGCCATGCCTGAGTGGGTGTCCCGGTCGCGGTGATCGCTAGGGTGCACAGAGTCCACTCGCGGAACTCGGAGGTAGCAGCGTGCGTCTGGAGCTGCAGGGAATCACCAAGCGGTTCGGCACGTTCACCGCGAACGACTCGATCGACCTGGTCATCGAGCCCGGCGAGATCCACTGCCTGCTGGGCGAGAACGGCGCCGGCAAGTCGACGCTCATGAACACGCTCTTCGGCCTGTACCGCCCCGACGAGGGCTCGATCCTGATCGACGGCCAGGAGGTCCACTTCCACGACCCCGGGGATGCCATGGAGGCCGGGATCGGCATGGTCCACCAGCACTTCATGCTGGTTCCGGTGTTCACCGTGGCCGAGAACGTGATGCTGGGCCACGAGCTGACCAGGGGCGCGTTCCTCGACCTCGAGGGGGCCCGCAACCAGGTCCTCGAGCTGTCGCAGAAGTACAACCTCGAGGTCGACCCCGACGCCCTCGTCGAGGACCTCCCGGTGGGTGTGCAGCAGCGGGTGGAGATCATCAAGGCGCTGGTCAAGGACGCCCAGATCCTCATCCTCGACGAGCCGACGGCGGTGCTCACGCCGCAGGAGACCGACGAGCTGCTGGAGATCATCCGCCAGCTCAAGGCCAGCGGTCGCTCGGTCGTGATGATCAGCCACAAGCTGCGGGAGATCAAGGCCGTGGCCGACCGGATCACCGTCATCCGTCGGGGCAAGGTGGTGGGCTCAGCGCTGCCCACGGACTCGGAGACCGACCTCGCGACCATGATGGTGGGTCGCGCCGTGAGCCTGAAGGTGGACAAGTCGGCTGCGGAGCCCAAGGAGGTCGTCCTCGAGGTCCGAGGCCTGACCGTGCGCTCGGAGACGGGCCAGGCGGTGGTCGACAACGTCGACCTCGACGTGCGCGGCGGTGAGGTCCTGTGCATCGCGGGCGTCCAGGGCAACGGCCAGACCGAGCTGGCCCAGGCGATCCTCGGCCTGCAGCACTCGGTGAGCGGGTCGGCCAAGCTCAAGGGCAAGGAGCTCGTGGGCCGCAGCACCCGCCACATCCTCGATTCGGGCATCGGCTTCGTCCCCGAGGACCGCTCCGACGACGGGCTGGTGGGCAAGTTCTCGATCGCGGAGAACATGATCCTCGACCAGTACAAGCAGGCGCCGTTCGCCAAGGGACTGATGATGAAGCCGTCGGTGATCGCGGCCAACGCAGAGGAGAAGGCCAAGGAGTTCGACGTCCGGACCACCGGCGTGCAGCTGCCGGCCACGTCGCTCTCGGGCGGCAACCAGCAGAAGGTGGTCCTCGCACGTGAGCTCTCCAAGCCGGTGGTGTCGCTGTTCATCGCCTCGCAGCCCACGCGCGGCGTCGACGTCGGCGCCATCGAGTTCGTCCACAAGCGGGTGATCGCCGAGCGGGACGCCGGCGTCGCCGTCCTGATCGTCTCCACCGAGCTCGACGAGGTGGCGGCCCTCGCGGACCGGGTCGCGGTCATGTACCGCGGCAGGATCATCGGCATCGTCCCACCGGAGACCCCGCGCGGCGTCCTCGGCCTGATGATGGCCGGCGTCCCGCAGGAGTCCGCGGTGCACGGCCCCGCGCGCCCCGCCGACCACGAGGGCGCCAAATGAGCGGCCTCGACCTGATGACCGAGGTCACCGCACCCGGCCCCGAGCCGAGGAGGAGCCGCCGGGGCTGGGTCGACCAACTCGTCCTCTACGCGCTGTCCTTCCTGCTCGCCCTGGTGATCAGCGGAGTCCTGATCGCGTTCGCCGACCCGGATGTCCGCGCCGCGTCCACGTACTTCTTCTCCGCGCCGATGGACGCCCTCAGCGCCGCGTGGACGGCCGTGTCGGAGGCGTACAAGGCCCTCTTCTCCGGGTCGGTCATCAACTTCGGTGCCTACACGGTGGGCGACGCGCTCAAGCCCTTCACGGAGACCCTCTACACCTCCACGTCCCTGATCCTCGCGGGCCTGGCGGTCGCGCTGCCGTTCCGGGCGGGCCTGTTCAACATCGGCGCCCAGGGCCAACTGATCATGGGGGCGATCCTCGCGGGATATGTCGGCTTCGCGTTCTCGATGCCGCTTCCGATCCACCTGCTGGTGGCCATCCTGGCCGGCGTCCTCGGCGGCGCGATCTGGGGCGGGATCGCCGGGGTGCTGAAGTCCCAGACCGGGGCCCACGAGGTGATCGTGACGATCATGCTCAACTGGATCGCGATCTACTTCCTGCAGTTCCTGCTCACCAAGGACGCCTTCCAGCGACCCGGGCGCGACGACCCGCTGAGCCCGTCGGTGGCCAGCACGGCCCGCCTGCCCAAGATCCTCGGCGACGACTATCGGCTCAACCTCGGGTTCCTGCTCGCCCTGGGCGCCGCCGCCCTCGTGTGGTGGCTCCTTGAGCGCTCGACGGTCGGGTTCGAGTTCCGTGCCGTGGGCGCCAACCCGAACGCGGCCCGGACCGCCGGGATCAACGTCAAGCGCGCGCTGGCCAGCGTCATGGTGATCGCCGGTGGCCTGGCCGGGATGGCGGGCGCCAACCAGATCCTCGGAGGTGCCACCGAGTACGCGCTGGGCAACGGCATCGCCGGTGAGATCGGGTTCGACGCCATCACCGTCGCCCTGCTGGGCAGGAGCAACCCGATCGGGGTGGTGTTCGCCGGGATCCTCATGGGCGGCCTGCGGGCAGGTGGTTCCTCGATGCAGGCGGCCACCTCGACGCCCATCGACATCGTCCTGGTCGTCCAGTCACTGATCGTGCTGTTCCTGGCGGCACCTCCCCTGGTCCGCAAGATCTTCCGCCTCCGGGCCCCGAGCGCCGAGTAGAAGGAGTCGATCGACATGGCAATCGACACCACTGCAGCACCCGCCGGATCGGCCGCTGAGCCCGACCTGCTCCTGCCCGTCTCCTACAGGACCCCGATCGTCATGGGCGTCCTCGGGCTGCTCGCGACCGTCCTCTTCGGGATCCGGGGGACGGCCGGGGAGTCGACGACGTTCGTCCTCGCGATGCCCGGGGACACGATCTCGCTGCCGGACCTCACGGTGCCCTCGCGGATGTTCGCCCTGCTGATGGGGCTGGTCTGCCTGGCGATCGCCGGGCTGTCGGTGAGGTGGGCCCGCCACCGGAGTCCGACCCCCGCGTGGGCCATCGCGGCCTTCGGGCTGGCGTTCATGATGTCGTTCCTGACGTGGGCCGTGTCGGGCAAGTCCATCCCGTTGACCGGCCTGCTCCAGGGGTCGCTGCTGCTCAGCGTCCCGTTGATCTTCGGTGCCCTGTCCGGTGTCCTCTGCGAACGCGCCGGCGTGGTCAACATCGCGATCGAGGGGCAGCTGCTGGCAGGTGCCTTCCTGTCGGCGGTCGTCGGCTCACTGACGAGCAGCCTGCTGGCCGGCCTCATCGCCGCGGTGCTCGCCGGCCTGCTGGTGGGCTGGGTCCTGGCGGTGTTCACCGTCACGTACTTCGTCGACCAGGTGATCGTCGGCGTGGTGGTCAACACCCTCGTCCTGGGCCTGACGTCGTTCTTCTACTCCTCGGTGCTGGACAAGGAGGCCGAGACCTGGAACAGCCCGCCGGTCTTCCAGCCGATCGCGATCCCGATCCTGTCCGACATCCCGATCATCGGCCCGATCTTCTTCAACCAGTCCCTGATCGTCTACCTGATGTACGTGATCGCCGCGACCGTGCACGTCGCGCTGTTCCGGACCCGGTGGGGCCTGCGGGTCCGCGCGGTGGGCGAGCACCCCAAGGCCGCCGACACCGTCGGCATCGACGTGAACAAGCTGCGGTTCCGCAACGTGCTCCTCGGCGGCATGGTGTCCGGCCTCGGCGGCGCCTTCTTCACCCTGGGCTCGGTGGGGGCCTTCAGCAAGAACATGACCGCGGGCAAGGGGTTCATCGCCCTGGCCGCCATGATCTTCGGCCGGTGGTCACCGCTCGGCGCGATCGGCGCGGCACTGCTGTTCGGCTTCGCCGACCAGCTGCAGAGCGTCCTGAGCATCGTGGGCACCCCCATCCCCAGCCAGTTCATGCTCATGGCGCCGTACCTGGCCACGCTGTTCGCGGTCGCGGGCCTTGCCGGTCGGTCGCGGGCCCCGGCCGCCGACGGCATCCCGTACATCAAGTCATGAGCGGCCCCGTCGTGGAGCTCAGTGCGATCGACTGGCCTGCGCTGCGCAGCGCAGCCGTCGCGGCGTTGGAGCACGCGTACACGCCGTACTCGCACTTCCCCGTGGGGGTGGCCGGGCTGGTGGACGACGGCCGGGTGGTCACGGGGTGCAACGTGGAGAACGCCTCATTCGGGCTCACCCTCTGCGCCGAGTGCGGCCTGGTCTCCGCGCTGCACGCCAGCGGCGGCGGCCGGCTCGTCGCGGTCGTCTGCGTCGACCGGGACGGCGAGGACCTCATGCCGTGTGGTCGCTGCCGCCAGCTGCTGTGGGAGCACGGTGGACCGACGTGCCTGCTGCACACCGCCAGCGGCATCCGGCCCATGGCCGAGGTCCTTCCCGACGCGTTCGACGCCAGCGACCTGCGCCCCCCGATGTGACTCCGACTGGGCCCGGAGGCCATCGCCGCTCGATGGGTGCTGGTCGGCGCGGATAGCCTGTCGGTCATGACCCTGGACCTCGAGACCTGCCAGCGCGCACCCAAGGTGCTGCTCCACGACCATCTCGACGGCGGCCTGCGCCCGGGGACGGTGGTGGCGCTGGCCGCCGAGTCGGGGTACGCCGGCCTGCCCACCTCCGATCCCGTCGAGCTCGGCCTGTGGTTCCGCGAGTCGGCCGACTCGGGCTCGCTGGTGCGCTACCTGGAGACGTTCGCCCACACGGTCGCGGTGATGCAGACCGCGGACGCGCTTCGCCGGGTTGCCCGTGAGTGCGCCGAGGACCTGGCAGCCGACGGTGTGGTCTACGCGGAGGTGCGCTTCGCCCCGGAGCTGCACATCGAGGGCGGGCTGACCCTCGAGCAGGTGATCGAGGCCGTCCTGGAGGGCTTCGCCGAGGGTGAGCGCGCCACGGTCGCGGCCGGCCGGCCGATCGTCATGCGCACGCTGCTGACCGCCATGCGAACCGCTGCCCGGAGCATGGAGATCGCCCAGCGGGTGGTCGCCTATCGTGACGCCGGAGTGGTCGGCTTCGACATCGCCGGTGCCGAGGAGGGCTACCCGCCCACCCGCCACCTCGACGCCTTCGAGTACCTGCGTCGCGAGAACGCCCACTTCACGATCCACGCCGGTGAGGCGTTCGGCCTGCCCAGCATCTGGGAGGCCATCCAGTGGTGCGGAGCCGAGCGCCTGGGCCACGGCGTGCACATCATGGACGACATCACCCGGGAGCCGGACGGTCCGGTGCGCCTCGGGCCGCCTGGCCTCCTACATCCGTGACCGGCGGGTCCCGCTGGAGATGTGCCCCAGCTCGAACGTGCAGACAGGCGCCGCGGACTCCATCGCCACGCACCCGATCGGCCTGCTGCGCACCCTCGGGTTCCGCGTGACGGTGAACACCGACAACAGGCTGATGTCGCACACCTCGATGAGCAGGGAGATGCACCTGCTCTCCGAAGCCTTCGGCTACGGCCTGGCCGACCTGCAGTGGCTGACCGTCAACGCGATGAAGTCGTCCTTCCTGCCCTTCGACCAGCGCCTGCGGATGATCAACGAGGTGATCAAGCCGGGGTACTCGTCGATGGCGCTGAGCGACATGATGATGGGCTGACGGGACCGCTCAGGGTGCCGGGGCCACAGCTCGCGCGGCACGCCGCCAGCGCCTCCCGGGTCGTCGCGGGCACCGAGCGGTCGGCAGCCCGCGGCCGTCGCACGGTCCACCACGACCTGCTCCACGCGGTAGAGGTGCATCCCGCGGCGCAGGATCGTCCCTGGCGGCTTGCGCCGGTCCTTGAGGTCCCGGGCGGCGCGGCGCACCAGGTTCTTCCAGCGGTCCCGGTGGACGACGATGGCATCGAGCAGCAGCCCCCGCTCCTGAAGCTCCGAGACGAGCTCCGGGGCGAAGATCCCCTCAGCCACGAAGGCCTGGGACCCCACCTCGACGACGTGGGTCCCGACCGGCCCGTTGGCGGAGATGTCGTACACCGGGATCTCGGCACGGCCCTCGCGGCAGAGCCTCTCGAGGGCCTCGAGGGCTGCCTGACGGTCCCAGCTGTCGGGGTGGTCCCAGTCGACCATGTCGAGCTCCGGGAGCCTGGGCAGCGTGGGGTCCGTGCCCGCCTTGTAGAAGTCGTCGAGGTAGACCATGGGCAGCCCCACGGAGCGCACGAGCGTGGACTTCCCCGAGCCGCTCGGACCGGCCAGGAGGATGACGCGTCGGTGATCGCCCGGGTCGTCAGTGGCCATCGACCGCTGCGCCCGCCGGGCCCGCCTCCGAAGCGTCGAGACCGTCGAGGACCGCACGGGTGCCGGACAGGCCCAGACGGGTGGCGCCTGCCGCGACCATCTCAAGTGCTGCGGCCGTCGTGCGCACACCGCCGCTGGCCTTGACGCCCATCGTGCCCCCGACCGTGTTGGCCATCAGCGAGATCGCGTGGACGGAGGCGCCCCCGGCGGGGTGGAACCCGGTGGACGTCTTGACGAAGTCGGCGCCTGCCTCCTGGCAGACGATGCAGGCACGCACGATCTCGTCGTCGCTGAGCGCCGCAGTCTCGAGGATGACCTTGAGCAGCACGCCTTCGGTGGCGGCGCGAACCGCGAGGACCTCCTTCTGCGTCACGCGCCACAGCCCCGCCCTGACCGCGCCGACGTCGAGGACCATGTCGACCTCGTCGGCGCCGTCGGACACAGCACGCGCTGCCTCAGCGGCCTTGATGTCGCCATGGTGCTTGCCGCTGGGGAAACCCACCACGGTGCAGGTGGCGATGCCCGGTGACAGCAGCCCCTGGGCCAGTGGCAGGAACGACGGGGAGATGCAGACCGAGAACACCCCGAGGTCGTTGGCCTCGGCGCACAGCGCCGCTACGTCCGCCGGGGTCGCCTCGGGCTTGAGCAGCGTGTGGTCGACCATGCGGGCCAGCTCGAGCCGGGTGAGTGCCATGAGGGGCATTGTGGTACCGGTGTCCGCGGCGTCGCCCGTCGGGGCAGCACTGCCCATCGCCCCGCCGGCGGCCTGTCGCCCAGACGGCCCGGCGGCTCGGCGCCCGGGGAGCCCTGGCGCCCCGGCGGGGGATAGCGTCACCGCCATGACGACACACCCGCCATCCCCCCAGGACGACCCGGCTGCCGCAGCGGCCGGAGCGGCTGCCGAGCTCGCTGACCTCACCGGTGCGCCGGGGCACGACCTGGCGCTGGTCCTGGGCTCCGGGTGGCTGCCGGCCGTGGACCTGCTCGGCGAGACACTGGCCGAGTTCCCCTCGACGGACCTGCACGGCTTCGCCCCCCCGGCCGTGGCCGGGCACGCGGGGATGATTCGCAGCGTCGCGACGCCGTCGGGGGGCCGGGCACTGGTGTTCCTCGGCCGGACGCACCTCTACGAGGGGCTCGGCGTGGAGGCCGTGGTGCACGGGGTGCGCACAGCAGCGGCAGCGGGCTGCGCGCACGATCGTGCTCACCAACGGCTGCGGCGGGCTGAACCCCGCGTGGACGCCGGGGACGCCCGTGCTGATCAGCGACCACATCAACCTGACCGGTGCCTCGCCCCTGCGGGGGGCGACGTTCATCGACCTCACCGACCTGTACTCCGCGCGGCTGCGGGACCTGTGCAGGCGGCATCGACCCGACACTGGCAGAAGGTGTCTACATGCAGTTCCGAGGGCCCCAGTACGAGACGCCAGCGGAGGTCCGGATGGCCGGCGTCCTCGGCGCCGACCTGGTGGGGATGTCCACGACGCTGGAGGCGATCGCCGCCCGAGAGGCCGGAATGGAGATCCTGGGGCTGTCCCTGGTGACCAACCTGGCTGCGGGGATGACCGGCGAGGCCCTGAACCACGCCGAGGTCCTCGAGGCCGGGAAGATGGCCGCAGAGCGCATGGGCGGCCTGCTCGCGACCGTGGTCGGCCAGCTGTGAGCAACCTCGACGACCTGCTGCTCACGGCCTCAGCATGGGCCGCCACCGACCCGGACAGCGCCACGGCCGCCGAGCTCACCCAGCGCATCGCAGCCGCGCGGGCAGGCGAGAGTGGAGCCGCCGAGGAGCTGGCTGACGCGTTCGCCGGGACCCTGCAGTTCGGCACTGCCGGGCTGCGCGGCAAGCTCGGACCGGGACCCAACCGGATGAACCGGGTGGTCGTCTCGCGCGCTGCGGCCGGGTTGGCCCAGTACCTGCTCGACCAGGGCCGTGGTGGGACGCCGGTGGTCATCGGGTTCGACGCACGGCACAACTCCGGCGCCTTCGCCCGCGACACGGCCGAGATCCTCGCCGGTGCCGGCTTCCGGGCGATGATCTGCCCCCGGCCGCTGCCCACGCCCGTGCTGGCCGGGGCAGTCCTGACCTACGGCGCGTCCGCGGGCGTCGTGGTCACGGCCTCGCACAACCCCCCGCAGGACAACGGGTACAAGGTCTACCTCGGCGACGGCTCGCAGATCGTGCCGCCTGCCGACGCGGCGATCGCCGCGTGCATCGAGGCCGTCGGGGCCGTGGCCGACATCGCGCGCAGCGACGACTACGCCATCCTCGACGAGGGCGTCGTCGACAGCTACCTGGCCCGGGTGTGCGCGTTGCCACGTCCGGGTGGTGCCCGCGACATCGCCGTGGCCTACACGGCGATGCACGGTGTCGGCAGCCGGCTGATGAGGGCGGCGCTGACCGGTGCCGGGTTCCCCCCGCCGCTGGCCGTCGTGGCCCAGGACGAGCCCGACCCGGACTTCCCGACCGTGTCGTTCCCGAACCCGGAGGAGCCCGGGGCGATGGACCTGGCCATGGACCTTGCCGGAGGGGCGCACGTGGACCTCGTCCTGGCCAACGACCCGGATGCCGACCGGTGCGCGGTCGGGATCCCGCTGGTCGGCGGCGGGTTCCGGATGCTGACCGGCGACGAGGTGGGCGCCCTGCTCGGGTGGTGGATCCTGCAGCGCGGGCTGCGCGCGGGCTCGCCGGTCACGGGGACCTACGCGAACTCCATCGTCAGCTCGCAGCTCCTCGGGGCGATCGCCCGCGACGCGGGGCTCGGCTTCCGCGAGACGCTCACCGGCTTCAAGTGGATCTCGCGGGCAGCGGACGACCTCGTGTTCGGCTACGAGGAGGCGCTGGGCTACTGCGTCGACCCGACAGCCGTGCGCGACAAGGACGGCATCTCCGCCGGGCTGCTGGTCACCGAGATGGCCGCTGCGCTGAAGGCCGAGGGTCGCGGGGTGCAGGACGTCCTCGACGACCTGGCCACGGCACACGGCGTCCACGCCACCAGCCAGGTGTCGCTCCGGTTCACCGACCTGGCGGCCATCCCCGAGCTGATGGCGTCGCTGCGCGCCATGCCCCCGACCGGGTTCGGCGGGCTGGACGTCGTCGAGGCGGTCGACCTCGGGGCGGGGTCGCCCGGCCTGCCGCCGACCGACGGGCTGAAGTTCATGCTGGGAGCAGCGCCGGGCGTGGACGGGGCCCGGGTGATCATCCGGCCCAGCGGGACCGAGCCGAAGGTCAAGGCCTACCTCGAGGTCCGGGCTCCCGTCGGTGCCCAGGGGGTCGCCGCCGCCCGGTCGGTGGCCGGCGCGCAACTGGCCGCGGTGGCCGGGGACGTCCGGGTGCGGCTGACCGCGTAGGCGGTGCCGTCGGGGGTAGCCTGCACGCGGGAGGTGGCCATGCAGGACACGAAGCAGGTGCCCAACATCGGCCGGGGAGTCCTTCAGGCGATCTTCGCGGTGTTCCTCGGGCTGATGATCACGGCCGTCGTCGGGGTGGGGGTGTACACGTTCCACCCGAACCCGAGTGACGCGCAGCAGGACCAGATCCAGGCGCTCTACGACGAGCGCTCGGCCATCGACGGGTGCAACGCGCCGACGCCGGAGAAGTGCCGCACGTGGAATCAGCTCACCGCCGCCGAGCAGGCCCGGACACGCGAGATCGACGAGCAGGTCACGACGCTGCAGCGCGCCGCCGAGGACAGGTCCAACCAGTGGCGGATCAGCACCAGCGTGATCCTGATCGTCATCGCCACGATGCTGATGGCGGTCGCGCTGGCCCTGGGTGACTCGGTCGCCGTGCTGAGCAACGGCATCCTCCTCGGTGGCCTGTTCACGATGCTGTACGGGGTGGGCTGGGGGTTGGCCTCGGGCAACTCGATCACGCGGTTCCTCGTCCTCGTCGCAGCACTGGCAGTGTCCCTGGTGCTCGGGTACGTCAAGTTCGCCCGCAGCCGTCGCCCGGCGCCGGGCGACGGGCTGGCCCCGGCGGGGGACGTGGCTGGCGCGCAACTCGCGCCCGGGGAGGCGGGGCTCCCGTCGGCCGAGGTGGCGGACCTCGCCGAACGCGTGGCCGCCCTCGAGCGCCGTCTCGCCGCCGCGGCGGCGGGGCTCGGTGGCGGTGCCGGGGCGGACGACCGGACGGTCGGTCGCGACGCTACTGGCAGGGACGCTTCATGAGGTCCACGACGTAGTCGTCCGGTGCCCCGGCAGCCCGGGCGGCATCGGCCATGATCCCCAGGTAGCGCGCGGAGGGCAGTCCACCCTCGTAGGAGTCGACCACGTAGAGCCAGGCCATCTCGTCCCCGTCGAGGGTCTGCACGCGCACGTGCAGCTTGCGGTGGATCCCCAGCTCGGAGCCCTCCCAGTGGTCGAGCAGGGGCTCGTCCTCGGGAGCGATGTCGTAGAGCATCACGAACACGCTGTGCCCGGGGTCCTCGACGACGGTGGCCAGGGCCCCGTCCCAACCAAGGTCCTCACCGCCGAAGGTCAGCCTCCAGTCGATCAACCAGCCCGGGCCGAACACGGGTGAGTGGGGCGCCCTCTCGAGCATCTGCCGGGGGTCGAGGTTCGACCCGTACGCCGCGTAGAGGACCACGTCGCACAGAGTAGTGGTGCAGTCGGTGCATGCGCCATGATCGGCGGCATGACTTCGGTGGTGATCGTCGGCGGCGGCCCGGGCGGGTACGAGGCGGCGCTGGTCGCCGCGCAGATGGCGGCCGAGGTCACGCTGATCGACTCCGACGGGATCGGCGGGTCGGCGGTCCTGACCGACTGCGTGCCGAGCAAGGCGCTGCTCGCCGTGGCGGAGTCGGCGACACAGGTGCGCGAGAGCGAGGCACTGGGGATCACGGGCGCGGCGGGCGCCGTCGGCGTGGACCTGGCCGCGGTGAACGCGCGGATCCGCGGCCTCGCAGCAGCCCAGAGCGACGACACCGCCCAGCGGTGCCTGCGGTCGGGAGTCCGGCTGCTCGCCGGGCGGGGACGCCTCGATGGTCCGGGCGCGGTCGTCGCCGAGCTGGCCGCGGGGGGTGCTGAGCGGATGGAGGCGGACGCGGTCCTGCTGGCCACCGGGGCCAGGCCGCGGGTCATGAGCACGGCCCTGCCCGATGGGGAGCGGATCCTGACCTGGGAGCAGGTCTACGCCCTCGACCGGGTGCCCGAGCGCCTGGTCGTGGTGGGATCCGGGGTCACCGGCGCGGAGTTCGCGTGCGCCTACCAGGCCCTCGGATCCGAGGTCGTCCTGGTCTCCAGCCGGGAGCACGTGCTGCCCGGGGAGGACCTCGATGCGGCGCAGGTGCTCGAGGACGTCTTCGAGAGGCGCGGGATGACGGTGCTGCGCCGTTCGCGGGCCGAGTCGGCGGTCCGCTCGGCTGACGGGGTGCTCGTCACGCTCGCCGACGGTCGCACGGTGGCCGGCTCGCACTGCCTGATGGCCGTGGGGTCGGTGCCCAACACCGAGGACCTGGGCCTGGCGGAGGCAGGGGTCCGCACCACGCCCTCCGGGCACGTCGAGGTCGACCGGGTGTCGCGGACCTCCGCCCGCGGCGTCTACGCCGCCGGCGACTGCACCGGCGTGTTCCTCCTGGCCTCCGTGGCGGCCATGCAGGGCCGGATCGCGATGTGGCACGCGCTCGGCGGCGCCGTCGCCCCGCTGGACCTGCGGACGGTGAGCTCCAACGTGTTCACCGATCCTGAGATCGCCACCGTGGGCTACACGCAGGCCGATGTCGACGCGGGCCGGGTGAACGCCGAGGTGGTGACGCTGCCCCTGGCGACCAACGCGCGGGCCAAGATGCAGGGGATCACCGACGGGTTCGTGAAGGTCCTCTGCCGGCGCGGCACGCGGATCGTGATCGGCGGGGTGGTGGTGGCGCCGCACGCCTCGGAGCTCATCTTCGGGCTCGCCCTGGCGGTCGAGCAGCGCCTGACCGTCGACCAGGTGGCGGCCACGTTCACCATCTACCCGTCGATGACGGGTTCCATCGCGGAGGCTGCCCGCCAGCTGCGCGCGTTCGAGTGAGGGAGCAGGCATGAACCAGCACAGCCGGCGGGATGAGGGCGGCCGCCGCGAACCGGCGTCGCCCCCGGGAGCGGGCCTGGGCCTGGCCACGGCGCCGAACCTGCGCGACCTCGGCGGCTGGGAGATGCGCGGCGGGGGCCGAGTGGCCTCCGGTGCGCTGTACCGCTCCACGGACCTGTCGCGGCTGGCCGGGCCCGACATCGCGGCGTTCGCCGGGCTGGGGATCCGGTCGGTGTTCGACCTGCGGACCGAGGGTGAGCGCACCACCGCCCCGGACCTGCTCCCCGACGGGGCCGCCTACTACCCCCTCGACGTCCTTGCCGACTCGACCATGGCCGTTCCCGCGAACCTCATGACGCTGCTGGCCGATCCTCCGGCGGCCACGGCAGCGCTGACCGGGAGTGCTGTGACGGACCTCTTCGACTCCGCCTACCGGGAGATCATCGCGCTGCCCAGCGCCCTTGCCAGCTATCGCACGCTGTTCGCGGACCTCGCGGCGCCCGACCGGCGCCCTGCCCTCGTCCACTGCACGACGGGCAAGGACCGGACGGGCTGGGCCGCCGCATCCCTGCTGATGCTGCTCGGCGTGTCCGACGAGGACGTCATGGCCGAGTACGTGCTCACGAACGACCTGCTGCTGCCCGCGCTGCAGCCGATGTTCGACCAGTTCCGCGACGCCGGCGGCGACCCTGCGGTCCTCGTTCCCGTGTTCGGGGTCGATCCGGCCTACCTCGGGGCAGCCCTCGACGAGATGAACGCGAGGTTCGGATCGATCGAGGGGTACTTCTCCGCGGGCCTGGGCCTGGACGCGGCCACCATCGACGCCCTTCGTGCGGCATTCACGGCATAGGCCCGAGCCCGGCTGGGGCCACGCGTCGGGATGCGCGACGCAATAGCCTCTGTGGAGGAGGTCGGAGATGGTCGAGCCGTTGGGGTACCTGCGCACGATCGACGCCTGGGAGCGCGAGGAGGGTGCTCCGGCCCCGGTCGGCGCCACGTGGGTGCCCGAGCTGCAGGCGTGGAACTTCTCGATCTACTCGCGCACCGCCACGACGGTCACCCTCCTTCTCTACGGCGCCGACGTGCTGAACCCTCTCCTGGAGCTGGTCCTGGACCCGTTCGTCAACAAGACCGGCCGGCTCTGGCACTGCCTGGTCAGCGCCGCGCGGGTGCCGGGGGCGACCTACTACGCCTACCGGATGGACGGGCCGCCCGGAGGGGCCAATCGGTTCCTTCCGATGAAGGTCCTGTCCGACCCCTACGCGCGCCGCCTGCACTTCCCGCCCGCCTTCTCCCGCGAGGCGGCCCGTGGGCAGGACGCCAACGACGGCCGGGCGGCGCTGGGGGTGCTGCCCACTGCCGCCTGGGCCGATGAGCCGATTCCGGCGTCCGGCCCTCGTCACACGCATGACACCGTGATCTACGAGCTCCACGTCAAGGGATTCACGGCGCGGGCCAACAGCGGCGTCGCCGAGGACCTGCGCGGGACCTACCGTGGCGTCATCGAGAAGATCGAGCACCTCAAGGACCTCGGCGTCACCGTCGTCGAGCTGCTCCCGGTCCACCAGTACGACCCCCAGGAGGGCAACTACTGGGGCTACATGACGATGAGCTTCTTCGCGCCGCACTCCGAGTACGCCTGCGGCGAGGCCGTGGCCGAGTTCCGCGAGATGGCCGACGCGCTGCATGCGGCCGGCATCGAGCTGTGGCTCGACGTCGTCTACAACCACACCGCGGAGGGCGATGAGTCCGGTCCCACCTACAACCTTGCGGGCATCGACAACGACTCGTACTACATCGTGGGCCTGGACGGCTCGTACGACAACGACACCGGATGCGGCAACACCACCCAGGCGGCGGACATCGCCACCCGCGCGCTGGTGCTCAGCAGCCTCGCCCACTGGGCGGAGAAGATGGGGGTCGACGGGTACCGCTTCGACCTCGCCTCGATCCTGACCCGCGACGCCGACGGGGCAGTCGAGGGCGACATGCCGCCGATGATCAACGAGATCGGCATCCTGGCCGGGACCCACGACCTGCGCGTGACGGCGGAGGCCTGGGACCTCGGCGCCTACCAGCTCGGCCGGGGATTCCCGGGCATCATGTGGCGGCAGTGGAACGGCAGGTTCCGCGACGACGTCCGGGGGTTCGTCAAGGGCGACGAGGGGCTGGTCGGGGCACTGATGTCGCGGGTGTACGGCAGCGCGGACCTGTTCCCCGACGGCCCCCACGACATGTACCGGCCCTACCAGAGCGTCAACTTCGTCACGGCGCACGACGGCTTCTGCCTGTACGACCTGGTCTCGTACAACGAGCGGCACAATGAGGCGAACGGGCACGGGGGGACCGACGGATGCTCGGACAACCTCAGCTGGAACTGCGGATGGGAGGGCGACGAGGGCGCCCCCGCCGAGGTGCTCGCGCTGCGGATGCGCCAGATGAAGAACTTCGCTGCGCTGATGATGCTCTCCAACGGCGTCCCGATGATCGTGGCCGGGGACGAGTTCGCCAACACCCAGGGCGGCAACAACAACCCGTACAACCAGGACAACGAGGTCACCTGGCTGGACTGGGACCGCCTGGACTCCCATCGTGACCTGTACGAGTTCTTCAAGGGCATGATCGCCCTGCGCAAGGGGCGCCGCAGCATCGCCCGCAGCCGGTTCTGGCGCGACGATGTCCGGTGGTTCGGCACGACCGGGGCGCCCGACACCGCGCCCTGGTCACGCAGCGTGGCGTGGCACCTGTCGGGCGCCCGGTACGGCGAGGGCGACCTGTACGTGATGGTCAACGCCCACTACGAGCCGCTGGAGTTCGCCGTGCAGGTGCCGGGGGAGTGGCACCGGATCGTGGACACGGCCCGGCACGCCCCCGAGCACGTGATGGGCGTCGCCGACGCGCCTCCCGTCGGCTCCAGGGTCACCGTCGCCGACCGGTCGATCGTGGTCCTCTCGACGTGAGTGCGCACGCGACCCGGGCAGCGGGGTGAGCCACCCCGTGGTCCGCTGGCGCATGCGCGTCACCGGGGTCGTCCAGGGTGTCGGGTTCCGGCCGTTCGTCCACTCGGTCGCTGCGGAGCTGGGCCTGTCCGGCTTCGTGGGCAACGACGCGCATGGGGTGTTCGTCGAGGCGCAGGGCCCCGCGTCGGCGCTCGTCGAGCTCGAGCGCCGGATCCGCGACGACCACCCACCGTTGGCGGTCGTGGACGAGGTCCGTGTCGAGGTGCTGGACCCGGTCGGGCTGCGGTCGCCGGGGCTCGGGGTTCGGGGTCGGACGCCGCAGGCGGCGGCGCCCCGACCTTCCAGATCGTGGCCAGCGGCGTCGGTGCGGGTGTCACGTCCATCCCGCCCGACACGGCCGTGTGCGCCGACTGCCTGGCCGAGATGCGCGACCCCGCCGACCGCCGGCACGGCTACCCCTTCATCGCCTGCACCAACTGCGGCCCGCGGTACACGATCGCCACCGGCCTGCCCTACGACCGCGAGAACACCACCATGGTCGGCTTCCCGCTGTGTGCGGACTGCACGGCCGAGTACACCGACCCGACCAGTCGGCGGTTCCACGCCCAACCGACCGCCTGTCCCGCCTGCGGGCCGGCGCTGTCGATGCCCGTCGCTGGGATCGTCGCGGCGCTGAAGGCGGGGCGGATCGTGGCGATCAAGGGCATCGGTGGGTACCACCTGGCCTGCGATGCGCGCGACGGGGAGGCCGTGCGAACACTGCGCACCCGCAAGCAGCGCAGCTCCAAGCCCTTCGCGCTCATGGCCGCGGACCTCGACGTCGCCCGCGGGGTGGCCGTCCTCGACGCAGAGTCCGAGGCATTGCTCGGCTCCCCGGCGCGGCCGATCGTGATCGTGCCGGCCCTCGACGGCCTCCTGGTCGCCGAGGTGGCGCCCGGGACCGGGACCCTCGGGCTGATGCTGCCCCACGCGCCCCTGCACCACCTCCTGTTCGACGCAGGTGCCCCCTCGCTCCTGGTGATGACCAGCGGCAACCTGGCCGAGGAGCCGATCTGCATCGACCCGGGGGAGGCCGAGGAGCGCCTGGCCGGCATCGCTGACGTCTTCGCGCACCACGACCGTCCGATCCATGTCGCCTGCGACGACTCGGTCCTGCGGGTGGTGTCCGGCTCGCCGCAGCCGGTGCGCCGGAGCCGGGGGTACGCGCCGATGCCCCTGCCCCTGCCGATGGGCGCTCAACCGATGGTGGCGCTCGGGGGCGAGCTGAAGGCGACGGTGTGCGTCGCCCGCGAGCGCACCGCGTGGCTCAGCCAGCACATCGGCGACACCGCCAACCTGGAGACCATGGCGATGCTGGAGCGCACCGTGGAGACGCTGTGCGCGCTGCAGCGCGTGACCCCGGAGGTGCTGGTGTCCGACGCGCACCCCGGGTACCTCTCGCGGCGCTGGGCGGCTGAGCGGGCTGCGGCCCTGGGGATCGAGCACCTGCTCGTCGGCCACCACCACGCCCACCTCGCGTCGCTGCTCGCCGAGCACCGGGTGCCGCCGGGTGACGCGGTCCTGGGCGTCGTCCTCGACGGGACCGGCTACGGTGCCGACGGGACGATCTGGGGCGGCGAGCTGCTCCTGGGAAGCTACGCCTCAGTCGAGCGGGTCGGGCACCTGCGACCCGTGTCCCTGCCCGGAGGCGATGCCGCGATCCGGCACCCGGCACGCGTGGCGGGCGCCCACCTGCAGGCAGCGGGGCTGCCCTGGGAGGGCACGGCGAGCGCCGATGCCTGCACGCCCGCCGAGGGCGCCCTGCTCGCCCGGATGCTGGCCACGGGCTCGCACTGCACGCCGACCACCAGCATGGGCCGGCTCTTCGATGCGATCGCGTCCCTGCTCGACGTGCGCCACGAGGTGTCCTACGAGGCGCAGGCCGCCATCGAGTTGGAGGCCCTGGCCGCCTCGACGGCCGAGGAGGCGCCCGGTTGGCGACCGCAGCGGGAGCCCCTACGGGCCAGCCGTGCGCACCGACGCGGACGGTGGCGTCGTGATCGAGCCGTCGGGCTGGATCGCCCAGGCCGTGGCTGATCACGCGGGTGGGATCGACCCCGCCAGGTCCGCCCGGGCCTTCCACCTCGCGCTGGCCGAGGCCCTCACCGAGGCCGTGCTCCTCGTGCGCGACCGGCACGGGATCGACACCGTCGGCCTCACCGGCGGGGTGTTCGCCAACGCCGTCCTCTCCTCGGCTTGTCAGGGCTCCCTGCGGGGGGCAGGCTTGAGAGTGCTCGTGCACGGCGTGGTGCCGCCCAACGATGGCGGCCTCGCGCTGGGTCAGGCGGCGGTTGCCGCGGCCTGGTCCGCTCGCTGACGGCACCGAGGAGGCCGACCGTGTGTCTCGGGGTGCCCGGCAGGGTCGACACCGTGTGGGAGGTCCACGGCATGCGCATGGCGACCGTGGACTTCGGCGGCATCCGCAAGGAGGTCTGCCTCGCCTATGTCCCGGAGGTCGAGGTCGGCGACTACACGATCGTCCATGTCGGCTTCGCGCTGACGAGGCTCGATGAGGCCTCCGCCCTGGAGACCCTCGAGCTGATGCGCAGCGTCGGGCTCCTGGAGCAGGAGCTCACCCCCGGCGCGGCGGACGGACAGGAGCCTGGCGCGGCCGCGCGGACTGCCCGATGAAGTACCTCGACGAGTTCGGCGACCCGGAGCTCGCCCGCCGCCTGCTCGACGACATCGCCGCGACGGTCACCCGCCCGTGGGCGCTGATGGAGGTGTGCGGCGGGCAGACGCACACCATCGTCCGCAACGGCATCGACCAGCTGCTGCCCGAGGGCGTGGAGATGATCCACGGTCCGGGATGCCCGGTGTGCGTGACCCCGCTGGAGACGATCGACCGCGCCCTGGCGATCGCCGCGATGCCCGGCGTCATCTTCTGCTCGTTCGGGGACATGATCCGGGTGCCCGGGTCCGCCGGTGACCTGTTCCGCGTCCGCAGCGCCGGCGGGGACGTCAGGATCGTCTACTCGCCGCTGGACGCCGTGCGGATCGCCCAGGAGAACCCCGACAAGCAGGTGGTCTTCTTCGGGATCGGCTTCGAGACGACCGCCCCGGCGAACGCCATGACCGTCAAGGTCGCCAAGCAGCAGGGGATCGCCAACTACTCGCTGCTGGTCTCGCACGTCCTCGTGCCCCCGGCGATCACCGCGATCATGGACTCCCCGTCGTGCCGGGTCCAGGGGTTCCTGGCCGCCGGGCACGTGTGCACGGTGATGGGCATGGCCCAGTACGTGCCGCTCGTGGACAGGTACCGGGTGCCGATCGTGGTCACCGGATTCGAGCCCCTGGACGTCCTCGAGGGGATCCGGCGGGCGGTCCACCAGCTCGAGGAGGGTCGCGCGGAGCTGGAGAACGCCTACCCGCGGGCAGTCGCGCCAGACGGCAACCCCGCGGCCCGGGCCGTGGTCGACGAGGTGTTCACCGTGTGCGACCGGGCCTGGCGCGGCATCGGCGTGATCCCGCAGTCGGGCTGGCGACTGGCGGACGCGTACTCGGCGTTCGACGCCGAGGTGCGCTTCGATGTCGCAGGGATCGTGACCACGGAGTCCGCGCGCTGCCGGGCCGGTGAGGTCCTCCAGGGCCTGATCAAGCCGTTCGAGTGCGAGGCGTTCGGCGCGGACTGCACCCCACGAACGCCCCTGGGCGCGCCGATGGTGTCCAGTGAGGGCGCGTGCGCGGCCTACTACCAGTTCCGCCGGATCGACGGGGTCGTCACGTGAGTGAGCCCCTCGACGTCACCTCCTGGTCCTGCCCGTTGCCCCTGCGCGACCACCCCAACGTCGTGATGGGCCATGGCGGCGGGGGGCGGCTGTCCGCGGAGCTGGTCGAGCACCTGTTCCTCCCCGCCTTCGACCGGACCCCGCTGGCCGACGTGCTGGCCCAGCTCGGCGATGCAGCGGTCCTGGAGCTCGGCGCGCCCGGCGACCCGGCGGGCTTGCGACTGGCCTTCACCACGGACTCGTACGTCGTGCGTCCGAGGTTCTTCCCCGGCGGGAACATCGGCGACCTCGCGGTCAACGGGACCGTCAACGACCTGGCGGTCAGCGGCGCGCTGCCACTGGCGCTGTCGGTGGGCGCGATCCTCGAGGAGGGCATGGCCCTCGATGAGCTGGGCATCATCGCCCAGACCATGGGCGCCGCCGCACGGGCCGCGGGGGTCTCGATCGTCACCGGCGACACGAAGGTCGTCGACCTCGGGCACGGCGACGGGGTCTACCTCAACACGTCGGGCGTCGGGCTGGTCCCACCGGGGCTCCGCCTCGGCCCCGCCGAGGTGCGCCCCGGGGATGCGGTGCTGCTGTCGGGGCCGATCGGCATGCACGGGATCGCCGTGCTCAGCGTCCGCGACGGCCTCGAGTTCGGCGCGGACCTGGTGACGGACTCCGCTCCGCTGACGCCCATGACGCAGGCCCTGATCAGGGCGGGGGTGGGGGTCTCGATGATGCGCGACCCCACGCGCGGCGGCGTGGCCGCCACCCTGAACGAGATCGCGCACGCGAGCGCCACCGGGATCGCGATCATCGAGCGCGACGTGCCGGTCCCCGATGCGGTGCGCGCGGCCTGCGGCTTCCTCGGACTGGACCCGCTGTACATCGCCAACGAGGGCAAGGCCGTGGTGCTCGTGCGCGCCGCTGACGCCGAGCAGGCGTTGGAGATCATGCGCGGGACCGACGTCGGCCGCCTGTCCACCCGGATCGGGACGGTCACCACCGAGCACCCGGGCGTGGTCGTGGCGCGGACCGGGATCGGTGGCACCCGCGTGGTCGACCTCCCGCTTGCCGAGCAACTGCCCCGCATCTGCTGATAGACCTGCTGGAGGGACGAGCTGGAGGTGCGCAATGTGTCGCTGGATGGCCTATTCGGGATCGACGATCCCCGTCGCGGAGCTCCTGCTCACCCCGAAGCATTCGCTGATCGACCAGAGCCTGCACTCACGCATGGGCGCCACCACCACCAACGGTGACGGCTTCGGCCTGGGCTGGTACGGGGTGGGTGACACGCCAGGGGTCTTCCACAGCACCGAGCCGGCGTGGAACGACCGCAACCTCGCCGACCTCGCCAGGCACCTGACCTCGCCGCTGGTGTTCGCGCACGTGCGCGCCTCGACCGGGGGCGCCATCCAGCAGACCAACTGCCACCCGTTCCGGTACCAGAGCTGGCTGTTCATGCACAACGGGCTGATCCGCGAGTTCGCGACGGTGAAGCGGGACCTGGCCTTCGCTGTGGACGCCTCGCTGTTCCCGATGATCGAGGGCTCGACCGACTCCGAGATGTTCTTCTACCTGGCGCTGACGATGGGGCTGCAGGACGACCCGCTGAAGGGGGTCGAGCGCGCGGTCGGGTTCATCGAGGACACCGGCCACCGCCACGGGGTCGCGAACCCCATCCAGATGACGGTGGCAACCACCGATGGCACGAGCATCTGGGCGTTCCGCTACTCGAGCGAGGGCCAGTCCCGCTCCCTGTTCCACAGCACGAACGTCGCGACGCTGCGCGCCAGGTACCCCGACAACCCCATGCTGCACTCCGTCTCCGACGAGACGCGCCTGATCGTCTCGGAGCCCCTGGGTGACCTGGAGGGCGCCTGGAGGGAGGTCCCCGAGTCCACGTGCGGCGTCGTGCGTCCCGGCGAGGACGAGATGCGCCCCTTCGCCCCCGTCCACGCGTAACCCAGCAGCGCCCCGGCCCCAACACGGCGCGCACGGCCCCAAGCGCCCAACACGGCGCGCAACGGCCCCGAGCGCCCAGCATGGCGCGCATCGGCCCCGAGCGCCCAACACGGCGCGCAACGGCCCCCAAGCGCGCCCACACCGCGCGTTCCCCGCCACCCCGCCCGGGGTCCGCGCGTTCCACGCCGCATGTGGCGCGCAACGCGCACGGGCCCCTCGGAGTGGCGGGGAATGCCCGTTCAGACGTCCTTGATCTCGCAGAGCACGGTGCCGGTCGGCACGGTCGCGCCGACCTCGGCGGTCAGAGCGGTGATCACGCCGGCCTTGTGCGCGTTGAGCGGCTGCTCCATCTTCATCGCCTCGAGGACCACGACCAGGTCGCCGGCCGCGACCTCCTGCCCCTCCGCGACCGCGATCTTCACGATGGTGCCCTGCATGGGCGCGGCCAGCGAGTCGCCGGTCGCGCCCCCGCCGGCCTTCTTGGTGGCGCGCTTGGGGGCGGACTTCTTCGCCGTCGCGCCCCCGCCGCCGCCCAGGGAGATGCCCTCGGGGAGGCTCACCTCGACGCGCTTGCCGCCCACCTCGACGACCACGGACGACCGCGCCTCCGGCTCGGCGAGACCGGACGCGGAACCTGAGTAGGCCGGGATGTCGTTGACGAACTCCGTCTCGATCCACCGGGTGTGGACCGTGAACGCTGCGTCGGGGTCCGCCGGCGCGAAGGCCGGGTCGGAGACGACCTTGCGGTGGAAGGTGATGGCGGTGGCGATGCCCTCGACCTCGAACTCCGCCAGGGCGCGCCGGGAGCGCTCGATGGCCTGCTGCCGGTCATGGCCGGTGACGATCAGCTTGGCCAGCAGCGAGTCGAAGTTCCCGCCGATCTCGTCGCCCTGCTGGAAGCCTCCGTCGATGCGGATCCCGGGGCCGGACGGGGGCTTCCAGACCGCCAGCGCGCCCGGGGCCGGCAGGAAGTTGCGGCCGGGGTCCTCGCCGTTGATGCGGAACTCGATGGAGTGCCCGCGCAGCGGCGGGTCGTCGTAGCCGAGCTCCTCGCCGTCTGCGATCCGGAACTGCTCGCGGACCAGGTCGATGCCCGAGACCTCCTCGGTCACCGGGTGCTCGACCTGCAGGCGGGTGTTGACCTCCAGGAAGGAGATCGTGCCGTCCTTGCCGACGAGGAACTCGCACGTGCCGGCCCCGTAGTAGCCGGCCTCGCGCACGATCGCCTTGCTCGACGTGTAGAGCCGTTCGACCTGCTCGTCGGTCAGGAACGGTGCGGGGGCCTCCTCGACGAGCTTCTGGTGCCGGCGCTGCAGCGAGCAGTCGCGGGTGGAGACGACCACGACGTTGCCGTGCTGGTCGGCGAGCACCTGGGTCTCGACGTGCCGGGGGCTGTCGAGGTACTGCTCGACGAAGCACTCGCCGCGCCCGAACGCGGCCACGGCCTCGCGCACGGCCGAGTCGTACAGCTCCGGGATCTCCTCCAGGGTGCGCGCGACCTTCAGGCCGCGGCCGCCGCCACCGAAGGCCGCCTTGATGGCGATCGGGAGCCCGACCTCCTCGGCGAACGCGACCACCTCGTCCGCACCGGTGACCGGGTCGGCGGTGCCGCGCACCTGGGGCGCGCCCGCGCGAGCGGCGATGTGCCGGGCGGACACCTTGTCGCCGAGGTCGCGGATGGCCGACGGCGGCGGACCGATCCACGTGAGCCCGGCGTCCACGACGGCCTGGGCGAAGTCGGCGTTCTCGGACAGGAACCCGTACCCGGGGTGGACGGCGTCGGCGCCGCTGCGGCGGGCAACGTCCAGGAGCTTGTCGAACACCAGGTACGTCTCGGCCGCGGTGGTGCCCCCGAGGGCGAACGCCTCGTCGGCGGCCTTCACGTGCAGGGCGTCACGGTCGGGGTCGGCGTACACCGCCACCGAGGCGATGCCCGCATCCCGGCACGCGCGTGCCACCCGGATGGCGATCTCACCGCGGTTGGCGATCAGTACCTTCTTCATTCCCGCACCCCTCACACGCACTCCGGGGCCCGATTCCGGGCGACTCGCCAGTCATCCTACGGAGGCGGTGCCTCCCATCCTGCGGCCACCCGTCAGGCGCGGTCCCAGAGGTCCGTCCAGCGCACTCCGAGCTGGGCCACGAGTGCCCTCAGGGTGGGCAGGGCCAACCCGATCACGTTCGAGTGATCGCCCTCGATCCCGTCGATGAACGGCCCTCCGAGGCCGTCGATCGTGCACGACCCGGCCACCGCCAGGGGCTCCCCCGAGGCGATGTACGCCTCGAGCTCCACGGGATCCGGGCGCCCGAACCTGATCGTGGTGGCGACCGCTCGCTCCACAGCGTGCCCGGTATCGACGTCGATGACGGTGTGGCCGGTGACCAGGACGCCCGTCCGCCCGGACATGGCCGCCCACCGGTCACGGACCTCCTGGGCGCTGCGGGCCTTGCCGAGCACCCGGCCATCGAAGTCGAGCATCGAGTCGGCGCCCACCACCAGCACCCTCGCGCCGGGCGGCACGCCGGGGACGGCTGCGGACCTGACCTGGTCGGCGACGTCCTGGGCCTTGGCCGAGGCCAGCATCTGGGTCAGGGCGCCAGGGTCGGCCACCAGCTCGCCGGCAGCGGCGATCAGGGCCTCCTCGTCCACCCGGCTGTGCTGGATGACCGGCGTGATCCCGGCCGCTCGCAGCAGCGTGGCCCGGGCCGGGGAGGCCGATCCCAGGACGAGCACGGTGCTCCGGATCGGCTCACCCACGGCCCACGGCCCCTCGGATCGCGCCGGACGTCCGCGCCCGGTAGCCCCTCCCCGGGCGCGACGAGCACGCGGCCCCCGGGGGAGGGGAGCAGGGTCACCACCCCCCGCGGGCAGGACAGGTGCATGGGGGAGCGGCGGCCGTGGGTCCACAGCCCGCCGATGGGCACCAGGAGGCCCCGGAACCCGACGTGCAGGGCCAGTGCCCCACGGGCGAGGTCCGTGGTGGCCACGAGCGGGTCGGTCTCGATCACCCCCGCGACGGGTGCCGACCAGTCCAGGTCGTCGATGGTGGGCTCCGCGGTGTAGTGCAGCAGCCCGACGGTGCGCGAGAAGCCGCCCACGTCGGCCACGCAGATCGCCGGCGGCGAGTCATCTGCCGGGGCGATGCCTGTGGCCCGCAGGACCCCGGTGAACGTCGCGCCCTCGGGCGTCGCGGTGAGGTTCGCCCAGTCGATGTCGACGACCCAGTCCAGGGCGTGGGTGATGTCGCTGGGCGCCCCATCCGCACCGATCCGCACGAGCAGCCGGCCATCGACGTTCGTGGCCAGCAGCAGCTCACGGCGCGGGGCTGACCCACACGCTGCCATCCGGATGGCGCTCGAGGGTCGCCGCACCGATCCGGGACGCGATGATCCGCGGCTCGAAGCTGGTGGTCAGCAGCGGCACGGTCGTCGTCCCGTCGGTGAACTCGACCCGGAACGCCCCGGTCTCGTTGGCCACGAAGGCCAGCGCGTTGGAGCGAACCTGCGCGACCACCTCACGGGTCGGCCCCGCTGCGTGCGGGTGGACCGGCAGGTCCTCGTCCTCGACGTCCTCGACGCCGCTGACCGGTGGCGGGTCGATCACCCAGCCCGCCGGCTCGGCAAGGCCGTCCAGCTCGCACGACCAGGCCGTCAGCGCGCTGGCCGAGTCGGCGAGCACCCCGGGCATCCGCAGGACCCGTGTCGTGGTGGTCAGGGACTCCACGAGCAGGCTCGGTGAGCGGTGGTCGCAGGCCCGGTCCGCCAGCTCCGCGGCCATGGCCGTCCAGCGTCCCCAGACGGCGCGCGGGGCGCAGCGGCGCAGGACGGCTCCGGTGGCCGCGATCACCTCCCCGGTCGGATCAGCCGCCTGCGGCTGCCGTACTGCGCAGCCGTCCGGCGCTCGATGGCCGCCGCCAGGGCGTCGAGGTCCCCCTGCGCGACGACCTCGCCCGCGACCGGATCCCCGAGCAGCTCAGCGGGGCCGTACCTGACGTCATACGCGACGACCGGGACCCCGACGGCGAGCGACCGCAGGATCGCCAGCGGCATCGACTCCCGGCGTCCTGCCCACACACTCAGCACGGCCCCGTCGAAGGGCGCGAACTCGTCGGCGCTCGGGGCGACGATGCGGACCCGCCCGCCCATGCCCAGCTCGTCGGCCAGGGCCAGCAGCGCGTCACCCGCCTCGCCCTCCCCGACAATATCGAGGGTGAGACCCGGGTCGGCGACCAGCGCCGCCGTGGCAGCGCGGACCACGTGGTCGTGTCGTGCAGCGGGCTCCAGCGGGCCGACGGAGACGATCCGTCGGGTGCTCACGGCGTCGGGGTCACCCGGATGCGATCCATGGCCGACGCGCCAGCGGCGCGGTCGGTGCCTGGACCGCGGGAGGGATCACGTGCGTGGGCGTGTCTGCACCGAAGCGGATCCTGAGGTCCTCGGCCTGGGCCTCGGTGAGCACGACCAGGGCGTCGAAGGCCTCCTGATGGTCGGCGAACCGCTCGGCGAAGCGCGCGGTCAGCGCCGACCGCGGCCCCTTCTCAGGGGCTGTCAGGTGGTTCAGGTGGATCGCGGCGACCCGGGCCACCAGCGGGTTGCTCATGGCCGCGAGGTACGGGTAGGCGGCCGGGGAGTCGGCGAACACGACCGCCCCGGGGACCTGGGCGGTCAGCCAGTCCAGCCAGTCACCGACACGGGGGTCTATCGACGCCCCCGGCGGCAGCGGACCCCACCACGAGGCGCGGATCCGGCGGTCCCGCAGGGCGTAGTGGTGCAGCCCGGTGTCGGAGGGGAACCGCCCGTCGGCGACCAGCGAGCGGACCGTCGACTGCAGGCGGGGGTCCTTGTTGATCAGGACGGCATGAGTGGCCCACCCGGCCTCCGCGAACGCCCGCAGTCGCGCGAGCCAGGACTGGGTCAGTCGTCCGCCGTCCGCCCTGAGCTCGTTGAAGACGAAGACAGCCGTGTGCCGGCCATCCGCGAAGGGCCGATCGGAGATCACGGCCGCAGCCTAATGGCAGGATGACGTGCTCACCGTGGCAGTCCGGTGGCGTGGCAGCTCACCTCGGTAGCGACGACTCCCACCATCCGGTGGGCGCCACAGCCGGGCGCATCAGCCTCGGCGGGGGAGCCCACTGGGAGACAGGGGCACTCGCCACGGCGCCCTGCTGCCTGCCCGCCTGCGGAGGCGGCGGCCAGCACGGCCACAAGCGCCGCGAGCTCCTCGGGGGTGGGGTCCCCGCGGACGATCCGCAGCAGGGGTCGGTCCCCCCGCGGCTCGGAGCCGTCGTCGGCGCTCACAGCGGGATGTTCCCGTGCTTCTTCGGGGGCAGGGTCTCGCGCTTGTTGCGCAGGACCCGCAGCGCCTGGGTGACCTGGGCGCGGGTCTCGTGCGGCAGGATCACGCGGTCGATGTACCCGCGCTCGCCGGCCAGGTACGGGTTGGCCAGCTGCAGGTTGTACTCCGCCTCGAGCTCCGCGCGGGTGCCCGCGGGGTCCTCGGCGGTGGCCAACTCCTTGCGGTACAGGATGCTCACCGCGCCCTGGGCGCCCATGACGGCGATCTGACCGGTCGGCCAGGCGATGTTGACGTCGCCACCGAGGTGCTTGGAGCCCATGACGACGTAGGCGCCGCCGTAGGCCTTCCGGGTGATCACGGTGACCTTCGGGACGGTGGCCTCGACGTAGGCGTAGATCAGCTTGGCGCCACGGCGGATGATGCCGTCCCACTCCTGGTGCGTCCCGGGCAGGAAGCCGGGGACGTCGACGAACGTGATCACCGGGATGTTGAAGGCGTCGCAGGTGCGGACGAAGCGCGCGGCCTTCTCCGAGGCGTCGATGTCCAGGGTGCCGGCGAACTGCATCGGCTGGTTGGCCACGATGCCCACCGAGTGCCCCTCGACCCGGCCGAAGCCCACGAGCATGTTCGGGGCGAACAGCGGCTGGACCTCGAGGAACTCCTCGTCGTCGAGGACCGCCCCGATGGCCCGGTGCATGTCGTAGGGCTGGTTGGGGGAGTCCGGGATGAGGGTGTCGAGGGCCAGGTCGGTCTCGGTGGGGGTGAGGTCGGACTCCTCGCCGAACACGGGGGGCCGCTCGAGGTTGTTCGCGGGCAGGTAGCCCAGGAGGGCCCGCACGTAGGCCAGGGCGTCGTGCTCGTCCTCGCCCATGTAGTGCGCGACACCGGACTTGGTGTTGTGGGTCCGCGCCCCGCCCAGCTCCTCGAACTCGACGTCCTCGCCGGTGACGGTCTTGATGACGTCCGGGCCGGTGATGAACATGTGCGACGTCTTGTCGACCATCACCGTGAAGTCGGTGATGGCCGGGGAGTACACCGCGCCGCCGGCGCAGGGTCCCATGATCAGCGAGATCTGCGGGATGACGCCCGAGGCGTGGACGTTGCGGCGGAAGATCTCGCCGTAGATCGCCAGCGAGACCACGCCCTCCTGGATGCGGGCCCCACCGGAGTCGTTGATCCCGATGATCGGCCAGCCGTTCCTGAGCGCGAGGTCCATCACCTTGATGATCTTCTCGCCGAAGACCTCGCCCAGGGAGCCGCCGAAGACCGTGAAGTCCTGGGCGAACACGCAGACCGGCCGGCCGTCGATCGTGCCGGTCCCGGTGACCACGCCGTCGCCGTACGGGCGGTTCTTCTGCCCGCCGAAGTTGTGCGAGCGGTGCCGGGCGAGGTCGTCGAGCTCCACGAAGGAGTCCGCGTCCAGGAAGTGGCGCAGCCGCTCCCGCGCGGTCATCTTGCCCTTGGCGTGCTGCTTCTCGACCCGCTTGGCCTTCCCGGCCAGGACGGCCTCGTGCCGGCGCTGCTCGAGGTCGGCGAGCTTGCCCGCGGTGGTGGTCAGGTCAGCATTGCCCTCAGGCGTGCCCGGCTCAGGTGCGCTGGCGCTCATCTCATCCCTCTCCGCGAAGCTCTCCCGTGAAGTACCTTATCCCTGTGTCTGAGACCACTCCGGGGCCGGTCGCCCCCACTCCCGCCCTGCTCGTCCCCGGTCCTGACGGGCGGCCCCGGTCCTCGGGCGTCGCCTACGTGGACCAGTGGCCGGTGGACCTCGGGACGGCCGCCGTCGTGAAGTCGATCCGCAAGGGCGGTGGCTCGTGGCGCAGTGTCACGGTGTTCTCCGAGATCGCGTCCACGAACTCCGTCGGCGTCGCACTGGCGGGGGCGGGCTGCCCGTCGGGCGTCGTGCTCGTCACCGACCTGCAGACAGCCGGACGCGGGCGCCTGGACCGCAGCTGGGAGGCGCCCGCGGGCACCTCGGCGATGTTCTCGGTCGTCCTGCACCCGACCGGCCCCGACCATGAGTGGGGGGTCCTGCCGCTGCTCGCGGGCGTGGCCGTGAGCGAGGCCGTCGAGTTCGTGACCGGGGTGTGCGTCTCCCTGAAGTGGCCGAACGACCTCGTGATCCGCGACGAGGACGCGCCGAGCGGCCACGGTGGCAAGGTGGGCGGGATCCTCGCGGAGCGTGATGCGCAGACCGGGGCGATCGTCCTGGGCGTGGGGCTCAACGTCGACCTCGCCGAGTCCGACCTGCCGGTCCCGAGCGCCACCTCGCTGACCCTGGCCGGCGTGCAGCGTCCCCGGCGGGCCAAGCTGGTCGGACGTGCGCTGTCGCGGATCGAGCACTGGTTCACGGCGTGGGACGCGGTCGGCACCGACACCGAGTCCCTGGATCGGCTCCTGGAGTCCTACCGGGAGCGCTGCATCTCCCTGGGCGCCCCCCTGAGCGTGGTCCGGCCGGGCGCCGGGGACCTGGTCGGGACGGGCGCCGGCATCAGCCCGACGGGCGCCCTGCTCGTGGACTCCGAGGGCGGCCAGGTCGCCGTCGTGGTCGGTGACGTGACCCACGCGCCCACGCACTGACATGGTCGGGCCCGCCGATGCCGCGCCTGCCGACAGGTCAGGGCCGCGTCCGCGGGAGCAGCAGATCGAGCGGATCTCCCAGCTCGTGCTCGGCGACCCGACCGTGTTCACCCGCGAGGAGGCTGCGACGGCCGCAGGGCTGACCGTCGACCAGGCTCGCCCCTACTGGCGGGCCATGGGCTTCCCCGACGTGGGCACCGCTCCGGCCTTCACCTCGACCGATGTCGAGTCCCTGTGCCTGCTCACGGGCTGGGTCACCAACGGGATCCTCGATGAGGCGACCACGATCGAGGTCGTGCGCAGCCTGGGGCAGACCGTCTCCCGGCTGGCCGACTGGCAGGTCGACACCATGGCCCGGGTCCTGTCCGAGTCCGAGGCCCCGCTGGACCTCGAGGCGGTCGGCGACGGGATGGCCGACGTCATGCCCGGGCTCGAGTCCCTGCTCGTCCACGCCTGGCGACGCCACCTGGCAGCGGCCATCGGGCGGGGGCTGAGCTTCGCGGTGGACGAGTCCGAGGCTTCGGCCGAGCCGTCGCAGGCCACTGTGGGCTTCGCGGACATCGCCGGCTTCACGCGGCTGACCAGGGTGATGGCCGATGAGGACCTCGCGCAGATGGTGCAGGCCTTCGAGTCCGGTGCGGCCGACATCGTCGCCGGGCGGGGAGGACGGCTGGTCAAGACCCTGGGTGACGAGGTCATGTTCGTCGCGGGCACAGCGCAGGATGCGGTGGACATCGCCACGGACATGCACCGGCTGACCGCCCCCGGCCACGAGGCCCTGACCCTGCGGATCGGGCTGGCCACCGGGCGCCTCATCTCGCGGATGGGCGACTTCTACGGTGGCACGGTCAACCTCGCCAGCCGCCTGACAGCCATCGCCCGACCCCGTTCGACGCTCATCGACGCGGCCACGGCGGCAGCCCTGGCCGACTCGGAGGACTACGTCCTGAGGCACCTGGCCCCACGCCCTCTGCGCGGGATGGGGCTGGTCCGGGCGACGGCGGTCACGCCGCGGCGCCGGACGGCGGAGGGCGGCGGGCCCCTCTGAGGCAGGCACGGCGCCGGCCGAGCCCGGCGGTGCCAGGCTGCTCGCGGTGCCCGGTGCTCGCGGTGCTCCCGGTGCTGCCAGGCGGGCCCCGGTCAGGGGATCAGGTGGTGGGGTCCTGCGTTGGAGTCGCCGACGGCGACCTCGGTCGGGAAGACCCACGTGCGGTACACCCAGAACCGGAAGAGCGTGCCCAGGCCGACGGCGATGACGTTGCCGCTGATGTTGTCGGCGAGCTGGCTGTCCAGGCCGAGCAGGTAGTGCGTGAAGGCCAGGCAGCCCCAGGAGATGAGCAGGGCAACGGCGTTCGTGGCGAAGAACAGCGCCGACTCGCGGCCGTACCCGGTCCGCGCGCGGTCGCCGTACGTCCAGTTCCGGTTGGCGACGAACGCGAAGGTCGTGGCGACGATCACGCTGATGGTCTTGGCGGTCAGTGGGCTGTCCGAGAGGACGCCGGCGCGCAGGATGTTGAACAGGCCCACGTCGATGACGAAGGCGATGGCTCCGACGGTCCCGAACTTGGCGACCTCGCTGCCCAGCCGTCGCGCGGCACCGCTGACCCGGCGCCGTGCCTGAACGTCCACGGTCGATCCCACCACCTGTGACTGTGCGTCCGCCTGAGCCTCTGCCTGCGCCATGCGTGATGAGTACCCCGTCCCGCACTGTGCACACCTGCCCGGCCGTGTGAAGTGTCTCACCCGCATCCAATACCGTGGGAGCACGCACCCCACGCCAGGAGGCACCCATGGATCTCGATCTCTCCCCCGAGCACGACGAACTGCGTGAGGTGGTCGCCCGCTTCGCCCATGACGAGGTGGCCCCGGTCATCGGCGGGTACTACCGACGTGGCGAGTTCCCCCTGGCGCTCGTGCGGCGGATGGGCGAGATGGGGCTGTTCGGCCTGCCCATCCCCGAGGAGTTCGGCGGCATGGGTGGGGACTACGTGGCGCTGTGCGTCGCCATCGAGGAGCTGGCCAGGGTGGACTCCTCCATCGCGATCACCCTCGAGGCCGGTGTGTCCCTGGGTGCCATGCCGATCCTGCGCTTCGGCACCCAGGAGCAGAAGGCCACCTGGCTGCCGAGGATGGCCGCCGGCGAGATGCTCGGCGCGTTCGGCCTGACCGAGTCGGGCAGCGGGTCGGACGCCGGCAGCGTGCGCACGACCGCGGTCGTCGACGGCGACGAGTGGGTGATCAACGGGTCCAAGTCGTTCATCACCAATTCGGGCACCGCCATCACCGGGCTGGTCACGGTCACGGCCGTCACCGGGATCCGGGCGGACGGGCGCCCGGAGATCTCGGCGATCCTCGTCCCGTCGGGCACCCCGGGCTTCGAGGTCGCCCCCGGGTACGCGAAGGTCGGGTGGAACTCCTCGGACACCCACGAGCTGGCCTTCACCGACGTGCGCGTGCCGCTGGCCAACCTGGTCGGGGTCCGCGGTCGCGGCTACGCGCAGTTCCTGTCGATCCTCGCCGAGGGTCGGGTCGCGATCGCTGCGCTGGCCACCGGCCTGGCCCAGGGCTGCGTGGACGAGTCGCTGGCGTACGCCGCGACGCGGGAGTCCTTCGGCCAGCCGATCGCCGGCCGTCAGGCCATCCAGTTCATGGTCGCCGACATGGAGGTCCGGGCGCACCTGTCGCGGCTGGCCTGGAGGCAGGCGGCCGGGCTCATGCACGAAGGCCTGCCGTTCGCCCGCGAGGCCAGCATCGCCAAGCTGTACTCGTCGGAGGCTGCGATGGACAACGCGCGGGCCGCCACCCAGGTCCACGGCGGGTACGGGTTCATGGTCGACTCGGCTGTGGGCAGGTTCTACCGGGACGCCAAGATCCTCGAGATCGGCGAGGGCACATCGGAGGTCCAGCGGATGCTCATCGCCCGTGACCTCGGCATGCCCGTCGACTGACCCGCCGGCTGGGGGTGTGCTCGGAGGCCTGCGCGCAATAGGCTCATCGACGTGTATGAGATCACCCGAGGTCCGCATCCGGAGTTCCCTGAGCTCGAGGTCATCACCCTGATCTCGCCGGCCAACGTCACGGCGTCGTTCGTGCCGAAGGCCGGCATGGTCTGCAACTCGATGACCCACGACGGCGAGGAGATGCTCGGCCAGCGCTACGGCCTGGCCGGGTACATCGAGACCGGCAGGACGTTCGGCGTCCCCATCCTGGCGCCCTGGGCCAACCGGCTGGGCAGGATGGCCTACGCCGTGGTCCACGAGGGCGGCGGCGTGCGGCGCATCGACGTGAACCCGAACACGCCCAACCTGCGCTTCGACGTGTACGGCCAGCCGATCCATGGCCTGCTGCGGGGCAGCAGCGACTGGGACATCGTGGAGGTCGAGGCGACTGCCGACGAGGCGTGGATCACCGCGCGGCTGGTGTTCGACCAGAAGCGGATCGACTTCGCCGCCTTCCCGTTCGAGCACCACATCGAGCTCAAGGCGACCCTGCGGGCCACCTCGCTGACCTTCAGCACGGCGATCATCGCCACCGGCCAGGACGAGGTGCCGATCGCGTTCGGCTGGCACCCCTACCTGTCGATCCCGGGCCTGCGAGCGCAGCGAGTGGGACGTGTACATCCCCTTCACCCGTCGCTGCCCCCTGGACTCCACGAAGCTGCCGACGGGTACCCGTGAGGTCGTCGAGCCGATCATCGGCAAGCTCGGTGATCGCGCGCTGGACGACCTGTACGCCGATGTCGAGAACGGTACGACCGCCTACATCCGCGGCAACGGCCGGCGAATGTCGATCCGGTTCGACATGGGCTACGACTGGGCGATCCTCTACGGGCCGCCGCACCGTGACCACATCTGCATCGAGCCGATGACCGCGGCCAGCGACCCGTTCTCCGGCCAGGACCCGATGGAGGTCGTCCCCCGCGGCAAGACGTTCCGCGCTGCCTTCACCATCTCCGTGGACCGCACCAGCTGAGACCTCCATGCCCACCCGGTCCCTGGCCAGGCAGATCACCGACGAGTTCCCGGGGGCTGTCCCGGCGGCCGAGTTCGTGGGGACCTGGCGGGCGCAGTGCTTCCGCGCAGGGTTCGACGCCTCGACCGCGCTGCTGGCCGTGGGCGTCTGCCGCGACGAGGTGTGCTTCCCCTTCGTCGCCCAGCTCGAGTCCGTGTGGGGCTCAGCATTCCAGCTCGGGTCCCTGGGCGGGCTCCTGACGGTCGGGCGCACCGGCATCGCGGCCGTCGCCAGCCACGCGCCGCGGGAGCCCGGTGAGCCGCTGCGCTACGTCGTGGTCGCTGCGGCGCACATCGGGGTGGACGCCGCCGGGACGTTCGGCTACCTGCGTCGTGAGCACCAGGAGGTGTCGTCGCGCACGTGCGGGGCCCTGATGGCCTTCCGCGACGAGCTGCTCACCAGCCGCCTGCACCTCGGGTACGACCCGGTCGACCCGGAGATGAGCCTCCTGCGGCAGCGGATCCTCACGGCGCTGGTGTACGGGGAGATCCCGGAGCCGGTCGAGCTGACCCAGGTCGTGGCGCGGGTCATCGACGAGGACCTGCGCGACCTCCTCGAGTGGATCGGCGCCGAGGGGATGCCCGACCAGGAGGTGCAGACCGCCGTCGTCACCGGTGTGCTCATCCACACCGCCGGCGGTGACTGGTTCCAGCCGCACAACCCGCGGATCCACAGCTCCCTGACGGGCGAACGTCTGCTGTGACCTGACCCGTCTGCTCGCGGTGGCGGCCGGACCCGACGCGCTGTGCTGACGATTCCGACTGTAGGACGGTCGGAATCGTCAGCACAACGATCGGCCGTCGTCGGCGCTACCCGGTGACCAGCACCGTCAGGCGCGCCACTGATCGTCGGTGGCCGGGGAGCCGGTTGGGGTCTCCACCGGGGTCTGACCACCCACGGGACCGCCCGTCTCAGCCTCTGCCCCAGCCGCCGCATCCGCGGCCGCGGCCGCTGCCTCGCGCTGGGCACGGGCCTCCTCGGCAACCTTGCGCGCTGCCTCCTCGGCCGCCAGCCGATCCCGGCGCTTCTTGGCCCGCAGCCGCTTGCGCTCCTCAGCCTCGGCCTGGGGGTCGTACTTCTCCTCGTAGGCGTCAACGACCTCGTTGGCCTCGCCGTCCATGACGACCTGGCCCTTCTCCAGCCAGATCGCCCGGTTGCAGGTCATCCGGACGGTGCCCAGCGAGTGGGAGACCAGGAACACGGTCCCCGCGTCCTCGCGCAGCTCCATGATCCGCTTCTCGCTGCGGACCCGGAACTCGGCGTCGCCGGTGGCCAGCGCCTCGTCGATCATGAGGATCTCGTGGCTGGTCGAGGCGGCGATCGCGAACCGGAGCCTGGCCGCCATGCCCGAGGAGTAGGCGTTCATCGGCATGCTCAGGAACTCCCCGAGGTCGGCGAACTCGGCGATCCAGTCGCGCCGGGCCAGTGCCTCCTGACGGGTCATGCCCATCGCCATGCAGCCCAGCAGGATGTTGTCCTCGCCGGGGAGGTCGCGCATCAGGGCGGCGTTGACGCCCAGGAGGGTCGGACGCCCCGACGTGTAGACGTGCCCCTCCTCCGGGGGCAGCAGCCCGGCGATGGCCCGCAGGAGGGTCGACTTGCCCGATCCGTTGCGACCGATGAGGGCGATCGCATCGCCCTCCCGGGCCACCATCGACACCCCGCGGACGGCGTGGACCTTCTTGAAGACGGTCCCCCCGGCCTGTCCCTTGACCAGGCGGCGCAGTGCCTGTGCCGCCGATCCGGCGCCGCTCTGGCCGACGACGCGGTACACGACGTGCAGGTTGTCGCAGACCACCGTGGGGGCCTGGCCCTCGAGCGCGAGGGCGGCGGGTCGCTCAGCCACGGGAGTACGACTCCTCGGCCCGGTAGAAGGCGAAGAACCCGACGACCAGCGTGACCAGCGCCCAGGCCGCCGCGAAGGCCCAGAGGTACCCCGGCGTGGAGTACCCGGTCAGCAGCGAGCCGCGCATGAGCTCGATGTACTCGGTCATGGGGTTGAGGTACATCACCTTCTCGACCCAGGGTGCGAGGTCGGCCGTGAAGACGGGGATGCTGAACATGACACCCGACAGGTAGCGCCAGGTCTGCATGACGAACGGCACGAGCTGGGCGACGTCCCGGCTCGCCGCGGTCCACCGGGCCACCAGCATGCAGAGGCCGACGTTGAAGACCGTCTGCAGGAGGACGGCGGGGATCACGCCCAGCCAGAGCCAGGTCACGGGCTCCCCGGTGAGCAGGACGATGACAGCCAGCACCCCCAGGGAGACGAGCTGCTGCTGCACCTCCTGCACGATCACCGACAGCGGCATGACGGCACGCGGGAAGTGGATGGCCCGGATGATGCTGCGGTTGTTGGCGATCGCCTTCGTCCCGCCGGTCACCACCCGCTGGGTGTAGGTGAAGGTGAACACCCCGATGATCAGGAACGCTGGGTAGTTCTCCACGCCCCTGCTCGTCTGCAGCAGCACCCCGAAGATGAAGTAGTAGACGATGGCGTTCAGGATCGGACCGAGCACCTGCCAGAGGCGGCCCAGCGAGGTGTCGCGGTACTGGGCGCTCTTGCGCCCGGTACCCATCGCGACGATGAAGTCCCGGCGGGTCCACAGCTCCCTGATGTAGTTGCCGACCGGTTGGCGCGCGGAGCTGGAGGTCAGGCCCCACTCCTCGACCAGGGCACGCACGGCCTGGCCGTCGGGCGCCGGAACGGGATCCGGCCCTGCTGTGGACATCGGTGCTCCTACTCGCCCGGACCCAACACGCGCCCACGATAGTGCCGACCGGCGCCGATAGTGTTCTGTCCGTGCCCCACAGTCCCGAGCCCAGCCCCGCAGGATGGGTCGGGCCGACCCCCGCCCAGGGGTTCCCGGTCGTCGGGATGATCGGCGGCGGGCAGCTGGCGCGGATGTCCCAGGAGTCGGCGCTGGCCCTCGGCATCGGGCTGCGCGTCCTGGCTGTGGGCCCGACGGAGTCGGCGGCCCGCGGCGGCGGTGACATCCGGTGGGGCGCCCACGACGACCCCGTCGCGGTCGCGGCGTTCGCCCAGGGATGTGACGTCGTGACCTTCGACCACGAGCACGTCCCGGCGCCGATCCTCGCTGCGCTCGTCGACTCCGGGCTGACCGTGCGCCCTGGGCCTGCGGCGCTGGCGCACGCCCAGGACAAGGTCCACATGCGCACGGCGATCAGTGCCGCCGGGGTTCCGTGCCCGGCGTGGGCGGTCGTGACGTCGGCCGACGAGGTCGTGGCCTTCGCCGGGGCGAACGCCTGGCCCGTGGTGCTCAAGGTGTCGCGCGGCGGGTACGACGGTCGCGGGGTCTGGGTGGTCGAGGGCCCGGACGAGGCCGCGTCCGTGATGGTCGGGCAACCCCCTGGCGCCGGGCGTGGAGTGGCTCGTTGAGCAGTACGTGCCCTTCACCCGGGAGCTCGCCGCGCAGGTGGCCCGCTCGCCGTCGGGCCAGGCGGCGGTGTACCCCGTGGTGCGCACGGTCCAGACCAACGGGATCTGCACCGAGGTCGTCGCGCCGTGCCCGGGCCTGTCCGACGACCACGCCCTGGCCGCCCAGCAGGTCGCGCTGCGGATCGCCGAGGCCCTCGACGTCGTCGGGATGCTCGCCGTCGAGCTGTTCGACACCCCCGACGGCGTGCTGGTCAACGAGCTGGCGATGCGCCCCCACAACAGCGGCCACTGGTCGATCGAGGGTGCCGTCACCAGCCAGTTCGAGAACCACCTGCGCGCGGTGCTGGACCTGCCGCTGGGGTCACCGGCGGCGCGAGCGCCGTACACGGTGATGGTGAACGTGCTGGGCGGGCAGCACCCGGACATGTACTCCGCCTACCGCCACGTGATGGCCCGCGATCCGGGCTTGAAGGTCCACATGTACGGCAAGGACGTCCGGCCCGGGCGCAAGATCGGGCACGTGACGGTCTCCGGCGACGATCTCGAGTCGCTGCTGGCACGGGCCCACCACGCGGCCGACTACCTGACGGGAGTGATCGATGAATGAGCGCCTTGTGTCCCCGGCCGAGGTCGGGGTCGTCATGGGGTCGGACTCCGACTGGGTGGTGATGGCCGACGCCGCCCAGGTCCTGCGCGACTTCGGGGTGCCGCACGAGGTGGACGTCGTCTCCGCCCACCGGATGCCCGAGGACATGATCGAGTACGGCAGGACGGCCGCCGAGCGCGGGCTGAAGGTGATCATCGCCGGCGCCGGGGGCGCCGCGCACCTGCCGGGGATGCTGGCGTCGGTGACGTCCATCCCGGTCATCGGCGTCCCCGTGCCCTTGCCCATGCTCGACGGGATGGACTCGCTGCTCTCGATCGTGCAGATGCCGTCGGGGGTGCCGGTGGCATGCGTCGGCATCGGTCAGGCGCGCAACGCCGGCCTGCTGGCCGTCCGGATCCTCGGGGTGGCGGAGCCGCGGCTGTGGCCCGACATGGACGCGTTCCGGGCAGGGCTGCGGGATGCTGCCCGCGCGAAGGGGGAGCGACTCCGCGAGGAGTTCGGCAGCTGAGCCCGACGCACGAGGCGGTGTGAACGATTCCGACCATCCGATGGTCGGAAACGTTCACAGCGATCCAGAGGGTCAGGCGTTCGGGCGCCCCAGGCCGCGGTACGTCCAGCCGGCCGCGCGCCACCGGGGGATGTCGAGGCAGTTGCGGCCGTCGAGGACGGACGGGGTGTTGGGGAGGTCCACCACGGTGGCCGGGTCCAGGTGCGTGTAGTCGCGCCACTCCGTGAGGATCAGGACGAGGTCGGCACCGGTGAGGGCCTCACGGATGTCCGAGGCGTAGGCCATCTTGGGATAGGCCGACCGGGCGTTCTCGATGGCCTGCGGGTCGTGGATCACCACATCCCCGCCGGCCGTGTAGATGGCTGCGGCGATGTCCAGGGCCGGGGAGTCGCGCACGTCGTCCGAGTCGGGCTTGAACGCAGCACCCAGCACGGCGATCCGCTTGCCGACGAAGCGTCCGCCGACGAGCTCGCGGGCCAGGGCGACTGTGGAGGTGCGCCTGCGCGTGTTGATCCCGTCGACGTCGCGCAGGAAGCTCAGGGCGTCTGACACGCCGAGCTCGCCCGCACGGGCCATGAACGCCCGGATGTCCTTGGGCAGGCAGCCGCCGCCGAACCCGATGCCGGCCCGCAGGAACTTCGGGCCGATCCGCTCGTCGTAGCCGATGGCCTCCGCGAGGCGGGTCACGTCGGCCCCGGTGGCCTCGCACACCTCGGCCATCGCGTTGATGAAGGAGATCTTGGTCGCCAGGAAGCTGTTGGCCGCCACCTTCACGAGCTCCGAGGTGGCGTAGTCCATGACCAGGAAGGGCGAGCCCCATTCGATCATCGGTGCGTAGACGCGGCGCATGACCTCCTCGTCGCGGCCGGGTGGCTCGTCGGGCCCAGACGGGTTGGCGACGCCGATCACGATGCGGTCCGGCGTCAGGGTGTCGGCGACCGCGAACCCCTCGCGCAGGAACTCCGGGTTCCACACCAGGTCGACCTCCGCTCCGGCAGGGGCCAGGGCGTGCAGTCGCGCGCGGACGTTGTCCGCGGTCCCGACCGGCACCGTGGACTTGCCGATGACCGTGCACGGACGGGTCAGTCGGGGCGCCAGGGAGCCGATCGCGGCGTCGATCTGGCTCAGGTCGGCCGCGTTGGTGCGCGGGTGCTGTGGGGTGCCCACCCCGATGAAGTGCAGGTCGCCGAAGTCCGCGGCCTCGGCGAAGTCCGTGGTGAAGCGCAGCCGACCGGCCGTGACGTTGGACTCGAGGAGCTCGGACAGGCCGGGCTCGTAGAACGGGACCTCGCCGCGGGCCAGTGCAGCGACCTTGTCGGCGTCCACATCCACCCCGAGGACGTCGTAGCCGGACGCGGCCATCGCTGCGGCGTGAGTGGCACCGAGGTAGCCGGTGCCGATGACGGTGATCCTCAGGGGCTCGCTCACGCGGGCCAGCCTAATGGCCGCCCCAGGGGCCCGCGAGAGCGTGTTCCGGAGGGTGCGGCGCTCGTGCCACTGCTTGTGCTGACGATTCCGACCGTAAGAAGGTCGGAATCGTCAGCACAAGGCCACCGCGACCGGTGGGAGGAAGGTGAGCCCGGGGCGGGCTGGCCCGCGAAGCGCGGCGTGGATAGCCCCACTGGCGGTCGATCCGGCTGCTCGCGATCAAGTGGCTGCCCGACGCGGAGCGGCTCCTCGGGCGCGCGTAGCCTGAGGCTCATGGCACTCACCCCCAACCCCGGTTTCGACGCATTCACCCTTCCTGAGGAGCACGCGATGCTCCGCGCGGCCGTCCGCGAGCTGGCCGAGGACAAGATCGCCCCTCGGGCAGCCGAGATCGATGAGACCGGTGAGTTCCCCTGGGACGTCTACGAGGCCCTTCGCGCCAACGAGTTCCACGCGATCCACATCCCCGAGCGGTTCGGCGGGCAGGGCGGCGACGCGCTGGCCGCGTGCCTGGTCATCGAGGAGGTGGCGCGCGTATGCGCCTCGAGCTCGTTGATCCCGGCTGTCAACAAGCTGGGCACGATGCCGCTGCTGGTCGGGGCGTCGGAGGAGCTGCTGTCCCGGTACCTGCCCGAGGTGGCCAGCGGGGAGGCGATGTTCTCCTACGCCCTGTCCGAGCGTGAGGCCGGCTCGGACGCCGGATCGATGACGTGCCGCGCTGCGGCGGGCGACGGCGGGTGGGTCCTCAACGGGCAGAAGTCGTGGATCAGCAACGCCGGGATCTCGAAGTACTACACGGTGATGGCGGTGACCGAGCCCGGCATCGGCCCCAAGGGCATCTCGGCCTTCGTCGTCCACGCCGACGATCCCGGATTCGCCCTCGGCGCCCCGGAGCGCAAGCTCGGCATACACGGGTCGCCGACCCGGGAGATCCTGTTCGACAACTGCTGGATCCCCGCCGACCGGATCGTGGGGGAGCCCGGCACCGGCTTCCAGACCGCCATGCGCACCCTGGACCACACCCGCGTGACCATCGGCGCCCAGGCGCTGGGCATCGCTCAGGGCGCACTGGATGCGTCGATCGCCTACGCGCAGGAGCGCAAGCAGTTCGGCAAGAACATCGGGGCCTTCCAGGGCGTGCAGTTCCTGCTGGCCGACATGGCGATGAAGGTGGAGGCCGCCACGGGCGCTCACCTACTCGGCCGCTGCGCGCAGCGAGCGCGGGGCGTCGGACCTCACGTTCTTCGGCGCTGCCGCGAAGTGCTACGCGTCGGACATCGCGATGGAGGTCACGACCGACGCCGTCCAGGTCTTCGGTGGCGCCGGGTACGTGCGCGACAACCCGGTGGAGCGCTACATGCGCGACGCGAAGATCACCCAGATCTACGAGGGGACCAACCAGATCCAGCGCATGGTGATGGCACGGCAGCTCCTGAAGTAGGGCGCGGGCTTCCCGTCGGTCGGTGCAACGCAACGTCAACGACTCCGGCCCTTCCCGGGACGAGGCGCCGATCCCTGCGTGCCTGTTGATCGGCGCCCCACGTCGCCTGCGTCACGTGGCCGCTTCCGCGGTGTCCGAACGGGAGGCGCCATCAGGCCACGCCGCCACGCATACCCGGTTCCCAGCGCGGTCAGCGAGGATCCACGCCTCTGGGGCGGCGGAGTCCTCCACGATCCGGCCGCCCGCGGCGAGCGCTGCGGCCACGCGTCCCTCGATGTGCTCGCGGGCAACGGAGACGTCGACGTGCATTGCGTGGCGCAGTGGCTTGGCCGGGTCGAGGTCCTGCATCCAGACGGTCGAGCCGTGCCCGAGCGGGTCCGCCGCATTGTCGGGCGCCAAGTCGACATATCCGAGGACGGTGCGCCAGAAGCCGACGTCCACCATGTCCGGCAGCGCTGCCACGGCGATCTGGACCTCCTGCGCCTGGGCTCGATCAGCATCGATCCCGTGCCGGCGGGCCACCGCGGAGACGGCTCGGGCAACGTGGATGTGGCGTTGCTCCAACTTCTCGACGCCGCGGGCCAACCGCACCGTGAGCTGGCGGTCGGCGATGGTCAGCAGCGTCCATGAGTCGTCGAGTCCCACGACGCCGGCGACCGCCTGTGCGAGCTCCGCCGCCTCGACCAGCGACTCGACGCGGAACACTGCCACCGCACCGCCGTGCAGCACCACCCAGTCCCCGAGGCCCTCTGCGGCGAGGAAGTCCCGCCATCCCTGCGTGCTCACGTCCCCCTCCTGTGGGTGTGTCCGAGACGGCCTGATCGACCGCCTGCCCGTCTCACGGGCGACGCTCCCGAGCGACGCTCCTGCACGTCCCGGCGGCACGTCCCGACGGTCAGAGCTCCACCGATTCGACCACCTCAAGGACCGTTGCTCCAGCCTCCCGGAGCATGCGCGAGGCCGGCCCAGCCCACAGGTCCAGCAGGCGGGCCCGCATGGCCTCGGCCTGCTCCACCGTGTCGAGCTCCAGGTCGATCACGACCTGGTTCGGATCCGACGCGCTGCGCAGCACTGTGTACCGGCGGACGCCACTGCCCCGGCGATCCAGCGGGTCCGAGTCGAACATCTCCTTCCACGCCGCGAAGTCGCCGACAGTGTGCTGGATCAGGACCTGTGCCATCCGAGGCCTCCTGCTGGACGGGTGCGAGCGGGACGGGCTGCCAGCGGGCTGTGCCGCCCACTGCACGAGCCCTACCCGGTTCGCGACGTTCCATGCGTTCCGCCCGCGTCGGCCCAGGGCGACTCGGGGGATTCGGGGGACGTCCGACGGGGCGGCCGAGCCACGCCCGCACCTCGCCACGGCACCCTGAGTCTCGCCTCCGGGGCTGGGCTCCGATAGCGTCGCCGACATGGCCGAACCCACAGCGTCAGCGTGGCCGGATGGCGTCTCCGTGGTCATGCCCGTGCTCAACGAGGAGCGGCACCTGGCCCACGCGGTCACCGGAATCCTCACCCAGGACTGGCAGGGCCCGCTCGAGATCGTGCTGGCACTCGGGCCCTCGAGCGATCGGACCGATGAGGTGGCCCGTCGCCTCTCCGCGGTCGACGACCGGATCGTCCTGGTGCCCAACCCGACCGGCCATACGCCCTCGGGGCTCAACGCCGCCGTCCACGCCTCGCGCTACGAGGTCGTCATCCGGGTCGATGGTCACGCGATCCTGCCTGGCAACTACGTGTCGACGGCCGTGGAGACGCTGGCGCGCACCGGCGCGGACAACGTCGGCGGGATCATGCAGGCCGAGGGGGAGAGCCCGTTCGAGCAGGCGGTGGCCCGGGCGATGACGACGCCCATGGGCGTCGGCGCCGCTCCGTTCCATGTCGGCGGTGGGGAGGGGGAGGCCGAGACGGTCTACCTCGGGTGCTTCCGCAAGTCCGCCCTGCAGCGCGTCGGCGGCTACGACGAGACCTTCCTGCGTGCCCAGGACTGGGAGATGAACCACCGGATCCGCGAGACCGGCGGCCTCGTGTGGTTCAACCCTGCCCTGGTGGTCACCTACCGCCCGCGGCCGGATGCCGTCCTCGCTGGCCGACCAGTACTTCCACTACGGCCGGTGGCGCCGCGAGGTCATGCGCCGGCACCCGGAGACTGCGTCGCGAACCTCGGCGCTGCGCTACTTCGCCCCTCCTGTGGCGGTCGTCGGCGTCGTTGCGGGAACCGCCGCGGGGCTGGTCGGGTCCACCATGGGTCCGCGCGCCCTGCGCATCGGATGGCTCGCACCCGTGGGCTACGTCGCCCTGATCACGGCGGGGGCGGTGGTGGCGGGTCGCGGCCTGCCTCGGGCGGCGCGCGTCCGGTTGCCGCTGGTGTACGCCACCATGCACGGCGCGTGGGGCACCGGCTTCCTGACCTCGCCTCCCGGACTGCGCGAGCTCGAGGCGTGAGGGCGCTCGTCCGCCCCGGTGCCGCTGGGCCGGATGCCGTGGCGGTTGTGGTTCAGCGACTCGCCCGCCTCGGAGTCCCCGATGCCGTGGTGATCGCGGACGGCGACTGCCCCAGCCAGCTCAGCGCCCTGGCCGATGGGCTGTCAGGGCGGACCCTGATCGTGGATGCCGACCTGATCGTGGCCGACGCCTCGCTCGGGCAGCTGGTGGACGACCCGGCGGTGAGGTCCGGTGCGTTGGTGGGCGAGGTCGGCCCAGCGGGGGGGAATCCGGCCGGCGACCGCGATGACCTTGTGCACGATGACCACGAGATCGGCGGCGGGGCCTGGCCACCTGACGGGGATCGGGTGACTGTCGCGACCGGCGCATCGGGGGCCGCCGCCCCGGTGCGCGTGGCCCAGAAGCGGATCGCGAGTGCAGGGTCCGCGGTGCATGACGTGAGTGCGCCCAATGCGGAGTCGCTGGGGGCGCTGGTCATCGATGCCCGCGACGTCCCGGCTGCGACCGCGGCCCTGATCGGAGCTGCCGCTGCCGCGAGGGCCCACGGCTGGCGTGCGGATCCGATCGACGTCGCCCTCGTTGCGCTCGTGCGTGCGCAGGTCGCCATGGCAGCAGTGACGTCCGTCGGCCCGGTGCTGCGCGGCGGCACCCCTGAGGAGCGCGTTGCTGCCCAACAGGAGCTGGCCGGGATCGACGAGGCCCGGGTCCTGCTCGAACGTGCGAACCGCCCCGACGACGGCTTCTACTCGACGTTCGTCCTGCGCAGGGCGTCCAAGCCGCTGACCGCGCTCGCGCTGCGCCTTCACCTCACGCCCAACCAGGTCTCGGTCTTCTCCCTCGGGGTCGGGCTGGTCGCTGCTCTGTCGTTCGCGACGGGTTCCTGGTGGGGCCTGCTCGCCGGTGCCGTGCTCATGCAGGCCTCGCTGATCATCGACTGCGTGGACGGTGAGGTCGCGCGGTTCACCCGCTCGTTCTCCGACCTCGGGGCGTGGATCGATGCGTCGACCGACCGCATCAAGGAGTACGCCGCCTACGCCGGGCTGGCCGCCGGCTCGATGCGGACCGGTCACGACATCTGGCTTCTGGCCGCCCTGGTGATGATCATGCAGACCGTCCGCCACGTGGGGGACTACGACTTCTCGCGGGTGCAGCGGATCCGGGAGTCGTGGGTCGCGGCCCGGCCGATCGAGGACCCGGGTGACGGCGGCGCGGCGGGGTCCGGCGCGACCCTCGAGCTGTCCGCCCAGCTCAACCTCAACAGCCGCGTGCGGTGGGGCAAGAAGGTGCTGCACATGCCGATCGGCGAGCGCTGGCTGGTGCTGTCGGTGGGGGCGATCACGATCGGGCCCCGCTGGACGCTGTGGCTGATGCTCGGCCTCGGCCTCCTCGCGCTCGCGTACACGACCGTTGGCCGGATCCTGCGGGCTCGCACGTGGCGTCAGCCCCCGGATCGCAGTGGGGCCTGGCTGCTCGAGCCGCAGCTGGACCTGGGGCCGATCGGCCAGCCGCTCTGGGACCGGGCGTTCGCCGGCCGCCAGCCGCTGGCCCATGCATTCGGCTGGGCGCTGCCCGCCGGGATGCGCGTCATCGAGCTTGGGATCGTGTGGGCTGGCTGTGGCTCTGATCGTGCCCGCTGAGGGCGCGTGGCTGTTCGCCTGGGCCTTCGTGGTCGCGTTCCACCACTACGACACCCTCTACCGAGCACTGGGCGGCTCCGCTCCACCCCGCTGGCTGGTGATGGCCGGGCTCGGGTGGGATGGCCGCACGATCCTCGTGCTCGTGGCTGCCGCGCTGGGGTCGGCTGTCCTGACGGGGTTGCTCGCCTGGGGGAGCGTGGCGCTCGGGATCCTGTTCGTGGTGGTCGCGTCCGTGCAGTGGGTCCGGTCGATGACACGCAAGGATGTGGCCCATGCCTGATCTGCCAGAGCCCGGTGCGGGGCCGGAGCCCCCGGAGCCCCGCGAGCGGCTCGAGCGGCCCGCACCCGAGCAGGAGCGCAGCGGGGGAGAGCCGAGCGGCCGGAGCGGCCCACGATCGCTCAGCTGCGGGCGGTCACCCAGCCCCCAGCCGTCCGCGGGCGGAAGAACTCCGAGCACTGGGTCGCCGACGTCTACCTGCGCGACATCTCTCCCTACCTGACTCGTCTCCTGCTGCGCACGGGCATCTCGGCGAACACCGTCACGTGGTTCATGATCGCGACGGGTGCCTCGGCGGGCCTGGCGCTGCTGATCCCGGGGATCCCGGGCGCGATGCTCGCGCTGCTGCTGGGCCAGATGCAGATGCTCTGGGACTGCTGCGACGGTGAGGTCGCCCGATGGCGCGGCACGTTCTCGCCGGCAGGTACCTTCCTGGACAAGATCGGGCACTACACGGCTGAGTCCGTGATCCCGGTGTGCCTGGGCATCCGCGCGGCGGGCGGCGACTTCTCCGTGACCGACCCGGGCGGGTACGCGTGGGCCGGTGCGCTGCTGGCGATCCTCATCATGTTCAACAAGGCCCTGAACGACATGGTCCACGTCTCGCGGGCGTTCGCGGGCCTACCCCGGCTCGAGGACGTCGAGGGGGTGGGGACACCGGCACGCGCGGGCCTTGCCCGAGTGCGGGGCCTGGTCCGGTACTTCCCGTTCAACCGCATCTTCCACTCGGTCGAGATGACGATCCTCGCCTTCCTCGCGGCTGTGGGTGACGTCCTGCTCGGGGGCGGTCTCGAGGTCACGCGGGTCCTGGTGCTCGCCATGCTGGTGCTCGCCGTGCCCACGGTGATCGGTCACGTGATGGCCATCCTGTCGTCGACCAAGTTGAGGAGCCCGGCGTGAGCGCCGCTGACCTGCCGCACTTCGGCGTCGTCGTCCTCACGATGGGGCAGCGTCCCGCCGACCTGCGGCGGGGGCTGGAGTCCGTGCTGGCGCAGGAGGCAGTGACCACCGACATCGTGGTCGTGGGCAACGGGTGGGTCCCGGTGGACCTTCCCGAGGGCGTTCGAGGGCACGCACTGGTCGAGAACGTGGGGATCCCCGCCGGCCGCAACGCGGGCGTGCCCGAGGTATCCGGGGACCTGCTCTTCTTCCTCGATGACGACGCCGCCCTGGCCAGCCCCGACACGCTCGCCCGCTTTGCCGCCCTGTTCGCGTCGCGGCCGGAGATCGGGCTGATCCAGCCACGGGTGGAGGACCCGACCGGCGTGCCGGCGCCGGGCCGCTGGGTCCCACGGCTGAGGACGGGCGACCCCGCCGAGCCGAGCCCGGCCACGTCGCTGTGGGAGGGCGCTGTGGCGATCCGGCGGTCGCTGTTCGAGGAGGTGGGCGGCTGGCCGGGGCTCTTCTTCTACGCCCACGAGGGCATCGAGCTGTGCTGGCGGATCTGGGACACCGGCCACGTGCCCTGGTACGCCGGCGACATCGTCATCCATCATCCGGTGATCGACCCGAGGCGGCACGCCGAGTTCTGGCACATGAACGCCCGCAACCGCGTGCTGCTGGCCCGACGGAACCTGCCCGCCGTGCTCCGCCCGGTGTATGTCGGGACGTGGGCAGCGATCACGATGGCACGCGTGCGCGACAAGGCGGCTCGGGGCGCCTGGCGCGAGGGGTTCCGCGAGGGGTGGCGGATGGATCCGGGTGACCGCCGGCCGATGCACTGGTCGACAGTGTGGGCGATGACGAAGGCGGGTCGCCCGCCGGTGGTGTGAGGCGGTGCCGCCTGTGCCATGCCCTCGATGCGATCGGGTCGCGGGTCGGTCCGATCGTGCGTGCACGGCCGGCCGGTCAGCGGGGCCTGCTCGCCCGCAGTTGGGGACCATTCCGGGGGCTTGCGGGCCGTCCACAGGTTGGTCTCGCGGCTTGGTCATGTCGGCCACTCCTGATAGGATTTCGAACAGGTGTTCGAGGACGGGGGGAGTCCAGATGGGGGTTCGGGGGGTGGGTGG
>CAVOXI010000002.1:7500-365287 GCA_963700395.1 uncultured Actinomycetes bacterium | reverse complement strand
CCGCAATGCTGGCCGTTGGCCTGCGGTGACTGGCGCGCCGGTACGCGGGGTGGTCGAGCGAGCTGGGTCCGTCGAGGTAGCGGGGTTCGCTCGTGGTGGCCTGCGCTCGATCCTGGTCCGGTGGCCTTGGGCCGATTCCCACGTCGGGGGGTGCGACCCGGCGGCCCGAATCTTCATGAAACCTCAATGAATCCTGCGGCGGGACCTTCATGTCGCCCGGACATGATGGATACATCGACCGGGAGTTCCCGGGCGGAAGGCTCGCAGGAAGGCATGACCATGATGGGTTGGTATGGGTCGGGGATGGGCGGTGCGGGGCCGTTCATGTGGATGTTCATGGGGTTGTTCTGGATCGCCCTGATCGGGTTGATCATCTGGCTGGTCATCAAGCTGCTACCCGGCTCCGGGGCCAACCAGCGCACCACCTCGACCACCGGAGCTGGCCCGATGGAGTCCCCGGAGCAGGTGCTCGATCGGTTGTTCGCCATGGGGGAGATCGATGAGACCACGTATCGCACCCGCCGCACAGCACTGACCGAGATGCGCAAGCCCTCATGAGCGGGCAGCGGCGCGGTTACGTGATCGCCCTGGTCGTGGCGGTCCTGGCGTTGGTCGTCTCGGTCGGCGCGGCGATGACCTGGATGGCCCCCGGCAACGGGTGGTACCTGAACAACGCTGCCCAGGCGTCCAGCCCGGATGGTTGGCGGCAGGGTCTGGCCGGCGGCGGGATGATGGGCCAAGGCCGCGGGGGTGGGGAGATGATGCGGGGCTGGAACGATCAGGACTCTCCGAGCATCACCACGGACCAGGCCAGGACAGCCGCCGAGGCGTGGGCCGCTGCCAACCAGCCCGGATCCACCGTGGGCTCCGGGGTGCAGATGCCGATGGGCTACCGGTTCACCCTGACCAAGGATGGACGCAGCGTGGGAACGATCATCGTCAACGACGACACCGGCCAGGTGGGCTGGTGGGCCGCGGCCCAACCATCGCCAACCGCCACTGACTCCTGACCCATGACGTCCCCAGCCGGCGGCGGAACGCCAGTGCGTGTCCTGGTGGTCGAGGATGAGGCGCCGATCCGCCGAGTGGTCGTGGGCTACCTGCAGCGGGAGGGGTTCGAGGTCTCCGAAGCCGCCGACGGCCTGACGGCCGTTGAGTTGGCCCGCGAGCCGGGCCCGGCTGTGATCGTCCTGGACCTGGGACTGCCCGGCATCGATGGGGTCGAGGTGTGCCGTCAGGTGCGAACCTTCTCCGATGCGTACATCATCATCCTCACGGCCCGCGCCGAGGAGATCGACAAGCTGATCGGGCTCTCGGTAGGCGCCGATGACTACCTGACCAAACCGTTCAGCCCCAGGGAACTGGTCGCCCGGGTCCGGGCGATGCTGCGCCGCCCACGCACGGAGTCCACCTCCGGTAACGTCGGAGTCAGTCGGTTCGGTGACCTCACCATCGACCCGGAGGCCCGCGAGGTGACCCTCGCGGGGGGGATCGTCGAGCTGACCCGCACCGAGTTCGACATCCTCGAAGTTCTGAGTTCCGAGCCGCGCCGTGTCTTCTCACGACGGGCGCTGGTGGCTGACGTGTGGGGGGCGGGCTGGTTCGGCGATGACCATCTCGTCGACGTGCACATCGCCCACATCCGGGCCAAGCTCGGCGACGACCCCGCGGCACCGCGCTACATCTGGACCGTGCGTGGCGTCGGGTACCGGATGGGACCCCGATGAGCACCCCAGCCGAGACGGCACCCCCCAAGGGGGCCGGGCCCCGGCTGGCCACGCGGGTGTTCTGGGCGATGGTCCTGGTGGTGCTGGCAGGCGCGGGCACCCTGCTGGTCGTGTCCCTGCTGCTCGCCCCGACGGTGTTCCACTGGCACCTGGATCAGGCCGGGGTGTTGGCGGACTCGGATGTATCCGATCACGTGGAGGAGGCGTTCGCCGTGTCGGCGCTGGCCTCCACCGGGGCCGGGGTCCTGGCCGCGTTGGCAGTAGCCGCGGCTGGATCTCTTCTGGTGGCCCGCCGGCTCACCGACCCCATCGCGATGACCGCCAACACAACCAGGCGTCTGGCCGCCGGGGACTACACCGCCCGCGTCGAACAACCCCAGATGGGCCCGGAACTGGCCGCGCTGACCGAATCGGTCAACCTCCTGGCGCAGCGCCTCGAGGACACCGAACGCTCGAGGATCCAGCTGATCGCCGACCTGGCCCACGAACTGCGCACCCCGACCGCGTCGATCCAGGCCACCGTCGAAGCCATCGCCGACCGCGTCCTCCCCGCCGACGACGACACCCTGGCCACCCTGTCCGACCAGTCGCAACGACTGTCCCGCCTCATCGACGACCTCGGATCTGTGTCCCGCGCCGAAGAACGCGCCTTTCGCCTCACCATCACCACCATCGACGCAGTAGAAGCGGCACGAGCCGCAGCGACCGCCTCAGCAGCCAGATACGCCCGCGCCGGGGTCACCCTTCACGCCCCCGCAGGACCACCGCTGAACGTCCTGGTCCGACCCCGACCGATTGGGCGAAGTCCTCGACGAGCTCCTTACCAACAGCCTGCACCACTGTAAAGACGGCGACGACGTCACCATCACGGCAGCACGCCGCGGTGCCACCGCGGACATCACCGTCACCGACACCGGGTCAGGCTTCGACCCCAACGATGCCGAGCGGCTCTTCCAACGGTTCTACCGCGCGGACCCCGCGCGCGGGAACCCGACCGGCTACGGGATCGGGCTGACCGTGGCCCGGGCCCTCATCGAGGCCCAACACGGCACACTGACCGCTGGCAGCCCCGGCAACGGCGCCGGAGCCCACGTCACCATCAGCCTGCCCACGACCGACTCGTGAGCGCGGCCAGTGGGAGCATCACGACACCGGGCCCCTCGAAGACCGGTGGGCAGGAGCCCGCTCCCGCGCCCGATGGCGCTGCTGATCTGGGCTTCGTCGTGGGCGTGGGGTCGCTCCCCGTCGCAAGCGGCGGCGCCTGAGGCGGGGGCCTTGGGCGTCGAGCGGACCGGCCCTCCTCACCGGAGGGTCAACCCGCTGACGGGCCTGCCCGCGTGGGCATCACCGACGCGGTGCGGCTGGTGCAATCCCCGTCCCCCCTGGACCGGCACATCACCCCTGAGCAGGTCACCGCCGGCCATCGCCCTCTACGCCGCCGCAACCAGCTAGCTCTGGGCCGGTGGATCAATGGCGATCAGATTCCCGGAGTACATGCCCATGACGCACGTGAACGGCACGACTCCCTGGGGCAGGGCGGGTAGTTCGATGGTGTTGAGGCCCTCCTGCAGGTCGACCGATACGCCGAGGTCGGGAACCCGCAGGAAGGCGCTGCATTCCCACTTGGAAGTGGCCTGGATGGACCAGGAGATCGGCATTCCGGCGTGGACGACGGTGTCGGCCGGGGTGTAGCCGTCCCGAGTCTGGGTCATGTGGACGGTCTGGACGCCTCCGGTCACGGTGACGTTGTCCGACACCTGCTGAGCAGTGGCCGCCGTCGCGGTGGCGCCTGCGACGCCGAGTAGGCGCAACCCGCTGGTCGCGTTCAGCAGCGCGAAGGCAAGGACGACCACGCCGACCACCTGGAGCACGGTGCCACGCGACCTGCCCGTGGCGATCTCGGGGACGGAGGCCACGGCAAGCAGGCCGGGCGTGGTCCCGATCGCGAAGGCGGCCATGATCAGCCCGGCGGACGCCGGTGATCCGGTCGACAGCGCGTAAACCTGAACGGCTTGGGTGAACCCGCAAGGAAGGAAGAAGGTGGCGGCCCCGACTAGTGCGGTGCGGGTGTGGCTGTAGGGCCGAACGGCCGCGGCATCGATTCCCAGCAGACCGGCCAGCCCAGCGGGCAGGCGAGGCGACCAGGCCGCCATCCGCGGCGACACCCCGGTCAGGCGGACACCGAGGAGGAACATCACGACAGCCACAGCCAGCGACAGTGCGCCGATCATTCGGGTCGGCAGACCCACCACGGAGCCGAGGGACCCCAACGCCGCGCCGAGTACCCCGAACCCGACGATCCGGCCGACGTTGAACGCGACCTGCGGTCGCATCCGGGTCACGAACGACGCCAGCGGCTGGCCATCCCGGGTCCGAGCGGCGGCGTGCGACGCCGAGAACCCAAGGACCAAGCCGCCAACCATCGCCATGCACGTGGAGAACCCCGCGGTCAGACCCAGGACCAGCACGAGCAGGAGCCCACCACGCGACGGGCTCGCCAGGTCACCGACCAGGCCTCCCACGCCGAGGGTCCCTGCGAGGAAGACCATCGCCACGATGGTCAGCCCGCTCAGGGCAACCGTGATCCATGTGGATGCTTCGCTGGTGAGCCACGCCGGGGTGCCCGGCTCGTACCCAGCGGAGCGGATGGCTGCCTCAACCCGATCCGTGGTCGGCAGCGGTGCCCCGCGGAGCACCACAGTCCCGCGCCGGGCCGACACGTCGACCGATTCGACACCCGGGATCCGCAGCAGGGCACGGCCGACCCGCTTCTCGCAGGCGTCGCAGGTCATCCCTGCCACCGGGACCGTGCGGCGCTGCACCTCGCCCGAATCCGCCCGAATGCTCACGCTGCCCGTCCGGCGGGTGCGTGCACCGTGCGCTGGATCATCTGTACCTCTCAACTCGTTCTCGACGTGGTTCTCACTGATCATCATCAGCCGAACCCGGCGCCAAGTGACACGTCGGCGTCCACCGATCCGAGTCCGTTCCTGGACCCGACCGGAACCATGCCTACAGGCTGACGTCTCCGCCCAGACATCTGAGCAAGGTTTCACGAAGATCCGATGAAGATCCACGGAGCGCCGCCAGCAGAACCTGTGGTCATACCCTCTGAGCGCCTTCCTGGCCCTGGCCCTGGGCCTGGCGACGCTGGCCGCGTCCGGGGCTGGCAGTGGGCGCAGTCCTTCGCCTCTCCGGCGCCCGGTGCCTCGATGACCGCCCGCCAGGTCACCGCCTACGAGGTCCGCGCCCGGTACCTGGCTGCCCAGATCGCCCGACGCGCGGCGTGATCTGGAGTCCGCCTGGGGCGCGAGTCCCAGCGACCGCCGCTACCGAGCCGGTTGCGGGGGAGCCGGCGCGACGTCGGGCGCCGGTCGCTCGCGCATGAACCAGTCCAGCCTCGGCTCGACGAGGCGGTGGGTCAGCCGCCCGACCAGCCGCGAGGCCAGCACCATGCTCAGGACGATCGAGACCGCCAAGATCACGAGCATCCCGGGCACGTTGGCCAGCTCACTGTCGAGGTCGGAGGAGCGGTAGGCGCGTACGAAGAATCCATGCAGGAGGTACACGTAGATCGTCCGGGTGCCCCAAACGCTGATGCGGCTGCGACCACCTGGTGACAGCGTGATCACTGCCAGCGTCATCGCCGCTGCGACCAGGTACATGAACAGGAAGGTCGGCACCTCGCTGGCGGAGTCGACGGCATCGCTGAAGGTGAGGAAACCGCTCGGGATACCCGTCGCCCAGACCGCCACCGGTATCGCGGCCAGCAGGATGAGGGAGCCCAGCACCCGCCAGCCCCACCCGCGTACCCGCTGCAGTCGGTCGGGGCTGAGCATCAGGCCGGCCGTGAAGAAGGGCAGCAGGACGACGAACCGGTCGATGCTCCAATAGGCCGCGAGGTCGACGGTCGTTGCCAGGATGGTGGACGTGACCACCGTTGTCAGCACCGGCCATCGCAGGCTCGACAGGAGTGGGACGCAGATGCGCCACAAGGCCAGGGCGATAAGGAACCACAGCAGCCAGTACGGGTCACGCAGCGGGTCGTCGGAGGGCACCGGTTGGTCGACCCACCGCCCGAACAGCTCGTACAGCAAGGTGAAGATGGCGAACGGCGCGAGCAGGCCGGTGACGATCCGGCGGGCCGCGCGCCTGGTCAGCGAGTAGTTGGTGATCACCAGCCCAGCGAGGAAGACGAAGGCGGGCATGTGGAACAGGTAGATCCACGCGTACGTCGTCTCGATCACGGGGTCGTCGCGCATGGAGGTCAGGAAATGACCGAACACGACCAGCACGATCAGAAGGAAACGCATGTTGTCGATCAGCGGGTCCCGCTGGCGCGCTGGGGCAATGGGCGGATCGGACGCACCATCGGCGCGCATGGCCGTCCCCGCGATGTTCGACACCGGCTGCATCGGCCCAGTGTTACACCACCGCTGCAGCGGGTTGGGGGCTGAGCAAGGTGCCCCACCCAGCGCCGCGTAGCGCGCGCGTCGTGCGGATCGGTCCTGCGCTGGTGGTCGGAACCGACGTCCGAACCGTCGGAATCGACTACCGCCGACGCCGCCCAGGGCAGCGTGGGGCTAGGTGACGGAATCGAGCTGGGCGCCCAGCTCGCCGGCGAGGGAGGCGCCGAAGGTCGCGGCCACATGGTCATCATCCCGGAACGTGATCAGGCCGTCGACCACGGCCAGGCAGTGGCTCGGGGCGCCGCAGACCCCCACGTTCACGTCAGCCACCGGCGTGCCGGTGTCCGCAGCGGCGGTGGCCTGGTAGCCATCCTCGGGCACTGAACCGTCGAAGGGGTACGTGCAGGCGTCGGCGCCCTCGCCCTCCACGCAGTCCGGCACGTTGAACCCGGGCACCGGGGTGTCGCGGATGAGGACCGGGCTGGCGCCCATCGCGGCGAACTCCCGCAGGTCCGCGGCAAGGGCGTCGCCGAGGCCTCCTGCCGACTCCTCGACCGACAACGTCTCGCCGTCCTCGATGATCCGGTAGTAACCGGCCCGGGTGGCCACCACGACCAGGTCCGGCTGCTCGGACGCGATGAGCCGCAGAGCTTCGTCGTGCCACTGGGTGCACTCCCGATACTCACGGCCGAGGTTGGAGTTGTACACCGACTCACCTCCCGGCGGGCATGCCATCTTGGCCACCGGCACCAGTCGCCAGCCCTCCTGCTCGGCGAGTACCGCCATCGCCTCGAACCACTGCGCGGCATGGGAGTCCCCGAAGAGGATGACGGGTCGGCCCGCGGGATCACCGTAGACGCAGTCACCGGACGCCGGTCGGGTGCTGTCCTCGCGCTTGGCGTAGCAGCCGTTCTCGTAGATCCGTCCGGTGTCCTCGCGAGCCTGCGCCGGGGTCATCGGGGGCAGGTCAGCCGCACCGTGCTCGGACTCGGGGTGGACGGCGGTGGCGAGGTCGGCTGCGCCTGCTCGTCGTCACGCGAACAGCCAGCCGCGGGGCCCAGCAGCGCTAGGCCGACCACGGCCAGGGCGGCCAGACGGGCGCGTGGTCCGAACCGCTTGGACTGGGGCACGCGCCGCCTCCCATCGTCCCGGCGCAGCTCGTCTCAGGAGGCGCGCTCGGCGATCTCCCCCGCAAGGTACCGGGCGCGCACCCGGTACGCCTGCGGGGTGTAGTGCTTGGCATCGGTCGTCGCTATCGGCCCGCGAGTCCGCGTACCCGGCCCACCTGATCCGGTCCGCACCGAACACGCGGCGCACGGCCCGGTTCACGAGCCTGCGCTGCGGGGCCTGGACCGTGGCCATGGTGTCCACGCCGGCGGCCCGGAGGGCCTGCATGTCGCGCAGGGCGTTGGCGCGCAGGCCGTTGGCGCCCAGGAGGACCGCCACATAGTCGAACGATTCCACGTCGTAGGCAGCCAGGACGGCCCGGCCCTCGCGCGTGGTCCGCCCACTCCTTGCGTCGATCGTGGCGTCCAGACCGCGCGCGGCAAGCGCTTCCCGGAACTCGGCGAGCATGTGCACGGTCGTGGAGTCCCCGATTATCAGGACATCCGGGGAGTCGGCGGGCAGGGTCGGCTGCGGGGTGGACTGATCCGTGGCTGGGATGGGGACCTTCGTGCCGGCGGTCACGAGCAAGGTGCTGGCGGCGCCCGGGGCGGCGACCAGGGCAACTAGGGCCATACCGCCGACGGCACGCGCGACCAGATGGGGGCGGGCACTGGAGCGTCGCCCGGGGTCCTGCCGGGTTCCGTGGCATCAGCAGCTCCGGTGAGGGACATGTAGGAAATGGTATGCGCGTCCACGGGGCGCCCGACGCGACGGCGACGGCGACAGGCGAAGTCTGCGAGTAGATCGCGCGACTGGGCTACCCGCTGGATGTTCAGGGACGTTGTACGGTGACGACACCACCGTCTTCGACGACCACCGCCGGGTCGATCGTCCCCGCACCGCCGTCGTGCTCAAACCGATCACGTCGGTGCCGATTGGCGGGTCGTCATGGCGCCCCACCCGCGTCCTGAGTGGGTTCTGGGCGGCATGGGTGCCCGAGGGTCAGGGCCGAAGGGTCTTCAGGCGCCCGGCCCGCCAGTTGTCGAAGTCGCTGGCGTACCAGCGGGACCGCACGCGGTCCGAGGGGCCGCCGGCCAGGACGGTGTGCGCTTGGTCCTCGGCGAAGTCGGTGACGAACCTCAGGGTCGGCATGAATGAGGTGTCCGCCCCGGCTGACCGGAATCGCTGGCCCTGCTGGACGGTGCCGCGGCCGCCGGCGAGCGGGAATGGTCCGCGGTCGAACCCGAGCCGGCCGAGCGGCGTTCCTCCGAACAGTAGGTGGCGCGCGGTCGTCGGCCGTAGGTCGCCCCAGGGTTGCACCGGGCCGGGCAGTGTCTGCTTGGCGACCCGGGCGTAGACGTCGGCCCGCGACTGTCCTGCGAACCATGCCGAGTCCTCGCGCAGGAGCACGCCGTCGAAGTTGCCCTCGAAGTCGGCCAGGATCCCGGTCTCGGTGAAGAGGTGATCGATGACCTCGGCCCCGAGCACCCGCCCGAACACGTCCTGCACCAGGCCGCGGTGCCACCGCTCGAACAGGGTCGCGCCCAGCGAGTCCACCGTGTACGAGCAGTCCCAGTCCCGCAGGGTCCTCTCGTTGACGCTGTCCCCCAACAAGGGCAGCAGGACTTCCAGGTACGGGCGGGGGTGCGCTGCGACGAGGTCGACCTGCAGCCGTCGGGTGTCCTCGACGGTCCAGGAGTCGTTGCCCTGCAGGGTCTCGGTGATCCGGACGGCGCGCGAGTCGCTCATCGGCAGGTTGATCGGCGCCCGCCGACCGAGATGATTCAGGTCGTGGTTCGCGGTCACGATGAACCCGGCCTGCGGGTCCCTGGTCCGGGGCAGGTCCTCGACCGGGGCGTAGCCCCGCCAGGCCGTGGCCGGATCCCAGGCCGGCTGGGGTGCCAGCCCGGAGTCGGGAAGATCCCGCAGCGGCATCAGGCCAGACATCTGGTACCCGATCGCCCCGGAGCGGTCGGCCAGCACCCAGTTGAACGCCATCTCCAATGTGCCCAGGGCCGCCATGCCCGCGTCGACGTCTTGTGCGCGGAGCACTTCCACCGCGGCCGCCAACGACGCGGCCCCGCCGCCAGCACCGGACCAGCGGGTGGCCAGCCGAAGCCCGTCGACCGCGGGGTCACCGTCCAGGACGCCCCGGTCGGTCTCGTGGACGACCAGGCGCACCGGCTCGCCGCCCCGCACGGCGATCTGCTCCACCCTGCTCTCGACCGGAACCCAGGTCGGCTCGCCGTCGACGTCTCGACGCACCCGGCCGTCACGGCACTGCTCCACCCAGGAATCGGTGGCATCCATGAACGCATAGGTGGGCGTCCAGGCCAGGGCGTCGGTCCGTGCCACCAGGAACGCCGGAATGCCCGGCATCGTCGCGGCGATCACCCAGCGGCCCGGCCACGTGCCGACGACCTCGCTCCAGATCGCGGGGAGCCTGAGCTCGAGGTGCGGGTCCCCGGACAGGACCGCCCGCCCGCTGCGGGTTCGCGAGGGACCCACGACCCAGTTGTTCGAGGCGATCGGTCGCGGGACGTACGGCGTCCAGCGCACCTCCGGGGGCACCAACGGCTCACCGAGGTCGAGTCGTGCGACAAGCTCCTCGTCCAAACCGGCGAGGCCCTGGGGGAACAACTCGGCCAGCAGGTCACCCGGCACCCCGGCTCTCACCAACTGCACCAGCAACCGCTCCATCTCGCCCTGGCTCTGCGCCAGGCCGACGAAGCCGACCAGCCGGGCCAGGACCACGCAGTCGGCCGGGGTCCACGGATCCGGGTGCCGCACGCCGAACAGCCGCAACTCCCACGGCGCTGCGCCCTGCAGCGCCCGATTGACCCCGTCGCAGTAGGCCGCCAGCAGCACGTACACGTCCGGCGGCAGCGCCGCCACCTGCTCCTCAGCGCCCAGGTGGAAGCCCAGCCGGCGGAATGTCTTGTCGGCAGCGAGCATCCCCGCGCCCGGGAGCCGCTCGGCAAGCCGACCCCGCCCCGCCATCCGAGTGAGCAGCAACTGCACAGCGCGGTCGGTGCCGTGCACCCAACCCAGGCCCCGGAAGAGGTTCGTCTCCGAGTCCGCGTCGATATGAGGGACACCATGGACGTCCCGGGTCACCACCAGGCCAGGAAGGCTCAGCAACTGCTTGGTCACAGAATCACCCTAGCCACGGCCGTTGCCCGGGTGCCGCCTGAGCGCGACCGCACAGTCACCAGAACTGCCCCGGCGCACCGCCGCAAGGTGGGCAACACATGGCCACCGTGCGACCAGCGCGGACCGACTCAAGCCAAGTACGGTTGTGCTCACTGCATCCCGTTCCTGGCCGGGGCCGTTCGGCGTGAACGACTACGGGTGGCCAACGTCCCGCGCGGGTTGTCAGCGCAGGAAATCTCCCCTGCCCATTCCTCGTCGGGAGTTCCGCGTCACTCGGGGACTGTGGTCTGGGATGAGGCTGCACGAGAGGCCATGCGACCAGGTGAGGAGCGGCAATGCCCAGCGACCGGTTCGACAACGAGCAGATGTTCGGGTGGATCACGGACCAGGTGAGCATGGGCGCTCGCCGCGCGGGAAGTGCGGCGGACCAGCAGAACGAGGACTACATCGAGGCGCATCTGCGCGATTTCGGGCTCGAGAAGGTTCGCCGGGAGCCCATCCCCATCACCCACTGGGCCGCAGAGACGCACTCGGTGGAGATCGACGACGGCTCAGGCTTCAAGCAGGTGGACTCGTTCCCGATCCCCTACTCGGCGTTCACCCCGACGGAGGGCAGGGAAGCCAGGCTGGTCTTCGCCGACCCAGCCACGCTCTGGCATCGGGCCGACTGGCAGGGAGCCATCGTCGTCACCGAGATCGGCTTCCCGGACCTGGATGTGAAGCTGCTCAGGAAGTTCAGCCTCGGCCAGTACGACCCCGACGGCAGCCTCGACCTCGTCAAGCACCCAGCCACGTGGGTCCGGCTCGGGTGGCACCTCTACCACCTGGCTGCCAAACGGGGGGCCGTGGGCTTCATCGGCATCGTCAAGGACCAGCCGGGGGGTAACTGCCACATGTATGCCCCATACGGCTTCCGGGAGAAGGACATCCTCGACAAGCCCATCCCTGGGTTCTGGGTCGGCCGGGACGACGCGCCGTGGCTACGCACGGCCGCCGAGAGCGGGGACGGCAAGGCCCGCCTGCGCCTGGCCGGGATCAGGGAACCGGGAACGATGCACAACATCGTGGGCGAGGTCCCGGGCTCGAGCGAGGAGACCATCGTCCTGACCTGCCACCACGACTCTCCCTTCGCCTCGCCCGTCGAGGACGCCAGCGGCGTGGCCGTGGTGCTCGCCCTCGCCCGGCACTTCGCCCAGCACAGGGCCCTGAAACGCCGGCTGGTCGTCGTGCTCACCGCGGGGCACTTCTACGGATCCCTGGGCACGCGGACCTTCATCGAGACGCACCGCGATGACGTCGTGAAGCACACGGCGCTGGAGATCACCATCGAACACATCGCCCTCGAGGCCATCGAGGACGACCAGCAGCGGCTGGTCCCCACGGGACTCCCGGAGGCGGCGGGGGTGTTCGTGCCCATGAACCGCACCGTGACCGGCCTGCTCCTCGACGCTGCCAAGACCCACGAGCTCAGCCGCACGGTCCTGCTCCCCGCCGAGGGACCGCTGGGCGATTACCCTCCCACCGATGGCGGCGATTGGTATGCCGCCGGAGTGCCGGTCGTGAACTACATCACCAATCCGGTGTATCTGCTCACCGACGACGACGCCATCGAATTCGTGGCCAAGGATCGACTGTCCAAGGTGGCCGGCACCTTCGCCGACTTCATCGAGTCGATCGACAACGTGCCCAGAGACGCTATCAGCGCAGTGGATTCCCAGCGCTACAGGTACGCCATGAAACTGCTCAAACATGTCAGCCGCGCCAAGACGACCTTCTTCGGGATCAAGCCAGTGTATTGAGCGCCTTCAGCAGTCAAGCGGCCCTGCTGCTTCGCGCGCACAGCGCACGTCGTTCGTGGGGGTGAGGAGTGGCAGGCTCACAACTGGGACGGGTGACCCATGGCCCGGACCTCGTCCACTGGCGGTACCAGGTCAATAGGTCAGGGAGCTGCTGCCTCCTGCAGGGTGAGGGCGAAGGCTGGCGCCCGCAGCTTCGAGAGGCACGCGGTGTCCAGGGCGCGCGCTGCGGGATCGTTGATGAAGGCCGTCATGATCGGGATCTCGCAGGCGGCCGAGGCGGGGTCGAGGTCGTGTCCCTGGGCGGGGACCGCCAGCAGGGTGCTGTTGGGCCAGACGTCACCCGCTCCGGCCATGTTGGCGGGCGGGTCCTGCGGGTCGACCTGACCGTTGAAGGCGAGCACCGGCACCTCCGAGGGGTGCAGCCGGGTGCTCCCGCCCGGCGGCGCGGTCTTCGGGATGGCCGAGCACACGGCCTGCCACCACTGTGCGGTAGCCGTGTCGAAGCCGTACTCGTAACTGGTGCTCCCCTCGAGGCGCGTCGGGTCGTATCGGGCCCACGGCTCGTGGCATCGCACCGCGAAGGGCAGCATCTGTGTCGCGCTTGGACTGTCGGCGGCAGGATCTGGCAGGGTCGCGCCGGAGGTGGCGATCGCTAGCAGCGCCCCGACGTGGTCGTCGGTGGAGCCGAGCAGGTGGACCAACAGCGGGATCCGGACCTGGCTGGTGGCGACGAAGAGCTGGTCATGGATGCCCGACGCGACCCAGTCAGCGTCGAACACGGCTTGCTCGCCGCTCGGCGACCGGTCGGCCGGGACGACCCACGGCTCGGCGGTCACTGAGGCCCACAGCGCGGCCCAGTCCGAGCGCAGGTCGGGGAACGCGGCGTGGCATCGCGGCTGCCGTGCGCACTCCTCGAACACCGCCTCCAGCGCCCGCTGGGCGTTCGATGGAAAGCGTTCCAGCACGGGCACATCCAGCAGGGTGCCGCTGAACAGCGTCATCGAGCGCACCCGATCGGGGTGGCGAGCGGCGAACACCTGCTCGGCGGTCGCCCCGTAGGAGATGCCGACCAGGTTGACCTTGCCGTAGTGCAGGCCCGCCAGCACCTGGTCGAGGTCGTCGGTGAACTGCTCGGTGGAGTAGAAGCGCAGGTCGTTGTCGAGGCCCTGCACGCACTCGCTGACGGCCGCCCGCAGCGCCGCCGGATCGGCGGTCTGCGGCAAGGCCGGGCAGGTCACGCTCGAGGCGCCGGTTCCCCGCTGCTCGATGAAGACCAGGTCGCGATGCTCGTTCGCGGCCAGCAGCGGGCGCACGCGGGTGATCGTGTCCACCGCGGAATCGCCCGGCCCGCCCGCGAACCACACCACCGGATCGGGCTGCCGAGGCTCCGCGCCGGGCAGCACGACCACGCGGATGGGGATGCCGCTCCGGCTGGCGTTGTTGGGGTCCTCGGGCACGCTGACGGTGGCGCACTGGGCCGCGAGGCCGTCGGCGGTGCATGCGCTGAGCGCAACCGCAGGCGCGCCCTCGGGTGTTGGGCCCCCGCATGCCGCCGCGGCGGCGAGGAGTGCGGCGGCGGCGAGGAGCCCGACCCGCGGGATGCGCGTCCGCGGCCCGGCCTGCATGTGGGGGCCGCGGTTGCGGCCGGGCCCGCTGTCCGATCCCATCGACGACATGCCGCTCACCTCGCCCATGCGGCGCACCCCGGCACCGGCACCTGAGAGGAGCCCCTCCTCCCCGCGGTGCTCGCACGGCGCGTCGCCAACCACCTCGATTCTCAGTCGAGGCGATCCGGAGCAGCAGAGGCGAAGGTCCCGGCTCCGGCACGTCCGACGCGCCGTCGCCCTGGCTCGTCGGTCCCTCCCTCCAGGTTCAGTCCCTGATCACCAGGTCCCAGGCCGGTGTCTTCATCGCGATCCGGAGCGGGGCTTTGCCCATGACCTGAGTCTCGACCGCCGCCCGGCGAGCGCCCGGACCGCTTCGGGGTCCCACGCTTCGAAGCACCTTGATGTGCAGCGGGACGATCCTGCCGGGGTGGGCGGATCCGCCCGGCACAGCGATGGACCGCGGTCCCGACTGTCGCATCGGCGGCCCGGGAGACTGCTAGCCCGGTGTGGGGCGCGCTTGGGCGAGTGTGTCGAGGTCACGCACGGCGTACCGGTGGTGCTCCCATTCCTCTTCCAGGATGGTGCGCAGGCACGAGAGCACTGTCTCGGGGTAGTCGGGGGCGTGCGGGTTCTTCCGCGGCGCTGCGAGGTCCTCAGAGGTGACGTTCGCGATGTAGTGGCGCACCATGGCCTGCCTGTCGGCTCGAGCTTCGAGGACCTCGGGGAACGGTGGCGGTTCGGCGGAGAAGTCCGACGCGTCGAAGGCGGGGCTGTCGTCGTCGTTGGGCAGGCCGGCCGCGTGGTAGGGCCGGTCCCGTTCAAGGATCGCCTTGCCCAGCCAGGTGTCGGTTGCCATCACGAGGTGGCGCAGGGTCTGGGTGAAGGTCCACTCGTCGTCCGACCGACGCCTCCACCGTGCCGGGCGGCGTCGCCAGGGCCCGGTCGAGGGTGGCCTGCCATGTCCGCTCGAGGGCCGCCCAGGCCGCGGAGAGACCTTCCGGGGTCTCGGCGTCGCGCAGCGCGCGTCCGGGGAACCGGCGATTCAACTCGGCGTCGACCAGGGGCACGACGTTGACGCCGTTGACCAGCAGCCGGCCATCACCCTCCAGAAGCCACGGGGACTCGATCTCCATGCCTGCCACCTCGCTCCCGCGGACGACAACGTCACCGAAGTCGCAACCGATGAACCGAGACCCGCGCAGGCTCTGGTTACGGAAGGTCCTGTCGCGCAGGCTGTCAGGCAGGAAGTCAGTCACCGATCGACCTTGGCACAGGGCGCTGGCCCCCGCCAGTGGCCCAAGCTCGGCCTCCGTGCCGAGTCCTTCTGGCCCACGCCCGAAGCCACACCCGTCCCCCGCGCGACGACCGCCTCGGGTGCCCCACTTCGCCGCCCGTCGCGCACACGGGGTAGCCATCAGCGCCCAGAGGAGGCGGCATCCAAGGGCCACGCTGGGTGTGCGGCGGCGTGCGCCTGGGGGACGATCAGAGGTCGTGTATGGGTGAGCCCACTGCTCGGGTACAGGCTTCGTCCTTGGCAGCGCCGCTGCAGGTTGCGCTGGATCGTCGCTTGCCGCAGGTTGGGTTCCAGAACGTGCGTCTGCGGCAACGTGGTGATGGTGGCAGGGGCTGGCGAGTTCGGATCGCCGGCGCGTGAGCGGAGGGCTGGTGATGTCGACGTGGATCCTGTTGAGCCAAGGAGTTGGCACCACGGGCTGGTGGCCCGGTGGTGGTCGCTGTTCCGTGACTCCGGTCCTGAGATCGACTACTTCCGGCAGTTCGTCGAGGCTGGCCAGCCGGCGTTGGACGTCGCCTGTGGCACTGGCCGCCTGCTCGTTCCCTGGGTGGCCGCCGGGTTGGACGTCGATGGATGCGACATCTCGCCGGACATGATCAGCCTGTGCCGGGAGGCCGCACAGGCGGTCGGCCGGGAGCCGCAGCTGTACTGCCAGGCCATGCACGAACTGGATGTTCCCCGTCGGTACCAGACCATCATCGTCTGCGGTGGCCTCGGCCTGGGATCGACGCGGGAGCAGGACCAGGAAGCGTTACGTCGCCTGCATGACCACCTCGAGCCCGGGGGTCGACTGGTCCTGGACAACGAGGTGCCGTACTCGGATGCGACGTACTGGGCATACTGGGTGGCGCAGGGATCCGGTGCGCTGCCCGAACCCGAGCCCCCGCCCGGCGAACGGAGGCTGGCTGCGGATGGTTGCCAGTACGCGCTGGCGTCGCGGATGCTCAGCCTGGACCCGGTGATCCAACAGGCGGCGTGGGAGATCCACGCCAGCCAGTGGCGCGACGGGACGCTGATCGCCGAGGAGAGCCGCGTGCTGACGTCCAACCTGTACTTCCGAGGCGAACTCGTGATGATGCTCCAAGGCGCAGGGTTCGCATCGGTGCAGGTGCGCGGTCAGTACAACGACCGGCAGCCCAGCCCCGCCGACAGATTCCTGGTCTACATCGCCCAACGCGCGACGCCGTAGATCCGACCAACCCTGCGGGAGCTCATCCCCACGGCGGGCCGCCGGCACCACCTGCTCGTACGTGTCCCAAGTCGCTTCGGTGTCGCCGCGCCCGGACGACTCGCGGGCCGCGCCAAGGGCCGGGCCATATGTCCAGTGGCCCCTGATCGGTCCCTCCGGGGCCATGGACAAGTGCGGCGATGGGGTGGATGCTGCGTCACCAGGGAGCCAACACCCGTTGTCCCGCCGTCATCCTCGCTCCACCTCACACCGACGGGGAAGCGGATCCACCTGCGAGAGGGGTCGCGATGACCATCTGGGGCGAGGCAGGGCCGAGTGCGGGCGACAACGACTTCGATCTGGTCGTCATCGGTTCGGGGCCGGCGGGGGAGAAGGGCGCCACGCAGGCTGCCTACTACGGATACCGGGTGGCCGTCGTCGAGCGGCGAGCGGATCCCGGGGGGTCGGCGATCGCTGTGTCCGGGGTGCCGGTGAAGGCCCTGCGGGACGCCGCGGTGTATCTCACCGGATGGTCCCGACGTGAGGTGTTCGGGATCGGCCTGAGCCTGTCGCCGGACCTCGCCATGGATCGGTTGAGGGCCCACGTGACCGACGTGGTCACGACATTGACGCAGGCCGTGCGCGAGAACCTCGAGCGCCACAGCATTCAGCTCGTGCACGGGGAGGCGAGCCTCGGTCCGGGCCGCACGGTGGTCGTCCGTGGCGACGATGGCCACGAACGAATCCTTCAGGCGCGAGTGATCCTGATCGCAACCGGTTCCCGACCGCACCACCCGCCCGGCCTGCCCTTCGACGACCCCGACGTCCATGACTCCGAGACCGTGCTGTCGATCGATCGGCTGCCGGGGCGCCTGGTTGTTGTGGGGGGCGGGCCGGTGGGCACGGAGTACGCCTCCATCTTCGCCGCGCTCGGCGTCGAGGTCACACTGGTCGATCGGGGGTCACGCCTGCTGCCCATCCTGGACGCGGAGATCTCCGGGGCCCTCGCGGACAGCCTCCAGAGATCCGGTGCACGGCTGATGTTCGAGTCGCAGGTCGACTCGGTCACGCGGACGCCCCATGGCTTGATGGTGCAGGTCGGCCAGGAGGCACTTCCCGCCGATGCCGTGCTCCACGCGCTCGGCCGCACCGGCAACATCGAGGGCCTCGGACTCAGCGAGGTGGGGGTCGGGTCCGATGCTCGTGGGCGCATCAAGGTCGACGACCAGTTCATGACGACAGCCCAGGGGGTCTACGCCGCGGGTGACATCACCGGCCCGCCGGGCCTCGCGTCCGTGGCCATGGAGCAGGCGCGCGTTGCCATGTGCCGTGCGTTCGACATCCCCTACAAGGAGTCGCTCGACACGATGGTGCCCACCGGGATCTACACGCTCCCAGAGGTGGCGATGGTGGGACTCACAGAGGAAGCGGCACGCGCCGCGAGCGAGGATGTCGCAACCGGCCGTACGTACTTCACGGGCAACGCCCGAGCGCGCATCTCGGGTTCAACCGAGGGAGTCCTCAAGCTGGTGTTCCGCCGATCGGACCGTCGACTCCTCGGCACCCACATCCTCGGGGAGGAGGCAACCGAACTCATCCACGTCGCCCAGGCCCTGCTCCACCGCGACGGTGCCATCGACGAGTTCATCGACACCACCTTCAACTTCCCGACGCGCGCCGACGCCTACAAGTACGCCGCATACGACGGGCTACCACCCCGAGCAGCCACGTTGGCCCACCGCAGGGCTTGGGCATCCGAAGCATCCACGTGACTTCGCCCGTCAGCGGGTTCAGCGGTATGGGCCCCCCGGGCCCCACCAGGTCGTGAGCGTTCGGGGCTGATGCGCACCCCGACCTGCCCGTGAAGGCCACAGCCTTGCTCCATCCTCTGGCCACCAACCACCGCCTCGTGGACGGCACCACGCGGGTTGTGGTCAGCCGCATACCTCGGGGCGTGGGGCCCGGAGGGTGGTGGGGGTGGTGGGCATCCATCCGGTGAGGTCGTGGGCGGGTTTGGGTCGGGACCAGTAGTAGCCCTGGGCGGCGGGCACACCCAGGGCGCGCAGCGCGTCAAGCTGTTCGGGGGTTTCCACACCTTCGGCGATCACGTGGAGGTTCAGGGCCGTGGCCAGGCTGGTGATGGCGTGGACGATGGGGAGGTCGGAGGAGTCGGGGTTCCCGAGGCCGCTGATGAAGGATCGGTCGATCTTGAGCGTCGACACGGGCAACTCCTTGAGGTAGGACAGGGAGGAGTAGCCGGTGCCGAAGTCGTCGATGACGAGGTGGATGCCCAAGGCGCGCAGCCGGTGGAGGGTGTCCAGGGTGGGGTCCAGGTTGTTCATGACCACCGATTCGGTGATCTCCAGATGCAGCAGGGCCGGTGGGACACCGGTCCTTTCCAATGCGTGGGCGACCTGCTCGACGAGGTCGGGGGTGTGCAGCTGGCGGGCGGACAGGTTCACCGCGATCCACAGGTCCGAGGCGGCTGGGGACCGCTGGCGTACTTGTTGGGCCTGGCTCAGCGTGTGGTTGAGCATCCACAGTCCGAGGGGGACGATCAGCCCAGTCTCCTCGGCCAGGGGGATGAACGCGGCCGGGGGGATGAGTCCGCGTTCCGGGTGCTGCCAGCGGATGAGGGCCTCGACGCCGATGATCGTCTCGGTGGCGACGTCGACGACGGGTTGGTAGTGCGCACACAGCTGCCCGCGGTCCAGGGCGATGCGCAGTTCGGCCTCGGTGTCCAGGCGGGCGGTGTCCTGGCGGTGCATGTCGGTGTGGAAGTGCACCACCTGGTCACGACCGCCGGCCTTGGCCCGGTACATGGCGGCGTCAGCGTCGCGCAGCATGGTGACCGGGGTTGAGCCGGGGGTGGCCTGGGTGACCCCGATGCTGGCGGTGATGGTCACCTCGCGGCCCTGGAAGTGCAGCGGGGCGCCCAGGCAGGAGGTGATCCGGGTGGCCAGGTCCCCGACCTCGGCCTCGGGGACGTCTTCGAAGACGATCGCGAACTCGTCTCCACCGAATCGGGCCAGGGTGTCCCCGGCGCGCATCACCGAACCCAGCCGGTGGGCGACCTCGACGAGCAGCGCGTCGCCGGCGGCGTGCCCGAGGCCGTCGTTGACCACCTTGAACATGTCCAGGTCCAGGAACGCCAGCACCAGGTGGCCCCCGGACCTTCCCTCGCGGGCCAGGCCGTGGGCGATCCGGTCGGCCAGGAGCTGCCGGTTGGGTAACCCGGTCAGGGGGTCGTGCAGTGCCTCGTGCTCACGCTCCCGGGACATCTGCGCGGTCCGCTGCACCGCGATCAGGGGCAGCAGCACCAGCGGCAGCAGGGTCCAGGAGTACGGCTGCGCCACCGCGACCGCCGCGACCAGGGGCGAGAGGGCCAGCACCGCGAACGCGGCAGCGGTGAAGAACCAGAACTCCTCGGAGAACGACTCCCACCACGTCAGCCCGGTCGAGGTGGCCGCCCCGGCGACCAGGGCCAGGTTGACCAGGTGGTAGACCACCCACCCGGCCACGACCCACCCGAGATCCGCGGCCGTCAGATGCGCATGCGCTGAGGACGCCGTCGGGTCAAGCCCAGCGGAGCGCATCACCAACCACGCCCCGGTGACGCTGATCGAGTACTGGCCGATGTTGAACGGCACCTTCCACATGGCCTTGCGGTCCACGATCTCGCTGAGCAGTACCGCGGCCGCCTGCAGCACCAGCGCCGGGTACAGCCCCCAGATGTAGAGGGTGGCGAACACGAAGGCCAACGAGATCGACACCGGGTTCCCGGGTAGCCGGGTCATCACGATCGGGCGCAGCTCGCTGAGCAGCACCACCGCGGTGATCATCGCCATCGGCGGGCCCATCGCCTGCCACGCTGCCGCGTCCAGCTGCCACATCGAGTAGCCCACCAGCCCGCACCCCAACCAGGTGCACACCTGCCAGGTCAGGGCGAACACGCTCGGCCGCCACAGCGAGGGCCGCGCGTCGGCGGGCACCGCAGCAGCCATCGCGTGCGTGCTCATCCGGGCCCTCCACTGGCATGCACGGTGCGCGGCCGCCCCAGGCGGAAGGCCGGGGAAGGTTGGGCCAACGGAGTGAGGTTCACGTGGTCCGGTCCTCCCTGCCCCCCCGCTGAGCATCCGACTGGCATCTGGGTCACGATAGGGCGCCGGAGCCCCCGACCGCCGGATGGGGCGGCATGACGCGGGTGAGCCCCATCCGTCGGCCCTGCGACCAGCCCGCCGCGGCGTCGGTGCGGGCAGTGGGCGGTGCGCAGGCTGGCGATCTGGAGGACTTGATCCCGGCGAAGCTGGCGGCCCTTCCACAGCCGCGGCCCGGGTGCGCGGTCCACGTCCCGGCTGCGGCATCAACGCTGGACTGGCCCTACCATCGGCATTGTGCGGGGTTGGCTGCCCCGCCCCGGTCGCCCGGGGGCCATGGGCCAGGCGGCGGGCATCGTTGCCGGAGGGATTGTGGATCGCGCCATCTACCCGGGCAGTGTGTACATCGCCCTGCTCGAGCAGGTGTCCGATGGGGTCTTCTTCGTCAACTCCGCCGGGCGGATCACCTACTGGAACACCGGCGCGACCCAACTCACGGGTTACACCTCGCAGGAGGTCCTGGGTCGGCGATGCTCCTCGGATCTGTTGCGCCACGTCGACGACGCCGGCTGCCAGGTGTGTCAGAGCAGCTGCTTGGTGGCCGCGGTGATGGGTGACGGGATGCCTCGCACCGCTGAGGTGTACCTGCACCACAAGGACGGCCATCGAGTCGCGGTCACGGTCCGCGGCCATCCGCTGAGCGACCCGCAGGGGCGGATCGTGGGCAGCGCGGAGGTGTTCTCGGTGCGCCTGAACAGCCCGTATGCCGACCTCGAGCGCCGCGGGTCCAACAGGCCCGACGACCCGGTCACCGGGCTGCCGGCCCGGCGCCTGGGCGAGTTCCACCTGGCCACCTTGGCTGCCGCGGTCGCCGCCGGGGAGGCGACCTTCGGGGTGATCTTCGTCGACGTCGACCATTTCAAGGTGGTCAACGACACCCACGGCCACCGAGTCGGTGACCAGGTGCTGCGGATGGTCGGCCGGTCGATGGCCACCGCCCTGCGCCGCGGCGACCTGCCGATCCGCTGGGGTGGGGAGGAGTTCCTGGCCCTGCTGCCCGGGGCTGACGCCGCCGGCCTGACCGCCGCCGCCGAGCGGATCAGGATGCTCGTGGCCACCTCCTGGCTGGACCACGACGGCACCCGGCTGCGGGTCACCGTTTCCCTCGGCGCCACCCTGGCCACCCCCGGGGAGTCCCCGGCCGACCTCGTCGAACGCGCTGACCAGTTGATGTACCGATCCAAGGCCGCCGGGCGCAACCAGGTCACGACCGACACCGGGGCCGTCGAAGCCGACTGAGGGGACACCCCGGCAGGTCCCCGGGCCCGACCATAAGGCCGTGGCGTTGTCGTCTTCCTGGGCTGGGTCTTCGATCTGACAGGCGACGCCGTCAGGACCTGCCTGGGCCGTGCAAGAGCGACGTGCACGACTAGACCCTGCTCGGTCAGGCCGGGCTTCACGGCGCCAGTCTCGTTCGTGGTGCCCGAGCCGATCCGGTGTCGACGGCAGAGGGGGAACGGGGCCGGGAGGTTCAGCGGCTGGGATGCTGCTCGACTCCGCGACACGGACACCACCACCGCCACCACACCCGAGCCGCGGGCGATGGTCTCCCACAAGGGTGAGTCGACCGGCAGCCCACCACCAGCAGGCAAGCCGCAGCACCGGTCACAAGCATCCGCTGACGTGGTCGGATCCGCACGTGCGCCACCTCGAGCCCCGGCACGGGGTCATCGGGGCCTTCAGCGTCGACTTCGTCGCGGCCTGGCATCCCGACCGGGGAGGGGCCGCCCGGTCTACGCCTTGGAGATCAACGTGCGCCAGGGCGGCACCACTCCACCGATGGGTGCTCGCCAACCTGGGCACCGGGCATTACCGGCCTGACCTAGGCCGACACCCTGCGAGGCCGCCGTCACCGTCGTGGAGGACCTCGCCGCTGCCTCCCGGCCGTCGTCGGTGTCTTGAGTGTCGTTCGGCCCTGTTGCCCCGGTCGGGTCGGTGGGACCCTTCGAGCATGCACCGCCGTGTGTGGCCCGGGAGTCATTTCCCCCTCGGGGCGACCCCGGACGCGGGGGGAACCAACTTCGCCCTGGCCTCCCAGGTGGCGCAGAGGGTCGTGCTGTGCCTGTTCGACGAAGCGGGCGATGAGGATCAGGTGACGCTGCGGGAGTACGACAGCGGCGTGTGGCACGGCTACCTGCCTGGAGTCGGTGTCGGCCAGCGGTACGGGTATCGGGTTCACGGGGCCTATGACCGCAGCCGGGGACTGCGGTGCAATCCCGCGAAGCTGCTGCTGGACCCCTACGCGCGGGCCTTCGACGGCGAGCTGCGCTGGGGCCCGGAGGTCTTCGACTACGACTGGAACGCACGCGACACGATCTCCGTGCTGGACTCCGCGACCCACATGCCGAAGTGCCTGGTCGTGGACCCGACCTTCGACTGGGCCGCAGACGTCGCTCCACAGACCACCTACGCGGACTCCGTCATCTACGAGGTGCATGTGAAGGGGTTCACGGCGACCCACCCGGGGGTGCCGGCGGAGCTGCGCGGGACCTACGCCGGGCTTGCCCATCCCGCGGCCGTGGCGCACCTGAAGTCACTGGGCGTGACGGCTGTGGAGCTGCTGCCCGTCCACGAGTTCATCACCGCCAGTGCTCAGGCGGGCTCCGGGTTGTCCAACTACTGGGGCTACAACACGATCGGCTTCTTCGCCCCGCTCGAGGAGTACTCGGCGGCGTTCCAGGCGGGGTGGGTCGGTGGCCAGGTGCGGGAGTTCCAGCAGATGGTCCTGGCCCTGCACGCTGCGGGGATCGAGGTGATCCTCGACGTGGTCTACAACCACACGGCCGAGGGTGACCAGTTCGGCCCGACGCTGTGCTTCCGCGGGATCGACAACCACGCCTACTACCGGGTGGACCCGACCGACCCGTCGCGGTACCTCGACACCACGGGCACCGGCAACTCCTACAACGTCGATGACCACACCTGCCTGCGCCTGATCATGGACTCGCTGCGGTACTGGGTGACCGAGATGCACGTCGATGGGTTCCGCTTCGACCTGGCCACCGCGCTGGCCCGCGAGGATGGCGGGTTCGAACGGCTCTCGGCATTCTTCGCCCTGATCGACCAGGACCCCGTGATCCGCCGGGTGAAGCTGATCGCCGAGCCGTGGGATGTCGGACAGTGGGACAGCTACAGCGTGGGGGCGTTCCCCGACACCTGGAGCGAGTGGAACGGGCGCTATCGCGACACGATCCGGGCGTTCTGGTCGGGGCGCCCAGGGACGCTGCCGGAGTTGGCCACCCGGGTCGCCGGGTCGGCGGACATCTACGGCCCGACCCGGCGACGCCCGCACGCCTCGATCAACTACGTGACCTGCCACGACGGCTTCACCCTGCGCGACCTCGTCTCCTTCACCCGCAAGCACAACGAGGCCAACGGCGAGGACAACCGGGACGGGACGAACGACAACATCTCGTGGAACCACGGCGTCGAGGGCCCCAGCGACGACCCGGCGGTGGAGTCCGCCAGGGACCGGGACGTGCGGGCGGTGATCATGACCCTGTTGCTGTCCCGCGGGGTCCCGATGCTGCTCGGAGGCGACGAGCTCGGGCGCACGCAAATGGGGAACAACAACGCCTACTGCCAGGACAACGAGATCTCGTGGTTCGACTGGGGGCACGTCGACGACGACCTGCTGGCGTTCGTCCGGCGCGGGATCGCGATGCGTCGTGCGCACCCGGTGCTGCGACGGCGCCGGTACCTGGCCGACCCCGGGTACTCCGTGTGGTTCGCCCCGGACGGCCGGGCCATGTCCCCACCGATGTGGCAGGATCCCACGCGGCACAGTGTGGCGGTCTTCGTCGACGGGTCCGTCACCCCCGACCGCGACCGGTGGGGGGAGCCCCTGCTGGACCACAACCTGCTGGTACTGGTCAATGGGGATGCGGATCCGGTGGAGTTCCGCATCCCGGACACGGCCCCCGCCGGTCGGCCGTCGGACCTGTGGCGCCTGGAACTGGACACCTCGCTCCCGGGGCCCGAGCCCGCATCGACGACCCTCGTGAGGGCGGGGGAGACCGTGCTGGCCCCCAGTCGTAGCCTGCTCGTGCACTGGTCGGCGTGGGACCCGGTTCCATGATGTCCCAAGGGGCACGCGACCAGATGCGTCGCACTGGGTCGTTTGGGCGGTGACGGTCGGGGGCGGACCATTGACCGCGGCACTTAGGCGTGCCTTGTCTTGGACATCATCCCCGGCGGCGGCGAGGTGCTGGCCGTGAACCCAACCACCGGTCTGGTCTACGAGCCCAACGGTGACTGGGGAACGATCTCCGTGTTCGGTGCTGAGGCCGCGCCAGCGAGCTGACTCTTCACTAGGGCAACGAAGGGCGGGCGGCGGACAAGGAGCCCCCGGCCTGCTGACGGGTGCTGGAGGAGAAGGCGGGCGTCCGTGGTGCGCCAATGGGTGCCTCGCCTTGCCAGATCCGAGATGACGTCTCCAGGTGCGCGTCGTGGGCATCGCCACCGGCGCATCCGGATCTACTTGACGAGCCATCGGCACCCGTGACGAGTGCCCCACTCCTCCGCGAAACGCGCACGTGCGGGCGGGCATCGCCGGCCGTGGAGCGGGCTGGTCCCCCCTGGGGGTGTCGCGGCGCGGGTCGGCTACCGGAGCAGGCGCACTCGGATCGGCAGGTCGAGTTCGGCCCAGGCGCGATCGGCTGTCAGCACCTCGGGCGGGTTGCTGCGGACCGCCAGGGCCAGGCAGCATCGATCGCCCAGCGACAGCCGTGTGCCTCCCTCGAGCGATCGCATCGCGCCAGCGAGCTCGGCATCGGCTTCGGTGACGGGTTCGATGACCACCCCGGCGGCGGTGAGAAGCCCCCGGACACGGCTGACGTCGACCTCGGCGTCGACCAGCTTGCCGATCACCTCGGCGAGGTTCGCCGCTCCCAGGTGCGCGGACGCAAGCGCTTCAGCGACGATACCGCGCCTGGTTCGTCGTGTACGAGCGCCAGCACGGCCGACGCGTCGAGGACCGTCATTCGCCGACTGCGGCTGCGTGGCGACGCTCGCTGAGCAGCTCGTCGACCAGCGACCGCGTCCTGGGCACCAGCGCGGCGAGGCCGCGGAGCTCGGAGGCAGCATCTTGGGGCCGTTCCAGCACGAGGCTGTGGCCGACCAGACTCAGGTGCAACTGGTCTCCGGGGGAGAGCCCCAAGGCGCTGCGAACCTCTACTGGGATGACCAGCCGCCCTTGCTGACCCAGCACCAATGTGGCATCCATGAGGGCAGTATGCCACCGTCGGTCCATCCATGCCACGGTCATTGACGGAAGCCCAGGAACCCTCCGCCTGACCCGCGTCCTACGCCGCGAGCTGGGCGCCTTCGGGGCGGGCATAGCAGCCCCCACTGCGACGCAGGGGGTCGTGCCGGACACGTTCCGCGGGTGGATGAAGCAAGCCCGGATCGACGCGGGGCTGACCGCGGGAACCACGACCACCGACGCGAAAGGGATCAACGACCTGGAGCGGGAGGTTCGCGCCGTCCTGCGATGAGAGCCTCCGAGTAACCGGGACGATTCAGAGCGGTGGGGGCGGGCATGCCTGTGGCGTGGGAAGTTGCCGGGGGCGGGTGGGGACCCCGTAGCCCATTCGAAGCCCAGTTGCCTGCCAAGACGGCGAGGGTCTTCCGTGGCGGGGCGACTTGCGCCTCGCGCGTCCGGTCTGGCTGTTCGCGGCTGGTGACAGGGTGGTCAGCAGCCGTTGCCGATCCAATCGTCGGCCGCCGCGGTCTGCATCCACTCGCTGACGTGGCGGGCGTCTCGCGGTGACGGGTAAGGGACCTCTTCGTTCTCCTCGGACCACCACACATCCAGATCCGCCGGGTCGGTGGTCGGGCCGACCACGCGGGTCTCCCCGGGGATGCGCAGGTCCTGCGGCCCACCGGTGACGGTCATGGTGGACGGGTAGGTCTCCAGGCCGTCGCCGCCACACTTGTACACGGTGCCGACCAGGTCCACCCGATCCCCGGAGATCGTTCCCCGGTCGGCGCTGGCGTCGCACCCGAATCCGGCGACCTCGTAGAAGTCCGATCCTTCGATCTTGACGAAGCGGCCCTGTGGCCCGCACCCGGGGGAGTCCGGGTCGGTGTCGAAGGCGAACGCGTAGTACAGCGGTTGGCCGCTGGCCAGCGCCGAGGATGGGGCCGGGTCGGTGCTGGTCGGCAGAGCAACCCCGTCAGCGGTCTGGCTCGGTCCCGCCGATGCCTCCGCGGGCGTGCCGGGCGCGGTGGCACTGGCCCCAGGGTCCTGCTCCGTGCACCCGCTGATTGACGGGATGAGGCCCACCAGCAGGATGGCCACGACACGGGCTGCTGAGGTCATGCTGGTCCCCTCCCCGGTGGGCGTCTCACCAACACCCGCACGCCCCGCAGGGTAGCGCGACCGGACACACCTAACCGTGGAAAGCAGCCGTCGACGACTCGCGTAGGCACCCCCACGGGCCGCCTCGGGATCAGGGGTGCACGAAGTCAGCGCCGCATCCAGAATCGCGAAGCCCCGGTGGGATCGCGCAGGCATGGATGTGACCATGGACACCACGCTGTCGGCGCGATATGGAGTTCCGGGGAGGGGGAGGGGCGGGACCAGCGACGGGTGGGCGTTTACGACAGTGGCCTGACGTCGTAGCCCAATAGGGGGTTCGTCCCGCGGCGATCTGGGCGAGCTCGTTGTTCGCCGGCCCACCGTCGGCCTGCAGCAGAGACGCCCTGGTGCTGGTGGCCCGCGCGGGCCGCAGGGGCGGGATTGACCCGAGGACTGAGGAGGTCGTCGGCGCCGTGCTCTCCGGTGTCCCCGGTTCTCCGGTGTCCCCGCCGTCGGGCCCCCCGACCCTCCAACCAGGGACCCCGTTTGCTGGCCGAGGCACCTTGACGGGGCCGATCAGGAGGGCGGCTACTCACAGGAGCTGACGGGCGCCGGGGAGGCGGGTGAGCAGCCAGGCGAGGGCGAAGGATGCGGCGATCGCGGTGGGGGCCACGAGGACGAACTTGGCCTCCGGGGTGAGGGGGAGGTTGCTGGCGAGCAGGGCAAAGGTGACCAGGACGGGGGCCTGCAGGACGTAGGCGCCGAACGCGGCCCGCCCGAGGGCGGTGGCCAGCGGGCCTGCGTGGTCGAAGTGGTTCTGGAAGGTGCCGAGCAGCCACACGGACAGCCCGACGGCGATCATGCCTTCGCAGGTCGCGGTCAGGGCCGCTTGCCAGGTCAGCCCGCCGGCGAACGGGTCCAGGGTGGTGGCGGTGGCCATCGCGCCGAGGATGACCACGGTGGCGGCCAGAGCGGCCCAGCCGCCGACCCGGCGCACCCCGGCGGGGACTGGGTGCAGCCAGCCCCGTTCGGCGGCCAACGTCCCGAGGACGAACAGCCCGACGCACTGCGGCCACTGCCACACGTGGGCGGCGAACACCTGCTGGGAGTTGATCGGGAACCCCAACCGGACGACAAACGACCCCACAGCGATCGCGGCGGCCAGCGCGAGCAGCCACGATCCGCGAAGCGGGGGCGAACCGGCGGTTGCGGGGCGCCGGGATCGCCAGGCGACGTACACCGCGGAGAACACCCACAGCACGCCGACGAACCACAGAGGTCCCGGGTCCAGGTCGGTGAGCTGCTCACGCAGGTACCAGCCGGCCGGGTGCTCGTGCTCCCCGGCCCAGTTGACCAGGGGGTAGACCAGCAGCAGGTAGGCCAAGAACGGCACGCCGAGGCGCAGTGCCCGATCGCGCAGGAAGGCCCGGGGCCCCTTGCGCTGCGCGGGCCCGGGGGTGAGCAATCCGGCGATCAGGAAGAACAGCCCCATCGCGAACAGCGACCCAAGGGACACCACCACGGCGGCGAATATGTTGAACACGTCGTTGGTCGAGGTCTCCCGGTACGCCCAGGACCCGATGTCCCCGTAGGTGATGAACGCGTGGCCCAGGATCACCCCGGTCACCAGGACGACCTTCAAGTTGTCCAGGGACGCCCTGCGGACCCGCGCCGGGCGCGAGTCACCGACCCGGTCAACTGCGACTGGGTCGGTGGGTGGATGCTCCGAGGAGATCGGCACCTTCGTGCCCACGCTCCGACCGTACGCCGCTGATCACGAGCCGGGCAGGGCCCAACGACCCCAGTCCGGTGGCGGGCAGGTGAAGGACCTTGCGCTCTTGGCCGGTGGCCGGCTGCTGCCTACCGTGAAGATGTGGTGAGCAGGGATCGAGCAGCGACCCCGGTAGCCTCGGCTGGCCCCGGTCCGAGTACCGGGCGGTGGACCTACCTGGACAACCTGAAGGTCCTGCTGATCGCGGCGATCATCGCCATGCACGCGGTGCTCAGCTACAGCACGGTGGAGGTGTGGACCTACACCGCGATGCGCGAAGTCACCCTCAACCCCGTCGTCGAGGCGGTGCTGTTCGTTGCCGTGATCCCGTTCGGCCTGTTCCTGATCGCCCTGCTGTTCCTGGTCGCCGGCCTGTTGACCCCACCCTCGGTTCAGCGCAAGGGCCCGGGTGGGTTCGCCCGGGACCGGCTGCTGCGCTTGGGAGTGCCGTTCGCGGTGTACGTGCTGATCCTGCAACCGACGATCGTGTACCTGTTGGAGCACCCGTTGGGGGCGGCGCCGGGATCCTACTGGCAGGAGTTCCTCGGCGACGAGGGTGCGCTGGACACCGGCCCGCTGTGGTTCGTCGGGGTGCTGCTGGTGTACTCCCTGACCTATGCCGGGTGGGTGCACCTGCGGGCCGACCGCCCACCCAAACGGGGTGCGGCAGGTGTCACCGCGGGACGGCTGCTGCTGGTCGCGGTCGTGGTCGCACCGGCGTCGTTCCTGATCCGGCTGATCTACCCCTACGGTGGGGAGGCCGGCTTCACCGACCTGAACCTGTGGCAGTGGCCGGCGTGCATCGCGGTGTTCGTCCTAGGAATCACTGGCTGCAGGCAAGGCTGGCTCAGTGCGGTGCCCGGTCCACTACACCGGCAGTGCCGAACCGCGACCCTGCTCGCCGTGGCGGCGATGGTCGTGCTGCTGGTCCTCGTCGGCCTGAGCGGGGACATCGAGGACATGGTCGGCGGCTGGACCTGGGCCGCGCTCGGGTTCGCCGTGATCGAGAGCGTGCTGAACCTGTTCGGGTCGGTGTGGCTGCTCGGCCTGGCCCAACGCCACCTTCCGCGGGAGCACCGGTGGGGCCCGGCGCTGACCCGCAGCGCCTACGGCGCATTCATCCTGCAGACCGCGGTCCTGATCGGACTGGCCGTCGCGCTACGCCCACTGGCAGTGCCTGCCGAGGCCAAGGCGCTGCTGCTCGCCATCGGCGCAGTCGCCGGTTCCTTCGGACTTTCCAGCTTGCTCGTGCGCCACGTACCCGCAGCGGCACGCATCCTGTAGGCGCCCCGGGGTTCACCACCGAGGCCAGACGGTGTGCCACCTCGATGAGCAGCGCGTCCCCGGCTGGCGATCCAGCACGGGACCGCCAGCCCTGGCTGGTCTGAACCTGCGGATCGGCGGTGAGTCCGCCCACCCGCACCTGGGGATGGACAAGAACTCGGTACCCGGCCCCTATTCGTGCCCGCATCGGGGTGACCGATGGCCGGAGCCAGTCGAGCGTCGGCGCTGCAGTGCCCGGTCCTCTGACCCGGGGCGACCCCTCGCGCGCGGTCAGTCTCAACGGATTGCGAGGGCCAGGCTAATGCGACGCCCCTGCGGCTGGTTGGGGTGATGGAGGCGGGATCTGCGGGGCTACGGTGGTTGGAGGGGAGGGCCGCAGATGAGGGTCGTCGGCGTGGTGGCGTTCACAGTGCTGGTCGCGTTCACGGGACCTGCCGCGGCAGCAATGCCGGGGACAGCTGAGTCGGGGGCCGCGCTGGCCTCGGTAAGCCGGGCAACCGCCGATGTCGCGTTCACGGGGGCCCGGTTGTGGGACCGGGGGGTGAATTGGTGTGACCTGCAGCCGACCCCTGATGCGGATGTGGCCGTCCTGGCCGGTGGCCGGTTGGGACCTGCACTGGATGTCCTCGTGGCCAACGGGGCCGAGCGGGTGATCATCCCCCTGGGGCACAGCGCGCCCTGGGTGTTCGCTGACTCCCCGCAGGCTCAGGCCCCGGCTACCAGGTGGTCCAACGGGTCACGACCGATCTGGTTCTGCGGCGGTCATGCGTCGGCGGTCAGCGTGCCGAAGCCAGCCACCTTGCGGCTGGCTGCTGATGGCAGCAAGCCCATGCAGTACCAGTACTTCGAGCACTACGCCGACGCGCTCATGGGATACGTCCAAGCCAACTACGCCGGTCGGTTCGCGGTGTCCTTCCAGGTGATGAACGAACCCAACCTGCTCAACGGCATCGACATCAAGGCCAAGGTTCCGGGGGCCGCGACCACGACGGTGGACGCAGTGGCCAGCGTGCTCGCGATGGAGACGATCGCGGCCACCCTGATCCGAACCCGACACCCCGCGTTCGACCTGGTGTCCACATCCCTCTACCAGCGGGACAACGACTTCGCCCGGCGGTACCTGAAGGCCCAGGCCAGTCGCCACAACATCAGCGCGATCGCGTACAACGTCTACTCACGCAAGAAGACCCCAACGTCGATGATCATGGATTGGGACTCCCGAGTGGCCAATACGCGCGCCTGGGTCCGACGCAACCGCGGCCTGCGCGGTCTCCCGCTGATCATCACCGAGACCAACCACAACCTGATCAACCACAACCCGGCCGACCGCACCAACCTGAGTTCGTCGGTCACCAATGCCAGTGCCCAGGCGCAGCTCGCGGGGGCCACCATGATGAACGCCTCCTTCCGTGGTGTTCGCGATCTCTACTGGTTGGTTGCTCCGCCCGGCCAGGCCGCCGTGAACCTGGCGCCCGGCACTCCGGCGCATTCGGTCCTCAACGTGCTGAGGACCGCCACCCAGGGACTGCGGCTCACCGGCTGCCGCTGGTACGGATCCCTACGAGGATGCAACTACACCGACCCGACCGGTGTGCGCCCAGCGATCCGCATCATGTGGCGGCAGTACGGGTCCACCCGGTACCGGCTCCCACGCGCGGCTCAGATCGCCACCGTCCAGGGCGCCACCACAACCTCGGCGGCCAGGTCCAGGATCACGGTCGGGACAACCCCAAAGATCCTCACCTGGTTGTGACCAGCCCAGCGTCCGGACCATCGCGGCGAGCTGCGGCCCCCAACTCAGCGACGCGCTGACTGGCCGCCTGACCCCTCATACGACCCGCAGGAGCTGGTGCGGCCCATCCAGCTTGAGCGTGGTCGGCCGTTCACCTGACTCCCCTCACCCAGCGTGACCGACGCTGGACTCGCCTACCCCCGGGCGCAACGGGCCGCGCGAGTGTCGACTGGGGTGTCGTGGGTCCAACTGGTTACAGCCCTCGAGGAGCCTGTGGCAGACATTGGGATCCTCGACCAGGGGCCGCGCTAGCCCGATCACGTCGACGACCCGGTCACGGATCAGGGCCTCCATGACGGCAAGGGAACGCAGGCCTCCGGTAGCGCCAAGAGGATGTGGTGGTCGAGAGTCGCAGGCGGGGGCGCACCCCGCGATGTAGGCGTCCTTGGACGTCCCGGGCTCGTCGGGGCGGCTACCGAACGAGCCGGAGGCTTACTCGTAGGTGCTCCGGAGACCCATGTGGAAATGACCTACACCGGGCTGGGCGAAGCATGGGTCGCCCCATTTCGCGGGCGTAGAGTGAAGGTGTGCAAACAGGTCGTAAGGCCTTGCTGCCGAACGTCGGATCGGGGTCGGCGCGCACGGCGCAGGCTCGGCGGGCTCGACCCTTGGAGCGAGCGGATCCGTTCCGGTCGGGCGAGCCGATGGTTCTGCTCCTGACGGATCCGCGGGCGACCGATGCCGCACTGACGGGGGCGAAGGCGGCGAACCTGGCCCTCGCGAGCGCCGCGGGCCTACCGGTGATCCCCGGCTTCGTCGTGACGACTGCCACCTTCGATCCCGCTGCTCCGGGCTGGCCGGACGAGCCGCTTCCTGAGGCGCTGGATGCAGTCCTGCGTGCGGCGTGGAGCGGCCTCGGTGGCGACGGTGTTGCCCTTGTGGTGCGGTCGTCGTCGACTGTGGAGGACGTGGGCTCCTCGTCCATGGCGGGCCAATTCTTGTCCTGCTTGGACGTGGTGGGCTGGGCCTCGTTCGAGGCGGCAGTCCATGAGGTTCTCGGCTCCGCGGTGCGCCCGGTCGGCGCGGGCCTGCCGGCGCCGATGGCCGTCCTGGTGCAGCGGCAGGTCGTCGCTCGGGTCGGCGGCGTGCTGTTCGGGCTCGACCCGGTCACTGGGGACCGCACCCACATACTGGTTGAGGCCGTCCCCGGGGGGCCGGAGTCCCTCGTGAGCGGGACCGTGACCGCCCAGCGCTACCTGCTGGGCCGCCGCGGGCGCTTGATCGAGGGTCCCTCGGATGATGGCGAACCGCCCATTCTCGACCGTCGGGAGCGCCGACGCGTCGCGCGCCTGGCAGCACGGACCGCCCACGAGTTCGGGCGGGCCCAGGATGTCGAGTGGGCCTTCGATGCCGACGACGTCTTGTGGCTGCTGCAGAGCCGTCCGGTGACGGCGGTCGGCAGCTCGGATCCCGGTAAGGGACCCCTGCTCGGCCCCGGACCGGTGGGCGAGACGTTCCCTGAGCCGCTGCGCGCGCTGGAGGAGGACCTGTGGCTCGACCCGCTGAGATCCGGCATCAGCTCGGCGATCACGGTGGTCGGGGCATGGCCCCACCGGGCTGTGGCCGCCTCGCCGTTGGTGACCACGGTCCACGGCCGGGTGGCATGCGACCTCGACCTGCTCGGTGCCTCGCCGTTCCCCCCGTCGGGATGGCGGTGGCTGGATCCGAGGGTCCCGGCCCGCAGGCTGGCCAGCGCGTGGCGTGTCGGTCGGCTGCGGGCGGTACTCCCGGACCTCGCGGGACAGGTGGGCCGTAGGGTCGACGGGGAACTCGCCGGCCTCGGCCCGCTGGCTGACCTCAGCGATGCCGAACTGCTCGAGGTCCTGTGTCGGGTGCGTGCCCACCTGGCGGCGGTGCACGGCCACGAGGTCCTTGCCGGGACCCTGCTCCAGCGGGAAGCCGCGACCACCGGTGCCGGGATTGCGATGTCCGTGGTTCGACGGGGCCGCGCGCTGGGGCTGGCCGATGACGAGATCGTGGCTCGCTGGCCCGTTGCGCTTGCGTTGACCGCGCCGCGGATTGGGGCTCCCATTTGTCTGCCGCCCACCGTTGACCCGGCCCCGGGGGAACCGGGCCCTGCAGTGGCCACCTCGACGCTCGTGGCTGGCCTGCCGCCGCGAGAGGCCCTGCGACTGCGGGCACGGTGGCTCCAGGAGTTGTCGGCGCGCGTGGCAGCCGTCCTGGCGCAGCGGTTGGCCACCAACCTGCAGATCCCGTCGCCGGAGTCCCTGGTCCACCTGCACCTGGGCGAGCTCGAGGAGGTTGTGTCCGGCTGGCCAGCCCCGTCGGACCTCGCGACGCGGGTGCTCTCGCCGGGACCACCACTGCCCTCGTGCTTCCGCCTCACGACAGAGGGCAGGCCCGTTCGGGTGCGGCTCGCTGGCGCGCATCGCCCGGGCGGCCGCGGCGCCGCGCAGGGCCGCGCCCAGGGCCGTGTCGTCCACGACGCGGCAATGGCAGCACCCGGTGACGTCCTGGTCACGCGCACCCTCGACCCGCGCCTTGCGGGATGGCTGCCGCGGCTGGGGGCGGTGGTCTCCGAGACGGGCAGCGTGCTGAGCCACCTGGCGATCCTGGCGCGGGAGTACGGCGTGCCGACCGTGGTGGGCGTGCATGACGCTGTTGAGCGCTTCCCTGTCGGCGAGCAGCTCTTGGTCGACGGCACGACGGGCGAGGTGCTGGCCCTCGGCGAGGTCTCGGGGGTGACCCCGGATGAACCACTCACTGGTGCATCGACTGGGTCGGCTGCTGTCGGGGGCGGTCCTGGTTGCCTCGGGGAGTTACGTCTTCATCTACCTGGTCCGGTGGGAGTGGAACCGAGCGCTGATTGCCGGGCTCTTCTTCCTGGCCGCCGAGCTCGTCCTCATCGCCGACGTGCTCTTCGCCCGCGTCGGGGGCCTCGGCCGCCAGCTCGAGCAGGAGCGGGCGCGGGAGCAGACCACGGCGCTGGCGGCCCGCCTGCGGGCCAACCGCCCAGACTCACCTGGTCCGTTCGCCTGGCTGGCCCCGGACCGTGACCGGCTGGACGTGTTCCTGCCGGTCCTGATCGGTGCCGGCGTAGTCCTGTCCGCGGTGGCCTACCTGGTGGAGCAGGTGTCGCGGGTCACCGCGGTTCCGGTGGCCGAGCACGAACTGGCTCGGGGCCTGTCCACGATGGCCCTCCCGATCGAGGGCCTGTCGCCGCTGGGCCGGCTGCCGGAGTTGCCTGCCGGCCCGGTCGCGCGCCCGCGTGCGGGACGAGTGTGGCGGTGGATCACGGCCGGCGGGCTCGTCGCGGTCCTGGCCGCTGGCATCCTGGTGATGTTCCAGCTGCTCCAGAGCACGCCCGAGCCTCCCGACCCGGATCGCAGCGTGATCGTGGACATGGTCGCGATGCGCCGGGACCTCGAACAGCACGAACTCGACGTGGCGCTCGCCCTGTGGTCGGTGTGCCGGGTCCGGATGCCGCAGGAGGTGCAACTGGACTCCCTGGAGCCCACTGACCCATCCGACACGGCGAGGCTGCGCCTGACATTGAGCCCCGCGCCCGGCGAGTCCGACACCAGGGAGTTCGTCGGCTGCCTGCAGGACGCGCTCATCGAGCGGGTCCGGGCCTACGTCCTGTCAGTGGAGGACACCGCCGCGTGACCGGTGGGCACGGGGGAGATGACCACTTCGTCGCCGACCTCGGTCGCCGAGCGATCCGAGCCGACCGCTCGAACGACCATGCGGTCGGGGTAGACCCCGATGTCCAGGAAGTGCAGCCACGCGAAGGACTGCTCAGTGAACCACTCCCGGCCGGTTCGCCTGGTCCCGGACCCGGCACCCGAGACGATGTAGGTCACCCCGTTGATGACCTTGGAGCGCTGGTAGTCATGGTCATGACCTGACAGGACCAACTGGACCCCGTTCGCGATGAAGATCGGCTCGAGCACCCGGCGTACCTCGGTGCTCGAGCCCTGGTACCCGGCCGAGTACAGGGGGTGGTGCAGGGCGACCACCTTCCACGTGGCATCACTGGCAGCCAGGGTGCGCTCCAGCCACTGCACCTGTTCGGCATCCAGTGCGTTCGAGTCCAGCCCGACGAGCAGCAGGTCATCGAACGCCTTGGCCCAGTACCGCCCCTCCATCCCCATGGCCGCCATCTGGGCATCGCCGTGGCCATCGAGGACGTCATGGTTGCCCAGGACGCCCAGCAGCCCCACACCGCGGTCCAGGAGCCCGCTGAACGGCCCGAAGACCGTGTCGGGGAGCTTGGCTGGGTCACCGTTCCAGTACACGTTGTCCCCGAGCAGGAGCAGGTCGTCGTAGTTCTGAATGGCCTGGATGCGAGCCATCGTGGCCCCGGTGGTGTCCAGCCGATTTCCACTGTCACCCACGTCCCCGGCCACAGCCAGATGCCATTCGGGAGCCGGTTGAAGGGGCTCGTAGGCGCTCACCTGGGTCGGTGGGCCTACCCAATGGGTCAACCGCGACAGGGTCTGCCGCGGGAACACGATGAACGAGCCGGCGACCGCCACCAGCACGACAGCGACGAGCACGAGCCCGGCGATCCGCCACCGCCGCCCCACACGGGGCACCGAGCCGCCCGACCGATGGCCTTCACCCACACCATCATCTTCTCGCCAGCCCCCGGCGCGAACGAGAGCACAAAGCCCCACATACCCGGACCGACTCTGGAATCCCCGATCTGGTTCCGCGACGCAGCTGACTCCTCTGGTGGCGCGGACCGTCGGACTCTCTCGGCTGCCACCCTTGCGTCGATGGACGTGCCCATCCCCACCGTCGTCACCCGCGCCCCGGGACCGAGGACGTCGTCCCGCGGGTGCTGATCGGGGCAGGAGGGCCTCGACCTCGCCACCCCCACCGCCCGGCATCAGCTGAGCTGGTCGGACCTGATGGCATTCCTGATCATCATGGTGTGGTTGCTCGAATTCGGGCTTGCGCTCGCCTTCCTCGGCTGGCTCGAGGAACGCATGAAGCGCTCGGAGGCCACCGCCCCGGCTGTCGATGCAGTTGCTCCGAGGCCTTGACCTCGGTGCCGCAATCGGGCGCCTCGACTCCTCGCCTTCAGATGAACCCGGCCCGGCGCGGGGCGACGGCGATGATGCGGACGCGCCCAGCGGATACAGCGTTCCCGCTGCTGCCGATGCCGTCGGGAAGGTACGTCTATTCGCCGCCTGTGGACGCACGGAGGCGAGGCTTGGATGGGGGTGGCCGACCCGGCGTCGTTACCGCTCCGGAAGGACGCAGCCATGGGTGGTCAGGAGATGGGCGTGTACTCCAGTGAATGGCGTCACCTCCTTGGGGACGCGAGGATCGCGCGAATGCCCGAGCCCAGCCGCGCTGACCAATGGGCGACTGGCCGCCTTCCGGCGCTGTCGGCTAACTCACGGGCAACATGATCTCTGTCAGGTACTCGTTCGGGGTGGCCTCGCCGGGGTCGTTCAGGTAAGCCTCCATCGGCGGTCCACAGGGGTGCAGTCCCTGCTTGGTGATCCAGGTCATGAGGCGCTCGTAGGCGGGCGGGACCTGTTCGTAGGGACCTTTGTGGATGGTTGTGGCGATGGTCATGGCGGGGATGTGCTTGATGCCGAGCCCCTGGTCATCCGGACCGACTTCGGCCGCCCCTTCCTCGATAGGCGCCCACAACTCCCACAGGGAGTCGGCGGGTGCCACCGCGGCTGGATCGTTCAGGTAGACGGCAACGGGCATCCCGTGTGGGGTGTGCCCCGCAGCCGCCAGCCAGCCGTAGACCGTCGCGAAGGCTTGGGGCATCTGATCGTAGGGGCCGCGCATGGCGAGCGTGGCGCACGTCTGTGGTCCGAACTCACGGACCGTGCATTCGGTCATGTCGACTACCTCCATGTCCATCTCCCGTGTCCGCTCCTGGTCGAGCGGACGATCGGAGTGACCACGTGTGTCCTGACTCGACGCTACGCCGGCCCGCTCAGGCGCGCACAGGCCCGAAGGTCCCACCCACGGTTCGCAAGAGGACCGGACGGGACAGCGACCGGATTCCCTCGGGTGTCTAGCGTGCTCGTCGTGCGGGACGGGCGAGGCGGACGGGGATAAGCCTTCGGGCGTCGCGGTCATCCCACGGGGGCCGAGGAGCGAACGGAACGCATTGTCGAGCAGGATCCGCACTGAGTAGGACCAGACGATCCGCGCGCGGGCAGTCGTCGATCCCGGTGGGGCGGGGCGGGCGCCGCATTGACACCGCAAGGTGCCCCACACGGCCGCCTGTCACGCGCGCCGCGAGTACGCGGCCATAGCTTCTGTCGGCCACGTCACGCGGCAGTGCGGCGCCGGCCGCGGTCGGCTTGGGGCTTCTGGCTGTTGTGACTCGCCGTGTCTGCGGAGTAGACAGGAATCGCCGGGGGATGTCGCCACCACGGTCATCCCCTCGGACTCGGTTGGCGCCGGGGGAGGGAGCGGAGATGTTCGGCCAGGAGCAGCGGGATCTGACGGCTGAGGCCCGACGCGGACTTCCCGGCGGTTTCGTGGAACTCCCGGCGGGGGTCACGCACTACGAACTTCAGGGCGAAACGGATGCTGGGACGGTCGTGCTCATACACGGCAATGCTGCACCGTTGGTCACCTGGGACCGGACCATCGGGCCGCTGTGTGACGCGGGGTTCCGCGTGCTGCGCTACGACCTCTTCGGGCACGGCTTCTCGGACCGGCCCGACCTGAGGACATACGACCGCCGCTTCTACAACACCCAGCTCGCGGACCTTCTGGATGCCCTCGGCATCGCGTCCCCGGTCGGCCTGGTGGGCACGTCTCAAGGCGGGAGCATCGCTGCCTGCTTCGCTGCCGAGAACCCCGGTACGGTCAGCAGGCTCGCCCTGCTGGCGCCGTTCTTCGATGAGTTCCCTGGCTCCGGCAGCGTGACCTACCGGCTCATGGTGGCACCGATAGTCGGAGACCTGTTGATGCACCTTGTGGGTGACGGCAAGCTGTCGGACCTCTCCGACGCTGTCGTGTCGAACCAAGCGAGGGCGGTACTCCAGCCCCAGGTCGCCGAGCAGTTCCGCTACCGAGGCAAGCGCAGGGCCATCCTGGCCAACCTCAGAGGTGACGCGTTGAACGATGCCACCGACTGCTACCGACGCCTTCGGGAGTTAGGGATCCCGGTGCTGCTCGCCTTCGGATCTCTGGACCAGAAGCTCCCCCGGGAGTCGATGACCAGGCTGCACGACCTGCTACCGGACATCGAGTACCACCAGATCGACGGTGCCGGCCACCTGGCGCACTACGAGTCCGCGGACCGAGTCAATCCCCTCCTCATCAGGTTCCTGAGCGACTGACGACCATCGCTCTGCGGTCCTTCTCGGCGGACACGCACCGCGCAGGTCGCATCGGGATGATGGGGGGTGTGGCCGTGCTCAACACGTGCCGGGAGCCAACCGTCCTCAGTCGACACCATGTGGGTCATCGCACCGCCCATCGTGCGCGTTGGGGCGAGCGTCACCAGGACGGCAGGGCGAACCCGCCGCCGGGTCACGCGGCTGACGAGGTCTGACTCTCCACGCCGGTCTTGAGGGCGACCAGCATGCCGTGCATTTCCATGACCAGCGAAGCGCCCAGTTGTGCCTCGCGCAAGGGCCGGAAGTCGCACGCGAGCGCCACGCGACAGGCGACCGAAGGTCAGCCTTCGGCCCCGACCGTGATCCACCTCGAAGTGCCCCACATCGGCACCGTGCGCTGTTGGAGGGTCGAACCCCGCTGGCGTGACCTCGCCATGCTGCTGACCGCCCGTCGATACTGGGGACAGCGGTCATCGTGGAAGTCCTCTTCGAGTCGGTTGTGGAAGATCAACTCGCAGGAAGTCGGTTCCTGCCCCGCGGCAGTTGTCGGCGACAGCAGTCGGTTGGTGACCGTAGACCGTCACGAGAGCGCCGCAGCCGCCGCGTACGGGGCATGGGCGGGGCGGACCACCGGTGCATCCTGAAGAACGCGACCCGAACCTCACGGACACACAGCGCACCACCCGCGGCATACCGTCGCCTACCGTCCGTCCCGGTATGCCCAGTCGGAGCTGATCGTCCCGCATCTGCCGGCAGGGCAGAAGGCTCTGGTCGGGTGATGTTCACGCGCGTAGCGTGACAACTGGAAGGTGGAGGTGATGGAGATGTCCAGCCCGACATTCCCTAAGGACTCTCAGCAACCCAGTCCGGCAGTTCCCCAGCCAGCGACAAACTCGGGGCGCTCCATGACCGCTGCTGCGTACTGGGTGCAGTTGCTCTACGTGCCGTGGATCGTAGTGATGTTCGTGCTCGCCTATGGGGTCATGAGTCTCCTCGGCGCCGACGACGATGCCATCAAGTGGACGAGCCAAGGTGCGCTCGGCTGGGCCCTCACACTGGCCTACGCGGTGGTGGCGGCAGTTCCAAACTGGCTTGGCGCATGGCTGGCTGTGCGCGCCAGTCGGGGCGGCGCCGGTCCGGCAGCGACCGTGGCTCTGTGGCAGAACCTGATTGTTGGGCTCGCCTTCACGATCTTCGTACTGATCGACATGATGTGACCAACGCCCCTCGGTCCGCCACAGTTCCGCCGGTAGCCCGCGTCCAAATCCCAAGCCGTTGAGTTCGTGCCGACTGGGGCGAGCAGCAGCATGACCGCCGGGCCGATGTACATGGTCTCGCCCGCTGGAGGCACGAACTGCCTCAGCCGTCATGAACTCCACGCAATGCCGGGATCGATCCCGTGGTCACGTCTTCGGCGTGGAGGAGTCGGAATACGACTCGCTGCCTCCCGTGGAGATGGCACTGCTGCTGACCCAGCTCCAGTGCGCGGCCCCGTGTCCTTCGTTTGCGACCTACCCTCCGACGCCGTCGTCGTTCGTTGCGACTCGGTGCTCGAGCTCGGGGCCGGGGCTGGACCAGCCGCACAATCGAAGGTCCTGGCAAAGTCCGCGTGATCCAGGTCACTCACCGGTCACAGGCCACTGACGCAATCCCGTGTCCGATCCCACAGAACTGGTCCGAGCATCCCTGGAAGATGGACACGCGGAGATAGTCGCTTGAGCTGCTCATCGGCAGGAGTGATCGAGCGTTGAGGGCGGGCCTGGCGGCACTGGAGGGGGCCCTTTGGGGTTGGGGACCGATGGCTTCACCGTGCTGGCCACCGACTGGTGCTGCGCTGGGTGTGATGGGCGCCGCGGGAAGCCGCGCCTGAGGCGCCTCCGTGGACCTGCCCCCTACCGCCACGTGTCGCGCACCCAAGGCTGCCTGCCTGCGGACCTTTCACCCCCGAAGTCAATCAGCGGTGCGGCGTTGGCAGGCGTCGGCTGGGGACTTCTGGCGGTTGTGACTGACCACGTCGGTGGCGTAGACAGGGATTGGGCTGAGGGGTGATCCAGCCCTGGAGCGGTTCTGGACGGTGACGGGGCCTCTCGGGAGTTGGCCACCTTCTCGGACTCCACGACGGAGGAGTGGGTCCTCCGAGGAGGTGACGGTGATGCAGTACGTACATGCGGCAAGCGAGTTGGCCCGCTGGCGCCGGACCGGAGCATTCCTGGCCCGGTTCACCGGCGCGGAGATGGTGAGGGTGGTGGCACGCACGGAGCCGACGGTGGCAGCGGCGGTGCTTCCGAAGCCACTGCAGGTGCCGAGAGATCCCGTGGTTGGCGCGTTCGTGGCTCACTATCCCGAGACCAACTTCGGGGTCGACTACAACGAGGGTGCGTTGTTCGTGGGGGCGGAGTACCGCGGCGAGCAGGGGCTGTACTGCTTGGCGATGCCGGTCGATGACGACTTGGCGATGGTCTTGGGCAGGGAAGGAGTGGGGTTCCCGAAGAAGATGGCCGACCACATCAGCCTGGAACGTGACGGGGCTCGCGTGATCGGCAGCGTGGTGCGCCACGGGGTGGAGATCTTGCACATCGAGGGTGACGCCCACGCGGAGGTCACCCCCAAGCCGATGTGGGGCACCCGGGAGGTCCTCGATCTCGAGGGCCGGCCCGCGGCGGCGTTGACATCCTTCCTGTTCAAGTACTCGATGGCAGCGGGCGGCTCGATGTTCGCGCACCTGCCCCAGTTCGTGCGGCAGGTCACACTGCTCGCGCAACGGGAGGGCACGCTGGAAGGCGTCGAAGGGGCGAAGCTGGCACTCGTGTCATCGAAGGTCGACGCGCTCGGGGAGATCCCGACCTACGAGATCCTCAGCTCGGACTACGGCGTATTCGACAACACCATGCTCCCGGGCAAGGTCCTGCGTCGGGTCTACAACCCGCTGGCCTTCGCGCCCTATGCCATGTTCAAGAACGACTTCTTCGGCTACGTCGACCCGAACACGTTGCCCGAACTGAGCAGAGGAGAGCGCCGGAAGCAACGACGCGAACTGGCCAAGTACTGACGAACGGCGAGCAAGGTCCTGCGCGGGCCGCTGGAGCGCTGGTGGGACGCATGCCACCGTCCAACCCCTTCACCAGGCTCCCGCGGCCTGCCGTGACCGGCTCACCCGCCACTTGACCACATCCGGCATCTCCCGTAGCGACCTCTCGGGCAGGCGTTCCTGGTGGGCGTTGGTCTTGCTGGTGCCGGCGATCCCGTGACGCCCGAGTGGGCGGCCTCGTCCGAGACCTCCTCGGCGCGGTGACACGGACCTTGTCCACGAGCGCAGGTAGGCTCCGGAAACCAGTGGTCTGCAGGCTGTCGAACCGGGAGGGTCCATGCACCCCAGAGCCTTTGCCGCCGCGGCCTTGGTCGGCCTGGCGCTGATCGCCGGGTGCGGTGGCGCCCCGGAGGTCGGCTTGCCGACCGCACCGCCTGCCAGCGGTGGCGCCGCCCCCACGCGCACGCTGCCCGCGTTGTCACCGTCGCCCACGCGCACCCCCGAGTCGCCCTCGCCCACCCAGACAAGGACCCCCAACCAGAGCGAGGTGCCCGCCGGAACGCCGACCCAGGAGCCGCCTCCAGCCGAGGAGACCACCCCCGAAGCCGAGGAGACCACCCCCGAAGCCGAGCCGACCGCGACCGACACTGCCATCGCGCTACCTCCTCCCGCCACGAACGCCCCCGATCGGACCGAGCCTGCCGAGGACCCGACTGAAGCCGAGCCAACCGAGTCCGAACCCACCGAGTCCGAGCCTCCAGCTGAGCAGACCACCCCCGAGCAGACCCCGACTCCCACGCAGACCTCGTCGCCGCCGAGTCCGCGTCGCCCAGCCCGACCGAGAGCGCCCAGCCCGATGCCGCTGACTCCGGAACGCCGTGGTGGTTGTGGTTGGTCCCGCTGGCCGCCGCGGCGGGGGGGATCTGGTGGTTCGTCGCGGCTCGTTCGCGCCGCCGCCGCTGGGACGAATCGTTGGAGGCGCAGCGAGACCAGGCCCGCTGGCTGCTCGACACCCTGGTGCCGACGATGGTCAACCCGACTGCGGCGGCCTCTGCGCTGTCCGTCCACTGGGACAGCGCGCAGCTGACCCTCGACAAGGTCGAGGCCGGGCTGGCCGACCTGGTCGCTGAGCCGCCGGACGAGGTGCGCGGAGCGACCGCGCAGGAGCTCGCCGAGTCCGTTGCCCAGCTCCGGCGGGCGGTGGCCGCTGACCTCGCGCTGCGGGCCGGCACGTCGCCGATCCCGGCCGACCCGGAGTCGCTGGGGGTGTCGGCTGCGACCGTGCAGGTCGCCCGCGACCGCCTGGCCGCAGCCCTGCCAACCCCGACCAGCCCAGCCTGAGACCGCGGAATCACTCTCATCTCAGGGGGCAGCTCGTTGACGCCACTACCTGCCCACCAGAGGAGAGACTCCGCCCTACGCCACGCCGCCCACGTACCCCAACCCTGCAGGTGGATTCGGGCTGAGTCAGTCGAGCAGCGGGCCGGCGGCGAACAGGTCGTGGACTGAGATGGGGTAGTCCATGGCAGACGAGATGCGCTCGGCGGCCGTGACCACGCGCGCGGTGCCGGTCAGGGGGGCGGCAGCCACCAGCACAGCCTCCACCTCCTCGACGCTCAGGGCCGGCCCATCGGTCCCCGCGAGGTTGTACAGGTAGGACGACTCCGAGGCATCGGAGGCGATGAGGCACGCGAGCCGGATGAGCATCACCTCGCGGTCGGGCAGGTGGGCGTTGTCCCGGGATGCCCGGGTCATGGTGGCGATCGTGCTGATGAGGGGCGAGCCGCCCTCGTGGACTGTGGTCATCTCACTCCCTCGTTGTCGGTGGGCGCAGCCTGTTCGGCGCCTCGGTGACGGGAACGCGTTCGCTGGCCTCAGGCGGCACGCTAGTCGAGGCTTCGAAGAGAATCACGCCATAGGCCCCGGGTGTGAACGCCGGCCACCACCCGATCGCGGCCCCGGCCGCTGCTGTGACGGCAACTCGAAGAGTCGAATCGTCGGGCTGGTCGCGGTGCTTGTTTGGCTGTTCGTGACCGCGTCAGTTGGGGGCTGAGTGCCGAGTCACTCACCGCCTACGCGCTACGCAGCGGCATCACCGGCGCAATCGGAGCCCGGCTTGATGCCGGCCCACGACGAAGGGTTTGGGCGCATTCACCGCGGGCAGTGGCGATCAACCACGGCAACGCATGCGTAGGGAGGGTGTCACGTTGGTCCACAGCAGCCCGGAACACCGCATCCAGAACCCGCTCAGCGTCCTGCGGGGATTCGGTGCGGCGGTGCACGTAGCGGGCGATCAGATCCCCGTGCCGAGCGTGGAGGTTCGCGACCCACATCCGATCAGCGGCGGACACCGGCCTAGGACTCCCGTGCGTGGTGTGGTTCACCGGGCCCCTCCCTGGTCCGTGCTCGGGCGCTGGCGACCCGAGCTGTCACCGGTGTATACCCTCAACTGGCGGCCCAGCATCGTGATCCGGGTCACGGCAAGTTGGCGCGGGATCCCGAGGGCACGAAGGCCGCGCGAAGAGGTCCTGCCAGGTGCCCACCAGACAAGCCGATCCACTGCACCGCCTGTCCCTGAGCAGTCGTGTCCCTCGTCGGAATGGCTCCCTGCCGCCGCCTGCGGGATCGGCGGCCATCACCAGCAGATCCAGGGGGATGCTGGAGATCAGGCGGACGCCGGCCGCCCCTCCCGAACTGCCGGAATGCTCCACCGGCCGGCGATAGTCTCTGGAGATGGGTCTGGTCTCTGCGGATGAGCGTCGAGCGCAGGCGCGGGAGGTGGCCCTGCGCCTGCTGGCGGAGCGCCGGTTTGAGAACGTGTCATTGCGGGATGTGGCCAGGGAGTTGGGGGTTCCGCTGTCCACCCTCACCTACACCTACTCGGCGGTGACAGACCTGCTGGATGACTTCGATGGCTACGTCGATGTGCCGGCGAGGGCACGTGTCGGTTCAGGGGGGTTGCGCGTCGAGCTCCTGCGCTACGTCGACGAGGCGTTCGCCGTGTTGACCGGGGAACCAGGGCCTCGAGAGATCTGGCGTTACCGGTTGAGCCAAGTTGGTCGTGGATTCCTCGAGCCGGGGCTCGACCGCATGGAGGAGATGATCGCCACCATCCGCGTTCAGGGCGGGGAGTCGTATCGCCTTCCCGATCGCGAACTGGGCCACCTGTTCCGGTACATGACCATTGGGTCCTTGCTCCATTGGTTGGACTCCGGGCCTCAGGACAGCGCTGAGTGGTACCAGTCGCTGCAGCTCTCGATCGAGGTGCTGGTGCTCGCTGCGGATCCACAGCCGGTCAGCCCGCGAGCCCCGACCCGGGCCCTATCGGCGGACACGGGCGACGGATCCGGGACGATCACCGCGGCGTCGCACTGAGACGCGCGAATCGGCATCGGACGTGGTGCCGCCGAAGGTGCAAGGAGTAGGTGGACCAGGCGGGCCAGGCGCAACACCATGGCGACCTGACCTGAGCTGTTGAGGCCGTCGTCCATCGAGCGGTGAGCCCGCGGAGTCTCCTGGGCTGTACACAACTGCTGCCTGGCACGGCGCGGTGCGAGGCCAGGTGGTACGGATCACAACACCAGCTAACCGGATCGAGTTTGCATCCTTCTCCACTCGGGCATGAAGTGGTCGTAATCATTACGAATTCTCGAGCTGACGGCTGCGGTGTGGTCACGCCCGAACCACAGTCGTGGGCGCGTGGCCCATCCGGGCAACCGGTCCGATCCCAACCAGGAGAGAGCGACAACCATGATCGCTGGCCCGGCTAGGCCGACTCGGACGAGGGCGAGGGTACCCATTCACTCGTTATTATAGTTCGTAATCAATACGGCCGGCACCGCGACCATCGACTTCATGGTCATCGCCCGGTACTGGCCGGCCACATAGACGAGCGGCCCGGGTCCCGCAGGGGAGGACCCGGGCCGCTTCCCTCGTGAGGACCTGGCCACGCACCCTGTCGCAGGCGTGAATGCTCCCCGCGCCGCTTCACACAGGGGTGCTCGCGCTCGCGGCGACGTCCTGGGGCATCGTCCGAGTCCTCATTGCCCCCCTCGCCTCCTGCTCAACTCCTTGTGGGAGCAGTGTCCTGGGCTCGAGCATGTCGCTCGTGGAGTCGGTGAGGGCGGGCGGGCTCGAGATCGCCTACGAGCGCGCCGGTAACGGGCCGCCGCTGGTCCTTGTCCACGGTGCTGCCTCGGACAGCCGCATGTGGCAACCGCAACTTGCCGGTCTGGCCGACGAGTTCACGGTTGTGGCATGGGACGAGCCGGGGGCTGGCCGGTCCTCCGACCCGCCGGAGGGCTTCGAGCTGGCAGGCTTTGCCGACGCGCTCGCGGCGGTGATCCACACGATCGGGCTCGAGCCGGCGCACGTCGCCGGCCTGTCCTGGGGTGGCACCGTGGTGCTCGAGCTCTACCGTCGCCATCCGGCGCTCGTTGCGACCCTGATCATGATCGACACCTACGCCGGCTGGAAGGGATCGCTGCCCGCGGACGAGGTGGCAGCGCGCGTTGCCGGCGCCCGGCAGATGCTCGCCGCGCCGCGTGAGCACTTCGACCCCACGCTTCCCGGGCTCTTCGCCGCCGATCCGCCACCGGAGTTCGTGCCACTGCTGGCCGCCATCGCCGCCGACGTCCGGCCCGACACGTTCCGGAGCCGGCTGGCCATCATGGCCGAGGCCGACCTGAGCGACCTACTGCCCCACATAGCCGTGCCCACCCTGCTGATCTGGGGACAGGTGGATGCACGCTCACCGCTCACCGTCGCCCAGCAGTTCCAGGATGCGATCCCGGACACGGAACTCGTCGTGATCGAGGGCGCAGGCCACACGAGCAATCTCGAGCGACCCGAGCGCGTGAACGACGCCATCCGCGAATTCTGTCGCGCTCACGTGCCGCGCCCGCGGTAACGGCACGCACAAGCATCCAACAGCTGCCGGCTTGGACCACCCGAGTCGAGATGCCCGTCGACACACGCCGTGAGCCTGGTCGGTCGCTCCGACCGCTGCCGAGGGCGCCTCAGCGATGGACACCGCACCGCGACGGATCCAGCCCGCCGGATGCCTGAGCACCGCTGAGGACCCGCGGGCAGACGACCGCGGCGCTGCCTCCACCCCTTCGGACGGGTTCGGCCACAGCCTGCAGCGCACCCGAGCGGAGGAACTCGATGCCGGTCGCCGCGCCGATCTCCGGGTTGTCCGTGAAGGTGTGCCCCAACGCCTGCAGCTGCTCCCGAGGGAAGCCCGGCTCGGCCTGGACCGCGGCGGTGTTGCGCTGCGTGGCGCGGGAAGCGGCGACTGCATCGGGCAGGTCCATCCCGAGATCGAGCCGGTTGACGAGGATCTGCAGCACCGTGGTGATGATCGTCGAGCCGCCGGGGGACCCCAGGGCGAGCAGCGGCTCGCCATCGGAAAGGACGATGGTCGGAGACATCGAGCTGCGCGGACGCTTGCCCGGACCCGGCAGGTTGGGGTCGTTGCCACCCTGGGTGTCCGTGAAGTTGAAGTCTGTGAGCTCGTTGTTCAGCAGGAATCCGCGGTCCGGGACGACCACCCCGTTGCCGCCCGTCGACTCGATGGTGAGCGTGTAGGCGACCACGTTGCCCCATCGGTCCGCCGTCGTGAGATGCGTCGTCGACAGTCCCTCGCTGTCAGCGACCGCACCGGCGCTCGGAGCGCCACATCCGGTGTAGCTGCCGTCCGGAGATCCCGGCGCCAACGGCTTGGCCAACGCGGCTCCCGGGTCGATCAGGCATGCCCGCTCGCCGGCGAAGCCGTCCGACAGGAGCTCTGCCAGAGGCACGTCGATCACGTCGCTGTCACCGACCCAGCGGTTGCGGTCGGCGAACGCCAGGGCGCTCGCCTCCAGGTAGTAGTGCAACGCCTCGGTCTCGGTGAGCTGTCCCAGGTCCACGTTCTCGAGGATGTTCAGCGCCTCTCCGACCGTCGATCCTCCGGAGGACGGCGGGGCCATCCCGTAGACATCGAGCCCGCGGTAGGAGACGTGGGTCGGCTCGCGCAGCAGCGCATCGTAGGAGGCGAGATCGCTGCGGCGCATCAGTCCGGGGCGGACCACGCGAGTCGCCTCCGGCGCGACAGGCGGCCGCTGGACCGTCCGGACGATGTCTCGCCCCAGGTGCCCGGTGTAGAACACGTCGGTGCCCCTTCGGGCGATCAGGTCGTATGTGTCGGCGAGGTCCCGGTTGCGGAAGACCGAGCCGACAGCCGGCGGCGCCCCCTCGGGGAGGTAGAGCTCGGACGACGACGTGAAGTCGGCGAATCGGCTCGCGTTCGAGGCCGTCTGGTCGGCGAAGGTCCGGTCGACGACGAAGCCGCGCCGGGCCACCTGCGTCGCACCCCGCAGCGCCTTCCTCAGGCTGAGGGTGCCCCACTCCTCGAGTGCCCTCTCCCACGTGGCCAGAGTTCCCGGCACCCCGACAGACAGACCGGACGTGACCGCGTCGTTGAACGGGATCGGCGCACCGTTCTCGGTGAACGAGTCGCTGCGCATCGCCGCCGGAGCGGTCTCGCGGCCGTCGATCGTGTGGATCTCCCCGGATCGCGCGTCGTAGTGGACGAAGAATCCACCCCCGCCGATGCCGGCCGAGAACGGCTCGGTGACACCGAGCGTCGCTGCTGCCGCCACCGCCGCGTCGACCGCGTTGCCGCCGTTGCGCAGCACCTCAAGACCGACCCGGGTCGCGTCGGCGTCCACCGTGGCCACCGCCCCGCCACCCCCGACGGCGACCGGAACCTTCTCCACCGATCGTGGATCGGCGACCGCCGGAGCGGTCGGAGCGGCGAGGGCCAGGACAGCCACGCCTGCTAGGAGCGCCTTCAGTCCGGGTTGACTCAGTGCGTGCATGGGTTCTCCTGTCACACGTCGGCGATCGGTCCCGAAACAGGGCACGTCGGGCCACTCTGGCGCGGAGCACTACCCGCCCGGCAGGGGCTCATCCCTCCGACGCGGCCGAGTTGGTCCGAGCCGCGATGCCCCCTGCGTGACGCCTCGGCGCGCGAGGCATGGGCCCTCGCCAGGGTCCAGGGACGAGGTCGAGCAGCCATGCCGCGGTTCGGCAGCTCCGAAAGCTCGACCCCGCGGCCGGGCGACGGATCCAGGCAGCGATCGAGCTCCTCGGCGTGCCCGAGTCGTCCATTCCCTCACGGCTGATCGGAATGGTTCGAGACTATCGGGCGGGGGCGGGCCAGACCCCGGAGACTGGTACCCGGAAGGGGGCCCGATGCTCGTCGCACTGAATCGCCTGGTGGACGCTGTCGAGGAGGCTGCCGGCGGTGACGTCGACGTCGCCGCGGTGGCGGTGCAGAACGGCACGACCGAGCATCACCTACGACGGATGTTCTCGTCGTTGGCGGGCTTGCCTGTGTCGGAGTACGTGCGTCGGCGCCGCATGTCGTTGGCAGCTGCTGATGTCGCGACGTCGTCCGATGACCTGCTGACGGTCGCAGTCAGGTACGGCTACGGTTCGACCGAGGCCTTCGGTCGCGCGTTCCGCGCCGTGCACGGGGTGGGCCTGAGCGACGCACGCCGGAACGGTGGGCCATTCCGCAGCCAACAGCAACTCAGGTTCCGCCTGACCGTCGAAGGGAGCCTTCCCATGGAAGTCCGCATCTGCGACGAACCAGCCTTCCGCCTGGTGGGACACGCCACCCGGGTGCCGCTCATCCACGAAGGCGTCAACCCGCACATCCAGTCCCACGTCGCGTCCATCCCGATGGCCGAACACCTGCGCCTCAAGGGGCTGAGCGATGCGTCGCCCACCGGCCTGCTCCAGATCAGTGACGACCTGGACCCGGAGGCGCCTGAGGGCAGCGAGCTGACCTACATGCACGGGGTGGCCGTCACGGCCGACACGTCGACTCCCGACGACCTGGACAGCATCTGCGTATCCCCCGGAACCTGGGCGGTGTTCACCACGCAGGGACCGCACCCGCAGGCGTTGCAGGAGACCTGGGCGGCGACCGCCGCCGAATGGTTTCCCTCGAACCCGTGGCGCTTGCGACCCGGGCCGTCGATCGTGGCCGTCATCGAGCACAACGAGGACTTCACCACCGCCCGGTGCGAGCTCTGGCAGCCCATCGAACGCGCCTGACGCAGCGCGGCCCGAGGGTCAGGTCCCTGGCGGCCATGACGACCCCGCGGATCGCCAGGGCGTCGGCCTCTGACCCGCTGCCGGTGAACACGATGCCATCGGGCGGGGCCCCCGATGAGGGCGCCGACCTTGGTCCGGGCGGCGTTCAGGGCCGCGTGGGCAGCACCGCCGTACTGGTGGGTACCGGAGAGATGTCGAACTCGGTGGTCAAGTAGGGCACCATGGCTGTGAACACCCGAGGGGAACCGGGGTGGTGGCGTTGCAGTCCAGGTAGACCGGCCCACCTCGTAGGCCCGGGTGCGGTTCGACCATGGCGTGGCACCCTCCTTCGTATGCTAGAAGACCAGGACCTTGTCGGCGGCCAGGGTGGCGTCGGCCAAGGCTTCCATCGTGGAACGCTGGGCGCCCTCCATGAGCATCGTCTCCTGGATGCCGCGGGCGTCGATGCAGGTCCCGCAGCAGAGGATCGTGCCGTCGTTGCGCACGACTGTGCTGAGCATGCGGTCGAGCGTGTAGTAGCCGTCGGGGGTCTTCTGGCCCGCCATCGCTGCGGTCACGCCGTCGCCCATCAGGAACACGGTGACGTCGACCCCATCCCGCTTGGACAAGGCTCCCGCGAGCCGGATCGCGTTGTAGGTGGAGTCCAGGCCGTAGGCGGAGCCGTTGATGACCATCAGGACGTTCATAGCGGTGCTTCCTGTTCGATTCGAGGGTGCGGGTCAGCGTCGAGCATCGCGCCGTCCGAGTGATCGGCTGCACCACGGGGATCCTATTCAAGGCGTTGCTTGAATGGGTCAGGCTAGGAGGGCAACGTGCGCATCTACCGGCTCGCCGACCCGGCCGTCGAGAGCGGCTACCGAGCCCTGGTCAACATGGCCGAGGGCCACATCGCGGAGGTCGCTGCCCTGTCCGAGGCCTTCTTCACGCAGGCCGACGGCACCCGACCGGTGAGCTTCGCCGAGTTCGACGACCTGACCCGCAGTGGCAACGTGGTCCTGGTCGATGTGCGCCCGGCCGCGGAGTACGACACCGCCCACGTTGAGGGGGCGATCAACATTCCCGTGGCCGACCTCGCCTCCCGCATCGGGGACCTGCCCCCCGACGCCAACATCGTTGCCTACTGCCGCGGACCGTACTGCGTGATGGCCGCAACTGCCGTGACCCGGCTGCGGGAGGCAGGCATCGACGCCGTCCGCCTCGAGGGCGGCTACCCCCAGTGGCGTGACGCCGGTCGGGCGGTCACCCGCGCCGATGGCAGCTGAGCCACGCCGCCGCCTGCGCGTGGCCGGGCCGTGGAACACCGAAGGGTCCCGACGAAGGCCCCTGGCGTGCTCGACCGCGCCCTCGAGCAGCGGGCCGGTGACACCCCGCTTGCGGTGTGCGGAGCGCGCCGCCACCTCGAAGTGGTCGACCGAGCCGCCGAGTTCCTCCAGGTGAGCGGGTCCGAGGAGGGCGATCAGCCCGCCGGGGTCGGTGCGGCCGAGCAGCAGCCCACCATGCGACCCCGTAGCCGACACCCATGGCGGTCCCTGGGCCCCACTCGTCCAGGCACGCTTCGCCTCAGGGGCTCGGCTCCCATCGGGCTGGACGGGTCCGCTGGAGGGCGAAGTCGGCCGTAGGCTGGGCCGCTACTGCTCGAGCTCTTCGAGGATTGCCGCCGCGTCGGTGTTGCCAGCCGCGGCCAGCCGCGCGAGCTCGTCGTGATCCTCGCGTTCCGAGGCGAGTTCTACGAGTAGGTCCTCGGCGTCGGTGTTGCCACCCTGGGCCCAGTGGCGCAGGCCGTCAGCGTCGCCGACCTCCGCGAGGCCCTGCACCAGCTCGTCCTCGGCGTCGCGATCCCCGGCTTCTGCTGCGGCACGCAGCGCGTCGAGCTCCTGGTCGTCCATGGTGACCTCCTCGCTGGCACAGTACGCCGCGCAACGGGCATGAGCCTGACCGATCCTTCGGCGGGCGCAGGATCCAAGAGAAGCGATTGGGGCCGGCGAAGACTACGGGTGGACGCTCACGACCGTCCCCGGCGCGCTCTCGAGGTCGCCGGCCACACCTGCCCCCGCCGCTGCGAGTCGGCGGGTGCATACGGTCTCGGCTCGGTGGCATTCAACGAAGGGAGTCTGGTGGCCGAGTTCCGCATCCCGAGGGGGCTAGTAGGCGATGCCGATGTGCGCTCGGTGGTGGACCGGACCCTCCACCTCGTCCAGCACGGCGTCCGCGAAGTCGGTACCGGAGATGCTCGACGCGCCGTCGGCGTCGAAGAGTGCGATCTCGTCCCCGACGCGGTACTGCCCCTTGTGCTCACCGGGGGCGTAGGAGCCGTAGGTCCCGGCCGGACTGATGAACAGCCAGTCCAGGCCCGAGGGCGAGTCCTCGACCAGCATGAGGCGGGTCGACTCGCCCTCGAGGGCCTCCTCGCGGAACTGCTCAGGGATCTCACCCTCGACAACGCGTGGTGCGCCCGGAGCCGGGCGCAGCGAGCTGAAACCACCCACCTGCAGATACCGCGCCCCGGCCTTGGCCGAGAGCCCCGCCAGCTGCCGGTACACCTCGACGAGGCGACCAGCCATGACCCCACGCGGCGAAATGGCAGCCACGACCACGTCTGCACCGGGGATCACCCGCGGAGCGACCTCCTCAACCTCGCCCAGCTCGTACCGCACACCCGGTTCGCGCTCCGAGGGCTGGGAGCGACTGATCGACACGACCGTATGACCGCGGGAGGCGGCCTCGCGCACGATGTTGCCGCCGGTGTACCCCGTGCCCCCTACGACGACGATTGTGGCCATGGTCCTCTCCTCACACCTGGACGGAATTGCTTGACGGATCAACCAAGGAGCCGCGCGGTTGATTCCCAACCTGACGACGTCGGGCTGCCCACGGCCTTCCCGGCAAGCACGAAGTGAGCGCCCACGAGGACCTGCCACCAGAGGGCCGGTTGGGTGTCGTCACTCCGAGACAAGCAAGACGGTCCCGCCACAGTTCGGGGCGTCGCTGCGTCCCGGCGCGTCCGCGTGCGGGGTGGTGTGGGCTGCCTGTTGCGCGCTCCAGCTGGCGAGGAAGTTCAGTGCGTGTTCCGAGGCGCTGCCCTGGATCGTGCCGATCCCGGGCACCCGGCGGTTGTCCCGCGTCCAGGAGAATGCGGACTCAACGGCCGTGGCCCTGTCCGCGGACGAGTGCGCCGAGCTCGACCACCTCGCCGACGAGGTCGGCGTAGCAGGCAACCGCTACAACGACGCCAGGATGGGCATGGTCGGACAGTAGGAGCCGCAGCCGCCGCCGGACGTCCACAGGCACCACATCTCCCCAGACGGACAGGGCAGGACCCCCTCGTGGGGTTCGAGGGGGTCCTGCGGGGTCTCGCCGCGGCGGGCTGGGGGGTGCGGATCAGGCGAACGGGTCCGTGGGCCAGGTGTCGGTGGACTCGGTTGCGGCCAGGGCTTCGCGTTCCTGGCGCTTTGAGGCGGCCAGGGAGGCGGCTACGCCGCCTGCGCCGAGGGCGATCAGGACTGTCGGGAGGATCCAGCGGCCGTCGATCTGCCATCCCGTTGCCGCGCTGAGGGCGAGGAGTACGCCCAGGGCGGTGAACAGGAGGCCGGCGGCCAGGGAGAAGTAGTCGGTCTCATGCTGCTTCATGGCGCACCTCCAGGTTTCCGGCGCCGATCGCGGCGTCGAGGGTGACGATGTAGGCCGGCTGGCCGTCGGCCAGGGGCGTGATGGTGGTGTCGACCGAGAGGCTGTCACCGTCGGTCGGGGTGGATCCGGGGAGGTCGATCTGGCCGACGTCCACGGTGCCGTTCAGGTCCAGTCGCATGTCCCGGGGGATCAGGATGATCAGCTCACCGACTCCGACGCCGGCTTCGATCTCGACGGGCTGCTCGGGCTTCCCGGGCTCAGGGTCGCCGATGGCGGTGAGCTCGGTCAGGTCCAGCACGGCGGTGCCGGCGGAGAGCTGGAAGTCCAGCGGCGACTTCTGCGACGTCGGTCGGGGTGACCTGCCACGTCCGCTCGCCGATCGTGAGCCCGCCCCACTGGCCGCCGGTGCCGTCCGCGGTTGCGGTCCAGCGGTCCCAGTTCGGGTTGGACTGGACGAAGTTGCTCGCGGTGACGGTTCCGAACGTGATGAACGCCAGTGGGATGGCCAGCCACAGCAGCCACCGGGCCCGGCCGTACCGGGTGCCGACCAGCAGGCCGACGCCCAGGATGGCCAGCATGATCCCGAGGATCACGCCCCACATGCCCACGCTTGCGGGGGCGACGAAGCTGATCAGGGCCAGCACCCCGGCCGCGAGGATCGCCGCGGACAGGACCAGCCACCCGAGGTAGGAGCGCTCCCGGGGGGCGGGGGGGATGTACTCGGTCGGGTGGTCGGCGTAGCCCGGGTTGCCCCCTGCGGCGTAGCCGACCTGGCCGTACGGGCCGGTCGGCTCGTCGGGGATCGCGATCCAGGCGATCAGGTAACCGATCAGGAACGCGCCGCCGGTGGCCAGGGTCAGCACCACGGTCAGGATCCGCAGCAGGGTGGGGTCGGTGTTCCAGTACCGGGCCAGGCCCCCGCACACACCCCCGATGACCCGCTGGTCGCGGCTGCGGGTCAGGCGCTGCGCCGGGCCAGCCGGCGGGTAGAGCGCCGGCTGCGGGTAGGGCCCTGGCGCCTGGTAGGCACCGGGGGGCGGGTAGGCGCTGGGCTGTTGGTATCCACCCGGCGGGGGAAAGGACCCGGGCGGCGGGTAGCCGCCCTGCGGGTAGCTGCCGGCCGAAGGTCCCACGCCAGCTGTGACGCCGGCGTGGGCCGGGGTGGCGTGGGGGTCGGGCGCGGCACCCGAGTACGGGGCGTCGTCCCGGGTGGGCTCGGAGCCGAGCGCCAAGGTCGGCTGGTCGGGTGCGGCCTGAGGAGCCGGGCTCGCAGCCGGCTGCCCGCCGAGCACCGTGGTGGGCTGCTCGTGAGGCAGGTCGTCGGGGACAGGGGGCGGGGTGTTGCTTGTTTCGTTCATGGCTCCAGCATCTGCCTGCGCAACCCCTGCTGGTAGCCGGTTTCCCCCTGATCCAACCCTGAACTGACCCTGAGCCGGACTCAGGGGTCGTCCCTGAGGGGAGCGGTGGCAAGGGGTCGTGACCAGCCATTCCCGGCGCGCCCCCAGGAGGAGAGCTAGCCCTGCTTCTTAAGGCACGCTCCTGGGGCCGACCGGCGCATTCACGCTACCTGCAGCCCGGCGCCCCAGCCGAGTGGCTTTCGTCGCGCCATGTGCTGCCCAATGCGGCCTGAGCGGGGTCGAAAGTCCCGTGTGGGGTCGACCCTGCATCCGGCCGGCCGCTCACTCTCCGGCTACGCGGTGAAGGAGGCCGCCTCCCGCAGGGATGGGCCGTACCAGGTGAGCAGCCGCCCGCTGACCAGCGTGGTGCGCGCGCCGGTGAACGCCTCGGGGCCATCGGTGGCGGTGAACAGGTAGGGCTCGTCGGGCAGCAGGACGAGGTCCACGTCGGCCCGGTCGATCTCGGCCAGGGCGACCGTGGGGTAGCGGCCGGGGTGGTGCGGCGAACACGTTCCGGTAGCCCCTCCGACGCAGCAGGTCCCCGGTGAACGTATCCCGGCCGACCACCATCCAGGGGTCGCGCCAGACAGGCACGGCCACGCGCGCCCGCTCAGGGGGGACCGGCCGGTCCCAGGCTTCTCCCACGTCGGTCAACCACGCGGGCACTCCCCACTGCAGCGCGTCAACGAAGAGCCGGGTCAGGGAGTCGATGGCCTGCGGCACGGTCTCGATGACCGTCACCCACACGGGCACCCCGGCGTCGCGCAGGCGGCGCACGTCGAGCTCGCGGTTCTCCTCCTTGTTGGCGATCACCAGGTCCGGGGACAAGTCCACGATCCGGGCGAGGTCAGGGTTCTTGGTCCCTCGCACCCGAGCCACGGTGAGCCCTGCCGGGTGCGTGCACCAGTCGGTAGCCCCCACCAGCGCCCCCGGGCGGGTCATCGCCACGGACTCGGTCAGCGAGGGCACCAGCGACACCACCCGGCGCGCCGGTCCCGACATGGGGACGTCGATACCGAGATCGTCGCGGGCGTTCATCCGCCTCAGACTATGGGCGACCACCAGTCGCGGCCCAGCGTGGGGGACGCCTGCCTGGCCTCTCGTCTGCCCTTCACAGCCTGGCTCGCGCATTGGCCGGCCCGCGTGGCTGGACGTAGCGTGACGGCATGAGCAGCGCTCCCGGTGATTCGCCGCCGCCGACCATCGACCCGCCTGCCGGGGCAACCCTGCCGCCCGCCCTGGACACGGTCGGGGCGCTGCGCGCCTCCGGCCACCAGCAGAAGCACCTGCGCCAGGAGATTCGCGACAACCTGCTGGCGGCGCTGGCCGCCGGGTGCGACCCGTGGCCCGGGATCCACGGCTTCGAGACCACGGTGATCCCGCAGCTGGAGCGCGCCCTGCTCGCCGGGCACGATGTCGTGCTGCTCGGCGAGCGGGGCCAGGGCAAGACCCGCCTGCTGCGCAGCCTGGTCGGCCTGCTCGACGAGTGGACGCCGGTGATCGCGGGCTCGGACCTGGGCGAGCACCCGTACGAGCCGATCACGGCCGTCTCCAGGCGCCGCTCCGCCGAGCTGGGCGAGGACCTGCCCGTGGCGTGGAGGCACCGCAGCGAGCGGTACGCCGAGAAGCTGGCCACCCCGGACACCAGCGTCGCGGACCTGATCGGCGACGTGGATCCGATGAAGGTCGCCGCGGGCCGAAGCCTCGGGGACCCCGAGACCATCCATTTCGGGCTGATCCCGCGCAGCCATCGCGGCATCGTGGCGATCAACGAGCTGCCCGACCTCGCCGAGCGCATCCAGGTCGCCATGCTCAACGTGATGGAGGAGCGCGACATCCAGATCCGCGGGTACGTGCTGCGACTGCCCCTCGACGTGCTCGTGGTGGCCAGCGCGAACCCGGAGGACTACACCAACCGCGGTCGGATCATCACGCCGCTGAAGGACCGGTTCGGCGCCGAGATCCGCACTCACTACCCGGTGGCCCTGGCCGACGAGGTCGCGGTGATCCGACAGGAGTCCCACCTGGTCGCCGACGTGCCCGACCACCTGCTGGAGATCCTCGCGAGGTTCGCGCGTGGGCTGCGCGCGTCGAGCAGCGTCGACCAGCGCTCCGGGATCTCCGCGCGGCTGTCCATCGCCGCCGCCGAGACGCTCGCGGCAGCGGCCCTGCATCGGGCGACCGCGCAGGGCGAGCCGCAGGCTGTGGCCCGACCGGTGGACCTCGACAGCATCGTCGACGTGCTCGGCGGCAAGGTGGAGTTCGAGTCCGGCGAGGAGGGCCGGGAGCGCGACGTGCTGGTGCACCTGCTGCGCTCGGCGATCGCCGAGACCGTGCGCGAGCGGCTGCGCGGCATCGACATGGGGCCGCTGGTGGTGGCGCTCGACGGCGGGTCCGCGGTGACCACGGGTGCGCAGGTGGCGGCTCGCGAGTTCCTGACCGGGCTGCCCAGCCTCGGCCAGGCCGAGTGCTACGACCAGATCACCGAACGGCTCGGGGCTCGCACCGACGGCGAGCGTGCGGGGGCGATCGAGCTGGCCCTCGAGGGGCTGTACCTGGCCCGCAAGGTCGGCAAGGAGCAGGTCGACGGGAGGACGGTGTACCGGTGACGGCCGATCGGCTCCCACGCTCCCGCTACAGCCGAGTACACGGGCGGCGATCCGCTGGCGCCCCCGGTCGACCTTGCCGAGGCCCTCGAGGCGATCGGGGAGGACGTGATGGCCGGGCACTCGCCCGCCTGGGCGATGCGGGAGTTCCTGCGCCGCGGGGGCCGCGAGCAGCGCGGTCTCGACGACCTGGCCCGTGACGTGCAGCGGCGCCGCCGGGACCTGCTCAAGCAGCACAACCTCGATGGCACCCTCCAGGAGGTCCGCGAGCTGCTGGACCGTGCAGTGCTCTCCGAGCGCAAGCAGCTGGCACGCGATCTCGACGACGACGCCCGCTTCGCCGAGATGCGCCTGGCCGACCTACCCGCGTCGACCGCCGCGGCGGTCACGTCCCTGTCGGACTACCAGTGGCGCTCGACCCAGGCCGGCGAGGACTACGAGCGAATCAAGGACCTGCTCGGGCGCGAGCTGCTCGACCAGCGCTTCGCCGGGATGAAGCAGGCGCTCCAGGACGCCACCGACGCCGATCGCGAGCGGGTCGAGCGGATGCTGTCCGACCTCAACGACCTGCTCGAGGCGCACGCCCGCGGCGAGGACACCGACGAGGCGTTCGAACGGTTCATGGCCGAGCACGGCCAGTTCTTCCCGGAGAACCCGGGCTCGGTCGAGGAGCTCGTCGACGCGCTGGCCCAACGAGCCGCAGCCGCGCAGCGGATGCTCAACTCGATGAGCCCGGAGCAGCGCGAGGAGCTGATGGCCCTGTCGGCGCAGGCGTTCGGGTCGCCGGCGCTGCAGCAGTCGCTGGCCCGGCTCGATGCAACCCTGCAGGGGCTGCGCCCCGGCGAGGACTGGTCCGGCGCCGAGTCGTTCCGCGGCGACCAGGGCCTCGGCCTCGGTGACGGCACCGGGGTGCTGCAGGACCTCGCCGACCTCGACGACCTCGCCGAGCAGCTGTCCCAGCAGTACGCCGGGGCACGGATGGACGACATCGACCTCGACGCGCTGGCCCGCCAGCTGGGCGAGCAGGCCGCGGTCGACGCCCGCACCCTGCGCGACCTGGAACGTGAACTGGCCGAGCGTGACTACGTCCGGCGCTCCTCGGACGGGTCGCTGCGCATGTCGCCCAAGGCGATGCGACAGCTGGGCAGGGCGCTGCTGCGAGACGTTGCCGCCCGGCTGTCGGCGCGGTCCGGCCAGCGCGACGTCCGGCTGGCCGGTGCGGCCGGCGAGCCCAGCGGCGCGACCCACGAGTGGACGTTCGGCGACGTCGGACCGTGGGACGTCACCCGAACCCTGACCCGGTCGATCCAACGCACCGTCGCGGAGGGCGGCGACCCACGCGAGGGGGTGCGCATCGGCATGGACGACATCGAGGTGACCGAGACCGAGGCGCGCAGCCGGGCCACCGTCGCGCTGCTGGTCGACACGTCGTTCTCGATGGCCATCGACGGCCGGTGGGTGCCGATGAAGCGAACCGCCCTTGCGCTGCACCACCTGATCGCGACCCGGTTCCGCGGCGACCACCTGCAACTGATCGGGTTCGGCCGCCACGCGCAGGTGCTGGACATCGAGCGGCTGACCGCCCTGGAGCCGAGGCAGACCAAGGGCACGAACCTGCACCACGCCCTGCTCCTGGCCAACCGGCACTTCCGCAGGCACCCGGCCGAGCAGCCGGTGCTGCTGGTCGTCACCGACGGCGAGCCGACCGCGCACCTCCAGCCCGACGGCCACGCACTGTTCGACTACCCACCGGACCCGGTGACGATCCGGTGCACGGTTGCCGAGCTCGAGGCCTCCGGTCGGCTCGGGGCGCAGGTCACGTTCTTCCGTCTCGGCGAGGACCCCGCCCTGGCCCGGTTCATCGACTCGCTGGCCCGCCGGGTCGATGGCCGCGTGCTCGCACCGGAGCTCGACGACCTCGGCGCGGCCGTGGTCGGCTCCTACCTGGGATCCCGGCACGGGCGCGCGGGCGACCTCGGCGGGTACGGCTCGCTCAGCGACTGGTACGGCGGGCGGGGGTTCTGGGTCCCCGAGTGAACCCGGGCCCCTCGACTCGGATCAGTTCATGAGGACGTCCTGGCCGTTGCCGGCTGGTCGGGGATGTCGTCGATCTCGGCCGCCTCGAACGCGGTGTCCTCCTCGGACTCGATCGCGACGTCGGGCAGGACCCGGCCCAGCCAACCGGGGAGCCACCAGTTGGCCCGGCCGAGCTGGTACATGATCGAGGGGACGATGATCAGCCGGACCACGAATGCGTCGAACAGCACGGCGGAGGCCAGGGCGAGGCCGAACAGCTTGATCGTGGGCTCGTTGCCCAGGACGAACGCGGAGAAGACGCTGATCATGATGGCGGCGGCGATCATGACGACCCGCCCGGATGCGGCCAGGCCGCGGCGGACGGCCCGGTCGTTGTCACCGGTGTGGCCCCATTCCTCCTGCATGCGGCTGACGAGGAACACCTGGTAGTCCATGGACAGCCCGAACAGGATCGCGAAGACCATGATCGGCAGGAACGGCATGATCGGCCCGGTGCTCGTGATGCCGAGGGCCTGGGCGAACCAGCCCCACTGGAAGACCGCGACGGTCATGCCCATCGCGGCGGCCAGCGACAGCAGGCTGGTGATCACCCCGGTCAGGGGGACCAGGATCGAGCGGAACAGCAGGACCAGGGCGAGGAACCCGAACCCGATCACGACCAGCAGGAAGACGGGCAGGGCGTCGGTGAGCACGGTGGTGAAGTCCGAGGTGATCGCCAGGGTGCCACCGACGTAGGCGGTCAGGCCGGTGGCGGCCGCGACCGGGGGGATCACGTCCCCGCGCATCCGGACCAGCAGGTCTGCGGTGGCCTCGTCCTGTGGCGCAGTTGTCGGGATGACCTGGACCGCGGAGATCGAGGACTCCGCGGCCATCGGGAAGGGGACAGCCACGGCCACGCCGGGGTCGGCGGCCAGGGCTGCGGCCAGCTGCCCGACGGACGGCGTTGTCACCCGGGGTCGCGGTCTGCGCGGTGACGAGGAACGGCCCGTTGAGTCCGGGGCCGAAGCCCTCGGCGATCAGGTCGTAGGCGATCTTCGGCGCGCTGCCCGCTGGGCGGCCGCCATCATCGGCGAACCCGAGGCGCATCGAGGTCACGGGGATCGCGATGATGATCATGGCGGCCAGTGCCAGGGCCCCGACGATCCGGAAGTGCTGCTGCAGCCACCGGCCATAGCGGGCGAACCCGGACCCGGCAGGGTTGTGCACCTTGGGCTTGCGGGCCCAGGGCATCTTCACGGCGAACGCGCGGCGACCGAGGAGCGACAGGACGGCTGGCAGCAGGAACGTGGCGCCCACCAGCATCATCAGCACGGTGGCGATCGAGGCCACCGCCAGGCCGTTGAAGAACTCGAACCCGATCACGAACAACCCACTGAGGGCGATGATCACCGTCACCGCGGCGAACAGCACGGCCCGGCCGGCGGTGCGCACCGACTCCAGGGCCGCGGCCCGCGGTTCCCGGCCGGCCTCGAGGGCCTGCTTGTACCGGTTGATCACGAACAGGGAGTAGTCGATGCCGACCCCGAGGCCGATCATCGCCGCGAGCGTGGGCGCGAACGTGGCCACCGAGAAGTAGTTGGCGGTGATCAGCACCAACGCCTGGCCGACGGCCAGGGACAGGACCGCCGTCCCGATCGGCAGGAACGCACCCACGAGCGACCCGAACGCGAACAGCAGGATGATCAGCGCGATCGTGACGCCGATGCCCTCGCTGCTCGGCGGTTCCGCCGCTGCGGCCTCGAGGGCCTGCCCGCTGGCCCCCACCTGCAGCCCGGCGACCCCGTCGGCTGCCTGGATCTCCTCGAGGACCGTCGCGGCATCCTCCAGGGGAACCTCGCCGATCGGGGCACCGATCGTGGCAGTGGCGTAGGCGACCGTCTGGTCGACGCTGATCCCGGCCGGGCCCATGCCCGCCAGCACCTGGGCCTGCTCCGGGGTGGGGGGCGCGGCGGCGCCAGCACCGGGGGCCTGGCCCTCCTGTCCGGCGCTGCCCTGCGCGTCGCCGGACCCGGCCGGCGCCGTGGCCTCGGGGCAGGAATCGCCCAACGGCTGGCCGTACGGGGTCACCACGCACGTCACCGACGGGACCGCCGCGATCGTCGTGAGCAGGTCCGTGGCCGCAGCCTGGACGGCCGGGTCGCTCACAGTCCCCGACTCAGGGCTCCACACGACCTTCACAGTCGCCGTGGTCAGCGCGTCCTCGACGCCGGGGATCTGGCCGAGCAGCTCCTGCGCGGCCGCGGACTCGGTGTCGGGCAGCTCGAACGAGTCGTTGTACGACCCGCCGAACCGGGCCGCGAGCCCGCCGATCACCAGCGCCATCACCAGCCATGCGGCCACCGCACTCCACGGGCGGCGGACCGCCCACCTCGACACTGCTCCCATGGCGGTTCCTCCCGGCGTATCGTGCGGCCGGACACATGGGCCACACATGTAAACTCCTGAGAGCGTAGATTACATGTGGGGGACATGCAAATGTGGCCCATGGATGACCCCACCGTGAGGAGACCCAGCGATGACGGAGGCAGTGACGCCCGCCGAGGGATCGTCCGCCGGGGCCAGTACGCACGACCCGGCGGTCATCGCGCGACTGGACCGAGCGCTGCTGCGGATGCGCCGCACGGTGGTCCGCCCCGAGGTCACCAGCGTGCCCATCCCGGCCCTTCAGCGGACCGTGGACCTGGCCAAGGTGATGGCCTGCTTGGCGATCGGGGACCTGCAGGGACTCCAGGAACCGCCCCGACCGGTCACCGTCAAGGATGTGGCTGCAGCCCTGGAGCTCGAGCACTCCACGGCCAGTCGACTCCTGACCGAGGCCGAGGCCGAGGGCCTCATCCTCCGCAGCACCGATCCCAGCGACCGGCGTCGCACGGTGGTCGAGCTGACCGCCGGCGGGCAGGCGGTCGTCCAGCAGAGCTCGGCCATCCGGGGCTGGGCCATCGACGCGATGCTCTCCGAGTGGTCCGCGCCCGACCTGGCGACCTTCACCGAGCTCATTGAGAGGTTCAGCGCCACGATCGAGTCCCGCTCCGGTGTGGTCCTTCGCGACGCCCTCCAACGGTTCCACGACGCGGCACAGTGAGCACCGGTGCCATCCTCGCCGAGCGCGTCCGCTCCTGACGGGTGAGGTCGCCGAGGGCGGGGTCAGCTATCGCCCGGCGAGGCGGGCGCGGCCCGGAGTCCTTCGGCGCGGCCGTCTACTCGGACGCTGGCGCCGCGGTCGGAGGCACCTGGCCGGCCAGCTCGGTGAGGTAGGCGAGCAGTTCATCGCGCTGGTCCTGCAGGGTGGCCTTGGCCGCGTCGACCTCGGCCTGCAGCTCCGCGCGCTGCGCTGCGTCGGAAGCAGCGAGCTCAGCCTCCAGGTCTGCGATCGCCTGGGCGTTGGCTGCCACGTCCGCGAGCAGGGCGGCGTACTTCTGGCTGGCCGCCTCCACGTCCACACCGCTGGCGGTGGTGATCTGCGCGACCAGGTCGTCGAACGCCGCCTGAGCCGTCGCCACCTCCTTGCTGGCCTGCGCGAATGCGTCGGCCTGCTCCTGCTGGGTGGTCTGGGTGGCGCCGAGGTCCTCCTCGAGGGCGGCGATGGCCTTGTTGGCCTCGGCGAGGTCGTCGACCAGGGTCTGGTACGCCTCCTGGGCGGACGTCACGGCCGGGTCCGCCTTGGCGACCAAGGTGTCCAGGGTGCTTTCGAGGTAGTCGACCTGCTCGGTCAGGGCGGCCACCTGCGCGTCGGTGCTGGCCGTCGTGCCACCGGCCTGTGCCTGGAGCTGGGCGACCTCGCTGCTCAGGTCGTTCACGGTGGCGGACAGCAGGGCTGTCCACGCCAGAGCCAGCGCGGACACGGTCAGCGCGGCCACCGTGGCGATCTTCCAGCCGCGCCCAGTCGCTGCGGGCTGCGCGACGGGATCGCTGACGGCAGGGGTGGTGTCGGTGGTCACGGGGCGCTCCTCGGGTCAGGGCGGGGCGGTTGCGGGCTCCCGTCCCACCGGGGGGCGGATCGGGGAGCACCGTCGCGGAGTCGGACCGCGCGCCCCTTGAGTACCACGGGGGTGGGCTTGTGACAGCGAACCGGGCCGTGAACGGCCGCACGCGTCCTGAGTCGTCGAGGCTGAACGTCGGGACTGCTCGACCTTGCGACTGCGAACAGAAGTCGAGCGGACTGGTTTGGCAGGGGGAGCACGGGTAGTGGGTGCCACCCCCGGCCCCCGCCTCGGGAATCACCACGAGGAGTGACATGACTGCGAACCGTCGGACCCTTCTTCCTGCTTCGGCAGCACTCGGTGCGATCCTGCTGGCGTCCAGCGGTAGCGGGGTCCCCGCGGCTGCGGGGCCGACGGCTGCCGGTCCGACGTTCTCGGCGCAGGGCTCGAGCAAGGTGCCCGACCTGCCGCTCGGGCCGCCCGGGACGCCGCAGACCAGCCAGTCCCATCGGCTGAAGCCGGGCGTCACCCTGACCAGGATCACCCGAGGGGCTGTCAGCGCGGCGACCGGCTGGGTCGTCGAGCTCAGCATCCCGGCCGGCGCGACGTCCCCTGACCCGGATGCGCCGCCCCGTTCGATCCAGGATGCCGCCGCAGCGTCGGCGCTGGTGAGCAGGCTCCAGGCGGCCGGCTTCAACGCCGTGGCGCAGCCGGTCACCCAGGTGGGTGCCGTCGACGTGCCCGACGGGGTCATCGGGGACCGCGTGCGGCTGGCCACGGCCTACCCGACCAAGGCTGAGGCCGACGCCGCAGTGGCCGCACTGACCACCGCCGGGTTCACCTCCCGGAGCTGGTACACGGGATGGGACGGGGAGTCGGATGCGGCCGGTCGCTGGACGATCGACGTCCTGACCGTCGACCCCCGCAGGTTCCACGGGCGCTTGGGGTTGACCTTCGGCCGTGACCTGGAGAAGAGGGAGACGCCGACGTCGCTGGAGGCCTTCACCCGATCGTGGGTCACCGTCAACGCCGGCTTCTTCGTCCTGGACCCGAAGGCGGGTGCGCCCGGCGACCCGGCCGGGGTGGGGGTCTATGACGGCGTTCTCGAGTCCGAGACCGTGGCCGGCCGTCCGGCCGTGGTGATCCGCGACAACGCCCGCAACACCCGTGTCGTGCGCCCAGTGTGGTCCGGCGCGCTCGTCGCGGGCGGCGAGCGGATCGCCCTGGACGGCATCAACCGGGTGCCTGGGCTGATCCGCAACTGCGGCGGCACGGGGGACACGCCCACCGACCTGCCGTTGCACGACCTGACGTGCACCGACCCCGACGAGCTCGTGGCCTTCACTGCGGCATATGGGGCGACCACCCCTGCCGGCGACGGCGCCGAGATCGTCCTGAACCGTCACGGCAGGGTCGTGCGCACGGCCATGGTCCGAGGCACGTCCCTCAAGCCGGGGCAGAGATCGGTCCAGGCAACCGGGACCCTGGTGGCCCAGCTGTTGGCCGCGAGCACGGGTCACAGGGTGCGCCTCGACCTCCGCCTGGTCGACGAACGTGGCGCAACGCTGGTGAAGCCGAGGGTCTCGGTGGTCAACGGGGGCCCGCAGCTGGTGCGCAACGGCAAGCTGTACGTCACCCAGGGCCGGGACGGCATGGTGCACCCCGGCGATCCGTCGTTCCAGTACGGCTGGGTCCTGCAGCGCAACCCGCGCACGCTCATCGGCGTGGACCGACAGGGGCGGACCCTGGTCGTCACGATCGACGGACGCCAGCTCGACGCCCTGGGTACCTCGATCCTCGAGACTGCGGAAGTGGCCAAGGCCCTCGGCCTGACCCAGGCCGTCAATCTCGACGGCGGCGGATCGACGGCCATGGTCGTCCGCGGCACCCTCGTGGGTAGCCCGTCGGACGCGGCCGGCGAGCGACCCGTGGGGGACGCGATCTTCGTCCGCTGAGCGAATGAGGGAGCTGGTTCCTCCGGGCTTCGGAGGCACCTCTGCTCGCGTCGCCGCGCTGCGTGGGGCCGGTCCCAGTACCGTGTGGGTCGATTGTCGTCGCCCGACGACAGAGGCGGGATGCCGCAGGTGCGTGATCGTCGTGGCAGCGCCACTGAACGGCCGGGCCGTGTCAGTCGCCGAGGCATCGTGGCCGTCGGGGCGGTGATCGCCGTGGTGGGCCTGGTCGGCGTCGCGCCGGCGGCGGTCGCGGAGGAGATCGACGACATGGCGGTGTCCGCCGTGGTGTCCGACGACACGTCGATGGCGATCACCGAGGCGATCGAGTACGACTTCGGCGCCACGGTCGGCCACGGCATCTACCGCGACATCCCGCTGTTCGACGAGCTGACCACCGGGGAGGAGCGGCACTACGGCGTGGAGCTGACGTCAGTGTCCATGGACGGCGATCCGGTGCCGTACGAGACCGAACGTGAGGGCAGCTACCTGCGCGTGCGCATCGGCGACCCGGACAACTTCGTGACGGGCGTCCACAGGTACAGGATCGCGTATGTCGTCACGGGGGCGCTGAGCCCGATGTCGGCCGCCGATGCCGCGGCGATCGGAGGGCAGGGCGGGGACGCCGAGCTGTACTGGGACTTCGCCGGCGACGGGTGGGAGGTCCCCATCGTCAACGCCCAGGCCACGGTGACGGGGCCGGCCGACATCCTCGCCCTCGCCTGCTTCACCGGCCCCTACGGGTCCAACGATCCCTGCCCCGCGAGCGCCACAGGGCCCTCCGCAACGTTCGGTCCGGTGACGCTGGCAACGGGCTCCGCCCTGACTGGCGCAGCGGCCTGGCCGGCCTCCGCGTTCACCGTGGCGGTGACGCAGGACATCCGCCCCGGGCCGGGCGCCACTGCCGCGAGGGGGGCCCTCGGGGGAGCCATCGCGGGCGTGCTCGCGATCGCCGGAATGGTGGGTCTCGCCCTCGCCTGGCGACGCAGGGACCTCGGGGTGAGCATGCCAGGCGCAGCGCTGACGTACGGTCCGCCGTGCGGCCTCGCGCCGGCGGAGATGACGGCGGCGCTCGAGGGAGTCGGCTCCACGCCCACCGCCCTGATGGCCACGCTCCTGGACCTCTCCGCGCGTGGGTGGGTGCGGGTCGGCGTGCAGGACGACGCGGTCACCGTGACCCGGCTCGACACCGGAACCGGTGAGCTGCGCGACTGGGAGTCCACCGTGATGGAGGCGGTCTTCGCGGGGCGGTCGACGGCCCTGCTGGGGGAGTACGACCCGAACCTCGAGTCCGCCTGGACCCACACCGGCATGACGCTCGTCGACCGTGCGGAGGCAGATGGCTACCGGAACGCCGAGGGGGGTCTGCCGGACCGCCGCTGGCTCTGGTTCGGCGGTGCCGGTGCGCTCCTGCTCGTGCTCGCGGGGGCGGGGTTCCTGTTCCTCGACTCGAGGCTGATGCCCGCGGCCGGCGCGGTGCTCGGCGCCTGCTTGATCGCCGGCTCGATCGCGGCGACCATGATCACGCCGCGGGCGCAGACGGCCACGTCGGCGCGCTTCCTGAGCGAGGTTGCCGGGCTCAGGAAGGTGCTGGGCACGGAATCCGCGGCGAGTCGGCAGGAGTTCGCGCAGCGATCCGGCCTTGCCCCCGCAGCGATCCTCGCGACGATGCTGCCCTACGCGGTCGCCCTGGGACTGGAGGACGCCTGGGTGGCTGCGTTCCCCGATCTGGACCGCGACGAGCTGGCAGGCGTCGGGCTGGCCCTGCTGGGCCAGGCAGGGCTCGGTGCGATGATCGCCTCCGGAGTCAGCTCCACCTCGGGCGCACTGACGGCACCCTCCACCTCGACGTCCTCAGGAGGTTCAGGCTTCTCCGCCGGGGGCTTCTCGGGCGGCGGGGGCGGCGGCGGGGGCGGGGGCTCCTGGTAGGAGCAGGACCTGACCCGGGCCTCAGCCCCGCGCCGTTCGGGGGTCGTTCCACCGATCCGCATGGCGGTGTTTGACCCCGGGGGCGCTGGGTAGTCGGCGGTGAGGGCCTCGGTCGTTGCCTCCCGGTCGCGGTCGAGGTCCCCCGTTGCCGAGCACGCGGCGACGGACTCCATGGGCAGACACGAGGTCAACGCCCAACGCCCCTCGGGGCGCGATCCTGATGAGGAGATTCAGTGACTACGAAGGTTGAGAAGTCGGTCCTGGTCAACGTCCCCCTGAGCACCGCGTACAACCAGTGGACGCAGTTCGAGGACTTCCCTCAGTTCATGTCAGGCGTGGCGAGCGTGACCCAGCTCAGTGACGACCGCCTCCAATGGGTTGCGCAGATCGCGGGGGTCCGCAGGCAGTGGGAGGCCCGGATCCTCGAGCAGGTTCCTGACAGGAAGGTGGCGTGGGCCGCGACGAGCGGCGCCACGAACGCCGGCATGGTCACCTTCGAGGACGTGGGGGGCGGGCAGACGTCTGTGCACCTCTCGCTCGAGTACGAGCCTGAGGGCATCGTGGAGGGCATCGGCGACAAGCTGCACGTGGTGGAGAACCGGGCTGAGGCCGACCTGAGGAGCTTCAAGGAGTTCATCGAGTCCGAGGGCTATGCGACTGGTGCGTGGCGCGGCGGCGTCAATCAGGGTGCGGGGATCAGCACTCCCACGGCTGCCGATGCGGCGGGCTCCCAGGCCGACAGCGGCAAGGCTGGTGTCAGTGGGAAGGCCGTCGCTGCGGGGATCGGCCTGGCAGCAGCGGGGGTGGTCGGGGCGGCGGCAGCCCGCAAGGGCTCCGATGACGACGACGACACCGACCGGGTGGTGGAGGTGGACCCGGTCGTGGACGTGCGGACGTCCGAGGTGATCGTGGCCGAGGACCCGATGCTGTCGGTCGCCGAGGATCACGACGTAAGGCCGTCGACCTGACGGACGGGGCAGTCGCTGAGCTGGGGAGCGCCCTGTCCTGGGCCTGCATCACAGGCTCATCGCCCTCCGGCTCCAGAGAGGAGTTGGCATGGAACCCTGGATGTGGATCGTCATTGCGGTGGTCGTCGTCATCCTTGTCGGTGCGTTGGTCATGATGCTCAGCCGGCGTCGCGGTGAGGAGCAACTGGCCAGGCGCCGTCAGGAGGCAGGCGAGCTGCGCGCGAGGAGCGAGCAGCAGGAGTTGGCCGCCAAGGAGGGAGCCGCCGAGGCTGCGGCTCGGGAGGCGGAGGCCCAGCGGGCACGGATGGAGGCTGATCGCCTTGAGCGAGAGGCGAGTGCCCGCGCCGAGGATGCGCGCGTGGCTCGACAGGAGGCTCAGCAGCACCTGGAGAATGCGGCCAGGATCGATCCCGATGGCCACGGCGACGCCGGGGCGAACAGCCGGAATCGGGCCTCCGAGATGGCGCAGGACCGTGTCGTCGATCCCGCTCGGGAGGCCGACGGCCGGCCCGTCAGCGGGGCGCGGACGCAGGGTCAGGCGACGCAGACACGGGATCTCGGCGAGCCGGTCGAGGACCAGCGACCACCTCGCTGAGCACGAGGCACGCCACTTCCCTGACCACGTGGGCCGGGGAAGTGGCGTGCCGCGTCCAGCTCGGAACCGCTCTCGGCGGCTGTGGCGGGCGGGGGTCAGGTCTTCCAGCCGGTCTTCAACGCGGCGATGGCGGCTGACCGGCCGAGTTCGATGCTGGCGGTGAAGTACTCCTCGTCGAAGAACAGGTAGCTGAGCAGCTCCCGACGCCCGACAGCGTCACCGCCGCCGCGGATGAGGCGCCCGAGGAGCCAGTTGTCGTTCTCGGTGAGCCAGCCCAGGCCGTCGGTGCGCCGGGCGAACACCTCGGCGGCGAGCGTGCCCATCGCCCCGGGCGGTGGGCTGATGTCCATCACCTGGATGGGGCGGTAGGGGGTTCCGCCGCGGGTGCGCAGCAGGTCAGTGCGACCAGCAGCTGCGGCCTGCGCGACCAGCCGGTTCATCCGTCGAAGGGTGGCCAGGTCCTCGACCATCCGGTCGGCCAGCACGGCGTGCATCACCTGGGCGGCGGCGTCGGCGATGTCCTGCGTGCGCCCGGGCGGGGCGGGTATCGGCGGTGCCCCGTAGGTCGTTGCCGTCGCCGAGATCAACAGGATGCGGGTCGCCCCCAATCCGATCGCGGGCTGGAGTGGGGCGTTGAGCCGCACCCCACCGTCGACATACCACCCGGCGGCCTGCTCCGGCGAGGTGATGCGGATGGGCGGGAAGGCGACCGGGATCGCCGAGGAGGCAAGGACATGCTCCGCGGTGATCGGTCCGCGGACCACGTCCAGGGCGCGGGCCGGGTCCCCTGCGTAGTCCCCGGGGCGGTGCTCGTGCAGGAACAGCACACTGCGCCCGCTGGCAGCCCCGACCGTCTCGTTGTCCGAGTCGGTGGGCATCCTGGTCGCCGCGACCCCGACGCTGCCCAGCACGCCGTCGTCCACGTTGGTGGCCAGCTGCCCGCTGGACAGCACCTCCTGGGCGGTGCGTTGCAGCGGGGTGGTGTCCAGGAGGCTGGTGGTGCCGGGTCCCAGGTCGAGGAGGGCGCCCAGCGCGTACTGCAGCCCCGTCCGGGCCAGGGCGAAGGGCAACAGGGATCGGAAGACGTTGTCGTCGCTCATGGTCCGCCACACATCGACGACGTCCTGCCCTGCTCCCTGCGCACCCTGGTGCAGGGCCGACCCCCACAGCGTGGCGTTGATGCTGCCCGCGCTGGTGCCCACCCAGATGGTCGGCAGGAGGCCCTGTTGCTCGAGGGCGGGGATCAGGTGAGCCAGGGCGCCGGCCTGGAAGGCTCCCCGCGCGGCCGCGCCAGTCAGCACGACGGCCACCGTCGAGGAGGCGTCGGAGGCGGGAGACGGATCCGAACTGGTGACCATGAGGATCTCCCAATCCGCGCCGACACCGGGTGCAAGGCACGGCGCACGGCCGAAGGCCTCTGCAGGGGCACCCCTCCCAGCGTCCCACGTGTGGGCCACCACGAACACCCCACTGGCCAGGGGCTCTTGTTGACGCTGGACGACTCACGGTTGATCCTGAGGCCATGATTCCGCGACGCACACTGGGCAGTGGAACTTCCGCCCTCGACGTCTCCGCCGTCGGCTTGGGCTGCATGGGGATGAGCGAGTTCTACGGCGCCACCGATGAGGCCGAGGCCACCAGCACCATCCACCGAGCGCTCGACCTCGGTGTGACCCTCCTGGACACCGCGGACATGTACGGCCCCTTCACCAACGAGCTTCTCGTCGGTGAGGCCATTGCCGGTCGTCGTGACGACGTGCAGGTGGCCACGAAGTTCGGCAACGAGCGCAACCCGGACGGCTCATGGGTGGGCATCAACGGCACGCCGGAATACGTACGCAGTGCCTGCGACGCCTCCCTGGCGCGGCTCGGCGTCGATCACATCGACCTGTACTTCCAGCACCGTGTTGATCCCAACGTGCCGATCGAGGAGACCGTCGGCGCGATGAAGGAGCTTGTCGAGGCGGGCAAGGTCCGAAGCCTGGGGCTCTCGGAGGCTGGTGTGGCGACCCTCCGCAGGGCCCACGCCGTGCACCCCATCACCGCGCTGGAGACTGAGTACTCGCTGTTCACCCGGGACCTCGAGGCCGACATCCTGCCGACTCTGCGCGAGCTCGGGATCGGGCTTGTCGCGTACAGCCCGCTGGGCCGAGGCATGCTCACCGGGGCGCTCAAGTCCTGAGTCCGTCGACGACGGTGACTTCCGGGCGACCCGCTACCCCCGGTTCATGGGGGAGGCCCGAGACACCAACCTCGCCCTCGTGCAGGCGCTGGTGCAGCTGGCGGGTCAGAAGGGATGCACGGCCGGCCAACTGGCGCTTGCGTGGGTACTGGCCCAGGGGCCCGACGTCGTGCCCATCCCCGGCACGAAACGGGTGCGGTACCTCGAGGAGAACACAGCCGCGCTCGAGGTCGTCCTCAGCGCCGAGGACCTCGCCACGATCGAGGCGGCTGTGCCCGCGGATGCCGTCGTCGGCGACCGCTACTCCGACATGTCCTCGATCGGCCGCTGACCAGGCCGAACGCGATTCCTTGGGTCTGGAGCAGCGTCGCACCGACGCGAGTTGGAAGGAGAGCCCGATGGCCGAAGGCGGTCACCCACCCTTCAGGATTGAGATCTTCGAGGTCGCTGGTGGGTATCGGTATCGGCTGTGGGACGCGGACAACCTGCCCCACGACAACTCCGAGGTCTTCGCGAGTGAAGCCGAATGCCTGAGCGCCGCGGACCAGCGAAGGGCCGCAGCCGAGGAGGCCGCCGTGCGGGCCGACGGCGATGGCGCGCCCCTCAGGATTGAGATCGTCACGGTCGTCGATGGATTCCGGTATCGCTTGTGGGACGGGGACAACCTCGCCCACAGCCCCTCCCGGGTCTTCGCGACGGAGGCCGAGTGCCTGAGTGCGGCGGACCTGCGCCGGGCGGCAGTCCATGGGACGGCCACGTACGCCCCGTTCGACGCCCCCCGCTCCAGGATCGAGATCATCAAGGTCGTCGGTGGGTACAGGTATCGCCTGTGGGACGCGGACGACCTCCCGCACGAGCCGTCGCGGGTCTTCGAGACGGAAGCCGAATGCCTGGGCGCGGCGGACCTGCGCAGGGCCGCGCTGGAGGGAACCGTCGCCTGGGCCGCAGATGACGATCCCCCCTTCCGGATTGAGATCATCAAGGTCGACGCGGGGTATCGGTACCGCCTGTGGGACGCCGACAACCTCCCGCACGAGCCGTCCGGGGTCTTCGAGACGGAGGCCGAGTGCTGGAGGGCGGCCGAACTGCGGAGGACCACCACGGTGGGGAGCGCGGCTGGGGCCGGGGACGACGACGACCTGTGACCCCTCAGATGTCCAGCAGACCTGACCTGCGCCGGCGCCGGGGCGATCAGGGACCCCGTCCGAGCGCGGCTACCAGCTAGGGTCACGCCCCATGGCCACCAGCTCCTCCATCGGCTTCTCGGCGGCTGTCGGCGCTCTCGCGGGAGCGGCCCTGACCGCTCATCGAGGTGGCCGGGCGGCGGCGATCGGCGCGGCCGTCGGGGCGATCGGGCTGGGCACGTCGGAGGCGGTGGCTCGGGCCCGTCAGAAGGAGGGCGAGATCCCGGCGCTGTGGCAGCGGATCGCCGTGAGCGCCGCGCTGGCGGCGCCACTCGGGTGGGTGGCCGGCAGGGCGACCGGGGCTGGTCCGCTGACGGTCGGCACGGCCACGGGCGCTGTGGTCGGGGCGATGGGGCTGCGGCCCCAGAAGGTGGTGATGGGCCCGGTCGTGGGCGTCGCTGTCGGACAGGCGCTCTCCCGAGGGCCGGCTCCGGCGGCCGTGGTGGCCAGCACGACTGTCCTCACCTATCGCACCCTGTCCGCCCTGATCTTCCGCGACGCGCAGGTGAGCCTCGTCGCCGACCGGCTCCGCGCAGCCGACCTTCCGTTCGTGGTGCCCCTCCCCGCCCGGTCCGGGTACGTCGGCACCGGCTATGTGCGTGAGCTCGCCGAGGAGCTCGGAGCCCAGTACACCCCGGCCGCCCCAGACGCTGGAATCGTGGCCTCCCTCGATGTGATGGCCGGTCCCGAGCTCGACCCGGGGCAGGTGGACCCGCTCGTGCGCGAGTTCTACGAGCACACCACGCGCTTCGCCCTGGACATCGTCCCGCAGTGGCGGTTGTGGATCCGCCCCGGCTACCTGCTGTACCGCACCGTGGTCGCGCGGCCCCTGGGGCAGGCCAGCATCCCGATGAACCAGCGCGAGGCCCAGCGGGGCATCCGCAGCCGGATCGACACGATCACCGGGGTCGACGGCGCGGTGTCGGTGCGGGGGTGGATCCGTTCGTTCGCCGATGACGACGAGCCGATCATGACCGGCATCTACACCACCTACACGCACGAGGGCTGCGGGTACGTCAGCGTCGGGTTCCCCGTGCCCGAGGGCAGCTTCACCGCGACCCTGCTCCCCAGGTCCCGTCCGGACCGGGGCCTGACGCTGACCAGCCGCGTTGACGACGGTCAGGCCGGGCACTACCTCACCTACGTCGACACCGAGGCCGACGAGCTGACCGGCCTGGCGGTGGACGGCTTCGAGGAGCAGCTCGACGTGTTCGTCGAGGACGGGGAGCTGCGGGCAGAGCACGAGTTCTGGGTCTTCGGCTTCCCGTTCCTCGTCCTGCACTACCGGATCACCCGCAAGACGACCGGCTGACCCGACGCGGGTGGCGACTGCGCCTGCTCACGCCGGTGCCGCGACGGCATCACGCCTGGCGGTCGGCCACCAGCGTCGCGAGCTGCCGCGCGGTGTTGACGTTGCGCACGGTTGCCTGCTTGGCCAGAGGAGTGCCCACCATGCCGGTCAACCGGTGCGGGTCGCGTCCTCGCGGTCGACCATCCAGATGAACGCCCCGTGGGCCAGGACGGACTGCTCGATGCCCTCGCGCGGCTCGAGCTGGGTGACGGCGGCGCCCGGCGTCCACGCCGTCGAGCGGTAGACGACGTCGGCCCTCATCGTCGGACCGTTGGTCCAGTCGTCCGGGATGGCCCTGGCGATGGACCGGATGTCGGCGCCCGTGCGCACCAGTGCCCGGGGGCGGAAGCCGAACTCCGCCTCCACGGCGTCCTCGATCCCTGTCGCCAGGGCGATCTCGTCGCGGCTCTGCGGCGAGCGAAGATGACGTTGCCGCTGTTGATGTAGGTCGCGACGTCGCGATGCCCGAGTTCCTCGAACACGCGCCTCAGGTCCGCCATGCCAACCCTGTTGTTGCGCCCCACATTGATTCCGCGCAGCAGGGCGACATGGATCACCAGAAGAGCGTAGAGCGATTCGCGCCCAGGCGACGGGGTGGCGAGAGGCGAAGGTCATCCGCCACGCCGGACGCTCAGGCCGCCGTCACGATCACCGTGATCGGCGGCCTGAGCGCGGCAGTCGCACGGTCGTCCGGAGCCTGGCCCAACTGGGCGCCCGAGCGTCAGTCGCCCTGTGCCGAGGCCCCGCAGGGGACGCGGAGCTATCGCGTCTGCGCGCCCTTGGGCACCTGGGCGTCGTAGACCGACCCGCCGGGCTGGTTGCGGCCCAGTCCCGGGCCGAGGTGGTCACGCCTGCGCGGCAGGCGGGACCTGCGAGTTGTACACGGACCCGCCGGCCTGGTTGGCGGCCCAGTCCCGGGCCGAGGTCGAGGTGGTGGACTGCCTGCCCCTGCGACGCCGGGGCTGCCGTGAGCTGCCAGATGGCCACTGCCACGGTGACCGCGGCGAGGGCGATGAGGGCGGCGATCAGCACCCAGGGGAGGGTCCGCTGCGTGTGTGGGGCGGTCCAGGGCGCTTGTGGTGTTCACGTGCTGCGCGGTCGTTGTCATGTCTGCTCCTTCATCGAGGGCCCTCGTGGCGGGGCCGTCACCTCGAGGTTGCGCACGGGCGGTATCGACGGGCACAACAAGGCGGTATCAGCCGGGTATCGGGCTCCTTGACCGGCACGTCAGGCCCGCCACACACTCCGAGTACCGGGCAGGAGGTGGTGGTCGTGGAGGTCGGGATCCGGCTGCTGGGCCCCACGGAGGTCGGGGCCGATGTGGCCCTGTCACCCCGGGACCGGGTGGTCCTGAGCGCCTTGTGCGTCGAGCCCGGCCAGACGGTGCCCGCCGACGTGCTCGCCGACGCCCTGTGGGGCGAGTCGCCGCCGAAGTCGTGGGGCAAGATCGTGCAGGGCTCGGTGATGAGACTGCGCCGCGCGATCGGCCCCTCCGCGATCGAGACCACGCTGGGCGGGTACCGCCTGGTGCTTCCGGCCGAGAACCTGGACACGGTCGAGTTCGAGCGCCTGGTCGCCCGGGGGCGGTCGTTCCTGGCGCTGCAGGAGCCCCAGCGCTCGGCGACCCTGTTCGAGAAGGCGCTTGCACTGTGGCGCGGTCCGCCGTTCCCGGAGATTGCCGACTGGGACCGGGCCCGGTCCGAGGGCACACGTCTGCTCGACGTGCGCCGGGCGGTGGAGGAGGACCTGGTCGAGGCGCACCTGGCCGCGGGCCGCGCGGTCGATGCCGCGGCCGAGGCGCGCCCCCTCGTGGCGCGTGAACCGTTCCGCGAGCGGCGCTGGGCGTTGCTCGCGACCGCCCTGTACCGCTCCGGGCGGCAGGGTGAGGCGCTGGGGGTGCTGCGTCGCGCGGCGCGGACGATGCGCGACGAGCTCGGCCTGGACCCCGGCCCGGAGCTGGTCGAGCTCGAGGCGCGGATCCTGGCGCAGGACCCCACACTGCTCGACGTCCCGAATCGTATCGGCGGCTCGAGCGCGACCTGCCCCTACCGCGGCCTGCGGCCGTTCGAGCCCCAGGACGCCGACTTCTTCTTCGGGCGTTCCGGAGCCATCGCCGAGGCGGTGCGGCGGCTCGGGGAGTTCCCGCTGCTGCTCGTGGTCGGTCCCTCAGGCTCCGGGAAGTCCTCCCTGGCCCGGGCCGGCATCGTGCCCGCCTTCGCCGGTGCCGGACACCCCGCCAGCGCGGTCACCCCGGGCTCCGACCCCATGGCCGCCCTGACCACCGCAGTCGCAGAGCTCCGCGCCAGGCGGCCTCGCTGGTCGTCGACCAGCTGGAGGAGGTGTTCGCCGGTGCCGCCGGCCCGGACGTCACCCGGCGAGTTCCTCGACCGGCTCGCCGCCCTGGTCGTGGCGGACACCCGCGTTGTCGCGACCCTGCGCGCCGACTACCTCGGTTGGCTGGCCCAGAGCCCGGAGTTCTCCCGTCTGGCCGAGCGCGGCCTGCTGCTCCTGACGCCGCTGACCGAGGACGAGCTCCGGGAGGCCATCGAGGCACCGGCCCGGCTTGTGGGCCTCGTCCTCGAACCCGGCCTGGTGGACCTGCTGGTCCGCGACGTGGCAGAGGCTCCCGGTGCGCTGCCACTGCTCTCCCATGCCCTGGCCGAGACCTGGGAGCACCGGGAGGGCACCGTGATGACCGTCGAGGGCTACCGGTCGACGGGAGGGATCCACTCGGCAGTGGCCCGCTCCGCCGAGGGGCTGTTCGACTCGCTGCCACCACGGGATCGGGAGGTCCTGCGCTCGGTGCTGCAGCGCCTCGTCACCCCCACCGCGGCTGGTGATCCGGTTGCTGCGCGGGTGCCGACCCGGGTGTTCGCAGGGTCCCCGGAGGCTCCTCGACTGCTCGACCTGCTCGTGCGGTCCCGGCTGGTCACCGTGTCGCAGGACACCGCCACGATCGCCCACGAGTCGCTGGTGCGCGCCTGGCCCCGGCTGCGGACGTGGCTCGATGAGGACGTCGAGGGCCAGCGGATCCTGGCCCACCTCCAGGTCACTGCCGACACCTGGGACACCCTCGGGCGCCCCGACGACGAGCTCTACCGCGGAGCCAGGCTGGCGGCAGCCCAGGAGTGGCGCACCCGCACCCACCCCGTGCTCGCCCCCGTCGAGGATGACTTCCTCACCGCCGCCATTGCCAGTGCCGACGCCGAGCTGCTCCGCCAGGAGCGCGATCACGCCCACCAGGTGCGGCGCAACCGGGAGCTCCGTGGCGCGCTCGTCGCTGCGATCACCCTGCTCGTCGTGGCGCTGGTCGCAGGCACGATGGCCGGCCTGAACGGCCGGGCCGCCCAGACCGAGGCGCGCCGGGCCGCGGCCGAGGCGAGCCGCGCCGACGGAGCTGCGGTCGACGCTGTGGGAGCGAGGCTGGCCGCGACGGCCCTCAGCGAGCGCGAACCCGGGGCTCTCGCTGCTCCTGGCGAGGCAGGCTGTGGCCATCTCCGACAGCCCCACGACGCAGGGAGCCCTGCTCAACGGCCTGATGAGCGCGCAGGGACTGGTGGGGCTGGCGCAGGCACGATATGGGCCGACCAGCCAGTCCTTCGACCACGTGTTCACGCCGGATGGCCGCGCGCTGCTCCATCTGAACTCGCGGTGGGAGTTGGACATCGTGGACACCACGACCGGCTTCAGCCTCTACGGCGCGCTGGCCGACACGTCGTGGGGCTTCGGACCCTCGCAGGCGAATCTGGCTGGGTATCCGAGCGGGCTGATCGAGGGCGGGCGCGTCGCGGTGGTCACCCATGGGCGCCCGGCCACCCCCGAGAAGTGGAACGACGGGAGGCCGTTGGGGCTGATCCCGATCGACGTGGGCACCGGAGACCCAACTGGCCCACGGCAGGCGGTGCCAGGTGCCAAGTACTGGATCGGGGAGGACGTCATCGCCCACGGCGACCACCTTCGCATCTCTCCCGACGGGCGCACCCTCGTCTCGGTGCTCGATGGACAGGTGCGCATCTGGCATCGACGCACTGGGAAGTGGGTGGGCCCGGAGTCCGTGCCCATCCCGGGGCTTGCCCGTGAGGACGCCAAGGGGATGGTCCTGGTGGGTGCGACGTTCAGTACGACTGGAGACCGTGCGGCAGTGATGGTCGGAAGCCTGGGCATCTCGGCTGACCAGGAACCCGCAGGCGTGGTCGTCGACCTGCGGCGGGGGCGTCTCATCGGCCCCGTTCATCCCCAGGGCCGGGGCGGCGGCCTGTCGCACATGGCCATCTCGCCCGACGGGACGAAGCTCCTGATCGGGGACCCCGAGGGGCCCGTCCTCGTTCAAGGGGTGGCTGACGACCAGGTCCTCTATGCGATCCCCGGGCAGTCACCGGCCACCGTCGTGGCGTGGTCGCCGAACGGCCGGCGCGTCGCCGTCGGACGGCTGGACGGTGCCAGCGAGGTGTACTCCCTGGACCCACTGCAACGCATCATGACGAGCTCCGGCTCCGACCGGGTGTCGGCATTGGCCTTCGTGGGCGCCGACGGTCTCGCCCGGGAGTCGATCACGGGGAGCATCGCACGCTACGACCTGGCAGCCCTGTCCCCGGTCGCGACCCGGGTGGCCACGGAGCCGATTCATGCAGTCGATGCCGCGGCCGGCCTGATCGCGCAGGGAGAGGACGACGGTCGGGTCACCATCCGCGACGGGCGCACCCTCCAGCAGATCGGCGAGAAGCTCTGGCTCGGACCCTACTCAGCGCCGCGACCGGCGACCCGAGAGGGCCTCCGACCGTCAGGTGACCGCCCTCGCCCTCACCCCGGACGGAACCGCCGTCATCGCCGCCGACCGGGTGGGTCACCTGCGGATGTGGTCCCTGCCCGGTCGTGAGGTGCTGTGGTCGCGCGACGACGTGCCCACCTCGTGGCTCGCCGCTGTCCCGGACGGGGCGTTACCTGGCCACGGTCGGCAACACCTTCAAGGGTGGACTTCCGGTCGGTGCCCCGTTGACGAGCTCCTTCACGGTCTGGGACCTGAGGACCCGCACCGTCCACATGGAAGAGAACCTCACCGACTTGAACTACCAGCCGGAACCAGGTGTGATCCGATACGTCCGGACCTCGCCAGTGCCCAGGACGGTGGTCTTCTCCCCGGACGAGACCAAGGTCGCCGTCGCATTCCTCGACGGGTTCGTGATGATCTTCGACGTGGCGACCCAGCGGCGGCCGATGCGGAAGCCGACCTTCCTCACCCCACCCTCCTCGTTGGCCTTCTCGCCTGACAGCCAGCGACTCCTGGCCGCCAGTCCGGACCTCAAGGAGTGGGACGCCACCACAGGGGAGCTGGTGCGCCGCACCCTCGTTCCGGGCCTTCGGGACCTCACGCGGATGACCTACACCGACGACGGCCAGTGGCTGGTGATCTCCCATCCCCGCTCCCTGACGGTGCTCGACGCGCACACGCTGCGAGTCGCCGTCGCCGACCTGCCCCTTCCCACCACGGGGCCCACCGATGCGTTCGCCGTGGCCGCGGGCCAGGACCAGCAGCTCATCGTGGGGACGCGCAGCGTGCTCGCCTCGATCGAGATGGATCCCGAGCGGTGGAGGACAGCAGCCTGCCAGGTGGCCGGACGCACGCTGACCAAGGATGAATGGGCCCGTTTCCTACCTGGAAGTCCCTTCGCCCCCGCCTGCGGTTGACCGGCACGTGCTCGCACCCGCTGAGGTGCCGATCGCTGAGGTACCCATCCTCGGGGCCAGCGGGTGGACCCCTGGCCGCGGTGGGAGTGCGCCGCGTAGGGTCTGCGGACGTGCGGTCCCGCCGGGCCGGCTCGTCGGCCCTGATCCTGCTGCTTGCCGTGAGCGCCTGCTCCGATCGGACCCCCGACGACCCCGACGCCCTGCCGCTCCCGAGCTCGGCCCCTGCGTCGAGCCGTGAACTCCCGTGCGACACCGCCGTCACGACGGGCCCGCTTCCCGAATGGGCCCGTCAGGGGTTCTCCCCTCCCGACGTGCCCGTGGCGCAGGTACGAGGTGTCGGGGGCGAGATCCTGGGCGTGGTGTTCGGCAATCCGCTGCGGGCCCCCAACGTCGCCGGGCATGGGAACAAGATCCTCTGGGTCACGAATCGTGCTTCGACGAGCCAGAGGCCGGCCACTGCGCAGGACCCGGACTTGAGGATCCATGCGACGCTGAACGGGTCCGACCTCGAGGTCGACCGAGTCGTGGAGGGAGGGCCAGGACCCTCGTCGGTCGACATGCCCGAACCGGGATGCTGGACCTTCACCCTGGAATGGTCCGGTCAGGTCGACCAGCTCGCGGTGCCCTACTCGTGAGCAGGGGGACGGTCGGCAAGGATGGCAGAGGGCCGGGTCAGTGGACGATCGCCCGCTCGATCCGGCGGTCGGGGACCAGCCACACCAGAGCCACCACGAGGTAGATCGTCTGGGCCAGCCAGGTGCTGGCGAACGACAGCCCGATCGCGCTCAGGTACAGGATCGGGGAGGCCTTGCCCTTCCAGTCCCTGCCGACGGCGCGCCTGAGCAGCGAGCCCGCGCCCTGGTCGGCGATGATCACGCGCTCCAGAACGAAGTACGCGAGGGCCGCCGACAGCAGGACGACGCCGTACATGGCGGTCGGCAGCTGCGCGGTGAAGTTCTCGCCCATCCAGGCCGTGGAGAACGGGAACAGCGAGAGGCAGAACAGGAGCAGCAGGTTCGCCCACAGGATCGCTCCGGACACGTGATCGACCGTGCTGAGCATGTGGTGGTGGTTGTTCCAGTAGATCCCCACGTAGATGAAGCTCAGGACGTAGCTCAGGAAGACCGGGACCAGGGGTACGAGCGCCTCGATCGTGTCGCCATGAGGCACCTTCAGCTCAAGGACCATGATCGTGATGATGATGGCCAGCACGCCGTCGCTGAACGCCTCCATGCGGTTCCTGCCCAAGACCCCTCCTCGACTCCCGCAGCCTGCCTGACCTCATCGTCGGTGGTGCGGACAGCGCCGTCCAGAGGAGGTGGCGCGTTCTCGTGGGAGCCTCAGGCGACGGTGATCGTGGCTCCCAGAGACGTCGTGGGCACCGGCGCCAGTGGGGAGGTTGCCGGTCCACGGGTCACGGAACCATCGGAGATGGAGTAGGTGCTGCCGTGGCAGGGGCAGGAGATGTTCCCGTCGGCGACCGTGGCGACGAGGCAGCCCTGATGGGTGCACACCGCGGTGAACGCCTTGAACGTGCCCGCGGTCGGCTGTGTGATGACCACCTTCTGCTCGGTGAGGATCAGGCCGCCACCCACCGGGACGTCCGACGTCGGGACGCTGGTGCCGGCCGCCGCCGGTGCCGCCCGCCCGCCCCGCCTCCCCGGTGTCCGGACGGTCCTGATGATCCGCAGGCGGCGGTCGCCGCGGCCGCCGCCACGATGACCCCGCCGGTCACCAGCACGCGTCGCCGGGTGGGCCAGTGCACGGGTGACGATGAAGCCGTGGTGGCGGTCTCCGGTCCTGTGATGCGGGTCGGTCATCGATGCTCCTCGGATGTTGGTGCTGGTGGTGGCTGGGCCGGACAGGTCACAGGGCAGCGGTGGCCCACGTCCGTCCCGATTCGGTGACCAGTTCGAGCCCGGTCACCTCCGCATCGGGACGGTCGAGCACCCAGGTGACCCCGGACGGCTCGGTGAGGACCCAGGATCCGGCGGGCTGCCGGCTGCCGTCGGCGAGGATGAGCTGGCAGTCGTAGCGGACCCCGACCTTGCCGGCGGTCAGCGTGACCGCCAGGACGGGCTGCCCGTCGTGCCAGGTGTCCAGGACCGTCCCGACGCGGGAACCCGTCGCTGGTCAGGAGCGCCGGTCCGACCGCAGCAACTGCTTCTGGCGGGTCCTGCCGGGCCTGCATCACGGCTGCGCCCACGGCCATCCCGGCGAGCAGGGCGAGGGTGGCAGCCACTGCGGTCACGAGGACCCAGCGGCGCGGGCGGTCGCGCAACCGCGTGGGGCTGGAAGGGGCGTTGGGCACCGGGTCCGCGGAGGCGGTCCCGTCGGCGGCATTCGCCCGGTGCACCGCTCGGGCGCCATGCCCATGGCCGCGAGGACGGAACGGGAGAAGCCCGGCGGGGGAGCCACCCACGGTGCCGCGGCCAGGGCATGGTCGACGCCGTCGGCGATGGCCGCGTAGTCCCGCCGGCACGGGTCGCACAGTGCCAGGTGCCTGACGACCTCGTCACGCTGCTGCTGGTCGATGTCGGACAGCGCGAGGTCGATCAGGAGGTCCTGGTCGGGATGCACGTCAGTCACGGTCAGCCTCCATCGCCTCGCGCACCCGTCGCAGACCGGTGCGGATCCGGGTCTTGGCCGTGCCCAGCGGGATGCCCTCAGCGCGGCCGACCTCGGCGGCGGTGCGGCCCCCGATGACCGCCAGGACCACCGCCCGGGCCTGCTCCGGTGGCAACGCCTTGAGGTGGGCGACCGCAGCATCCCGTTCGGCGTGGCGCAGGACGTCGTGCTCGGGGCTGGGCGCCCGCAGCGTGGTCGCGATCATGTCTTCGAGCAGTGCTCCCTCGGTGGGCGTCGGACGATTGGCGCGGGCGGCGTCGATCGCAGCGTTGCGGGTGATGGTCAGCAGCCAGGTCAGGACTGAGGCCCGGCGCACGTCGTAGGTTCCCGCGGCCCGCCATGCGCGGACGAAGACCTCCTGGCTGACGTCCTGCGCGAGACCCGGATCATGGGTGATCGAGACCGCCAACCCGTAGACGGGCCCCTGGAAGCGTCGGACGAAGGCGGCAGCCGCCGGTTGGTCATCCACGGCGAGCCCGGCCACGAGGGCGGCATCGCCCGCCCTGTCCGCCGCCGAGAACACAGTCACACCCCTCTATACGGTCGCGCGGGCCCGAATGGATTGCCCGCCACCCAGCAAGGGCGTTGTGCGGGGATCGGTCGTGCCCGCGCAATCCATCGGCGGCTGCGGGCCGTATCACTGGCACAGCTCGCCCCGCCCGGGGCAGTTGCGACCCGTCGACTGGAGGAACCATGAAGGCACCATCTCGCGTGTGGGCGCTCACGGCCAGTGTCCTGCTCACCGGGACCCTCGCCGCATGTGGCAGCGACGCCAACACGAACAGCGAGCAGCCCGCCGCGGACGCCGCCATCCGCATCCGCACCCGCGTCGGCACCCGCCTCCGCGGCCAGCTCGCCGGCAGCCGAGACGAGCACGGTGATGACCGCCTCGTCCGACCTGGGCACGATCCTCGTCGACGGGGACGGGGATGACCCTGTACCTGTTCACCAAGGACACCCAGAACTCCGGGAAGAGCACATGCGAGGGCCAGTGCCTGGCCGCGTGGCCCCCATTGCTGGGCGAGCCGACGGCGGGGGAGGGCGCTGACCAGTCGCTGCTCGGGACGATCACGCGCTACCGACGGCAGCACCCAGGTCACGTACAACGGCTGGCCGCTGTACTTCTGGGCCAAGGACAGCGCACCCGGAGACACCACCGGCCAGGGCGTGAATGACGTCTGGTGGGTCGTGGACGCTGCCGGCGACGCCGTCGGTGCCTCCTAGGCCGGCCACGGTGTGCGACGGAGGTAGGACGATGAGAATCCTGCGTATCGTGCTCGTGGTGGTGGTCGTGGCCGGGTTGGCGATCGATGCCTATGTGCACCTGCATCTGGCCAGGACGTTCGACCCCATCCGGGGCAGCATCAGCCAGGGGACGCTGTTCCGGGTGGAGGGCTACGCGGCCATCCTTGCGGCAGTGTTCCTCGTGCTCCGCCCGGGTCGGCCGTCGGCGGCCGTGGCCGCCCTGGTCGCCGGGGGTGGGCTGGCTGCCGTGGTGCTGTACGCGGTGGTGGACGTCGGAGCGATTGGGCCCCTTCCCAACATGTACGACCCGTCGTGGTCGTCGATGAAGACCTGGTCGGCGATCGCCGAGGCTGCCGCGGCGGTCGCTGCCGTGATCCTGCTCGTGATCGGTGTGCGGACACCTGCGGCGCGGGAACGGGACGACGCCCTGCCCGTGTCTGGGGCTGGCGCTGGCCGCTGAAGGAGCCCTGACCTGACGACCCGACCCGCCTGGTGCGCGGACCGCTTAGAATTGGCCACACTGCCCCTTCCGGGGGACGAGTGAGTCGGGGGTCGAGATGCGGGTGCTTCGCGCAGGTGGCGCCATCCTCGCGGCGGCCTGCCTGCTGGTCCCGGCCACGCCGGCCAACGCGGTCACGCCCGTGAGCACCGGTCGCTGGCGCGACCGGCGGCACCGCGATGGTCCCGCCAGCGGGGACGGTCACTGTCGCGACCCCGTCCTCAGCGGCGTCAGCCGTCGCGACCCGGAGGGCCCCGGCGTCGATCACCGCGACGCTGAGCCTGACCGCCACGGGGCGCCAGCGCATCCGTGTCCTTTCGAATGCGACCCGGGTGAAGGTCTCCTACCGCACGGCCAAGGGCAAGGCGCGCAGCCTGACCAGGAAGCTGCGCAAGGGCAGGGCGAGCATCACCCTGCCCGCTGGTGCTGGGTCCATCCGCGTGCGGGCCAAGGCCAGTGCGAGGGTGGCGGGGAGTGCGTGGGTCGCTGTGGCGCTTCCTGTTCCGGCCGCGCCTGCACCCCCAGCAGTGGCGATCCCGCCGGAGCCCACCGCCGTCCTGCCGACGCCCACGCCTGTTCCAGTCGGCTATGACGTGTCCTGGCCGCAATGCGGCAGCACGCTTCCGATCGGGGCGGCGTTCGCGATCGTCGGGGTCAACGGAGGGCTGGCGAGCACGACGAACCCATGCCTGGCGGAGCAGCTCGCCTGGGCGTCGGGCGCCAGCGGCCAGAGCGCCCAGCCGCCGGTGGCGCTGTACGTGAACACGGCGAATCCGCCGGCGGCACTCGCGTCCTGGTGGCCGACGTCGGACACCTACCCGCTGGATTCGCTGACCCCGGTGTCGAACCCGTACGGGGCGTGTACCGGAGGCGACAGCCCCGCGTGCTCCTACATCTACGGCTATGCCAAGGCCTACGACAACGTCTACTCGCGCGGCGTGCCGATCCCGGCTGGCTACTTCTGGTGGCTCGACGTGGAGACCGAGAACAGCTGGGGCGCTGACACGACCGCCAATCGCGCCGTCCTCGAAGGGATGACGTACTACTACCTCGACGTCCTGCACGCCGCAGGCGTGGGCATCTACTCCACGGCCTACCAGTGGACCCAGATCGTGGGCGGGCTGGGCCCTGTCGTCAGCGGCACGGCGAGCCCGCGACCCAGCAACCTCAACGGGCTGCCTAGCTGGCTGGCCGGGGCCTCGACGCTCGAGGGCGCGCAGGCCGCCTGCGCTCTTCCTGCCCTCACCGGCGGGAGGGTCACCGTCACCCAGTACGTGAGGGACGGACTGGACCACAACTACGCCTGCCCGTAGTCGAGGCGGGGATTGCGGTCGCGAGCCGCGGCAGGGCCATGACGCCGACGATGATTCAGCGACCTTGCCGCTGAGGCCGGATGAGGCCCTTCTCTGGGCCACTGGCGAGCGGCGGGGCAGAGTCGACTCTGGTCCTGCGCACGGTGAGGAGCAGATTGGGTCGACTTCCCGCGCTGAGCAGGTTTCAGAGCGGCGCCCGGGGTGCCGATGATCCCTGCATGACGGGGCTGGACGTTGACGACGCTGTCCAGGCGGTCAGGCGGTACCACGATCGCCTGCTACGGCGGGGTCGACGTGCCGAGGACGACACGTCACCCGACGCCACGGCGCTCGCACCGCCGGTTCGCGAAGGGTTGATCCGGTCCATGCTGCTGGCTGCCTCCGAGGGAATGGTGGCCGTCAGGCTGGATGGCACGATCGTCAGTGCCAATCACGCTGCCGAGGCGTTGGTGGGATCGCTGCCGGTCGGGCAGGCGATCTGGGACGTCGAGGGCCTCGAATCGATGCGCTTCGTGCTCGAGTCCTGGGCTTCGACCGGTGGGCCGCCCCGGGTCACGCTCGAAGTGCCGGACGGTCTCCTGGTCGACGTGGACGTGTCCGGCTACCCGGCGGGGCCACCGCTGCAGGGATTCCTGTTGAACGTCCGCGAGAACCGGTACGCGTGGTTGACCACCCACGATGCGCGGACAGGCCTTCTGAACCGCGAGGCCTTCCTGGACCGGATGGACCACTTGGACGCCCGGCCTGGGGGAGCCGTCGTGCTCCTCGACATCGACGGGCTCCGGCTCATCAACTACCAGTTCGGCAACTGGGTCGGCGACTCGGTCCTCGTCCTGGTCGCACGAGCCATCGCCTCTGCCCTCACCGAGGGCGGCGTTGCCGCCCGCTTCGACGGGGACCAGTTCGTGGTCCTGCTTCCCGAGGTCTCGCTGACCGCCGCCCAGGACATCGTGGCCGACGTGCTCGACAAGGTCCGTCACATCAGCGAGGTAAGGGATGTCACTGTCTCGGTGACGGCTTCCGCCGGCGTTGCCGAGCTGACGGACGGACGATTCACCGACGTCCTCCGGGCAGACAAGGCGCTGGCCGCCGCGAAGGCCCAAGGACGTGATCGGCAGGTGTCCTACGGGCCGGGTGTCCAGGACTGGGCTCAGGACAAGAAGTCCCTGATGACCTGGCTCCACGAGACGAACGCCGAGAACGAACTCCTCCGGGAGGAGTCGCGCACCGACGCGCTGACCCAACTGCCCAACGTCCGGGCCCTGGACGAAGGGGAGCAGTTGCTCGCCGGTGCCACCTACGCCGTCGGCGTCCTCTTCATCGACCTCGATCACTTCCACGAGTACAACCGCCGGTATGGGGACGCGGCTGGTGACTGCGTCCTGCAGGACGGTGGCAGCTCGGATGGCCGAGTGCGTCCGGGAGGAGGACCACGTCTTCCGCAAGGGGGGTGAGGAGTTCGTCGCGCTGCTTCCCGGCGTGGATGCCCAGACCCTCGCGGCAGCGGGTGAGCGCGTCCGCCATCGCCGTCGAATCCCTGCATATCGAGCATGGCGGCAGCGGTCCGGGCATCGTCACCGTCACAGTCGGCTGTGCGCTCACCGACGACGCGTGGGGCCTGATCCCCACCCGCAACAAGGCGGCCGACGTCGCGTACGAAGCCAAGCACCTGGACCGGCGGAACCAGGTCCACGTAGCGCCGACCTAGGGTCGCGCGCGCCAGTGCCCCGAGCCGCGCGGCGTCAGCTGGTAGCGATGTCGTGCAACTGCATGAAGACCCCGAAGATGTCGGCCCCGTGGTCAGCCGCCTGCGGCGCCAGCACCGCGACCGCGATGGGCGGGTCGCCTGTCCAGACCTCCATCACGGTGCTGTAGGGCCAGTCGGAGCCGCCGCCGGCATGGCCGACCATCGTGACCCCCCGGTCGTCGGTCATCACCATGGTGCCCAGCGCGTACGGGCCCTTGTCCGGCTCGGGCTGCGGGTCGGCCTCCATCTGCGTGACCAACGTCGAGTCGATGACCTGCCCGCCGTAGAGCTGGTACCCCCATCGGGCAGCGTCGGCCGCATCGGCGGCGATGGATCCACCGCCGATGGTGAACGACGCGAAGGAGCGCGACGGCATGAAGGGCCCATCGGGGTCCACGACGTCGGCGTACCTCGCGGGCCCGCCGACCGTGAGCGGCGCGGTCGGGGTCTCACCGGCCTGCACCCAGGTGCGCTCCAGGCCGGCCGGGTCGAGCAGGTCGGCGCGCAACGCCTGCGCGTAGGAGGTGTTGGTCACCTTCGCGACCAGCTCGGCGAGCAGTTGGTAGTTGACTCCGTTGTAGCGCGGTTGGCCGCCGACGGCTCCGAGCCGAGGCGCATCCTCGGGCAGGGTGGCCAGCGCCTCGGTGACGGTCCACTCCCGGTTCAGGTCCGCGGCAACAGCCTTCTGATCCGCCTCGGTCTGGTAGTCGGGGAAGCCGCTGCGCATCGCCAGGACCTGTCGGACCGTCGCACCCCGGGTGTCGAACGGCACCTCGATGTAGTCGGTGATCGGTGCGTCCAGGTCGACGAGGCCCCGGCCCGCCAGCAGCATCACCTCAGCCGCCGTGTACGTCTTGGAGATGCTCTGCAGCGACAACGCCGAGTCCGCCTGCAACGGGCTGCCGGCACCGTCGACACCGGCAGCGCCGGACCACACCCCGTCGGGCGTGACGACCGCCGCGGTCATGCCCTTGAGGTGGCCCTCATCGACCCACGTGTCCAGGGCGTCCTGCAGCGCAGACGTGGTGGAGGCGCCCAGGGCCCCCGTGCCCGGTGGCGCCCACAACGGTGCCGAGCTCAATGTGGTCGATGCCACGGTGGCTGACGTCGATGCGACATCGCTGTCCCCGCTGGTGCTGCATCCCGCGATCCCGAGGGACGCAACAGCCAGGGCGACAATGGTCAGACGAGCGGTCCGGTGAGTGCTCATGACGATCGCCTCCGATCCGATCGTCGCGTCGGAAAAGGCCCATCCGGTAGGGGCTTTGGGCCTTCACCCCCGCGCTGCGCGGAAGGCGTGCGCGAGGCTCCCGGCCGCGGCTGGTGCTACTCGCCCGCCTGCGATGAATGCGCCCGGGGCCAGGTCCATGCGCAGTACGCGATACCGGCCAGCAGCGCGACCTCGACGGCACTGCCCAGGACGTAGTAGTACCACTCGCCGATCGCCCCGGCGATGATCGTCACCGCGTACAGGACGCTCAGGGCGATGTTGGCGACCCGGGCGATCCCCGGTCGCAGGACGAGCGTGCCGACCACCATCAGGATCGGCAGCAGGACGTAGGCGGTGGTGCCCACCAGGGTCCACTGACCGATGGTGAACGGCCCGAGCTGGCCGGCCTCGACCTCTGATCTGAAGTCGGGCCGGTAGTACCGGTACAGGTCGACGTAGACGAAGACGAACAGCATCGCTGTCCAGAGCGCGGAGATCATGATCCGCACATTCACGCGGGCAGTATCGAGGGGGGTGCGCGTCGTGGGGACCTCGGCGACGTCGGTGGTGATGGACATCTGACAACTCCAATCTCCTCGTAGTGGCTTACTTAGTAATCTAGCGGTTACTTAGTAAGCTTGTCCACATGACGCCCACCTCAGGCACAGGTTCGCGCGCGCCCCTGACCCGCGAGCGGGTCCTGCTCGCTGCGGTCGACGTCGCGGACCGCGAGGGACTGTCCGGCCTGACGATGCGGCGCCTGGGCGCCGAGCTCGGCGTGGAGGCGATGTCGCTCTACAAGCACGTCGCGAACAAGGGGCAGGTCCTCGATGGGATCGTCGAGCTCATCATCGCCCAGATCGAGATCCCCGGTGCCGGGTCCGAGTGGAAGTCGGCCATGCGGCGCCGGGCCACCTCGGCCCGGGAGGTGCTGACCCGGCACTCCTGGGCGATCGGCCTGCTCGAGAGTCGTCAGTCGATGGGGCCGGCCTCGCTGGGGTACCTCGACGCGATCCTCGGCAACCTGCGGTCCGCGGGTTTCCCGATCGAGGCCGCAGCTCACGCCCTGTGGCTGCTCGACAGCTACGTCTACGGGCACGTCATCCAGGAGACGAGCCTCGCTTCGGCCAGCACGGCTCAGCTCCCGTCGGAGTCGACAGCCGGGTCGGTCGCCACGGTCGAGTACCCCTACCTCGCCGAGCTGGGCGAGCAGGTGGCGAGGTCGGTCTACAGCGTCGACAAGGAGTTCGACTACGGGCTCGACCTGATCCTCGACGCACTGGAGCGCAACGCCGCGCTGGGATGAAGGCGCGCGGCCCGGCTGACGGAGTCCGCCCGCCGAGGCTCGGGCGCGGCGCCGCGGGGCGCACCGCGGTGGGCGCACTGTGGCGGATCACCGCGGGGGCATCCACCCGACCAGGTCCCTGGCGGGCTTCGGCCTGGACCAGTAGAAGCCCTGGGCCGACGACACGTGCAGGCGTCGCAATGCCTCGAGCTGCTCCGAGGTCTCCACGCCCTCGGCGATCACCTCGAGGTCGAGTGCCGCTGCGAGGTTGGTGATGGCCTCGACGATGGACAGGTCGGAGGACTTGCTGTCGCCGATGCCCCGGATGAAGGATCGGTCGATCTTGAGCGCCGAGACGGGGAGCTCCTTGAGGTACGACAGCGACGAGTAGCCCGTCCCGAAGTCGTCGATGGCCAGTCGGATCCCCAGGGAACGAAGCCCCTTGAGGGTGCCCATCGTGGTCTCCAGGCTGTTCATCACGACTGACTCGGTGATCTCCAGGTGGACCAGGGACGGAGGCATCCCGACCCGGTCCAGTGCCTCGGCGACCTGGTCGACGAACCCGGGGAGCTGCAGCTGGCGCGCCGACAGGTTCACGGCCACCCACAGGTCGGACGCCTCCGGGTACTCGTCGCGCACACGCGTGGACTGGCGAAGCGCCTGGTCGAGGATCCAGCCCCCGAGCGGGACGATCAGGCCAGTCTCCTCAGCGAGCGCGATGAACTCGGCCGGGAGCAGGAGCCCCCGTTGCGGGTGCTGCCATCGCACGAGGGCCTCGACGCCGATGATCCGCTCGGTCTGGACGTCGACGACCGGCTGGTAGTGGGCGCGCAGCTCGCCGCGGTCGAGGGCCAGGCGCAGCTCGGCCTCGGTGTCGAGCCGCGCCGTGTCCTGCTTGTGCATGTCGCTGTGGAAGTGCACGACCCGGTTGCGCCCGGCCGCCTTCGCCCGGTACATCGCGGCGTCGGCGTCGCGCAGCATCGTCAGCGGCGTGGAGTCGGGGACGGCCTGGGCGACCCCGATGCTGGCCGTGACTGTCACCTCGCGGCCCTCGAAGTGGAACGTGTCGCGCAGGCTGGCCGTGACGCGTGCTGCGAGGTCCTGCACCTGGTCGTCAGGGACGTCCTCGAAGATGAGCGCGAACTCGTCGCCGCCGAACCGGGCCAGGGTGTCCTCAGCGCGCACGACCGAGGCAAGCCGGTGGGCCACCTCGACCAGCAGGGCATCCCCGGCCGCATGTCCCAGCCCGTCGTTGACCACCTTGAACATGTCGAGGTCGAGGAACACCAGGACGAGTCGACCCTCGGACCGGCCCTCCCGCGCCAGGCCGTGCTCGATCCGGTCGGCGAGCAGCAGGCGGTTCGGCAGCCCGGTCAGGGGATCGTGCAGCGCCTGGTGCTCCCGCTCTCGCGACATCTGAGCCGTCCGCTGGACTGCGATCAGGGGCAGCAGCAGCAGCGGCAGCAGAGTCCAGGAGTTGGGGCGCCCGACGGCGATGCCCGCGACGAGTGGCGACAGTGCCAGCACCGCGAACGCGGCGAAGGTGAAGAACCAGAACTCCTCGCTGAACGACTCCCACCAGGTCTGCCCGTCGGACTCCGCCAGTCCTGCGACCAGGGCCAGGTTGACCACGTGGTAGACGACCCACGTGGCCACGATCCATCCCGAGGTCGCCGACGGTCAGGCCCAGCTGTGGTGAGGTCGGTGTCGGGTCCACCCCGGCGGCGAGCATGACCAGCCACGCGGCCGTCACGCTGATCGAGTACTGCCCCACGTTGAACGGGAATCTTCCACAGGCTCTTGCGGGCCACGATCTCGCTGAGGAGGACCGAGGCTGCCTGCAGGACCAACGCCGGGTACAGCCCCCAGATGTACAGCGTGGCGAACACGAAGGCCAACGAGATCGACACCGGGTTGCCCGGCAGGCGCGTCATGACGATCGGGCGCAGCTCGCTGAGCAGCACCACGGCGGCGATCATGGCCATGGGCGCTCCCATGGCCAGCCAGTCCGACGGGCTCGAGGCGCCCGACGGAGTAGGCGACGAGCCCACATCCCAGCCACGTGCAGGCCTGCCACGTCAGCGCGAAGATGCTCGGTCGCCAGAGGGAGGGCCGCAGGTCGGCAGCGATGGCGGCCTCCCTCTGTCAGGCTGAGCACACCGTAGCGCAGTGCCGTAACCGCCTCACCAGAGCCGAACGGGGGGAGGGGATGGTCGTTCGCCAGGTGCCCGCGAGTACTCGGATTGCGACCCAAGCACGCGCGGGGGCCAAGCCGCCGACGCGTAATAAGGCCACGCGAAGGTCGGATTAGGGGCGGTAGTACCGGGATACGCGGGCGGGATCCGGTATGGGCTCGCGCGAACGGGCAGTACAGGGTCATTGCCCGTTCGTACAGAAGAGGCCCACGTGATCGCCCTGATCCCCGCTCACAACGAGGAAGACGGAATCGAGACGACGGTCCGCAGCCTCTGGGCGCAGACCATCGTACCGGACCGTGTCATCGTGATGGCAGACAACTGCACCGACCGGACGGTCGAGCTCGCCCGGGCGGCGGGAGCCGAGGTCGAGGAGACAGTCAACAACACCGCCAAGAAGGCCGGCGCCCTCAACCAGGGGCTCCGGAACCACATGGCCGACCTTGACGACTCCGACTACGTGCTCTGCATGGATGCCGATGGCGAGCTGGCGCCGGACTTCATCGAGAACGCGATGGCGCTCTACTCGCAGCGGGATGACATCGGTGGGCTGTCCGGGGCGATCATGGCCCGAGAGGCCTCGAACTTCGTGGAGCTGGCACAGGCCATCGAGTACGCGCGTGGGACCCGGCAGATGTCCCGGCAGATGGGTCGCGTGCACGTCCTGTCCGGGGCCTGCGCAATCTTCCCGGTACGCGTGCTGCGCGAGGTCGCAGAGGCGCGCGGCACCAGGATCCCCGGAATCCGCGGAACCTGGTTCATGGAGGACTCGCTGACTGAGGACTACGAGCTCACGCTGGCGATCAAGTCGCTGGGCTACCACTGCACGTCGACCAAGCGCTGCGCGGTCGTCACCGACGTGATGCCCGACCTGCGGATGCTCAACCTGCAGCGACTGCGCTGGTACCGGGGGGCGATGGAGTCCGTGTGGCTCTATGGCTGGTCCAAGCTCACCCAGCGGATCTGGTTCGGGGTCGGCTTCACCTTCTTCGCCTCGGTCCTGTTCCCCCTGGCGGTGCTGGTCCTCCTGGTCTCGTACATCGTGTGGGGGACCACCCCCGAGTGGTACTTCATGGTCCTCTTCCCGCTCTTCCTGCTGGAGAGCGTCCTGGTCGCCCGCCGGGTCGGTACCCGGGCGTCGGCCCTTGCCTGGGCCTTCGTCCCCCTGTGGATCTACGACAACCTGCTGTTCGTCATCTACTGGCGAGCCCTGTTCCAGGCGCTGCGCAACGACAAGCGCGTCTGGGTCACCTGAGCGATGGAGAGGAGGAGTTGACCATGTATGGAGCAAGTACTTCATTGACGAGCACTGGGCTGGCGAGTTCGGCTGGTGCCAGCGCCCTGGCAGCAACCGGCGTCACAGCATTCTGGATCATGATCACGGCCCTGGCCATCATCATGCTCGGGATCCTGTTGACGCGTCTGCGCCCCAAGACCGAGTTCTGAGGCGGCTTTCATAATGCTCAGGTCCGCATTCCTCAAGTACGCGATTGCCACTGTCGCATTCGCTGTCGTGCTCGTCGCGGCCTTGGGCTGGAAGGTGACCCCCTCGAGCGCCGCGCCGACATCGGTGACGATCGGGGACTCCTCATACACCGCGGTGGGGGTCAACGACCCGCGCGATGCCAACGAGTTGGTCATCTACACCGAGAAGCAGCCGGGTGTCCCGGTACCGACGAACCGATGGGGAGCCGATGTCGTCGTGGTCAACTCGGTCGTGACCGGGGTCCACGATCGGCAGACCACGGGGGAGCCTCCCGTGCCGATTCCCACCGAGGGGTACGTGCTGTCCGGCCATGGAGATGCCCGCGCCTGGCTCCTGGCCCACGCGAAGCTCGGAGCGACTGTCTCGCGCTCGAGTCTCAGCGAGGTGCCGCCGCAGACCACAGTGGTGAGCGCGAGCGAGGGGAGCTATGTCCTTTCCGGTACCGACGTCTGGCGGTCCACGGACCAGCTCGTCCGCTACACCTCAGCGTCCGCGCCGGGCTTCCCACCCAACCAGTGGGGTGCCGACGCCTCCGTCGTCGGTGGCAGGGTCACCGAGGTCCGTGATCGTCAGAGCACGGGGCTGGGGCCACTCGCCATACCCAGCGGTGGGTTCATCCTCTCGGGCCACGGAGCCGCCCGGACGTGGTTGCTGATCAACCTCCGGGTGTCCACACCCGTGACCGTCACGGGGTCCGGTGCCCCGCCGCCGCGCGCGCCGAGATGCACGGCAGGGACGGTTCGCCTGACATTCGACGACGGCCCCAGTCCGACCTTCACGCCACGGATCCTCGAGGTGCTGCGCGGCTGGAATGCCAAGGCCACGTTCTTCGTCTTCGGCGAGAAGGTCTCGCAGCACCCGGAGCTGGTGAAGGCGGAGTTGGCAGCCGGCCACAAGGTCGGGAACCACACCTGGACCCACCCGTACCTCACGCAGCTCACGCGCCGAACAGGTGCGCAGTGAGCTGTCCCGGACGAGTGAGGCCATCAAGAGCGCTGCGGGGGTGGCGCCGACGGAGTGGCGGCCCCCTTACGAGGACTGGAACAAGGCGGTGCGCGACGAGGCCACCAAGCAGGGGATGTCGATGGTCCTGTGGGACTACGAGACGGACTCGAACGACTGGCAGGGCCTGACCAAGGAGCAGATCGTCGACAAGGTCGTACCGAATGCCAAGGACGGATCGATCATCCTGATGCACGACATCCGCCAGAACACGCTGGATGCGCTGCCACTGGTGCTCGAAGGACTGAACAAGAAGGGGCTCTGCGCCAAGTGACCACCACGACGCACGACCAGTCGGCCACCGCCACCTACCGCAGGAACACGTGGCAGGAGGCATTGGCCGAGTACCTCCCCGAGCATCGGCGGACTCCGCGGGCGTTCACGTGGATCAACCGGTTGCCACTGATCGCGATCATCGTCGCGATGAGCCTCCTGTCATTGCGGCTGCGCAACTCGGCGATGATCGACGAGGCGCTCTACATCAACCTGGGCAACCAGTACCTGCACGGACCGATGCCGACCGGCGCCGACACCGACTACTTCTCCGGCGCCCCCGGGCTGTACCCGGTGGTGGCCGCAGTCCTGGACACCATCGGGGGACTGTGGCTCGTCCGGCTCTTCAGCCTTGCGTGCCTGATCGTGGCCGTCATCTGCGTGGACCGTACGGCCTCGGCGCTGTACCGCTCCCGGCGGGTGGGCATCTTCGCCGCACTCACGTTCGCCCTGACGGGACCCGTGCTCGTGCTCGGGATGCTTGCGACCTTCGACGCCCTGGCGATCATGCTGCTGGCTGTCGCCATGATGCTGGCGACGACCCGGAGCAGCCAGTCCTCAGCGGCCGCGGTCGGTGCCCTCCTGGCGGTGGCGACGCTTGCCAAGTACGCCACGGCACCGTTCGCCCTCGTCGTCCTGGGCGTCCTGGCAGTGGCGAACAAGGACAGTGGTCGACGCGTGCTGGTCGCAGCGGTGACCTTTGCGGCGGCCCTGGTGGTCGCGTGGGCGGAGTGGGGATCGACGCTCGCTCCCGGGATCGAGTTCAGCACCACGGCGCGCACGGCTCTCGGCCCGAGTCCGCGGCCCCTTCTGGTCGGAACCCTGCTGGTCACGATCGGCCTCACCCTGATGCTCGCCGTCGCCGGCGCCTTCCGCCCCAGCCCCCCGCATCTGGGCCCATGGCGCAACCGCTTGCTGAGCGTGGGGCTGCTGGCGGCCGGCCTTGCGCTTCCCCTGGGGCAGGTGAGACTGGGCGAGGGCGTGTCGTTCGGCAAGCACATGGCGTTCTCCGCGCTCTTCCTCGCCCCGCTCGCCGGACGTGAGCTGGCAGCCATGTCACGGGGGATGCTCCGCCTGCTGCCGGTCGCCCTGCTCTCGGTGGTCGCGCTGACCGTCGGATGGTCGCGCTCCGATGCCCTCTACCGGGAATGGGTGGACGTGTCGCCGATCGTCTCGGTCATCGCCGCCGACCCGCAGGAGGGCCGCTACCTGTCCTCCTCCTCCGACGTCCTGGAGTACTACACCAGTGACTTCCCGCAGATCACGTGGGACACGACGTTCGCCCTCTACTCGGCCGGTGAGAAGGCCGTCAGGGCTGCGGTGAAGGACGGCAGGTACCAGATGGTGGTCCTGCGCACGGCGTCCACGGGGAACCCGGACCAGGACTTCGGTCAGTCGATCCTCTTCGACGCCCTGACTCAGAGCGACCAGTACCAGTTGGCCTCCGAGCCGTTCCCCGTGCGCCCCGGGTCCGATGACCGCTGGTTGGTGTTCACCAAGAAGAAGGACCAGGCGCCCTTGTGATTCCGACTCGTGCCCGGGCCATCGGGTTGTCGATCCTGGTGCTCGTCGGACTGCTGGGCATGCCGGCGAGCCCCGCGGCGGCGGCTCCGTGCCCGTGGGGCACCCAGTGCAACGCTGTTGTGCTGGTGGCTCCGAAGACCGGCGACGTCCTGTCGGGGACGGTGGCGCTGGAGGCGACAGCGAAGCAGGTGACCCCGGATCGCGGGAACATCTACAAGGTCGAGTGGTGGCTGTACCACCCGTCCTTCAAGGAGCAGACGCCGGAGAACTCCGAGGGCAAGATCCTGCTCTACGAGGCGACGGCCCCGTCGAGTGGTACCCGCCTGGACGGCACGTGGAAGGGCACCTGGACGGTGACGGGGACCATGACCACCCGCGACGGGGCCTACGACCTGCCAGGTACGCGGACCTACACCCTTCCCAACGACGGGCGGCAGTACTTCATCGAGGCGCACGTGCTCGATGACGAGTGGGTCAGGACCTGGGGCGGGCCCTCAGGGCGCACGGGCCCGGCCAACGTGACGATCAACTTCGGTGGCGGGACCCCGCCCCCTTCGCCACCCCCGCCTCCCGCCACCGGGGACGTCCAGGTGGGCACCGGGAAGTACGCGCTTGCAGGCACGGACATCTACCGGGCCGCCGACACCCTGGTGCGGTACAACCGCAGTGCGACGCAGACGGTGTCACCCGCGAACCAGTGGGGGACTGAGGCCGCCGTGGTCAACGGCAAGGTGAGCGACGTGCGGAGCCGCAACAGCGGGGCGGCGGCCATGCCCATCCCCTCAGGTGGCTTCGTCCTGTCGGGGCATGGCAAGGCCCAGGACTTCCTCAACTCGTTCGCCAAGATCGGCACGGCGGTGACGATGCCGGGGCAGACGCCGCCACCCACGCCGCCTCCGACGACGCCGCCTCCCGACGCCACCGCCGACGACGCCACCGCCACGACGCCGCCCACGACCCGCCCCCGACGACGCCACCGCCGCCGACGACCGCGGACTCGGTGACCATCGGCGGATCGACGCACCCGCTGGCGGGACTCAACATCTTCCGCTCGGCGGACACCCTCGTCCGCTACACGAGGGTCGGCACCCAGACCGTGTCACCCGCCAACCAGTGGGGGGCGGAGGCCACGGTGGTGGACGGGAAGGTCACGGAGATGCATCGTGGCTCTCCGGCCTCACCCATCCCCGCCACGGCAGGCGCCTACGTCCTCTCGGGCCATGACAGCGCCGGGGACTGGCTCGTGGCCAACGCCAAGGTGGGAGCCACCGTGACCCTGGGAGCGGCCACCACCCCGCCCCCGCCTCCGGATCCCGACGCCCGGCTGCGACGCCCCGAAGTGGGAGGGGTCCTACTTCCCGAACATCGCCCTGAGTGGCACGCCGAGCCTGGTGCGCTGCGACGACGTGATCGACTTCTCCTGGCCGGGCACGCAGGGGCCGGTCGCAGCCTTCGGAGGCTCGAACTTCAGCACGCGGTGGGTGTCGAGGCCCACGTTCAGCGACGGCACGTTCGCGTTCACCGTCAGCGGTGACGACGGGGTCCGGGTCAAGCTGGACGGCACCACGATCATCGACCAGTGGAACGACCAGGCATCCTCGACCTTCACGGTGAACCGCGCCGTGACCGCGGGCCAGCACACGCTCGTCGTCGAGCACTACGAGAAGTACGGGGACGCGTACGCGAAGTTCTCCTACTCCCGTTCCGGGGGGAGCTCACCGGCGGTCGGCCCGGGCCAGTGGCAGGTGGTGCCGGTGAGCATGCCGATCCGGGCGTTGCATGGGACGTTGTTGCGTGATGGTCGGGTGCTGCTGATCGCCGGGTCGGGGAACGATCCGGATGCGTTCGTGGCGGGGACGTTCCGTTCGGTGGTGTGGAACCCGGCGGACAACTCCTTCTTGAATGTTGCGACGCCGAAGGACATGTTCTGCTCGGGGCATGTGACCCTGCCGGATGGGCGGGTGCTGGTCGCTGGTGGCACGACGGCCTATCCGGGGGTCGCGGGTCAGACCGCGTACCTGGGGGCGAAGTTCTCCTATGTGTTCGATCCGGCGACGAATGCGTTCACGGCGACGAATGACATGGTGGAGGGGCACTGGTATCCGACGTTGACCAAGGTGGAGAACGGCAACATCTGGGCTGCGGGTGGGTATTCGGAGCGTGGTGATGGGGCCAGTTGGAACACGGAGATGTTCGAGGCCAGCCGGGGGGCGTGGATGACCGCGGCGCAGGTGCCGCAGTCGGGGCAGAACTGGGGCACGTACCCGCACATGTTCCTGCTCGGGTGATGGTCGGATGTTCTACACCGGTGGGCACACGTTCGGGGCGTCGAAGTGGAACGCGCCGACGGGGGCGCAGATCTATGACTGGCGCACCGGGGCGGTGGGGGACATCGCCGGGTTGCGGGACAAGGAGCTGCGGGATCAGGCGGGGTCGGTGATCCTGCCCCCGGCGCAGAACCAGACGTTCATGATCGTGGGCGGGGGGTCCACCGACAACGGTGGGGCGACGAACAAGGCTGATGTGGTGAACATGAACGACGCGGTCCCGGCCTACCGCCCGACGGCGGACCTGCCCGGTCCGGGGCGGCAGTACCTGAACCTCACCACGTTGCCCGACCGCACGGTCCTGGCCTCCAACGGGGGCACCACCCCCCGCGGCGGTAACGTCCTGGACGCGGCGATCTACCGGCCCACGGACGGCACCTGGACCCCGGTCGCTGCTGACCCGGTGGGCCGCAACTACCACTCAGCCTCGCTCCTGCTCCCCGACGGCCGGGTCGCAGTCTTCGGCTCGAACCCCGCCGATGGCTCCTTCGAGATGCGGATCTCCATCTACACCCCGGACTACATGAAGGCCGGCGTCCCGCGTCCGGCCATCGCGTCGGTCTCGACCGGGGCCGAGGCGACCTACGGCGAGAGGTTCGACCTCGGCGTGACCGGGGACGTCGCGGCCGCCTCATTGATCAGCCCCGGCTCGAGCACGCACCAGACCGACACCAACGCCCGTCTGGTCGACCTGCCCATCACCGGCAGCGGCACCACCCGATCAGCCACCATCCCCGCGAATGCGGGACTGCTTCCACCGGGCCCCTACATGATGACGGTGCTCTCGTCATCGGGGATCCCATCCGTCGCACGCTGGATCAACGTGAGGTAGGGGACAACAATGAGAGCGTCCACAGGACGAGAGAAGCTCGGCGTCGGGATGTCGGTTGCGGCGGCACTGGTCTCAGTGACGGTGGGGTCGGTTGCCGCCGTGCTGGTCGCCACCTCGAGTGAGGGGACCGGCCTGGCGCCCGTGACCGCTGCCGTCGCGGCGACTGACGGGGAGATCGCGGGCGTGAACCCGGGTGCCAGCGGCGTCAACACCGGCGACAAGAAGCAGGCCAGCGGCGTGAAGATGCATGTGCAGAAGCCGGCCCGCATCCCCAAGGACAGCATCGGCTCCGGCGTCACCGGCGGGTGCGTCCTGGGCTACGGCAAGGGGCTCAACTGCCTGCCCACCGTCCCCCCCGGCGAGATCGCCCATGCGCAGCATGCAGGCAGCGTCGCGGACCTGTCCGCGCGGTGGACCTGCTCGCAGGTGTGGCTGTTGTTCCCGGACGGGCTCGAGGTGAACCGGGCGAAGGACGGTGTCGGTTCCGAGGGGGTCGACCCGCTCGGGCTGGACAGCAACAGGGACGGCGTCGCGTGCGGCGAGGGCGATCGGGACTGAGATCGACCGCCGGACCTTCCTCTCGGGGACGCTGGCCGGCGCACTGCTGGCCAGCGTCCCCGGAGGCATGTCCACGACCGTGACCGGCGCCGACTCCCGCGCGGCGCTGTCAGGGCTCAGCCTCCCCGAGGCCGTGGTGGCGGGCTACTGGACGTACTGGTCGAACCCGCCCTCCATCAGCAGCATCCACCCCGGCTACAACACCCTGTACCTGTTCCACTGCGAACCCGCCGGAGGGCCCACAGGCGGGGACGGCTCCGTGCTCTGGAAGGGTCCGACCGACGCCGCCTTCAGGACCGAGCTGGCGCAATGGCGGGCACGCGGGAACTGCGCGCTGCTGACGATCGGGGGCTCGGAAGCCCAGGTGACCCTCGATACGCGCGCGCAGGTCCACTGCGCTGCTCGAGTCGATCATCGGGATCCACCGAGCCCTCGGAGGCTTCGACGGAGTGGACTGGAACAACTACGAGGAGATGACCTCCCCACCGACCCAGGAGATGACGTGGGTCTCGCTCCAGCTCAAGCGCCTCTACGGACCGCAGTTCGCCGTCACGTCACCACCGGCACCGTGGCGCGAGTCGGACGTCGCGCACTGCCGCTCGATGATCGACGCGGGGGCCCTGGACCTCGTGACTCCCCAGTTCTACGCGGGCAACGGGCTGAACCTCCCTGAGTACATCCGCTCCTCGACGCGGCACTGGGTCCAGCAGATGGGTGACCCGCGCAAGGTGGGGATCGGGTTCGGGGTGGCGACCGCCGGTCACTACACGACCATCTCGGACGCCGCGGCTGCCTGGGACCTCACGGCGGCCAGCGTCCCGGGCCTTCGGGGGGCGTACAACTGGGACCTCACGATGGACGCAAGCGTCGGGTACGCGTTCGCCGAGCAGCTGGCGCCCAGGATCCTCGCGAGCCCCACGGGCGTCACCTTCCCCATGCCGATCCTCGCCCCGGTTGTCCCTCCCGTTGCGGCCCCCCTGTTCGGCAGGACGCTGATGGCCGCCGCGGGAGCAGTGGCAGGTGGGCTGGTGCTCAGCGCGGACACGCCAGGACCCACCACCCCGGGCGACGCAGTTCCCGCTGGGCTGCCCGATGAGGGCAGGTTCCCTGACGAGTCCTGAGTCGGTCGAGGTGGTGGGTGGCGGTCGTCTCAGTTGCGGATGAGCGGGGTGATGGTGTTGGCGAAGCCCCAGTTGTTGGCCTGGTCACCCGTGTGGCTCCAGACGAAGGCGCCGCGGATGGTGGGGAACTCGGCCTCGATCTGGTTCCAGGCCTGGGCGACCTGGGCGGTGGTCGAGTAGTTGGCTGCTCCCGGCTCGATCCCGAATCCGACCACGATCTTGCTGGCGTTGCCTGCGGCGACATCATTGATCCAGGTGCGGATCGAGCTGGCGATGTACGTCGGGTCGGACAGGCCGGGACCGTCGTAGTACTGCGGGGCGGCGTAGTCCAGGGCGCCTGAGGCCAGCATCGCCTTGACGAAGGCGCGGTCCACAGCGCTCCACGGCGCCGGCGGGCAGGTGATCAGGAAGCTGGCACCGAACCGGCGCTTGAGCTCCTGGGCCATCCACACGTACTCGGTGGTGTTCGGGGTCGCCTGCGGCCTCGAACGTGTTGAAGTCCAGGCCGTCGAAGGCCGGGCGGGCGCGGGTGCCACCCCAGGAGGTGTTGATCGCCTCGACGGAGTCAACGAACGCGGTCGACATGGTGCGGGAGGTGAAGGAGATCCCGGAGCCGGCGCCGCCGGTGGACAGGATGACCTTCATCCCGCGGGCCCGCACGGTCTCGATGCCCTGCGGTGCGGCGTAGCCCCATGCGACCTTGCCACCGCCGGTGGTGTGCGCGGCGAACAGGTAGGCGAGGTTGTAGCCGGAGGGAAGGGAGGTCAGTCCTGGCGTCGGGCTCCACCCGGTCCAGTACACACCGGCCACCTTGCCCAGCGCGGGTGCCGGCGTCACGGTCGGCGTCGGGGTGGGCGTGGGTGTCGGCGTCACGGTCGGCGTGGGCGTCGGGGTCGGCGTGGGTGTCGGCGTCGGCGTGGGCGGGGCGGTGACCGTGGTCGTGGTCGAGACGACGGCCCCGACCGTGGCGTAGGTGTTGAGCCAGACCTGGGCTGCTCCGTGGCCGGAGAGGACGAACCCGTTGGTGGGGATGGCCATGGCTGCGGTGCCGGCGTTGCGGCTGCGGACGTCGGTCACCCTGCCGTCGAGGACGGCGGCCTCGGTGCCCCACTGGTTGGCGGGGCTCACGGTCTGGGTCCCGGTCCGGGTGTAGGCGATGAGGTCATCAACCCCCCGGGCGATGTTCACACCATCGAGCACGAACCGGCCAGCAGCCACGGTCACGGGGTTCCCGGCGGCGAGCGTGACCGGTGTCGCGGTCGGCAGGGTGACGGTGGCTCCCACCTTGGCGTAGGTGTTGAGCCAGACCTGGGCTGCTCCGTGGCCGGAGAGCACGAACCCGTTGGTCGGGATGGCCATGGCTGCGGTGCCGGCGTTGCGGCTGCGGACTGCGGTCACCCTGCCGTCGAGGACGGCGGCCTCGGTGCCCCACTGGTTGGCGGGGCTCACGGTCTGGGTCCCGGTCCGGGTGTAGGCGACGAGGTCATCGACCCCCCGGGCGATGTTCACACCATCGAGCACGAACTGCCCGGTGCCGACCTGGACCCGAGCGCCCGCCACGAGCGAGGCGGGGACCGATGCCGCATCAGCTGCAGAGCCGACGAGGAACGTCGAGATCAGTGCTATCAGTCCCACGAACACCGCCAATGAGGAGACGCGGCCCTGGCTGGTTCGACGATCCTGTTCGGGGCGTGTGCCCACGGTGTTCCCTTCGTAGTTGAGTGGTGGTGCGCTCATCTACGGATCGGGACGCCGATTCGAGAGGACTTGAAGTCCTTGGTCCTGCCCGCCACCGACGGAGTACCCACTGACTCACCGGCGCGCCTGTCGGCCCCGCAGGACCGTGCGCCGCAGGCGACCGGCGTCACGCCACAACAGCCCAACGCCCCGGCCGGTGAGCCGGTCGGGGCGTTGGGCAGGGCGTGTCAGTGGCGGACGAGGGGGCCGATCGTGGTGGCGAGGCCCCATCCGTTGGCCTGGTCACCCGCGTGGCTCCAGACGAAGGCGCCGCGGATGGTGGGGAACTCGGCCTCGATCTGGTTCCAGGCCTGGGCGACCTGGGCGGTGGTCGAGTAGTTGGCTGATCCGGGCTCGATCCCGAAGCCGACCACGATCCTGCTGGCGTCCCCTCCGGCGACGTCACGGACCCACGTGCGCACCGAGTCGGCGATGTGGGTCGGGTCGGAAAGCCCCGGACCGTCGTAGTACTGCGGGGCGGCGTAGTCCAGGGCTCCGGAGGCCAGCATCGTCCGGACGAACGCTCGGTCCGTGGCGTTCCACGGGGCCGGTGGGCAGGTGATCAGGAAGCTGGCACCGAACCGGCGCTTGAGCTCCTGGGCCATCCACACGTACTCCGTGGCGTTCGGTGTCGCCTCGGACTCGAAGGTGTTGAAGTCCAGGCCGTCGAACGCCGGGCGGGCGCGGGTGCCGCCCCAGGAGGTGCTGATCGCCTCCACCGAGTCCACGAACGCAGAGGACATCGCACGCGAGGTGAAGGAGATCCCCGAGCCGGCACCGCCGGCGGACAGGATGACCTGGGCACCACCGGCACGCAGGGTCTCGATGCCCTCAGGTCGTGCGTAGTCCCAGGCGACCCTGCCGCCCGTCGACCGGTGTGCGGCGAACAGGTAGACGACGTTGTAGTCGGCGGGCAGCTGCTCCAGGCCCGGCGACGGACGCCACCCGGTCCAGTACACGCCCATCACCCGACCGCCAGCCGGAGCACCAGCCGCGGGCGGCGTGGGCGCAGGGGGCACCGGACGAGTTGCCGCGCTGGCGGCGCCGCTGATGCACATGGTCGAGAACAGGGCGGCCAGGCAGAGGAGGCCCCGCAGGGCAGGGACGCGGCCGGCTGTGCTGCGTGGTGGGCGAGGAGATGTGCGGAGCACGTGGTTCGGTTCCCTTCGTGGTCCCCGTTGGCTCCCCCCTGTGACCGGAGACGACGCCGCTGTCTCCCTCCCCTCCAAGGTAGGCGCTCCTCCGGCGCCCCCCTGACCATCGGGCGGGCTGGATCGGTGTTTGTGGCGCACGTCACTCGACGCATTCATTGACACTCCCGACGAATCGGTCGCCCGTCTCGCCATCCCCGGGTCGCGGGCTTCGGTGCGGGCCGTCGGCATCCCGGGCGTCCATCGACGTGTCGATGACCCCTCGCACGGTGCCCGCGACCGGGGGAGGCGTATGGAAGGCAGGGCACCGGGTAATAGGACTCATGGCCAGCGACATCGGACTCGTCTTCCAGTCCGAGCACCGTGACCTGCTCATCCTGGCCGATCGCTGCGGGCGGGTGAGCAGGGGCTTCCAGGACCCTGGCGGCGACCTTCGTCGACGTCTCCGGGCGCACCTCGCCGCGGCTGTCGAGCATGTGTACTCGGCCCTGCCCGGGTCGCCTGCCCCGGAGGTGCTCGCCGAGGTGGACCGCGTCAGCTCCGCCCTCGAGAGCGAGGCTGACGAGCGAGGCGAGCCTGGCTGAGGCGACACGTGAGCTCGTCGCGGTCGAACGCGAGTCGGTGCTCCCCCCGCTGCTGGAGAAGGTGCCGATCGCGGAGCGCCGGCGGATGGGCAAGGTCTTCCGCATCCGTCGTGATGCGGCCCTGAACCACGAGCCGGGGAAGTCCCACCGGCAACGCTCGCAGAGTGAGCTCTACGAGCTCGCCCGCAGGGCCGGCGTGGAGCACCGATCGAGGATGACGCAGTCGCAGCTCCAGGAAGCCGTGGACGAGGCTCATCATCGCAACCAGGGCGGCGACGTCGAGGCGTCCGGGTAGCAGGAGCAGCCGCGACCGCGTGCCCGTCCCCGATCTGGTGTGGGGCGCGGCACGCGACCCGTAGTACCGTGCTCGCATACTGGCGTGGCGCGGTACTGGCCTGATACCCTCCTGCTGCGTCCAGCAGCGTGGCGTACGGATTCCCCTCCTCGGGACCGAGCATTGTGCTCTCAACAGCGCAACCAGAACTCGGTTCGATCACGTATGGAACGCCCCTCTCGGGGTACTCCCAAGTAAGCCTTGTGTGTGCTTCAGCCAGCAGGTACCACGTGGGCATTCAGCTCTCATCTGAGTAGAGGGTCCTCGATGCTGGTCCATGTCATCTCCCGTCCGCTTATCCACATATCTCACATGCCGCGCAGTGGAGTCACGGGCATGGCAGAAGCCCTTCGCGCTGCGGGCGCCACCGTGATCGAGGATGCCTGGGCCAGTCCCAGCAGCGACATGGCCGCGGCGATCTCGGCGACGGCCCTGGAGCTGCGGGAGCGCTGGGCCGAGCAGCAGCCCGATGTGGTCCACACGCTGGGCCTGGTGGCCACGTTGTCGGCGTTGAAGGCGGGCTCGCGGGCGCCGATCGTGGCGAGCTTCGACGAGGTCCCCGGCAGTGCGCGGATCGAGCTGGAGCTGGCCCGGCACGTCTCGGCCGTCCTGCCGCTGTCGCGCGCCGAGCGGGATCGCTGGCGGGCTCGCGGGGTGCGGACGCTGTCCTCGGGATCCTTCCCGCTGCCGATCCGCGTGCCCGATATCGACGCCTGTGCCCGGACCGACGGGGATGTGGTCACCCTCTCCGGTGACGGCAGCCTGGACGCCCTGGTCTCCTCGATGCCCATGTGGGCGCCGGCACGGCTCGTGATCGGCGCGCGGCTCTCGGCGTCACGGCTGGCGGGTGTCCGCCGCATCGCTGAGGGGCTGGGGGTGTCCGACCGGATCGACTACCGGCCTGGGCTGCGCGGGCAGGAGCGGGCTGCGATGTGGCAGCGGGCGTCGGTCCTGGTCGCTGGGGTCGATGGCTCCCGGCACGGGGGTCATGTCCTGGAGGCGGCTGCGCACGGGATCCCGAGCGTGGCGGTGGCCCAGGATGCGCACCTCGACCACGTCGTCGCGGGGACGACCGGCATCCTGGTGGACGCCGCCGTCGACGCACGAGGACTCGGCCAGGCGGTCGCCCGCGTGATCGGCGACTCCTTCGATGTGCGCGCGATGGGGATCTCGGCGCTGCTGCGCGTGCGCACGCTGCACGCACCTGCCCTCGCCGGCCAGCGGCTCGGGGCGATGTACGACGAGGTTCCCCAACCGGCAGCGCAGCACGTGGTCATCGACCTCACCACCGACCCGTGCGTCGACTGCCGTGACTCGTGCGCCCGGTGCATCGCGGCGTCGCCCTCGGACGCAGAGGGACGCAACGCGCTCGCCATCGACCACCTCCCCCTGGCGCGCCAGTTGGCGCGGTGGTACGCGGGTCGCGGGCAGAGCACGGACGACCTGGTGCAGGTCGCGTCGCTGGGACTGGTCCGGGCCGCGGAGCGGTTCGACCCCTCGCACGGCAAGGAGTTCCACTCCTTCGCCATCCCCACGATCCTCGGGGAGCTGCGCCGGCACTTCCGCGACCATGCGTGGGCGGTGCGCGTACCGCGGACCCTGCAGGAGACCGCCCTGCAGGTGCAGCGCACGACAGAGGAGCTTCGACAGACACTGGGTCACGAGGTGACCAGTGCCGAGCTGGCCGCCGAGTTGGGGCTGGTCGAGGAGGAGGTCCTGCTCGCCCAGCGCACTGACGGCGAGGCGCGGTCCTCGCACTCGCTGGACTACCCGATCGGCGACAACGACTCGGTGGCCGACATCGTCGGCGAGACTGACCCCGAGCTGGACTTCGTGGAGCTCCGCAGCGACGTGCGTGCCGTGCTGAAGCGGCTGCCCGAGCGTGAGCAGCAGATCCTGCTGCTGCGGTTCTACGGGGAGCGGACGCAGTCCGAGATCGCCGAGCAGCTGGGCATCTCGCAGGTCCACGTCTCGCGGGTCCTGGCCCGAACCCTGGCCGCCATGCGCGACCACGTCCTCTACGACGTGCCGCTCCCCACAGCCTGGGAGCAGCCCGGTCCTCTGGTCCCGAGTCCGAGGGGCCCGTCCTGAGCACCGAGGCGGCCAGGGGGGTCGGCGGGTGAGGATCGCGATGGTGTCGGCCACGGCCAGCCCCCTGGCCGTCAGGGAGCGACACGGGGCACCGGGGCAGGCTGCCCACGTGGAGGCCCTGTCCCGGGCACTGGCGGCGCGCGGCCACGAGGTCGAGGTGCACACGCGTCGGGAGAGCCAGGACCTGCCCTCCGAGGTTCGCGTCGGCCCGAGGGTGACCGTCCATCACATCGATGCCGGTCCCGTTCGCCCTGTGGACCCCGACGAGCTGGTGTCATTCATGCCGGACTTCGCCAGCGAGCTCGTGCTGCGGTGGATGGTGTCCCCACCTCACGTGGCGCACGCTCACCACTGGGACAGCGCCGTGGTGTCGGCCCAGGCAGGCGTGGCAGCGCGGGTACCCGTGGCCGTCACCTTCCATGGGAAGGGGAGCCCGGTGGCGAACAGGCCGCGGCACGACGCAGGCGCCACGGTGCCCGCCCTCGACGTGGAGGGCAGCCTCGCAAGGCTGCTGGACCGGGTGATCGCGACGTCCCAGGCCGAGGTGATGGCGCTGCTCGACAGGGGGACCCCGGCCGATCGTCTCGCCGTCGTGCCCCACGGCGTGGACACCACGACGTTCCGCGTGGATGGGCCCGTGGCCCCACGTGTGGCGCGGCACCACAGGCTGCTCTGCGTGGGTGGGCTCGCGCCCGAGGGGGGTGCAGAGGATGCCATCCGGACCCTCGCCCAGCTTCCGACCTGCGAGCTGGTGGTGGCCGGCGGCCCGCTGGGCCATGACCTGGCCGCCGGCAGCGACGTGGCCCGGCTGCGAGGCCTGGGGCAGGCGCTGGGCGTTGCCGAGAGGCTCGACATCGTCGCTGCCGTGCCTCGACACGACATGCCGGCCCTCATCCGCTCGGCCGATGTCGTGCTCTGCCTGCCCTGGCACGACGCGCCGGTCAGCGCCGTGCTGGAGGCCATGGCGTGCGGCCGTCCGATCGTGGCGGCGGACACGCCTGGTCTGGTGGAGGTGGTGGACGACGGCGAGACCGGATTGATCGTGGAGCGCCGGTCCCCGAGCGCCTCAGCGATGGCCGTGCGCCGGCTGCTCAGCGCCCCGGGTCTTCGCGCGACGATGTCGGACCTCGCACGCTCGCGGGTCGAGGAGCGCTTCGACTGGAGGCACGTGGCCGAGGCCGCGGAGGGGGTGTATGCGGCGATGTCGACCTCGTTCCCTGCTGCGCCGCCTGCCTCGCGCTGGCCTGCGACCCGGTGATATCCCCTCTGTTGCGTCTCCGCCACGGTCTTTGCATGAGCGCATTGGCGGACTAGCCTTGAACTGGTGGGGCATGGAACTGGCCCTGACTGGGGGAGGTGACAGCTGATGCCGGAAGGTCAAGAGGTGCGGCTGCCGAGTGATGGGCGCATCGTGCAGTTGTGACCTGGCACGCGGGAGCCACGGCCTGGGCGGGAATCCCCGGAGGTGCCATGAACGCCTCACGACCTGAGCGTGCCGCGGGGCCGGACACGCCTGAGTCGGCGCTCATCGACACCGTGCTGGGGTTGCGCGACGAGATCCGGGGCCTGCGGTCTGCGGCGAAGCTCAGGGCGGTCATCGAGCAGGCGAAGGGCGTGCTCGTGGAGCGGCACAACATCACGCTGGACGAAGCCTTCGACAAGTTGCGCGCGATGTCACAGGAGCACAACGTGCGCCTGGTGGAGGTCGCCGCCACGGTGGTGGGTGTGACGCTCCCGGAGCAGGCGGCCGATGCCCCTGCGCTTCCCGACGACCTGCTGCACGGGCGGATGGCCGTGTCCCCGGCGGCCTCGCCCACCTGGAGTGCCCTCGCCAAGAAGCCGGACGTGAGAGCTGGTGTGCTCTCAGCGGTGGCGCACTCAGTCGCGGGCCAGATCGTCGAGGGCGACGAGGCGGCGCAGCTGCTGGCGGACCTGCTGGCCTCCCAGCGCGTGGTCGCGGTGGTCCTCTACGGTGCGGCTGAGGATGACTCCTTGCGCCTGGTGGGTCAATCAGGGGTCCCGGCGGACCTGATCAGCGCCTGGCGCAGCATCCCGCCATCCCGCGACATCCCCTACGTGAGCTCGCTGGTGGAGGATCGCGTGTACTTCTGGGGCGACCGGGCGGCGCGCGTCGCGGAGTTCCCGGGGACGGCCACGACGACGAAGGCCACCTCCCCCTTCGATGCCACGGCCCTGATCCCGATCCGGGAGGGTGAGTCGGTCGTGGGGGTGGCTGGTCTCATCTGGAGCACCAGCGAGGTCTTCGACGAGGCGCGGACGACGCAGATCACGGCCACGGTGCGCAGGGTCGCGCACCTGCTGCTGCGCAACACGAACGCGGCGGACCCCGAGCGCGAATGGCTCACCAGCCTCCTGGCACTGCAGCTGGATCCGTGGTTGCTCCTGGAGATGGCGCCCAGCACCGACGGGGTGGTCAGGGAGTTCCTCCTCCAGGGGGCTTCTCCGCAGGTCCCCGAGGCGGAGGAGTGGATCGGGCGCGGCCTGCACGAGGTGTGGCCGTCGGTCGCCTTCGACGGGGTCGGCGCCGGGCTGTCGGTCCTGTCCCGCTCGGGCGGATCCTGGGCGATGACGGTGGCTGAGCCCTCCGACAGCCCATGGGGCACCCCCGGCAACCACGTCCGCGCCGTGCGCCTGGGCCGGCGCATCGTGCTCGTCTGGCGCCCGGCGCGACCTGAGCCGCACACGGTCACGCCGCTTCCTGCGCCCTCGAGCGCCCGTAGGTGATGGCGGGTATCGAACGGGACAGTCCGGGCAGATGAACCACAGGCCCCAGAAAGGGGCGTGGTCACCGCATGGAGGATGAATGCCCGGAGAGCCCGGTCGGCCGCACGACGTGCTGGACATGCTCGTCCAGGAGCACCGTGAGGTTGAGGAGCTGCTCAATCGGCTGCGCCACAGTGATGACGAGACGATCAGTCGGGACGTGGCAGAGCGGTTGATCGCGCACATGGTGCGGCACTCGGTGGTCGAGGAGCGGTTCGTGTACCCCGAGGTCCGCGACTACCTGATCCAGGGCGAGGAGATCGTGGCCCACGACCTCGCGGAGCACGAGCAGCTCGAGGTGATGCTCCGGGAACTCGAGCGGCTGGACCCTGCAGACGCGCGGTTCCGGGATGTCGTCGTCGACGTCCAGGTCAGCCTCGCCCCGCACTTCGCCGACGAGGAGGCCCAGCAGTACGCGCTGCTCCGGTTCGCGGCGCCGGCCGACGAACTCGTCCGCATCAGGCAGGAGATCGAGCGCCTCGAGCCGTTCGCCGCCACCGTTGCCCGTGACGATGCGCCGCCGGGCGAGGTCCTTCGCGGGTGGGTGGGGACGGGACTGGGAATGGTGGACAGGGTGCGCGGGGCCCTCGGTGGGCGCCGGACCGCATGAGAGCCGAGAGCGCTGGATCGGGCACGAGCACGAGGTATGAACCCGTCATCCCCGGGTAGAGACAGGTGTGAGTGCTGCCCTGATGCGGATCGTCGGCCCCCCGGCGTACTTCTCGGCAGCCCTTGCGGTTGCATGGTCCTCGGCCGTCCAGGGCGCGCTGGGCAGCCGTTCGGACCCGGCCCGGCTGGCACCGAGCCCATGGGCGGGATACTGAGCCGGTCGGCCGCCCCGGGGCTACACTCATTGTGTCGACTGAGCAGAGGTCGGACGTCGCGGTCCGGAATGACCGCCCAGGCCGGGTGGTGAGCGCGTGAGGACCTACACCGAGGATCGTGTGGCGTGGGGGAAGCTCCAGGCCGTCATCAACGCCCTGAACGCCAACGTCGCAGTCCTCGACGGTGACGGGACGATCATGCTGGTCAGCAGCGGCTGGGTGCAGTTCGCCGATGAGAACGGCGACCCGGGTGGTGCGCATTCCGGCCCGGGCACGAACTACCTCGATTCCTGCGAGCTCGACGCCGTCGTCGACGGGGATTTCGCCCGGCGCGCATATGAGGGGATCAGCGGCGTACTCACCCGGGCGATCCCGACCTTCTCCCTCGAGTACCCATGTCATTCGCCGTCTCATGAGCGCTGGTTCGTGATGCTGGTGGCGCCCGTCGGGAAGACCGGGGCCATGGTCACGCACATCGACCTGGCGGCTGAGGACGAGCTCGGCGCCTGAGTCCACGCTGGCCGCTCGCCCGACGACCTGGCCCATGGATGGATCGCAACACGACGGGTACTGGTCATCGCCGCCCGGTGGGTGCGGGCAGGCGGGAGTCGGGTCATCGGGCCCACTTCCTGGTGCGGGGCAGCACAGGGATGGTGGGGCAATGACGGTTGACGAAGCCGCTCGGATCGCGCGCGACGACCAGGCGTGGGCCGCCCAGTCGGAGGTCGTGGGGATCCTCGCGCTCGTCGAGCGCGAACGAAAGGGATGGAGCCGGCTCGACGATCGCACGCAGCAGCGCATCGATGCCCTCCTGGGGCAGCTCTCCTCCGTGGACACCGACCGGACGCGCGTGTGCGAGCACGCGAGCGGAGCCGCCTTCGCCAGGTCGCCGCGGCCGCTCGTGCTCGACACGGTCCGAGGGATCCTGGCGTGCTGGGAGGGCTGCTACTGGCTCAGGGTCGGCAGGGGGATACCTCATCGGGAGCGGGGCTCCGTCCGATGCTTCGACTGCGGGCGAGGTGTGGGCCGGTTCGTGGGGCATGACCTCTTCATCGCCTACGGCCCGATCCTGGTCGTGGGGGTGCTGTGCACCTCCTGTCAGGAGCCTGCCCCGGACGGACCGACCGCCCCCTGAGGCATAGACCCAAATCGGCCGGGTAGTGACACCTCGTGACGATCCGGACGCTCGAGCACAGGCCAGGTGTGACACTCGTCGTGGACCTCGCGACACGACGAACCGATGTCGAACCTGCGACGCCGCTGGTTCGGGCCTCCCGAGCGTGGCTGGCGCTGAAGGCCTCCGCCGTCCTTGAGAGCCTGGCCTTCCTGGGCAGGGGGGTGGAGTGCGGGCGCCCCCCGCGCGGTGCGGCATGCCCCCAGCACGTCCTCGGCCCGCTGATCGGAACGGTCATCGGGCCGGTCGGGGGACGGCTGCGTCCCTATGCTGTTGAGGAACTGTTCCAGCGGGCGTCGGACGTCCGGGGCCTCACGATCGGGGAGTGGCAGGAATGGCGCGAGCTCCGCTTCACCCCGCAGCTGCTGGAGGATGTGACCGTGCTGGCATACCGGGGCTCCACGCCTGGGCGCAGCGACGAGGTCAGGTGCACGTGCAGCGACGCGATGAGCGCAGCCGCTGAGGAGTCCGACTCCGGTGCCCAGCCCATGTCGGCTGTCGCTCGCACCCGCCGCTTCGACGCCTTCCCCGGTCCGGTCCCTGCGCTGATCCCCGATCCCACGGGCCTCAGCGACCCGTGGCAGGACCAGCTCGTCGTGCTGGCGTCGAGGTTCCGGGGGAGGGGCTCCCCCCTGGCCTCCAAGTACGCAGGAAGCGGCCCCTCGAGCATCAAGGAGATGCGGACGCTCGTGACACACCTCGAGCGCCTCGCCGGTGCCTTCGCGGGTCCCGGCCGCGCCGACCGGATGGCCGGGCTCGACCGGGTCGAGTGGACCCCGCCCCTGGTGAGGACCCGGGCATGGCGGGAGCGTGACCGGCTCGGGAGCAGCGAACGAGCCCACCAGGACCTGCATGACCGCCTCCTGCGCGCTGTCGGCTTCGCCGCCCCGCGCGACGTGGTGTGCCGCACCCCGCAGGACGCCCAGCGTCATGCTCGATGAGCCGGCCTTCGACGGCCTCACGGGGCTGACCACCCGAACGGCGTTGCTCGAGACCCTCGAGGATGACAATCTCGGGCCGCCCTGGGTCCACGGTTCCACACCCCCGGCGGTCCTGTTCCTCGTGATCGACGCGCTGGGGGAGGTCGGCGCCGAGTTCGGCCGTGCAGCCGAGGATGAGGTCCTGGCCACCATCGCCCACCGGCTGCGCATCCGTTCCCGTCAGGGGGACCTGGTCGCCCGCTACGGAGCCGACTCGTTCGTCGTGGTCCTCGACCGGGTGACCGGCCATCATGAGGCCCTGATCCGGGCCGACGCGGTCGCTGGGGCTGAGCTCGAGCCGGTGGCCGTCGGAGCGAAGCGGGTCAGCGTCTCGCTCAGCCTCGGTCTCGCCGTGGCGCACGACGGCGAACACCTGCACCGGACGCTCGACCGCGCGGTGAACGGGCCCCGGGTGGCATGGAGCACCAAGGAATCCGATGAGCTGCGGGTGCGCCGGGGCGACTGAGGCCCGCCCGGGTCAAGGGGTGACGGCGCGCACGGCGGCCAGGATCGCCTCGACCGCCCCGTCGAGCGGGATGCGGCTGGTGTTCACGACGAGGTCGTAGTGCTCGTGGATCCGGGGGTCCCAGTCGAACAGGGCGATCGACATGTCCGCGCGAACGTGATCCTCGCGCTCCAGGCGCCGGGCGGCGTGCTCCTGGCTGATGCCCGCCTCGGCCGCAGCGCGCTCGATCCGGTCCTGGACCGCGCCCGTCAGAAGGACGTGGACCGTGTGCGGTCGATCGGCCAGCAGCAGCGCGCCATGGCGACCGATCAGCACCCCGCCCAGGTGCGCACATCCCTGCACCTGACGGATGTTCTCCTCGATGAGCTCCTGCCTGTGACGCTCCGCGGAGCCGTCGTCCGGCGCGTCGCTGATGCCGAAGGCGGCCGCAAGGACCGCGATCATCTTCGTGAGGTGGGCGGCCTCCTCCTGGCTCACGTCCTCATGGCCGCCCTCCAGCGCCTCGGAGCTGAATGCCGCCCGGAAGCAGGGGAGGCCGAGGTGGTGTGCGACCGAGTGACCGACCTGCGTGGAGCCCGCGCCGTAGGTCCCGTAGATCGTCACGACCGGCTTGGGCGTGGGCATCGTTGCGGTCGAGGTCATTCGTGCTCCTCCGATCCTGGTGGGTGGCTGGGGCCCGGGTCAGTAGTGGTGCCTGAGCAGGAGCGAGACCTCGGGGTCCGCCGACGCCCACTTCAGGATCTCCTCGGGGAAGATGACCTGCTCCCAGTCGAGCGGCGAACCCGTCCGGGTGTGCCACTCGTGCAGCGCGACGTAGGTGTCGCGGCGCCTGTCATCGACGTAGTCCACGTCCTGATCATCCACCCGTCATCCGTGATCCCTCGACCCGGCCACCTCGACCCCCGCTCCCCGACCCGGCTACGTCGACCCCGCTCCCGCCCGGCTACGTCGACCCCCGCCCGCGAGCGCATCCGATGATCGCGGGCAGGTCCAGCCCGTACCTCGGCCCGTCCCCGGACCCGTACTGCTCGAGGTGGGCGGCTCCACGTTCGAGGAGCACCCGCGCGCCCGCCATGTTCCCGCGGGCCTCGTGGGTGAGTCCGACGCAGACCTGCGCCAGGCCCTGCCACAGGTCGCGCTCCTGCTCGGGACCCGCCTTCCAGCGGGCCTCCAGGACCTCATGGGCGGAGAACGGTCGCCCGGCCCGGACCAGCTCCCGGGCCACGTCCAGGGTCTCGGCCGGCGGCAGCGGGTCCTCCGCGACGGGCTCGACGCCGGTGGCGCCGTAGGGCAGGGGTCGCCCGAGGGCGTCGCGCGGCCGGTCCTGGCGCGGACGACCGGCGGCGTCGCGGTCGCGGTCGCCGGTCACAGCAGGGTCTCCAGGGCGTCGAGGACATGGTCCGGGCGTGTCTGCGGGTTGACGAACGCCAGGCGCAGCACCGTCTCCCCGCGCCACATCGTGGGCACGCAGAGGATGGTCCCCTCGAGCGCTGCCCGCCGGGACCAGTCCGCGTAGTGCTCCGGCTCCCACCCGCGACGCTGGAACAGCAGCACGGACAGCTCGGGTGGCTGGACAAGTCGCAGGTGATCCCTGGCCTCGATCCCGGCCGCGACCTCCCGCGCGATCGCCAGTGTCCGCTCGATCGCCTGGCTGTACCTGTCCGTGCCGTGCACCGCCAGGGAGAACCAGAACGGCAGCCCCCGGGCCCGACGGCTCAGGTGGGTCGCCAGGTCGGCGGGGTTCCACGCCTCGCGGTCGATGCTGTCCAGGTAGGAGGCACTCTGGGAGTGCGCGGCGCGTGCCGTCTCCGGCTCGCGGTACAGCAGCGCGCAGCAGTCGTAGGGCGCGAACAGCCACTTGTGCGGGTCGACGATGAAGCTGTTGGCCCGCTCGACGCCGTCGAACAGGTGCCGGACGCTCGGCGCGGCGAGGCCGGCGCCACCGTAGGCGCCGTCCACGTGCAGCCACACGTCGAAGTCGTCGCACGCATCCGCGACATCGGCCAGGTCGTCGATGACCCCCGCGTTCGTGGTGCCCGCCGAGGCCACGACCGCGAAGACGTTGGGGTGCTCTGCCAGGACGTTGCGAAGCGCCACCCCGGACATGTGGCCGCGCGCGCTCTGCGGCACCTCGACGACAACCACGTCCAGCGCCCGGGCAGCGCCGCGGATCGAGGAGTGCGCATCCGAGGTGCAGGCCAGTGCCCAGCCGGCCGCGGGGCGCCCGCCCCGGCGGGCCTGCATCGTCTCGCGCGCAGTCACCAGGGCCGACAGGTTGCCCATCGTGCCGCCGCTGACGAACGTCCCCCCGGCCGTCGCGGGCCATCCCAGGAGCCCGACGAGCCAGCCCAGCGCCTCGTTCTCAGCGTGGATCGCACCCGCCCCGGCCTCCCACACGCCGGCGAACACGTTGGCGGCGCTCGTGGCCAGGTCGAACGCGATGGCCGCACGGGTGGGCGCGGCGGGGATGTAGGCCAGGTTCAGCGGATCGTCCTGGGCGCGCGTCGCGGGCACGAGCACGCGGTCGAAGACCTCAAGGGCTGACTCCCAGCCGATCCCCTCTGGCGTCACCGCGCGCCCTGCGGCCGCCGCCAGCTCGGACGCGGGGCGTGCCGTGGTCTTCGGGTCACTCGAGCGGGCGACCCGGTCGGCCACCCAGCGCATGACGCCATCGACGGCGGGGCGCTCGTCGCCCCAGAACGGGTCGTCCGTGCCTGCGTGCATCCTCGGTTCCACCTCGTCCTCCGTTGCCACCTCCACCTCCACCTCTGAGGCCCACTCCATTGCCACCTCCACCTCTGCGGCCCCCTCCACTCCACCTCCACCTCCACCCCTGCCTCCACGGGCTCGGAGGTCAACGCGGGACGGTCCCCGGTCGGCCCGGCCGGATGACCCCACGCACGTCCGCGTTCAGGGCGGCGATGATCCGGTCGAGGATGGCGAAGCTCATGCCGGGGGCCATCGTCACGAAGGCGCGCAACGGCAGGCTGGCCAGCACCGTCTCGACCATGTCGTCCATGTTGTCGGTGTTGGCGCTGGCGAACTGGCGGTTCATGCCCCAGCGCATCGCCGACACGAGGCGTCGCCCGACGCGGCTGGTGTCCAGGTCGGCCGCGGTCGAGATCCGGGTGAATGGGCGCTGCTCCGGCGGTACCGGGATGGGACCTCCCAGGAGCGCCTCGAACTCAGCACCGGTGGCCAGCGGCCCCGCGGGCGCCGGCACCGGCGTGACGACGTCGCTGGAGTCGACGTGGATGGTGACGGTGTCGCGCAGGTCGGTCGAGGAGGCGCCCACGAGGACCTCGTACTCGCCGGCCTCGACGAGCCAGTCGTGCGCGGTCACGTCCCACACCGTGAACGAGCGCCGACCGAGGGGCACCTCGCAGCGCGTGGTCTGCCCGGGCTCCAGGTGCAGCTTGGCGAACCCCGCGAGCTCCTTCTCGGGCCGCGCGAGGGTGGACACCACGTCACGGACGTACACCTGCACGACCTCCGACCCGGCGCGGGGCCCGGTGTTGGTCACATCCACGGCCACGACCAGCTCGGTGCCGGTCCCGGTGACCTCGACGTCGCCGTAGGAGAACGTCGTGTACCCGAGGCCGTGCCCGAAGGGGAACCGTGCCGGGACGTCCTGCGTGTCGTGGAACCGGTAGCCCACGTTGAACGCCTCGCGGTACTCGACCTGCCGGGGATGGCCCGGGAAGTTCCGGTCCGAGGGGAGCTGCGTGACGTCGAACGGGATGCTCTCTGCCAGCCGGCCACCGGGCTCGTCGGCCCCGAGGAGCACGTCGGCCAGCGCCGAGCCGCCGGCCTGCCCGCCGAGGTAGGCCTCGACCAGCGCGGCCGACCGATCGGCCCAGGGGACGTTGACCGAGCCGCCGTTCACGAGCACCGCGGCCGTGCGCGGATTGGCCGCCAGCACCACCTCGGCCAGCTGGTCCATCCCCGCGGGCATCCCCCATTCGGCTCGGTCCCTGGCCTCGGTCTCCAGCCGGGGAGGCAGCCCGACGATGAGGACCACCACGTCGGCTGAGCGTGCGACGGCTGCCGCCTGGGCCATCAGCGCCGGTGTCGTGTCGCCGGTGACGGGGTCGTACCCCGCGGCGTAGCGGATCTCCGCGCGGCCCGCCGTCTCCTGCGTGAGGGCGTCGAGCAGGGCGTCGACGCGGGTCGGGTTGACCTTCGAGCTGCCCGCCCCCTGGTAGCGCGAGTCCACGGCGAACGCCCCGATGACGGCGATCGTGCCCTGCGCGGGCAGCGGCAGCAGCCCGTCGTTGGCCAGCAGGACCGTGCCCGCTGCGGCGGCACGGCGGGCCAGCGCGTGGTGGGCGTCGAAGTCCGGCGTTGGCGCAGGACCCGAGTCGCGGACGTCCTGCCAGCGCAGGGCCAGCTCCACGACCCGGGCAGCGGAGCGGTTCAGGTCCGCCTCGGCGAGTCGTCCGTCCGCGACGGCTGCGGCGATGTCGGGGTCGAACGCCCCCGACCCGCCGGGCATCTCGAGGTCCATCCCCACGCGGAGTCCGGCGACGTGGTCGTTGGTGCCTCCCCAGTCGGAGACCACCAGGCCGTCGAAGCCCCACTCGCCGCGCAGGACCTGTGCGAGGAGGTGCTCGTTGTCGGAGGCGAACTGGCCGTTGACCTGGTTGTAGGAGGTCATGATCGTGGCCGGGTCGGAGGTCCCGACCGCGATCTCGAAGCCGCGCAGGTACAGCTCGCGCAGGGTCCGCTCGTCGATGATCGTGTCGATGACCATCCGGTTGGTCTCCTGGTTGTTCGCCGCGAAGTGCTTCGGGCAGGCGGCCACGGCCTCGGACTGCACCCCGCGCACCAGCGCGGCGGCCATGGTGCCCGACAGGTAGGGGTCCTCGGAGAAGTACTCGAAGTTGCGCCCACCGCGCGGGTGCCGCTTGAGGTTCAGGCCGGGACCGAGCAGGACGGCGACGTCCTCGGCGCGCGCCTCCCGCCCAAGTGCGGCGCCCACCTCCTCGAGCAGCGACGGGTCCCACGTGCACGCCAGGGTCGCCGCCACCGGGAAGCACGTCGCCGGCACCGAGTCGTTCAGCCCGACATGGTCGGAGCCTGCCGACTGCTTGCGCAGCCCGTGGGGACCGTCGGTGAGCATCACCGAGGGGACCACGCCCTCGATCTCCTCGGTGGTCCAGAAGTCACGCCCGGACAGCAGCCGGATCCTGTCGGCCATCGGCAGGTCGGCAACGATCGCCTCGGCCCGCTCGCGCAGGGACGCGGTCCCGCGCGGGGACTCGGTGGGGGTGTGGGTGGGCGTGTGCGTCATGCTCCGCATCATGCCCCGCCGCCTCCGCCCGGGGCCATGCGTGGGGCCTGCCCGGAGATCCGGCACCGGCCCGGCGGTGACGGTGGGCGTCGTGCTCACTCCTTCTGGCCCGGTGCGATGCCTCCCTGGGACGCGGGCAGCGGTGCGGCCACCGGGCTCAGGAGCAGGCTGAGGACCAGCGGGGCCGCGATCGTCAGCAGCGCCATCCGGTAGCCGATGTGGTCGGCGAGCATGCCCAGGACGGGGGGTCCGGCCAGGAACGCCACGTACCCGATCGAGGACACCACCGAGACCCGTGCCGCCGAGCGCGCCGGGTCGTCGGAGGCCGCGCTCATCCCCACGGGGAATCCCAGGGCCGCGCCGAAGCCCCACAGGACGATGGCGACGACCGCCAGGGGCAGCGAGGGGGCCAGGGCGAACAGGACCAGGCCGACGAGGGCCAGTCCCGCGCACAGCCTGAGCACCGGCACCCGGCCGAACCGGTCGAGCAGGCGCGTCCCGGCGAAGCGCATCGCGGTCATCGAGGCCACGAAGATCCCGAAGGCCAGGGCTCCCACGGCATCGGAGGTGAGGAAGCCGTCCACGACGGACAGGGCGAGCCAGTCGTTCGCGCTGCCCTCGGTCAGCGCGGCGGCCAGCACCATCAGGCCGATCATCAGCGTCCGGGGCTCGGTCCATGCGGCCAGGGCGCTGCGGCGCGCGCCCGCGGCTCCGGTTCCGTGCTCGCCCGCCGAGGACATCGCCCCGTCCGCGAGGTAGTGCCTGGTGAGCAGGAGGACGGCACCGGCTGCGGCCGCGGCCGTGGCGATGATGTGCCACGTGACGGGCAGCCCCGCAGCGGCCGCGAGGGCACCGATCGCCGCACCCGCGACGGCGCCCAGGGAGAACCCGGCGTGGAAGCGGGGCATGATCGCCCGGCCGAGGTCATGCTCCACGACGGTGCCCTGCAGGTTCATGGACACGTCCCACGAGGCGATGCCCATGGTGGCCAGGAACAGGAAGAGGGCGACCAGGGGCGTGATCCCGGCACCGACCGCCAGCGCGGCTGCGGTGTAGCCCGAGGCGCTGAGCAGCGCCGCCATCCGCGTGGTGCGCCGGCTTCCGAGCCGCTGGACCACGGAACCGGTGAGGGGCAGGGCGACGATGGAGCCGGCGGAGCCCACCAGCAGCAACAGCCCGATCTGGCCCGGGGTGAGCCCGAGCGCGTCGCGGATCGCGGGCAGGCGGCTCATCCAGGAGGCGAAGACGAGCCCGTTGATCGCGAAGACGCCGAACACCGCCCACGAGGCGGTGCGTGCGGCCCGTGGGGCGGGACTCGTGTGGGTCACCCGCGCGGGGGCGATGCCAGCAGCCCCTTGGGGTCCACCCGCTGCAGGATGGCCCCGGCGATCTCCGACAGCTCGTGGACCTGCTCGCGGGTCAGGGCGTCGATGACGTTCGCACGCACCGTCCCCACGTGCCCCGGGGCGGTGGCGACGACCTTGGCCCAGCCGTCCTCGGTCAGTCGCGCGTTCGTGGCCCGGCCGTCCTGGGGGCAGGGGAAGCGCTCGACGAGTCCGCGCTCCTCCAGCCGGCGGATCACGTGGGAGAGCCGGGGGAGGGTCGCGTTGGTCCGAGCTGCCAGTGCGGTCATCCGCAGCGTGCGCTCCGGTGCCTCGGACAGCATCGCCAGCACGAAGTACTCGAAGTGGGTGAGGTCGGCGTCCCGGCGCAGCTGGGAGTCCAGGACTCCGGGCAGCAGCTCCAGCACCGCGGCCAGGCGCACCCACGCCGCCATCTCATCGTCATCCAGCCAGCGGGTGCTCATGGGACCATCGTAGGCGATCAGTTGACACTACAACAAAGGCGGTGGCCGGTCAGCCGGGGTCGTGGCGCCGTGGAGCTGGACCTCCACGAACGGGTCGGGGCGCAGCGCCCGGTCCGCCAGGCCGCGCAGGACCCACGTCAGGCTGAACCGGTCGGTGACCACGGTGGGGGCGGGCAGCCGTTCGGGGACCTCCAGGCGGAAGGGCAGCGCGACCGGCGCGCCGGGATCCAGCTCGATGTGGTGGGCGATCACCTGCCCGACGACCAGCGTGTCCCTCTCCCTGCTCTCGTTGGCAGGGTTGCGGGTCGGGTCGGTCCCGACCCACGGACCGCGGTGGACCTGCTCGCGGAGGAGGAGCTCGACGCGCAGCCCTCGAGCCGCCCCCGCACGGCGTGGTTCCACCGCGAGCATGCCCGTGATGCTCGTCGCCGGCATGAGGCGCCGCGACGACAGGGACGCGAAGCGCAGGACGACCAGCCCACGGTCCGCGGTGGTGGCAGGCTCATCGGCGACGGTGACGAGATCCCCCGCGCGGGAGAGCACGACGACCTCGCGGGTGTGCTCCTTGGGTGCGGACCCGCTGACCTGCATGCGCACGCGGATGGCCCAGTGGACCTGGACAAGGGCGCCCGCAACCGTCCCGGGTCCCTCGACCGGGACCTCCAGCGTGAACGGCAGCGTCAGCGTGCCGCCCGCCCGCAGCGGCCCGGCGCAGGCGATGCCCCGTGCTGTGAGGACCTCGGTGGCGCGTGTGGGCACGCTCATCGCACCGCCGTACAGGTTCCCCTGGCGGTAGACGTAGTTCGTCGTCCTGATCAGGGCGACCTCACACCCGACCACGCTGAGGTCGCTGCCGGCCTCGGCCAGCACGGTGCCGGACAGGGGCGAGCCCTGGGTGACCTCCCTGCTGGGGAGGTCGATCCTCAGGGCGATCTCGGCGTCCGAGGCGGGGATGAACACATCTGCTCCTTGCTCCGGGCCCCATGCTCTCGCGTTGCGGGCCGCCCGCAACCCGGCGACCTCCCGAGGCACACGTCAATGCCGTGTCAAGGATGCCAGCGGGGATGCCCGCTGCCGGGCCACGGTTGAACCATGCTCCTCACTGCGAAGCGACTTGTCGTCGGTCGTCCGTTGGATTCCGATGCCGCCGGGCATGCCACGCTGCCCAAGCGACTCGCCCTCCCGATCTTCTGCTCGGATCCGCTGTCGTCGGTGGCGTACGCGACCCAGGAGATCCTGCTGGTGCTGGCCATCGGCGGTGCCGCCGCGCTGACCCTGACCCCGTGGGTGGGGTTGGCGGTCGTGTTCCTCCTGGTCGTGGTCGTGGCCTCGTACTCCAAGACGGTGCACGCCTATCCCGGTGGCGGCGGGGCCTACGCCGTGAGCAAGGAGAACCTCGGCCAGACCCCCGCACTGGTCGCTGCCTCGGCGCTGATCGTCGACTACATCCTGACGGTCTCGGTGTCGGTGACCTCCGGGGTGGCCAACCTGGTCTCGGCGTTCCCGGAGCTCGCCCCGTACACCCTGCTGGTCTGCGTCGGCATCGTCGTCGTGCTCACGGCCGTGAACCTGCGGGGGATCCGCGAGTCGGGCCGGGCCTTCGCCGCCCCGACGTACGCCTTCATCGCGGTGGTGCTGACGATGCTCGCCCTCGGCCTGTACAAGATCCTCTTCGGGGACGGGGTGACAGCCGAGAGTGCGGGGTACACGGTGCACGGTGCGGACCTGACCAGCGCGGCGATGGTGTACCTCGTGCTGCGCGCGTTCGCCTCCGGGTGCACCGCCCTGACCGGGGTGGAGGCGATCAGCAACGGGGTGCCGTTCTTCCGCAAGCCCCGGTCGCGCAACGCGGCCACCACCCTGGTGGTGATGGGAGCCCTGGCGATCACGATGTTCTACGGCGTGACGCTCCTGGCCACCTCCGCGGGCGTGAAGTACGCCGAGTTCCCTGCCGAGCTGGGGCTGCCTGCTGACTACGTGCAGCAGACCGTCATCGCCCAGCTGGGCACGGCCGTGTTCGGCGCAGGATCCTTCGGGTTCTACTTCCTGCAGATCGCCACCATGCTGGTGCTGGTGCTGGCGGCCAACACCGCCTACAACGCGTTCCCGCAGATGGCCTCAGTGCTCGGTCGCGACGGGTACCTCCCCCGGCAGCTCGGCCGGCGCGGCGACCGGCTCGTGTTCAGCAACGGGATCATCCTGCTTGCGCTCTTCGCCGCCGGGCTGATCGTGGCCTTCGACGCGTCAGTGACCCGGCTGGTCCAGCTCTACATCCTGGGGGTGTTCCTGTCGTTCAGCCTCTCCCAGTTCGGGATGGTCCGGCACTGGACGGCAGCCCTGCGCACCGCCACGTCCGGTCGCCGCGGCCTGCAGACCTCCAGGGCCATCAACCTCCTCGGCGCATCCGTCACCTCGCTGGTGCTCGTGATCGTCATCCTCACCAAGTTCAGCCACGGGGCGTGGCTCGTGATGGTCGCGATCCCGGTGTTCGTCGGGATCATGATGGCCATCAAGCGTCACTACGAGACGGCCGACCTGCGCCTGTCGCCTCCCGAGGGCGGGGTGCGCCTGCCCAGCAGGGTCCACGCCGTGGTCCTCGTCAGCCGCCTGAACGCGCCGGCCCTCCAGGCCCTGGCCTATGCGCGGGCCACCCGGCCCAGCACCATCGTGGGCCTGCACGTCGAGCTCGACCCGGACTCCACCGGCCGGCTCGAGGCCGAGTGGCTGAACCGGCAGATCCCCGTCCCGCTCACCGTCGTGGCCTCCCCGTACCGAGACGTCACGGGCCCGGTCCTGGACCACGTGCGCAGCGTCCGCCGTGAGAGCCAGCGCGACATCGTGGCCGTGTTCGTCCCCGAGTACGTGGTCCGGCGCTGGTGGGAGCACGTGTTGCACAACCAGTCCGCCCTGCGGCTCAAGACCCGCCTGCTCTTCGTCCCGGGCGTTATCGTGATCAGCGTGCCCCTGATCCTCGACGCGGTGGACGAACCGGACCGCATGGTCGACATGCGCGCATGAGTCCGGCCACGTCGACGAGCGCGACGGCGAGGTGGCGCCGCCGACCGCTCGTCGTCGGACTGGCTGTGCTGGCCATCGTGGCCACCATCGCCGTTGCCACCGCGATGCGTCCGGTGGGGCTGGCGGAGGTCCTGCTCGTCGTGCTGGTCGAGGTCGTGGTCGTCTCGCTGTTCGCCGGCCGGACGATGGCCGCGGCAACCGCGGTCGGGGCCTTCCTCGCGGTCAACTGGTTCCTCGTCCCTCCCTACGGGACGTTCGCGATCCAGGCCCAGGAGAACTGGGTCTCCCTTGCGGTGTTCCTGCTCCTTGCGGTGGGCGTGAGCACGCTCGTGGAGGTCGTCCTCGGCTCCGAGGCGGCCGCGGCTGCTGCCAACGCCCGTGAGTCCGTGATGGCTGAGGTGCTCCGCCCCGACTCGACGTCCCCGCTGGAGACCCTCACGGCCTTCCGGTCGGCCCTGGACCTCGACGAGGCCGTCCTTCTCGACCCCACCGGCGATGTGCTCCTGAGCAGTGCCCGCGCCGGTGCCGGCCCGCAGCCCTCGGACCCGGTGATCGACGTGGCGGTGGCCCCGGGGTTCCGGGTGGTCGGGCGCGGCGCGGAGATCATGGGCGTGAACCGTGGGTTCGCCGACACGCTGGCGACCGCGGTGGTCCGCGCCTGGGAGAGCACCGAGCTCGTGGCCGAGCAGGAGAGATCCGCCCGGCTCGCTGAGGTCGACCGTGCCCGGGCCACGCTGCTGGCCAGCGTGGGACACGACCTGCGGACCCCCCTGGCCGGGATCCGGGTCTCGGCTGACGCCCTGCTGATGACTGAGGGCACGCTCTCGGAGGCGGATCGGGCCGAGCTGCTCAACGGCCTGCGCCAGTCGGCGATCAGGCTCGACGAGGTGCTCGGTGCCGTGCTGGACTCCTCTCGGGTCGAGGCCGGCGTGCTGCAGGTGGACAGCCGCGCCACCGACCTCGCCGAGGTCGCTGACCGGGTTGTCGCGGCGTGGGCATCGCCCCGGCTCCGCGTCATCCCCGCGGGGGGCCCGGTCGTCGTGGTCACGGACGCGGCGCTCCTCGAGCGGATCCTGGCCAACCTGGTCGCCAACGCCCTGACTCACACACCCGCGGACTCGCCGGTCGAGGTCGTCCTCGCCGCCGGCGCGACGGTCACGTCGGTCGCGGTCGTCGATCACGGTCCGGGGCTCGACGCGGACTCGGCCGATGTGGGCCGCAGCCGGCACGGGATGGGGCTGCTCATCGTCGACCGGCTCGCCGAGCTCATCGGTGTGACCATCGCCTACGACGCGACCGTGGGCGGCGGGCTCACGGCCACGGTCCAGGTGACCCGGTGAGGATCCTCCTGGTGGAGGACGACCACGCCGTGCGACGCTCACTGGCCATCGCCCTGCGGGCCCAGGGGTTCACGGTCTTCGACGTGCCCGACGCCCACGGCGCGCGACGGGCCGTGGCATCGCTGCGTTACGACGTCATCCTGCTGGACCTCGGGCTGCCCGACGAGGACGGGCTCCGGCTGCTGCCCGACCTGAGGACCGCGCACGACGGGCCGATCGTCGTGCTGTCGGCCAGGCGTGACCAGTCGGACAAGGTGGCAGCCCTGGACTCGGGGGCGGACGACTACATGACCAAGCCGTTCGGGCTCCAGGAGCTCCTCGCCCGGATCCGGGCGGTGGGACGGCGGTCCGGGGTCGTGGACGTGGTCCGGACACCGCTCTTCGCGGTCGACCTCGCCCGGCAGGAGGTGACCGACACCGACGGTCGTGTCGTGTCCCTGACGGCCACCGAGTGGGCGGTGCTCGCCGTCCTCGCGCGCGCCGGCGGGAAGCCGGTCACCCCGGAGGACCTGCTCGCCCTGGTGTGGGGCGAGGACGAGCCCAGCCACCGCAACTACGTGCGCGTCTACATCAACACGCTGCGACGCAAGCTGGAGCGGACCCCTGCCGAGCCCACGTGCCTGCTCAGCCAACCCGGGCGTGGCTACTGGCTGCGCATCACCGACTGAGGCGCTGGACGCCGTCGTCCGCTGCCGGCGGGGTCGTCGGCCGACCTCGGGTGGACCCAGCCTCGGCGGGTCGCGGGGCGCGGGCTACTGTCGCGTGGGCAGATCCGCGCAGTTGCCGACACCGCAACTGCCGACACCAGGAGGAATCCGACGTGAGCGACCTGATCAGCTACGACCTCGAGGACGGCATCGCCACGCTGACCCTCGACAACGGCAAGGTGAACGCCATCTCCCCGGACGTCATCGCCGCCTTCCATGCGGCGTTGGACCGGGCCGAGGCGGACGGCGCCGTCGTGATCATCACCGGCCAGCCGGGGATCCTCTCCGGTGGGTACGACCTGAAGGTCATGAGGTCGGGCCCGCAGAACGCCATCGACCTGGTGGCCGCAGGGTCCGGCCTCGCACGCCGGATGCTCGCGCATCCGTTCCCGATCATCGTCGCCTGCCCGGGCCACGCCGTGGCCAAGGGCGCGTTCATCCTGCTCTCGGCGGACTACCGCGTGGGCGTCGAGGGGCCGTTCCGCATCGGGCTGAACGAGGTGCAGATCGGCATGACCATGCACCACGTGGGCATCGAGCTGGCGCGCGATCGGCTGCGCAGGTCCTACTTCAACCGCTCGGTGATCAACGCCGAGATGTTCGAGCCCGAGGAGGCCATGCGGGCCGGGTTCCTCGACGCGGTCGTGGCACCCGAGGACCTGATGCCCGCCGCCCGGGCGGTCGCCGAACAGATGAAGAAGCTCGACATGGTCGCCCACGCGAGCACCAAGGTGAAGGCGCGCAAGGCCTTCCTCGAGACCCTGGACGCGGCCATCGAGGAGGACAGGCTCCACCCCCTGTAGGTCGCCCTGGCGCCCCCCGCGGACCCAGCCCCCGCGCACACCCTCACGCGTCGGCTCAGAGCGCTCCGGCGTCGACCGGGAGGGCCACACCCGTCAGGCGGGCTCCGCCACGGTCCGGCGCGCCCGCCACGCCGCCCACGCGCCGGTGGACCACAGGGCCCAGACGACCAGGACCGGCTGGAGGAACAACCGGATGAGCCGTGCGCGGTCGGTGTCCAGGCCGAACGCGTCGGTCCCGGTGACGTACTGGGAGATGTTGCCCGGGAAGATCGCCACGAAGAAGGCGGCCACGATCCAGCCGACCGCGACACGGTGACGGGGCAGGGCGATGAGCGCCAGGCCGAGAACGATCTCCACCACACCCGAGGCGACCACGACGAGGTCCGGGTCGAGGGGCACCCACGTGGGCACCTGGGCCTGGAACGCCTGGCGCTGGCTGGTGAGGTGACCGACACCGGTCATGAGCAGGAAGGCTCCGAGGACGACCCTCGCGATCGTCCTCGGCAGCGAGGACGGGCCGGTCGGGGTCGGGGGCACGGTGGCTCCTGGGGTCGGATCGCGGGATGAGGCCCCAGTCAAACAGCAGTCGCCGCGTCCAGCATCCCCGTGAGCCGGCCGCGGATGATCTCCTCAGCCTCGGCCATGATCCGGTCGATCAGGTCCTTGCACGTCGGGATGTCGTGGATGAGCCCGGCGACCATGCCGCACGACCATGCCCCGGCGTCCATGTCACCCTCGATCATGATCCGTGGGTAGACCCCGGCGACCTGCTCGATGATGTCCTCGAACGCCAGGTCCGCGCCCAGCTCCTTCTCCTTGGCGAGCAGTCGCTCGACCGCCGCGTTGACCATGACCCGCTCGGTGTTGCGCAGGGGGCGCATCACCAGGCGGGTGTCGAGCTCGGAGGCGGCGACGATCGCGTCCTTGACCCGCTGGTGGACCGGGGCCTCCTGCGTGGCGATGAAGCGCGTGCCCATGTTGATCCCCTCGGCTCCCATCGCCAGCGACGCGACGAGGCTGCGCCCGTCGGCCTGCCCGCCGGAGGCGACGAACGGGATCGAGAGCTCGTCGGCGGCGCGGGGGAGCAGGATCATGTTGGGGACGTCGTCCTCACCGGGGTGCCCGCCGCACTCGAAGCCGTCGACCGAGACCGCGTCGCATCCGATGGACTGGGCCTTGAGCGCGTGGCGGACCGACGTGCACTTGTGGATCACCCTGACCCCGGCGGCCTTGAGCACCGGAAGGACCGCCTCGGGGTTGCGCCCGGCGGTCTCGACGACCGGCACGCCGGCCTCGAGGATCGCGCGCACATAGCCCGGGTAGTCCGGGGATGCGACCGTCGGCAGGAACGTGAGGTTCACCCCGAACGGCTTGTCGGTCAACGCCTGGCACCGGGCGATCTCCGTGGCGAGGTCCTCGGGCGTGCGCTGCGTGAGCCCCGTGATGATCCCGAGGCCCCCGGCGTTGGACACCGCGGCGGCGAGCTCGGCGAAGCCGACGTAGTGCATCCCGCCCTGGATGATCGGGTGCTCGATGCCGAACAGCTCCGTGATGCGCGTCCTCATGCGTGCGATCCCTTCCGCGATCGGCCGGATCGCCGGCGCAGCGGGCGCTGCGGGGATCCGGGCCCGCCCCAACGGTACCGAGGTCCCGATCTGCCCCGGACAGCGCCATCGCGGCGCAAGGTCCTTGCGGTCGGCCTACTCGGTGGCGGTGACCGACCTGGCTGCGTCGAGCACCAGCTGGTAGGAGTCGGAGGACACTGCCAGATCCCCGACGAAGGGGCTGTCGTAGGCGGCGATGAGGACGACCACCATGGCGATGATCGTCGCCAGGAACCCGACCAGGATCAGGTGCAGGCGTGCGTCACCCACGACGAAGAGGTAGGACGAGGCCAGGGAGATGCCCGCTCCCACCAGGACGAACGCCCACATCGCGATCGAGAGGTGCCCGCCGACCGCGTCCAGGCGAAGCCTGCGCAGCTCCACCATGTCGCGGAACGTGTCCAGGGCCTGCGCGTGCGACGGCCTCCATCCCGGTGGAGGTCGGGTCGTATGAGCCCAGCGTGGCCTGGATGCCGGTGATCAGTGCCGTGCCGCCCTCCGGGACCTCGCCGCGTGCCTGCGCCGGCCACGCCTCCTCGACGATGAAGGTCGTGTACTCCAGCAGGTCGTCCTGCAGCTCGTCGCGGACGTCCTCGGGGTAGAGCACGCTCTGCCGGTACAGCGTGGCGATCGTCGCCGCCTCCACCGAGCTCTGCTCGGAGATCGAGCTGTGCTGCTCCCAGGTGCTCACCGCCACGAGGGCGATCGCCAGTGCGTAGAACACGAGGATCGCCTGCACCATGGCACCGCCGAACTCGGCGTCGCCCTGCCCGATGTCCAGGTGCGGCAGGAGCCAGCGCCGCGCGGCGAGCAGGCCAACGGCTGCCACGCCGACGAAGATCGCGATGATGAGGACGGTGAGCAGCCAGATCGGCAGGCTGAGCACGGCGGTGGGCATTGTTCGCTCCGGATGGTGTCGGATGCTGCAGCTGTGGCGGATGGTGGCGGCGGCGCAGTCACCCTGCCACATCGCGGGTTGGTCCCGCTCGTGAGCCGGCCTCAGAGGTACCGGCGCCCGCCCGCGAACTCCCGGGCCCAGATCCCCCTGGTGATGGGCGAGACCTGCACCGGCTGCCCGGTGCGAGGTGAGTGGATCATGCGGCCGCTGCCCGCGTAGATGCCCACGTGATGGATCGCCCCGGACCTGTCCCGGAAGAACACAAGGTCGCCCTTGCGCAGGCTGCGGAGGGTGGTGACCTTCCGTCCGGTGGCGAACTGCGGGGTCGCGTCCCGCGGGATCGTGACCCCGAGCTGCGCGTACACCAGGTGCGTGAGCCCGGAGCAGTCGAGGCCGAACCCCGAGGTCCCGCCCCACAGGTACGGCAGTCCGAGGAACTTCCGCGCCTCGGTGACCACCGCGGAACCGCCGGGCTTGCGTGCAGCTGTTCCGGGAGGGACAACCTTCACGCGGCTGGTCGAGATCCAGAGGGTCCCCCCGTCGGGGCCCGCCACCGAGACACTGCCTGCGGAGGTGCCCAGCACCGGCAATCGGGTTCCGTAGGAGAGCCTGATGACCCTCGACGTGAGGGACTGGTCGTCGTGCGCCCATGCAGTGCGCGTGCTCACGACCGCCTCCGATGCTCCGGGCATTGCCGTCGTGGCGTCGGCGCCCGCGGTCGAGGGTGCGGCCGTGCCCGTCAGCTGGGCCGTCGGGATCCAGCCCGGATAGCCACCTGCCGCCTTCGGGCTGGGCTGACCGGGAAGCACCACCCGGGACCACGCCCCACTCTCCTCGAGCACGCTCACCGGCTGGCCGTAGATCGCCTGGCTGTCCACCCTGCCGTTGAGGCCCCGACGGCCGGCGACGGTGAGGCCCGACAGCCACCGGGTGGGATCCGCGGGGGCAGCAGTGGCGCGCGGCGTCGATGGTGCGCGGGGACGTGGGTGAGTTCCACAGCGTGGCCACCGACACCCCCACGCGGACCTGTGTCGGTGCGGGTGGATCGGTGCCCGCTCCGGTTGCCGGGGTCACGAGGCAGGTCACGGCCAGGGCGGAGGCGATCGTGGCGACGGCCAGGGTGCGGGCTCCGTTGGTCATGACCGAAACCCTAGGGCGCGGGAGCCAGTGTGCCGCGCCTCACACGGTCCGGGCGTTTCGGGCCCGCGGGCGGGGGCATGGACGGGCTGTTCGGTCCGCGCGCGTGGACCCTGTTCCCGAGCCGGAGTTGACCGTGTCCAAGCCCACCACCAGCAGCCCCCAGAACACCCTCGCTGACGTCGAGCAGCGGATCGTCGCGGCAGCCAGGGAGCGCGAGCAGGCGGGCGGGGACATGGCGTCGCAGCCGCACACCGATCAGTCGTAGCGCTGCCGCTCGGCCCTGCGCCGCTGGGGCTCGGACGTCGCGCACCTGTCATCGGCAGTCCGTGGAACAGGTGTGCCACCGCACCGGGATGCAGCGTGCGGGCCCGCTCGAGTCAGACGGGCCCGCACGATGTCGGTGAGCGCTAGCGGACCAGCGTCACCTGCCTGGAGGCATCACCCTTCATCCCGTACTTCTCCATCACCTTGACTCGGTAGGTGCCCTCGCCGAGATTGATGGTGCGGGTCTCCTTGCTGGTCTGGGTACGCAGGGTCTTCCCGACCTTCTTCCACGAGACCTCGTTGCCCTTGACGACCTTGCGGTAGACCTTGATGTTCCAGTATCCCGCGCCCTTGTTCGGGTTGACGTTGACGAACAGCTTGGTCCCGTTGTCGATCGCCCTCAGCCTGACGACCGCGGCCAGCGCGACCGGGGTGGTCGTCGAGGGCATCTGTGCCGCCGGTGCCTGCGCGGCCGGTGGTGCCGGCACTGCCGCTGAGGCTGCCGGAGGCGCCGCCGGGTCGGTCGGCACGTCAGTCGGCGGATCGGTCGTTTCCTCGGCCGTGATCACCAGGGGGTAGTCCTCCTCACCGACGTTCCCGGCCTTGTCCGTCCCACGGGCGAAGAAGGTGTAGGACCCCGGCAGCAGGTTGGTGTAGCTGACAGAGGATGAGCAGCTCTGCCAATCGCCCGCCACACCGTTCGTGGTCAGCATGCACTCGAAGGTCACGTCGGTCTCGTTCGAACTGAGAAGGAACGTGGCCGTGGAGCTCAGTGTGGTGTCGACTTCAGCAATCGTGACGGCCGGCGCGGTGGTGTCGTCACCAACGCCCGGCGGCTTCTCACCGTGGGCGTCCGGGGCGGAGACAGCGACGACGATCTGGCCGGCAAGGTCGTTCCCGTCCTGCAGGGTGACGTCGAAGGTGTAGTTGCCGACAGGTGCCCCCTCGGCGACCGTGGCGTACCAGAGCACCGAGGTGTAGCCCGCACCGAGTGCGGCGTTCCAGGTGCCCTGCAGTGTGTTGGCCCCGTTCGAGGCCAGCGGCATGGCGACCATGTCGGTTCCGTCGCTGGCGTAGATCTTCAGGTCACCGGCAGCGAGGGACTCATCGACGTCCGTGGTGAGTGGATCGTCGCCGGGCCCGGCCACGTTCAAGCCCAGAACGCCGGTGCCGACCGCTGGTGAGTAGACCTTCAGCGGGAGCGTCATGGTGACGCCCTGGGTGACGAGCTTCGGCACGGAGTCGCCCCACATGACCGTCGCGACATTCTCGTTCACCGCGATGGTTCCGGTCTCCGTGGCGAGGACCGTCCCGTCAACGCCGATCAGGTCCAGCGTGACTGCGTAGGTCCCGGTCGGCGCCCCGTCATCGACCGTGAGGTCGAGCATCGTGGAGACGTTGTAGCCCGGGACGACAGAGACGCCATCGGGCACCCACGTGCTCACAAGGTTTCCATCCGTCTCCGTGAACGGGAGATCGTTCTCGGACGACTGGTCGACGGGGGTGCGGATCCCGCTCATGTCCCCTGCCTCGAGAGCGTCGGACGCGTCGAACGTGATGCGCATCTGGGCGCCGTCGATCGTGTCGCCGCCCCAGGGGTTGAGCAGCGACGCCGTGATCCGGAAGGGGTAGGTCCGGAAGACGTTCGCAGGCAGGGTTCCGAGGTCGACTGCCGGGTCATGGATCGCCTTCAACTGGGCCGTGGTCGTGTCGACCCCAGGGACGTCCATGTAGAAGCCGGGGAGGAACGTGTTGTCCGGGATGAAGTTGCACAGTGCCCGCACGTCATCGGCCAGCTGAGCGAACGCCGTGACACCGGTCAGGGTGGTGGTGCCGATCGCAGCACCGGACAGGTTGGTGAACGGCACCATGTCGGTGATCCTGCTGACCTTCCACTTCAGGGCCGCCACGTCGAGCCAGGTGACGCTGCCCTTGAAGGTCTGCGAGCGGTTGTACGTGAAGCCGCTGTAGTCGACGAACTGCTCACCCGTCGCCATCGGATCATCGGTGCTCGGGTCGATGGAGCGAATGAACGTGATGGGCCATCCCGCCGGAGCGGTGTAGCCCTCGGCCGGGAAGCCGATGATCCGGTTGTAGTACTCGACGGCGTCGATGGTGAGCGGTGTGCTCTTGCTCGCCGCCGCACCGATGGTCATAGCCGCCAGCTCCCAGGCGTCGAACCGGCTGTTGAACGCTCCGTCCGGTCCGATCTGGGCGGGCGGGCCGGGAATGGTGGTCGGGGTGGTGGCCAGGCCCGGGATCGTGCCGGTGTTCATCAGGGACTGGTACATCGCCGCGTTCTCGGGCGATGCGTCGATGGTTGAGCCGTCGTAGCTGATGCGCCCGGTCGACTCGAGCGCGATCCCGTCCGCGAACCTCAGCTTCAGCGCGACATCGGCGAGCTTGCGGGCGATGACCTCGTCTGCCGTCCGGGCAAGGTTCAGCCGCTCCATCTCGACCTCCGAGACGAACATGGCGTACTGCGGCCAGGGATCACAGGCCTCGATCTCGGCAACTGGTAGTGGGTCCGGGGGGGTGAGGATCCACTCGCCCTGCAGCGGGAGAACCCAGACCTCTCGGCCGTCGACCGGGTTCGTCGACGAGGTCACGCCGGGGACCGTCACGTACGAGACCGGCTGGACGCAGTACTCGGTCGTCGCGTCGGTCTCGGTGGTGGCGGGGACCTCGTACTTCTTGATGATGGGTGTCCCGTCCTCGGCGCGCAGTGCGATCACCAGGTCGGCGTACAGCGAGCCGGTCGTGGTTCCGGCACCGCCACCGCCGCCACCGCCGCCACCCCACCGCCGCCACCACCACCGCCGCCGCCAGGGCCGGCCGCCAAAGCGGGCGTTGACAGGACCAGGAGTGCAGCAGTCGCCGCTGCCAGGATCGCGCCGCCAGTCGTTCGTGTCCTCATGATGTCTCCCCTTGACTCGATTTGAGGTGCGCTGTTGAGGTGGACTTGTCCTCCAGAGGCACCTGTGGCCCACTCTCCACCTCGCGAGTGGCGCCGTGTGGGCATCATGTGGAGATCGTGTGGCGGCTCACCCAAAGGCTCCACATGACCGGCTGGGCCTGCCGATGATGGCTTGTCGGAGCGTCTTGACCCGGGGGCCGATCGGGGATGGCGACCCGTCCGGGTGGCACCCCGGACGCTGTGCCGACCTGCTCAGGTCGGCCTTGGCAGACGTACCGAGAAGGTTGCGCCATTCCCCTGGACTGAGTGCACCTGGACGGTGCCGTCCTGGGCCTGGACGAGGGCGCGGACGATGGGCAGGCCGAGCCCCGATCCGCGTGTCCCATCGGCCGACACTCCCCGCCAGGAGCGCTCGAACACGTAGGGCAACTCCTCGGCGCGGAATCCTGGTCCGGTGTCGGACACCTCCAGCACGCCGTACCCGCCGATCGACGTGGACCCGGACGAAGACCCGGTCGCCCCGACGGCAGTAGAGGACGGTGTTGGCCAGGAGGTTGCCCACCACCTGGTGCATGCGGTCGGCATCGGCGATGACCTCGGTGTCGGCGTCGATGTCCTCCTCGACCACGAGCCCGGCTGCCTCCATAGAGCCGTGTCGGGCGGCAAGTGCCAGGGTCGCGACGTTCGCCAGGTCGACCACTGAAAGGTGGAGCTGCACCCCGGGTCGACTCGGCCGCCGACAGCTCCGCGAGATCGTTGACGATCCGCCCCAGTCGGGTGGCCTGGTCGTGCAGGGCGGCCAGCGTCGCCGGATCGGCTGGGATGAGGCCGTCGCGCAACTCCTCGAGCCCGGCCTGCAGCGCGGTCAGTGGCGTGCGCAACTCGTGGGCGATGTCGCTGGTGAGTTGCCGCCGAGCGCCCTCCGATCTCTCGATCTCCTCGGCCGCGGCGCTCAACGCGCCGGTGAGGTCGGCGAACTCGGGCGGGCCCAGTTCGGCGGGACGCGCCGAGTGATCCCCGGCGGCGAACCGTTGGGCGGTGTCGATGTACCCGTCGATGGGGCGCGTCAGGCGTTGGCGCCATGGCTGTCGAGACGACGGCGGCCGTGAGCACGGCCAGCAGAGTCGCGGCCATCAGCCACGGGACGGAGACGGCGTCCTCCGGATGTGGAGGCTCGGCGACCAGGTGTGGCACGACGGTACCGACGAACAGGACCAGCAACGAGGCTGCGGACGCAAGGAACATCGCCCCTGCAAGTCGGCGCGCCAGCCGGCCAAGGCGCCAGCCGTCACCCATCGGCCGCGAACCCCATCCGGTAGCCGAACCCGACCACGGTCTGCACGACGTCCTGGCCGTCGGGACTCAACTTGTGCCGCAAGTTCTTCACGTGCGAGTCGATCGCCCGCTCGTACCCCTCGAACGTGTAGCCGCTCACGCGCTCGACCAGCTCCCGGCGTGAGAAGACGCGACCGGGGGCGCTGGCCAAGGCGACCATCACCCCCCACTCGTGGGGGGTCAGGGCCACATCGCGACCTGAGAGTGTGACCCGATGGCCAGTCTCATCGACCTGCAGCCGACCTCCACCGAACGACCAGACCGTGTCGAGCTCGTGCAAGCGAGCGCCCCGGCCGAGGACCGCCTGGACCCGAAGCACCACCTCCGTCGGACTGAACGGCTTGACCACGTAGTCATCGGCACCCAGGCGCAGCCCCGCGATCCGGTCGTCAACGGCTGAGCGCGCCGTCAGCACGATGACGGGGATGGCAGGGGCCGCGCTGGCCAGGACCTCAGAGCCGTCTATGTCGGGCAACCCCAGGTCCAGCAGGAGCAGGTCCGGCCTGATGCTCTCGATCAGGTGGAGTGCCTCGGCTCCGGTGGATGCCGTCAGCACCGACAGCCCGGCCCGCTCGAGGTAGCGGCGCAGGACCTCACGGATGTCCCGCTCGTCCTCCACAACGAGAACCGTCTGCATGTCCTCAGTGTGGGACCCAATGTCAATGTACGTGCGACCGGCAACCCGCGCGGCGTGGGTATCGTGGGAACGCGTTGATGGCACAGTCACTCCTCGAGGGCACGCCGGCTCTGCAGGCACCGTCCCGGGCGCGCCAAGTCGGCGTCGGGGCGCAGTACGCATCGCGGGTCAGGGTTCTCTGCCCCTAGCCTCGCCATTACGCGTGTCGTCGGTGCGGCGGTCGCGTGGAGATCGTGTGGAGAGCGACGGCGGGGCAGCCGACGGTCAGCCCTACCCGGCGACGTACCCCGCCTGGAGCGCACCCTCGTCGTCGCGCAGCTCGAGCTGGTCACCGCGGATGGTGTAGGTGGTGACCCGGCCCAGCGCCGCGAGGTAGTTGGCCTCCTGGTCGCTGACGTCGGGTTCGCACGCCTTGGCGGTCGTGGCCAGCGTCCCGATCGTGAGGGTCGTCCCGGACGCCTCGTAGGTCCCGCTGTAGGTGTTGCACCCCGCATTCCCCGAGACGGTGCCATCCTCGGCGAACACGGCGGTCACGGTGCTCCCGGCGACCAGCGAGGACACGGCACCGGTGCCGGTGTTGATCCCGTTCGCCGACCAGTTGGTCCCCTCGAGCGTGATCGGGACGGACGCCGTGTAGGACAGCAGGACCTGGCCGGCCTTGTCGCTCATGGTCATGGCGTTCCCGCTGATCGCGTAGGTCGCCGCCCGGTCCAGCCCGGCGAGGTAGTCGAACTCCACAGCCATCGCATCTCCGGGGCACGCCATGGCGGTGGACGCCAGCGGTCCGATGGCGATGGTGCTCCCATCGGTCGTGTACCCCCCGTTGAAGCGGTTGCAGCCGCTGGATCCGGAGATCTGGTCGGTGGTGAACTCCGCGGTTGCCTTCACGCCGTCGGGCACGGAGGTCAGGGCCGACTTCCCGGGGGGCGCGTACTGCGCCAGGTCCCAGGCCGTCCCGGCCAACGAGGGGGGTGCGGCTGACGGCCCCGCTCCCGATCCAGCGTCGTTCGAACTGGCGCACGCTGCGAGCGGCAGGGCGAGCAGCAGCACCACCGTGGCCAGAGAACGAACGCGCATGATCAGGACCCTTCGCCCAACGTGCTCCAGTGGCCGGACCGAGCGGGTCGGCCAACGGGACGGTAGCACCGCCCTGCCGACGGATCCCGGACCCGGCCGCGGGGATGGGTCGTCGCAGCGTGACGGCGGACGTCTACTCGAGGTCTGCCACGGCAGGGATCGGGATCAGTGAGCTCCCAGGCCTCCAGCCGTGCTCCAGCTTCTGCTCGGCGACGCCGCCGACCGCCCAGACGTGGCAGGTGTCGGCGATGAGCGGCAGCATCGCGCGCGCCTCGCGGTACTCCGGATCGTCGCGACCGCCCTGTCGCAGCCGGGCTGAGAACGCGGCCTGGAGCAGGGTGGGGGCCAGTGCCCTGGCCAGCTCCCGCAGGTGGGTGCACCCCGCTGGGCCGCCGAGACGCTCCCGGACAGCGGCGTTCCAGCCCCGCCCCAGGGTCACGCCGACGAGTGCCTGATGCGCCTGCGCGATGTCGACGCATTCGGCGTGCGGGTAGGTGTCGAAGTCGACCCGGACCTCTCGGACGACGAAGTCGGCAAGGGACACCGTGACCGCCAGCCCGAGGTCGTGGACGACGGGCAGGTCGAGCGGGTCCGTGGCCCAGGGTCGCTCGTCGCGCATCCGTCCGGCGACCTCGATGAGTCCGTCAGCCGCGTCGGCGACCTCGACGACCACCGTCCTGCGGTGGTGGGGCGTCACGGGCGGAGTCCCTGCGGGCTGCGGAATCGCTGACGTCATACGGACCCTCCTGGATGCGATCATCTCGCCGGCCGAAGGCCCCGCGTGACCGGCACACGCTATCTCCAGGTGATCTGCTCCCAGCTGGCAGGTCTGCTCCCGGATGGACGGGAGCAGACCGTCAGGACGGGAGCAGATGGGGAAGGGGGAGCAGATCCAGCCGGCCGGCCGCGCCCCGCCGGCAGTCGGCGAGCACCGGCGCTCGAGGCGTCCGCCCATGACTGCGTGACGTGACGCACACGCCCGGGAGGAATGTCCCCGGGGCGCAGTAGGTTGACGACCCATGAGCACTCCGAGCCCCGCCACCCCGACTGCTCCCGACGTCGTGGCACCGCACCGGTGGCGAGCCCTCGCGGCCCTGGTCGTCAGCCTTCTCGTCGTCGTGCTCGACAACACAGTCCTCAATGTCGCGCTGAAGACGATCCAGGAGGACCTCGGCGCGACCCAGAGCCAGCTGATCTGGGCGATCAACTCCTACTCGCTGGTGTTCGCCGCGCTGCTGTTCACCTGGGGCGTCCTGGGCGACCGCTACGGCCGGCGCAGGATCCTGATCATCGGACTCCTGCTGTTCGCGGCCGCATCGCTGCTCAGCGCGTTCGCCCAGACCCCGATGCAGCTGATCGTCGCCCGCGGCCTGATGGGCATCGGCGGCGCGTCGGTGCTGCCCGTGACGCTGTCGATCATCACCGTGATCTTCCCGCCCGCGGAGCGTGGCAGGGCGATCGGCATCTGGGCGGCGGCTGTCGGGGGCGCCGTGGCGCTCGGGCCCGCTGCTCGGCGGGTTCCTGCTCGAGCACTTCTGGTGGGGCTCGGTCTTCCTGATCAACATCCCGATCATCATCATCGGGATCGGCGGGATCCTGATCAACGTCCCGGAGTCCCGCAACCCGCACCCCGGCAGGCTCGACCCCCTCGGCCTCGTCCTGTCGATCGTCGGCCTGATGGCCCTCGTGTACGGCATCCAGGAGGCCGGCTGGAGCGATCCGGTCACGTACGCCTGGATCGCCCTCGGCGTCGCGGTCCTGGCCGGGTTCCTGTTCTGGGAGTCGCGCACCGACCATCCCTCGATGGACCTGAGCCTGTTCTCGATCCGGTCGTTCTCGGTCCCGCTGTCGGCCACCTCCCTGACGTTCGCGGCGCTGAGCGGGTCGTTGATCTTCCTGGCGTTCTACTACCAGGTGGTGCGCGGCTGGTCGCCGCTGCAGTCCGGTGCCCTGACCGTCCCGTTCGCGATCGGTCAGCTGCTGTCGGCTCCCCGCAGCGGCAAGATGGTCGCCCGGTTCGGGGCGCGGCGGGTCATCCCGTTCGGCCTGGTCCTGGCCTCGATCGGGATGTTCATGTTCACCCGGCTGGACATGACCACGCCCGTGTGGGCCCTGGTCATCATCCCCTTCGTCTTCGGGTTCGGGATGGGCAACGTGGTTGCCCCCTCGACGACCCGGATGACGCTGGCCACGCCCCCGCAGCGCTCCGGCGCGGGTTCGGCCGTGCAGAACACGGTGCGCCAGGTCGGGGCGACCCTCGGTGTCGCGGTCATCTCCTCGGTCGTGGCCACCAAGTACTCCGGCTCGATGTCCAGCGCCTTGGAGGGCACCCCGCTGCCGCCGGCCCTCAAGGATGTGGCCTCCGACAGCGTGGGCGCGACCTACGAGGTGGCGGGGCAGCTGCAGGCCTCCGGGCAGGCCACCGCCGCGCAGGCTGATGCTCTGCGCGCCGCTGCCGACGCCGCGTACCTCCCCGCCTTCCACGTGGCTGCCTACATGGCCCTCGGCCTGCTGCTCATCGCGTTGGTGATCATCCTGGTCTGGCTCCCCGCGCAGGCTGAGGCGGTGGCCTGGAAGGCCGGCGGCACGTCGGCTCCGCTTCCCGGGCAGCCGGGCAGCGGCGACGCGACGGACGCCTACTCGGTGGGCTCCGACCTCGATGCCGCGCACCAGGTGCACGTGGTCGCCGAGGACCGCGACCACCTTCTGCATGTCGAGGATGCGCCCTTGGAGCATCCGATGGGGGAGTCGGGACAGGCGCGCCCCTGACACCAGGGGCGTCTGTCCCGCCCCGGGGCAGGGCTTTCGGCCGTGCACCGGCGCCCGCATCCTAGGGACGCATGCCCCTCGCGCCGGGACCTTTGCCCGGCGTGGCGCGGTGCATACCTCGCTAGCCTGTCGGGCGTTGGTGCCTGTCCGATCGGCACCCCGATCTAAGGGGTAACCCCCGATGGTGAAGTACCTGAGCCGTAGCGGCCGCCTTGCCGGAGCGCTCCTCGTCGCCACAACCCTGGCCGGGTGCGCCTCGACAGGAGAGCAGGGCGAGTCGGGAACCGGCGGCGGGGAGGCCAGCCTGGTCCTTCCCGACCTCTCCACGGTGTCGGTCGTCGGGGGCGGCTCGGGTCGCGTGGTCCTGATGTTCGGGCTGCTGGTCTGCGCCCTCGGACTCGGCTTCGGGATGATCGTGTACCGGCAGCTGCAGGCGATGCCCGTGCACCTGTCCATGCGCGAGGTCTCCGAGCTCATCTACGCCACATCCAAGGCCTACCTGCTCAAGCAGGGCAGGTTCCTGCTGATCCTCTGGGCCTTCATCGCCGCAGTCATCGTCATCTACTACGGCGTCCTCGTCGGGTTCACGTGGCAGCGCGTGGCGATCATCCTGGGGTTCAGCCTCCTGGGCATGGGGGGGTCCTACTCCGTGGCGTGGTTCGGCATCCGGGTCAACACCTTCGCCAACTCGCGCACCTCGTTCGCCGCGCTGCGCGGCCATCCCCTGCCGATGCACCGCATCCCGCTGAAGGCCGGCATGTCCATCGGCATGGTGCTGATCAGCCTCGAGCTGCTGATGATGCTGGTCATCCTGCTGTTCCTGCCCCCGGAGATCGCCGGGGCCTGCTTCATCGGCTTCGCGATCGGCGAGTCCCTGGGCGCTGCGGCCCTGCGGATCGCGGGCGGCATCTTCACCAAGATCGCCGACATCGGCTCGGACCTCATGAAGATCGCCTTCAAGATCAAGGAGGACGACGCGCGCAACCCCGGGGTGATCGCGGACTGCGTCGGCGACAACGCCGGGGACTCCGTCGGCCCCAGCGCGGACGGCTTCGAGACCTACGGCGTCACCGGCGTCGCGCTGATCACGTTCATCCTGCTGGCCGTCGAGGACCCGGCCGTCCAGGCCAGCCTGCTCGTCTGGCTGTTCGTCGTGCGCGCGGTCATGGTGATCGCCTCCGGTGCCTCCTACCTGCTCAACGACGCCTGGGCGCGCCGGCGCTACGCGAACGCCGACCGGATGAACTTCGAGGCGCCGCTGAGCTCGCTGGTGTGGGTCACCTCCGTGGTCAGCATCGTGGCCACGTTCGCCACGACCTACCTGGTGCTCGGCACCGGTGCGACCGACACGCTGTGGTGGAAGCTGGCGATGATCATCTCCCTGGGCACGCTGGCTGGGGCGCTGATCCCCGAGCTCGTGAAGGTCTTCACCTCGACCAACTCCAAGCACGTCAAGGAGGTCGTCAAGAGCTCGCGGGAGGGCGGGGCGTCGCTGAACATCCTCTCGGGCCTGGTCGCCGGCAACTTCTCGGCGTACTGGCTCGGGATGGCGATCGTGGCGCTGATGGGCGGGGCCTACCTGATCAGCGACCTCGGGCTCGACGCGATCATGCTCGCACCGGCGGTCTTCGCCTTCGGCCTGCTCGCGTTCGGCTTCCTCGGGATGGGCCCGGTGACGATCGCGGTCGACTCCTACGGCCCCGTCACGGACAACGCCCAGAGCGTCTACGAGCTCTCGATGATCGAGGACATCCCCGACATCGATGCCGAGCTGGTCCGCGACTTCGGGTTCACCCCGCAGTGGGACACGGCCAAGCAGATGCTCGAGGAGAACGACGGCGCGGGCAACACGTTCAAGGCCACGGCCAAGCCGGTGCTCATCGGCACCGCGGTCGTGGGCTCCACGACCATGATCTTCTCGATCATCATGGGCCTGACCGAGGGCCTGACGACCGGCATGGAGAACCTGTCCCTGCTCTACCCGCCGTTCCTGCTCGGCCTGATCAGCGGCGGCGCGATCATCTACTGGTTCACCGGGGCGTCGATCCAGGCCGTCACGACCGGTGCGTACCGCGCGGTGGAGTTCATCAAGGGGACGATCAAGCTCGACAACGTCACCAAGGCCTCCGAGGAGGACTCGAAGCGCGTGGTCGAGATCTGCACGCAGTACGCCCAGCAGGGCATGATCAACATGTTCCTCGGCGTGTTCTTCGCGACGCTGGCGTTCGCCTTCCTCGAGCCGTACCTGTTCATCGGGTACCTGATCTCGATCGCCGCATTCGGGCTCTACCAGGCGATCTTCATGGCCAACGCGGGCGGCGCCTGGGACAACGCGAAGAAGATCGTGGAGATCGACCTGCACGCCAAGGGCACCGCGCTGCACGACGCCACGATCGTCGGCGACACGGTGGGCGACCCGTACAAGGACACCTCGTCGGTGGCGCTGAACCCGGTCATCAAGTTCACGACGCTGTTCGGCCTGCTGGCCGTGGAGCTGGCCGTCAGCCTCGACGGTCAGGGCAACCACGTCCTGGTCAAGGTGCTCGCCGCCGCGTTCTTCGCGGTGTCGGTGTTCTTCGTGCACCGCTCCTTCTACGGGATGCGCATCGAGGTGCCGTTGGTCGATGAGGAGGACTACCCGGAGGAGCCCGGCGGCTTGTCCGGTATCGGTGGAGGGTCAGCAGTGGCATACCAGGGAGCAGGTGGGGTCAAGTGAAGATCGCGATCCGGTACGGCGCGGCGGTCGTCGATCACGACGGTCACGTCAGCGGCCACGACGCGGGGGCGACGCTCGTCCGCCGGCTGCTGCGCGTGTTCCCGGGCTCGCGGCTGATCGGCCCCGGCCCCCGGCACGGCGCGGAGTTCGAGGTGATCCCGCTGGAGTTCGTCGACGGCTCGGACACCGTGGTGATCAACATGGACGTCATCGACTCCCTGAGCGTCTGGCAGACGCTCAAGGAGAACTGCGACGAGCCGAAGCTGATGAACTTCGTGTGGTTCAACACAGCGAAGTACGACCACCGCGTGCAGCGCTCGGCGCTGGGCCTGTCATGCGGGCTGTTCCCCACCTTCGCCAACTCCGAGCGGACCGCGAACGAGATCCGCGAGATCGTGTCAGGGTGGACGATCAAGCCGATCTGGGAGGAGGCCCGGATCGCCTGGGTGAACCTGGGCATCCGGCTCGAGCACGTCCAGCCCCGCAAGGAGCCGTCGATCCCGGTGGTCCTCTACCCGGCGATCTACCTGTCCGAGCGCAAGCAGCCGCAGCTGTTCATCGACACGGTCGAGCGCATCCAGAAGCGCACCCCCATCAAGGTGGAGGCACGCCTGCACGAGTCGCACCTGATCAGCGAGCGGGCGATGCGCCTGTCACGCAAGGACTGGGCGTGGGTCGGACCCCTCACCGCCACTCGCGAGGACTACTGGCAGGCCCTGGCGCGCACGACGGCGTTCCTGGCCACCGCGCGCGACGAGTCCTACGGCCTGGAGTACGTGGAGGCGCTGGTCGCCGGTGCCGTCGGGGTGTTCCCGGACCGCCCGTGGGCCCGGGCGATCCTGCCTGAGCGCTACCCCTACTTCTACAGGACCCCGGCCGAGGCCGAGGCGTTGCTCTACCGCGCGGTCACCGAGACTGCGGCCTGTCGGCGCGAGCTGGACCAGGCCGCCGGCGGGGACTTCGTGAAGTGGCTGGGCGCCCGGCACGACGACGACCAGTTCGACCGTGCGATCGCCGCCCGGGTCACGGAGTGGTTCGGCACCTGAGGTCAGGGCAATTCGGGGTCGGAGCATCCCGTGTGGTCCCCGGATGGCAACCGGATTGCATTCACGTCGGGCGCGGACAACCTGGTCGTCGGGGACACGAACCCGTGGTCGGACGTCTTCGTCAAGGACCTGGGCTCAGGCGCGGTCAGCCTGATCTCCACCGACGGAGCGGGGCAGCCGACCTTCCTGCGCCAGAGGATGCCCCGTTGGTCCCCGGATCGCCTTCTCGGGGGCGAGCGTCACCTCGACCAGGCGACCAGCCTCACCTCGTCCCGTCCGAGCGTCTCGCGAGCGAGGTGGTCACGGCTGTCCACAGCTTCCTCCTGCGTCCGTGATGATGTCGGCCCCCTCTGATACTGTTCGAACAGGTGTTCGAGAACAGGGGGAGTCGAGATGGGGGTACGGGGGGTGGGTGGTCCGCCGGTCGTGGCGGACCTGCGGGCGGTCGCCGCAGCGCCGATGGCGGCGCCGGAGGTCGGCGAGCTGTGGTGGCAGGCGTCGGCTGTCGCGGCTGGTGAACTGCCGGCCATGGGTCTGGCGGCGGGGGAGCGACCGGCCGCCGATGTGGAGGTGCTGTGCTCGGCGGTGGCGTCGGTGGAGTTCGAGTTGGCCCGCCGGATGGCCGCTGCCGCGGGGTCGGGGAGCCTGCCCCTGGTCGGTGACGGAGCGATGCTCCTGGCACGGGGGTGGTCGGCTGGGTGGGCGCGCAGACTGGCGCGGGCGGGGGAGTTCGCCGGTGAGCACCCGGACGTGGGACTCGTGTGGGCGTCGGGAGTGATCACCAGTGAGCACGTGCATGCCCTGGAGCGGCGGGCAGGGGACTTGGAAGCCGCTGAGATGGCGGCTGTCATCGCTGAACTGGGCCCGCTGTGGGGTCAACTGTCCCCGCAGGCGGTGGCGCAGTTCGTGGCGCGGGTGATCCGGGTGCTGCACCCGCCACCAGACCCGGACCCGGAGGAGTCAGGGGGCTATGAGACCCGGTCGTTGTCGTTCGCACTGACCTCGGATTCGGTGGTGCTGTCGGGGGTGCTGCCGCGCATGGAGGGCGAGGCGGTGATCGCCGCGATCGACGCCTTCGCGGAGAGGCTGCGCTCAGAGGCCGACCACGTGCCCGCCTCAGCGCGCCGCGCTGATGGCCTGGTGGCGTTGGTGAACGCCGCGCACGCCACCGGGTCGATCCCGTCCCGTGGTGGGCTGCCGGTGTCGGTGTCGGTGACCCTGGACTCCACCACGTTGGGGGACCAGGTGTGGACCACCTCCCGCGGGCACACCCTGACAGCCGCCGAGCAGCGGTTCGCCGCGTGCGACGCGCTGGTCACCCCGATCGTGATCGACGACCGGGCACTGCCCCGACACGGTCGCTGAGCTCCTCGCCGCAGCCGGGCAGGGGCCTGACGATCAGTCCTCAGCAGACGACGCTGAAGGCGCCACCGATCCGCTGGGGTTCGGGACTGCCGCCCTCTGCGGCATTGCGAATCGCGGAACTGGCCACGACCCTGTTGGGGACACGGATCCCGCTGGCCGTCGGTCGCACTGCCCGGACCGCGACCCCGGCTCAGCGTCGGGCGTTGGCGGTCCGGGACCGGGGCTGCATCATCCCCGGCTGCGGCATCCCCGCGGAGGCCTGCCAGACCCATCACGTCCAGGACTGGGCCGGCCAGCGGCAACACTGACCTACCCAATCTGGCGCTCCTTTGTTGGGCGCACCACCGCCAGGTCGACTTGGGATTCTGGACCATCGTGCCGGCATCCGGCGACGATCCGGTTCCCCGACCCGAACCAGGCGCCCCACCCGGAACCCCATGGCCCGCCAACAACGGCGCCCCCTGGACCATCACCCGCACACCCCGAACCCGCTGGAGGCTGTGAGCGCGGCGTCCTTGCGCGGCCGGGTCAGACCCGCGTGGCGGACAGCTCGTGGAGGTCGTAGGGCGTCTCCTGGTAGACGCAGTAGTTCAGCCAGTTCGTGAAGAGGAGGTCTCCGTGCGCCCGCCAACTCACCGGCGGCGTCCGGGTGGGGTCGTCGTCGGGGTAGTAGTTGCGTGGCATCTCTATGGGCAGCCCGGCGTCGAGGTCGCGGCGGTACTCGACGTCCAGGGTCTCCGCGTCGTACTCGGCATGGCCAGTCACGAAGACGCGGCGACCGTCGCGGGAGGCGGCCAGGTAGACACCCGCCTCCGGGGAGACGGCCAACAGCTCGAGGTCGGGCTCGGCCTCGATGTCCGCGGCCTCCACCGTCGTGTGCCGCGAGTGCGGGGCCAGGAACACGTCGTCGAACCCGCGGGTGATCTTGTTCTTGGGGTCGGTCACGTCGTGGGAGAACACCCCGAAGACCTTCTGGTCCACGGTGTGCTTGCCGATGCCGTAGTGGTGGTACAGCTCCGCCTGGGCGCCCCAGCAGATCGCCAGCGTCGAGAAGACGTGCTCATCGGCCCACTGCATGATCCCGACGAGCTCGTCCCAGTAGTCGACATCCTCGAACTCCATGAGCTCGACGGGCGCGCCGGTGATGATCAGCCCGTCGTAGCGGTTCTCCCGCACCCTCTCGAAGGTCTCGTAGAACACCTCGAGGTGGGTGTGGTCCGTGTGCTTGGGGGAGTAGGACGCCGTGTGCAGGAACGTGACCTCCACCTGGAGTGCGGAGTTGCCGAGCAGGCGCAGGATCTGCACCTCGGTGGTCTGCTTGGCGGGCATCAGGTTCAGGACGAGGATGCTCAGCGGTCGGATGTCCTGGCTGGCAGCGCGGCGATCCGTCATCACGAAGACGTTCTCTGCAGCGAGGACGTCGGCGGCCGGAAGGCCTTCCCTGATCTTGACGGGCATGGTCTGACTCCCTGGGGCGGTGGGGGCGATTCTACGGTGCATGCCCGCTATCGGTGGATTCGGTTTCCGCCGCCGCCTGCGGACGCCACTGGCGCCCGCGGTGGATCGCTGGCACGCTCACGGCCATGGACGCCCAATTGCGCGAGATCGTGGATCGGGGTGGCCGGGCGCAGTCCGCCGAAGCGGCACGGCTCCTGATCCGGCTGGAGTCGGACCCTGATGACGCCGAGGCCCGATCGATGGCCCGGATCATGGTCAACGCCTACCTCCACGACCCCGACCTCTCCCGCTGAGGCAGTGTGGTCAGTTGCGGAGTCCGGTCAGGTCCACCTCGAAGCGCAGGGCCTCACCGCCGCCGCTCGACTCCAGCTTGGCGAATCGCTCCACAAGGACGCCTCCGTTGGCCTGGACCACACGCTGTGAGGCGATGTTGTCCACGTCCGTCGTGATGTCGATGATCGGCAGGCCCTCAGCAGCGGCGATGGGAAGCATGGCCGCCAGTGCTGCAGTCGCGTACCCGCGTCCGCGCATCCACGGGACCACCGAGTAGCCGATGTGCCCCAGGCAGGTCGGTGGGAGCTCCCTCGTGCCCGGCTGCCACCTCAGGTTGATCGCCCCGGCGAACTCGCCCGCCCACATCCACCTGACCAGCCGCGGCAGCCTCGCGACCAGGGTCCCGTCGGGCAGCTCGATCGGCCCACCGGCAGCCTCCCGGTCGTCGCACAGCTCGAGGAATCGCTGGGGATCCCGCATCACCCGGTCGATGGCTGCCTGGTCGAAGCCAACGTGCTCCGTGTTGGGGGACCACCCGCGGCGGAGCGCATCGAGGTAGCCGGGCAGATGCTCGGGCAGGGGGCGGACCAACTCCATGGGAGGCACGTTCATGGCCTCATCATCCCTGGGGAGGGCGCGCGGGGAGGGCGCGCGGATCATCCTCACGTCGCGCACGATCGGGTCTCCTCAGCGCCGTGCCGACACGCGCGACGCGGGTGGGGCGCGGCGTGACGAATGGTGTTTGCCCGGTCACCTACCGGGGTACTCTGGGCGTGCACTGGTTGAACGGTGCACGTTGTCCGTGGCATCCGCCGCTGACGAGGTCGTCTGCTTTGACGCCGGACCGGCGTCCCCTTCGCGAGATGGGCCAGCACCCGCGGCCATCCCTCTCGACGATCAGGACCCCTGTGACTTCTCCCGCCCGTGCGGCTTCCGCTGCGCGCACCTCCAAATTCGCCCGACGCTCGCCCCGTCCTCGCGCCCGCACCGTTCGCCAGCCTCGGCGTTGCCCCGGCGCTCATCGCGTCGCTGGCCTCCGGCGGCATCGACGCCCCGTTCCCGATCCAGAGCGCCACCCTGCCCGACTCACTGGCCGGGCGCGACGTGCTCGGTCGCGGCCGCACGGGCAGCGGCAAGACGGTGGCGTTCGCGCTGCCCCTGGTCTCCGCGCTGGCGGGCAGCCGCTCCGCCGCGCGCCGCCCCCGCGGGCTCGTCCTCGTCCCCACCCGTGAGCTGGCCGTGCAGGTCGACAACACGATCGCACCGCTCGCGGAGTCGATGGGCCTGAAGACCCGCACGATCTTCGGCGGCGTCGGACAGAACCCGCAGGTCGCCGCCCTGGCGAAGGGCGTGGACATCATCGTCGCCACTCCCGGGCCGCCTGGCCGACCTGATCAAGCAGCGCCTGGCGAGCCTCGAGGACATCGTCGTGACGGTGATCGACGAGGCGGACCACATGGCTGACCTGGGCTTCCTGCCGGAGGTGCGTCGCCTGCTCGACCAGACCCCGGCGAACGGCCAGCGGCTGCTCTTCTCCGCGACCCTCGACTCCGGTGTCGACGTGCTCGCGCGCCGCTACCTGCACAACCCCGTCACCCACGAGGTCGACTCCGCTGCCTCGCCGGTCCCCGCCATGGACCACCACGTCTTCAACGTCGACGCCGCCGACCGCGGCGAGGTCGTCGCACAGCTCGTCGGCGGGCAGGGCCGAACCCTTGCCTTCGCGCGGACCAAGCACCAGGCCAAGCGCTGGGCGCGGACCCTGACGGCGTCGGGCATCCACGCCGTCGACCTGCACGGCAACCTCAGCCAGGCCGCCCGCCAGCGCAACCTGGCGGCGTTCTCCGACGGTGACGTCCGCGTCCTCGTGGCCACCGACATCGCCGCCCGTGGCATCCACGTCGACGACATCACCCTCGTCGTGCACATCGACCCGCCGGCCGAGCACAAGGCCTACCTGCACCGCTCCGGTCGCACGGCGCGCGCCGGTGCCGCGGGCGTGGTCGTCACCGTGGCCACCCATGAGCAGCGCCGGGACGTCGCCGACCTCATGCGCCGCGCCGCCATCACCCCCACGCAGCACAAGGTGCGCGCCGGTGACTCGACGATCACCGACATCGTCGGGCCCAGCGCCCCGCGCAAGGTCGTCGTGACCGCCCCGCCGGTCGAGGCCGAGCGCCAGGGCTCGGGACGTGGATCTGGCCGCGGGTCGTCCGGGCGCCGGCGGCGCGGCCGCTCGTCGGGCGGGTCCGGGTCGGCCTCCGGTGGATCCTCCAACGGGCGTCAGCGCTCGGGCTCGGGTTCGCGCCCGGGCCAGGCCACCAGCAGCGCCGCCCCGCGGTCCTCACAGTCCCGGTCCTCGGCCCCTCGGTCCTCGCAGCCGACCTCGTCGGCCGCACGGACCTCGTCGGCCGCACGGTCTCATCGGGAGGGTCCACCCAGGTCTGGTCCAGCAGCGGCGGCGCCACACAGTCCGCTGCTCCGCGCCGCGGCCCGCGTCGGGCCACCCGCCCTGCCGGCGGTGCAGGCTCGGCTGCCTGAGTCACTGCCGCTGACGCACGCGGGCCGCACGCCACCCGCGTCGTCAGGTCGGGGCGACCGGCGTCGCTGACGCTAGGGTGGCCCCGACCTGAGGGAGGCATGGGCGTGGGCCGGTTCGACGCGTGGGTACGGTCCGTGGGCGATGACCCGGATCCCCGGTTCACGCTGGCCAACGAGCGGACATTCCTGTCCTGGGTGACCACCTCGTTGGGCCTGCTCGGCATCGGGCTGGCTGTCGGCACGATCATCCCCGGGGAGCACTTCTCCATCAACCTCCTGGCCCTGCTGTGGATCCTGCTCGCCGCGATCCTCTCGGTCCGCGCGCTGGTCCGATGGTTCCGGATGGAGCGCGCGATCCGGCTGAACCAGGGCCTGCCCCTGTCCACGTCGATCCCCGTGGTCGCGGCGGCGATCGCGTGCCTGTCGGTGGCGACGGGCATTGCGGTGGTGATCGCCTCATGAGGGCGCGGACCTCCTCCTCCGAGCCCTCCGATCCCGGCCTGGCCGGGGAGCGCACGATGCTGGCCTGGGCGCGGATGGGTCTCACCCTGCTGGGCATCCCGTCGGCGCTGCTGGCCTACTCGGCGGGGCGCAGCGCCGTGGCCGTCGGGGCGGCGGCGATCGCGATGGTCCTCGGGCTCGGGGTGCTCGTCAACTCGGTCCGGCTGCCACGCGTCGAGCCGGGCGTCATCCCCTCCGGTTCCCTCGTGCCCGCCGTTCGGCTGATCCTGCTCACCGGCGCCTGCGTGCTGATGCTCAACATCACCGGCGGGATCCTCATCCTCACCTGATCCGCCCGTGTGGTGGGTGTGGGGGCTGGGCTTGCGCACGGGCGCGGGCCGCGGCAGCCTTCGGGGGTGGCGAACAGGGTGGACGTGGTGGTCGTCGGGGCAGGACTCGCGGGGCTGCGGGCCGCCCAGCTGCTGGCCGCAGCGGGGCGCGATGTCGTGGTCCTCGAGGCGTCCGATGGGATCGGTGGTCGCGTGCGCACCGATCGCGTCGACGGGTTCACCCTCGATCGTGGGTTCCAGCTGTACAACCCGGCCTACCCGGAGGGGCGCCTCGCGTGGCCCGACCTGGCGATCCGGCAGTTCGCCGCCGGGGTGGACGTCGTCCGCGACGGCGTCTCCCATCCGCTGGCTGATCCACGGCGCGACCCGCTCAGCCTGCCGGCCACGACCCGCTCCCTTCGCGCCCTCGGGGCCACCCGCGGGCTGGGGGCGTTCGCGTCGTACGCGGCCCGGCTGGGCACCCCGCTGCATCCACGCCGGACCCCGCAGGGCAGGGCGGATCAGGGGATCGGTGACGCGTTGCGCGCGGCGGGCGTCGATGACGCTGCCCTCGACTGCCTCGTGCGGCCGTTCCTGTCCGGGGTGCTGGCCGACGACGCGCTCGAGACCCCGCGCGTGGTCGCCGACGAGATCCTGAGGTCGTTCCTCGCCGGAACGCCCGGGGTTCCGGCGGCCGGGATGGACGAGCTCCCGCGGCGCCTTGCCGCCGGGGTGTCCGTCCTCACGAACGCCGCGGTGCTCTCGGTCGCGGCCGGGCGGGTCACCACCACCGACGCCGAGTGGCTCGCCGACGACATCGTCGTGGCCGTGGGGGACCCGTCCACCCTGGTGCCCACCGCGCACGCCACCCGGTGGAGGGCGCTGACGACGTGGTACTTCGCCGCCGCGGACCTGCCCACCCGGCACCTGATGCTGCTCGTGTCCCCCGACGTGCGGCTGGCGAACGTCGCGGTGATGAGCGATGTCGCGCCCTCGTACGCACCGGCGGGGCGGCGCCTCGTGGCCGCCTCGGCTGTGGGGTTCCATGACTCCGCCGAGGCCGAGCGCTGGGCTCGTGAGGATGCGGCCCGCATGCTCGCGGTGGCACCGGCGGCCCTCGAACTGGTTGCGCACCATCCGATCGCCTCAGCGCTGCCGGCGGTGGGGTCGCAGCGGGCCGCGATGGTCAGCTCGGGGATCGTCCTAGCCGGTGACCACCGTCACGGCCCCAGCATCAACGGAGCCCTCGCCAGCGGTCGGCGCGCTGCCGAGCTGCTGGGCGCCTGAGCCGGGGGGACCCGATCGCTGAGGGCCCCGATCGCAGGGCCCCATCGCCGATCCACCGGCGAATCGGACGTGTGACGACGCTTCGCACCCGCGGTCGCTGTAGCGTCCGGATCATGTCGTCCAGTGCGTTGCCGCAGCCGCAGGGTGGGAGGAGCGGGCCCGTCGCACAGGGGACCGACGAGCTCCACCTCACCCGGCGGACAATCGTCTCCTACGCCTTCGGCTCGGTCGGCACAGGCGTCTTCGCCACCGTGCCGGGGCTGGTCCTGGCCTACTACCTGACCAACACGCTGGGGGTCGCCGCCGGCGCTGCGGCCTTCGTCGTGGCTGTCCCGAAGGCGTGGGACGTCATCGTCCTGCCGATCGTGGGACGGCTCTCGGACCGGGCGGCGGCACGGGTCGGCAGCCGCCTGCCCTTCCTGCGGCTGGCCGGGGTCCTGCTGCCCCTGGCCTTCATCCTGATCTTCACGGTCCCACCGGCACTGGGCTCGGGCCTCGCCGCGGTGTGGGTGTTCCTGGCGTTCATCCTCGCCTCGACCGCGTTCGCCCTGTTCCAGGTGCCCTACATCGCGCTGTCCGCCGAGCTCACCGACGAGCCGGCCGAGCGCTCGACGCTCATGGCCTGGCGCGTGGCGTTCCTCACCGTCGCGATCCTCCTCGGAGGAGCGCTGGCGCCCGTCATCCGGGACTGCGCTCGGTGGGGCGTACCTCGGCCACTTCGTGATGGCCCTGTTCATGGCCGGCCTCATGCTCGTGGGCATCTGGTTGTGCATCGCAGGGCTGTCGCGGGCCCGCGCCCGCGTGGCTCCGGCCGCCGAGGGCAGCCTGATGGACCAGCTGCGCGTCGTCCGGCACAACCGCGCCTTCGTGGCCCTGCTGATCGGGTTCATCATCCAGGCGCTGGGCTTCGCGGCGATGCTCGGAGCCGCCCAGTACTACGCCACCTACATCGTCGGCAAGCCGACCTCGATCACGATCCTGTTCGTCTGCCTGGTGGCGCCGGCGATCGTGGTCATGCCGTTCTGGAACTGGGTCGCCCACCGGTTCGGCAAGACCCGGGGGTTCCTGGCCTCCACGCTCGTGTTCCTGGTCGGCGCGCTGATCCTGTTCGTGGGCGGGCGCAACATGGGGCTGGCGACGGTCGCCGGCGCCATCGCCGTGTGCGGCATCGCCTACGGCGGGCTGCCAGATGTTCCCGCTGGCGATGATGCCCGATGCCGTGGCCGCCGACCGCGAGCGCACGGGCGAGGTCCGCGCGGGGGTGTTCACCGGGATGTGGACCGCCGGCGAGACGCTGGGCTTCGCGCTCGGCCCCGGGCTGGTCCTCATGGTCCTGGCGCTGACCGGGTTCGTCTCCAGCAAGGCCGACGAGCAGGTCACCCAGCCCGACTCGGCGATCACGGGGGTGCTGATGGCCTTCACGGCCGTTCCCGCCGTCCTGGTCCTCATCAGCATCCCGTTCATCCACCGGTACGGCGTCGAGTTCGCCAAGATCAGCAGCCCATCACCCGAAGGAAGCCACTCATGAGCGCGTCCCTGCCCCCCGCCCTGCCCGACCAGGGCATGTCCGACGAGGTGATCCTCGCCACGCTGGCAGCCCTGCGTGAGCTGGACGTCCCGGTCCGGGGAGGGCGCACGACGTCCTACGTCTACGACCCGGACCGCGACGACCTCGAGGACCTCTCGCTGGGCGCGTTCGCCCTCTCCGAGCACGTCAACGGCCTGGACCCGACGGCGTTCCCCAGCTTCGCCGCGGTGGAGAACGACCTCGTGGCCGCCGCCCTGGGCGTGCTGGGCAGCGGGGACCCCGGCGAGGTCGGGACGATGACCAGCGGTGGCACCGAGTCCTGCGCGCTGGCCGTCCTCGGGGCGCGCGAGCGGTGGCGCGCCAAGGTCGGCGAACCGCTCGGGCACCCGACGCTCGTGGCCCCGTCCTCGGTGCACCCCGCGTTCATCAAGGCCTGCCACCTGTTCGACGTCGAGCTGGTGAGCGTGCCGATCGACCCCGTGACGTTCGCCGCCGACGTCGACGCGATGATCGCGGCCATCGACGAGCGGACAGCCCTGGTCGTGGTCTCGGCGCCCTCGTACGCCCACGGCGTCATCGACCCGATCGAGCCGATCGCCGCTGCCGCCGCGGAGCGTGACGTGCTCTGCCACGTGGATGCCTGCATCGGCGGCTGGACCGTCCCGTTCATCCGCGAGGCCGAGGGGCTGCCGCCGATCGGGCTGATGATCCCCGGGGTCACGTCCGTGTCGGTCGACCTGCACAAGTACGCCTACACCCCGAAGGGCGTGTCGATCCTGCTGCACCGGGACTTCGCGCTGCGCCGCCACCACTGGTTCGCCACGGCGGCGTGGAACGGCTATCCGGTCGTCAACCCGACCCTGCTGAGCTCGCGCGGTGGCGGCGCCCCGGCGATCGCCTGGGCCTTCCTGCACAAGATCGGCCGCGAGGGCTACCGCGACCTGGCGCTCTCGGCGTGGCGGGCGACTCGGGCGCTCATCGACGGGATCGCGCTGATCCCCGGGATCCACGTCGTCGGCGAGACCGGCTCCACGCTGCTGGCGTTCACCGATGACGGTGGCGTGGACGACCCTGACATCCGGGTGGTCGCCGACGAGATGGTCGTCCGCGGCTGGCTGCTCGGCGTCCAGCCGGGGCACGGCGGGCCGCCGACCGCGCACATCTGCCTGATGCCGGTCCACGAACCGCAGACCGACACGTTCCTGGCCGACCTCGCCGCCTCTGTGGAGGCTGCGCGCGCGCTGGGCCGCGTCGAGGTGGATCCGGGTCTGCTCGCGATGGCTGCCTCCCTCGATCCGAGCAGCCTGCCGCCCGGGGCGATCGACATGGTGCTCGCTGCCGCCGGGGTCTCGCTCGGAGGGGACGGCGACGGTGAGGGCATCCCGGAGCGTCGCGCCACCCTCAACGCGATCATGGACCTGGCACCGGAGCCGCTGGTCGAGTGGCTGCTGATCGAGGTCCTGGGCAACGTGCTGCGCCCGTCGGCCCAGTGAGCGGACGACGAACGCACGGGGAGCGAGGGAGGGTTCCGATGAGCATCGATGCGGCGATCGCTCGACATGGGCTCGCTGGGCGCGCTGCGCGGGGCGTTCAGGTCCGCCCCGGCGCCGACCCCTGCCGACCTGGTAGGCGAGCACAGGGGCGAGTTCGTCGGCCCGCTGTGGCTGCGCACCGCCGCACCGGTGATGATGCGCCTGGTCCGGATGCCCGGCTGGTACGGGAAGCGGTTCGCCCTCGCCCACGGACAGCCGTCCACGCTCGTGGGGGTGAACCTGCTGCGGGCCGGGGGCCAGATCGTCGACTCGATCGCGATGACCGCCGAGGTCGGGCCCTCCCGCCTCGACGGCCGTCCGGCGCTGGTCGTCAGCTACCCCCCCGACGCGGCGTTCCCGTGGCCCCGGGTCACTGACGAGCTCCGCCCGTTCGGCGACAACGCCCTGATCGGGGTGACCTTCGGCATCCCCGGCTCCCTTCCCGGTGGGACGCCGTTCGTGCTGCGCCGGATCGCCTAGCCCGGAAGGGTCGCGGCGAGGGTCTCGCCCCCGGGCACGAGCACGAGCCTCCGACCCCGTCCTGCACCCCGCCGGGGCCGAACGGCACTGGCTGCGCCACCCCCCGCACGCGACCATGGAGGTGAGGGCGGCTCGCCCTGGTCGCCTGCTCGGGAGGTGGCGGCGATGGTTCGCGGATCGGGGCTCACGCGCCTGATGGTGCTGGGGGTCGGCACCGCTCTCGTCCTCGGAGTGCTCCCTGCGTGCGCGGGCGGAGGACGCGACGGGGCGACCCCGACCCCGGCGGCGTCGAGTTCGACCACGATGTCGGCGGCTACGGCCACCCCGACCGGTGGACTGGCCATCACGCCATTGGGGATGGTCTATGTCAACGACATCTCCCACGACGCCACCTGGGTGACCGGCAGCCAGCCGCGCGAGCCGGGCGAACTCGAGCCCAAGCCCCTGGTGCTCATGAACCGCGCGACCGGGGAGCAGATGATCCTGTGCGACTGGGCCGACGAGGACCTCGGCTTCTGCTCCCCGGCCGAACAGGGCGCGATGATCCCGGAGACTCCCACGCTGCTCGTGGAGCAGGTGGACACGAGCGTGGTCGGGTGGTTCCCCTCGGGTGGGGTCTACATCGTGGACACCGTGAGCGGGTCACGGACCCGCATCGACACCGACTCCTCCGGCGCCCCGCTCCAGCCGTCCTGGGAGGCCGGGGAATGCGACGGAGGGTGCGACTACCACTGGGCGCCGCACATCAACGTCTCCGCCGACTCAGTCTCCGGTGATGGGCGGATCGCCGCCTTCTGCGCGAACTACGAGAAGCCCACCGAGCCGGTCCTGTACGTGAAGGACATGGCCAGCGGAGTGTTGACCCGCACCCCCGTGATGTGTGGCGTGAACCGCTTCGGTCGGGAGGACGATGACGACGAGTTCAGCGACGAGGGGATGGGCTACGCGCAGGTGTCGGCTGACGGGTCTGTCGTGCACGTGACCGGCGACCGGTCCACGGGGGGCGAGTACGGGAAGGTCGGATGGGCGGCGGACACGCTGTACTTCACCGCCACCGGTGAGGTCGGGCGGGTGGAGGGCAGCGGGGGGATGACCCGCGATGGCCGCACGGTGTTCATCAGGGTGGGAGTCCAGGCCGAGGTCCCCGAGAGCGAGGTCGTGCCCGAGTACTCGGCCTATGCCGTTGCGACGGGCGAGCTGACCCCGCTGCCGTGGATGCAGCAGTTCGTCAGCACCCCGGCCATGCCGAACTACCCGTTCGACACCTTCCGGCAGGCCAGCGCCGATGGTCGGCTCGTCGTGAACCACGGATCGGTGTGCGACGTCGCATCCGGCGTGGAGACGGACATCGGGTCGTTGCTCCGGCGCAACGGCGACGCGCCCTCGACCGATGACGGGCCACTGCACATCTCGGGCGACGGCTCTGTCGTGCTGGCCAACGTCGTGGGACCCGACCCGCTCGCGGAGTCGAGCGATCGAGTCGTCGCCGTCAGCGGCTGGGCCGCTGGCTGACGTCGGAGGGCGGGGCAGCCATGTGGAGCGTGCGGTCGGTGACCTGGGTCGCAGCAGCCCCTCGATCGGTCCCGGCTGATCGGTCCGAGCCCCTCAGCCGTGGACGTCCAGCCTGCGGTCCTCCCAGCGCATGAAGTCAGCGATGCGCTCGGCTGTGGCGTGGCCGAGCCCAGCGCGTGGGAAGGGAACGATGCGCCGGTTGACGAAGAACACGTCGGTCAGGTCCGACTCCCGCTCCAGCACGAGGTCGGTGATCGTCTGGCCGTTCAGGTGGGTGACCGAGACGCCGTGGCCGACGCAGCCGAACGAGTAGATGACGTCCTTGCCGCCGACGTAGCCCAGCGCAGGGAACATGTCGAGGGTTGCCGAGACCGGACCGCCCCACGCATGGCTGAAGTGCACGTCGGCCAGGCCGGGGAACATCGTGCGCACGTCCTGGCGCAGCGCCGCCCACACCGCCTCATCGGAGTCGAAGTCCATCCCCACGCCGTCCCCGAGCTTCACGTCGCGTCCGCCGATGAGCAGCCGGTTGTCGGCCGTGAGCCGGTAGTAGTGCACGAGGTCGCGGAAGTCCTCGATGCCCTCGCGCCCCCGCCACCCGATGCTGTCGAGCTGGGCGTCGCTGAGCGGCTCGGTGAGCACGATGTAGGTCCAGACGGGGACCTGCTTGCGGGTCAGGCCCTCGAACATGTGCGACCACGCGTTGGTGGCCAGGACGACCTTGCGGGCGCGTACCCGGCCCTGCGGGGTGGTCAGGATCACCCGGCCGGAGTTCGCATGCCGCTCGAACGCCGACACCGGCGTGCCCTCGTGGATCATCGTGCCCTCGCCTGCCACCACGTCACGCCAGGCCCACGCGAGCTTCGCCGGGTTCACGAGGCCCATGTTCGGCTCCCACCAGGCGGCGCCGACGTAGGTCGGGCTCGCGACCCGGGCTCGGAGCTCCTCGGCGTCGATCAGCTGGATCCCGGTGATGCCCATGCGGTGGATCAGGGCGATCTCCTTGAGCAGCCGCTCCTGGTACTTCGGGGAGGTGGAGACCCAGAGGAACCCGGGGTGCTCGTAGTCGCAGTCGAGGTCGAGGTCGACCACGAGCTCCTGCAGGAGGGTCACCGCGCGATCGGCGTACTCATGGGCTTCCTTTGCCTTCGTGCGACCGAAGCGCATCGCGGTCAGGGAGTGCATCATCCCGATCTTGGTCATGCTGAACCCGGCGTTGCGCCCACTCGCGCCGTGACCGATGAAGTCGGCCTCCAGGATCGCGATCCGCATTGTCGGCTCCGCGCGGTGCAGGAAATGCGCGGTGGACAGGCCGGTGTATCCGCCGCCGACGATCGCCACGTCGACGTCGAGGTCCCCGACAAGTGGCGGTTCGGGGGAGTAGGGGCGGGTGGTGTGCCAGAAGCCCGTGGCAGTGATGGTGGTCATGCCTCGAGTATTCGCCGGTCGCGAGGGTGGATTCGCGGCGGCGGGGTCCGCTCGGGGTGCCGGGTCACGCGGGTGCCGGGGCACCGGGGGTCCGGGGCCGCTCGGCGTGCCTCATTCGCCCTAGCGGCTCACCCTGCCGGGCAGGAGGAAGTCGTACTGCGTGCGCAGGACCTTCGTGCGGATGGCCCGGTCGGCGCGTCGTGCCTGCAGGAAGAGCCCGAGCAGGCGGGCGTCCGTGCGGTAGTAGTCGGCCACCTCGACGGCCGTGATCGGCTCGCGCGGGCCGGGGATGCCAGCGGTCTCCAGCCAGTCGTTGGCCACCTCCAGGCCCGTGGCGATCCGCTGCGGGGCCCCCTCCTTGTGGAAGTTGCCCAGCAGGTCCACGGCCACCGTCCGGGGGACGAAGTAGTCGTCCTGGTAGGAGTCGGCGACGAAGCGCAGCAGCACGGCCCGGATCCCCGGTGGGGCGGCCGCGACGACGACCTTCGCGTCGAGGCTGTGCCTGCCGTTGCGGCGCACGAACGGGGTGCCGACGTCGATGAGCACCGGCTGCGCGGGGACAGTCGCTCGGGTGCCCGCGTCGACGGGCGTCATCGGGTCCGGCTCTGTGGTTGCGAACGACCAGTTCGACAGCTGGCCGTCGAGGGCCACCTCGATCCCGTCCGTACGGTCGGCGCTGCGCTGGGACAGCAGGGCGACCGAGTCCAGCACCTGGCGGATGACCGTGGCCAGGCCCTCGTCGTCGGTCGTGTGCAGCAGCTTGTGGCCCAGGGTGTGGGAGTCCATGCGCGGCTGGACCAGGTACACCACGGGTGGTCGCCCGGGGCGGCGGACCGGGATCGACTGGGTCGCGACGACGCTGATCCCGGCTGTGGCCAGCTCGGTGAGGTACTCGTCCACGAGGTCCAGGTAGCGGCTGACCGACGACGCGTCGGGAAAGCCCGCCATCCGCTTGCACACCAGTCCGGGCAGCTCATCGGTCGTCAATGCGGCTGAGATCTCCCCGTAGGCCAGGACCCTCACGTGCCCCCCGGACTCCGGGTGGGCCGGGTCGAGGCGCAGCTCGGTCTCATCGAGGACGGCCAGCAGGTGGTCGCGGTCGGGGCCGGCGCCCTGGGCTGTCGCGTCGCCGGTCATCCTCTCGTCCCTTCCCGGGAGGTCTCGTCGAGGATGCCGCTTCCGAGCAGGCCCGTGGTGGCCGCCTCGAGGCGAGCCAGGGCCTCACCCGCGTCGCCGTCGGACATCAGCAGGCCGGGCTTGAACTGCAGGACCGAGCGGTCGAACCCAGCGAACATCGCCCAGATCCCGGCGTCGTAGCAGGCACGAGTCATGAGCATTCCGCCCATCGGATGGGCGAAGCGCAGCCCGATGACCAGGCCCGTCTGACGGACCTCCGACAGCCACTCGGACTCGTGCGTGCGGCGATGTCGGCCAGTCCGCTGGTGAAGGTCGCGCTCAGGGTGTCGACCCGGGCCAGGGTGTCGGGCCGGGTTGTGAGGTCGAGGACCGCCCGGGCCACTCGGCAGCCGATCTCCGAACCGCCGAACGTGGAGATGTTCGACCAGCCGTCGTCCTCCAGCCAGGCCCCGGCCCGCGACGAGAGCAGCGTCGCGGCGATCGGGTAGAGGCCGCCGGACAGGCCCTTGCCCGTCACGAGGACGTCCGGGAGGACGCCGTGTCCCTGGACCGCCCAGAGCGAGCCGGTCCGGCCGAGGCCCGTCTGCACCTCGTCAGCGATGTACAGGGCGCCGAACTGGTCGCACAGGGCGCGCACGCCGGGCAGGTACTCGCCGGCCGGCACCGGGAACCCGATCGTGGCGGGGATCGTCTCGAGGATGACCGCAGCGGTCGGCGCGGCGGCAAGCGCGGCTTCGAGGGCTGGAAGGTCGTTGAACGGGACCTGGGGGAACTCCTCCTCGGGGCCCTGGGACAGGAAGGCGTTGGCGGCCCCGCGATCCCCGGCGGCAAGCGCCAGGCCCGTGTGCCCGTGGTAGGCGCCCGCCACTGACACCACGCGACGTCGACCGGTTGCGCGGCGGGCGGACCTGATCGCGAGGTCGATCGCCTCGCCACCGCCGCTGGCGAAGACGACGTAGGCCATGCCGGGAGTGAGGTCGACGAGCTGTTCGGCCAGCAGCGATCGCTCGACGCTGGGGAAGTGGTGGTTGCCGATGTCGAGGGTGTCCAGGGCCTCGATCAGGACGGCTATGAGCTCGGGATTGCGGTGCCCGAGGTTGAACACGCCGCCGTTGAGGTGCAGGTCCAGCCAGCTGCGTCCGTCGACGTCGGAGATCCGGTATCCCTCGCGATGCCCCATGACGATGCCGGCGCCCAGGGCGGCGAAGGTCCGCACGCGGTCGGGGCAGACGAGCCGCTCGGCGAGGGCAAGGACCTCGTCGCGAGTGGGGCTGTCCGACTCGGGGGCTTCGGTGCTGTGCGGACTGCTCATGAGGAAGTATCGCCCCGCAGGGTGGGGCACGCGCCACTGGCAGGTGCCGGCGCAGCTCACCTCTTGAGCGTCACCTCGTTGGGCGACATCGCCTCCCCGAACCCGTACCCGGGCCGCACCCACACGCGATAGGTGCCCTTGCGCAGGTTCAACGTCCGCGTCTCCTTCGGCCCTCGGGTCTCGTAGGACTTCACGGCCTTCCATGACCCGTCGGCCCTCTTGCGCTGGACCTGGAACACGTAGAACTTGGAACCCCGGTTCGGGTTCACGTCCACCTTCAGCTTGGACCGTCCGCTGACGGCCTTGATCTTCACGGTGGGGACGGGCAGGGCCGCAGGGGCGGGGGCGGGCGGTGCGACGGGCGTCAGGACTGGCATGGCGTGGGCTCGGGGCGGCCATACCTGGACCTGAGATGCTCTCCAACGCCGCGACCGAGAAGTCGCCCGTGTACCTGGATCCGGACGTAGGTGCCGATCGGCAGGATCGCTGCCCGCGGAGGCAGAACGCAGCCGTCCACCGGTCCACACGCCGTCGGAGCCCTTGGTCCACGTGCCGCTGGCGAGTTGCTCAAGGACAACTGCACCACCGGTCGCGGGGCGGTAGAACCCGCCTCCGACCATGCCCTGCCATTGGAGCACCCGACCCGTGAAGGCGCTGACACCGTGCGGAGTCATGGTTGCTGTAGCCCTGCAGCACTGCATGGAACTGGCGCATCTTGCCACCGCGAAGGTGGCGATGGACGGCGAACTCGGCACTGGCGTGTCCTTGGGAACGCGTGCCACTGCAGTCAGGTCCTACAAGCCGTCGGGATGTGCATCGGGAGCCGTTGAAGTGCTCGCAGATGTGGACACCCGTGATCGGGAAGGAGTCGTCCGGTGCCGGTCCCCGGAGGTCGAACGGCCAGGCTCACGGTCGCTGCGCCCCGGTGATGTGCCCGCGAGGCTCCAGGTCCGACCGGCAGGGGCGGCGACCGTCAGCTCGATGGGCAGGTCCTGGCACAGAGGAAGTCGGTGGTGAACAACTCGCTCCAGGACGTGTTGCGGATGCTGAGGATCATGCTCCAGTCGTCGCCGGTGATGGGCATGTCCGCCGCCGCGCGTGGTGCAGGTGTCAGCGTCAGAGCCGACGGCCACGAGTGCCCCGACGAGCAGGGCGATGGGTCGTCTCATGGTGAACGTCTCCTCTCACTGGGGACGGGCGAGGACTGCAGGTGTCCGCCATGTGGGGCGATGGGCGTGAGGAGGCGCGGGCGCCGGCGCGAGGAACTGGGCCAGCCGGGTTCGTGCGGAGGAGCGCAGGTGCTCCCTCGACGCCACGATCACGCATGCCGTGCACGGCGGATCATCCCCATCTCCACGTGCAGGACTCCCGTCCCAGGACCAGCCTTTCGAGGTGCAGGAGCCGTGCGGTAGAGGCATTGGTCCTGCCCCCACCGGCGGGACGCGGCGCGGCTCGCACGCGCATGATGGGGGTATGTGCGACACGTTCGTGGCCCTGGCTGACGCGACCCGCGACGGGTCGGTGATCCTGGCCAAGAACAGCGACCGGGAGCCCAACGAGGCCCACGAGGTGGTGCACGTCCCAGCGGGTGAGCACGAGCCCGGCGCGCAGGTCGCGTGCACGTACATCACGATCCCCCAGGTGGCGCGCACGAACGCCGTCCTGCTGGGCAAGCCCTACTGGATCTGGGGCGCCGAGATGGGCGCCAACGCCCATGGCGTCGTGATCGGCAACGAGGCCGTGTTCACCAAGGTCCCGTACGAGAAGGAACCCGGGCTGATCGGGATGGACCTCCTGCGGTTGGGGCTCGAGCGCGCCGACACGGCGGACGCCGCGGTCACGGTCATGACCGACCTCCTCGAAGAGCACGGTCAGGGCGGCAACTGCGGGCACACCCATGACTTCCGCTACCACAACAGCTTCCTGGTCGCGGATCCCTCGCAGGCGTGGGTCCTCGAGACGGCGGGCCGGGACTGGGCGGCACGCCGCGTCGAGGTCTCCGGGTCGATCTCGAATGCGATCACGATCGGCCACGAGTTCGACAGGTCCTCAGCGGGCCTGGTCGATCGCGCCGTCGCGGCCAGGTGGTGCACCGGCCCCGAGGACTTCGACTTCGCCGCCGACTACAGCGACCGGATCTACACGAGGTTCAGTGACGCCAGGACCCGGCAGTGCCGAACGAACGATGCGCTGTCGGCGGCCCGCGGCCGCGTGGACGTGTCCGCGGCCTGGGAGCTGCTCGCCGACCATGGAGCTCGCGCGGAGGGGCAGTCCGCCTGGGGACCGTCCGATCATCCGGTGGGTGGCCTCGTCGGGGCGACCGTGTGCATGCACGCCGGGTTCGGCCCGGTCCGGGGCTCCCAGACAACCGGGTCGTGGATCTCCGAGCTCCCGGCCGGCGGCGCCCCGGCCGGGGCGCCCAGGCCGGCGGCGCCCAGGCGACGCACTGGGTCACAGGCACTGCCGCGCCGTGCCTGTCGCTGCGCGTACCGGTCTGGTTCGACGCCGTGGACGCGGCAGGGCTGCCCGACCGCGGCCCCGCGCCCGACGGGACCTACGCGCCGGGAACGCTCTGGTGGGATCACGAGGATCTGCACCGAACCGTCCTGCTGGACTACGCCCGGCTGCGCGGGCTGATCGACGCCGACCGGCGGGACCTCCAGGCGCGCATCGACCGCGCGGCGGCGAGTGCTGTGCGCGGCGGTGTCGAGGACCGGGTGCAGTGCACGCAGTGGGCCTTCGCGGAGTCGGCGGACGCGTACACCCGATGGCTCGACCAGGTCGGGCACGCTGCGCCGACGCGGGCCGGTCGCAACCCCTTCCACCGCGCGTGGCGCAGCTTCGACAGTGCCGCGGGACGGAGTGCGGCCGGCACGGGGTGAGGTCGTTCGGTCCTTCCCCTGACCACGGCCTGCGGACCATGATGGAACTGTCCGGGGGGCGCAACGAACCCGTTGGCGGGCTCGGCACCCGGTTGAGGGGGCTGCCATGTGGTCGCGTGAATCGTGGGTCCGAGGCATCGTCGCGGCTGTCGGATCCCTTGCCCTGGTGCTGGCCGTGCCGGGGTCGCCCGTGGACGCGGGCACTGTCGCGTCGGAGCGGGCCGCTGCCACCTCGGTGTCGACGATCGTCGCGATCCGTGCCGCACACCATCCGGGATATGACCGCTTCGTGCTCGAGTTCGACACCAGGAAGGCTCCCCGAGCCAACGTCGCCCTCGTGCCGAAGCTGATCGGCGACGGCTCGGGGAAGCGCGTCCCGGTGCCCGGGCGGGCGATCATCCAGGTTCAGCTCAAGGGCGCACAGGCCCACTTCGAGGACGGTGCGCCGACGGTCGCCCTCGACCAGGCGTTCGCCCTGCCGAACGTGATGGCACTGCGCGGGGCGGGTGACTTCGAGGCCGTCGTCACGATGGGGATCGGGCTGGCCAGGAAGATGCCCTTCCGCGTGCACCGCCTGACCAACCCTGGGCGCATCGCGATCGACGTCTCGACCGACTTCTCCTGGACGACCCGGCGGGTCACGTTCATGGACAGTGACGTCGCAGCCGGCAGGTCCGCGAGGGTGACGGTGCGTCGGCCGGTCCCGAACGGGGGTGCGGCAACCGGCCTGCTGGACCGGATCTTCGCGGGTCCCACGCTGGCGGAGCAGGCGGACGGGCTTCGACTGGTCACCTCCGGGGCGACCGGGTTCACGGCCCCGACAATCTCCAGGGGCGTCGCCCGGCTGCGGCTGACCGGTGGGTGCACGGGTACTGGCAGCTTCACGATCGCCGACTCGATCCTGCCCACGCTGAGGCGCCTGGGGGACGTCGACTGGGTCAAGATCTACCACCCGAAAGGCAGGACCCAGCACCCGACAGGTCAGCGGGACTCGCTGCCCGCGTGCCTGCTTCCGGCGGGGAAGTGCCTGTACCTCGTGTCCGACCTGAGCGGCACCAATCCCACGCTTGGGTCCTTCCTCGTCCTCAACGTGAGGGACGGTGATGTCGCGGGGACCGGCGGCGCGTTCTACAGCGAGTGGTTCACCGTGCGCGGCCGACTCACCGACGCGGGAGGGCAGCTCGAGTACCGTGGCGAGTCCGGGACGTGGTCGCCGCTGGCCGTGACGTGGGACCCCGCCACGGGCACCTTCTCCGGGTGGACCTCGATCACCGCCGCACAGATGCGCACCTACTCCGGCGGCGGAGTGCCCGTGCGCGGCCAGCCCTGCGACTGACCGACCCCCAGGCGCGGGGTCAGGAGAGGATCAGCGGCGAGATCGCCGTCGCGAATCCCCAGCCGTTCGCGGCGTCGCCGCTGTGGCTCCACACGAAGGCCCCACGGATCGCCGGGAACTCGGCCTCGACCTGCTGCCAGGCCTGGGCGACCTGGGCGGTGGTGGAGTAGTTGGCGGAGCCGGGGGAGATCCCGAATCCGATGACCACCCTGCTGGCGTCCCCTGCCGCGATGTCGGTGATCCAGGTGCGCACCGAGGAGGCGATGTACGTCGGGTCGGACAGGCCCGGGCCGTCGTAGTACTGGGGGGCGACGTAGTCCATGGCGCCGGCCGCGAGCATGGTCCTGGCGAAGTCCCGGTCCGCCTGCTTCCACGGCGCCGGCGGGCAGGTGATCAGGAACTGCGCGCCGAAGCGACGCTTGAGCTCCTGGGCGATCCACAGGTACTCGCTGGTGTTGGGCACGGCCGAGGCCTCGAAGGTGTTCAGGTCCACCCCGTCGAAGGCGGGTGCGCTGCGGGTGCCGCCCCAGGAGGCGTTGATCGCCTCGATGGAGTCGACGAACTCGGTGCTGGTCCCACGCGAGTCGAAGGAGATCCCCGACCCGGCCCCCCCAGTCGAGAGCAGTACCTTCATGCCCCGGGCACGGACGGTCTCGATGCCCGTCGGGCGGGCGTAGTCCCAGGTGACGCGGCCGCCTGTGCTGTTGTGCGCTGCGAACAGGTACGCGAGGTTGAAGCCTCCGGGGAGCGCCGCGAGGCCCGGCTCCGGGTTCCATCCGGTCCAGTAGACGCCGGAGACCTTGCCGGTGGAGGAGGCCGTCCTCGCTGCCGCGACGACAGGGGCGGAACGTCGTGACCAGCGGCTGTGCCGGGACTTGGACAGTGCCCTCACCTTGAAAGTGTAGGCCGCACCATTGCGTAGTCCGTTGATCCGCAACGAGGTGCCCTTGGTGCGTCGGGGCGCCGACCAGGACTTCCCGCCGTTCTTGGACGAGCGCACCTGGTAGGCGCGGACCTTCTTCGACGATGACTTGCGCCAGCTGACGACGGCCGCCGAGTCCAGCCCCACCGCTGACACCTGGGTGGGACGCACCGGTGCGGGCGCAGCGCTGGCCGGGGACGCCCCCCAGCCACGAGCGCGACCATGGTGAGCAACGCCAGCGCGATGCCCGCCCGAACCCCGGAGGGCGACCAGGTGCGCGCATGAGGCCGAGGCAGAGGCATGGGGCGTCCAATCGGATGGGGAAGGGCGGCAATCGCCGTCGCTTGGGGCATCGCCGCGCCGGCGCCGTGACTTGAGAGGCGTCTGGCCCTCGAATCGGGTCGTTGTGCCGGGTCGGAGGTCCCGTCGGAGGCGTGCGAGTCCGCTCACGCCGCCGGGGGTGAGACGTCCGGGGAGTCCTCTGCCGCCCGCTGCCCGTGCCGGCTGATGGCGCGGTAGCTGGACTCGAGCCGCGTGATCATGGCTGTGGGGGCCGGGATGACCTGGCCCGTGAGGCGTGCCTGCAGCAGGTCCGGCCGCCGGGACAGCGCGTCGGTCGGGATCGCTCGCCCGACCAGGAGGAGGTCGCCCCGGTCCTGGGCGGCCCGGAGCGCGGTGGCGTTGTGCTCGGCCACTTCGGTGAAGGACTCGGCGATGCGGCTCAGGGCCCAGCCCACCTCCGGCCTTGCCAGCGGTACCCCGCTCGGGACGGCCCGGCTCAGCAGGCGTTCGATGTCCAGCCGCTCGATCTGGATCGGGTGGGCGCTCGGGTGCGGTGTGCGCAGTGCCTGGACGTGCGCAGCAACCTCCCGCCAGCGCATCTCCGCCTCCTCGGCCTGCGCGGCGGCGTCGACGTGGCGAGCACGTGCCTGGCGGGTGGGCGCATGCTCGGCCAGCGACCGGTGTGCCTTCGCAGCGGCCATGTGCAGCGAGATGCTGATCGCGGCGAGGTTGCCCTGCACCGTGGCGGGGGCGCTTCCGACCTCGGCGAGGGTCCACGCCAGGTGGCGCAGCCGTGCGACGCGATCCGAGAGCTCGTCGAGGGGGAGCTGCCCACGCCGGATGCCGGGCCGCGCGACGGTCAGGTCGAGGAGCCCTTCGCGAGCCGCCGGCACCCCGGCCTCGATGCGCGGGCGGGGGAACCGGCGCAGATCTGCGAGGGCGGACTCGCTGACTCCTGTGCCCGAGCAGTGCTCGGCCGATCGCCTCCGCTGCGTCGGCAGCGAGGGCCACGAGTGTCCGCCACTCCCTGGAGGCCGCGCCCAGCGTCGCGGGGTGGCGCATTCGCGAGGCCTCGGGGCTGCGTGGGCGGCCGTCCAGCGAGTGGTGCGTCGCCCACAGGTCAGCCGCCGACCGGATCAGGAGGGCGGCTTCGGCCAGGGCCGCTCCCGGCCCATCCACGGGGCGTGGCTCACTCCAGTCTCGGGCCCGGGCAACCGGCTCCAATGCCCGCAGGAGTCGGGCATCGGGACCTCCACGCCGACGCCGCGGAGCAACTGCGATCGGGGCGAGTGGCCGGGTCAGCGCCTCGCCGAGGTGGGCCAGCGCGGCGGCCAGGTCCTGATGGGCGCTGATGTCCGAGGCGCTCGTCCGGCGTGCGCCAGACGTCTGCGAGGCGGCGATGGCCGTGGCTCGAGCGATGCACCGGGCGGCCTGGGCGGTGAGCTGTGCGTAGGTGGTCGGGGCCAGTCGGGCGGGGGCAGGCGCGGGGCTGGTGCTCATTCGGCGCCCGCCTCGGTGAGGCTGCGGGCGGCGCACAGCGCCGTGACGGCCCGGGTGACGGCCAGGACCTCGACCGGGGTCAGGGGTTCCTCCTCGTTGGCCAGCAGCTCGACGGCGAGGTCGATGCAGGTGCTGGCCAACGCGCTGACCAGGGGCAGGCGCTCGGGGCCGGGGATCCACGGGGACGGAAGGTCGCGCGTCGGTTCGAGCGTGTCCGCGCAGGATTGCGCGAGGCTCTCAGCGGCGTCGGCACAGGCCTGGGCGATCGCGTGCAGGCGCTCCGAGGACGCAGGATCGCTCATGTCCGCCAGGTGCATCGCAACCTCGTGGGTCATCGTGATGGCAGTCCAGAGCCCCGCATGCGTGGCGGGCAGGTCGGAGATCAGTCCCGTTCCGGGGGCTGACAGGGGCGGCGTCATGAGGGTCCTCTCGATGGTGGGTCGGCCGGCTGTGACGGGCCGTCATCTGCATCAGTGCGCGCGGGTGGGGGCCATCGGCAGTGCCGCGGGCCGGGGCCGGGCGGGGGTTGTTGCCGGGCAACGTGCGCCGGATGCCCTCGCGTTGCCGGCTCCTCACGAACCCCCGACTCGGCGGCGGCGATGCCGGGGCGATGCCGGGGCGATGCCGGGATCTGTCCGCTCGGGGCGAGTTGTTGCCAGCCGTCCGGCACGCTGACATCGCAGGTCAGAAGGCGGTTGCATGGTCACGGCCAGGTCAGCCGCGGTCGTCACCTGGGGTGGTCGCCCGGGCATGGCAACGGTTGCGGCAATGGCGCGCTGACACCGTGCAGCGCACTGGCCGCGAGTCGATCGGCGGTCAACCTCACACGAAGGGCCGCCATGGACCTCACACCCCAGTTCCTGCGCGATTCGCTGCACCGCGTCGACCTCGACGGATGGGACAGCGCTGCCGGCAGGCAGCTCCTCGACCACGTCCGCTCGGCGGTGGTCGTCCCTGTGGTCCGGCGGTCAGGTCTGCGCGGGCCCGCCGCCGAGCAGGCGGAGGCCTCAGGCTGGGAGGCGGCGTGGGATGCGCTGCGGCGACCCACCGCGCGCACCGCGGAGAATCCAGGCGGCATGGTCTGGGTGGCGGTCCGCCGAGCGGTCGCCGCCGAGTGCGGGTTCACTCGCCATGCGGGCCCCCGCCCCGTCGCCCCAGTCCTGCCGGGGAACGCCTTGCCGGGGAACGCCTCCCCGGGGCGCGTCGACACGCAGTGGGCGGGACCCTCCCTGAGCGGTCACGCCCCCGCAGTGGCGCAACGCGCGACGCCGGAGATCGCGACCCAGAGCCTGTCGCTCGAGGCCCTCATGGACGTTGGGTGGCAGCCCGCCGACACCGCCTGCGCCCTTCCGGAGGATCCCGGCCCGTTGGTCTCGGCCGTCCTCGAGATGCTTGTTCTGGCCGGATGGGAGCGGGCGGAGGCCGAGGACGCGATCGCCATCATGGCCGACCACGCAATGCCCGCGCGGTCGGGCTCACCGACCACGCGCTGGCGGTGGGTGTCGCTGCGCCTCGGGGTCCCGGAGTGGCAGGCGAGACGGCTGGCAGCGCTGCTGCTGGGCGGCGGTGGGTGGCCGGGGGTTCTGGCGCTCGCGGTCCAGCACGGGTCCTGGGTCACCGACGACCCTGCCGTTCGTGCGGCTGTGCGCTCGACGACTGTCCGTTGGGGTGACGGCCCGGGTTCGTGGCTGGCCGGATGGGACGCGCGACTCGGGGCCATCGCGTGAGCAGCCCGGCACCGGTCCCGGTACGGGCCCGGCACGGGTCCGGTTCCCACAGGTTCCGCACAGGTCACTGGTGACTCGTGACGACCACCGCGCGGAAACCCTCGACAGCAACGCGGTTTTGGGGTTCGACTGGCGTCCTTTACCATATCGATGTCCATTTTTCCCGACAGGCGCGTTATGCGGCCTGTCGGACGGTATGCCGGGTGTGCCTGGTCGCCGGTACGGGGGAAGGCGTCATGGTTCGTCCAGTGTGCTGCGCCCTCTGCCGTCAGCTGCCGGCATCGCCCCGTCAGTCGCGCCGGAGGCTCCCGGTGCTGATCCCAGGGGAACGACCATGACCACCACGCCCTCGGCCGAACGATCCCTGCGTGGGCGCGCACAGGCCGGCCCCGACAAGACCGCTGGGGCCATCTCGGGCATGGACGCCCGCGTGGCCGGACTTGCCCCCGTGCACGGCCGTCGTCGTCCGTGGCTGGTGGGCCTCGGCGCCCTGCTGGCCGCCCTGGGGGCGCTGACCGTCGTGTGGCTGGTCGGTGCTGCCGGCCAGCGTCAGGAGGTGCTCGCGGTCCGCGCCGACGTGGCCTACGGCGAGGTCCTGACCGCCGATGACATCACCATCGCGCGGGTGTCCGTGGATCCTGGGGTCGACGTGCTCCCCGGAGCCGAGCGGGACACCGTCGTGGGTCAGGTGGCCACCACGGCGCTGTCGCCCGGGATGCTGCTGACCGCTTCCATGCTCGAGCCCGAGGGGGAACCCGGCCCCGGGCGGGTCCTGGTGCCGATCGCCGTGCCGGCTGAGCGGATGCCCGCAGGTGGTCTGCGCGCGGGCGACCTGATCCTCGCGGTCGACTCCGAGGCCGCCGGCGAGGACGCAGGAGCCGTCATGGCTGCCAGTTCGATCGCAGCCACGGTGGTGCGAGTCGGCCCCGTCGACATCAATGGGGTGACGGTCGTCGACGTGACGACCACCGCGGCCGACGGGCCGGCCTTGGCGGTGGCCGCAGCCAACGGTCACGTTGCTGTCGTTGTCGAGCCGAGCGGGAACTGACATGGCCACCGTCAGCCTCCTCAGCGCGAAGGGTTCGCCCGGCGTGACCACTGCGGCGGTGGCGCTCACGATGGCGTGGTCCACGGCCCACCCAGGTCGCAGCGCGCTTCTCGTGGATGCCGACGCGATCGGCGGGGACACTGCCGCTGGCGTCCTGCGTGGAGCGGTTCCGACAGGTGCGGGCATCCTTCCGCTGGCCACCGCGCGGGGCAGGGACGCGCTCGACGCCCTCGACTCGTCGTCGATCCGCCTGCGCGCGGACGGCTCCGCGCGGGTGCTGCCGGGAGTGCCGGACGAGGCCCGTGCTGCTGCGCTGCCGCTCGCCTGGGACGTCCTGTCGGAGCTTCGCGGCGCACTTCATCATTCGGGAGCGGACGTGCTCGTGGATGCCGGTCGAGTCGACCGGGCGGGAGCTGGCGCGGCGTGGCTGGCCGAGAGCGACCTCGCCCTCCTGCTTGTTCGCCCCACGCTGGCCTCTGTGATGGCGGCCCATCGGTTCACGGCTGCCTGGCCGTTGGCTGGTGTGCCCCTGCACCTTGTCGTCGTGGACGCAGCGTCGCCCTATCGCCCTGCGGAGGTGGGTACCGCGGTCGGGGCGCCGCTGGTGGGCGCCATCGCGTTCGACGCGGCCGCCGCCCGTGTGCATTCCGAAGGTGCGAGCCCCGGGCGCGGCTTCGAGCGCAGCGAGTACGCACGCAGCGTGCTTCGCGTCGCCAGCCACGTCGGGGCGCTGGCGATCTCCCGGGCGGACCTGCACCTGCCGGCTCCCCCCGCGGGCGAGGACCTCGCGGTGCTCTCGGCATCGAGGGAGGACCGCTGATGGCACCCTCCGATGTCCGCGCATCCTTCCCTCTGGCCGACCATGTCCGCCTGCTGGCGTCGGCTGAGCCCGGAAGCCCGACGGTCTCCGCGGCACCGCCGGTTGCCGCGCGGGATTCTGTTGAGGCACGCGACACCCGCCCCGCCCAGGACCCTCGGGATGCCGCGTCGCGGGTGCGGACGACGCGTCCGGCGGAGGTCGATCACGCCCTGGTCGCCGAGGTCCGCCGTGAGGTGTCCGACGCCCTCGCGGTCCGGCTGCGGGAATCGCCGGTCGCCGACCCGCGCTCCCGCCGTGAGCTGGCTCGCACGTTGCTCACCGACGTCCTGGTCACGCGCTCGCGGGATCGAGTCCACGCGGGCCAGCGACACTGGACGGTGGACGAGGAGTTCGCGATCGCTGACAGTGTCATGGACGCGATCTTCGGCATGGGCCGGCTTCAGCCCCTGATCGACGACCCGTCGATCGAGAACATCGAAGTGACTGGGTACGACAACGTCTGGATCGCCTACGCAGACGGCCGCGAGGTACGCGCCGAGCCGGTCGCCACCTCTGACGCCGAGCTCGTCGAGCTGATCCAGGCGCTCGTGACCCGCACCGGCCAGGCCGAGCGTTCGTTCTCGACCGCCAGCCCGAGCCTGCACCTCCGCCTCGATGACGGCTCGCGGCTGACGGCCATGGCGTGGGTCACCCCTCGTCCGGTGGTGGTGATCCGCCGGCACCGCGTGCGCGACGTCTCCCTCGACCAGCTGGTGGAGTGGGGCTCGATGTCGCGGGCTGTGGCGGAGTTGCTCGGGGCTGCGATCCGTGCCGGCAAGAACGTCATCGTCACGGGCGCCCAGAACGCCGGCAAGACGACCATGCTCAGGGCGCTGGCAGCTGAGTTCTCCCCGATGGAGCGCTTCGCCACCATCGAGCGGGAGTACGAGCTCCACCTGCACGAGCTCACCGAGCGCCATCCGCGAGTGGTCGCCATGGAGGCGCGGATCGGGTCCTCGGAGCGCGATGCGTCCGGGCGGGCGTCGGGGGAGGTGAGCCTCTCGGAGCTGGTCGTCGATGCGCTGCGGATGAACGTGCGTCGGGTGATCGTCGGCGAGGTCCGCGGTCCCGAGGTGATCCCGATGCTCAACGCGATGAGCGTCGGCGACGGCTCGATGTGCACGTTGCACGCCCGGACGGCGACCAAGGCGCTGGACCGGATCGTGAACCTCTGCCTGGAGCAGGGCGGTGGGATGACCGACTCGTTCGCGTACCGGGCCGCCGCCGACGGGATCGACTTCATCGTGCACCTGTCGCTGCGTCACGACGCCGAGCGTGGCGGCGCCCGTCAGCGGTTCGTTGCCGAGGTCATCGAGGTGGACGGCGTCGGGGAGGCCGGGCGCCCGGTCGTCACGACCGTGTTCACCCCCGGCCGGGACGGGCACGCCATCCCCGCCCACCACCCCCACTGCCTGGATGACCTGGTGGCTGCCGGGTTCGACCCGTCGCTGCTCGACACACCGCACCTGGACCCGGTCCGCGCGGTGCGCAGGGCTGCGCTATGAGGCCGGCAACGATCAGGCCCCGACGATGACCGCGGCACAGGTGCTGGCGGGGGTTGCCGCGCTCGTTGCCGCGGCGGGGATCGCCCTGATGATCGCCGCGGCAATCGGCTGGCAACCACGGGCGCGCGTTTCCCCGGCGAGTCGTGGCGACTGGTCCTGGGCAACCCTGCGCTGGCCCGGGGCACTTGGGATCGCTGTCGTGGTGTGGGTGCTCACCGGTTGGCCCGCCCTCGGGGTGGGGGCAGCGGCCGCGCTCCTCGGCCTGCCCGCCATGTCCGGGGCCGGCACTCGCGCCGAGGCGCAGATCGACCGGGTCGAGGCGGTTGAGGAGTGGACCCGTCGCCTTGCCGATGTGCTGGCGATCGGAGTTGGCCTCGAGCAGGCGATCCAGACGGCCGCACGGACCGCCCCCGCCGCCATCGACGCGGAGGTTGCCACGCTCGCCGCCCGGCTCGCCGCGCGCACGCCGACCGAGTCCGCCCTGCGCTTCTTCGCCGACGACCTCGACGATCCGACGGCCGACCTCGTCGTGGCCTCCCTGATCCTCGCCTCCCGCAGGCGTGGCCCGGGAGTTGCCGCCGCGCTGACGGCGATCGCCGACTCCGTGGGTGAGGAGGTCGCGGCCCGCCGCCGCATCGAGGCCGACCGTGCCAAGCCGCGCACCACTGCCCGCGCCGTCACCGTCATCACCATGATGATCATCGCCGCAGGGCTGCTGAACCGCGGGTACACCGGCCCGTACGGCACCTTTCTCGGGCAGGTCGTCCTGGCGGTGACACTGGGGTTCTTCGGGGCCGCCCTGTGGTGGATGCACTCCATGACGAGGAGCACGCGCCCGGCCCGGATCCTCGGTGGCCAGGAGGCCGACGGATGACCGGGATGCTTCTCGCCGGGGCCCTCGTCGGGCTCGGGGTGACCCTCGTCGTTGCCGGTCTCCGCGCACCGGTCCCGGACCTTGCCGCGGGAGTTGCCCGGCTGTCGGGGGCGAGCGTGACCGCGATGCCCGACGAGGGTTCGGGTGCGCTGGACCGCGCGCTGAGCCGCGCGGCAGCTCGGGTTGCCCTGGCGCTGCACCTGGACCGGCACCGCGCGGACCTGGCAATCACCGGCACGACCCCGACCCGGATGGCCGTGGAGAAGATGGGGTACGCATCCGTGGGACTGGCCTTCCCTGTCCTGCTCACGTCGATCCTGTCGATCGCGGGGTTGGCCCTGCCGGTGGTGGTCCCGGTCGCGGCTGCCGTCGGGCTGGCGATCGGGATGTCGTTCCTGCCGGAGGTCGAGCTCCGGCGTCGGTCCGCGGCCGCCCGCGTCCAGATGCGTCGGACGGTCTGCGTCTACCTCGAGCTGGTCGCACTCGAACGGGCGGCCGACGCAGGCGCGGTCGAGTCCTTGGAGCGAGCTGCGGCAATCGGCGACGGTCCTGGCTTCGGGCACATCCGAGACGCCCTGCTGCGCGCCCGGCTGGAGGGTCGCACCCCGTGGCAGCAGCTGTCGGAGCTCTCCGAGCAGCTGGGCGTCCCGGAGCTGGGCGACGTCGCCGACATCATGCGGCTGTCCGGCGAGGACGGCGCCGCAGTGCTGCCCACCCTGCGCGCCCGGGCCGCCTCCCTGCGCACGTGGCTGCTCCAGTCCGAGGTCACGGCGGCCAACGAGGCCAGCGAGCGCATGTCGATCCCAGTGGCCCTGCTCGGTGTCGCGTTCATGGCACTCCTCGGTTTCCCCGCCTTCTGGCGGATCCTTTTCGGCTAGTCGCAATCCCACCCATTGGAGAGATGATGAATGCAGTCCTGACCACCACCCTGACCGTCCTGGGCGCGCTGACCGGGCGCCTGCGCAGCGGCTGGGAGAACCGCGGCACCGAGGCGGGCGCGAGCACCCTGGAGCTGGTGATCCTCGTGCTGGGCCTGATCACCGTCGCCACCCTGCTGGTCGCCACCCTGACCGCGGCCGTGAAGTCGCGCACCGACCAGATCAACTGATGCCGCGACGGGATCGCGGTTCCGCCACGCTCGAGGTCTCGATCCTGGCCCCTGTCCTCCTGCTGGTCGTGTTCACGATCATCCAGGTCGGGCTGTGGTCCTACGCCCGCAGCCTCGCGCTGGGCGCGGCGCAGGAGGGCGTCGCCGCCGGGCGCGCGTACGGTGCGCCCGCTCAGGCGGGCCGTCAGCGGGCCGAGTCGTTCCTCGATGCGACCGCGGGGGACTCGCTGTTGGGGAGCGCAGTCACGTCGAGCGCGACCGCAGCGACCCTGCGCGTCGAGGTGTCCGGCCGCGCCCTGAGCGTGCTCCCCGGCGTCCCAGGACTCCCGGTTCGCCAGCACGCAGAGGGCCCGATCGAGCGGTACACGGCGCCATGACGGGCCTGGGCGCGGGCGCACGTGAGCGGGCTTCGGCGACCCACCGGGGTCCGGCGACCGACCGCGGTCTCGGCGACCCGCGACCGGGGCTCCGGCGACCGAGCGCGGTTCGGCGACCATCGAGCTCGCGATCCTGGCCCCTGCCCTGCTGGCCCTGCTCGGGCTGGTGATCGTGGCCGGTCGGATCTCGACCTCGGGGAGTGCCGTGGAGCAGGCTGCGGTGTCGGCGGCACGGGCGGCGTCGATTGCCCGCGATGCGCGAGCGGCGCAGGCCGCCGCCGAGCGGGCCGCGCGGGAATCCCTGCGCGATCAGGGCGTCACCTGCCAACCGCTGACCAGCTCCGTGGATGTCCGCGGGTTCGCGGTCGAGGTTGGCTCGCCGTCGAGCGTGACGGTCAGCGTGCGCTGCGCGGTCCCGCTCGGGGACGTCGCCGTCCCCGGCATGCCCGGCCAACGCACGGTGACGGCGGAGATGACCAGTCCGATCGACCGGTTCCGGGGCCGATCGTGATCGCCGCCACGTGGGCCGCGGCCAGGTCCCGGCTGTCGTCCCAGGAGCGGTCGGACCGGGGCGCGGTCACGCTCTTCGTGGCCATCGCCATGGTCGGACTGCTCGCCCTTGCCGGCCTGGTGGTCGACGGCGGCGCCAAGGTGCGGGCCGTCCAGCGGGCTGACCGGCTGGCCGCAGAGGCGGCCCGCGCCGCCGGGCAGGCGCTCGACCTCACCGCCGTCCTCGAGGGCAGCGGCGTCACCGTGGACCGCCGGCCCGCACTCGTCGCCGCCGAGTCCTACCTGAGGGCGTCCGGGGTGTCCGGCTCGGCCCGAGTCGTCGATGGCGGATCGGGCATCGCCGTGACCACGACCATCTCGTCGCCGACCGTCTTCCTGGGCCTGATCGGGGTTCCTGGTTTCACCGTCCACGGCAGCGCCGAGGTGGCGCTCATCCACTCTGTGAGGGGAGTTCGTCAATGACGGCCCAGATCGATCAACAGGGAGGTGGGGCGCGGGAGATCCTCCGCGCCCTGGGGGCGCTGGGGGCCCTCGCGGTCCTCCTCGTGCTCGTCCCGTTCGTGCTGGTCACCTTGACTCAGGCCCTCCCCATCGACCTCGGGGCGCTGGCTCCCGCGGCCTGGGGTCACGCCGACGACGGGCGCCTGCTCCTGCTCGGGATCCTCGGCGTGGCCTGGGCGGCGTGGGCCGTGATGGTCCTGAGCATCGGGGTGGAGGCCTGGGCTGCCGTTCGACGGGTGCCCACGCCTGCCCTGCCCGGGATGGCCGCGCCGCAGCGCCTTGCCGCCGTCCTGGTGGCCGCGATCCTGGTGACCCTGAGCACCACGGCAGGCGCTCCTGCGATGGGGGCATCGCCGGTGAACGGCGAGTGCGGCGCCGGCCGCGGGGTCAGGTCCAGCCGTCGGCGCCGCCACTGCCTCCGGGCCGACGGTGCGTCTGGCTGCTCCAGCAGACCGACCAGCGGTGATCCGTGACACCGCGGTCCCCGCCCCCGGCAGGCTGGCCTCGGGCAGCCACCGCCCCCGGCAGCCTCGCCTCGGGCAGCCTCGCCTCGGGCAGCGAGGCCGGCTCTCCCCTTGCCGTCGGCCACTCCGCAGGTGCTGGACTCGCCGCGGCAGTCGCGGCCGCTGCCCTCAGTGAGGACGGGATCGATGTCGGCAGCATCCGCCACACGGCGCGCGAGGTACGAGCGGGTGGGACTGCCTCTGACTCGCCGCGCACTACGCCGGCCGCGCCCAGCGTGACCACCGAGCGCCACGACACCCTGTGGATGCTCGCCGAGCAGTACTTGGGCTCGGGCGAGCGCTACGTCGAGATCGTGGCGCTGAACCGCGGTGTCGAGCAGCCGGACGGTCGGTCGCTGCGCGACGACGGTCGCATCTACCCCGGATGGAGCCTCTCCCTGCCCGTGGACGCCGTGGTCGATCCAGGCCGTCCCGACCGGCACCACGTGATCCGCGGGGACACCCTCTGGCACATTGCCGAGGTCGAGCTCGGGGACCCGACCCGCTACGACGAGATCGCCGCGGTCAATCGGGGCGATCTTCAGCCCGATGGGCACCGCCTCGTGGATCCGGATCTGATCCTGCCGGGCTGGGTCCTCGAGATCCCCGGGGCGGAGCACGGGCTGGATGGCGCCGCCGAGCCCGGGAACCCGAGCCCGGAGGGGAATGCTGCGGGGCCCGCCGCGCGGTCGGGGGATGGCGATCCTGCGGCCGCGGTCATGGCCCCGATCGACAGGGCCCCGCTGGCCTCCCCGCCTCAGGCCGCGATGTCCGCTCCGGCAACCCCCGCTCCGTCGGCGACGGTCGACACAGCCGGGGTCCCGACCCTGGATCGAGTGGCGCGACCAGGCCAGGAGGTACCGGATTCCGCGGGCGAGGGTGCCGCCGCAACTCCCAGGGACGACGCGGAGGCGACGAGCCCAGTCGGAGCCTCGCCCGCCACCACGCCTCCGGCTCCCACCACGCCTGCGGCGCTCCCACCACGCCTGCGGCGCCCCCACCACACCTGCGGCGCCCACGCCTGCAGCGCCCACGCCTGCGGCCCCCACGCCTGCGGCCCCCACACCTGCGGCGCCCACGCCTGCAGCGCCCACACCCGCGGCCCCCACCTCCCCGGCATCCGTTGACGAACCGGTCGACCCCACTGCCGCAGCAGCAGGCCCCGCGATCCTGCTTCCCGCTGGTGGTGCGGCTGCCGCACTGCTCCTGGCCGGGGTCGGTGCCGAGCTGGCCCGTCGTCGGCGGCAGTTCCAGCGGCATCGGCGACCGGGCGAGCGGATGCCGGTCCCCGCACCAGGGGCACAGCAGGTCGAGCGGGCGGCACGGACGGCCGTGCGCGAGCCGGGCATCGACGTGTTCGAGCGAGCGCTGGTCCAGTTGGCGCAGGAGGCCGAGGCCCTCGGTCGGCCCCTGCCCGACGTCCGGCTCGTGCGTGTCGGTACGGACTCCGTGGTCCTGGAACTCGCCACGCCATCAGGTCCAGCTGTCGGCCCCTTCGTCGCTTCCGATGACACGCGGTGGGTCCTGTCGCCGGGATTGCTGACGGAACCGCCACTCGAGGGCCCACGCGCCCTGCCGAGCCTTGTCACCCTTGGCTTCGCCGGATCCGACACCGTCCTGCTCAACCTCGACTCCGTCGGGACCCTGGCCATCACCGGGCCGCTGGAGGCCACAGCGGATGTGCTGAACGGCTTCGCTGCGGAGTTGGCCTTCGGACCGGCGAGCACCCTGACTGAGCGTGCCCTGTGCCTGGCCGATCCGGCGATCGCCGATGCAGTCGAGGCAGGAGGCATCGCGGTCGAGGTCGACCCAGCGCGGCTGGCCGCAGCCCTCACGACCGTCATGTCCGCCGCCAGGGACGCCGACACGACGAACGCCGATCCGCCGCTCATCGTGCTCTGCGACCAGGCTCTCGACGTCCGGGTCCCGCCCCGCTCCGGCTGCGCGCTGATCACGACCAGCCCTGTTGCCGGCGCCGGGGCGACCCTGGCCGTCCACGAGGCGGGGATGGCCGTGCTGCTGCCCGAGCGGGTGCGCCTCGCGCCGCAGACGCTGAGCCGAACGGCCACTGCGGACGTCGTCGAGGCCCTCTCGGCCGCTGACCTCCCGGGGACGGGCGCCGGCGGCGCCGGGGGCGTCTCGGAGTGCCCGCAGGAACGCAGCCCGGTTCGGGCGCACCCGGTCGCGCACGGGCGCGACGACCTTGACGCCAGGGGGAGCGGCCAGGGCGCGCTCTGGGCATCGGACGTTCGCCCACCCGAGGTCATCGACTTGCGCGTGAACGCGGGCGAATCCGGGCCCTGGCAGGCCAGGGGAACTGGCTCCCAGGAGCAGAACGCCGAGGAGCAGAACGCCGAGGAGCCGAACGCCGAGGAGCAGAACGCCGAGCAGCCGGACGCCGAGCGGCCGGACTCCGAGGAGCCGGACTCCGGGCTGACGGCACCGGGTGGGGTCCAGCCGCACTCACATCCGGACAACGCCGCCCCCCGCGTCCTGCTGCTCGGCGAGATCCTCGTCGAGAACGCCGTCGGCAGGTGCGAGTCCACGCGCATCGGCCGGCTCGCCGAGACTGCCGCGTTCGTGCTGCTGAACCCCGGTGCCCGGCCCAGCGAGCTGCAGGGCGCGCTGTGGCCGGGGCGCCGGTCGAACCCGCAGACGTGCCGGCAGATGATCTCGCGCACCCGTACCTGGCTGGGCCGGACAGAGGCGGGCGAGCCGTACCTCATGGCCTTCGCCGAGTCCGGTGGACGGCTGCGCCTGCGCGACGAGGTGAGCTCCGACTGGGCCGACTTCCAGCGCCTGGCCGAACTGGGGCTGGCGGACCCCACAGACACCGAGCACCTCACCAAGGCGCTGTCCCTGGTCCGAGGCAGGCCGTTCGGCGCTGTCGCCAGTCGCGAGCTGCCCTGGGCGGACATCCACATCAACGAGATGATCTCCCTGATCAGCGATGTGGCCTTCGCCCTGGCCGTGAGACACGAACAGGCTGGCAGCCGGCTCGCAGCACGCGATGCGGCCCTGCGTGGGTTGCGGACGGAGTGCGAGTCCGAGGTCCTCGAGGAGATCGTGGCCCGCACGGTCGGATAGGCATCCTGCCGACCGGGCGATCGAGAAGCTGCGGGGCCGCGGGGCTGGGGGTCGTCAGGCCGCGGGGCCGGGCGAGCAGCTGCAGGGGTCGCAGGGCCAGGGAGGTGCGGCGTCCGCGAGGCCGCCAGGGCGGGTCCGTGCGGATCCTTGCACTCGATGTGGTCGTTTCTGCGCGGGTCGCACGGGGTCGACGCCAACCTCGCACCTGTTGTGGTGGATCCATCCCTTCCGCGACCCCTGTCCATCCACCACTTCTGCGGCGAGGTTGGGGCGGTGGCCGTGCGTCCGGGCCGTTTTCGACCACGTCGACGGCGAGGTTCTCCTCCGCGGCCCACGGGCCGCGGACCGTCTGCAACCAGAGCAGGCGCAGCCGTGGCGTCAGATCGACGGGTCCGAGGCGTCGGCGGCGCCCGCACCCTCAGCATCCGCCGCCGCACCCTGCTCGCCCGCGGGCTCCTCCGAGGACCCGTCAGCCGACTCCTCCCTGGACCCGTCAGGCGGTTCCTCCGGCTCCGGCTCGGGAGCGAGGCCGGCCTCGAACGTCATGCCGGCCGCGCGCAGCCGGTCGATCATCGGCAGCCCAAGGCCGGTTGCGGGCGTGAGCACGCCGGCCCGGTCGGGGAGGTCCGGGCTCCCCGAGGCCAGGAACAGCACCGACTCCGCCAGCATCACGGAGGTTGCCGCGTAGCCCGGATCGCCCGTCGCGGCAACGGTGGAGACGTAGTGCTCGCCCTGCGGGGTCCACCCGTGGATCTCCATGGTGAAGCGACCGGCCGCACGCTCCTCCGCGCTCGGGCCCTCGCCCGGCTTGGGCAGGACCTTGCCGATGCCTGACCGTGATGGTCCGAAGTTCATTGCCGCCCCGAAGGCGCCGAGCCCTGCGGTCATCCCCGTGGCCTTGGCCCGGGCGGACAGGCCCTCACCGAACCACACCGCCTCCTGGTAGCGGAACTGCCGCGAGTAGGCGAAGCCGGCCAGCGCGTTGGAGCGCCGGACCACCCGCGAGTTGGTCGGACCCATCACGAACGGCGCGATCCAGCCGAGCTGGGGGTGGTGCACGGCGCTGCTCAGGTCGGCCTCGTCATCCGCGTCGGGCTCCGCGTCCCGGTCCGGGCTCAGGGCGTAGGGGTCGGCGACGATCGTGCGTGCCGTGGGATCGGCGGCCATCGCCTCGGCCTGCGCCCGGCCGGATGCGAGCGTCCCGCCGGAGAACATCCCGCGGACGTCCGTGACCAGAAGGGTGGTCTCGGCCAGGGGGCCGGCGACCTCATGGAGCAGCAGGGTACCGAGGTCCGAGGGGATCGAGTCGAACCCGCAGGCGTGCACGATCCGCGCGCCGGTGCTCCGGGCGAGCGTGTCGTAGGCGTCGATGGAGTCGCGCATGAACAGGACCTCGCCGGAGAGGTCCGCGTAGTGCGTGCCGGCCCTCGCGCACGCCTCGACCACGGGAAGGCCGTACTTGGCATAGGGGCCGACGGTCGTGGCCAGGGCGGTCGTCGAGCGGGCCAGGGCGGTCATCGTCGACTTGTTCGACGAGTCGGCCAGGATCAGCGGCCAGTGCGCCGCGCGCGGGCCCAGCGCATCGCGCACCGACCCCAGCTTCGCCAACGAGCGCCCGGCCAGCGCGATCCGCGTGCCCTCGGGCGCACGCTCGAGGAGCTGCTCGGCGACGAGCTGCCCGGTGAATCCGGTCGCCCCGAAGAGGACCACGTCATGTTCGCGCTCAGCCATGGTGCCAACGTAGCGCGGTCGCCGCGTCCGGGTCAGCCGACGGGCTGGGAGTAGGCGCCCGGCGCCGCCAGCTCCGAGGTGCTCACGATGTTCTGGCCCAGCGGCGTGAGCGCCAGGGGGACCATCTTGAAGGCGGCGATGCCCCACGGGATGCCGATGATGGTCACGCACAGGCCGATGCCGTAGGCGATCAGGGCCAGGGCGATCCAGATCCCCGCGAAGATCATCCAGAGGATGTTGCCGATGAGGCTGGCCACGCCGGCGTCCGGGTTCGGCACGGTCGTCCGGCCGAACGGCCACAGGGCGTAGTTGGCCAGCCGGAAGGACGCGATGCCCCACGGGATCGTGACGATGAGGATGAACATGATCACGCCCGCCACGGCGAAGGCCAGGGCGATCGCCCAGCCGGCGATGATCAACCAGATGATGTTGCCGATTGTCCGCATAGTGCCTGATCCGTACCCGTCCCGATGACGGGCCAAACGGGGCGTCGCCACGCGAGTGGCGCCCCCTCGCGGCGGGACGCGCCAGCCCCGCCGGGCGTACCGTCGGGTCATGCGAACCCGCACCGTGGTAGTCACGCTCCTGGTCGCGGCCCTGGCGCCGGCGCCGGCCGCACTTGCCGAGTCGGCCCGCAGCACCGCGGGAGCCCTCGAGGCGGTCTCGAGCCCCGCAGCCATCACCACCTCGGACTTCCTCACCCAGGCCCAGATCAGGGCTCGGCTCGACCTCACCCGCCCGTTGAGCAGCTACGACCTGCACCCGACCGACAACTCGCCGGAACCCGACCCGGATTGTGCGACCAACCGCCCTGAGGCAACGTCGTCGAAGGTGTACCCGGCCCAGCGGAGCCGGACGCAGGTCTTCGAGTACCAGGTGCCCGGTGCCGCCTGGAGCCTCCAGGGGTACGTGCAGGTACTGGAGTACCCGTCGACAGCCAAGGCGAGGGCGGCCCTTGCCAGGGTCGTCGCCTCCGTGAAGTCCTCGACGGGCTACACCCTGGTCTGCGAGGCGATCAACCCGATCGTCAGCGGGCAGAAGGCGACGAAGGCGCTGGCGGTCCCCGGGACGTCCTTCGCCTGGCGCTACCACCTTCGCGCTGGCAGGGCCGGATCCTGGCGTGACGTCATCGCGACCCGCGGGAGGCGCGTCGTGTGGGTGGAGCTCGGCCGGGAGTTCCGGGCCGATCTCGACTGGGACTCCGGGACGCCGCCGGCCACCTTCCCGAAGTACCCGTCCAACGCCTACCTGCAGTCCCTCGCCCAGGGAGCCGTGGCCAAGGGGTTCTGAGGATCCACCCCCGGCCCGCCCAGCCCCCTTTCAAGGGCCCCATCGCGACGGTCCTTCGGCCCTACCGGGTGCCCCGCACACCGCGTATGTGTGGATCATGCGCGCCAATCCCGTGTCCGGATCTGTGGTCGTCGTCGAGGGCCTCTGCAAGGACTACGGCGGGACTCATGCCGTGGACGACCTGAGCTTCACCATCGAGGCGGGCGAGGTGTTCGCCCTGTTGGGCCCGAACGGGGCCGGCAAGACGACAACCGTCGAGATCCTCGAGGGCCACCGGAGCCGAACCGCCGGCCACGTGAGTGTCCTGGGCTTCGACCCGGCAACCGGGGGCCGGGCCTACCGCGACCGGATCGGGATCGTGCTGCAGGAGGCGGGCTTCGACGAGGAGTTCACGGTCCGTGAGCTGGTGAGCCTCTACGCGACGATGTACTCGCACCGCCGCGATGTGGAGGAGGTCATCGACCGCGTGGGGCTCGCGGACAAGGCGACGTCGCGCACCAAGACCCTGTCCGGGGGCCAGCGCCGGCGCCTGGACCTGGCACTCGGCCTGGTCGGGGCACCCGAGCTGCTGTTCCTCGACGAGCCCACCACCGGGTTCGACCCGTCGGCCCGGCGCCGGGCCTGGGACCTGGTCGCCTCCTTGCGCGCGCTGGGCACGACGATCGTGCTCACCACGCACTACATGGAGGAGGCTGAGCGCCTCGCCGACCGGGTTGCGGTCATCCAGTCCGGGCGCCTGGTCGCACTGGACACGCCGTCGAACCTCGTGCGGACGGAGGGCGTGGCGGCAGTCATCACCTTCGTGCTGCCTGACGGGGTGGGACCGGAGGACCTGCCACGGATCGGCGTGGGTGCGGCGCGCGCCAACGGCCAGCAGGTCGACATCGGCTCGGCCGATCCGACCCGGGACCTCAACGCCCTGACCGGGTGGGCTCTTGCCCGGGGGATCGGCCTCGAGGGGCTGACGATGGCCCGGCCCACGCTCGAGGACGTGTACCTGGACCTCACGCAGGGGGACAGCCGTGTCTGAGACCGCCACCCTCACCTGGGCGCCGATGCTGTGGGGGCAGGTCCGCTACGCCAACCACGGGTTCTGGCGCACGCCGATCGCGGCGTTCTTCACGATCGTCTTCCCCCTGAGCTTCCTGGTCATCCTGTGCACCCTGTACGGCAACGCGGAGATCGACGAGGACACGGGCCTGCGCCTGGCCCAGTTCACCACCCCGGTGTTCGCGGTGTTCGGCGTCTGCATGGCCTGCTACGTCTCGCTGGCCCTCGCGCTCTCGTACGCCCGCGCGGCCGGGGTCCTCAAGCGGCTGCGCGGGACGCCCCTGCCCCCCGCCGTGCACATCGCGGGGCGGATCGGGTCGGCGATGTGGGTCTCGATGATCGCAACCGTCGTGATGGTCGGCGTGGGGGTCGCGTTCTACGGCGTGCAGATCATCTGGGCGAACATCCCGGCCCTGGTGCTGACGTTCGCCGTCGGGATGGCGTGCTTCTCCGCGCTCGGCCTGGCGGTCGCAGCCATCGCCCCGACCCCGAGCGCCGCCCAGGCGTTCAGCAACGCCTCGCTGATCCTGCTGTCGTTCATCTCCGGGATCTTCGGCTTCGCGGAGCTGCCGGAGTGGATGGACCGGGTCGCGACGTTCTTCCCGCTCAAGCACTTCGTGGACCCGGCGGCGGCCGGGTTCAACCCGTATGTCGACGCCGCGACCCCGAGCTGGGGCGACCTGGCCGTGATGGCGGCCTGGGGGATCGTGGGAGGCCTGCTGGCCTGGCGCCGGTTCCAGTGGGAGCCCGGATCGGGGGTCTCGGGCCGCCGGAGCCGGGGACGCAGCGCCCCGCTGCCGGTTGCGGAGCCGTCGGACGACGCGGACCTGGAGCGTGCCCTGAGCACGTACGACGCCGTCGACATCGACGGGCTCCCGGTGCGCATGGTCACCGTCCACGAAGCCGGGCCCGCAGGCAGGGCCCGGGGGGCGGCCCTGGCCCTGCGTCAGGCGCGGTACGCGATGATCCAGGTCCTGCGCGACCCGATGTCCATGTTCTTCGCCATCGTGTTCCCGGTGCTGCTGGTGACCGCCTTCTCGTTGATCTACGGCTCGGACGTGCAATGGGGCGGGCTGCCGCTGCCCCAGTACCTGGCGGCGGCGTTCGCGGTCTATGGAGTGGGCACGATGGCGTTCGTGAACCTGCCCGGGTCGATCGCCGAGCAGCGCGCCGCCCTGGTCCTCAAGCGGATGCGCGGGACACCCCTGCCGCCGATCCTCTACCTGGTCGGGCGGATCCTCGCTGCGCTCATGCTGGGCCTGGCGACGCTGGTGCTGGTGTTCGTCGTCGCGGTGGCCTTCCTCACGGTGACCCTGCCACCGTCGACCTGGGCGGCGACCCTCCTCACGTTCGTGATGGCGATCGTCTGCTTCGCGGCGTGCGGGCTGGCCCTGGTCTCCCTGGTCGACGGGCCCCAGGCGGTCATCTCCGTCGCGCTGTGCATCCTGCTGCCCCTGTCGTTCATCTCCGACATCTTCATCCAGATCGAGACGATGCCCACCGTCCTCAACGCGATCGGATGGACGTTCCCGCTGCGCCATGCGGTCCATGCCGCGGTGACCGCGACCAGCGGGGGAGCGCTGGACGGCACCTTCTGGGGGGACCTGGCCGTCCTCGTGCTCTGGACCGGGATCGGGCTGCTGGTGGCGTGGTGGCTCTTCCACTGGGAGCCGCGGACGTCGAGGTCCTCGCGCTGAGGTCGGACGTGGACTACCGTCCCGGGATGGCCTCCACTGCAGCCCCCCGGCCCATCATCGGCACGCCGGTCGACCCACCGCCGAAGGACGTGCCGGCCTTCGCCGAGAAGCTCGACCGCACGGCAGTCGGCGGGATCGCCTACCGCGCACTGCGACGCTACTCCTTCGGCAACGTCGGCCTCCTGGCGAACGGGACGGCGTACTACCTGTTCCTCTCGCTCTTCGCCCTGCTCGCGTTCGCCTACGGGGTCATCGCCGTCCTCGGCGCCGACGAGCTGTCCAGGACCATGACCGAGGCCCTGAACAACGCCTTCCCCGGGGTCGTCGGCGCGGAGGGGATCGATCCGGAGAAGCTGGAGTCCGCAGGTCGGACCGCGGGGATCCTCGGCCTGCTCGTGCTGCTCTACTCCACGCTGGGGGCCGTGAACGGAGCGAGCAGCTCGATGCACCTGATCTTCGGGGCGCCCCCTGACCCGCGGAGCTTCCCGAAGGCGAAGGCGCGCCACCTGCTCATCCTCGTGTGCGTCGCACCGCTGATCCTTGTCTCGTTCGTCGCCACGGGTGTCGCCACCAGCCTGGCGAATCCGATCCTGGACTCGCTGGGCTGGGACGGATCGGTGGCGCGCACGGTCCTCGGCCTGGGCGGGCTGCTCCTGGGGTTCGCGGTCGACGTCCTGATCCTGTGGATCCTGCTGGGGAACCTGGGCGGGATCCGCCCGCACCGCCGTCCACGGCTGATCGCCTCCGTCTTCGGGGCGGTCGCGGTGGGCCTGGTCAAGCAGCTGCTCGGCGTCATCATGGCCTGGGCGTTGGACAAGCCGCAGTACGGCGCGTTCGCAGCACCCATCGCCGTCCTGTTCATCCTGCAGCTCCTGTCGCTGGTCCTCTACTCCAGCGCCTGCCTGGCCGCCGGGATCAGCGACGCCGATGTCCCGCTCGACGAGCTCGAACCGCGGCCCGGGACGCCGCGGCCCCGTGGAGGCGGCTGGGGAACGCGGCTGAGGACTCCCGCGTCCTGATCCGCGGGACACCGGTCCCTCGGCACGCCTGAGGTCCCACGGCGCCGCCAGAATGGCGCCGTGGCCACATCGGATCGCGACGCTGTCGCGCGGCAGCTGCGCCGCAGCCTCCTGGCCCTCGTGGGCGTGATCCTCGTCGGGACGGTCGGGTACTTCCTGCTGGGGTTCTCCCCACTGGACTCCGTCTACCAGACGATCACCACGGTGACGACCATCGGCTTCCGGGAGGTCCAGCCCTTCGGGACGGCCGAGAAGGTGTTCACGATCCTGTTCGTCCTGGTCGGGGTCGGTGTCGTCCTGTACACCCTGAGCGTCCTGCTCGGGCTGCTCATCGAGGGCTGGGCAGGGCAACGAGTGGGGGCAGGAGACGCATGGAGAAGCAGATCCAGCAGTTGCGCGGGCACACGATCGTCTGCGGCTGGGGCCGGGTCGGTCGGGCGGCGGCCCACCAGCTGTCACAAGTCCGGCGAGACCATCGTCGTGGTCGACTCCGACGCGGAGCGCCTCGAGGACTGCCCGTACCTGCACCTCGACGGGGATGCCACCCGCGACGACTTCCTGCGGCGGGTCGGCATCGAGCATGCGAAGGTGCTCGTGGCCACCCTGGACACCGACGCCTCGAGCCTCTTCGTCACGTTGACGGCTCGGGCCCTGAACCCGCAGCTGGTCATCATCGCCCGCAGCCGCGTCGACGACACGGAGCAGAAGCTGCTGCGCGCCGGTGCGGATCGCGTGGTCAATCCCCAGCGGATCGGCGGCAACCGCATCGCGGCGTTCGCCCTCCAACCCCACGTGACCGACTTCCTCGACGTGGCGATGCACGACGAGGAGGTGGAGTTCCGCCTCGAGCAGGTCGTGGTCCACGAGGGCTCGTCCCTGGCCGGTTCCTCGGTGCGGCAGACCCGCCTGCACGAGGGCGATGGGGCGCTGCTGCTGGCCCTGCGCCAGAGCGAGGGTGGGGTCTTCCGGACCAACCCGTCCGCGGATGCCGTCGTGAAGCCCGGCGACGTGGTGATCGTCATCGGGACCGCCGAACAGATCGACGCCGTGCGCCGCGATGCCGGCAGCCGGAAGGTGCGCCGCGCCTGAACCCGCCTGGCGTTCGCCCGCACGTGAGGTCCGCGGGCGTACGGTTCGTCCAGCAGACGAGGACCGCCCGGCATGCCCGATGGGCAGGAGGATTCATCATGCGTCGCTGGCTCGGCTGGTTCGCCCTGGCGGTCATCCTCGGGATGCAGGCGGGCACGGTCTTCAAGCCCCTGGGCACCGTCGGCCAGACACGCGTCGCCGACTGGGTCGACCTGCTCACGCCGTTCGCGGTCATCGGGTGCGCCGCGATGGTGCTGTTCCGGGCCTGGGCCACCCGCGCCCAGTGGATCCTGTTCGGCGTCGGCGGGATCACCTTCACCCTCGGCCACGGGCTGCACCTGGCCGCCAACTCGGTCAGCAACGTCTCCGACGCCGTTGTGGCCAGGGCACCCGTCGTGCACCTGTGGGACGAGGTCGTCAGCCACTACGTCTGGTACACCGGGCTCTTCCTCGTGATGGCGTCCATGGCGTGGGCATTGCGCTCGCAGGAGTTCACGGTGGGAGGAGTCGACGTTGTCGTCGGGCTGCTGGTGTCGATCACGCTGGTCAACACCTACATCGAGGGCGGCGTGCCGTGGCTCGGAATGCTGTTCCTCGGCGTGGGCGTCGCCTGTGGACTCCTGTGGCGACCTGGGGCGGTGTCGCGGCTCCTGCTGGTCGTGGGAGGTGCGGGCCTGGCGCTCCTGATCGGGTGGGGCGTCTACTGGCTCGTCGCGGACGGGTCGGTGTTCCCGCAGTTCAGCGAGCTCGGCTGGATCTGAGCCGATGCACGCCGACGACCTCCGCGAGCACCTGCTCCGGGAGGGCATCAGCCGGCGGGTCGTCGACGCGATGATGTCGGTGCCGCGTGACCGGTTCGTCCCGCGGGGCGTCGCGTTCCGGGCGTGGGAGGACCATGCGATGTCGATCGGCCAGGGCCAGACGATCTCCCAGCCGACGGTGGTCGCCGTGATGACCGAGGCCGCTGCAGCGGGACCCGGTGACGTGGTCCTCGACGTGGGTACCGGCAGTGGGTACCAGGCGGCAGTGCTCGCGGCGTGCGGTGCGCAGGTGCACTCGATCGAGCGGCTTGCGACCTTGGCGGCCAGCGCAGGGGCGACCCTGGCGGATCTGGGGTACGACGTCGAGGTGACCTGCGGCGACGGGTCCGCGGGCCGCCCGGACCTGGCTCCGTTCGACGCGATCGTGGTCGCGGCGGTCAGCGCGACGGTGCCGCCGGCGCTGCTCGACCAGCTGCGTGTCCCCAGCCAGGGGCGTCGGGGCGGCCGGCTGGTGATCCCCCTGGGGCCGCCGTCGCAGTTCGGTGGGCAGGAGCTGATCGTGCTCGAGCGGGTGGCGGACGCCGTGACCCGGCGCAAGCTGCTGGACGTGGTGTTCGTCCCACTCGTGTGGGACGCGTCCACGTCGGGTGCGTGACGTTGGGACGCCTCCGCCTCGGGTGCGTGCCGGCGGTGCGCCGGCGGTGCCCCGTCAGGCCGGGCGGTGCCCCGTCAGGCCGGGCGGTGGACGAGCACGACCGAGTCCAGGGCGACGACCTCGCCGTCCTTGCGTCGGGGCGGACCTCGCCGATCACCACCTCGACGCGGTCCGGCAGGTGCAGGGCGCTGACGATGTCGTCCGGGGACAGCATCCGGGCGGCGGGTGGTCCGCCAAGGCCCCGCTCCCCGTGTGCGGGGTCGTGGGCGATGACCAGCAGGTGGCCACCGGGCGCCACGAGCGCGGGCAGGTGGGCGTAGGCATTGTCACGCTCCTCGGGATCCGGGTGGATGAACGCCATCGTGATCAGGTCGAACGTGCCTGTCGGGGAGAGCCCGGCGAGGAACTCCGGGTCGGTCGCGTCGCCCCGGACGAAGCGCGCCCGCAGGCCGGCGTCCGCTGGTCGCGGCCCGGGCGCGTTCGAGGCCCACCTCCGACCAGTCCACACCGGTGACGTCCCAGCCCTGGGCGGCCAGCCAGCGGGCGTCCGCACCCTCGCCGCAGCCCAGGTCCAGCGCGGTTCGCGCGCCCTGCGCGGCGGGCGCGCCGGCAGCCGCGAGTCCCACGATCGCGTCGACCAGCGCGGAGTTCGGCTCACCGGACCACACGGTGCTGGCGGCGTAGCGCTCATCCCATCCGGAGGCATCCATGCGCCCAGTGTCGCGCATGGCCGGGCGGCTGGGCGATACCGTCGAGTCGCGGCCACCGCCGTCAGCGACCTCGGAGGGCCCATGCGCGACCAGAACATCAACCACGCCTTCCTCGACGGGGTCCTGGCCGGTGAGCGGGTCGACGTGTACTACCACTTCGGCGTGGCCAGCGACGACCCCGTCCTCGAGGGGTTCCGTGATGTGCGCGCGGTCATCCTCGCCGGCTCGGGCGACCGGATCGACGAGTTCGCCCAGCGCTGGAGCGCGCTTCACGGTGATGCCCCGGTGGTCGCGCTGCCGAAGGAGGAGCGCTTCGTCACGCGCTACTGCGCGGGCGTGCTGTTCGCCTCGCACGGGATGGGCATGCCGAGTGCGTCCATCGCCGTGCAGGAGCTCATGCGGCTGGTGTTCCTGCTCAAGGCCGGTGACCTCGACGCCATGGCCGACGTGTTCTGGGCACGGGTCGGCACCAGCGGCGGTGTCGGACTCCCGGGCGGGACCGTCGTGGTGACCACCGAGGGGGTGATGGCCGACCTGGGGCCCTACCGGCTGCTCCAGGGCGGCACGGGCGAGTACCGCTTCGACAGCACGTTCCCGGTCGAGGTGGCCGAGGCGATCGTGGCCGCGAGCGCCGGGTCGGGCATCCCGGTCCAGTTGGGCCGGACCGTTGCCAGCAACGAGTTCTTCCTGGAGCAGTTCCGCCTCGATGGGGCGGTGTGCATGGAGACCCCCGAGTCGAAGACGGCCTGGCTGGAGTGGATCAACGCGAACGGCGTGCGCAACATCGAGATGGAGGGGGCCATGCTCGCGGCCTACCTCAACCACTGGGGGTTCCCGAGGTTCGCGATGATCTGCACGACGCTGCTCGACCGGCTCGCGGGCGACCAGGTGACGGCCAGCCCCGAGGAGCTGCACGCGTACTCCGAGCGGTCCGGGGACGTGCTGTTCAACTACCTGGCCGTGACCCTGGACCAGGACCCGGAGTAGGGAGTCCCATGGACATCTACCTGATGCAGCACGGTGAGGCCGCAGCCGCCGAGGTCGACCCGGAGCGACCGTTGACCGACGTCGGCCGCCACTCGGTGGGCGCAGTCTCAGCCCATGTCGCGCAGCGCGGGGTTCGGGTCGACCGGATCGTGCACAGCGGGAAGCTGCGCGCCGAGCAGTCGGCGGGGATCCTCGCTGCGGCGCTGGGCTGCGCAGCGGTCGACCAGGTTGACGGGCTGTCGCCCGGCGCCGACGTGCGAGCGGCCGCGGACAGCCTGGTCGAGGGCGGCGGGCGCGGGGTCGTTGGCGATCGTCGGACACCTGCCCTTCCTGGACAGGTTCGCCTCGCTCCTTGTGGTGGGCGACCCGGGCGCCGGAGTCGTCGCGTTCCGCAACGGCGGGCTGGTGAAGCTGGTCCCGGCCGGGCCCGGATTCGCCGTGGCGTGGGCGGTCACCCCCGAGATGGCCGGGGCCTGAGTCGCCGCCCAGTGCGTCGGAGCGGGTCCGACCCCTACGGTGCCTCCATGAACAACGTCGCCCCCTACGGCTCCTGGCCGTCGATCATCACCGCCAGCGATGTCGTTGCCGGTGGCTCAGCGCCCACGGCCCTCCAGGCGGCCGACGGGGTCATCTGGTGGAGTGAGACGCGTCCCGACGAGTCCGGTCGTGAGGCGATCGTGCGCCGGGATCCCGATGGGACCCTGCACGAGGTCCTCCCGGCCGACTTCAACGCGCGCACAGCCGTGCACGAGTACGGCGGCGGCGCCTGGTGGGTCCACCGTGGAACGGTCTTCGCGACGTCATGGCGCGACCAGCGCGTCCACCGGATCGACCCGGACGGCGAGCCGGTCCCCATCACGCCGGAGCCCCCAGCGTCGCGGTCCTGGCGGTACGCCGACGGGCGGGTGACCCCCGATGGGCGGTGGGTCATCTGCGTCCGTGAGCGCCATGAGGGACCGGATCCCGCGACCGACGTCCACAACGAGCTCGTGGTGTTCCCGGCCGACGGCTCCGGGGAGCCGCGGACCGTCTTCTCCGGCTCGGACTTCGTGGCCGCCCCGCGCATCTCCCGGGACGGCCGCCAGCTGGCCTGGCTCGCCTGGGACCACCCCAACATGCCGTGGGACTCCACGACCCTGTGGGTCGGGAGGCTGGAGGAGTCCGGCGGGTCCCTGCAGCTGGTCGACGCCCGTGCCGGAGGTGGGGACGGGCGACCAGTCGCTGGTGCAGCCCGAGTGGGGGCGGCACGCCGCGCTCTTCGTGTGCTCGGATCGCTCCGACTGGTGGAACGTCCACCGCGTCGACGGGCTTGACCGCCTCACGCCGATCGATCCCCTCGAGCTGGAGGTCAGCACCCCCGCCTGGGTCTTCGGCCAGTCGCGCTACCTGGTGCTGCCTGACGGCACGATCGTGGTGACCCACGCCGAGGGGCTCGACACCCTGCTCACCACGATCCCTGAGGACGGCGCCTCCAGCGCCCAGCGCCTCGAGGGACTCAGCGTCTCCAGCATCGCCTTCGACGGCGAGCGCCTCGTGGGGATCGTGTCCTTCGCGGACCGCCCGCCGGAGATCCGCGCCCTGCCCGACGGCGAGGTGCTGCGGCCCGGGTCCGGGCTTCCGCTCCCCGCGGAGTGGGTGTCGATGCCGACCAGGATCGGGTTCCCGACCGTGGGAGGGGTGCAGGCCCACGTGTGGGTGTACCTGCCCACCAACCCGGACACCGCGGCCGATGAGGGCTCAGCACCCCCGTTGCTCGTGGGGGTGCACGGCGGCCCGACGGGGCAGGCCAATCCGGGGTACTCGCCGGCGGTCCAGTTCTGGACGTCCCGCGGCTTCGCCGTCGCATCCGTGGACTACCGGGGCAGCACCGGGTACGGCAGGGCCTTCCGCCAGCTGCTCAACGGGCAGTGGGGGGTCGTGGACGTCGATGACGCGGCGGCGGCCGCGCAGCACCTGGCCGACGAGGGGCTGGTCGACGTCCAGCGCATGGCGATCCGTGGGGGCAGCGCTGGTGGGCTCACCGCGCTGCTGGCCACGATGCTCGGAGACACCTTCGCCGCGTGCGTCTCCTACTTCGGGGTCGTGGACATGGCGGCCCTGATGGCCGACACGCACAAGTTCGAGTCCCGGTACCTCGACACCATCGTGGGCCCCCTGCCGGAGGCCGCCGAGGTCGTGCGCGACCGCTCGCCGCTGACCCATGTCGAGCGGGCGCACACCCCCACCCTGGTGATGCAGGGTCTCGAGGACGCGGTCGTACCGCCCGCTCAGGCCGAGGCGATCGTGGCCGCCCTCGCCGAGCGCCGTGTCCCGCACGCGTACCTGCCCTTCGCCGGGGAGCAGCACGGCTTCCGCATGGCGTCGACGCAGGTCCGGGCGCTCGAGGCCGAGCTGTCGTTCTACGCCGCGGTCTTCGGGTTCGTGCCCGCCGACCACCTCGAGCCGCTGGTGCTCGAGTTCGCCGAGAACCTCCCCGACGTGCCCGCCTGAGACGCCGGGGGCGCTGGGTCGGCGCCCGCCGCGGCTCGCGTTCCGCCGCGCGTCGAGGTCAGCGCCGCCGCCCGCGTCAGTGCGACAGGCCGAGCCGGTCGTGCAGGCGGCGCAGGGGGCCGGGGGCCCACCAGTTCCACTCGCCGAGGAGGGTCATCGTCGCGGGCACGAGGATGATCCGGACCAGCGTGGCATCAATCAGGACGGCGACCGCGAGCGCAACCCCGTTCTCCTTGATGGCGAGCAGGTCCCCGAGGGCGAAGCCCGCGAACACGATGATGATCAGCAGGGCCGCCGAGGTGATGATCCGGCCGGTGCGTTGCAGCCCCAGGCGCACTGAGTCGTCGTTGTCGTAGCCCTGGTCGTGGAACTCCTTGATCCGCGACAGCAGGAACACCTCGTAGTCCATCGACAGCCCGAAGGCGAACGCGAAGATGATCACCGGCAGCGTGGCCTCGATGCCCCCGGTGGAGGAGAAGCCGAGGACGGACTCGAACCTGCCGTCCTGGAAGACCAGCACGAGGATGCCGAACGTCGCGCCAAGGCTCAGCAGGTTCATGATCAGGGCCTTGACCGGGATCAGCACCGACCCGGTGAGCAGGAACAGCAGCACGAGCGTGGCCAGCACGACGAACAGAAGCGCGATGGGCACGTCGTCGCGCAGCTGCTGGGTGAAGTCCACGAGGATCGCCGCCTGCCCCGTGACCCACGTCTGTGGCTCGTCGGGCCGGACGTCGCGGATCTGGTTGACCACGTCCGCGGCTGCGTCGTCGGTGGTGAAGACCGGCAGCGCGGAGATCGCCCCGGTCGTCTCGACCTCCCCGACCCGCTCCACCTCGGGCAGGGCGGCGACCGACGTGGACAGTGCTGTCAGGGCGTCGGCGTCCTCGGATGCGGCCACCACCGTGATGGTGGGCGAGGACAGGGCCGGGAAGTCCGTCTGGATCTGCTCGTAGGTGAGCCGGATGCTGTTGTCGGGCGGCAGCAGCTCGACCCCGGAGCTCACGAGGTTCATCCGCCACGCGGGGATCGACAGCAGGACGAGCAGCGCGGTCACGCTGAGGAACGCCAGCCACGCATGCCGTTGGATCCTGGTGGCCCACCGGGCGAACCAGCCGTCGTCGGACGGGGAGTGGTCGAACGCCCCCGCGAACCGGCGGAACCCCGGAGCGCGGGCGAGCATCCCCTGGCCCGCCACGTGCTTCGTGGACAGCACGAGCAGCGCGGGGACGAACGTCGTGGCGACGATCACCGCGATGACCACGACGCTCACCGCACCGGCGCCGACGGACTGGATGATCGTCATGTCGATGAAGAGCAGGCCGGCAACGGCGATGGCGACGGTCACGCCACTGAACATCACGGTGCGCCCGGCAGTGGCCATGGTGATCGCCATCGCGCGCTCGCGGACCTCCCGGGGCACCTCCCGGTGGGCGCCCGGCACGCTGAGGTCGTAGAGGTCGTGCACCTGCTCGCGGTAGCGCGAGACCATCAGCAGCGAGTAGTCGATGCACAGCCCGAGGCCCAGCACGGTCACGACGTTGACGACGGTGATGTCCAGGTCGATCACGTAGGTGAACGCCAGCAGGGAGATCAGGCCGCCGGCGATCGCCGCGACGGCACCGGCCAGCGGGACCCCGGCGGCCGCGAACCCCCCGAAGATCAGGACCATCACCAGCAGCGTCAGGGGCAGGGAGAGGCCCTCGCCCTTCTTGAGGTCCGCCTCGACCTGGCCGGTGATGGTCTCCACCAGCTGCTGGAGGCTGGTGACGGTGACGGTCGAGCCCGCGACGTCGGACGGCAGGTCCGCGAGGCGCTGCTCCACCGCCTGATGGGCCTGCTCCTGCTCCGCCTCGGTCAGGTCCGGATCCAGCATGACCGTGACGAGGGCAGAGTCGCCGTCGGTGGAGACGGCGGCCGGTCCGACGGTCGTGGGGTCGATGACCTCGGCCACCCCTGGGATCCCGGCGAGGTCCTCGTGCGCGGCCGCGGCGCCGGCCAGGAAGGCGGGGGAGGCGGGGTCGACGTCCTCCCACAGGGCCTGGATGCTCGCCCCCGACGGGTCGTTCGCGCTCAGGAGGTCGCGACCTTCGAGGGCCTCACCGGCGACGGTGGGCTCCCCGAGCTCCAGCCGGTCGAACAACGACTGGCCGCCGACCCCCAGCGCGGCCACGAGGTAGGCCCCGACCGCGAGCAGGATGCTGATCAGGGCAACTGCGCGCGCGTGCCGCGCCATGGCCGCGCCGTGCCGGGCGAGGATGCCGTGCGGCATCGAGTCCGCGGGTTCACTCGCGGTGGCAGCTGTATCGGGTGGTCCGGTCGTCAGCTCGGCGAGAGAGTCACCCGCAGTGTCGGGAGCGGTGTCGGTTGGGTCGGCCACGAGCCCCAGTGTCTCAGCGGGCCTCGTCCTGCTCGCGGCCGCCCGGGTGTTCGGCGAGGGTCAGCGCGAGTGTGAGCTCGAGGGTCACGCGCGGGTCGTCCAGGGCGTCCCCGAACAGCTCCCGCAGCTGGCCCATCCGGTACCGCACGGTCTGCGGGTGGACGAACAGCGCGGCCGCGACGTCCTCACGACGGCCCCGGTGCAGGAGCCACGCCCGCAGGGTCTCGGTCAGCCGGTCCGCGGCCGCCGGGCGCAGGTCCGCCAGCGGGGCCAGCGCGCGGGCACGCAGGTCGGCCAGCGCGGCAGGGTCGGCGGCGACGACCAGCTCGGGGAGGACCTCCTCGGTGTCGACCACCCGCCCGGGAGCGCGTGCGCCTGAGGGTGGTGGCGACCCGGCGGGCTGGGACCCGGTGGGTAGGGGTCCGGTGGGGAAGGGTCCGGCAAGGCCCAGGTGCCACGCCCGAAGAGCCCGCTGGAAGGAGGTGCCCACCTCCAACCATGGCCGCATCGGTCCGACCACGGCGCCCTCCCCGCCCAGGCCGCGGGCCAGCCCGGCGTGGAACCGCGCGTCCGGGTCGGGCACCAGCAGGACCGACTCACCCGGCTCCAGCCCGGCGATGTCGTCCACCGGCTGCAGCGTGCGCGGGTCGATCCGCGCCAGCACGTCGGCGACGCGTGACTCGGGCAGCACGACCGCCACCAGCGCGGCCGGGGGGGTCCACTGCGCGCGGTGGGCGGCCGCCTGGAGCTGGTCGGGGAGGGCGCCGACCAGGAGACCGTGGCCGAGGCGCTCGAGGCTGCGCTGGCGGACCCGGTCGGCAACCGCGAGCTCGTCAGCGTGACCGGCGACGCTGGCTGCCGACAGGGCGTCGATGTAGGCGAACACGAGCTCGGCGAACAGCACCACCTCGTCGGCGGGCAGCCCGGCCTCGACGGCGGCCCCGGCCAGCCCGCGCCACGCCACCCGCGCGCCCACCCGGTACGCGGCCAGCAGCGCGTCCATGGGCCGACCGAGCCGCGCCTCGCCCTTGCCGAGGGCGAAGGCTCCGTCGAGGGCGGGGGCAAGGGGGGAGCTCGGGTCCTGATCAGCGGCAGCAAGGGAGAGGAAGCCGCTGAGCGCCAGTTCGACGGCCTGGGCGAGGACCGCCTGGGCGCCCTCGTCGAGGGTGCCGCGGTAGCCCGGGACCTCCCGCGCCACCGCGTCGATCGTCTCCTGGGCCACGTCGTGGAGCCGCCCCTGCAGCGCAACCAGCACGGGCCCGGTGAGACTCGGGAGCCGCTGGTTGGGTAGTGGACTCCAGCCGGTCATCCTCGCTGCTCCTTTTGTTCGGGGCGAACAAGACTGGTGAACGGATTCACCGGTTACGGCCACAAGGTTACCCCCGAAGCGGGGAAGGATGGATCCATGACGAACACCGCCACTCCGGTCCGGGACGGGTTCCTGCGCGTCCTGGGTGCCGTCACGACACCGCTGTTCCCCTCTGACTACCTCGATGTCATCGACCCGATGCGCAGCGGGGCGGCGCTTCGCGGCCGGATCCTGTCGATCACGCCGGAGACCGCCGATGCCGCCACCGTGCTCATCCGGCCCGGTCGCGGCTGGCAGGGGCACCTTCCCGGCCAGTACGTGCGGATCGGCATCGACGTCGACGGCGTCCGGCTCTGGCGGGCCTACTCGCTGACGTCCGGACCCCGCACCGACGGCCTCATCGCGGTCACCGTCAAGGCGATCCCCGACGGGAAGGTCAGCAACCACATCGTGCGCCGTGCCCGCCCGGGGACCGTCATCCAGCTCGACCAGGCCACTGGGGACTTCCGGCTCCCCACCCGCGCACCGCAGCGGACGCTCTTCGTCACCGCCGGCAGCGGCGTCACGCCGGTGATGGGGATGCTGCGCCACCGGCTGACCGACCTGAAGGACGTCGTGGTGCTGCACAGCGCGCCCACCTCGGCGGACGTGATCTTCGGCGCGGAGCTCCGTGACATGGCCGCGGCGGGCCGCATCCGGCTCATCGAGCGCCACACCGACACCGATGGCCTGCTGGACCCCGCCGAGCTCGACGCCCTCGTGCCGGACTGGGCCGACCGGGAGACCTGGGCCTGCGGGCCGACCGGCCTGCTCGATGCGCTGGAGGAGCGCTGGTCCGGGGCAGGAGGCCCCGCCCGCCTGCACACCGAGCGGTTCCGTGCGCACGTCGTGGTGACCGGTGAGGGCGGCGAGGTGTCCTTCGCGAAGTCGGGCACGGTCGTCCAGGCCGACGGTGCCACCCCCCTGCTGGATGCCGGTGAGGCCGCCGGCGTGCTCATGCCGTCGGGCTGCCGGATGGGCATCTGCATGGGCTGCGTCATCCCGCTGGAGTCCGGCGCCGTGCGCGACCTGCGCTCGGGCACGCTCACCGTGGCCGCCCCCGGCGACGGCGTGAAGATCCAGACCTGCATCAGCGCGGCCGCAGGGCCGTGCTCCCTCGACCTCTGACCCCGACCCCCGACTCCTGAACTGTGCTGACGATTCCGACCGTTGGAACGTCGGAATCGACAGCACATCGACCAACGAACTGATTGGACAGACCATGACCGTCATCCAGAGGCGCACGGACAACCCCGTCGCCCACCTGACCGACGCTGACATCGAGGCGATCGGCCGTGAGCTCGACGCCCTGCGCGAGGAGGTCTTCGCGAGCCTGGGCGAGGAGGACGCGCGGTACATCCGCCGCGTCATCAAGGCCCAGCGGCTGCTCGAGATGGGCTCGCGCGGCGTCCTGCTGTTCTCGCTGTTCCCGCCGGCCTGGCTGCTGGGCACCGCGGGCCTGTCGGTGGCCAAGATCCTGGAGAACATGGAGATCGGCCACAACATCCTCCACGGCCAGTGGGACTGGATGCGCGACCCGGCCATCCACTCCACGACCTGGGAGTGGGACAACGTCGCCCCCGCCGAGATGTGGAAGCACTCGCACAACGAGATCCACCACCGCTACACCAACGTGGTCGGGCGCGACAACGACCTCGGCTACGGGATCATGCGCGTCGACGAGGACCAGCGCTGGTCGAAGCTGACCCTCGGCCAGCCGCTCTACAACTTCATCAACATGTGCGTCTTCGAGTACGGCATCGCGGCCTACGACCTCGAGCTCGGCAAGTACTACAAGGGCAAGAAGAAGGTCGACGCGGAGTTCAAGCGCGACCTGCGCAAGGTGCTGGGCAAGATCGGCCGGCAGGTCCGCAAGGACTACCTGCTGAACCCGGCGCTCGCCGCCCTGGTCAACCCGTTCTCCGCGATCCCCGCCTTCGCGGCGACGGTCACTGCCAACCTGGTGGCCAACCTGGTCCGCAACGTGTGGACGCACTCGGTGATCATGTGCGGGCACTTCCCCGAGGGAGTTGCCACGTTCTCCAAGACCTCGATCGAGGGCGAGACCCGCGGCGAGTGGTACGTCCGCCAGATGGTGGGCTCCGCGAACATCTCCGGGTCGAAGGCCATGCACATGATGACCGGCAACCTGTCGTTCCAGATCGAGCACCACCTGTACCCGGACATGCCCAGCACCCGGTACAAGGAGATCTCGCCCCGGATCAAGGACCTGTTCGAGCGCCACGACCTTCCCTACGTCACCGGTTCGCTGCCCAAGCAGGTGGCCTCGGCGTGGCACAAGGTGTTCCGCCTGGCCCTGCCGAACAACGCCTTCGGCCGGTTCAACCGGGCGCCCAAGTGGGAGAAGGACCCGGCGAAGGCCGCCCAGCCCGCCGCACAGCACGCAGCCTGACCCCGAGGGTCGTTCCCTCCTCCCGTGACCTCTCGCGGATCGGTCCGGATCTCGGCGCGTCAGCGCTCGCGGATCCGGACCGATCCGGCGTCGGGCCACCGGATAGTGGACCGATCGGCTGCGGCGCGGCGGTGTGTGACAGGGTGTGGTCGGCTGGTCGCAGGTCGCGGGAGGCGGCGTGGCAGGCTGGGGGCATGAGTTCCGTTGCTGCTCCTGCGGCGTTCGTCCCCGAGGCCGGGATCGTCGAGGTCGTCGGCCTTTCCAAGCGGTTCGGCCCGGTCCACGCGGTCAGTGACCTCAGCTTCACGGTCGCACCCGGACGGGTCACCGGGTTCCTCGGCCCGAACGGCGCCGGCAAGACCACGACGCTGCGGATGCTGCTCGGCCTGGCCACGCCGGACGCCGGGACGGCCACGATCGGTGGGCGCGCCTATGCCGGACGGACGCAGCCGGCGCGCCACGTGGGGGCGGCCCTGGAGGCGTCGTCGTTCCACCCCGGACGGACAGCCCGCGACCACCTGCGCGTGTACGCCCCGCAGATCGGCATCGGCGATGCGCGCTGCGACGAGGTCCTGGCCATCGTCGGGCTCGCGGAGGCCGCCGACCGGCGCACCGGCGGGTTCTCGATGGGCATGCGCCAGCGGTTGGCACTGGCCACCACGCTCCTGGGCGACCCGCAGGTCCTGCTCCTCGACGAGCCCGCGAACGGCCTGGACCCGGAGGGGATCGCCTGGCTGCGGCAGTTCCTGCGCTACCTGGCCGCACAGGGACGCACGGTCCTGGTCTCCAGCCACGTGCTCTCCGAGGTCGAGCAGACCGTGGATGACGTCGTGATCATCGCGCGCGGTCGACTCGTCCACGCCTCCTCGTTGGCCCAGCTCGAGGCCATGGCCCGGCCCGCGGTCCGGATCAGCTCACCGGACGCCGCGGGACTGGCCGCACTCGTGGCCGAGCAGGGCTGGGGGCCGACGACCCGGTTCGACAGCCCCTCGACCGCCGTCGTCTTCGACCGGCACTGCCCAATGGTCGGCGACGCGGCGTTCGCCCGCGGTCTGCCGCTGCACGAGCTCACCCCGGCCGGCACCAGCCTCGAGGCGCTCTTCCTCCAGCTCACGGCCGATCCCGCGGACCCGCCCGGCGCGCCGCCGTGGGGCACCCCCACTCCCGCTGCAGCGGGCACAAGCGCATCGGCGGTGGCCCGATGATCGCCGCGCTGCGCACGGAGCTCCGCAAGGTCGCGACCACGCGCGCCTGGTGGCTGACGGCCCTGATCATGTTCGGCTACATGATCGTGATGGGCGTGATCATGGCGTTCTCGCTGGTGATGGGCGCGCGTGAGGCCGAGAAGGCCGGCGGCGCCGCCGCAGGGAGCAGCGGCTTCGGCAACGCCGTGCTGGACCAGGTGTCGATCGCCACCTCGGTGTACACGCTGGCCGTGGCCCTGGGCTACATCTTCCCGGCGATCCTCGGGGCCTTCAGCGTCACCGGGGAGTTCCGCCATCGCACCATCACCCCGACCCTGCTGGCCGAGCCGCGACGCAGCCTCGTTCTGGGGACCAAGCTGGTGGCGGTCCTTCCGTTCGCCCTCGTCGTGGCGATCGCCGGCGTGCTCGGCACGGTCATCGGCGGGGCAGCGACCCTGGCGGCCATGGGGGAGCCGACGCTGCTCGGTGACAGCACCATCCAGCGCACGCTCGTCCTGTCGGTGGTCGCCCTGACCCTCTGGGCGCTGGTCGGGGTCGGATTCGGCTCCGTCCTCACCAACCAGGTCGCGGCGATCGTCGTGCTGCTGGCGTTCACGCAGTTCGTGGAGCCGCTGCTGCGGCTGCTGCTCGCGCAGTTCGACGTCACGGAGGCGATGAGCAAGTTCATGCCCGGCGCGGCGGGGGAGGCGATCGCCGGGTCGAGCCTCTACGTCTCCTCGGGGCTGGCCGAGCTGCTGAACGCGTGGCAGGGCACGCTGACCCTCGTGGGCTACGCGGTGATCCTGGTCCTCATCGGGCGGTTCACGACCTTCCGGCGCGACATCGGGTAGGCAGCGGGACCGCGGGCAGGGCAGCCGGACCGCGGGCAGGAGAGGAGCTCAGGTGCCCGGACTGCGGGGCGTCGCCCACGGCGTGGCGATGGTCGGCCCGGCGAACGCAATGCGTGCCGTCAGGTACGCGCGGGCCCGCGACCGGGCGGACAGCGCGCTCGAGCCGCGGCCCACGAGCCCGCACCGGACCCCCGGGGCCGCACGCGATGCCGCGATCGTGTCCGGCGGGGTCCGGATCAGGTTCGCCACCACCTTCGTGGACCTGCGCTTCCCGCGGCCGGGGCAGGTGTCGGTCGGGTGGCAGGGCGCCCTCGATGAGCCGTCCCACGCCGTCGTGGGCACGGTCGAGGGGGCGGCGTGCGCCGAACCCGAGCTCGAGTCGACCGATGACGGCTGGATCGTGCGCGGCCCCGGGGTGGCCGTCGATGTCGCCCGTGACGGCGCAATGACCTACCTCGACGCGTCCGGGCGCGTGCGGCGCCGCGACCAACCACCCACGTGGGACGGCGTCGGCTGGACCCTGCGCACTGAGCTGCCCGACGGCGCCACGCTCCACGGGCTCGGCGGCCGGACAGGCTGGGGCCTCCGCGGCGCGACGTACCGCTGCTGGAACACCGATCCCGGCGGCGCGTGGCTGCCCGGGCGTGACCCGCTGTACGTCACCACGCCGGTGTACGCCGTGCTCGACGACGACGGTGCGACGCACTGCTTCGTGGACAACCCCAGCGATGCGACGATCGACGCGACGGGCAGCGAGCTCGTCGCCCACTTCGAGGCCGGCCCGTTGCGGCTGCACGTCTCCATCGGCACGCTGGCCGAGGTGCTCGACGCGTACTCCGCGCTCACCGGGCGCCCCACCCCGCCTCCCCGCTGGGCGCTCGGGCACCACCAGGCGCGCTGGGGGTACGGCTCCACCGAGGCGGTGCGCGAGGTGTGGCAGGGGTTCGCCGGCAACGACCTGCCGCTGTCCGCGATCCATCTCGACATCGATCACATGCAGGCCTTCCGCAACTTCACGTTCGGCGACGGGCACTGGGCCGGGATCGGCCCTCTCATCGCCGAGATGGAGGCCGAGGGCGTGCGCACCGTGGTCATCGTCGACGCGGGCATCGCCCGGGACGAGGACTATCCGGTGTACCGCGAGGGGCTCGGGCGTGGGATGTTCTGCCGCAACCCGGACGGGTCGACCTTCGAGGGCGTGGTCTGGCCCGGGCCCACCGTGTTCCCCGACTTCACCGCCCCGCAGGTGCGCCGCTGGTGGGGTGAGCAGTTCGCGTTCTACGCCGAGCTGGGCGTGGCCGGCTACTGGCACGACATGAACGAGCCCTCGAGCTTCGCGGCGTGGGGCGATGTGACGTTCCCCCTGGGCACGCGCCATGACCTCGACGGGCACCCGTCGGACCATCGCGACGCCCACAACGTCTACGGCCTGCAGATGTGCCGGGCGTCCTACGAGGGCTTGCGCGAGATCCGCCCCGCAGCGCGGCCGTTCCTCTTCTCCCGCTCCGGCTGGGCGGGCATGCAGCGCTACGGCGGCCACTGGAGCGGGGATGTCGAGGCCTCGTGGGCGTCGCTCGGCGCCACGCTCCAGCAGGCCCTCGGGTACGGGGTCAGCGGGGTGGGCTACTTCGGCTCGGACATCGGCGGCTTCACCGGGCGGCCCTCACCGGAGCTGTTCACCCGGTGGTTCCAGCTCGCGTCGTTCCTGCCGTTCTTCCGCACCCACTGCGCCTGGAACGTGCCTCGCCGCGAGCCGTGGGAGTGGGGGCCGGAGGTCATGGGTCGGCTGCGCACCGCCCTGCAGCGGCGCTACCGGCTGTTGCCGCTCTGGTACACCCTCGCCCTCGAGTCCACGCGCAGCGGCGCCCCCTACGTGCGGCCCCTGGCGTGGTCGGACCCGACCCTGCGCGGCGCCGACGACGTGTTCCTGCTCGGCGAGGATGTCCTGGTGGCGCCAGTCCTCGAGGAGGGGGCCACGCGTCGGCACGTCCCGCTGCCCGCGGGCACCTGGTTCCACGGCGACACGGGACAGCGCGTCGACGGCGCGCTCGACCTGACGGTCGGCCCCGATGACGTGCCCTGGTTCGTGCGCGCCGGAGCGGTGATCCCCACGGAGGACGAGGGGCGCCTCGTGCTCCTCGTTGCGCCGCCGGAGGGCAACGATCCCTCCCCGGGCGGGCACCTGCTCACAGATGCCGGCGACGGCTGGGACGCCCCCCACGAGGAGCGCTACACCTGCTCGCTCGTTGCCGGTGAGGTGGTGGTGAGTCGCGAGGTGATCACCGAGGGCGACGTTCGGGTTCTCGTCGGTCGAGGCGCGGGTCCTCGGCGGTCGGCCGGCCCGACTGGCGTGACGGCGGCCCGCCGGTGCCCCTGGGTGCGACGGTTCATCTGATCCCCGGTCAGACTCCTCGTCCGGTGGATGGTGCGCCGATGATCGGGACTATCGTCGTCAGCGTGGGGGAAGGGGAGAGGGTCATGCGTGTTGTCCCGGCCTGGCTGCGGTGGGTGAGCGTCCTCTTCGGGCTCGCCTCGGTGCCGTTGCTCTACATCGCGGTCCTCGATGCCCACACCGCCTCCAAGATCGGCAATGACTCCTTCGACTACGACGACCTCGTACTCGGAGTGGTCCAGCGCCTCACCTACGCGGTCATCTGCCTCGCGATTGCGGCCCTGCCAGCCCTGTGGTCGACGTTCCCCCGCCGCTTCGACTCCCAGTAGGGGGCGATCAACCACCGGGCCCGTGCTGCTGATCCAGCCCGGCTCCCTGAGGTGGACCAGCCCATTGCCACGCAGGATTTGGTAACCATAACCTCATCCCAGAGTTAAGGCGGCCCGTCTCGGACGTCGCGCGACGGGGAGAAGGCAACGGGCGCGGACACCTTCCTGAGGAGGTTCCGGATGGTCATTCCTCGATTCGACGGGGTGAGTCCAGAGCCTGCAGACCACCATTTCCGGACCCGTGGGCGCTGGCCGTTGCTGGCGACCACACTCCTTGCCCTGACAGTGACCATCGGGTGGTGGTCCCTGGCCGACTCCAGCCGCTCCGGCCGGCCCGCCACATGGCCGGAGAGGGCGACGAACCCGGTGTCGGCGGTCGCCGCGCGGACGGGTCACGCCCTCACATCCTCAGCGCCGGCCGGCACGCGGGGTGCCTCAGCACTGGCGATCCCCCATGCATGCACCGCCCAGGAGCGGTCAGTCGATGCCTCCTGGCCGTCAGCCGCCGACCTTGCTGGGGCACTGGGAGCGCGGCCCCCGTGGATCACGAGGGACGTGGTCGCCGAGACGGTCACGGGGAACGGCACAACCCCTGTCGCGAGGGCGCAGCAAGACACGGCCCCATGCACGGACGGCTACTTCGACAGCTGGTCCCAGACCTGGTTCAACCTCCGTGCGAAGCCCATCAGTGCGGTGTCGGGCTGTTTGATGACCGCCCGCCGGAGTGCCTGACCGACTCAGTACCCCGTGACGCCGTCGATGGCCTCGCGCAGGAGGTCCGCGTGGCCCAGGTGCCGGGCGTACTCCTCGATCATGTGGACGTAGACCCAGCGCAGGTTCACCGGTTGCCCCCGGCGGGTCCCCGGCAGTGCTGCGTCGAGATCCGGCACCTCGGCGGCCAGGGTGCGTGAGGTGGCCAGCTCCTCGTCGTAGCGGATGAGGTCGGTGAGGGCGAGGACCGGATCGACGGCGTTGAAGTCGCCATCGCGGTCGTCCTCGCAGTAGATGGAGGGCAGGGCCCGGCCGGCCACGACACTGCCGAACCAGTACCGCTCCACCTCGGTGAGGTGGCGGACGAGGCCGAGCAGGCTGAGGTTCGAGGGTGGCACCGAAGCCCTGCACAGCTGCTCAGGGGTCAGGCCGCCGACCTTCAGGGGCAGGGTCATGCGGTACATCTCGAGCCACGACTCCAGGGACTCGCGCTCGCCGGCCATGAGGGGGATGTCGGCGCGGTCGTCGGTGGGGGTCGGGCTCAGTGGCTGCGCGGGGATGCTCATGGGGGCAACCGAACCACACAGCCGGCGCACAGGCGCCCCCGCGGAGCACCTCATCCAGCGGAGGCGACGCCGGACGCTTCGGGACCTCTGCGGGTGAAGGGGGACCACCGGCGCCCGGCCGCCGGCAGGACGGAACCTACGATGGTGAGGGCATATCGCGCGTTCGGGAGGCGGCACCGTGGCAGGGCAGGCAGGGCACGCTGGGCAGGCTGGACAGGCGGGGCACGCTGGACGGGCGGGGCACGCGACGAGCCACGGGCATGGGGCGTCCGGAGGCCATCCGGGGTCGACCGACCACCCAGCGTCGACGAGCCACGCGACCGGCCATCCCGGGGGCCACCCCGGCGGCCACCCCGCCGGGATCGGCGCGGTCCGCCCGGAGGGCTGGGTCTACGCGACCGCCCCGATGATCATCTACTGGGAGCTGACCAACGCCTGCGGCCTGGCGTGCCGGCACTGCCGCGCGACGGCGATGCCCGACCCCGCGCCGGGCGAGCTGTCCACCACCGAGGCGATCGCCCTGCTCGACGAGATCACGGGATTCGGCTCACCCCTGCCCCACATCGTGATGACCGGTGGGGACCCGCTGCGCCGTGGCGACCTTCGGGTGCTGATCCGCGAGGCACTTGATCGCGGCATCGGCGTCTCCCTGGCACCCGCCGTGACCCCGCTGCTGACCCGCGACCGGCTCGCTGAGCTCAAGGACGACGGGGTGGCGGCGATCTCCCTGAGCCTCGACGGCTCGACGCCCGAGCTCCATGACGGGCTGCGAGGCGTGCCGGGCACCTTCGACGCCACCCTCGAGGCCATGGACTGGGCCGCTGAGGTCGGGATGCCGGTCCAGGTCAACACCCTGGTCACCGCAACGACCGCCGCCGACCTCCCGTCGATCCGGGACCTGCTCACCGAGCGCACCCTGCTGCGCTGGAGCCTGTTCTTCCTGATCTCCGTGGGACGCGGCTCGACGCTGACCGAGCTGTCGCCCGGCGAGGCCGAGCGGCTCATGGGCTGGCTGTGGCAGATCAGCGCCGACGCGCCCTTCCAGGTCAAGACGACCGAGGCGATGCAGTACCGCCGGGTGGCGGCGAAGGCGCTGGCCCGCGCCGGATTGTCCGACGCCGAGATCGAGCGGCACCCCCTCTCGCGGGGCTTCGGCATCCGCGACGGCAACGGGATCGTGTTCGTCGCCCACGACGGCACGGTCACCCCGTCGGGGTTCCTGCCGCTGTCGGTCGGCAACGTCCGGGAGACCGGCCTGGTCGAGATCTACCGGGACGACCCCACCATGCGCGACCTGCGGGACCCCACACGGTTCAAGGGTCGCTGCGGGCAGTGCGAGTACCAGATGTGGTGCGGCGGATCGCGGGCACGGGCCTACGCGTGGACCGGTGACCCGCTCGAGTCCGACCCGCTGTGCCCCTACGTGCCGCGCACCGAGCACGTGGCTCCCCAGCCATGACCCACGTCCTGGTCGTCGGCGCCGGGATCACCGGCCTCTCCGCTGCGTGGGAGTCCATGCGCGCAGGCGCCCGCGTGACCCTGGTCGAGGCCGGCACGTACGTGGGCGGCAAGGTGCGCACCGAGCTGGTGGACGGGTTCGCGATCGAGCACGGACCCGACTCGTTCGTCGCGTACCGTCCGGCGGCGCTCGGCCTGCTCAACGACCTGGGGATGTCCGACGAGGTCATCTCCGTGGGTGGCACGCGTGCCGTGCACCTGCGCGCGGACGGTCGCCTGATGCCACTGCCCGACGGCATGGGCATGGTCCTTCCCACGCGGATGGGCCCCTTCGTCACCACGCCCATCCTGTCCTGGCGGGCCAAGGCCCGGGCTGGGCTCGACCTCGTCCTGCCGCGCCGCCTGGGCGCCGACGACACGTCGGCCGGGGCCTTCCTGCGCTCCCGTCTCGGTGATGGCGTGGTCGACCGCTTCGCCCAGCCGCTCATCGGCGGCATCTACGGCGCGGGGGTCGACGAGCTCAGCCTCGACGCCGTCCTGCCCACCCTGCGCACCAGCGAGCAGGAGCACCGCAGCCTGATGATCGCCAGCCTGGCGCAGGGTCGCGACGCCCGCCGGCGGGTCAAGGCGTCGGGTGCACCCGCACCGGCCTCCCCGTTCCGCAGCCTGCGAACAGGGCTCGGCCAGCTGCCCGAGCGGCTGGCGTCGGACCTGATCGCCGGGGGTGGGGACATCCGCCTCGGGACCAGGGTCGTGCGGCTCGAGCGCGACTCGCAAGGCACGCAGGCGACCTTCTCCGACGGGTCCATCGGACGGTTCGACGTGGTGATCCTGGCGGTTGGCGCTGCCGCGATGGCCGACCTCGTCGACGTCGAGGCCCCCAGGGCTGCCCAAGCGCTGCGCGCGATCCCGCACGCGACGACCACCGTCGTGACCCTGGCCTACCCGGAGGGCGCCTTCGACACGGTGCCCACGACCCAGGGATGGCTCGAGGCCGGCGAGGCCCCGATCAGCGGCGTGACGATCAGCTCGAACAAGTGGGCCGGTCGCGCGCCCGAGGGGGTCGTGCTCCTGCGGGCATTCGTCCCGCAGCGGCGTGGGCCCCTGGCCACGGCACCCGACGCCGAGGTGCTGCGCGTGGTCACCTCGCACATCGCCCCGATCCTCGGGATCGGCGGGCAGCCCACGCTGACCCGCGTCACCAGATGGACCAACGCCATGCCGACGTACACGGTCGGTCACCTGGATCGGGTCGCGGCCGTGGATGCGGCGCTCGCCGAGATCCCGGACTGGCACGTCGGCGGCTCCGCCCTGCACGGCGTCGGTGTTCCCGAGTGCATCGCCGATGGGCGCCGGTTGGCCCGCGAGGCGGTGGCCGGGATCGGCTCGGCTCCTGCGTCCCGGTAGCCTGCCGGCCATGGCCGACCCCAGCGCCCCCGACAGCCCTGCCCCCGACAGCCCTGCGGACCCGCACAGCCCTGCCCCCGATCCCGCCCCCGATCCGATCGACGTCTGGTGCCTGGCGATGGCCGACTTCCGGGACGCTGCCGCACGTGCGCCGTGGCAGCACCCCTCGGCGCTCCCGGGGTGGACGGTGGGTGACGTCGTGGCTCATGTGACCTGGATCGAGCGTTCCCAGCTGGGCCGCCAGGACCCGGCGCACGAGCCGGACTGGGCGAGCCTCCCGCATGCCCGGGACGGCTTCGGGCGGATCACGGAGGTGCCGGTCGACCTGCGTCGCTCCCGCACCCGTGACGAGGTCCTCGCCGAGTTCGACGAGACCGTCGCCGACCGCGAGGTGTCCCTGCGCGCGCTGCGCGCCGGCGACCCGGGTCCGGTGCTCAGCCCACTGGGGACGATGATGCCGCTGGACGAGCTGATCGCGATGCGGGTCTTCGACACGTGGGTCCACGAGCAGGACATCCGTGTCGCCGTCGGCGATCCCGGCAACCTGGGCACTGCCCCGGCGCACATGGCGGCGGGCCGGATGCGCAGGGCGCTGGGGTTCGTCTGGGCGAAGAAGGTGGATGCGCCGATCGGCGCGACGTTGGAGGTGTCGGTGACCGGCCCCGGGGTCGAGTTCACCGACACGGTCATCCGCACGGAGGACGGCAGGGGCCGCCAGAGCGGTCGGGTCGAGCGGCCGACCGTCGCCCTGACCATGTCGTTCCCCGGATTCGTGGCCCTCGCCTGCGGCCGCGGCCCGGCAGACGTCTCCGTGACCGGCGACCAGGCACTGGCGGAGCGAGCGATCGCCAGGTTCAACATCGCCCCCTGACCTGCCACAGGTGGCCGGGCACACGGCCCGACTCCCGCCGCTGGCGAGCCTGCAGGGGGCCGCCTGCTGGATCATCGACCCATGGCACTGCACCGGACGCCGATCACGTGGGCGATCTACGGTGTGAGTGGCGCATGGGCCTCCTTCATCTACCTCAGCGGACCTGTCAGTCCCGTCCTCGTCGAGGACCTGGGCATGCCCCTGGCGACCGCTGGCCTGATCGGCACCGCCCTGGCAGTGGGGATCTCGACGGCGTCCTTCGCCGCCCCACGCGCGGTGCGGAGCCTCGGCCGGGCCCGCGCCACCCGTGCCGGCCTGATCGTCGTGGCCGCTGCCCTGGTCGGCATCGTCCTGGCACCCGTGGTCGCCTCCGGGCCGCTGGCGTTCGGGCTGATCCTCGCCCTGGTCTGGGTGTGCGCGACGGGTGGGGGCACCGTCCTGAACGCCTCGACGGCGCGGCTGTCCGACAGCCACCCTGAACACAGCGCGCAGGTGATCACGGAGGCCAACGCCGCCGCGGGCTGGGTCGGCCTGCTCTCGCCCTTGCTGCTCGGGCTGGCGCTGGGTGCCGGGCTGGGATGGCAGGCCGGGATCGGCGTCTGCCTGTTCGCGGCCCTGGCCGCCCTGACGGGGCTGGCCGTGGCCGATCGGCTGGAGGCACGTGCGGAGGGCGCCAGGGTGGCCAGCCGGCTGGAGGCACGCACCCAGACCCCGCACTTCGACGTGGAGCCGGCCCTCGAGCCGGTCTTCGAGCCCGTGCGACCGAGCATCGCGCCCAGCAGGGCGCTGCCGAGGGTCTTCTGGCTGGCGATGGTCGCGCTCTTCTCCGCGGTGGCCACGGAGTTCGCGATCAACTACTGGGGCTCGACCCTGATCCAGGAGCAGACGGGCGCGCCGGCATCGAGCGCCACAGCGGCCATGGCGGCCAGCGTCGCCGGCGTGGCCGTCGGAAGGACCGTCGGCTCGGCCCTGACGGCTCGTCTGGGTCCCCACCTCATGCTGCTGGGGGGGTTCACCCTGGCCCTCATCGGCTTCGGCGTGCTCTGGGTCGCCGTCACGCTTCCGGTGTCGGTGGTGGGCCTGTTCGTCGCCGGTCTGGGGATCGCCACATTGTTCCCCCTGATCCTGGACCGCGGGATCGTGCTGTCGGGGGGCCACCCCGACCTTGCGCTGTCGCGCTCCTCGCTCATCCTCGGGTTGGCCGCCGGGACGGCGCCGTTCGCCCTCGGGGCCCTCGGGGAGGTGATGTCGGTGCGCTCAGCGCTGCTGCTCGTCCCGATCATCGTGGTCATCGGCCTGCTCGGCGTCGCCGCCTCACGGCCCGTCATGCCCCGACGCCCCACGACGCGCACCTGAGCCGGGGTGGGTGGGCGTCACCAGTCGCCGGCGCCGGGAGTGTCGTCGCGGCCACACTGCCCGTGTAGCCCCGGGCATAGCGGGCATGGGGTGCTGGACGGACCATGGAATTGGCCCCCAAGGGTTGGGGGATCGGTGGAGGGGAGGCTGAGATGGCTACCAAGCTCGAGGAGCCGCTCACGGCTTCGCAAGAGACACGTGTGATCGACATGCCCCCGATGGAGGTCATCACTGAGGGGATCCCAGCGCAGGAGCACTTCGAGATCCCCCCCGCAGTGGAGGCAGCCCCTGCTGCCCCGGAGCGCGGTCGGCGCATGCTGGCGTGGGCGCTGGCGGGCGTGGTGGGACTGCTGCTCGTGGTTGCGGGGCTCTTCGCGGTCACTCAGTTCCCCACGACAGGCGCGCAGGACCTGCACATGGGACTCACCCCTCAGGCCTGGCAGGACTACCGCGCAGGCGAGCGGGCGTCCACGACGCCGTTGCACCAGGGCCTGACCCTGCCGGCCTGGCAGGGGTACCGGGCAGGTGAGCGGGCGTCTGAGCAGGTCTACTCCGGGCCGCTGCTTGGTTCTGCGCTGCCGTACATCCCGAACTGGTCGATCCCGTCGATCGCGTCGATCGCGCCGATGTCGATCGCGTCGATCGGGTCGATCCCGTCGTTGTCGATCGCGTCGATCGCGCCGATGTCGATCGCGTCGATCGGGTCGATCCCGTCGTTGTCGATCCCGACCATCGCGCCGATCTCGATCCCGTCGAACCCATCGACCCCGTCGACCCCGACAACCCCGACAACCCAGCCGATCTCGATCCCGTCGATGTCGATCCCGACGATCCAGCCGATCTCGATCCCGTCGTTCCCGACGATCCAGCCGATCTCGGTCCCGCCGATCGCGTCGTTCCCGTCGATCTCGATCCCGCCGTTCCCGGACATGTGACTCTCGACTCTGGTGCGCGACGCGGACCGGTGATTGCATGGAATCGTGAACGCGGGGTCGTTCGAGACGCTCTCGGCCTCGACGCGAGAGGCGTTGCTGGGGGCCGGCCGGCCGCGGGAGTTCCACCCGGGTGAGGTGATCTTCCACCAGGGAGATCCATGTGACTCGCTGTTCCTCCTGCGCCGGGGCCGGGTGTCGGTGCACGTGCTCACACCTGATGGCGACGACGTGACCATCGGGCTGATCGCAGCCCCCGACGCCTTCGGCGAGGTCGGGCTGATCCGCCCCGACCATCACCACACTGCGACCGTGGTGGCCCTCGATGACGTCCGCGTCCTGTCGGTCCCGTCGACACGGTTCCAGGACCTGCGAACGGAGCATCCCGACCTGACCGACTGGCTGCTGCTGACACTCACGCAGAGGCTCGAGCGGATGTCGGCGCTGCTGGCGGACGCCCTCTTCCTCGACGCGGAGCGCCGTGTTGCCAGACGCCTGCTCGACTGCCGCAGCTCCTTCGGGATCGAGGAGTGTGAGCCGTTGCCCCTGAGCCAGGACGATGTCGCCGCCATGGCGGGCATCTCGCGACCGACGGCCAACAAGGTGCTCCGTCACCTCGAGGACCAGGGCGTCGTGCGACTCGGTCGACGTCACATCACCATCGCGGACCTCGAGGCGCTGGGCCGCGCCGCCCGCTGAGACAACCTCGGCCATGGGCAGGAAGTGCTGAGCCAGGTGCAGCAGCGGTGGTGTCGTCCTGGGCACAGTCCGGGTGCCGGCTGCTCGTGGTTCCTGCCCGGGCTGCTGGGGGTCACGGCCACCCTTGCGTATAGCGAAGCGCCCCGTTTCGGTGGGAGCACTCGTCGCCGATGGCCACTGGCGCGATCCGCCCGGAGGCCCGCAGCTGCGTCAGCGCGTCGACCATCCGCGCGCGCAACGTGAACGGGCTGATCGTGTTCACGTTGATCTTCGTCCCGCCCTCGAACCCCGCCAGCGTGGAGACGCGCCACTTGAGGTTGATCCGCCAGGGCATCACCGCCCGCGCAGCCACCGGTCGGTAGTGCCACTCCTCGTTCGTGGGCACCAGGCGCCCCGTGGCGGCGTGGCAGGCGTGCAGCATGTCCGATACCGCGCGGACCTCGTCGGGCGAGTGCTCCCAGGGAAGCCGCCCGGGGCCCGTCGCGTAGATCTCGATGGTCGGGTAGCGATGGCCGACGCCTGCGAGGGCCAGGCAGTGCGCGTTCTCCGCGATGACCAGCCGGTCCCGGGCGGCCGGATCGGCGATCGCGCTGTCGAACAGGTCGGGGTCGTCGCGCAGCATCCCCAGGACGCGGGTCATCAGGGGGCCGTACTCGTCGATCGCGACCAGCTGCTTGTGCAGGTGGTCGAACGAGGCCCCCGCTGGGCGGAGCCAGTTCTGGAACGCGGCGACGTAGCGCACCGATGGGTTGTCCCGGTTCATCTCCGCGAGCCCCTCGATGGTGAGGGCCATGAACGCGTGGTGCTCACCGGGCGTGAGGTCACCCGACGAGGCCAGCTCGTCGTCGCTGGTCGCCCCGTCGACGAAGTGCCGGCGGGCGGTGATGACGTCGTGCGAGCTGGCGAAGAGGGTGGCTGCGTGCGCGAGCAGCCGGTCCTCGGGTTCGGCGGCGGCCTGCTCGGCGCTCACCCCACCCGCCTGCATCCGGGTCCGCTTGATCGCCAGGACGTGTGCTCGACCGCCGGGGGTCGCGAGGTACCTCCGCTCCCGGGCCAGCGCCTGCGCCGGGATCTCGTACCCGTGGTTGGCGTGCCAGTAGCCGAAGGGCAGGATCTCGAAGAGGTTGGGGAACCGCCGGAAGTCCGCCACGGTGGCGCTGAGCTGCTCGGCAGGAAGGTCGCGCAGGATCCGCCAGGGCTCCGGTCCTCCCGATCCGGGGTCGAGCAGGAGCCGGGCTCGCTCGGGTGGTGTCTCGAGGTAGCGTCCCGGGCAGAACGCGCAGGTCGTGTCATGGGCTCCCGCCGGCAGCGGGTGCGGCGGGGGCAGCGCGGAAGGGATCGGCCGGTTGGACCGTCCCGGGACGGTCCACACGACGGTGCCGGTCAGCGGCGACTGCTGTCGCACTGTCCCGTCCGGCAGCTGCTCGAGCACCCGTGTCCCGTCCACCCGCCCGTGGGTCATGGCCCATCATTGCGCGGCATCGGGCCCGGCGGCGGTCGACCGTGGGCGCGGCTCCGAGTTCCGGGGCGGCGGGCGTCCCCTCAGCTGGCCGTGAGCTCGGCCGATTCCTCGGCGTCGAGCTTCGCGAGCCATCCCATGGCGCCGATGGCCTGGTAGGTCGAACGTGCCTGCCCACGCAGCTGCGTGGCCTCCTCGTCCCGGCCACCGGAGACCAGCCACAGGGCAAGGTCCTCCTTCGCCCGTGCGGCAAGGCCCACGGCGCCGAAGGCGTCGAGCCCGCCGACGCCGGCGCGCAGGTCGGCCTCGACCGCGGTGAGGTCGTCGCCGCGGGCGGCCCCAACGCGGCCACGCAGGTTGGCCAGCAGCGCCGCCAGGAAGGGGGGCAGGACGACGGGCGGAGCGGACGCGACTGGCAGGAGCAACCGCTGCGCTGCCTCCACGTCACCTGCAGCCAGCGCGGTCCCGACCATCCCGGGCCACAGGTGAGCCAGGTCGTCGTCGATGCCATTGCTGAGCACCTCAGCCAGGGAGCGCTCAGCCAGGGATACCGCGCGCTCGAGCTCACCTTCCCGGGCGGCGAGCTCCATGCGGTGGTAGTCCCACCAGGCCAGCGCCTGCTCGTCGTCGGTCTGCTCGAACGCAGGGTCGAGGGCGATGCCCAGGTCGTACCCGGTCGCCTCGCCGACCCACGTGGTGACCGTCGGCAGGAGAGAGACCATGCCGAGGTCCCGTACGCTGTCCGCCATCTCCACGACCAGGGTGCGTGCCTCGTCGAGTCGTCCGGCCCGCCACAGCGTCGAGCAGGCGGTTGGAGCGTGCGAAGTCCAGCCAGTAGGACGACCCGGATCGACGTGCCGCCTCCACCGCTTTGGCGCTCGACGCCAGAGCGGCCGGCAGATCGCGGCTCATCTGGAAGGAGACGATGTTGCTCAGTGCGTGGGACAGGCGCCCGGGGTTGTCACTTGCGCGGGCGATGTCGGCGGCGCTGACGAACAGCGCCATGCCCGTCTCCGAGGCGCCGAGGGTCGACAGGTTCACCGCCAGCCCGATCTGGGCGTGGGCGAGGGCGTCCCGGTCGCCCAACCCCTCAGCGAGCTGCAGGCGTCGATAGTCGTACGCGGACATGGCGTCCATCTGCCCCAGCGTTCTGTGCGCCTCGGCGAGGGCGGTGGCCAAGGGGAGCAGCGCGCGTTCGGCGCCCGGAACATCCTGCAGCGATGACCAGCGTGATTCGGCGAGCTCCCGCGCCCGCGCTGCGCCGCTCCTGAGGATCTGCCCGCGGCACAGCCATGCGGTGGCGACGCCGGCGTCGATCGGCATGTTCATCTCGTCGAACAGGCGCAGGGCGACGTCAGCATGGCTCCTCGTCGCATCGACCTCACCTGCCTCATGGGCGTACCGCGCGGCGCTGAGGGAGATGCGGGCGCGAGGACCGGGGTCGTCGCACCGGGCCAGCGCGGACTCCAGGAGCCGCAGTGCCTCGGCGGGAGCCCCAAGTGCCGAGGCGCGCGCCCCAGCCCGCTCGAGCAGCGAGACAGCCCGGCGCGTCACATCGGGAACGTCGGTGTCGTCCGGCGATGAGGCATCGACCGCATCGAGCAGGTGCTGGGCCACGACGACGGCCAGGTCGTCCTTGCCGTCGAACTGGTCCTCGAGGAACATCGCGGCCGCAAGGTGCCGTGCCCTGCGGTCACGCCGGGACAGGGTGGAGTGGGCCACCTGGCGCACGACGGTCTGGACGAACCGGAGCTGACCGCGCTCCCCGGAGAAGCGGTCTGTCTGGACGCTGAAGATCTCCTTGCGCTGCAGGGAGGCGAGGATCCCGTCGAGGCCCTCCCCCTCGTGGAGGGCGGCCAGACCGGCCCGGCTGAAGCTGGCCCCCAGGACGCTGGCATCGGCCACGACCCGCCGCTCCTCCGGGGACAGCGCGTCCAGACGGGCGGCGACCAGCGCCTGCAGCGAGGCGGGAGCCCCGATGGTGTCCACGTCCAGGGCGACGCCGGGGGCCGGTACGTACTGGCCCTCCCGAGCGATGACCATGTCGCGGTCGATGAGGGCACGTACGGTCTCCACGGCGAACAACGGGACGCCCTCCGCCCGGCGGACGAGTGAGTCACGGGCCTCGTCGGGCAGGCCGACCACGAGCCCGTCCACGACGGTGGCCATGTCCTGGTCGTCCAGAGGGTCGAGTCGGATCACGGTCGTGCGTCGCCAGCCCTGACGGCGACCCATGAGCTCGGGGCGGGCCAGCGCCACGACGAAGATGCCGGCGTGGGCCGTGGCCATCATGTGGTCGATGAAGTCCAGGAGGCCGTCATCGGCGTACTGGGCGCCGCACCGGGTCGGACTTGCCCTTCAGGGCATGCGTCCCTGCGTCGGTGTACGCGATGGACGCCGCGGACAGCGAGCGGGTGGTGTCATCGACCCAGACCTGACCCGGATCGGCCGCGCCCTGGACCCGCGCCGCGGTGTTGACGGCGTCGCCGGCGACCATCCCTTCGGCTGTGGCGCCGACGGTGACCGCAACCGCGCCGGTCACGATGCCCACGCGCAGGGCGAGCCCCGGGGCCCCCACATCCTGCCCGAGGTTCGCGACGGTCGCCACGAGCTCGAGCCCGGCACGGACGGCACGCTCGGCATCGTCCTCGTGTGCGACCGGGACCCCCCAGACCGCCATCACCGCATCGCCGATGAACTTCTCCACCGAGCCCCCGTAGCGCCCGATGACGGTGCGGCACTCGGCGAAGTACCGCGACAGCAGCTCGCGCACCTCCTCCGGGTCGCGGCTCTCCGACAGGGGTGTGAAGCCGACCAGGTCGGCGAACAGGACCGACGTGATCCGCCGCTCGGCGATGGGCGCGGTCCCGGCCCGGGCGGCCCCGGCGGGCAGGTCGGGCGCCTCTCCCGCGGCCGGGGCACCGCAGGAGGCGCAGAAGCGGGCATTCGGGGTCAGGGCCTCCCCGCACGCTGAACATCCCCCCACCGGCACGGGCACCCCGCAGGACGGGCAGAACCGGGCGCCGGGCGGGACAGTGTCACCGCAGGCCAGGCACTGGGGATCCCCACCCGTCATGCTCCGAGGCTAGACCGACGGCCCCCGCGACTGCGCGCTGGACCCCTCGCCCGGCCTGCCCCGACCGACCCAGAGGCCCTTCCAGATGGGCGATGCGGACGCTGCCGGGCTAGCGTGAGGCCATGCTCCTGACGATCGAGCGTGTTGCGCTGCTCCGTCGGACCGACCTCTTCTCCCAGACCCCTGATCGCGTGCTCGCCGGTGTGGCGCAGGTCCTCGAGGAGGTGGAGGTGCCTGCCGGAGCGACGGTCATGGAGGCGGGCGCGGTCGAGGACTGGCTGTTCGTCGTGGTGGACGGCGAGCTCGAAGTGAGGCGGGGCGACCATCGCGCGGTCATCCCGAGTGGCGACGTCGTCGGCGAGCTCGCGGTGCTCGACCCCCAGCCGCGTACGGCCGACGTCGTCGCATTGACTCCCGCGCTGTTGTTCCGGCTGCGCAAGCCCGCGTTCGACGAGGTGATGGCCACTCGTCCGGAGATCGCCCAGGGGGTGGTCCGCGAACTGGTCCGCCGGTTGCGCGAGCGCACCGGTCCGGCACCGGTCGCCCCGACCGCGGTCGGCGCTGCAGCCGCGGACGCCTGAGGCCATGCGGTCCCCGCTGGCACTCCTCGGCGGACAGACCCTGGCCCTCGGCCTGTCGATGGCCTTCCTCGCGGTCCCCGCCAGCTCGATCCTGCTGTCCACGTACGGCGCAGGCGCACTGCCCTACACCTACATGTGCGTCGCGGTCGCGGGGGTGGTCGTCTCAGGGCTGATGACCAGGGCCCAGCGCCGTTGGTCGTTGGCCCGGGTCACCCTGACGGTCCTCGGGTCCTACACCGCGCTGGTCGCTGCGGCGTGGGCAGCATTGGCGTTCGCCGGGGCCACGTGGGTCACCTTCCCGCTCATCGTGCTCTTCCCCCTGGCGATCCCGATCGGCTTCGTGCTCGTCGGCACCCAGGCCGGGCGACTGCTGGACGTGCGCCAGATGAAGGGGTCGTTCCCCCGCGTCGTGGCCGGCTTCTCGGTCGGCTACGCGGTCGGCGGCCTGCTCGCCGCCCGGCTGGTGCGCCCGCTCGGGGGGCCGCAGAACCTCCTGGCGATCGGCGCGCTGGCCGGTGCGTCCTTCTTCGCGGTCGCCGCCATCACGGCGCGGGCATACCCGGCCCAGCTGGCTGGTGCGCCGGAACGACCAGGCCCCGCACCGGATCGGCAGGTGGATCAGGCTGACGGAGCCACGCGGGCGCTCCTGCGCAACCGGCTGGTCCTGCTGATCTTCGGGTACCAGATCCTGTCGGCCATCGTCACGCAGCTCCTGGACTTCATGGTCTGGGAGCGTTCGGCCGCCCGGTACCCCGACCCCTCGGAGCTGGCGCGTTTCCTCGGGATGTTCGGCGCGGTCATCAACGTGGTCAGCCTGGCATTCGTCGCCCTGGTCGCGGGGCGCCTGCTGACTCGATACGGCGTGCGCTTCGGCCTGGCCGCGAACCCGGGCGGGGTGCTGGTGCTGCTGGTGCTCTCCGCGACGGTGGGGTACACCGCGGGCCCGGCGTCGACGGCGTTCTTCGTCCTCGTGTGCGCGCAGCAGGTCACCGACATCGCGCTGACCGACGGGACCACCCGCACCTCCATCAATGCGACCTACCAGGCGCTGCCCGCGTCGATGCGGGTCGCGGCGCAGACGCGGGTCGAAGGCGTGGGCGTGCCGCTGGCGGTCGGCTTCACCGGCGCGTTGCTGCTGGTCGTCGACGCCCTCGACCTCGGGGTCGTCGCGCTGGTGGTCATCACCCTGGCCTTCACCGCGGTGTGGCTGTGGTTGGCGTTCGCCGCGTACGGCGACTACGGCATCAACCTGCGTACGACCCTGACCCGCCGCACGTGGGACCCCGTCGCACTGCGCCTGGACGACGAGTCCCGTGCGGTGGTCGAACGCCTGGTCACCGATGGGGACCAGCGCGACCTGAGACTCGGGCTGGATGTCCTGGCCGACGCCGACGACCCCTCGCTGCCGGGTCGGGTGCGCGCCGTCCTGAGCGATCCGGACCCCTCCCGGCGGCTCGTTGCAGTGTCGGCGGCGGTGCACGCCTCCCGCACCGCCGCCGACAACTCCTGGGTCCCCGGTGCCCTGGAGGGGCTTCTGGACGACCCGGACGACGGCATCCGCACTGCGGCGGAGATTGCCCTGACCCGCACCGCAGCGCCTGCGCGGAGGGACGAGGCGACCCTGCGATGGGCCGCAGCACTTGCCGGCGAGGACGAGGAACGCCGGGCCGGCGCGCTGGCCGCAGCGACCGCGCTGCCCGACCAGGCCTACGCGCCAGCACTTCTGGCCCTGGCCGCGGATCGCGATCCACCAGCCGAGCTCGCGGATGCCCTGGCTGCCAACGCCGACTCACTGGTCCGCGGCACCGACGCTGCCCTCTCCGGGACCTCTGAGCAGCCCTGGCCCGCGGTACGCCGACTCGTGGGAGCGCTGGGTGCATCTGGCTCGCGCGAGGCCCGGGAGGTACTCGTCGGCCACTTGGGCCATCAGGATCCGCGCGTGGCCGACGCCGTCCTCGATGCACTCATCGCCGGTGGGCCGCTCCCGACCGACCAGCACCCCGCGGTCCGGGAGGCCGTGGGCCAGGAGGTCGATCGATCGGCCCGCATCCTGGCCGCCCTCGCGGTGCTCGACGGCGCAGGTGCCCATCAGCACGTCGGGCGTGGCCTGGACGACGAGTCGCGGCGCTCGCAGCGGCGTGCGACCGCGCTGTTCGGCCTGATGCACGACCCGATCTCCCTGACCCGCTCCGTGGGCCTGCTCACCGCCGCCGACGGGGAACGGCCCCTGGCGCTGGAGACCCTGGAGGTGACTGTCGGCCGCAGTGCATTCCCGACCGCCCTGGCCCTTCTGGACCCGAGCCTGGATGACGCGGCCCGCCTGGAGCGGCTCGCCCGGCTGGTGCCCGTGCGGCGGCCGCAGGACGCCTCGGCCGTGCTCTGCGACCTGATCGAGGACCCGAGTGGGTCCTGGCGGGACCCGTGGCTGCGGGCCTGCGCCCTCCACGCGCTCGCCTTCGACGAGCCGGAGACCGCACGGATCGTCGCCGCCCGGCTCACGACGGATCCAGACCCCGTGACTGCGCAGACAGCCGCATGGGTGCTCGATGGACGGGAGGCTCCGGCCCCCGGGGTCACAGCGGGCTGAAGCGGGCCTGGAAGAACCGGAGGTATTTCGGCTCGAAGGTCATCTCCAGGCCGCGCACGGACTCCCGCCGGTCCCACACCGACAGGACGGCCTCGGCCGTGACATCCATGTGGGCCTGCGTGTAGACCCGCCTCGGGATCGTGATCCGCACCAGCTCCAGGCGTGGGTGGCGGTGGTCCCCGGTCTCCGGGTCCCGACCCGCGGACACGATGCCGCGCTCCATCGTGCGCACACCGGCCTCGAGGTAGATCTCGCCCGCCAGGCGCTGCCCGGGGAACTCGACCTGCGGGAGGTGCGCCAGGAACGCGGCGGCGTCGAGGAACACCGCATGGCCGCCGATGGGCAGGACGATCGGGACGCCCTCGCGGCGCAGCTGCTCGCCGAGGTAGAGCACCTGGCCGATGCGCGCGTCGAGATGGGCCTGGTCGACTGACTCGTGCAGGCCGCGCGCGATGGCCTCCATGTCGCGCCCGGCCAGGCCGCCGTAGGTGTGCAGGCCCTCGTAGACGACGCACAGGTTGCGCGCCTCCTCGAACACGTCCGGGTCGCGAAGGGCGAGGAACCCGCCGATGTTCACCAGCGCGTCCTTCTTCGCGCTCATCCATGCTCCGTCGGTGAGGTCGCAGATGCGCCGGACGATCTCGGCCACCGGCACGTCGGCGAAGCCCGGTTCGCGCTGGCGGATGAACCATGCGTTCTCGGCGATCCGGGTGATGTCGCAGTACAGCGGGATGCCGTGCGTGCGGCACACGTCATGGACCTCGGCGATGTTGGCCAGGCTCATCGGCTGCCCACCGGCCATGTTGACCGTCACCGCGATGCTCACGTACGGGATCCGCTCCCGGCCGAACTCGTCGATCACCGCCCTCAGCTTCGCGAGGTCGACGTCGCCCTTGAACGGGTGCTCGCTGGCGGGGTCGTGCGCCTCGTCGACGATGATGTCGACGAACGTGCCGCCGGCCAGCTCCTGGTGCAGCCGGGTGGTGGTGAAGTACATGTTCCCGGGCACCACGTCGCCCCCGCTGATCAGCACCTGGGAGATGATGTGCTCGGCGCCGCGGCCCTGGTGGGTCGGCACCATGAAGGGGTAGCCGTACACGTCCTGCACGGCCTGCTCGAAGCGGTAGAAGCTCTCGCTGCCGGCGTACGCCTCGTCCCCGATCATCAGGGCGGCCCACTGCTCCTGGGACATGGCGTTCGTGCCGCTGTCGGTCAGAAGGTCGATGTACACGTCACGGCTGCGAAGCAGGAACGTGTTCCAGCCGGCCTCGGTCAGTGCGGCCTCCCGCTCAGCGCGCGTGGTCATCCGCAGGGGCTCGACCATCTTGATCTTGTAGGGCTCCGCCCACGAGTGGCGGCGCTGGCTCGGGCGTTCGTCAGTCATGCTTCGAGTCTGCTCCGGGCGTGGTGGTCGTTGCCTGCTGCTGGCCCCCGCAGGGCCCGTGCTCGGCGCCCGTCAGCTGAAGAAGCGTCGGACCAGGGCCTCGGAGTAGCGCGCGCAGAGCTCGACACTGGCGAAGGACATGATCTCGCCGGCGTAGTACGTGCGGTTGCGGCCCTGCTGCCCCTCAAGCTGCTCGTAGTAGCCACGATCCATGGCGCGTGCGCTGACGTGGGGGAAGTACTTCCATCGGCGTGCCTGCACGACGCGATCGAGGGTGGCTCCCATTCGCGCCAGGTCCTCAGCCAGCAGCTCCGTCACGGTCCCCTCCGTCATGCGTGGATCACCCAGGGCGTAGAGGGTGTCCAATGGGGTGTCCGGCCACCGCTGGTACCAGAGCATCAGGTGTCCCCTCTGGTCCGCGGCGAAGCGGGCAGGGACGAAGCCGGCTCCCGGCGGCAGTCCGCTGGTCTCGGCAAGCAGGACCCAGTAGTCGTAGTGGTCGATCTCGGAGAGCAGTAGCGCGCTCCGCTGGTGACGTGTCGAGGAAGCGCAGGGCCTCGTCCAGCGGGCAGGCGAGGATGAGGGCATCGAACTCCCACTGGTCGTTGTCGGTCTCGACGAGCACGGCACCGCCTCGGTTCACACGAACCACTCGGGCGCCCGTGCGGACATCATGCTGATCGGCCACCCGCGACCAGAACGCCTCGACCCCGTCGGGCCAGACGAAGCGGTGTCGCTGGTCGCGCATCGCCTCGAGGGTGCGCAGGTCGAGGTACTTCACGACGTAGGCCGCCGGTACCTCGCTGACGTAGCCGTAGCCGAAGCCGGTCAGGGGTGGGCCGACCAGGGACTCCAGTGCGGAGAGCCCGTGAGATCGGCAGAACTGGGCGAAGGGCTCATGGAGGGCTGGGTCGATGCCCGCCAGTCCCGGCGCGTTGACCCGTCGGTACCGCACCTGCGAGAGCCAGGCGTAGGTGGCCAGCTGCCGGAGGACTCGGGGGTACTGCCGTGGGGTGAAGAGCTCCATCGGGTGTCCGTCCGGGTCGTAGCAGTGCCCTCCGTCCATCTCCGCCGGCTCGACGCCGACCGATCGCATGATGCCCAAGGTGCTGCGGTAGTCGCTGCACCCCAGGACGGCGCCCATCTCGTAGACGTGTTCTCCCACCCGCATCGAGGAGCACTTGCCCCCGACGCGCCCCTGCCCCTCCAGGACCGTCACGCGGTCGTACCCTGCCCGCTCGAGGTGGTGCGCCACGGAGAGCCCGGAGGCTCCTGCACCGATCACGCCGATCCGAGCCGTCCTCGGGCGTTGCCTGACGTTGTGGGCCATGTCCGCTTGCGATCAGCACGCCGCGACGATCGACGCCGCTGCCGGCGATCGCCCCTCCTCCACCTCCTACCTTGGCACGGCCCGAGGGCACCTCGCGATCCTGCCAGCGAGGCGCGGCTCAGAGGTCGTTGCCGGCGTAGGACTGGTTGAAGCTCTTGTTGGCCAGCGGGAAGTCCGGGACGATCGTGTCGGTGAGGGCCACCGGCAGGGCCGGCCAGTTGAAGAACGACGGGTCGACAGCCCGCACACGGCTGAGCATCCCCGCGCCGGTGAGCTCCACGCGGTGGACCAGGGTGCCGCGCCATGCCTCGACGACGCCGAGCCCGGCGCGTGGCGATGCGGTTGCGGACCCCGCGACAGCAGCGTCAACGTCACCCGCCACCGTCGGTCGCGTCGTCGCCGAGATGCGCGCTGTGAGGTCCTCGATGAGGGACGCGGACACTTGGACCTCCCGGGCGCGCACCCGGTACCGGGCGAGCACGTCGCCGGACTCCTCGATCACGGGGGCGAACTCGTCGCCGAGGTCGCAGGAGGGGTGATCCCTGCGTGCGTCTGTGGGCGATGCCGGAGGCACGGGCGACGTAGCCGAGCGTGCCGATGTGCGCTGCCTGCTCGGCGGTGAGCACGGCGGTCCCGGTGAACCGGTCGGCCACGACGGTGTGGTCCAGGGTGATCGCGACGATCTCGGCGACCTCCTCGGCCGTGCTGCGGATCAGGTCGAGATCCGGCACCTGGGCCAGCTGGGCCCCGCCGATGGTGATCCCGCCGCGGAGCAGCCGGTGCCCGGTGAGCGCCTTGTTGTGGCGCAGGAGGCGCTCGCGCAGGCGTTGCGTGTGCGTGTGGGCGATCCCGTAGCCGACGTCGTTGGCGATGGCGCCCAGGTCGTTGACGTGGTTGTAGAGGCGCTCGGCCTCGAGGAGCAGCGCCCGGACGTCCCGGACGTGGGGGTCGACCTCGATGCCCAGGGCGTCCTCCACGGCCAGGACGTAGGCCAGGGTGTGGCCCACGGCGGTGTCGCCGCTGATCCGCTCGGCCAGCTCGATGCCCTGCGCGGGGGCGCGTCCCTCGAACAGCTTCTCGACGCCGCGGTGCAGGAACCACAGCCGGGCCTTCATCTGCAGGATGGTCTCGCCGACCACCGAGAACCGGAAGTGCCCGGGCTCGATGAGGCCCGCGTGGATGGGGCCGACCGGGATCTCGTAGACGCCGTCCCCCTCGACCGTGATGAACGGGTACGAGTCGATGTCGGGGTGGAACCGCGGGGTGAGGTCGGCGTCGCTGCGCATCGGGTGGTAGCCGCTGGGCCAGTGGGCGTGGAGCACGAGCCGACGTGGCAGCGGGTGGTCGGCGGGCGTGATGCCGTACAGGTCGCGGATCTCGCGCTCGAACCGCCCGGCGGGGAACGACACCCGGGCCAGCGTGGGGATCCAGGGATCGTCGGCAGGGATCTCGACAGTGAGCTCCGCGCGTTCACCGACCGGGCGCAGGAAGCTGGCCACGACGCGCATCCCATCGGGATCCTCGTGGGCGGCCATCAGCGCAAGGCGCCAGCCGTCGTCGAGGAGGCGCCCCGCCTCCGCGACCCAGCCGTCGCGGGCCACTGTCACCTCGTGCGTGGCGTGCAGCCGGCTCATCGGGCACCCGCCAGGACGGCCGCCGCGTCGGAGAGCATCTCCGCGAGCGGGCGGGCTGCGAACGCCAGGAGGACGGTCGCAGCAAGGGCGACCAGGAGCGGCGCCCGACGCCCGCTCCCCGCCGGCGGCTCCTCCTCTGGGGCGGGGCCCGCAGCGATCGACTCGTCAACGGAGGCCCCTGACCCGGTGGCCGCGGGCTGGTCCTCCGCGGGCACCGCGGGCACCCCGAGCGTCATCGCCGCCACCTGACGGCTGAGACCCGCGAAGACCACGAGGAGGAGCAGCAGCGCGGCGGCCATCGCCAGGCCGAGCCCGGCGGCCCAACCGGCGACGATGATCGCCACCTCGGTGAAGAACAGCACGAACGGCGGGAAGCCGAGCAGGGCGGCGGTCCCGGCCAGGAGGGGCCGGGCCAGGTCGGGGCGGCGGGCCAGGAGCCCGTGCACGTCGTCGATGCTGCTGCTCCCCTCGGAGGCGAGGATGCGCCCGGCGACGACGAACATGGTCGCCTTGACCAGCCCGTGTCCGAGCATGTGCAGGAGCACCGCGGTGGTGGCCAGGGTGCCGCCGACCGCGGCACCGAGCGCCATGATGCCCATGTGCTCGATGCTGGAGTAGGCCAGCAGCCGCTTGTAGTCGCGCTGGGCCAGCATCAGGGCGGCCGCGACGGCCAGGGACAGCAGGCCGGCGGCCACCAGCAGCCCGCGCAGGAAGTCCGGGCCGATGATCGCCGTGCTGATCGCCTGGACCCTCAGGATCGCGTACAGGGCCACCGACAGCAGCACGCCGGACATCAGGCCGGAGACCGGGGCGGGCGCCTGGGAGTGCGCGTCGGGCAGCCAGCTGTGCATGGGGGCGAGGCCCGCCTTGGTGGCGAAGCCGAGGACGGCCAGGGCCACGGCCAGCCGGGTGAGGTCGACGTCCAGCGGGACCGATCCGCTGGCGAGCAGGGACCAGGACAGCGTGGGCGTCCCGGCCGCCACGCTGGCCGCGTACAGCAGGACGATCCCGAGGAAGGCGATCGCCACCCCGACGGAGCCCAGGACCACGTACTTCCAGGCGGCCTCGAGAGCACGCTGGCCGCGGTGGTGGCCGACCAGGAAGGCCGTGGTGATGGTGGTGGCCTCGACCGCGACCCACAGGATCCCGAGGTTGTCGGCGAGCACGGCCAGGCTCATGGCCGCGAGGAACAGGCACACCAGCGCGGTGTAGCGCCCGTCCGGCTCGCTCCGCTCGGAACGGACGGGTAGCCCGCCCCACAGGGCGGTGACGGCGACGGCCCCGATGGTGGTGACCAGCCACGCCGTGAGGGCATCGGCGCGCAGAGCCCCCCCAGCAGCGGTCAGGGTGCCCGAGGTCGACACGGTCGCCAGCAGCGCGAGGCCGGCACCGAGGACCATGGAAGCGGCGCCGAGGTCGGCCGTGCGGGTCCACGGGTCGCGCCTTCGCAGGGCCGAGGCCAGGGCGAGCGCCGCGGGCACGAGCAGGGGGATCAAGAGCAGGGCAGCCATCAGTCGCAGAGCTCCGTGAGGTCGTCGAGGTCCGTGCCGCCGTGGGTCAGCTGCATGCGCCCGGTCAGGATGCGCAGGATCAGGACCACCAGCAGGACGTCCAGGGTCACGCCCAGCTCCACGACAAGGGGGACCCCGCCGGAGGTGAGGAATGCGACTGTGGCGATGCCGTTGTCGAGCATCACGAAGCCGATGAGCTGTGACAGCGCGCTGCGCCGGGTGAGCATGACCAGGAACCCGGTGAGCATGAGGGCCAGGCCGATGGGCACCGCTGACGCGGCCGGCCCCGTCATGACCTCCGTGATGGGCGCGGCGACCACGAAGGCCAGGACGCTGAGCACGGCGGCGACGAGCAGGCCGGCCGTGGGGTTGATCAGGGGCGACTCCTCGCGCACGGCGCCGGTCGCCCGGGCGGTGCGGGTCAGGGCCCAGGGCATGGCCACCGCCTTGATCCCGAGCACGAGGATGGCCACCCCGATCACCTCGGCGTTGTGCTCGTCGATGCCCAGCGTCGCCACCAGGCCGGCGAGCGCGGCGCCCTGGACGGCCAGCAGCCGGATCGAGGCGGTCAATGACTGCCGCCACACCTGCATCACGGCAGTGATCGAGCAGCAGGCCCGTGGTGGTCGCGATCAGGTAGGCGAACAGGTCCGGGGACATCGGCCTCACCCGACCAGCGAGGAGGCGGTCACGGACAGGAAGGCCAGGACGAAGGAACCGGCCAGCAGCTCCGGGACCCGGAAGAGCCGCACCTTGGCCAGGAACACCTCGACCGCGGCGACCAGAGCTGCAGCCAGGGACAGCTTGACCACGATGGCCACCAGCCCGATGAGCACGGCGGGCAGGGTTGCGGTGGTGGCCACTCCCCACGGGACGACCAGGTTGACCACCAGGCCCAGCAGGGCGGTCAGGCGCAGCCAGGAGCCGAGCTCCAGCCACGCCAGGTCCCGCCCGGAGCTCTCGAGGACCATCGCCTCGTGGACCATCGTCAGCTCCAGGTGGGTCGACGGGTTGTCGACGGGGAGCCGCCCCGTCTCGGCGAGCACGGCGACGGCCAGCGCCACGACCGCCAGCAGGCTCACCGGCGAGACCACGATGGCCGGGTCGAACGCCCGCGCGGCCACGATCGCTGACAGCGCCGACGTCCCGACGGGGATGGACAGCGCGTACACCGCGACCAGCACGGTGGGCTCGACCAGCGCGGCGATCGTCATGTGCCGGCTCGAGCCCATGCCGCCGAAGGCAGTGCCGGACTCCAGGCCGAGCAGGGCCAGGGCCGCGGTGCCCAGGAGGAGCAGCGAGACGACCACGAAGAGGTCGTCGGGGATCAGCGGCAGGGTGGGCGTGCCGACCAGCGGGACAAGCGCGCACACCATGAGGCTCGACACCATCAGCACCACCGGCGCGGCGGCCATCAGGCGCCCGGTGCCGGCGGCTCGCAGGGGCTCCTTGGCCAGGAGCTTGCGGACATCCCGCCACGGCTGCCCGATCCCGGCCCCCGCGCGGCCCTCCATCCGCGCCCGGGTCTGGCGCATGACCCCGACCATCACGGGGGTCAGCACGACAGCGGCCAGCACCTGCACGGTGATGAGGAGGGCGACGGCGGGGGTGCTCACCAGGTCACCGCCAGCAGGACGATCAGCAGTGCGGTGAACGAGAAGCCCAGGTAGCGGTGGATGCTGCCGTTCTGGATCCGGCGAGCAGCCGTCCCCAGCGCGAGCGCCACCCGCAGGATCGGGTCGTACAGCCGGTCGGCGACGACGTCGGAGACCCGCTGCCGGAACCGGACCCTGGACACCAGGTAGCGCGACTCGTCCGCGTGCGAGACCTGCAGGTCCCGGCGCGGCTGCAGGGCGTCGTCGAACACCCGGACCAGCGGCTCGGCGTAGGAGGTGGCGGTGTACTGCATCGTGGGGCTCACGCGGATCCCTCCGCACCCCCAGGCAAGCTCGACGTCCCGGCGAGGGGCGCGGCGTGCCGTCGCCACCTGCGCCACCGCCACGGGCACCGCGACCAGCGCAGCGAGCAGGACCAGGGCCATCGGGCTGAGCAGTGCCGACACCGCGGGCAGCGCGAGCCCGAGCACCCCGACGACCTCGACGCCCGACGCCCCGACCGAGCTCGCCAGGGCGGAGGCGACCGGCCCGGGGGCCAGGCCCAGGCCGATCACGGCCGCGGTGCCGACGAGCATCGCCAGGCGCATCGGGGCGTTGGCCTCGTGCGCCCGTGCGGCACCGTCCGAGCGGGGCCGGGCCAGGAACGCGATGCCGTAGGCCTTCACGAACGTGAGCAGGGCCAGGCCTGCGGTCAGCGCGACGACGGAGACAGCGATCGGCAGGGTCACGGCCACCAGCTGGTCGCCGGCACCGTCGCCGTGGATCAGGGACTGCAGGAGCACCCATTCGGCGGCGAACCCGGAGGTGATGGGCAGCGCGGCTGCGCCCAGGGCGGCGATGCCGAAGGCGAAGGACGTCACGGGCATCGAGGGAGCCAGCCCGCCGAGCCGGTCGAGGTCGCGCTCGCCGGTGGAGTGCAGCACGGACCCGGCTCCGAGGAACAGCACCGTCTTGAACGCCGCGTGGCTGACCACGAGCAGCAGGGCGGCGGTGAGGGCGACATCGGCGACCCTGGGCTGGAACGCGTCGTGGAGCAGCACGGACACCGCGACTGCGGTGAGGATCAGGCCGACGTTCTCGGTGGTCGAGTACGCCAGCAGCACCTTGAGGTCGCTGGCCACCGACGCCTGGAGTATCCCGTACAGGGCGGAGGCCAGGCCCAGGACGAGCAGCAGGACCGCCCACCAGCTCGGCCCGCCGGGCAGCAGGCGCAGGAGCACGAGCAGCACGCCGTACACCCCCATCTTGACCATCGCCGCGCTCATCGCCGCCGAGACGTGGCTGGGCGCCTCCGGGTGCGCCCGGGGGAGCCAGACGTGCAGCGGCACCAGGCCGGCCTTCGTCGCGAATCCGACCAGCAGGAGGACGAACGCAAGGCTCGCCGCCCCACCGGTCACGCCGGCTTCGGCGATCACGTCGAACGAGGTCCCGCCGGCCGCGGACACCAGGACGGCGAACCCACCCAGCAGCATCAGGAAGCTCAGGTGCGTCATCACGGCGTACCAGAGCGTGGCGGGCACCACCGAGGCGCGCAGTCGGTGGTCGGCCAGCACCAGGATCGTCGAGCCGAGGGCCATCAGCTCCCACGCCAGGAGGAACGAGACCGCGTCGGCAGCGGCAGGCACCAGCTGCATGCCCAGCGCGAACACCGCGAACGCGGCCCAGCCGGAGCGGGACGCAGCGGCCCCCGAGGCGTACCCGGTCCCGTACACCGCGGTGACCGCGACGACGCACCCGGCCAGGAGCATGAACACCCCGCCGAGCTCGTCGGGGACCAGCATCAACGGATCCAACGGCGCGGAGAGCGGCAGGGAGATCGGCACCTGGAGGCCGCTGCCGGCGCCTCGGCCGGTCATGGCCGCCGCGCCCGTCACGGCCCCTGCGATCCCCAGCGCAGCTGCAGCGCCCCCCGCCCATCGGGAACGGGACCGGTCCGGGGTGAGGCACGCGACCAGCACGGCAAGGCCGGCGATCAGGAGCTGGGCGCTCAAGCCGGCCTGGACGAGGCTCATCGCCGGGTCACCCGGCGCAGCGCGGCCACGATCGCGTCAGGCTCCGGTGGGCATCCGGGGACGCGGATGTCGACCGGGACGACGTCGTCCACGGCGCCCAGGACCCCGTAGCCGTCGGCGAGCACGCCTCCGTCGACGGCGCAGTCCCCGATCGCGATCACCACCCGGGGGTTGGGTGTGGCCTCCACTGCGCGGCGCAGCGGCTCGAGCATGTTGCGGGTCACCACCCCGGTCACCAGCAGGACGTCGGCGTGCCGGGGCGAGGCCACGAGCCGCGCCCCGTAGCGGTCGGCGTCGTACACGGGGCCGAACACCGCGCCCACCTCGACCTCGCAGCCGTTGCACGACCCGCAGTCGACGTGGCGGACCTGGGCGCTGCCGGCAAGGACGGGGCTGGGCTGGTAGCCATCGGGCTGGTCGGGCGCAGGCCCGGGCGGTGCCGGCTCCGCGACCCGACCCACCCGCCGCATCATCCGGGCCAGGCGCAGGGAGCTCATGACGGCAACCCGGCGGGCGGTTCGCCTGTGGGGGTCAGCGGGCCCGGTGGCGAGCCCCTGCCGGGCGTCGCGAGCGGCGGAGCCTGCCCGGCGGAGGCTGGGTCCAGCTCCCGCTCCAGCTCGGCCTGGTCGGCCAGGACCTCGCGCAGCACGAGGCGCGCGGCGACGAGCAGGTCACGGGTCGCCGGGACCACGATCGAGTAGACGACCTCCCCGCGCGTGCGCTGCTGGCGGACCAGCCCCGTGCGTCGCAGCACCGCCAGCTGCTGGGACAGGCTGCTGGCCTCGGTCGGGATCTCGACCAGCAGCTCGTGCACGGCGTGGTCGCGCTCGCTGAGGAGCTCCAGGACGCGGATCCGGACCGGGTGGCCCAGGGCCCGGAACAGGTCGGCCTTCGCCTCGTAGAGCGGTACCGCCACGTCCCACCGACCTTCGAACATGAGCATGTGAACGAGTCTGCAAGTCCAGACCCTAGCACCCGGCGGCGGTGGAGCCCGCCCGGACGGACGGCGCACCTCGTCTGAGCGGCAGCGCCGGCCTTGACACGCTGATGGCACCGGCGTAGGACGGAGGTGACCCGACAAGTGAGGATGTGGGACTCGTGAACAGCGAGCAGTTCCAGAAGGTCAAGGCCGACCAGGGGTTCATCGCGGCACTGGATCAGAGCGGTGGCAGCACCGCCAAGGCGCTGAAGCTCTACGGGGTCGATGAGTCTGCCTACTCCAACGAGGCCGAGATGTTCGACCTGATCCACGAGATGCGGACCAGGATCATCACCAGCCCGGTGTTCACGGGCGAGCGGATCCTCGGGGCGATCCTGTTCGAGATGACGATGGAGCGACAGATCCTCGGTCGGGGGTCCGCCGAGTACCTGTGGCACGAGAAGGGGATCGTGCCGTTCCTCAAGGTGGACAAGGGCCTGGCCGACGAGGTCGACGGAGCCCAGGTCATGAAGCCGATCCCTGACCTCGATGCGCTCCTCGCGCGGGCGACCGCCCACGGAGTGTTCGGCACGAAGATGCGGTCGGTCATCAAGCTCGGCAACCCTGCCGGTGTCGAGGGCGTCGTTCGCCAGCAGTTCGACGTCGGTCGCCGGATCATCGGCGCCGGCCTTGTGCCGATCATCGAGCCCGAGGTCGACATCCACAGCCCCGAGAAGGCGCAGGCCGAGGTGCTGCTGAAGGCTGCGCTCCTGGCCGAGATCGAGCAGCTCGCCCCGGACGACTTCATCATGCTCAAGCTCACGCTGCCCGACGAGGACGGCTTCTACACCGACTTCGTGGAGCACCCGAGGGTCCTGCGCGTGGTCGCCCTCTCGGGCGGCTACACCCGGGAGCAGGCCAATGCGGCGCTGGCGCGCAACCACGGAGTCGTCGCGAGCTTCTCCCGTGCGCTGACCGAGGGGCTGAGCGCCCAGCAGGGTCCGCAGGAGTTCGACGCCGCACTCGACGCATCGATCGAGAGCATCTTCCGGGCGTCGATCACCTGACACCGCTCAGTCGCCGAGCCCGGTCCCCACCTTGCGCGCGGCCGCGACCCATTCGTGGTCCGGGGGAACGAGCTTGACCTTGCCGGCCACCTCGGCCAGCGGTACCGGGACCGCACCCTCACCGCGTGCGGCCACCATGACGCCGTACTCGCCCTGGGCCACGAGGTCGGCGGCCGCGGCGCCCAGGCGGGTCGCGAGCAGCCGGTCGGCAGCACAGGGTGCGCCGCCGCGCTGGACGTAGCCGAGGATGGTGACCCGGGTCTCCAGCCCGGTCGCTGCCTCGAGCTCGCGGGCGAGGCGGAAGGTGTGCTCGCGCTGGGAGTCCTCCACGTGGGCCAGGTGCGCCTTGGCCGCCCGCGAGGCCTCCGGCGTCTTCGCGGCCCGCGCCAGGAGCCGAGCGGCCTCATAGTCGGCAGTGTCGTCGGCATCCCGGGCGCCCTCAGCCACGGCGACCACGCTGAAGGAGCTGCCGTTCTTCATCCGGGCCTTGATGGTCCTGGCCACGCTCTGCACCGAGTAGGGGATCTCGGGGATGAGGATGACGTCCGCGCCGCCCGAGAGGCCTGCCGCCAGCGTGAGCCATCCGGCCCGGTGCCCCATGACCTCGGTGAGGATGATCCGGTGGTGGCTGTGCGCCGTGCTGTGCACGCGGTCGATCGCCTCCGTGGCGATCTCGGTGGCGGTGGCGAAGCCGAAGCTGGTGTCGGTGCCGAAGATGTCGTTGTCGATCGTCTTGGGCAGGGTGATGACGTTGAGCCCTGCGGCCTGCAGCCGGAGGGCGTTCTTGGCGGTGCCGCCGCCGCCGATCACGATCAGGCCGTCGAGCCCGTTCTTCTCGTAGTTGGCCACGACCGTGGGCACCATGTCCCGGGTCTCGCCGTCGACCTCCATGCGGTGCACCTTGTCCCGGCTCGTGCCCAGGATGGTGCCCCCGCGGGTGAGGATCCCCGACAGGGCGGTGCTGTCCAGCGGCACGTGGCGGTTGTGCACCAGGCCGGTGATGCCGTCGCGGAAGCCGACGAGCTCCATGCCGTAGTGGCCGATCGCGGTCTTGCCGACCCCTCGGATCGCTGCGTTCAGGCCCGGGCTGTCGCCACCTGCCGTGAGGATGCCGATCCGTCTGGCCCTCTTGCGGGACATGGTGCCTCATCTCGGTCGGGGACGGCCTGCGCAATTCTGTCCGGACACAGACGGGTGGACAAGTCAGATCCGAGGTGGCGGCGAGCTCCGGGCGCATCGGGCCGGCGCAGCGGGTCGACGTTCTTGCGACTCTTTTGCAGGAAGGCGGGACCGACCCTAGGCTTGCCGGTGGCTGATCCACCGCGGTCGGCCTGAGGGAGGACTCATGCGGATGGTGGCGATCGGCCTGGCGGCCGGCCTGGTGCTGGCCGGGTGCGGCCAGTCGGACGGCGCGACCCAGGGTGACGGTGAGGGCGGGAAGCTGCTCGTGGCCACGACGGTCTCGCCCATGACCTCGATCGCGGCCAACATCGGTGGCGACCTCGTCGACGTCCAGGGCATCGTCCCGGAGGGGACGAACAGCCACACGTTCGAGCCTGACCCCAGCGTCGCCGGCCTGCTCAGCGACGCGGACCTGATCCTGGTCAACGGCCTCAAGCTCGAGGACCCCACGCTGGAGCTCGCGGAGGCCAACAAGCGCCCCGAGACCGAGATCGTGGAGGTCGGCACCACCGTCCTGCCGGAGTCGGAGTACATCTACGACTTCTCGTTCCCCAAGGAGGAGGGCAAGCCCAACCCGCACCTGTGGACCGACCCGGTCCTGGCGGGGGAGTACGCCACAGTCATGGCGGACAAGTTCTCCCAGCTCGACCCGACGAACGCGGCCACCTACCAGGCGAACCTCAAGGCCTTCGTGGCCAGGACGAATGCTCTGGCCGATGCCCTCAAGGCCGACCAGGCCAGCGTCCCCGGTGGGATCAAGCTGGTCACCTACCACGATGCCTACGCCTACGTGGGGCAGCGGTACGGCTGGGACGTCGTCGGGGCGATCCAGCCCAGCAACTTCGCCGAGCCGACCCCGTCCGAGGTCGCCGCGCTGATCGACCAGATCCGGTCCGAGGAGGTGTCGGCCGTCTTCGGGTCGGAGGTGTTCCCCTCGCCCGTCCTCGAGGAGATCGCCAACGAGGCCGGCGCCCAGTACATCGACGACCTGCGCGACGACGACCTGCCCGGGGAGCCCGGCGACCCGGAGCACTCCTACCTGAGCCTGATGCGCTTCGACTACCAGACCATCATCGAGGGCCTCGGCGGGCGGGCCCCGGCCCTGCAGGCCCTGGACGTGTCCGACGTCGCGCCCGACAACGCGAAGTACCCGCAGTGAGCAACTCCCTGCTGCGGACCTCCCGCCTGGGCATCGCATACCAGCAGGGTCGCGCGGTGCTGTCCGACATCGACCTGGCGATCGAGCCGGGGCAGTTCACCGGGATCGTCGGGCCCTCCGGCTCCGGCAAGACGACCCTGCTGCGGGTGCTCATGGGCGCGATCGGGCCCCCGAGGCGCCCGGGGCGCGGGCAGGACCTGTGGCAGGGCACCCTCGAGCGCCGCCCCGGCCTGCGCGTGGCCTACGTGCCCCAGCTGGAGACCATCAACTGGGACTTCCCCGTCACGGTCTTCGAATGCGTGCTGATGGGTCGCCCGCAGCACGGGGCGCGGTTCCGCGCGACAGCCGCCGAACGCGACGAGGTCATGACCTCCCTCGACCGGCTGGGCATTGCGGGGCTCGCAGGCCGGCACATCCGGGAGCTCTCCGGCGGCCAGCAGCAGCGGATGTTCCTGGCCCGCGCGCTGACCGGCCAACCCGAGCTCCTGCTGCTCGACGAGCCGACGTCCGGGGTGGACATCACGACCAGGCACGCGGTGCTGCACCTGCTGGCGGACCTCAACGAGTCCGGCATCGCGATCGTCCTGACCACGCACGACCTCAACGGCATGGCCGCGCACCTGCCGTACCTGGTCTGCCTCAACCGCCGGGTGATCGCATCGGGAACCCCCGCCGAGGTGCTCACCGCCCCGGTCCTGGAGGCGACGTTCGGCGCAGGCCTGGACGTGCTGACCCACCTGGGGATGCCCGTCGTGGTCGACTCCGGCCGCGATCCCTCCGGCGAGCGGGCATCGATCCCCGCAGGTGCCCACGCGGGTTCCCACGCGGGCACCCACCCCGCCCACCCCGCGCACGACGATTCCCCGACCGGGAGCGACCTCCGATGACCGACCTGTTCACCTCGCTGCTCGACCCGTTCAGCTACACCTTCTTCGTCAAGGGGATCGTGGTGGCCACGATGTCGGGGGCGCTGCTGGGGCTGATCGGGGTCTACATCGTGCTGCGTGGCATGAGCTACATCGGCCACGGGCTCTCGCACGCGATCTTCGGGGGGTTCGCGGCCAGCCAGTTGATCGCCTCGAGCTGGTACATGCTGGGCGCCGGGGTCTGGGGCGTCGGCTCCGCCCTGGCCATCAACAGCGTGGCGCGCAAGCACCGGATCGGCTCCGACGCCGCCATCGGGGTGGTCACGACTGCCTCCTTCGCCCTGGGCGTCGCGCTCCTGGCCCGCTTCGGCAACCGTGGCCCGAGCTTCGACGCGGCCCTGTTCGGCTCGATCCTGGGGATCTCCCAGGGCCAGGTCTGGGCGTTGGCCGGGATCAGCGTCGTGACCGTCGTCCTGGTCGTCCTGGGATACCGGGCCCTGCTGTTCGCCACCTTCGACCCTGACGTGGCGCAGGCCTCCGGGGTGAACGTCGCACGCACGGACGCGATCCTCGTGAGCGTCCTCAGCCTGGCGATCCTCGCCACCCTCACCGTGATCGGCGTGACGCTCGTGGCCGCGATGCTGGTGATCCCGGCCGTGACTGCACGACTGCTCACGCAGTCCTTCGGGCGGATGCTCGTGCTGTCGACGGTGATCGGATCGGTGTGCGGGGCGCTGGGGATGTACGCCTCGTACTTCGCCAACGTGCCCAGCGGCACCATGATCGTGCTGATCGCCGCCACAGGGTTCGTGATCGCGCTGGGACTCGGCCCGGCACTGCGCCGCCGGGAGTCGCGCCGCGACCTGCCGGCGCTGCCCGCGCTGGCCCCGCAGACCGTCTGACCGCAGGGACGCGGTCCGGCCCTCCGTCGGTCCGGCCCGCTCAGCCGCAGCTGCGCACGAACGGCAGCACGCGGGCCCAGAGCAGCTCGGTGGCGACGGGGTCGTACTCCGCGGGCAGTGACGGGTCGGTGAACAGGTGCCCCGTGCCGGGGTAGTCGAAGACCTCGAGCGTGCCGCCGGCCGCCTGCACCTCGAGGACGGCCTGGTCGATCATGTCCTGCTCGCGCCAGGGGTCACCGAGCGTGGAGTGCGTCTGGGCCGGGACGCCCTCGGGCCACCGCGCGTCGGGTCCCAGGGCCGAGGCCGGGAGGGCGCCGGCGAGCATGAGCACCCCGGACACCGCGCGCTGCGTCGCGATGTGGACCGCCATCACGCATCCCAGGGAGAAGCCGGCGGAGACGAACCCGTCCGGCAGGTCGGCAACACCCTCCCGCGCGCGTCGCATGAGCTCGGCGTGCCCCAGCTCCTCCTCCGCGTAGGCCATCGCAGGCTCGTAGTCATCGAAGGTGCGCCCCGGGTAGAGGTCCACCACGTGGACCTCGTGGCCGTCCCCGCGCAGCCGCTCCACGGCGTCGAGGACGCCTGCGCGCAAGCCGAGCACGGAGGGGAAGAGCGCGACAGTCGTCATGCCAGGAGCCAACCATCAGCAGGCAGAGGCTGTCGACGGGGCGTACCGCCGAACGCCCGACCCAGGTCAGGCGCCGGGGCGTACCACCGGGCGCCCGACGCAGATCGGGCGTTCCCCGCCAGTCGGCCGACCCGAGGGGCGTTGCGCGCCACCCGCGGCGCGCAACGCCCGCGCTCGTCCCGGGGTGGCCGACAACGCGCGCTCAGCGGCCGCGTGGAGGGGCACCCCGCGAAGGGGAGGGCCACCCCGCGAAGCGGCCGAGCGGCTCAGATGCGGCCGAGGAGGTCCGCCTTCTTCGACTCGAACTCCTCGGGGGTGAGGATCCCGGCGTCGCGCAGCTCGCCGAGCTTGCGGATCTGGTCGATGAGGGCGTCGCCGGAGGGTGCCGCGGGGGCTGCCGGCGCGGCAGGCGCAGCGGGTGAGGAGCCGCCGAGCATCTGCTCCATGATCAGGTTGCGCAGGGTCTCGGCGGCGGCGGCGTCCACCGAGAACACGATGGTGTTCCCCGACGCGAAGATGGTGACGTCGTGGTACCAGGCACCCCGGCGCGCCTGCACCGACGAGATGGACTTCATCGGGATGACCTCGACGTCCTCGGGGCCACCGGCGAGCATCCCCGTGAGGGACATCCGGCTGGTCGGCTTGGTCCGCTCGATGCGGTCCTTGTACAGGGTCACCGTCGAGTTCCGCCCGGAGTCGTGGCTGATCCCGCGCCACACGGCTCCCTCGGGCATCGGCCCGGCGCTCGCGAGCGCTGCCTCGTCGCGCTGCTTGGCCTGGGCGGTGGCCTGCCCCGCTGCCTGCTGGGCGGTGGTCGTCGCCTGGGTCGCGGCCGACTTGGCCCTGCCCATCCAGTCCTCGTCCTGGGCCTTGGACTTCAGGGACTTGAACATGCCGCTGACCTTCGCGCTGGCCGTGGGCGCGGCTCCGGCCGCCGAACCGCCGGCGCCCGACGCTCCGGCACCGGGGGCGGCATCAGCCGACGGCGGGGGTGGTGGCGACGACGCGGCGCCCGGCGGGGGCGGCGGTGGCGCGTCCGGGACGGCGAGCCAGAACTCCCACCCGTCCGGCGCGGCCGGCCACGTGGGGTCCGGCCGCCACTCGTTGCCGGGGGTGAATCCGTCCTCGACCTGCCATCCGGGCGGGGGATTGAACCGATACGCCATCACGCACCTCCGATGAACTGCCGACCGACATCCATGTCGACAGTACGCGCCCTGCCCGACGCGGGAGTGCCCGGGAGGGCACCGCGTGCCTCATGGTGCCGCCGCGTCGGATCGCAGTAGCGTGACCCGGTGGCCACCTGGGACGACGTCGAGCGGATCGCATGCGGGCTCCCGGAGGTCGAGGAGGCACCGACCTACGAGGGCAACCGGTCGTGGAAGGTGCGGGGCAAGCTCGTGGTGTGGCAACGACCGCTGCGGCGCAAGGACCTCGAGGAGCTCGGTGATGACGCACCGGACGGCCAGATCGCGGGGGTGCGCACCCCCGACCTGGACGTCCGGGAGCAGCGGCTCGCCGAGATGGCCCCACACGTCTTCGTGACCAGCCACTTCGACGGGTACTCAGCGCTGCTGGTCGACGTGGATCGCATCGACCTGGAGGACCTCCGGGAGCTGATCACCGACTCGTGGCTCCGGCAGGCTCCCAGGACCCTGGTGACGGCATTCCTGTCGGGGCCCCCTGAATGATCGGCCCCGAGGCGCGCCACCTCGACACCGTCGCCGCCGGCGACGTCGAGCGCGAGGACACCCGCGAGGGCGAGGAGATCGTCGGTGGCGGCCTCACCCGGCTCGACTGGACGCGCGTGACCCTGCGCGGATGCCTCGTACGCCTGGTGGACGTGACCGACCTCGAGCTTGGCCGGGCACGGCTGGTCGACTCACGCCTGGCTGAGCCCGACGTCGTGCACCTGGACGCCACGGACTCGATGTGGCGCTCGGTGGAGGTGACCCGCGGCCGTCTCGGCGCATGGGACATGGCCGGCGGCTTCTGGGACTCCGTGAGCGTGGTCGGCGCCCGGATCGGCTACGCCAACATGCGCGATGCGACCCTGACCGACGTGCACCTGCACGACTGCCGGATCGAGACCCTCGACCTCGCGGGGGCCACGGTGCGCCGCATGAGCCTGCACGGCTGCGTGATCGGCGAGCTGGTGGTGAACCGGGCGGAGCTGATCGGGGTCGACCTGCGGGGCGCCGACCTCGCCCGCATCGACGGTGTCCAGTCCCTGGGCGGGGCGACCATCTCCGCCGAGCAGCTGCTCGGCCTGGCCCCGGCCCTGGCACGGGAGGCTGGCATCTCCGTCGGCCCCTGGCCGCTGTGAGCGGGCCCACGAATGGCTGCGGGCGTGGCCACCGTGTGCCGGAGCACCGGGGACCACGCCCGCAGCGGGCCCAGAGGGCCTAGAGGGCCTCGACGTCGCTCTTGATCGCCTCGACCGCATCCTGGCCGATCATGCCGCCGGCCATCCCGATGGCCTGTGCGGCGGGCATGCCCTTGGCCATCCCCAGCATCGGGTTGCTCGTGATCCCGGGTGAGTGCTTCTCCATGATCGCCACGACGTCCGGGTCCTCCAGCATGTCCCCGAGGGTGGTGGTGGTGAGGTCGTACTTCGCCATGATGGTTCCCTTCGATGTGGTTGCCGGTCGGGGAAATACTGGCACGCCGCCGCTCCCGACCCCGGACCGGGTCGGCCGCCGACGAGCCGGTGCTACTCCTCCCCCGTGATGGCGACCTCGAGGGCCGCCGCCTCGTCGAGCTCGTGGCTCTCGCGGGCCAGCCGGCCGGGCCACCACGTCCGGGGGCCGATCACGATCACCGCTGAGGGGACCACCAGCGAGCGCACGATCAGGGTGTCGATGAGCACGCCCGCGGCGACCAGGAACGCGATCTCGAACAGGAACAGCAGGGGCAGCAGCGCCAGTGCGCTGAACGTGGCGGCCAGGACGATGCCGGCGCTGGTGATCACCCCGCCCGTGACGGCAAGGGCGCGCAGCATGCCGGCCCGGTTGCCGTGCTTGATCGTCTCCTCCCGGGCCCTGGTCATCAGGAAGATGTTGTAGTCGACGCCCAGCGCGGCCAGGAACACGAATGCGAACAGCGGAACGGACGCATCGGCGCCCGGCAGGTCGAGGATCCGGTAGAAGACGATCGCGGACAGCCCGATGGTCGCCGCGAACGACACGATGACCGTGGCGATCAGGACCAGGGGCGCCACGATGGCCCGCAGCAGCAGGATCAGCACGATCAGGGTCACGAGCAGGACCGCCGGGATGATGACACGCAGGTCACGCTGCGCGGCTGCCTTGGTGTCGAGCTGGATCGCCGTCGTGCCGCCGACGAGCGCCGCCGTGCTCACGGCATCGAGGTCCGAGCGCAGCCGCTGCACGGTCTGCTCGGCGGCCGCCGAGTCGGCCTTGTCGACCAGCGTCACCAGGAGCAGCACGTTGCCGTCGACCACCAGCGGCTTGCCATCCGGGCCGGGGGCGTCGAGCTGGGGCACGACCGAGGCGACCCCCTCGTCGGCGGTGATGACCGCAGTCATCTCGGCGGCCAGCTCCTCCGGGCCGATGACGGCCGTCTCGCTCCCGGAGCCGGCCGGGAAGTGCCGGGCGAGTGCATCCTGGCCCTCGGTCGACTCCACGGAGACCAGGAAGAGGTCGGACTGGGGCACGCCCTGGGCCTTGAACGACGGCACGAAGGCGCACAGGGCCAGCAGGATCCCCCCGGACGCGAGCAGCACCATGCGGGGCCGGCGGTCGACGGTGGTGGCCACCCGTGCCCAGAAGCCGGTCACCTGGGACTGCGGGTGCGTGAGGTCGAGCGTGGGCCGGACCGGCCAGAAGGCCCTGCGCCCGAGCATCACCAGGACCGCAGGCAGGAACGTCAGCGCGGCGAGCATGGCGAAGGCGATGCCCACCGCGGCGACCGGGCCGAGCCCCCGGTTGGAGTTCAGCTCCGAGAGCACGAGCGTCAGGACCCCGAGGATCACCGTCCCGCCCGAGGCCAGGATCGCCTCGAGGGTGCCCTTGAGGGTCGCGCGCATGGCATCGACCTGGTACTCCGTGCGGCGCAGCTCCTCCCGGAAGCGCGCCACGAGGAGCAGCGAGTAGTCCGTCGTGGCGCCGATCACGAGGATGAACAGGATCCCCTGGCTCTGGCCGTTGAGCGTGATGACGTCGTTCGCGGCGAGCTGGTAGATCACGAAGGACGCGGCGCCCAGCGCCAGGATCGAGGTCGTCAGGACGATGAACGGCAGGACCGGACTGCGGTAGACGATCAGCAGGATCACCAGGACCACGCCGAGCGCGACCAGCAGCAGGATCCCGTCGATCTCCCCGAAGGCCTCCGCGAAGTCGGCCAGGACACCCGCGGGGCCGGTGACGAAGATCTCCGCGCCGAGCGCCCGGGCGGGGCTGTCCTCGAGGATGGTCCGGATCGCCACCACCTCGGTGCCGGGCTCGACGTCGGGCGAGATCGCCAGGTTCGCGATGACCGTGACCGCACAGCTTGTCCTCGCTCGGGACCGGTCCGACGACGGGCTGCGTCACCCCCGGCACCGCGGAGATCTGCTCGATGTCGGCGGACACCGCCGCCAGGTCGGCCTCGTCGATCGGTGCGTCGAACTCGTACACGATGATCGCGGGCAGGGTGTCGCTGGTGGCGAACTCCTGGCTGAGCTCGCGGACCTGGGTCGACTCCGCACTGGCCGGCAGGAAGCCCGCGGCGTCGTTCTCCTGCACGTCCGAGAGCTGCCCGGCGAACGATCCCAGTGGACCGACGACGAACAGCCAGAACAGCACGATCAGCGCGGGGACGGCCCAGCGGCGCAGCCGTACTCCGCGGCGACTGTGCGGGTCGCGCAGGGCACCGTGGTCCTGGGGTCCGAGGGTCGGCGGGTCGGTGCGCTGATCGGGTGCCATGCGGACTCCGTCGTGTGGTGGTGGCGGCGTGTGGCGCGAGCCCGGGGGCAGCAGCCTGCGCTCATCCTGCACCACCACGATCTGCTCAGGGACGAGTGGGCGTCCTGGGCCGGATGGGTGGTTGGTCGACCTCCTGGAGGACCACGACGGAGCGCGACTCCACCGTGCGGTGCTCGCCCGCCCGGTGCGTCACGCGGGCCGCGTGGGCGGGGACCGGCCAGATGGCGGTGTCCAGGACCTCGGCCCACACGATGCCCGCGGCGCGACCCGGGATCAGGCAGCTGGTCGGGTGATCGGCGGCGTTGAAGAACAGCGCGAACGACTGGTCCTCCTGGGGCCGGCCGAACCGGTCCTTCTCGTTGAGCGCGGATCCGTTGAGGACCACGGTCAGCGTCCGGGCGTACCCCACCTGCCAGTCGCGGGGGGTCATCGGGTCGGCGTTGGGCTGCAGCCAGGAGATGTCAGGGACCTTGTCCCACTCGGCGATGCGCTTGCCCTCGAAGAAGCGACGGCGCCGGAAGATGGGGTGCTTCCGGCGAAGGGCGATGACGAACCTCGTGAAGGACAGCATGTCCTCGTCGATGGCCTCCCAGTCCATCCAGGCCAGCTCGTTGTCCTGGCAGTAGGTGTTGTTGTTGCCCTGCTGCGTGCGCCCGATCTCATCGCCGTGGGCGATCATCGGGACCCCCTGGCTCAGCAGCAGGGTGGCCATGATGTTGCGCTGCTGCCGGGCCCGAAGGGCCAGGATCGACCGGTCGCGCGTCGGGCCCTCCACGCCGCAGTTCCACGACCGGTTGTGCGACTCCCCGTCGCGGCCGAGCTCGCCGTTGGCGTCGTTGTGCTTGCGGTCGTAGGACACGAGGTCGGCCAGGGTGAAGCCGTCATGGGCCGTGACGAAGTTGATCGAGGCGTGCGGGCTGCGTCCGTTGTTCAGGTAGAGGTCGGAGGACCCGGTGAACCGGGAGGCGAACTCCGGGAGCGTCGCGTTCTGCCCGCGCCAGTAGTCGCGGGTCGTGTCCCGGTACTTGCCGTTCCACTCGGTCCACAGGGAGGGGAAGTTGCCCACCTGGTAGCCGCCCTCCCCGAGGTCCCAGGGCTCGGCGATCAGCTTGGCCTGGGACACGACCGGGTCCTGCTGGACCAGGTCGAAGAAGGTCGAGAGCTTGTCGACGTCGTGGAACTCCCGGGCCAGGCTCGAGGCCAGGTCGAAGCGGAAGCCGTCGACGTGCATCTCGGTCACCCAGTAGCGCAGCGAGTCCATGATCATCTGCAGGGAGTGGGGGCTGCTCACGTTCATGGAGTTGCCGGTCCCGGTGGTGTCCACGTAGTGCCGGGGGTCGCCGGGCACGAGGCGGTAGTAGCCCGGGTTGTCGATCCCGCGGAACGACAGGGTCGGCCCGCGGTGGTTGCCCTCGGCGGTGTGGTTGTAGACCACGTCGAGGATCACCTCGATGCCGGCCAGGTGCAGCTGCTTGACCATCCCCTTGAACTCGTTGACCTGCTCCCCGAGGCTGCCGGTCGCCGCGTACTCGTTGTGCGGGGCGAAGAAGCCGATCGTGTTGTATCCCCAGTAGTTGCGCTTGCCCTGGACCTGCAGGAACCCGTCCTGGACGAACTGGTGGATCGGCATCAGCTCGATGGCGTTGATGCCCAGGTCCACCAGGTACTCGACCATCGCCGGGTGGGCCAGCCCTGCGTAGGTCCCGCGCAGGATCCGGGGGATGCCCGGGTGGCGCATCGTCATCCCCTTGACGTGCGCCTCGTAGATCACGGTCTCGTTGTACGGGTGGCGCAGCTGGCGGTCCGAGGTCCAGTCGAAGTAGGGGCTGGTGACCACCCCGAGCATGGTGTGGCCGAAGCTGTCGGTGGTGTCCCTGGCGTCGGGGTCGTCAGCCCGGTGCCCGAGGACGGCCTGGCTCCCGTCGGGCATCCCCGAGATCGCCTTCGCGTAGGGGTCGACCAGGAGCTTCTGCGGGTTGAACCGCAGGCCCTGGGCGGGATCCCACGGGCCGTGCACCCGGTACCCGTAGCGCTGGCCGGGGCCGACCATCGGCAGGTACGTGTGCCAGACGCCGGACTGCCGCTCCTCGAGGCGCAGCCGTTGCTCCGTGTCGTGCTCGTCGACCAGGCAGAGCTCCACCCGGGTGGCACGCTCGGCGAAGAGCGCGAAGTTCGTCCCGACGCCGTTGTAGGTGGCGCCCAGCGGGTAGTCATCGCCGGGCCACTGGATCGGAGCCCTGATCGGCATGCACGCCTCCTCGGCTCGTACCGGCCACGCTAGACGCTGTGGGTGCTGCGTCGCGCGCGTAGGCTGGCGCGGACCCTGAAGGGAGCCTCGATGGAGTTCGCCGGGACCTCGTCCTACCTCACCGATCCGGCCCTCGAGACGGCCGTGCGCTGCGCGCTGGTCCTCGAGAAGCCCCTGCTCGTCCACGGCGAGCCCGGCACCGGCAAGACGCTGCTGGCTGAGGCCATCGCCGAGGCCCTGGGCATGGAGCTGGTCACGCTGGCACGTCAAGAGCACGACCCGCGCGCAGGACGGCCTGTACGTCTACGACACCGTGCAGCGGCTCTACGACTGCCGCTTCGGCGACGACGACGTGCAGGACATCGGCGACTACATCCACCTCGGGCCGCTGGGTCAGGCGTTCAGCGCCGAGCAGCGGGTCGTGCTGCTCATCGACGAGATCGACAAGGCCGACCTCGAGTTCCCCAACGACCTGCTCCACGAGCTCGACCGCATGCGCTTCACGATCTCCGAGACGGGGGAGACGATCGTCGCGGCCCAGCGGCCCGTGGTGATCATCACCAGCAACAACGAGAAGGAGCTGCCCGACGCCTTCCTGCGCCGCTGCGTGTTCCACTTCATCGACTTCCCCGACTCCGCCCTGATGTCGCGCATCGTGGAGGTGCACCACCCCGGGCTGGATGACACGCTCCTGTCGCAGGCGCTCGAGGTGTTCTACGAGATCCGCGGCATGGACCGCGTGCGCAAGCGGCCCTCCACCAGCGAGCTGATCGACTGGATCGCGATGCTGCGCCTCGCGCAGCCCGACGCCGTGGAGCTCGACGGCAGCACGCCCTTCCTGGGCACGCTGCTCAAGAAGGAGCAGGACCTCGCGGCGTTCAACGACCAGATCAGCGGCCGGACGCGGCGCCGGTACTGATGTTCCTCCCGCTGCTCTACCAGCTGCGGGCGCAGCGCGTCCCGGTCGGAACCACCGAGGCCCTCGCGCTGGGCCGCGCGCTGGCCGCCGGGGCGCACCAGAACAGCGTCAGCGGCTTCTACCACGTGGCCCGCGCGATCCTGATCCACCACGAGGGCCACCTCGACGCCTTCGACCGGGCCTTCGCCGCGGAGTACCGCGGGATCCTGAGCATGTCCGACGAGATGCGCGAGTGGCTCGACGAGGTTGCCGAGCGGGGTGAGCGCGCTGAGCCCGGCGACGACGCGCTGCCCGACCTCGACGAGCTCCTCGCCGAGTACCAGAGGCGCCTGCGGGAGCAGACCGAGCGCCACGACGGCGGCCCCTACTGGATCGGCAACGGCGGGACCTCGCCGTTCGGCCAGGGCGGGACGTCTGCGGGCGGCCTGAGCACCGGGTCCTCGGGAGGAGGGCGCGCTGCCATCCGCGTCGCCGACGCCCGGCGCTACCGCGGCTACCGGTCTGACGTGACCCTGGACATCCGCCAGCTCGAGGTGGCCCTGCGCCGGCTGCGCGCGTTCGTCCGCGACGGTGCCGCCGACGAGCTCGACATCGCCGCCACGATCGATGCGACGGCCCGCAACGCCGGGGAGATCGAGGTCGTCACCCGTCCGCCGAGCCGGCCGAACACGCACGTGATCCTGATGATCGACGTCGGTGGCTCGATGCACCCCTACACCGAGCTCATGTCCCAGCTGTTCAGCGCGACGAAGAAGGCCACCCACTTCAAGGAGCTGCGGACCCACTACTTCCACAACTGCGTCTACGGCGAGGTCTACGGCACGACGGCGTTCGCCGAGGCGACGACCGTCGCGGACCTCATGCGCCAGTGCGGCTCCCACTACAAGCTGATCATCGTCGGTGATGCGCTGATGGCCCCCTACGAGCTGAGCATGGGCGGGCACTGGTCCGCGGACGGTCCGGACGCGATCTCCGGGCTGGGGTGGCTGCGGATCCTGCGCGAGCACTTCACCGACGCGGTGTGGCTGAACCCGGAACCGCGCCCGGCTTGGGCCGGGACGACGATCCAGGACATCGGCGAGGTCATCCCGATGTTCCCGCTGAGCGTGGACGGACTCACCGAGGGGATGGCGCTGCTCAACCGAGGCGCCCGGCGCTGACCGCGCCGCGCCCGCGACGCCCGCGATCCGCTCCCCACTTCACGTCCTGCTCCCGTTCGGACGATCTGCTCCCAGTTGGACGGGAGCAGATCGCCGAGACGGGAGCAAGGTCCCCGATGGGCGGTCCGGCAGCGGTCAGCTCCGCTCGGCGAGGACCTCGCGCAGCTTCAGCCGACGCCCGGTGATGACCAGGGCGCGCCGGTACACCCGGGACGCGAACCAGGCAAGGAGGACTGCCGCCGCCAGCGCCAGGAGCATGCTCGCGGCCAGCTGCCACTCGGGGACGGTCCCCGACGACCACCGGATGGGCATGGCCATCGGGGAGGTCAGCGGGAACATCGACAGTGCCACGCTCAGGGTGGATCCGGGGTCCTGCTGCACGACGATGACCGCCCCGAGGTAGGCAAGGATCAGCACCGTGGTCACCGGCATGATCGCCGACCCGACCTCGGTCACCTTGTCCACCAGGGCCGCGGCGGCCGCGAACAGGAAGGCGTACAGCAGGAAGCCCAGGACGAACCACGCCACGCCCAGGATGATGTCCCCGGAGGCGACCGCCGGCAGGTCCAGGCCGTCGGTGACGGTGATCGCGGCGAGGATCGGCACCGCCAGGGCGAGCAGCTGGACCAGCGTCTGCAGGCCGATGCCCAGGACGTTGCCGACGAGGATCTGGCTGGGCCGCAGCACGGCGAGGAGGACCTCGGCGATCCTCGTGGACTTCTCCACCCCGACGTTCATCGCGATGATGTTGCCGCTGAACATGATGGCCATGTACAGCACGATCCCCGCGGCGAAGCCGACGGCAGCACGTCCCGGGTCCTGCGCCGGCCCCACCTCGACCTGCTCCGGCGGGGGGATCGAGGACACGGCCGCGATCTCCTGCGGCGTGAGGCCGGCCTCGAGGAGCATCTCCGCGCCCTCCTGCGCGACGACGGCCTGGGCCACGAGGACCGGGAACGCCCCCGGTGCGTCGCTGCGCACGTACATCGTCGGGCCGGCCAGCCCGACGGTCGCGTCCCCCTCGCGGACGGCGCCCTCGACGGCAGGCGCGTCGGCCACCACGAGGTACGCGACACCGAACTCGGCGGCCTCGCCCGCGGAGTCCAGCTGGGCGCGCAGGGGCGCGGAGGCCTCACCGACGGTCGCAAGGGTGTACGTCGTGCCGTCCCCACTGAGCAGTCGTGGCACGAACACCACGGCCAGTCCGACCGCCAGCAGGATCAGCGTGGTGACCCGGACCGTGCGGGAGCGGACCCCGTCGGAGAGGCTGCGGCCGGCGACCAGCCGGGTGCCCTCCCACCATCCCGTGGAGGTCATCATGACGCCTCCTGCAGGTCGCCGACGGCCGCCATGAAGAGCTGGGAGAGCGTGGGCAGCTCCAGGCCGAAGTCGGAGACGTGGCCCGCGGCCCGGGCGGCGTCGAGGACGGCCAGGGGGTCGGTCCCCGGGGGCAGGTCGAGGCGCACGTCGTCGGCTGCCTCCTCGACCACCCGCACCTGGGGGAATGCGGCCAGCCAGCGGCGGTCGGGGTCGGCGACGGTCAGGCGCAGCTGCCTGCGTCCCGAGGACGCCCGCAGGTCCGCCACTCGGCCCTCGAGCACGGTGCGACCGGCATCGAGCATCACGATCGACTCGCACAGGTCCTGGACCAGGTCGAGCTGGTGGCTGGAGAAGAGCACGGTCCGACCGGCGCGCACGCGCTCGAGCAGCGTCGTCGACAGCTCGGCGACCGCGACCGGGTCCAACCCCGCGAACGGCTCGTCCAGCACGATCACGTCGGGTTCGTGGACGAGTGCCGCTGCCAGCTGGAGGCGCTGCTGCATCCCGCCGGAGAGCTTGTCCGCACGGTCCGACCAGCGGTCCGCGAGCCCGAGCTCCTCGAGCAGGTCCCGCGCCGAGCTCGTCGCCCGGCTGCGACTCACGCCGTGCAGGCGCGCCAGGTACACCAGCTGCTCGCCTGCCGGCATCGCCGGGTACAGACCCCGTTCCTGGGGCATGTACCCCCAGCGGCGGCGGTCCAGGCTCGTCACCGGATGGCCGTCCCAGTGGGTCTCGCCGGCCAGGGGGTCGATGACCCCGAACATGATGCGCATGAGGGTCGTCTTGCCGGCGCCGTTGGGTCCCAGGAGCCCGGTCAGCACCCCGGGAGGGACGTCGAAGGTCACGCCGTCCAGGACCCTCCGGTCGCCGAACGCGTGGGAGACCGCGCGCACCTGGAGCATGGATCCAGACTAGTCACCGACCCTTGCAGGCCCCTGCGTCGGTCGGCTACCGTGGTGGCACCACATCGAGATCGGGAGGGAGGACGCGCCCATGAGTGTTGTGCAGCACGCCCTCCCCACAACCCCCTGACCCCCGCGTCGTCCTGCTGACCTGGCAGGCACGCATCGCCGCCCCCGGCGACACTCGATGAGGAAACCACAGTGTCCCTGCTGTCCCACGACGTACTGCATCCCTACGGCTACACCCAGCACCGGGCCGAGGACCTTCCGCCCGGCACCCACCCGGCGAGGGTCCTGCGCCATGACGGGAGCTCCCTGCTGGCGATGACGCCGACTGGGACCCGCTCGCTCATGCTCAGCGCCCGCCTCGAGCCCCCGCCAACGGTCGGTGACTGGCTGGCGATCCACGATCCACACGACGGGCGACCCGACGGGGCGCGAATCGTCGAGGTCCTGCCACGTACCTCGCTGCTGCGGCGCTTGACCGCCGACGGGACCGGGGAGCAGGCCCTCGCGGCCAACGTCGACGTCGTCCTGATCACCTGCGGCCTGGACCGCCCCGTGCGTTCCGGGCGGATCCAGCGCGTCGCCGCCCAGGCGTGGGATGCGGGTGCCGATCCGGTCCTCGTGCTGACCAAGTCCGCGGCCGCTGACCCCGTGGACCTCCCACGGCTCGAGCTCGAGCATCCCGGCGTGCGGGTTCTCGTGACCTCGGCCGCGGAGGGGGTGGGGCTGGACGAGGTCCGCTCAGTGATCGCGGGCAGGACCGCCGTGCTGATCGGGGAGTCAGGAGCGGGGAAGTCCACACTCGCCAACGTCCTGCTCGGTCGTGAGGCGGCGGCCACAGGCGCCGTGCGCGCGGGCGATGCCAAGGGCCGGCACACCACCTCGGCCAGGCAGCTGCACCTGGTGCCGGGCGGTGGGGTGATCATCGACACGCCGGGGATCCGGTCGGTCGGCCTCCTCGCGGACCCCGAGTCCGTCGACTCGTCGTTCGCCGAGATCCAGGAGCTGGCCGCCCTGTGCCGGTTCGGCGACTGCGCCCACCTCAGCGAACCGGGGTGCGCCGTGCTGGACGCGCTCTCCGACGGGCGGATCGCCCGCGAGCGGTACGACTCGTGGCGGCGCCTGCAGCGCGAGGTCGCCAGCGCAGCACTCCGCTCGTCGCCGCATGAGCTGCGCAAGTACGGCAAGCAGTTCGCACGGATCGCCAAGGAGGCCGCGGCCCGCAAGAGGGGCTAGGAGTGCCTGACGGTCAGGGGCGTGCGGTCAGCGCATCCTGATCGCGGGGTACCAACCGTTCGTCGGCCGTGCCTGCTCACTGCGGTCGTCACTGGTGTCAGTGCCGAGCCACGGCGCCAGGGCGCACATCAGGAGCAGGAAGAGGAACAGGACAACGATCACGAGGATCACCTTCGTTGTAGCGGGTTTGCGTTGTTTTGTGAGCTCCACGGTACGCCTTTCATCGTTGCTGGTCCAGCAACAGTTGCTTAGGTATTGATCAGGATTGCTGTAGAGTCCGGGGCATGTTGAGCACGCGCCTGCTGAACGTCCATCGGATCGTGGTCGAGGAGGGGTCGCTGACCCAGGCTGCCGCGGCACTGGGCTACACGGTGTCCGCGGTGAGCCAGCAGTTGGCACAGCTGGAGGCGCAGGCAGGGTCGGTCCTGTTCGAGAAGGCCGGTCGCGGCGTCCGCCCGACAGCAGCGGGACAGCTCCTGGCCACGCATGCCCTGCGGGTGCTCCACGAGGTCGAAGAGGCTGAGAACGCCCTGGCTGACCTGCGTGACGGGCGCGTCGGGCGGATCCGGGTGGTCGCCTTCCCCTCAGCCGGCGAGGCCCTGCTGCCGGAGGCGATCGCCACGCTGCGCGACACCATGCCCGGCGTGAAGGTGCGCCCGAGCGTGGACGAGACCGCGGCCGCCCTGCGCCGCCTGCGCGCGGGCGAGGTCGAGCTGGTCGTGGTGGTCGAGCCGTTCGCGCGCGGCGCCCAGCCGGACGACGACCTGCACAGGTGGCACCTCCTCGACGACCAGTACCGGCTGCTCCTGCCCAGCACCCACCCCCTGGCCCGTCGCCGGGTCATCGCCCTGGAGGACCTCTCGGATGCCGACTGGATCGTCACGACCGGGCCCGACGACTACGTGCAGCGCACGACGGTCGCGATCTGCCGGCGTGCGGGCTTCACCCCGAAGGTGATCGCGGAGAGCGACGAGTTCCCCGTCACCCAGGGCTACGTCGCCGCCGGGATGGGCGTGTCGCTGGTGCCCCTGCTCGCCCTGGGCGCCCTGCGTCACGGTGTTGCCGTGCGGCGGCTCGGTCCCGCCCCGACCCCGCGGCACATCTGGCTGGTGACGCGCCCGGCGCTGCGGACGGAACCGACGGTCCTGCGCCTGGTCGAGGCCCTGCGCCTGGCTGCCGCCAACGCGAACAAGCACTGAAGTGCCCCGACGATCCATGCGCGCGATCGGCCCCGGCCATGGGAGGGTCAGGGCGTGACCCTCACAGACGCTGCCCAGGCCGGGCCGGGATCCGGTCCCGGCGGGGGTGCGACGTTGATCGCCCTGCTGGCGGCACTCGGGTCCGCGGGGTCCGCGGGGTCGGCGGGGGAGGGGCCGGGGCCCAGTCCCGAGGACCTGCTCGAGGACTTCGCCACGTGGGCCGATCGCAACGGGCTCACCCTGTATCCCGCACAGGAGGACGCCCTGCTGGAGCTGGCCTCCGGCTCGCACGTCATCCTCGCCACGCCCACCGGGTCGGGCAAGAGCCTCGTGGCGATCGGAGCGATGTTCTTCGCGCTGGCGCAGGGTCGACGGGTCTACTACACCGCGCCCATCAAGGCCCTGGTCTCGGAGAAGTTCTTCGACCTGTGCGACCTGCTCGGGCCCGAGAAGGTGGGGATGGTCACCGGGGACGCCGCCGTGAACCCCGAGGCGCCCGTGATCTGTGCCACCGCCGAGATCCTGGCCAACCTGGCGCTGCGGCAGGGGTCAGCGGTCGATGTGGGCGTGGTCTGCATGGACGAGTTCCACTACTACGGCGACCGCGACCGCGGGTGGGCGTGGCAGGTGCCGCTCATCGAGCTGACCGGAGCCCAGTTCCTGCTGATGTCCGCGACCCTGGGCGACATGCGCCGGATCCGCGATGACCTGGTCCGCCGGACCGGCCAGCCGGCCGCGATCGTCGCCGACGGGGTGCGCCCCGTGCCGTTGACCTACTCCTACGCCCTGACCCCCATCCACGAGACGATCGAGGAGCTCCTCGAGGCCGGCCGGGCACCGATCTACGTCGTGCACCCCACGCAGGCACTGGCCCTGGAACGCGCCCAGGCGCTGATGAGCCTGAACGTGTGCACCCGGGCCGAGAAGGACGCGATCGCCGCGGCCATCGGGGACTTCCGGTTCACCGCCGGGTTCGGCCGCACCCTGACCCGCCTCGTGCGCCACGGGATCGGCGTGCACCACGCAGGCATGCTGCCCCGCTACCGGCGCCTCGTCGAGCAGCTCACGAGGTCGGGCCTGCTCAAGGTGGTGTGCGGCACCGACACCCTGGGCGTCGGGATCAATGTCCCGATCCGCACGGTCCTCATCACGTCGCTGTCCAAGTACGACGGGCGGCGCACGCGGCTGCTGCGGGCGCGGGAGTTCCACCAGATCGCCGGGCGGGCCGGGCGCGCCGGGTTCGACATCGAGGGCACGGTGGTCGTCCAGGCCCCGGAGCACGAGATCGAGAACCAGCGGCTGGTGGCCAAGGCCGGCGACGACCCGAAGAAGCTGCGCAGGATCGTGCGCAAGAAGCCGCCCGACGGGGCGCCGACGTGGAGCCGGGCGACGTTCGACCGGCTGGTCGCCGCCGATCCCGAGCCGTTGCGCTCCCGGTTCGAGGTCACCCACGCCATGCTGCTCAACGTCGCGCACCGCCACGGCGACGCATCCGCTGCGCTGACGCACCTGCTGACCGACAACGACGAGGAGCCCGCCGCCCGCGAGGCGCTGGTGGAGCGGGCTGCGGCCATGCGCGAGTCGCTGCTGGCCGCCGGCGTCCTTGAGGTGGTCGACCCGCCGGATCCGGACGGACGCACGCTGCGCCTCGTCGATGAGCTCCAGGTCGACTTCGCCCTGAACCAGCCGCTGTCGACGTTCGCCCTGGCGGCGATCGAGCTGCTCGACCGGGAGTCCGAGACCTACGCGCTGGACGTCCTCTCGGTGATCGAGTCCACGCTCGAGGACCCCCGGCAGGTCCTGTTCGCCCAGCAGTTCCGGGCCCGGGGCGAGGCGGTGGCCGCCATGAAGGCCGAGGGGATCGAGTACGAGGAGCGCATGGAGCTCCTCGAGGAGGTCACGTGGCCCAAGCCCCTGGCCGAGCTCCTCGAGGCGGCCTACGAGATCTACGCCGAGGGCCACCCCTGGGTGACCGAGCACCCGTTGCGTCCCAAGTCCGTGGCCCGCGAGCTCTCCGAGCTGGCGATGACGTTCGTGGAGTACGTCGGCTACCACCGGCTCGCGGCCTCGGAGGGGCTGGTCCTGCGCTACCTGGCCGACGCCTACAAGGCGCTCAAGCGGACCGTGCCCGACGAGGCCCGGACCGAGGAGCTCGCTGACATCACCGAGTGGCTGGGTGAGCTGGTGCGCCAGGTCGACTCGAGCCTCCTGGACGAGTGGGAGCGCCTGCTGCACCCCGAGGATGTCGACATGGCCCTGGTGGGCAGGCGCAGCGTCGACGCCGGCCCGCCCCCGGTCACGGCCAACGTGCGGGCCTTCCGGGTCCTGGTGCGCAATGCGTTGTTCCGTCGCGTCGAGCTGGCCGCGCTGCGCCGCTGGGACGACCTCGGGGAGCTCGACGCCGAGTCGGGCTGGGACGCCGACCGGTGGCGTGCAGCGATGGAGCAGTACTACGCCCAGCACGAGGACCTCGGCACCGGGCCGTCCGCGCGCGGGCCGCTGCTGCTGCAGATCGAGGAGCAGCCGGGGCTGTGGCGGGTCCGGCAGGTGTTCGACGACCCCGACCGCGACCACGACTGGGGGATCAGCGCGGAGGTGGACCTCGCCGCCAGCGACGCCGAGGGGACGGCGGTCGTGCGGGTGGTCTCGGTCGACTGCTACTGAGCGGGGGCCAGGGCCGCCCCGGCCAGCGCATGCCGCAGGCCCGGCAGGTCCATCTGGGTGATCTGCTCCACGCTCCACGGGCTGAGCAGCCACGGGCTGCCCGCGGCCACTGCCGCCAGCTCGCCCGGATCGACCCAACGGTGCTCCATGACCTCGGACGGGTCCGGCTCCAGGTCGCCGACGACTGTCGCGACGAACACCGGGCAGATCTCGTTCTCGCGGATCCCCAGCGCGTCGACCGCCTCGTAGCGGAAGTCGGGGAGGACCGGTGCGATCGCGGTGGCGCGGGCGCCGAGCTCCTGGGCCAGGCGGCGCCCGATCGCGTCCTCGAAGGGCTCGCTGGGCAGCGGGTGGCCGCAGCAGGCATTCGTCCACACCCCCGGGAACGTGCGCTTCGTGAGCGCGCGTCGGGTCATCAGGATCAGGCCGTCACGGTCCACCACGTAGCAGGAGAACGCGAGGTGCAGCGGCGTCTGGGTGCTGTGGACCGTGCTGCGGTCGGCGGTGCCGCACGGCTGGCCCTGGGGGTCGAGAAGGACGACGAGATCCTCGGACGCGGAGTTCATTGGCACATCCTCCCGCGGGATCTGCAAGTCCGCCTCCCGTCGTGGAGTCGCCCGCGCAGCCGGGTCGCGGCCCTGGACCATCGCCCCTACAGTGCGCCCATGCGGGCGGTGGTTGTGGGCAGCGGCTTCGGCGGCCTGGCCGCCGCCATCCGGTTGGCTTCCGCCGGTCACGAGGTGACCATCCTCGAGAAGCGCGACCGCATCGGCGGTCGGGCCTACCAGTACCAGCTGGAGGGCTTCCAGTTCGACGGCGGGCCCACGGTGCTGACCGCCCCGTTCATGTTCGAGGAGCTGTTCACCCTGGCCGGCGAGCGGATGTCGGACCATGTGTCGCTCGTGCCCCTCGATCCGTTCTACCGCGCATTCGACGCCGATGGCCGGGCGTTCGACTACCACGCCAGTGACGCGGCCATGCTCGCCGAGGTGGCAGCCCGCAGCCCCTCGGACGTCAGCCGGCTTCCAGCGGCTCGGACAGCGGATCAGCGGGATCTTCGACGCGTTCTACCCCTACACCGAGCGGCCGATGATGCAGCCGCAGGTCATGCTCGCGATGCTGCCCTACCTGCTGCAGCATCGCGCGATGCTTGACGTCAACAGGCTGGTCAACAGCTGCGTCCGTGACCCGTTCCTGCGCCAGGCACTGTCGTTCCATCCGCTGCTGATCGGCGGTGACCCGGCCCGCACGCCTGCCCTGTACGGCCTCATCGTGGAGTTCGAGCGCCGGTGGGGCGTCCACTACGCCCTCGGCGGGACGGGGGCCCTGGTCGACGCGCTCGGGGGGCTGTTCGAGCGACTCGGGGGCCGGATCGTGCTGGGCGCCGACGTCGAGCGGGTGCTCGTGTCGCAGGGTCGGGCGGTCGGCGTGCAGGTTGCGGACTCGACCACCCACGCCGCGGACGTGGTCGTCTCCAACGCCGATCCCGGATTCACCTACGAGACGCTCCTCGGGCACGAACCGCGCGCTCGGCCGGCGCGGGCCCGGATGCGGCAGGCGCGGCCGAGCATGTCGCTGCACGTCCTGTACTTCGGCGCCGATCGCACCTGGCCGGACTCGCCACTGGCGCATCACAACATGCTGTTCGCCCGGGACCAGCGGGCGGCCATGCGTCGGGTCTTCCCCAGCCGGCTGCCCGGGCGAGCCCAGTCGGAGAAGGGGACGGGGGTCCGCGCGGGCGAGGACATGTTCCTCTACGTGCACATGCCCACGCGCACCGATCCCACCATCGCCCCGCCCGGCTGCGAGGCCCTGTACGTGCTGGTTGCCACGCCCGCCCGCCGGCTGCCGTCGTCCGATCCGCAGGAGGAGTCGGCCCGGGTCCGCGCGGCGGTCCTCGACGTCCTGGACGGCAGGTACCTCCCGGGGCTGCGAGGAGCACCTCGTCGTCGAGCACTCGATCGGCCCCGAGCACTTCCGCGACGTGCTCAACTCCCCCCAGCGGCGCCGCCTTCTCGTTGCAGCCGACGCTGTTCCAGTCGGGGTGGTTCCGGCCGCACAACCGGTCGCGCTCCGTCCGGGGCCTGTACCTGGTGGGCGCCGGGACGCACCCGGGGGCCGGGGTGCCCGCGGTGCTGGCCTCGGGGAAGATCGCCGCCGAGCTGATCGCCGCCGAGGTGGCCGGGACGACGCCGGAGCCCGTCCCGGAGCCGGCACTGTGACCACTCCCGCCTACGCCGCCGGCTTCGGTGAGAGCCCCGAGGTGGCCATCGACGATGTCCGGGTGGTCGGGGAGCTGCCCGGCTGGCTCACCGGGTCGCTGATCCGCAACGGCCCGGGCACCTTCCGCGTCGGGCAGCGCCGCTACCGGCACTGGTTCGACGGCCTGGCGATGCTGCACCGGTTCTCCTTCACCGACGGCCGGGTCTCCTACGCCAACCGCTTCCTCGAGACGAAGGCGTACGCGGCTGCTCGGGACGAGGGACGCATCGCCTACCCGGAGTTCGCCACCGACCCCTGCCGGTCGCTGTTCGCGCGGGCGATGTCGGTGTTCGACCCCCAGGTGACAGACAGCGCCAAGGTCAACATCGCCCGGGTCGCCGAGCGCTACCTCGCCCTGGCCGAGACCCCGATCCAGGTCCAGTTCGACCCGCAGACGCTGCGGACCGTCGGGGTCCTCGGATGGGACACCTCGACCTTCGGCCGGATGACGACCGTGCACCCGCACCTCGACGAGGCGCGCAACGAGGCCCTGCAACCTGGTGACCCGCTTCGGGGCGTCGAGCAGCTACGTCGATCCGGCGGATCGACACCAGCGACCCCGCCCACGTCCGCGGCACGACGCTGGCCACCCGGCGGGTCCGCGAGCCCGCCTACATCCACTCGTTCGGCATGTCCGCCCGGCACCTCGTGATCGCCGAGTTCCCGCTCGTGGTCAACCCGATGTCGCTGCTGCTGTGGCTCAAGCCGTACATCGAGAACTTCCGGTGGGAGCCCGAGCGCGGGACCCGGTTCCACGTCTTCGACCGGGCCACCGGGGCGCACGTCCGGACCGTGACCACACCGGCCTTCTTCGCGTTCCACCACGTGAACGCCTTCGAGTCCGACGGTGACCTCGTCGTGGACCTCGTGGGCTACGACGACGCATCGATCATCGACGCGTTCTACCTGCACCGCCTCGAGGAGCCCGACGTCCAGGTGCCACCTGGGACCCTGCGGCGCTTCCGGATCCCGCTGGCGGGTGGGGACGGCCAGCGCCGAGGTGCTCTGCGACACGGCCATCGAGCTGCCGAGCCTGGACTACGCGCGCATGAACACGAGCCCGGACCACCGCTACGTCTACGGGGTCGGGCTGCGGGGCGTGCGGGGCTTCTACGACCAGCTGGTCAAGGTGGACCTGTCAACCCGGACCACGTCGACCTGGTACGAGTCGGGCTGCTACCCCGGCGAGGGTGTGTTCGTCGGACGGCCCGGCCGGGAGGCCGAGGACGACGGGGTGGTGCTGTCGGTCGTCCTCGACGCACAGCGCGGCACGTCGTTCCTGCTGGTGCTCGACGCGTCGCGCCTTCACCGAGGTGGCCCGCGCGGAGCTGCCCCACCCGGTCCTGTTCGGCTACCACGGGCAGTTCTACGACGACGTGCCGGGACCGGAGGCGTCCCAGGCGGGCGGGTCGACCTCCTAGCCGTCGCCGCGGCGCCGCCAGCGGAAGAACCCCCACGCGAGCATCGCGCTCAGGACCGTCCACACCAGCAGCACCATCGCCACCCGGGGCATCTCGAAGGACCCCACGACCTCCAGGACCTCGGCCCCCTCCGGCAGGAAGACGTAGCGCATCCCCTGCGTCAGCCACTTGAGCGGGAACAGCGCCGCGAACTGCTGCATCCACTCGGGCAGCTGGTTGTAGGCGAAGAACACCCCCGAGGTGAACTGCAGGACCAGGATCACCGGGGTCACGATCGCCGACGCGCCCTTGCCCGACTTCGGGATCGAGGAGAAGGCCAGGCCCAGCAGCGTCCACGTGATCAGGCCCAGGACGCTGAGCCAGAGCAGCGCGCCCCACTTCGCCGGCGTGCTCGGCATCTCCACGTCGAACAGGAGCACGCCGATGGCCATCAGCAGGATCATCTGGATCACGTACACGATGCAGACCTGGCCGACCTTGCCGATGAAGTACGCGCTCTTGGGCATGGGGGTGCCCTCGAGGCGCTTGAGCGTGCCCTCGTCGCGCTCCTGGGGGATCCCGATGGCCAGGTTCTGGAAGCTCGTGTAGACGATGCCCGAGGCGATCATGCCGGCGACGAAGTACTGGGCGAACGTGATCCCGGTGTCGCCGAGCTCCTGGCTGCCGAAGACCGAGCCGAAGACGAGCATGAGGATCATCGGCAGGGCGAGGGTGAAGACGAACGCCTCGCGGTCGCGGAAGAGCTGCTTGAGCTCGATCCCGATGCGCGACAGGCCGATGGACAGCGTCCCCGGGGGGTTCAGCTCGGGGGCGCTCACGGTCGGTCCGCCACGGTGTCGCCGTCGTCGACGAGGCTGAGGTACATGTCCTCCAGGGTGGGTCGGGTGACCGCCAGGTTGGGTACCTCGCCGCCGAACCGCGCGGACAGCTCGCCGACCAGGGCGGTGGGGGAGTCCGTCTCCTGCGACCTCGGCTCGCCGTCCTCGGTCCAGCTCACGCGGGTGCTGCCGGTGTGCCGGCCGCCGAGCTCGTGCGGCGGGTCGAAGGCCACGAGCCGTCCGCGGTTGATCACCCCCACCATGTCGGCCAGCGCCTCGGCCTCCTCCAGGTAGTGGGTCGTCAGCAGGATCGTGGCCCCCTCAGCCTTGAGCGACTCGATGAGTGCCCAGAAATCGCGGCGGGCCTCGGGGTCGAAGCCGGTGGTCGGCTCGTCGAGGAAGAGCAGCTCAGGGCGGCCGATGATGCCCAGCCCCACGTCCAGTCGCCGGCGCTGGCCGCCGGACAGGGTCCGGCCGCGGGAGTCGGCCTTGGCCGTCAGCCCGACACGTTCCAGGACCTCGTCGACCGACCGGGAGTTCGGGTAGTAGCCGGCGAAGTGGGCCAGGGACTCGCGGACGGTCAGCTCGCTGAGGTCGCCGACCTGCTGGAGCACGATCCCGATGCGGGCGCGCCAATGACGGTCGGCACGTGCCGGGTCGACGCCGAGCACGTGCACGTCGCCGGAGTCACGGTGCCGGTACCCCTCGAGGATCTCGGTCGTGGTGGTCTTGCCCGCCCCGTTGGGTCCCAGGAGCGCCACGCACTGGCCGCGCTCGACCTTCAGGTCCAGCCCGTCGACGGCACGCAGGTCGCCGTAGGCCTTCGCCAGGCCCGTCACCTGGATCGCCGGATCACCATCCACGTTGTGCGAGTCTGCCAGAGCGGGCGGACCGGAGTCCGTGCCGGTGGTGCGCCCGGTTGGTGAACATGATCATCAGCGGGATCACGATCCACATGTGGGCCGTGATGAGCAGGACTGCCAGGAACAGCAGGGGCATGAGCCCCCACGGCGGGTGCGGGCGGGTCCGTCCAGCTGCCGCGCACCGGGCGGCGGGTGCGCTGGGCCGTGCGCTGGGCAGTGGGCCCTGCCGTGCCTCGATCCGGCCACGGGACTGGGGCAGGTCCTCGAACAGCGGGCCCAGGTCCGCGACCACCCTGGCCCGGCTGGCCGCCCCCATGCGGGCCTCGAACTCCTCGACGTCGAGCCGGCCCTCGGCGTAGGCGTCAGCCAGGGCGCTGATCGCCGTGTCGCGCTCGCGGTCGCTGAGGCGGATGTGCGCGAGCTGCGCCGGTGGCTGCCCGGGCATCGCCGTCCGGGGGAGTTCGGCGTTCACGCGTCGTCACCCTCCTGCGCGAGCAGGCGGTAGAGGTCGCGACGGGTGCGGGCCAGGATCTCGCGCGCCTGCTCACGCTGCTCGGGCGTCCCGGAGCCCAGCACCGTCACGGCCGCGCCGCCCACCCCCCAGATGAGCTCGCGCAGGTCGGTCACGTCCTGGTGCTCCGGTGGTGCGGTGTTGTCGGCGAAGACCCGCGCCAGGTCCTCGGCGCGCTCCGCGACGTAGGCCCGCCCCTGCTCGGTCAGCGAGAAGACCTTCCTGCCATCGACCTTCTCGTCGTCGATGAGCCCCTCGTCCTGCAGTGCGGACAGCGCGGGATACACCGAGCCCGGACTCGGGTTCCACGCCCCGTCGCTGCGCTCGCGGATGTCCTGGATCAGCTGGTAGCCGTGCCGGGGGCCCTCGGCGAGCAGCGCCAGGATGGCCAGCCGGGCATCGCCGCGGCTCGCGCGCGCCCGGCCGGGCTCGAACGGCCAGCCGTGGTTCGGCCGTCCCCCTCGGCGCCCACCCCACGGGAAGTCCGGTCCGAAGGGACCGCCCGGGCCCCATGGTCCTCCGGGGCCACCCCAGCCGCGGCCCGGTCCGGGAGGGCCGCTGCTCCCAGCCCGTCCCGCCATTGCCAGCCAGGAGTCCCGCAGGTGCCGCAGGAGCCGGTTGGCGTCCTCGGAGGTGAAGGGCGGGATCCCCTCGCCCATGGCGTACGGTCCCGGCGCGCACGTGCTCATCGATCCTCCTGGGTTCAGTCGTCGACCTGTCGGATGAATGTCACGATATATCGCGAGCGTCGCGACGACAAGGGGTGGATCGAACTCGCGTCGCTGCACCCGAGGGCGGCGTCGGCGCACCGGGCTGCAGTCGACGAGCGACCCCGGAGGAGGTCAGCCGAGGAGGAATCCAGTCGGGAAGGGGTCGGTCGGGTCCAGGACGTACTGCGCCGTCCCGGTGATCCACGCGCTGCCGGTGATGGTCGGCACCACCGCATCGAGGCCGGCCACGGTGGTCGCCTCGACCAGGCGACCGACGAACGGCCTGTCGAGCAGCGAGGTGTTGACGAAGTCCGAGTCGAGACCGAGCTGCCCGCGGGCGTTGAGCTGGGCCATCCGGGCGCTCGTGCCCGTCCCGCAGGGGGAGCGGTCGAAGTAGCCGGGCTGGATCACCATCGCGTGCCGGGAGTGCTGGGCGGTCGACCCCGGCGCGACGAGCTGGGCGTGGTGGCAGCCGTGGATCCCCGGCTCGCCGGGATGCACCGGCGCAGCGGCCACGTCGATGGCATCCATCAGGGCCAGGCCGAAGGCCATCAGCTCGCGGGCGTGCTCCCGGCCGAAGGGAACACCCACCTCGTCCAGCTCGACGATCGCGTAGAAGTTGCCGCCGAAGGCCATGTCGTAGCGCACCTGGCCGAAGCCCGGAACCTCGACGTGGGCATCCAGGGCGGTCGCGAACGACGCCACGTTGCGGATCGTCACGTGCTCCGCACGGCCGTCGCGCACTGCAACCTCCGCGACCACCAGCCCCGCTGGGGTGTCCAGGCGGATGGTGGTGGTCGGCTCCTGGACCTCGACCATCCCGGTCTCGACCAGGACGGTGGCCACGCCGATCGTGCCGTGGCCACACATGGGCAGGCACCCGGCGACCTCGATGTAGAGCACGCCCCAGTCGGCGTCGGGCCGGCTCGGCGGCTGCAGGATCGCCCCGCTCATCGCACCGTGCCCGCGGGGCTCGTACATCAGGAACGTGCGCAGGTCGTCCCGCTCGTGGATCAGGTGCTGCCGGCGCGCCTCCATCGTGTCGCCGGGGATGACGCCCACGCCGCCCACGACGACACGCGTGGGCATGCCCTCGGTGTGCGACTCGACGCAGTGCAGGACCTTCGTCGACCTCATCGGACCCTCCTGGGCAGGCGACCGAACCTCTGTGGCGAGAGCGGCCCGACATCGAGTGGCAGCGGCTCGCCGGCCACGATCGCCGCGACCAGCTCGCCGGTCCCGGGGCCGGTCGTCGTGCCGAGCATCCCATGGCCGGAGGCGACCACGACCGGCGAGCCGGGGGCGATCCGCCCGATGAGCGGCAGGCCGTCGGGCGTGGCGGGCCGCAGCCCGCTCCACGGCTGGGTGGCCCGCGCCCCGAGCGGCAGCGTCAGGGCCTCGCGGGCTCCCGTGAGCAGCGCGTCGGTGCGCGGCGCCGGGACCTGCCGGTCCGATGGATCGGTCAGCTCGAAGCGGCCGGTTATGCGCACACCGTCACCCATGGGGGTCACGGCCAGGCGCTGGTCCATCAGGAGCAGCGGCCGGCGGGGGGCATCGGGTACGTCGGGGACGGTGATGCTGTAGCCCTTGGCAGGCAGGATCGGCAGGCGTGGCGTCCAGCCCTCGGCCCCGGGGACCGTTGCGGCGAGCTGTGGGGTCCAGGCCCCGGCGGCGAGCACCACCTGGTCGGCCGCGATGGGGCCGTCGGTGGTGATCACCGCGGTGGGCCCGGTGGCGATCCCCGTGACGGTGGCGGTGCGGAAGTCGGCCCCGAGTCCGGCGGCCTCGGCACGCAGGGCGCCCAGCAGCAGGGCGGGATCGAGCCGACCGTCGCGGGTCAGCAGGATCGCGCCGACCGCGTCGTGCACCAGCGGCTCCGCGGACTGCAGGTCCTCCAGGGACATCTCCTCGGCCGGGTAGCCGAGCTCGCGCATGCGTGCAGCCTCATGCCGCGCGGCGGCGAGGCTCTCGGGTCGGGTGAACACCTGGATCAGGCCCTCGCGGGCGTGGTCGAGGTCGATCCCTGCGGCCAGCAGCCGGTCGACCTCGGACATCGAGGCCTGGAGCAGCCAGTCGAGGGCGGGCGCCCCGCGGCGGATGTTGGCCTCGGTGCTGGCGGCGGCGAACTGCGCCAGCCAGGGGGCCAGCGCGCGGACGCAGCCGGGGATTGATCGCGAACGCCCCGTCGCGGCGGGCCAGCGAGCGGATCCCTGCGCCGACCATGCCGGGGGAGGCGAACGGGATGATGTGGCTGGGCACGAGGTGCCCGGCATTGGCCGCCGACGACCCCTCCCGGGGGGCGCCCGGGTCCAGCACGGTCACCTGCGCGCCGCGGCGTGCCAGCGACGAGGCGACGGACGCGCCGATGATCCCCGCGCCGATGACGACGACGTGGCTCACCAGCGGACCTTCAGCCAGGTCGTCTTGGTCTCGGAGTACTGCTCGAGGGAGTCCAGCCCCTTGTCGCGCCCCCCGAACCCGGACTGCTTGTAGCCGCCGAACGGCGTGGTGTTGTCGCCCTCGGAGTAGCAGTTGATCGACACCGTCCCGGCCTTGAGCATCCGGGAGACCCGGTGGGCCGCGTCGATGTCATCGGTCCACAGTGAGGCGGCCAGCCCGTAGGACGTGGCGTTCGCCAGCGCGATCGCCTCCTCCTCGGTGTCGAAGGGGATGACGGCCACGATGGGGCCGAAGATCTCCTCGGTGGCGACCGCCGAGTCCGGGGGCACATCGTCCAGGACGGTCGGGGCGAAGTACCAGCCCCCGGTCTCCTCGAGCAGGGGTCCGCCGCCGAACGCCACGCGCGCCCCGTCGGCCACCCCGCGTGCGACATACCCCGCGCTGCGTCCGCACGCGGCCGGGTCGATGAGCGGTCCGACCTCGGTGCGCGGCTCGCTGGGATCCCCGACGCGCAGGTCGGCGGTCGCGTGGACCAGGCGCTCGACGAGCCCGGCCTGCAGCGAGCGGTGCACCAGGATCCGCGAACCGGCCGAGCAGTTCTCACCCATGTTCCAGAACGCCGCCTTGACCGCCTCCGCGGCCACCTCGTCGAGGTCGCGGACGGACTCGAGGACGATCTGCGGGCTCTTGCCGCCGCACTCCAGGGTCACCCGCTTGAGGTTCGAGCGTGCCGCGTACTCCAGGAAGTACCGCCCCACCTCGGTGGACCCGGTGAACGTGACCATGTCGACGTCCGGGTGCAGGCCGAGGGCCTGGCCGGCCTCCTCGCCGAGGCCGGGGAGCACGTTCAGCACGCCCTTGGGCAGGCCGGCGTCGCGGCCGAGCTCGGCGAGCAGGAGTGCGGCCATGGACGTCTGCTCAGCGGGCTTGACGACCACGGAGTTGCCCATCGCCAGGGCGGGGGCCACCTTCCAGGCGAACATCTGGGTCGGGAAGTTCCACGGGATCACCGCACCCACCACGCCGATCGGCTCGCGGGTGATCCGGGCGACGACGTCGATGCCGGTCGGGGCCACGCGGTCGTAGACCTTGTCGATGGCCTCGGCGAACCAGCGGAACGTCTCCGCGGACTCGGGGATGTCGCCCTCCCGGCAGTCGGTGATGGGCTTGCCGGCCTCCAACGAGTCCAACCGGGCCAGGTCCTCGGTGTGCCGCTCGATCAGCTTGGCGAACCGCGTGAGCACCCGGCGACGGTGGGCGGGGTGGGCGCGGGACCACTCGCCGCGCTCGAACACCTCACGGGCAGCCGCAACGGCGCGATCCACGTCCTCGGGTCCGCAGGCGGCGACCCTGGCGATGACCTGCCCGGTCGCGGGGTTGTGCACCTCCATGGTCGCACCGCTGGCCGCGGGCACGAACGCGCCGTCGATGTAGGCGTCGGTGTGCATGGGCAGGGCTGTGGCGTCGGGCGCCAGCGGACCGAACGTGGTGGTGGAGGGGGATCCGTCGGACTCCCCGAGGGCGATCGACAGGCGGGTCGCGACCTCGTGGGCCTCGGAGGCGCCGAGAGCGCCCAGCGGCGGCCGCGGCGGCCCCACCCTGATGCCGCGCAGCTCGAGGGCGTGGCGGACCTTCGGTGTGTAGTGCGTGCGCTCTGCGCTGCGCAGCATGGGCATCATCTGCTTCTGCCACGCCCACGCCGTGGCGGTGTCCCCTGCCAGGGCCGCCTCGAGCAGGGCGACGTGCTCGCCCGGAAGGGCATTGGCCACGCCGCCGATCCATGAGTCGACGCCCATCTCGAAGTAGCGCATCGCGATGGAGTCCGCACCGCACACGATCGGAAGGTCGTTGCCATACCGACGACGCAGGCGGCGCACGCGGGTCAGGTCGCCCGAGGCCTCCTTGATCCCGACGACCAGCGGGTCGGCTGCCACGGCGTCCAGCGCCTTCTCCGTGAAGGACACGCCCGTTCGGTCCGGGTAGTCGTAGAGGACGGTCGGCAGCGGAGCCTCGTCGAGGACCGCGCGGACGTGCCGGCCGAGCTCGTCGGGTGTCGGCAGGACGTAGGCGGGGGCGGCGACCATCAGCCCGTCGGCCCCGCACTCGCGCGCCACCCGCGCCTGCGCCAGCGCCTCGCGGGTGGCGGTGCCACCGACCCCGACCAGCACCGGCACCCGGCCTGCGGTGGCGACGATGACCGCCTCGATCACGGCCCTGCGCTCGTCGAGGTCCAGGGCGTAGCCCTCCCCGGTCGTTCCTGCGGCGACCAGCCCGGACACGCCACCGGCCAGGACGAACTCGACCAACGGGCCGAACCTGTCGAGGTCCAGGGCCCCATCGTCGTCGAACGGGGTCACCAGGGGCACGATCACGCCAGGGAATGTCATGGGCGCGATTCTGGCGCACACTGGTCCGGTGCTGACACCCACCTCGTTGTCCGCCGACCTGGTTGCCCTTGGTGTGCGCCCCGGCGACCTGCTCTTCGTGCATGCCTCGCTGCGCCGGATCGGTCCCGTGGAGGGGGGCGCCGCCGGGGTGATCGAGGCCGTCGAGCGGGCGGTCGGTCCGGCGGGGACCCTGATGATGATCCTTGGCGCGGCCAACGAGTGGGACTGGGTCAACCGCCACCCAGAGGACGAACGGGCGGGCCTGCTGGCCGACGCCACGCCGTTCGACGCGCTGACGACGCCGGTCCTGCCCGAGGTGGGCGTGCTGGCGGAGGTGATGCGCACGTTGCCCGGCACGGTGGTGAACGACCACCCCGAGGGTCGGTTCGCCGCCCGTGGGCCTCTGGCCGCCGAGCTGCTCGACGGCCTGCCGTGGGATGACTACTACGGCCCCGGTTCGGCCCTGGACAGGTTCGTGTCCGCGCGAGGTCGGGTGCTGCGCATGGGAGCGAACCCGGACACCGTGTCGGTGCTGCACTTCGCGGAGTACTGCGCTGACGTGCCCGACACCGTGCGGGTCCGCCGCCACAGCAAGGTCCTCGGGCCGCAGGGGACGCGGATCGTGGTTGTCGAGTCCCTGGACGACGAGAACGGGATCGTGCCCGACGAGCGCCAGCCCACCGAGGACTACTTCGCGATCATCCTGCGTGAGTTCCTCGCGACCGGGGCTGCGCGGACCGGCACCGTTGGCGGCGCCGGGGCTGAGCTCTTCGCGGCGGCCGACATCGTCGCATTCGGGGCGGACTGGATGACGGCGAACCTGGGTCCGACGGGTGCCTGAGGGCGACGCCGTGCGACGAACGGCGCGGCGCGTCGATGGCGCCCTGGCCGGGGGCACGCTGGTCCGTGCCGAGCTGCGGGTGCCCAGGTACGCCACCGTCGACCTGCGCGGCATGGAGGTCCTCGGCACCCACGTCGTGGGCAAGCACCTGCTCACCCGGTTGGCCGACGAGCGTCGCGAGTGGACCCTGCACCACCACCTGAGGCTCGACGGGCTCTGGCGGACCGGACCGCCCGGTGCCCCAGGTGCGCCGGCGCACCAGATCCGGGCCTGGATGGCCACCTCGTCGGCCCAGGCGGTGGGGGTCCGGGTGCATGATCTCGCGGTCCGACCGACACGCGAGGAGGCCCACTGGATCGGGCATCTCGGCCCCGACATCATGGCAGGGGGCTTCGATGCGCCGGCTGCAGCCGACGTGCTCGCCGGCGCGGACCGTCCGCTCGTGGAGGCCCTGCTCGATCAGCGGCTCGTGTGCGGGATGGGCACCCTCTGGGCCTCGGAGCTCGCCAGCGAGGTCGGGGCGGACCCTCGGACACGGACCGCACTCGTGGACGGGCTGGCCGAGGGGCTCGCGTCGATCCGCACCCGGATGCTCCGCGCGGTCGATGCCCCGCAACAGTCCCGCCGCGAGCAGCGCGTGTTCGAGCGGACCCGCCAGCCCTGTCGTCGGTGCGGCACGCCGATCCGTTCCGGGCGCGTGGGAGTGGCGCCGATGGATCGCCCGACCTACTGGTGCCCCCACTGCCAGCCGCTGCTGCCCGACTGAAGCGGACCGGTGGCGACCGTGCCCCAGCCCTGCGCGCGGGCTGGCAGACTCGTGGGCATGTACGTGGCGAACCACTTCTCGATGACACCGGACCAGGTCGGCGAGCTGCTCGGGGGGGTGCAGGCGGCTGACCTCGTCACGGCCCACGACTCCGGGCTGGTCGCGACCTTCCTGCCGTTCCTCTTCGACCCCGATGCTGGGGACAACGGCGCGCTGATCACGCACGTCGCGCGCAACAACAGCCAGGCCTCGGAACCGGTGCAGGGGGAGGCGATGGTGATCGTGCACGGGGCCGAGCACTACGTCTCCCCGCGGTGGCTGCCGTCGTTGGCCGACGGGGGCCAGGTCGTGCCCACCTGGAACTACCTGACCGTCCACGCCTACGGCCGGCTCGTCGTGCACGACGATGCTGCGTGGACGGAGGGCGCCGTCCGCCGGCTCACTGCCCTGCACGAGACGGACTACTCGGTGGATCAGGTCCCCGCTGAGTACGTCGAGCGGATGCTGCGTGCCATCGTCGGGATCGAGATCAGGCTGACGCGGGTCGAGGCGAAGGCGAAGATGAGCCAGAACAAGCGTCCCGAGGACGTCCGGGGCATCGTCGACGGGCTGCGGGCGGATGTCACCGATGACTCCGCAATGCTGACCGCCTCGTGGATGGAGCAGATCTCGTTGCCCGCCGCCGAGCGTCGTGCCGCACTGCTGGAGCAGGTCGCCGGTACCCGCCGGCGATCCTGACGCGAACCGTGCGCCGCGGTCAGGTGATCGTCAACCCACCGTCGACGGGCAGCGTCTGGCCGGTGATGTAGCCGCCGGCGGGGGATGCGAGGAACACCACTGCGGCGGCCAGTTCCCGAGCGTCTCCCTTCCGACCGGTCGGGATGCGTGCGGCCATGGCGTCGAGGTACCCGGGCGGGTACTGCTGGGTCATCTCGGACTCGAAGAAGCCAGGGGCGATCGCGTTCACGCGGATTCCCCGGCGGCCCGTCCACTGGTTGGCCAGGTCGCGGGTCAGGCCGATCAGGCCCGCCTTGCTCGCGGCGTAGGCCGCCTGGGGCAGCCCTGCCGTCGTGAGGGCCAGGACCGAGGAGATGTTGATGATGCTCGACCCGGGTTGCATCACCCGACCGCACGCCTGCGCCATCCAGTAGCAGCCGTTGAGGTTGATGTCGATCACCTCGCGGAACTGCTCGGGGGTCTCGCGGGTGGCGGGGACGGCGGTCCCGATGCCGGCGTTGTTGACCAGGATGTCGACGTGGCCGAACTCGGCCATGGCAGCATCCACGAGCGCCTGGCACTGTGCGGGGTCGGCCACGTCCGTGGCCACTGTCAGGGCCCGCTGACCGGAGTCGCGCACCAGCTGCGCGGTCGACTCGAGCCGGTCGACCCGTCGTGCGCCGAGGACCACGTCGGCACCGGCCTCGGCCAGGCCCTGGGCGAAGGCGACCCCGAGGCCGCTGGAGGCGCCGGTGACGATCGCCACCCTGCCGTCGAGGCGGAACATGTCGGTGATGGTCATGCCCGCCACGATAGCCGTCGCGGTGCGCGCACCAGCCGACGCCTGTCGATCCCGACCACCAGCCCAGACGCTGCTGGGTCACGATCCCTTCGGGGCTGGACCTACGGGCTCCGGGTCTCCAGGCTGAGGGCTGCGAGGGTCGCGCCCAGCTCGCGCGCGGTCCGGATGTCTCCTGCATCCGGTGCGCCGATCACCGAGAGGACCGGCGCTGCCTGGCGCCATTGGAGTGCCGCGGCGATCCTCTGGACGGAGCTGACCGCGCCGGTCGTGTCGGTGTTGCCGTGGACAGCCAGGCCCCACGGCAGCCCATGAGTGGCGTCCATGCACGGGTAGTAGATGGTGTCGAAGAAGTGCTTCAGCGCCCCGCTCATGTACCCGATGTTGGCCGGGGTGAGCAGCACCAGGGCGTCGGCGGCCAGCAGGTCCGCGACGGTGGCCGAGAGAGCCGGCTCGAGGGTCACCTCGACCTCGGCCAGCTCGGGGAGGCGGGCACCGGCGACTATCGCGTCCAGCATCTCGGCAACGGCCATCGAGGGGGTGTGATGGACGACCAGCAGCCTGGCGGTGGGCACGGGCACGAGACTAGTGCGCTGCCCTGGATACGGCATTCGCGCCGGCTGGGCGCCGAATCGTCAGGGGAGGACTGCCAGCGTGATGAAGCCTGCCGCGATCGTCAGGTGCACCCCGGCCTGGAGCAGCGTGGCCCGCCCGGGGGTGACCGTGAGCACCGAGACCACGACGGTCAGGGCCGTCAGCAGGATCCCGGTGGGCTCGAGGCCGAGGAGCAGCTGCCGGTCGATCACCAGCGACACGATCGCGATCGCCGGGATCGTCAGGCCGATGCTCGCCATCGCCGATCCGTACGCGAGGTTGAAGCTGCGCTGGACGTCGTCGGCGCGGGCGGCGTGCACCGCGGAGATCCCCTCCGGCATGAGGATCAGGATCGCGATGATCACGCCGACCGTGGTCACGGGCAGCCCCACGTCGAGGATGGCCCCCTCCATCGCGGGCGAGACCACCTTGGCCAGGCCGACAACCGCCACGAGGGAGATGAGCAGGAGCCCGAAGCTCGACAGGGCGGCACCGTTGCTCGGCACGGGCTCGTGGTCGTCCTCGTGCGACATGCCGGGTGCCGTCCGCCCGACAGCGGCGAACTGCTCGCGGTGGCGCACCGTCTGCACGAACACGAACAGCAGGTACAGGCTCAGCGAGGCGACCGCGGCGAAGACCAGCTGACCGGTTGAGAACGTGGGCCCTGCCGAGCTGGATGTGAAGTTGGGCAGGATCAGCGACAGCGTCGCCACGGCGGTGAGGGTGGCCAGCATCGCGCCGGTGCCCTCCGCGTTGAACTCCGCGACGCCACCACGAAAGGTCCTGGCCAGCAGCGAGGCACCGACGATCGCGTTGGTCGCGATGATGAAGGCCGAGAACACGGTGTCCCTGGCCAGGGAGTCGGTGCCCGCCCCGCCGCCGAGGGTCAGGGTGACGATGAGCGCGACCTCGATCGCGGTGACGGCCACGGCCAGGATCAGCGATCCGAACGGTTCGCCGAACCGATGGGCCAGCACCTCTGCGTGCTGCACCGAGCTGAGCACCGCGGCACCCAGGAACACCGCCAGGACGATCGCCGGGGCTCCCGTCGGCTTGTGTCCCCACGCCACGACCAGGGCGGTCAGGCTCAGCAGGGGGATGACGATCCATTGCCGTTGACGCATGCGGGCACCCTGCCACACGGGGCGTCATCACCGGAGGGAACGCGAGCCCGTGGTCGTGGATCGTGGCAGCAACGTGAATCAGTGAACTTGTCCGTGGGAACCCCTTTGTTCCAGATACACGTGGCAAAGGACGTGCCGGGATTCCAAGTTCGAAGGTGCTGCCCATAGCCTAATGGAGTAATCGCGGCCTACGCTTGAGTGGAATCAACCTTTCGCAATTCTCTGGAGGCGACGATGGTGCGCAAGGTGGAGGTCGTGCTGCAGGACGACGTCGACGGTGGAGAACCCGCCCACACGCTGTTCTTCTCGCTGGACGGAAAGGATTATGAGATCGACCTGACCGAGCAGAACGCCAAAGCGCTCCGCGATGGTCTCGCCCCCTGGATTGCTGCCGCACGCAGGGCGTCCTCGTCGTCGTTCCCCGAGCAGCGATCACGGTCGCGCCGGTCGGCGAACACCGCCGACATCCGTCGCTGGGCGGAGGAGCACGACATCCCGGTTGCAGCACGAGGGCGCATCTCGATCGACCTCCGCTCCCGGTACGAGGCGGCGCACTGACGGGCCGATCGAGCCTGTCGGCCCCTGCGTCTACCCTTCCAGGCATGGCCACCAGCAACGCTGCGACCGTGGAGGAGTACCTCCAGGAGCTGCCCGCAGATCGCGCAGCCGTGATCAGCCGGGTCCGGGAGCTTGTCAACCGCAACCTCCCCGCCGGCTACGAGGAGGGGATGCTCTACGGGATGATCACCTGGATGGTCCCGAAGGACGTCTACCCCGACACGTACAACGGCAAGCCCCTGGCCTACGTGTCCCTGGCTGCCCAGAAGAACTACTTCGCCCTGTACCTGATGGGCCTGTACTCCGACTCGACGCGGGAACGGCGGTTCCGCGAGGAGTGGCTCGCGCGCGGCACGAAGCTGGACCTGGGCAGGAGCTGCCTGCGCTTCAGGGGGATCGAGGGGCTGCAGGAGGACCTGGTCGCTGAGCTGATCGCCGCAGTCCCGATGGACGAGTTCATCAGCGCCGCGAAGGCGGCACACTCGGAGCGGCGCTGACCCCTCCCCTGGCGGGGAGCCCTCCGGTGGCGTGCCCCGGGAGCCCGGTGCCAGACTCGAAGGCATGGAGATCACACTGGTCGACATCCCTGAGCGGCAGGCCGCGGCTGTGCTGCACGTGGGGCCCTTCGATGGCATCGGGGCGGCCTTCGCCCGCGTGGGGGCCTGGGCGCAGGCCAACTCCGGGCTCGTCACCGGTGAGCCGCTGGCGCTCTACCTGGACGACCCCCAGCGCACCGCCCCCGACGAGCTCCGCAGCTACGCCGCCGTGCCCATCTCCTCCGATGCCGCCCTGGACTCCTCCGGGGAGGTCGAGGCCATCGCGCTGGCTGGCGGGCGCTACGCAGTGGCGACGCACCGGGGCAGCTATGCCGGCCTGGCTGCGGCGTGGCAGGAGTTCATGGCCGCTGTTCCCGCCGACGGGCAGCGTCCGGACTGGTCGCGGCCCTGCTTCGAGGTGTACGCCAACATGCCGGGGATGGTCCCGGACGAGGATCTGGTCACGGAGCTGTACCAGCCCATCGCCTGAGTGCGTCCGGCGCAGCCTCCACCTGTCGGGCCGCCTCGACGCGACTCATTGCTAGGACTCCTCGCCCGGGTCTAGTGTCGCGAAGCACTCGAGGCGAGGAGAGGCTTACATGACTGGATGGCGGATGGTTGCCGTCGGCAGCGCGGCAGCGCTTGCTGTTGCAGGACTGCCCAGCATCGCGAGTGCGGAACCCGCGAGGTGCGACTCCCGGGTGAACAACACGTTCGACAAGCTGCTCGAGTGCGTCACCCTCGAGGGCGTCCGCGAGCACCAGGCGGCGTTCCAGGCGATCGCGGACGCCAACAACGGCACGCGCGTGTCGGGCAGCCCCGGGCTATGACGCATCGGCCGACTACGTGGTGCAGCGGCTGGAGGCAGCCGGCTACAACGTGACGCAGCAGGAGTTCCAGTTCCAGACGTTCATCTCCTTGAGCCCATCGGTGCTCGAGCAGGTGGCTCCGGCTCCTGTCGGCCCGCTGGCGAACACCATCATGAGCTACTCGGGGTCCGTTGACGTGACTGCGCCGGTCACGGCGCTGCCGGCGCCGCCGGCGGATGCCACTCCGGGATGCGAGGCGGCCGACTTCGCCGGCTTCCCCGCAGGCACCATCGCGCTGATCAGCCGCGGGGCGTGCACCTTCGCGATCAAGGCGACCAACGCATGCAACGCGGGCGCGGCGGGTGTGGTGATCTACAACAACATCGCGGGCGACGCTCAATGGGACGCTGGGGAACGACTTCACGTTGAACATCGGCGTCACGTCGTGTCACACAGGCCCTTGGCCAGCAGCTGGCCAGCACCCCGGGCCTCGTCCTGCGGCTGAAGACCGACACGTTCCGCGGGATCGCCACCACGTCCAACGTGCTGGCGGAGACCCCCGGCGGAGACCCCGGCAACGTGGTCATGGCGGGGGCGCACCTGGACTCGGTGAACGCTGGGCCCGGGATCAACGACAACGGCTCAGGCAGTGCCGCGCTCATCGAGGTGGCCGAGCAGATGGCCAAGGTGAAGCCGCGCAACAAGGTCCGGTTCGCCTGGTGGGGCGCGGAGGAGGCGAACCTCGTCGGGTCCACGTACTACGTCAACAACCTGTCCGCAGCAGAACGTGCCAAGGTGTCGCTGTACCTGAACTTCGACATGATCGGCTCCCCGAACCACGTGTTCTTCATCTATGACGGGGATGACTCCGACGGAGTCGGCGCAGGCGCCGGGCCCCGCCGGATCGGCCCAGATCGAGAAGACGTTCGAGCGGTACTTCACCCTGGCCGGCGAGCCGTTCAAGGGCACGGACTTCTCGGGCCGTTCCGACTACGGGCCGTTCATCGCCGACAGGGATCCCATCCGGTGGCCTCTTCACCGGCGCGGAGGGCATCAAGACGGCGGCAGGAGGCCGCAGTGTTCGGGGGGACGGCAGGGATCCCGTACGACCCCTGCTACCACGAGGCGTGCGACACCTTCGCCAACAACAACGACCACGCCCTCCAGGTCAACTCCGACGGGGTGGCCTATGCCGTCCTCCAGTACGCGATGAGCACGCTGGCAATCAACGGCCAACGCGGGAAGGGGAACTTCACGCCCCCGCGGGACGAGGTTGTGAACTCCTAGTCAGCGGCAACGGCTGGGGGCGTCGACCTGCTCGAGCGACGCCCCCGGCCGTCGCTGGTGTGCATCGTCGCGGGGGTGGCGGCCGGGAGGAGCATCGGTGATCCGGGGGCGTAACGTGAAGGAATGGCCACCACATCGATTCCCGGTCCGAACGGCATCCCACCCGTGAAGGTCCGCCCCGTGGGCGATCCCGGCAGCGAGCAGCAGGCGCCCGCGCCGGTCCTGAGCCTGCGCGAGCACATCCCCACGGCCCTGATCGCGCGGCTGCTCTCCTGCGTGCTGGCCACCGGGGACCAGACCGAGACCACGCGGGCGCCCTTCACCGGTGAGGAGCTCATCACCTACCCCATCTCCACCGAGTCCGACGTCGAGGAGGCGTTCGCCCGTGCGGGCGCTGCCCAGAAGCTCTGGGCCAGCACACCCGTGGCCGAGCGGGCCCGGATCATCGGCCGCATCCATCACGCGGCGCTGGACCGTCAGGACGAGCTCATGGACCTCCTGCAGCTCGAGGCGGGCAAGGCGCGCTACGACGCCTTCGCCGAAGCGGGGGCGGTTGCCGTGTACGCGCGCTACAGCTCACGCACGGCGCCGAAGGTGCTGGGCCGCCATGCGCGCAAGGGTGTGGTCCCCCTCGTGACGAAGGCCTACGAGGTGCGCCATCCCCGGGGGATCGTCGGGCTCGGTCACGGCCTGGAACTACCCAGCGGTCTTCGCTGCGTCGGACGGATTCTCCGCGCTCGTCGGGGGCAACGCTGTCGTGCATCGTCCCGACGTCCAGGCGGCGCTCTCTGCGCTGTGGGTCCGTGACCTGGCCGTCGAGGCCGGACTGCCCGAGGACCTGTGGCAGATCGTCCTGGGGCCGGGCCGGACGATCGGTACTGCGATCGTCGACCGCGCCGACGCCGTGGCCTTCACCGGCTCGACGGCAGCAGGGCGCGCGGTCGCAGCCCGGACCGGACCGCGGCTGATCTACACGGCCCTGGAGCTCGGGGGCAAGAACCCGTTCATCGTCCTGGCGGACGCGGACATCGACCGCGCTGTGGAGGCAGTCATCCGGGCCTGCTTCATCAACGCCGGGCAGACGTGCGTCGGCCCCGAACGGATCCTGGTCCACAGGTCGATCCACGACGCATTCCGCACCAAGCTCGTGGCTCGGGTGGAGCGGATCCGCATGGGTGCCGGGTTGAACTTCGACTTCGAGATGGGCTGCCTGATCGACGAGGCGCAGTTGGCCAGCGTCTCGGCCCAGGTGGACGACGCGGTCGCCAAGGGCGCCACGGTCCTGACGGGTGGGCGCCCGCGGCCCGACATCGGCCCCACCTTCTACGCGCCGACGGTGCTGGAGGACGTGACCCCGGACATGGAGCTCTGCGCGGGGGAGACGTTCGGACCGGTCGTCGCGCTCTACCAGTTCGACACCCCCGATGAGGCCGTGGAGATGGCCAACGACACCGAGTACGGCCTGCACGCCGTCCTCTGGACGCGCGACACCCGCGCCGGCCTGCGCCTGGCCGAGCGCATCACCGTGGGCAGCCTCGAGATCAACGACGGGATCGTGGCCACGTGGGGCAGCCCGGACCTGCTCCAGGGCGGGATGAAGGCCTCAGGCATGGGCCGGCGCAACGGCAAGTACGGCATCCTGCGGTTCACCGAGCCGCAGTCGATCGTGATCCAGCGCCTGCACGGGATCCACCCGCCCGGCTCCATGGGCCACGAGATGTTCGCCGCCCTGATGACCCACTCGTTCAAGGCGATGCACATGCTGCCCCGGGCCTGACCGGGGGGTCCGGGACGCAGTACCCCGACCCCTCGTCTACTCGGTGGGCCAGTCGGCGAGGGTGTCGAGGTACATCTGGCGTACCCGGGCGACATTGGCGTTCAGGTTGCCCAGGGTCCAGTCGTCCGTCGGCACGGGAGGGAGCACCGCGACGTCCACGGTCCCGCTGTGGATGGCCATGGAGTGCGCGGCCATGATCTCCCCGCAGTTGCGCATGACGATCGGCACGACCGGGACGCCGGCCTGCATGGCCATGTGGAACGGGCCCTTCTTGAAGGGCAGGAGCCGCGGGGTGGGGGAGCGGGTCCCCTCGGGGGCGATCGCGATCGACCTGCCGCCCTTCAACGCCTCGACAGCGGGCTCGAGGCCCTGGCGGGCCTTGGCGCTGTCCGTCCTGTCGATGTAGGCCACGTCGGCCAGGAACCCCACGGGACCGAAGAACGGGTCGCGCTCCAGGGACTTCTTCGCCACGCCGGTGAAGTCCTTGCGCAGCAGTGACCCGAGCACGAACACGTCGAGCTGGCTCTGGTGGTTGAACAGGAATACTGCCGGGCGAGCGGCCCAGATGTTCTCCTCGCCAGTGACCCGCAACCTGACGCCCGCAGTCGCGAGCCCGAGGTCGGAGCCCACGCTGGCAGCAACGTTGGCCCCCATCGAGCGGCTGCGGTTGAGCACCGCCAGCGCCGCGGCAGCACCGACGCTGCCGGCGAACACGCCGATCGCGGCGGCGCTGCGCACCATGTCCACGGGGTTGGTCGAGCGTGGTTCCACGAGCCGGGCGATCGGCCACCCGCGCTCTCCGGCGATCCCCACGAGGCCCTCGTCGGGGTTCAGGGCGCACGGACGGCCCACGGTCTCCAGGAAGGGCAGGTCCTCGCTGCCGTTTGAGTACCCGAACGACTCGTCGAGGTCGAGCTCGAACTCCTCGGCGAAGGCCTCGACGGCGTCGGACTTCCCCTCGCCCCAGCGGATCGGGCTGGCCAGGGCGCCGGTGTAGCACCCCAGGTCGTCGACCTCCATCTCGGTGCAGATGATGTGGTCGATGCCCAGGTCCTCCGCGGTCGCCTGGACCTGGGCGCGGGTGGCCGACGAGGCGATCACCACGGTGTGGTGCCGGCGCAGGTGCGCCTCGATGAGGGTGCGCGAGTCCGGGTAGATCATCTCGGCGATCTCCCTGGCGAAGACCGTGCGCGCCCAGCCCTCCGCCTCGTTCGCGTCACGTCCGGCCTGGCCCTGGACACCGAGGTTCATCAGCTCGGTGACGTCATGGCCCCGGCGCTCCACGTTCACGCTCTCGGCGATGGTGCGCATGAGCTCCCTGGTGGAGATCTGGCGCTTCTTGAGGCGGTAGGTGAAGAACGCGGCTGCCGAGTACCCCGCGATCAGGGTGCCGTCGAAGTCGAAGAAGGCGCCGACGTGCGGGCCCTCGGGGGCGTTGTCGATCTGCTCGACCAGCCACTCGATGTCAGCCATGCGACCCTCCTTGGGGGCGTGCAGTGCGCTCGGTCAGCACCGGTTGCCCGGAGGCCTGCGCGATGTGGCGCAGCGTGTCCAGCCGGCGGGTGATCTGGTGCAGCTCATCGGCCAGCTCCCGGCGGCGCTGCGCGAGGTCCGGCTCCTGCGAGCTCATGAGACCCAGCTTGTCCATCAGCTGGATGGCGTTGCGGAAGTAGTCAGCGGAGACGGACTCCGGGGTCGTCAGCTGCCGCTGCAGCCAGCGCTGCTGCGCGACACCGAGGGTCGTCTGCACGAGCTTCTTGTCGTCGGCGGCCTCGTCGCCGAGCAGGGCGAGCTCGTCGGCCAGCACGCTGTAGGCCTCGAGGAACGGCCCGATCACCCGGTGGGCCACGAGCATGTCGAGCCCCGCCATCTCCGCGCGGACCTGCTCGGGGCTGAAGGTGTGCTCCTGCCATCCGGGGATCAGGAAGGTGGTCTCGGCGGCGACCTGGTCGGCGAACTGCCTGGTGCCGGCGAAGAAGAACTCGTAGCGGAGGAGCTCCTTGAGCCGGCGGGCGTTCTGCCACGTCGCGTCGGTGATGTCGGGGGCCTCGCTCTCGGCGGCCTGCAGCGCTGCGAGCTCGGTGATGGCACGGACCAGGAAGAAGTGGATGATCGTGTTGCGGTAGAAGGCGGCCTCGTGCTGCTTGCCGGGGCTGATCGCGTAGACCGGCTCGGTGCCCCCGCGGTACACCGTGATGACGCCCTCGCTGACGAGCCGGTCGAGGACCTCGCGCATCCGGCCGAACTCGCTGAGGTCCGGCCACTCCGTCATGGGGAGCTGGCGGCGCTGGATGTAGGTGACGAGGGGCTCGAGGATCTGGCGACCCTCCTCGACGGTGATCGACCGATCCCCGTTGTCGAGCAGGGCGAACGTGATCAGGGCGCCGGGGGTGATCGGCGTGGCGAGGTTGATGCGGTTGGCATTCTCGAACGCCACCTTCTGCACGGCGAGGCGCGGGCGCAGGTTCCCCTGCTCGTCGGCGGTGAGGGCCACGGCGTCGCCGAGTGACAGCGGCTCCCCGAACCGCAGGTAGGCACGGCCCAGGCGACGGGACTGGGAGGTGGCGAACTGGTACATCCACTTGATGCTCTCCGGCTTCTTGGTGCCGCCCATCTCCTCGGCGGAGATCGCACCGACCTCGTGCTGCTGGTCGTAGATGATCGAGGTGGGGATGATCAGCACGTCGCGCTCAGGGTGCTCGCCGTAGGCGTCCATGACGTAGCTGAGGATGCCCAGGCGTGGTGGGCGCAGCTTCCCGGTGCGGGTGCGCCCACCCTCGATGTACCACTCGAGGTTCCTGCGCTCCTCGATCAGGTGCGACAGGTAGGTGCGCAGGGTCGCCCGGTACACGTGGTCGTCGCGGAACTCGCGGCGGATGAAGACGATGCCGTTGCGCTGGCCGATCTCGGAGAACGGCCAGATCGCGAGATTGGCCCCGCCCAGCACGTTGTTGGGTCCGAACCCGTGCTGGGACAGGGCCGAGCGCAGGATCATCGGATCCAGGTAGGAGCGGTGGTTGGGCAGGAACACCAGCGATGCCGACCTGTTCAGCTCGCGCAGGCGCTCGACCTCGGCGGGGCGGTAGTCCACGCGGTAGGCCCGGGAGAGCCATCCGCAGAACACGTCCCACACCGCCTCGCTCCACTTGCCGGGGCGCACCGCCATCTCCTTCAGGTCGGCCTCGGCCTCCTCGCGCAGCGCGGCCACGGGCTTCCCGGACTCGTCGGCGAGCCTCTGCAGGATCGCGCCGAACTCAGCGGAACCCAGGACGTCGTTCACGACAGCTCCTATCGACGAGGGCGCGGATGGGCCGAGGCTAGTGCGGAGGTGGGTCCGGTCGCAGGTCGAGTCCCTCGCCCCGGTCATGGGTGGGATGGCGGTGGCAGGGCATTTGAACATGATGCGGGTCGTCGTTTAGGTTAGGCACACCTAATCAAACGTGGACCCGGGAGAGCAATGATGATCCACCCAGTCGGACCCGCCGGTGGCCAGCCCGGCTCGAGGGAGCCCTCCAGCACCCCGCAGCGCCAGCGCCGATGGGCCGCGACCGCTGTGGCGGCCGCCGGCCTGACCCTCCTCGCGGCGTGCGGCACGGACTCCTCCGGCGATTCCGCGGCTGCCGCGGAGCAGGACGCACTGACCCTGTACAACGGGCGCAGCGAGGAACTCGTCGGGCCGCTGCTGGAGCAGTTCACCGCCGACACCGGCATCCCCGTCGAGGTGCGCAGCGCCGGCTCCGGCGAGCTCTCCGCACAGCTGCTCACCGAGGGCGACGCGAGCCCGGCCGACGTGTTCCTCTCCCAGGACGCCGGCGCGCTCGGCGCGTTGACCGAGCAGGGGTTGTTCGCCATCCTGCCGCAGGAGACCCTCGACCGGATCCCCGCTGCCTTCCGCGCCTCCGATGCCACGTGGGCGGGGCTCTCGGGGCGGGTACGGGTCGTGGTCTACAACCCCGAGCTGGTCGACGAGGCTCCCGACACCATCGACGAGGTCGTGTCCGGGGACTTCGCGGACGGCAGGATCGGCTACGCCCCCACCAACGCCAGCTGGCAGTCGTTCGTGACCGGCCTGCGGGTCCTGCGCGGCGACGACGGGGCCAGGGCGTGGCTCGAGGAGTTCGCCGCGCAGGCGCCGGTTGCCTTCGAGGGCAACTCCCAGGTGCGCGACGCCGTGGACGCCGGTGAGGTCCAGATCGGCCTGATCAACCACTACTACCTCCACGAGCTGATGGCCGAGAAGGGCGCGGACAACGTCACGGCGCGCAACCAGTTCATGGCACCGGAGGACCCCGGTGGCCTGGTCAACGTGGCCGGGGTCGGGATCCTGGAGTCCAGCGACCAGCGCGAGCAGGCGCTGGCGCTGGTCGACTACCTGACTGGCGCGAAGGCCCAGGAGTTCTTCGCGCAGCAGACCTTCGAGTACCCGCTGACCGAGGGGGTGGCAGCCCCCGAGGGCCTGCCCTCCCTCGAGTCCCTCGGGGCGCCGTCGATCGACCTCTCGGACCTGGACTCGATCGCGCAGACGCAGGCGCTGCTTGCCGGGGCCGGGCTGCTGACCCAGTAGGCCGTTGGCCGGCCCCGCCAGGGGCCCCTCAAGGAGGAAGGAGGGCTCGGTGCCCACCGCCCCGACAGTGAGCGACCCGGTTCCGGTTCCTGGCGATCTCGTGCGGCCCGGAACCGGACTGTCGGCCGGGCCTGTGTCCCCGCCGTGGTCCAGGGGTCCCGCGCGGGGTGCCCGTGCACCGTGGTGGCTGGTGGTGCCCTCCGTGGTGGCCGCGATCGTGGCCGTCCTGCCCATCTGGTACCTGGTTGCCCGGACCGGTTCGGCGACCCGGCTCGTCGAGGTCCTGATGACCCCGGCAACAGCGTCCCTGGCACTGCGCAGCCTCGCACTCGCGGGGGCCGTGACCATCCTGGCCGTCCTGATCGGCGTCGCCGCCGCCTGGTTGGTCGAGCGGACCGACCTGCCCGGTGCGCGGGCCTGGCAGGTCGCGCTGGTGCTGCCGCTGGCGATCCCGAGCTACATCAGCGCCTTCGTGTGGCTCGACATCGCGCCAGGCCTGGCGGGCCTCCCGGGCGCGGTCCTGGTCCTGACGCTGACGACCTTCCCGTACGCGTTCCTCCCGGCGGTGGCCGCACTGCGGCGCATCGACCCGGCACAGGAGGAGGTCGCGGCCTGCCTGGGGATGGGGCGCTGGCAGGTCGCCCGTCGGGTCACGATCCCGCAGATCCGCACGAGCGTGGCCGCCGGGGCACTGCTGGTCGCGCTCTACGTGCTGTCGGACTTCGGGGCCGTGGCGCTGATGCGCTTCGAGGTCTTCACGTGGGTGATCTACGGGGCCTACCGCTCGGGCTTCGACCCCACCCGCGCCGCGGCCCTGTCGATCCTGCTGGTGCTGCTGGCCCTGGTGCTGGTCACCGCGGAGGCCCGGATGCGCGGGCGGGTGCGCACCCGCAGCGGGTCCGGCGTTGCACGTGCCGGCCGGGTGGTGCACCTGGGCCGGGCCCGGGCACCCGCCACTGTGTTCCTCGGCGCCGTGGTCCTGCTGGGGGTCGGCGTCCCCCTGATCGTCATCGGCTCCTGGCTCGTCGATGGGCTCGGCTCGCAGGCCGATCTCGGCCAGTTCGGTGCGGCGCTGCTGGCCACGGTCGAGGTGTCCGCCCTGGCGGCGATGGCGTGCCTGGCCCTGGCCGTCCCGGTCGGCGTCCTGGCTGCCCGGTACCCCGGGCGTGTGAGTGCCCTGCTCGAGCGGACCACCTACGTCGGGCACGCGCTGCCCGGGATCGTGGTCGCGATCGCGATGGTCTACGTCGGAGTGCGGCTGCTGCGCCCCATCTACCAGCAGACGCCGCTGCTCGTCCTGGCCTACGTCGTGCTGTTCCTGCCCCTGGCCGTGGCCGCCGTCCGGGCGTCCGTGGAGCACAGCCCGGTGCGCTCCGAGGAGGTCGCCCGCAGCCTCGGCCTCGACCGGTGGGCGACCCTGCGCCGGGTGACCCTGCCGCTGGCCGCGCCGGGGCTTGCGGCGGGGGCGGCGATGGTGTTCCTCACCACCATGAAGGAGCTGCCCGCGACCCTGCTGCTGCACCCGACGGGCACCGAGACGCTGGCCACGATGCTCTGGCGGTTCATGCTGGTCTCGGACTACTCGTCGGCTGCTCCCTACGCCGCGCTGATCGTCCTGGGCGCCGCGCTGCCCGCCGTCGTGCTGGCCCGGATCGGACGCGGGGCGGCCCACGATGGGTGATCAGCTGCAGGTGCGGGGCCTGGCCCTCTCGTTCGGCGCGCAGGCTGTCCTGACCGGTGCCGACCTCGAGGTGCCCACGGGTTGCGTGGTGGCACTCGTTGGCCCATCGGGCTGCGGGAAGACGACGCTGGTCCGGCTCGTGGTGGGCTTCCAGGAGCCCGACGCCGGGACGATCGAGCTCGCCGGCCGCCTTGTCGCAGCGGCCCCCGCTTCTGGCTCGGCGCGAATCCACGTGCCGCCGGAGCGCCGGCGGGTCGGGGTGGTGCCCCAGGAGGGTGCCCTGTTCAGCCACCTCGACGTGACAGGCAACGTGGGGTTCGGGCTGCCGAGGCGGGGCCGCACACGCGAGGGCGGTGCTCGCGTCCACCACATGCTCGACCTGGTCGGGCTCGCCGAGCTGGCGGGCCGGCGTCCCGACCAGCTCTCCGGTGGGCAGCAGCAGCGCGTCGCGGTCGCCCGCGCGCTGGCCCCCAGCCCGGACCTCGTGTGCCTCGACGAGCCGTTCTCGGCGCTGGACTCCACGCTGCGCACGTCCGTGCGTGACGCGGTGATGGGCGCCCTGCGCGCCGAGCAGGCGTCGGTCCTGCTGGTGACCCACGACCAGGACGAGGCGCTGAGCGTCGCTGATGTGGTGGCGGTCATGCTCGACGGGCGGATCGCGCAGGTGGGCCCACCGGACCAGGTGTACGCCCGGCCGGCCACCGTCGCGGTCGCCGAGTTCCTCGGGGATGCGGTGCTGCTCCCCGGCCAGGCCTGCGGGCAGTACGCGCAGTGCGAACTCGGTCGGGTCGACCTCGTCCGGCCGGCGACCGGGGCGACGACGCTGCTGCTGCGTCCGGAGCAGCTCGTCGCCGAGCCTGTGGCATCCTCCGATACCGGGGTGCTGTACTCCGGCCGCGGGACCTCGGGCACCGTCGGCGACTCGTCCTGGGCGCACGTCGTGTCGGTGTCCTTCCACGGCCACGATGCGCTCGTGGCCCTGCGCACCGCGCGCGGGACCGACCTGCAGTCGCGGGTGCCCTCAGGCTGGCTGCCCAGCCCCGGTGAGCAGGTCCGCCTGGGGGTGCGCGGCGGCGCGTGGCCACTGCCTCACTGATCGGCCTACCATCGGTCCCGACACGACCTGGCACTCTCACGGAGGTGGCGATTCCCTTGGCTGATGATTCCCTGAGCGCTGCAGCGTCCGCGCTCCTGGCCCGGCACCCCGAGGTGACTGGTGGCCTCGACGATCGTGCGCTGTCCCGGCTCTCCGAGGTCCTGGCCGATCCCGCGGGCGAGTCGTGGATGGACCCAGCCGGCCTGCTCGACGGGGACTCCTGCGGGTACCCGGTCACAGGCGGGTTCTACGACGTGAAGAGCGACCTCGGGTCCCTGCCCGCCGCGAGTGACCCAGCAGTGCGCGAGCAGGTCATGACCAGGCTGCGGGCGGAGTGGTCCGATGACTACGTGCTCACCGGCCGCGCCCGGCTGGACCGGCCGTGGCAGTCCTACGTGGGGCACTCGGGATCCGCCTAGGTGCGTCGGGATCGTCGTGCGGGAGGGGACCAGTGACCGGTGAGCTCATCCGGGGGATGCGGGCGGCGGACGTGTCGGCCTCCCTCGACCTGCTCGAGGCCGTGGCCGCGGAGGGCATCTGGTTGGGCACCGAGCCGGGCTTCGACCGGCATGCGCGTGGCCAGGTCTGGCTGCAGGGCCTGGCGGACCCGGCCGTGCGCAGCCTGGTCGTCGAGGACGTCCCGAGCCGGCGGATGCTCGGTCACGGAACGGTCCACCTTGCCAGGTACGGGGTGGCCGAGCTCGGGATGAGCATGGCCATCGGGGCGCGTGGGCGTGGGTTGGGCGGGCAGCTGCTCGACGCACTGGTCGCCACCGCCCGGGAGCTGGGCGCGCACAAGGCCGAGTTGCAGGTGTGGCCGCACAACGAGCCGGCACTGAGGTTGTACCTGTCGCGCGGCTTCGTCGTCGAGGGCCGGATCAGGGCGCACTACCGGCGCGCGTCCGGGCAGGTGTGGGACTCCATCCTCATGGGCCTCCCCCTCGACCCGGAGCTCGCGGACGGCTCGCACGGCTCAGGGCTGGAGGACGCACCGTGCCTGCCGCACACGATCCCCATCGCTGGACCTTGAGAGGGCTCAGCGGAGCCCAGGACCGGGGTCGCTCGGCGGGAGGCGGCGTGGGGGTCATGGCAGGTGCTGCCAGTGCCGGCGCCCACCCCTGACCGTGCGTGGGTCAGGCCCCGGTGACGCTGCGGAACGTGCGCAGCCGCAGGCTGTTGGTGACGACGAACACCGACGAGAACGCCATGGCGGCACCGGCGATGAACGGGTTGAGCAGTCCGAGCATCGCCATCGGGATCGCGGCCACGTTGTACGCGAACGCCCAGAAGAGGTTCCCCTTGATGATCCGCAGGGTGCGTCGCGAGAGCCGGATGGCGTCGACGGCCGCGCGCGGGTCGCCGCGCACGAGCGTGAGGTCGGCGGCGGCGATCGCCACGTCCGTGCCGGTGCCCATCGCGATTCCGAGGTCGGCAGTGGCCAGGGCCGCGGCGTCATTGACCCCGTCGCCGACCATCGCCACCACCCTGCCGCGCTGCTGCAGGTCGCGCACGGCCTCCACCTTGCCCTCGGGCAGGACCCCGGCGACGACCTCGGAGATCCCCACCTCCCCGGCGATCGCGTGCGCCGCCCTCGGGTTGTCCCCGGTCAGCAGGACGGGCGACAACCCCAGCGCGCGGAGCTCGGCCACCGCCTGCGCGGAGGTCGCCTTCACCGTGTCGGCCACCTCGATGACGCCGCGCGCGGCACCGTCCCAGCCGACCGCCACCGCGGTCCGACCCAGCCCTTGCGCGGTCTCGAGGCTGGAGCGCAGATCCTCGGGGAGGACCATGCCCCACTGTGAGGCCAGCCACTCGGGACGACCGGCGACGACGTGGCGGCGGCCGACGAGACCCTCGACGCCCAGGCCCGGGGTGGCCCGGAAGCCGGTGACCTCGTGCGGCGCGCCCACGGTCCCGCCGTTGCCGCGTGTGCTGACGATTCCGACCTTCCCACGGTCGGAATCGTCAGCACGTGCGGCCACCTGGGCTGCTGGGGAGGCGGCAGCTGCTGATGCGGCCGCGACCGCCTCGCCGATCGGGTGCTCGGAGTGGCCCTCCACCGCTCCTGCCATGGCGAGCACGTCCGACTCGGACACGCCCGCAGCAGCGTGCACGCCGACGACCTGCATCCGACCGGAGGTCAGCGTCCCCGTCTTGTCCAGGACGATCGTGTCCACGCGCCGGGTCGATTCCAGGACCTCGGGTCCGCGGATCAGGATCCCCATCTGCGCCCCACGTCCGGTGCCCACGAGCAGGGCTGTGGGCGTGGCCAGCCCGAGGGCGCACGGGCACGCGATGATCAGGACCGCCACCGCGGCGCTGAACGCCGCCTGCGGGGCGTGCCCGGTGGCGAGCCAGATCGCGAGGGTGAGCAGGCTCAGGCCCATCACCACGGGCACGAAGATCGCCGACACGCGGTCGGCCAGGCGCTGGACGGGTGCCTTGCCGGCCTGTGCGGCCGAGACCAGGCGCGCCATCTGGGCGAGCTGCGTGTCCGCCCCGACCCGCGTGGCACGCACGAGCAGGCGACCGCCCGCGTTGATGGTGGCACCGACGACCGCGTCCCCGGGGCCGACCTCGACGGGCACGGGCTCGCCGGTGAGCATCGAGGCGTCGATGGCCGACGTCCCGGAGACGACCGTCCCGTCCGTGGCGACCTTCTCCCCGGGCCGGACGACGAACTCCTCGTCGACGTGCAGGTCGGTGATCGCGATCCGCTGCTCGACGCCGCCGCGGATCACGGCCACGTCCTTGGCACCCATGTCCAGCAGCGCCCGCAGGGCCTCACCCGAGCTGCGCTTGGCGCGGGCCTCCAGGTAGCGGCCCAGGAGCACGAACACGGTGACGGCCGACGCGGTCTCCAGGTAGATGTGCGGCACGAGGTCGTCGGTGGGGCTCAGGACCGAGCCGGTCATGGTCATCCCGGTCATCCCGGCCCCGCCGAGGAACAGGGCCCACAGCGAGTAGAGGTACGCCGCGCTCACCCCGATGCTGATCAGGGTGTCCATGGTCGTGGCGCCATGCCGGGCGTTCACGTAGGCCGCGCGATGGAACGGCCAGGCGCCCCACACGACAACGGGGGAGGCCAGGGCCAGGCACGCCCACTGCCAGTACGTGAACTGCAGCGCGGGGATCATCGAGAGGGCCACGACCGGGATCGTCAGTGCCGCGCTGACCAGCAGGCGCTGGCGCAGGGCGGCCATCTCGGGATCCACGGGTACGGCATCCGGGTCGTCGGAGGGGGCGCGCTGCTGCGGGGGTGCCGGCAGGACCGCGGTGTACCCGGTCGCCTCCACCGTGGCGATGGCGGCCGCGACGTCCGTGCCCTCGGGCAGGATCACGCGGGCGCGCTCGGTGGCGTAGTTCACCGAGGCCTCGACGCCCGGCATCCTGTTGAGCTTCTTCTCGATCCGGGCGGCGCACGACGCGCAGGTCATGCCCCCGATGTCCAGCTCGAGGACGTTCCGCGCGTCCGGGAACGAGATGGGCGGCCCGGCGTCGGTGCTGATCGTCATGAGCGCACCAGCCGTGCGATGGCAGCGGACGCCTCCTTGAGCTTGACGTCACCCACCTCCCCGCCCTCGGCGACCGCATGCGCCACGCAGTGCGAGAGGTGGTCGTCGAGCATCAGCAGCGCAACCGACTCCAGCGCGCGGGTCGTGGCCGACACCTGGGTCAGCACGTCGATGCAGTAGGTGTCCTCGTCGACCATGCGCTGGAGGCCGCGGACCTGCCCCTCGATCCTGCGCAGGCGCCGCTGGATGTCGTCACGGTTGTCGGCGTACCCGGGCGCTTCTGCGTGGCTCATACCAAGAGGGTACCCCTAGGGGGTATCACGGTCAAGCGACTCGTCCGGGGGGACGAGCCGCTCAGGCACTCCGTCGGCTCCGGACCGTCCGGGACCTGCGCCCCTGTCCAGCCCCTGAACAAGGGCATAGCGTGGAGCGTGTGACCGTGTCGCGGGAGCAGGTCCCGCGGCGCGTCGCACCCGACGAGGAAGGACGGCCGCCATGCCCGCACCCGATCCGACCGCCCCCGAGGTCAAGACCCTCCTTCACGAGGGGTACAGCCTCGAGGACCTGAAGGCCGAGCTCGTACGCCAGGTCCACCGCCTGGACGACCCCGCCGCCACGTGGACCGATGACGAGCGGCACATCATCAACACCTGGATCACGGCAGTGCGCGGTGAGGTGGTCCGCCGCGAGGTGGGCGAGTAGCCAGGATGGGGTCACGCCCCTGACGGCGCTGGTTCGGCCCAGGCCGTCGGGGCGAGGAACCCCTCGTCCAGACCGGGCCATCCGCCACCGGTGCAGGGTGACGCGCATCCCTGCGGCAGTCCGCTCGCCCCTGCGGCCCCCGGGGCGCTGGGGCGCTCGGACGTGACCGGCAGGCGCGCCACCAGCTCGACCACGGCGCCGGGGTGCAGGGCGATGACCCCCCGCGGGGCGACGTCACGGTCGATCAACCGCGCTGACGGGAGCGTAGTGAGGGTTGGCCGATCCCGGCCGGATGCTCAGGAAGTAGGAGCCGGGCGGCACCGGGCCGACGCGCATGCGGCCCACGGCCGTGGGCGACCCGCTGGCGACGTACCTCGTGAACATGTCGGTGGTGGATGTGAGCTGCACGAGTGCCGGGGTCACGGGGTCCCCGGAGTCCGTGCCCACGACCGCGACCTCGACCGCCGCGCCCCGGATCAGCGTGAAGTCGACGGAGTCCAGGACGTCGCCCGCCTCGAGGGCGATGTCATTGGCGCCGAACGCGTTGTCCCGACCGGGGAACCACTGCTTCAGCAGCCCGTCGTCGCGCCACGCGACCACGCTCAGGCGGGATCCACTGGGGATTCCGAGCAGTCGGTAGGCCCCGGATTCGTCGGTCGACGTCAGGATCGGGCAGTCGGGGAAGCAGCCCAGGACCTTGACGGTGGCGTCGGCGACGGGCGCCCCCTCGGCGTCGCGCACCGTGCCCCGGATCTCGCCTCCCCTGCGCAGCCCGAGGACCACGCCGGTGCTGTCCCGCCCGCCCTCGATGCGCCCAGCCCCGGTGGAGCCGTCAGCGCGGAACGGTGTGCTCAGGTAGGAGCTCCCGGGTGGGAGCCGGACGTGCAGGAGCACCTCCCCGGGTGGGAGCCCCGAGAGCGCGAACGCCCCCGGACCGTCGGCCTGATCCGAGACGCCCACGGTCCCGGACGAGGGTGCGGCCGCGATCGTCGCGGAGACCACGACCCCCTGCACCGGTGCGCCGGTCCCGAGGTCGACGACCCGCCCTGACACCGAGCCGCCGACGGGCAGGTCGATGTCGGCTGTCAGCGGCCACGTCGAGATCTCGATGATCCCCGCCTGGGCCGGGGAGTGGGCGTCCGGCCAGTACGTGTCGACGAGGTCCCCGAAGAGCGGCGCGCGTGCATGGACCGTGACGTTGCGGACGTAGATCTCGGGGAACTCGTACATGCCCGACTCGTCGGTCAGGGCGCGCTTGGGTGTTCCATCGGGGTCGCCCTGCTCGGTCACGGGGGTGAGCGTCACCCACACGTTGGGCAGGGGCGCGCCGTCGCCGGTGACCGTGCCGGACAGCTGACCGATGAGCGAGGCTGAGGCCGGCGCGGGGACGCCCAGCACGCCCAGCGAGATGACGAGTGCGGCCGCGAGCAGCGCGCGTGGCGGTCGCATCGTCCACCCGGTGGGCGCACCCATGCCTACCCCGCGGCGGGAGCGCCGCGGACCACCAGGTCGGCGAGCAGCTGCTCGGTCGCGGCGGCGATGGACTCCACCGCATGGTCGAAGGCGTCGGCATTGTGCGCGGCGGGGGTGCGGAACCCGCTGATCTTGCGCACGTACTGAAGGGCCGCTGCGTGGATCTCGTCGGCAGTGGGATCCTCGTGGAACGGCGGACGAAGGGTCTGGATGCTTCGGCACATGGCGCCATTGTGCGCCGGGAGCACCCGTACGGCACGGCGGGCGACCGGGCGTCACTAGGGTGGGCGTCGTGCCCGAGATCACCTCCGCAGTCCCGCTGTGCACGTCCCGGGGGAGGCTGAACCCCGATGCTGTCGGCTGGAGCCGGCGCCCCCTGCACACGGCCAACCTGCGGGGTTGGGGCCGCACCAAGCGCTGGGAGTACTGGGGGATCGTGACCCCGGACGTGATCGTCGGGCTGACGATCTCCTCCCTGGACTACCTCGGCGTCCACTCGATCGTCGTCATCGACCGCCGCACGGACGCGGAGATCATCCGCACCGCCCTGGAACCCCTGGCACGCAGCGTCGAGCTCCCGGACCGCTGCGGCGTGGGCGTCGCCCGAGGCCGGGCGCAGGGGCTCTCCCTGTCCTTCGCCAACTCGCCGGCCGGGACCCGGCTTGAGGCCGAGGGCCCCGGGCTGCGGCTCGTCGCCGACGTGGGACCGGGCGCGGACAGCCTGGCTGTGGTCGTCCCCTGGTCGCAGCGTCGGTTCCAGTACACCGTCAAGGACGTGGGCCGGCCGGTCAGCGGCACCCTGCACCTGGGCGACGAGGAGATCCGCTTCGGTGCCGGCGACGGCTCGTTCGCCGTCCTCGATCACGGCCGGGGCAAGTGGCCCTACTCGATGACGTGGAACTGGGCCGCCGGGTATGGCGTGGTGGCCGGGCGCCGCATCGGGGTGCAGCTCGGGGGCAGGTGGACCGACGGCACCGGCAGCACCGAGAACGGGCTGTTCGTCGATGGCCGGCTGCACAAGATCGAGGAGGACCTCTCCTGGGCCTATGACCGCACGAACTGGTTGGCACCCTGGCGGATCGACGGCCCGCGGGTCCAGGTCGCGTTCGCCCCGTTCCATGAGCGCGACGAGCGGACGAACGCCCTGGTCATCGCCTCGGAGATCCACCAGTGCTTCGGGGTGTTCACCGGATGGGTGCTCGACGACTCCCGCACCCGCGTCCCCGTCGACGGGCTCGTCGGATGGGCCGAGGAGGCCCGCAACCGCTGGTAGGGCGGGGCAGCGAACGCCCGGAGCGTGCAGGCCGCGCCTCGTCGTCGCCGGCCACGAGCGCGGGGCTGGGGACCTCGGACCCTGTCCCCGGGCCGCCCACGGGGGTTGAGTGGTTCCTGGAGGCTCGCCTCCCGGGCGGGCCCTGGCAGCGAAGGGGGCGTCATGATCCTGGTGTGTGGTGCCACTGGTGAGCTGGGTGGACGGGTGGCTCGCCGGCTGGCCGAGATGGGCCCGGTCCGCGCATTGGTCCGGGCCGCCACCGATGCGACTCAGGTGCAGGCCGCGGGCATCGAGGTGGTCCGCGGGGACGTCAGGGACAGGGAGAGCCTGCAACCGGCCCTGGTCGGCGTGGACACCGTGGTGACCACGGTCAACGCCATCGGTCGCATCCTCGCCGGTGCCCGGGACGTCTCGATCGCGGAGGTCGACGGAACCGGGAGCCTGAACCTGATCCGGGCGGCGCAGGGGGCTGGGGTCACCCGGTTCGTGTTCCTGTCCGCGGCGGGACTTGGCCCTGAGCTGGCAGGCATGGGCCCGCTCACGGCAGCCAAGTGGGCCGCCGAGCAGGAGCTGGCGGCCACCACGATGCGGCGGGTCATCGTGCGACCCGACATGTTCCAGGAGGTCTGGCTGGCCCCGCTGACGGGGATCGACGCCGCTGCCGGCACAGCCCTGATCTACGGCCGCGGCCAGACCCAGCAGCGCTACGTGGCCCTCGACGACGTCGCCAGCCTCGTGGCGCACCTGGCTGTGGCCGAGGACCCGCCCGACATCGTCGAGTTCGGCGGGCCCGAGGAGCTGACGCGGATGGACGTGGTTGCCTACTTCGAGCAGGCGACCGGGGCCTCCATGCGGGTGCGGCACGTGCCCCGCCTGGCGCTGTCGGTCGGTCATCGGGCGCTGGCTCGGGTGAAGCCGGAGATCGCCTCGCTGATGGGGATGTCGCTGTACTCCGACACCCACCCGGCGACGTGGGACGACGCGCCGCTGCGTCGGGCCGGGATCACCCCGCGGCCCGCCACCGAGTTCATCAGGGCCTCGGCACTGGCCATCCCCGCAGCCACGGCCTGAGCGCATTCGCCGGTGAGCGAACGGCGATGTTCGCCCGCGCGCGTGCGCCCGGTCCGGGCGTAGGGTCACCCCGGTGATCGACCTCCTCCGCACGCACCTCGCGCCCTACCGCCGGGACCTTGCGATCGTCATCGGCCTGCTCGTCCTCCAGGTCATCGGCACCCTCTACCTGCCCGAGCTGAACGCCGACATCATCAACAACGGCGTGGCCAAGGGTGACACCAGCTACATCATCCGCGTGGGCGCGCTGATGCTCGTCGTCGCGTTCCTGGTGGGCGTCGCGGCGATCGTCGGGCTCTACTTCGCCTCGCGGACGTCCATGTCCGTCGGCCGCGACATGCGCGCGCGGGTCTTCCGGGCGGTGCAGAGGTTCTCGCTGCGCGAGATGAACACGTTCGGGGCTCCGACGCTGATCACGCGCAACACCAACGACGTCCAGCAGGTGCAGATGTTCCTGCAGATGGCGCTGACCGTCATGGTCACCGCGCCGCTGATGGCGATCGGCGGCGTGATCATGGCCTACCGCCAGGACGGTCCGCTGTCGCTGCTGCTGCTGGTGATCGTGCCGATCATGATGGTCGTGATCGGCGGCGTCATGGTCAGGGCCGTGCCCCTGTTCCGGGCCATGCAGGTCAAGATCGACAGGATCAACCTGATCCTGCGCGAGAACCTCACGGGCATCCGGGTCATCCGCGCCTTCGTGCGCACCGGGCACGAGGAGGTCCGCTTCGGCGAGGCCAACGCCGACCTCACCGGCACGACGCTGAGCGTCAACCGCCTGTTCGCGCTGATGATGCCGGCGCTGATGCTGATCATGAACCTCTCGAGCGTCGCGGTGGTCTGGTTCGGTGGCAGGCGCATCGCGTCCGGTGAGATGCCCATCGGGAACCTGATGGCGTTCCTGGCCTACCTGATGCAGATCCTGTTCTCGGTGATGATGGCCACGATGGTGCTGGTCATGTGGCCGCGCGCAGCAGCCTCGTCCGAGCGGCTCAACGACGTCCTCGCGGTCCAGCCCGACATCCATGACCCGGCCGTCCCGGAGCCGGGCCAGCGCGCGATGCGCGGCACCGTCGAGTTCCGCGACGTCGACTTCGGCTACCCCGGGGCGGCCGAGCCGGTGCTGCGCGGGATCTCGTTCACGGCCCGGCCGGGGCAGACCACGGCGATCATCGGCTCCACCGGCTCGGGCAAGTCGACCCTGATCAACCTGGTGCCCCGCCTCTACGACGTCACCGGCGGAGCCGTCCTGGTCGACGGTGTGGACGTCCGCGAGTGGTCGCGCTCCACCCTCTGGGCGAGCATGGGACTGATCCCCCAGAAGGCGTTCCTGTTCTCCGGGACCATCGCGGACAACATCCGCTTCGGGGCCCCGGACGCGACCGAGGAGCAGATGTGGCGCGCGCTGGAGATCGCGCAGGGCGCGGACTTCGTGCGCGACCTCCCCGAGGGCCTCGACGCCCCCATCGAGCAGGGCGGCGTGAACGTCTCCGGCGGCCAGCGGCAACGCCTCGCGATCGCGCGGGCCCTGGTCCGTGAGCCGTCGGTGTACGTCTTCGACGACTCGTTCTCCGCCCTGGACTACGCGACGGACGCGCGCCTGAGGGCGGCACTGAGGGAGCCGACACGAGACGCGTGCGTGCTGATCGTGGCGCAACGCGTGGCCACCATCAGGCACGCCGACCAGATCCTGGTCCTCGACGACGGGCGGCTGGTCGGTGTCGGCACGCACGACGAGCTGATGGCCGGGTGCCCGACGTACGCCGAGATCGTGCTCTCCCAGCTCTCGGCGGAGGAGGCCGCATGAGCGCGGGCGCGGCGACGGCAGGCGGGCGCCCGGGAGGGCCTGGCGGTGCGGGGGGACCGGGAGGTCCGCGTCCCGGTGGCCCCGGCGGTCCCGGTGGGGGCGGCCCCATGGGCGGGCTGTTCGTGCAGGCCCAGAAGTCCAGCGACTTCAAGGGGACGGTGCGACGTCTCGCCGACCGGCTGCGCCCGCAGGCGACGAAGATCGTGGTGGTCATCGGGATGTCGGTGGCCAGCGTCGTCCTGGCGATCATGGGTCCGAAGCTCCTGGGCAACGCGACCACGATGATCTTCGAGGGCTACGTCGGCTCGCAGCTGCCGGCGGGCGTGCCCCTCAACGACATCATCGCCGGGCTCAACGCGGAGGGCCAGACCGACCAGGCCAACATGCTCGCGGCGATGGACGTCGTGCCGGGGCAGGGCGTGGACTTCACCCAGCTGGGCCGCCTGCTCACCTTCGTGGCGCTGCTCTACCTCGTCTCGGCCCTGCTGGGCTGGGCCAGCGCCTACCTCATGGCCGGGGTGACCCAGTCGACGATCTACGACCTGCGCGAGGAGGTCGACCTCAAGATCGGCCGGCTCCCGCTGAACTACTTCGACACCCACCCGCGCGGGGACCTGCTCTCCCGGGTGACCAACGACATCGACAACATCTCCAACACGCTCCAGCAGGTCCTCACCCAGCTGATCACCTCCACCCTGACGGTCATCGGGGTGCTGGGGATCATGTTCTGGATGTCGCCGATGCTGGCGGTGATCTCCCTGCTCACGGTGCCCCTGTCGTTCGCGGTGACCATGGTGATCGCCAAGCGCTCGCAGAAGCAGTTCGCCTCCCAGTGGGAGTGGACCGGTTCGCTCAACGGCCACGTCGAGCAGATGTACACCGGCCACGACCTGGTCAAGGTGTTCGGCCACTCGGAGCGGGCGATCGAGGAGTTCGACGAGCTCAACGAGCGGATGTACGAAGCCAGCTTCAAGGCCCAGTTCATCTCGGGGATCATCCAGCCCTCGATGATGTTCATCTCCAACCTGAACTACGTGCTCATCTCGGTGATCGGAGGCCTCCAGGTCGCCTCCGGGGCGATGCCCCTCGGCGACGTGCAGGCGTTCATCCAGTACGCCCGCCAGTTCCAGATGCCGATCACCCAGATCGCCGCCGTGGTCAACCTCATGCAGTCGGGCGTGGCCTCCGCCGAGCGGGTGTTCGAGTTCGTCGACGCCGAGGACGAGGTCCCCGACCCCGTCGAGCCGGTGCGCCCCGGGCAGGTGGAGGGCCGCGTGGAGTTCGAGGATGTGGCCTTCCAGTACGTGCCCGACAAGCCCCTGATCCGCGACCTCAACCTCGTGGTGGAGCCGGGGGAGTCCTGCGCGATCGTCGGTCCGACGGGGGCCGGCAAGACGACCCTGGTCAACCTGCTCATGCGGTTCTACGACGTGGACTCGGGACGCATCCTCCTTGACGGGCACGACATCAACCGGATGACCCGCGACGACCTGCGCGGCAGCTTCGGGATGGTCCTGCAGGACACCTGGCTGTTCGGCGGGACGATCCGGGAGAACATCGCCTACGGAGCCGCGGACGCCACCGACGAGCAGGTCCTCGAGGCCGCGCGCGCGGCCTACGTGGACCACTTCGTGCGGACGTTGACCGACGGCTACGACACCGTCCTCGACGACGAGGCGTCCAACGTCTCTGCCGGCGAGAAGCAGCTGATCACGATCGCGCGGGCGTTCCTGAGCGAGCCGGCGATCCTGATCCTCGACGAGGCCACATCCTCGGTCGACACCCGTACCGAGGTCCTGGTGCAGAAGGCGATGGCCCGGCTGCGCCACGGGCGCACGTCGTTCATCATCGCCCACCGGCTCAGCACGATCCGCGATGCGGACACCATCCTCGTGATGGAGGACGGGCAGATCGTCGAGCACGGCAACCACGAGGAGCTCATCGCCGCGGGTGGGGCGTACTCCCGGCTGTACCAGAGCCAGTTCGCAGGCGCCGTCACCGAGTAGCCTCGCCCCCCGTCATGTCCTCGGCCGGGACGTCGTGGGCACCAGCGGCCTCGGCCGGGATCGATCCTCAAGGCAGGCGGATGTGGGCGGTGCCCTTGTCGAGGTCGATCCGGGTGCGCGGGGGAGCGCCGTCGGCGTCCTCCTCCGCCATGAGCGCCTCGTGGTCACGCTGCTCGATCTCGTGCTTCTTGGAGGGGTAGAGCGCCTCCTGGAGGATGTCGAAGCCCGTGGACGACATCGCGCTGCCGCGACGGCCGCGGTTCTTCGCGCTCATCATCTCCAGCACCCCGAGCACGGTCAGCGCGAGCACCAGCGCGGGCAGCGTCATCGCCAGCAGGAACCCCACAGCCCACCTCCATCCCCAGTGTGGCGCCCAAGGGCCGCAGCCGCAACGACCCTCACCCGCTCACCTGGAGCCATGTGCCGCCAGCGGTGACAGGATCAGTACCATGCGCATCCTCGTCATCGGTGGGACACGGTTCGTCGGGCGGCACCTGGTTGCGGCGGCGGTCGAACGGGACCATGAGGTCACGGTCCTGCACCGGGGGGTCGGATGCGAGGGGAGCACCGGCGTGGAGCACCTGCACGCGGACCGGGACGCCGACCTGGGCGTCCTTGCGGACCGGGAGTGGGACGCCACCGTCGATGTGTGCGCGTACTGGCCCCGCCAGGTCACCTCCCTGGCCGACGCCCTCGGTGAGCGTGGGGGCCGTCACGCCCTGATCTCGACGGTCTCGGTCCATGCCGAAGCGCCGGAGCCGGGCCTCGACGAGCAGGCGCCGCTGGTCGCCCCCCTCGGCCTGGACGACACGACCCTTCCCATCGACGTGCACACCTACGGCGGGCTGAAGGTGGGCTGCGAGCATGTCGCCGAGCAGCGGCACGCCGGCCAGCTGCTGATCATCCGCCCGACGTACATCGTCGGGCCCTTCGACCCGACGGCACGGTTCCCCTACTGGATCGACCGGCTGGCGCGTGGCGGCACGGTCCTGTGCCCGGGTAGCCCCGATGCGCCGTTCCAGTACATCGATGCCCGTGACCTCGCGGCCTTCACGGTGGGCCTGCTCGAGGCCGGGGACGAGGGCGTGTTCAACGCGGTCCAGCCGTCGGCGCCCTACTCGTTCGGTGAGATGCTCGAGGAGGTTCGTGCCGCGATCGCTCCGGAGGGCACCAGCCTGGAATGGGTCCGCTCCGCGTGGCTGGCCGACTGGGGCGTGACACCGGAGGTGCTGCCGCTGTGGACGGGCACCGACGATCCGGACTTCGTGCTGGCGATGGACCCCGCGCGCGCCCTGGCAGCCGGCCTGCGGGCACGACCGCTCGAGGAGACCGCGGCCGACACCCTGGCGTGGACATCGGATGCAGCGTCGAACTGGTCCGCGCGCAGCTCGATGCTCAGCGCGCAGCGGGAGCAGGAGCTCCTCAGCGAGTGGGCAGGTCCATAGACCCGTCACCGGGGGGAGTCGCCTCCACCCTCGCCGCGCCCTCCACCGCAACGCCGTCCACCCCAGCGTCCTTGACCTCAACGTTCGCGGCCAGGGGCTCCGCGGCGGCGGCAAGCGCGTGACGCCTCGCCCTGTGGGCAGGCTCGACCACCAACCACGACAGCCAGATGACGACGAGGACCATCGGCCAGCCCAGCGCCACCTTCGCCAGGCCCAGCGCCACCGTCTTGCCTGCCAGCCACAACGGCGTCATCACCGCGACACGCACCAGGAACGACGCCACCCAGATCCAGCTCGCCCGGCAGTAGGCCGCGAGCATCACCGGGTCAGTACGCCAGGCCGACGAGCGGGTCAGCGCGCCCACGGTCAGCCCGAGGAATGGCCGCTTGACCCAGATCGAGACGGCCCATGCGAGTGCGGCTGCCGCGTTGGCCAGGAGGCTGGGCAGGAAGTAGTCCTGAGGACGGCCCGTGCGTGAGGCCACGAACGCCGCCAGGGCGACGGCGCCGAAGCCCGCCAGCGCATGGCGCAGCGTGTCATGGGTGGCCAGGCGCCAGGCGGTGACGGCAAGGCCGGCGACGAGGGCCGCGGCCAGGGCGACGGTGAGGTTCGAGCCGGAGAGCAGGAAGGCAGTGATGAAGGTCAACGGGGGCAGCCCGGAGTCCAGCACGCCCCGGCGCCCGCCGAAAGCGTCCATGAGCGACACCTCCGCCAGGTCGGGGGCGCGCTGCGGGTCGTCGGCCATGGTTCACAAGGGTACGGGCGCAGGCCCTTGCCGACACCTCGTCGAGCTGAGGGCCCAGGCGGGGCCATCGGCCGATTGGTAAGGTCCGCCTGCGCGTGTGGGGCATTCGTCCCACGGAGTAGACTGTTCGGCATGCCCAGGGGGGTATACGAGCGCACCTGAGGAGTCTGCAACATGCCCATCAGCCGTTTCCTGCTTGTCCCTGCCGCAGCCGTCCTGACGATCGGCGCCCTGACAGCCTGCGGATCGGATACAACCACCACCGAGGCAGCCGCTGACGTCCCGTCCGGAGCTGCAGGCAGTTGTGCCCTGACGATCGCCGACCCGTGGGTCAAGGCCCAGGACACGGGCATGACGGGGGCGTTCGGGGTCGTCAGCAATCCCAGCGATGCGGACATCACGATCACGTCCGCGTCGAGCCCGTCGGCCGGGAAGATCGAGGTCCACGAGGTCGTGGACAAGGACGGCGCGATGGTGATGCAGCCCAAGGAGGGCGGCCTGGTGGTGCCGGCCGGGGGTACTGCGGAGCTCAAGCCGGGCGGCGACCACCTCATGCTGATGGGGCTCAGCGCCCCGATCGAGGCGGGCGACGAGGTCGAGATCACCGCCGTGTGCGACACCGGAGGCACGGTGACGTGGGCGAGCGTGGCCAAGCCCTTCGAGGGCGGGGCCGAGGCCTACGTGCCTGCCGAGGGCTCCATGGACTCGGGCTCCATGTCGCCCAGCCCTGCCCAGAGTTGATCGCTGCGCGTGGCCACCGACCCGCAGGCTGAGCAGCCAGCTGAGCTGCACCCGTCCGGGGTGACCCGTCGGGGGCTGCTCGGCGCCCTGGGCATCGGGGTCGGTGGGCTCGCCGTGGGGGCGGCGGCGGGGTACGCGGTCGCGTCCGAGGGGGAGGCCTCCAACGGCTCACAGGATGCCGAGACCCTGCCCGGGACAGCCCCCGCCCCGGGCAGCACCGTGGAGCCGTTCCACGGCGCCCACCAGGCAGGCGTCGAGACGCCCCTGCAGGCCCACGCCACGTTCGTCGCCCTGGACCTGCGCGACGACGTCGACCGCGAGGCACTGGTCAGGTTGATGCGCCTGCTCACCGACGACATTGCGCGGCTCTCCGAGGGGCGCCCCGCACTGGCCGATCCTCAGCCCGAGCTCGCCGATGTGCCCGCACGGCTGACCGTCACCGTGGGATACGGGATGGGCGTGCTGGAGGCCGCCGGTCTGGCCGATCAGGCGCCGAGCTGGCTGGCCACCGGCCTGCCGGCGTTCTCCATCGACAGGCTCCAGGACCGCTGGACCGGGGGCGACCTGCTGCTCCAGGTCGCGGCCGAGGACCCGGTGACGGTGTCGCACGCCGTGCGCGTGCTGCTCAACGACTGCGACCCGTTCGCGACCGTGAGGTGGGCCCAGTCGGGGTTCCACCGGCCGGCGAACACAGCGCCCGTCGGAATCACAGGGCGAAACCTGTTCGGCCAGGTGGACGGGACGGTCAACCCCACGCCCGGGACCGAGGACTTCGCTGACGTCGTGTGGCTCGCCAAGTCGTCCGGGACGCCGACCTGGCTCGAGGGCGGATCCTCGGTGCTGGTGCGGCGCATCGCGATGGACCTGCGGGTCTGGGGCGGCGTGGACACGGCGTCGAAGGAGGCCTCGATCGGTCGGCGGCTCTCCGACGGCGCCCCGCTGACGGGCGGCACCGAGACCACCGCGCCCGACTACGAGGCCGTGGACGACAACGGGTTCCTCGTGATCCCGCCGACCGCGCACATGCGCCTGGCTCACGCCCAGGTGCCCGCCGAGCGGATCCTGCGCCGGCCGTACAACTACGACGACGGGCATCAGCAGCGGACGGAACCACCGACGCCGGGCTCATCTTCGTCGCGTACATGGCCGATCCGGTGGCGCAGTTCGTGCCCCTGCAGACTCGCCTGGCCAAGTCAGACGTGCTCAACATCTGGACGACGCCGATCGGCTCGGCGCTGTTCGCCGTCCCCGGGGGCGTCCAACCCGGCGAGTACATCGGCCAGCCGCTCCTCGGCTGACGACGCCCGGGAGGTGCCGGTGACGGCGGCCGCCGCGCGCGCCTCCTGCCGAGAGCGCGCCGTGCGCCTTCAGGGCACGCCGCGGGCGCGTCGTCCGACTCCGCAACGCCGCGCGCCGTTACTGACGCCCGTGCGCCCGGTCCGTTTTCCGGAGGATCTGAGCTCCGAGTTCCGGACGAACCCCGGATCGGTCCTCTCGATGGCGGACCGACTGGGGGAGGGAACCCGGCGGCAAGGGGACCTGAGCCTCAGGTGCCGGGGCGGTCCTTGTCGACGTTGTCGGTGAAGGATCCGGCGTGGGCGCGCTTGGACGGGTCCCGCCGCACCGCGATGAGGCTGGCGACCGTGGTCACGGTCAGGACGATCACGATCACGGCCAGCGAGAACGTGATCGTCATCTCGGGGACCTCCGGCCAGATCCCGTGCGCCCAGTGCAGCACCAGCTTGAAGCCGATGAAGACCAGGATGAACGCCAGCCCCGACGAGAGGTAGATCAACCGGTCCAGCAGGCCGTCGACGAGGAAGAACAGCGCGCGCAGGCCCAGCAGCGCGAACGCGTTGGCCGCGAACACGATGAACGGCTCGTCGGTCACTCCGTACACCGCCGGGATCGAGTCCAGCGCGAACAGGATGTCCGTGGAGGCGATCGCGACGAACGCGATGAACAGTGGCGTGGCCGTGCGCACGCCGTTCTCGCGGACGAAGAAGTGCCCCTCGCGGTAGTCCTCGGTGACGGGGATCCGCCGCTTCGTGGCCCGGACCAGCGCGTTGTCCTCGATGTCGGGGTCCTGGTCGCGGTGCTGGAAGAGCTTGATGCCGGTGTAGATCAGGATCGCGCCGAAGATCAGGAACATGAAGGAGAAGTAGGCCAGGAGGGTCGCGCCGATGGCGATGAAGATGGCGCGAAGCACCAGGGCAAGCGCGATGCCCAGCGTGAGCAGCTTGTGCCGGTGCTCGGCCGGGACGGCGAAGGCCGACATGATGATCACGAAGACGAACAGGTTGTCGATCGACAGCGTCTTCTCGACGATGTACCCCGCGAAGTACTCCGCGCCGTAGGGCGGGCCGGCCCAGGCGCCGAACACCAGGCCGAAGGCGATCGCCACCGAGATGTAGAACACCGACCACCCGGCGGCCTCCTTGAACCCGACCGCATGGGGGTTGCGGCCGCTGATCACCAGGTCGAAGGTGAACAGGGCGACGATGAGGCCCAGCGTCAGCGCCCAGACCTCCCACGGGATGCCCAGGGTCGGGCCCCCGCCCGAGGACTCGGCGAGGCGGACAGCAGCAGCAGAAGCGAGCGTGGGCACGGGAACCAGCGTAGTGACCATCGCCGCCCTCGGCACCGGAGCGCGTCGCGCCGAGCCCATCCTCGCGATCTGCTCCCGCTTCGACGATCTGCTCCCGTTCAGGTGGGAGCAGATCGTCGGGCCGGGAGCAGATCCCGCGTCGACGCGCGCGGAGCGAGACGTTCCTCACCATCCCGCGCCGACTATTCGCTTCCGATTCGACGATCTGCTGTTCAGGCGAGCAGGCCGTCCCAGACCGGGCTGTCGGAGACGAACTCCACGAGCCTGTCCACGTTGCCCTTCGGCGAGAGGATCGTGAAGTACTGGTCCTTGATCGTCGGGGCCAGGCGGATCGCCTCGACGAACGCGCCCCTGTCCAGCGGGTTCTCCTTCACGAAGTGCATGAAGCCGGTCTCCGCGAGCACGGACATGACGTCCTCGAGGCGGGGGTGCTCCTGGAGCCACATCGTCGCGATCGAGGCCAGCCCCACCTGGAGTCCGTGCATGCTCGGGCGGTCGGCCACCTTGTCGTAGGCGTGCGAGATGAGGTGCTCGCTGCCCGACGCCGGTCGGGACGAGCCCGAGACCTCCATCGCCACGCCGCTCATCACCAGCGCCCCGGCCATCAGCTTGATGAAGTCCAGGTCGCCGATGGACTTGTTCGGATAGTTCACGAAGTTCTCCACGCTCTGCAGCGCGATGAGCACGGCGAAGTCGTTGACCTGCTCGCCGGTCTCCCAGTAGGCGAGCTTCCAGTCGTGCACGGCCGAGTACTTGCTGAGCAGGTCGCCCACCCCCGAGAAGGTGAACCGGGGCGGCGACTTGGCGATCACCGCGGTGTCCAGCACGACCCCGAAGGGGATGTGGGCGGGGCAGCTCGTGCGCCGGCCGGCGACCTTCAGGCTCGCGCCGGGCGAGGCGAAGCCGTCGTTGCTCAGGGCCGTGGGCACGGCGATCACCGGCTTGCTGGCCAGGAACCCGGCGTACTTGGCGTAGTCGATGGCCATCCCGCCCCCGACGGCGACGATCGCGTCGGTGGTGCGCGGCATCGCGAAGGCGCTGGTGACCACCGTCTCGATGTCGTTGGTGGTGACGGTCTCGGTGAACCGGGTCTTGATCTCCGAGCTGTCCAGGGAGATCTCGACGGTCTGGCCGAGCATCGCCTCCATCCCCTCGCCGTAGAACAGGGCGATCCGGTTGAAGTCGTTGCGGCGCAGGTACTTGCCCAGCTTGTAGAGGGTGTTCGCCTTGATCCGCAGGAGGGTCGGGATCTGGATGGCGGTGGTCATGGCGCACCCTCGCCCGGATCGTCGGGACCTGCCTGCAGGGCATCCCAGTCGATCGATCCGACCGAGTCGAACACGAAGTCCGGGCGGTAGGGGAAGCGCTCGACAGTCTCCGGACTGGACACTCCCGACAGCACGAGAGCCGTGCGCATGCCGGCCTCCAGGCCGCCCACGATGTCGGTGTCCATGCGGTCGCCGATCATCACGCAGTCCTCGGCGTGCGCCCCGAGCATCTGGCGGGCATAGATCATCATCAGGGAGTTGGGCTTGCCCACGATGTAGGGCTTCTTGCCCGTCGCCGCCTCGATCGCGGCCAGGATCACGCCGGCGGCCGGCTCGGTGCCGCCCTCGACCGGGTCGATCAGGTCCGGGTTCGTCCCGATGAACTTCGCCCCGCCGTCGATGAGCTGCGTGGCCTTGCGCATCGTCGCGAAGTTGAAGTTGGCCGTCTTGCCGACGACGACGTACTCGGGGTGTGACTCGGTGATCGAGTAGCCGATCTTGTACAGCTCAGCCGCCAGGCCGCTCCCACCGATGACGTACGCGGTCGAGTGCGGGCGCTGGGCGTGCAGGAACTGCGCCGTCGCGATCGCCGCCGTGATGAAGTTGGCCTCCGTCAGGCCGTGGATGCCCATGCCTTCGAGCTTGCGCAGCAGGTCCAGCGGGGTCTGCTCGGAGTTGTTGGTCAGGAACAGGAACGGGATGTGGTTGTCCCGCATGTGGGCGACGAAGTCCTGGGCCCCGGGAATCAGCTCCTTGCCCCGGTAGATGACCCCGTCCATGTCCGAGATGATGCTGAGCCGGCCCATGTGCGCCCCTTCCGGAACTGTCCCGATCAGGCTAGTCCGCAGGGGTGGCGCAGCGCGTGGCGGAGCAAGATCGCAGATTCGTCCAACTCTCAGGCGCCGCGAGCGACTTCCTCCAACTCTCGGGCCTCGCGACGACTCCGATCTTGGATCGAACCGTGATCTTGGGTGCGGTCTGCGCGGGTGGTGTGCGTCGGCTCGCGGGCGGTCGGGCGGGGGATCGGTTGGCGGGCTCCGGTGGCGGCCGCGACCACGTGCCCTCACGCGGCGGGTCGGGGCCTGGCCTGCGGGTTGGGGCCGGGCTTCTCGGGATCGGCTTGCGACCTGCCCGCGCCCGGATCGCCACCGTGCGCCGGATCCGATCGACGATCTCCATCGGGCGGCGTTCGACGTCATCCCAGGTGAGCCGGATCACCACGTGGCCCAGTGCGGCCAGCCTCTGGTCACGCGTCCGATCCAGCTGGAACCGGTCCTCACCATGGAACCGGCGGCTGTCGAGCTCGACGATCGTCCCGGTCGCGTCGTGCAGGGCGTCCACCCGGCCGACGAAGCCGCCTTCGTCGTGGATGTCGACGTTGAACCGCCAGCCGCGGCCGAGGGCGTCGGACATCCGATGGAACCTCCACTCGAGCACCGAGTGCGGCTCCCGTCGGCAGGTTTCAGCCAGCCGCCGTGCCATGGTGACGCCGTGCCGCCCGTGCGCGCGACGGGTGGCCGTATCGACGTCGCCTGCCGTCAGCAGGCCCCGCCGGAACGCGTCGGCGAGCATCTCGACCCCGACGTCCTCGCGCAGTGAGCACAGCAGGTCGCGAAGGGTGCGCTCTGGGGAGGTCACCGTCAGGCCGCGAGTGTTCAGCACATCCGCCGGGGTGAGCGGGATCCGGTGAACCCACAAGCGCGATGTTCGGCGCTCGACGTGGCCGGTGCCGTGCAACTCGGCCGGCACAGCCAGCTGCCAGAGGAGTCCGGCGGTGGTGTGGCTGACGACCAGCCCACACGTCAGCTGCACGGCTTGGGCCAGTTGCCACGGGCCCGGCTCGATCTCCTGGTGTCGCAGCACCGGGCCGGCCACGGGAACCCAGAGCCCCTGGCGTACGAGGCGCCGCTGGGCGCGGTCGCCCCATCCCGCGGCCCGAGCCTGCGACCGTGTGAACACGCCATCCTGCCGGAGCGCCTCGTCGGGAACCTCGATGCCGTCCGGGATCTGCGGGATGGGCGCCAGTTTCATGGACCGCATGCTGCAGAGACTCACGGACAAACGCCCAATGCAACAGGGCACAAACAAGATCTGTGGATGCCGTGGCCGGCACGATCTCGACCTTCATCCAGATCAGGGGCCGTTCGGCCGCCCCGAACTTGGATGAAGCCACCGCAACCGCTCAGAACTCGGAGCGAATCGTGATTTCGGCCCCTTTGCCTTGGGCGTGGGGGCCGGGGCGGTGGGGGCAGTGGGGCGTCGGTTTGGTCCGCTCGGCTGGGGCTGGCGGCGAGGCGGGGGCGAAGGGGGCGAGGGGGGCGAGGGGGGCGAGGGGGCGAGGGGGGCGAGGGGGGGTGGGGGGTGGGGGGTGGGGCGCGGAGGGCCACCCCGCTTGACACCAAGTTACTGGCCAGTAGTAGTCTGTTGACACTTGCTCAACAAGCCGGACCCGCGACCCTGTGGGCGATCGGAATGGGCATCACCACGACAGCAGGCAGGAGAGATGCAGGCGTGATTTCTGAGGCGTACATCTACGAGGCGATCCGTACCCCCCGAGGCAAGGCGAAGAACGGTGCCCTGCACGGGGTCAAGCCGGTCACGTTGCTGACCGACCTCATCCACGAGATCCTGGACCGCAACCCGGGGCTCGACCCGCTGCTGGTCGAGGACATCGTCGTGGGCTGCGTGACCCCGGTCGGGGACCAGGGAGCGAACATCGCCCGGACCGCCGCGATCGCCTCGGGCCTGCCCGATGCCGCCGGTGCCGGCACCACGATCAACAGGTTCTGCGCGTCCGCGCTTGAGGCCGTCAACCTGACCGCGGCCAAGATCCGCTCCGGCTGGGAGTCGATGGCGATCGCCGGGGGAGTCGAGTGCATGAGCCGCGTGCCGATGGGCATGGACGGCGGCGCCTGGGCCATGGACCCCGAGACCGCGTACGACAGCTACTTCGTGCCCCAGGGCATCAGCGCGGACCTGATCGCCACGATCGAGGGGTTCACCCGTGACGACGTCGACGCCTATGCCGTGCGCTCGCAGGAGCGTGCGGCGGCCGCGTGGGCCGACGGGCGCTACGGGAAGTCCGTCATCCCGGTCAAGGACCGCAACGGCGTCGTGCTGCTCGACCATGACGAGCACATGCGCCCCGGGACCACTGCCGAGATGCTCGGCAAGCTCAAGCCCTCCTTCGCCGGGATGGGCGAGATGGGCGGCTTCGACGCCGTGGCCCTGCAGAAGTACCACTGGGTTGAGGGCATCAACCACGTCCACACCGGAGGCAACTCCTCGGGCATCGTCGACGGCGCCGCCATGGTCCTGATCGGCAACGAGCGGGTCGGCCGGGAGGCGGGCATGACCCCGCGCGGTCGGGTCGTGGCCTCGGCGGTCGTCGGCTCGGAGCCCACGATCATGCTCACCGGGCCCACGCCGGCCACCGAGAAGGTGCTGAAGACCGCGGGCCTGAGGATCGACGACATCGACGTGTTCGAGCTCAATGAGGCCTTCGCAGCCGTCGTGCTCAAGTGGATGCGCGACCTCGACGTCGACCCGGACAAGGTCAACATCAACGGCGGGGCCATCGCGATGGGTCACCCCCTGGGCGCCACCGGCGCCATCATCACCGCCACCTGCCTCGACGAGCTCGAGCGCACGGGCGGCCGCTACGGCCTGATCTCGCTGTGCATCGGCGGAGGCATGGGCGTGGCAACCATCATCGAGCGGCTCTGAGACCCCGACCGGACAAGGAAGGCATCACACATGACTGACACCAACATGTTCGGCTGGGAGATCGACGAGGCCGGAATCGTCACGCTGACGATGGACGACCCCACGCAGGGCGCCAACACGATGAACGCCCTGTTCGTCTCCTCCCTGGCGACCACGATGGATCGACTCGAGGCCGAGAAGGACGCGATCAACGGCGTCGTCCTCACCTCGGGGAAGAAGACCTTCTTCGCCGGCGGCGACCTCCACGACCTGAGCCAGGCCACCCCGGCCAACGCCCAGCAGGTCACCGACCAGGTCACCGCTGATGAAGTCGCTGCTGCGCCGCCTGGAGACCCTGGGCGTCCCGGTGGTCGCGGCGATCAACGGCTCCGCCCTCGGCGGCGGGCTCGAGATCGCACTGGCCTGCCACCACCGCATCGCCCTGGACGTCAAGGGGTCCACGATCGGGCTGCCCGAGGTCAGCCTCGGCCTGCTGCCCGGTGGCGGCGGAGTCGTGCGCACCGTGCGGATGTTCGGCATCCAGACCGCCCTGATGAACCACCTGCTCCAGGGCCAGCAGCGCAAGCCCAAGGACGCGATGGCTGCCGGCGTGGTCGACGAGGTCGTCAGCACCCCCGAGGAGCTGATCCACGCCGCCAAGACCTGGGCGCTGTCGAACCTCGAGGCCGTCCAGCCGTGGGACGTCAAGGGGTACAAGATCCCCGGCGGCACCCCGATGACCCCGGCGTTCGCGGCGAACCTCCCGGCCTTCCCGGCCAACCTGCGCAAGACGCTCAAGGGCGCCCCGATGCCCGCGCCGCACCACATCATGGCCGCGGCCGTGGAGGGTGCGCAGGTCGACTTCGCGACGGCCGAGCAGATCGAGACGCAGTACTTCGTCAACCTGGCCATCGGCCCGGTCAGCAAGAACATGATCCAGGCGTTCTTCTTCGACCTGCAGCACATCAGCAAGGGCGGGGACCGGCCGAAGGACGTCCCGAAGTACACCGCCCAGAAGGTGGTCGTCCTCGGCGCCGGCATGATGGGCGCGGGCATCGCCTACGAGTGCGCCCGTGCCGGCATGGAGGTCGTCCTCAAGGACATGAACCTCGCCGCCGCCGAGAAGGGCAAGGCCTACTCCCAGGGCATCCTCGACAAGGCCGTCGCGCGGGGCAAGATGACCGCCGATGCGCGTGACGAGATCCTCGCGCGGATCACCCCCACCGAGAACATGGCCGACGCCAAGGGCGCGGACCTCATGATCGAGGCGGTGTTCGAGGACCCGAACCTGAAGAAGTCGGTCTACGCCGAGGTCGTCCCGCTCCTGACCGAGGACGCGCTCCTGGGGTCGAACACGTCGTCGCTGCCGGTCACCGGCCTCGCCGAGGGCGTGGACCGTCCCGAGGACTTCATCGGCCTGCACTTCTTCTCGCCGGTGGACAAGATGAAGCTGCTGGAGATCGTCGTCGGCGAGAAGACCTCGGACGAGGCCCTTGCCAGGGCGATCGACGTGGCGGTGCAGATCCGCAAGCTGCCGATCGTGGTCAACGACAGCCGCGGCTTCTTCACCAGCCGGGTCATCGGAACGGTCGTCGCCGAGGCCGCGTCACTGGTCGGCGAGGGCGTGCCGGCCAACAGCGTGGAGCAGGCAGCACTGCAGGCCGGCTACCCGGTGGGGCCGCTGGCCCTGACCGACGAGGTCAGCCTCACGCTCGGACTGAAGATCAAGAAGGAGGCAGCCGCAGCCGCGGAGGCCGAGGGCGTGGCCTTCGAGGCGCACCCGGGGTACGCAGTCATCGAGAAGATGGTGACCGAGAACGCGCGTGGCGGCCGGGCCGCCGGCGCCGGCTTCTACGAGTACGCCGAGGGCAAGAAGCTGGGCCTGTGGAGCGGGCTCAAGGACTCCTTCGGCGGCGACAACCTGGCCATCGAGTTCCAGGACCTGCAGGACCGGATGCTGTTCATCGAGGTGATCGAGAGCATCAAGTGCCTCGACGAGAACGTCCTGCGCACCGTGCCGGACGCGAACATCGGCTCGATCTTCGGCATCGGCTTCCCGGCGTGGACCGGTGGCGTGCTGCAGTTCGTGAACACCTACGACGGCGTGGGCCCAGCAGCCTTCGTCGCCCGTGCCAACGAGCTGGCCGCCACGTACGGGGAGCGGTTCACGCCGCCCGCCTCGCTGGTGGCGCTGGCTGAGTCCGGGGGCACCTACAAGTGAGTCGCAGCGGTGGCCCCGGAGCAGCCCCGATGGGGGCCGTCCCGGGGCCACCGCGCATGTCCGCCTCCGACCGGCGGCAGCAACTGGTCGACATCGGCCTCGACCTGCTCGCGACCCGGTCGATCCAGGAGCTCGCGATGGACGAGGTGGCCGCGGCGGCAGGGGTGTCGCGGACGCTGGTCTTCCACTACTTCCCCTCCAAGGGCGACTACTTCGCCGCCGTCGTCTCCACCGCCGGCGACCGGCTGATGGTGGCCGTCCCGCGCGGCCCGGGGACCGACGTCGACACCCGACTGCGCGACATGGTGCGGGCGTTCCTGAGGTTCGTCCAGCGCAAGCGCGGGATGTACGTGGCCCTCGTGCGCGGTGCTTCCGGCGGGGACCCCAAGGTGCTGGCCGTCCTCGACGAGGTGCGGACCAACCACGTGATCCGCTGGCTGGACGCGGCCGAGTGGCCGGTCCGCGACGAGATCACCCAGCTGGCGGTGCGCGGCTGGTTGGGCTCGTTGGAGGAGGTCGCCCTGGCCGCCACCACCTCGCCGGTACCCCGGGAGTCGGTGGTCGAGCTCCTCGTCGAGGGGCTCATCGCCGACCTCGAGCGTGCCGGGAGGCTCCGGCTGCCCACGGACCGTGGGACCATGGAACATGCCTGACCAGGAGCACGTCGTCGGGGTCCCGCTTCGCCGGCTGCCCGGCTGGCTCGAGGGATTCGGTGTCCGCCACGGTGAGTGGGTCGCGGAGGCCTGCACCGTGGCGGTCGGATGGGACCTCGTGGCCGCCGACGGGGCTCGCGCCCAGGTCGTGGTACCGGCATGGCTCGAGCCCGAGCTGCCGGGGCAGTTCGATCCGGACGTGCTGTCCGGCCTGGCTCCGGCCTTCGGGGTGCTCCTCCTGCGCCGCGCCGGGTACGCGGTGGCGGCCTTCGAGGGGTCCACGGTGGTGGAGAAGAAGGTCGGAACCCGCCACATCCACGGCCGGACCGCAGCCGGGGGCTGGTCCCAGCAGCGCTATGCCCGACGCCGGGACAACGAGGCCGACGAGATCGTGGGCTCGGCCGCCGAGAACGCCGACAGGATCCTCGGCCCCCTCGCGGACCTGCAGTTCCTCGTGACCGGTGGGGACCGGCCGCTGCTCAACGCAGCATTGAAGGCCGTCGACAGCCGGTTGGCGGCCCTGCCCATCGGCGCCCACCTGGGCGTCGGCACCCCGGACGCCAAGATGCTGGCGGTCATCCCTGATCGCGTGCTCGCCGTCCAGGTCCGCCTCGGCGGCCCACAGGCCGGTCCGGGCGCCTGAGCGCTCAACCCGCCCACCGCCTGACGCCGGGTCTACCCTCGGATGGGGTTCGCACCGGCCGCGCAGGAGGTCGGAGACCCGTCAGGGGAGGGGCCATGAATCTCGAGAAGGTCATCTTCGGGTTCTTCGTCCTGCTCGCTGCGACGCTGAACTTCGGCTTCGTCATCGGCGACATCAGCGATCCCGCGGTGCACAACCCCTACGAGCTGTTCGCCGCCATCGTCGTGAACCTCATCGCCACCGTCCTGAAGTTCGGTGACCGGACGCAGCTGGGGGCGGTGCACCTGGCCACCTCCCTGGTCGCAGACCTGCAGCTGGTGGCGGCAGGCGTGTTCTGGGTGGTGGCTGACCAGGCTGCGGGTGGGATGAGCGGCTCGGCGATGGCGAGCGTCGTGTCGCTGGCCGCTGGGGCCCTCCTGGCGAACATCGTGTCGGTGATCCTGTTGATCGCCGAGACGCTGCAGTTCTCCCGTCGGTAGCCCCATGGGCAACCCGCTGCTCACGCTCTGGCACATGCTGCTCGAGCCGCCTGCGGATCACGCGAGCCCTCCCGAGATCGAGTCGCCGGTCGCCCCGGTCCGCGCGGGGCCCTCCACGGGCCCGATCTTCCTCGTCCTGCGTCGGATGCGGGCGCCGTTCATCGTGCTGATCCTCGTGTTCTCGATCAGCGTGCTCGGACTGACGCTGATCCCCGGCGAGCAGCCCGACGGCGGCACCGAGCCGATGAGCTTCTTCGATTCCTTCTACTTCATGAGCTACACCGCGACGACCATCGGCTTCGGTGAGATCCCCTACCCCTTGACCGTCGACCAGCGGGTGTGGGTGACGATCACGATCTACCTGGCTGTCATCGGGTGGGCGTACGCGATCGGCACACTGCTGTCCCTGCTGCGCGATCGTGCGTTCCGGCTGGCCGTGGACACCCAGCGGTTCGCCCGACAGGTGTCCCGCATCCCGGAGCCGTTCCTCGCGCTGGTCGGGTACGGCGAGGCCGGCGCGAGGATCGCCCGCACGCTCGACGCCCGGGGCAGGCGCCTGGTCGTCGTCGACCGCTCGCAGGCGCGAATCGATGCGCTCGCCCTCGAACCACTGCGGGCCGATGCCCCCGCCCTGTGCGCGAACGCACGCGAACCCGACACGCTGATGCTGGCCGGCCTGGCCAATCCCCGTTGTGAGGGGGTCCTGGCGCTGACCGACGACGACGAGTCCAACCTCGCGGTGGTCCAGGCCGTGCACCTGATCCGCCCCGGCCTGCCCGTCGTGGCCAGGGCCGACTCGGCGGCCACCGCCCTGCGCATGCAGCCCTTCGGCGGCACCGGCCGTGGTCAACCCGTTCGACGCCCTCGGTGATCGCCTGCGGGTCCCGATGCGCACTCCGAGCACGGCGCAGCTGGTCGACTGGCTGATCCTGCCCCCGGGCGAGCCCCTGCCGCCCCGGATCCATCCCCCGGAGGGCGGCACCTGGCTGGTCGTGGTCGGGTCGCCCCGCGCGGTCGGCGAGGTCGTCGAGGACCTGCACGCCGTGGACGTGCCGGTGACGGTGGTCGATCCCGGAGAGCGATCCCACGAGGGCACCGGCCCGGAGGAGCCGGGCTTCGCCGCGCTGGCCGCTGGCGCCGTCGGGATCGTCGGGCGCAGCGGATCGTGACACCCTGACGATCTCGTACCTGGATGCCGCGCGCCGGGCCAACCCCTCGATCGTCGTCGTCGCCCGCCAGGAGTCGCCTGCGCAACGACGCCCTCTTCGCGGCGATCGAGCCGGACGTGCTGCTCCTGCCCTCAGAGGTCGTCGCGCGCGAGGTGCTCGAGCGACTGTCCAACCCACACCTGTGGCAGTTCCTGCAGTCGGCCAAGGAGCAGCCCGAGGCGTGGGCGGCCCAGGTGCTTGCGGACCTCGTCAGCCTGGTGGGCGAGCCCTCGCCCACCGTGTGGGAGGTGCGCATCGATGAGCATCCAGGCGCCTGCACTGTGCCGGCGCCTGGCCCGCGGGCCGGTGACCCTGGGCGAGCTCATGTCCAGTCCCTGGGCGCGCGCGGAGCGGCTGGGACTCAGGGCCCTGATGCTCGAGCGCGGGGAGGGGCGGTTGCTCGTCCCCGATGAGGGCCACGAGCTGGCCGTCGGGGATGTGCTCCTGATGGCGGGCGCCGCCGGCACCCAGCGGGCCTGGGACGCCACCCTGTTCGAGGACCCCACGCTGGCCTACGTGCTCCACGGCGAGGATGTGGCGACCTCGTGGTGGGGACGACGGCTGCTCGGCTGACGCCGTGGCGATGGAGGTGCGTCCCAACATCGAACCGCCGTGCCCCGACGCTGGGCCCACGTGATTGGCTGGGGACATGGACAGCTTCGACCTCTCCGTGCTGGTCCGCCCGACCCTCACTGACGACCCGCAGCGGTTCACCCTCGATGTGCCCGACGGCCTCCAGCAGGGGCGAGGGGCGTGGGGTGGCGTGGTGACAGGGGCGATGGTGTCGGCGGCACAACAGGCCGATCCGCGCCCGGAGATGGCCGTGCGCACGCTGAGCGCGCAGCTCGTCGCCCCGGTCCTGGTCGGGAGGCTGTACCTCGTGGTGGAGGTGCTGCGCCGTGGGTCGGCGACCAACACGCTGGCGGTTCGCGCACTGGACGACGACGGGGAGCTGCTCGCCCACGGGGTCGTCGTCCTAGGCGCACCGAGGAAGGGTGACGCGATGCCCGACGGGCCCGCGTGGCTGGGTGTGGTCCCGCCCAAGGAGCTGGCCGCGGGGCCGGAGGCGGTCCCCGAGGTGCCCGTGGGCCCGCCCCTGGCCCCCGACTTCACGACGCACCTCGAGATGCGTCCGATCTCCGGGATCCCGTACCAGGGTGGGGACACCGACGAGACCCTGGGCTGGGTCCGGCCGCGCGGTCGGGTGGAGCGCCTCGACGCCTCAGTCGTGACCGCGCTCGCCGATGCCTGGTGGGTCTCGGTGATGGCCCGCATGGACCGGCCACGCCCCGCCGCGACGGTCGGCTTCACCCTCGACCTCCCCTTCGATCCGGCCACGCTTCCGCGTGATGCGCAGGGCGGGATCGAGCCGTTGTTCCACCGCGGGCGGAGCGTCGCAGCGCGCGAGGGCTTCACCGTCGAGGTCCGCGAGCTGTGGACGCGCACCGGGGTCCTGGTCAGCTGGAACACCCAGACCGTGGCCGTCATCAAGTAGACGTCCTGCCTCGACGGGAGACGGATCATGTGGCAGGAGCGGGCGCGGGAGGCGCACGCTGTCCTGGTCGAGCAGTACTGGAGCGAGCGGACGGGGTTGTTCCGGGTGGGCGCGGCGCTGCCCGGCGCAGTGGCGGCGTTGATCCCGGGACGGCCGTGGCACTACTGGTGGCAGGCGCACGGGGTCGAGGTGCTGCTCGATGCCCACGAGGCCGGTGATCCGCAGGCAGGGCTGCGGGCCGTGCGGCTCATCGAGGGGGTCGCACGGCGCAATCGCGGCGACCTCACAGCGAACCCCTACTACGATGACTTGGCCTGGATGGGGCTGGCGACGCTGCATGCCCACCGCCTCGGCCTCATCGGCGCGGACATCCCCTCGGCCCTCGCCGACGCCGTCACGGCCGGCTGGGACGTCGGGCTCGGGGGCATCCGGTGGCGCGTGGGTGACGACTTCCGCAACGTCGCGGCCACCGCGCCCGGCGCGATGCTCCTGGCGGGGGTCAGCCAGCTGGACGGTGATGTCCGGCGGCTCGGGCTCGCGCGCGAGGCAGCGGACTGGCTGCACTCCACGCTGGTGGAGCCATCGGGGATCGTGTGGGACGGCTCCCGCCCGCGTGGTGGGGTGCTGGTGCCCGAGGGGCGCCTGTGGTCGTACAACGTGGGGACGGTCGCCGGGCTGGACGTCGTGCTCGGCGAGCTGGCCGATGCGCCCGAGTCCCACCGGCGCAGGGCACGGGCCGCCGGGGTCGTGCGGGTCGGCACTGCGGCGCTGCGGGCGCAGTGCGCCGAGGTGGGCCAGGCCGCGGCGCTGCTCGCCGACCGATCGCACGGTGCACTCGACTCACCGGGCGTCTGGCGGGATGAGCTCGACGACGGGGTGGGCGCCGACCCCCAGCTGTTCCGCGGCATCCTTGCCCGGCACGCGAGCGCCCTTGTCCTGGCCGAGCCGAGCCTGATCGACATCGCGCACGACCTCGTGGTCCAGGCGGAGGCGGCCTGGGCGGCGCGGGATGGCCGTGGGCGCATCACGGCAGCCTGGCGCCCGGGGCCGGCGCGGCGCCCCTCCCGACCGGGTGCGCCCACTTCTGGTGCGCCCACGCTGGCGGCGCACCTGAGCGGAGCGCTGGCCCTGGCCGGCGTCGCGCGGCTGGAACGGGCGGGGCTCACCTGACGTCGCGCACGACCAGGGTGTCGGCCATGGCATCGCCGATCCGCTGATCCTGGCGGGTGACCAGCATCGCGATCAGTCCGACTGCCCCGAAGAACGATGCGTCGACGACCAGGAGCAGCCACCGCAGCGAGAGCTGGCTCGCCGTGGGCTCGGTGCCATCCACACGCACCACCTTCAACTTGAACCAGCGCATCGCCGGCGTGCTGCCGGCCCAGCGCCGTGGCAGTCGCGCCCAGTACCACCAGCTGATCCCGACGGCGAGGAGCAGGAGCCCGAGGATCACCGGGATCGCGATCAGCAACGCACCCAGGGAGTCGTCCGGGTTGCGGGGCAACAGCGTGAGGATCAGGACCGTCGGCACGAGCGTGACAAGCGCGACGATCCCCAGGTCCACGGCGAACTGCAGCACCCGCAGCGCCACGATGGGCACGCGTTCGAGGAGCCCGGGCGTCGCCGCAGGGGCATCCTCCGTCTCGGGCACGACGGTCATCCTAGGTTGCACGCCAGCGCACGTCCCGGACCTCACATACCGTGGTGGGGTGCGTCTCCTCGTCCTGCTCTGCGCAGTGCTCGTGGGCCTTGTCGTCCTCGCGCTGGGCCGGGGGCTGGCGCTGCCCTGGCAGCCTGCCTGCAGCGTCACGGATGCGACGGGCGTGGTCCTGGCCGAGGGGGCGCCGTCCGAGATAGCCGATCGGGTTGCCTCAGCGGAGGCGGATCTGGCCCGCACCCTGGGAGAGGGGCCAGCCGTGACGTGCCGGATCTCCCCGATCGGGATGACGGACACGCCCAAGGAGCTCCCGATCGGACTCACCCCCCGGGCACTGGCCGTGCGCGCTGAGGTGATCGCGCAGTTCGGGGACGTGCCTGATGGCGGGTTCGGCCCGGAGGGCACCCTGCCCGGTCGCAGCCCCGGGGGCGAGCACTCGCTGGGGCGGGCCATCGACTTCTTCTTCCGTCCCCACGTCGAGCCCGACAGGCAGCGTGAGGGGTGGCGCCTGGCCAACTGGGCCGTCGCCAATGCCGAGCGCCTGGGCATCCGCACCGTCATCTACCGGGACCGGATCTGGACCGCCCGTCGGTCGATGCAGGGCTGGCGCGACTACAGGTTCGGCGGACGGGACCCGGACAACCCCGTGAACCGGCACCTCGACCATGTCCATGTGGACGTGGGCTGACTGTCAGGTGCCCTTCGCATGGCGTCGGTTCCCGCGGTCGGGATATCCGAGGTTTGGGTCAGCGGGCCCCAGGGTAGGTATGCTCAGCACCCGGCACACTGCCGACTTCGTTGAGCAACGTTTCCTTCACCTGGCCCTTTGGCGGTCAATCAGACGCGTTGAAGACGACACGCCCTGAGAAGAAGGAACACCGTGGCTGAGCACGCCCCGCAATCCCGCGCGCCCCGATCCGGCGCGCGCACGTCCACCGCCCCCCCGAGGGGAGCGAAGAAGGCCGGCACCTGGAAGGCTGCCAGGGCGACCAGCACCTGGAAGGGCGCCAAGTCCACCACCTCCTGGAAGGGCGCGAAGGCCCAGTCCGGGGATCGCGCCACGACGCCCCGCCGTGACTCGGACGCAGCGGCCCGCCCTGCCTGGCGTGAGCGCGATGACCGCGCCCCGCGTGACGATCGCGCACCGCGGCAGGACCGCGCCCCCCGCGACGATCGGGCCCCCCGCCAGGACCGCGCCCCGCGTGACGACCGCGCCCCGCGGAGCGACTGGCGCGATCGTGATGACCGCCGGACCAGCGCCGAGCGTCCCGTTCGGGCAGCCCGCCAGGACCGCCAGGACCGCCCTGACCGCGCCGAGCGCCCCTCGCGTCCCGGCCGCCCCCCGCGCAACGACCGCTTCGATCGTGGTCCGCGCAACGATCGTGGTCCGCGCAACGACCGCCGTGACCGTGCCGACCGTCCCCAGCGTGCCCCGCAGGTGCCGGCCCTCACGGGGCCCAACGCGTTCGTGGACCTCGGCGTCCCGACCTCGCTCGCCGCAGTCCTGGCGAGCCAGGCGATCACCGAGCCGACGCCGATCCAGGAGATGACGATCCCTGCAGCCCTCAGTGGCCGCGACGTCCTGGGCCGGGGTCGCACCGGCTCGGGCAAGACCCTGTCCTTCGGCCTGCCGATGCTCACGATCCTCTCCGGCCCGCGCCCGACCAAGCGGCAGCCGCGCGGGCTGATCCTGGCCCCGACCCGTGAGCTCGCGATGCAGGTCCTCGACGCGCTGTCCCCGCTGGCAGCGACCCTGGGGATGCGCACCCAGCTGATCATCGGTGGCAGCTCCTACGACCGCCAGATCCGTGGCCTCGAGCGCGCCGACATCGTCGTGGCGACGCCGGGGCGCCTCGTCGATCTTGCTGATCGTGGGTCGGTCGACCTGAGCCAGGTCAAGGTGGTCGTGCTCGACGAGGCCGACCACATGGCCGACCTCGGCTTCATGCCCGAGATCGAGGCCATCATGGGCCGGCTGCCCGAGGACGTCCAGGGACTCCTGTTCTCGGCGACCCTCGACCACGACGTCGACCGCCTGGTGCGCAAGTACCTGCACGAGCCCCTGGTGCACAACGCCGACCCGGCGACCGCGACCGTGGGCACGATGGCGCACCACCTGGTGCTCGTCCACCCCAAGGACAAGGACGCGGTCACGACCGACATCGCGCTGCGGCGCGGTCGCACAGTCGCCTTCGTGCGCACCCAGATGGGCGCCGACCGCCTGGCCGGCCAGCTGGAGGCCGAGGGCGTGCGCACCGCCGCCCTGCACGGCGGGATGAAGCAGGGGATGCGCACGCGCACCCTCGAGGACTTCAAGCGCGGACGGATCGACGTCCTCGTCGCCACGGACGTCGCAGCGCGCGGCCTGCACGTGGATGACATCGACCTCGTCCTGCACGTGGACCCCCCGCACGGGCCCAAGGAGTACCTGCACCGCTCGGGCCGCACGGCCCGCGCCGGCGCCTCGGGAACCGTGATCTCGCTGGCGACGCTGCGTCAGCAGCGCTCGGTCACCGCGATCACCACCAAGGCCGGCGTGAACCCCGCCGTCCTGCGCGCCCGGCCCGGCGACGAGGCCCTGCACGCACTGATCAGCTGAGTCCGGCGCACACCGATCCGGAGCAGGCACCTGAAGATGCCCGCTCCGGATCGACGCGTCTGCGACCAGATGGCAGGATGCGCTCGTGACAGACCTGGGCTTCACCTGGAACAGCGTCCTCGTCGACGGCAACTGGATCCGCTACCGCGTGGGGGGCCCTGTTGACGCCCCACCGATGATCCACGTCCACGGCTTCGCGATCTCGGGCTCCTACCTGATGCCCACCGCCGAGCTCCTGACGGACACGTTCCGCGTGTACGTGCCCGACCTCCCCGGCTTCGGCCGCAGCCCCAAGACCAAGCAGGACCTGGGCATCGAGGACCTCGGCACCGCCGTGAACCACTTCATGGATGCGATGGGGATCGAGCAGGCTGTCGTGGTGGGCAACTCCTTGGGCTGCGCGATCATCGCGGAGCTGATCTACGAGGCTCCGGAGAAGGTCTCGAAGGCGATCATGGTGGGCCTGGCCGGCGGGGCGCACAACCGGCCGCTGGTCAAGGCACTGGGGCAGATGGCCCGGGACGGACTCGTGGAGCCGCCTCAGCTGATGACAGTGGCCGCCCCGGACTATCTGCGCTTCGGCATGATCCGTGCGATGAAGCTGTTCATCCAGATGACGAAGTTCCCGGCCTACGAGCGGGTCATGTCGATGCCCGTGCCGGTGATGGCCGTGATCGGCAGCGAGGACCCGTTGCGGCCCCCGTGGAAGCGGATAAGCCGGGCGATGGCCGACCTCCCTCCCGGCGTCACCATCGTGCTGTTCCAGGGTGCCGCCCACGCGATCAACTTCACCCACCCCCGTGAGCTGTCGCACGCCATCCGCCAGTACGTCGCCGGTGAGGAGGTCCGGATGGACGCGGGCAACCCGACCGGTGTCCCCGTGCTGCAGCTCCAGCGCCCCGTGTGATCCCGGTCGCCATCTGGACGGTGACGGGCGTCCCAATTGCGTCGCAATGGGGCATTCAGGCCCCCGGTGGTCCCGGTAGGGACCGTTCTCGGGGTTGAATGGTCCCGTGGGGAAGACAGTGATGATCGTCGAGGACGACGAGGAGATCCGCCTGGTGCTGCGCTACGCCCTCGAGGATGAGGGGTACCGCGTCCTTGAGGCGGCCAACGGCGAGCAGGCGCTGGTGCTGGGTCAGGACGAGGACCCTGACGTGCTGCTCGTGGACCTGAGGCTGCCCGGGATCCACGGCCTGGACGTCGTGCGCAGCGTGCGGGCGACCAGCCGGGTCCCGATCATCATCGTCACCGCCCAGGCAGACAGCCACGATGTCGTGTCGGGACTCGAGGCAGGCGCCGACGACTACGTCACCAAGCCCTTCATCACCAAGGAGCTCCTGGCGCGGATCCGTGCCCAGATCCGGCGGGCCAGCGACGTGGAGGTCGACCACGGGCTGCTCGAGTGCGGCGAGGTCCGGCTGCGCCCGGACACAGCCGAGGTCCAGGTCGGCGACCGCCTGGTCCCCCTGAGCCCGACGGAGTACAAGCTGCTCGCCGAGCTGATCGGGGCCCGTGAGCGCGTGGTCAGCCGTGATGACCTCCTGCGCAACGTGTGGGGCTACCGAAACCCCGGTGACGGCAGGGTCGTGGACAACCTCGTCTACCGCCTGCGCGCGAAGATGGAGGCGGATCCGGCGGACCCGGTGCACCTGATGACCGTCCGCGGGTTCGGCTACCGGCTCAAGGCCTGACCTATGCGCTTCGGCCTGCGGACCCGCGTGGCGCTGGTGTTCGCCGTGCTGTCGATGGTCGTCGCGGTCCTCGTCGCCAGCGGGATCTACCTGGTCAGCCGGAGCTACTTGACCAACCAGCGCCAGTCGGGGGGCCTGACCCGGGCCCTGCTCGATGCCCGGTCGGTCGACGCGGCCATCGCCGGGGGCACGCAACCCGGCGAGGTGCTCAGCCAGCTGCCCGTCGTGGGTGCCTCCCAGGCCCTGATGAGGGTCGGCTCAGTCTGGTACTCGCGGGGCAGCACAGTCCCAACCTCCGAGATCCCGACCTCCCTGATCGACCTGACGCTCACTGAGGGCGGCGCCCAACAGACCTTCGCCATCGGTGACCAGTACTACTACGCGGTCAGCGTCTACACCCGCTCCGGGCTCTACGTCGAGCTCTTCCCGCTGAGCGACCTCCTCGAGACGCTGCGCAACGGCGCCCTTCTCCTGATGCTCCTCGCGGTCGGGGCGTTCGTCGTGGGCGGGGCGATCGGCCGCTACGTCGGCGACGTGCTGATGCGGCCACTGCGGCGGATGGGTGCCGGCGCCCGTCGCCTCGCGGACGGGGACCTCACCGTGCGACTGCCGGACACCGGCGACCCGGACCTGGACCCGATCTCCGACTCCTTCAACGACATGGCCGTCGCTGTCGCCTCCCGCATCGAGCGCGAGCGGCGCTTCGTGGGCAACGTCAGCCATGAGCTGCGCTCGCCGCTGACCACCGTCGTGGCCACAGCGGAGCTGCTCGAGGAGCACCACGACACCTTCCCGCCCCGCGAGGCCCGACTGGTCACGAGCCTGGCCTCGCAGTCCCGGCGCCTGACCCGCATCCTGCTGGACCTCCTGGAGATCTCCAGCGTGACCGCACGCGCGCCCGTGCAGCGGGATGCCACCGACATCGCGGCCCTCGTCGAGTCCGTGCTCTCCGGGCGCAACCTGGAGACCGACCTGCTGCACGGCGACCGCCCTGTCGTCGTCACCGACGCGCGTCGGGTCGAGCGGGTGATGGCCAACCTCATCGACAACGCGACGCGCCACGGTCACGGTGTCCGGCAGATCCTGATGGTCGCTGGGGAGGGCCGTGTGCGCATCCACGTCGACGACGCCGGACCTGGCGTGGACCCCGACGAGGTCGAGCGACTCTTCGAACCCTTCGCCCGGGGATCGGGGGTGACCGAGCAACGGATCGAGGGCGCAGGGCTCGGCCTGGCCATCGTCCGCGAGCAGTCCGAGGCCATCGGCGGGCGGGTCATCGTCGCGAAGTCGCCGTTCGGTGGTGCCCGGTTCACCCTCGACCTGCCTGCGGAGGTGGCCCCATGAGCTGGATCCGGCCGACCGTGGCGGCAGCAGTCCTGGGCCTCGTGCTGGGTGGGGTGGCCGGATGCGGCGTCCCGGTGCAGGAGGAGGCCGAGTCCCTGCCCAGTGGCGCCCTGCCCAACGTGGCACCGACTCCCACGCCGAGCCAGACCTCTCAGGAGGACACGATCTTCTTCGTGTCCGGCCGCGGGCTCGAAGGGGTCAGCGAACCGGTCGCCGACCACACCGCCACCGGCGTGATGGAGGCCCTGGGAGCGGGTCCCCCGGTCGAGCGGCAGGCCGAGCTGCGCACCCTCCTGCTCGACCCCCTGACGAGGGAGCCGCTGCTGTCCGTCGTGTCGGTGGGGCCGGCGGGGCAGGTCGTCCTAGCGCGGACCGAGGCCTTCACGCTGCTGTCGGCCACCGACCAGGTGCTCCTCGTGGGGCAGGTGGTGACCACCATGGCGGAGGTCGGCCTGACCAGCGTGGTCATCACTGACGAGGCCGGGGTGCCGATCCCGCTGAGCCTGCCCGACGGGCGGGTGCTCGAGGGCCCGGCGAGGGCGCAGGACTACGAGTCACTGGTGGTCGCGCCCGCGAGCTGACGGACAGGGTGGCGCGATCACCGCCGCGTGACCCGCATCAGCGCAGGCCGGTCGGGCCTGATGGTCACCAGGGGAAGGGCACGCACTGGGGGCCCGGACGGGGCCAGCCGCACCGAGCGGCAGATCATGGCAAGGGCCAGGACGGCCTCGGCGTATGCGAAGTCCCGGCCGATGCACATCCGCGGTCCGGCGCCGAAGGGGATGTACGCGGTGCGCAGCCCGGGCGTGGTCCGGATGTCGGTCAGGAACCTCTCCGGGCGGAACTCCTCGGGTTCCTCCCACACCGCCGGGTGGCGGTGCACGATCCAGGGGCTGAGGATCAGCAGCGACCCTGCCGGGATGTGGGAGCCGCCGAGCTCCATGTCCGCCGTGGTGCTCCGGGTGATCAGCCACGCGGGGGGATTCAGCCGCATTGCCTCATCGACCACCGCCCGGGCGACCACGAGTCGCGCGAGGACCGCCATGTCGATGGTCCCTGCCGCACCCCCGGCCTGAACCGCGCCCGGGGGGGACCCCTCGGGTTCGCTGCCCGCCCCCTGCGCGCCCGGCAGGACCTCGGCAGCCTCTGCGGCCACCGTGTCGGCGATGCCCGGGTGGCTGCCGAGCAGGACCAGGGCCCACGTGAGCGCCGAGGCCACCGTCTCGTGCCCGGCCACGAGGAAGGTCACGATCTCGTCACGCACGGCGGCCCTGTCCAGGGGCGATGCCTGCAGCATGTCGAGCAGGTCGGGTGGCTCACTGGGCCCCTGTTCCTCGCGCGCGGCAAGGATGGCGTCCACGGCGCCGTCGAGCTCGGCCAGCGAGCGGGCCATCCGGCGATTGCCCGGTGTGGCGACCCACCCGGGGGCGCGCAGTGGCATGCGCGCCATCGACACCACCTCACCCAGGGCCGTCAGCGTGGCCCGTGCGAGCCTGTCCGCGACCGGGCCGAGCTCGTGGCCGAAGAGCGAGTCGCCCACGACCTCGAGGGCCAGGGTCATCACCTCGGCATCGATGTCCACGATCCCGCCGTCGCCGACCTCGGACAGGCGGTCGAGCAGCCGGGCGGCCGCCTGCGCGGTGTGCCCGGCGACGCCGGGGATCGTGTCCGCGTGGAAGGCCGGCTGCAGGATCCTCCGGTGCTCGCGCCAGACCGGGTTGTCGCTGGTCAGCAGGCCCCGGCCCGTCACCCGGGACAACGCCCGGTACTGGATGGTGCCCTTGGTGACCTCGCGCGAGTGGCCCACGAGCACAGCCCGGACGTCGTCGGGGTGGCTGACCATGTAGGTCGGGGGAGAGGGGATCGGGAACTGGACGACGTCGCCGTGCAGGCGCCACTGCGAGGCGAGGAACGCCAGAGGGTCATCGCCGATGCGCCGGATCGAGCGCAGCATGTCACCGCCGGTCGGGCCCGGGGCGGTGACCGGGGTTCGACCGTGCCTGCGGGGGCCGTCGGTCAGGTCAGCGTCCCGTCTGCACGTAGTCCACGAGTGCGGAGCGCTCCCACTCGAGGTGCGAGATCCGGGCGGCCACGATGTCGCCGATGCTCACGATGCCGACCAGCTCGCCCTCGGAGATCACGGGGATGTGGCGTATGCGCCCGGCGGTCATGACCGTCATCACCTCGTCGATCGAGGTCGCAGGTGTGCACGTCGTGACCTCGCTGGTCATGATCTCGGCGACCGTGACCCGGTCGAGGTGGACGAGCCGCGATTCACGGAACGACGGCAGGCCGCCGTCGCTGCGCAGGGCCCGGACGATGTCACGCTCGGACACGATCCCGTCGATGTGCGCGCCGTCCGCGGACACGATCATGGCGCCGATGCGATGCTCGGCCAGGGCGTCGACGAGCTCGGTCAGCGTCGCGTCCGGTCGGATCGTGGCAACCTGCGAGCCCTTGGCCCTGAGCACGTTCTTGATGGTCATCGGTACCTCCTGTGGCGGTCCGTCCTCCTGATGGGGCCACCGTAGTGGACGGCGCCCAAGCGTGAGAAGGCGGTTCTGGCACCACACACGTCGCAGTCGCGTCGCGTTCCCGGCCGACCGGACAGGCGAGCGGTTGGCAGTCCACGCCACCCGCTGGGAACCTAGGGTGAGCTGGTGGCAACCTCGATGCCGGTGGCGACGGTGGAGATCGACGCCCACCTCGTGCGCCGCCTGCTGCGCGATCAGCACCCGGACCTCGCCGGTCTCCGCCTGCGACGGATCGGGCACGGTTGGGACAACGCGGTGTTCCGGCTGGGCCCGGACCTCACCGTCCGGGTGCCCCGCCGGGAGCTCGGGGCCCGCCTGATCGGCACCGAGCTGCGGTGGTTGCCGGAGCTGGCGCCCCGGCTGCCGCTGCCGGTGCCCGTCCCGGTCCGCGTGGGCCGGCCCACCGACTACTACCCATGGCCGTGGGCGGTGTGCGCGCATGTCCGTGGGCGGCCACCTGGGGCTGCTGCCCTCACCGGCCCACTCGGTCTGCGTGCGGCGGAGTCCCTCGCCGGGTTCCTCGCTGCGCTGCACGTGCCCGCTCCCGCTGATGCTCCACGCAACCCCTACCGCGGCGTGCCACTCGCGCAGCGCAGCGACTCGGTCGCGGCGGCGCTCGCCAGCGCCCCGGTCCAGCAGCACGACGCCGTCGAGCGGGCGTGGGCTGACGCCGTTGGTGCACCGTGCCACGTGGGCCCGGACCTGTGGCTGCACGGCGACCTCCACGGATTGAACCTCCTGGCCTCGCGGGGGCGCCTGACCGGCGTGATCGACTTCGGCGACCTGTGCGCGGGCGACCCGGCAACGGATCTCGCCGTCGGTTGGCTCGTGCTGGACCGGCCCGGTCGCGAGCTGCTGCGCGAGCGCCTGTCCGTGGATGGCGCCGCATGGGCCCGCGGACGGGGCTGGGCGCTGTTCTTCGGGCTGATGTTCCTCGCGCACAGCGTGGACGCCCCGGTCAACGAGGCGATCGGCCGTCGCGCGATCGGCGAGGTGATCGGCGGCGGGGATGCGTGACATCGTGGGCTGATGCAGGGACTCACCCTGCGGGGGAGTCCATTCGGCCATCCGGGTGACAGGCTCTCGTGGCTGGGCCAACGGCGCCATTGCGAGGCATACTGGCCGCGTGGGGGACGAGGACTACGAGGTTGAGCGCCGCCTGCGCCGAGGCCGGCGTGCCTTCGTCATGTTCACCCTCCTGCTTGTCTCCGCGCTCATCGCCGGCGGTGCGTGGGTGAATGCCCAGGCGCCGGTGGCCGTGGCCCTCCAGCCGGTGTCGGCCCAGCAGGCGGCCCCGTCGATCAGCGAGCGGAGTGCGGACGCCCAGGCGGTGACCGACCGGTTGGCCCGGGCGTCGGGTCGCTCCATGGAGTCGCTGGCAGCGCAGCTGCCGGGGGCCGTGGAGAACCCCCTGGAGTCCGAAGCACCGACAGTCGCAGGCGCGCAGGCCGCGAACGGCGAGTACGCCGAGACGCTGGCTGCCCTGGACGAGGCGGAGAAGGCAGCGGCGGATCAGCTCTCGGTGACTGAGGGGGAGCTGGCGCAGGCCCAGAAGGACCGTGAGAAGGCGGCCAAGGACCTGGCCAAGGAGGAGGCGGCCGCGGCGAGGGCGATCGACGCAGCCATCTCCTCGGCCATCTCCGCTGCACGGGCCCAGGCTGCGTACACGGTGCCCCTCGGTGGCGACCTCGGGGGAGCCGTGCCACGAGGGGGCTCGACCAGCACGGCGGAGGTCCTCGACCTGGTGCGGGCGAACTTCCCTGCCGGTGAGGTCGGCAACGCGATGGCGGTGTCGAGGTGCGAGTCCGGCCACGGCAACCGTGTGAGCAAGCCGAACACGAACGGCTCGCGGGACTTCGGCGTCTTCCAGATCAACGACGCCGGGACGCTGCAGGCGGCCCTGCGCGCCATCGGGATGACGTCGTCGGACATCTCCGATGCCCGCAAGAAGGCCCTCGACCCCGCGATCAACGTCCGGATGGCGCGAGCGATCTGGGACTCGCGGGGCTGGCAGCCCTGGACCTGCGCTGCCAAGCTGAAGATCGTCTCGGGCCTCTACAAGAAGTCCCCGGGCCCGATGGCCGGCAAGTACGACGAGAGCGGCTGGCTGACCGGCCAGTAGGTCGGGCCCCGGTCTCGGGCCGGACCCGTGCCCCGTGGTGGGCAGGGCTGTCCTGTCAGGGGGACTCCGGCTCCATCCTGTTGCGAAGGGCACCCGGTTCCGGTGGCCGTGTCGCGAGCAGCCTGCGCAGCGACTCCAGGCGGGCCGGACCGGAGTCCCCGGCCCCTCCGGATGCCGCGAACGCGTCGAGGGCGCAGTCCTGCGCCCCCTCGGTGTGTGGACACCCGCGGGGGCAGCTCTCGAGCGCGGGGTCGAACTCGGAGAAGGCGTGCAGCACGCGATCGGGCACGACGTGGGCCAGGCCGAAGGACCGCACACCCGGGGTGTCGATGAGCCAGCCGCCCTGCGCGAGGGGGATCGCGACCGCCTGGCTCGAGGTGTGCCGACCTCGGCCTGTGACCTCGTTGACGACCCCCGTCAGCCGGCCCGCACTCGGGATCAGGGCGTTGACCAGGGTGGACTTGCCCACCCCGGAGTGGCCGACGAAGCACGTGACCCGGTCCACGAGCTGCTCGGTGAGCGCGGCGAGTCCAGCGGGGTCCATCGATCCGTCCTCGGCCATCCCGCAGACGATCGCCCGGACCTCGAGTGCGGCGTAGAGGTCCAGCAGCGGTGCGGGGTCGGCAAGGTCGGCCTTGGTCAGGACCAGCAGCGGCGCCAGGCCCGCGTCGTACGCTGCGACCAGGCAGCGGTCGATGAGGCCCGGGCTCGGCTCCGGATTGACCAGCGCGGTGACGATCGCCAGCTGCTCGGCATTGGCGACGATGACCCGTTCGTCCGGATCGGAGTCATCGGCGGACCGGCGCAGCACCGTCGTGCGCTCCTCGATCCGCACCACCCGAGCCAGCCTGTCGGGCCCGCCGCGCATGTCGCCGGTCAACCAGACAGCGTCCCCGACAACGACGGACTTGCGGCCCAGCTCGCGTGCCTTGACCGCGAAGACCGGGGTGTCCCCGTCGTCGAGAACCGCCGTGAAGCGGCCCCGGTCGACCGCGATTATGCGGCCCGGGGCCCCAGCCGAGTGGGCGGGGCGGTCCTTGCTCCGGGGTCGGGACTTGCCCCTGCCCGGTCGGATCCGGACATCGTCCTCGTCCCACTGCCTCACGTGTCGTCCCCGCGCCTCACGTGTCCCCGCCGAGCATGTCCCGCCACAGCGTGGTGAACCCCGGGAGGGTCTTGCGCGTCGTCTCGACATCGACGATCCGCAGGCCGGGCACGCGCAGGCCGATGACGGCACCGGCCATGGCCATCCGGTGGTCGTCGTAGGTCTGGAAGATCCCGCCGTGCAGGGCGGCCGGGGTGATCCGCAGGGAGTTCTGCTTGGCCCGCACCCGGCCCCCGAGCCGGTTGATCTCGGTGGACAGGGCGTCGAGGCGGTCGGTCTCATGACCGCGCAGGTGCCCGATCCCGCGCAGGCGGCTCGGGGTGCCGGCCAGCGCAGCCACGGCCGCGACGACGGGGGTCAGCTCGCCCACGTCGCGCAGGTTGATGTCGATTCCCGTGATCTGCTCCGGGCCGGTCAGCGTGAGGCCCTTGGCCGTGAGCTCGGTCGTGGCGCCCATCTGGGTGAGGATCTCGCGCAGGTGGGCGCCGGCCTGGGTCGTCGACGCGGGCCACCCGGGGATCGTCACCCGGCCCGCGGTGACCATCGCCGCGGCCAGGAAGGGGGCGGCGTTGGACAGGTCCGGCTCGATGCTGCGGTCGACGGCCCGGATCGGCCCCGCGGCAACCGTCCAGCGTGCGTCGGTCGGATCCTCGAGGGACACGGTGACCTCGACCCCGGACTCGCGCAGCATCTGCACGGTCATGTCCACGTGCGGCAGGGACGGCAGTGGGTTGCCCCGGTGGCGCAGGTCCACGCCCGCATCGAACCGGGCGGCTCCCAGGAGGATGGCGCTCACGTACTGGCTGGACGCGCTGGCGTCCATCGACGCCCTGCCGCCGGGGACGGCACCCGACCCGCGGACGGTGAAGGGCAGGCTGTTGCGCCCGTCGTCGGCGATCGTGACCCCGAGGGCCTCCAGTGCGCCCAGGATCGAGGCCATCGGCCGCATCCGGGCCCGCGGGTCCCCATCGAAGCGGATGTCGCCCTTGGCCAGGCCGGCCACCACCGGCAGGAACCGCATCACCGTGCCCGCCAGGCCGCAGTCGACGTGTGCGGGACCCTTGAGCCTGCCCGGTTGGACGCGCCACACGTCGCCGCTGGACGAGATCTCCGCGCCCATCGCCCGCAGTCCCGCGATCATCAGCTTCGTGTCACGGGCCTTGAGGGCCCCGGTGATCGTGCTCGGGCCGTCCGCCAGCGCCGCGATCACGAGCGCGCGGTTGGTCTGGGACTTGCTGCCGGGGACCGCGACCTTGGCCCGCACCGGGCCCGAGGCCACGGGTGCTGGCCACGGATCCTCCTCAGCAGGCACGCGCGGCAGCCTACCGGACTGTGGCAGGCTGCACCGTGTGTGCGGACGATACGCGGCAGCCAAGGACACGGCGACCCTCGTGGAGGAGTTCCAGGTCGAGACTGTGATCGACCCCGCCCCGGATCCGAACTACAACGTGGCCCCCACGAACCAGGTGTCGCTCGTCGTGGACCGGCATGTCGAGGAGCTCGGCAGGCTCCAGCGCCAGCTGCGCGTCGCCCGCTGGGGATTGGTGCCCTCCTGGGCGAAGGACCCCAAGATCGGCGCGCGCATGATCAATGCCCGATGGGAGAACGCCGCCGAGAAGCCCGCGTTCCGCTCGGCCTTCGCCAAGCGTCGCTGCCTGATCCCGGCCGACGGCTACTTCGAGTGGTACTCGCCCGAAGGCGGTCCCGACGCAGGGGCCAAGCCCCGCAAGCAGCCGTACTTCATCCATCGCCCCGACGGCGCCGACCTCGCCCTCGCCGGGCTGTACGAGTTCTGGCGTGCCTCGCCGGAGCAGGACTGGTTGGTCACGGTCACGGTGCTCACGACCGACTCGACGGGGCCGCTGTCGGCCATCCATGACCGGATGCCGCTGATCATCGACCCCTCGGCGTATTCGACGTGGCTGGACCCGGGAGCGACTGTGGACGCCCGTTTCGACTCCCAGCTGGCGGTCGACCTGCTCACCGCGTACCCGGTGTCCACTGCGGTCAACTCAGTGCGCAACAACTCCCCGGAGCTCCTGGCGCCGATCCCCGCAGAGCCCACGCCCGACGCGACCTCGTGACCACCGTCTGGGACATCGAGACCCCCTCGGGACTGGCCCGTGCGCACGTCCATCCCGTCCCGCACGGCCGGCCACGGGCCTCGCTGGTGCTCGGCCACGGCGTGGGTCGTGGCGTGGACTCCATCGACCTCGTGGCCATCGCCGCTGCGCTGCCGGACGAGGGGATCGAGGTGGTCCTGATCGAGCAGCCGTGGCGGGTCGCAGGGCGGCGCCTGGGGGGCGCGGCGGGCACGCTGGACCGTGCCTGGGTCGCCTGCCTGCGGGATGTGCAGTCGCGGGGGATCGGGACCAAGCGGCTCGTCACGGGAGGTCGCAGCACCGGGGGGCGGGTGGCGTGCAGGACGGTCGACGAGGTGGAGCCGGCAGCGCTGCTCCTTCTCGCCTTCCCGCTGCACCCGGCCAGGCGGACGACAGTGACCGGCCCGGCGCCGACCAGGTTGCCGGAGCTCGTCGAGGCCGCTCGACGGGTGCCCGCCGTCGTCGTCCAGGGCACACGTGACAGCCTCGGATCGCCGGGGGAGATCGCGGTGGGCCTTGCCGAGGCAGATGTCACAGCGCGGGTGGTCCCGGTCTGGGCAGCGGATCACTCCTTCCACGTCCCCGCCCGCTCCCAGACCACGACGCACGACGCTCTGGACATGGTGGTCCGCGCCGCACGCTCGACCGCCCTGCGAATCGTGGACGGCAACTACTGACCCCACGCCCCAGCCGCATGCGGCGCAACTTGGGTTCGACCTGCCGCTAGAACGGCAGGAACCCTCCGAGTTGTCCCTGTCGTGCGGTGGGACGGGGCCGGCTGGTGTCGTGCGGTGGGACGGGGCCGCCTGGTCCGGCACCTGAAGTTACGCTGCCGCCATGGGCATCCAGATCTCCCCGAGCATCCTTGCGGCGGACTTCGCCGACCTCGCACGCGAGTGTGAGCGCGTGGCCGGTAGTGCCGACTGGATCCACGTGGACGTGATGGACAACCACTTCGTGCCCAACCTGACCCTCGGCCTCCCGGTGGTCCAGGCCCTGCTGGCCCACGTGAGCACTCCCGTGGACTGCCACCTCATGATCGCCGACCCCGACCGGTGGGCGCCGGCCTACGCCGAGGCGGGTGCGGGGAGCGTCACCTTCCACCTCGAGGCAGCCGGTGCGCCCGTCCGCCTGGCCCGCGAGATCCGCCGCCGGGGTGCCCGGGCTGGGGTGGGGATCAAGCCGGCCACGCCCGTGGACGCCCTGGCTGACCTGGTGCATGAGATCGACATGATCCTGATCATGAGCGTGGAGCCCGGGTTCGGAGGGCAGCCCTTCCTGGAGCAGGCCGTTCCCAGGATCCGGCGCGCCCGCCAGCTCATCGGCGACGCGGACATCTGGCTGCAGGTGGACGGCGGGGTGTCCGCCGAGACGATCGAGCGCTGTGCCGAAGCCGGGGCCGACGTGTTCGTCGCCGGGTCGGCCGTCTACGGGGCCCAGGATCCCGCGGCAGCCTGCACGGCACTGAGGGCAGCCGCGACCGCCGTCTCGCCGCTGTGAGCCGACCCGCCACCGAGGCCGTCCCGTCGGGCGCGGAGCTCGCGGCGATGCGTCGGGCCCTGATCATCGCCGTCACCGAGGGCGTGCCCAGGGGACCGAACCCGCGCGTCGGATGCGTCCTTCTCGACGCGGCCGGCACGACCCTCGCCGAGGGCTTCCATCGCGGTGCGGGAACGCCCCACGCCGAGGCAGCCGCGCTCGCAGCCGCAGGGCCCGCTGCCCGTGGGGCCACCGCCGTGGTCACCCTCGAGCCGTGCAACCACACCGGGCGGACCGGCCCGTGCGTGGACGCCCTGCTCGCCGCGGGGGTCACCCGCGTCGTCCTGGCCCAGTCCGACCCCAACCCCGTCGCCGCGGGGGGAGCCGACCGACTGGCGGCCGCGGGGGTCGACGTGGTCCGAGGGGTGCTCGCCACCGAGGCCGCGTCGATCAACGAGGCCTGGACCTTCGCCGTCCAGCACGGTCGCCCGATGGTCACCTGGAAGGTCGCCAGCACCCTGGACGGCCGGGTTGCTGCGGCCGACGGGTCCAGCCGATGGGTCACGGGTCCCGAGGCACGCGCGCAGGTGCACCAGTTGCGGACCGAGGTCGATGCCGTCCTGATCGGCACCGGGACGGCCCTGGCCGATGACCCCTCGCTGACTGCTCGTGATGCCCAGGGCACCCCCGCCGGCCCCCAGCCGCTGCGGGTGGTGATGGGCCGCCGCGAGATCCCCGCAGGGGCAGCGCTGCGCGACGGGCGTGCGGCCCTGCGCACGTTCCCGACGGAGTCGCCGGCGGAGGTCCTGGACGCCCTGGCCGCAGTCGACGTGCAGCACGTGCTCCTGGAGGGCGGCCCCACCCTGGCCGCCGCGTTCCTGCGCGACGGCCTGGTGGACCGTGTCGTCTGGTACCTCGCCCCGAAGCTCCTGGGCTCAGGGAGCGCGGCGGTCAGCGATCTGGGCATCCCCGGGATCGACTCCGCGCTGCACCTGGACATCACGGGAATCACCCGGGTTGGCCACGACGTTCGTGTGGACGGGAGAATGGTGCCCGGGGAGCCGTCCTGACGTCGCACGCGCGCCGTCACGCGCGGTTTCGCGCACCATCGAGGAGGTCACGAGAGTGTTCACCGGGATCGTCGAGGAGCTCGGTCGCGTCGTCGAGGTCACAGCGCTTGGGGGCGACTCGGCACGCCTGGTCGTCTCCGGCCCGGCCGTGACAGCGGACGCGGCTCGGGGCGACAGCATCGCGGTCAACGGGGTGTGCCTCACCGTGGTCGACCTCGCCGAGGGCGCGTTCAGCGCCGACGTCATGGCCGAGACCCTCCGTCGCAGCTCGTTGGGCGCCCTGCAGCCCGGGGATCCGGTCAACCTGGAGCGGCCGATGGCCGCCGACGGCCGGTTCGGCGGACACATCGTGCAGGGCCACGTCGATGGCCTGGGACGTATCCGGTCCCGCCATCCCAGCGAGAACTGGGAGGTCGTCGAGGTGGACCTGCCCGCCGACCTCGCCCGATTCGTGGTCGAGAAGGGATCGATCACCGTCGACGGGGTCTCCCTGACAGTGGTCGAGGTCGTCGATGGCGACCAGCCGTGGTTCTCCGTGTCCCTGATCCCCACGACCCTGACCGCCACCACGCTGGGAAGCCGGCAGGTGGGCGACCCCGTGAACCTCGAGGTGGACGTCATCGCCAAGTACGTCGAGCGCATGATGGGGGTGCGGGCATGATCCCCGCCGGCGAGATGTTCGGGCGCGCGGGCATCCCACTCGACCCGGACAGGCACCGGGACGCGGACGCTTCCGGGCCCGTCGACGCCGTTGTCGACCCTCACGCAGCGGAGCTGACTGGGCCGGACCCCGGTCCCGGGGAAGCCGTCGCCGTCGCCTCTGCGGACGCGCCCGCCCGCGACGTCCCGGCGAGATCCCACCCCGGACGACGTCCACCCCGCGGACACCCCGACCTCGGCTGCCGGCGGGGTCCGGCTCGACAGCATCCCCGACGCGATCGCCGCGATCGCGCGCGGCGAGGCGGTGGTGGTCGTCGACGACGAGGACCGCGAGAACGAGGGCGACCTCATCTTCGCCGGCACGCGCGCCACACCTGAGCTCACCGCCTTCATGATCCGCCACACCTCGGGCTACATCTGCGTGAGCCTGCCCGGGCGCTGACCTCGACCGCCTCGGCCTGCCGCCCATGACGGCCATCAACGAGGACCGCAAGCAGACCGCCTACGCCGTCTCCGTGGATGCCCGCGACGTGGAGGCCACCGGCATCTCGGCCGCCGACCGCGCCCACACCATCAAGGTGCTGTCCGACTCCGCCACCGAGCCGTACGACCTGACCCGCCCCGGGCACGTCATGCCGCTGCGCGCCGTTCCCGGTGGCGTGCTGCGCCGGGCCGGGCACACCGAGGCGGCGGTCGACCTCGCCCAGCTCGCCGGCCTGAGCCCCTCGGGCGCGCTGTGCGAGTTGATGAACGAGGACGGCACGATGATGCGCGCCCCGCAGTGCCGCGCCTTCGCCGACGCGCACGGGTTGGTCATGGTCTCGATCGCCGACCTGATCCGCTACCGGCGGGGCCACGAGCGCCAGGTCGAGCGCGTGGCCACCACGACCCTGCCGACCGCGTTCGGCGACTTCACGGCCGTCGGCTACCGGTGCACGCTGGATGACATCGAGCACGTCGCCCTCCTCGTGGGGGACATCGGCGACGGGCAGGACATCCTCGTCCGGGTGCACTCCGAGTGCCTCACCGGGGATGCGTTCGGCTCCCTGCGCTGCGACTGCGGCCCGCAGCTGCAGGCGGCGATGCTGGCGGTGTCCGAGGCGGGTCGCGGGGTCGTGCTCTACATGCGCGGCCACGAGGGCCGGGGCATCGGACTGGTCTCGAAGCTCTCCGCGTACGCCCTGCAGGACGGGGGGCGTGACACCGTCGACGCCAACCTGGACCTGGGCCTGCCCGCCGACGCCCGCGACTACGGCACAGGTGCGCAGATCCTGGCCGATCTCGGCGTGCACACGATGCGGCTGCTGACCAACAACCCGGCGAAGCTCGCGGGCCTGTCGGGCTACGGGCTCACGATCGTCGACCGGGTCCCGCTGGAGATCGCGCCCAACCCGTTCAACGCCGTCTACATGGCGACCAAGCGGGAGCGGATGGGCCACATGGGAGGACATCGATGAGTGGAGCAGGCGCACCGAGCGTGGAGATCGACGCGGAGGGCATGCGCGTGGCGATCATCGCCTCCTCGTGGCACGACACCGTGATGGACGGCCTGATTGCCGGGGCCACAGCCACCTGCACGCGCGCGGGCGCGGTCAGCGTGCTCTACCGGGTGCCGGGGTCCTTCGAGCTGCCCCTGGCCGCCCAGGTCGCGGCGAACGCAGGGTTCGATGCCGTGGTCGCGCTCGGCGTGATCATCCGGGGTGGCACCCCGCACTTCGAGTACGTCTGCGACGCTGCCACGGCCGGTCTCTCGCGGGTCACCCTCGACACCGGGGTCCCGGTCGGGTTCGGCCTCCTCACCTGCGACGACGAGGCACAGGCCCTCGACCGTGCGGGCCTGCCCGGCTCGCACGAGGACAAGGGCCGTGAGGCCGCCGAGGCCGCGCTGTCGCTGGCGCTGACGCTGCGCACGGTCCGTCGCCCCGGGGCCGGGATCACGACCGGCTTCTGACGGCCGGTAGGCTTGCCCACCGTGAAGACCTTCGATGGGCTGTTCGCCGAGCTCTCCGCCAAGGCCGCCGCGGCCGATCCCGCGTCCGGCACGGTCGCGCTGCTCACCGGCGGCGTCCATGCCGTGGGCAAGAAGGTCGTCGAGGAGGCTGCCGAGGCCTGGATGGCCGCGGAGCATGAGGGCCCCGCGCGCGCCGCCGAGGAGATCTCCCAGCTCCTGTACCACGCCCAGGTCCTCATGATCGCCGCCGGGCTGACCCTCGACGACGTCTACGAGCACCTGTAGCCCGCCAACCCCAGACAGGACTGACATGCTCCGCATCGCCGTGCCCAACAAGGGTGCCCTCGCCGAACCGGCCCGCGGGATCCTGCGCGAGGCCGGGTACCTGGCCGGCGCCAACCTGCGGGACCTCGTCGTGACCGACGAGGCCAACGACGTCGAGTTCTTCTTCCTGCGGCCCCGCGACATCGCCATCTACGTGGGCTCGGGGACCCTTGACCTGGGCATCACCGGCCTGGACATGCTCCTCGACAGTCGCGCCCCGGCCAAGGAGGTCATGCGCCTCGGGTTCGCTCCCTCGACCTTCCGGCTGGCCGTGCCGGCCGGCAGTGCGCGCACCGTCAGTGACCTCGAGGGGTGGCGCATCGCCACGTCCTACCCGGGGCTGCTCGATGACTTCCTCGCCGGGGCGAAGGTGTCCGCGACGGTCGTGCGCCTTGACGGCGCGGTCGAGAATGCCGTCCGCCTCGGCGTGGCCGATGCAGTGGCCGACGTCGTCGCGACCGGCGGCACGCTGCGGCAGGCGGGGCTCGTCACGATCGGCGACCCGCTGCTGGTGAGCGAGTCCCTGCTCATCCGGCGCGCCGGAGTCGGCCAGGACGGCGAGGTGGCCACGTTCGTCCGCCGGATCCAGGGCGTGATCGCAGCCCGCACCTACGTGATGGTCGACTACGACATCCCCGCCGAGCTGGTGGCCCGTGCGTGCCTGATCACCCCGGGGCTGGAGTCCCCGACGGTCTCGCCGCTGGCGGACGCCCGGTGGTCGGCGGTGCGGGCAATGGTCTCCCGGGAGAAGGTCCACCACGTGATGGACGAGCTGTACGAGCTGGGCGCGCGCGGGATCATCGTCACCGACATCCACGCCTGCCGGCTGTAGGGACGGGCCTGCCCGGGCCGCCTGGGTTCAGGTCAGCAGGCGCTCGACCCAGGACAGCAGGTTGTCGGGGTCGAAGGGCTTCGTCAGGTAGCACGTGGCACCTGCGGACCACCCGTCCCAGGTCGTCTGGTCGTCGCCGGCGGCCGTGAGCAGGATGACGGGCACGTTCGCCCCGTTCGGACGACTCCGGATCTCCTTGAGGACGTCGATGCCCGACATGCGGGGCATCATGATGTCGAGGATGACGCCGTCGGGGCGGCGCTCGTCGAACGACTCGAGCGCCTCCGGCCCGTCGACAGCATCGCGGACCTCATAGGCGTCGAGTTCGAGGGTGTCACGAAGAAGCATGCGGACGGCTTCCTCGTCGTCCACGACCAGGATCAGCGGCATCGGGGCTCCTTCATGCGTCCATCACTTCGCCGCCAAGGGGGAGCCTTGGGGCTGGTCCATCGTGTCACCATCGGGGGCGTGCCCCGCTAACGGGTTGCGCATGGGTGTCGAGGCGTTCCCGGCTGCGCTTGGGGAGGCTCTGTGTGGCGGCGCCTGCGGGACGGACACCTCAGGCGCCTCCTTGGTGACCAGGTGCAGGACGAACTCCGCCCCAGGGCCCGTCGCAGGAGTGTGGAGCGTCAGCCCACCGCCCATCGCGACCGCCAGCTCCCTGGCGATGTGCAGGCCGAGCCCTGCTCCGCCGGTCCGCATGGTGAACGGGTCCTCGCGCCGGTAGAACCGCTCGAACACGCGCCCCTGATCGGAGGTCGGGATCCCCGGGCCCCTGTCGCGGACGTGGATGTGCACCTGGGTCCCGGTCACCTCGGCGCGGATCTCGATGGGGGAGTCGGCGGGCGTGTACTTCTCCGCGTTGCCGAGGAGGTTCGACAGGCACTGCTCGGCGCGATCCCGGTCGCACCTGACCTGCACGCGTCTCCTCCGGAAGTTCCACGGTGATCCGGTCGGCCATCTTCGGGAAGGTCGACACGGCGCGCCGGACGATGGTGTCCAGGTCCTCGACGCCCATCTCGATGGCAAGCCGGGTGCCGCCGGACACCTTCGATGCCATGAGCAGGTCGTCGACGAGCCGGGCAAGCCGGTCAGAGCTGTCGGAGATCATCTGCAGGGCGGCCGTGCGCTTCTCGGGGGCCATCCGGTCGCCGTTCGTGGCCAGGAGGTGGGCGTAGCCCTTGATCGGAGTGATGGGCGTGCGCAACTCGTGGGAGATGGTCGCGACGAAGTCGTTCTTCATGCGTTCCACGCGGCGCTCACGTGTCTCGTCGTGGACCGTGAGGATGCTCACCCAGCCCGTGGTGTCGGCGTTCGACGACGTCACTGCCTCACGCACGCGGACGGCGGAGATCGTGACCTCGAGCTCCTCACCGTCGGCTCGGACCAGTCGTGCGCGTGCGGGAGCGGGGGTCCCGTCCTCCCGGATCTCCTGGTGCTCCGAGGCCCTGATGAGGGTCTGAACGATCGCGGGCGCCTCCTCGACCCGGCTGCGGAGCTCGTCGGCTTCCACGCCGGTCATCCGGGCCATCGTCTGGCTCCACAGGCGCACCTGGCCGGCATCGTCGACCATCGCGATGCCGTCGGAGGTGTTGTCGACGACGGCTGTCAGCTTGGCGGTCTCCTCGGACAGGGCGCTGAAGGCCGCCCCAGCCCTCATCGCGCTCCCGACGGCGGCCACCAGGGCGCCCAGCACCGGAGCATCGGCCTCCTGCAGCGACCACCCGCGGGTCCGACCGGTGATGCGGCTGTGGCGGTAGCGATCCATGGAACCGAGGAGAAGCGCACCGGGGTTGGCCGTGCCCATGTCGAGGCGGGTCACGAATCCCGACCTGCCACCCCTCGGGCAACTCGTCGGCCTCGAGCGGTCGAGGTCCTTGCTGCGACCAGGTCGACGAGAGGATGCGCTCGGCCCGCAGATCCTCGGAGCGCAACTCCGTCGCCGGAGTCGAGGACGCAGCATCTCGGGGGCGCCGACGATCTGACGGATGGCCTCCGCGGACTCCTCGAGGGTTGCGGTTCCCTGGCCGTGCTGCGCGAGCAGTCCGCCGAGCTTGACCAGCCACTTGTTCCGCTCCACGGGCCTCTGCGTGCTGGGCTGCGGCGCTGTAGGCGTACCACAGGGCGAGGGCCGGGCAGGAGCGACGAAGGGCAGGAGTGCCCATCGCGTCGATTGCTCGGCGAGGAAGACGGCGGTCATGCCGATCGCCGACACCGCCCACGGCCATCGATGCCCGACAGCTGCCACTCGTCCGACGATGTACTGCGCGGGATTCGAGCCCGCCGACGACGTGGAAGACTAGGCGAGAGGAGGCAGGTGTTGATCAGCGCGAAGACGAGGGTCGCAAGCGATCGAGCGCCAGCACGAGACTGCCGCTGAACCGGTCTGTGCCGCTGACCAGGACGGTGTAGTAGATGAGGATCATCGCGCGCGGTCGACGTGGCATATGACCCGATGTTGAAGCAGCGTCTTGGACCAGTCCCGTCGCTGGATGACGCTGGCGGCCAGCAGCCCAGTCAGGATCGCCGCGAGCAGTGGGCAGCGGTGGCATGGTGAGCACGGCAGCCACGAGGACGGCCTCGAGGAAGTCGAGGTCCTCGGACGTGCGTCCCGCGCCAGATCCGTACGGAGACCAGTTCGCCGGCGGCCGCCAGGACGACGAAGAGCCGGCAGTCCACCAGCGCGTCGACTGAAGAAGTCTCACCGGGCTGAGGACGTCATCCACGGTCTGGTCACCCAGACGATCACCAGCGCAGGACCGAGAGCGCCCAGCAGCAGCGACCAGCGCGACGACTCTCGACCGACCGTGCGAGGAAGGAGGCCCTGTGGGCCTCCTTCCTCACGCCGTCGTGCTCCGGACACGTGGAGAACTCTACTGCGGATCCATCGACCAGGCTGTCGTCGACCAGGCTCGCGCGGACCATGCCCTGGCCTCCCACGCGAACTCGCGACCATGCGCGTGCCGACCAGGCCCGGGCGCTCCACGCCCGCGCCGACCACGCGCGGCCGCACCATGCGCGTGCGTCCCAGACCGCACCGCTCCAGGCGCGTGCTGACCATGCCCGGGCGGCCCAGTCATCGTCGCTCCAGGCGCGTGCGGACCATGCGCGAGCCAGCCACTCGCTCGATCGCTCCAGGCGCGCTGCGGACCATGCGCGGGCCAGCCACTCGTCGTCGCTCCAGGCTGCGGGCGGACCATGCGCGTGCGCCCATGCGCGGGCCAGCCACTCCTCGGCGCGACCATGCGCGTGCCGCACCAGGCCCGAGCCTCGAACTCCTCCGGATCAAGGCCAGGCCGTTGGCGCACGACGGCCATCGACCAGGCGCGTGCTGCCCAGATGCGGGTCCGCGGGCTGAGCGAGGACCAGGCCCGTCGCAAGCGCATCGAAGTCGCCGTCCTGCCATGCCTGGCCGAATGCCGCCCACGCCTCGGCGTCGTCCTCGCTCGGCCCCCACTCGCCGTCTGAAGCGTCGGCGACTCCTTGCGGGACATTCACGGCGGCGCTCGGGGCCGCTGCGACCGCTGCCCGGAGGTCCAGGGCCCCTGCGCCTGCGCCGTCGCTGCGCCCGTCAAGTAGGTGGTCTCCGTGAGGAGCGCCTTGACCCCGTTCGGGGTGCAGCTTCGGGTTGGCATCGAGGACCGCGGCCACCGCGCCGGAGACAACGGCTGCCGACATCGACGTCCCCGAGCCGCGCATGTAGCCGTCGCCGACCAGACGACTGGGGGTTCTCCTTGACGGCGATGCTGCCCGGGTGCGGCGGTGGAGACCAGCGAAACGCCAGGTGCGACGAGATCGGGCTTGTCGTCGGTAGCCACGGTGCCTCGCGGAGCTGAACGTCCGCCACGGTGTCGTCACTCGCGGTCCTGGCTGTCGATCTCATCCAGGGCACCGACCGTGATCAGGACCGGGTCATTGCCGGGGGAGCTCGACGGTCCCTTGCGTCGGGCCGTCGTTGCCGGCGGCAGCGACCACCGTGACGCCCTCGGCCCAGAGTCGCTCCAGCGCCCGGGCCAGCGGGTCGAACGTCGGGGGCAGCGGGCTGTCGCGTCGAGAGGCTGATGTTGACGACGTCGGCGTCGCCGCGGTCGGCCGCCTCCAGGCCGGCGAGGACCTTGCTCAGCGATGTGTTGCCCTCGGCGTCGGCGACCTGGACGTCCAGAGATGTCGCGCGCGGGGCCACGCCCTGGAACTCGCCGCGGCCGCCGATGATGCCCGGCGAGGAAGGTCCCGTGGCCGAGGCCGTCGCCCTTGGCCCACGCCGGACACGTTCACGTGCTTCACGTGACGAAGTCCAGTCAGCCATCCGTCGACGACGCCGGTGTCGACCAGGGCGACCGTGACACCCTCGCCGACGATCGGAGCCCGCAGGCGCGCCGATCGTCTCGCGGTACGTGGGCACCGTCGAGTTGTAGTACGTCTGCGTCCCGTTGACCTTCATCGGGGTATCCGGGATCACGGCCGACCCGGCGGGAGCGCCCACACCCGTGGGGAGCTCGACGAGCAGGGAGTCAGAGAGATCCAGGGTTGCCAGGACGCGTCCCCCCAGTGCACCGACATTGTCGGCCAGCTGGGTCAGGCTCGTGCCGTCGGTCAACGTCAGAAGGACGGTCCGGCCCGGCCCGTGTGCGCCTGCCGGTGCGGGCAGGGCAAGCAGAGTCAGCGCGGCAACTGCCGCCGCCACTCGAGTCGGCACTGCTCCCCGCGTCCGGTTTGCTGTTGTGCTCATGATCTTGTCCTCCCTGGGTGTCCACGCCCCATGTCGGACCGAAGCGCCTCCGGATGAAGTTGCCCACACCCATCTGGCATTGGAATTCGGCCGTTCGGGTGACAACGATTCACCCTTTTGGGGTAATGATGCACGTTGAACCCGCATTCTTACCAAATTGTCTTCCGCGGTAGTGTCGAGGTCGTGATCGCGCTCTCCGCTCTCACGGCCGTGCAGGCCATCGCAGATCCGGATTCGTTCTGCAGATGGGGTGCTGAATACGGCCAGTCCGAGCCACTGTCCGCCGGATATTCCCAGGAGTTGGAGGCAGCTCGTCGGGCCTCCGGATCAGAGGAGGGCGTGCTTGTCGGAAATGTCCTGATCGGTGGGGTTTCGACAGCCGTCATCGCCTGGGAGTTCGGATTTCTCGGCGGATCAGTGGGCGTGGCCACCGCCTCTCTCGTTGTCGGCGCAGTCCGAAAGGCAACATCCCTGGGAATTCCATTGGTGGCATTGCCCCGCTCCGGCGGGACCCGCATGCAGGAGGGCGCGCCCGCGTTCATCCAGATGGTGGCAATAGCCGCCGCCCTGGCCGAGCACCGGGCCGCGGGGCTGCCCTACCTCGTGCACCTGTGCGGCCCGACGACCGGCGGTGTCCTGGCCACGCTGGGCTCCGCGGGCGACATCACCACAGCAGAACCGGGGGCGATGGTGGGCTTCCTCGGCCCCCGGGCATTCACCGCGATCACCGGTCACACGTTCCCGGAGGGGATCCAGACCGCGGAGAACCTGCTGTCTCGCGGCCTCATCGATGCGGTGGTGCCCTGGGACGAGTTGCGCGAGCGTTGGGCGAGGATCCTGGGCCTCTGGGCGGACCGCCTCGGGGCCGTGGCCGACGCGGACCTGGACTTCGGGCACGTGGCCAGGGCCCGCGTGCCCGGCGGCCCCGAGTCCGCGGCCCAGCTCTGGGAGTACGTCCAGGTCTCGCGCCGGGCGGATCGGATCGACTCCGAGCAGTTCCTCGCCGACCACCTGACCGACACGGTCGTCCTGCCCGGCACGATGCAGGGGCAGGTCGCACAGGGCGCGCTCGTCGCCATGGGGCGCCTGCGCGGGATCCCGGTGGTCGTCGCCGCGACCACGGATCGACGCTCGGGGGAGCCGCTCACGGTCGGCGGCCTGCGGACGATCCGCCGGGGGATCGCCCTGGCCCAGCGCTGGAACCTGCCGATCGTCACGATCGTGGACACCCTGGGCGCCCAGCTGTCGGTCGAGGGGGAGCAGTCGGGGATCGCCGGGGAGATCTCGCGCGTCATGCTCGACCTCGTGTCGGTCTCGGCACCGACGGTCGCGCTGCTCCTCGGTGCGGGAACGGGGGGAGCCGCGCTGGCGCTGCTCGCCACGGACCGAATCGTCGCCGGGTCACACACGTGGGTCTCGCCGCTCGCGCCGGAGGGGGCGGCGGCCATCCGGCACGCAGGTCCCCACGATCCGGCGCAGGTCGCCTGGGATCAGAGGATCGGGGTGCACGCCCTTGCCGAGCTAGGGTTCATCGATCGCGTCGTGCGCGAGTCGGACCCGGGGTGGGTGTCCGCCGCGGCCGACGAGGTGGCCGCCTCCCTGCGCGAGGTGATCGCAGGGCAGGATCCGCGACGACGGTTCGAGAGGTTCGATGCATGGGCGACCTGACAGGCGCGGGGACGTTCGCCGGTGACGATGGCGCAGTGCCTGCGGCCGTGGCCGAGGTCCTCGCGCGCCGGGCGTCGGGCGCGGCGGGGATCCGCGACGTCGTGACGCAACTGGCCGCACACCGGCTCCTCATCCCGCTGCTCGAGGTGGACGGTGACCTGCTGGAGGGTGACGACGCGGATCCGTGTGCCGGGTCCGACCGCGCGATGGCTGCCGTCTCGCTGCGCGACGCCGATGGGAGCCCCTCGGGACTGGCGTTCACGGGGATGGCCCCCCTGGTCGAGTGGGACCCCTCGGCGCGTCCCCTTCCGGTCGAGGCCTCGCGCGCCGCCGGCGCCGTCCTGGCCGAGGGCGGGCGTGCCCTGCTTGTCGATCCGGGCTCAGCGCACGCGGTGCGGATCGAGGGGGTGGCCCTGGCCCGCCTGGCCTCAGGTGAGCCGTGGCCCGAGCCGTGGACAGATCCCGCTGTGCGCGCGGCCGTCATCGGGGAGCTCGGCCCGGTCCTGGCCAGCGGCGAGGTCCAGGTGCGCCTGACCGACCCGGGAGCCGCGGGCATGAGGGCCGCCGAGCCGGGAGCAGGCGGGACGGGAGTCGCCGGCTCGGACGCCGCCGGACCGGGGGAGCACGTGGACACGGTCCCCGCCGAGGCCCCGATGGCACCTGGCGTGGTCCTCGAGGTCCGCTTCCCGGAGCAGCTCCCTGCCGGCGTGGCCGAACGGCGTGCAGCGGTCATCGCCACCCGGATGTCGCAGTCCCCGGTGTTGCGTGAGGTCTTCGACGGGGTCCTGGCGGTCACGGTCGCCCCGTAGGGACCGGGCCGGCGGCCTGCGCGGACCAGCCTCAGATCACCGGGCCGGTCAACTTCTCGCCGGGCCCCTGGCCGGGGGGGTCCGGGAACTCCGAGGCCTCCCGGAACGCCAGCTGCAGGGACTTCAGCGCGTCTCGCAGCGGCCCGGCGTGGAAGGTCCCGAGATCCGGTGCTGAGGTCACCACGAGGCCGGCGAGGGCATTGATGAGCTTGCGCGCCTCATCGAGGTCCAGGGCTGCCTCGCCCTCCTCGCCGAGCCCGCACTTGACTGCGGCGGCGCTCATCAGGTGCAGGGCCACCGTCGTGATGACCTCGACCGCCGGGACCTCGCCGATGTCGCGCACCGCCTGGTGGACCTCGAGCGGATCGAGCACGTCCGGGCCGGCCTGGGCGCTGCCATCGGGATTCGTAGGAACCTCAGTCATCCTGATACCCTGTCATGGACGACCGATCTGCCCCAACTCGGTGCACGCGCCGTGGGGGTGGTTGGCGGAGAAGAGGGGTCTCGAACTCCCACCCGGACGGCCCTTGGGCAGTCGGGTAGTGATCCGGACGGTTCAGCCGTCCGGTGCCGGTGCTGCGCCGGCGTTTCGAGGCCTGCTCACCTGCCCGTGAGTGGGCCTCTCGGCATGAGGGGCCCGGCCACCCCAACCCGGGGCGGCGGCGGTCGCGCACATGACACGCGACCCAAGGAGGCGCCATCAGCGTCGAGCCCCGGATCAACGATCGGATCCGCGTCCCTGAAGTACGACTCGTCGGCCCCAATGGCGAGCAGGTCGGCATCGTCCGTATCGAGGACGCCCTGAGACTGGCTGTCGAGGCTGACCTCGACCTGGTCGAGGTGGCCCCGGACGGCAAGCCGCCGGTCTGCAAGCTCATGGACTACGGCAAGTTCAAGTACGAGTCGGCAGTGAAGGCCCGTGAGGACCGCAAGAAGCAGGTCAACACGGTCATCAAGGAGATGAAGCTCCGTCCGAAGATCGACCCGCACGACTACGAGACCAAGAAGGGTCACGTGGTGCGGTTCCTCAAGCAGGGCGACAAGGTCAAGATCACGATCATGTTCCGCGGCCGCGAGCAGTCCCGGCCCGAGCTCGGATACCGCCTCCTGCAGAGGATGGCCGAGGAGATCGCCGAGTACGGGATCGTCGAGAGCTCGCCGAAGCAGGACGGCCGCAACATGATCATGGTGGTGGCCCCGACCAAGAAGAAGGCGGATGCGCGCGCCGAGCGCGAAGCGGCCCGCAAGAGCCCGGGAGCGGAAGCCACCGAGGCCCTGGACACGTCCGGGGCCTGACCACGAACCACGCGATGGGTGACCATCGCGGACAAGCCCGCAGCGGCACGACCCGCACGCGGTGAACCTAGGAGAAGCAACGATGCCGAAGATGAAGACGCACAGCGGCACCAAGAAGCGGGTCAAGATGACCGGCTCGGGCAAGCTCATGCACGAGCAGGTCAACAAGCGCCACCGCCTCGAGGTGAAGTCGAGCAAGCGTTCGCGCAAGCTGCAGGCGGACTCCGCTGTCTCGTCCGCAGACACCAAGAACGTCAAGCGCCTGCTCGGCATGCGCTGACTGTCCCCGAACCCGAACACGAAGGAGTAACACGTGGCACGCGTGAAGCGGGCAGTCAACGCCCATAAGAAGCGCCGCGAGATCCTGGAGAAGGCCAGCGGCTACCGCGGTCAGCGCTCCCGGCTCTACCGCAAGGCCAAGGAGCAGGTCACCCATTCAGGTGTCTACGCCTATGACCACCGCAAGGATCGCAAGGGTGACTTCCGTCGCCTGTGGATCCAGCGGATCAACGCCGCGTCCCGCGCGCACGGCATGACCTACAACCGGTTCATCCAGGGCCTGAAGGCCGCGGGTGTCGAGGTCGATCGCCGCATGCTGGCCGAGCTGGCCGTGAACGACGAGGCGGCCTTCGCCTCGCTGGTCGAGACGGCGCGCGCTGCGCTGCCCGCCTCGACCCCGGCTGCCTGACCGACCGGTCGTCAGGCCGACCCAGTCGGCCCGTGGGCCCCGTCCTCCCGATTCGGAGGGGCGGGGCCCTTGCGCGTCGCGGGGCATGACTCGGTGGCGCCGGGACGCCGCCGGCACCGGCGGGGGCGTCCGGGGAACCTGACATGCTTGGCGCCATGCCTGACGTCGAGCCCGTCCTGAGCGCTCGCTCGGCGCGAGTGCGCGACGCCCGGCAGCTCACGGTGGCCAAGTACCGCCGTGCGCGCGGGCTGTTCCTGGCGGAGGGGCCGCAGGCGGTCCGCGAGGCCCTGATCGCCGGAGTGGTCCTCGAGCTGTTCGTCGAGGAGGGCTGGGTCGATCGTCCCCGGGACGTGGTGACGGCGTCGCATGCCGCGGGTGTGGCGCCACACGTGGTCGATGCCGCGGGGTTCGCCGGGCTGGTCTCCGCCCAGACGCCGCAGGGCGTGGTCGCGGTGTGCCGTTGGGATCCCGCGACATTCGATGACGTGACGGGCGTCGCGGGGCCGGGCCAGCTGGTGCTCGCCCATGAGATGTCGGACCCGGGCAACGCCGGGGCCCTGATCCGCGTCGCGGATGCGGCCGGCGCCATCGGGGTCGCGCTGTCCGCGCGCTCGGTCGACCCGACGAACCCCAAGTGCGTGCGCGCCACGGCCGGATCGTTGTTCCACCTGCCCGTCGTCGAGGCGGGACAGACCCTCGATGCCATCACCGCGCTGCGGGCGGCGGGCTACCGGACCCTGGCCGCGGACGTGACACCGGAGTCGACCGACCTGTTCGTCGCCGAGCGCGAGGGGGTGCTCGCCGGGCGGATCGGCTGGGTGCTCGGCAACGAGGCTCACGGCCTGCCCGCCGAGGTCCTCAGGGCCGTGGATCACGTGGTGCGGATTCCGCTGCTCGGTCGAGCTGAGAGCCTCAACCTGGCCACGGCGGCCGCGGTGTGCCTGTACGCCAAGGCTCGGGTCGCGGACTCCTCCTAGCCCTCCGGCGCTCGGCCCTCCGGGACCGCTGCTGCAGTCATCCGGGCCTGGCACGCGCTGACGGCGGCCTCCACCGTCTCGAAGATGTTCTCCTCACCGATGGGGTCGAGCACCTGCCCCTCGGCCAGGTCCACGCGCAGGGTCTCGCGCATCGTGGCGAACACCAGGCCGATCCCCGCTGTGTCGAGGCCGCGCTTGAGGTCGAGGAGCGCAGCCTGGGCGGCGGAGTCGGTGTCGGGCACGCCCGCGACGTCGAAGACGAGCCAGAGGACCGGCTTGGGCGCCCCGGAGATCGCCGACCAGATCCTCGCATTGACCCGCTGGCAGTTGGCGAAGAAGATCCGGTCGTCCAGCCGGTAGATCACGATCCCGTGGATGACCTCGGCGTCCGGATGGCTCTCGACGTTGCCGAAGCGGTCGATGCTCGGCACGTAGCCCTGGACCGCGTCATGCGGGTTGGCCACCCTGCGGACGACGTCGGCCATCGACAGGAAGACGGCCACGAACAGTGCCTCCAGGACTCCGACGCTGAGCACCAGGAGCATCGTCACGACCGCGATGAGCACCTCGGCGCGGCTGCTGCGGCGCAGGGTCACCCAGGCACTGGCCTCGATGATGCCCACGGAGGCCACGATGATGATGGAGGCCAGGACGGCAGTCGGCAGGTACTGGATCGGCTCGGTGAGGAAGAGCAGGATCACGCCCACCGTGAGGGCGTTGACCAGTCCACCGACCTGGCTTGTCACCCGCATCGAGTCGTTCACTGCAGTGCGCGAGCCGCTGGCGCCGATCGGCATCCCGGCGGTGAGGCCCGCTGCGATGTTCGAGGTGCCGAAGGCGAACAGCTCCTGGTTGGCGTCGACGGTCTCGTGGTTCTTCGCGGCGATCGCCCGGGAGATGAGGATCGCGTCGGAGAAGCTGACCAGGAAGATGCCCAGGGCCGGAACGATCAGCGACTGCACATCGGCCAGGCCCACGGCGGGGATCTCCAGGGGCGGCAGGCCGGACGGCACCTCCCCGACCAGCGCCACCCCGTCGGCTGCCAGGTCCAGTCCCCAGGCCACGGCGATGCCCAGCACGACCACGATCAGCGCCGAGGGCCAGGTCGGGAGCACCCGGCGCATCACCACGAGGACGGCCATCGAGCCGAGGCCGATCGCCAGGGTCGCGGGATTGGCCGCGCCGAGGTTCGTGACGTAGCCCCACAGCTCGCGAAGGGCGTTGCCGTCCGCCGACGGGATCCCGGTGAGCTTGCCGATCTGGCCGATGATCAGCACGATCGCCACGCCGGCGATGTACCCCACGAGCACCGCCTGCGACAGGTAGTCGGCCATCCAGCCGATCTTGGCGATCCGTGCGATCAGGAACATGACGCCGGTCATGATCGCCAGCATCGAGACGAGCAGCACCCACTTCGCCGGATCGCCCCCGGCCAGCGGCGCGACCGCAGCGCCGGTCACCAGCGCGACCGTGCCCTCCGGGCCCACCACCGTACGGGGAGTGGAGGAGAGGAAGGCGTACAGCAGCACCGGGGCGATCAACGTGTACAGGCCGGTCGTCACGGGCACGCCGGCGACCTCGGCGTAGGCCATCGCCGAGGGGAGGGTCAGCGCTGCGACGGTCAGGCCGGCGAGCGCGTCGACGCGGAAGCGACCCTTCGAGTAACCGCGGACCTGGGAGACCAGCGGGACCAGCCGACTGGGCCCCCGGGTACGCGTGGGTGGGGCGAAGGCCCCCCGCCCGTGATAGGCGTCGGAAAGCGGGATCAGATCCGGGCCCTCCTCCGCGAGAGGCGCGGGGTCCGCGAGGGGCGCGGGGTCCGCGAGGTGTGGGGCGTCAGGCGGGTCCGGCGCGGGGTCCGCGAAGTGGACCGCGGGAGCCGCACGGTCGACCGGCTGGCCCGCGAAGGCGGCTCCCGCCGGCCCGGCGGTGCCGGGCGTCGCCTGTGCGGGCAACGGGCGCTCGCTCACCGGTGCACCTCCCTGTGCATGTACCCCTCCCTGCCCCCGCGTCCAAGGTGAACGCCGGATGAACCATTCGTGAACGGAGTATGGCCGTGGACCCGCAGCGGACGCAGGACGTGCAGGCGGTGTCGCCCGCCGGGTCCTCGGGTCTGCAATGCAACGACGGCAACGGTGGGTGCCGGGGACCCCAGCGAAAGGGTGTGTCGAGTCCCGGTCCGCGGAGGGCTTGGCCCTGGCCGGGCCGCCGGTAGAATCGGCCTCCGTTGCCCGCACGCCTGTCGAACGAACCCGGAAGAGGCCATGTCCGCCCCCAACAAGACCTATGACCCGGTCGAGGTGAGCGCCCTGTCCGACGACTCGGTCGCAGCGGCCCAAGCGGCAGCCCTCGCGGCGATCGCCGGCGCCCCTGACCTCGATGCCCTCAAGGCAGTCCGCCTCGAGCACGCTGGTGACCGCTCGCCGCTGGCGCTGGCGAACCGGGAGATCGGCGCCCTGCCCCCGGCGGCCAAGGCCGAGGCGGGCAAGCGCGTGGGCATGGCCCGCGCGGCGGTCAAGAGGGCGCTCGAGGAGCGTGAGGTCGTGCTGGCCGCGGAGCGTGACGAGCGCGTGCTCGTCGAGGAGGCAGTCGATGTCACCCTCCCGTCCGACCGGCGCCCCCGAGGAGCCCGGCACCCCCTGACCACCCTGATGGAGCGGGTCGAGGACGTGTTCGTCGCGATGGGCTACGAGGTCGCCGAGGGGCCCGAGGTCGAGGCCGAGTGGTTCAACTTCGACGCCCTCAACATCGCGCCCGACCATCCCGCGCGCACCATGCAGGACACCTTCTTCGTCGGCTCCCCGGAGGGTGGTGTCGTGCTGCGCACGCACACCTCGCCGGTGCAGGTCCGCTCGATGCTGGAGCGCGAGCTGCCCATCTACGTCATCTGCCCGGGGCGGGTCTACCGGACCGACGAGCTCGATGCGACACACACTCCCGTCTTCCACCAGGTCGAGGGGCTGGTGGTCGACGAGGGCATCACGATGGCGGACCTCAAGGGCACCCTGGACCACTTCGCCTCGGCGATGTTCGGCGCCGGGCTGGTCACCCGGCTGCGCCCGAGCTACTTCCCGTTCACCGAGCCCAGCGCCGAGGTCGACCTGCAGTGCTTCGTGTGCCGTGGAGCCTCGGTCGGTGACCCTGCACGCCCGTGCCGGACGTGCTCGTCCGAGGGCTGGATCGAGTGGGGCGGCTGCGGCATGGTCAACCCCCGGGTGCTCACGGCCTGCGGCATCGATGCCGACCGCTACACCGGCTTCGCCTTCGGCATGGGCATCGAGCGGACCCTGATGTTCCGCCACGGGGTCACCGACATGCGTGACATGGTCGAGGGCGACGTCCGGTTCACCCTCGCGTTCGGCTCGGAGGTCTGAGGTCATGCGCGCACCCCTGAGTTGGATCCGTCAGCATGTCGAGGTCCCGGGTGACCAGACCGGGCGCGACGTCGCCGCGCGCCTGATCGCCGCCGGGCTCGAGGTCGAGACCGTGGACGTGCTCGGTGCCGACGTGACCGGCCCGTTGGTCATCGGACGTGTGCTGTCCGTCGAGGAGCTCACCGAGTTCAAGAAGCCCATCCGGTTCTGCCGGGTCGAGGTCGGCGCCGGCAACGGCGAGGTCGTCGACGGGGTCACCACGAGCGAGCGTGGGATCATCTGCGGCGCCAGCAACTTCGTCGCCGGCGACCTGGTCGTCGTGGCCCTGCCGGGCGCCGTGCTCCCCGGTGGGTTCGAGATCGCCACGCGGCCCACCTACGGTCGGGTGTCCGACGGCATGATCACCTCCGAGCGTGAGCTGGCCCTCGGTGACGACCACAACGGGATCATCGTCCTGCCCGCGGGCTCCGCGGCTCCCGGCGACTCGGGCTACGACGTCCTCGGCCTCGGTGACGAGGTGCTCGACATCGCCGTCACACCCGACCGTGGCTACGCCCTGAGCATCCGCGGTGTCGCGCGTGAGGTGGCATGCGCATACGGCCTGCCGTTCGCGGATCCTGCCCTCGTCGACCCGGAGTCCCTGCTGCCGGCGGCGTCGGGGGAGTCCCCGCACGGCTGCTCGATCACCGATCCGCACGCCGCCGACCGCTTCGTCCTGCGCTCGATCGCCGGCCTGGACCCCACCTCGCCGAGCCCGCAGTGGATGCGCCGGGCGCTGCTCGCCTGCGGGATGCGCCCGGTGTCCCTGGCCGTGGACGTCACCAACTACGTGATGCTCGAGCTCGGCCAGCCGCTGCATGCCTTCGACCGGTCGAAGCTGTCGGGCCCGCTGACGGTCCGGCGTGCCGGCGAGGGTGAATCCCTGGAGACCCTCGACCACGTGAAGCGGACGCTCACCGCCGACGACATCGTGATCGCCGAGCCGCGGGGTCCACTGGCGCTGGCAGGGACGATGGGCGGCCTCGAGTCGGAGATCGACGCGGACTCGCACTCGGTCGCGATCGAGGCTGTGCACTTCTCGGCGCACGCCGTGGCGCGGATGTCACGCCGCCACAAGCTGTCCAGCGAGGCTTCCCGTCGCTTCGAGCGCGGAGTGGACCCGGAGCTGCCTGCGATCGCGTCGGCGCGTGCCGCGGCGCTGCTGATCGAGCTCGGCGGCGCCACCTACGTGGGCACCTCCAGGATTGACGCTGTGGCCCCGACCGAGCCGGTCACGATCCCGGCGGACCTGCCCGAGCGGGTCTCCGGCCTGTCGATCTCAGCCGACCAGGCCATCAGCCGGCTGGAGTCCGTGGGTGCGGCACTGCGTGTCGAGGGCACGTCGCTGGTCGTGACGCCTCCCTCCTGGCGGCCCGACATGACCGACCCGGCCGACCTCGTCGAGGAGGTCGTGCGCCTCGAGGGGTACTCGAACCTGCCGTCGACGCTTCCGCTGGTCCGCGCCGGCTACGGCCTGACGAAAGGCCAGAGGCTGCGCCGACGGGTGGGCCGCTCCCTGGCGGGCTCAGGCCTGGTCGAGGTGTTGAACTACCCGTTCATCGGGCGTCAGGACCTCACCGCCCTCGGGATCGCCGCAGACGACCCGCGCTCCGCTGCGGTCGAGCTGGCCAACCCGCTCTCCGACGAGGCGCCCTGCATGCGCACCACCCTGCTGCCCGGCCTGGTGGCGGCGGCGCGGCGCAACCTCAGCCGCGGTGCCGCGGAGGTGGCCCTCTCCGAGGTCGGGCTGGTGTTCCGGGGATCCGGGACGGGCAGCTCCGTCGCACCACCGCGGCCGTCGGTCGCGGGTCGCCCGAGCGACTCCGATGTCGCCGCGCTCGAAGCCCTGCTCCCCGAGCAGCCCCGGCACGCTGCGGGGATCCTGGTCGGCGAGCGTGACCGGGACGGATGGTGGGGCGCCGGGCGCCAGGCGGACTGGTCCGACGCGATCGGGATCGTCCGTGACCTCGCCACGGAGCTGGGCATCGTGATCGACGTGGCCGCAGGCTCCACCGCTCCGTGGCATCCAGGTCGCTGCGCGGTCCTCTCGGTCGGTGGTCAGCCGATCGGGCACGCCGGCGAGCTGCACCCGCGGGTGATCGGCGCGCTCGGCCTGCCGGCGCGCAGCGTCGCCTTCGAGGTGGATCTCGATGTGCTTCTCGCCGCGGCACCGGATGCTGCCGCCGCCCCCGTGTTCTCGACCATGCCGGTCGCCAAGGAGGACGTCGCGCTCGTTGTCGCCAGCGACGTGCCGGCGGAGGGCGTGCGCCAGGCCCTGATCAGCGGGGGTGGTGATCTCCTGGAGAGTGTCCGGCTCTTCGACACCTACTCCGGCGAGCAGGTCGGCGCGGGCCACACGTCGTTGGCCTTCGCGCTGCGGATGCGTGCCCCCGATCGGACCCTGTCGGCTGCGGAGGTCGCCGAGGTCCGCCGGAACGCGCTGGATGCGGCGGCCGAGCAGTGGGGCGCCGTGCTGCGCGCCTAGCCGGTCCCCTTCTCGGCCGGTGCCGGGCGGCCGCACCTCGTTGATGACCATGCACGTCGGCCACGCGCAGGCCTACGATTCGCAGGTGGTGTCGGCCTCAGTCTGGGACGAGTTCGCGTTGGACCCCCGCAATCCGCAGAACGGAGGCCTGCGTGCCTCTGACGCGGACCGAGATGTCGTGCACGGCCTGCTGGCTGGCGCGTACGCAGACGGACGGCTCACCCGCGAGGAGTTCGACCAGCGCAGCGAGTCGGTCCTGGGTGTCCGGACGCTCGCAGAGCTCCCGGCGCTCATCTCCGACCTGGTCCCGGTGTCCGGGCTCCCCGCGCGCCGGGTTGAGGCCGCCGGGGATCCTGCCGCCGTCCAGGCCCGCGCAGTCGCTGCCTACAAGTCGGACCTCCGGGAGGCGGCCTGGGGGTTCCTGTCCGCCTCCATCGTCTGCTGGGTGATCTGGGGGGTGACATCCGGTGGGGGTGGCTTCCCCTGGCCCGTCTTCGTCATGCTGGGGACCGGCCTGAACTTCCTGCGCCTGGTCGTGACCCGCGGCGACCGGGTCGAGGAGCAGCGTGCGCGGCTGGAGCGCAAGGAGCGGCGGGCGCTTCGGCGGCAGGGGGAGCTCGATTCGGGCGATGAGGACGACTCATAGCAGCGGGCACTGCTGCTCGATGGATAGGGTGACGCGTCCGTGGCAACTCCCTGGGAGATGGAGGATCGACGTGGCTGACATGCCTGTGGCCATGGTCACCGGGGCGTCCCGGGGGATCGGTCGGGCCGCTCGCCGAGGACCTCCTCGCGCGGGGGTGGCGGGTGGCTGCCCTCGGCCGCGACGTCGAACTGCTCACGGGCCTCGCGCTCGCATCCCCGCCCGACCAGGTCCTGCCGCTGGTCGCCGACGTCACCGACGGCACGGCGATGGCGCAGGCCGTCGCAGCGCTCCACGCGATCTGGCGGACCCCCGACCTCGTGGTCGCCAACGCCGGGTCCCTCACGTCGGTCGGCCCGACGTGGGCGGCGGACCCCGACCAGTGGTGGCACGACATGGAGGTCAACGTCCGAGGCGTCTTCACCACGATGCGCGACGTCGTCCCGGCGATGGTCGGGCGGGGCAGCGGGCGGGTGGTCGTCATGTCGTCGGGGATGGGCAGGTTCCCCTCACCCTGGACCTCGGCCTACGGCGCCAGCAAGTCGGCCGTCTCGCACCTGGTGTCCAGCGTGGCCGCGGAGCTGGCCGGGACCGGTGTCTCGGTCTTCACGATCAGCCCCGGGATGGTGCACACGGACATGACCCGCTGGCCCGACGCCCTCCTGGCGCATCGCCCCGACCTCGCCCAGATGCCCGAATCGGCGTACCTGCCGACCTCCGCGGTCGCCCACCTGGTCGCTGACCTGGCGAGCGGACGCTTCGATGCCCTCAGCGGCCGGTTCATCCACGTCCGCGACGACCGTGAGGCGATGCTGGCCAAGGCCCTGGCCGCCTCGCCCTGACACCGGGGGCGGGCGCCGGTGGGCCGGGAAGAATAGTTGCATGCTGCATGCAACTATGGTTTCCTTCTCCGGTGACCGACGCGTGGGTTCCCGAGTGTGCTGAGGACGAGATCCTCATGTCCATCGCCGCCGTCAAGCGTGGGCTCCACGCGAGTGCAGCCGGCGTGGATCCCGGCGCCTTCCCCGTCCTGCACCACCTGGCGGCCTACGGCGCCTCGCGGCAGGCAGCCCTGGCCGAGGCTCTGGGCCTCGACGCCTCCACGGTCAGCAGGCATGTCCGCTTCCTGGTCGGGGAGGGCCTCGTCGAGGCGTCCCGTGACCCCGATGACGGACGCGCCACCGTGCTGACGATCACCTCCTCGGGGATGGCATTCCTCATGGACCGGGTTCGCACCCACCGCGAGACCCTGCGGGCCGCGACATCACGACTTCACCGCCGAGCGAGCGGACCGACCTGGTCCGCCTGCTCAACAAGCTTGCCGCCGCACTCGGCGCGCACAAGGAGAACCCATGAGCAACGAGACTGTTCCGCAGTCCGGCCGTCCGGCAGCCGCCGCATCGCCGGCCGGGACCACCCCGCCCGCAGTCCCATCCGGCCCGTCCTACCTGAGCCATCGCGAGATCATCCAGGTCCTCATCGGCCTGATGGCCGGCATGTTCCTGGCCGCCCTCGACCAGAGCATCGTCGGCACCGCGCTGCCGACGATCGTCTCGGACCTCGGCGGGCTGGAGCACCTGTCCTGGGTGGTCACCGCCTACCTGCTGACCTCGACGGCCTCGACCCCCCTGTGGGGCAAGATCTCGGACCTGTACGGCCGCCGGCCGATGTTCCAGGCCGCGATCGTCATCTTCCTGGTCGGCTCCGTGATCGCGGGGGCCTCGACCTCGATGGCCATGCTCATCGGCGGCCGTGCCGTGCAGGGCCTGGGCGGCGGTGGCCTGATGGCCCTGTCGCTGGCCATCATCGGCGACATCATCCCGCCGCGTGAGCGCGGCAAGTACCAGGGCATGTTCGGAGCCGTGTTCGGCGTCTCGAGCGTCGCCGGGCCCCTGCTCGGCGGGTTCTTCACCGACGGCCCCGGATGGCGCTGGATCTTCTGGCTGAACATCCCGATCGGCCTGGCAGCCCTGTTCATCACCTCACGCGCCCTGCACATGCCTCTCGTCCGCCGCGACCACACGATCGACTACCTGGGTGCGGCGGTCATCGTCGGCTCGGTCACGTCGCTGCTGCTCTACACCTCGTGGGCCGGCCCGGCCTACGGCTGGAGCGACCCGCTCAGCCTCGCCCTGCTCATCGGTGGGCTGCTGCTGGCCGTCGCGTTCGTGTTCGTCGAGCTCCGTGCCGAGGAGCCGATCATCCCGATGCGCCTGTTCAGGGGCCGGGTGTTCCGCTGGTCGGTCCTGTTCGTGGCGATCATGGGCATGGCGATGTTCGGCGGGATCATCTACCTGCCGTTCTACCTGCAGGTCGTCAAGGGCTACTCGCCGACCGAGTCCGGCCTCGCGCTGCTCCCGATGGTCGTGGGCATCTTCCTCACCTCGATCGGGTCGGGCCTGCTGGTCACCAAGTACGGCCGGTACAAGATCTTCCCGATCATCGGCGCAGCCATCACCCTGGGGGCGATGGTCATGCTCAGCCGCCTGGCGATCGGCTCGTCCTACGGTTCGTTCGCGTTGAGCATCTTCCTGCTCGGTGCCGGCCTCGGCTTCACGATGCAGACGGTCGTCACCGCCGTCCAGAACGACGTCGCGTTCCGCGACCTCGGCGTGGCCACCTCCTCGGTGACCTTCTTCCGCTCGATGGGTGGCGCGTTCGGCACCGCCATCTTCGGGGCCGTGCTGAGCACCCGCCTGGCGCACTACCTCGCGGAGGCGTTCGCGGGGGCTCCGGGCGGCGCGAGTGGCGTCGGGGCGCTCCATGGGCGACGTGCGTGCCATCCAGGCACTGCCGCCCCAGGTCAAGGAGCCGGTGCTGCAGGCGTTCGTGCTGGCCCTGCACGACGTGTTCCTGACCGCCATCCCGTTCCTGGTGGTGGCGTTCCTGGTGGCGTTCCTGATCCCCGAGGTCCCGCTGCGGACCCGCCAGGAGGGCGAGGCCGAGGCGCTGGGCGAGCCGGCGCCGATGGCCCTCGAGTAGGCCCGAGCGGCAAGCGACGTGGCCGTGCCGGCGGGCGGTCCCGGCGTGGTCGCGTTGGGGCAGAGGACGCTGTATCCGTATATGCGTATACTCCATCCGTGACCTACATCGTGTCGATCGCCGGGGCCTCCGGGTACGCCGGGGGTGAGCTGCTCCGCCTCGTGTCGGTGCACCCCGAGCTGGCGCTCGGTCCGATGGCGGCCGGCAACCGCGCAGGCCATCCGGTGACCGAGACCCACCCGCAGCTGGTGTCGCTGGCCGGCCGGAGCTTCGTCCCGACCGACGCCGACACCCTCGCCCAGGCCGACCTCATCCTGATGGCCCTGCCGCACGGTGAGTCCGCCGCGCTGGTCGCCGCCCTGCCCGCGGGCCTGCCGATCGTGGACCTCGGTGCCGACTTCCGCCTCGCGGACGGTGGAGCCTGGGACCGCTACTACGGCAGCACGCCGCACGCGGGCGCCTGGCCCTACGGGCTGCCCGAGCTGCCCGGCCAGCGCGACCGGCTGGTCGGGGCGGCGCGGGTGGCCAACCCGGGCTGCTACGCCACCGCCGTGGCGCTGTCCCTGGCCCCGCTGCTCGCGGCCGGCCTGGTCGAGCCGGCCGACATCGTGGTGGTGGCCGCCTCGGGCACCTCCGGTGCCGGGCGGAAGGCGACCGAGTCGCTCCTGGGCAGCGAGGTCATGGGCTCCATGAGCCCGTACAAGGTGGGCGGGACCCACCAGCACACCCCGGAGATGGAGCAGGCGCTGTCCTCGGCGGCGGGGGAGCCGGTGACGATGCTGTTCACCCCGACGCTGGCCCCGATGCCGCGGGGGATCCTCGCGACCTGCACCGCGCGCACCGGCCCGGATGTCGACGAGGCGACCCTGCGCGACGCGCTGCACGCCGCCTACGACGCGGAGCCGTTCGTGCACGTCCTGCCCGCGGGCCGGATGCCGAGCACCGCGGCCACCGTCGGGTCGAACAGCGTGCACCTGCAGGTGGCCACGGATCCGCACTCGGGGCGCACCACGGTGATCGCCGCCGAGGACAACCTCGTCAAGGGTGCGGCCGGCCAGGCCCTGCAGAACGCCAACAGGATCCTCGGGCTGCCCGAGGCCCTCGGACTTCCCGTGAACGGAGTCGCCCCATGACCGCCAACCCACCCCGAACCCCAGCCCGGGTTCTCCCTGCTGACCACAGCAGGTCCGGGGTCCGGTGGCGTCACGGCTCCCGAGGGGTTCCGCGCCGCCGGACTGGCGGCAGGGCTCAAGGCCTCGGGACGACCGGACGTCGCGCTGGTCGTCAACGACGGACCGCGCCATGATGCGGCGGGCGTGTTCACCTCCAACCGGTTCAAGGCGGCGCCCGTGCTCTGGACCGCCCAGTGCGCACGCACGGGACGGTTCCGTGCGGTCATCCTCAACTCCGGTGGGGCGAATGCCTGCACCGGTCCGGCGGGCTTCGCCGACACGCACCACACGGCCGAGCACGTTGCCGAGACTGCTCGGCGTCGCCCCCATCGAGGTGGCTGTCTGCTCCACCGGCCTGATCGGCGAGCGCCTGCCGATGGACCTGCTCCTGGCCGGCGCCGGAGCCGCAGCTGCGGCACTGTCCGACGACGGGGGCTCGGCTGCGGCCGAGGCCATCATGACCACCGACTCGGTGCCCAAGCTGGCCGCGACGACCCACCCGGACGGCTGGACCGTCGGCGGGATGGCCAAGGGTGCTGGCATGCTCGCCCCCGGCCTGGCCACCATGCTCGTGGTGCTCACGACCGACGCCGTGGTCGATGCCGCTGACCTGGACGCGGCCCTTCGCGCAGCGACCCGGACCACCTTCGACCGCATCGACTCCGACGGCTGCATGTCGACCAACGACACCGTCCTGCTGCTCGCCTCTGGAGCCACAGGGATCGCCCCGGACATGGCCGCGTTCGCCGCCGCCGTCCGGGCGACGTGCGCGTCCCTGGCCCGCCAGCTCATCGGCGACGCCGAGGGTGCGACCAAGGACATCCGGATCGACGTCGTGAACGCCGCCACCGAGGACGACGCCGTCACGGCCGCACGTGCCGTCTCGCGCAGCAACCTGCTCAAGTGCGCGATCCACGGCGAGGACCCCAACTGGGGACGGATCCTGTCCGCGGTCGGCACCACCGACGCCGCGTTCGAGCCCGACGCGATCGACGTGGCGATCAACGGTGTGCTCGTATGCCGCGACGGGGCCGCGTTCGGCGACCGCAATGAGGTGGACATGTCCGGCCGGGAGGTCACGATCACGATCGACCTGCGGGTCGGTGACGCCGGGGCGACCCTCTGGACCAACGACCTCACCGCCATGTACGTCCACGAGAACTCCGCCTACTCCACCTGATCCCTGCCCCGGCCGGCGCGCCGGCACACCGTCCCGTCCACCCCAGACTGCCCCCGAGGAGCCCTGATGAGCAGGTCCCGCGCGGTGCCCACCGCCGACGCGCTGACGAAGGCCGAGGTGCTGGCTGAGGCGCTGCCATGGCTCGAGCGCTTCAAGGGCGCCACAGTCGTGGTCAAGTACGGCGGCAACGCGATGACCTCCTCAGCGCTGCAGCGTGCCTTCGCCGAGGACGTCGTCTTCCTGCGCCTGGCCGGGCTGCGCCCCGTCGTGGTGCACGGCGGTGGCCCGCAGATCAACGCGATGCTGGCCAGGCTGGGGATCGTCAGCGAGTTCCGGGCGGGGTTGCGCGTGACAACGCCGGAGGTCATGGAGGTGGTGCGCATGGTGCTCACGGGCCAGGTCCAGCGCGAGCTGGTCGGGCTGGTCAACGCCCACGGTCCCCTCGCGGTCGGGATCTCGGGGGAGGACGCGCACCTGTTCGCCGCGGAGGCGCGCACCGTGGCTGCCGACGGTCTAGCCCATCGACCTCGGCCTCGTCGGCGACGTCACCGAGGTGCGTCCGGACTTCGTCACGAGCCTGCTCGACGACGGCTTCATCCCGGTGATCTCCACCATCGGCGTCGCCGAGGACGGCCAGGTGCTCAACGTCAACGCCGACACCGCCGCCTCGGCGCTGGCCGTGGCGCTCGGCGCGCAGAAGCTGGTGGTGCTCACCGACGTCGAGGGCCTCTTCGCCGACTGGCCGGACCGCGACTCCCTGGTGGCCGAGATCCGGGCAACCGAGCTGGCCACGCTGCTGCCCACCCTCGACTCCGGGATGGCCCCGAAGATGGAGGCCTGCCTGCGCGCGGTCCTCGGTGGCGTCGAGCGGGCCCACGTGATCGACGGCCGCCTGCCGCACAGCCTGCTGCTCGAGGTGTTCACCACCGAGGGCATCGGGACCATGGTGCTGCCGGACGAGGCACCTGCCGAGGTGTCCGGTGAGTGACCCGCGGGGGCCGGCGACTCCGGGCGATGCGGCCTCGCGGTGGCAGGCCGTCATGCAGGACAACTACGGCACCCCGCCGATCACCCTGGTCTCCGGGCAGGGCGCATGGGTCACCGACGACACCGGGCGGCGCTACCTGGACCTCCTGGGCGGCATTGCCGTGAATTCGCTGGGTCACGCCCACCCGGCGCTGGTGGCCGCCGTCACTGCGCAGGTCCGCACGCTGGGGCACACCTCGAACCTCGCGATCACCCTGCCCGCCCTTGAGCTCTGTGAACGGTTGGCGCTGATCGCGGACCCGAGCGGTGGTGCGCAGGTGTTCCTCTGCAACTCGGGGGCCGAGGCGAACGAAGCGGCGTTCAAGCTCGCACGCCTGACCGGCCGCACTCGCATGGTCGCGGCGAGGAACGGCTTCCACGGACGCACCATGGGGGCGCTGGCCCTCACCGGCCAGCCCGCGAAGGCTGACCCCTTCCGGCCGCTGCCCGGTGACGTGGACTTCGTTCCCTACGGCGACGCCGACGCGCTTGCCTCGCTGGTGGACGAGCAGACAGCGGCCGTCATCCTCGAGCCCATCCAGGGTGAGGCCGGAGTCGTGGTCCCCCCCGAGGACTACCTCGCAGCAGCTCGTCGGATCACCCGGGACTCCGGGGCGCTGCTCATCCTCGACGAGGTCCAGACCGGGATCGGGCGCACCGGACGCTTCCTGGCCCACACGGCCCCCGGGAACCGGGGGATACGTCCCGACATCGTCACCCTGGCCAAGGGCCTCGGCGGTGGCCTGCCGATCGGTGCCATGATCCGGCTCGGGAACCCGACCACGCCGGAGTTCACCCCGGGTGCGCACGGATCCACCTTCGGCGGCAACCCGATCAGCGCCGCCGCGGCGCTGGCAGTGCTCGACACGATCGTGGCTGAGGACCTCTTCACGAATGCCACCGAACGGGGTGCGCAGTTCCGCGCCGGCCTGGCGCCGGTCGTCGGCGTGGCCGAGGTTCGTGGTGCCGGCCTGCTCCTCGGCATCGTGCTGGCCGGGCCGTTCGCCCGGGCTGTCGAGGCCGCGGCGCGAGACGCCGGCGTGCTGGTCAACGCCGCCGCCCCGGACGTGGTCCGGCTGGCGCCGCCACTGAACATCACCCCTGACGAGGTGGCCCACGGCATCGAGATCCTGGCCCTCGCGATCGAGACCTCACAGCCGCAGCCGGCCGAGGCGGACGATCGCCCGGCGCCTTCCACCACCGGGCCGGACGCCGATGCCGCGCTGGGCGACACCGCCCATCCCGGCGCCAGCGCCGACCCGTCGACGGAGGCCGCACCGTGACCATCCCGAACACGCGCGCCGCGCGTCACCGCCGGATCGTCGAGCTCCTCGACCGCGTACCTGTCGGTTCACAGGCGGCCCTCGCCGGCCTGCTCGCCGACGATGGGTTCGCGGTCACCCAGGCAACCCTGTCGCGCGACCTCGACGAGCTCGGCGCGGTGAAGGTCGCGCACCGACTCCGGCGAGCAGGTGTACGCCGTGCCTGCCGAGGGCGGGGACACCCGCCCGCACGCGCCGGACACCGACTCCATCGCGCGCCTGGCCAAGGTCGCCCAGGACGTGCTCGTCGGCGTCGACAGCTCGGCCAACATCGTGGTGCTGCGCACCCCCCCAGGAGGGGCGCAGTACCTCGCCTCAGCGATCGACCGCTCCGACTGGCCGGACGTGATCGGCACCGTCGCCGGCGACGACACGGTCATCCTGATCACCCGCGCGCCCGATGGCGGAGGCGCCGTCGCGACCGCGATCCTCACCCTGATCGACCCCCGCCGCTGACGCGGCCACGTGCTGCTCGCCCGCCGCTGACCGAGCCGCGCATTCCGCGCCATCCCCACGGGGGCCTGCGCGTTCCGAGCCGCCGGTGGCCGAGAGTGCCCGAGTCCTGGTCGGCGTGGCGCGCAATGCGCGGATCTGCGCCCTTGCCGCGTGGACCGGACCTGGTGGCACCGCAAGCACCCCCTCGCCGGCTGCCCAGCGGCTGTCGAGGGGCGGGGAGCCAGTGCATACGCATATGCGTATACTGGGCCCAGGAGCGCGGAAGCGCGCACGAACCGACAGGGAGATGACATGGCTGAGCGCGTCGTACTGGCCTACTCGGGTGGGCTGGACACGTCCGTGGCGATCGGATGGATCGCCGAGCAGACCGGTGCCGAGGTGATCGCCTGTGCGGTCGACGTCGGTCAGGACGGGGAGGACCTCGACGTCATCCGCGAGCGTGCGCTGGCGTGCGGCGCCGTCGAGTCCGAGGTCGTCGACGCACGTGCCGAGTTCGCCGACGACTACTGCCTCCCCGCCCTGAAGGCCGACGCGCTCTACATGGACCGCTACCCGCTGGTCTCGGCGCTGTCCCGCCCCACGATCGTCAAGCACCTGGTGGCGACGGCGCGCAAGCACGGCGCAACCGTGGTCAGCCACGGGTCCACCGGCAAGGGCAACGACCAGGTGCGCTTCGAGGTCGGGATCACCAACCTCGCCCCCGACCTCACGTGCATCGCGCCGGTGCGCGACCTCGCCCTGACCCGCGACAAGGCGATCGACTACGCCGAGGCCCACGACCTTCCGATCGACGTCACCAAGAAGTCGCCGTACTCCATCGACCAGAACGTCTGGGGTCGAGCGATCGAGACCGGCTTCCTGGAGGACATCTGGAACGGCCCGATCGAGGACATCTACGCCTACACGCAGGACCCCACCGTCGCGCGTGACGCGGACGAGGTCGTCATCACGTTCGCGTCGGGCGTCCCTGTCGCCCTCGACGGCCGGACGTTGTCCATGCTCGAGGTGATCCAGGAGCTCAACACCCGCGCCGGCGCCCAGGGCGTGGGCCGGCTGGACATGGTCGAGGACCGGCTGGTGGGGATCAAGAGCCGTGAGGTCTACGAGGCCCCCGGCGCGATTGCGCTGATCACGGCCCACCAGGAGCTCGCCGCCGTCACCGTGGAGCGCGACCTGGCCCGCTACGGACGTGGAGTGACGCAGCGCTGGACCGAGCTCGTGTACGACGGCCTGTGGTTCTCGCCCCTGCGCCGCGCCCTCGGTGGATTCCTCGACGAGCTCAACGAGTCGGTCAGCGGCGACGTCCGGATGACCCTGCACGGGGGACGCGCGACGGTCACCGGCCGCAGGTCGCCGGAGTCGCTGTACGACTTCGGGATGGCGACCTACGACACCGGCGACACGTTCGACCAGTCGCTGGCCAAGGGCTTCATCGAGCTCTGGGGCCTGCCCTCGAAGATGGCGGCAGCCCGCGACCTGCGCATCGGGCGGAGCGTCGAGTGACCCAGCCCCCCGATGAGGTCGGGGCCGGACAGGGCAGCCCGACCCGGCTCTGGGGCGGTCGCTTCACCGGTGGACCTTCCCCGGAGATGGCCGCGCTGAGCCTCTCCGTGCAGTTCGACTGGCGCCTCGCGCCGTACGACCTGCTGCAGACGCGTGCCCACGCGGGCGTCCTGCGCCGGGCCGGGTTGCTCGATGCCGAGGAGTACGACCAGGTCCTGACGGCGCTCAACACCTTGGCGGCGCAGGTGTCCGCCGGCACGTTCGTGGCCACCCCGGACGACGAGGACGTCCACACGGCCATCGAGCGCGGGCTCCTCGAGCTGCTCGGCCCGGTCGGCGGCAAGCTGCGCGCCGGGCGCAGCCGCAACGACCAGGTGGCCACGGACCTGCGCCTCTACCTGCGCGACCAGTCACGTGCGATTGCTGGTGCGCTCGTCGATCTCGTCGTGGCGCTGACAGATCAGGCCGAGGCGCACATCCACTGCCCGGCGCCCGGGTTCACGCACCTCCAGCATGCCCAGCCGGTGTCCTTCGGCCACGAGCTGGCCAAGCACGCCCACGCCTTCGGCCGCGACCTCGACCGCTTGGCGGACTGGGACGTGCGGGCCGCGCTGTCGCCGCTGGGCGCCGGGGCGCTGGCCGGCTCAGCCCTCGAGCTCGATCCTCAGGCCGTGGCCCTCGAGCTGGGATTCACGGGCGCGATCGCCAACTCGATCGACGCCGTGAGCGATCGCGACTTCGTCGCCGAGTTCCTCTTCGTCGCGGCGATGGTCGGGGTGCACCTCTCGCGCCTTGGCGAGGAGATCTGCCTGTGGGCCTCACGCGAGTTCGGCTGGGCGGTCCTCGACGACGCGTGGTCAACCGGCTCCTCGATCATGCCGCAGAAGAAGAACCCCGACATCGCCGAGCTGGCGCGCGGCAAGTCCGGGCGGCTCATCGGGAACCTCACCGGGCTGCTGGCCACCCTCAAGGGCCTGCCGTTCGCCTACAACCGCGACCTGCAGGAGGACAAGGAGCCGACGTTCGACGCCGTGGAGACGCTGCTGCTGGTCCTCCCGGCGATGGCCGGCAACGTGGCGACGCTGCGCTTCGACACCGCGCGCATGGCCGCCAGCGCCCCGGAGGGGTTCGCGCTGGCCACCGAGATCGCCGAGTGGCTCGTCCAGCGGGGCGTGCCGTTCCGTGAGGCGCACGAGATCTCCGGTGCCTGCGTGCGCGCGGCCGAGGTCCGCGGCGTCGAGCTGTGGGACCTCACCGATTCTGAGCTCGTCGGGATCTCCCCGCAGCTCACCCCCGAGGTGCGTGACCGGCTGACCGCCCAAGCAGCGGTGGACGCCCGGTCGCGCTATGGGGGGACGGCGCCGATCAGGGTCGCCGAGCAGCTCGCGGCCGTCCGGGTGCAGGCAGCGCAGTGGTCGGCCTGGGCCAGGGCGAATCCTGTCCCATTGCAGCGATAGTCGCGGGTCGCGCCAGCGATGCGGGAGAATGCGCGTCATGACAGTCACCCCGCCACCATCTGATCGGGGGTCGTTCGATGGCGCCTCGGTGCTCGACGACCTGGCGTGGCGGGGATTGATCGCGCACAGCACGGACCTCGATGCCTTGCGCGCCGAGCTGGCCAGGGGGCCGATCACGCTCTACTGCGGGTTCGATCCCACGGCCCCGAGCCTGCATGTCGGACACCTCGCCCAGACCCTGACGG
>CAVOXI010000002.1:0-2500 GCA_963700395.1 uncultured Actinomycetes bacterium | reverse complement strand
TCGATGGACAACGGGTTGATATTCCCGTACCCGCTTTAACACGCCCATGCTGAACCCACCGATGCTAAGCGCCTGAAGCGGAGCGGTCTTCGGACTGCGATGTGGAGCGCGCGAACCAGAGTGGCAGTAGGCAAGCGATGGGGTGACACAGGAGGGCAGCTGATCCCGGGCGATGGTAGTCCCGGGCTAACCGCGTAGGGCGAGGTGTAGGCAAATCCGCACCTCATGTGCCTGAGACGGGACAGGGAGCCGATTAGGCGAAGTCAGTGATCCCATGCTGTCAAGAAAAGCCTCTAGCGAGTGTTATGGCGGCCCGTACCCCAAACCAACACAGGTGGTCAGGTAGAGAATACTAAGGCGATCGAGATAATCATGGTTAAGGAACTCGGCAAAATACCCCCGTAACTTAGGGAGAAGGGGGACCAAGGCCGGTGTAGGGATTTACTCCCGAAGCTGGCAGTGGTCGCAGAGACCAGGCGGAAGCGACTGTTTACTAAAAACACAGGTCCATGCAAAGTCGCAAGACGACGTATATGGACTGACGCCTGCCCGGTGCTGGAACGTTAAGGGGACCGGTTAGGCCTTCGGGTCGAAGCTGAGAACTTAAGCGCCAGTAAACGGCGGTGGTAACTATAACCATCCTAAGGTAGCGAAATTCCTTGTCGGGTAAGTTCCGACCTGCACGAATGGCGTAACGACTTCCGCGCTGTCTCAACCATGAACTCGGCGAAATTGCACTACGAGTAAAGATGCTCGTTACGCGTGGCAGGACGGAAAGACCCCGGGACCTTTACTATAGCTTGGTATTGGTGTTCGATTCGGTTTGTGTAGGATAGGTGGGAGACTTTGAAGCTCGGACGCCAGTTCGGGTGGAGTCAACGTTGAAATACCACTCTGATCGTATTGGATGTCTAACCTCGGTCCATGATCTGGATCAGGGACAGTGCCTGGTGGGTAGTTTAACTGGGGCGGTTGCCTCCTAAAATGTAACGGAGGCGCCCAAAGGTTCCCTCAGCCTGGTTGGCAATCAGGTGTCGAGTGTAAATGCACAAGGGAGCTTGACTGTGAGACCGACGGGTCGAGCAGGGACGAAAGTCGGGATTAGTGATCCGGCACCGGCATGTGGAAGCGGTGTCGCTCAACGGATAAAAGGTACCCCGGGGATAACAGGCTGATCTTGCCCAAGAGTCCATATCGACGGCATGGTTTGGCACCTCGATGTCGGCTCGTCGCATCCTGGGGCTGGAGTAGGTCCCAAGGGTTGGGCTGTTCGCCCATTAAAGCGGTACGCGAGCTGGGTTTAGAACGTCGTGAGACAGTTCGGTCCCTATCCGCCACGCGCGCAGGAGTCTTGAGGAGGGCTATCCCTAGTACGAGAGGACCGGGATGGACGAACCTCTGGTGTGCCAGTTGTCCTGCCAAGGGCACGGCTGGTTGGCTACGTTCGGAAGTGATAACCGCTGAAAGCATCTAAGCGGGAAGCACGCTCCAAGATGAGGACTCCCACAGGGTTGACCTGGTAAGGCCCCCAGTAGACTACTGGGTTGATAGGCCGGAAGTGGAAGCACGGCAACGTGTGCAGCTGACCGGTACTAATAGGCCGAGGACTTGTCCACTCACAATCATTTCTTATGTTTGCGTCCACTGTGCGGTTCCCGAGATACGGTCGGGGATCATATCTCAATAGAGTTTCGGCAGTCATAGCGAGAGGGAAACGCCCGGTCCCATTCCGAACCCGGAAGCTAAGCCTCTCAGCGCCGATGGTACTGCAAGGGGGACCTTGTGGGAGAGTAGGACGCTGCCGGACATTCTTTCAAAAAGGGCCGCCCCATTGGGGTGGCCCTTTTTGCTTTGGGCTGGAAGTGCGATCGGCTGCCGTGCCTCGGAGTGCTGGAGGAAGGGATCGGGGTGCGCTGTGCTCCGGTGAAGTGGGGCAGCAGAGGCGCGGACCTCGGTAGGCTGACCCGGTCGAGAGGGATGGTCAATGAGCGACAAGCAATCCGGTGGGGGATCCCCTCGCAGTTCTTCCAGTGGCTCCGGGGGGTCGCGGGGTCGTCAGGTGGTTCAAGTCGGTCGGGCGGCAGCGGCGGCTCCCAGGATGGCGAGGGCGGTGGGTCGCGACCCCCCTCCTCGGGTGCCGGCAAGCCCCGGTCCAGCGGTGGGTCGTCGCCCGCCGGGAGCGAACGGTCGTCGTCTTCGGGGAAGCGGGCTTCTGGCTCGAAGGGGTCGTCCGGGGCTCCTCGGTCCACGTCCGGAAGCTCCAGGCCGTCGTCTGCAAGAGCGACCGGGTCGAGCAGCTCGTCGAGCTCACGTCCCCCATCCAGCACGTCCTCCGGTTCGAGCAGATCGTCGAGTTCGCGTCCCCCATCGAGTCCGGGCCGGAAGGCGCCGGATTCCCGTTCCTCCGGGTCGAGCTCAGGTGCTGGTTCGCGCCCCAGTGGCGCTGGGCGGCCGTCGGAGGACCGCGGTCGTGCCCCGCGTTCGGATCGGGCACCCGCCT
>CAVOXI010000001.1:0-1352160 GCA_963700395.1 uncultured Actinomycetes bacterium | reverse complement strand
GTTCCGAAGGCCTCGGCGAAGTGCCCGGGCGCCGGAGCGTGGCGCAGGTCCACGACGAGCGCTGCGAGGCGCCGGCTCAGCGTGACTTCCCGGACCTCGTCAGCGACGAGCCATGCCCCCAGCAGCGCCGCAGCCACGCCACTGGCGAAGTGCGTGGCGACCCCAAGCTGGGACTCGGGGCCCAAGGAGGGGGTCATCACTTGCAGGAGCAGGAAGGTCACAGCAACCGGCGCCAGCACAGCAGGCGGGCCCGTTCGTCGCACGCGGGGATGCATCATCAGGAGAACAAGCCCCCCGGCGAGGAGGGCAGCAGCAGTCCACGAGATCAGGTGCGCGATCGGCTCAGCGGACCGCCACGCCAGCGAGTTGCCCCGGCAGAGGTGCCAGCACTCCAGGTCGAGGAAGGGGTTGGTCGCGACGATGCGGCCGACGGCGCCCAAGGCAATGCCCATGGCGACCAGTGCGCTCGATCGACTGCGCAGCGGCAGGCCCGACGCACTTGTCAAGGTCAGGATGATCAGCCCGGGAAGCACCCACGAGGTCGCGCCCAGGATTGTGGCGACGGACGGGTCGAGCGTGCGGACCCCGGCCAGGTCCGGCAGGAGCCAGATCACGCCCGCGGCCCAGGTCACCACCGGGACGGTCAACCGCTTGCACGTCACTGAGCAGGTCACGAGCATGGTGGCCGCGAGCACGTCGATCCACCAGACGAGGTCCGAACGTCCGGCCCAGGTCGACGAGGACTCCGCCCTCACCAGCGTTGCGGTGCCGAGCAGGACCGCCATCCCAACCAGCCACGAGGCTGCCCGTCGCACGGTCACGGCACCCGCACCCTGAGGGTGAGGGTGGTCCCATGCCCGCGGGCGCTATCGATGCTCAGCGTCCCGTCCAGGGCGGCGGCCCGGTCGGCGAGCCCGGACAGCCCTCCCGACTCCGACAGGACCGCGCCCCCGACACCGTCGTCGCGGACCTTGACGGTCAGCCAGCCCTTGTCCTGCCAGCCGTCGACCTGCACCCGAGTGGCGTGGCCATGCTTGATCGCGTTCGTCACGGCCTCGGCGCAGGCGTACCAGATCGCCGCCTCGACCTCGAGCGGGTAGCGGTCACGAGGCAGCCGGACCTCCACGGCGATCGGCACGCCTGACAGTGCCTCCCGGACACCGGCGAGCCCGGACTCGGTCAGCCGGGCGGGGTGAAGTCCGTCGGCGAGGACATCGAGGTCGGCGCCGATGCCGACCACCTCGGCGCGGCATCTCGTGAGCAGGTCCCCGATCGCCGCATCGTCGGTGGAGACCCCGCCCAGGATGATGTCGATCTCGGGCAGGAGAGGGCGAACCCGTTCCGCCAGCTTCCGGCGAAGGGCTCTCCGCTCGACCACGGTCACGTTCACCAGCCTCCGCCTGGAGCGTCGCGCCTGCTCCACCGCCGCGGCGAGGTCGCGCTGCCCGTCCCGATTCCGCTCGAGCAACGCGATCGCCGCATCGAACGCACGCCGGGTGACGGGATCCCTGACCTCACTGTGACGCGTACACAGCCCTGCCAGGGTCGTCTCCACGTCCCCGTCCTCGGCCAGCGCGATCACGGCCTCGGCCTCGAGCCGGTCCCGGCCGGATCCCGCGGCCAGCAGCACCAGCCCGGCTCCCGCGACCATTGCCGCGTAGGCGAACTCCTGGGCCGCGGCGGCGATGACAGCTCCGCCGGCGTCCGCCAGGAGCTGCACTGAGAGCGGGAGAAGGAACGCCGAGCCGGTCGACAGCGCAGCCCACCCCCGGGCCCGGCCCGCCGCGCTCGGCCACGACGACGTGCGGTGCAGTTCGGTGAGCCCGAGGCCGGCCATGGCCGGCGCCGACCATCGCCATCGCCCACGGAATCGTCGCCAGCGCTGGGATTGCGATGCATACCGCGGCCACCAGGACGGCGATGGCGCTGCGGCTGCGCAGCCGCCCGGCGGGGAACGCCAGCACCACCCACACGATCAGCGGGCGATGCAGCCACGTCGTCCCCGGTGCCAGGCCCGCCAGCAGCCACGCGGCACCTGCCGCGGCGCACGCCAGCGAGTACTGAGGCGCTTCAGTGCGCATCACGATCCCGAGCAGGAGGAAGGCAAGGCCCGCGGCTGCGTCCGCAAGCGCTGGCCACCCACCCGCGCCGATCGGCCACTCGGCCACCACGGTGAAGGCGACCGCTGCCACACCCCAGGCGATCGTCGATCGGGTCACCGCGCCAGCACCTCGGCCAGGGACTGCGCCGACAGCTCGTCCTTCGGCACGAAACCCGCTGCGTCGGTGGCCGACAGCCGGCGTCGCAGGTCGGCGATCGGACGGCTCGAAGTGAGCACGACCACCGGCCGTGGGGTCAACCGGGCCAGACGTGCGCTCACCTCGAATCCATCATGGTCGGGCAGGTGCACATCCAGCAGGACGACGGCCGGCGCCAGGCGACGCGACTGCTCCACCGCTGCCGCGCCGTCCGACGCCTCCCCGACCACCTTGAACTGCTCCCCGTCCAGCAGTGCCCGCGCGACCTCCCGGAATCCCTCGTGGTCGTCCACGATCAGCAGCGAGATGCGCACAGGGGGAAGTGTCACTGCGTCGCCCGCCTGTGTCATCCGTCTCCGCACCCATGGGCGCGTCGTTGCTCGTTGCGGGGGATGGCTTCCGTGGCTGGTCACCCCACCGCAGCTTGGCACACAGCCGAAGCGAACGTCTCCCACGGCAGCACGTCATCCAAGGGGGCGTCGTCGTAGTGGGTGCTATCGCCGTTGAGGACCCGGTGCCCGGTCAGGGTGGCCGGGCCGTCGTACGGCTCGACCAGGGTGCCGGTGATCCGCAGCACCGGGGCGCCGTTGGTCGGGCGGACATCCCAGAGGACGCCCGACGTGGTGATCGTCATCGTACGGTCATCACCACGCACGGCGAAGTCCTCGGTGAACCTCGCATGGGTGGTGATCGACGCTGTAGGCGGACCGGACGGGTCGAGGGCGAAGTAGTCCACGTTATGGGTGCGGAACTGGCGGAAGTAGTTCAGGTTGTCGTGGTCGTAGTAGCGGGTCTGGTACCGATCCACGACGAACTTGTCGAACAACGGCAACTCGCACCCGAAGTCGTCGACCTGCACCCAGTCCTCTTCCAGGTGTCGCTCACCCGTGCAGACCGGGCCGGTGGGAGCCATCCGGCAGTCGAACGGCGCGAATGACGAGTCCAGCGTGGTGGGCACCAGCAGCGTCTGGTCGACTTCCTGGGTGCCGTAACCGCCGTCTGCCGGTGCGGCGCCCGCGGCACCGCCCGCGAGCAGTGCGGCACTCATGACCCCGAGTCCCAACACCGCACCGGCCGCCGCTCGGGCAGTGCGCTGGCCCGTGGATGGTTCATGGCTCTTCATCATCCTTGTCCCTTCCTGATTCGACCGGGGCTGCGCTTCCGAGGGCAGGCCCTGGCTGGTTGACTCGATCTACGACCCGAGACGTCACGAGCCGCGGCAGCCGCCGACGCTGTAGAGGCGTCCGCGGCCTCACTGACCGGGGCACCCGACCCAGTCCACGATGAACCGCTCGACGACCGGCTCGCCGTCGACAACGGTCAAGTGGTACCTCCACCAGATCTTCACATCGCCGAAGAAGTCGTGGAACGGCTCGCTGGCGACGAAGGTGTCGCCCGGGGTGAGGTTGTAGTGGTTCACCTCCGTCAGCCGACCGGTCAGGTCCGGCAGCGATGGGTCGACGTAGTCCGAGGTGTACGTGACGACGGAGACCTCGCGGTACAGCCACGAGCCGTCCTGCCTCTGCAGGAACTGCTGCTGCGCGGTCTGGGCGGTCCACGTCGTCAGGTTCGCCGCCAGTCCGCAGATGTCGCCATCGAAGTACTCCGAGTAGGTCACGTCGTGATCCACGACGGTGCGCCCATCGGACGGCGCGGCCCATGAGGTCGTGCCCGATGTGATCACGACGGCAGTCGCGAGTCCTGCCGCGAGCCCTCTGGCGCGTTGTGGGTGCCGTGGGATTGCCATTGTGTGCCTCCGGTGCCGAACCGTCCCTGGTGGACGGTGCCCTCACCTTGCGCCACACCCAGCGAAGAAAGATCCGGGCTGCCACGCGGCCGGGTACGTGCTTCCACTGATTTGGCGCGCTCCGTTCAACACCGCTGGGCAGCCCCAGCGTCATTGGATGCGGTCGACGACCTTCATGCGATCGGTCGACGAGTTGACCGATGACTGGTAAACCGCAGTCGGCGGCATCGGCCAGTGCCAAGCCGCTCTCCCTACGTCCCGGCCCCGGGCCACCTCTCGCCCGCTCGACCGTCGACAGTCCCCTCTTGAGCCACAACCTCACCACGGTGCCCGGACGGGAACGCAGCCCGATAGGGAGCCGCACCGATCACGCTGGCGGGCAGCCGCGAATAGAGAGAGTCCCGCCGAGCACCGCCGGGCCGGAGCCGTAAGAGAAGTCAACAAGTACGCCGCGTGCGGACGTACCTACTCCATGCGTCGGGCAGGGCACTTGCGCGCCAACCGCGCCCGACCGGTCACGGGACCGGCTGTGCTTCCATGGCGGCATGAGCGGTTCCAAATCCAGTGAGTCGGGCACAGGCCGGTCCGTACTGGCGATCGTCGTCGCCGTGCTGGTTGGCGCAGCCGCGGCGGTCGCTGGCAGCGCCGGCGGCCTGCGGATCGGAGGCTGGCCGGTGTTCGCGCTCTGCACCGCGGTGGCCTACCTCATCAACTGGGTGGCCTTCGTGCCAGCGTGGCTGCGGCGAACCGAGCGGTTCTACGACCTGACCGGCACGCTGACCTACCTGACGGTGGTCGTGATCGCCCTGGTCGCCGGGTCGCGTTCGTCGGTGGCGATGGTCCTCGGCATTCTGGTTGCGGTCTGGGCGCTGCGGCTGGGCAGCTTCCTGGTGCGGCGGATCCGCCGGGAGGGGACCGACCGGCGGTTCGACCGGATCAAGCAAGACCCGGCTCAGTTCCTGGTGACCTGGACGCTGCAGGCGCTCTGGGTGGTGCTGACCGCCGGCGCGGCACTGGCCGCGATGACCAGCGCTACCGAGTCCCGGTTCGGGCTGATCGGTGTCGTCGGCGTCGTGGTCTGGCTGGTCGGGTTCGGCATCGAGGCCGCCGCCGACGACCAGAAGCGCGCCTTCCGGGCGGACCCGGCGAACCGCGGACGTTTCATCACGACTGGCCTGTGGGCCTGGTCCCGGCACCCCAACTACTTCGGGGAGATCACGCTGTGGGTCGGCGTCGCGCTGGTCGCACTGCCGGCGCTGTCCGGGTGGCAGTACCTCACCCTGGTGTCTCCGCTGTTCGTGACGCTGCTGCTGACCCGCGTGAGCGGTGTCCCGCTGCTGGAGGTGCGCGGCCAGGCGACCTGGGGCGACGATCCCGAGTACCACGACTACGTGGCTCGCACGCCGGTCCTGGTGCCCCGCCCACCCCGACGGTGAGCAGCGGCGGGACGCTGCGACGCCAGATGGTCAGCATCACGGGGCTGCTCGTCGCAGACGGCCTCGGGACGGTGTTGCCGGTGGTGTTGCTGCTCGTGCTGGTCCCGCCTGTGTCGGGGCTGGGTGTGGCTGCCGGACTGCGTCATCCCGCCGCGAGCCGCGCACCCGGGGCAGGCATCACAGCGCCCAGGGGGCCGTGACGAACGCAGGGTGGAAATCCGGCGATTGCCAAGGGAGCGAGGGGTTGCCGCATGCCGGGCGCCGGAGAGGTGTGGAGCTGACCGACTCCGGCGCGACGGTGCGGATCGCCGACCGTACGAAGCTGGTCACCGACGGACGCTGGGACCTGTTCGCTCTGAGTTGGGCGGCCTATGCTCACCGGGTGCTCTGGACCCGTGCTGATGGCTACCGTCTGGCCGATGACCCCGGCTGGGTGAATGCAGAAGCGCTGCATGCATGGCTCGACTGGGATGCCTACTGGTGGCCGCAGGGCCTGCGCCGCGAGGTCCTGGATCAAGCCCTTGCAGGGAGTCTGACGCTCACGGTGCTGGATCCCGACGGTGCAATGGTCGGCTTCGGTCGGGTGATCACAGATCGGGCGACCTTCGCCTACTGGTGCGATGTGTATGTCCAGCCAGTGCACCGGGGCCGGGGGCTTGGACAGTGGTTGACTGAGGCATTCGTCGAGCACCCCGACCTCGCGACCTGTCGGCGCTTCCTGCTGGCGACCCGGGACGCCCATGACGTGTACCGCCCGCTCGGATTTGTCCCGTTGGCCCGTCCGGAGATCTTCATGGAGATCAACCGACCCCTGGCGGGCGCGAGCAGGCAGGACCTGTGAGAAGTCCTATGCCAAGCGGCTTGGTTGCTCCCTGCGGCCGATGCTGGCCCCCACCCCGGATCCGCAGGCACCGACGCGGAACTGGCCCGCATGATCCTCAGCCACGCCCCCGGACTACGCCACGACTTCCTCGAACCTGCCGGCCTCGCTGACCAAGCCGCCTTGGCACCCAAGTGCCCCTTTGCGCCGCGAGCCGGACACCCGGATCTGCCGAGTGGGCCTCTCGACTTCTTTAGGAACTCGGCGGCGATGCGTACCCCTCTGACTCCGCCCTGGCGCCGTCGCGGCGAACTGCGGTGACAAGGTGGTCGAGTGTCGTGAAGACCGTCTCGGGTCGGCCTAGCGCTCGCTGGGCACTGCTGAGTTGCATGCCGGTGTGTGCCTCTGCGCAAACGTAGTGGGCGTATGCGGCAGCGCTGGAGAGGTAGAACATGCCAATAAGGTCATTGCGACGCCACTTGCTAGTCCGAAAATGAAGGTGACCACGCGTGTCAGGCGGCGGGTTCGAGGGTGACCCTGTAGCCGAGGGCTTCGAGTTGGCGGACGTGGTTGCGCATCTTGCGGTTGGGGTTGACGCGGGTGTCGTAGTAGTCGGGGCCGAGGTCGTGGAACTGGGTGTTCTCGTCGGTGAGGAGGTGCCAGATGATGACCAGGATGGAGCGGCCGACCGCGACGATGGCTTTCTTCTTGCCGCGTCGTCGGGCGATGCGCCGGTAGCGCTCGCCGAGGAAGGTGTCGGTGCGGCCGGCCGCGACGGCGGCCTCGCCCAGGACTCGGGCCAGGTAGCGGTTGCCGTGGCCGGTGGCGCCGTTGCCCTTCTTGCGGCCGGCGGACTCCTTGATCCCGGGCGCGAACTTCGCCCAGGAGGACAGGTGCGCGGGGGTGGGGAACCGGGTCATGTCGAGCCCGATCTCGGCGATGATCGCCTGCGCAGCGGTCACGCCGATCCCGGGGATCTCATCGAGGCGGGCGACCGCTGCGGCGAAAGGGGCGATCTGGTCGCTGATGCGGTCTTCGACGTCGGCGATGTCGGCGTCGAGCTGGTCGATGCGGGCGAGCATCTTGGTCAGCAGGAACGCGTGATGGTCGGTGAAGTGGCCGATGAACGCCTCCTCCAGCTGGGTGATCTTGGTGCGCATCCGACCGCGGGCCAGCTCGGCCAGCACCTTGGGGTCGCGTTCCCCGGCGATCAGCGCGGCCATCATCGCCCGTCCGGAGACCCCGAAGATGTCCGAGGCCACCACCGAGAGCTTGATCTGGGCGTCCTCGAGCAGCTTCTCCACCCGGTTCTTCTCCGCGGTGCGTACGCCGACCAGATCGACCCGGTAGCGGGTCAGGTCCCGCAGCCGCCGGATCGGCGCCGGCGGCACGAAGCTGGGCCGCAGCATCTGCCGCTCGGCGACCTTGCACAGCCACACCGCGTCGAGCTTGTCGGTCTTGGGTCGGCCCGGCAGGTGCTTGACGTCCTTGGCGTTGACCAGCCACGGCTCGAAGCCGTGCCCTCCAGCAGGTAGAACGGCGGCTTCCAGTAGTCGGTGGTGGCCTCCATCACCACCCGGTCACCCCCAGCCCGGTCAGCCGGTTCGCCATCGCCAGCAGCGAGCGGGTCATCGTCGAGTAGGTGCGCACCTCCTGCAGCCGTCGCCGGCCCGGGCCGGGCAGCCGCACGCAGCACACCAGCTCGGCCTTGCCGATGTCCAACGCCGCGACCCGCTCGATGATCTCTTGATCGTCGTGCTCAGCTTCCACCACGGCCACCACCTTCGACGACCACACACACAGGCGGCCGCCCGCAGGAGCTGCAGGGAAACGGCGAATCTAATCCGCGTGCTCGAAGCAACACTGAAGGGCCCACAACGCAGCTCCCGGCGCCCGACTCTGTTACGGCCTCAACAGGACCAAGGAGCGACGACGTCGACGGGCGACCGGAGCCCATTTTCAGCCCGGAACGGGCCGCCCCGCCAGGGGCGAAGGATGACTCTGTTGTCAAGAGGCGGGTTGGAGCGTTCTTGACCTGGTGGTCTTCCGCGTCGTGGCGGGCGGGGGTAGCGTCGTGGGTCGCGGGTCCGGGTTGTGGCTGATCCGAAGTGCCGGTGTGCGGGTGTGAGCCGGCCGCGCTGGATTGAAGTGACGCCCCGCGGTGCCCTCCCGGACCCGCGTTCGGTCTGCCGCCGCAGTCGCTTTGGCGTCGGCGACGAGCTGGCGGTAGAGGGCGTCGGAGATGCGGCGTTTGAGGCAACGCTTGGTCGAGTCGTGCCGGCCAGCCGTTGTTCGCCGCCGTGTCGCGAGGGGTCGTGGGGGTGTCGGGCGGCCACCAGGCCCAATCCCGCGCATCCATCCTCGGGCGAGAATCCGGACTGCTTGTGGGTGACGAGCGCCGCGTGCCCGTGCTCGGCGGTAGCCGTCAGCGGCCCATGCTGAGGAGTCCCGGGAGTTGTCGGCGAACCCGGTGATCGCGACGCGAGCCGGCTTGTTGGCGGTGTAGCGGAACCGACGGTGCTGATGTTGCGCTTGGTCCGTCCTGTGACAATACTTACGGGGCTCGCCCCGGTTCAAGAATCAGCACCCGACAAATCGGGCTACATCACCTGTGACATGGCCTGGCCGGCATGGGCGGAGGCGCCCCTGAGTTCTACCAGCTTGGCCCAACCCGCATGCGTCATCTCCGGCCCCCAGAATGTGCCTACCTCGGGCCCTGCCGCTGACCGATCCTCGCTCCAGCGAGCGGCCTGCCTGCCATTGTCAGGCTTGCCTTCACTGCCTGCACGACCACCGTCGCCGCGTCACTCAATGCAGGCTCCCCAGCTTGGCGACCTGACGACCTTGTAGCCAGATGGTGCCGTCGGGGGCGACCGAGTAGTCCTGCATGTTCAGCCTGCTGCTGTCGAAGCGGGCGGTTTGGCCGGCGGGGTTGAAGCAGATGATTGCGCTCGTTCCGGCCCGCAACTGGCTTGACGTGCACGCTCGGCCACCGGGGGCGGGGCGTAGGGCGCTGAGGGTCTCGTCAGCGCCTGCTGTGTACACGACCTGCCACTGGCCGGCTTGGTAGCGGACCAGACTGCGGTGCTGGTAGTCGCCGTGGAGCAGCCAGAGGGCGCCGTCGTCGGTGAAGGAGCGGCTGCCGAAGTCGTTCGTCGCACCCGCGGGCCACGTTCGTGTCCAGTGCGTGCCGTCCCACAGTGCGGGGGCGGCGGGCTCGTCGTCATCGCAGTCCTCGGGTGCCATCGTGACGAGGAACTGGCCATCGGTGCTGCCGATGCCGCTGCAGGACCTGTCCGGGCCGGCGGGCCGGGGGATCTCGGTCTTGGTGCCGTCGGGGTGATAGGCGACGAACGTGCCGTCAGCAGTGGTGTCCCAGGTGACTGCCTGCCAGACCGACCCGGCGGGGCCCGCAGTCCCGGGGCAGCCGGTCACGCCGGGGGCCACGATTGTCTGGGTGCCGTGTTCGAAGCGGGTCAGACCCGCGGGGGTTGAGGTCCAGACCGCACCATCGGTGGCCAACACGGCAGGGCAGTCGCCGACGTCGTTGCGTTGCCCAGCCTGGGCCCAGGTTCCGTGGTCGGTGCGGAACCACCGGGAGGCGGAGCCGGGATCCTCACCACGCACCCAGGCCTCGGTCGCGGAGACGGCCAACAGGTCCTCCACCCAGGCCGGTTGGAGGAGCGGGTCGGTCCAGACGCGGGTGAAGTGGTCCCCGTCCAGCCGGAGCACGCCAGTGGCGTCGAGCGCGACGATGGTGTCTCCCACGGCAATCGGTGCCGCGGTCGGCGGGTACGGCAGGCCCTCCTCGGGGCCGTACTTGGTGACCTCACCCTTGCGCGTGACGCGCCACAGGCCGTCATGTCCGGCCAGCCATGCAGCACCATCCGGGGTGACGGCCAGCCACGCCGTTGTCAGTTTCTCGCCGAACGTGCCCGCGCCCAGGGTTGATGACGGATCCACCCAGCCGTACTCGTAGACCTGTGAGAGGTTCTTCACGACGGTCCGCCACTTGCCTGCCCGGTTGTGCAGCAGGCGGTTGTCGACGGTAAGCAGCCACATCCCGCCGGTTGGGTCGGCGACGGGCTTGCCCGCCACACCCTTGACGGCCTTGCCGGGGACGCGCCAGGCCTTGGCCCTGATCCACTGGCTGACCGGGATGCGGGGCAGTTGTGAGGTCTCGCCGGAGCCGTCCTTGTACACCACCGATTCCCAGTCGGTCCAGCCACCGGCCCAGAGCCCGCCGTCGCGGTCCAGGGCCAGCCAGCCCGATCGGCTAGCGCTGGCGGTGGACATCACCTGCCAGGTGCCGGCCGAATACCGAGCGATCCGCCGGGCTGGCAGCCTGCCAACTTGCTTGTGCTTGGCCACCCATGCCTCATCCCAGCCCACGTCGTGCAGGCTGAGCCACAGTCCGGTCCCTGAGTCGAGCAGATCGTGGATGTGACCGACCGCACTCGGCCCCTTGCCGGACACATACACGTCGGTCGGCACCTGCAGGTCGGCGACGAATCGCTGGCCATCGAAGTGGCGGACCCGGTCCCCGGCGACCAGCCACACACCGGGGCCTGCCGCCGGGGCCAGCAACTCGATCTGCCCGAAGGCCATGTCGTCACTGACGTTCCACGTATGTGCTGCGCCGGTGGTGGGATCGAGCCGCGTCAGCTGCCATTGACCGCCCACCCACACCGCTCCCGTGCCGTCGACGACGAACTGGGCCCTGGGCTGCATGCCCAGCTCCGTGAAGTTCTCGAAGCCTCCCGCCAGGGTTCGCTCCACGGCGGGGAGCCCGGCCACGGCGATCTGCGTGGGCGCCAGTGCCGATCCCGTGCCCGACACCTCAGCAAGGATCGCCGGGTTGCTCGCGGCCACCCCAGCCGAGGCGAGCGCTCGAGCGATCACCGTGTTGGCGCCCTTGGGGAGGGTGTAGGTGGCAGCACCGCCGGTGATCTTGACCTTGGTGTGGCGCACCCGGTCGGCCGCGGTTCGCCAGGTGAGTTCCACCCGGTTGCTGTCACTGGTCAGCGAGACGGCGACCCTTCCGCCAGGCAGCGTCGCCAGCGATCCGGTGACGTGGGCGCGCGGTTTGTGCGGTGATCACCTGCCGGGCCGCGGCAGGGACCACGGCCGATCCCAGCCCAGTGACGACGACTGGGGCGAATCGAGTGCTCTTCGTGCCGTCACCGAGATCGCCGCCCGATCCCCAGGCGCGGGCAGTGCCATCGGCTCGCAGCGCCAGGCCCCCGTTGACCCCCGGGACAAGCGCCGTCACACCGTTCAGACCCGCGACCCGGGTGGCCCGGAGGCGGTCCTTGTTCGTCCCGTCGCCTACCCAGCCTTCCCAGTTCCCGCCCCAGCAGCGGACTGTGCCGTCCTTGATCAGCGCGCAGCTACCGGCGATCGTGGTTGCACCGGACAGGCCAGGTATGCGCACCGAAGTCGTCAGGGTGGCCCCGCTGTTCGGCCCGAAGTTGGTGTCGCCAACTCCCCAGCAGCGGCCGGTTCCGTCGGCTAGGACGGCGCAGGCGCCAGCGCCTGTCCCGGTGATAGCGACGGCGTTCGGCAGGCCGGACACCGACACCGGCGAGGCCGGGTAGTACTGATCATCCAGGTCCTCTTCAGCCAGGCCCGGGTCAGCCCAGCACTTCACGGCGCCATCCGATGTCAATGCGCAGCTGCCTTGCTGGGTGCGGACGACCTTGGTCGCCCCGGAGATGCCCGGGATCAGGGTCAGGCCGCGCGAGGCTGCGGGGTCATAGGTGCCGTAGAGACACGAGACGCTGCCACCGGCGAGGATCGCGCACGCCTGCAGCGAGTCCACGAAGACCGCAGTGGCCCCGAACCATTCGGGGATCTCCCTGGCGCTGAACGGGGGTGACTGGGGATCGGGGGCAACGAGACGGCTGCCCCAGCACTTCACCGAGCCGCTGCTCAGCAGCGCGCAACCCACGCCGTCGCTGAGACCCGCCGCGTCGGAAACCCCGACCACGGCAACGGGGGTGCCCCGGTCGGTTGTCGTCCCGTCGCCCAACTCGCCCCCGCCGTTCAGGCCCCAGCACCGCACGCTGCCATCACCGAGGAGTGCGCAGTTGCTGCCTCCGCTCGAGGTCAGGGCTCGCACGCCTGCCAGACCCTGGACCGCAACGGGGGCCAGCATGCCCCGTCCCCAGCACCGCACCGTGCCGTCCGCGAGCAGGGCACACGATGGGGTCATCGTCGTGACCGCCGGTCCAGCTTGGGTGACGGTGATGGGGACCCAGGCCCCGCCTGCCCGGGCCCGAGGGGACACCACATCCAGTGGCAGCACGATCTGGGCCGTGCCGCGCTTGACAGGTACCGCCGCACTTCGGGCCTTCAGGCGGGTGTGTGAACCGCCCTTGCGGTCGATCCTCGTCACAGGAACCTGGTACCTGACCCGCACCGAGTCCGCACTTGTCGAGAAGGTGACGACCAGCCCACGGCCCGGGGCCACCGCGGCCGAGTAGCTCAAGCCGCTGCTGCTCAGGGTCGTATCGACCCCAGGGGGTCGGGCGTCAGCCTGCCGGGCCGCTCCCCAGGACGGCGGGACCCACGCACACAGCAGCCCGGCCAATGCGAGGAGAACCAGGAAACGCTTGCCGGGATACATGATCATGTCCCCCCCGTCGGTGGAACGGCTTCAGACCAGCCATAGCAGGCGTCGTCACCGCTCGGCTAGGGCCCTAGGTCCTGATCCGCTTGCGTCGGCAATCACCAACGCCCTCGACGCCGGCGTTACGCTGCGCGACTCCCAAATCCGACGGCCCCGACCGGACTCTCGCGTTGCGGCGGGTGCGTCGCTCCAGCCCAGATAGACGCACACTCCAGATGGCCGCGCGGGTGGCATTCCAGCCCACGGTCCGGAACAGGTCCGCGTACCCTCCCGGTCGCGGCCGTGTCACTCCGCCGCGAGCTGGGCGCCCTCGGGGCGGGCGCGGCAGCGCCCACTATGGGTCACCTCCTCGTTTCGCTAGGGGTGTTCATGGTTGGGCCACCTCAGCCGGGCCTTTGGGCACTGGTAGCCCCGGCACGGGGCGGTGCAGGCTGAAAGGTGAGGCCCTACGGGTGGAGTCCCAAGGTGGCGTTCTCGCCCGGGGCGGGAACGGGGTGGACCATGAAACCCAATAAGGCCCTCGGAGCAGCGCTCGTGGCCGCGCTGGCGGGGATCCTTCTGACCGGCTGCTCATCGGACCGCGCGACGACGGCCACGTCCACACCGACCGGGGTCACCGAGCATCCTTTCAGCGCCACGGCGGCCGGTGAGGCTACCGATGCGGCCGACACGAACAAGATCTGCCCCTCTGCGGCTGCGTTTACGGTGATCACCGCTACCGGGCAGACCGCCGACGGCGAGAAGGTCACCATGACCACGCAGCACTGCCGAGTCGCCGAGACCGGGAAGGCAACCAACGGCTCGGGGACGATCACCATGGCGAACGGTGACCAGATCTTCGTCACCTACGAGTCAGACTGGGTCTTCGACTCGGCCAGCTCCAAGGTCAACGGCACCGGGCCGTTCAAGGTCGTGGGCGGGACAGGACAGTTCGAGAACGCAGTGGGCACTCTGGATCACACCTGTGTCACCTCGATCGGTGACGCCCAGCCGTGGCCGGTGGAGTTCACGTTCGACGGAACCCTCAGTTACTGAGGCGCGGGACGAAGCGAGGCCGAAGCCGAGGGGGCGAATGCCAGGCGATCTTCAACGCATTTTGCCCGGTGCGGGGGCTTGCCGATCGGCCAGGTTCGACCTGCCCGGACCGGCGCCCCTGAGGCTGAACAGACGGGGGTGCGGTCACATCGCCCGTGTCGGTGGGCTTTGGGGAGGGCGAAGTAGGGGTGACCGATCTCAGGCACGGCTGGTGCCCGAAAGGGTCATCGATGGTCGCCTGCCGTAACTGGGGACACGACCCAGACCCTGAGCACCCCCGGGGCCCGGATTCCGTGTCCCGGGGGTGTCCCCACGCTAGGTCATCCGGGACACGAAACGGACGTTACAGGTCATTCTGTGCGCTAACGGAGACCTCAAAGAGAACGCCCCTGACCAGCGTTGACGCAGGTCAGGGGCTGTTTTCCAGTGGAGCGGGTGACCGGGATCGAACCGGCATGGCCAGCTTGGAAGGCTGGGGCTCTACCATTGAGCTACACCCGCGAGCCCCCGCGGACCATCCGGCGAAGCTTCGCCGGGAGTCCCAGGGACGGGGAACAGGGTACCCCCTGAAGTGGACTAGACTGCATCGGCAGCCACGGGGCGTAGCGTAGTGGCTAGCGCGCCTGCTTTGGGGGCAGGAGATCGGGAGTTCGAGTCTCCCCGCCCCGACCGACACCCGTTCCATCCCTGCAACCTAGGAGTGCGCCGCTGTGAAGAGCGACGTCGAGACCCTCTCGCCCACCCGCGTCAAGCTGACCGTGGACATGCCCTTCGATGAGCTGGCCCCGCAACTGGACGCCGCCTACAAGCGCATCGCCGCGCAGGTGACCGTGCCCGGATTCCGCAAGGGCAAGGTCCCCTCGCGGATCATCGACCAGCGGTTCGGCCGCGCGCTCGTGCTCGAGGAGGCGGTCAACGAGGCAGTCCCGGCGGCGTTCGAGCAGGCCGTCGCGGAGAACAAGCTCAAGCCCCTGGGCACCCCCGAGTTCGACGTCCAGGAGCTCAACGACGGCGAGAACCTCGCGTTCACGGTCGAGGTCGACGTGCGCCCCGAGTTCGACCTCCCCGACCTGGACGCGTTCACCGTCGAGGTCGACGGTGCCGAACCCAACGACGAGGAGGTGGCCGAGCAGGTCGACGCCCTGCGCGCGCGCTTCGCCACCCTGACCGACGTCGAGCGTCCCGCGCAGGACGGCGACGTGCTGCTGGTCGACCTCTCGGGTGCCTGCGAGGGCGTGGAGGTCGAGGACCTCATGGCCTCGGCGCTGAGCTTCGAGGTCGGCGGCAAGGAGGAGCCGCTTCCGGGCTTCGATGACGCCGTGCGTGGGGCGGTCGCCGACGAGGTCCGCTCCTTCTCCTTCCCGGCCGAGGCCGGTGAGTACGAGGGCAAGGACATCGACGTCACCGTGACGGTCACGACCGTTCGCGAGCGCGAGCTGCCTGTGGCCGACGACGACTTCGCCCTGATGGCAAGCGAGTTCGACACGATGGACGAGCTGACCGAGGACGTCCGCACGCGGCTGGTCCGGATGAAGCGTGTCGAGCAGGGCGTCCAGGCGCGCACGAAGCTGCACGAGCAGCTCGTGGACTCGGTGGACTTCCCGCTGCCCGAGTCGCTGATCGCCCGTGAGCTCGAGGAGCACTTCCACGACGGCCACGGCGACGAGGACCACAAGGCTGAGTTCGAGTCCGAGGCCCGGGGCCGGATCAAGAGCGCGATCCTGCTCGACCGGATCGCCGAGGAGAACGAGCTCACGGTCGCCCAGGAGGAGCTGTCCGCCTGGCTCATGCAGCAGGCCCCGCGCTACGGGATGACCCCCGACCAGTTCGCCAACGAGCTGGTCGCCGCGAACCAGGTCCAGATGGCAGTCACCGAGGTGCGTCGCGCCAAGGCGCTGGCCTTCGTGATGGAGAAGGCGAAGATCGTCGACCCCTCCGGCGCCGAGGTGGACCTCGACGCGCTGAACGCCGACCTCGCCGCCGCAATGGCAGCAGGCGGCTTGGCCGGCCTGGGCGGCTGACCGCCGCCCGCACGCGAGCCCCGCGCACGGGCCCCGCCCCGGCCATCGGCCGGGCAGCGGGGCCCGTTGCGTTGGGCGCCGTTCCGCCGGGGTGCCGGAGCCCGCGGCGGACGTTGGGGGCGAGGCGGGCGATTTGCTCGATCTGCTCCCACTTGGACGGTCTGCTCCCGTCCATCTGGGAGCAGACCGTCCGCACGGGAGCAGATGCTCGTGGGCGGGCTGACGACCACCCACGCCCTGAGCGAACAACCGCGCCGCCGGGGAAGCCCCTGTCGGACCCCCGGGTTAGGGTCACTGACAGACGCGATCACGGGCCACTGGCCCGATTCGGGATCGCCCCTACCAGCGGAGGTCACCCGTGAACGGACTGCCGTACCCCACCCCGCCGCAGCCGGAGATGCGCGCCCCCGCGCCCACCGGCCCCGGCTTCGACGACTCCGTCTACCAGCGCCTGCTCCGCGAGCGGATCATCTTCCTCGGCTCGGTCGTCGAGGACCAGGTGGCCAACGCCATCTGCGCCCAGATCCTCCTGCTGGCCGCTGAGGACCCCGACAAGGACATCTACCTCTACATCAACTCACCTGGTGGCTCCGTGTCCGCGGGCATGGCCATCTACGACACGATGCAGTTCGTGAAGAACGACGTCGCCACCGTCGCGATGGGCCTGGCCGCCTCGATGGGCCAGTTCCTGCTGTGCGCGGGTGCTTCGGGCAAGCGCTACGCGACCCCGCATGCGCGGATCATGATGCACCAGCCCTCCGGCGGGATCGGTGGAACGGCCTCGGACATCAAGATCCAGGCCGAGCAGATGCTCTACACGAAGAAGAAGATGGCCGAGCTGATCGCCCAGCACACGGGCCAGACGTTGGAGACGATCAGCGCCGACTCGGACCGTGACCGCTGGTTCACCGCGGACGAGGCCAAGGAGTACGGCTTCGTCGATCACGTGGTGCGCAGTGCGCGCGACGTGTCCGGTGAGGGAGGCACGGCATGACCCCGCCGACCTTCCCCATGACCGACCCCCGAGCCCAGGAGCACCTCGTGACCCGAATCCAGCAGCCGGCGGCGCGCTACATCCTGCCGGAGTTCCGGGAGCGCACCGCCAACGGCGAGCGCATCATGAACCCGTACGCCAAGCTGTTCGAGGAGCGGATCATCTTCCTGGGCGTCCAGATCGACGACGCCTCGGCCGACGATGTCATGGCCCAGCTGCTCACCCTGGAGTCGATGGACCCGGAGCGCGAGATCTCGATCTACATCAACTCACCCGGTGGCTCCTACACCGCCATGACTGCGATCTACGACACCATGCAGTTCATCAAGCCGCAGATCCAGACCGTCTGCCTGGGCCAGGCGGCCTCGGCGGCCGCCGTGCTGCTCGCCGCCGGTGCCCCCGGCAAGCGCTTCGCCCTCCCGCACGCCCGCGTGCTGATCCACCAGCCGTACACGGAGGGCGGCGGCCAGGGCTCGGACATCGAGATCCAGGCCAACGAGATCCTGCGCATGCGCGTCGAGATGGAGGGCATCCTGTCCAAGCACACGGGCCGGACGCCGGAGCAGGTCGCCAAGGACATCGAGCGCGACAAGATCCTGACAGCCGACGACGCCGTCGCCTACGGGGTCATCGATCAGGTGATCGCCTCGCGCAAGGCGGCGGCGGCGCTCTGACGGGCGCCTGGTACGCGTTCGGCGTAACCCGAACGGCGGGATTTCCCGGAGTGGGGCCTGTGCGGCTCCCCATCCGGGAGGTACCTTCGGAGACAGTCGAGGAGAGGAACGAACGTGGCCCGCATAGGTGACGGCGGCGACCTGCTCAAGTGCTCCTTCTGCGGGAAGAGCCAGAAGCAGGTCAAGAAGCTGATCGCGGGGCCCGGGGTCTACATCTGCGACGAGTGCATCGATCTCTGCAACGAGATCATCGAGGAGGAGCTCCATGAGTCCTCCGACGTGCAGTTCGACGAGTTGCCCAAGCCTCGCGAGATCTGCCAGTTCCTTGACCAGTACGTGATCGGCCAGGACACCGCCAAGAAGAGCCTGTCCGTCGCGGTCTACAACCACTACAAGCGGGTGCAGGCCAGCGGCGGCACGGACCGCCAGCGTGACGAGCAGGTGGAGCTCGCGAAGTCCAACATCCTGCTCCTGGGTCCGACGGGCTCGGGGAAGACCCTGCTCGCCCAGACCCTGGCCCGGATGCTGAACGTCCCGTTCGCCATCGCTGACGCCACGGCCCTGACCGAAGCCGGCTACGTGGGTGAGGACGTCGAGAACATCCTGCTCAAGCTGATCCAGGCCGCGGACTACGACGTCAAGAAGGCCGAGACCGGCATCGTCTACATCGACGAGATCGACAAGGTCGCCCGCAAGAGCGAGAACCCGTCGATCACCCGTGACGTGTCCGGTGAGGGCGTGCAGCAGGCACTGCTGAAGATCCTCGAGGGCACCACTGCATCGGTTCCGCCGCAGGGTGGTCGCAAGCATCCGCACCAGGAGTTCATCCAGATCGACACCACGAACGTCCTGTTCATCGTCGGTGGGGCGTTCCCGGGTCTGGACAAGATCATCGAGTCGCGGATCGGGCGCAAGTCGATCGGCTTCATGCCCGAGGCTCTCGACACCCGCCTTGAGGGTCGCGGCTCCACGGCGTCGGAGATCTTCGCCAAGGTGATGCCGGAGGACCTGCTCAAGTTCGGGATGATCCCGGAGTTCGTCGGCCGCCTGCCCGTCTTCACGTCGGTGAACAGCCTGGACAAGGTTGCGCTCATCCAGGTGCTCACCGAGCCCAAGAACGCCCTCGTTCGCCAGTACCAGCGCCTGTTCGAGCTCGACGGGGTGCAGCTCGAGTTCAGCGAGGACGCCCTCGACGCGATCGCCGAGCAGGCCACCCTGCGGGGCACCGGGGCCCGCGGGCTACGGGCGATCCTCGAGGAGGTCCTGCTCAACGTGATGTACGACGTGCCGTCCCGCAAGGACGTCGGGCGCGTGGTCATCAGCGGGGCCGTCGTCAAGGACAACGTGAACCCGACGCTCCTGCCCCGCGAGGCGCCCGCCGCGCCGGCACGGCGCAGCCGTCAGGAGAAGACGGCCTGAGCGGGGCGCTCCAGGCGGCGGAGCAGCGTTGAAGCGGTCGCGCTCGTACGTTCCGCCAGGGGACAGGCGTCGACCACGCGCAGCGGTCCGTGCTCACAGCCCAGCGGTTGCCTGCTCTACGCCGTGCGCGCAGAGCACGACTCCTAGGCGCCGGTCAGGGCCGTTCGCACCTGGTTGGTCAGGGTCATGGCGTCGGTGACGGACTGCGACACGGAGTACGTCTGACCCCGCCGGCCGCTGGCCGTCCACACGCAGAACGCCCCGGGCTCAGCGTTGGGGATCGCCGTGACCTCTGCGCACGTGATGCCCTGGTCAGCCCCGGTGCCAGCCACGGACGGGGAAGTGGTGGCCCCGGTGCGCTCGGTCCAGGTGAGGATCTGGCCCGACGCGTCCGCGGGGGCGCCCATGGTTGTCGCCATCGTGGCCAGCTCCAACGGACCCGCCGCGGTGCTGCCGAATGCCCCGGTCACGGTCGCCCCGGTGGGGCGCAGGCCGAACCCGAGGAGGGTCTCGAGGTCGGAGCTGACGGCCGGATCCGTCATGGCAGCCAGGCTTCCAATGGTCGTCGGCATCGACAACGCGACGATGGGTGCTGCCACCGGCTCGTCGGCGGCCAGGACCTTGGGCCCCACCACTGCCGCGATGCCCAACGCCGCGACCGCAACCAGACCGATGGACGCAGCCTTGAGCGGGAAGCGGCGTCGCTGGGTGCCCTCTGATGCGGCGGCGGCGCGAGCTCGTCGGCCACCGGCAGGGTTGCCGGGTTCGGGACCTGTCCGGTGGCGATCATGTCCGCCCACCACGAGAGGAGCGCAACGTGCTGGGGGCTCAGCGAGGCGAGATCGGCTGGCGCCGCCGCTTCGCCTGACGCCACCTGCGTCAGCGACCCAGCAGGTGCTTCGACCCTCGGCTCGGGCAATGCCGGCTCCGGAGCAGTTGGCGTCGGGTTGGTGAGGGTGCGGGTGTCGGTGTCTGCTGGGGCGACTGGTGCCCATGCTGCACCGAGTCCGGCGGTGGGGGCGGCCGGGTACCTGGATGGCTCCGCGTAGGCGTACTCGGCATGGCCGAAGCCAGCTGGGGCGTCCGCGACCGCCCCAGCCATGGCGACCCCAGCCATCGCAGCCCCGGCCATCGCATATGCCCGTGCAGGGTCAGTTGCCGGTGCAGGGTCAGGTGCATACGCCGATGCCGGCATCGCCTGCTCCTGCGCCGGGGGGACTGTGGCGCGTCCGGTGCCGAGGACCAACTCGGGGATGCAGCGTGGGCCGCGAGGGCGGGCGCCGCGGGAATCTCCTCGCCGGCCGGCTCGGCATCGGCGATCAGCTCCGGGGGGGCAGTCATCGGATCGGCAGTGGGCTCCGCCCATTCCGGAAGCGCGACCCCAGGCAGGATGGTGAGGCCGACCGTGGCGAAGGGCTGCGCGATGCCCCTGGCCGGCGACGACTTCGATGACCTTCGACCCATGGCGGACTCCCCTCAATGGCTGGCGCCTCTGCTGGGTCATCGGACCTCAGCGACGCCGCCTTGAGCAGCAGGGCGGCCGAGGTGGGGGAACGGGCCTCAGGCGGGAGTGTCGGCGAGGTCGATCCGGGTGCTCGGTTCACCTTCGCTGATCCGGAGCTCCGCGATCCTGCCAGCCGCGGAGATGTCATCTCGGGCGCGTGCCACCCGCGCCGCGGACTCCGCAGGGCGCAGGACCTCGGCGTAGGAGACCTCGGCCCGCATCGAGACCTTCGCCTCGGACTTGGCCTTGCGGATCGCGCCGAGGACGTCCGCGACCTCAGCAACCAGGATCGGGTCGCCGTCCTGGGCGATGCGGGCGACCTCGCCCGCGGTCGGCCAGGACGCGTGGTGCACCGACCCCTCCTGCCACCACGCCCAGACCTCCTCGGTCACGAACGGCAGGAACGGCGCGAAGAGGCGCAGCTGGACGCTCAGGGCCGTGGCCAGGGCTGCACGGGCCGACGCCGCGGCCTCCGGACCTTGGGCCCCGTAGGCCCGATCCTTGACGAGCTCGAGGTAGTCGTCGCAGAACGACCAGAAGTAGGTCTCCGTCACTTCGAGTGCGCGGGTGTAGTTGTAGTCCTCGAAAGCGGCGGTGGCCTCGGTCACCACCTCAGCCAGCGCCGCGAGCTGAGCCCGGTCCAGCGGGTGGGTGACGGACTCGGGCTGGTCCGCCGCTGAGGCGTCCACCCCCTGGCCGAGCACGAAACGGCTCGCGTTCAGGATCTTGATCGCCAGGCGACGGCCGATCTTCATCTGGCCCTCGTCGAAGGCCGTGTCCGTGCCCGGGCGACCGGAGGCCGCCCAGTACCGGACCGCGTCCGATCCGTGCTTGTCCAGCAGGTCCGCCGGCGTGACCACGTTGCCCTTGGACTTCGACATCTTCTTGCGGTCCGGATCGAGGATCCACCCGGAGATGGCCGCGTGCGCCCACGGCAGCCGGTCGTCCTCCAGGTGCGAGCGCACGACGGAGGAGAACAGCCACGTGCGGATGATCTCGTGGGCCTGCGGGCGCAGGTCCATCGGGGCCACCGCCGCCCACAGCTCGGGGTCGCGCTCCCAGCCGCCGCAGATCTGTGGGCTCAGGCTGGAGGTGGCCCACGTGTCCATGACGTCGGGGTCTCCGATGAAGCCCCCTGGCTGGCCGCGCTGGGCCTCGTCGAACCCGGCCGGCGGCTCGGCCGACGGGTCCACCGGCAGCGCGGACTCCTCGGGGGTGAGGACCTGGTGGTAGTCGGGGTTGCCGTGCGGGTCGACGCGGTACCACAGCGGGATCGGCACGCCGAAGAACCGCTGGCGGCTGATGAGCCAGTCCCCAGCGAGCCCTGAGACCCAGTTCTGGTACCGGATCGCCATGTTCGCCGGATGCCAGGCCAGCTGCTCGCCGCGCGCCAGCATCTCGGCGCGCAGGTCCGCGTCCCGACCGCCGTTGCGGATGTACCACTGCCGGGTGGTGACGATCTCCAGGGGCCGCTCGCCCTTCTCGAAGAACTTCACCGGGTGGGTGATCGCGCGCGGTGAGCCGTCCAGCCAGCCCGCCTCGCCGAGCAGTTCGACCATCCGCTTCTTCGCCGAGAACGCGGTCATGCCGGCGATGGAGGCGTAGGCCTCGCGGCCGGACTCCCGCGTGATCCAGTCGGGGATCTCGGGCAGGATGCGTCCGTCCCACCCGATGATCGGCCTGGTCACGAGCGCGAGCTCGCGCCACCACGTGACGTCCGTGGTGTCCCCGAACGTGCAGATCATCGCGATTCCGGACCCCTTCTCCGGATCGGCCAGGTGATGGGCGACGACTGGCACCTCGACCCCGAACACGGGCGTGCTGACCGTGGTGCCGAAGTGCTTCTGGTACCGCTCGTCGTCGGGATGGGCGACCAGCGCCACGCACGCGGCGAGCAGCTCGGGGCGGGTCGTCTCGATGTGCACCGCGCCTGACCCGTCCGAGTACGGGAAGGCGATCCGGTGGTACTCGCCGGGCATCTCGCGGTCCTCGAGCTCGGCCTGGGCGACCGCAGTGCGGAAGGTGACGTCCCACAGGGTGGGGGCCTCCGCCTGGTAGGCCTCGCCGCGGGCGAGGTTGCGCAGGAAGGCCTTCTGGGAGGCCGAGCGGGCGTTGGCGTCGATGGTCTGGTAGGTCTGGTTCCAGTCCACGGACAGGCCGAGCTGGCGGAACAGCGCCTCGAAGGCCTTCTCATCCTCGAGCGTGAGTCGTTCGCACAGCTCGACGAAGTTGCGCCGGCTGATCGCGACCTGCTTCTTCGGGTCCGGCTTCACAGGCGGGGTGAAGTCGGGGTCGTAGTGAAGCGCCGGCTCGCAGCGCACCCCGTAGTAGTTCTGGACCCGACGCTCGGTCGGCAGGCCGTTGTCGTCCCATCCCATCGGGTAGAAGACGTCGAAGCCCCGCATCCGCTTGTAGCGGGCGATGAGGTCGGTGTGCGTGAACGAGAACACGTGGCCGACGTGCAGGGAGCCCGAGACGGTGGGCGGAGGCGTGTCGATCGAGTAGACCTCGGAGCGCGGCCGGGTCCGGTCGAAGTGGTAGGTGCCCTCGGCCTCCCAGCGTGCGGACCACACCGCCTCGATCCCGTCGATGGAGGGCTTCTCGGGGATTCGTGCGGTGGGGGCGTCCGGCGACTGGCTCATGCGGCGGGATTCTACCGGGGCGACGCGGGGCGCCCCACAGGTCGTTGAGGGCCAGGGGGCTGCGGTGGGAACCTGTGGGTCGCGCGAGCGGTGGGTGCGCCCGGCTGCCGGCGAGGGCGGCTCAGCCCAGGCGGCGCGCGTAGGTCAGGTCCAGCGACAGCAGCCCGAGGCCCTGGACCACGACCGCGAGACCGTGCCCCCGGGCTGCGTCGGGCGTCATCCGACCTCCGAAGGTGCCGCGATGGTGGGCCATGTGGGCGCCGGCCGCCACGTAGCCGACGTCGAGGCCGGCGTTGATGAGCAGGGTCCGGCGCAGCCCGGCGGCCCGCGCGGGCCTCGCCTGCGACCGCCACGCACCGAATCCGGCGATGGCCACGTTGATCGCACCCCACGCTGCGGTCTGCTGCCCGAACGCACGTGCGGTCGCGCCGGAGGACGTCAGGGCCACGATCCCGCCGACCGCGATGCTCGACGACCCGAGCACGGCCAGTGTCCGCGTCAGGGAGGCCGCGACCTCGGGGCCGAGGTCCGTGGGCTCCGTCGCATCGGTCGAACGCGGCTCGTCGGTGGTGGCGCTCATCCAGGGTCGTCCCTCCGTCGGGGAGCCCAATCTACGGGCGCGAGGGCCGGGCGTGCTGGGCGGCACTGCCTCTCCCGGGATGCGACGATGGGCCCGTGACCACTGACCCCATCGACCCGCTGCACCGCTTCGGTGAGGTGCGCCACGAGCTCGAGGCACGCTGGCCCGAGTCGCAGATCTCCCCGACCCTCGCCCGGATCCGTACCCTCACGCAGTTCCTGGGCGACCCGCAGCGCGCCTACCCGGTGATCCACGTGACCGGCACGAACGGCAAGACCTCGACCGCCCGAATGATCGAGTCACTGCTGCGGGCGTTCGGCCTGCACACGGGCCTGATCACCTCCCCGCACCTGTCCGACCTGCGGGAGCGGATCCGCCTCGACGGCGAGCCGATCAGCATCGATGCCTTCCTCGACATCTACGACGAGGTTGCGCCCGTGCTGGCGATGGCCGACGAGGCCAGTGAGCTCGAGGGAGGTCCGCGGCTGAGCTTCTTCGAGGTGATGACGGCCCTGGCGTACGCGGCGTTCGCCGACGCCCCGGTCGACGTGGCCGTCGTCGAGGTCGGCATGGGCGGCACCTGGGACGCCACGAACGTCGCGGATGGCCAGGTCGCGGTGGTGATGCCGATCGGCATGGACCACTCGGACTACCTCGGCGACTCCCTGGCCGATATCGCAGGCGAGAAGGCGGGGATCATCAAGCCGACGTCGTCGGTCGTGATTGCCGCCCAGGAGGACGAGGCCATGGAGGTGCTCGCGGCTGTGGCGTCGCAGCTGGAGGCTCCCACGTCGGTCGAGGGGATCCATTTCGGCGTGCTCGAGCGCCAGGTTGCCGTCGGCGGGCAGCAGGTCACGCTGCGCGGCCTGGGGGCGGACTACGACGAGGTCTTCCTCCCGCTGTTCGGGGCCCATCAGGCCAGGAACGCAGTGGCCGCGCTGGCTGCCGTCGAGTCGTTCTTCGGGATCACGTCCCAGCACGCGCCGGTCGGTGGCGTCGGAGGGGACAGCGGCGCCGGTCCCAGTTCCATCGACGTCCGGGAGGCGGACGCTGCTGTGGGTGTGGCCACGGACATCCCTGCGCCGGTGCCGGGGCGGCGACTGGACCCGGCTGTGGTGCGTTCCGGGCTCGCCGCGGTCACCTCGCCGGGTCGGCTCGAGATCGTGCGCAGGGCGCCCACCGTGCTGGTGGACGCCGCCCACAACGTCCCGGGTGCGCTGGCCCTGGCTGCCGCGGTCGCCGACTCGTTCGCGTTCACGTCCTCGGTGGGGGTTGTCGGGATCCTCGCTGACAAGGACGCGGCGGGGATCCTCTCCGCCCTCGACCCGGTCGTCGACACCGTCGTGATCACGCGGTCGAGCTCGCCGCGAGCGCTGCCGGTCTCCGAGCTCGCGGGGATCGCGGCCGAGGTCCTGGGCGAGTCGCGGGTCATCGCGGTCGATCGCCTCGATGACGCCCTCGAGCGTGCGATCGCCCTGGCGGAGGAGGGTTCCCCGGCGGGGGTCGGCGCCGGCGTGCTCGTCACCGGCTCGGTGACGATGGCGGGTGAGGCCCGGCTGCTCCTCGGCGCCGAGTCCGGCCACGAGTCCGGGGCGACCCGATCCGAGCACGGTGCCCCGCGCGGCCGGGCGCCGGAGGGCTGGGAATGAGGGTCCTGACCTCCAGCGTCCTGATCATGGAGGCGATCGTCCTGCTGCTGGCCATCCCCGTGGCGGTCGTGGCGGGAGGCCAACCCACGTGGGTCGGCTGGCTGTTCGCCGCCCTGGCACTTGCCTGCGCGCTGCTGCCCGGGATGTTCTCCCGCCCGTTCTTCGTGGGCGCCGGGTGGATGCTGCAGGCGCTCGTCATCGCCACCGGCCTGATCGTCGGGTGGATGATGTTCGTCCTGGGGGCGGTCTTCGCTGCCCTCTGGTGGACCGCCCTGCACCTGGGCCGAAAGGCCGAGGCAACCACCTCTGCGGGCTAGGACCACCGAGCCACGCCGCGCTCGTCGCCCCGCCCGGCCCAGGCCGCCCGCGCTGTCCCCGCGCCGCTCCAGGATTCGTCCGGATCTCCGACGTTCGATGATTCGAGATCCGGACGGGTCCGCGATCGGGCCGCGCGAAAGTGGACCGATCGATGGGAGCGAGGGGTGGATCGTGGACCGATCGAGGGGACCCGTGGGTGGCCGGCCGACGAACGGGGCGTGGGGGTCGGGGCGTGTTGACGTGGGCGTCGGGGGCACCCTCGGTGGGCAGGTAGGCTTGGCCGCCTTGGAGGCGGAGGCTCCGCCCTTCTGCGGGAGGCATGCATGACCGAGCGAACCCTGGTCCTGATCAAGCCTGACGGCGTCGCACGGAACCTCATCGGCGAGGTCCTGGGGCGCATCGAGCGCAAGGGCCTGCGGATCGTGGCGCTCGAGCTTCGGACCCTGGACCGGGCCACCGCTGAGGCGCACTACGGGGAGCACGCTGCCAAGCCGTTCTTCGCCGACCTGGTGGACTTCATCACCTCCGGCCCACTGGTCGCCGCTGTGGTCGAGGGCCCCGACGCCATCGTCGCGTGGCGGTCGATGATGGGTGCGACCAACCCTGTGACCGCCGCCCCGGGCACGATCCGCGGGGACCTCGCGACCGTCATGCAGCAGAACGTCACGCACGGATCGGACTCCCCGGAGTCGGCCGCCCGCGAGGTGGCGCTGTTCTTCCCCGGCCTCGCCTGATCGCAGCCGTGTGAACGGGATCGACCATCCAATCGTCTGATCCGTTCACACGATGACCCTGACCCACGCACCGAACGAACGAACCGAGGGGTGAGCGCGGTGGCCGACCAGACCCGGCACCTGTTCGCCGGACGCGACCTCGCGATCGACCTGGGCACGGCCACGACGCTGGTCTACGTGCGGGGCGCCGGGATCGCCCTGGCCGAGCCCTCGATCGTCGCCGTGTCGGCCGACACCGGGGCACTCGTGGGGGTCGGCAACGACGCCAAGGCCATGCTCGGGCGCACCCCCGAGCACATCGTCACCGTCCGACCGCTGCGTGACGGGGTCATCGCCGACTTCGACAACGCCGAGCGGATGCTGCGCCACTTCGTGGGCCGGGTGCACAAGCGCAGCTTCTGGTCCCGACCGCGGATCGTCGTGGCTGTGCCCAGCGGGATCACCGGGGTGGAGCGCCGGGCCGTCCGTGACGCCTGCTACGCCGCCGGGGCCCGTGAGGTGCACCTGATGGAGGAGCCGATGGCCGCCGCGATCGGTGCCGGCCTGCCGGTGCACGAGGCGACCGGCTCGATGGTCGTGGACATCGGCGGTGGCACGACCGAGGTGGCCGTGCTGGCTCTCGGCGGGACCGTGACCTCCATGTCCGTCCGGGTCGGCGGGGACCGTCTCGACGAGGCGATCATCAACTACGCGAAGAAGGAGTACTCCCTGCTGATCGGGGAGCGCACGGCCGAGGACGTGAAGATCGCCATCGGATCGGCGTTCCCGTCGGCGGACGAGCCGGGCTCCGCCCTGCGGGGACGTGACCTCGTGACCGGCCTTCCGCGCACCGTGGACGTGACCGCGGAGGAGATCCGCTGGGCGCTCGACGAACCGGTCCAGGCGATCGTCGATGCTGTCGCGTCCACGCTCGACCGGACGCCGCCCGAGCTGTCCGGGGACGTCCTCACGCGCGGGATCGTGCTCACGGGCGGCGGCGCCCTGCTCGCCGGGATCGACAGGCGGCTCGCGAGCGAGACAGGGATGCCCGTCGTGGTCGCTGAGAACCCGACGCACGCGGTCGTGCTCGGCGCCGGCCGCGCTGTGGAGTCCTTCGACGCGTTGTCACGTGTCCTGATCGCGGAGCCGCGGCACTGATGGCCTGGCGCAGCACGCGCGTGCTCGTGGGGGCCGCCGTGGCGGTCGCCGTGCTGTTGATCCTCCTCGACGTGCGTGGCTCGGGACCCACCGACGCACTGCGAGGGGTCGCCGGAGCAGTCGCGGGGCCACCCGAGCGAGCCCTGACCTGGGCGCGCACGCAGGTGGGTGGGCGACTCGGTGGCTCGGCCGAGGAACGTGCCCGGATCGCAGACCTGGAGCAGCAGCTGGCCCAGGCCCGGGCCCAGGCGGGCGCGGCGGCGGCCGGGACGCTGGCCGAGGCGGACGCGCGGGCACTGGCTGCGCTGGCCCCCGCCACGGGGTTCACATCGGTTCCGGGGCGGGTCGTGGCGGTCTCCGCCGCCCAGGACCCTGCCCGGTCGGCGGCTGTGTCCACCGGATCCGGTGACGGGGTGCGGGCCGGCCTGGCCGTGCTGGGCGCATGGAGGCCTGGCCGGTCTCGTGGACTCGGTGTCGCCGCAGGTCTCCACGGTGCGCCTGGTCGTCGACCCGGCCACGGAGCTCGCCGCGCGAGTGGCCTCCTCAGGGGAGGTCGGGGTCTTCCGCGGGACCGGCAGCGGCGGGCGGTTCGAGCTGCTCGACCCACTCGGGCGCATGGCGCCCGGCGACCTGATCGTCACGCTCGGGACGACGGGGGGCGAGCTGCCCGTGGGCCTGCCCCTGGGCAGCGTCACCTCAGTGTCCGGCTCGTCGGCTGCCCTCACCCGCGTGGCCGAGATCGCCCCTGCCGTCGATGACTCCACCCTGGACCGGGTCGCCGTGCTCGTCCCCGAGGCCGGTCAGGGCAGGCTGCCATGAGCCCGCCCGCCTGGTCGCCGCGCGACCTGATCCTCGTGGGGCTGGGACTCGTCGTACTGGTGATCGTGCAGGTCAGCCTCGTCGACCTCCTACCGACACCCTGGGCGGTCCCCGACCTCGTCACGTGTCGCCGTCCTCGCCGTGGCGCTGTCCCACGGGCCCCTGGCGGGCGGACTGGTCGGTGCCGCGGCTGGCCTGATCCTCGACCTCGTCCCTCCCGCGTCGGGCCCGTTGGGCGGCTGGATGCTCGTCCTCGCGGTGGTCGGCGCCGTCGTGGGTCGGGTGGCCGACACCTACCAACCGGGGCCGTTCGCAGCCATGACCCTGCTCGCGGTCGGGACGGGGGCGGTGGTGCTGGCACGCGCGGCGGTGCTGTGGTTCGCGGGATCGTCGGCGTCCTGGTCCACGCTCGGCGCGACACTGGCGGCCGCCGCGTGGGCGCTGCTGCTGGCTCCCCTCGCGCTGCTGCTCGCGACCCGGTCCACCGGGCCGACCCCTCCGGCTCGGGTCCGGGTCGCGGCACCCGGGGCCACCGGATCGCTCGGCGGGACCGGATCGACCGGAGGGTCGGGGGCGCCATGACCGACCGCGTCCACGCCCGCCTGCTCATCCTGGCCGTCCTGGTGATGTCCCTCGTCGGCACGCTGGCCGCCCGGGCGTTCAGCCTCCAGGTCGTCGACGCGGACGAGGCGAGGGTGGCCGCTGAGGACAACAGGGTCCGCGAGCTCCTGGTCCCGGCGGCGCGCGGGATGGTCCTCGACCAGCAGGGTCGCCCACTGGTGGCCAACCGCATCAGCCTCGACGTGTCCGTCGACCGCCGTGAGCTGCGCCGGCTCGACGATGACGGGGCCGCCGTCCTCAACCGCCTGTCGGTCCTGCTGGGCGCAGACCCCGCCACGCTCGCCGCGCGACTGCAGAACTGCGGCACGCCCGGCGCCCAGAAGCAGCCCAACTGCTGGAACGGTGCGCCGGGTGCCGATCCGGTCGTGGTCCGCGACGTGGGGATCGAGGTCGCCGGGCAGGTGATGGCCGATCCCACGGGGTTCCCGGCGGTCACGATCGTCCGCGAACCGGTGCGCCAGTACCCGGGTGGATCACTCGCCGCGCACACGCTGGGCCACGTCGGGGCCGTGACGGCCGAGGACGTGGCCGCGGATCCGGAGCTCGAGGGGACGCCGGCGCGGGGCCAGGCCGGACTCGAGCTCGTCCACGACGAGGCGCTGCGCGGCCGGCCGGGGCTCGAGCGGGTGACCGTCGACAGCGCAGGGCACCGCGTCTCGGCCGGGACCGAGGTGCCTGCCGTACCGGGCAGGACGCTCGTCACGAACATCGACGCCGAGCTGCAGGCAGTGGTGGAGGGGCAGCTCCGGGCCGCCATCACCCGGGCGCGCGGACGCATCGACCCGATCTCCGAGCGCCCGTACAAGGCGGACGGCGGCGCCGCGGTCGTGCTCGACGTGCGCACTGGTGCCGTCCTGGCGCTCGCCTCCGCGCCGGACTTCGACGCCAACGTCTGGACGGGCGGGATCGCCGCCGCGGACTACGAGGCGCTGACCGACCCCGCCGCGGGGCAGCCGCTGCTGAACCGCGCGGTGCAGGCGGCCGTGGCCCCGGCATCGACGTTCAAGGCCGTCAGCGCAGCCGCGGCGCTGCGTGCCGGGTACTCGACGACGGCGGCCTACGACTGCCCCAGCAGCTACTCCGTGGGTGGGCGCGCCTTCCAGAACTACCGCTCCCGGGCGTACGGGCCGATCTCCCTGTCCCGCGCTCTCGAGGTCTCCTGCGACACGGTCTTCTATCGCCTGGCTCACGAGCAGTGGCGCGCCGACGGTGGCTCCACGCCCGTCGCGGACCCTGCGGACCTGATCGCCACCACCGCGGCCGAGTTCGGGTTCGGGCGGGTCACCGGGATCGACCTGCCAGGCGAGACGGCCGGCCGCCTGGCGTCACGGGACGCCAAAGTCGCGCAGTGGGACCAGCGCCATGACGAGTGGTGCCAGCGGGCCAGGGACGGCTACCCCGAGGTCGAGGACGTGAAGCGTTCCCGCTACCTCACGAGACTGGCCAGGGAGAACTGCACCGAGGGCATGCGCTGGCGCGTGGGTGACGCGCTCAACGCCTCGATCGGCCAGGGCGACACCGCCGCCAGCGTCCTGCAGGTGGCCACCGCCTACGCCGCGATCGCCAACGGCGGCACGGTGTACCGGCCGCAGGTGGCCCGAGCGTTGCTCAACGCGGACGGCTCGGTGGACCAGGAGTTCGCCCCGCAGGTGGCCGGCACCGTGGATGTCCCCGCGGAGGACCTTGAGTTCCTGCGCCGGGCGCTCCGCGGGGTCATCGACACCGGGACGGCCCGGCGGCCCTTCGCGGGCTTCCCGCTCGACGACGTCCCGCTGGCCGGAAAGACCGGGACGGGCGAGGTGTTCGGCCGGCAGGCCACGTCGTGGTTCGCCTCGTTCGCGCCGGCCGACGATCCCCGTTATGCCGTGGTCATCATGGTGTCGCAGGGCGGCACCGGGGCCGGCACGTCGGGGGCCAGCGTGCGTGGGATCTACGAGGCGCTCTTCGGCGTTCGTGAGGGCGCGGCCGATCCCGCCAGGAGCGTGCTGGTCGGCGGCGATGTGGCCACCGGGCTGCCGACGATCGGCGCCGACGGGGTGCCCGCGGCCCCGGGCGAGGGATCTGCCGGCGGTGCGCCCGCGGCCCCGGGCGTGGGATCCGGCCCGCCGTGACCGTCCTGCGCCCGGTGCTCGGGACGGCCGCCCGGACCAGCCCGCCGCGGCTGCGCCAGTGGGACTGGATCCTCGTGCTGTCGGCGGTGTCGCTGTGCCTGCTGGGGGCCACCCTGATCTGGTCGGCCACCTCCGCCCGACTCGTGGACGACGGCAGGTGGCCGGGGACGTCCGCGGCGCGTCAGGTGCTGAACCTGGTCCTCGGGTTGGGGCTGTGCTGGGTGGTGTCCCGCTTGGGCCATCGCGCCATCCGGCGCTACACGCCGATCCTGTACGCGGCCAGCGTCGCGGGACTGGTGCTCGTGCTCTCGCCCCTGGGCAGCACGATCAACGGCGCACACGCGTGGATCCGCCTGCCTGCCGGGTTCACCATCCAGCCGTCGGAGTTCGCCAAGGTGGCCATCATCGTCGGCGTCGCGCTGGTGCTCGCCGACCGCGGCCCCTCTGATGCGCCGGACCTGCGGACCCTCGTCCGGGCTCTCGCGATTGCGGCAGTCCCCGTGGCGCTGATCATGCTGCAGCCCGACCTGGGGACGGTGCTGGTGATCCTGTCGATCCTGGTGGGCATGCTCGCGATCGCCGGCGTGCGGCTCGTCCACCTGCTGGTCCTCATGGCGCTGGGGGTGGCGGCCGTGGCGGCTGCCTTCGCCCTGGGCCTGGTCGACGACTACCAGGTCGATCGGCTGACGGCCTTCGCGCGGCCCGACGAGGGTGCGCGGACCTTCGGGTACAACACCCAACAGGCACGCATCGCGATCGGGGCCGGCGGCCTGCTGGGTCGCGGGCTGGGGCACGGGACGCAGACCCAGGGCGGCTTCGTCCCCTTCAACCACACCGACTTCGTGTTCTCCGTGGCTGGGGAGGAGCTCGGCTTCCTCGGCGTGTGCGTGCTGCTCGGCCTCCTGGCCGTCGTGCTGTGGCGCGGCCTGACGATCGCGCTGCGTGCCCGGGACCTGTTCGGCCGGCTCGTCGCGAGCGGGGTCGTGCTCTGGTTCGGGCTGCAGGCCTTCGAGAACGTCGGCATGAACCTCGGGATCATGCCCGTGACCGGCGTGCCGCTGCCGTTCGTGTCCTACGGTGGTTCGTCCATGTTCGCCGCCTGGATCGCGATCGGGCTGCTGCTCAACATCCACGCCGGGGCGACGGCCGAGGACTGAGCGCCGCGCCCACCCCGGCGCGGGCGAACGTCAGAACGACACGGTCGGCGGGGCCTCGTGGGCGTCCGGTGCCTCGTAGAAGTCGCGCTTGTGCACCGCGGCCATGCCCGAGAACATCATCCACGGCAGGGTCGAGACCGCGGTGTTCAGCGAGGCGACCGCGTCGTTGTAGTACTGCCGGGCGAATGCGAGGTGGTCCTCGGTCTCGCCGAGCTCCTGCTGCAGGGCGACGAAGTTCGCCGACGCCTTCAGGTCCGGATATGCCTCGGCGACCGCCAGGACGTTGACCAGGGACTTGTCCAGGGCCGCCTCGGCGGCCGCCTTCTCCGCCACGGATCCGGACTTCGCGGCCGCTGTGACGCCGGTGCGGGCCGCCGTCACCTCCTCCAGGACGCCGCTCTCGTGCGCCGCGTAGCCCTTGACGGTCGCGACGAGGTTGGGGATCAGGTCGGCCCGCCGGGTCAGTTGCACGTCGATCCCGCCGAGGGCCTCCTGGGCGCGGATGTCCAGGCGGCGCAGCTTGTTGAAGCCCATGACCATGAGCCCCACGAACACCAGGACCAGGACCAGGACGATCAGCCAACTCATCAGGGCATCCACCTCTCATCGATCGTGCATCGGGTCACCACGAACCTCCACCGCCCCCGCCACCGCCACCGCTGAAGCCGCCGCCGCCCCCGCTCGAGGACGAGGACTGCGAGGCGGAGTACGCCGAGATCGACTCGGACACGGCGGAGTTGAAGGAGTCGAACTGGGAGCCGGAGTAGAAACCGGCACCCTGGGAGCCGAGGTAGTACGGGTACCACACGGGGATGGGCGGCTCGGACTGGGTGCTCACCCGGTACTTCTCCGCCCACTTGTCGGCCACGCCGAAGGCAACCGCGTACGGCACGTACGCGATGAACAGGTCCTGGCGGGCCGCGAAGTCGAACCGGTCCTCGGCCGAGGGGGTGGACAGCAGGCGTTCGAAACCGCCCGCCTTGGACCACACGACGCGGCCCGCGGGGGTGCGGCGTCGTCCGACCCCCCTGGCCAGCAGCGTGACGCCGCCGATCGCGAACGCAGCGAAGGGCAGCCCCCACATCGTCGCCCAGTCCAACCCGCTGAACCCCAGCGCGGCCAGGAGCGCGGCGAGCACCCACACGACCCGACCCAGGTACTCGTTGGCGGCGATGGTCACCAGGCCGGCGCTGGAGGCCCAGCCCGTCACGGCCGCCGGCAGCGCGGTGCCGGCCTCGCGCAGGGTCTTGCCCGCCGCGATGGACCCGTTGGCGGCGAAGGTCGCCCCGGGCTGGCGGATCCCGAGGGACTGGCCCACTGCCTGCGCGCCGGGGTCCAGCACGCCCCACTGCGCATCCTGCGCCCGGCCGATGATCCGCCACGTGTCTGCGCTGGGGTTCTCCAGGGTCACGAACCCCCGGTCGGCCAGGTACAGCACGGTCGCGATGAGCGCGGCCGGTCCGTGCGACTCGGTGGCCATGTAGACGGTCTGCACCGGGCCGAGCCCGTCCGGGGGCGCGTACTGGACGGGGAAACCGGGGGACTCCTCGCGGCCGGCCCGACCCCAGGCGATCCCCGCGATGAGCGCCGCGGCGGACACGATGAGGACTGCGATCAGGACGGGCACGGAACGTCCCAGCACCGCGTCCCACCGGATGGACCAGGGCAGGCCCGGACGGTCCGGCGCCGGCGTGGCCATCGTGGCGCGCACTGTCATCCCGGTGCGCGGCGGGATGTCCTCTGCGGTCAGGACCAGGTCCTCGGTGCCCGCTCCGGCGATCCCGCAGGGCCCGGGGACTGACTGCGTCCCGGCGGAGCACTCCACCAGCCCACTGGGGCTGGGCAGCGAGATGGCGATGCGGGCCTTCTGGATGGGCATCTCCCAGCCCTGCGCCACGACGTTCCAGTAGAACACCGAACCCGGATCGCCCGTGCTCTCCCCCTCGGAGGAGGCGAAGGACCCCGCGGCACCCGCAGCCGGCGACGAGATGGCGCCGTCGAGGCCGTAGGTGATCGTGTAGACGTGCTCGCCCGGGGCCAGGTAGACGTCGGGGTCGCCGATCTTGGCGACCACGAACCGCCCACCGTCCTCCCAGTACGTCTGGTATTGGGCAGGCGCGCCGTCCACGGTGATCTCGCGGATCGTGGGGATGTGCCGGGCGCTGGGATCGCTCGGGTCGGAGATGTCCCAGTAGCGGAAGATCCCGTGGCGGTCCGAGGGGAAGTCGGCGGTGATCTGCTCGGTCGCCGCCATGTGCCCGTCGGCCGTCACCGTGAACGCCGACCGCAGCTCGGTGATCACGACCGGGTCGTCAGCCGCCCCGGAACTGGTCGTGACGAGCGACCCGAGCAGCGGCCACAGCAACCCGATGGTCGCCAGGAGGATGAGCACGATCCTGCCGCCGACGGCCAGTGCCCGGGTACTCACAGGAGCCAACCTATCCTCGTGCGGGCGGCGCGCTGTGCAGCCCGCCACGGGCACGGCTGGCCGTTCGTCCGGCTCAGGACCTCCGAGCGACTACGGGATCACCGGGTACACGACGCCGGTCTTCTCGCCGGTCTCGTAGATGTGCGCCGGTGGGCCGACGATCAGCGGGTCCGGATTGCCCACGAGATCGGTGTCCTTGTCGGGGTAGTCCACCTGGGAGAGCACCCAGCGGATGGCCTCGAGGCGCCCGCGCTTCTTGTCGTTGGAGCGCACGATCGTCCACGGCGCCCACTCGCTGTCCGTGTAGAACAGCATGGCCTCCTTGGCGTCGGTGTAGTCCTGCCACCGATCCAGGGACGCGAGGTCCATGTCCGAGAGCTTCCACTGGCGAACCGGGTCGATGCGGCGGATCGTGAACCGGGAGACCTGCTCCTTGCGGCTGACGGAGAACCAGAACTTGAACAGGATGATCCCGCTGCGCACGAGCATCCGTTCGAACTCGGGTGCCTGGCGCATGAACTCCTTGTACTCGTCGTCGGTGCAGAATCCCATGACCCGCTCCACCCCCGCGCGGTTGTACCAGGAGCGGTCGAACATCACGATCTCCCCGGCACTGGGCAGGTGCTCGATGTAGCGCTGGAAGTACCACTGGGTCCGCTCCTCCAGGGAGGGCTTCTCGAGGGCGATCACGCGCGCGCCGCGGGGGTTCATGTGCTCCATGAAGCGCTTGATCGTGCCCCCCTTGCCCGCTGCGTCGCGGCCCTCGAAGACCATCACGATCCTCGCGCCGGACCCCTTGACCCACGCCTGCAGCTTCAACAGCTCGATCTGCAGCAGCCTCTTGCCGGTCTCGTACTCGTGGCGGGTCATCCGCTCGTCGTACGGGTAGCCCTCGCGCCAGGTGCCCACGGGGGTGCCATCCGGACCGAGCAGGACGGGGTCGTCGACCTCGTCCCAGGTCTCCGTGGCGGTCAGCCCGAAGTGCAGGAGCCGGTCGTCCTCGGTGTCCTGCAGGGCGTCGATGATGTCGGCCAGGTCCATGATCGACTCGAGGTCGAACTCACGTGCGTCGCGATCGCTGCTCATGGAACCTGATCATCGCCTGCCACGCGTGGGCCCGCGCGCTGGGGCGCGCGGCGTGCCGGTGAACCTGAGGGCGGACTCCACGACGCCCCATCTGTGCCGCGGATCCAAGGGCGCCCCCGGGCGCTCCCGCCGCTATCCTGCGGCCGTGGGCATCACACTGGACCGCTGGATCCGGCTGCGCGCCTACCTGTCCGAGGACTTCCTCGGCGGTCCGCGCGTGCTGAAGATGAACTGGGTCATCAACTTCCAGAAGGGCGGCACCCTGCCGTTCGTCCTGGCGCTCATGGCCCTCACGGACACCTGGACCGTCACCGCCTGGACCTACCTCGCCCTGCACGGGAGCTACGGGCTGATCTGGCTGCTCAAGGACGCCGTCATGCCCGACGCGCGCTGGCAGGTGCGGATCACCCTGGGTGGGGCGTTCATGACCTTCGCCCTGGTCCTGGGGCCCTACTGGCTCGCCCCGATCCTGCTCACCGTCGACGACACCCAGCAGCCGCCCTGGCTGCTGGCCTGCGCCACCATCGCCTACGCCCTGGGCGTGGTCCTCATGATGGCCAGTGACGCGCAGAAGCACTACACCCTGCAGCACAGGCGCGGCCTGATCACGACCGGTTGGTTCGCCCGCGTGCGGCATCCCAACTACCTCGGCGAGATGGTCCTGTACGCGTCCTTCGCGGTCGTGGCCGGGCACTGGATCCCGTGGCTGGTGCTGGCCTGGGTGTGGTTGGCGCTGTTCGTGCCCAACATGCTCAGCAAGGAGGCGAGCATGAGCCGGTACCCGGACTGGGCCGCCTACAGGGCCCGGACGGGGATGCTCCTGCCCCGGATCCGCGGAGGGCCCGCCCTGACCACCGCAGGTCCGGCGACGGGCTCATCGGCCGCAGGCGAGACCGCCGCGGCGACCACCGAGGCCCGGTAGCGCGGCTGCCGCAGGCTTCGCGACAGGGGCGGATCCACGGATCCGGTCTACCCTTGACGAATGCGTGAAGCGTCGAGCCGTTCCAGCACGCCCGTGTTCGACCAGCTCGAGCTGGTGCTGCCCAGGGTGAGCAAGCCTGTGCAGTACATCGGCGGGGAGCTGAACGCCGCGACGAAGGACTGGGACGCCGCCCGGGTCCGGTGGGCGCTGATGTACCCGGACGCCTATGAGGTGGGGCTGCCCAACCAGGGCGTGCAGATCCTCTACGAGGTGCTCAACGAGGCCGACGGCGTGCTCGCGCAGCGCACCTACTCCGTGTGGCCCGACCTCGAGGCCCTGATGCGCGAGCGTGGGATCCCGGCGTTCACCGTGGACGGCCACCGCCCTCTGGGGGCGTTCGACCTGATCGGCGTCTCGTTCTCCACCGAGCTGGGCTACACCAACATGCTCACCAGCCTGGACCTCGCCGGGATCCCCCTGATGGCCCGCGAGCGCGGCGACCATCACCCGCTGGTGGTGATGGGCGGGCACGCCGCGTTCAACCCCGAGCCGGTCGCGGACTTCGTCGATGTCGTCGTCCTCGGCGACGGTGAGGAGGCGGTGCTGGCGATCAGCGAGATCGTGCGCGCGTTCAAGGCCGACAACCCCGGCTTCGGCGAGGTGGCCAACGGCACGGCCCTGCGCCAGGCGCTGCTCGAGCGGCTTGCGACCAGCGGGGTGGCCTACATCCCGGCGTTCTACGACGTGGAGTACCTGCCCGACGGCCGGATCGGCCGCGTCGTGCCGACCAACACCGCCGCACCGTGGCGGGTGGCCAAGCACACGCTGATGGACCTCGACGAGTGGCCGTACCCGAAGGAGCCGCTGGTTCCGCTGGCCGAGACCGTCCACGAGCGACTGAGCGTGGAGATCTTCCGCGGCTGCACCCGCGGCTGCCGGTTCTGCCAGGCGGGAATGATCACCCGGCCGGTGCGCGAGCGCTCGACCGAGGTGCTCGGCGAGATGATCGAGAACGGCCTGCGCAAGACCGGCTTCGAGGAGGTCGGGATGCTCTCGCTGAGCAGCGCCGACCACTCGGAGATCGCCGAGCTCTCCAAGGGCCTGGCCGACCGGTACGAGTCGGAGCAGGTGGCGCTGTCGCTGCCGAGCACCCGGGTGGACGCCTTCAACATCGACCTCGCCAACGAGCTGTCGCGCAACGGCCGCCGCTCCGGGCTCACCTTCGCCCCCGAGGGTGGCAGCGAGCGGATGCGCCAGGTGATCAACAAGATGGTCACCGAGGAGGACCTGATCAGCACGGTGACCGCGGCCTACTCCGCGGGCTGGCGGCAGGTGAAGCTGTACTTCATGTGCGGGCTGCCGACCGAGACCGACGAGGACGTCCTGCAGATCGCGGAGCTGGCGAAGAACGTGATCAAGGCGGGGCGTGAGGCTTCTGGCACCCGCGACATCCGGTGCACGGTGTCGATCGGCGGGTTCGTCCCGAAGCCGCACACGCCCTTCCAGTGGGCCGCCCAGCTCGACCACGAGAGCACCGACCGGCGCCTGCACGCCCTGCGTGATGAGATCCGCAACGACCGCAACTACGGCAAGGCGATCGGATTCCGGTACCACGACGGGCGTCCGGGGATCGTCGAGGGGCTCCTCTCACGTGGCGACCGCCGCGTTGGCAGGGTGATCCTGGAGGCGTGGCGCGACGGCGCCCGGTTCGACGGCTGGAGCGAGCACTTCTCCTTCGACCGGTGGATGACCGCTGCAGAGCGCGCCCTGGCCGACTCGCCGGTCGACGTCGGCTGGTACACGACGCGCGAGCGGGAGCAGAACGAGGTCCTGCCCTGGGACCACCTCGACTCCGGCCTGGACCGCGACTGGCTGTGGCAGGACTGGGAGGACGCGCTGGCCGGGGGAGAGGTCGAGGACTGCCGCTGGACCCCGTGCTTCGACTGCGGGGTCTGTGACCACCTCGGCACGCAGATCCAGGTCGGGCCCGGCGAGGCCGTGCTGCTGCCGCTGCCTGCGGTCCCCTCGCGGGTGGAGGCCTGATGGCCGCACACCGTTCCCCGGACCGGGAGATCGTCCCCGCGGTCCAGAAGCTGCGCATCCGTTACGCAAAGCGTGGCCCGCTGCGCTTCTCCTCGCACCGCGACTTCCAGCGGGCCCTGGAGCGGGCGCTGCGCCGCGCCCGGGTCCCGATGGCCTACTCGGCGGGGTTCTCGCCGCACCCGAAGATCTCCTACGCGAACTCGGCCCCCACCGGGTCGGCCAGCGAGGCTGAGTACGTCGAGATCGGCGTGGTGCGGCGCTGCGACCCCGAGGCCCTGCGCGGCGGAGCTCGACGACGCCCTGCCCCCGGGCCTGGATGTCATCGAGGTCGTGGAGGCCCGCACCCCCGACCTGGTCAACCGGCTGCAGGCCAGCCGATGGCGCATCGAGGTCCCCGGCGCCGACGCTGAGGGACTCGGGCAGGCGTGGCAGCGGGTCAGCGACGCCGAGGCCGTTCCCGTGCAGCGGATGATGAAGCAGGGCCTGCGCACCCTCGACCTGCGTCCCGCGCTGCTGGTCGGCGAGGTCGGCGACGGCGGACCGCTCGGCGCCGTGCTCGAGGTGACCGTGGCCAACGTGACGCCCACGGTGCGGCCCGAGGAGATCCTGGTCGCCCTGCGGGAGATCGGCGGGTTGACCACCTCGGACCCGGCTCGATCCACCCGCCTGGCGCAGGGCCCGCTCACGGCAGACGGGCTGGTGGGCGATCCGCTGGCCGTCGACCGGGCGGCCCCGGAGCACGCTGCCGTGTGACGTCGCCCTGCGTCGTTGCGTGCCCTGTGACACCCCCTGTGGCATAATTCGCCACAGTCACCCCGTCATCGGGGTGGCCCGTGTTCGATGCGTCGCACCGACCGAGGCCCTACGTGCCGCCGTGAGCTGGCACAGGGAGCGGTCAGGCCGCGACCGGCTGTGGGCGGATTTCGTCACCAGTCGGGCCCGCTGACAGCGCGGAGCCCGGGGTCGATGCACGCTCCACGTGCGCACCACGGGCGGCACCAGAGGCTTCGCCGGAACGTGCGTGCACGGTTCGGCCATACGCAGGGAACTGCGTGGCGGTGATCGCTGCGCGGTACTCGTGAGGAGACCGCCATGGTCGACGAGCAGGATCAGCAGCCCACCACCGAGATCCATGATCGGTGGCGAGGAGCCCGTCGCAGTCCCGCCGCGTCGCCGCCGACGCGCTGCCAGTCGGCCCGCGGGCCCGCCTGCCGTGGTCCCGGAGAGCGAGCAGGCCGAGCTGTTCGTCGCCTCCGCACAGGAGGTGCCGGCCGAGCAGGAGGCCGAGGCCGAGCCCGACGTCGAGCCCACCGAGGTCGAGGTGGAGCCGGCCGAGCAGGAAGTCCCGGAGGTCGCCGAGTCGGTTGTCGACGATGTCGACGCGACCGTTGACGCGCCTGCCGAGACTGTTCCCGAGCCCGTTGCAGAGCCGGCCCCCGAGTCGGTCGACGCGCCCGAGCCCCCCACGGAGCGGTCCGACGCCCCGGGCGCGCGCCGCTCCCGTCGCGCAACCCGCGGCGTGACCACTGTCGCGTTCTCCGCGGAGCCGGAGCCCGAGGCCCCGCCGGTGGTGCAGCCGGCAGAGGTTCCAGTCGTGGCGCTGTTCCAGGCCCCGGACCAGACCCGGGCGGTGCGTCGACGCAGGCGCCCACAGGCGGCGGCCGACGCGGTCGAGCTGGAGGCGCCCGACGAGGTCGACGATGAGGCATCGGTGGGGTCGGATGGGCGGCCGGCCCAGACGGCCCGCGGCCAGGCCGTCGACAGCGACGCAGGCACGGCCACTGACACCGACGGCGAGGCCGAGGATCGTGAGGACGACCGCGACGACGAGGGGGCCCCACGTCGGCGTCGTCGCCGGGGCGGTCGCCGCCGTCGCCGCGGTGGCCCGGGCGCCGGGGAGGACAACGGGTCTGCCGAGGACGAGTCCGCCGAGGACGGGCCGGAGGACGAGGGTGAGTCGTCTGATGACCAGGGCGGCGCCCGGAGCCGCGGTGGTTCCAGGGCCGTCGCGGCGTCGGACGAGTCCGATGACGACTCCACCGAGGACGACGACTCAGCCGAGGGTGGCGAGGGCTCGGAGTCCTCGAGCGCCCGCCGCCGGCGTCGTCGGCGCCGTCGCGCCGGAGTCGCCGAGGAGATGGAGGACCTGTCCTCCGAGGATCCGCCGAACACCGTGGTCAAGGTCCGCGAGGCGCGCCGACCCAAGGACGAGATCACCTCGGTGCGGGGCAGCACGCGCATCGAGGCCAAGAAGCAGCGCCGGCGCGATGGTCGCGAGGCCGGACGCCGGCGGGCCCCGATCCTGACCGAGGCGGAGTTCCTCGCACGTCGCGAGGCCGTCAACCGCGTGATGTGCGTCCGCGAGCACGGCGACCGCACCCAGATCGCCGTCCTCGAGGACGGCATCCTCGTCGAGCACTACGTCAACCGCGCCGAGTCGTCGTCCATGGTGGGCAACGTGTACCTCGGCAAGGTGCAGAACGTCCTGCCCTCGATGGAGGCCGCCTTCGTCGACATCGGCCGCGGTCGCAACGCCGTGCTCTACGCCGGTGAGGTCAACTGGGAGGCCGCCGGCCTCGAGGGCCAGCCGAAGCGCATCGAGCTGGCATTGAAGTCCGGGGATCCCGTGCTCGTCCAGGTCACCAAGGACCCGATCGGCCACAAGGGAGCCCGCCTGACCAGCCAGATCTCGCTGCCGGGGCGCTTCCTGGTCTACGTGCCCGAGGGCTCGATGACCGGGATCTCGCGCAAGCTGCCCGACACCGAGCGCTCGCGTCTCAAGTCGATCCTCAAGGACGTCGTCCCCAGCGGTGCCGGCGTGATCGTGCGCACGGCGGCCGAGGGCGCCACCGAGGAGCAGCTCACCGCGGACGTGACCCGCCTGGCCGCGCAGTGGGCCGACATCACCAAGAAGACGAAGTCGGCCTCGGCGCCGTCGCTGCTCTACGGCGAGCCGGACCTCGCCATCAAGGTCGTCCGCGACATCTTCAACGAGGACTTCACGACGCTGCTCGTCCAGGGCGACAGCACGTGGCAGACCCTCAGCGACTACATCGGATGGGTCGCCCCGGACCTCCTGCCCAAGCTGGAGAAGTGGGTCGAGCCGAGCGATCTCTACGCCTCGCACCGGATCGACGAGCAGCTGGCCAAGGCACTGGACCGCAAGGTCTGGCTGCCCTCGGGCGGCTCCCTGGTGATCGACCGCACCGAGGCGATGACGGTGGTCGACGTGAACACCGGCAAGTTCACCGGGCAGGGCGGCAACCTCGAGGAGACCGTCACCAAGAACAACCTCGAGGCCGCTGAGGAGATCGTGCGCCAGCTGAGGCTGCGTGACATCGGCGGGATCATCGTCGTCGACTTCATCGACATGGTGCTGGAGAGCAACCGCGACCTCGTCCTGCGGCGGCTCGTCGAGTGCCTCGGACGCGACCGGACCAAGCACCAGGTGGCCGAGGTCACCTCGCTCGGGCTGGTCCAGATGACCCGCAAGCGCATCGGGCAGGGCCTGCTCGAAGTGTTCTCCACCCAGTGCGAGCACTGCGCCGGACGCGGGCACATCGTGTCCGCAGAGCCGGTCGGGATCGTCGACCACCAGCCTGCCGAGGAGGGCAACAACCGACGCGATCGGGGTGGGCGCCGGGCTGTCAAGCCGCTCGCTCCCGCCGTCCTGGGCGGCAAGCAGACGGGCAGGACCCCGCCGCCGCCGAGGTTCGACGAGCACGGTCACGTCGAGCACGAGGAGCGCGACAACGCCGGGACGGAGCGCCGACGTCGAGCACGGGGACGTCGAGCCGCTCGAGCACCAGACGTCGAGCACGTCGGGACGGAGGACCTCGAGCCGTCGAGCACGTCGAGCACGTGGAGCACGGCAGGACCACGACCGCCGCTCGAGCAGGTGGATCTGGACCAGGACCTCGAGCCCCTCGAGTCCGTGGATCTGCACCACGACGTGGAGCCGCTCGAGCCCGTCGAGCATGAGCACGGCGAGACCGGCGGCGAGCCGGAGCACGCCGACCCCGATGCTCACGAGCAGGCAGCTGCTGACGTTCCCGAGTCCCACGAGGAGGGTGGGCAGCCGCAGCCGGCCTACGAGCAGGTCCACGAGCTCCCGGACCAGGAGGGCTCGCCTGACTCCGGTGGCGGACACGAGCACAGCGATGACCCCGACCGGGTGGACGCGGTTTGACCGCATGCCAGTCGGCTCCGTACCCTAGAACCCTGGCGCGCGAGCGCCGCACGCATGTGCGTGCCCGTATTGCGGGTGCGTCCAGCCCCGAACCAACTCAGGAGTGCCACCCGTGTACGCCATTGTCCGCTCCGGCGGCCGCCAGGAGAAGGTCGCCGTCGGCGACGTCATCGAGACCGACCGCGTCTCCGCCGAGCCCGGCGACAATGTGGTGCTGCCCGCGCTGCTGCTCGTGGACGGGGCGACTGTCACCTCGGACTCCGAGACGCTGGCCGGCGTGACCGTGTCCGCGGAGGTCCTGGCCCACACCAAGGGCCCGAAGATCGAGATCCTCAAGTACAAGAACAAGACCGGGTACCGCAAGCACCAGGGCCACCGTCAGGCCCTCACCCAGCTGCGCGTCACCGGCATCGAGAGCGGGAAGTGACCTCATGGCTCATAAGAAGGGTGCATCCAGCACGCGCAACGGTCGCGACTCGAACGCGCAGCGCCTCGGCGTGAAGCGCTTCGGCGGCCAGGTCGTCAAGGCCGGCGAGATCCTCATCCGCCAGCGTGGCACGCACTTCCACCCCGGCGAGAACGTCGGCCGCGGTGGCGACGACACGCTGTTCGCCCTCGCCCCGGGCGCCGTGCAGTTCGGCACAGCGCGTGGACGTCGCGTCATCAACATCGTCGAGGTCCCGGCTGCCTGAGGCCGGACCACTTCAGCGGAGGCGGGCCCGGTTGGGCTCGCCTCCTGCCATTTCCACCCTCCAGCCAGCCCCGGCGGCACCCCTCTCGCAGGGGTCAGAACCTCCCGGACGACGTGGACGGTCTGACCCCTTCGGGAGGGCCAGCGGGAGGGGGACAACCGCACCAACTGCACGAGAGGAGATGGGCCCATGGCGACATTCGTCGACCAGGTGGTGATCCACGCCACCGCCGGCAACGGCGGGCATGGGTGCGCCTCCGTGCACAAGGAGAAGTTCAAGCCCCTCGGCGGACCCGACGGCGGCAACGGGGGTCGGGGTGGGGACGTGATCCTGCTGGCAGACCCCGGTACTCCGAGCCTTCTGGACTACCACCACTCCCCGCACCGGCGCGCCACGAACGGCGTCCCGGGTCAGGGCGGGCACCGCAACGGCGCCAACGGTTCCGACGTGGTGCTGCCCGTCCCGGTCGGCACGGTGCTCACGGTCGACGGCGAGGTCCTGGCCGACCTGCCGGTGCCCGGCGCGTCCGTCGTGATCGCCCGGGGCGGTCGTGGTGGGTTGGGCAACGCTGCGCTGGCCTCTGCCCGGCGCAAGGCGCCCGGCTTCGCCCTGCTCGGTGAGCCGGGGGATGAGGTCACGGTCATCCTCGAGCTCAAGACGGTGGCCGACATCGGCCTCGTCGGGTACCCGAGCGCCGGGAAGTCCTCGCTGATCGCGGCGATGTCCTCGGCGCGTCCCGAAGATCGCCGACTACCCGTTCACGACCCTCGTGCCCAACCTGGGTGTCGTCACCGCCGGGTCCACGGTGTTCACGGTCGCCGACGTGCCCGGGCTGATCCCCGGGGCGTCGCAGGGCAAGGGCCTGGGCCTGGAGTTCCTGCGCCACGTCGAGCGCTGCGCCGCGCTGGTCCACGTCCTGGACTGCGCGACGCTCGAACCCGACAGGGATCCGATGAGCGACCTCGACGTCATCGAGGCCGAGCTCGCCGAGTACGGGGGACTGGCTGACCGACCGCGTCTCGTGGTGCTGAACAAGATCGACGTCCCCGAGGCCCGCGAGCTCGCCGAGCTGGTGCGGGCCGATCTCGAGGCGCGCGGCCTGCCGGTGTTCAGCGTCTCCGCGGTCTCCCACGAGGGCTTGCGCGAGCTGTCGTTCGCGATGGGGCGGATCGTCTCCGAGCAGCGCTCGGCGACAGCCATGCCGGTCGCCGAGCGGATCGTCATCCAGCCGCGGGCACTGGACGACTCCGGCTACGAGGTGCTCCGCGAGGGCGAGGCCTTCCGCGTGCGCGGCGCGCGCCCTGAGCGCTGGATCCGCCAGACCGACTTCTCCAACGACGAGGCGGTGGGCTACCTCGCCGACCGCCTGGCGCGACTCGGCGTCGAGGACGACCTGGTGCGCCTCGGCGCGAAGCCGGGCGACGAGGTCCGGATCGGGCCGGAGGAGAACTCCGTCGTGTTCGACTGGGAGCCGACCGTCCGGGGGTCCGGACCAGGTCCCCGCGGACAGGACCAGCGCATCCTCGCGCCCGAGGCGCGCCAGCACGGACGCACGCGGGTGCAGCTCGAGGACGGCGAGGACCCGGAGGCCGGCTGGGCGCCGGACCCGGTGGACGAGAGCCCGGCGACACATCGCCGGCGTGCCCCCGCGGCGTCCGGCGGTGGGCAGGATACGGAGCCAGCTCCTGGGGGCGCTGCTCCGAGCACGACGACGTTCGACCCGACACCGACGACGGCCGCTGATCAGGGGGAGCTGAGCAGTGCTGGCGATGCGGGGGAGGACGGGTCCTGATGGTTCCCGCGCCGGCTCAACCCGCCTCGCCACGTGAGGTGATCCGCGCTGCCCGGCGCGTCGTGGTCAAGGTCGGCTCATCGTCATTGACCCTTCGGGGCGGCGGGGCAGCCGGGGGCGCGAACCGCAGTGCTGCCACGGCCGATCCCGGTGGCGGCAACCGCGCCGATGCCGGTGGGACGGCTCGCGCCCGTGCCTCGCGCCCTGGGCCTGAGGTCGAGTCGGCGCCTCACGATGGGTCCTCTGTCCTGGCGGGCGTGTCAGCAGGGATCGACGTCACACGAGTCAACGACCTCGTCGACGCCCTGGGCGATGCCGGTCGCCGGGGCGCGCAACTGGTCCTGGTGTCCTCCGGGGCCATCGCCACGGGCATCGCGCCACTGGGGCTGCGGCGGCGCCCGCGCGACCTCGCCTCCGCCCAGGCAGCGGCTTCGGTGGGCCAGGGCATCCTGATGGCCCACTACCACGACGCCTTCGCCCGGCACGATCGCACGGTCGGCCAGGTGCTTCTCACCGCCGACGACCTGATCCGCCGCGCGCACTACCGCAACGCCCAGCGCACCCTGGAGCGGCTGCTCGAGCTCGATGTGGTGCCGATCGTCAACGAGAACGACACCGTGGCCACCGCCGAGATCCGCTTCGGGGACAACGACCGGCTCGCCGCGCTCGTGGCGCACCTCGTTCGTGCCGACGCCCTGATCCTGCTCTCGGACGTCGACGGCCTCTACGACGGGCCGCCAGACCGGGGCGGCAGCCGACTCATCCCCGAGATCGCCTCGGCCGCGGATCTTGAGGACGTCGTGGTCGGCGGGACGGGTACCGCCGGCGTCGGCCTGGGCGGGATGGGCACCAAGGTCGAGGCCGCCCGGATCGCCACCGAGGCAGGTATCCCTGTTGTCCTGACCTCGGCGGGCAACGCCGCACGTGCGCTGGCCGGCGAGCAGGTCGGCACCTACTTCCACGCAACCGGCGACCGATCGGCCTCACGGATGCTCTGGCTTGCCCACGCGACCTCCAGCCTCGGCCAGATCCACCTGGACGCCGGAGCCGTGCGTGCCCTGCAGGATCGGGGCGCCTCGCTGCTGCCCGCGGGGATCACGCATGTGGTCGGCGGTTTCGTCGCCCGTGACCCGGTGGACCTCGTCGGCCCCGACGGCCAGCTGGTCGCCCGCGGGCTGGTGGCCTACGACGCCGTGGAGCTCCCGGCCCTCCTCGGGCGCTCGACCCGGGAGCTCGCCGCCGAGCTCGGCCCCGAGTACGAGCGCGAGGTCGTGCACCGCGACGACCTGGTCCTCCTGCGCTGACCCGCCACGGCCGCGAGGCCGGTCGGTCGGCCACGCGATCGGTCCGCCTTCGCGCGATCGGGCGGCCACGCGATCCGTCCGCCTTCGCGCGGACCACCTTCGATCTCGTCCGTCGTTCAGCTCGTCGGTGGTCGGGATTCCGGACCGATCGCGAGGCGAGCCGGGCGCGAACGGCCGCTCCCGCGCTTGGACGTCGGCCGCTGGTGGATCGCCGCTCGTCTACCCTTGGGCCATGTCCGAGAACCCCACCGCCGGAACCGACCGGGACGTGGCGATCGCCGCTGAGCGTGAGCTCGTCCTGGACACGGCCCGCCGGGCCAAGGAGGCCGCCGTCACGCTGCGGCAGCTGACCCGCGCCCAGAAGGACCTGGCCCTGCGCGCGATGGCCGAGGGCCTGCGAGCCTCGACCGACCAGGTGCTGGCCGCGAACGCCCTGGATGTGCAACGCGCTGTCGCTGCCGGCACGGCGCCGGGGATCGTCGACCGGCTCACGCTCACCGGGGCACGGCTGTCCGACATCGCCGATGCGTTGGAGCTCGTCGCCGACCTGCCCGACCCCGTCGGGGAGGTCGTGCGTGGCTGGACCCAGCCGAACGGGCTGGAGATCCGCCAGGTGCGCGTTCCCATGGGGGTCGTGGCCATGGTCTACGAAGCCCGTCCCAACGTCACCGTGGACGCCGCCGGCCTGAGCCTCAAGAGCGGGAACGCGGCACTCCTTCGCGGATCGTCCTCGGCGTACGACTCCAACGCAGCGCTCGTCGACGTCATGCGGGCCGCCCTGGAGGGTACCGACGTCCCGGTGGACGCGATCCAGCTCGTGCCCGGACGCAGCCACGAGGCCGTCGTGGCCCTGATGACGGCGCGCGGGCTGGTCGACCTGCTCATCCCGCGCGGCGGGGCCGGCCTGATCCGGAACGTGGTGGACAACTCCACGGTCCCCGTGATCGAGACCGGCGTGGGCAACTGCCATGTCTACGTCGACGCCGCCGCCGACGTGGAGAAGGCGGTGGCAATCCTCGTGAACTCCAAGACGCAGCGGACGAGCGTCTGCAACACGGCCGAGACTCTCCTCGTGCACAGTGAGGTGGCTGACAAGTTCCTGCCGGCGGCGCTCGCCGCGCTCGGCGAGCGGGGCGTGACCATCCACGGCGACGAGCGGATGGCGGAGCACGCCGTGGCGGCCGGCATCGGGTTCGTTCCCGTCACCGATGAGGACTGGTCCTGCGAGTACTACTCGCTGGACATCGCGGCCGGCATCGTCGACTCACTGGATGAGGCGTGCGCACACATCAGGCGCTGGTCCAGCGGCCACACGGAGGCGATCGTCACCGAGGACCTCGGGGCGTCGCGACGGTTCATCGGCGGCGTGGACTCCGCAGCCGTGATGGTCAACGCGTCGACGCGGTTCACGGACGGCGGCGAGTTCGGCTTCGGGGCGGAGATCGGGATCTCCACGCAGAAGCTGCATGCCCGCGGTCCCATGGGCCTCACTGAGCTGACCTCGACGACCTACCTCGTCCACGGCGACGGCCACATCCGAGGCTGACCCGGGACGGGCGGTGCCCGGCCCTGCGCCGACGCCGCTGTCGATCCGATAGGCTCGCCGCGCTGGCCACTGGGAAGGGGAAGTTCGATGGTGAACGCACTGGTTCGGCTCTCCGAGGGGGCAGCGGTCGAGGACCACCCGGGGGTGCCCCCGTGGGCGTTCGGGGCCCTCGCCCTGGTCCTCCTGCTGGTCCTGCTCCTCGTCGTGACCCGGTTCAACCCCGACCGGTGAGCCGCGCGCGCCGATGACCGTGCGCCTGGGCGTCATGGGGGGCACCTTCGACCCCATCCACCACGGCCATCTCGTAGCAGCCAGCGAGGTGGCCCACCTGTTCTCCCTCGACGAGGTCGTCTTCGTTCCGACCGGCCAGCCGTGGCAGAAGGCCCAGAGGCCGGTCTCGGAGGCCGAGACCCGATACCTGATGACCGTGATCGCGACGGCTGACGATCCGAGGTTCACCGTCAGCCGGGTCGACATCGATCGTGATCGACCGACCTACACCGTGGACACCCTGCGCGACCTGCACGCGCAACGCCCGGATGCCGAGCTGTTCTTCATCACGGGCGCGGATGCGCTCGGCTCGATCCTGTCGTGGCGGGATCCGCACGACGTTCTGGAGCTCGCGCACCTCGTGGGCGTCACACGACCCGGGCACGACATCGACGCGGCCCACCTGCCCCCGGGATCGGCGAGCATCGTGGAGATCCCGGCGCTGGCGATCTCGTCCACGGACTGCAGGGAGCGGGTCGCCCACAACGCCCCGATCAGCTACCTCGTGCCCGCCGGCGTGGATCGCTTCATCGTCAAGATGGGCCTCTACCGGGCAGGCGCCCGGTGAGCCCCAAGCACGCGAAGCCCGAGCCCCCGGAGGAGGCCGCGGAGCCGACACCGGTCCCCGCGGAGGCCACGCCGGTGGACGCGGAGCCCACGCCGGTGGATCTGGAGCCGACACCGGTCCGCGGAGCCACGCCGTGGGTTCGGAGCCCACGCCGATGGGTTCGGAGCCCACGCCGGTGGGCTCGGAGCCCACGCCGGTGGCTGGGGAGCGCGTTGCGGAGGAGGCCGCGCCGTTCGCTGTGGACCCGGTCCCTGCGGAGCCCACGCTGCCTGCCCCGGATCCGGTTCCGGTCCCTGCGGTCGGTGCGACGCCTGCGGACCCCGTGGAGCCCACGCCGGTTGCCGAAGACGTCAGCGTCCCGATCGCCAACTCCGCTCCGCCGGTTGCCCCGTCGGCACTGCCCGCCGAGACGACCACCCCCGCACCGGCCCCCGCACCGACGTCCGGGGAGCCGACGTCCCCCGACCCGCCCCCGCCCCCGCCCCCGCCCCCACACCCGACTCGCCCCGACGCCCGCCGCCACGGCGACCCGGTGGCCGCCGGATCCGCTCGCGGTGGATGTGGGCGTTCCTCGCGATCCTCGGCCTCGCCCTGGTCGGATGGATCGTCCTGTCGATGCGACCCCCCGCCACGGACGGCACCACGCAGCCCACGCCGGCGCCCACCGCGTTCGCCGAGCAGCAGACGCTGCTCATCCAGGTCCGCAACGATGCCGACCTCGGCGCGGACAACATGGTGGCGGGCGTGGGCGGCGGCCTGCCTGCCGCTCAGCTGCTTGTGCCCTCCCGGCTGATCGTCGACGTCCCCGGGGCGGGCCAGCAGACCCTCGGGCAGAGCGCCCGCCTGCTGGACCGGTCAGCGTCCCAGGACGCCCTGTCGGACCTGCTGGCCCTGCGCATCGACGGGACGCTGAGCCTGGCGCGCCTGGCGCTGGCGGGGATGGTCGACTACGTCGGTGGGATCACGGTCGACGTCGACCAGACCATCACCGAGACCGACAAGACGACACAGGCGGAGAAGGTCGTGGTGCCCTCCGGGGTCCAGACTCTCGACGGCAACCAGGCCGCGACCTACGCGCTGGCCTGGCTGCCGGACGAGCCCGAGGCAGCCCGCCTCGCACGCTTCTCCCAGGTGATGACGGCCACGATCTCCCGGCTGCCCGATGACGCGCTCCGGATCGAGCAGATGCTGACCTCGCTGGGGGCATCGGCCAGGACCACGACGACCACGCCGGCCGTCGCCGACTTCCTCCTGCAGATGCGTCGGAGCATCCTCGAAGGGGGCCAACAGGTCCGCGTGCTGCCGACCTCCGACATCGAGGCGGGCGAGACCCTGGCAGTCGTCCGGGTCGACCTGATCGCCGCTGAGTCCGTGATCCGGTCCCTGCTGCCACAGGCGATGCTCACGGGCGCGGAGTCGAACCCGAGGGTCCTGGTCCAGAACGGTGTGGGGACGCCCGGCCTGGGCGCCAGCGCTCGCGATCGACTCGTGGGCGCCGACATGGTCTACATCAACGGGGGGAACGCCGAGGCGTTCGAGCAGCCGGAGACCCACGTCATCATCGAGGACGCAACCGCCGAGTCGGTCGCACTGGGGAACAAGGTGGCGCAGGCCCTGGACGTCCCCGCCACGTCCGTGCAGGTCGCCGAGGACGGCCAGAACGTGGCGGACGTCGTGGTGATCCTCGGGGCCGACTTCACGCCCTGATCGGCTGCCCGCAGGCCCGTGTTCAGGGAGGTAGGCTCGTCCGCGTGACTGCCGACTCCCATGCTGTGGCCCTGACGGTCGCCGCCGCCCACGCCGCGTCCGAGAAGCTCGCCGAGGACATCGTGGCCATCGACGTGAGCAACCACCTGGTCCTCACCGACGTCTTCCTGCTCTGCTCCGCGGCCAACGACCGCGCCGTGCGGGCCGTCGTGGACGGCATCGAGGAGGCGCTGCTCAAGCAGGGGGCCAAGCCGCTTCGACGCGAGGGTGAGGCCGAGGGCCGGTGGGTCCTGCTGGACTACAACGAGATCGTGGTGCACGTGCAGCAGTCCGAGGAGCGCTTCCACTACGCCCTCGAGCGGCTCTGGCGGGACTGCCCGCTCATCGAGCTGCCCGAGGAGGTCAACCGGCCCCGCTCCGCAACTTCGTGAGCGGCGGCTGGAACGCCGCGCCGCGGCGTCGGGTGATCTTCTGGCGGCACGGTCGCACGGCATGGAACCTGGAGAACCGGTTCCAGGGAGCCACCGATGTCCCACTCGACGATGTGGGCCTTGCGCAGGCCGCTGCTGCTGCTCCCGCCCTGGCGCGGATGGGTCCGACGGCCATCGTCTCCAGCGACCTGAGCCGTGCGGTGACGACGGCGCGCGTCCTGGCCGACCTCACCGACCTCGACGTGGCCCAGGACGTCGGACTCCGGGAGACCGACGGCGGCCGTTGGCAGGGGCTGACCCGCGACGAGATCATCGCGCAGGATCGCGACCTGTTCCTCGGCTGGGTCGCCGGGCACGACGTCCGCCCGCCGGGCGGTGAGGCGCGCAGCGAGGTCGTGACGCGCGTGACGGCCGCCGTGGACCGGCAGGTCGCGGTCCTGCCGGCAGGCGGGACGCTGGTGGTCGTCAGCCACGGCGGATCCATCCGCGGCGCGATCGGAGGGCTCCTCGGGCTGGCCCCGGAGCAGTGGACAGCGCTGGGTGTCATCAGCAACTGCGCATGGAGCGTGCTGAGCCAGCTCACGCTGCCGGCCGAGCCCGGCGGTGAGCCGGTGACGCGATGGCGGCTGGAGGAGTACAACGCGGCCGCCGCTCCGGAACCCGCGCTGGGCGCCGACGACGCCTGACGCCGCGGCGACGGTCCGCGGCCACGGGCGACGGTCACGGGCGACGGTTGCCGAGCCGGTCTGATGCCGCCCGCGGATGGTCGCAGCCGCGGGCTACTGCGCCGAGGTCGTCGCGAGGTGGGTGTGCGCCCAGGCCGCCGCCTCCGTGCGGGAACCCAGCTCCAGCTTGGCCAGGATGTTGGACACGTGCACCGACGCCGTCTTGACCGAGATGAACAGCTCCTCGGCGATCATCCGGTTGCTCCGCCCGGCTGCGACCAGGGACAGGACCTCGCGCTCGCGGGGCGTCAGCAACCGGGCACCGTCCATGGCCGAGGGGCGTTCCGCACGGGGGACGGGGATCCGACCCGCCGCGGCCACGCGTGACGCTGGGGCGACCAGCGACTGGTCGTCCAGCTCGTGGATCGTGTTCCAGGCCGCGCTGAGCTCGGCCGCGGCGTCGTCCCGGCGCCCGACGGCGAGGAGCTCGTGGGCGAACCGGATCCGAGCGTCGGCCAGCTCGTGGGCCAAGCCCTCGCCCTCCGAAAGGGCGCGGACGGCGGCTCCCCACGTCGTGCCGGCCGGATCGGGTCCGGGGACGGCCGCCGGGTCCGAGTCGGGGGATGCCAGCGCGTGCTCGGCCAGCGCCGTCGACTGCGCCGAGGTCAGGGCGCGCCACCCGGGGTGCGGGCTGGCCTCGCACAGGTGCTCGACCATCGCGCCCAGCTCGGGAGGCTCGACGGCCCCGGCATCCAGGAGGATCCGGGCCCACGCCCACACGAAGGGCCACCCTGCCGAGGTCGGGACGATGGCGCCCGCGGAGCGCGCGGCCTCGCGCATCCCCTCCAGGGCACTGTGGTGGTCCCCGTCGGCGACCGCGAGCTCGGCGCGGACGGTTGCCAGCGGGAGCATGTGCTGGGGCTGGTTCTGTGCGGCGGTGAGGTGCTCGGCGGCCAGGTCCGCGGCATCGACGGCCTCCCTGACATCCCCCCGGCGACCGAGGATCGTTGCCTGGAGGGTGCGCAGGTGGCCGCGGCTGACCGGCGGCGGCTCGAGCCGCAGGGCTTCCTCGATCGTGGCCAGGGCGTCGTCCCAGTGCCCGGCGAGGACTTCAGCCTCGACCTCGTTGCCCGCCATGAAGGCGCCCTGGGTCCGCGACAGGCCCTGCTCGGCGGCGGCGCGGCGGCCCTCGCGAGCCATGTCGGCGGCCTCGCGGAACCGTCCCGCGCCGATCAGCAGGTCGGAGTAGTTGCCGTAGTAGCGGAACAACTCGTGCCCGCTTCCCGCGGTGACGGCGAAGTGGTGCGCGAGGTCGAGGTGGTGCTGGCCCTGCGCACTGTTGCCCAGCTGGAACAGGACGCATCCCAGCGTGTTGTGCGCGTCGCTCAGCTGCTTGATGTCCCCCCGCTCCTCGACGGCGGCAAGCGCCAGCTCGGACGTCTCCCGGGAACGCTCCATCTGGCCGTCGACCATGAGGAACGAGGCACGGGCCACCAGGGCGGCGGCGCGGTCTCGGGAGCCGGGCCCGGCAAGGGCCAGCGCATCATCGAGATCGCCCATCGGGTCGATCCCCACGCCCTCGCACTGCAGGGCCCGCTTGACCAGCAGGTGGGCAACCCGCTCGGGCTCCGCGTCAGGGTCCAACTCGGCGCGTGCGGCGTCGAGCAGGGCCATCGACCGTTCCGGCAGCCCCGCCCGCGAGGCCGCGCCACTGGTGCGCATCATCAGTTCGACGCGGTCGAACCCGGCCAGCTGCTCGGGCGCCCCGACCTGGTCCCACAGATCCAGGGCACGCTCCAGATGGGACAGCTGCTCACGCCAGGCATAGATCGAACGGGCCTGGTCGGCGGCACGCAGGGACCATTCGAACGACCGGTCGGCCTCGTGGGCCGAGCTCCAGTGGTGGGCGATCTCACTGGCCCGTTCGGGACGTGCCGACGTCTCCAGGGCCATGGCGTACCGCGCGTGCAGCCGGGCGTGCTCCCCGGGCAGGAGGTCCTCGTGAACCGCCTCCCGCATGAGGGCGTGCCTGAACGCGTAGGCCTCGCGACTGCCGTCGACCATGAGCACCTGCCCCTCGACGGCCTCGCGCAGGGCCGACTCGAGGCCGGCCCCGTCGCTCTCGACGACAGTGAGCAGGACCTCGTGATCGACCTGGGTCCCTGCCGCGGAGGCCACACGCAGGATCTCCCGTGTCCGCGGTGCCATGCGGTCCAGGCGGGTGAGCATCAGGTCACGAAGCGTCTCCGGGATGACCTGGCTGCCCCGGTCGGCGCAGGCGGAGAGCTCCTCGACGAAGAAGGGGATCCCCTGGCTGCGCTCCCGGATCCGCGCAGCCGCCCTTGCGGTCACGTCTCCCGCGACCTGGTGGACCAGGGCGTCGACCTGCGCATCGGTCAGCGGGTCCAGGGAGATCCTGTGGGCGTGCGGCAGGCGGTCGACCTCGACCAGCCAGGGCAGCACCGCGTGCCCGCGGCGCACCTCGTCCCGGCGGTAGGTCAGCAGGTAGAGGACCTTGGCCTCGCTGACGGTGCGCATGAGGAAGCGCAGGAGGTCCCGGGTGCTGGAGTCAGACCAGTGCAGGTCCTCGAAGACCAGGACGAGGGGGTGGTCGGCTGCGTCCCGCTCGACGAGGGTGGCCATGGCCTCGAACAGCCGTCCTCGGCCCAGTGAGTCGCCCGCACCGCCCATGCCCAGCTCCGGGGCGAGCCCGGCCAGCTCGGAGATGCCGGGCCCGGCCAGCTCGGCCAGGTGCTCGGGGCCGATCGCGGCCGCCAGCGACCGCACGATGGCCGCGAACGGCGCCAGGGGCGGTGCATCCGGGCCCAGCTCGAGGCAGTGGCCGACGACGAGGCGTGCGTCGCTGTTGAGGCCGTCGGCGAACTCCGCGACCAGCCTGGACTTGCCGATCCCGGCCTCTCCGCCGATGACGACCACCTGTGGATCGCCACGGCTGGCCACGGCGAACCGCTCCCGGAGCTCCTTGAGCTCCCGGGAGCGACCCACCATCGGCCCTCTGGTGGGATCCGCCAGCACCGCCCGGACCACGGGGTCCATCGTGCCAGCGGACAGGCGGTCGTCACCAGCCCCCGGCCCCCCGACCAGCGTCGGGACCGGCGATGTGGTCCCCGTCATCAGCGCAGGGCGGTGAACAGCCGTGCCTGGGCCATGGTCAGCTCGTGGCCGTTGACGCTCGAGGAGCCTCGCGGGGGGAGCTGCACGTCGGACTGACGGGTGCGGGCGGGACGGACATGCGAACGGTGGAACAACCTGGTGTTGACGAGTGCCTGGAAGGGGCTCGTCAGCGTGATCTGGCTCATGGTGACCTCCTGGGTACCGGCCGGCCCTTGTCGGCCTGAACCCAAGAATTCGCCCTGAGTGGGGGGCGCCACATCGGGTGAAGTCCGTATCTTCGGGTCCCTCGGGATACCTAGGAGCTGGAGCTGCCACCTCAGGGACGGCGCAGCACGCCTTAGCCGCTGGGAGGAGGGGCCGAGCGGCGGGAGGACTGGCCGAACCCTGAACCGGCTCGCCCCCGCGCGAGCGAGCAACACGCGCGAGCCTTCACTGGCTGACCACACACGATCAGAGGCCCCCGCGGAGTGCGGGGGCCTCTGAACATTGTGGAGCTGAGGGGACTCGAACCCCTGACCCCCTGCATGCCATGCAGGTGCGCTACCAGCTGCGCCACAGCCCCGAATACGGCCGAAGTCTAACCCAGGCCGCGCCGTCAGCGAAAATCCTCAGGCGGGCCACTGCTCCGCGCGACCACGCGGGCCACTGCGGTCCTCACCTCACAGTGCGCGAGCCCGGTTGTTGCGTGCGTTGTGCTCCAGCTCGATGTGTCCCAGGTGCTCCAGCAGGGGGGGCAGGTACATCCCGAACCGCCCTCGGTAGCCCTTGCGCTGCCCGTACCACCCGCCCACCGGGTTGTCGGCCGAGCGACCCCAGGCCTCGATCGTGCCCTCGGCGGCGGGCTTGTTCTCGTCCGCGGCGCCCAGTGGCATCCAGTCGCCGTGGGCGACGAGCATCGCACGCAGGTCCTCGATGGAGGCCAGCAGGTAGGTCAGCCGGGTCGAGCCGACCTGGCACACCAGCAGCGGTGGGTCGGACTCCGTGTCGGCGTACATCGTGTACTTCGACGTGCCCGGGGCGGTGCTCAGCTGCCAGGGGTCGTCCTTGGTGCCCGCCTCAGTCATGAAGCCTCCTCGTGGGTCCTCGCTCGTGGGCCGAACAGCTCGTCGGGCGGCGCGGGCCGGAGAGCCCGGTCGGACGAGCCTGCCCATGGCGCGCCCCGGCCGGCTCGCTGAACACGCCCGGGGGGCCAGTCTCGTGCCCAGGGGCGGGCAAGGTCCAGACCCAGGGCGCAGCGATCCGGCGCCCATGCCCACGATCCCGGGCGTTGCGCGCCAGGTGGTTCGCTCCCCGCGCGATGCGGGCCACATCCGGCGGGCAACGCCCACCGCCGGGCGGCGGTGGCGGGGAACGCGCGGGATGGGGCCACTGAGCACAGCGACTACCCTTGTGCCCCATGAGCGCCAGCCCGTCGGAGACCGCCGAGACCCGTGAGGGTTATGACCCCACCGCCCTGCAGGACAAGTGGCTCGAGGTGTGGGACCGCCTCGCGCCGTTCCGCTCCGGGCGCCCCGACGACGACCGCCCCCGCAAGTACGTCCTGGACATGTTCCCCTACCCGTCGGGTGACCTGCACATGGGCCACGCCGAGGCTTACGCCCTGGGCGACGTCCTCGCCCGCTACTGGGTCCAGCAGGGCTTCAACGTGCTGCACCCGATCGGCTGGGACGCCTTCGGCCTGCCGGCCGAGAACGCAGCCATCAAGAACAGCGCCGATCCGCGGGCCTGGACCTACGAGAACATCGCCACCCAGAAGGAGTCGATGCGCCGCTACGGGTGCTCGTTCGACTGGGACCGTGTGCTCAACACCTGCGACCCGGAGTTCTACCACTGGAACCAGTGGTTCTTCCTGAAGATGTTCGAGCGCGGCCTGGCCTACCGCAAGGACAGCGCGGTCAACTGGTGCCCGACGGACCAGACCGTGCTTGCCAACGAGCAGGTCGTGGGTGGGTTGTGCGAGCGGTGCGACTCGGTGGTCACGAAGAAGAAGCTCACCCAGTGGTACCTGAAGATCACCGACTACGCCGACCGGCTGCTCGACGACATGAGCCTGCTCGAGGGGCAGTGGCCCGACAAGGTCCTGCACATGCAGCGCAACTGGATCGGGCGCTCCACCGGCGCTGAGGTCCAGTTCGCGATCGAGGGCCGCGACGAGCCGGTGACCGTGTACACGACGCGGCCCGACACGCTGTTCGGCGCGACGTTCTTCGTGGTCGCCGCGGACTCCGACCTGGCCGCCGAGCTCGCCGCGGGGACGCCGGCGGAGGCGGAGTTCGCCGAGTACCTCGTGGCCACGAAGCGTGAGACCGACATCGACCGCATGGCCAGCGACCGCCCCAAGACGGGGGTGTTCCTGCACCGGTTCGCGGTGAACCCCGTCAACGACGAGCGCCTGCCGATCTACGCCTCCGACTACGTGCTGGCCGACTACGGCACCGGCGCGATCATGGCCGTGCCCGCCCACGACCAGCGCGACCTGGAGTTCGCGCGCACGTTCAACCTGCCGGTCCGGGTTGTCGTCGAGTCCGACACGGACCCGCTGGACACCGGGGTCGCAACAGCGGACGACGGCGCCGCACGTGAACTCCGGTCCGCTCGACGGGCTGGACAAGGACGCCGCGATCGCCCGGATGATCCAGTGGCTCGACGAGGAGGGCCGGGGCAGCGCAGCCGTCAACTACCGACTGCGCGACTGGCTGATCAGCCGCCAGCGGTTCTGGGGCACGCCCATCCCGATCATCCACTGCCCCGGGTGCGGTGAGGTGCCGGTGCCCGAGGACCAGCTCCCCGTGGAGCTTCCGAGCGCCCAGGGCCTGGACCTCACGCCGAAGGGGGCCTCGCCCCTGGGCGCCCTGGACGAGTGGTCGGTCGTCGACTGCCCGCGCTGCGGGGGCCCGGCGCGGCGCGACCCGGACACCATGGACACGTTCGTCGACTCGTCGTGGTACTTCCTGCGCTACCTGGACCCGGCCAAGTCCGACGGACCGTTCGACCCGGAGCAGGCCAATTCGTGGCTGCCGATCGACCAGTACGTCGGCGGTGTGACCCACGCGATCCTGCACCTGCTCTATGCGCGCTTCTTCACCAAGGTCATCCACGACATGGGGATGCTCGACGCGGTCGAGCCGTTCTCGCGGCTGCTCAACCAGGGCATGGTCCAGATGGACGGCTCGGCCATGAGCAAGTCGCGCGGCAACCTGGTGCGACTGTCCGACGAGCTCGCCGTCCATGGCGTGGACGCCGTGCGCCTGACCATGGTGTTCGCAGGTCCGCCGGAGGACGACATCGACTGGGCTGACGTGTCGCCCGGCGGCTCGAAGAAGTTCCTGGCCCGTGCGTGGCGGTTGGCCGGTGACGTCACCAGCGCCCCCGGCACCGACCCGGCGGACGGTGACATGGCGCTGCGCCGGATCACGCACCGCTCGGTCCACGACGCCGCCTTGGCCGTGGAGACCTACCGGTTCAACGTGGCTGTCGCCAGGACGATGGAGCTGGTCAACGCCGCCCGCAAGGCGATCGACTCCGGGGTCGGACCCGCTGACCCGGCTGTCCGCGAGGCAGCCGAGGCCGTCGCGGTCATGTTGTCGCTCGTGGCCCCGTACACGGCCGAGGAGATGTGGGACCGCCTCGGACACGAGCCATGCGTGGCCCTCGCCGGATGGCCGGCAGTCGACCCGGCGCTGCTGGTCCAGGAGTCGGTGACGTGCGTCGTCCAGGTGGCTGGCAAGGTGCGCGAGCGCCTCGAGGTGTCTCCTGACATCTCCGAGGCGGAGCTGCGCGCGCTGGCGCTGGCCACGCCGGCGGTGGTGGCGGCGGTCGGTGACCGGGAGCCGCGCGCCGTGATCGTGCGCCCTCCGAAGCTCGTCAACGTCGTTCCTGGTTGACCGGCGGTCGTGGTGTGAACGGAATGGACCATTTGATGGTCGATTCCGTTCACACCAACGCCAGGGCCCTCCAGCGCGTAGCCTGAGCGCCCATGAACGTGGCGATCGTCTCCGACTCGACGGGTTACCTCACCGACGAGCTGACCCCGCCGGGCCTGACCATCGTCCCAGTGGCCGTGATCCTCGAGGGCACGTCCTACGACGAGGGCACGCAGATCAGCCTGACTGAGGTCGCTGACGCGCTGAGGCGCAGGGCGGAGGTGTCGACCTCGAGGCCGGCCCCGGCCAGGTTCGCCGAGGAGTACGCGCGGCTTGCCGACCAGGGGTACGACCACATCGTGAGCGTGCATCTCTCCGGTGACATGTCGGGCACCTACGACGCAGCCCGGATCGCTGCCCGCGATGCGAGGGTCCCGGTCACCGTCGTGGACTCGCGGACCGTCGGCACCGCCATGGGGTTCGCCGCACGCTCGGCCGCGCAGGTCGTCGCGGCAGGAGGGACCGCGCAGGAGGCGGCGGCGGCTGCGGAGCGGCGCGCCGCTGCCTCACGGACGTGGATCGTGGTCGACAGCCTCGACCAGCTGCGTCGCGGGGGCCGGATCGGCGCGGCGCAGGCCCTTCTCGGAAACGCCCTGATGGTCAAGCCGATCCTGCAGATCGCCGACGGGACCATCTCCCCCCTGGAGAAGCAGCGCACCATGGGCCGGGCGATCGCCCGGATGGCCGAGATCGCGTGCGAGTACGCCGGATCGGGCTCGGCTGATGTCGTGGTCCAGCACTGCGACGCCCAGCAGCGGGCTGAGGACCTCGCCGGTGCCCTGCGCGACGCGCTGCCGACAGCCGATATCCACGTGGTGGAGGTCGGTGCCGTGATCAGTGCGCACGTGGGGCTGGGCACGGTCTCGGTGGCGGTGTGCCCGCGATGAGCGAGGTCACCTGGCCCGTGATGGGCGACGTGAACTGGAGGGCCGTGGTGGTGGCCGGGGTCGCCAGCTACGCGTTGGGCTCGCTGAGCCCCGCAGCGGCAGCGGCGCGGATTCGTGGGGTCGACCTGCGGGGGAGCGGCTCCGGGAACCCCGGGGCCACGAATGCGGCACGCGCCATGGGGGTGAAGGTGGGCGTCGTGGTGGGAGCGTTGGACGTGGCGAAGGGGTTCGCCCCGGTCATGTTCTTCAACCAGTACGGGGAGCCCTGCGGTGAGGTCGCCGGCATCGCGGCCACGCTCGGGCACGTCACCTCGCCCCTCCTCAAGGGCAGGGGCGGCAAGGGCGTGGCGACCTCCCTGGGAGCCGTCCTGGCCATCGAGCCGTTGTGGGCCGTGCCCGTGCTCGTGGGGTTCGGGGCGACCGTGGGCGTGACCCACCAGGTGGGCATCGGCTCCGTGGTGGGCTCGATGACCCTCGTGCCGACCTCGTTCGCCATCTGGCGCGGGTGGGCCGGGGTCGGCTTCGCCGCCGGGATGTCGGGGCTGGTCGTGTACCGGCATCGCAAGAACCTGCGGTCCTTCGTGGCCACGCTGCGCGACTCCGGATCGGCGGCGGCCGTGGAGGTCGTTGAGGCCTGACCTCGCCGCGCCAGCGGCTGCGGGGCGAACCGGTTCTGATGGCCCAGCGTCGGGCTGTCCACAGATCATCGGTGAGGGGTTCACGCCCGAGGGGCTGCGATCTAGCGTCGCCGGCGTGAGTCGCACCCAGGACCTCGTCCTCGCCCGCCTGCGGCTCATCGCCATGCGCTGGCAGGGCGGGGCCCTCGACGCGACGGGCGTCCACGGGCACGACGGTGGGCTCGGCGACGCGGAGGAGGCGGAGGAGGCGGCCGGCGGGTGGAGTCGCGCGCCCGGTGGGGCCGTGGGGGCGGACGCGCCCGATGCGGCTGGATCGCAGGGGGTTCGACTGGGGACGCTCGATCCGGACTCGACCGCGGGGGACGCTGGCGGGGAGCGGGATGCTCGGGCCTGGGTCCTTCCTCGAACTGGGACCCCCGGGGGACGACCTGTCGGCGTGGCCCCCGACGGCGATGTGGGTCCGCCTCGTCGGACTCCTTGTCCTGGTCGCCGCCGTCGGTGCTGGCGCCGTGCTGTTCATGTCCTGGCCGCGCGAGCAGGAGTCGCCGGTTGTGCGACAACCTGCTGCCGCCCAGTCGGGGGATCCGTTCGCCAGCCCGATCCTGGGCGCCTCCCCCTCCCCGTCGCCCTCGGTCATGGTCCATGTCGCCGGGGAGGTCCGTGAGCCCGGCGTCGTCCAGCTGCCCGCGGGATCCCGGGTGGTCGACGCCGTCAGGGCCGCGGGAGGCCTGCGTCGTGGGGGCAGGCTCGGCGCGACGAACCTGGCCAGGGTCCTGGCCGATGGGGAGCGGATCGAGGTGGGTGGGCAGGATGCAGCGGCGGCGGGCGGCGCTGGGGGACCCGCAGGGGGAGCAGCCGGACCGCTCGATCTCAACTCGGCCACGACCGAGCAGCTGGATGCACTGCCGGGGATCGGGCCGGTGACGGCTTCGAAGATCCTCGCGTGGCGCGCCGCGCACAAGCGATTCAGCACCGTCGACGAGCTGGCCGAGGTCCCGGGGATCGGGCCCAAGACGCTTGCGGACCTCCGCCCCCTTGTCCGTGTCTGACCGACGCACGACGCCCGCGTCGGGGGCGCCTTCCCCCGGACTGCCGGCGTCGGCTGAACGTCCTCGACCTGACCTGCGACTCGCCCCCCTGGTCGGGGCTGTCTGGTTCGGGGAGGCGGCGGTCCTCCTGGCCCATCCGGCGAGGCCGACCCCCTGGCTCGTCGGGCGCGCTGGCGCTCGTCGTCGCGGGGCTGGTGGGCGCAAACCTGGCCCTGACACCCAGGTCCGCCGCGCGCAGGCGGCCGAATGCGGACACGACCGGCGCTGGGCGGCCAGTCGGCGCATCCCAGCGTGGCGCGGCATCCCGGCCCGTCGTGCTGCTCATCGGCGCCTGTGGGCTCGGGCTGGGCATATCGATGGGGGCATTGCACCTGGCGCGGCTGCATCCACCCGTCCTTGAGAGCGCTGCCCAGCAGGCCGCGACCATGCGCGTGGAGGCCACCGTCACCGGAGATCCGAGGGTTCACGTCCCAGCCGCAGACGGCGGCCGGCCGATGGCGCCGAGCTGGTCGGTGGACGCCCGGCTGAGTGGCATCGTCCTGCGCGGTCGCACGTTCTCAGTCCGGGTGCCGGTGGTCCTGCGCGGCGATGAGGTCCGCGACCTGCGCTACGGCTCTCGGATCTCGCTGTCCGGGCGCGCCCAGGAGTCCTGGGCACCGCAGGCGCAGTCCCTCACCCTGCGGGTCCTGGGTCCGGTTCATGTGCGCTCGCCGCCGGGTCCCGTCGCGCGCGCCACGACAGCGGTTCGGGACGCCTTCCGCGAGGCGTGCGCGGGGCTGCCCCCGGATGCCGGTGCGCTCCTGCTCGGGCTGGCAGTGGGCGACGAGTCCACCCTGCCCTGCGGACCTCGACGCTGCGATGGTCCGTGCGGGGCTGGCGCACCTGACCGCCGTCAGCGGGTCGAACACGTCGCTGGTCGTGGCGATCGCGATGGCGGCGGTCGCCGGACTCGGCCTGGGCTGGCGCGCGCGCGTCGTCACCTGCCTGTCCGTGCTGTCCGCCTACGTCATGCTGGTCCGCCCGCAACCGAGCGTGCTGCGCGCGGCTGCCATGGGGGTGGTGGCGCTCGTTGCCCTCTCCGCGGGCGGTCGACGCCGCGGACCTCCGGCGCTACTGGCCTCGGCGCTCCTGCTGCTCCTGCTCCTGCCGGAGTTCGCCCTGTCGTTGGGCTTCGCCCTCTCGTTCGCGGCGACCGCGGGGTTGCTGGTGGTCGGGCCGCCCATCGCCGAACGGCTCGGCTCCTGGCAGGTGACCTGCTGGATGCCCGAACCGTTGCGCGCCGCGCTCGCGGTCGCGGCTGCCGCCCACCTTGCCACGCTTCCCCTGTCGATCCTGATGGGCAACGGCGCGAGCCTCGTTGCCCTGCCCGCGAACGTCGTCGTGACCCCGCTGGTCCCGTTCGCGACGGTCCTCGGGTTGGGCGCTGCTCTCGTCGCCCCGGTGGCGGCTGCTCCCGCAGCCCTGATCGCGACCGTCGCCTCGCCGGCGACGGCGGCCATCGCCTGGGTGGCCCGGACCTCCTCGGACCTGCCCTTCGGCGTTGTTGACGTCCCTGAGGGTCCCGTGGGTGCGATCGGTTCGGCTGCGATCCTGGCCCTCCTCGCTGCAGGGGCGGCCCGAGCATGGCGGCCCTGGCGGCACCCGCGGGTCATCGTGGTGGCTGGGGTCGCGTTCGCCGTCGCGCTCGCGATCCATCACCACCTCGACGCGCGATGGCCACCTCCTGACTGGCTCGTGCTGGCCTGCGACGTCGGCCAGGGAGATGGCCTGCTCCTGCGCGCACCCGGATCCCAGGAGGTCCTTCTGGTCGATGCCGGGCCTGACCCCGACAGGATCGTCGACTGCCTGCGACGAGCCGACGTCGAGCGGCTCGCCGTCCTCATCACGCACTTCCACGCCGACCACATCGACGGGCTGTCCGCCGTCCTCGACCGGTGGCCGGTGTCGGTGGTCCTGACCACGCCGGTGCCCGAGCCGGCCGATGGGGCGGCCCAGGTGGTGGACCAGGCTCGCGCTGCCGGTGTCCCCATCCACCTCGTCCGGGCCGACGAGCACGTGCAGGTCGCGGGGGTGGCCCTGGACATCCTCTGGCCCTCTCGGCGCATGGACTCATCGCCGGCGAACAACGCGAGCGTCGTCGCCCTCGCGGAGGTGCCCGTGCATGGCGGGACGCTCCGCGCCCTGCTCACCGGCGACATCGAGCCGGAGGCCCAGGCCGTGCTGATGGCGCGCCCGCCGCCCGCAGCCCAGGTCGTGAAGGTTCCCCACCACGGGTCGCGCCACCAGGTGCCGCAGTTCGCCCGGTGGTCCGGAGCCCGGATCGCCCTCGTCTCGGTGGGTCAGGGCAACGACTACGGTCACCCGAATGAGTCAACCCTGCGCCAGTACCTCGACGCGGGGGCCCGCATCGGGCGCACGGACCAGCAGGGGGACCTCGTCGTGCTGCCCTCGGCCGGTGGCCTCACCCTGGTCTCGCGGCGGTGACGAGCCGGGAGGCGGTGGCGAGCCGTGGGGCGGTGGCGAGCCGGGAGGCGGTGACGAGCCGGGAGGCGGTGGCGTTGTCACTCCGACGTGGGATGCTGACGCCGATGAACCCGCCCGCCAAACCCTCCCCGGCGCCCACCGCGCCCTCCGCAGTGACGCTGCTCACGGGGTCTGAGCCGTTCCTGCTGAGCCGGGCGGTCGCCCGCGTGCTCGCCGCCGCCCGCGCGGTCGACCCTGAGGTGGAGCGCCGCGATGTCGACGCCCAGGCCCCCGGTGCGGAGGGCGATCTGCTCACCGCGCTGTCGCCGTCGCTGTTCGGCGGGTCCGCGGTGGTTGTCGTCTCCGGGCTGGCCGACGCCTCGGAGCACGTCATGGCCGCCCTGAGGGCCGGGGTGCTCGACCTCCCGGCGGACACCTGGGTCGTGGCACTGCATTCGGGCGAGCGGAACCGCAGGGCCCTCGAGGAGCTCAAGGTCCTGCAGGTGCCCGGTGGGCTGGTCGAGATCCCCTGCGCGAAGGTGAAGGCCGGACGAGCCACCCGGGAGCTGCTGGAGCAGGAGGCCCGACGGGCTGGGCGACGGATCACCTCCGATGGGGTGGACGCGCTGGTCATGGCACTGGGGTCCGACATCGCGCTCCTGGTGGGCGCCCTCGAGCAGCTGTTCGCGGACAGCGACGAGGACCCGATTGCCGCCGCCGAGGTGACCGCGACCTTCGCCGGGGTGGCCGAGGTGAGCGGGTTCCAGCTTGCCGACGCAGTGTGGGAGGGCAGGGCCCAGCTGGCGCTGCAGCGGCTGCGCTGGGGGCTGGTCAGCCAGACCATGTCCGGGGCCGGCGCCGTGGGGTCGCTCGCGGCGGGCCTGAGGGCCATGGTCAAGGTCGCAGGGGCGCCGCGGGGCATGTCCGAGGCCGATGTCGCCCGGCTCGCCGGCGTCCCCCCGTTCAAGGTCCGCACGCTGCGCGCCGCGGCCGCGACGTGGGAGCCCGCGCAGCTCGCACGGGCCGTTGCGCACCTCGCCGATGTCGACGCCCAGATGAAGGGCGGGTTGCGCCCTGGGGAGAGCCTCGAGCCGGCCCAGAAGGTCAGGGCCCTTGAGGCCTTCGTGATCGACACGGTCGGACTCCGGGAGCGACCCGCGAGCAGGGGTGGACGGCCCCCCGGTGCCCGCTAGGGATCCGGATTTGGCCAGCAGTGGGGGTCGTCCGGTATCCTGAGTGTCTGCCCGCCGGCTCACGGCGGCCACAGACCGTGCGAAGGACCCCCAACGGGGGTCGATCGCGGCCCCGGACCCAGGAAGACGAAGGCTCACCACGTGGCGAACATCAAGTCGCAGCTCAAGCGGATCAAGACCAACGAGAAGGCCCGCCAGCGCAACAAGGCGGTCACCTCCAGCCTGAAGACCTCGGTCCGCCGCTTCCGCGAGGCCGCCCAGGCAGGCGACGTCGAGAAGGCCCAGGAGTACGCGCGCACCGCGTCGCGCCAGCTCGACAAGGCCGCCAGCAAGGGCGTCATCCACAAGAACCAGGCCGCCAACCGCAAGTCGGCGATCCAGAAGCAGGCTGCCAGCCTCTAGCTGTCCCGCCGGGTTCGCCCGGCTGGCTCGCGTAGAAGCGCCATCCGCGCCGCGGGTGGCGCTTCGCCATGTCCGGGGTTCCCCGGCTCCGCCCGTCGCGCATGCAGGCCGAGCCCGTGACTCCGCACGACAACCCCGGCTATGGTGGCCGCAGATGCCTCCTGAGGTGGGGGCGCAGCACTCGGGAGGTAGGAATGGGTCCCACGAGCATGGTCCACGCGGGCGAGGCCGGACTGACCACTGTCGTCGAGGGCATGGCCAAGATGCGCGACACACTGCCTGACAGCATCCGGGAAGCGGCGGATCGCAGGCTGGGCGCGGACTCCGCCCTGGGCAAGGGCGTCCTGGCCATGGTCGACACCGTTGCTGAGGAGTCCGCGAAGGCCAAGGCGGCGAAGAACGCGATCGTCGCGGGGGCGGCAGCAGCCACGGCGGACGCCGCAGCAGCCGTCGAGGAGAGCGCGCTGGCGCTGGTTGCGTCGACGGAGTCGGCGGCCAAGGGGTCACGCGGGCGAGGCGGGAAGCTGCTGCTCGGTGGGGTGGCGCTCGTCGCGGCAGCCGGTGGCGCGTACTTCGTGTGGAAGCGCCGCCAGCAGGCGGCCGCCGACCACCTCTCGGGCGAGTCGGCCTGGGGATCCTCTGGCGGTGGCACCGTCTCGGACCTGACGGGCAAGGTGTCGGCGGCTGCCTCCGCCGCTGCGGACAAGGTCGAGGACGTCGCGGACGACGTCTCCGACATCCCCGCGGGTGCTGCGGACAAGGCGGCGGACCTCGCCGACAGTGCCACGGACAGGGCGGTCGACATCACCGACGGTGCCGCCGAGAGGGCGGCCGAGGTCGCCGGGGATGCCGGCGATCAGGACCGAACCTTCAGCCAGGAGATCGACGCGGCCGCGGACTCGATGGCCACGGGTGTCGTTGACGCCGTCGAGACCCCCGAGGGTGAGGGCGAGCGCACCTGACCGCTGGGTCGGCGTCCCCGCGGGGTCTGCTCCGTATGGGACGATGGACCCCGTGTCGCCCGCCCCCGGATCCACGGATGAGACCATCATCCGCAACTTCTGCATCATCGCCCACATCGACCATGGCAAGTCGACGCTGGCCGACCGGATGCTGCAGATCACGGGCGTCGTCGACGGTCGGGACATGCGGGCCCAGTACCTGGACCGGATGGACATCGAACGTGAGCGCGGGATCACGATCAAGAGCCAGGCGGTACGCCTGCCCTACGTCGCCTCCGATGGCATCGACTACGTCCTGAACCTGATCGACACCCCCGGGCACGTCGACTTCACCTACGAGGTCTCTCGCAGCCTGGCCGCATGCGAGGGCGCGATCCTGCTGGTGGACGCGGCCCAGGGCATCGAGGCCCAGACACTGGCCAACCTCTACCTCGCGCTCGAGAACGACCTGGCGATCATCCCGGTGCTGAACAAGATCGACCTGCCCGCGGCCCAGCCCGAGCGCTACGCCGCCGAGCTGGCCCACATCATCGGGTGCGATCCCGCCGACGTCCTGCAGGTCAGCGCCAAGACCGGCAAGGGGGTCCGCGAGCTGCTCGACGAGGTCGTGCGCCTGGTGCCGGCACCCGCCGGTGATCCGGACGCCCCTGCGCGCGCCCTGATCTTCGACTCCGTGTACGACTCCTACCGCGGCGTGATCACCTACGTCCGCGTGATCGACGGGAAGCTCTCCACCCGCGAGCGGATCGTCATGATGTCGACGGGCGCCCAGCACGAGATGCTCGAGGTGGGCGTGATCTCCCCGGATCCGGTGCCGTCGGCGGCCATCGGCGCCGGCGAGGTCGGCTACCTGATCACCGGGGTCAAGGACGTGCGCCAGAGCCGCGTCGGCGACACCGTCACCGCGGCGAGCAAGGCGGGCGCCACCATCCCCCTGGGCGGGTACCGCGACCCCAAGCCCATGGTGTTCTCCGGGCTGTACCCGATCGACGGCTCGGACTACCCCGAGCTGCGCGACGCCCTGGACAAGCTCAAGCTCAACGACGCCGCCCTGGTCTACGAGCCCGAGACCTCGGGCGCCCTCGGCTTCGGCTTCCGCTGCGGCTTCCTCGGACTGCTGCACCTGGAGATCGTGCGCGAGCGCCTCGAGCGGGAGTTCAACCTCGACCTGATCTCGACGGCGCCGAACGTGATCTACCAGGTGACCCTCGACGACGGTCGCATCATGGAGGTCACCAACCCCTCGGAGTACCCGAACGGCAAGGTCGCCGAGGTCCGCGAGCCGGTCGTGCGGGCCACGATCCTGAGCCCCACCGACTACGTGGGCGCCATCATGGAGCTCTGCCAGAACCGCCGCGGCAACCTGCTGGGCATGGACTACCTGTCCGACACCCGCGTCGAGCTGCGCTACACGCTGCCCCTGGCCGAGATCGTGTTCGACTTCTTCGACGCCCTGAAGTCGCGCACCCGCGGGTACGCGTCCCTGGACTACGAGACCACCGGCGAGCAGGCCGCCGACCTGGTGAAGGTCGACATCCTGCTGCACGGCGAGCCCGTGGACGCCTTCAGCGCGATCGTGCACCGGGACAAGTCCTACGCCTACGGCGTGGCCATGGCCGCCAAGCTCAAGACGTTGATCCCGCGCCAGCAGTTCGAGGTGCCCATCCAGGCGGCGATCGGGTCCCGGATCATCGCCCGGGAGAGCGTCCGCGCGATGCGCAAGGACGTCCTGGCCAAGTGCTACGGCGGTGACATCACCCGCAAGCGCAAGCTGCTCGAGAAGCAGAAGGAGGGCAAGAAGCGGATGAAGATGGTCGGTCGTGTCGAGATCCCGCAGGAGGCCTTCATCGCCGCGCTCAACACCGAGGGCGACCAGGGCGCCAAGAAGTAGCGGCAGCATCCCGGCGGCACCGTCCCGGACCAGCTGCCCACCGCCGCCCGCACATCCGCTCCGTCCGCCACGAGTGGCCTGGTCCCGTGTCGGTCCGGATCTGCGAGCGTCGATGCTCGCCCTGGCGGACGAACCTGGCGGACGAACCACTGGCGGACGACCCCCCCGGCGGGCAAGGCCCGTCCGCCCGGTGTAACCTGATATCACATTGATAGTCCTGAGGAGGACCGGTGAGCACCACCCTGGCGGCCCCGACGCCGACACCCGCCCACATCCCCACCTCGACCCCGCAGGTGGTCGAGAAGCGGGCTCACAGCGTCAACGGCTGGCCGGTCGTGATCGTGGGGATCCTGGTGATCATCGGCTGCATCTGGGTCATCGTCGTGGCCATCGCCGGCGCGGGCGAGTCGTTCGCGATGCCCGTCTACTTCTGGGTGGCCATCGTGACGCTGGTCCTGGCCATCGTGCTCCTGACGGGCCTCACCCCGGTCGCACCGGGGCAGGCGCGGGTCGTGCAGCTGCTCGGTCGTTACGTCGGGACGATCCGCCAGGACGGCCTGCGCTGGGTGAACCCGCTCACGGTGCGGCGCTCGATCTCCACGAGGATCCGCAACCAGGAGACGCAGGTCCTGAAGGTCAACGACCTGGCCGGCAACCCCATCGAGATCGCCGCCGTCGTGGTCTGGCAGGTGACCGACACCGCGATGGCCAGCTTCGACGTGGACAACTTCGTGGACTTCGTGTCGATCCAGACCGAGACCGCGGTGCGGCACATCGCCAACTCCTACCCCTATGACAACAACGCCGGCACGTCGCGGTTGAGCCTGCGCGACAACGCCGAGGAGATCACGGCCGAGCTGAGCCGGGAGATCGGGCATCGGGTGGCACCCGCCGGGGTGCAGATCGTCGAGTCGCGGCTGACCCGCCTGGCCTACGCCGCCGAGATCGCCCAGGCCATGCTGCGCCGCCAGCAGGCCGACGCCGTGGTCGCGGCCCGTGCCCGCATCGTCGAGGGAGCCGTCGGGATGGTCGAGCAGGCCCTGCACCAGCTCGAGGAGCAGGACGTCGTCGTGCTCGACGACGAGCGCAAGGCCGTCATGGTCTCCAACCTGCTGGTGGTCCTCTGCTCCGAGCAGAACACCCAACCGGTGGTCAACGCAGGATCGTTGTACTGAGGCTCGCGTCGTGGCTCGAGCGCAAGGGCGTGCTGCTCCGGTTGGATCCGGCCGTGCACGACGCGGTGGCCAGGTGGGCAGCGGACGAGCTGCGCAGCACCAACGCGCAGATCGAGTTCCTGCTGCGCCGGGCCCTGGCCGAGGCCGGCCGGATGCCCTCGAAGGCGGGCCCGATCCGCCGGCCGGGCCGGGCGGCCCGCACCTCGAGGGTGGCCGAGGAGGATGGATCACGTGGAGGACCGGCGTCCGGTGCGTGATGTGCGACCCGCGCGGCGGGTCAATCGTGGCGGATTGCCCGGTGTGGTCGGCATTCTCCCCGGCCCTGCCTTGACGTGAGGGCCGCCAGTCGGCAAAGTAACATGCGTCACACTCGAGCATGAACTACGTTCCCCGACGCCCTGGAGGCTTCTGAATGGCCACAACTGCCGGTTCCCTGAGCACGCCCCTGCCTCCGCACGCGGACACGCTGTCGCGAAGCATCCTGGACCGGGTGGCCGCCACTCCGGACAAGCTGGCCTTCACCTCCCCGGGTCCCGATGACGCGTGGGACGTCAAGTACACCTGGCGTGAGGCCGGCGACGAGATGATGAAGCTGGGTGCCGGGCTGATCGCCCTGGGCCTCGAAGTCGAGGACCGGGTCTCGATCGCCTGCAACACCCGCACTGAGTGGCTCTTCGCCGACGGTGCCGTGATGCTGGCCGGTGGTGCCAACACCACCATCTACCCCAGCACCGGCGACGACGACTTCGGCTACATCGTCAGCGACTCCGGCTCCAGGTTCCTGATCGCCGAGAACCAGAAGCAGGCCGACAAGGCCCTCCACCAGCGCGACGTGCTGCCGGACCTGGCCAGGATCATCCTCATCGACGGCGAGGGGGACGGTGAGTTCGTCATCAGCTGGTCCCAGCTGCGCGACATGGGCGTCCAGAAGCTCACCGAGGATCCCAAGGCGATCGAGGACCGGGTCGCCCAGCTCACCTCCGAGTCCCTGGCCACGATGATCTACACCTCCGGGACGACGGGCCGCCCGAAGGGCGTGGAGCTGCCGCACCGCTGCTGGGTCTTCGAGGGCGCCAGCATCGAGGCGATGAACGTCTTCCGCGACGATGACATGCACTTCCTGTGGCTCCCGCTGTCGCACGTGTTCGGCAAGGTGCTCATCTCGGCCCAGTACCAGATCGGCTTCACGACGGCCACGGACGGCCGGGTGCCCAACATCGTTGCCAACCTGCCGAAGGTCAAGCCCGACGTGATGGCCGGCGTGCCGCGCATCTTCGAGAAGATCTACCAGGGCGCCAACGCCAAGGCGAAGGCCGGCGGCGGAGCCAAGGCGAAGATCTTCGACTGGGCGTTCAGCTCCTCGGCACAGATCAAGGCCAAGCAGCGCGCTGGCCAGTCCGCGGGTCCGTTCGCGGGCCTCCAGATGGCGATTGCCGACAAGCTCGTGTTCTCCAAGATCCGTGAGCTGACCGGCGGCAACATCCGCATCTTCTGCTCCGGCTCCGCCGCCCTCAACGGCGACGTCGCCCGGTGGTTCGACGCGGCGGGCATGCCCATCCTCGAGGGCTACGGCCTGACCGAGAACACGGCGGCCGCGTGCCTCGTCCGACCGGACGACATCGTGTTCGGCAAGGTTGGCGCACCGCTGCCGGGGACCGAGGTGAGGATCGCCGACGACGGCGAGGTGCTCCTGCGGGGTCCGCACATCATGCGCGGCTACCGCAACCTGCCCGCCGTCAACGCCGAGACCCTGCTGGCCGACGGCTGGCTGGCCACCGGCGACATCGGCGTCCTCGACGAGAAGGGCCACCTGAAGATCACCGACCGCAAGAAGGACCTGGTGAAGACCTCCGGCGGCAAGTACATCGCCCCGGGGCTGATCGCCGCCCAGTTCAAGGTCATCTCGCCGCTGGCGTCGAACCTGGTCGTGCACGCGAACAACCGCAACTACGCCACCGCCCTGGTGTCCCTCGACGCCGAGGCGCTGCAGGGGTTCGCGACCAAGAACGGGCTGACCGGGGACTTCGCCACGCTGTCGCAGGCCCCGGAGGTCCGGGCCGCGATCCAGGCCGACATCGACACGCTCAACGCGCAGCTCAACAGGTGGGAGACGATCAAGAAGTTCACGATCCTCGACCGCGACCTGAGCGAGGAGAACGGCGAGCTCACTGCGAGCCTGAAGGTCAAGCGCAAGGTCGTCGAGGAGCACTTCGCCGACGAGATCGAGGCGATGTACGCCAGCTGAGCACCACCGCCACGGAACGGGCCCCCTCCACTTGGTAGGGGGCCCGTTCCGGCCTACGGCGGCCGAATCCGCCGGGGAACGCCGGTCCACGCCGCACGCGACAGTGGCATGCGTCACACTGGCTCCTGCCCCGCCCGCTGACGACCAAGGAGGACCCTCCCGAATGGCAAGGATCGCCGGTTCGCTCGACACGCCACTCCCCGCCCACGCCCCCAACCTCGCGCAGTCGATCATGGACCGGGTCGCCTCGACGCCCGAGCGCCGCGCATTCCGGCACCCGATGCCTGACGGCACCTGGCAGGTGCTGACCTGGGGTGAGGCAGGCGTGGAGATGACCCAGTTGGCAGCGGGGCTCGTCGCCCTGGGCCTGGAGCCCGAGGACCGCGTCGCGATCGCCTGCAACACCCGGATCGAGTGGATCCTGACCGACGCAGCGGCGCTCCTGGCCGGCGGAGCCAACACGACCATCTACCCGAGCACCGGCGACGAGGATTTCGGCTACATCATGGCCGACTCCGGCGCGCGGTTCCTGGTCGCAGAGGACCAGGCGCAGGCCGACAAGGCCCTGAAGCAGCGGGAGCGCCTGCCGGAGCTGGCCAGGATCATCCTGGTCGAGGGAGCCGGCGACGGCGACCTGGTGATCAGCTGGGAGGAGCTGCACAGACGTGGTGCAGAGGCCCTCGCTGCCGATCCGACTTTGATCGACCAGCGGGTCTCGAGGATCACGCCCGAGTCGCTGGCGACGATCATCTACACCTCCGGGACGACCGGTCGGCCCAAGGGCGTCGAGCTCCCGCACAGCAACTGGGTCTTCCAGGGCGCCAGCGTCGAGTCCCTGGAGATCATGCACATCGACGACGTGCACTACCTGTGGCTGCCGCTGGCGCACTCCTTCGGCAAGGTGCTGCTCGCCGCCCAGTACCAGGTCGGCCTCGAGACCGCCGTGGACGGCCGGATCGACCAGATCGTGGCCAACCTGCCAGTCGTCCAGCCGACGCTCATGTGCGGGGTCCCGCGGATCTTCGAGAAGATCTACCAGGGTGCCAATGCCAAGGCGAGGGCCGGCGGCGGGCTGAAGGCCAGGATCTTCGACTGGGCGTTCAGCACCTCGACGGACATCAAGGCCAAGCAGCGTGCGGGGCAGTCGGCCGGACCGCTGGCAGGCGTGCAGATGGCCATCGCCGACAAGGTGGTCTTCTCCAAGATCCGGGAGCTCACCGGCGGGCGCGTCAGGCTCTTCGTGTCCGGCTCCGCCGCCCTCAATGCCGACGTGGCCCGCTGGTTCGACGCTGCGGGGTTGCCCGTGATCGAGGGCTACGGACTGACCGAGAACTCCGCTGCCGCGTGCATCGTGCGCCCCGACGACCTGGCATTCGGCACGGTGGGTAAGCCGTTCCCCGGCACCCAGGCGATGATCGCCGACGACGGGGAGGTGCTGCTGCGCGGGCCGCACGTGATGCGTGGCTATCGCAACCTGCCGGAGGCGAACGCCGAGGCGCTGCTCCCCGACGGGTGGCTGGCGACGGGTGACATCGGCGTCCTCGACGACGAGGGGCACCTGAGGATCACCGACCGCAAGAAGGACCTGGTCAAGACCTCGGGTGGCAAGTACATCGCGCCCGGGGCGATCGCCGCCCGGTTCAAGGTGATCTCCACCCTCGCCTCCAACCTCGTGGTCCACGCGAACAACCGCAACTACGCCACTGCCCTGGTGTCCCTCGATCCTGAGGCCCTGGACAGGTTCGCCGCGGCGCACGGGCTCTCGGGTGACTTCGCGACCCTCTCGCAGAGCCCGGAGGTCCGCGCCGACGTCCAGGCATCGATCGACGAGCTGAACTCGCAGCTGAACCGATGGGAGACGATCAAGAAGTTCACCATCCTCGACCGTGACCTGTCCGAGGAGGGCGGCGAGCTCACCGCGAGCCTGAAGGTCAAGCGCAAGGTCGTGGAGGAGCACTTCTCCGAGCAGATCGAGGCCATGTACGCCTAGGGGGCACGGACTGGGTCACTCCGCGGCTGTGGCGGTGTCCGAGGGCGAGGCCTTGGTCGGCGAGGGCGTTCCCGTCGCGGAAGGGGTGCGGGTCGGTGTCGGCGTCGCTGTGGGCAGCCCGCTGCTCGGTGGCGGTCGGCGTCGTGCTGCTCGCCGCGCTGCCCGTCGGCTGTGCCCGGCTGAACCCCGGCGCCCCGGTGGAGGCGGTGGCACCGCGGACTGTGAGGACCAGGTTCGGCCGGCCGTCGTCCTCACCGAGCACCACGTAGACGGCGAAGCCCGGCGCAGAGAAGCTGTAGAGCCCGGTGTTGGTCTCCGCGGCACCCACGTACTCGGCGATCGGGACGTACTTGCGGGCGCGCAGGGCGGCGACGACCGGCTTCGCCATGTCCATCGCAGTACCACCGTCGGTGGTGAAGGTGGCCGTCCAGGTGCGCCTGGGAAGCGACCCGATCGCGTAGGCGGTGACGACCTCGGCGCCCTCCGGCAGGGGCACGTCGGGCCAGTCCGCGGGCAGCAGCGCGCCGGTCAGCCCCCACTCGCGCGCCAGCTGTCGCGAGCGGTCGAACGCGGCCGTGGTCTGCCTCGGGGTCGGCGTCGGGGATCCGATGGTCGGCACGGCCTGCGGCGGCCCTGCCGTGCCGCACCCGCCAAGCACGAGGAGGGCGGCACACAGCACGACCACCGGACGTGAGCCTGTCGACCTCCCCATGGGGGCAACGCTAACCCGCGCGGGCCCATGCCCCCGTCAGGTGCGGGACAATGACGGCCATGCCCAGCCAGCCGAACGGTGAGGTTCCGCCCCCCGACGGCGCCCTGCCCGAGGAATCAGCCAGGGCCTGGGGTCATCGGGACTTCGGCTTCTACGTGCACGTGCCGTTCTGCGCGTCACGGTGCGGCTACTGCGACTTCAACACCTACACCGCCCCTGAGCTGTCCGGATCAGCCGGAGTTGATCGTGCCACGTTCGCCGAGCACCTGGCCGGTGAGGTGGGGCTCGCGCGCGGCGTCCTGGGCGAGCGCGACGTACCAGTGAGCACCGTGTTCGTCGGTGGGGGGACGCCGACCCTGCTGGCTCCGCGCGCGCTGGGTTCGGTCCTCGACCGGATCGACGCGGAGTTCGGCCTCGCTGCGGGCGCCGAGGTGACGCTCGAGGCCAACCCGGACTCCGTCGATCTCGCATCCCTGATCACCCTGCGCGAGGTGGGCTTCACCCGGATCTCCTTCGGGATGCAGAGCGCGGTGCCGCACGTGCTGGCCGTCCTGGATCGCACCCACACCCCGGGCGGGGCCCTGCGGGCGGTCGCCGATGCCCGGGCTGCGGGGTTCGAGCAGGTGAGCCTGGACCTCATCTACGGCACCCCCGGGGAGTCCCTGGCCGACTGGCAGTCGACTGTCGATGCCGCGCTGTCGACGCAGGTCGGGCACATCTCGGCCTACGCGTTGATCGTCGAGCCCGGTACGCGCCTGGCTGCGGCGGTGCGCCGGGGGACCATCGACGCCCCGGACGACGACCTGATGGCCGACATGTACGACCTCGCCGACGAGGCGTTCGCCGCCGCCGGCATGCCCTGGTACGAGCTGTCGAACTGGGCGCTGCCGGGCCAGGAGTGCCGGCACAACGTCGCCTACTGGCGCGGCGATGACTGGTGGGGCGCTGGTCCGGGGGCGCACAGCCACGTGGCCGGTACCCGATGGTGGAACGTGAAGCACCCCGCTGCCTACGTCGAGCGGCTGCGTGCCGGGCAGTCCCCGGCCGTCGGGCGGGAGGTCCTCGACGCCGACACCCGCGCGGTCGAGGAGATCCTCCTGGGAGTGCGGATGGCCAACGGGCTCCGCGTCGAGGACCTGACCGGCGTGCAGCGGGACGAGCTGGGCGTTCTGGTCGCCGATGGCCTGGGCGCAGTGGAGGGTGGGTCGGTTCCGGCTCACCCGGTCAGGTCGCCTCCTGGCCGACGCCGTGGTCCGGCGGCTGGTCCCCTGATCGCGCAGGGGTGGGCCGAGAGCCGAGTGCGGCGCCAGCTCGTGCAGGCACCGCAGAGGGCTGGGGAGCCTGATTCGTCGTGACACGTCTCAGGCCCCCAGCCCACCGGGTGGCTCAGTAGGACATCGCCCCAAGGCCACCCGTGGTGATCGCCACGATGACGTAGAGCACCTGGATGACGAGGAACACGATGGCGACGATCCCGAGGATGCGGCCGACGTTGGTGGTGCCGCGACCGGACGGGTCCATCATCCCGGCATCCATCTCCGCGAGGTCGTTCTTCCCGAAGATGTAGGCCACGATCCCCAGCGGGCCGCAGCAGAGCAGGCCGACGAGCCCGAGCGCGAGGACGAGGGTCGCCCGGTGCGGCTTGAGGCCGGCAACGGCATAGCCCGCACCTGGGCCGGGCGGGAACGCCGGCGGGTACGAGCCGGGGGGCGGAGCCATCGGGTACCCGCCCGCGGAGGGTGGGGGCGGCGGGTACGCGTACCCGCCCTGGGCGCCGGCGGGCGGTGGGGGTGGGTACGCCCCGGGCCCAGCCGGCGGGGGCGGGGGGTAGCTCCCCGCCGGTGGCGGCGGGGGTGGCTGGTAGGCGGGCGGGGGTGCCGGCGGCTGGTAGGCCGGTGGCGGCGGGGGAGCCTGATAGGCCGGAGGGGGCGGCGGTGGCGCCGCTGCGGGCGCCTCGGAGGCGGGCGGGGGCTCAGGCGGTTCTGAGGGAGGCTCGACCGCGGGGGGAACAGCCTCCGGCACCTCCTCGGGGGGCGGGGTCAGTGCGCCGCCGAGGGGCTCATCGGGCGGGTCGACGGGGGGCTGGGTCATTCCTGGACACTCCTTAGTGCGGGGTCTGCCTGCCTGCAGGCTAGTCCTCATGGCACCCCTGTGGCAGGAGATACCCGTGGTGTTCACCCAACCGCGGGACCACGCCCCCTCCGCCCGCTGGGATCAGTTTGGCGCCTCGGTCACCACGTCGATCGCCTCCTCCACGCGGGCCAGGAGCGCGGGGTCGAGGTCGGCATAGGAGCGCACCGAGCCGCAGGATGCGTCGCCACGCGGCGTGCTCATCCGGCGGCCATCCCAGCGCCGCGCACACCCCGGCCTTCCAGGGCGTCCCACGCGGGACGGCGGGCCACGCCCCGATGCCCACGGCGGCGGGGCGGACCGCCTGCCAGACGTCGACATACGGATGCCCGAGGACCGTCACGTGGGGCGCCCACCTGCGCGTCACCTCATCGGCGATCCGGGATTCCTTCGTGCCCGGCACCAGGTGGTCGACGAGGACGACCAACCGGCGCTGCGCGCCGGGCTCGAACTCCGCAGACGAGCGCGACGAGGTCATCGATGCCGCCGATCGGCTCGACGACCACGCCGAGCTCGCGCAGGTCCGCACCCCAGACCTTCTCCACCAGCTCGGCGTCGTGAGTCCCCTCCACCCAGATCCGGGACGCGCGGGCCACCTTCGCCGCGGTGCGTGGAGCGGAGATCGAACCTGAGGCGGTGCGCGTTGGACCCTTCGGGGGGGTCGGTGCTGCGCCCCGGGGTCGGGTGAGCGTCACGGTGCGCCCCTCGAGCAGGAACGCCGCCGGTTCGGCGGGGAACAGCCGACGGCTGCCGTGCCGATCCTCGAGGACCACCGACCAGCCGACGGTCGTCTTCTCCCATCCCACGACCGCCCCGCACCACCCGCTCGACGCGCACTCGACGACCATGCCGGGCTCGCCCTCCACCGCAGCGACCCGCGGGGCACGCGAGTGCCGCCCCGAGCCGAGGACGTCCGAGCCGTAGCGATCCTGCACAGCGGCGACCCTATCCCGGGGGTGTGTCGCTACAGGGCTGCGCGGAAGACCTCCGCCAGCTCCTCGACGCTCAGCGTGACCGGGTTGCCCTGCATGCTGCTGGCGCGGGCGGCCCCCGCCACGACCCTGTCGGTGTCCAGGTCGGTGAGACCGTACTGCGACAGCGGCGGGATCTCGAACAGGGCGCGCGTGTGCTCGATCCAGTGCAACGCGTCCTCCGGCTCGGCATCGGGGACGCCGGTGAGGCAGGCGGCGACCTGGGCGAAGCGAGCCTCCAGCCGGTCGTCGGCGTGGGCGAGGTTGGCCTCGCACACCGGCCCCAGCAGCGCGGCGCAGATCGCCCCGTGCGGCGCGTCAGTCATCCCGCCGATCACACCGGCGAAGCCATGGACCGCCCCGAGCTTGGCGTTGGCCAGCGAGAGCCCGCCCAGCAGGCTGCACAGCGACATGTCGGTGCGGGCAGCCAGGTCCCCGCCATCCACGTACGCGAGCACCAGGCTGCGGCCGGCGGCCATCATCCCCATCCGGGCCCAGCTGTCGGTCATCCGGTTGGCCCGGCTCGACACGTAGGGCTCGAGGCACTGGGTCAGTGCGTCCATTCCCGACGCGGCGGTCACGGCAGGCGGGCAGCCCACGGTCAGCTCAGGGTCGACGATCGCGTGCCGCGGGATCATCAGCGGGTGGCGCAGGCTCGCCTTGACGCCGTGCTCCGGGACGTTCAGGACGGCGTTGGCGGTCACCTCCGCCCCGGTCCCGGCGGTGGTCGGCACCGCGACCAGCGGCAACGGTGCTCGGCTGATCGCCTGGCCGCGGCCGACGACCTCGATGTAGTCCATCGGGTCCCCGCCGTTGCCCAGGAGCATCGCGGTGGCCTTCGCGAGGTCGATCGGGCTGCCGCCGCCGATTGCGACGACCACATCGGCGTCCATCCCTCGTCCGGCCGCGGCCGCGGCCCGGGCGTCGTCCACGCTCGGCTCGCCGCAGACGGTGACGACCTCCAGGGCGGCTGCGACCTCGCGCAGTGCGGCGATGACGAGCTCCACCCGGGACGGCGAGGACCCCGTGACCACCAGCACCCGCGATCCCAGTCCGGCGACGACCTGGGGCAGGTCGGCGACCCGTCCGGGTCCGAACGTCACCCGCGGCGGCAGGGCGAGGTCGAAGGACGTGCTCACGGTGCGGGTGTCGCCCAGCGGCCGTCCTGGGCGGGGAACACCGCGGAGAACTTGGCCGACGTCCGCGGCACCGCCATCATCGGGGCGACCGCGTCGCGCCAGGTGGCGTAGTGGGCGGTCTCCTTGTGCGCGGCGGCAGCGGCACTCATCGACGTAGACCTCCACGAGGACGACGTGCGTGGAGTCCGACAGGTCGGTGATGACGTCGAAGCGCAGCACGCCCGGCTCGTCGAGCGAGGCCGTGGCGTTCGCCTGCGTCGCGGCGAGGAAGTCCGGGACCTGGTCGGGCACGACGTGGACGTGGACGTGAACGATCAGCATCCCCCGATTGTGTCGCCCCGCAACCCCACGACGCCCGACGGCGACCCCTCCACAGCGCAAACCCTCCAGCGCGGTCCGCACCCTCCTGTCCGGGCGGGAGGGTCTGGACGGCGCGGGAGGGTCCTCGCCGGGCGGCGTGGGTGGGCGCGTGGCGCCGTGGACGAGGGCCGTTCTGCGCGGTCCGGCGTAGAATGGCACTCCGACCCTTTGAGTGCCAGCGAGTGCGGGTGACGGCAGGCGCCAGCGCCCGCGCCGCAGCCGGGAGGAGGTGCCCCACATGCTCGACGACCGCAAGCTCTCGGTCCTGCGTGCCATCGTCGAGGACTACGTACGCACCCATGAGCCCGTCGGCTCGAAGGGACTGGTCGACCGGCACTCGCTTGGCGTCTCCCCAGCGACGATCCGCAACGACATGGCCGTGCTGGAGGAGGAGGGCTTCATCGCCCAGCCGCACACCAGTGCCGGGCGCGTCCCCACGGACAAGGGCTACCGGCTGTTCGTGGACCGGCTCTCGCAGGTCAAGCCGCTGAGCCCTGCCGAGCGTCGGGCCATCGAGAACTTCCTGGCCGGCGCGGTCGACCTCGACGACGTGATGGGTCGCTCGGTACGCCTGCTGGCCCAGATCACGCGGCAGGTCGCCCTCGTCCAGTACCCGTCGCTGACCAGCTCGGCGGTTCGCCACGTCGAGCTCGTCTCCCTCAGCGAGCACCGCCTGCTCCTGGTCCTGATCGCCGACACCGGCCGGATCGAGCAGCGTGTCGTGGAGGTGCCCGCGGCCCTGTCCGAGGAGGACCTCGGACTCCTGCGCAGCCTCCTCAACGACTCGGTCGGGGGTGGCTCGTTCACATCGGTGGCCGAGCGGGTCGCCGACCTGCCCGAGCGCTTCGACGAGGCCAGCCGGCCGGCGGTCTCCGTCGTCCTGGCCACCCTGCTCGAGACCGTCGTGGAGCGCCACGAGGAGCGCATCGTGATGGGTGGCACCGCGAACCTCGCCCGGTACGTCGACGGGTTCGACAGCCTGCAGCCCGTCCTCGAGGCGCTCGAGGAGCAGATGGTGCTCCTGCGCCTGCTCGGTGAGACGCGCGCGGAGGCCGTGACCGTCACGATCGGTCACGAGAACCTGGTGGCCGGCATGAGCAGCACCTCGGTGATCAGCGCCGGCTACGGCCCCAACCGTGGGACCGTCGCCAGGCTCGGGGTCGTCGGCCCCACCCACATGGACTACCCCAGCACGATGGCCTCGGTCCGGGCGGTCGCCCGGTACCTCGGCCAACTGCTGCGAAACGAATAGGACGCACGTGGCCAACGACTACTACGCCACCCTCGGCGTGGCACGCGACGCGAGCGCGGACGACATCAGGCGCTCCTACCGCAAGCTCGCCCGTGAGCTGCACCCTGACGTGAACCCCGACCCGGTCACCCAGGAGCGCTTCAAGGAGGTGACCGCGGCCTACGAGGTCCTCTCCGACCCCGAGAAGCGCCAGATGTACGACCTCGGCGCCGACCCGCGCAGCCCCGGGGGCGGCAGCCCCTTCGGTCCGGGGACCGCGGGGTTCGGTTTCGGCGACATCATGGACGCGTTCTTCGGCGGCCAGCAGGCCCGCGGCCCCAAGCCCCGCGTCCGGCGCGGCCAGGACGCCCTGATCAAGGTGACGATCGACCTGCCCGAGGCGGCGTTCGGCGTGGTCAAGGAGATCCAGGTGGACACCGCGCTGGTCTGCCCGACCTGCACCGGGACCGGTGCAGCCGCCGGCCACCAGCCGACCGAGTGCTCGATGTGCCGCGGCCGCGGGGAGATCCAGTCCGTCCAGCGCTCGTTCCTCGGCCAGGTCATGACCTCCCGTCCCTGCCCGCAGTGCCAGGGCTTCGGGACCGTGATCACCCACCCGTGCCCCGAGTGCAACGCCGACGGCCGGGTGCGCACGCGGCGGACCCTGAAGGTCAAGATCCCGGCCGGCATCGACGACGGCACCCGGATCCAGCTGTCGGGCGAGGGTGAGGTCGGCCCGGGCGGTGGCCCTGCCGGCGACCTGTACGTCGAGGTCTCGACCCGGCCGCACGCGGTGTTCCAGCGCAACGGCGACGACCTGCACTGCTCGATCGCCCTGCCGATGACCGTCGCGGCGCTGGGGACCGTCCTGAAGCTGGAGACCCTCGACGGCGCCGAGGACGTGGAGATCCGCCCCGGGACCCAGCCCGGCCACGTCTTCACCCTCAAGGCGCGCGGCGTGCCGCACCTGCGCAGCTCCGGGCGTGGCGACCTCCTGGTCCACATCGACGTCCAGACCCCGACCAAGCTCGATCCCCGCCAGGAGGAGCTCCTGCGCGAGTTCGCCTCCATCCGCGGTGAGGAGCGGGTGAGCACCACGTTCCAGCGCCCCGAGAAGGAGGGGCTGTTCACCCGCATCCGGGACGCCTTCTCCGCCAAATGACCGCCGCGCTCTTCCACATCGAGCCCGGCGCCGCCGTAGGGGTTGGCGTCGGCGACCGCGTCGAGCTCAGCGGGCCCGAGGGTCGGCACGCGGTCACGGTGAAGCGGGTCGCGGTCGGCGAGCGCATCGACCTCGGGGATGGGGCGGGAACCGTCCTGCACGCGATCGTGGAGGCCCTCTCCGGGCGCGACTCGCTCGTGGCCCGCGTGCTCGACCTCGAGGACGTCCCGCCACCGCAGCCGCGGGTCGTCGTCGTCCAGGCCCTGCCCAAGGGTGAGCGCGGGGAGACCGCCGTGGAGACCCTGACCGAGGTCGGGGTCGACGTGATCGTGCCATGGCAGGCCGAGCGCTGTGTCGCCCGCTGGACCGGCGACAAGGTCCAGCGCGGCCAGGTGAAGTGGGCCGCAGCCGCCCGTGCGGCGGGCAAGCAGGCCCGACGTGCGTGGCTGCCCGAGGTCGCACCGCTGGCCCGGACCGCCGACGTCGAGGCGCTCGTCGCCGCTGCCGCGTGCGCGATCGTGCTGCACGAGGAGGCGCACGCGTCGCTGCGCGACATAGTCCTTCCCGCCGACGGCGACATCGTGGTCATCGTCGGCCCCGAGGGTGGCGTGAGCCCCGACGAGATCGCGCGGCTCACGGCGGCGGGCGCCCACCTCGGGCTGCTCGGCCCCACGGTCATGCGGACCTCGACGGCGGGCACCGTCGCAGCCGCAGTGATCCTGGCCGCCACGGCCCGCTGGTTCTGAACCGTCGAGCTGCGGATCCGCAACCCCATCGGGGATCCCGCGATCGGTCACCCGTTCGCGGGGTTCCGTGCAGGCCCCGCCTGGGGCTACCGTGGAGTGTCGGGTAGGAGGCTCCCATGGTCACGCCGATCTCGTTCACACGCCCCGTTCGTCCACGCCGCACACGGGGGGCAACCGCACTGGGCGCGGCACTCCTCATGGTGCTGGCCAGCGCCGTGTCCGGGCCGCCAGCCGCGGCCGGCCGGAGGTGTCTCCGTCGAGCCGACCGGGATGTTCGGCATCATGGAGGTCTCGCACACCGGACGCTGGCTGATGGCGAGCCCGGACGCCCTGCAGTCCTGGCCCCCGGTGATCGTGGACCGCCAGACGGGGGCGGCCACCCCCGTGCTGGACGGCGATGCCTACCGGATCACCGGCTTCGTCCGGGACAACCCCGACCTGCGCCTCGAGGTCGACTCCGTGGTCACCGGCTACACCTTCTCCGCGCTGTGGCTGCGCAACCTGGCGACCGGATCGCGCCAGCGCGTGGACACCGACTCGGCCGGCACCCCGCTGCACCCCGAGTGGATGGGACCGGGCGGCACCTACAAGCCGCGGATCGCGGTGTCACCGAAGTCCGTCAGCCGCGACGGGACCTACGTCGCGATGTGCGTCGACGACGCGGTCGGCGGCCAGCCCTGGCTGAAGGTGAAGAACCTGGCCACGGGTGAGCTCAAGGCGACCGGGGTCGTCTGTGGCGTCGGTTCCGCGAGCGGGGTCCTGCTCCCGGAGATCTCGAGCAACGGCCGGGTGGTCCACGTCAACGGCGATGTGGACGACACCTCCGACGAGGGCGACCCGATGGGGGAGTACTACCTGCCCGATCGGCTCGTCTTCGCGCTCGGCGCGGTCTCGGTGCGGCAGGTCAAGGGCTGGGGCTCGATGACCCGTGACGGCGGGACCCTGTTCATGCTGCGCAGCACGCGTGCCGCGGGAGCCAAGAAGCCGAGCGGCAAGGTGGGCGCCTACAACATCAGGACCAAGCGGACGAAGGCGCTTCCAGGTCGTTGGGCGATCTACGGGAACAACATCTTCTGGAACTTCTCGGCGTTCGACAAGGCCAGCATCAAGGGTCGCTACGTGGTCCTGGGCAACAAGGTCGCCGTGATCGACCGCAAGAAGGGCAGGACGCGCAACATCGCGCCGCTGATGACGGCGGCTGGGTACCCACCCACCGCCTACATCCAGTCGCGGATCTCCGGGGACGGCAAGGTGGTGTTCGCCCTCACCCCCACCACCGTCAGCGGCAACACCGGCCGGGCCTACGTCGCGGTGACGGGCTGGTAGTCGCCGATCTGTTCGTCGGCGACCTCCGCCCGGCCGGTGGCAGGATGGGCCCATGAGCGATCCGTGCCTGTTCTGCAGGATCGTCGCCGGGGAGATCCCGGCCACGATCGTCGACGAGACCGAGACGACCCTGGCGTTCCGCGACATCGCGCCGGTGTCCCCGACGCACGTCCTGATCATCCCGAAGCAGCACGTCGCGACCCTCGATGACGCGGTGGCGCTCGACCCGGCGATCGCTGCCGACGTGATCACCCGCTGCGTCCACGTGGCCCAGCTCGAGGGCCTGACCGGGGGCTACCGCGTCGTGGTCAACACCGGTCGTCTCGGCGGCCAGGAGGTGGGCCACCTGCACGCGCACGTCCTCGGCGGCCGCGCGCACTCGTGGCCCCCGGGCTGATTTGGCCTACCCTTGAGGGGTCATGACTGAGACACCACTGCGCTCCGAGCGCATCCAGCACACCGTCATCGTCCCCGCGAGCCTCGACATGGTCGCGGTCGTCGGGGTCGGCGACGAGGTCCTGCGCGCCATCGAGGCCGAGTTCCCGACCATGGACATCCACGTCCGGGGCAACCAGATCACGCTCACGGGTGGGCCCGCGGACCTGCACCTGGTCGAGCGGCTCTTCGACGAGATCGTCTCGATCGTGCGCACCGGCCAGGGCATGAGCCCCGACGCCGCCCGACGGGCGCTGTCGATGCTGCGCGCCGAGCCCGAGAGCCGTCCGGTCGACGTCCTCACGGCCAACATCCTGTCCAACCGTGGACGCACGATCCGGCCGAAGACGCTGAACCAGAAGCGCTACGTGGACGCGATCGACCAGCACACCATCGTGTTCGGCATCGGCCCCGCCGGCACCGGCAAGACCTACCTCGCGGTGGCCAAGGCCGTGCAGGCGCTGCAGGCCAAGAAGGTCAACCGCATCGTGCTCACGCGTCCGGCCGTGGAGGCCGGCGAGCGTCTCGGCTACCTGCCCGGCACCCTGTCGGAGAAGATCGACCCCTACCTGCGCCCGCTCTACGACGCCCTGCGCGACATGCTCGACCCGGACTCGATCCCGCGGCTGCTGACATCCGGGGTGATCGAGGTCGCCCCGCTGGCCTACATGCGCGGCCGGACGCTCAACGATGCCTTCGTGATCCTCGACGAGGCGCAGAACACCTCGCCGGACCAGATGAAGATGTTCCTCACCCGGCTCGGGTTCGGCTCCTCGATGGTCGTCACCGGCGATGTCACGCAGGTGGACCTGCCCGGTGGGACGGACTCGGGGCTGAAGGTCGTCCAGGGGATCCTCGAGGGCGTCCGCGACGTGTCGTTCTGCCACCTCAACGCACACGACGTCGTCCGGCACAGCCTCGTGACCGACATCGTCCAGGCCTACGGCCGCTTCGACGAGGAACAGGCCCGCACGGACCGCGCTGACCGGCCGGTCAGGCCGGTCAGGCGACGTTGATGGCCGACGTCGAGGTCGACAACCGCAGCGCCATCAGGGTCGACCCCGAGCCGCTGGTCGCACAGGCCGGGTTCATGCTCGATCGCCTCGGGCTGAACCCCGCCGTCGAGCTGGCCATCTCGCTGGTGGATCCCGACGAGATCACCGACCTCCACGTCCGGTGGATGGACCTGCCGGGTCCGACGGACGTGCTGAGCTTCCCCATGGACGAGCTGCGCGTGCCGGAACCGGGTGGCGTCGCCGAGCCCGGCATGCTCGGCGACGTGGTGATCTGCCCCCAGGTGGCCGCCGAGCAGGGCGCGACGGCGGGCCACGGCCTGCCCGGCGAGCTCGAGCTGCTGCTCACCCACGGGATCCTGCACCTGCTCGGGCACGACCACGCGGAGCCCGAGGAGCACGCCGAGATGTTCGGCCTGCAGGACGAGCTGCTGGCTGCATGGCGGGGACGGGGCTGAGGACGTGGGGACCTCCGAGTGGGTGATGCTGGTCCTGGCCTTCGTGTTCGTCGTGGCGGCCGCCTTCCTCGTGGCCGCCGAGACGGCGATCGGGCGCATCTCGCGCTCGCGCGTCGAGGAGATGGCCCGCGACCGGCCCGGCAAGCCCACCGACCGACTGCGCCTGATCGTCGAGGACCGCGCCCGTTACGTGAACGTCATGCTCTTCCTGCACTCGGCGTTCGCCGTGGTCGCAACCGCCCTGGTGACCTACCTCTGCGTGGAGGCCGGCACGTGGGGTCCCCTGGTCGGGCTGTTCCTCGCGGTCCTGATCATGACCGGCGTGATGTTCATCGCGCTGGGCGTCGCCCCGCGCACGCTGGGTCGCCAGCATGCTGACCGCATCGCCCTGCGCTGGGGGAAGTTCGCCCGCGGGGCGGCCGCGGTCCTCGGGCCGTTCGTCTCGCTGCTGATCCTCATCGGCAACGCGCTGACACCCGGGCGTGGATATCGCGAGGGGCCCTTCGCCAGCCAGGCCGAGCTCCGTGAGCTCGTCGACCAGGCTGAGGCCGACCGCGTCATCGAGGACGGCGAGGCGGCGATGCTGCACTCGGTCTTCGAGCTCGGTGACACGATCGTGCGCGAGGTCATGGTCCCGCGGACGGAGATGGTCTGGATCGAGCGGCACAAGACCCTGCGCCAGGCCCTGTCGCTGGCGCTGCGCTCGGGCTTCTCGCGGATCCCGGTGATCGGCGAGGGGCCCGACGACGTGGTGGGGGTCTTCTACCTCAAGGACGTCGTGAACCGGGTCTTCGAGCACCGCGAGTCCGAGGTCACCGAGCGGATCGACTCGCGCATGCGTGCGGCCACCTTCGTGCCGGACTCGAAGCTCGTCGACGACCTGCTGCGCGACCTGCAGTCCCAGCGCGTCCACATGGCGATCGCCATCGACGAGTACGGCGGCACGGCCGGACTGGTCACGATCGAGGACGTCCTGGAGGAGATCGTCGGGGAGATCACCGACGAGTACGACCAGGAGCCGCACGAGATCGAGAAGATCGCCGGTGGCGGCTACCGCCTCAGCGCCCGCCTGCACGTGGAGGACGCCGGCGAGCTCCTCGGGTTCGACATCGACTCCGATGCCGAGGGTGTGGACACCATCGCCGGGCTGATCGCCAAGCGGTTGGGCAAGGTGGCCCTGCCCGGGTCCGCCATCACGATCGAGGGGTGGATGCTGACCGCGGAGCAGGCTGCCGGACGGCGCAACCGGATCACCACGGTGCTGGCTGAGCGGATCGAGTCGCAGCCCGCAGAGGGGAGCCAGGAGCCGGGCACGAGATCCGCAGCCGCGCCTGCCCCTGCCCCGTCGGCCGGGGGGCACTCCGAGGGCGGATCGGCATGACCGAGCACCGCAGCGGCTTCGTCGCCATCGTCGGGCGGCCCAATGCCGGCAAGTCCACGCTCACCAATGCCCTGGTCGGCCAGAAGGTGGCCATCACCTCGAGCAAGCCGCAGACCACCCGGCGGGTCATCCGCGGGATGATCCACCTGCCCGACGCCCAGGTCGTGCTCGTCGACACTCCAGGGATCCACCGGCCGCGCAACGCCCTCGGTGAGCGGCTCAACGCCCTCGTCGAGCAGCAGTGGGCCGAGGTGGACGCCATCGCCCTGTGCCTGCCCGCCGACGAGGAGATCGGTCCCGGCGACCGCCGCATCGCCCATCGCCTCGCGGGGGCCACCCGGGGCGGGACGCGCACCCCGGTGATCGCACTGGTCACCAAGACCGACCGGATCTCCCGGCCCAACCTGGCCCCCAAGCTGATCGCCGTGGGCGAGCTGGGCGTGGCCGCGAGCCTCGAGTGGGCGGCGGTGGTGCCGGTCTCGGCGAAGGCCGGGGAGCAGCTCGACGACGTGATCGCGGAGTTCGTGGCCACGCTCCCCGTCGGTCCGGCCCTCTACCCCGACGGCGAGCTCACCGACGAGCCGGAGATCATCATGGTCGCCGAGCTCATCCGCGAGGCTGCCCTCGAGGGCGTCAGCGACGAGCTCCCGCACTCGATCGCGGTGGTCGTCGAGGAGATGGGGATGCGCGAGGACCGGCACCCGGATCGCCCCCTGATGGACATCCACGCGAACCTGTACGTCGAGCGGTCGTCGCAGAAGGCCATCGTGATCGGGGCCAAGGGGGCCCGGCTGCGCGAGGTGGGCACGCGGTCCCGCGCGGCGATCGAGGCGATGATGGGAACGCCCGTGTACCTCGACCTGCACGTCAAGGTCGCCAAGGAGTGGCAGCGCGACCCCAAGCAGCTGCGCCGCCTCGGCTTCTGACGTGGTGGTGTGTACGGAATCGACCATCCGATGGTCGATTCCGTACACACCGACGCGCCGCGACCCTGCGTACGACCGGTCCGCCGCGTGCCTCGGTCCCGGCAGGGGGTCCGCCGGGGGCGCACAATGGGTCGGTGCCGACGTACCGCGACTCCGGGGTGGTGCTGCGCACGCACAAGCTCGGTGAGGCCGACCGGATCATCACCCTGCTCACGCGCAGCCACGGCCGGGTGCGGGCCGTCGCGCGGGGGGTCCGTCGGACCAGCTCGAAGTTCGGCGCCCGGCTCGAGCCGATGGGGCTCGTCGACGCGCAGTTCCACATCGGCCGGTCGCTGGACTCGGTGACGCAGGTCGAGTCGCTGTTCTCCTTCGGGGCCGACCTCTCCGGCGACTACTCCCGCTGGACGTCGGCGCAGGCCATCTGCGAGACGGCCGAGCGCCTGACTCCCGAGGAGCGTGAGCCCGCGCCGGCGCAGTTCCAGCTCCTGGTCGCCGGGCTGCGCGCACTGGCCCAGCGCGACCACCCGCCCGGGCTCGTGCTCGATGCGTACCTCGTCCGGTCGCTGGCGATCGCCGGCTGGGCGGCGTCCTTCGATGCGTGTGCGCGCTGCGGGGAGGCCGGCCCCCATCGGGCGTTCAGCCTGCCCGGCGGGGGGGCGCTGTGCCCCGACTGCCGGGTCCCCGGATCCGCATCCCCCCGGCCCGCGACCCTGGAGCTGCTCGGTGCGCTGCTCTCCGGCGACTGGGAGGTTGCTGAGGCCTCCGATGAACGGGCGCGGCGCGAGGCGTCCGGGTTGGTCGCGGCATACCTCCAGTGGCACCTCGAGCGGCAGCTGAAGTCCCTGCCCCTGGTCGAGCGGACCTGAGGCGGAGCAGCGACGCCACCTGAGCGCAGCAGCGACGCCGCCGCGGACCCTGCGCTCAGTGCCGTCTGTGATGCCAGCCGCCGACGTGCCCGCGTGCGGCCTTCAGCGACTCGAAGGCAGCGCTGCGCTCAGCCTCGGTGGCCCCGGTGCGGTTCAGGTGCCAGTCCAGGGCGTGCTCGGCGTAGGAGGCCTTCGCCTCGGGCCGTGCCTCGGTGATCATGAGCAGTGCCTCGCCCGGGTCGTACCCCTGGTCGAGGAGCACCGCGTAGGCCATGGACGGCCCCCGCGCCTGGCCCAGGGCGCAGTGGGTCAGCAGGACGGCTCCGGGGACCTTGAGCGCCTCCCGCGCGAAGCTCACGCCGCTGTCGAACCAGCCCTCAGCGGTGCCCGCTGCCTCGTCCTCGGTCCCGGCCTGGTGGTACTGCACGTCCGGGGCGAGCTGGGCCACCAGCCTCTCGTCCGAGGTCTCGGTCCGGCAGTCGAGGATGTGCGTCAGGCCGTGGCCCTGCAGCTCGTTGAGGACCGTGCCGGGATCAGCGTCGCCGCTGCGCAGCGAACCCCCGACGTAGAGGAAGGGGGTCACCCGGTGCGCGTTGGCCCAGACCGGATGCCCCATCTGAGCCGACGGCGCCCCGTCGCCGTGAGCAGTGTCCGTGCGCGCGTCGTCCATGCCCCCAGCATCCCGCGCATGGGAGTGTGGCGCGCGCTGGGTCCGCCCCGGGGGCAGCGTTCCGACACCACGGCAGCTGCGCGAGTCGCAACCGGCAACGGGACCCCGGTCGGCGGGAGGATGGCGTCATGGCGGAGAGCTCGGGATCCTGGTGGCGGCGCGGGCGGCCGACCCCGGATGGGCTCGATCCCGCAGGTGCACAGGTCCTGGCGCCGACGCCGCACGTGTCGGGTGCCCGCCCCCCGGCCATACCCGCGGAGCTGATCCCGAAGCATGTGGCGATCGTCATGGACGGCAACGGCCGCTGGGCCAAGGAACGTGGCCTGCCCCGGACCGCCGGGCACGAGGCGGGCGAGGGCGCGCTGCTGGACTGCGTCAACGGCGCCCTCGAGCTGGGGATCGAGTACCTGTCGGCCTACGCGTTCTCGACCGAGAACTGGAAGCGCTCGCCCGACGAGGTCCGCTTCCTGATGGGGTTCAACCGCGACGTCATCCGCCGGCGCCGCGACCAGCTCAACGAGATGGGCGTGCGGATCCGCTGGGTGGGTCGCCGGCCGAAGCTGTGGGGCAGCGTCATCTCCGAGCTGGAGCGCGCTGAGGAGCTCACCGCCTCGAACTCGGGGATGACCCTGGCGATGTGCGTGAACTACGGCGGGCGTGCGGAGATCGCCGATGCCGCGGCGGCGCTGGCCGCCGACGTGCAGGCTGGGCGCGTCCGCCCGGACCAGGTGGACGAGGCGATGGTGGTCCGCTACCTCGACGAGCCGGACATGCCGGACGTGGACCTCTTCGTGCGCTCGTCGGGGGAGCAGCGGACCTCGAACTTCCTGCTCTGGCAGTCGGCCTACGCCGAGCTGGTCTTCCTCGACACGCTCTGGCCGGACTTCGACCGGCTGGACCTGTGGCGTGCCTGCGAGATCTACGCCGACAGGGACCGCCGCTACGGTGGCGCGATCCCCAATGACCCGGGCGACCCCGACGACGCGGCGCCGCCCGGGTAGGTCAGAGCCGACCCAGGATCTTCAGCACGCCCAGGGCGAGCACGCCGGTGTTCACGGCAACGCGGATGATCCGGCTGCGGCGTGGTGATGCCCGGCCACGACACCGCCGTCAACCACGACAGGAACAGGGCGATGATGATCAGCAGGACGCCCGACCAGGCTGCGTTGAGGGTCAGGCCCAGGAACAGCAGGATCCCGAGTGCCACGGGGATCAGGAAGGCCGGCAGCGCCTGCATGCGCAGGAGGATCGGGCGGCTGGCAGCCTCGAACCGGCCGCGCAGGCTCACGCCGGCGACCGGGGAGGGGCCGGGGCGCGACGCCGAGGGTCGCACCTCCGGCTGCGCGACCGGTCGGGATCCTTCTGGGCGGTGCACCCGCTTCTTGGCCATGCCCTGATTGTCGCCGATCCACCCGGCAGGGTGCAGGTAGGGTTGGACGCCATAAGCCGGTGCGCCCGCCAGCGGAGAGCGCCGACCCCTGACGTGAACCTCCCCAGACCCTGGAGATCCGATGGCCAAGCCGACCAAGCCCGACGCACGCGTGGAATCCGTGGTGAACCTGAGCAAGCGCCGCGGGTTCGTCTACCCCTGCTCGGAGATCTACGGCGGGACCCGATCCGCGTGGGACTACGGACCGCTGGGCGTGGAGCTCAAGGAGAACATCCGCCGGTCGTGGTGGCAGTCGGTCGTGCGCGGTCGCGACGACGTCGTCGGCCTGGACTCCTCGGTGATCCTCGCGCCCCAGGTCTGGGAGGCCTCCGGGCACGTCAACGCGTTCGTCGACCCACTCACCGAGTGCAAGCAGTGCCACAAGCGCTGGCGCGCGGACACCCTGCTCGAGGCGTTCGAGGAGAAGCACGGCCGCCCGGCGACCGGGCTCGAGGAGATCGTGTGCACCGCCTGCGGGACCCGCGGGCAGTTCACCGAGCCGCGTGACTTCAACGGCATGCTGCGCACGACGGTCGGCCCGGTCGAGGAGGCCGGCGCCCTGCACTACCTGCGCCCCGAGACCGCGCAGGGCATCTTCGTGAACTACCTCAACGTCGCCAACACCTCGCGCAAGAAGCCGCCGTTCGGCATCGGCCAGACGGGCAAGAGCTTCCGCAACGAGATCACCCCGGGCAACTTCATCTTCCGGACGCGGGAGTTCGAGCAGATGGAGATGGAGTTCTTCGTCAAGCCCGGCACGGACGAGGAGTGGCACGAGTACTGGCTCAAGGCCCGCTGGGACTGGTACATCGACCTGGGACTGAAGCCGGAGAACCTCCGGTTCTTCGAGCACCCCAAGGAGAAGCTGTCGCACTACTCCAAGCGCACGGTCGACATCGAGTACCGCTTCACGTTCGCCGGCTCGGAGTTCGCCGAGCTCGAGGGCATCGCCAACCGGACCGACTTCGACCTGCGCACCCACTCGGAGAAGTCCGGCGTGGACCTGAGCTTCTTCGACCAGGAGTCCGGCGAGCGCTGGGTGCCCTACGTCATCGAGCCGGCGGCGGGGCTCACGCGCTGCGTCCTGGCCTTCCTGCTCGATGCCTACGACGAGGACGAGGCCCCCAACGCGAAGGGCGGTGTCGACAAGCGCACCGTCCTGCGCCTCGACCCACGCCTGGCACCCGTCAAGGTCGCGGTGCTGCCGCTGTCACGCAACGCGGACCTCTCGCCGGTGGCCCGGGACCTCGCGGCCGAGCTGCGCCGGACGTGGAACGTCGACTTCGACGACGCCGGCGCGATCGGGCGGCGCTACCGGCGCCAGGACGAGATCGGCACGCCGTTCTGCGTGACGGTCGACTTCGACACCCTCACCGACCAGGCCGTCACCGTGCGCGAGCGCGACTCGATGGCCCAGGAGCGCATCCCGCTGGCGGGCCTGCGCACGTGGCTCGCCGAGCGCCTTCCGGCCTACTGATCGGCTCACCAGGACCGGCGGACCGCCCACGTGACGGGCGATCCCGGAGGATGTGACAGACGTCTCGCCCAGGTTGGCGCGCTCGTGGCCGGCGGGTGAACGTTGGGTGAACGGGGCGTCCCGGGTGTTCCGGGGCGACGGCCCACGGGCATAGCGTGAATGTTCGTGGGCCCGTTGGGGACCCGCACTCACGGTTGGGAACGTCCATGGCGATCCTCGAAAGACCCACTGCCGCCCCCGTCGTCATCACCGACGAGGTCGAGGGCAGGGGCCTGATCGAGCGGCTCCCGATGTTCGGCCTCGGTGTCCTGGTCTGCCTCGCCGTCGGGTACGGCTTCGGGACCCTCGTGCAGTTCGACAACGACTGGCGCGAGGCGCCTCCGGTCCCCGTCACCAGCGTCGAGGGCTCACTGGCGCAGGGCGAGTCGATCGAACAGGCGATCGAGGACCTGCTGGCGGGCTCCACCACGCCGGTCTCCGAGGTCCAGTGCCCGAACGCTGTGGACGTCCTGGGCGACCAGCAGCTGTGCCGGGCCCGGACGCCCGGCGGGATGGTCTCCGTCGTCGCCACCGAGTCGCAGGGCCTCCTGAGCCTGCAGGTGCACGGCCCGGCCTGACCTGACCGGACGGCACTGGCCCGACGCAGCGCGGCCGTCCCTCGCGGCCGTCCGTCGCGGCCCGACCATCGCCGTTTCGAGGGACATGGCTCCATGCTCCCTCCCGCTGATCGGCGGCCTCCCGGTGGATCCACCGGTCGTGCTCGCGCCGATGGCCGGGATCACGAACCGGGCGTTCCGGCGACTGTGCCGCGAGTCGGGAGCGGGCATCTACGTGTCGGAGATGATCACCTCGCGCGCCCTGATCGAGCGCAACGACGAGACGATGGACCTGATCCGGTTCGACGCCGACGAGGCGCCACGATCGCTGCAGCTCTACGGCGTGGACCCGGCGATCATCGCCGCTGCGGTTCGGATGGTGGTGACCGAGGACCTCGCCGACCACGTCGACCTCAACTTCGGATGCCCCGTGCCCAAGGTGACGCGCAAGGGTGGCGGCTCGGCACTGCCGTGGAAGCGCGACCTGTTCCGGGAGGTGGTGGCAGGTGCAGTGGCCGCGGCGGACGGGCGGGTCCCGGTCACGGTCAAGATGCGCAAGGGGATCGACGACGAGCACCTGACCTACCTCGAGGCAGGGCGTGCTGCGGCTCAGGAGGGCGCGGCGTGGGTGGCCCTGCACGGGCGCACCGCCGAGCAGATGTACGGCGGCCAAGCCGACTGGTCGGCGATCGCCCGGCTGGTCGCAGGAGCTTGCCCCGCTCGGTGTCCCGGTCCTGGGCAACGGCGACATCTGGACTGCGGACGACGCCCTGCGCATGATCGAGCAGACCGGGTGCGCCGGCGTGGTGGTCGGCCGGGGGTGCCTCGGAAGGCCGTGGCTGTTCGGCCAGCTGGCGGCGGCGTTCGCCGGCGCCCCACCACCGCCCGAGCCGACCTCGGGCGAGGTGCTGGCCGTCCTGCGCCGTCATGCCGAGCTCCTGGGGGCGATGCATGGCGACGAGCTCAAGGGCTGCCGGGACATCCGCAAGCACATCGCGTGGTACCTCAAGGGGTTCCGGGTCGCGCAGCCGATCCGGGCCGCGCTGGGCACGGTGGGCACGTTGTCCGAGCTGGACGACCTGCTCTCGGGAATCGACCCTGAACAGCCCTACCCCAGCCTCGTCGCGGCCGGACCACGTGGGCGCACCTCCGGGCAGCGTCGAGTGGCCCTGCCCGACGGTTGGCTGGACTCCTGCGAGCTGGATGGGGCCGCGGACCTCTCGGCTGCGGAGATCGGCGTCAGTGGCGGTTAGCCGCCAGAATCGGTGACGTGGCCCTCGACACTCCCTTGGACGTGCGCTCGCTGGTGATCTACCAGGTGTTCCCACGCAACCACGGGCCGTCGGGCCGCCTGGCTGACGTGACCGCCGATGTGGGCCGGATCGCCGCCCTCGGCGTCGACGTGCTCTACCTCATGCCGATCCACCCGATCGGGCACGCGGGCCGCAAGGGAACGCTGGGCAGCCCGTACGCGATCCGCGACCACCGCGTGGTCGATCCGGATCTCGGCACGGAGCAGGACTTCGGCGCGCTCGTGGCCGCTGCCCACGATGCCGGGCTCAAGGTGATGATGGACGTGGTCTTCAACCACACGTCGCCGGACAGCGTCCTGGTCGAGGAGCACCCGGAGTTCTTCCACCAGGACGCGGCGGGCCGCCCGGTCACGACGGTGCCCGCGTGGACCGACATCATCGACCTGCAGCACCCGAACCCGGACCTGACCCGGTACCTGATCGACACCCTCAGGATGTGGGCGGACCGCGGCGTGGACGGATTCCGGTGCGACGTCGCCTCGCTGGTGCCGGTGGACTTCTGGCTGCAGGCCCGCGCCGAGCTTGCGGAGGTCCGCCCGGGCCTGATCTGGCTGGCCGAGTCGCCGCACCCCACATGGGTTGCGGACCGCCGTGCCCACGGCCTGCCCACGTGGTCGGACGCGGAGATGTTCGCCGCGTTCGACATCGAGTACTCCCATGACCTGTGGTCGATCTGGCAGGCGGTGGTCACGGGTCGCGAGCCGGTCGGGCGCTACCTGGAGATGCTGCGCTGGCAGGACGCGACCCTTCCGGCGAACTACGCCAAGCTCCGGTTCGTCGAGAACCACGACCAGTTCCGGATCATGCGCTTCGCGCCCACCCAGGCGCGTGCCCGGGCGTGGACCGCGCTGATGGCGTTCAGCCGGGGACCGTTCATGATCTACGCCGGCCAGGAGTCGGCGGCCAGGGCGTGGCCCTCGCTGTTCGACAGGGCCCCGGTGGCGTGGGGCGACTACCGGCTGACGGAGTTCCTGCGCACCCTCACCGCGTGCACCAAGCATGCGGCGATGCGCCACGGGGACTTCTGGGTGCTCGACGACGAGCCGCTGGTCCAGCTGGCCTGGGCCAGGCCGGCTGGTCCGATCCTCGCCCCGGTTGGCCCGTCCGGCCTGTACGGGGTGTTCAACGTGGGCGGCCACCGTGGACGGGCCCGCGTGCAGCTGCCCGACGGCACGTACGACGACCTGGTCTCGGGGACGCGGCTGGAGGTCCGACGCGGACGGATGGCAATGCCGGGGCCGGCCGTGATCCTCGAGTTCACCGAGCCCTTCGAGGCATCGCTGTGGCGCAGCTCGCTGCTCGATGTGTTCCTCCAGGTGGAGGCCGACGGCGCCTGATCCGGATCCCCAACAGGGGAGGGACGGCCGGGTCAGCGCCGCGGGTCGATCACGTCCGCGACCAGCTTGGCCAGCGCACCGAGCTTGGACTGGATGCCCTCGGAGGCAGGCCGAGCGATCCACGCGGCGGCGATCGCCGGCAGCTGCCCGGCGACGACGGGTTCCGAGGACAGCAGCAGCTCGCCCGCGGGCAGGTCGATCGCCGCCCCGGACAGGTTGAGCAGGACCCGGACGGTCCCCTCGGCGCCGACCATGTCGAACGCGATCAGGTCGGCCGCGTCGTCCGGCGAGGACATCCACCGCAGCTCCCCGCGGCCCAGCGCAGGGCTCGTGCGGCGCAGGGCCAGTGCGGAGCGGTACAGGCTGAGCATCGAGTCGCCGCTGGCCCGCTGCGACGCCACGGACAGCGCGGCCCACGACTTCGGGATCGGCAGCCACGGCTTCGCCCGCGACCGGGCGAAGCCCAGGTTGGCCCCCGTCGTCCACGGCATGGGGACCCGGCACCCGTCGCGACCGCGGACGGTGTGGCCGCTGCGCTCCCAGATCGGGTCCTGGAGGACGTCGTCGGGCAGGTCGTCGACGTTCGGCAGGCCGAGCTCCTGGCCGTTGTAGATGTAGGCGGCACCGGGCAGTGCCAGGAGGATGAGCGCCAGCGCCCGCGCCCGGCGGGTGCCGAGCTCGAGGTCGACCTCCTGGAACACGCCGGAGGCCATCGTGCCCGGGACGTACGCGCCGGTGAGCACCGTGTTCTGGCCCAGCCTGGACACCGAGCGGGGGGTGTCGTGGTTGTCGGTGACCCACGTCGTGGGCGCCCCGACCCCGGCGTTGGCGGCCAGGGAGGAATCGATCGCGGCGCGCAGCCCGGGGCCGTCGAACCCGGCGTGCACGAAGCGGAAGTTGAATGCCAGGTGCATCTCGTCGGGCCGGATGAACAGGGCGACGATGTCGTCCTCGGCACCGGTCTCGATCACGGCCATCCGGTCGCCCGGGTAGCCGTCCATCACGCGACGGAACTCCCGGTACACGTCGTGCACCGGGCTGTCCTCGCCCTTGGGGATGATCGGCTCGCCGGTCGCCGTGTCGGGGAACGCCTCGTCCTTGATCAGCGCGTCGGAGACGTCGATCCGGAACCCGTCGGCGCCCCGGTCCATCCAGAACCTCAGGATGCTCGCGAACTCCTCGAGCACCTCGGGGTTGCGCCAGTTGAGGTCCGGCTGCTCGGAGGCGAACAGGTGGTAGTACCACTGACCCGGGGACCCGTCCGGCTCCTCGACCCGGGTCCAGGAGGGCCCGCCGAAGACCGACTTCCAGTTGTTCGGAGGCTCGTCGCCGCCCGGACCGCGGCCGTCGCGGAACAGGTAGCGGTCACGCTCGGGCGATCCGCGACCGGCGGCAACCGCTGCCTGGAACCACGCGTGCCGGTCGGAGGTGTGGTTGGGAACGAAGTCCAACGTCACCTTGATCCCGTAGTCGTGAGCCGTGGCGATCAGCTCGTCCATGTCGGCCAGGGACCCGAAGAGGGCATCGATGTCGCGGTAGTCGCTGATGTCGTAGCCGTGGTCGACCTGCGGGCTGGCGAAGCACGGGCTCAGCCAGAGGGCGTCGATGCCCAGCTCGGCGAGGTAGCCCATCCGCGCGGTGATGCCGGCCAGGTCACCCATCCCATCCCCGTCGCCGTCGGCGAACGAGCGTGGGTAGATCTGGTAGATCACGGCGTCGCGCCACCACTGGGTCATGCACCTGAGGCTAGGGCAGGCGAGGCACCGGTATCGCGTCGTCGGCAGCGCCGCGGAGGGTCGGGCCGTGGGGATCGGGGCTGCGTGCTCACCCCTTGGTCGTGGAGCCGTCAGGGGTAGGCTTGCCTGCGTTCTGTATTCAATCCCAGGAGGGTTCGAAACACACATGCGCTACGTCTACGACTTCGCTGAAGGCGACAAGGACAAGAAGGACCTGCTCGGTGGCAAGGGCGCCAACCTCGCCGAGATGATCAAGATCGGCCTGAACGTCCCCCCGGGCTTCACGGTGACCACCGACGCCTGCCGGGCCTACCTGAACGGTGGAGCGGTTCCCCCGGAGATGGCCGACCAGGTCACGGAGCAGCTCGCCAGCCTCGAGGCCAAGATCGGGCGCACGCTGGGTGACCCCGCGAACCCGCTGCTGGTCTCGGTGCGCTCCGGTGCCAAGTTCTCGATGCCCGGCATGATGGAGACGGTGCTGAACATCGGCATGAGCGACGCCGCCGTCGCCGGCCTGACCGCCTTCTCCCAGGATGAGCGCTTCGCCTGGGACTCCTACCGCCGCCTGATCCAGATGTTCGGCAAGACCGTCCTCGACATCGAGGGTCACTACTTCGAGCAGGCGATCGACCAGGCGAAGACCGACGCCGGGGTCGCCACCGACGTGGAGCTCGGCGTCCCCGAGCTCCAGGCGCTGGTCGCCACCTACAAGGGCATCGTCAAGGAGCACGCAGGCATCGACTTCCCGCAGGATCCCCGCGAGCAGCTCGACCGCGCGATCAAGGCCGTGTTCGACTCGTGGAACACCGACCGTGCCAAGCTCTACCGGCGCCAGGAGCGGATCCCCGCCGACCTCGGCACCGCGGTCAACGTGCAGGCCATGGTCTTCGGCAACGTCGGCGACGACTCCGGCACGGGCGTGGCGTTCACCCGCGACCCCGCGAGCGGTGCGACGGGCCACTACGGCGACTACCTGCCCGACGCGCAGGGCGAGGATGTCGTCTCGGGCGTGCGCAACACCCTGACCCTGGATGACATGGGCCGCCTGGACCCTGCCGCGCACGCGCAGCTGCTGTCCAACATGGACGCCCTGGAGGCGCACTACAAGGACCTCTGCGACATCGAGTTCACCGTCGAGCGCGGGCAGCTCTACATGCTCCAGACCCGCGTCGGGAAGCGCACCGCCGGCGCGGCCTTCCGGATCGCCACCCAGCTGGCCGACGAGGGCGTCATCGACATGGACGAGGCCGTGCGCCGCGTGTCGGGCGCCCAGCTCGTGCAGCTGATGTTCCCGCACTTCGACCACTCCGGGGACCGCAAGATCGTTGCCAAGGGCATCGCGGCCTCACCCGGCGCCGCGGTCGGCACCGTGGTGTTCGACTCCGCGACCGCCGTGGCCAAGGCCGCTGAGGGCATCGACACCATCCTGATCCGCCGTGAGACCACCCCCGACGACCTCGCGGGCATGGTCGCTGCTGCCGGCATCCTCACCAGCCGTGGTGGCAAGACCTCGCACGCGGCCGTCGTCGCCCGTGGCATGGGCAAGACCGCGGTGTGCGGCACCGAGGAGCTCACGGTCGACACCCACGCCAAGATCGCCACCGCCCCCGGCGGCGTCGTGATCCGCGAGGGGGACGCGGTGTCCATCGACGGCGCCACCGGCGAGGTCTTCCTCGGCCGCGTGCCGGTCATCCCCTCGCCGGTCGTGCAGTACTTCGAGGGCGACCTGTCGCCCGAGTTCGGCGACGACCTGGTCGTCAGCGTGGACCGGATCATCACCCATGCGGACAACGTGCGTCGCCTGAAGGTGCGCACCAACGCCGACACCCCGGACGACGCCGCACGCGCCCGTCGGATGGGCGCCCAGGGCATCGGGCTCTGCCGCACGGAGCACATGTTCCTCGGCGACAGGAAGCAGTACGTCGAGCGGCTGATCCTGGCCGAGTCCGACGACGAGAAGGCGCAGTCGCTGGCAGCCCTGCTTCCGCTGCAGCGCGGTGACTTCGAGGAGATCCTCGAGGCGATGGACGGGCTGCCGGTGACGATCCGCCTGCTCGACCCCCCACTGCACGAGTTCCTCCCCGACCTCACGACCCTCGCGGTCGCGGTGGCCCGGGCTGAGGATGCGGGGTCCGTCACGGAGAGCGACCTGCGAATGCTGGCGGCAGTGGAGCGCCTGCACGAGTCCAACCCGATGCTCGGCCTGCGCGGCGTGCGGCTCGGCCTGGTGATTCCCGGCCTGTTCGCGCTGCAGGTGCGCGCGATCGCAGAGGCTGCGGCGGCGCGCAAGAAGGCCGGTGGCGACCCGCGCGCCGAGATCATGATCCCGCTGGTCGGGGCGGTCCAGGAGCTCGAGCTCATCAAGGAGGAGGCTGAGCAGGTGATCGCGGCCGTGGCCGCCGAGACCGGCAGCGAGCTGGAGTTCCAGATCGGCACCATGATCGAGCTGCCGCGTGCGGCGATGACCGCCGACCAGATCGCCGAGGCCGCGGAGTTCTTCTCCTTCGGCACCAACGACCTGACCCAGACGACGTGGGGCTTCAGCCGCGACGACGTCGAGGGCGCGTTCTTCACGACGTACCTGGAGAAGGGCGTGTTCGGCGTCTCGCCGTTCGAGTCGATCGACCGCGACGGTGTGGGCGCCCTGGTCCGTGTGGCCGTGGAGAAGGGTCGCGCGACCCGCCCGGGCATCAAGTTGGGCGTCTGCGGCGAGCACGGCGGCGACCCGGAGTCGGTGCACTTCTTCGACGAGGTCGGGCTGGACTACGTGTCCTGCTCACCGTTCCGCGTCCCGATCGCCCGGCTCGAGGCCGGTCGCGCGTCGCTCATGCGCGGCGGCGGCGGCAGCGACAGCCGCTGACCCACCTCGCCCGTCCCGGTGGCGCCGTCCCCTCGAGGGCCGGCGCCACCGGCATGTCGGGGCAGCGTTGGGGAGCAGCGCTCAGCGGCAGTGGCGCCTGTGCCAGGCGACCAGGGAGATGTCGGTGAGGCTGGCGACCTGGTCGACGACCACGCGCAGCTGTTCTCCCTCGTCGGCCGCGCCCTCCCAGGTGGGACGGAAGTGCGGCTCCAGGCCCTGCGGGGCTGAGGCTGAGAGCGCCGCCACCAGGTCGGTGATCATGGTGCGCTGGCGGTCGTAGGAGCGCTTCGAGCCGCTGCGCTGCATCACGAACAGGTTGGCGATGGCCTTGAGGACCCCGACCTCGTGACGGATCCCGGTGGGCACGTGGAGCGACCCGGCGTACCGGGTCAGCTGCCCCTGCGGGTGCGCGGCACGGGTGGCGGACTCCGCCGCTGCGGTGAACCGGCCGATGAGCTGGCTGGTGAGGTCCTTGAGGGCGGCCAGGTCGCGCAGGCTGCCGGTGTAGTGCGAGTACCCGGCCGGCCAGGCGGGGGAGCCCACCAGCCGGTCGAGCGCCGCAGCCAGATCGTCCGGATCGGCGCCAGGCAGGTAGGTCTGTGCGACCAGCTGGCAGATCGCCGCCGACGTATCGGGGTCCTGCAGCGCGGTGAGGTCGATCAGCCCTGCGTGGATCCCGTCCTCGACGTCGTGGACGCTGTAGGCGACGTCGTCGGCCCAGTCCATCACCTGGGCCTCGAACGACCGCCGCCCCACGGGCGCGCCCGTGCGCATCCAGTCGAACACCGGAGCGTCGTCGGCGTACACGCCGAACTTGCGGCTGTCGGCGTTACGAGGCCACGGGTACTTGGTTGCCGCGTCCAGGGCGGCCCGGGAGAGGTTCAGGCCCACGGAGCGCTCGTGGCCCTGGCCCTCCGGGTCACCGAAGGCCTTGGCCTCGAGACGGGTGAGGATCCGCAGCGTCTGGGCGTTGCCCTCGAACCCGCCGATGTCCGCGCACAGGGCGTCCAGGGCGTCCTCGCCGTTGTGCCCGAACGGGGGGTGGCCAAGGTCGTGGGCCAGGCACGCGGCCTCCACCAGGTCGGCGTCGCAGCCCAGGGCGGCACCGAGCTCCCGACCGACCTGCGCGACCTCCAGCGAGTGGGTCATCCGGGTCCGCGGGAAGTCCCCCTCACCGGCGATCATCACCTGGGTCTTGGCCGCCAGACGCCTCCAGGCCGCGCAGTGCAGGACGCGCGCCCGGTCGCGCGCGAACGCCGAGCGGGTGGGTCGCTTCTCCGGCTCGTCGGTCCAGCGCGCCTCATCGGCGGGGGAGTATCCGGGCACAGGCACCGCCCCACCGTAGGAGTCGCGGGGGAGTGTCGCCAAACGCGGGGAACGCCTCCTGGGCGGAAGGGCGATGGCCCGGTGGCCGGCCGGATGCCCGCTTGCTCCTAGCGGTCGAACCAGACCGTGATGAGCCCGGCGGTCTCGCGGAGCAGGTACTCGCTGGTGACGGCTGTTCCCGGGCCCTCGTCGGTGGCCGAGACGTGGGCGTCGAGCCCGTACTGGGCGGCGAGGGCGTGGGCGCGGGCGGAGTGCGCAGGGTCGGTGACGATCGTGACCGAGCTCAAGCCCTCGGACTTCACGATCGCGGCGACGGCCTTCATCGACTCCTCGGTGTTCTCCCCGAACGGCAGGGCGATCACCTGTGCGCGCCGCATGCCGTCGGCGACGAGCTCCTCCTTGCCGGTCTGTGCCTCCGAGGTGATGTCGCCGGGCTGGAAGCCACCGACGGTGATCACGCGCTCGCTGACACCGGCGTCGACGAGCGCGTGGGCGTGGGCCAGGCGGTTGGCCAGGACCGGTGACGGCGTGCCCTGGTACTGGGCGGCGCCGAGGACCACGATCGCGTCGCTCGGCGTGCGGTCATCGACACTGGCCCACCTCAGGACGTCGGCGACGGCTCCGGCGGGCACGGCGGCGGTGATTGCGGCCACCGCGACGACCAGCGCCACGAAGCGTCGCCGGGCGCGCCTGCGCCGCGAGCGGTCGGGGCGTCCGGGGCTCCATTCGAGCAGGAGCACGGCCGGGGCTGTCATGGGTGAATCCTCCCATGGTGAGGTGGCGCGCAGGCCGAGCGACGCGTCCACATCCGGGTCAATCGCCCCCATCGCGCCGTGGGGCGCAGCGGATCGCAGCCGGTGCATTGGGCGGTGTCGCCGGGCGTCCCTAGGATGCGAACCATGGCCGGTCGCGTGCGCACGGAGGACGTGGCGCTGGTGCGCGAGCGCGTGCGGGTCGACGCGGTGATCGGTGAGGTCGTCACCCTGCGGTCGGCCGGCGCCGGGTCGCTCAAGGGGTTGTGCCCGTTCCACGACGAGCGGTCGCCGAGCTTCCACGTGACCCCCGCGCGCGGCCTCTACTACTGCTTCGGGTGCGGCGAGGGCGGCGACGTCGTCGACTTCCTGATGAGGCACGACCACCTGACCTTCACCGAGGCGATCGAGAAGCTCGCCGACCGGGCCGGTGTCACGCTGCGCTACGAGGACGGCGTCGGGCCGAGCAGGACAGGGCCGAACCGCCAGCGCCTGGCGCAGGCGAACAAGATCGCCGCGGCCTACTTCGTGCGGGCGTTGGGCTCGCCGGAGGCGTCGGTGGGCAGGCAGTTCCTGACCGAGCGTGGCTTCGACGCTGCCGCCTGCGAGCACTTCGGTGTGGGCTTCGCGCCGAAGTCCTGGGACGCGCTGCTGGGTCACCTGCGCTCGGCCGGCTTCACCGACGCCGAGATCCTGGCGGCCGGCCTGGTCACCCAGGGCCAGCGCGGGACCTACGACCGGTTCCGTGGCCGGCTCGTCTGGCCCATCCGCGATGCAGCCGGGGACGTCCTGGGCTTCGGCGCCCGCAAGCTGTTCGACGATGACGAGGGACCCAAGTACCTCAACACCCCGGAGACCGCGCTGTACAAGAAGTCCCACGTCCTCTACGGCATCGACCTGGCCCGCCGCGACATCGGCAGGCTCAAGCAGGTGGTCGTGGTGGAGGGGTACACCGACGTCATGGCGGCGCACCTGTCCGGGGTGACGACCGCGGTCGCCACCTGCGGGACCGCCTTCGGCCCCGACCACGCATCGTTGCTGCGGCGCTACCTGGTGGACGACGACACGTTCGGCGGTGAGGTCGTGTTCACCTTCGACGGCGACGCCGCCGGCCAGAAGGCGGCGCTGCGGGCGTTCGAGGGCGACCAGCGGTTCGTCGCCCAGACGTTCGTGGCGATCTCCCCGGACAACATGGACCCCTGCGAGCTGCGCCTGGCCAGCGGGGACGCTGCCGTCCGCGAGCTCGTGGCCTCCCGGACGCCGCTGTTCGCGTTCGCGATCCGCTCGGCGGTTGCCGGGTTCGACCTCACCACGGCGGAGGGCCGCGTGGCCGCCGTGCGCAAGGCGGCCCCGCTGGTCGCCCGGATCCGCGACCAGGCGCTGCGCCCGGAGTACTCGCGGCTGCTGTCGGGATGGGTCGGTGTGCCGGAGAAGGATGTGCGCGCTGCCGTGGCCGCAGCGGGGCGAGCCGGTCCGGCGGCAGGGCGATCAAGCGCGCCGGCGCCCGATCGGAAGCCTGCTGAGGACGGTTCCGCCGCGGCGTCCGCTGCTTCGGTCCCGCCCCGCGCCCCGCGACCGAACCCACGCGATCCGGCGCTGTTCGTCGAGCGCGAGTCGCTCAAGTGCGTCCTGCAGGTGCCCGACCTGGTCGGCGGCTGGTTCGAGTCCGTCCAGCCGGGCTCCTTCCGGCATCCGCGCTACGCCGAGGTCCAGCAGGCGCTCGCGGCAGCGGGCGGTCCGGTCGGGCGCACCGGGGGGCAGGAGTGGATGGACGTCGTCCTGGGGGCGTGCCCGGATGACACCGTGCGCGACCTCGTCCGCGAGCTCGCCGTTGAGCCGTTGGTGACCTCCGGCGAGCCGACGGGGAGGTACGCCACCTCCATCGTTGCCCGCCTCCTCTCCGACGAGGCCGGGCGACGGATGGCGGACCTGAAGCGCGAGCTCGGGCAGCTCGACCAGATCGGCCAGGCCGAGCAGGCGGCTGCCGTCTTCGCCGACGTCATGGCGCTGGAGGCCTACCGGCGAGAGCTCGCCCAGGTCGGGCAGGTCGAGGACTGATGCGCTGGCGCAGGGAGGTCGACCCGCGCGTGACGGAGGTGCTCGCGGGCGCCGTGGGGGAGCGCCTGCTGGCGTGGGGTGAGCTGTTCGACGGGCAGGTCGTGGCCTGCACCGACCTCGCGATCCACATCCCTGGGCAGGGCCGCGTCCCGTGGGACCTGGTGGTCCGAGGTGCGTGGTCCGAGGAGTTCCTCGATCTCGTCGTGCAGCCCGCTCCGGGCGCCGCCAGCCGTCAGCTGCGGCTGCGGTTCGAGGAGCCCGGGCAGGTGCCCAGCGTGGTCAAGGAGCGGGTGCAGTGGACCGTGGTCGGATCGCATCCCGCGGAGCTCGTCCATCCTGATGGCCGCACGGGCTGGGCCATGCTCAATGCCCGCCGCTCGCCGGCGAACGGCGAGGTCCGCTGGGCAGTGGTGTTCGATCCCGCCATCGACGCCGCTGACCCCGGCTGGCGCGCGGCAGCCGACACGGCGCTGGTCGAGCTCCGGGGGCAACTGGGGGTCTGAGGGCGACGCCTGGCCCGAGAGGCGGGCTCGGTGCGCGGTTTGGGTGGCGGCGCCCGGGGTTGGTATCCTTCTGGCGTTCGATCCCCCATAGCTCAATTGGCAGAGCGTTCGGCTGTTAACCGATAGGTTTCTGGTTCGAGTCCAGATGGGGGAGCATCGCAGCAGGTCAGAGGCTGGTTCCGTCCGCGGGAGCCGGCCTCTGTCGTTGTCCGGCGTCAGTTCTGGGGGCAGTGCGTGGCGAACGCCGGTGCGGCGACCACGGCGAGCGGACCGCTTCCGGACCGCGTTGACGTGCGCGACGGTGTCGCCCGAGGCTTCCAGCATTGTGAGGTGCTCAGCACCACCCCGGCAGGGATGACCGGCCTGCCTCCGGGTACACGACGGGCATGGCGGTACCGGGTGCCGCCAGCGTCCGTCGGACATCGGTGACCTGAGCACCTGGTGGGCCACCAGCCTCCGGCAGCGGGTGACGGTGAGCCCGGGCCTGAGACCCCGAGGTCGTGGAGGCACTTGTATGACCGCAGAGAGGATCGTCGAGTACTGCTGGTGGTACTTGGAGCACCTTCACCTGCTCCTCATCCCCGCGGCGATCTTCGACGTCATCTGTTGGATCGCGATCGCCATCTTCGTGAGGAGGCGACGCAGGGGCGGCCGGCCGCTTGGGTTGTCAGGTGCCGGGGGCCCGCTGCATGTCTCCACGCCCACGATGCCGGCCGACGGTGCCCGGCCCTGACGGGAGCCCCCGGGCGATGAGCGATCGGGGCGGGGCCCTCATCCGCGCGCATGGCGGTGGCGGACCCAGTTGCGATCACCGGGTATGGCCGTGCCGATAGCGGGTACCAAACTGCGGGTGCCCCCGCCGTCCGCGGCTGAGGTCTCCCGAGAAGGAGTCCCGCCGCGTTGTCACCCCCGCGCTCCGCGGCGGGGCTCCGCCTCGCCGTACGTGCACGCACGGGCGCGAGCGACGTCCACGGGCACAGCCGAGATGGCCTGCTCGTGGCTCCGGCGTCAGGGCAGTCGATTATGGTCGAACTCATGCTGCTTCCTCCGATACGCCGGCAACCGGGTGGAACATCGCCGGAACCCCGGAAGGCAGCCCGGTCCCGATGCCTGAGGTCGGCGCCACGCGGCGGATACGGACCTTCCACCCCCGTCGCAGCCGGACCACCCCCTCCGCGGCGTCCGCGCTGATCCGCCTGCTCCCGGGGTGGGGGATCGACGTGCAGGCGGCGCCGGCGTGCCTGGCCGAGGCCTTCAGCCCGCCCCGTCCGGTCGTCCTCGAGATCGGCTCGGGCATGGGGGAGACCACCCTCGCCATGGCGATGTCCGACCCGGGCACCGGGATCGTGGCGGTGGACGTTCACACCCCCGGGATCGGTGCGCTCCTGGCGGCTGCCGAGCGGGAGTCGCTGGGCAACGTTCGCGTCTGCATCGGCGACGCCCTCGAACTGATGGATCGACTCGCGCCGGAGTCGCTCGCGGGCATCCGCGCCTACTTCCCGGACCCGTGGCCGAAGGTTCGGCATCACAAGCGTCGTCTCGTGCAACCGGCGTTCGTCCACCGGGCGGCCGCCCTCCTGGTCCCCGGTGGGACGCTGCACCTGGCCACGGACATCTCCCACTACGCCGACCAGATGCTGGCCGTGTGCTCCGCCGAGCCACTGCTGGACGTCGGGCCCGGACTGGTCCCCAGACCGGGCTGGCGTCCTGTCACCGGCTACGAGCGGCGGGGCTTGGCCGCCGGTCGCCCGAGCCAGGACCTGATCGCGACGCGCGTCTAGCCCTCGCCCCGCGGCCCCAACCCGGCGGCCCTCACCCGCGCCGTCCCTCACCCCGCGAGGTCCCCTTGCGCTCCGGCCTCGCCGCCGATTGGGTCGTTTCCGGGGCGGTGGCCGGCGGTCGAGGGCGACCTTGCAGTCGATGTGGTCGTTCCCGCCCCCCGTTCAGGGCCCGGCGACAGCCACATCTACTGCAAGGTCGGCTCAGCTGAGCCCGGACCGGCCCGATTCTGACCACATCTGCGGCGAGGTTCCTCCTCAGCCCCGGTGGGGCATGATCGCGCCCTCGGGGATGACGCCGAGTCGCCCTGCCTGGTAGTCCTCGATGGCCTGGATGACCTCGGCCCTGGTGTTCATCACGAACGGGCCGTAGGCGAACACCGGCTCCCGCAGCGGGACCCCGCCGAGCAGGAGGACCTCCAGGGACGGCGAGGCGACCGACTGGCTGGTGGCGGCCTCGACCGTGATGTGGTCACCTGAGCCGAGGACCGCGAGCTGCCCCGCGTTGAGCGGCTGCCCGTGGGCACCGACGCTGCCGCGCCCGGCCAGGGCATACACCAGGGCGTTGAAGTCGGCGCGCCACGGGAGCTCCAGCCGAGCGCCGGGCGCAAGGCTCGCATGCACGATGGAGATGGGCGACTGGCTGCGGCCCGGCCCGGTGTGCCCGGCGACGGTGCCGGCCAGGATGCGCACCAGGGCGCCGCCGTCGGCGCTGGACACGAGCGCGACGTCCGTGCTCTCGAGGCCCTGGTAGGCCGGGGCCAGCCACTTCTTGGACGAGGGCAGGTTGATCCAGAGCTGGATCCCGTGGAACAGCCCACCGGACATCACCAGGGACTCCGGCGGGGTCTCGATGTGCAGGATGCCCGCACCGGCGGTCATGTACTGGGTGCCGCCGTTGGCGATCACGCCACCACCACCGTGGGAGTCCTGGTGGATGAATGTGCCGTCCATCAGGTAGGTGAACGTCTCGAAGCCGCGGTGAGGATGCCAGTCGGTGCCCTTCGGCTCGCCCACCCCGTACTCGACCTCACCCATCTGGTCCATGTGCACGAACGGGTCGAGGTCCGCCTTGTCCACCCCCGCGAAGGCGCGGCGCACCGGGAAGCCCTCACCCTCGAACCCGCGTGGGGCGGTGGTGACGGTCCTGACGGTGCGGGATCGCCCGTTGGCGTCGGGGGCCTCGACCCGGGGCAGGGTCATGGTGTCGGCGGTCACGGCAGGCATTCGGTCCTCCTCGGAGAGTCTGTACAAGATTCAACTATATGGAGGGCGCCGACATTCCACCAGTTGCCGCATGCCTTCTCCGGGGAGCGCCGGGGTCAGCCCACGTACGCGTAGGGCGTGGGGTTCGTCGGCAGGGTCAGTGCGCCGGCAGCCCTCTTGAGCAGCCGGCGGTTCATCGTCATGATCCCGGCGGCCACGGCGATCGTGGCCACCGACTGCTTGTCCTTGCGGCGCGCGAGCGGACCGAGAACGGCGTCCGAGGTCGTCACGATGGCCCCTGCGGCCGCACCGATCGCGACCTGGCTGGTGACGACGCGACCCAGCTCCATCAACGGACCCGAGTGCTTGCTGTGGGTGATCGCCCTCTGGGCGACGACCGCGGCCGCCATCGTCGCGGCATTGCCGGCGAGGAGCACGCGGCGATGCCGGGCAACCTGCTCCGGCGTCGTGGGCTTGCCGCCGAGGGCGTTGTCGGCGGCCTGCTCGATGGCCAGCTCGGGAACGGCGGTCATCGCCACGTAGAACGACGAGATGGCCCCGGCGAGGACGACGTTGCCGAGGGGGACCTTCGCCAGCTTCTGCTGGAGGCCGTGCTGGTAGGGCCCGCTGGCCGCCACGAGGACGGCTGACCGCTTCGCGATGCCGAGCCCCGGCTGCTGCTTCATGAGGGCGTTGATTCGGTCGTTCATGGAGATCCTCCTGGCGCGGTCGATGCCTGAGTATCCCGCGTGGCGGCCCGCTCGTGCAGGTCTGATGGCCCGGATCGACAATGGGGACCATGCCGACGGTGGATCAGGGGTCGACTGGTGCGTCGGCGGGGCTGACGGCGCCGGCTCCCACCGGGGTGCAGGAGGTCGTGGGGGCCTGGTACGACGGCAACCGACGTGACCTTCCGTGGCGCGCGAGCGACCGGACGGCCTGGGGGGTGCTGGTCAGCGAGGTGATGCTGCAGCAGACGCCGGTCGCGCGGGTCGTGCCCGCGTGGACGGCGTGGATGGCGCGCTGGCCGGAGCCGGCGCAGCTCGCTGCCGACTCCCCGGGCGAGGCGGTCCGGCAGTGGGATCGGCTCGGATACCCCCGGCGCGCCCTGAGCCTGCACGCGGCCGCAGTCGCCGTGGTGCGGCGGCATGACGGAGTGGTCCCGCAGGACGAGGCGGAGCTGCGGGCGCTGCCAGGAGTCGGGGAGTACACGGCCGCCGCGGTGCGCGCCTTCGCGTTCGGGCGGCGCTCGGTCGTGCTCGACACGAACGTCCGGCGGGTCCTCGCGCGGCTGTTCGCCGGGCAGCAGCAACCCCCGCCGAGCCTGACGGTCGCCGAACGCGCGCGGGCCGATGCGCTCGTTCCTGTCGATGATGCGCAGGCGGCGCACTGGTCGGTGGCGGTGATGGAGCTCGGTGCCCTCGTGTGCACTGCCGCGTCTCCGCGCTGCCCGGCGTGCCCGGTCGTGGGGGCGTGCGCGTGGGTCCGGGCGGGGCGCCCGGCGTACGACGGTCCGGCGCGGAGGGTGCAGCGGTTCGCGGGCACCGACCGGCAGGTCCGTGGCCGGATCATGGCGGTGCTGAGGGCATCTGATGGATCCGTGGCGCGCTCCGCGATCGAGGCGGCGTGGGATGACGCCCTGCAGCGCGACAGGGCGCTGGACGGTCTGGTGGGTGACGGGCTCGTCGAGCTGGTGGGGGAGGACCGCTTCGGGCTGCCGACAGGGCGGTGATGAGCCGCCCCTGCCCTGCCCGCTACCCGCGCAGGGCCTCCAGCGCCTCGGCGTGCAGGGCTGCGTTCGCGGCTGCGATGACGGTGCCCCCACCCATCGGCACCCGGCCCTCGAGGTCGGTGACGACGCCGCCCGCCTGCTCGATGATCGGGATCAGCGGAACGATGTCGTAGGGCATGAGGCCCCCGTCCACGACGAGGTCGATGGTGCCCATCGCGACGAGGGCGAACGCGTAGCAGTCCCCGCCCCACCTCTGCAGGCGCACCCGGGAGCCCAGGGCCTGGAACCGTTCGAGCACCCCGGCCCACTCCAGCATGACGGGGTGGGTGCTGTACAGGACGGCGTCCTCGAGCGTGGCTGCACTGCGGGTGCGCAGGCGCCGTTCCGCGCCCGCGTGCAGGAACCTCGAACCGCGGGCGGGATCGGCGGCGAACGTCTCGTCGGTGAACGGCTGGTGCATCACGCCGGCCACCGGTCGGCCGTCGATGACGAGTCCGAGCAGGGTGCCCCACGTGGGCATCCCGCTGATGAAGGCTCGGGTGCCGTCGATGGGGTCGATGATCCAGCTGATGGGACCACCGCCCGTGGTGCCGCCCTCCTCGCCGATCACCTGGTGGTCGGGGAAGCGGGAGTTGATCGCCGCTCGGACGTGGGCCTCGACCCGCTTGTCGGCATCGGTCACAGGGTCGTAGGCGACGCCCGCGAGCTTGTTGTCCACGGCCATGTCCGTGCGGAAGTAGTCCAGCGCGATCGATCCGGCGTCGCGCACTGCCGCGATCCCCACATCCAGAACAGCGGCCACTTCGTCGTGATCCATGAGCCCATCCGTCCCGGTGCGCGCGTTCGATCGGCGTGGTCACGCGGAACGCTCCCGGCCAGCATACGAGCCCCGACCGGACAAGCCGATCACGCCGGGTGGCACTACGGTGCGATCCATGACGCTGCCGGTCGGGACCAGGATCGTCATTGGCGCCTTCACCGCCAGCGGCGTCGTCCACCTCGTGCGGCCTGCGGTGTTCGCCCCCCTCATCCCCGCTCAGCTGGGCGACCCGACCCCCTGGGTGCTGGGCAGTGGCGTCGCGGAGCTGGCATGCGCCGCAGGGCTCGCCACCCGGGCTCCCTGGGCGCCCGCGGTGACCACCGCCACGCTCGCGGTCGTCTGGGTCGGCAACCTGCAGATGGCCCTCGACCTGCAGCGCAGCCGGCGTCCGGCCTGGCAGAAGGCCGCGGCGTGGGCCCGGCTGCCCGTGCAGGTGCCGCTCATGCGCGCGGCGTGGCGGTCCCCGCGGCGCCAGTAGCCGAAGTCCCCACCGGGAACCCGAGGTCCTCGGGCCTGCGAGGCGTCATTAGACTTCCTCCGGGCGGCTGGGGCGATCGCGCCGGCCGGTGTCTAGGGGAAGATTCATCATGAAGGTCACCACCAGGTCCTTGGCGCTCGTGGGCGCCTTCGCCCTCACTGTCGGTCTTTCGGGCTGCTCGTCGAGCTCGGACTCGGGCTCGGCAGCAGGGTCGGCGAGCGCCGTGCCCAGCGTGGCCAAGGACGCCGCGCTCGCTGCACTTGTGCCCGCCGAGATCGCCTCGGACTCGAAGCTCCTGATCGGGACCGATGCCTCCTACGCCCCGAACGAGTTCATCGACGCCGACGGCAAGACCGTCATCGGCTTCGACGCGGACCTCGCCGCAGCGGTCGGCCAGGTGCTGGGCCTCGAGGTCGAGATGCAGAACGCCCCCTTCGACTCCCTGGTCGAGGGCGTGAAGACCGGCAAGTACGAGCTCGGTGTGTCGTCGTTCACGATCAACGCCGAGCGGGAGAAGCAGGTCGACATGCCCAGCTACTTCAGCGCGGGCACGACGTGGGCGGTGCCGAAGGGCAACCCGAACGGGATCACCCCGGACAACGCGTGCGGCCGCAAGATCGCCGTGCAGAAGGCCACAGTGCAGGTCGATGACATCACCGCACGTTCGAAGACCTGCACCGATGCCGGCAAGGACGCCATCACCATCGAGCAGTACCAGCTGCAGAGCGACGCTACGGCAGCGGTGGTCAGCGGCAAGGACGACGCCATGCTGGCGGACTCCCCGATCACGGCGTACGCCATCACGCAGACCGGTGACAAGCTCGAGACCGTCGGCGACACCTATGACGCCGCCCCGTACGGGTACGCCGTGCCCAAGGGTCAGGGCGAGTACACGAAGGCCATCCAGGGCGCGCTGCAGAAGCTGATCGACGATGGGACCTACCTGCAGATCCTGTCGAAGTGGGGCGTCCAGAGCGGCGCAGTCACCAAGTCCGAGGTCAACCCGGTGCAGTAGGGTCCGGGGTCAACTCATCGCACGATGGGCAGAGAGGCAACCCCATGAGCACCTCAGCGCCCAGCGCTCCCACCGACCGGAGACCACCCGAGGCCATCAAGGCGATCCCGGTCCGGCACTCGGGACGCTGGGTCGCGATGGCGATCATCGCCCTGCTGGGCGCCATGTTGGTGCACAGCGTGATGACCAACCCCAACTGGCAGTGGGACTTCCAGCTCGAGAACGCGTTCACGCCGCCGGTGCTGCGGGGCGTGGTCACCACGCTCTGGCTGACGGCCGCCGCCATGCTGATCGGCGTGCTGCTCGGGGTTGCGCTCGCCGTGATGCGGCTGTCGCCGAACCCGGTCCTCTCGGGCGCGGCCTGGTTCTACGTCTGGGTCTTCCGGGGAACGCCGGTGCTGGTCCAGCTGGTGATCTGGGGCAACCTCAACTCCCTCTACCGCCAGATCTCCCTGGGCGTCCCGTTCGGCCCCGAGTGGTTCACGTTCCAGACCCGTGACCTGATCCCGCCGATCGCGGCGGCGCTGCTGGGCCTGGGGCTCAACGAGGCGGCGTACATGTCGGAGATCATCCGGGCCGGAATCCTGTCGGTGGACGAGGGGCAGTCCGAGGCCGCCTCGGCCCTGGGCCTCTCGCGGATGCAGACCCTTCGCCGGGTCGTGCTTCCCCAGGCGATGCGGGTCGTGGTGCCCCCGACCGGCAACGAGACCATCTCGATGCTCAAGACGACCTCCCTGGTGGCCTACGTGCCCTACGTCGAGCTGTTCTTCCAGACCAGCGCGATCGGCAGCCGCACGTTCCAGCCCTTCCCGATGCTGGTGACAGCCAGCCTCTGGTACCTGGCCATGACCTCGGTGCTGATGGTCGGCCAGTACTACATCGAGCGGTACTACTCGCGCGGGTCGGTGAGGACGCTGCCACCAACACCGGTCCAGAAGCTGCGGATGCGCCTGACCGGGGCGGACCTGCGATGAGTGCTGCCGCGGAGACCACGCCCATGGTCAAGGCCGAGAAGGTGCACAAGTTCTTCGGGCGCCTCGAGGTGCTCAAGGGGATCGACCTGGAGGTCGCCCCCCGCGAGGTGATGTGCATCGTGGGGCCCTCGGGCTCGGGCAAGTCGACGTTCCTGCGCTGCATCAACCACCTCGAGCGGATCCACTCCGGTCGGCTGTCGGTGGACGGCCAGCTGGTCGGCTACCGGGAGAGGGGCTCCAAGCTCTACGAGATGCACGACAAGGAGGTCGCCCGCCAGCGCCTGGACATCGGGATGGTGTTCCAGCGGTTCAACCTCTTCCCGCACATGACGGCCCTGCAGAACATCATGGAGGCGCCGATCCGCGCCAAGGGCGAGCCCAAGGAGGCCGTCCGCGAACGCGCCCAGGGCCTCCTGGAGAGGGTGGGCCTGGGGGACCGCGGCGGCTCCTACCCGAGCCAGATGTCCGGTGGCCAGCAGCAGCGCGTGGCCATCGCCCGGGCGCTGTGCATGCAGCCCAAGCTCATGCTCTTCGACGAGCCGACCTCCGCGCTGGACCCGGAGCTCGTCGGAGAGGTCCTCGACGTCATGCGCACGCTGGCCGACGAGGGGATGACCATGATCGTGGTGACCCACGAGATGGGGTTCGCCCGCGAGGTCGGCGACAGCCTGGTGTTCATGGACGACGGGGTGGTGGTCGAGGCCGGGAACCCTCGCGAGGTGCTCACCAACCCCCAGCACAACCGCACCCGGGCGTTCCTGTCCAAGGTGCTGTAGGGGTCGGCGTCCCGATCGCCACCGGGCCCGGCGGCGATGGCTGGTGGCCCCGGGCCGGCCCCGGGCGCGGGTCAGCCCGGCTGCACGTCGCGCCGGTTGAAGCGGCTGAGTCCGGTCCCGATGAGCGCTGCCGCGACGAGGGTCATGACCACCAGCGGCGTCCACCTCATCTGCTCGAAGGGCAGGTACGGGGTTGCCGAGAACGGCAGGAGGTCCAACAGCCAGCCCGGCAGGTGCAGGGCGTCGCCGATGAGCAGGACGAACCACATCGCGGCCAGGACCCCCCAGCTCAGCGCGATCGCCAGGCGTGGCACCCACCCGAAGAGCGCGACCGCGATGCCCACGAAGACCATCACGGCCGGCCAGTACGCCAGGGCCGCGAGCGCCATGCTGCCGGCCTGGCTGGAGTCGCCGATGCTGGCCCCGTAGGAGGCACCCATGCAGGCGCCACCGAGCACCAGGAGCACCGCGGCGCCGATCGCGGGGATGAGCAGGCGCCCAGCCGCCCAGCGGACCCGTGACAGGGCCCCGGCCAGCTGGGGTTCGATGATCCCGCTGGCCTCGTCGCCGCGCAGCGACGCGGAGGACTGGATCGCGAAGGCCGTGGTGACCATGGCGATCATGGAGATCAGCATGGACAGCAGGGCGTCGATCCCGGAGCCCTGGAGCAGGGCGGCGACCGTTCCGCCGGCATCGTCCAGGAGGTCGGTCATCGCCTGGACCACGGAGCCGAACATCAGGGCGCTGAGCAGGATGGTCAGGGTCCAGCCGATGATCGGGCCGCGCTGGAGCCGCAGTCCGAGGCCCAGCGGCGTGGCGTACCGGGCGGGCGCCGACGCAGGGCCTGCGCGCTCGGGCAGCAGCCCTGCACCGAGGTCGCGGCGGGACTCCAACCGGATCGCGAGCGCGAGCAGGGCAGCGGTGAGGAGGAGCAGCAACCCCAGCGGCCACCAGCGGTTGGCCCCCCACGGCTGCATCTCCTGGCCCCATCCGATCGGGCTGGCCCAGGTCAGGCGCCCGTCCCCCAGGTCCCCGATCATGCGCAGGAGGTAGAACACGCCCAGGACCGCCGAGCCGAGGCCGTTCGCGCCCCGCGAGGTGGAGGCCACCTGACCCGCGACCGCGCCCACCCCGATGGCCACCAGCCCGACGCCGGCCATCGAGGCACCGATGACCAGCGACCCCGTGATCCCGGTGCCCGCGGGGTCCAGCCCGCCGACCGCCGACACGAGCGAGATGCCCACGCCGACTGCGACGCACAGGGCCGCGGTCACCGACCAGGTGGCGATGGATGCCGCGTGCATGCCGAGCATCCGGGAGCGCAGCAGCTCGGTGCGACCGAGCTCCTCATCGGCGCGGCCGTTGCGTGTCACGAGGAACACCACGCCCAGGGCCAGCGACAGCGCGCAGGTCATCCAGATCTTGGTCCACACCGCCCCGCCGAGCGTGTCCGGCGCCGCTGCGAGGCCGGTGAGCGCCTTGATCGAGGGGACGTTGCTCAAGGCCGCGAAGTCATCCAGCGCAGCCTGGGTGTCGAAGGTGTCGCGGTAGTACGCCTCGACGTAGGCGAACAGCCCGACGAGCACCGCCCACCACACTCCCAGCCGCACGCGGTTCCGGCGCACGACGAGCCGGATCATGGTGCCGGTGCCCGCAAGCGTGTCCGAGGCCGCCCTGCTCGCCGAGGGCGCCACGACCGGCGCGGACTGCGCCACTGTGGCACTCATCGGTCGACCCCGTTCAGGTCGGCGAGCTGGTCGCCGTAGTGGCGCAGGAACAGCTCCTCGAGGGACGGCGGGTTGGCCACCAGCGAGCGCGGGCGCAGGGCAGCGACTGCGGTGAGCACCTCGGGCAGCGCGATGTCGTCGACGGCGAAGGTGATGTGTCCGTCCACGCGCTGGAGATCGTGCACCCCCGGCATGCCGGCGAGCCCGTCGACGCCGCCATCGAGGACGACAGTGACCTGCGAGCGCGTCAGGTGGCGCAGCTGCGTGATGGTGCCCGACTCGACCGTGACCCCGTCGCGGATGATCGTCACCTGGTCGGCCAGCTTCTCCACCTCGGTGAAGATGTGGCTCGACAGCAGCACCGAGCGCCCGGCGGCCTTGACCTCCCTGATCGACTCGGTGAACGCCGCCTCCATGATCGGGTCCAGCCCGGAGGTGGGCTCATCGAGCAGGAGCAGGTCGGCCTCGGACGCGAGGGCGGCGACGAGGGCCACCTTCTGGCGGTTGCCCTTGGAGTAGGCGCGGGCCTTCTTGGTCGGGTCGAGGTCGAAGCGCTCGAGCATCGCCTGCTTGCGTCTCGGGTCCAGGGAACCGGACAGCCGGGCCAGGATGTCGATCGCCTGGCCGCCCGTGAGGTTGGGCCAGAGGGTCACGTCGCCGGGGACGTAGGCGATCGAGCGGTGCAGGCGGACGGCATCCACCCATGGGTCGCCGCCCAGGACCCTCGCCTGCCCGCCGTCGGCACGCAGCAGGCCGAGCAGGATGCGGATCGTCGTCGACTTGCCCGACCCGTTCGGGCCCAGGAATCCCGTCACCTGACCGGTCGGGACGACCAGGTCCAGGCCGCGCAGCGCATGGACGCTGCCGAAGCTCTTGGTGAGGCCGTGGACCTCGACGGCCATCTCTTGGGCGGAGTGGTTGCTGTCATTCATCTGCTGACCTGCCATCCCTTGTCCTTCGCGTGGTGCACTGCCGTCACTGCGGGGCGAGCTGGGGTTCGTGTGCGGTGCTGCTGCTGGTCGAGCCATCGAGGAACCGCACGTACTCCTCGAGCATCTCGGGGCTGGCCAGCAGGCCCTCGGTGAGGAGTTCCAGCATCGGCAGCACCGTGTCCGCCTCGCCCGAGTGCAACGAGGCGACGAACTCCTCGCGGCGTGGCACCGGGCATCGTCAGGAAGGCCACGAGCATCGCCCCCATCGTCTGGTAGGTGAGGTGGCGAGCGCGGGCCTCCTCATCACGGGAGGGGCGCACCAGGCCCGACGCGACGCCCTCGGCCATGATGTCGCGCACCTCGTCGATGAGGTGCTCCAGGAAGTCGTGCGCGGACTGACCGCCCGCGTGGATCGCGCGGAGCATGTACACCAGGATCGTGGCGGAGACGCCGGGCGCGGCCAGCCCCTCGAGGAGGTGCCCGCTGGGTTGGGTCATCCCCTCGGACTTCACTGCCCGGTACTGGCGCAGGACCTCCGCGTCGCACTCGGCACGCAGGGCGGCCTTGGAGCCGAAGTGGTGGGTGATGAGCCCCGGCGAGACCCCGGCGCGTGCAGCCACGGTGCGGAACGGCGCATCGAACCCCACCTCCGCGAAGCACTCGATCGCCGAGTCGCGGATCCGCGCGCGGGCCGTGAGGTCGGACGCCGGACGGCTGTCCAGCGTCAGCGACTATACGCATGACCAGCAGTCTATACGCATGGCCAGTCTGATGGTAGTGCCGTCACCTGGGTCGCCGAGGTGACCAGCGGCCGTGCCGTCACAGGCGGACCGATCAGCGGGCTGGCTACCATGGGTCCCCATGGTGTTGCCCGCCTGCGACGGAGGGACGGGGATGGCCCAGGGCCGAGCACGACCCAGCGGCCGCGCGCCGCAGCCCGAGTACGTGCGGTTCCGCAGCCGGTTCCCCGACAGCCGGGGAGCGTTCGTCGGCGTCTTCGGCCTCGTGAACGTCCTTGGCCGGCACGGGATGCTCTCGCCTGAGGAGGAGCTGTTCAGGCGCGAGAACAACGCGTGGTACGACGCCGCCTATCCCGACCCGTACGCCGTGCTGGCCTCGCTGGCCGATCGCCCGCTGGCCGCGTCGTGGTTCCGCACCAGCGCGACGTCACTCCTGGCCCGCTTGCCCGGCTACCTCGCGATCCTCGATCATCACGCCATCGCATGGGAGCGGGTGGAGACCGACGATCCCGGTGAGGTCCTCTACGAGGACGACCGGCAGGTGGTGGCCGACCCTTCTCATCCGTCCGTGATGTCGAGGGCCAGCGTGAGCCCTGCGTATCGGGCGTAACGCTCTGCGGCCAGTTCGAGCTCCTCGCGTTCAGCTGCCGACGCAGGGCGCAGCAGGATGACGCTGACCCGGACCGTGCGCGCCGTCGAGGTCCGCCGCCAGTGCCCGGCCAGGGCCCCGTCGATCATCAGCATCGCCAGTGGGGTCCCGGGTCGTTCCCGGTACAGGCCGTCGGGATCCAGGTGTGACTTGCTGCGCGGGGCCAGTCCGCTGATGTACTCGTCGAACCCGTTGAGCAGGCCGACGGTGGGCCGATCCGGCCAGGTTCCCGGCGCCAGGGGACCGATCCAGTACCGCGTCTCGCCCTGGCCGTCCGGGCCTGCTCGACGCCCGCGCAGGTCGGCAACGGCGGCTCGGGCGTCGGCGACCTTGAGCCCGGACCAGGCGCAGATGTCGGCGATGCTGGAGGGCCCATGCGAGGAGAGGAACGTCTCGACGAGCCACCTGATCGACTCGTCGCGCTCCACCGGCGGGCCGGTGGGCACAGCCTGGTAGGTGTGGGTCATCCCCCGTGGTGGGCCGCTGATGATCATCGACTCCAGCTCGGCCCACATCAGGGCCAGGACGAGCGACAGGCGCGTCGAAGCTCGAAGGGCGAGCCGGTGAGGCGGGACTTGATCTCGTCGCGTGTCAGGGGTCCGTCCTCCAGGCGCGCGGAGAGCCACGCGCCCCACGCCTCGAGGGTGGGTCGATCCAGGCCCTTGCGAGGCGTACATGGAACGGTTCACCTGGTGGACCCGGTCCGCCGTGGCGGCGTGGACGCGGGAGAGGTCGTCGCGGTGGACGAAGTGCCAGGTCGGTCGCATGGCGTGCGTGCGGAGGACCTCGCCGGTGGACAGCGCCGCGAGTACCTGTGACTGCGTGGCGCCCGTGCGCTGGCCCAGCGACCAGAGGGACATCTCGAACTCCTGGGCCTGGACGCACCCGAGGCGCCGGACCTCAGCCGTCGGGTCGGCAGCGGCCACGTGGCCGGCGGACCACGGCAGCCCGCTGGCCGCCCAGCGCTGGTACCGCCACCTCGAAGCGTCCCGGTCCTCGGAGTCGCCCGGGCACTCCTCGGGCACGGTGCCCATGTCCATGGTCCTCGAACGTAGCGCTGAGGCGCGGTCGTTCGCCGCGCGGGACTGCTCGGGCTTTGGTTGAGGAGCAACGTGTGTGTATTCTCCTCGGAATTAGGTAAGGCTTACCTGACAGAACGGAGGCGTTGGTGTTCGGCAACTTCCTGATCGGCCTGCGGGAGGGCCTCGAGGCATCGCTGGTCGTCAGCATCCTCATCGCCTACCTGGTCAAGACCGACCGCCGGCACCTGGTCAGCCGGATCTGGCTCGGGGTCGCCGCCGCCGTGGTGCTGTCCCTGGCGCTGGGCGCCACGCTCACCTTCGGTACGCGGACACTGACGTTCCAGGCGCAGGAGGCGATCGGGGGGCTCCTGTCGATCGTGGCCGTCGGCCTGGTCACCTGGATGATCTTCTGGATGGCGGGCAACGCCCGGCACCTCAAGGGCGACCTGCATGCCAAGGTCGACGACGCTGTCGGGCGCGGAGGCTGGGCCCTGGCCCTCGTGGCCTTCCTCGCCGTCGCCCGTGAGGGCCTGGAGACGGCGTTGTTCCTGTGGTCGGCCGTGCGGGCCAGCGGGGGCGGGGCCAGTCCGCTTCTCGGGGCCGCCATGGGGATCGCCACCGCAGTCGTCCTCGGCTGGCTGATCTACCGAGGCGCCCTGCGCCTGAACCTGGCCACCTTCTTCACCTGGACCGGCGCCGCCCTCGTGGTGGTCGCCGGCGGGGTCCTGGCCTACGGGGTGCACGACCTCCAGGAGGCGGGCATCCTCCCCGGCCTGAACAACCTGGCCTTCGACGTCAGCGCCACGATCCCACCGAGCAGCTGGTACGGAACCCTGCTGAAGGGCACCCTGAACTTCTCCCCGGCCACCACCTGGCTGCAGCTGGTCGCCTGGCTGGGCTACGTGCTCCCCGTCATGTGGCTGTTCCTGCGCAAGGTTCGCCCGACCCGTCCGACGCAGGCAGCCCGCACCCCGGAGACTGCGGCACGCACCGCGCTGTCAACGCCGGCAGACCTGACCGATCCCGCCCTGACCACCTCGACGGCCGCCTCGGCCAGCACCAGGGAGACGCCCGCATGACCCGGTCCCCCCGGATGGTCGCCGCCTCTGGCGTCCTCGGGCTGCTGGCCCTGGCCGCGTGCACCGAGAACGTCAGCACCGTGGGCACCGCCGGCTCGATCGCTGTGACCAGCAGCAACGGGGCGTGTGAGGTGGCGACTGCCGAGGCGCCGTCGGGTCCGGTGGTGTTCACCGTCACGAACTCCGGTGACCAGGTCACCGAGTTCTACCTGCTGGGCGAGGACGGGCTGCGCGTCCTGGCCGAGGTGGAGAACATCGGCCCGGGTCTCACCCGCGACCTCGTGGTGCAGGCTGCTCCCGGGAAGTACTTCACCGCGTGCAAGCCCGGCATGGTGGGCGAGGGCATCCGTTCGGCCTTCACGGTCACCGACAGCGGCAAGGACCTGACCCCGCAGGGGCCCATGGCTGAGCAGGTCGCGGCCGCCACCACGGCGTACGCGGCCTACGTGCGCGACCAGTCCGAACAGCTCGTGGCCGACACCGACGAGTTCGTCGACGCCTACCTGGCCGGTGACGACGACCGAGCTCGCGACCTGTACGCCCCCTCCCGCATGCACTGGGAGCGCATCGAGCCCGTTGCCGAGTCGTTCGGTGACCTGGACCCGAAGCTGGACCTGCGTGAGGCCGACCTCGAGCAGGGGCAGGAGTGGACCGGGTGGCACCGCATCGAGAAGGACCTGTGGCCCCCGGCCGGGTACACGGCGCTGACCCCGGCCGAGCGCAAGGCGGTCGCCGCGCTCCTGGTCGCGGACACCGCTGAGCTCGACTCGCGGGTGCGGGACATGACCTTCACCGCAGACCAGCTGGGCAACGGGGCCAAGGAGCTGCTCGACGAGGTCGCCACCGGCAAGGTCACCGGCGAGGAGGAGATCTGGTCGCACACGGACCTGTGGGACTTCCAGGCCAACGTCGACGGGGCTCGCGTGATGTTCGAGTCGCTGCAGCCGGTCGTCGCGCAGAGGGACGCAGCCCTCGCCGAGCGAGCTCGACCAGCGCTTCGACGAGGTGCAGCGCCTGCTCGACCAGTACCGCGACGGCGACGGCTTCGCGCTCTACACCGACCTCACCGGCGATCAGGTCAAGGAGCTCGCCGCGGCCGTCGACGCCCTCGCGGAGCCGCTGTCCAACCTCACGGCCACCGTCGTCCTGTGAGTCGGGCACCGCACGCGCGGGTGTCGCGGCGAGGCTTCCTCGGCCTGGTCGGGGCCGGGGCCGCTGGCGCTGCGGCGGCCACGGCCGCGGGGGCGGGGATCGCTGCCGGGAGGGAGGTCACGCCCGCAGCGGGCGGAACGGAGCAGGCCTACCCCTTCTTCGGTCCCCACCAGGCGGGCATCCTGACGCCGGCACAGGACCGGCTGCACTTCGCCGCCTTCGACGTCACGAGCAGGCGCAGGCAGGACCTCGTCGACCTGCTCACGACGTGGACCGCGGCGGCAGCCCGGATGACCCAGGGCGAGGGAGCCGGGACCTACGGGCCGGTCAGCGGCCCGTACGACGCGCCCCCCGACGACACGGGGGAGGCGCTGGACCTGCCTCCCTCGGGGCTGACGCTGACCTTCGGCCTGGGCCCCAGCCTGTTCCGGGATGCGCAGGGCCGGGACCGGTTCGGCGTGGCCGGGCAGCGGCCGGACGCCCTCGCCGACCTCCCGTTGTTCCCCGCCGACGACCTGGATCAGGCCCGCTCCGGGGGAGACCTGTGCGTCCAGGCCTGCGCCCACGACCCGCAGGTCGCCGTGCACGCGATCCGCAACCTGGCCCGGCTGGCGTTCGGGACCGCGGTGGTGCGCTGGTCGCAGCTGGGGTTCGGACGCACGTCCTCCACGAGCACCGCGCAGCAGACGCCGCGCAACCTGTTCGGCTTCAAGGATGGCACCGCCAACGTCAAGGCCGAGGACCCGGATGCCGCGGACCACGTGTGGGTCCAGCCGGGCGACGGACCGGCGTGGATGGCGGGAGGGAGCTACCTGGTGGCCCGGCGGATCCGCATGACCATCGAGACCTGGGACCGGACCTCGCTGCGCGAGCAGGAGAACGTGGTCGGGCGGACCAAGGCCGAGGGCGCTCCGCTGTCCGGGGGAGCAGAGTTCGCCGATCCTGACTTCACCGCGACCGGCCGCGGTGACCTGCCGCTGATCCCGGTGGACTCCCACGTCCGCCTCGCCCATCCCAGCCAGCACGGCAACGTGCGGATGCTGCGCCGCGGGTACAACTTCGTCGACGGGAACGATCCCCTCGGCCGCCTGGATGCCGGGCTGTTCTTCCTGGCCTACCAGCGCGACATCCGCACGGCGTTCCTGCCGGTGCAGACTGCGCTGGCCCGCAACGACACGATGAACGAGTACATCAGGCACGTCGGGTCGGCGACCTTCGCCGTCCCTCCCGGCGTGCCCGCCCAGGGCGGCTTCGTGGGGGAGTCGCTCCTCGCGTGATCAGGCGTCGACCAGGGCCCGTCGACTGGGCCTCAGTACCCGGCGCGCGCGGCCTTCTCGGCGAGCTCGGTCCGGCTCGTGGCTCCCAGCAGGAGGCAGAGACGTGCCAGCTCGGCCTTCACCGTGGCGACCGAGAACCCGATCTCGCCGGCGATCTGCGCGTTCGTCCGGCCCTCACGGACGAGGGCGACGATCTCCCGCTGGCGCTGGGACATGGTGAGTGGCCGGGGAGGCCGTCGGGACCAGAAGCTGTCGGGTCCGTCGTCGAACTGCATGCGCAGCACCGCCCACATCGCCAGGGGACCGGACACCGTCGACACGGCCGACCGCAGGAACCAGGGTTCCGCGACGGGGCTGGCGAACTCCAGTCCGAGGACCGCGACCACCGCCCCCCGGAGGCGGATGGGGAACGCCGTCGCCTCGCCATCGGGTGGCGTCACGCCCGACTTCACATACGGTGCCACGAGGGGGAAGTCGACCGCGAGCCGTGCCGAGGGTGTGGTCACGACCTCGTTCGTGCGGCAGGCGATGGTGGCCGGGATGTCCGCGTCGAGCGGCACCTCGGTGTAGAGATGGCGGATCTCGGGGTCGCGCCCGAATGCTCCGACCACCGACAGGACCTGCCGTTCGTGATCGACGAAGGCGATGGCGGTGACGAGTGGCTGGAAGCCGTTGAGGGCGCCCCGAGCCAGGGCAGCGGCGACCAGGTCCGGGTCGGGATTGTCGGCCAGCATCCGCAGCAGCGATGCCAGTGACGAGTCGGCCAGGACCATCCATTCCGCGGGAGGTCCCTGCCCCGCACGAGTTTCCTGCTCCCCCATGTCGGCAGGGTACAGCGCCTGAGGCGGCCGATCTTGGGTGCCGCCCTCGGGGCCGCCCTTGGGAACGGAATGGTCCCTCGGCCGTGACGGGGGAGCAACGGCCGAGGGACTGGGATAAGGCTATAGCCCGGTCATATCCCTTGCCAGTCGGGGCCCCCAACTCCTGTCAGGCGACCGTCGGCTCGTGCCGGAGGATGACCGCACCCAGGGGCGGGACCACGACCGTCGCGCTGGCCGGGAACCCGTAGTACGGGTCGGCCTGCGCGATGACACCGCCGCCGTTCTGGTGGGCGTCCGTGCCGTCGTAGGCGGCGAGGTCGGAGTTGAGGATCTCGGTCCAGGTACCGGTCTCGGGCAGGCCGATGCGGTACTGGGTCCACGGCTCCGAGGAGAAGTTCACGACCACCGCGAGCTGCTGCCCCTCGCCGTCGAAGCGCAGCCAGGAGAACGTGTTGCCGCCGGAGTCGCCGCCGTTGATCCATTGGAAGCCCTCAGGGCTGGAGTCGAGCTTCCAGAGGGCTGGGTGGGCACGGTAGACCTCGTTGAGGTCCTGGAAGAGGCGCTTGAGCCCCTGATGGCCCTCCATGTCCGCGACCCACCACTCCAGGCTGTCGTCCTCGTTCCACTCGGGCCTCTGGCCGAACTCGCATCCCATGAAGACCAGCTGCTTGCCGGGGAAGGCCCACATGAAGGTGTAGAAGGCGCGCAGGGTGGCGAACTGCCGCCAGGAGTCCTGCGGGACCTTGTTGATCATCGAGCCCTTGCCGTGGACGACCTCGTCGTGGCTGATCGGCAGGATGAAGTTCTCCGTGTACTGGTAGATCATCGCGAACGTCATCTCACCGTGGTGGTACTGCCGGTAGATCGGCTCCAGCGCGAGGTAGCCCAGGGAGTCGTTCATCCACCCCATGTTCCACTTGAAGCCGAAGCCCAGTCCGCCGGCGTCCACACGCTGGGTGACGCCGGTGAACGCGGTGGACTCCTCAGCGATCATGACCACCCCGGGCACCCGCTCGTACAGGTGCAGGTTCACGTAGCGCAGGAAGTCGATGGCCTCGAGGTTGTGGTTGCCGCCGAACTGGTTGGGGATCCACTGGCCGTCCTCGCGGTCGTAGTCGAGGTACACCATGGACGCGACCGCGTCGACGCGCAGCGCGTCGAAGTGGAACTGCTGGGTCCAGTAGAGCGCGTTGGACACCAGGAAGGACTTCACCTCGTTGCGCCCGTAGTTGAAGATGTAGGTGCCCCACTCCTTGTGCTCACCCTGGCGCGGGTCCGCATGCTCGTAGAGGGCTGTCCCGTCGAACCGGCCCAGCGCCCAGTCGTCCTTGGGGAAGTGCCCCGGCACCCAGTCCAGGATCACTCCGATGCCCGCCTGGTGCAGGCGGTCGACCAGGTGGCGCAGCTCGTCCGGGCGGCCCAGGCGTGACATCGGGGCGAAGTAGTTGGTGACCTGGTAGCCCCAGGAGGCCTCGAGCGGGTGCTCGGACACCGGCATGAACTCCACGTGCGTGAAGCCCATGCTCGTCACGTACTCGACGAGCTCGTCGGCGAGGTCGAGGTACGTCCTGCCCTTGCGCCACGAACCCAGGTGGACCTCGTAGATCGAGACCGGTGACTCGTGGGGCATCTGCGCGGCCCGCCTGGCGATCCACTCGTCGTCGCCCCACGTGTAGCGGCTCTCGTACACGATCGAGGCGTTCGACGGCGCCCGTTCGGCGAACTGCGCCATCGGGTCGACCTTCTCGTGCCACGCGTCATCGGCGCCGAGGATGTTGTACTTGTACAGGGTGCCCTCGCCGACCCCCTCGACGAAGAGGGCCCAGACCCCCGACCCGGGGACCAGCGACATCGCGTCCCCGGTCCAGTGGTTGAAGTCGCCGTTCACGCGGACCGCCCTGGCGTTCGGTGCCCACACGGCGAACCGGGTGCCCCGGATCTCGCCCCGGACATCGTCGGTCACGGTCACCACGTGCGCCCCGAGGCGCCGCCAGCACTCGGTGTCGGCACCGCTGTGGAACCCCTCCAGGTCCCATCCGGCCAGTCCGCCTGCTGTGTCGTGTGCCATGGGATGATCCTCTCCTGCTGCGCTGTGCGGTGTCAGGGGGCTGGGCGCCGGGTGCGTCGGGGCCGATCACCTCGATTCTTCACCGCTGGGCGAGCGCTGCGCACCCCGGGCAGCCACCCGGGAGGCACGAAGCGGGATACTTGTGGGCATGGTGGCTGCAGGGTCTGGGCGCACTCCTCACCCCGAGTCGCGATGGGTGGACCTCGACGGTCCGGTGCACTTCCTCGACCACGGCGGACCCGCCGACGGCCCCCTGCTCGTGTGCGTCCACGGCCTCGGCGGCTCGGCGCTCAACTGGGCTGCGGTGGCGCCCGCGCTGGTCAGGACGTGCCGGGTCGTGGCCCTGGACCTTGCCGGCTTCGGCCACACCCGGGGAGGGGCGCGCTCCACGTCGGTGCAGGCCAACCAGCGCCTGCTGCACCGGTTCCTCACGGAGGTGGCGGGCGTCCCGGCGATCCTCGTCGGCAACTCGATGGGCGGGCTCATCTCGATCCTCCAGGCCTCGCAGCGTCCCGACACGGTGGCCGGCCTGGTCCTCGTCGACCCTGCCCTGCCCCCGGCGCTGAACGCCCGTCCTGACCCGCGGGTCTTCGCGACCTTCGCCGCGTTCCTGGTGCCGGCGGTCGGGCGCCGGGTGCTCAGCCGCCGTCGCGGCGGGCAGTCGGCCGAGCAGACGGCGCACGAGCTGCTGCGCCTGTGCTGCGCGGACATGTCGCGCGTGCCCCGGGAGGTCGTCGACCTCCACGTCGAGCTCGCAGGAATGCGCCGCGAGTACCCGGACGTCGACTCCGAGATGCTGGCCGCCGCGCAGTCCCTGATGTGGGCGCTGGCAGATCGGCGTCGCCTCGCGGCGATGCAGCGCTCGATCGACGTCCCGGTGCTGCTCATGCACGGCGACAAGGACAGGCTGATCAACATCGCCACGGCGCGCGCAGCAGCGGCCGCGAACCCGTCCTGGCAGTTCGAGGTCGCTCGGGGGGTCGGTCACGTGCCGCAGCTCGAGGCCCCGCAGTGGACGAGCGACAAGATCCTCGGATGGCTTGCCGACAACCCGCATGCCGCCGAGGTCGCCGCCCAGGCACGACCCCTCATCACGGACCGGAGATGACCATGGACAGGTTGAGCTCACTGGACGCAGGCTTCCTCGACCTGGAGAACGACAGGCAGCAGATGCACGTCGGGTCGCTGCTGATCTTCGAGGGGCCGGTCCCGGCCTTCGAGGAGTTCAGCGCCCACCTCGAGACCTGCCTCGACTCGGTCCCGCGGTACCGCCAGCGGGTGCAGCGGATGCCGCTCGGCCTCGCGCGCCCGGCATGGGTGGACGACCCGCACTTCTCGCTGGCCTACCACCTGCGGCACACGGCGATCCCGTCGCCCGGTGGCGACCAACAGCTGCGTGCCCTGGTCGCCCGGGTCCTGTCCCAGCGGCTCGACATCGACCGGCCGCTGTGGGAGATGTGGCTCGTCGAGGGGCTGCCCGACGGGCGATGGGCGATGATCACCAAGACCCATCACGCGATGATCGACGGCCTGGCCGGCAACGAGCTCATGGAGATCGTCCTCGACCGGGAGCGGGACGCGCAGCGGCAGCCCGCCCGCCGCCTGGCGCCCGAGTCCCCAGCCCTCGCGACTGTCCCTGGCTGCCTCCGGGGTGGCGGGTGTCGCGCGGATCCCGGTCGACGCCACGCGGGCGGTCGCCGCTGCGGCGCTGGGGTTCTCCTCGCCGGCCGACGTCGCCAGGGCTGCGGCCGTCCGGGCCTACGGGCTGGCGACGGTGGGGCGCAGCGCGGCGAGCCCGACGAGCTTCCTCAACGGCCCGTTGGGGCCGCACCGCCGCTGGGGCTGGGCGCGCGCGGAGCTCGCCGACGTCAAGGACGTGAAGGACCGGGCCGGCTGCACGGTCAACGACGTGGTGCTGGCCGCCATCGCCGGGGGCTTCCGCGCCTACCTGGAGCAGCGGGGGGAGGACGTCGAGCACACGACCATCCGCTCCCTGGTGCCGGTCTCCATCCGCACCGAGGCGCACCAGGGCCGGTTGGGCAACCAGGTGACCGCGATGTTCGCCGACCTCCCGGTCCACATCGCCGACCCCCGGGAGCGCCTCGATGCCGTGGCCCTGGAGCTGGGCCACCTCAAGGGCAGCGGCCAGGCGGTCGGAGTGGAGGCGATGCTGTCGGCTGCAGACTTCGTCCCCGCCACGCTCATGACCCTCGGCGCACGCGTGTACGCACGCACCGGGCAGCGGGTCATCAACACGGTCACCACCAACATCCCCGGGCCGCAGTACCCCATCTACCTCCTGGGGCATCGCATGCTCGAGATGTTCCCCTACATCCCGGTGGCCCAGGGGGTCCGCATCAGCATCGGGATCATGTCCTACGACGGCCATGTCGCGATCGGCGTCACCGGGGACTACGACGCGGTGCCCGACCTCGACGTCCTGTGCACGGCGATCGAGCGCTCCCTGGCGGAGCTTGTGGGCGCCGTCGCCCGCGAGTAGCACCGGGTCTCGACAAGCCCACGGGGCGGTGCGCCAGAGCTGACCGGGCGCCGCCTAGGGTGTGGCGGGTGATCGAGCTCCACGCGTTGGCCAAGTCCTTCGGGGATGTCCGGGCAGTCGACGGAATCTCCTTCGCGGTGCCGGACGGGGTGGTGACCGGCTTCCTCGGCCCGAACGGGTCGGGCAAGTCGACGACGATGCGACTGATGCTTGGCCTGGACCACGGAGGCGGCGAGACGACCTTCGACGGCCGCAGGCTGACCGAGGTCGCGTCTGTCACGCGCACTGTCGGGGCGCACCTGGATGCCAAGTACTTCCATCCCAAGCGCACGGCGCGGGCGCACCTGCGCATGCTGGCCACAGAGGCCCGGGTGCCCGACTCGCGGGTCGATGAGGTCCTCGAGGTGTTCGGGCTGACCTCCGTGGCGGGCAAGCGCCCCAAGGGGTTCTCCCTGGGGATGGGCCAGCGCCTCGGCCTGGCCGGCGCCGTGCTGGCCGAGCCGCGGGCGCTCATGCTCGACGAGCCGGCCAACGGGCTGGATCCCCAGTCGATCCACTGGATGCGTGACTTCCTCAAGACCTACGCCGAGCGGGGCAACGCCGTGCTGGTCAGCAGCCACCTCCTCTCGGAGATGCAGCTGATGGCCGACCACGTCGTGGTCATCGCCAAGGGCGCGCTCGTGGCCGACGGGACCATGGCCGACCTGGTGGCATCGAGCACCCGCAACGACGTCCTCGTGCGGACGCGGCCCGAGGACCGTCAGGCACTGCTCGACGGGCTGGCCGCAGCGGGCCTCGCGGCCAGCCCCGAGGGCTCCGACGCGGTGTCGGTGGGCGGTGCCGAGCCGGAGGCCGTCGGGCTGGTCGCCTTCGCCATCGGGGTTCCGGTGCTCGAGCTGATGGCCCGTCGGGCCTCGCTGGAGCAGGCGTTCCTGGAGCTCACCGAGGGTCAGGAGCAGTTCAGGACCGGGTCTGCCGGGGACGCCGCATGAGTCGCATCCTGGCATTCGAGTGGCGCCGCGCCGTGTCGCTGCGCTCCACCTGGGGCTTCCTCGGGCTCGGGATGGGGCTGCTGATCTTCATCTCGTGGGCGGCGATGATCTTCAACGGGGCCCAGGAGGGCGCATCGCCGGGCACCCGCCCCGGCCTGGAGGGGGTGGCCAACTTCGACGGCGGTGGCCCGCTGGGCGTCATCCTGATCACGACCATCTGCGCACAGGCGTTCGGCCATGAGTACCGGGACGGCACGATGCGCCTGGTCCTGTCCCAGTTCCCGAAGCGGGTGGAGGTGTTCCTCGCCAAGGTGCTGGTACCGGGCGCCTTCGTGACGGCGTCGATCCTCCTGGCTCTGGTTATCTCGGTGGCGGGCGCCGCAGTCCTCTTCGACCTGGCTCCGCAGGAGGGCTGGGGAACGGTCGCCGCCATCGGGCTGCGACAGGTCGGCCTGGGGATCTGGTGGGGCCTGGTCGTGGGTGGGATCACGGCCCTGATCCGCAACCTCGCGGCGGGGCTCGTCGTCTCCCTGGTGTTCGCGCTGATCCTCGAGAACCTGGCGATCGGCCTGCTGACCCAGTCAAGTCCGTCGACCGGGGACGGGGTCAGCCGCGCCCCTTGGCTCACCGAGAACCTGCCCTTCACGAACGCCTTGGAGTGGGCTGCCCAGGGCGACGCGCGGGCTGCCGTGGTGGCCGCGATCTGGGCTGCCGTCGTCATCGGACTCGCCTGCTTCCTGTTCGTCCGTCGAGACGCTTGACTCCGCCGCAGGGGCTCTTCTCGTCAGCCCGGCGGATGGGGCAACGCGCATCTGCGCCCTGAATGGCGCGAAAGGGATGTGGACGCGGCTGTACCATGCGGCCCATGCCTCAACTGCGGATCAGGGATGCGGCGTCGTTCCTCGGCGTGAGCGACGACACTGTCCGTCGGCTGGTCGACGCGGGGGCGTTGACAGCGACTGTGGGCGAGGGCGGGCGCAAGACCGTCGACGCCCACGAGCTGGCCATGTACGCCCGGAGCCAGGCTGCGACCGCCCCTGACCTGACCGGTGTGGTGAGCTCGGCGCGCAACAGGTTCGTGGGCCTCGTCACGAGCATCCAGTCCGACACGGTGATGTCGCAGGTGGAGCTGCAGTGCGGTCCGTTCCGGGTCGTCTCGCTGATGAGCACCGAGGCGGTGCGCGACCTGGGCCTGGAGCTGGGGTCGGTGGCGGTGGCCGTGATCAAGTCCACGAACGTGATCGTCGAGACGTCGCGAGCGGCCAGCCCGTGAGCGTCAGGATGCGGCACCGGATCGTGCTCGTCGCCGCGGCGGGGTTGCTCATCGCGATGCCCGCGTGCTCCGCGCCCAGCACCCCCGCGGCCGATCGCGGCGGCGCCGTCCGGGTCCGCTGACGCCTCGGGCCCATCCGGGGACCTCACGGTCTTCGCGGCAGCGTCCCTGAAGGCCCCCTTCACCGAGCTGGGCGAGCAGTTCGAGGCCGCGCACCCGGGTGCCACTGTGCGGTTCAACTTCGCCGGGTCCTCGGATCTCGTGGCGCAGCTCCAGCAGGGCGCCCCCGCGGACGTCCTCGCGTCAGCGGACACCCGGACCATGGACAGGGCGGCCGAGGACCAGCTGCTTGCCGGCCCACCGACGACCTTCGCCACGAACACGATGACGATCGCGGTTCCGCCGGACAACCCCGCGGGCGTCGCGACCTTCGCCGACCTGGTCGGGCCGGACGTCCTGGTTGTCGTCTGCGCACCGCAGGTTCCCTGTGGAGCCGCCACGCAGGAGGTGGAGGCGAACACGGGGATCACCCTCGCCCCGGTCAGCGAGGAGTCCTCCGTGGCCGACGTGCTGAACAAGGTCGCCACCGGCGAGGCTGACGCCGGGGTCGTCTACGTGACCGACGTGAAGGGGTCAGCCGGCCGCGTGACGGGTGTCCCGATCCCGGCCGAGGTCAACGCGGTCACCACCTACCCGATCGCCGTCCTGGCCGCCGCCGCCTCGCCGATGCTGGCCCAGCAGTTCGAGTCGCTGGTCGTCGGGGCGCAGGGGCAGGAGGTGCTCGCCGATGCCGGCTTCGGCACCCCGTAGCGCCCGTGGGGCCCCGGCGGGTCCCGGGACCGAGCCGCGCCTGGGCGTGCCGGGATGGATCTTCGTACCCGCATCACTGGGGATGCTGTTCGTCGCGCTGCCGCTGCTGGCGCTGCTCACCCGCGTCGACTGGGCGCAGTTCCCCGCGCTGATCACCTCGGAGTCCTCACGCGCCGCCCTGCTCCTGAGCCTGCGGACCTCGGCGGTCGCGACTGGGCTGTGCGTGGTCCTGGGGGTGCCGATGGCCCTGGTGCTGGCCCGAGCGCGGTTCCGTGGCCAGGACCTGCTGCGCTCCCTGGTCCTGCTCCCGCTGGTCCTGCCCCCGGTCGTCGCGGGGATCGCGCTGCTGTACACGTTCGGCCGCCGCGGGCTGCTGGGTCACTCGCTGGAGGTCGCCGGAGTGCAGGTCGCGTTCTCCACGACCGCCGTGATCATGGCCCAGACGTTCGTGGCCATCCCGTTCCTGGTGGTCAGCCTCGAAGGGGCGCTGCGCACCTTCGGAAACCGCTACGAGGCGGTCGCCGCCACCCTGGGCGCGTCCCCGACGACCGTCCTGCGCCGGGTGACCCTGCCACTGATGGCCCCTGCGCTGGCATCCGGGGCGGTGCTGTCCTTCGCCCGGGCATTGGGGGAGTTCGGCGCCACGATCACCTTCGCGGGCAGCCTGCAGGGAACCACCCGGACCCTGCCCCTGGAGATCTACCTGCAGCGCGAGGCCGATCCCGACGCCGCAGTCGCCCTGTCCCTGCTGCTCATCGTGGTGTCGGTGCTGGTGATCGGGTTTGCGCGCCGGTCCGCGAGTCGGCTGTGAGCCTCGACCTGCGTGCCAGGGTGGCGGCCCGGGACCTGGACGTCAGCCTGGAGGTCCCCGCCGGCCAGACGCTGGCCCTGATCGGTGCGAACGGGTCGGGCAAGACCAGCGTCCTGGAGGTCCTTGCCGGACTGCTGTCGCCCGACTCGGGCAGGGCGGACCTCGACGGGCGAGTGCTCTTCTCGCTGGCTGAGGGCGCGGCGCCGACGACCTGGCTCCCGGTCCACGAGCGCAACGTGGCCCTGCTGGCGCAGGAGCCCCTGCTGTTCCCGCACCTGGACGTCGGGGAGAACGTCGGCTTCGGCCCCCGCAGCCTGGGGCGGTCGCGTGCGCAGTCCCGGGCGATCGCCGAGCGGTGGCTGTCCGAGGTCGGGGCGAGCGACCTGGCCCGGCGCCGGCCGGCCCAGCTCTCGGGTGGGCAGGCACAACGCGTCGCCCTGGCCCGCGCCCTCGCCGCGCAGCCGGGCCTCCTGCTCCTGGATGAGCCCCTCGCCGCCCTTGATGTGGAGGTCGCCGCAGCCGTCCGGCAGACGCTGCGCCGGGTCCTCGCGGGGCGAACGGCCATCCTCGTCACGCACGAGGTGCTCGACGCAGTGCTGCTCGCCGACCGGATCGTCGTGCTCGACGCGGGGAGGGTCGTCGAGAGCCGGGACCACGCAGGCCGTGATGACCCAGCCGCGCAGCGCGTTCGCGGCCAGCATCTGCGGGCTGAACATGCTCACCGGGAAGGCGGTCGATCCCCATGCCCTGATCACCAGCTCCGGGTTGCTCGTCCACGGTCAGCCCGACGCCCCGTTGAGCGTGGGCGAGCGCGCGATCGCGGTCTTCCGCCCGAGCGCGGTCTCGGTGCACAGGACCCCGCCGACCGGCAGCCCACGCAACGTGTTCGCCGGCGCCGTCACCGCGCTCGAACCCCAGTCCCACCTCATCAGGGTCCGCAGCGGCAACCTCAGCGCGGACATCACGCCTGCCTCGGTGGCCGAGCTGGACCTCGCCACCGGAGTCGTCGTGCACCTCGCGGTCAAGGCGGCCGAGGTCTCGATCTATCACGCATGAACCAAGGGCGAGAAGCACCGGCAGCCCGGAGGTGCGACCGCCGGTCTCCCATACGATGATCGCCGTCGGGGCGGCGGGGCGGCGAGGCGGCGAGTTCGAACTGCTGGGGAACGGAGTCGGTGGTGGCGGGAATGGACAGCTTCCTGGCGATGGGACGCTCGTTGGTGACGGGCGCCGTCGTCGGGCTCACGCAGCGCGACCCCGGCCGACTGGAGCCCCTTGACCTCTCGGCGTTCACCGACGCCCTGGAGGGGCGCGACCCGTCCCGTTCCATGGAACTCGACACCCTGGCCGACGCGGCGATCGCGGAGCTGCAGGAGCACATGTCGGGCGGTCGGTTGTCGTCCGAGGAGCTCACGCTGCATCTGCTTGGACGCGTCCGTGACCGCGAGGCCACGCTGAACAGCCTGATCGTGCTCAATCCGCAGGTCCTGGCCCAGGCGCGGGAAGCAGATGCCCGGCGCGCGGCCGGCCAGTCGCTCGGGCCGCTGGACGGGATCCCGGTGACCCTCAAGGACAACATCGAGACGGCCGGCCCGATGCCCACGACCGGTGGAGCGGAGATCCTGGCGGGCCACGTGGCCGATGCCGACGCCCCGCTCGTGGAGTCGCTGCGGGCCGCTGGTGCGGTGATCCTGGGCAAGGCGAACCTCTCGGAGCTTGCAGGTGCGGCGGTGCGCACGCCCGGCTTCAGCGCGGTCGGCGGGCAGACCGTGAACCCCTACGGGAGGGCGTTCAGCCCGGCCGGCTCCAGCAGCGGCTCGGCGGTGTCGGTCGCGGCCGGCTTCGCGATCGTGAGTGTGGGGACCGAGACCTCGGGCTCGCTGATCACCCCTGCGGCCTATGCAGGCCTGGTCGGGATGAAGCCCAGCCGCGGCCTGGTGGACGGGCGTGGTGTCATCCCGCTGGTGCGCCACCAGGACAGCGCAGGACCGATCGCGCGCACGGTTGCCGATGCCGCCGCCCTGCTGGCGGCCATGGTGGTGCAGCCGCTGGACGTCGAGCTCACTGACGGTGCGCTCGACGGGGTGCGGGTCGGGGTCCTCGCCGAGGACATCGGCAACCACAGGACGCCCTACGAGGACACCTCCGACAACGGCGAGATGCTCGCGCGGATCGACGCCGGGCTGCGCGCTGCCGGAGCCGTTCCCCTCGAGGTCGCCCTGGTCACCGAGACACCGATGGAGACCTACGACGAGGGGTTCATCACCGTGGTCCTCGGGGGCGTCACCCACGACACGGTCGGCTACCTGGCCGGCCAAGGTGCCCCCGTGGCCACCTTGGCCGACCTGCACGCGTACAACCTCGCCAGGCCTCGGCGCCGGATGCCGGCTGGTCAGTTCTTCCTCGACCTCGCCCTGGTCAGGGCCATCGACCGCGATGCCTATGAGGAGGCAGCCCTGGGTCACCGAGCCCTGGCCGAGTCGATCCTCGACGCCACCTTCGACGCGAGCGAAGCCGACATGCTCGTCAGCATCACCAACCGGCACTCCAGCCTGTACGCCACCGCCGGCTACCCCGCTGTCACGGTGCCTCTGGGGCTGCGCAGCAGCGGGATGCCGGTCGGGGCGACCCTCATCGGCAGGCCGGGCCAGGACGGTCAGCTCCTCGCCCATGCCCATGCCTTCGAGCAGGCCAGCAGGCTGCGCGTCCCGGTTCCGACCGCCTCAGCCGAGTAGGAGCGTGCGGGGTCAGGCCCCGACGGTCCGGTCGAGGAACGCGAGGATGTCGGCGGTGACCTCGTCGCGGTTGGTCTCGTTGAGCAGCTCGTGCCGGGCACCGGGGTAGAGCCTGACCTCGACGTCCCCGACCCCCGCCTCCCGGTAGCGCGCCGCGACGAGCTCGACGGCTGCGCCCCCGCCCGCGAGCGGGTCGTCGGTGCCGGAGACCAACAGGATCGGCAGGTCCGCGCGGACGCCCGCCAGTCGATGTGGGTCGGCAGCCTCGGCCAACGTCGCGATCCCGGCGAACTTCGGGGCGGGGAACCCGCACGCCTCGTCAGCGACGTACTTGTCGACCTCGGCCTCGTCGCGCGACAGCCACTCGTAACCGGTCCGGTTCTCGAATGGCGCGTTGAAGGCGCTGAGGTCCGCCGGCTCGTCGGAGTCCAGCATCGCAGCGAGCCCCGACACCTCGGTCGTGCCGGACAGGACGAGGGCGTCGATGTCGCCGGAGTGGTCGAGCAGGTACTGCTGGCTGGCGAAGGAGCCCATGCTGTGCCCGAGGAGCGCGACCTTGAGTCCGGGATTGTCGCCCCTGATCCGGGCATTGAGCCGGTCGAGGTCGTCGACCCAGCCCGGCCATCCGTCCGGTCCCCAGTCCCCGTAGCGCCCCGCGGCCGTCCGCCCGGAGCCCCGTGCGTCGGGTGCGTACACCAGGTAGCCGGCCGCGGTCAGCGCCTCCCCGAACCGACGGTACCGGGCGGCGTGCTCGGCAAGTCCGTGCTGCACCTGGACCACCGCCCGCGGCGTCCCCTCGGGTGCCCACCGGAAGGTGTGGAGGGCGATTCCGTCAACGCTGGCAACTGCTGTGGTGGTCTCCCGCATGTCCCGACTCTGTCAGCCGGGGCAGCCGGATGCGCGGGGGCCGGGAGGATCGCTCAGCCGTTGTCGCGCTTGGCCTGCCGTCGCGCGCCCTGGGCCTGGCTGGAGGCGTTGCGCTTCTCCCGGCCGGGTCCCTTGGGCGTGCGGTCGGTGACCTGGGCCTTGGCGTGTGCCCCATCGCCGGCTGGCGCCGCGCCCTGGGCGCCGGGCCAGGTGCCACTCGGGTTGGCAGCCGCGAGACGGTCGGACTTGAGCTGCTCCGCGTGGGCGGCGGCCACGTCGGCCAGCTGCGCGCTGACCCGTGCCAGGGCGTCCTCGAAGACCTCGGCGCGGCCGGAGTTGCGCGTGTTCTTCTGCTTGGCCATGCCCCGTCCGCCCTTCCTGGCGACCTTGGCGCTGCCCTGTCGTCGGTAGATCCCGGAGTACTTGTTCCGGGCCCGTCGGATCCGCTTGTGCAGGTCGAGGAGCTCGTTCTCGTCGAGCTTCTCCATGCGCTTGGGCTCCGCCTCGCGGAGCAGGTCCTTCTCAGCCTTGCCCAGCGAGTTGGCGAGTGCGTGCATGTGTCCTCCTGCGTCGGTGACCTGCCGTGACCCTACCGGGGGCGCCCGCAGGGTGCACCAGCGCGACGGGTCCCTGTGCCTCTTCGCCGCAGGCTGCTGTGAGGGCCGACCAGCAAGAGGCAGCGGGCCTCGTGGGCGGGGACGGATCGGCCACCCTACGCAGTCGGGGCGAGTCGGCCCTTGTATCCCGTAGATGTTATCGGTAACATCCCGAGCCGTGAGCAGGTACTCCGCCTCTCACCCATCTGATGTGAGCGATAACAGCCAAGGTGAGTACGCGCATCACCTACAAGGAGGCAACCATGGGTGCCAGCATCGTTCCCGACCTCGCCCAGTACCAGGTCTGGTTCCTCACCGGGAGCCAGACGCTCTATGGCGACGAGGTGCTGGCCCAGGTCGCCGCACAGTCCCAGGGCGTGGTTGAGCACCTCGCCCAGAGTCCGAGTGTCCCCGCCACTGTCGTGTGGAAGCCGGTGCTGACCTCGCGCGACGCCATCGAGCGGGTCATGCGCGAGGCGAACGCGGCGGACGACGTCATCGGGGTGATCACGTGGATGCACACCTTCAGCCCGGCCAAGATGTGGATCGCGGGCCTCCAGGCCCTCACCAAGCCCCTGCTGCACCTGCACACCCAGGCGAACGTCGAGCTCCCATGGGCCACCATCGACTTCGACTTCATGAACCTCAACCAGGCCGCCCACGGCGACCGGGAGTACGCCTACATCGAGTCCCGGCTCGGCGTCCCCCGGACCACGGTCGTGGGCCACGCATCCCACCGGCGGGTCCAGGAGCAGGTCGGGGAATGGACCCGGGCGGCGGCGGGAGTGCGGGCGTCGCGCGCCATGCGGGTCGCCCGGTTCGGGGACAACATGCGCTTCGTTGCTGTCACGGAGGGCGACAAGACCGAGGCCGAGACGGTCTTCGGTGCCCAGATCAACACCTGGGGGGTGATGGACCTCGCCGCGCGTGTGTACGCGGCGACCGATCGGCAGGTCGATGCGCTGATCGAGGAGTACGTCGACTCCTACGCGGTCGCGCCCGAGCTGGTGCCGGGGGGAGTCCGGTACCAGTCGCTGCGGGACGGCGCCGCCATCGAGGTGGGTCTGCGCTCCTTCCTGGAGGAGGGCGGGTTCCACGCCTTCACGACCACCTTCGAGGACCTGGGCACGCTGCGCCAGCTGCCCGGACTCGCCGTGCAGCGCCTCATGGCCGATGGCTACGGGTTCGGTGCGGAGGGCGACTGGAAGACCGCCATGCTGGTGCGGATCGCGGCCGTCATGGGCGCTGGGCGTCCGGGCGGCGCGAGCCTGATGGAGGACTACACCTATCACCTGGTGGAGGGTGAGGAGCTCTCGCTGGGGGCGCACATGCTCGAGGTGAGTCCCTCGCTGAGCTCCGAGCGCGCGCGCCTCGAGGTGCATCCGCTGAGCATCGGCGGCAGGGAGGATCCCGTGCGACTGGTCTTCACCGCGGACCCGGGGGACGCCGTGGTCGTCGCGCTGTCCGACATGCGCGACCGGTTCCGGCTGGTCGCGGCCGAGGTGGAGCGGGTGCCGCTCCCGGCGCCCATGCCCAACCTCCCGGTCGGCCGGGCGGTCTGGCGGTCCAAGCCGGACTTCGCCACCGCTGCCACCTGCTGGATGGAAGCGGGGGCGGCGCACCACACCGCGATGTCGACGCAGACCAGCCTCGCGACCTGGGAGGTGTTCGCACGCTCGATCGGGGTGGAGCTGGCGAGTATCGACGCGAGCACCACGGTCCCGGCATTCGTCCGGGAACTGCGCGCCAACGCAGCCCACCATCGACTGACACACGCGTTGTGACCGGAACGGCAGCTGAGCGACCCGGTCGGTGAGCGTGAAGGAGGAGCCATGGCGATGAAGGCACGTCAGATACAACCCGGCGGCTGGATCGATGTCCCAGGCAGGGGAACGGGACGGATCCAGCGGTTGGCGGCCACCCCGGGGTGCGCCCACTACGTGGTGACCCTCGACTCCGGATGGACATTCGTGCTCGGCTGGAATGAGTCGGTCCTGTTCTGGCCGGTCTGAGCGAATGCGGCCGTTCCATTTGAGCGGCCGCCCCTGGCGAGAACCGCTCTCGCCGGTGGATGTGAACCCTCACTTGCGTGATCCGTTCCGTAACCTTCGAGGCGTGCCAAGACGGTCTGCAGCACGCGAGCAGCGGGCGACCGTTATCAAACTGTAATATTCGGGTACTTGCCCAAACGCCAGATGTTAGGGCTAACATCGGAGTAACGGTCCACCCGGACCGGGTAGTAAGCGCCGGTTCCGGCATTCGCAACCGGACCAGGTTCAAGGGAGGAACGGACATGAGGAAGCGCATGCTGGCAGGAGTGGTTCTGATGGGGGCGATGTCGCTGACCATCTCGGGCTGCTCCTCGGACTCCACGACGGACGCGGGCGCCGGGAGTGCGGCGGCCACGGATGCCGCGGCATCCGAGCTGATCAAGGTCGGCTTCGCCCAGACCGGGTCCGAGAGCGGTTGGCGCTCGGCGAACACCGAGTCCATGAAGACCGCATTCTCCAAGGAGAACGGGTTCGACCTCACCTTCAACGCCGCCGACAACGATCCCGCGGCGCAGATCGCGGCGGTCCGCTCCTTCATCAACCAGAAGGTCGACGCCATCGTCATGGCCCCGATCGTCACGGACGGGTGGGACGACGTCCTGAAGGAGGCCCAGGCGGCCAAGATCCCGGTGGTCCTCGAGGACCGCACCGTGTCCGCCTCGGACGACCTCTTCGCCAGCTGGGTCGGGCTCGACTTCAAGAAGGAGGGCGTGACGGCCGGGACGTGGGCGAAGGAGCAGTTCGGCGACACCGCCACCAAGATGGTCGTGCTCGAGGGCACGACGGGCTCAGCCCCGGCGAACGATCGGGCCACTGGCTTCGACGAGGCCATCGCAGGCACCCAGATCGAGAAGATCGACTCCCAGACCGGCGACTTCACCCGTGACGGTGGCAAGAAGGTCATGGAGGGCTTCCTGCAGAAGTACGGCGCCGACGGCATCGACCTGGTCTACGCGCACAACGACGACATGGCACTCGGCGCCATCGAGGCCATCGAGGCTGCGGGCGCCAAGCCCGGCGAGGACATCAAGATCATCTCGATCGACGCGGTCAAGGACGGCATGCAGGCCCTCATCGACGGCAAGATCAACTACATCGTCGAGTGCAACCCGCTGCTGGGCGACCTGGCCGCAGGCCTCGTCAAGGACGTGCTTGCCGGCAACACCGTCGAGAAGGCGATCTACGTGGAGGATGCCTCCTTCACTCCGGAGCAGGCCGCCGCGGTCATCGATTCGCGACTGTACTGAGCCAGCTCGTACTAACCTGAACGACAGGTGAGCAGGCGATCGGGGGGCCGGCCTTCCGGCCCCCCGATCGGCGCCCCACCCACACCCGAGAGGTGGCTGACGTGAGCAATCACCAGGCAAGCCCGACAGGGCCTGCGATCGTCGAGATGCGCGGCATCACCATCAGCTTCCCAGGGGTACTCGCCCTGGACGCCGTGGACTTCAGCCTGCGCCCCGGTGAGATCCACGCGGTCATGGGTGAGAACGGGGCCGGGAAGTCCACCCTGATCAAGGCACTGACCGGCGTCTACGCCATCGACTCCGGCTCCATCACCGTGGCCGGGCGCCCCGTCGTCTTCCGTACCACCGCCGACGCCCAGGTCGCAGGCATCTCCACCGTGTACCAGGAGGTGAACCTGTGCCCGAACCTGACCGTCGGTGAGAACGTCATGCTGGGTCACGAGCCCCGGCGCGGCGGCCGGATCGACTGGAAGGGCGTGCATGAGCAGGCCGCCAAGCATCTCGGGGGCCTCGGCCTGGCCATCGACACCCGGACGATGCTCTCCAGCCACTCGATCGCCATCCAGCAGCTCGTTGCGATCAGCCGCGCCATGGTGCTCGACTCCAAGGTCCTGATCCTTGACGAGCCCACGTCCAGCCTGGACCGCGGCGAGGTCGAGCAGCTGTTCACCGTCATGAGGGAGCTGCGTGCCACGGGCGTGGCGATCCTCTTCGTCAGCCACTTCCTCGAGCAGGTGTATGAGATCTCCGACACCGTGACCGTGCTGCGCAACGGACGACTCGTCGGCGAGTACCGCATCGAGGACCTGCCACGCGAGGATCTCGTCACGAAGATGATCGGCCATGTCCTCGACGACCTCGAGGCGATCTCGACGGCCTCCAACCGGGAGGTCGACCGGACCGGCGTGCCCGTGCTCAAGGCGACGGACATTGGACGCCGGGGCGTCCTCGAGCCGGCCGACCTGGAGGTGTTCGACGGTGAGGTCGTCGGACTCGCCGGGTTGCTGGGCTCGGGCCGCACCGAGCTGGTCCGGCTCCTCTACGGCGCCGACCGCGCCGACTCCGGGTCCATCGCCATCGACGGTGAGCCCGCGAAGGTGACCACGCCACGCCACGCCATCGAGCACCGGATCGTGTTCTCCTCGGAGGATCGACGTGGGGAGGGGATCGTGTCCGACCTGACGGTCGCGGAGAACATCGTCCTGGGGATCCAGGCCCGCCGCGGCTGGAGGCACAAGATCCGCAGGGCTGAGCGGGACGCGGTGGTCGCGGAGTACATCGAGGCCCTGGATGTGAAACCGGCCAACGCCGACGCCGTGGTCAGCACCCTGTCCGGGGGCAACCAGCAGAAGGTGCTCCTGGCCCGATGGCTGGCGACCGCCCCCGAGCTGATCATCCTCGACGAGCCCACGCGCGGCATCGACGTCGGCGCCAAGGCCGACATCCAGCGCAAGGTCGCCGAGCTGTCGGCGGCGGGACTCTCGGTGATCTTCATCTCCTCGGAGCTCGAGGAGGTGCTTCGTCTCGCACAACGCGTGCTGGTGATGCGCGACCGCCGGGCGATCGGCGAGCTCAACTCCAGCGAGGTCGACCTGAGTGACCTGATCGAGTACATCGCGAACAAGGGTGAGGGGAGCGCGGCCTGATGGGTGTCGTGAAGCATCGGCTGTTCTGGCCGCTGATCGCCCTGGTGACGCTGATCGTGGTCAACACGATCGCGCGGCCCCAGTTCATCAAGATCACCGTCCGCGACGGGCAGCTCTACGGCGCGCTCATCGACATCCTGCGCAACAGCGCCCCGCTGATGCTCGTCGCCCTGGGCATGACCGTCGTCATCGCCACGCGTGGGATCGACCTGTCCGTGGGCGCTGTGATGGCGGTCTCCGGAGCTGTGGCCCTGACCATCATCGACGGCTCGGGTGACCCCGACAACCTGGGAACCGTGCTGGCCGCGATCGCTGCCGCGATCCTCGTGGCGCTGGTCCTCGGCGCGTGGAACGGCATGCTGATCGCGGTGCTGGGGATCCAACCGATCATCGCCACCCTCGTGCTCATGCTGGCCGGCCGTGGTGTGGCGCTGCTGATCACCGGGGGCTTCATCACCACCGTCAACAGCGGGCCCTTCGAGTACATCGCCACCGGGTACCTGCTGGTGCTGCCGTTCGCGTTCCTCATCTCGCTGACCGCGATCGTCCTGATCGGCACGTTCGAACGCCGCACTGCCCTGGGCATGCTCACGGAGTCGGTGGGCATCAACCCGGAGGCCAGCCGCCTCGCGGGTGTCCGCTCACGCGGGATCATCTTCAGCGCCTACGTCCTCAGCGGGCTGATGGCCGGGGCTGCGGGCATCATCTACAGCTCGAACATCAGGGCGGCCGACGCCAATGCCGCGGGCCTGTTCATCGAGCTGTACGCCATCCTGGCCGTCGTGCTGGGCGGCACGTCGCTGCAGGGTGGCAAGTTCAGCATCGCCGGCACCGTGATCGGCGTGCTGATCATCCAGACCCTGAACTCGACGATCCTGTTCCTCGGCGTTCCCTCCGCGCAGAGCCCCGTGTTCTTCGCGTTGGTCGTGGTGCTCGTCGTCGTCGTGCAGTCGCCGCGACTGCGCCAGCTCGGGCGAAGGTCGCGAGCCGCGGCGGGCACGCACACCACCGCGGATCCTGCTGTGAAGGTGGAGGTGGGGGCATGACGACCCTGGACAGGGCTGGGGTCGCGGGCACCAGCCTCAAGAACGCCAACGACCGGTTCATCAACCGGCACGCCTCGCTGATGCCGACCTTCGCCGCGCTCGGGGTGCTGGTCCTGCTCCTGATCGCAGCCCAGCTCTACTTCGGCGACTTCGTCAGCCCGGGCAACATGTCGGCACTCCTGCTGGACAACGCCTACCTCATGGTCATCGCCGTGGGCATGACCTTCGTCATCCTCACCGCCGGGATCGACCTGTCCGTGGGGTCCGTGATGGCATTCACGGGGATCCTGCTCGCCAGCCTCCTGTCGGACGGGACGCCCGCGGTGGTGGCGGTCCCGGTCATCCTCCTCGCGGGGGCTGTGATCGGCCTGCTCATCGGCATCCTCGTGCAGTACTTCGAGGTCCAGCCCTTCATCGCGTCGCTGGCGGGCCTGTTCCTCGCCCGCGGCCTGGCGTTCGTCGTGAGCCTGAAGTCGATCCGGGTCGATGACTCGTCGGTCCTCTGGTTGCAGTCGACCCGCTTCCAGGTGGGCGACTGGTACATCACACCCACCGGGATCATCGCCCTGACAGTGGTCGCGATCGGCGCGTTCGTCCTGCAGTACACACGCTTCGGGCGCACCATCTACGCGATCGGCGGCAACGAGCAGTCCGCGCGGCTGATGGGGCTCAAGGTGGGTCGCACGAAGGTGCTGGTGTACCTCATCTCCGGGACCCTTGCCGGCCTTGCCGGCCTGATCCTCACCGCGTACTCCGGCGCCGGGTACCCTCGCAACGGCATCGGCACCGAGCTGGATGCGATCGCTGCGGTCGTCATCGGTGGCACGCTGCTCTCGGGCGGCCGGGGATACGTGCTCGGCTCGATGATCGGTGTCCTGGTGTACGGCACGATCAAGACGATGATCTCCTTCCTCGGTGCCGAGCAGGCGTGGATGCAGATCATCGTGGGCGGGCTGCTGCTGCTCTTCATCCTCATCCAGCGCTTCATCGTGGCCCGCTCGGAGCGCCGGGAGTAGACACGCCGGGGGAGGGTTGCGTTGCCCGTGTCATCCGGCACCCACGACAATGACCGCGTGGACCCTGGGCGACCGCTGCTCGAGCTCTCCGGAGCGACGGTTCGCTTCGGGGCTGAGACCGCGCTGGACGGCGTCGACTTCCAGATGTTCCCGGGCGAGGTGCATTCCCTCATGGGGGAGAACGGAGCCGGGAAGTCGACCCTGGTCAAGGCGATCACGGGTGCCCTGGCGATGGACTCCGGGGTCCTGCGCCTCGAGGGGCAGGAGGTCACGTTCGCCACGCCCCAGGCGGCCCAGCGTGCGGGCATCAGCACGGTGTACCAGGAGATCGAGCTGTTGCCGAACGTGTCGGTGGCCGAGAACATCGCACTGGGCCGGGAGGCGCGCAGGTTCGGCCTCATCGACTGGCGCGCGATGCGCCGGATCGCCTCGGCGGCACTGCACGAGCTCGGGCTGGACATCGACCCCGCGTCGATCCTGGGGACGCATCCGGTGGCGGTCCAGCAGCTCGTGGCGATCGCCCGGGCCATCTCCACGGACGTCAAGGTGCTGGTCCTCGATGAGCCGACGTCGAGCCTGGACCTCAACGAGGTCGCCGAGCTCTTCCGTGTGATCCGCGAGCTCAAGAGGCGCGGTGTCGCCATCCTGTTCGTGTCGCACTTCCTCGACCAGGTGTACGAGATCTGCGACCGGGTGACCGTCCTGCGCGATGGCGGGCTCGTCGGGGAGTACCGGACGAGCGATCTCCTGCGCGTGGACCTGGTGCAGAAGATGCTGGGCCACGAGGTGTCCAGCTACCGGTCCAACCCGAGCGCGACGCCGCCCGACGGGGACGGGCCCACGTTCTTCAGCGCGCGTGGGATCACTGCCGCGCCCGGGATCGCCGATGCAGACCTCGATCTTGCCGAGGGCGAGGTGCTCGGCCTGGCCGGCCTGCTGGGCTCGGGCCGGACCCCGCTGGCGCGGGCGATGACCGGGGTGGATCGCCTCCAGGCGGGCACGATCCGCATCGAGCAGCGCGACGAGCGCCTGTCGAACCCGCGCAGGGCGATGACGTTGGGCGTGGTCTACTCCCCGGAGGACCGACGCGCGGACGGCATCGTCAGCGAGCTCAGCGTCCTGGAGAACATCACGTTGTCCGTGCAGTCGCAGCGGGGGATCCTGCGCCGGATCAGCACCGCACGTCAGCGCGAGCTGGCGGCCAGCTGGGTCGAGGCGCTGGACATCCGTCCGCCCGACCTGGACCGGCCAGCCGGCCAGCTGTCCGGCGGCAACCAGCAGAAGCTGCTGCTCGCACGCCTGCTGGCGGTGTCCCCCCGCGTCCTCGTCCTCGACGAGCCGACCCGCGGGATCGACGTCGGCGCCAAGGTCGAGATCCAGAACCTGGTGTCCGAGCTGGCGGGGAACGGCTTGTCCGTGGTGTTCGTCTCCGCCGAGCTCGAGGAGGTGCTGCGCGTGGGTGACCGCGTGGCGGTCCTCAAGGATGGCCGGATCGTCGAGACGGTGCGCTCGGCCGACCTGTCCGTCGACCAGCTCCTGGCCCTTGTCGCGCGTCCCTCCGTCCCGGAGTCCGAGGGTGGCCGTGACTGAGAGCAAGCCTGAACGGGCTCCGAACATCTTCGATGTGGCGCGGTTGGCTGGCGTCTCCCACCAGACCGTCTCGCGTGTGGTGAACCGCTCGCCGAATGTGCGCCCGGCCACTCGTGAGCGGGTGGAGCGCGCAATCGTCCAGCTGCGATACAGCCCCTCGCCGCAGGCCAGGGCCCTCGTGACACGGCGCACCCGGACGATCGGCCTGATCGCGCCCAGCGTCGCCGACCATGGACCGAACGTGATCGCGATGCACTTCAACATGGCCGCGCGCGTCGCCCGCTACCGCGTCGACACGGTCAGCACCGCGGGCGATGACCCCGTGAGCGTCAGGTCGACCATCGAGGCGCTGCTGCGCCAGCGCGTTGACGGGATCGTGCTGATCGTCATCGACAGCAACGTGCTGGAGATGGTCAGGGGGCTGGAGCTCGGCGTCCCCGTCATCGCGTCTGCCTCCACGCAGCGGCGCAGCGCCATCCTCGTGTCGATAGACCAGTACCGCGGTGCGCGCTCAGCTGTTCGGCACCTCGCCGAGCTGGGCCACGAGAACATCGTGCACGTGACCGGTCCGCCGCGTGCCACCGACTCGATCGAGCGGGTTCGGGGGTGGCGCGACGAGCTCGCCGAATGGAGGCTGCGGATCCCGGACCTCATCATCGGCGACTGGACGGCACGGACTGGCTATGAGGTTGGCAGGGAGATCGAGGTCGAGCCGGGCACCGCTGTCTTCGCCTCGAACGACCTCACAGCCATGGGGCTCATGGCAGCCCTACGTGAGCGCGGGCTGTCGGTGCCTGGGGACGTCAGCCTGGTCGGCTTCGACGACGTGCCCGAAGCCGCCTACCTGTACCCGCCCCTGACGACAGTGCGACAGGACTTCGCGGCGCTGGGCGAGCTGATGATGCAGAAGGTCCTCCTCGCGCTCGAGGACCACGAGCCGATCACCCCGGACACGCCCCTGCCCACGCACCTCGTGGTCCGTCAGTCGACGCGCCCCCGGTAGGGCGGCTGACGTAGGGCGGCCGGCGCACCCAGCCCCAGGCTGCGCCTGGAACCGCGTGCCACGTAGGGCGGCCGGGAACCGTCGGCCCGCTGCGCGGACCTCCTCCCGAATCCCGGCAAGCCACACGTGGCACCCAGCCCCAGGCTGCGCCTGGAACTGCGTGCCACGTAGGGCGGCCGGGATTCGAACCCGGAACCTGACGGGTTATGAGCCCGCTGCTCTGACCAGTTGAGCTACCGCCCCGAACGGCCCAAGCGTAGGGGACGGGATCGTCGTCCCGGCCGTTCGCGCCGCTCCATCCGGCCTCGCCCTCCAGACAGGGGGAGCCGGCGTGCTCGGTGATGCCCACCCGCGGTGAACAGGGATACTCAGTGTCCATGGATGTCCTGCGATCGAGCCCGGACGAACGCGGCGCAATGACGCCCAGCGGCAGCCCGGCTCAAGATCCGCCAGCCCCGCGCACTGGAGCGTTCGGCGCACTGCACACCCGCTGGCTGTTGCTCTGGGCTGGGGCGGGCGCCCTGCTGATCTCCGCCATCTTCGCCGCGGTCGACGAGTTGGGGACGCCCGCCTCGGATGAGCTGCTCAGTGCGCTGCTGTACCTGCCGGTCATCGCCTGGATCTGGGTCATGGTGGTCCGGCGTGGGGGAGTCCAGCTCGGCGCCATGTTGCGCTGGCCGGCTCTGGGCTCCTACTGGTTCGTCGTCGCGGGGTTGCTCGTCGTGCAGTTCATGTTCTCCCTTGCGGCGATCACCCTGACCGAGCTCGTTGCCCCGTGGATGGATGACTCCCTCGCGGGCGTCGGCCAGGGCAACCTCCTCCTGGCGCTGATCGGCATCGTGATCGTTCCCCCACTGGTGGAGGAGATCACGTTCCGGGGCATCCTGCTCGAGCGCTTCGCCGTGAAGTGGCGCGTGGGTGTCGCGGTGCTCGCCTCCGCGTTCTTCTTCGGCATCCTGCACGCGGACCCGGTGGGCGCGGGGATGTTCGGCGTCATCACCGGCCTGCTCTACCTGCGCACCGGCTCACTGTGGCCGGGCATCATCATCCATTTCGTCAACAACCTCGTCGCCATCGTCTCCATCCGGCTCGCCGGCCCCGAGGTGACGGCTGCGACGCCCGAGCTCTCCGAGTCGCTCATGACTGCGGGGTTGTTCCTCGCGCTGAGCGTGCCGTTCCTGGTCTGGTTCATCTGGACGCACTGGCCGGCGCGGGAGGCCCTGACCCCCTACCAGCGACACGAGGTTGCCGTGGGGCTGCCACCGCGATCCTTCCGCGCCGTGGCGTGGTCCGGTGCGCCGATGCCGGTCCGGGTGGAGGCCACAAGCACCCACGTGGTGGTCAGTGACGCCGCCGCGTCGCCGGTTGCGGTCCTGCAGCTCGCAGCGCGTCAGCGCGGTCTATCCGTCCACGGCCCCGGGGGGCACGCAGGTCGTCATCCTGCTCAACGACGGCTCGTGGACGACCATGCAGGTGCCCCCCGGCGAGCGGCGGGCCAACCAGGCCCTTGCCCTCACCCTCGCCGAGCGGGCGCAGTTCGCCAGGGCTCCCTCCGCCGGCCACTGAGGATCGACCACCAGGGCGGCTCAGCCGCGGACCCGCTCGCTTCGGGGGTCGTACATCGGGGCCAGGGACACCCGGGCTGGGACGATCGCGTTGCCCACCTGTACCGTCCAGTCGCCCGAGGCGACGAACTCGGAGTCGACCGCCCGGCCCGCCTCGACAGCGCCGGCGTCGACCATGGCCAGTCCGACGGCACCGCCGAGCGTGAACCCGTAGGACGCCGACCGCAGGTAGCCCACCTCGACTCCGTCGCGGCGCACCACCTCCGCGTGGACCATCATCTGCTCGGGATCAACGAGCAGGACCTGGACGAGGCGCCGCGCCGGCGGTCGGCCGCCGAGTGCAGCGCGCCGCGCCGCCAGGGCGTCCCGGCCGAGGAAGCCGCCGGGCTTCTCCCACGCGACCGCGAAGCCCAGCCCTGCCTCGATCGGGTCGTCGGTGTTGTCGATGTCGTGGCCGTAGTCGCGGTACGCCTTCTCCAGCCTCAGGCTGCCCAGGGACTTGAGCCCGCAGTGCCGCAGGCCGAACGGCTGCGCCCGCCGCGACGATCTCGTCGTAGGCCGCCACCGCCATCTCGGCGGGGACGAACAGCTCGTACCCGAGCTCACCGACGTACGTGATCCGCGTGCACAGGCCCAGCGCGAACCCCAGGTCGATCTCACGTGCGGCCCTGAACGGGAAGGCGCCATCAGAGAGGTCCGCACTGGTGACGGATGCGAGCAGCTCGCGCGACCGTGGCCCCTGCACCGTGATCTGTGCCAGCCCTGAGGTGACGTCGGCGATCGACACGCGCGCGTCGCCGGCGTGCCGGCGCAGCCACGTCAGCACGTGCCGGTGCGCCGTGTCCGAGGCGACGACCAGGAAATCGCCGTCGGCGCGCTTGGTGACCGTCACGTCGGCCTCGATGCGACCGTGCTCGTTGAGCCACTGCGTGTAGGTGATCCGGCCCGGGTCACCGTCCACGGAGTTGGCGCTCAGGCGATCGAGCAGCGCCCCGGCATCCGGCCCGGTCACGGCGAACTTCGCCATGAACGACATGTCGAACAGCCCCACGCCCTCCCGGACGGCGCGGTGCTCGCCGGCCCAATGCTCCCAGAAGTCGGGACGGCCCCAGGTGAGCGTCGGCTCATCGGGCACCACGCCGGCGCCGGCGAACCAGTCAGGACCCTCCCACCCCGAGACGTCCTTGAACCACGCCCCCTGCGCGGCCATGCGCTCGTGCAGCGGTGAGCGCCTGCACGCCCCGGGCCGTGCGCATCGAGCGCCCGGGATAGTGGCACTCGTAGACCATGCCCAGGCTCTCCACGGTGCGTGTCGCCCGGTAGCGCGGCGTGGCCTGGTAGGGGTGCAGGCGGTCGATGTTCACGCCCGTGATGTCGATGTCCGGTGAGCCGGTGGTGATCCAGTGCGCGATCGCCCGGCCCCAGCCCCCACCCGTGAGGATCCCGATGGAGTTCAGCCCGGCCGCGACGAAGTAGTTGCTCACCTCGGGGGCCTCGCCGATCACCGGCAGCAGGTCGGGGGTGAACGACTCGGGGCCGCAGAAGAACGTGTGGATCCCGGCGTCGAGGGTGGCAGGCACGCGACTCATCGCTGCCTCGACGTAGGGACCCATCCGGTCCCAGTCCGGCGCGATCGTCCCGAAGGAGAAGTCCTCCGGGATCCTCCCCACGTTCCACGGCGCACAGACGGTCTCGAACAGCCCGACCATCAGGCCCTCGCCCTCAGGGCGGATGTAGGTGAAGTTGCTGGCGTCCTCGAGCACCGGCCAGTCCGGGTCCACCTCGGGCATCGCGCCCGTGATCAGGTAGTAGTGCTCCGCGGCCTGCAACGGGATGCTCACGCCTGAGAGCGCGCCGAGCTGGCGGGCCCACATCCCCGCGGCGTTGACGACGTACTCGCACTCGATGACGCCCTGCGCCGTGCGAACGCCGGTGACCCGGCCGCCGCGGACCAGCACGTCGACCGCCGGCGTCCCCTCGAGCAGCGTCGCCCCGCGCATGCGCGCGCCCCGGGCCAGCGCCATCGTGACGTCGACGGGGTTCACCCGACCGTCGGTCGGCGTGTAGAACGCGGCGAGGATGTCGTCGGTGCGCGCGGCCGGGAACAGCTCGCCGACCTCGCGCGCGCTGATCTCGTGGACGTCCACGCCGCAGTGCCGGTTGAACGCGGACACCCGCCGGTACTCCTCGAGGCGGCCCTCGTCGGCAGCGACCTCGATCAGCCCGATCGGGCGGAAGCCCGTGGCCTGCCCCGTCTCGGCCTCAAGGCGGGAGTACAGCTCCTTGGTGTACATCCGCAGCTCGGTCGAGGTCTGGGAGGTGGAGCCGAAGGTCACCATCAGCCCCGCAGCGTGCCACGTGGTCCCGGAGGTGAGGCGGTCGCGCTCGAGCAGCACGGTGTCTGTCCAGCCCTGCTCGGCCAGGTGGTAGGCGATCGACGTCCCGATGATCCCGCCACCGATCACGACGACCCGGGCGCGCGCGGGAAGCCCTGCAGGGCGGGGATCGGTGGCCCGGAGGGCTGCGCGGCCGTCGTCGGAAGGGGTCGCGGAAGGCCCATCGATCGTCACCCGCCCGACTCTAGTGAGCCCGCGCCCGGGGCTCGCGATTGCGGCGGGCCGAGGTCCCGCCCAGCGACTTGGCAGTGGTCGGGCCCGGGAGGACGATGAGAGGTACTGAGCACTGAGGGGACATCATGGCCCGCACTCACGACGCGCCCTGGCGAGTGGCTGCCGCGTCCATGCTGGCCCTCGTGATGGTCCTCGTCGGTGTGCCGCGGCAGGCGTCGGCCGGTGGTGTCGGGTGGGTCGCCGGGGTGGTCACCGCCGATGGGGCGCCGCTGGCGGCCGCGTGGGTGGTCCTCACGCCCGTGACCGACACCGGTGACTGGGCGGGGGACTCCCAGCAGGTGGCCACCGACGATTCGGGTCGCTACCTGTTCGAGGGGATCGCGCCGGGACACGCGAAGCTCCACGTCCGGGCGCCGCTGACTGGCGACTTCGTCGCGACCTTCTGGCCGGGCGTCTACACGTTCGGCCAGGCGGGCACGATCCCGGTCGCCCGTCAGGGTTTCGTCGCCGACATCGACCTGCCGGTCGGGCGGTCGATCGAGGGTCGTGTGGTGGCCCAGGACACGGGCGAGCCGGTCGCGGGGGCGCAGCTGATCGCACGCATCGCGGACGCCGCATGGTCCGAGCCTGCGGGGCGGTTCGAGCAGGGCAGCCGCCCGGGGGAGTTCAGGATCCACGGGCTGCCCCCGGTGCCGATCCGGGTGCACGTCCAGGTCCCGCAGGGCAGTCCCTTCCTCGGTGACGGCTACTGGTCCGACGGCACCGTCACCGGCCGTCGCATCGACGACCCGGGGGATGTGACCGGCCTGGTGATCCGGCTGCCCCGGGGCGGGGAGGTCTCGGGGACGGTGCGCGACGACCAGGGACGGCCGGTCGCAGGGGCCACGGTGCGGTTCGAGAACTGCCAGTACGGCTGCCCGCGGGAGGTGACCACCGACGGATCCGGGGCCTACCGGGTCGGGGGCATCGCCCCGAGCGCCCGGATGATCGTGCACGCGTGGATGCCCGGCATGGTCGACGGGTGGTACGACGGCGCCAGCGACTGGTTCGCGGCGACGCCCATCAACCTCGGCCCGGGCGAGGCCCGCTCCGGAGTGGACTTCGTCCTCCTCGGTGGGGGAGTCCTGGTCGGTCAGGTCCTGGCCGGTGACACCGGACGCGCGCTGATCGGTATGGCGGCCTACCTGCAGGCGCTGTCGGACCCGAGCCAGCGGTACTTCGCCCATTTCAACGACTACGAGCTGGACCGGTACCGGATCGGACCTGTGCCGCCGGGCACCTACCGGCTCGTGCTGCTGCCCAACAGCAGCCAGTCGCAGTACTGGCCGGCGCGGTGGCAGGCGGCCACCGGGATCGCGACCTCCGGGATCATCAGCTTCGGCACCAGGCAGCAGGCCGAGGTGGTCGTCACCCTGGCCCCCTCCCAATCCGATCCGGACTGCGACGAACCTGCCGCCTGGCGAGGCCTGTTCCGGGGGTTCCTGGCCGCGGATCCGTGGCCTGCTGCCGGCTCGTGCCCCCCGTCCGGGGGCGCGCCGGGCGCCACGGTCGTGCGCTCAGCGTGATTGATCCGTCACAGGTATAGCCAGAACGACACCTTTGTGATTATGCTCCCCTCAGGGATGGCCACCATCTGATCGACGAGGACGCTGGGGAAGGCGAAACTCGCCGGGATCGGAGGTCGGCCATGGCCGTGCATATGGTTGCCGAGCGCCCGGGTCTCACCCGTGGTGTTCTGTTCGTGCACTCCACGCAGCGTGCTTTGTGCCCGCACCTGGAGTGGGCTGTCAGTGACGTGCTCGGGACGCGGGTGAGCCTTGACTGGCTGCCCCAGCCAGTGCTGCCCGGGCAGGTCCGCGGCGAGGTGTCGTGGCAGGCCAAGCCCGGGACCGCGGCGCGGATCACCTCTGCCCTGCGCCAGTTCAAGGCCGTGCGCTATGAGGTGGCCGAGGAGCCGGGCAAGGGTGCTGAGGGCGAGCGCTTCGCCGTCACGCCGGAGCTCGGGGTCTACCGCGCGACCATGGGCCCGCATGGCGACATCATGATCCATGAGGACCGACTCCGGGCGATCCTGAACGCCGCGGGCGACGACCCCGGCGAGCTGCGCAAGGGCCTGAACCTGATCCTCGGGGCGGCATGGGACGCCGAGCTCGAGCCCTTCCGTCGCGCCGGGGACGGCGTGCCGGTGCGCTGGCTGCACCAGGTGGTGTAGGCAGCAGGCCGTCAGCGGAACAGGGGGCGGTGCAGGCCGACGAACTCGCTGTCGGCGACCATGCCGACGGACTCGTAGAGCGTCGTCGCGCCCGTCGGGTTGGTCGCGTCGACGTGCAGGATGGTGCTGATGAAGCCGCGCGCGACGTCATCAGCCATGCGGGCCCGCAGCAGCGCCCGGGCCACGCCGCGGCCGCGATGCTCCCGGATCACTCCGAGGCGCGCGACGTAGCCGGAGTCCTCACTGGCGTAGCGGTTCGAGCCCTGGGCGAATCCGACGACCTGGCCGTCGAACTCGGCGAGCACCCACTGCCCGGGGTCGTCGGTCTCGCCCTGCTGGTGCTCACGCCACGCGTCGTACTCGAGGGGCGTGAAGTCGAAGTGGTCCAGGAACGAGGCTGAGCTGACCTCGTGCAGCCCCAGCCAGTCGGACTCGACGTCCCGGAACGCCCGGATCACGTACCCCTGAGGCATGTCCCCGGACCTCCCCGGCACCGCCGAGGGATCTGCTGGCGGCTGCGCTGCTCGGGCCCTGGACCGACCAGTGGTCCACCTTCATCCGCCAGTACCGACGCACCTCGGAGAATCCCCGCTTCCCGAGGTCCGACAGGAGCGACACGTCGTTGGAGTAGCAGCCGGACTTGGCCACAGGCAGGGGGAGGTCGGGATCCATGTACATCGCGTCCCACCGGTACCGACCCTCGCGCAGGGCGGCGTCGATCAGCGCGCCCTGGATCGCGTGCGCCCGGGGGTCGCCGGGCCGGGCGTAGATGTCGATCATCCAGCCGCGCCCGACGGCCAGGCCGTCGAAGACGAAGGCCGCGCCGACGAGGTCCGTGCCGCGCGACACGAGCACCGACCCGTACTCCCACCCGCAGTCGGGGTCGGCCAGCTCGGCGGTCACCTCCTCGAGGTTGGTCGAGGAATGCCCGCAGCCCTCGATGTCCACCGATCGCACGAGCGCGGTGAGTGCGGGCACGTCTGCCGGGGTCGTGGGGCGAACGGCGTCGCCCGCCGGCAGGTCCGTGACCTCCTGCGCAAGGACGCGCCGGACGGGGGATGTCGGGGCCGTCACTCCCCGCCCTCGGTGTTGCCGGCGTCGGCCGCCGTCGGATCCCACAGTCGGTAGCGGTCCAGCGCCTCGCGGACGACCTCGCGGCCGATCTCCCCGCGCTCGGCCAGCGACAGCAGCGTCCGCACGACGATCGACTCGGCGTCGACCAGGAAGTGCCGTCGCAGGGCGCCGCGGGTGTCGGACATGCCGAACCCGTCGGTGCCCAGGGTCGCGAAGTCGCCCGGCACCCACTTGCGGATCAGGTCGGGCAGGGCGTGCATGTAGTCCGAGACCGCGACGACCGGCCCGGGCTGGCCCGAGAGGCGGGTGGTCACGTAGGCCACCCGGGGCTCGCCCGTCGGGTCGAACAGGTTGTGCCTGTCCGCGTCCAGGCCGTCCCGGCGCAGCTCGGTCCACGAGGTCACCGACCACACGTCGGCGGCCACGCCCCACTGCTCGGCAAGCAGCGCCTGGGCCTTCAACGCCCACGGGACCCCGACGCCCGAGGCCATGATCTGGGCCTTGAGCGGATGCTCGGCGCTCGAGGGCTTGAGCAGGTACATCCCGCGCAGGAGGCCATCGACGTCCAGGCCCTCGGGCTGCGGGGGCATGATGTAGGGCTCGTTGTAGATCGTGATGTAGAAGAAGACGTTCTCGGAGTCCTCGCCGTACATCCGGCGCAGGCCGTCGCGCACGATGTACCCGATCTCGTAGGCGTAGGCCGGGTCGTAGGCCACCACTGCCGGGTTGGTCATCGCGATGATGTGGCTGTGGCCGTCCTCGTGCTGCAGGCCCTCGCCGTTCAGGGTGGTCCGCCCTGCCGTGGCGCCCATCACGAAGCCCCGGACCATCTGGTCGCCGGCCAGCCACAACGAGTCGGCGGTCCGCTGGAAGCCGAACATCGAGTAGAAGATGTACACGGGGATCATCGGCTGGTCGTGGGTGGAGTACGACGACCCGGCAGCCGCGAACGACGCCACCGAGCCGGCCTCGTCGATGCCCTCGTGCAGGATCTGGCCGTTGGTGGCCTCCTTGTACGACAGCATCAGCTCGCGGTCCACCGACAGGTAGTTCTGGCCCTTCGGGTTGTAGATCTTGAGCGTCGGGAACAGCGCATCCATGCCGAAGGTGCGCGCCTCGTCGGGGATGATCGGGACGAAGCGGTAGCCGATGTCCGGGTCGCGGGTGAGGTCCTTGAACAGCCGGACGAAGGTCATCGTCGTGGCGACCTCCTGCTTGCCCGAGCCCCGGGTGACGATGTCGTAGGTCTTCTGGGGCGGCTGCGGCAGCGGCGTCGAGGTCCTCTGCCGGCGCGGCATCGAGCCGCCGAGGGCCGCGCGGCGCTCCATCATGTACTGGGTCTGGGGATCGTCCGGGCCCGGTCGGTAGTACGGGGGCAGGTACTTGTCGAGCTGGTCGTCGGCGATCGGGATCTGCAGGCGGTCGCGGAACGTGCGCAGGTCCTCCAGCGAGAGCTTCTTCATCTGGTGGGTGGCGTTGCGGCTCTCGAAGTGCTGGCCCAGCGACCATCCCTTGATCGTCTTGGCCAGGATCACGGTCGGCTGCCCGGTGTGGCTCACGGCCGTGCGGTAGGCGGAGTACAGCTTGCGGTAGTCCATGCCGCCGCGCTTGAGCGCCCACAGCTGGTCGTCGGGGATGTCGGCGACCATGGCCGCCACCCGGGGGTCACGACCGAAGAAGTTCTTGCGCAGGAACGCGACATCCTCGCCCCGGTAGGTCTGGTAGTCACCGTCGGTGGTGTTGTTCATCAGCGCGACCAGGGCACCGTCGGTGTCGCGGGCCAGCAGCTTGTCCCAGCCGCGACCCCAGATCACCTTGATGACGTTCCATCCGGCGCCCCGGAAGCTCGACTCGAGCTCCTGGATGATGTTGCCGTTGCCGCGGACCGGGCCGTCGAGGCGCTGGAGGTTGCAGTTGATGACGAACGTGAGGTTGTCCAGGCCCTCGCGGGCGGCCAGGCTGATGTTGCCCAGCGACTCCGGCTCGTCGGTCTCGCCGTCGCCGAGGAAGGCCCAGACCCGCTGCTGGCTGGTGTCCTTGATCCCGCGGTTGAGCAGGTAGCGGTTGAAGCGCGCCTGGTAGATCGCGTGCAGCGGACCGAGGCCCATCGACACGGTCGGGAACTGCCAGAAGTCCGGCATGAGGCGTGGGTGCGGGTAGCTGGGCAGGCTGCCTGCGGGGTGCGAGAGCTCCTGGCGGAAGCCGTCGAGCTGGTCCTCGCTGAGCACGCCCTCGAGGAACGCGCGGGCGTAGATGCCCGGCGACGCGTGGCCCTGGAAGAAGATCTGGTCGCCGCCACCCGGGGCGTCGGGGCCGCGGAAGAAGTGGTTGAACCCGACCTCGTACATGGCCGCGGAGGAGGCATAGGACGAGATGTGGCCGCCGACGCCCACGCCCGGGCGCTGGGCGCGGTGGACGAGCATCGCCGCGTTCCAGCGGGTGGCCGCACGGATCCGGTACTCCATGGCCTCGTCGCCGGGGAACGACGGCTCCTTGTCCGGGGAGATGGTGTTGATGTAGTCGGTGCTGCGCAGGGCGGGCACGCCCACGCTGCGCTCAGCCGAGCGGCGCAGCAGCTCGAGCATCAGGTAGCGGGCACGCGTGGGGCCGGCGTTGTCGACGACCGCGTCGAGGGACTCCATCCACTCGCTGGTCTCCGCGGGGTCGGCATCCACGTATTGGTCGGGCAGTCCACCGGGCATCAACGGGTCGTAGTCGGTCACGCGGGCAACCTCTCGGATCGTGGTCAGGTGCAGTGGGGGCAACTATTCCGCTTCCGGGGGGCACGTGCGCGTTGGGGTGTGCGTCGGCCCCTCGGCGGCACCATACTTGCGCCCAACAGCCTGCACGACCGTGCGGGGCTGGCGGTAGAGGTGAGGGGATACAGGTGGGTGCAACGGCCGACGACGTCGATCAGGCATCGGCGTTGGCCAAGCGGCTGGGTGTGAGCGCGGGGCAGACCGTCCAGGAGATCGGGTACGACACCGATACCGACGATCTGGTCGCTGACGCTGTGATCGCCGGGACCGGGGAGCAGGCAGTCGATGAGGACTACGACGGAGTCGTTGACATGGTCCTCCTCTGGTGGCGGGAGGACGACGGGGACCTCGCCGACGCGATGGTGGACGCCAAGTCCCCGCTCGCCGACAACGGGGTGGTGTGGCTCCTGACGCCCAAGTTCGGCCGCGAGGGCGCGTTGGAGCCGGCGGACATCGCCGACGCCGCGGCCACCTCGGGCCTGCGGCGCACCACGTCGGTGACGCTGGCCCAGTGGCAGGCAGTCCGGCTCGTCTCGCGGTAGGTGCGGGTCGCCGGTCGTGCGGCCGGTCGCGGCCCGGGTCGCCGTGCGGCCCTCAGCGGCGGAAGCGGCCGAGCAGCCCGCCCACGGCGTCGACCACGGTGATCGCGCGGCCGATGGCGCCCATCGGCGGCACACCGGGCACCCCGTCGAGCACCGGCGCCAGGCGCACCAGGCCGCCGAGGTCACGGACGTGGAGCTCGCCGCTGCGGTACAGGTGGCCCACGTTGCTCCGCCCGCTCGTGGCGTCGATCAGGATGCGCGTGCTTGTGATCGCGCCGGGCCCGGTCCTTGGGTCCTCGGGCAGGACCGCCGTGCGCCAGTGCCCCCCGCGTGACCCGACCCCGATGATGCGTTCCGGGGTGATCGCGGTGAACGACCCGGTGATGTGCTTGCGGCCGGCCAGGGCCCCCGTGGTGTCGATCAGCGCCGACATGCCGATCCCCAGGAGCTCGTCGGGGACTGTGGCCCCGCACTGCTCGACGTCCAGGGCGGCGATGCACATCTGGTAGGTCAGCGCGTTGAGGACCGTGAGCACCGGCAGCGGCCCCAGCGGCGACGACGTGTGCACCAGCCCCCAGGTCCCCGGGCCGTCGGTTGCCAGCCACGCCGCAGTGGTGCTGCGCGCGGCCGTGAGGCTGTCCCGGACGTCGTCGTAGGGGAGTCCGGCGGTGGACTCGCGGATCAGCTCGTCGGTGGCATCGGCGTCGAAGTGGCCGGCGTCGCCGTCGTGGGCGTCGGAGAGGACATCCTCGAGCGTCCGGGAGACGTCCCACTGGCCGAGACGGGCGATCAGCTCGCGCGCCGTCCATCCGTTCTTGCGCGAGGGCGCATCAGGGTCGACCTCGCCGGCGATGTCCTCGAACAGCTCCCACGCCCGGTCGATGTCCGCGGCGAGCGCCGCCAGGTCCCCGGATGCCAGACCGTGCTCGTGGAGGTCCGGCTCCAGCCCTGGGGGCAGTGGGTGGGAATCGGCCATTCGCCAATCCTGCCCTGTGCCCGGCAGGATTGACACCCCAAGGGATGAGCGATGCGAGGAGGATCTGAGATGTCGGTCACGGTGGGCCAGGAGGCTCCCGACTTCACATTGGTGAACCAGGACGGCGAGAAGGTCACCCTCTCGGACCTGCGCGGGCGCAAGGTCGTGCTGGTGTTCTACCCGTTCGCCTTCTCCGACCTGTGCACCAGTGAGCTGTGCAGCCTGCGTGATCGCCGGGGGGACTTCGACGACGACACAGTCCTGCTCGGGATCTCGGTGGACTCCAAGCACGCCCTGAAGGCGTTCAGGGCGGCCGAGGGCCTCGGCTACGACCTGCTCAGCGACTTCTGGCCGCACGGGGAGGTCGCCCAGGCCTACGGCGTGTTCCTCCCGGACGCGGGGGGGAAGGCGACCCGGGCCACCTTCATCCTGGACCGCGAGGGCGTGGTCCGCTGGGCCGTGGTCAACGGCCCCGGCGAGGTCCGCAACCCCGACGACTACCGCGCGGCCGTGGCCCAGATCGCCTGAGCCCGACCCGACGGCTCCCCTGCAGACCTTGGCCTGCTCGGGGGTGTGCATCGGGGCGCTTTGGTGGATGTCCCCTCGGTGCGTACCCTTGCCCGCGGGCCCGTGGCGCAGCTGGTAGCGCAACCCGCTTACACCGGGTAGGTCGTCGGTTCGAGCCCGGCCGGGCCCACCGCTGCACGCGCGGACCCGTGGAACCGCGCGTGCCGCCGCTGCCCGGCGGGTAGTCTGCGGAAGGTGCCCGACCCCGCCTCCATCGCGACCCTGAGCGACGTCGTGACGCTGCTGCACCGGCGATACGACCCGCGCACGGCTGACTCCTGGGACCGCGTCGGGCTCGTCTGCGGCGACCCCGACGAGCACGTGGAGCAGGTGATGTTCGCCGTGGACCCGGTGGCGGCCGTGGTCGACGAGGCGATCGCGGACGGGGTCCAGCTGCTGGTCACCCATCACCCCCTGTTCCTGGCCGGGGTGCATGGGATACCCGCGGACGACGTCAAGGGCCGGGTCGTGCACCGGCTGGTGCGTGCCGGGATCGCGCTGCTCGCCGCGCACACGAACGCCGACAACGCGCGCCCCGGGGTGTCCGACGCCATCGCGACCGCGCTCGGCCTGGCTGACGTGGCACCGCTGGAGCCCCTTGAGGCAGAGCCGGACCCCATCGACAGGTTCACGGTGTTCGTCCCGGTCGCCGACACCGGGGCACTCATCGACGCGATGGCGGCTGCTGGCGCCGGCCGGGTCGGCGACTACGACCGCGCGGCCTTCACGGCGTCGGGCACCGGGACCTTCCGGCCGCTGGCGGGCGCGAACCCGACCATCGGGTCGATCGGCCGGATCGAGGAGGTCGCGGAGTCGATGCTGGCGATGGTCGCCCCACGCCACCGACGCGACGAGGTCATCGCCGCCCTGCGCGCGGCCCACCCGTACGAGGAGCCGGCGTTCGACGTGATCGCGCTGGCCGACGTCCCGAGCGGGCGTGGTGGTGGCCGGGTCGGGGACCTCGCCGAGCCCATGTCGCTCCGGGACTTCGCCGCCCTGGTGTCCGCCACGCTGCCGGCCACCGCGCAGGGCGTGCGGGCGGCAGGTGACCCGCGTCGGGTCGTCCGCCGGGTCGCGATCTGCGGGGGCTCGGGCGACTCGATGCTCGGTGCCGCCAACGCCAGCGGCGCGGACGTGTACGTCACCTCGGACCTGCGCCATCACCGTGCCAGCGAGCACCTCGAGGCCGGAGGCTGTGCCCTGGTCGACGTCGCGCACTGGGCTGCGGAGTGGATGTGGCTGCCCCAGGCTGCGCGGATCCTCGAACAGGACGCCGCCGCCGCCGGCTACTCGGTGGGCACTACCGTGTCCACCACCGTCACCGATCCGTGGACGTTCCACGTGGGGAGGCCCATAGATGCGCGCTGATGCCGCTGCCCAGCTCCGACTGCTCGACCTGCAGGACCTCGACACGGTCCTCGGCCAGTTGGCGCACCGCCGCCGCGGGGTCCCGCAGATCGCCGAGCTCGCTGCCCTCGACGCACGCGCTGCCGAGCTGCGCGACCACGAGGTGGCCGTCCGCACGGCCGTCTCGGACCTCGAGCGCGAGATGGCCAAGGCCGAGTCGGACGTGGCCCAGGTCCGGGAGCGGATCACCAGGGACCAGGCCATGCTCGACGCGGGCGCAGTCGCCTCGGCCCGTCAGCTCGAGGACCTCCAGCACGAGATCGGGAACCTGGCCCGGAGGGTCAGCGACCTCGAGGACGCCGAGCTCGAGGTCATGGAGAAGCTCGAGGACGCGCAGTCGCGGGCCCGGGCAGCTGCTGCCGCCGTGTCGGATCTCGCCGACTCACGACTGGCGGCCGAGCGCGCCAGGGATGCCGCCTTCGCCGACATCGACGCCGAAGTCGCTCGCGTCGGTGGCGAGCGCGCGCGCGTTGCCCCTGAGATCCCTGCCGACCTGCTTGCCCTCTACGACCGGATCCGCGGCGAGTCGGGCGGGATCGGGGCGGCCCCCCTGCACCGCGGGCGCTGCCAGGGATGCCAGATCACGCTGACACCCGCCGACATCGGGCGGATCCGTGCCGAACCCGCCGACGAGGTCGTGCGCTGCGAGGAGTGCCGCCGGATCCTGGTGCGCACGGCCGAGTCCGGCCTGTGAGGCACCTGGTCATCGAGGCCGACGGCGGGTCCCGGGGCAACCCCGGACCGGCGGCCTACGGGGCGGTCGTGCTCGACGGGCGCACTGGCGAGATCCTCGTCGAGCTCGCCGACTACCTGGGCATCCAGACGAACAACGTCGCCGAGTACGAGGGCGTGACGGCCGGGCTCGCCGCCGCCCAGGAGATCGATCCGCAGGCACGCGTCGAGGCGCGCCTGGACTCCAAGCTCGTCGTCGAGCAGCTGTCCGGGGGATGGGCGATCAAGAACGCCCGCCTGCGTGAGCTGGCCCTGCGCGCCAAGGCGCTGGCGCCCCCGGATCGCGTCCGGTTCACCTGGGTGCCGCGCGCCCAGAACAAGCGGGCGGACTCCCTGGCCAACCAGTCCCTGGACGCGGCAGCCGCTGGCCGCCCCGCGAGGATCGAGCGCTGGAACCGAGGCGCGGGTGATCCTGACATCTACGTCGACGTGGCCGACCACCTCGGCGCAGAGGCGCAGGCCGAGGCCGACGCAGAGGCCGCTGCTGTGGCAGGCGAGGCTCCGGGCGCGTGGGTGACCGGAGCCGTCGCCGCCGAGGCGGGGGTCGCCCAGGTCCGCGCTGCGCTGCGAGGTGAGCCGGGCGGACCGGGCCGCGCCGATGGCGCCGGCGAAGCGCAACCGGCTGGGGCGACGCCCCAAGCCGCACCGACGCGGATCGTGGGATGGTCGCGCGCGGACCTCGGCGCTCCGACGACGCTGCTGCTGGTGCGCCATGGCGTGACCCAGCAGAGCGTCGAGCACCGCTTCTCGGGGATCAACGGGTTCGACCCGCCGCTGATCGAGCTGGGCATCCGGCAGGCCGAGGCAGCCGCTGAGGAACTTGCACGCCGCGGGGGCGCGGACGTCCTCGTCTGCTCGCCGCTGCGCCGCACGAGGCAGACGGCGGCGATCATCAGCGAGCGGCTGGGCATGGGCGAACCCCTTGTCGTCGACGGGATCGCGGAGGCGGACTTCGGCGAGTGGGACTCGTTGAACTTCGCCGAGGTGAAGCAGCGCTGGCCCGACGAGCTGGCCGCGTGGCTGGCCTCGACGGAGGTGGCTCCCCCCGGTGGGGAGTCGTTCGCGACGGTGCGCCGGCGGGTCGATGCCGCGCGCGCGGAGCTGGTCGAGCGCTTCCCCCGCAAGCGGGTGCTGGCCGTGAGCCACGTGACACCGATCAAGGTCCTGGTGCAGATGGTGCTGGAGGCTCCGGCGTCCAGTGCCTACCGCTTCGAGCTCGCGCCCTGCTCGCTGACCACGGTGGCCTGGTGGGCCGACGGCCTCAGCACGATCTTCGGGATGGGCGAGTCCGGGCACCTGCACGGGGTCATGCACGAGACTGCCTAGCGTCCTGGCGTGCGCGCGGCCTTGTCCCGGCGTGTCATGCGGGGGGCCGTGCCGGCCTGTGCGATTCTCGCAACTGCTGCACATGGTTGGGGCTCCTCGATGGTTGAGATCGAGGAGCCCCAAGTTCCGTTCGAAGCGGGATGTTGCCTGTCCTGACGCTCTCGCGTCGGGTGATTGTCCTGTCCGGCGGTCTTGTGATCTGCGGCTGCCTATTGGCGGCTTGCTAGGTCTTTCGCTTCCTCGGGTTCGGTCAACCGTGGTGTTGATCCGGAATCCCTCGGTGAGCTCGGCTTCCCAGCCGTGCTTCCTGCTTCGCTGATCTCGTCGGCGGAGCTTTTCACTTGTCGGTCAGGCGGTGTGTTGCTTCGTTCGGAACACGGCCCACGTTAGGCCCGTGGGTGACCGGATGCAATACCTGCAGGAGGACTTCTTGAATGGATACCGGGCCGGTGCCTGTCGCGCGTCGTCAGCGGCCGCGGTGCTAGGCATGGCCCGACAGCAGACGCGGACAGCAGGAGGCTCGGTCATGGGCAAGGGCAAGGGGGCAGTCAAGGGCAAGGGAGCCGGCAAGGCGGCGAGCAGGGCGAAGGCCAAGGACGGGGAGGCTTCGCCGGACGCAACCCGGGACTCCCGCGCCACCGACGGCGCGAACGCCGGCAGCGTGAGGGAGATGTACGCGGTCGGCGCCGGCTTCGACCTCCGGGCCGTGGATCCCGAGGTCGTCGCGCATGGTCCGAAGGATCGGGAAGCGGCGCGCGCGGCCTGTGTGGCCCTGGAGCAGGAGGCCGCCGAGCTGCACGAGAAGCTGTGGGCCGAGTCGCGCAAGGGTGGCAACCGCTCGGTGCTGATCTGCCTGCAGGGCATGGACACCTCGGGCAAGGGTGGGGCGACGAAGGCGATCGACCTCCTGCTCGACCCGCTGGGATTCTCGGTCACAGGTTTCGGGGCACCCAGTGACGAGGAGAAGCAGCACGACTACCTCTGGCGCCACGAGCGGGCGCTGCCGGAGGTGGGCAAGGTCCGGCTGTGGGACCGCTCGCACTACGAGACCGTCCTGATCGAGCGGGTGCGCGGGTTCGTGCCCGAGGAGACGTGGCGGGCGCGGTACGACCAGATCAACGAGTGGGAGGCCGACTTGGCCGAGCGCGGCGTGACGGTCATCAAGTTCATGCTGCACATCTCCCGCGAGGAGCAGAAGCAGCGGCTGCTCGAGCGGCTGGCCGATCCCACCAAGCACTGGAAGTACAACCCGAAGGACGTCGACGAGCGCGGGCTCTGGGACGAGTACCAGGCCGCCTACTCCGATGCCCTGACCAAGTGCTCGACCGACGGCGCGCCCTGGTTCATCGTGCCCGCGAACCACAAGTGGCACCGGGACTGGATCCTGTCCAACGTGCTGGTCGAGACGCTGCGCGCGATGGACCTGACCTATCCACCCGGTGACTTCGACGTGGCTGCCGAGGTGGCCAGGGTCGAGGCGTCCTGACCACCGGCACGGCCCTTCCCGTGGGGGAGGGGTGGACGCACGGGCTGGCGGTCACCGATCCTATGGACGGGCACGGCCACCGCTCGACGTGACCGTGCGGTCGAAGCGAGCGTAGGGAGGCTGGGCGATGGTGGACGAGGCAAGGGCGAGCTGGGCACAGGGGTTGTTCGCGGTCACGCTGGTGGTCGAGGACCTCGACGCGGCCCGGGAGTTCTACGGTCGGGCGTTCGAGCTCCCCGAGCACTTCTTCAGCGGGGACTCATCCGTGTTCCGGTTCGGGGACCTGCTGATCAACCTCCTGCGGGCGGACAAGGGGCCGGGGCTGCTGGATCCGGTGCCGGTCGCGCCGCCCGAGGCCGGGGTGCGGGTGCAGCTCACCGTGCCGGTCGACGACGTCGACGAGGTGGCTGCGGGACTCGTGGCGCGCGGCGTCGAGCTGGTGCGCGGCCCGGAGGACCGGCCGTGGGGTCCACGCACCGTGAGCTTCCGGGACCCGGGCGGCCACGTGTGGGAGATCGCCCAACGCTGAGGTTCGACGCGGCGCACTGTGGCGGTTACCCTTCGAGGGCGGATGAGTCGGTCGGGCGGCCGCGGCGGCACGGCCCTCGGGTCGGCGTCGTCGAGGAAAGTCCGGGCTCCACAGGGCACGGTGGTGGGTAACGCCCACCCGGGGTGACCCGCGGGACAGTGCAACAGAGAGCAGACCGCCTCGCCCCCTCGGGGAGCGGGGTAAGGGTGAAACGGTGGTGCAAGAGACCACCAGCGCCCCAGGTGACTGGGGCGGCTATGCAAACCCCACCCGGAGCAAGGTCAAGAGGGACCGGCGTCCGCGTCGGGACTGCGTGAGCGTTTGAGGGCGGCCCGCCCGAGCTCACGGGTAGACCGCAGGAGGCTGTCGGCAACGGCAGTCGTAGATGGATGGCCGCGCAAGGGTGTTCCGGTGACGGACCCCATGGACAGAACCCGGCTTACAGACCGACTCATCCGCACATGAGGGTCTGACCTGCGGCGGCACCCCCAGATGGCGCCAGCAGTCCGCACGGAGTCCGCAAGCATGTGCTCGGCTGTGGCCCCCTAACCCAATGAGCGGAATGCGGTTGCGCCCCCGCCGTCGGATCCCGTTCGCCAGCGGGGGCGCATCTCCACCTACCCAACCGTCTCACCATCGGTTGGAGGAGCCGCTCCCTCGCCGGTAAGGCCCCAACCCCAGACGCGGGGGACTCCGGTAGGTACGTACCCGTTGCCCCTGCAGGTACACCTGCCGGTCAAGGTCCGTGAGAAGGCAGAACCCGGCTTACGGACCCACTCATCCGCACATGAGGGTCTGACCTGCGGCGATGACTTCTCGGCGCCGGCTCAACCTGGGACCGCGACGCTCACGATCGCCATCGGGTGCGGGGCTGGGTGCGGATCGTCCAGGGCGATCCGTTGTTCCCCGGCCAGGGTGTTCCCGGGGGTGAGCCCTGGGGCGGTTCGTCGATGGTGGTCCCGGGTTGGGTGGGGGTGATGGTCCACATGGTGAGGTCGACTTGGCGGTGATGGGTCCAACACAGCAGGGCGAGGTTCGTCGATGTCGGAGGACCCGCCTGCTGCCCAGTCCTGGACGTGGTGGGCTTGGCAGTTCTCGGCCGGGATCTGGCAGCCGGGGATGATGCATCCGCCGTCGCGTGCGGCCAGGGCTTTGCGTTGGGCGGGGGTGGCGGTCCGGGAGGTGCGTCCCACGGCCAGCGGGATGCGGGGTCCGTCGAAGAGCAGCGCGGCCAGGGCGGCGATCCGGGCCGCGGGCGTGGGCGTGGTTGTCGGATGCTGGTCCAACGCCGTCCATGGGTGCGGCGCCGGGCGTGGGCCAAGCGCCGTCGGTGTCGAGCAGTCCTCGGGGGTGTCCGGGCAGCGTATGCCGAGGTGGGTCGACGCCTGGGGGTTCGCCCTGCGGTGGTGATCGCGATGGGGGTGATGGTGGGGTCGCAGGCGGTGAACCGCTGCTCGGCGGGGGTGAGGAGGTGTCCGCGGTTGGTGGTCCAGATCGGGTCTCCGAGCCGGGTGTGCTCGAGGGTGACGGTCAGTGCCACGGGCAGCCCGCCGCGGGTCGGCAGGGCGCCTGTGGTGGCCGCGGCGTTGACCAGTTCGACGAGGGCGTCGGCGCGCCGGGCTCCGGCGGGGACGTGGTCGGCGGTGCTGCGCAGCCGCTCGGCCAGGGCGTCGATGGCGGCGATCACCGCCTCCCCCTCCAGGCGGGGCAGGGTCCCGGAGAGGATGACGGTGTCCCCGAGCAGGGCGAAGGACAGGTCCCGGCAGGCGTGGGCGTCGACCTCGTCGCCGCCGGGCTGGTCGTCGGTGGGTGGGTGCAGCAGGCGGATGGCGCTGAGCACGAGCCGGGTGATCATCGGTGGGGACCACTGCCCCCACCGGGTGCCCAGCTCGGCGATCACCGCCGCGAGCTCCTCGTCGGTCAGCGGGCCGATGTTGCGGGCGACCGCGTCCACATGCTCCGAGGTGATGATCCCCGCGGCCCACGCGCCGGCCAGGGTGGGGTGCTGCGGCGGCCAGGGCCCCGGTGCGGGCCAGACGGCGGGCCTGGGGGGAGGCCCACCCGCGGGCGGCCAGCACCGCACCGGGTCCGATCAGGGGCAGGCTCCCCGCGGTGGTGGCGGCGTGCATCCGGCGGGCCAGCTCGTACTCCACCGCGGCGAACGCCCCGGCCAGCACCTCCACGTCAGCGGTCGGACGGTCCCCAGCCGAGCAGGCCCATCGCCGGCAGCTCCCCGGACGCGCACGTCGTGGCTCGATCCCAGACGGCCACGACCTCGGCGGATGCATGCGGCAGCGCGCCCACCGCCCGCGGGTCGACCACGGCGCGCTGCGTCGTGAATCGTGCTCGTCACCCTATCCCCCCGTTCGAACTGGTGTTCGAATCTATCACGAATGACAGGTCCCGCCCCCCGGATACGCGCATGTGTGGACGACGCCCGGAGCCAGAACGGGGCGAGACTGCAGCACGTTTGTCGCGACTTATGCAGGCGTATTGTGCGTTGCTATACCTCCCCATAGATCACTACAATCGGGGGATGGATCCCGTCAGCAACCCGTATGCTCCGGGCGCCGGTCGGCCGCCTGCGGCCCTGGTCGGACGTGGCGAGCCGCTGTCGGCGTGGGAGGTGGGCCTGCAGCGCGTCGGGGCGGGCCGCGATGCGCAGTCCGTGGTGCTCTACGGCCTGCGGGGTGTCGGCAAGACCGTGCTGCTCTCCCGGTTCGCGCATCTGGCCAGGGAGCGCTCGTGGCTGGTGACGCAGGTGGAGGCCCGGTCCGGGCAGACCATGCGCGCGATGATCGGCGAGGGCTTCCACGACAACCTGGTGGACCTCGCCCGGCCGGGCGTCGGCACCCGGGTGCTCAAGGCACTGCGTACCGCCCTGAGCTTCAAGGCCTCCTACGATTCGGCTGGCCGTTGGAGCTTCGGCCTCGACCTCGAGGGGGCGCCGGGGGGCGGTGCGGATACCGGCGCGTTCGAGTCCGATCTCGGCAAGCTGCTGCGCGACCTGGCAGGTGCGGCGGAGGATCAGGGCGTCGGGGTCGCGGTCCTGGTCGACGAGGCGCAGGACCTGCCGGCCGAGGAGCTGATCGCACTGTGCTCCATCGTGCACGCGGCCAACCAGCGGGGGGACCGGCTGGTCGTCGCGCTGGCCGGCCTGCCGAGCCTGCCGCGACGCCTGGCCGAGGCCAAGTCGTACTCCGAGCGCCTGTTCCGCTTCCACCGGGTCGAGGAGCTCGATCCGGCTGCGGCGCTCGACGCGCTCGTCGAGCCGGCGCGCCGGGAGGGCGTCAGGTGGGAGGTCGCGGCCGTGGAGCTCGCCGTGCGCGAGTCGCGCGGATACCCCTACTTCCTGCAGCAGTTCGGGCAGGACACCTGGAACGTCGCAGAGCCCCCTGAGATCACGCTGGCCGATGCCCGGGTCGGGGTGGCGATGGGTCGCCTCGCCCTCGACAGCGGGTTCTTCCGGGCGCGCTGGGACCGGGCGACCCCCGCGGAGCGGGAGTACCTGCGCGCGATGGCCGACGACGGCGACGCCGGCAGTCCCACCGGCGAGGTGGCGGCTCGGCTGAACAAGCGGATCACCTCGCTCGGGCCGACCCGGGCCAACCTGATCAGCAAGGGCCTGATCTACTCGCCGGACCACGGCATGGTTGCCTACACGGTGCCCGCGATGGCCGAGTTCGTCAGGCGCCAGGACGCCGAGGACTGAGAGCGCGCTACGCCTCGAACAGGCCCTGAACGCGGCTTCCCAGTGCGCAGGGCGCCAGCTCCCCGGCGGCCAGCCACCGGTAACGTCCGGGCCATGACTGCGCTCAGGTTCACCGGCCCCGTGCTGCCCGACGGTGAGGTTCGTGAGGTGTACGTCGTGGACGGGCGCGTCACCTACGACAGGCCGCCCGGCGCGCAGACGGTGGCCCAGGGCTGGATCGTCCCGGGACTCGTCGACGCCCACTGCCATGTCGGCCTCGGCGAGACCGGCGCGGTCAGCGACCAGGAGGCGGAGGCCCAGGCGATCCTCGACCGGGACGGCGGCGCACTGCTGATCCGCGACTGCGGCTCACCGCTGGACACCTCCTGGATCCAGCAGCGCGAGGACCTTCCCCGGCTGATCCGCGCCGGGCGCCACATCGCGCGCACGAAGCGCTACCTGCGCAACTACGCCCACGAGGTCGAGCCTGCTGAGCTGGCCTCGTACGTGGTCCAGGAGGCCGAGCGGGGCGACGGCTGGGTGAAGCTGGTCGGGGACTGGATCTCCCGCGACACCGGCGACCTCGCCCCCTCCTTCCCGGCTGAGGACTTCGCAGCGGCGATCGCTGCGGCGCACGAGCACGGCGCCAGGGTCACTGCGCACTGCTTCGGCCACGACGTGCTGCCCGCGCTGATCGATGCCGGGATCGACTGCATCGAGCACGGGACCGGCCTGACGGAGAACCTGATCGAGTCGATGGTCGCCAACGGGGTTGCGCTGGTGCCGACGCTGATGCAGCTGGACAAGTTCCCCGACTACGCCACGGCAGGACAGGAGAAGTTCCCGGACTACTCCGCGACCATGACCGACCTGTACGCGCGCCGGCGTGCCACCATCATGGCGGCCCACGACGCCGGGGTGGCGCTGTACGCCGGGACCGACGGGGGCGGTGTGACCCGCCACGGCAACATCGCGGGCGAGGTGATCGCGATGGCTGAGCTCGGCATGGCTGCGGACTACGCGCTGGGTGCCGCGTCCTGGCGTGCGCGCGCCTGGCTGGGCTGGAACGCCGGGCTCGGCGAGGGCGACCCTGCCGACTTCGTCGTGTACGACGCCGACCCGCTCGTCGACCTGAGCGTCCTGCATCGGCCCGCGCGGGTGGTGCTGCGGGGACGGGTGGTCGCCTGACGGGGGTGCATTCCGCCCGAGTGCCGATGCCGGCGGGCGCCACACCCGCGCCGGCTCACGGCATCACCCCGGGGCAGCCCCCGTCTCACCGTGGGGCGGTGCCACCGCCGACCCCTGCCCGCAGCGCCCCGCAGGCCTCGAGGAACGCCTCGCGGCTGCTGTGACCCACGCCAGTGGAGTTCACGAACGCATGGATCAGCCGGTCGTGCCGGCGCAGTGCCGTCCGTACCCCGGCGGCAGCCATCCGGCGGGCGTAGGCCTCGCCCTCGTCGCGCAGGACGTCGAAGCCCGAGACGGCCACGTAGGCAGGCGGCAGTCCGGCCAGGTCCTCGGCCAGCAGCGGTGACACGCGCGGGTCGGTGGCGGGGTGCTCGCCGAGGTAGTGATCGCGGTACCAGTCCATCTGCTTCTCGGTGAGGAAGAACCCATCGGAGAACTCGCGATAGGACCGGTGCTTGGTCGACAGGTCGGTCACGGGGAAGAAGAGCAGCTGGAACGCGGGCTGGATCTCCTCGGACGTGCGCAGGTCCTGGCAGAGGACGGCGGCGAGGTTGCCTCCCGCTGAATCGCCACCGACAGCGATCTGGTGCGGGTCGTGCCCCCAGGCCTCCGCCTGCGCGCGGGCGAAGCGGAAGGCCGCGAGGGCATCGTCCGGGGCGGCTGGGAATCGGTGCTCAGGCGCGAGCCGGTAGTCCACTGAGAGCACGGAGACACCTGCATGGCGAGCCAGGAAGCGGCAGGCGGTGTCGGCACTCGTCAGGCTGCCGACGACCCACCCGCCGCCGTGGAAGTAGATGAGCAGGCGGTCGGTGTCGCGAGCGTCCGCCCTGTAGAGCCGAGCGGGGATCTGGCCGTCCGGTGTGGGGATCTGCAGGTCGCGAACCTCGAACATCGGGATCGGCGCGCCCCCGAACACGGCCGCCTCGCCGTCTATCTGGGCCCGGGCTTGATCCAGTGGGAGGTCCTCGAAGCTGGACCCCGGGACGAGAGCGAGAAGGCGCAGCGCCGCCCCCACCTCCGGCTCGATCGGGATCCCGTCGGAGGTGGGCGCCCGCCCGCCGACCAGGCGCTGGATGGCTGTGGGCGCCTTGCCCAACGCAGTGACGACGGCGCGCTCGGCGCCTTCCAGGATCCTCGCGGTGTCGGCCATGGGCCAATCGTGGCAGCCACGTGTGCCGATGGCCGGCGTGAGCGGGCAGCGGACCCTAGCCCGATGGGGTGCCCCGCCGGCTTGTGGCGCAGGCGACCACCAGTGCGACGGTCACGGGCAGGACGAACACACCGATCGACAGGAGCGCCAGGAGATTGAGGCCCGCGAGGACCCCGGTGAGGATCCACGCGATCGGCACCGCCCCGCGTCGCGTGGGCGTGCGCAGCGCGGACCAGACCCCGAGCGTCACCAGCAGCGGGATCGCCAGGACCACGACGACACCGAGGCCGTTCTGCCCGACCAGCGTCGCCGAGCCGTCGAACACCTCGCCGTCCGAGGCCACGCCCTGCGACGAGTAGACCGGGACGAGGAATCCCGCAACCAGCAGTACGACGCTCCACGCGAATGCCGTCACAAGGGCGGCCGTGCAGACGCGGCTCGGCCGCAGTCCGGTCACGCCGGCTCCACCACCCTGCTCACGATCCACGCGTGCTTGCCGACCTGGCGTTGCCGGGTGAATCCGTACTCCTCGAGGAGCTCGACGGTGGAGCTGAAGAGGAAGCGGCCCGGTGCCTGGCGTCCCGTGGTCACCTCGGCGATCGCCTCGACCCGCCCGCCACCGGCAAGGGCGATCTGGTCCAGCGCGCCCCCCACCGCAGCGCGGGCGACGCCCTGCCCGCGGTGCTTCCTGTCGACGAAGACGCACGCGATGCGCCAGTCGGGGCGCGGCGGGGCGTCCTTGCGGTACTCGCGGCTGTTCTTGATGTGCGGGAGCTCCTCGGGGCTGCCGTACTGGCACCACCCCTGCGCGGCCCCCTCCTCATCGAGGACAAGCGCAGCGTGGGCGCGATCGGTCCGGACCCGGTCCTCCTTGGCCTCCCGGAAGCTGATGTCCCCACGGTCGCGCTCCGGATGGAACCCCATGCACCAGCATCCGCCGAAGATCCCGTTGTTGCGCTCGACGAGCTCGGCGAAGGCATCCCACGTCGAGGCGTCCAGTGGGCGGATCGTCAACGCCATGCCCCAGTCCTCTCCACCGCGGTCCCTTCATCCTCCCGCTGGACCCGCGCGGACTGCAACGACTCCACGCCGGCCCGTCGCCAGCTCAGCGGCGCTTTCCCAGCTCAGCCATCCGGGCCTCCACCAGCGCGCGCAGGACGGGCTCGGGCAGCGGTTGGTCCACGGGGAACTTGACCGAGCCCTTGGTCGTCTCGTAGTCCGCCAGCTCGTCGACCAGCGTGGCCGTGACGGTGCCGCTCATCGGCAGGTAGCTGCAGTGCTTCGTGAACGCCGCGAACCCGGCGACGCCCTTGCCGCCGACCTTGAACGTGGGGGAGCCGTAGCTGATCGTCTGCTCGGCGTCGGGCAGCATCGCGGCCAGGGTCGCCCGGACCTGCGCGAGCGTGCTGCGCTGGGGCTCGGGCACCCCCTCCAGGTAGGCATCGACCTCATGTGCGCCCATCCGGTGACCTCCTGCCCTCGCTGCCAGCCCCGAGCCCCCCGGCCGTTCCGGTTCCGGTTCCCTCGATTCGTCCACTTTCGCGCGGACCGGGCTCGGGTTCGTCCGCCATTGTGACGCCTCGGGCTCGCGGATGCGGACCGATCGCGGACCTTCCGGGGTTGGACGGCCCCCGGCTACTGTGGCGAGATGACCTCGACCGACCCAGCGGGGACCGCGACCGCCCCCGACCCCGACCCAGCGGGGACCGCGACCGCCCCCGACCCCGACCCAGCGGGGGACCCGGCCGACCCGCGCTCCGCACCGCCGCTGCGATGGGGCGTCCTCGGCGCCGGGGGCATCGCCGGGGTGTTCACCGACGCCGTCACGCGGCACACGCAGTCCGAGGTCGTGGCGGTCGGGTCGCGGGCCCGGGACCGCGCCGAGCAGTTCGCGACCCGCCACGGGGTCGGGCGCGCCCACGGCAGCTACGAGGCGCTCGTCGCGGACCCCGGCGTCGAGGCGGTGTACGTCGCATCCCCGCACTCCGAGCACCTCGAGCACGCCCTGCTGGCCATCGCGGCCGGCAAGCACGTGCTCGTCGAGAAGGCGTTCACGGTGAACCGGGCCCAGGCCGGGCAGCTGTTCGACGCGGCTGGAGACGCGGGCGTCTTCGTGATGGAGGCGATGTGGACCCGCTTCCTGCCACACATGGTCGCGATCCGCGACGTCCTGCGCCGCGGGGAGATCGGTGACCTCGTCGGCGTCATCGCCGACCACGGGCAGAACATGGCCCAGCACCCGGTGACGCATCGGCTGCACGACCGGGCGCTCGCGGGCGGCGCGCTGCTGGACCTCGGGGTCTACCCCGTCTCCTTCGCCCATGACCTGTTCGGCGCCCCCGATCGGGTGTCCGCGATCGGGTCGCTGACGCCCACCGGGGTCGACGGCCAGGTGTCGATCGCCCTGGGATTCGGGGACGCCCAAGCCAGCCTGCACACGACGATGCTGGCGAGCACTGCGACGACGGCTGTCGTGTTCGGCACCCGCGGTCGCCTCGAGATCGACCGCCCGTTCTACGCCCCCTCGCACTTCACCGTCATCCGCGACGACGGCACCAGCTGGGGCCATGACGGTGTCGTGGACGCCGGCATGCAGTACGAGGTCGCCGAGGTCGCCAGATGCGTCGTGGCCGGCCGGACGGAGAGCCCGTTGATGAGCTGGCAGGGCACGCTCGACGTCCTTGGCACCCTCGACGAGGTCCGGCGCCAGATCGGACTCACCTACCCGGCGGAGGTGGAGGGAGCGCGCTGATCCCGAGCTCGTCGACGGTGGGGTCGCACGTCGTGGGTGGCTCGGCTCGGACCGCCCTACCGGGCACCTTGCAGGATCAATCGCGACGTCAGCTCCACCATCCGGTCCAGGCCCTCGGTGAAGGAGGCCTCGATGACGGTTCCCCGAACCGTCCACAGCGTCTGCGCCGTGGACCATGCGAACTCGCGGGCGGCTTCGATCCCCCAGAGCGACACCCTGTCGTCGTGGTCGCCGAGGGCATCGTCGAGGGTTGCGTAGGGGCCGGTCAGCAGCTCGCGGCGGACCATGGGCTGGGTGCGCTCAAGGACCCGGTTGACCGCCTGGAAGTCCGCCCGGCGCCCGGCGTCGAGCCCTCCGCCGAACTCGTGCATCGTGAGTACGAGAGCCCTGGCCAGGTCGAAGTTGATGTGCGCGTTCATGCCGGCGACGGCGAACCGGAGCTGGCTGACGCCCGGACGTGCGCGGGCCTCGAAGAGCGCCTCCCAGCTGCGCGGCGCACGGGTGGGATCAGAGCTGTGCCGGTCGAGGGCGTCCAGGTAGAGGTTGGCGAACACGACGTCCAGGCGGGCCGTGAACGCGGGGTCCGCGAACTGCGCCTCCCCGATGGCTGCCTCCACCTGCCTCGTGGTCGCCAGGTACATCTCGTTGAAGGCGCGCACACCGTCGCCGGCGGGCATCATCGAGGAGAGTTCCTGCATCCTGGCGATGACCTCGCCGACGGTCTGGATCCGGGCCGGCTGCGAGCCCCTGGGAAGATCCATCAGGACCTCATCCTGGGAGGCTGGCGGCGCCGGGCACGCGCGTGGGGGGCTTCGTGGTGGCCATCCTGGGGTCCTCTCAGAGCACGTGCGAGACCTCGATGGTCCCGCCGATCCGGCCTACGTTCAATGGGCGGACGCGGACGCCGGGTGCGCCCTCCCGGCTACCCTCCCGAGCCGACCTCCGTGGGTGGCCGCAGCGCCGGTCCGCGACGGGGCCTGGGGACCCGCGAACGGCTGCTCGAGGAGGTCGCTGTGCCGGCGGGCGGATCGACCCGGAGGCAGTCCAGGGCGTCCAGCGCGAGTGGCTCGGCCTCCTCGATGAGTCGTCCCAGCACCTCGTCCCCAGCCGCTCCGACCCCCGGGACCGGGCTGTGCACGGCGTGGTGGATGCGCCCGTCCCCCTCGGCGATGACGGTCGTGCCCCCGACGAGGGGAACCCCAGCCAGGCGCGTGGGGAGTCCCGATCCGTCACGCTGCGCACGCTGGATGAAGCGGGCACTGACCACGGCAGTCGGGAAGCCGTCCTGGTTCACGCGGAAGCTGGCGTTGCCGCCATCCACCTCGAGGGTTGCGGCGTCCAGCCCCAGCATCGGCGCGTTGAGCCGGCCCCAGGTCAGGAGGGCGGACGCCCAGGCGCGATCCAGCTGCCCGGCGCCCCGAACCGGGCGGGCAGCCGCGACGTTGCCACCGGCCAGGTCGTGGGTCGCGCGCACCAGCGACTGCTTGGTCGGAAGGGGCTCCCATCTGCCCGGGTCGGCGACGATCAGGTCCCAGGAGCCGGGCAGCGCTCGAGGGGTAGATGCCGCGGCGCCGGCAGGACTCGACCAGGGCGCGGCGGAAGCCGTTGCGGTCCTCCGGGAAGAGGTCGGTGTCCGCGGCGACGATCGCGTCGAGGAAGGTGGTGAAGGTGATCCCGGTGGGCGGCAGGTAGTCGACCGCCCGCACCGCCATGGTCAGCACCATCGTGGCGGCGATCCTGGCCTCCCGGCACAGCAGCGACGACGAGCTCCTGGGGCAGGGCGCGGGCCTCGGTGGCGCTCGTGCAGCCCGGCGACGCGCAGGATCGGCTGGATCTGCTGGCGGTAGGCGGCGAAGAACGCCTCGAAGAGGGCCGCGACGAGCACCGCACCGCGCTCGTGCGGCTCAGTGGCGGCTGCGACCGGCGAGCCTCCAGGGGCGGCTCGTGAGTGCCGTGCGCACCGCACGGCCGCGCCCGGATCCGTGCCCGAACTCCACGGCCAGGTCCACGAAGGGACCCGGTTCCCACAGCGGTGCCCCACCCTGCGCGACCTGGGCCTCGAGCAGCCCGGGCAGGGTGAAGTGCTGCAGGATGGCCAGGATGTCCGCGAAGCCCTCATGGAAGGCCAGGGCGTCGGGACCCGTGGGGGTCAGCGACAGCGGTCGCAGCTCGTGCAGGAAGGCGTGAGCGGCCTCGTGGTTGACGATGTCGTGGGACAGGCAGCCGTGCACCCATTGACCGGGGAAGAGCACCTCCGGGTCGTCGGTGGCCACGAACGACCCGAAGGACAGCCCCTCGCCGGGGGCGTAGAACGCATTGGCCTGCCTGCTCCGGTGCGGGAAGACCGGCAGCGGTCGCACCCCGGGACCACCGGGCGATGATCGCCACACGTTGCGCCAGACCAGGTGGCGGCCCCGCGCGTTGTCGAGCGTCTCCAGCAGGCTGGAGAGGACCGCGTAGACCATCTGCTGGTGGAACTGCGGGTTGGACTCGTCGGGCTCCAGCCCGTCGGTGGCCAGCAGGTAGGGATGGTCGAGATCCACCCCCGGGATCCTCGTGCCATCCGCGGTGTGGTCCAGGACCTCGATCCGCGCGCCCTTCGGACCCGGCAGTGAGCGGCTCCCAGGGCATGGACAGGACCGACAGGGCTCCGGTGCGTCGGGACAGCGTCGGGTCGAGGCTGAACACGCGCAGGCGACGGCGCGCCGGTGGGGGCCGCGACGGCTCCTGCCGCGGCATCGTGCTCCCGGTCGGCTCCATCCGACTCAGACGGTGAACGGGTGCTCGCGGTTGAACGCGCGCTTCGGGTCGTTGAGCCTCAGGTAGTTCGGGCTCTGCCAGGGCGGCATCGCGGTCTGCACCGCGGTCATCAACGCGCGGTAGCCGCCCTTGAACGCGCCGTCGGCCCACACCGTGCGCAGGGTCCCGGTGAACAGCCCGTTGCGATCCCCGTCCGCGGATGTCTGGTTGTCCTGGCACCCCGACAGCAGCAGCAGCCGCGCCTTGAGGGCCGCCTCGCCCTCCTTGGGGGTCGTGGCGAGGACCTCGTCGTAGAGCGGCTTGCGGGCCGCGTTGTCGCGCAGGTTGACGTCCTCCGGCATGAACCGCCCGCCCGTGTAGACATTCGCGAGCACCCCCGGCGGACCGCTGGCGAGCTGCGCCCTGACCACGGAGCCGGAGTGGCAGGAGTCCGAGAGCACGACGATGCGCACGCCCTCGGCGAACGAGGCCCACCGCTGGTAGAGCTCGTCATCGATCACTTGCCGGTCGTAGAGGACCCAGGTCTCGTCGAGGCCGTCCGCCTCGTCGCCGTTCTCATCCTCGAACTGCCCACCGTGCCCGGAGTAGGACAGGACGAACAGGTCGCCGCCGGTCAGTGCCGCGGCCGCCTCGTCGATGGCGGCGAGCACCGCCTCCGATGTCGCCGCCGCGGTCAGCAGGGTGGTGCTCGTCATGCCGGCGGCCTTGCAGATCCGCTTCATGTCCTTGGCGTCGGCCTCGCATGCGGCCAGGTCCCCGGACCACCCGCCGTACGCGGCTGCGTCCACGCTGTTCAAGCCGATGTGCAACGCCCTGCCAACAGCCATGCGAGACCTCCTGGTCACCGCCGGAGCTGCTCCGAGCCCGCCGGCCGGATGCGGCGCAACTGCGACGCACGGTCACGGTACCGGGGCGCAGCGTGGCTGTCGATAGCCTGATCAGGGCCGTTGACGGGGGGTGCGCCCGCCGGTACCGTCGGCGTCCCGGCGAGTGCACGGGAGGTGGACATGGCCCCGACCCGAGACCCCCGGCCCAGGGTGCGCACGGACCTGGCCCAGGGCGAGCCGCAGCCGGCGAGCCGGGAGCGGGGGCGCCCCGCCGACCTCGTCCTGGACTCAGTGGTGTCCGAGCCGCTGCGCGCGGTGATCCGAGCCCAGCCGACCGAACCGATCGGGGTCATCATCGAGCTGCGCACCCCGGGCGGCGAGCCGGCGCGCGCACGTCGTGGGCTGGCCCGGCTGGTCGCCGAGGTCACCGGTGGGCGTGAGTCCGTCCCCACCGGCGCGGACTCGCCCTACGTCACCCTGGCCCTGACGGCCCAGGAGATCGCCGAGCTGGCCCGTCTCGACGCCCAGACCGACTCGCCCCGGTCGCGTGCGGTGTCCGTCGCGGCGAGCCCCGCGCCCCGTCGCCACATCCAGCGGATGTGGCCCAACTTCGAGATCACCGGGCTCACGCTGCGCTCGGTGGTGGCCACCAAGTGCCGGGCCGCCCAACGGACGTTCGATGCGACCGGCGAGGGCATCGTGTGGGCGGTGCTCGACTCGGGCATCGATGCCGGTCACCGGCACTTCGCTGCGCACGCGAACCTGGACCTCCCCGAGGGGCTGGAGCACCGCTCGTTCGTGCCCGAGGTGACCGACGCGCTCGTGGACCTCAACGGGCACGGCACCCACGTGGCCGGCATCATCGCGGGGGGCCTTGCCGAGGGGGAGCAGGCCACGGCCGTGGGCTGGTACCTCGACGCCCAGGGGGGTGAGCAGCGCCAGGCGCTGGCAGTCCCGGGGATCAGCGGGATGGCCCCCGCGACCAAGCTGATGTCGTGCACGGTCCTGCGCCCCGATCGGACCGGCGACCTCACCGCGCTGCTCGATGCCCTGCTCCACATCCAGCAGGTCAACGACGGTGGGCGCCACCTGCGGGTGCACGGCGTGAACATCTCGGTGGGGCACATGTTCGACCCGCGCTGGTACGCAGCCGGGCTGACGCCCGTGTGCCGTGAGGTCGACCGGCTGGTCGCGTCCGGGGTGGTGGTCGTGGTGGCAGCGGGCAACACCGGCTACGGCTACGCGAAGGACCCGGAGGGGCGCACGATGCGCCTCGGGTTCGGGATGACGATCAACGACCCGGGCAACGCCGCGCGGGCCATCACGGTCGGGGCCACGTCGTCCTCGCCGCACAGCACGGGCGTGTCGTTCTTCTCCTCGAAGGGGCCGACCGGGGACGGCCGGATGAAGCCGGACATCGTCGCCCCGGGTGAGCGGATCATCTCGGCGGCGGCCGGCGAGCTGCTCCGGCAGGCCCAGCAGGCGGCGCCGGAGGCCGAGTACATCGAGAGCACAGGCACCTCGATGTCCGCGCCGCACGTGTCCGGTGCGGCGGCCGGCCTGCTCTCGGTGTACCGGGAGTGCATCGGTGATCCTGACCGCGTGAAGCAGGTGCTGACCTCCTGCGCCACAGACCTCGGCCGGGCGCCCTCCTTCCAGGGCTCCGGGATGCTCGATGCCATGCGCGCCCTGCAGTCGCTGTAGACAGGAGACATCATGAAGCTGCCCTACGCCGCCGTGGAGTTCACCAAGGACGGTCACGTCGCCGACCCCGCCCAGGTCACCGCCGCCCTGGCGATGCTGGACCGGGTCCGGGCGACGGACGTCCTGGTGATCGCCCATGGGTGGAACAACGACATCGGCGCGGCCGAACGGCTCTACGCGCACCTGACCGACAACCTCGCCGACCTGCTCCCGCCCGGTACGCCGAAGCGTCCGGCCGTCATCGGGATCCTGTGGCCGTCGGTGCGCTGGGCCGATGAGGACCAGATCGCCGGTGGAGGGGTGGCTCTCGGCGATGACCTGACCACGCTGACGTCGGCGATCGCCGCCTCGGTCGACGACCCCGACCTGGCGGCCCGCCTGACCGAGCTGGCGGGGCGCCTGGACACACCCGACGGCCGGGCCGAGCTTCCTGGCAGCGACCCGGGACCTCCTGCCGCCGCCCGTCACCGGTGGCGCCGACGAGGATCCCGCACCGGCAGCCCTGCGCACCGGCGAGTCCGAGGGCGTGTTCGACGCGGTCCGGGTCGCCGTCTCCGGGGAGGGCGACGACCTCCCGGCGTCGGGCGCCCCGGGCGTGGGTGCCCCCGGCGTCGCTCCCGACCTCCTCGACGAGGGCACCACCGGGGCGGGGCTGTTCGGCATGTCGTGGCCCGCCCTCGGACGTCAGGTGCTCAACACCATCACCTACTACACGATGAAGGCGCGCGCCGGAGACGTCGGGGCCAACGGGGTTGCCCCGCTGGTCGACCAGATCAACGCGGCGGCACCCGACCGGCGGATCCACCTTGCCGGCCACTCGTTCGGTGCCCGCGTGGTGTCCGCGGCGGCCACCAACATCACCACCCCGATCGAGTCGCTCACCCTGCTGCAGGGCGCGTTCAGCCACTACGGGTTCACCGCGGACTACGCGCGCACCGGCAAGGACGGCGCCTTCCGCGGCGCCCTGGCCAACGGGCGCATCCACGGACCGATCGTGATCACGCACACGCACAACGACCAGGCGGTGCGCGTGGCCTACGCGACGGCCTCGCGACTGGCTGGCCAGGCGGGCTCGTCCTTCGGCGACGCCACGGACATCTACGGCGGGATCGGCGCCAACGGCTCCCAGGGCACCCACGCCGCCGAGCTCGTGCTCGGTGATGCCAGCACCGACTACCAGTTCACGGCCGGAGTGGTCCACAACCTGAACGCCGACCGCACCATCGCCGGGCACAGCGACGTCACCAACCCGGCAGTCGCCAACGCACTGGCCCACTCCATGGGACTGCTGTGAGCCATCCGAGCTGTCCCGGGTATGTCGGTGAGCCGTTCGGCGACGCTGGTCGCCGAGTACCCGGGCGAGGAGGTGTACCCGAGCGCGGACTTCCGCGTGGAGTGGGGACCGATCTTCCACCGCGGCCGCCTGGACGGGTCGGCGCGGGTGCTGGTCCTGGGCCAGGACCCGGCCACGCACGAGTCGATCAGCCGGCGCATCCTCGTCGGTGAGGCCGGCCAACGGGTCCAGGGGATGCTGGCCAAGGTGGGGATCACCGACAGCTACGTGATGGTCAACGCGTTCCTGTACAGCGTCTTCGGCCAGCAGGGCGGGGAGGAGCACGCGGACGATGCGGCCATCGCCGCGTACCGGAACCGCTGGCTGGATGCGCTGCTCGTCGACACCGAGGTGACGGCGGTCGTGGCCCTCGGCCGGCTGGCCCGCACGGCGTACCGGCAGTGGGCCGGCACGCAGCCCGCGACAGCAGAGCGGCTGCACCTGGCCGCGGTGCGCCACCCGACCTACCCGGAGAGTGCGGCCGCCGCCACGGGTAAGCCGCTGTCGGAGACGACCGCGAGCCTGCTGGCCGACTGGAACGCACGACTGCCCGACCTCGCCGGACATGTCACACCCGAGGGACCGGTCGACCTGCTGCCGTATGCCGATCGGTGGCGCAAGGGGGACCTCGCCGCCATCCCCGAGCGCGACCTCCCGCCGGGCTGCCCACCGTGGTGGCGCGACCTGCTCGCGTGGGCCGATCGGGAGGGCCACTCGGCACAGGAGAAGCGCGCCACGATGGTGGTCGCGGTGCCCCGCAGGTGGCAGACCTGGCCGCACCTGTGAGGGCCACGGGCTGATCGGCCTGCGACCCTCAGGCCCGGATCGCGTGGCGCTCGACCACCCAGCGGTCCCCATCGAAGGCGATCCGGATGTCCCCGACCGTGGCCGCCGCCCCGACGACGGGGTGGAACGCGTCGCGGTAGGCGTGCACCTTGCTCGCGGAGGGCGTGCTCGTGAACAGGATCCGGGTGCCCTGCCCCGCGGTGCGGACCTGGTCGAGGAACATCTCGAACTCGGCCGACGGGCGGAACTTGTCCCGCGTGGCGTGCGAGAGGAGCAGCAGCGAATCCGCCCCCTGCTCGCCGTACCCGGCCTCGAGCAGGGCGCGGTAGAAGTGCGCGTTGTTGCCCGCGTGGTGGGCCACCTGGACCAGGTGCAGGGGCAGCAGGGCGTCGAGCAGTGCGGGGAAGTAGTCGCCCCGCGGCGGGGCGAAGTCGACGAACCCGGCATCGCCGCTGACCAGGATCGCCTGGCCGGCGTGGGACAGGCGCACGACGAAGCTCAGCTGGTTGCTCGGCGTGATCGACTGGATCGGGATCTGCTCCCTGGCCGATCGATCCAGGTACTGGCCGAGCGGGAGCCGGTGCCTGTGCTTGCTGACCAGGGACGCCGACGGTCCGAGCAGCGTCAGGCGTGGACCCGTGCCGCCCGCCCGGGAGGACGGGAGGAAGCGCTTCTCCGTCGCACGCCAGCGGTACTGCTGGGGCGTGCCGTCGGGGATGATCGGGCACCGGATCGGGATCTCCCGGGCCGTGAGTGCCGCGACCACCTCGGCGAGCGCGATCGCGTTGATCGCGTCGCGCGCCGCCGCCTGTCGGATGGTCGCCAGGTCGAGGGCGTCGGCAGCTGCCCGCGACCGGTCGGCGGCCCACCGCTGCGGGAGCTCCCGGTCGAGCTCGCCCGACGCCTCCGGAGCGGACCGGGCCTCGGGCGTGGACAGCCCCTCGTCGTCGCGCATCTCGAACAGGGCGCCGGCGTGCGTCTGGTCCCCGGCGCCCGGGCCCAGCGTGATGCCGGCGTCCTCGGAGTGGGCCCGGAAGACCCGTGCCCACTGGGCAGGGTCCCGGATCCCGCGGGGGGCCGGGCCGGGGTCGAGGTCGGGCCGGACGGCGCGTGGGCGGTCGCTGCGGAACTCGTCGGCCGTCCGCTCCAGGCCCGCAGTCCGCTGGCAGACGGCGTGCTTGGCAGCCAGGTAGGCGTCCAGCCGCTCGGCGCCGTCCCCTGCGGCGAACTGCCGCACCAGCAGGTCCTCCTCGCCGACCGCACGACCGTCGCGGGGCGGCTGGGCGTCATTGGCCACCGGGGGCATCCACGCCTCACCGATCGCGATCGACTCGTCGGCGATGATCGGCACGAGGCCGACGAGGTGGTCCTCGTCGTAGTGCGTGCCGATGATGAGGTCGAGGGTGCGGCTCGGGTCGCCGAAGGCGTCGAAGGCGTCCTGCAGCTTGCCGTGGACGTGGTCCACCGGGTAGCCGCTGGCCTTCACCCCGGCATCGGCCAGCACCCGGACAGGCCCGTGCTGCGTGCTGAGCTGCACCAGCAGCGCGGCACCGAGCTGGACCTCGAACATGTCCACCTGGATGCGTCTCACGGTTCCGTCCCATCGCGCAGTCAGCCGTCGGGTGGCTGGGGCGACCCTACGCCGCACGGGGCTGGCGCGCACCACGCGTGCATGGCACCATCGGCGCAGCACCCAGGAGGTGGCCATGGCGCCCGAGCGCGACCCTGCTGACCTGTTCGAGGCCCAGTACAGCCTGGGGGTGATCGACGAGGTCGGTCCACCCCCACCCAGGCCGCGGGCCATGCCTCCGGCGCCCTTCGCGCTGCACGGCGCGGTGATCACCCCGGATGCCGCGTGGTCCAGTGGCTACGTCACCGTCGCCGACGGCGTGATCGAGGGCGTGTCGCGGACGAAGCCGTCCTCGGTGACCGTCCACGAGACGGACGGCGTGATCATGCCCGGGATGCTCGACCTGCACGGTCATCCGGAGTTCAACGTGTTCGCCGCGTGGGAGCCGCCGACGCTCTACGCAAACCGCTACCGGTGGCGGGGCTCGGATGTCTACCGCGCCCTCGTGCGCGACCCGCAGAACGTCCTGATCGAGGCGGTGCCCCCGGGCACGCAGACCCGTTACGCGGAGGTGCGGGCGCTCGTCGGGGGCGTGACCGGCATCCAGGGCGCGTCGCGGGCGAGCACCGCCGCCGCCGAGCCGCTGGTCCGCAACGTCGACCTGTGGGCGTTCGGCGCGCATCGCGCCCGCTCCATGATCGACCTGCCGTCGGCCACGTCGCGGGACATGGAGCGGCTGCGCACCATCCTGGGCCAGGTCACCTCCGGGGAGGTCACGGCCTTCTACCTGCACCTGTCCGAGGGGGCCCGTGGCGACGAGCGCAGCGAGGCCGAGTTCCGCAGGTTCCTGGACCTCGGGGCGGCCACCCCGGCCACGAACATCATCCACGGGACGGCGCTGAGCGCCGACGACTGGCGCACCGTCGCGGACGCCGGCTGCCGCCTGGTCTGGTCGCCGCAGTCGAACCTGCGGCTCTACGCCCAGACCACGCTGGCCGGCGAGGCCCTGGACGCGGGGGTCCCGGTCGCGCTGGGTGCGGACTGGCTCCCCTCTGGATCCACGAGCCTGCTCGCCGAGATGAAGGTCGCCCGCCGCGAGCTGGCGCGTCAGGGCCATCCGGTCGGCGCCGACGCGCTGGTCGCGATGGTGACCTCGGTGGCGGCCCGGGTCGCCGGTCTCGACGAGCACCTCGGCGCCCTGACAATCGGTCGGGTTGCCGACCTCGTGGTGCTCGAGCGCCACCACGAGGACCCCTACGAGAGCGTCTGCCTCGCTGACCCGTCCTGGGTGGAGCTCGTGTGCATCGGCGGGGACATCACCTACGCGCGCACGGACTGGTTCCAGGCGCTGGCCGGTGCCGCCACCGGCCCCACGATCGAGGATGTCACCGCCTGGGGCAAGCCGATGCGCCTGGACACGGGATACCAGTCCCCGACGTCGAACCCCACGCCTCCGCTGTCGACGATCCGGGGCCTGCTGACGGCCGCCTACCCACCCGTGGGGCCGGTCTTCGCCTGACGGTCACCCCCGATCCTGCGGCGGTGGGATCGGCCGTGCGACAGGTGTGGCGCTCTCGCCCGGTGTCGCTCTCGGGGAGCGGCACCTAAGGTGCACTCATGCTCTCCCTGAACTCCTACCCCCAGCAGTACATCGACGACGCCCGCCACCGGATCGCCGACCAGGTGTCGGCGTTCACGGTGCTGGCCAGTGCTGTCAGCGCGACCGGGGGGGCGGGGGCAGGAGACGTCCGCACCGCGCTGGAGGCGCTCGAGCCCGAGTACTTCGCGAACATGGTGATCGCCCTCGACAGTCACTTCGTGCATCGCAGCCGCGGCCAGGAGCGCAAGGACGGCAACGCCATGAACGAGGTACGGGTGCTGGTCGCCTCCCTGCTGAGCCACGACGGCATCCTGACCGCGGAGAGGTCCATCCGGCTCGATCCGTCGCGGTCGGTCCTGGGCATCAAGTACGGCGACCGGATCCGCATGGACGCGCTCGGGTTCGAGCGGCTGGCTGGCGCGTTCTTCGAGTCCCTCAGCGCCACCTACGCCGAGCCGACGCCGCACTGAGCCAGCGGGCCGGATGGCCCGGGCACCGGCCGGCCCAGGGGGGTCTGCGTCCGGGAGGGCCCCTGGAGCCCGCGACCACTGTCGTCCTCACCCCGCCCCGACGTACAGTCACGTCATCGCCGATCGGGCGGAAGTGCGGCCCGCCGTCCGGCGCCTGACGGACCCCCACTCAGGAGCATGCCTTGGCAGAGCAGTCCGACGCCCTGGTGATCTTCGGCATCACCGGCGACCTGGCCAGGAAGATGACGCTGCCCTCGCTGTACCAGCTCGAGGCACGCGGCCTGCTGGACATCCCGATCATCGGCGTCGGACGCAGCAACTGGAGCGACGAGGACCTGCGCGCCCGCCTCGCCGAGTCCCTGGCCGAGCGGGGCGTCGACGTCGACCCGGCGGTGGTCGCCAGGCTCGGGGCCCGTCTGAGCTACCTGCGTGGCGACACGGCGGCCGACGCCACCTACTCCGCCCTGGTGCAGGCGCTCGGCGGGTGCGAGCGCCCGCTGTTCTACCTGGAGATCCCGCCGGCGATGTTCGAGACCGTGACCTCGCGGCTGCACGACGTCGGCCTCCTGCGCGAGGGCAGGGTCGCGTTCGAGAAGCCGTTCGGCGACGACTTCGCGTCGGCGCGCGCCCTCAACGAGCGGCTGCATGCCGTGCTCGATGAGTCGCGGATCTTCCGCATCGACCACTTCCTGCGCAAGCAGGCCGTCGAGGGGATCCTGTACCTGCGGTTCGCCAACCTGTTCCTCGAGCCGCTGTGGAACCGCAGGTACGTCGAGAGCGTGCAGATCACGATGTCCGAGTCGTTCGACGTGGGGACCCGCGGCTCGTTCTACGACGGCGTCGGCGCGATGCGGGACGTGGTCCCCAACCACCTGCTGCAGGTCCTGAGCCTGGTGGCGATGGAGCCCCCGTCGCGTGGCTCGCACGTGCACGACCGGCAGGGCGACCTGCTCGGCGCCATCGAGGCGGCCGATCCCGCCGCCTACGTGCGCGGGCAGTACGAGGGGTACCGGGAGGCGGACGGGGTGAAGCCGGACTCGACGACGGAGACCTACGCCGCCCTCTGCTTGGGCATCGACAACTGGCGCTGGTCGGGGGTGCCCTTCTTCCTGCGTGCGGGCAAGGCCCTGGCATGCACCGTCACCGAGGTGCGGATCATCTTCAAGGAGCCGCCCTCGATGGGGTTCGGGGTGTTCGGCGGCCAGCGGCCCCCCGCCAATGAGCTCGTCCTGCGGATCGGTCCGGTCCCCGGGCTCACCGTGCTCCTGCAGGGCCGCAAGGCCGACTCGCCCGACCTGCAGACCGTGCACCTCGACCTGGACTTCGCCGCGCAGGTCGGTGACGCCCGGGCGCCCTACGAGCAGGTGCTCCTCGACGCCCTGCGCGGTGACACCTCCCGGTTCGCCCGGGAGGACGCGGTCGAGGAGAGCTGGCGCATCGTGCAGCCGCTGCTGGACCACCCCTCCCCGGTTGTGCCCTACCCGCGTGGGTCGTGGGGTCCCGACGACGCGGACGCGCTGCTCGTCGGCCGCCCCGGGTGGCGGGAGTGCCTGGGGGCGGACGAGCCTCAGGGCGGGGAGTCGGGGGAACATGATCGAGCAGGACTGTGAGGAGCGATGATGACCGAGACCACCGCGACGACCGCCACCGCCCATGTGGGCGTGCTGGGCCTGGGCGTCATGGGCACCAACCTGGCCCGCAACTTCGCCAGCCGGGGGTTCACCGTGGCCCTGTTCAACCGCTCCCCTGGGCGCACCCAGGCGCTCATGGCCGCCCACGCAGCGGAGGGCGACTTCGTCCCCTCGTTCACCGTCGAGGAATTCGTCGGCAGTCTCCAGCGGCCCCGGCGGATCGTGCTCATGGTCGTCGCCGGCCCGCCCACGGATGCCGTGATCGACGCGCTGCTGCCGAGCCTGGAGCCCGGGGACATCATCGTCGACGGTGGCAACTCGCACTTCCTGGACACCCGCCGCCGGGAGGCCGACCTTCGGGTCAAGGGCTTCCACTTCGTCGGCGCCGGGATCTCCGGCGGCGAGGAGGGCGCCCTCACGGGCCCGTCGATCATGCCCGGGGGCTCTGCGGAGTCCTACGCCACGCTCGGCCCGATGCTCGAGCGCATCTCAGCGAAGGTCGACGGTGTGCCCTGCTGCACCCACGTCGGCCCGGACGGGGCCGGGCACTTCGTGAAGATGGTGCACAACGGCATCGAGTACGCCGACATGCAGCTGATCGCCGAGGCCTACGACCTGCTGCGCCAGGGCCTCGGGGCCACTCCCGCCGAGCTCGCGGAGGTGTTCGCCGAGTGGAACACCGGTGACCTCGAGTCGTTCCTGATCGAGGTCACCGCGCAGGTGCTGGCCCATGTCGACGCCGGGACCGGGCGGCCGTTCATCGACGTCGTCCTCGACCAGGCGGGCCAGAAGGGCACCGGGCGCTGGACCGTGCAGAACGCGCTGGACCTCGGCGTACCGATCACCGGCATCGCCGAGGCCACATTCGCCCGTGCCCTGTCCAGCTCCGTCCCGCAGCGTGTGGCCGCGCGCGGCACGCTGCCTGCCCATGCCGGGACGTGGCAGGTGGACGACCGCGCAGCGTTCATCGAGGAGATCCGTCAGGCCCTCTACGCGTCGAAGGTGGTCGCGTACTCGCAGGGCTTCGACCACATCGCCGCGGCGAGCCAGGCCTTCGGCTGGGACGTCGACCGTGGCGCGATGGCGCGCATCTGGCGCGGCGGCTGCATCATCCGGGCCAGGTTCCTCAACCGGATCACCGAGGCCTACGAGCGCGATCCCGGGCTGCCCCTGCTGCTGGCCGACCCGGGCTTCGCGGAGGCGGTCGGCTCCCGAGTCCCGGCGTGGCGCCGCGTGGTCGCGCAGGCCGCGCTCAACGGGGTCGCGACCCCCGCCTTCGCCTCATCGCTGAGCTACTACGACGGCCTGCGTGCCGAGCGCACGTCCGCCGCGCTCATCCAGGGCCAGCGCGACCTGTTCGGCGCCCACACCTACCAGCGCGTCGACAAGCCGGGCATCTTCCACACCTTATGGTCCGGGGACCGCAGCGAGGTCGAGGTCATGCTGGTCCCGGCGCCGAAAGCGATCCCCTGAGCCGTAGGTTGCGACGCGGAGCAGCAACCCGCCCGACACGTGAGGAGCGCCATGCCCGACTCGACCCGTGAGTCCAACCCGACCTCGATCACGGACCCCGACGACCTGGCCGTCGCCACCATCCGGACCCTGGCGATGGACGCGGTGCAGGCGGCGAACTCCGGCCACCCGGGCACGCCGATCGCGCTGGCACCGGTCGCCTACACGCTGTGGCAGGAGTTCCTGCGATTCGATCCGCAGGCGCCGATCTGGGCCAACCGGGACCGGTTCGTGCTCTCGGTGGGGCATGCCTCGGCGCTGCTGTACTCGCTTCTGCACCTGTCCGGCGTGCATGCCGTGAACCCCAAGTACGAGACCCTCGGCGAGATGTCGATCACGTTGGAGGACCTGAAGAAGTTCCGTCAGCTGGACTCGAGGGCCCCCGGCCACCCGGAGTACCGGTGGACCGCGGGCGTGGAGTGCACGACCGGCCCGTTGGGCACCGGGTATGCCACCAGCGTGGGGATGGCAATTGCCTCCAAGTGGCAGGCAACCCGGTACAACCAGCCCGGCTTCGACCTCTTCGACTTCGACGTCTACGCCCTCGGCGGGGACGGCTGCATGATGGAGGGCGTGGCCCAGGAGGCCGCGTCGCTGGCCGGGCACCTGCGCCTGGACAACCTGTGCTGGATCTATGACAGCAACGAGATCACCATCGAGGGCTCCACGGAGCTGGCCTTCTCCGACGACATCGCCACGAAGTTCCTCGGCTACGGCTGGAACGTGCTGCGGGTGGGCGATGCCAACGACCGCCGGATGCTCGCACGCGCGTTGCGCACCTTCCGCTCCGAGACGCAGCGCCCCACGCTGGTCATCGTCGACTCCCGCATCGCCTACGGGGCGCCGACGAAGGAGGGCACCCCCGCGGCGCACGGCGAGCCCCTGGGCGTCGAGGAGGTCCGAGGCACCAAGCGGTTCTACGGCTGGCCGGAGGACGCGCAGTTCCTCGTCCCTGACGCGGTCTACCAGCACTTCCGCGAGGGGATCGGCGCGCGCGGTGCGCGGGCGCGGCAGGACTGGGAGACGACGTTCGCCGCCTACCGGCTGGCGTTCCCGGAGCTGGCCGCCGAGATCGAGCACATGCAGGAGCGCACCCTGCCCGACGGGTGGGACGCCGACCTCCCGACGTTCCCGGCTGACACCAAGGGGCTGGCCGGGCGGGAGGCCAACGGCACCGTGCTCAACGCGGTGGCGCAGCGGGTGCCGTGGCTGCTCGGGGGGGCATCCGACCTCGCCCCGTCGACCAAGACCCGGATGACCTTCGCCGGGGCCGGTGACTTCTCTGCGAGCGACCGCTCCGGGCGCAACCTGCACTTCGGGGTGCGTGAGCACGCGGCCGGGTGCGTGGCCAACGGACTGTCGCTGTCGAAGGTGCGCCCCTACCAGGCGGGTTTCCTCATCTTCTCGGACTTCCAGCGCGGCGCGATCCGGCTCTCGGCCCTGATGGAGCTGCCCGTCATCCACGTGTACACGCACGACTCCATCGGCGTCGGGGAGGACGGCCCCACGCACCAGCCCGTGGAGCAGATCCTGTCGCTGCGGGCGGTCCCGTACCTGATCGACATCCGCCCGTGCGACGCCAACGAGGTGGCCGAGGCCTGGCGGGTGCTCATGCCGATGCGCCACAGCCCGGTTGCGCTGTTCCTGTCCCGCCAGGCCCTGCCCACCCTCGATCGCACGAAGTACGCCTCCGCTGCCGGACTCGCCCGCGGCGCGTACGTGCTGGCCGACCCTCCCGATGGCGCCACGCCGCAGGTGATCCTGATCGCATCCGGGTCCGAGGTCGCGCTCGCGGTCGGCACCTACGAGGCACTGGCCACCGAGGGGGTCCCTTCACGCGTGGTCAGCATGCCCTCGTGGGAGCTGTTCGAGCGCCAGGACGCCGACTACCGGGAGTCCGTGCTGCCGTCCGCGATCCAGTCCCGGGTGGCCATCGAGCAGGCGTCCACCATCGGCTGGGACCGCTACGCCCCCCAGGGTGCGGTCATCGGGATGAGCACGTTCGGCTCCTCGGCTCCGCTCAAGGAGCTGCAGACCAAGTTCGGCTTCACCCCCGAGGCGGTCCTGGCCACGGCCCGCGACCAGATCGCGGCGCACGCCGGCTGAGCTCCTGGGCCGGCCTCGCGGGGAGCGCGGAGGGCGTGATCGTCGCGGAGGCGGACGACATGGGCGGGTTCGCGCTCTGGGTCGACGGCGACGGCCTGCTGCACCACAGCTACTCGTTCATGGCCGTCGAGCAGTACAGCCAGGTCTTCACCGAGCCCCTGCCCACAGGTGAGGTGTCCATCCGGATGCAGTTCGACGCAGATGCCACCAAGCCCGGAACCGGGGGAGAGGTGACCTTGTGGGCCAACGGCTCCCAGATCGGCGGCGGTCGCATGGAGCACACGGTCGCCCTGCGGTTCTCGTTCTACGCCGGGATGGATATCGGCCGGGACAACGGGATGACCGTCGACACCGCCTACCGGGACAAGGCCCCTACCCGTTCACCGGTTCGGTGAAGAAGGTCGAGTTCGACCTGACGCCGGCGAGCGTCGAGGCGGAGAAGGAGCTCCACGAAGCGGCCCAGCAGACGGCCACGGCGGCGGGCATCGCCGGCTGAGCCCGTCGAGCACGTCGGAGCACCCGTGATCGGCATCCGAGTCGAGGCACGGCCTCACGCGCCGGGACTTACCCGAGGCGAGGGCAGGAAAGTCAATGCATCCGTCGCCCGAGCTGCCGTGGCTCGCCGCCTGAGGGGCCCCGCTGCGCCCGAACGCGCCGCCCCCGGGGCGGCGTCGTTGCACGTCGTGGCCAAGTCGACGGGTCATCTGCAACCTCGCCCGCTCAGGACAGACGCGACTATCATCCCCACACTTCACCTTGATGGCTCCTTCAGGAGGTCCGATGTCCGACAGCGAACGCCGCAGAGCTCAGCGCCAAGGCCCAGCAGTGGGAGGTGGGGCGACAGGCACGCAGGAACGTGCCCCGATCCCGCTTGGGCGCGTGGGTGGCCCAACCGGATCGACCCGATCCGGTTGGGCTGCTGCAGGCGCAGGAGGCCGGCAGGCTGGCCGAGCTGGTGCCCTTGCGGTACGAGCGGATGACCAGCTCGGCGTTCGCGTTCTACCGGGGTGCGGCGGCCATCATGGCCTCCGACCTGGGCAGCCGGGCGCACACCGATCTCACGGTGCAGCTGACCGGGGATGCGCATCTGGCCAACTTCGGCGGCTTCGCCTCACCTGATCGGACGATGATCTTCGACCTGAACGACTTCGACGAGACGCTGCCCGGACCCTTCGAGTGGGATGTCCAGCGGCTCGTGGCCAGCTTCGCCGTCGCAGCCCGGCACAAGGGGTTCACTGTCAAGGAGCAGGACGAGCTGGTGCGCGCCGTGGCGTTGACCTACCGCACCGCGGTGGCGCAGTTCGCTGCGATGAACCGTCTGGACGTGTGGTACGCGCGGATGACCGCCCAGGGGCTGTTGGACCGGTGGTCGGTCGAGGTCGACCCCGCCCGGGTGGCCAAGATGCGCAAGCTGGTCGACAAGGGGCAGTCGCGGACCAGCGCGAAGGCGGTGTCGCGCTACACCCGGGTGGGCACCGACGGGGCCCTGCACCTGATCAGCCAACCACCGCAGGTCGTGTCCCTGGCCGACATCGCCCAGACCACGGACGAGACTGCGGTGCGCACCTATCTCGATGAGGTGCTGGAGAACTACATCACCACGCTGTCCCCCGACCGGGCGGCCCTGATCCGCGGCTTCCACGCGGTGGATGCCGCGCGAAAGGTCGTCGGGGTGGGCAGCGTGGGAACCAGGTGCTTCATCGCCCTGCTGGTCAACAGCGACGACGACAACGACGACCTGGTCCTGCAGCTCAAGCAGGCCGGGCCCTCGGTCCTGGAATCCGTGCTGCCGGCCAGCGAATTCGGCCACCACGGGCAGCGCGTGGTGGAGGGCCAGCGGATGATCCAGGCCGCCAGCGACGTCCTGCTGGGCTGGACCCAGGCCACCACCCCCACCGGCGACACGTTCGACTTCTACGTCCGCCAGATGTGGGACTGGAAGACCTCCGCGGACCTCGAGACCATGGACCTCGTCGGGTTCCAGGTCTACGCCCGGATCTGCGGCTGGACCCTGGCCCGGGCCCACGCCCGCTCCGGTGCACCCAAGGCCCTGACCGCCTACCTGGGGTCCGGCGCCTCCTTCGACAAGGCCATGATCGAGTTCGCCGGAACCTACGCCGACCAGAACCAGGACGACTTCCACGCCCTGCTCGCCGCCATCAAGGACGGCCGCGTCCAACGCTCCGACCTCGAAGGCGGCGGCGTCCCCCTCGAAGGGTGAGCCCGGGAGCCGTCCTGTCCACGGCGGACATCGCACCTAGGCCATGTCCAGGATGGTGGACACCACCCGCCCCAGGTCGGCCGGTCGGTGAGGACCGGCGGTGGCTGCGCGGATCCGCGGGTTCGCAGCGGTGAATGCAGGAGCGGTCCGTCCCAGCATTCGCGCTCACGTGACGCGTGCGCGAAAGTGATGGCCATGGCCAACCGTCTGGGTGACGAGCTCTCCCCGTACCTGCGCCAGCACGCACAGAATCCCGTCGACTGGTGGCCGTGGTGCGACGAGGCGTTTGCTGAGGCCCGGCGCCGGGACGTGCCCATCCTGCTGTCGGTCGGGTACTCCGCCTGTCACTGGTGCCATGTCATGGCCCACGAGTCCTTCGAGGACCCACGCACCGCCGCCCTGATGAACGCGCACTACGTGAGCATCAAGGTCGACCGCGAGGAGCGTCCGGACATCGATGCGGTCTACATGGAGGCCACGCAGGTGCTCTCGGGCAGCGGGGGGTGGCCGATGACGGTCTTCCTCGACCACGACGGGCATGCGTTCCTGGCGGGGACGTACTTCCCTCCCGTGGCGCACGGCGGGCTGCCGTCATTCCCCGACCTGCTGCGCGGCGTGGACGCCGCCTGGCGCACCGACAGGCAGCGCATCGCCGGCGCTGCTCGGCAGGTCCACGAGGCCCTCTCGCAGCGGGGACGTCCCCGGGGCGGCCTGGGGCCGGAGCCCAGCCCCGGTGATGTCCGCGCAGCAGTGGACACCTTGGCGGGGCAGTTCGATCACGAGCGCGGCGGCTTCGGTGGCGCGCCGAAGTTCCCGCCGTCGATGGTGCTGGAGTTCCTCCTGCGCGCCGACGCCCTGGGCCGCTCTGCCGGCGAGCCGGACCCTCGCGCGCTGGCGATGGCGGGCCGGACGATGCAGGCGATGGCGCGCGGCGGGATGTACGACCAGCTCGCCGGCGGGTTCGCACGCTACAGCGTGGACGCCGACTGGATTGTCCCGCACTTCGAGAAGATGCTCTACGACAACGCCCTGCTGCTGCGCGTGTACCTGCACTGGTGGCGTGCGACCGGCGATTCCCTGGCCCAGCGCGTCGTGACGCAGACGGCGCGATTCCTCCTCGACGAGCTACGGACACCTGAGGGGGGATTCGCCTCCGCGCTCGACGCGGACAGCGAGGGGCGGGAGGGCGCCTCCTACGTCTGGACGCGACGGGAGCTGGTGGAGGTCCTCGGACCTGAGGACGGGGCGTGGGTTGCCGACCTGTGCGAGGTCACCCCGGGTGGGACCTTCGAGCGGGGGGCGTCGGTCCTGCAGCTGCGCAGCGACCCCGACGACCCGGATCGGTGGGCCCGGGCCAGGGCTGCGCTTCTCGATGCCCGGCGGCGTCGGGAGCAACCGGCGCGCGACGACAAGGTGGTGACGGCCTGGAACGGCCTGGCCATCGCGGCCCTGGCCGAGGCCGGAGCGCTCCTCGACGAACCGGCGTGGATCGCCGCCGCGGTCGACTGCGCGGACCTGCTCGTCGGATCCCACTGGGATCCCTCGACCGGTCAGCTGGTCAGGGTCTCGCTCGCCGGACAGGTCAGTGCCGATGCAGCGGGGGTTCTCGAGGACCACTCCGACCTCGCCGAGGGGCTCCTTGCGCTGTACCAGGTGACCGGTGGTGAGCGTTGGTTCGTGGCGGCCAGGGCGTTGCTGGACGTCGTCCTCGACCGGTTCGATGACGGCGAGGGCGGCTTCTTCGACACGTCAGCTGACGCGCCCCTCCTCGTTCGGCGGCCGCGGGACCCCAGCGACGGTGTCACGCCGTCCGGCGCCTCGGGCACCGCGCACGCGCTGCTCACGCTGGGGGCGCTGACGGGCGAGGCCCGATACCTCGAGGCTGCCGACTCGGCTCTCGCGTCGCTGATGCCGATCGCGCGCTCCTCCCCGCGCTTCGCCGGCTGGGCGTGGTCGAGCATCACCGCCCGCCTCGCAGGGCCTGTCCAGGTGGCGGTCGTCACCCCCGAGGGGGCCGCCGGGTCGGCACTTCACCGGGTGGCGCTGGCCCACACGTCGCCGGGCCTGGTGGTGGCGATGGGGGAGGAGGGCGCGTCCACCGTGCCCCTGCTGGAAGGACGTCCCGCCCTCGGCGGGGAACCGACCGCCTACCCCTGTCGAGGGTTCGTCTGCGACCTGCCGGTGACCGAGCCTGCCGCGCTGCAGGCGGCGCTGGATGCCCCTCACGGCTGACGGTCAGCGAGGGTTGAGCAGCATGCCCGCCGCGCGTTCGGTGCCGCGACGACTGTCCGCGAGGACCACGACAGCCGTCCCCGAGTGCCGCTCCAGGCGGACCTCGCTGCGCGCGCCGAGCGTCCCGCCGTCGTGCATGAGCAGGTCCCCGTCTCCGAGGAGGAACCAGCCGAGGCCCACGCCGATGCGGCCGTGCTCCGTGCGGGGCCTCAATGTCTCTGCGATCGCGGCGTCCAGTGGACCGCCACCGTCGCGGATGGACTCGAGGAAGCGGAGCAGGTCGTCGGCCGGCGCCCTCAGGCCTCCTGCTCCGGCCATGGCAGCCATGTGCCATGGCGGCACCGGCTTGCCGCGATGGTGGCCCTGATGCAGGGGGGCGTCGTCGAACGAGGTCGACGCGAGGCCCAGAGGTGCGACCACCCGGGTCATGAGGGCCGGCTCGTAGCCGAGCCCCGTCGCTCGACCCAGCAGCATCCCGAGCAGTCCCACCCCGAAGTTCGAGTACCGAACTGGGGCCTGACCGGGGGTGCCGCGCACGCGGGTCTGGGCCAGGGCAGCGACGAGCCGATCCTCGTCGATGTCGGCGTAGGGATCGGCCAGCGCGGTGCGGGAGATGCTCCGGGCCATGACGCCCGGGGGCAGGCGGGGCAGCCCGGACCGGTGGCAGGCCAGGTGCTCGAGCGTGATCGCGGCCACGCCCCGGGAGAGACGGGTGCCCTCCGGGAGCAGGTCCGCCACGCTGTCGTCGAGGTGCACCTCGCCCGTTCGCGCCAGCTCGGCGAGGAGCAGGGCGGTGAACACCTTCGTCACCGACCCGATCTCACAGCGTGCTCCGGCATCTCCGGCATGGTGGCGGCCCTCAGGGGTGGAGACGGCGACGATGGGGTCGATGTGCCCCCTGTCGACCAGGTACTGCTGGGCAGCGTCAACGCGCTCGGGCCACGGCAGGGGTGTCGACACGGGGCTTCCTTCTCCTCCAGCATCCCCCCATGCGGTGCACAACGTCCGGGCGCCACGGTATCGTCCCGGGTCCAGCCGCTTGACGTGGACCTGACGTGGGCGTCCCCAGGAGTTCACCTCGCAGGTGCTGCACTTGTCCCAGTGGTCGCGAGGCTCCTCGCGGTCGATCATCAGGAGGCGCACGATGCACGCAGCAGCAGTCCCGGTGCTCAGCGAGGGTTCTGGGGGGCCGTTCGACCTGATCAACGGGATCCCCGTGCATCCCTTGGTCGTGCACGCCGCAGTCGTGCTTGTCCCCCTCACGGCCCTGGGCCTGATCGTGATGGCCGTCTGGCCACGGTTCTCCGCGCGGTACGGCTGGCTGGTCGCCGTGTCGGGGGTGCTCGCAGCCGGCTCGAGCTTCGCCGCGAAGGAGTCCGGTGAGGTGCTCGAAGGTCGCGTGGGCGAGCCCGGCTTCGACCACGCCGAGCTCGGGGACCAGATGCCGATCTTCGCCGCGGTCCTGCTCGTCGCGGTCGTTGCCCTGTGGCTGATCGATCGCAGTGCGCCCACGGACGGCCCGGCACCGCGGCGTGGGCTGCGGATCGCCGTGGCGATCGTCGGGGTCGTCGTCGCCCTGGCCAACCTCCTCTGGGTCTTCCGGGTCGGTGACTCGGGTGCCAAGTCGGTCTGGTCCGGCAGGGTGTCGGCCTCGGCGAGGGAGACGACGACGGGGACAGGGAATCGGCGGCGTCAGCCGGTTCCACGGCCCAACCGTCGTCTGCCCCGACGGCCTACTCCATCGGCGAGGTGGCGACGCACAGTGCCGCCGCGGACTGCTGGGTGGCCATCGGTGCCGGCGTCTACGACATGACGGCCTTCGTCGAGGCGCATCCAGGCGGCGCCGAACGCATCATCGAGGTCTGCGGCACCGACGGCACCGCCGCCTACCTCGGCGAGCACCAGGGCGAGGGTGAGCCCGACGAGGTCCTGGCCGATTTCGAGATCGGCAGCCTGACCTGACCCGCCCCACCCCCAGGAGCCCCCTGTGGTCAGCCGCGCAGCTCGGTGAGGGCCTTGTCGATGCGCCGTGCCCGGGTCTCGGGAGCCTTGGCGCCCTCGACGGACAGGACGATCCGGCGCCTGTTGCTGTACGAGAGGCCGTCGAAGGCCGCCTTCACGGCCTCGTCAACCGCCAGCGCTGCAGCCAGGTCCGCGGGGACGTCGACCTCACGCGGGGCGTCATCCACCTCGACGTCGACCTCCACCTCCTGGCCGGCTCGCACTCCTGCCGCCTCACGATGCTCGGCTGCCAGGGGGAGCATGTACGCGCCGTTGTAGGCCGCGATCGTGCTCCGGTACGAGTGCTCCCCGATGGTGACCACGACGGGCGCGCGCTTGCCGCGCCCCAGCCCCAGCACGACCTCCTCCGGCACGGGAATCCCCGTCGCGGTCTTGCCGCCCAACTCGATCGTCGCCGTGAATCGCATGGGCGGCAGTATCGCGGACATCGGTCCATGGCGTCGCCATGGGTGACCTTCGACCCTGCGAACGGCACCCTCCCCGGGAGTTGACTGGGGGGACCCGCACGACCAGGAGGCTCCCGATGGGGCACACGCTCGCCGATCCCGATCTCGCCTACCAGCGCCTCCAGCAGCGCCTGGACCGGATGCCCACGGGGGCTCCCGACTCCCCGGTGTTCCAGCAGATCCTGCGCCTGCTCTTCACCGTCGAGGAGGCCGAGGTCGCGGCGCGGATGCCCACGATCTGCTCGATGCCGACCCTGGCCCGCCGGACCGACCGCACGGAGGCCGAGCTGGGCCCGATGGTCGACGTGATGGCCGCCAAGGGCCTGGTGATGGACCTCGAGAACCACGGGCAGCGCTACGTCGCCCTCGCCCCGGTCGTCATCGGGTTCTTCGAGTTCACGTTCATGCGGGTGCGTGAGGATGCCCCGATGGAGCAGCTCGCCGCGCTGTTCCACGAGTACATGTTCGACGACGAGTCCTTCGCGCACGCGGTGTTCCGGGGCAGCACCCAGATCGGCCGGTCGCTCGTGCGCGAGGAGGCCCTGCCCGAGGACCCACAGGTCGAGGTGCTGGACTGGGAGCTCGCGACCCACATCGTCGCCGAGGCGCCGTCCGTGGCCGTCTCCCTGTGCCCGTGCCGGACGCACGCGGCACTCATCGGCGAGTCATGCGGCGCGCCCACCCGCACGTGCCTGACGTTCGGCGGAGCCGCGGACGCACTCGTCCGGGCCGGCATCGCCGAGCCGATCAGCAACGAGGAGGGGCTCGAGATCCTCACGACGGCCAAGGCCGCCGGGCTGGCCCAGACCGCCGACAACGTCAAGCACGGCATCAGCTACATCTGCAACTGCTGCGGCTGCTGCTGCGGGATGATGCAGTCCATCCGCCGGCATGGGATCACCGGCTCGATCGTCTCGTCGAACTGGGTCGCCCACGTCGACCTCGACAAGTGCCGCGGCTGCAAGAAGTGCTTCCACGCCTGCCCCGCGGACGCCATCACGATGGTGGACAACGGGGGCAAGGGGCTGCGGGTGAACTGGGCGATCGTCGACCCCCTGAAGTGCCTGGGCTGCGGCGTGTGCGATGCGCGATGCAACTGGGGGGCCCACTCGATGGTCCCCCGCGAGGCACGGGTGTTCACCCCGGAGAACACCTTCGACCGGATGGTCACGATGGCCATCGAGCGCGGCAAGTTCGGCGAGCTGCTGGTGGACACCCTCGACGGGGCGGGCCCGCACGCGCTCGCCCGGGCGTTGGGCATCCTGCAGGCCAGCCGCCCCGCGGTGGCGGCGCGGGCCATCGAACCCCTGAACTCGGTGTTCCTGCGTGGCATGCTCGCCGCGGTGCACGCGACGTCACGCGCGACAGGTCCAGCCGTCCCGGTGTGAGCGCCGGGCGTCCGCTCCTCGCGACTCGTGGCACGGCCCGGACCCCCCCACTCGACCCGGGGCGCCCTGATGGGGCACGCTTCGGCCCATGGGTGAGGACGTTGCGGGTCGCACATTCAGCCGCGAGGACCGGCAGCGCTACCGCGACAAGGTGCATCGCTGCCTGGATGTCCTGGCCCAGATGCTGGCCGAGGAGCAGTTCGACTTCGAGACACCCCTGACCGGCATGGAGGTCGAGCTCAACCTCATCGATGCCGAGGGCGAACCTGCCATGAGCAACGCGGAGGTGCTGGCGAGCATCGACAGCCCGGCCTTCGTCCAGGAGCTCGGCCGCTTCAACCTCGAGATCAACGTCGCGCCCCAGAGCCTGGTCGGCGACGGTGCGCGCCGCTACGAGGACCAGGTGCGCGAGCAGCTCAACCACGGTGACGCCAGGGCCCATCAGCAGGGCGCGGGGATCGTGATGGTCGGGATCCTGCCCACGCTGCGCCCCGAGCACATGACCTCGGAGTCGATCAGCAACAACTCCCGCTACGCGATGCTCGACGAGCAGCTCCTCCTGGCGCGCGGGGAGGACCTGCACATCGACATCCGCGGGCCGAAGGAGTCGCTGGAGACCTACGCGGACTCCATCGCGCCGGAGGCAGCCTGCACGAGCGTGCAGTTCCACCTGCAGGTCAGCCCGGAGGAGTTCGCGTCCTCCTGGAACGCCGCGCAGTGCCTGGCCGCCGCACAGGTGGCGCTCGGGGCGAACTCCCCGTACTTCCTCGGTCGCGAGCTCTGGCGCGAGACCCGGATCGCCCTGTTCACCCAGGCCACCGACACGCGGCCCGCTGAGATGAAGGCGCAGGGGGTGCGACCCCGGGTGTGGTTCGGCGAGCGCTGGATCACCAGCGTCTTCGACCTGTTCGAGGAGAACCTGACCTACTTCCCCGCACTGCTGCCGGTGCTCGATGACGAGGATCCCGAGGCCGAGCTCGCCGCGGGGCGCACCCCGGCCCTGCGTGAGCTGCGCCTGCACAACGGCACGGTCTGGCGCTGGAACCGCCCGGTCTACGACGTCGTCGGCGGGCTCCCGCACCTGCGTGTGGAGAACCGGGTGCTGCCCGCCGGGCCGACCGTCGTGGACACCCTGGCCAACGGGGCCTTCTACTTCGGGGCGTTGCGCCACCTGGCCGAGGAGGAGCGGCCCGTGTGGTCGCGCATGTCGTTCGGCGCGGCCGAGGAGAACTTCACCCGCGCCGCCCTGCGCGGCCTGGACACGACCGTCTACTGGCCCGAGATGGGGGAGGTCCCCATCGCCGAGCTCGTGCTGCGCCGCCTGCTGCCCCTGGCCCATGAGGGGCTGCGCCAGTGGGGCGTCGATGATGACATCCGGGAGCGGCTGATGGGCATCATCGAGGGACGATGCACGTCCGGGCGCAACGGCGCGCAGTGGCAGGTGGATGCGGTCCACGCGTTCGAGGCCCACGGGATGGACCGCTGGGAGGCGCTGCGCCGGATGACGCTGGAGTACACGGCACGCATGCACACCAACACCCCCGTGCACACCTGGGAGCCGGTCTGACCACTGATCGTGCAGGTTTGGAGGATACCCCTAGGGGTATGTATCCTACTGGTGACCCCACTGAGACGAGCCACGGAGCCTGCCATGACTGAGTCCATCACCGTCCAGGACCTTGCCACCCGGATCAACGCCGGTGGCCTCGACCTGATCGACGTCCGAGAGGTCCACGAGTACGCCGCGGGGCATGTGCCCGGAGCGCGCAGCATCCCGATGAGCGTCCTGCCGGTGCGGGTCGATGAGATCCCGAAGGGGTCCGAGGTCCACCTCATCTGCCAGTCCGGCGCCCGTTCGATGCAGGTCGCGATCTGGCTGGCGAACCAGGGCTACTCCGTGGTCAACGTCGCCGGCGGCACGGGCACCTGGGTCATGGCCGGGGGTCCAGTCCAGCAGGGCATGAACGCCTGATCCGACTTGCGCGTGCTGGTCCAGCCGCGGCCATGCGCGTGCGGCAGACTCTGCGCCATGCCGTCGCACCCCGAGCCCGAGCGCCCCAGCGATCCGCCACCCCGGACGGGTGCCGCCCAGGACCGGATCGGCTCCAGCGACTGTGAGCGGATCCGGGATGGGCGGCTCGCCCAGCCGGTGAACGCCCTGACCAGCCTCGCGTTCGTCGCCGCGGCCGGCGTGGTGCTGGCCCGCACCCGCGGCCGCGATCGGGATCGGCGCGGCGAGGTCCTGGCGTACGGCACGATCCTGGCCCTGGTGGGGTTCGGCAGCGTGGCCTTCCACGGGCCCCAGCCACCGGGGGCGAGGGCGATGCACGACTGGCCGATCCCGGTGCTGCTCGGTCTTGCGGTCGGCACGCCCGTCATCCGCCGGATTCGGGGGCAGGTGCCCCTGCCCGGGTGGAGCCGGAGTCGGGGCGCCCTGCTGGCCGCGACAGGCGCCGCAGCCGGCCTCGCCTACGCGGGAGGACGCACCGGGGCCCCCACCTGCGACCCTGACAGCCCGCTGCAGCTGCACGGCGCGTGGCACGTGCTGTCCGCAGCGGGGTTCGTCAGCGTGGCGGACATCGTGTACGGGGGAGGCGGGCATGGGTGAGGCCCTGGCCACCCGTCAGCGCGGCGGCGTGCCGCGGCGGCTGGCCCGGATGGCAGCCAACCTGGTCTACCGGGACATCGACGTGCACCTGCCGGCGGAACCGATCCCGGACGGACCGGTCCTGGCCGTGGCCAACCACTTCGGCGGACTCGCCGACGGGGTGCTCCTGGTGGACAGCGCCCCCCGCATGCCCCGCGTCGTGGCCCGCGACGTGATCTGGAAGGTGCCGCTCGTCGGGCGCCTGGCCAGCGGGATCGGGATGATCCCCGTGCACAAGGCCGCCGACGGCGGTGCCCGGGCCAGCAACGACGAGATGTTCGCCTCGGCCTATCGCGCGCTCGGTGACGGCGACCTGGTCCTGATCTTCCCCGAGGGTGTGACCCAGGACGTGCCGCACATGGCTGAGGTGCGCACGGGCGCCGCCCGGATCGTGCTCGGTGCCCGGGAGTCGGGCGTGCCGGGGATCCACATCCTCCCCATCGGGGTGCACTACGAGAACAAGGCGGGCTTCCGCTCCCGCGCCCTGGTCAACGTCGGACCGCCCCTCGACCTCGACGGGTGGGTGGATGCCCGCGGCCTCGTGGTGGGCGGCGCCGACGACCGGGACGCCGTGCGTGACCTCACCGCGCTGGTCAACGACCGGCTGCGGCGCGTCGCCCCGAACTACCCCGACTGGGAGCAGGCCCATGCCCTGGAGACGGTGGCCGAGGTGCTGCTCACAGATGTGGATCCTGCGCCCTCGCCACCGATGCAGTACGGCGACCGGGCGCTGCTGGCATCTCGGCTGAACCGGGTGGCCGAGACCGGGCGCGGGGAGCTGGTGGCAGCAGGTGCCGAGTACCGGGAGTCGATCCGGGCCGCCGGAACCTCGGACCATGCCGTCGCCACGGCCGCTGCCCCGCCCTCGAGGTCCTGGGCCTGGCTGCGCGACCTGGTCCTCGTGGTCCTGCTCGCGCCCTTCGCCCTGTTCGGGCTGCTCGCGGCAGCCGTTCCGCTGCTCCTGGTGCTGATCGCCAGCAGGCTGCGGATCGCGCCCGCAGTGCGCGCGACCGTCGTCCCCGGCCTGGCCCTCCTGCTCTTCCTCGGGGAGTGGATCCTGTTCTCAGTCCAATCCGGGGAGAGCTCGGGCGTGACCCTGGGGCTCGCGTCCATGGTGCTGTTCCCGTTCTTCGTGGCGTCGCTGTTCCTCGTGATCGAGCGGGTGAGCCTTCTCTGGGCGAGGTGGCGGCGTCGCCGGCGCCCAGGTGCGGATGAGCTGGCGCGCCTGCAGGCGCTGCGTGGCGAGGTCGCCGGGAAGGGATGGGCCGTCCTGTGACTCCCGAGGAGATCGCCTACCTGGTCGTCATCGTCATCCCGTTGACCCTCGTCTGGGTGCTTGCCGTGGTCGACCTCGTCCGCCAGCCACACCTGTCCACGAGGGCGAAGTGGCTCTGGTTGCTGTCGTTCTCCCTGATCTGGCCGTTGCTGGTCGTGTACCTGCTGTCCCGCCCGGTGCAGGGTCGGCTCGAGCGCTCGGGGACGCGGGACTACCCGCAGGCCCGGCTCGTGGATGCGGCGCTGGCCCACGAGGGCGGCCGCATCGGCAACCAGGAGATGGCGTCGCTCGTCCGCGAGCTGCGCGGGACCTAGATCTGCTCGGCGCGACCGTGCACCCGTTCGTGGCGCGGGCTCAACCGGGCCTGCGACGATCCCGAATCCAGGGACTATGGGTGGTTCCGCCGTTCCGGGCAGGCTGCGGGGCGACTCGCTGCGCGCCTTCTCGGCTGGGAGCCTGGCCGCCGCCGTGGTCGTGACCACCATGTGCGGGAGTGCCTCTGGCGCTGTCCCGGTGCAGGATGCGTGGGCGGGTGGCCCGGTGAGGGAATGCGCCGGCCTCCTTCCTGCGCCGGCCCGGGGTGAGGCGGCCGTGCAGGGCCTCGGTACGGACGTCGTCGGGGTGGCCGCCCGGATGGGCACCACGGGCCGTGAGCTGGTCGCAGAGCTGCGCGGGGACCGCACCCTGTGGGTCGACGAGTGCGGGGCGCTGTTCTTCCGCGACGAGCTGCCCGCCGGTGTGGAGCAGGCTTCGCCGGACGTTGAGCCCGCGATGGAGGCGGGCGCCGTCCCTGTCGCGGACGCGTTCACCCTGCACAGCCGCCCGGGCTCCCAGCGCGTCCTGCTCCTTGACTTCGACGGGCAGCTGATCGCCAACACCGCGTGGAACACGACGTCGGCCTCGTGGACGGCACCCCCGTTCTCCACCGACGGCGATCCGCTGGCCTTCTCCGATCTCGAGCGCAACGCGATCATCGAGGTCTGGCAGCGAGTCGCTGAGGACTACGCCCCGTTCGACGTCGACGTCACCACCCAGGACCCGGGCCAGGACGCGATCACACGCTCGAGCTCGGCGGACCTGCGCTTCGGGACGCGGGTCCTGATCAGCCCGGACGCCGCGCAGGCTGCCTGCCGCTGCGGGGGCGTGGCCTACGTGGGCGTGTTCGACAGCAGCAACAACCACGCGTTCTACCAGCCGGCGTGGGTCTACCCACAGGCGCTGTCGAACAACGCCAAGTACATCGCCGACGCCGCCAGCCACGAGGCGGGCCACAACTTCGGCCTTCGGCACGACGGGTTCCAGGCGGAGGACTACTTCCGGGGAGTTGGCGGGTGGGGACCGATCATGGGAGCCCCCTACGGCCAGCCCATCTCCCAGTGGAGCAACGGCAGCTACGCCGGCGCCGACAACACCGAGGACGACCTGGCGATCATCGCTGGCAACGGGGCCCCGCTGGTGCCCGACGATGTCAGCGTCCCGACGGGGCTGGCGCTCCCGGGTTCCGCGATCGGCCTGGTCAACGGGACCGCCGACGCCGATGAGTTCACCGTTCGAGCAGAGACCGGGACCCTCACCCTCTCGGTGGCGCCGCACTGGCCCGGCCCGAACCTGGACGCATCCCTGCTCCTGATGGACTCCGCCGGCGCGGTGATCGCAGGCTCCGCCCCGGCCTACGCGACCGCCAACGTGGTGGCATCCATCGGTGCCTCAGTGGAGGTTGCGGTCACGGCTGGGACGTACACAGCTCGGGTGGAGGGCACCGGGAACGGGATCGCAGGGTCCGTGGGATCCAGCGACTACGGCAGTGTCGGGTGGTACACGGTCACCGCGAGCATGAGCGGGACCGGGATGGGGACGCCCACCCCGACCCCTACGCCCACCCCCACCCCGACCCCTACGCCCACCCCGACACCGGCGCCGACCGAGACCCCGGCGCCGACCCCGACCGTGACCCCGACGCCGACGCCGACCGCGAGCCCGCCGACCGTGATGGTGCCGTCGACGCTGGCCCTTGCCGCACTCAGCGTCGAGACCTCGTCACTTCCCACGGCCGCCAGGAAGAAGCCCTACCGGGCAACGCTGGTGGCCGCCGGCGGCAGCGGAGCCTACCGGTGGAAGCGATCCAGGGGCTCCCTGCCCAAGGGGCTCGCCCTGTCCAGGTCGGGCACGGTCTCGGGCAGGGCGCGGTCGAAGGGGACGACGAGGATCCGCGTCCGCGTCACCGACTCCCTGGGCGCCACGAGCCTGCGATGGGTCAGCATCCGGGTGCGGTGAGCTCGCGGCCCTGCCGTCAGATCGAGAAGTCCTCGAGCTCCTCCCACTGGCCCGGACCCGTGGAGTGCAGGTGGAACTCGCTCACGTGGCCGGTGACGTGGTGCTCGAGCTTGTCGACGCGGTCGAGGAGCTGGGCGACCGCCTGGCCGATCAGGTCGGGCTGGTCCTCGTGGTGCAGGTCGGGCTTGTCGGTCGCGGTGTGCGGCTTGGTGCGGGCGATGACCTGCCCCGGGACGCCGACGACGACGGAGTTGTCGTGGCACTGGGCGGACCACGACGGCGTTGCCGCCGATCCGGGAGTCGTGGCCGATCTCGATGGGGCCGAGGACCTTCGCGCCGGCACCGATGGTGACCCGGTCGCCGACCGTGGGGTGGCGCTTGCCGGGTTCGAGGCTGGTGCCCCCGAGGGTGACGCCGTGGTAGATCGTGACGTCCTGGCCGACCTCGGCGGTCTCGCCGATCACCACGCCCATGCCGTGGTCGATGAAGAGCCCTGAGCCCAGGGTGGCGCCGGGATGGATCTCCACGCCGGTCAGGTTGCGGGCCGCCTGCGACACCGCCCGCGCCGCGAGGAGGTGGTCGCGGCGCCACAGGGCGTGGGACAACCGGTGGGCCCACACGGCGTGGACCCCGGAGTACAGCAGGGCCACCTCGGTCTTCGAGCGTGCGGCGGGATCGCGCTCGAAGACGCATTCCACGTCGCGACGCATGTCGGACAGGACGCCCAGGGCCGTCGTCATCGCCGACTCCCTGGCCCCCCGCTGTGCGGCCTGTCGCGCCCTTCGGGCCATCTGCTAGTCGACCAGGTCGGCGAAGAGCGCGGTGGACAGGTAGCGCTCGCCGTTGGAGGGGATGATGACCACGATCGTCTTGCCCGCGTTCTCGGGGCGGCTGGCGACCTTGGTGGCCGCCCAGATCGCTGCGCCCGAGGAGATCCCGACGAGCAGGCCCTCCTCGGCGGCGGCTCGTCGTGCGGTCGCCATGGCGTCGGGAGCGTCGACGGTGACCACCTCGTCGTACACGGCGGTGTCCAGGACGGCGGGGATGAACCCGGCGCCGATGCCCTGGATCGGGTGCGGGCCCTTGGCCCCGCCGGAGAGCACCGGTGATGCGGCCGGCTCGACTGCGATGATCTGCACCTCGGGCTTGCGCTCCTTGAGGACCTGGCCGACGCCGGTGATGGTGCCCCCGGTGCCGATCCCGGCGACCACGATGTCGACGGTCCCCTCGGTGTCGTCCCAGATCTCCTGGGCGGTGGTGGCCCGGTGGATCTCCGGGTTCGCCGGGTTCTCGAACTGCTGGGGCATCAGGTAGTTCGGGTTGGCGTCGGCGAGTTCCTTGGCCTTGGCGATCGCCCCGTTCATGCCCTCAGGGCCGGGGGTCAGGATCAGCTCCGCACCGTAGCCGCGCAGGAGCATCCGGCGCTCCTTGCTCATCGTCTCGGGCATCGTCAGGACGCACTTGATGCCCCGGGCCGCGCACACCATCGCCAGGGCGATCCCGGTGTTGCCGCTGGTCGGCTCCACGATCACCGTGTCCGGGCCGATCAGGCCCGCCTCCGCCGCGGCGTCGAGCATCGACAACCCGATCCGGTCCTTGACCGAGCTCCCCGGATTGAAGAACTCGAGCTTCGCCAGCACGGTGCCCCCCGCCCCATCAGTCACGCGATTCAGGCGCACGAGCGGAGTGTTGCCAATCAGTCCCGTCACATCATCAGCAATACGCATGGAGGGAATCGTAGTCGTCGGGACGACTTACGCAACCTAGGTGTTGGAGAAATGGGCATCCTTTCGCTCCGGGCGCAGGCGCAGCCCCAGCAGCACGGCCCCCTCAGGCGTGCAGCGTCGGCCCATGGGTCAGGATGGGGCCATGTCGGACGCTGCTCAGGGCCTCCCGTGGGGGACCCAGTGGGACCTGGTCACCGCTGCGGAGGACTCGGTCGACTGGGCCACGTTCCACGTCACCCTCGGGTTCCAGGACGGTCGCGCGGGCGGGAGGGCGCCGGTCAACCGGTACTTCGGGATGTGCGCCGGTGGCCCCGACGGGAGCCTGGCGCTCGGGCCGTTCGGGATGACGATGATGGCCGGGCCACCGGAGGCGATGGTGGCCGAGTCCGCCTACGTGCGCCTGCTCGAGCAGGTCCGGGGGTTCGCGCTCAGCGCGGACCGCCTGGCGCTGCTGGATGCTGACGGCGCCGAGCTGCTCGGCCTCGTCCCGTCGGCGGACCCGGAGTAGGGCCGCGGTGACCGCGGACAGGTTCGGCGCCATCCCGGCCGGTGAGTACACCGCCCTGGCATCCGTGCGCGACAGCGCGGCCGGCCGCTCGATCGTCGTCCCTGTCACGTACGGCGCCGCAGCCGCAGGTGCGTCCACAGGCCGCACACCGCCGCGAGCGGAACGGGCCGCCTGGCTCCCGGCCGTCCCGCCGCAGCACGGCGCGTGGGCGTTCCTGGTCGTCCCGGTCCTGTTCGGCTTCGCGGTCGCGGGGGCCAGCCCGGCAGGATGGCTCTTCCTCGCGGCGTGGCTGTGCGCCTACCCGACGGGCTACTACCTCGGGCGCGCCCTCACGGCGCGGGTCCGGCGCGGTTCGTGGAGTCGGCTCGCCCGCCGGGAGCGGGCCCGCGCGCTTCCCTGGGCGGGCCTCACCGCGGCGTTCGGGTTGCCCCTGGCCCTGACCCGGCCGTGGTTGCTCGGTGCCGCAGCGATCCTGGCCGTCCTGTGGGCGGTCGGCCTGGCCGTGGCTGCGCGCCGTGGTGAGCGCAGCATGGCCAATGACGTCCTGCTGATCGCCCAGGCGGTCGTGGCGCTGCCGCTGGCCGTGGCCGTGGTCGCCGGGCCGGCGGGCCTCGCCGATGCGCTGGCGGCCCCGACGATCGAGGCGACCATCGTGGTCGCCGGCTACCTGGTCGGCTCCGTGCTGCACGTGAAGTCGCTGCTGCGCGAGGCCGGCAACCTGACGTTCCATCGGATCAACGTCGCGTGGCACGTCGGCCTGGCGCTCGTTGCCGGATTGGCCAGCCCGTGGTGGCTGGTCGGGTTCCTGCCTGCCCTGGTGCGCGCGATCCTGCTGCGCCCCGGGATGCGCCCGGGTGCGATCGGCGGGGTCGAGGGTGTGGTTGCGGTGCTCGTGGTGGTGGCCGCCTTCCTTGCCCTGTAGGTCGGGCGCCGAGTGGATAGGCTGCGGCCAGGCACTGGGAGGGGAGGCTCGGATGGGCAGCGGCTCGACTGAGATGTTCGAGGCTGCCGCCGAGGAGCGCATCCCCCGGCCGCTGCTCCTGGCTGCCGCGGCACGCGTCCTCGGGGTGGTTGCCGCCACGCTCGCGGTCTACTTCCTGCTCCCGATCGAGGGGGAGAACGCCGCCGCGGCCGGGGCTGTGGCGGCCCTCATCGGCATCGTGGTCATCCTGGTCGTGTTCGCCCGCCAGATCGCCCGCGTGTCCCGCTCGGCGCGGCCCGTGCTGGCGGCCCTCGTGGCGCTGGCACTGGTCTTCGGGCTGTTCCTGTGCTTCTTCGCGCTGCTCTACGTGTCGATCTCCGAGGGCGACCCGCAGGCGTTCACCCAGGGGGTGGACAAGATCGCCGGGATCTACTTCGCCACCACGGTCCTGACCACTGTCGGCTTCGGCGACATCTCGCCGGTCAGCGACACCGCACGGATCGTGGTCACGCTCCAGATGGTGATCGGGATGATCCTGATCGGGACTGCCTTCAAGGCCCTGGGCTTCTCGGCGAAGCGCGCGGTCACGGCGCGAGCGCGGGTGGTCGAGGCCGAGCTTCACGGGGCCCCCTCCGGCGAGGGCCCTCCGGGGAGCGCCGGCGAACGTGGATGAGGTGACGCTGGGGCTCCTGCTTGTCCTCATGCTCCTGGCCAGCGTCACGACGTTCCACGTCAGCCGGCGGTGGTACGTGCCCCTGGCGCTCGTGTGGACGCTGGCGTTCCTGCTGTTCGGCTACCGGGTGGGCCTCGCGCCTGCCGAGATGGCTCTGGGCAGTTGGCTCACGGGCCTGGCGTGGGGGCTGGGGGCCATCGCGGTCGTCACCCTGGCGATGGCCGCGGGCGTGGCCATCCCCCGGCTCCATCCGCTGTTCGCCGATGAGCGCATCGTGGGCACCACCGGCGCCGAGTTGGCCCGCAAGTCGCTCGTGGAGATCCCGCTGGGGACCGTGCTGCTGGAGGAGGTCGTGTTCCGCTCGGTCCTGCTGGGCCTGCTCACGAGCATGTACGGGACGGTCGTCGGGGTGCTCGGCTCGGCGCTGCTGTTCGGCCTCTGGCACATCCTGCCGGCGCTCGAGATGCACGGCGCGCACTCCCTGACCAGCCAGCTGGGCTCCGGATGGGGGGCCAGGCTGGCCACCGTGCTCGTGACGATCCTGGCCACGGGCGGTGCCGGGGTCCTGTTCGCGCTGCTCGTCGTGCTCAGCGGGAGCGTGCTGGCTCCGATGGGCCTGCACTGGGCGATGAACGGACCGGGCTCGATCGCCGCGTGGCTCGTGGGCCGCCGCCGCGCCAGGGACCAGGCGGACGCGGACGCGGCTGAGCCTGACGCACCCGCCGGCCCCTCGGACCCAGCCGACGCGGACGGCGCCGACCCCTCCGACTAGGGGCGGTCCTCGCCGGCGCGCAGCGCCTCGGCGACGGTGATGCAGGCCTGCCCGAACGCCTGGAACTGCTCGGGGGTGAGCTGGTCGACCAGGTGCCGGCGCACGCTGGCCACGTGGTCCGGCGATGCAGCGACGATCGTGTCCCAGCCATGATCGGTCAGAACCGCGAACATGCCTCGACCGTCCTGGGCGCACTCCTGCCGTTCGACGAGTCCCGCCCTCGTCATCCGGTCGATCTGGTGGGACAGGCGGCTGCGCGAGAGCTGGGTGCGCTCGGCCAGCGTGCTCATCCGCATCCGGCGCTCCGGGCTCTCCGACAGCTCCACCAGGACCTGGTAGTCGGTGCCGGTCAGGCCGTGCTGCTCCTGGAGGTCACGGTTGAGCCGCTCGGGAAGCAGCATGCTCGCGGCCAGCCAGCCGCGCCACAGCTTCTGCTCCTCCTCGGACAACCACTTCGTCATGCCCCCCATGGTACCCGCTGGTTGAATGGTTAACCGGGACGAAGGTCCCGGTCAGGGCAGGGTCAGGATCTCCGCGCCCTCGTCGGTGACCAGCAGGGTGTGCTCGAACTGGGCGGTCCAGCTGCCGTCCTTGGTGACGGCGGTCCAGCCGTCGGACCACATCAGGTAGTCGTGCGTGCCGAGGGTGAGCATCGGCTCGATCGTGAACGTCATGCCCGGCAGCATCAGCGTGTTCGAGTGCGGATCGTCGAAGTGCGGGATGACCAGCCCGGTGTGGAACGCCGTGCCGATCCCGTGGCCGGTGAAGTCGCGGACCACCCCGTAGCCGAAGCGCCTCGCGTAGGACTCGATGACCCGACCGATGACGTTGATCGGCCGACCGGGGCGCACCGCCCCGATGGCGCGCATGGTCGCCTCGTACGTGCGCTCGACGAGCAGGCGCACGTCCTCGTCGACCTCGCCGACCAGGAAGGTCGCGTTGGTGTCGCCGTGGACCCCGCCGAGGTAGGCGGTGATGTCGATGTTGCAGATGTCACCCTCGCACAGCACGGTGTCGTCGGGGATGCCGTGGCAGATCACCTCATTGAGGCTGCTGCAGAGCGACTTCGGGTATCCGCGGTAGCCCAGCGTGGACGGGTAGGCCCCATGGTCGCAGAGGAACTCGTGACCGATCCGGTCGAGCTCGTCGGTGGTGACGCCGGGGGCCACGGCCCTGCCCACCTCGGCCAGCGCCTGGGCCGCCAGCCGGCTGGCCACGCGCATGGCCTCGATGGTGGCCGCGTCCTTGACCTCGCCGTCGGTGTACGGGGCGGGCCGAGGCCGGTCCACGTACTCGGGGCGCGGGATGCTGGCCGGCACGGGGCGCCTGGGGGAGACCCGTCCGGACGTCAGGGGGGCGCGGGTGGGGGCGATCGACATGCGTCAAGAGTACGCAGGACACGCCGGTTGCGCGGCCGGTAACGTCTGGGTCCGGTCGCAGACCACCCGAGGAGGCAACTGTGTCGTACTGGTTCTGCCTGACCCACAGTGCGGTGGAGCCCGACGAGGGCTGCGCCCACGCCGAGCGGCTCGGGCCCTACCCCGACCGCGAGGCCGCGCAGGCCGCCCTGGATCGCGCCCACAGGCGGTCCGAGGCGTGGGACCACGACGCCCGGTGGAGCGACGAGGACCTCGACGACTGATCGCCGACCACCTGACGGCTGTGCTCGCTGGCGTGTGTCAGGTGCCGGGCGCCCCGGCAGCGTCGGCGGCCGCGCGGGCAGCGCGCAGGGTCCGCTCCCGCACGGCGTTCGGGTCGGTGCGGTCGTCGTAGCGCCAGAGGCTCGGCAGTGCGGCAGCCAGCAGCACCCCACCGGCCGCGCACATCAGGCCGCCCGAGACCAGGCTCGTCCGCAGCGACGTGGCTGCGGCCACCCCGGTGGCGCGCACCTGACCCAGGGTCGGGCCGAGCGAGTAGCTCAGCAGCTCCACCCCGGCCATCCTCCCGCGCAGCTCGTCGGGGATCGTCTGGTTCCAGATGACCATCCTGAACAGCCCGGAGATCATGTCGGCGGCCCCGGCCAGGCCGAGCATCAGCAGCACGATGCCCACCGAGTCGGTGATCCCGGCTGCGGCGACCGCCAGGCCCCAGCCGATCGCGGCCACCAGGACGGCCCGGCCGTGGTGGTGCACGTGGCTGACCCAGCCGCTGGTGAGGGTGGCGACCAGGCTGCCGACCGCGCCCGCCGAGTACAGCAGGCCCAGCACCCACGGCGCCCCGAGGTCCTGGGCGAGGAACGGGAAGAGGGCGTACGGGAACGCGAAGGCCATGGCCATCATGTCCACCGCGTAGGTGCCCAGGAGGTCCTTGCGCGACCACGCGTAGCGCAGGCCCTGCCCGATCCTGCCGAGGCTGGCCGGTTCGGCGGACTCAGCGGGCGGGATCGAGCTCAGCCGCCAGAGCGCCAGCCCCGACAGGAGGAAGGTCGCCGCGTCGAACGCGTAGGCCGACCAGACCCCGAACGCGGCGATCAACAGCCCGCCCAGCGCCGGGCCCGCGATGCTGCCCACCTGCCAGCGCAGCGAGTTCAGGGCGCCCGCCGCGGCGAGCTCGTCGTGGGCGACGACCCGGGGGATGATCGCCTCCAGCGAGGGTCGCTGCAGCCCATCGACCGCGGCGAACACCATGGCGACCACGTAGATCACCCACAGGTGCGGGTCCGGCAGAAGCGCGTTGACGAGCAGGACCGCCGACAGGGCCAGGCTGGTGAACTCGGTGACGAGCACGACCCGGCGCCGGTCCGCGGCATCGGCCACGGCCCCGCCCCAGAGCCCGAACACCACCAGCGGGACCAGCTCGGCCAGCCCGATCAGGCCGACGGCGACGAACGAGTCGGTGAGCTCTGCCACCTGGAACGGCAGGGCCACCATGGTGACCATCGAGCCCAAGTAGGTCACCAGGCCCGATGCGAACACCCAGCGGAAGTCGCGCGAGCTCCGCAACGGGCGCAGGTCCATGCGGATGCGCACGCGGCGGGAGGGGGCGACTCCGTCGTTCACGGCGGCCGATTGTCCACCGCGAGCCCGCACGCGGCAATGACCGCGAGCGGGCCACCGTCAGCTGTACTGGTGCTCCCGACCCGGGTAGGTCCCGGCGACAACCTCGCCGGCCCACTCCTGCACCGCACCCGAGAGCACCGCGCCGACGTCCGCGTAGCGCTTGACGAACTTCGCCGGCCGACCGGGGGTGAGCCCGGCGAGGTCCTGCCAGACGAGCACCTGGGCGTCGGTGGCCGCACCCGCGCCGATCCCGATCGTGGGGATCGACAGGCTGCGCGTCACCCGCTCGGCCAGGTCGCTGGGCACGACCTCGAGCACGATGGCGAACGCGCCCGCGGCCTCCATGGCCTTGGCGTCGTGCATCAGGATCTCGCCGTCCTCGCCACGGCCCTGCACCCGGTAGCCGCCGAGCTGGTTGACCGACTGCGGGGTCAGGCCCAGGTGCGCCATCACGGGGATGCCGGCAGCGACAAGGGCCTCGACCTGCGGCAGCACCCGGGCGCCGCCCTCGAGCTTCACGGCCTGGACGCCGGCCTCCTTCATGAACCGGGACGCCGTCTCCAGGGCCTGCTGCGGCGAGGACTGGTACGAGCCGAACGGGAGGTCGCCGACCACCAGGGCGCGCTTCGAGCCACGCACGACGGCCGCTGCCAGGGGCAGCAGGTCGTCGACGGTGACCGGGACGGTGGAGTCGTAGCCGTAGACGACCATCGCCGCGGAGTCGCCGACGAGGATCACCGGGATGCCGGCGTCGTCGAAGATGCGCGCGGTCAGCGCGTCGTACGAGGTGATCATGGGCCACTTCTCGCCCCGGGACTTCGCCGCGATCAGGTCTCGCGTCGTGACCCGTCGTCCTGTCGGCGCAGCGCCGTACAGGCTGGGGGAGGTGGGATCAGGGGCGCCGGAGGCGGCGGGCATGCTCATGCTGATCTCTCCAATCTCGAGGCTCACGAACGGAGTCCCCGGACGACACGAATGGTCGCACGACGTGTGCCAATTCGCCAGTGCATTTGTACCCGGATTCTGGGACCGGGAAACCACGTGCCGACCGGGTCACCCACCCGACCGCGCACGAAGTGAGCGATTACGCCAGGCATGCGGCCATTGCCCCAGCCCACCGCACATGGATTTCACGTTATGGGCCCAGTCCAGATGGCCATTGCGCTCAACTCGTGCGCGGTGGAGGCGGGCGGCAGCGGACACGGGTCTGTATCAGTGCACTTCATGTGCAGTGGCGTGCGGAGGCGAACGCGCACGCTGGGGGTGTTCAGTCGGCCAGCTCGCGGTAGCGGTTCGTGATGGGCTGCCGGCGGTCGCGGCCGAACGAGCGGGGCGTGATCTTGGTGCCGATGGGGTACTGGCGGCGCTTGTACTCGGCGAGGTCCGTCATCCGCAGCACGCGCTCGACGAGGGCCTTGTCGTGGCCGTCCGCGACGATCTCGTCGGCCCCCCGGTCGCGCTCGACGTAGTCGTCGAGGATGTCGTCGAGGATGTCGTACTCGGGCAGGGAGTCGGTGTCCCTCTGGTCCGGGCGCAGCTCGGCCGAGGGGGGCTTCTCGATGGATCTCGGCGGAATGGGCGGCGTCTGCCCGAGGCGCTCGGCCTCCGCGTTCCGCCAGCGCGCCAGGCGGAAGACCCAGGTCTTGGGCACGTCCTTGATCGGGCCGAACCCGCCGACCGCGTCGCCGTAGATGGTCGAGTAGCCCACCGAGAGCTCGCTCTTGTTCCCGGGGGCCAGCACGAGGTGACCCTCCTGGTTGCTGATGGCCATGACGGTCGTCCCGCGGATCCGGGCCTGCAGGTTCTCCTCAGCCAGGCCGGTGAGCTCCATGGAGGCCATGTAGGCGTCGACCATGGGCGCGATCGGGATGCTTCGGATGTGCGCGCCCAACCTCTCGGCGAGGTCGAACGCATCGTCCTGGGAGTGCTGGGAGGAGTACACGCTGGGCATCGAGATGCCGTGCACGTTCTCGCCGCCGATCGCGTCGGCGGCGATCGCGGCGACGAGCGCGGAGTCGATCCCACCGGACATCCCGAAGGTGACGGAGCGGAAGCCGTTCTTGCGCACGTAGTCACGCAGGCCGACCACGAGGGCGGAGTACATCTCGGCCTCGTCGGTGAGTCGCGGCTCGATGACCGGGCGCGGCAGCGACCCGGGCAGCGGGAGCCCGCTGTCGGGGATCTCGGCGGTGCGGTACCCCGAGGCGGGCGGCAGGTCGAGGTCGACCACGAGCAGGGCGGGGCTGAACTGCGGCGCGCGCGCGATCAGCGCACCGTCGGCGCCGACGACCAGGGAGTCCCCGTCGAACACGAGCTCGTCCTGCCCGCCGACCATGTTCACGTAGGCCAGGGTCGCCCCCGCCTCGACCGCGCGACGTGCGGCCAGCGCCAGCCGGGTGTCGTCCTTGTGCAGCTCGTAGGGCGATCCGTTGATCACGACGAGCAGCCCGGCTCCGACCTCGCGGACCTGGGCGACGGGTCCGCCGTCCTGCCACAGGTCCTCGCAGATCGCCAGGGCGACGTCCACGCCGGCGATCCGCACGACGCACGGCTCCGTCCCGGGGACGAAGTAGCGGAACTCGTCGAACACGCCGTAGTTCGGCAGGTGGTGCTTGCTGTACCGGGCGACCACCTGGCCGCCGTGGAGGACCGCTGCGGCGTTGACGGGGGCGCCGCGCGGGATGCCCAGCGGGTGGTCGCGACCGCCGTCGCGCAGGTCGAGGTAACCGACGATCACCGCGATCGCGCCCAGGCCCTCGTCGGCCAGGGTCAGCGCGAGGGTGTCCAGGGCGCGGATCGACGCCTGCTGGAACGACCAGCGCAGCGCCAGGTCCTCGATCGGGTAGCCGGGCAGCATCATCTCGGGGAAGGCCACAAGGTGCGCCCCGACGGCAGCCGCCTCACGGGTCTGGTCGACGATGGTCCGGGCGTTGCCGGCGAGATCGCCGACAACGGGATTCACCTGGGCCAGGGCGATGCGCAGTCGGGGCACATGGGCAGGGTAGCCGCCCACCCCGGGGGTCGCCGATGGGGCAGTATGTCCCCATGGACAAGCAGACGGAGTTCGTGCTGCGCACGGTCGAGGAGCGCGACATCCGGTTCGTCCGGCTCTGGTTCACCGACGTGCTCGGGTACCTGAAGTCGGTCGCGATCGCCCCGGCCGAGCTCGAGAGCGCGTTCAGCGAGGGCATCGGCTTCGACGGCTCGGCCATCGAGGGCTTCGCCCGGGTGCAGGAGGCCGACATGCTGGCCATGCCCGACCCCGGCACGTTCCAGGTGCTGCCGTGGCGGGGTGAGACCGAGGGCGTGGCCCGCATGTTCTGCGACATCACGATGCCCGACGGCAGCCCGTCCTTCGCCGACCCGCGCTACGTCCTCAAGCGGACGCTGTCGCGCGCCGCCGACCAGGGCCTGACCTTCTACACGCATCCTGAGATCGAGTTCTACCTGTTCAAGGAGCCGCACCGCCCCGGGCAGAAGCCGGTCCCGATCGACGAGGGCGGCTACTTCGACCACACGCCCCAGGGCTCGGGCTACGACTTCCGCCGCCAGGCGATCGGGATCCTCGAGGCGATGGGGATCTCCGTGGAGTTCAGCCACCACGAGGGCGGCCCCGGCCAGCAGGAGATCGACCTGCGCTACGCCGACGCGCTGACCACCGCGGACAACATCATGACGTTCCGGCTGGTGGTCAAGGAGGTGGCGCTCGAGCAGGGCGTCTCGGCCACGTTCATGCCCAAGCCGCTGCGCGACCACCCGGGTTCGGGGATGCACACGCACCTGTCGCTGTTCGAGGGCGACCGCAACGCGTTCTTCGAGGCCGGCGCCGAGCTGCAGCTGAGCAGCACCGCACGGGCGTTCATGGCCGGCATCCTGCACCACGCGCCTGAGATGAGCGCCGTGACCAACCAGTGGGTCAACTCCTACAAGCGCCTCGCGGGCGGGGGTGAGGCGCCGGCGTGGGTGTGCTGGGGGCACAACAACCGCAGCGCCCTGCTTCGCGTGCCGATGTACAAGCCGGAGAAGGGCAACTCGACGCGCATCGAGTACCGGGCGATGGACTCCGCGGCCAACCCGTACCTGGCCTACGCCCTGCTGCTGTCCGCGGGCATGAAGGGGATCAAGGAGGGCTACGAGCTCCCGCCCGGCGCCGATGACGACGTCTGGGCGCTGAGCAACTCCGAGCGGCGCGCCATGGGCCTGAGCCCCCTGCCGATGAGCCTCAACCAGGCGATCCAGGCCATGGAGCGCAGCGAGCTGGTGGCCGAGACCCTCGGTGAGCACGTGTTCGACTTCTTCCTGCGCAACAAGCGCGCCGAGTGGGAGGACTACCGTCGCCAGGTCACGCAGTTCGAGCTGGACCGCTACCTCCCCGTGCTCTAGGAACCGACCGTGACCGAGCCCCCCTCAGGTCGAGCCGACACGCCGGCGGGTCGGCTGGCGCGCCTGGGGGTGCCCGACGCCCAGCGCGCGGGGGCGGCCCTGACGGGTGTGGGCTGGTGGTCCGAGGACCTCCTCGACGACGTGGGCGCGGCCGCCGACCCGGGACAGGTCGTGCGCACCGCCGTGGACCTCCAGGCCGTCGACGCGAGCCGTATCGCCGCCGTCGCCGCTGATCGGCGTGCCTGGCGCCGGTTCGCCCTGGTCACCGGTGTGTCCGTCGCGCTCGCCGAGCACCTGGTCCGCCATCCCGAGCACCTCGAGATCCTGTTCGAGGACTCCCCGCCTCCGGCCGCCGCCGCCCTTCGGGAGCAGCTCGTCGCCACCGTCGTGGGGGCCGGGGCAGGTGCGGCCGACGCCCTGCGCGTGGCCCACAAGGCCGCCGTCCTGCGGATCTCGATCGCCGACGTGGCCCATGGGGCGGACTTCGAGCTGACCGCGCTGCGCCTGTCCGAGCTCGCGGATGCGGTCCTGGCCGCAGCCCTGGCCGCGGCCACCGAGCAGCTCCCGGACGCCGGCCCGAAGGCGCGGCTGGCGATCATCGGCATGGGCAAGTGCGGTGGTCGGGAGCTGAACTACATCAGCGATGTCGACGTGATCTTCGTCGCCGAGCCGGTGGCGGGAGTCGAGGAGTCCGAGGCCCTGCGTGCGGCCACCAGCCTGGCCTCCACCGTGATGCGCCTGTGCAGCCAGCCCACGGCCGAGGGCGCGATCTGGGAGGTCGACGCGAACCTGCGCCCGGAGGGCAGGGCCGGGGCGCTGGTCAGGACGCTGCGCAGCCACGTCGGCTACTACGAGCGCTGGGCCAAGACGTGGGAGTTCCAGGCCCTGCTCAAGGCGCGGGCCGTCGCGGGCGACGAGGAGCTCGGTGCGGCCTACATCGACGCCGTCCTGCCCTTCGTCTGGTCGGCGGCAGACCGCGACGGGTTCGTCACCGAGGTCCAGCGGATGCGACGACGGGTCGAGCGCAACGTGCCCGCGAAGGACGCCGAGCGCCAGATCAAGCTGGGCAAGGGAGGGCTTCGCGACGTCGAGTTCAGCGTGCAGCTGCTGCAGCTGGTGCACGGTCGCAGCGACGTCATGCTGCGCAGCCCGACAACTCTGACCGCCCTGGAGTCGCTGGCGACCTGGGGATACGTGGGCCGCGACGACGCATCGGGCCTGGCCGGTGCCTACCGATTCCTGCGGACCCTGGAGCACCGGATCCAGATGCACCGCATGGTGCGCTCGCACGTGCTGCCCCGCGAGGACGAGGACCTGCGGCGCCTGGGGCGCTCGATGGGGTTCATGGCCGACCCGGGCAGGGAGCTCGTCGATGCGTGGCAGCGCCGCGCGCACGAGGTCCGCCGCATCCACGAGAAGCTGTTCTACCGACCCCTGCTGGACGCCGTCGCGCGCCTGGACAGCGGGCAGGCGCGGCTGACCCCGCAGGCGGCCCGGGAGCGCCTCGACGCGCTGGGCTTCCGCGACCCGGCGGGCGCGCTGAACCACATCGAGGCCCTGACCTCGGGCGTGAGCCGGCGCGCGGCGATCCAGCGGACCCTGCTGCCGGTCATGCTCGGATGGTTCGCCGACGCCCCGGACCCCGACGCCGGCCTGCTCGGGTTCCGGCGGGTCAGCGAGGACCTCGGCGGAACGCCCTGGTACCTGCGCCTGCTGCGCGACGAGTCGGCGTGCGCCGAGCGGATGGCCCGGGTGCTGGCCAGCAGCAGGTACGCCTCCGAGCTGCTGCTGCGCGCCCCGGACGGCGTGGCGCTGCTGGCCGACGCCGGAGAGCTGCGGCCCCGCCAGTCCAGTGCGCTGACCGCGGAGTTCCTGGCCACCGCCGCGCGCTACGACGACGCCGCCGAGGCTGTGGTGGCCGTGCGCGCGCTTCGCCGCCGCGAGCTGTTCCGGATCTCTGCCACGGACATCCTCGAGCCGATGACCGTCGACGATGTCGGCAACGCGCTGAGCGACGTGGCGGACGCCACGATCTCCGGTGCCCTGCAGGCCGCGACGGCCGAGCTGGAGCGCGCCCGTGGCTCGGCGCTGCCCACCAGGATGCTGGTCATCGGGATGGGCCGGTACGGCGGGGGCGAGATCGGCTACGGCAGCGACGCCGACGTCGTGTTCGTCCACGACCCGCTTCCCGGGGTCGATGAGCGCGAGGCCGGTGCCGCGGCGACCCTGGTGGCGAACGCGGTGCGCTCGCTGCTCAACGCCCCCTCACCCGACCCGCCGCTGCAGCTCGACACCGACCTGCGTCCGGAGGGCAAGCAGGGCCCGCCCGTGCGCACCGTGGCCTCGTACCTGGCCTACTACGACCGCTGGCGCTCCTTCTGGGAGGCCCAGGCGCTGCTCCGCGCCGACCGGGTGGCCGGAGACACGGCCGTCTGGGCGCTCGTGCGCTCCGGCATCGACCCGATCCGGTGGCCCGGCGACGGGGTCGGCGCCGAGCAGCTGCGCGAGATCCGTCGGCTCAAGGCGCGGATGGAGAACGAGCGGCTGCCCCGGGGTGCGGACCCCACGCTGCACACCAAGCTCGGTCGCGGCGGGCTCTCGGACGTCGAATGGGTCATCCAGCTGCTGCAGCTCCAGCACGCCCACCGGATCCCCGAGCTGCGCACGACCAGGACGATGGCCGCGCTCGAGGCGGCCCGGCGCACCGGCTTGCTGGAGCCTGCCGACGCCGACGTCCTCTCGGACGCGTGGCGGATGGCCACCCGGATCCGCAACGTCGTGATGCTCGTGCGCGGGCGGTCCACCGACATGGTCCCGACCGACGTCCACGAGCTCGGGGCCGTGAGCCGGATCCTGGGCTACGCGCCCGGTGAGTCCGGCGCCCTCCTCGAGGACTACCGGCGCACGACCCGACGCGCCCGGGCGGCTGCGGAGCGGCTCTTCTACGGCCAGTAGCCGAACCTGCGGTGCCATCGGCGATAGGGCCATTGGACCCCATCGCACCCTGCCACAGGTCCCGAGGGTGATTGCCCATGGGGCCGCGCGTGCGTATCATTGACGCCAAACATGAAGGTTTACTCATATATGTGCTGGGTATATCTGGGGGCACCCGCACCTCCCGAGAGGCTCCACGATGACCACCACTGCAGGACAGTCCAACCTGACCGTGACCGGCTCCGGTGTCGCCCTTGCAGGCAGCCTGGCCGCCGGGCTCGGCACCGGATCGCATCACGCAACGCTGCTGTTCCCTGGGATCGATGCCGCATGGCCGCGTGCCCTGGCCACTGCCCTGGTGGGTCGCCCCGAGCTGGCAGCCTGGGTCGACACGGTCGTCACCGACCTCGACGGCTGGGCCCAGACCCCGGCGGTGCGCAGCCTCGGGCTGTTCGCTGACGGGTTCTCGCACCTGCTCCCGTCCAGCCCGGACGACCCGATCAGCCCGCTCGCCGCGACCGGGCCGTTCTCCCTGGTGGGCAACCTCCTGACGAACCTCGTGTGCCTGGCCGCGCTGGACTCGGAGGGGCTGCGGGCCGCATCGACTGCGGCCAGCACCCGGTCCGCCGGCCACAGCGCCGGCCTCCTGGCCGCCGTCGTGGCCACCGCCCGCGGCCGTGACGGTCTCGTGCCCGTCGGCGTGGCCTCTGATGCTGCGCGGATCGCGGCCATCATGGGCGCCTACGCCGCCCGCCACCCGTGGGCGGTCTCCGACTCGGCCGTCGCCGCCGCCCTCGCGGGCGAGGAGACCGCCGGGACCCCGATGGTCGCGATCTCCGGTCCGCGCACCGCGCGCCTGGCCGCGATCCTGGCCGGTGTCGGGGCCGACGAGCAGATCGCGATCGGCGTCGTCAACGGTCCGACCCGCCACATCCTCGCCGGTGAGCCCTCGTCGCTGGCCCACCTGCGCGTCGGCCTCGAGGGCCTGGCCCAGGCCGAGGCGAAGAAGCGCGCGGCCGGCCAGCTCGGCGGGACGCCGTTCCGGTTCGCCTGGGAGCCGCTGGCCAGCTCGGTGCCCTTCCACCACCCCGACCTCGACGGCGCCGCGCAGGACGCGCTGGCCCGGATCACCGACCTCGGCCTCGGGCTGCCGCCCATCGGCGCCGCCCGGATCACCGACCCCGCAACCGGTCAGGACCTGCCGGCGCAGGACACGCTGCGGGCGCTGGTCGTGTCGGTGCTGGCACGTCCGCACGACTGGGCGGGGGCCGTGATCAACAGCGTCCCGGCCGGAACCGTCGCCATCATGGTGAGCCCGCTGGGCGCCCTCGCCGGCCAGACAGCGGCCGACCTGCGCGGCCGCGCCGCGCTGGTGATCGACCCGGCGACGCCGGCGGGGCGCATGGCCCTGTTCACCCCCGGGAGCGCACCGGCGATCCCGGAGACCTATGAGCGCTTCGCCCCGCGTGCGGTCCGCACCGCCGACGGGACGCTGCGGCTGGCGAACCTGCACACCCGCAAGTCCGGTCGCTCACCGATGATCCTGCCCGGGATGACACCGTCGACGGCGGAGGCCCCGATCGTCGTGGCGGCCGCCAACGGCGGTCACGTCGCCGAGCTGGCCGGGGGCGGCCAGGTCAACGAGCGGATCTTCACCGAGCGGATCGCCGAGCTGGTCGAGGGTCTCGAGCCCGGCCAGGAGGTCGTGCTCAACGCCCTGCACCTCGACCCGTACCTGTGGAACCTCCAGGTGGGCCGCGAGCGGCTGGTGCAGCGCGCGCGGGCGGCCGGCGCCCCGATCAACGGGGTCACCATCTCGGCCGGGATCCCCGACAAGGCCGAGGCCGTCGCCCTGCTCGACGAGCTCGCGTCCGCGGGCATCTGGCTCAACGCGTTCAAGCCCGGCACGGTCGCCCAGGTCCAGGAGGTCCTGGCGATCGCGGCGGACACCCCGCACACCCTGTGGATCCACCTCGAGGGTGGGGCGGCCGGTGGCCACCACTCGTGGGAGGACCTCGACGAGCTGCTGCTGTCGACCTACCACCTGATCCGCGAGCACGAGAACGTCGTGCTCGCCGTCGGGGGCGGCATCGCCGACCCTGAACGCGCCACGGCCCTGCTCACCGGCACCTGGGCGCACGCCCACGGAGCCGCGACCATGCCGGTCGACGCGATCCTGCTGGGCACGGTGACCATGGCGACGCATGAGTCGGCCGCGTCGCCGTCGGTCAAGGCCGCCCTGGTCGCTGCTGCCGGGCACGGCGGCTGGGTCCGCCGGGGCAAGGTCGCCGGCGGGACCACCTCGGGCCGCTCCGGCCTGAACGCCGACATCCACTTCCTGGACAACAGCGCGGCGCACGCCGCCCGGCTGCTGGACTCCGTGGCCGGCGACGAGGCTGCCGTGGCGGCCCAGCGCGAGGAGATCATCGAGGCGCTGGCTGCGACCGCGAAGCCCTACTTCGGTGACGTTGCCGAGATGACCTACGCCGAGATGCTCGAGCGGTTCGTGGTGCTGACCGCACTGGGCCGCAACGGGCGCTACGAGGACGGTGCCTGGCTCGACGTCACGCACCGCGGCCGGTTCGTCGCCCTGCTCCAGCGCGCCGAGGCCCGGCTGAACCCTGCGGACACCGGCCTGATCGAGTCGCTGTTCGCCGACCCGGCGTCCGTCGACGACCCGAACGCCGCACTCGAGCTGCTGGTCGCCACGTACCCGCAGGCGCGCACCGCCCTGATCCACCCGGCTGACGTCGCGCACTTCCTGTCCGTGGCGCGGATGCCCGGCAAGCCTGTGCCGTTCGTGCCGGTCATCGACGCCGATGTGCGGCGCTGGTACCAGTCCGACTCGCTCTGGCAGTCGCACAGCGACCTCTACGACGCGGACCAGGTCCTGATCATCCCCGGCCCGGTCGCGGTCGCGGGGATCACCACCGTCGACGAGCCCGTCGCGCACCTGCTCGACCGGTTCGAGACCTCGGTCGCCGAGGCCCTGGCGGCTGTGGATCCGGTGGACGTCGACGTCCGCGACATCAGCGAGTTCCGGCTCGGGCAGAACCCGGCCACGCCCGCCTCCGGCCCCGAGGCCCTGCTCGCCGCCGCCCTCGCGGCCCCGACGTGGATGTGGATGGGGGCCAGCCGACCCAACCCGCTGCACCGGATCGGGCCGGCCGACGAGTGGTCGATCCTGGGCGTCAGCGCCACGTGGTCCTCGGGCGGGCCCGAGAGCGCGACCCTCACCGCCCTGCCCGATCGCTCGCTTGCCCTCACGCTGGACTGGCCGGACCTGGGGCTGCCCGGCGACGGTGAGCTCGTGCTGCCGGTCGAGGTCGCCGCCCACGCCGGAGTCATCACGTTCGCCATCACCGACGCGAGCCTGCGCGCCGCCGGTGCGGGCCTGCTTGCGATGTTCTCCGGCGGGACCGCCGGACCGACGTCCGTGCCTGACGTCGCCGCCGCGCACTCGGCGACCGTGGGAGCCGCCGGCGCCCTTCCCGACCGGGTCATGTCGACCCTGTGGCCGCACGTCTTCTCGGCCCTGGCGGACGCCGGGCTCGCGTCGTCGCTGTTCGACCTCGTACACCTGCGCCACGAGATCCGCACGTCCGCAGCGGACATCGGTGACGGGGCCTCAGCCGACGCGCCGGAGGTCACGCGGGCCGATGGCGGACTGGTCATCACCGTGGACTCGCGTGCCGATGACATGGACGTCACCGACCGGTTCTTCGTGCGGCGCACGGTCATCGACCCCGCGCTGCCCGCCGCCACCGCACCTGAGTCGCGTGTCGGTGTGATCGCCACCCCCGTGCGCACGCTCGGCACCCTGACCGTCAGCGCGCCCAGCCAGCTCGAGGCCTTCGCCACGGTGAGCGGTGACGCCAACCCGATCCACCGCAGCGACCTCCTCGCGCGCTTCGTCGGCCTGCCCGGGCGCATCGTCCACGGCATGTGGACCTCCGCAGCAGCGACCCGTGCCGTCCTGGAGTCGGCCGCGGCTGGTGATTCGAGCCGGCTGCGCGAGTGGGCGATCGACTTCGTGGCCCCCGTGCTTCCCGGCCAGGTGGTGACCTTCACCGTCACCCGGACCGGCGTGCGCGACGGTGCGCGCATCGTCTCCGTCGAGGCGACGACCTCCGACGGAGTGGTCGCGATCGGAAGCGCAGTCGTGGCCGGCCCGCGCACCATGTACGTGTTCCCGGGCCAGGGCATCCAGTCCCAGGGCATGGGCATGGAGGCCTACGCCCGCTCCGCCGCCGCCCGGTCCCTCTGGGATCGCGCCGATGCGGTGACGCGCGAGCGCATGGGCTTCTCGATCCTCGAGGTCGTCCGGGACAACCCCGCGTCCATCGATGCGGTCGGAACGACGTACCGGCACCCGGCCGGCGTCCTGCACCTCACCCAGTTCACGCAGGTCGCGATGGCCACCCTGGCCGCGGCCACCGTGGCCGAGATGCGCGAGGCAGGCGTGTTCGATCCCCGGGCCGCCGTCGCCGGGCACTCCGTCGGCGAGTACAACGCCCTGGGAGCCTCCAACGGTGTGCTCACCCTCGAGGGCGCCATCGAGCTGGTGTTCGCGCGCGGCCAGGGCATGCACGGGCTGGTCCCGCGCGACGCCGCCGGGAACTCGGAGTACCGCCTCGCGGTGATCCGCCCGCACCTGGCGCGACTGTCGCACGCCCAGGCCGAACAGCTCGTGGCCGAGGTCGCTGCTGACACCGGCGAGCTCTGCGAGATCGTCAACCACAACCTGCGCGGCAAGCAGTACGCGGTGGCCGGGACCCTGGTGTCGCTGGCCGAGCTGGAGAGCCGGCTCGGCTCCGGCCAGCCAGGTCGACCTCCGATGCTGCTCGTGCCCGGCATCGACGTGCCCTTCCACTCGTCGGCACTGCTCGGCGGTGTGGCCGACTTCCGCAAGCAGCTGGTCGCCAAGCTGCCCGAGCACATCGACACCGAGGCCCTCGTGGGCCGCTACATCCCGAACCTGTACCCGCACCTCTTCCGGATCGATCGTGACTACGTGCAGGGCGTGTTCGACGTGTGCGGCTCGCCGATCCTCGCCGAGGTCCTCGCCGACTGGGACGTTGCCAGCGCCGACCGTGACGCCCTGGCCCGCACCCTGGTGATCGAGCTCCTCGCGTGGCAGTTCGCCTCCCCGGTCCGCTGGATCGAGACGTTCGAGCTGATGTGCACCCCGGTCGAGCTCGGCGGGCTCGGCGTCGAGCGGATCGTCGAGATCGGCGTGGGCAGCGCCCCGACGCTGGCCAACCTCTCGAAGGGCTCCCTGGCCCTGCCGACCCACCGCGGGTCCCGGCCCGAGGTGCTCAACGTGGAGATGGACGCGGACGTGGTCTTCGACACCTCCGAGGACCCGGCCCCAGTGGTGGTGGTGGACGAGCCGGTCGTTGACCTCACGGCAGATGCTCCGGCTCCGTTGGCGCCGATCCCCGCTCCGTTCGCGCCAGGTCCCGTAGCCACGGCCGCCGACCTGCCGGTCGGCCACGCCACGGCGGTGGCCGCCCTGCTCGCCCTTCGTGTGGGCGTACGCGTCGACCAGCTCGAGCACGACTCGATCGAGTCGCTGGTCGACGGCGCCTCCAGCCGGCGCAACCAGGTCCTGATGGACATCGGCAAGGAGTTCGGCGTCTCAGCGATGGACGGGGCGCACGAGGTGCCGCTGCTCGAGCTCACCAGCACGCTGGCGGACAAGACCGCCGGCTACAAGTACCCCGGACCGGTCCTGTCTGCCGCAGTCGAGGGCGGCGTGACCGCAGCCCTCGGGCCGCGCGGGTCCTCCGCCTCGGCACTGGCCAAGCGCGTCTCGTCCCACTGGGGCCTGGGGGAGGGCTGGGCAGCCCGCACCGCCCTGAGGCTCACCCTCGGCACCCGCGAGGGCACGAGCCGTCGCGGCGGCGACCTTGCCACCCTCTCCGCGCCCACTGCTGAGGCGCTCATCGACGAGGCCGTGCTGGCTGCCGCTGCGGAGGCGGGGGTCTCCGTGACCCCGGCTGCCGCCGCATCGACCGGTGGCGGCACCGTGGATGCCGCTGCGGTCAACGAGCTGCGCGAGCATGTCGAGGGCATCCTCGTCGACCAGGCCTCCGAGGTGCTGGCGCGACTGGGCAAGGGCCCGGTCAGCGACCCGCTGGACGCCGACTACCGCGAGGCGCTGGCCACCCTGGCCCTGCTCGAGTCCGAGCACGGCCCGGCCACGCTGGTGGCCCCGATGTTCGACCCCCGCCGCCATGTGCTCCTGGACTCCGCGTCCACCTGGGCGCGGGCGGACGTGGACCACCTGGTGCAGGGCGCCCTCGCCGCGGAGTCCGCGGGGGTCGTGGACGCGTCGCTCGACGGGCTGGTCGACCAGGTCGCGGCCCACCGCGATGCGGATCCGCGCATCCGGACCACCCTCGAGTACCACCGCGGTCGGCTCGCCGACTCCGGCCGTCCGGGGACCGTTGCCGTCCTGGACCGCGCCCTGACGGCCGCACCGTCCGGCGTGCCGGTGCCCGAGACCGAGAGGCTCCGCGATGCTCTGCTGTCCTCCGCCGACGCCGCGCGCGTCCTGGCGGCGGCCGAGGCGCTGGGCAGGGCCCCGGCCGACTTCCGCGACGAGGTCGCGCTGGTGACCGGTGCCTCGCCGAACTCGATCGCATGGTCGTCGGTGGCACACCTCCTGCGTGGCGGGGCGACCGTGGTGCTGGTCACCACGACCGACACCCCCGAGCGGATCGCGGCCTACCGCGACCTCGAGCGGCGGTACGCCGGCCCAGGCGCCCAACTGCACGTCCTGCGGGCCAACCTCGCCTCGTTCGCCGACATCGACGCGCTGATCGAGTGGATGGTCACCCCGACCCTCGAGGAGGTCGGACCGACGACCCGCGAGGTCAAGCCGGCGCTGTGGCCGACCCTCGTGCTGCCGTTCGCGGCCGCCCCGGCCATGGGCGAGCTGCCCGACACCGGACGGGACTCGCAGCTGACCCTGCGCCTGCTCCTGCTGGGCGTGCAGCGACTGGTCGGCGGCCTGGCTGAGCGCGCCAGTGCGGCCCGCAAGGACCGCTTCAGCGTGATCCTGCCGATGTCGCCGAACCACGGCACGTTCGGTGGCGACGGCGCCTATGGGGATGCCAAGGCAGCCCTTGAGACGATGGCCAACAAGTGGAGCTCCGAGGGCTCACGCTGGGGCGCCCAGACCAGGATCATCTCGGCCGAGATCGGCTGGGTCCGTGGTACCGGCCTGATGGCCGCCAACGACCGGGTCGCCCGGTACGTGGAGGACGAGCTGGGGGTGGTCACCTACTCCGCCGAGCAGATGGGTGCCCTCATCGCTGCCCTGGCCACCGCGCCGTTCCGCGACGAGGCCGACCGTGCGCCGCTGCGCCTGGACCTCTCCGGAGGTCTCGGCGGTCGGGCCGACCTGGGCGCGGCGCTGGCCCGTGCCGTCACCGAGCTGACCGCGGCGGCCGCCTCCGAGGCGGGGGTGGAGGACGCGGCCGTGGGCACGGTGGCTGCGCTGCCGAACCTGCCGGCGCTGCTGGCTGGGGCGCGCGGACCGGTCGTGGCTCCCACGGGGACCTCCCTGGCCACCGTGCGCGCCGAGGACATGATCGTCATGGTCGGGATCGCCGAGTACGGCCCCTGGGGCAGCTCCGCGACCCGCTGGCAGGCCGAGGTCGGGGAGCTGAGCGCGGCAGGTGTCGTGGAGCTGGCGTGGCGCTGCGGCATCATCGACTGGGATGGCTCAGCCGGCGGTTGGGTCGACGTCGAGTCGGGCAGCCCCGTGGCTGAGGCCGACATCGACGATCGGTACCGCGAGCAGGTCCAGGCACGCTCCGGCGTGCGCCTGTTCGAGGACGACGAGGCCGTGTCCGCCAATGGCTACTGGGAGTACACCGAGGTGTTCCTCGACCGGACGCTGGCGAAGGTGCTGCCGGCGGAGGCCGAGGCCCGCGCGATGGCGGCGAATGCACCCGGCGCCATGGTCCAGCAGGTCGATGACGGCTGGCTGCTGACCCTTCCGGCTGGCGCCTCAGTGCGCATCCCGCGTCGCCGGCCCCTGCTGCGTGCGGCGGGCGGGCAGTTCCCGCTGGGCTCCAGCCCGGTCCGACACGGCCTGGACTCCGGGATCGCCGGCTCGATGGACCCGCTGACGGCATGGAACGTGGTGATCACCGCCGAGGCCCTGGTCGATGCGGGGGTCAGCGCCGAGGAGCTCGTCAGCGCCGTGCATCCGAGCCTCGTGGGCAACACCCAGGGCAGCGGCATGGGCGGGATGAGCAGCATCTCCAAGGTGTTCATGGGACCCATCGCGGGTCGCCAGCACGCCAACGACATCCTGCAGGAGGCCCTGGGCAACGTCGTCTCCGCGCACGTCAACCAGGGGCTGATCGGCGGCTACGGACCGATGGTCCATCCCGTTGCGGCGTGTGCGACGGCCGCGGTCTCCCTCGAGGAGGCCGTGGACAAGATCGCCCTGGGCAAGGCCGAGATCATCATCGGTGGCGGCTGGGACGACCTGAGCACCGAGGGCATCACCGGCTTCGCGAACATGGCGGCCACCGCCGACAACGCCAGCATGATCGAGTCCGGGCTGTACCCGCGCCAGCACAGCCGGCCTGGGGATCGCCGCCGCCGCGGCTTCGTCGAGTCCCAGGGTGGCGGCAGCTTCATCATCTGCCGTGGCGCTGTGGCCCTGGCCCTGGGCCTGCCGGTCCGGGCGGTCGTGGGGTATGCGGCCTCCTTCGGTGACGGGATCCACACCTCCATCCCCGCCCCGGGGCTGGGGGCCCTCGGGTCGGTCCGGGGCGGCGCCGACTCCCCGCTCGGCCGGGCGCTGGCCACGCTGGGGCTCACCGCCGACGACGTGGCGGTGGTGTCCAAGCACGACACCTCCACGGAGGCCAACGATCCCAACGAGGCGTTCCTGCACGAGACCATCCAGAAGGCCCTGGGCCGGACGGTGGGCGCCCCGCTGCGGGTGATCTCGCAGAAGTCGCTCACGGGACACTCCAAGGGTGGTGCGGCCGCGTGGCAGATGGCGGGGCTGTGCGACGTGTTCGACTCGGGAACCGTCCCCGGCAACGCCAACCTGGTCAGCGCCGACCCGCGGGTCACCCCGGGGGACGCGCTGGTCGTGGACTACCGGTCGCTGCACCGGGCAGAGCCGGTCCGCGCCGCGCTGGTCACCAGCCTGGGCTTCGGCCACGTGTCGGCCGTGGTGGCCCTGGCCCACCCGGACGTGTTCGTCGAGGCGATCCCGGAGGAGCAGCGCAGCGAGTACGTCCAGCGCGCCCATGACCGCCGGGTCTCCGGGGCGCGGGCCCGGCTGGGCGCGGCGTACGGTGCCGACCCCCTGCTCGTCCGGCGCACCGACCGCCGCCTCGGCCAGGGCTCAGCGGCCCAGCTGCGCGAGCGGGAGGCCGGGATGCTGCTCGACCCGGCGGGCAGCCTTGCGGGGCTGGCCGGCGCGTGATGCCGATCCGCGCCGTGGGGATCGACCTCGTCGGGGTCGAGTCGTTCGCCAGCCAGCTCGGGTCGGTCGGTTCGGCCTTCGCGGAGCGGACCTTCACCGCAGGGGAGCTGCGCGCTGCCGGGGGGCACTCCGGCAGCGCGCAGCACCTCGCGGGCCGGTACGCGGCGAAGGAGGCCTTCGTCAAGGCCTTCTCCGGCTCCCGGCCCGGTCGTGCCCCGGCGATCCCGGACATGGACTGGCGCCAGGTCGAGGTGGTCCCGGATGGATGGGGTCGCCCCACGCTGGTGCTGCACGGGGAGTTGTCTGCCGCTGTGCAGGCGACCCTCGGCGAGGTCGTGCTGCACGTGTCGATCACGCACGAGCCCACGATGGCTGCGGCCGTGGTGGTCCTCGAAGGGGCCTAGCTGATCATCGCCACGGCGCGCAGGTAGGCACGCAGCATCCGCTTGAGCTCGCGAACGGTTGCCGGGTTCGGCTCGCCGTCGGAGACCGAGAAGTGCAGCAGGGACTGCGACATCTCGATGACCACCTCGGACATCGTCACCTGCTCGTCGAGGCTGCGTCCCGGGGTGAGGTTCTGGATCATCGGCAGCAGGGTCTTCACCAGGGCTCGCGAGTGCTCGGCGGCCAGGGAGCGGGTGGCGGCGGTGGAACGCATCGCGAGCCACACGGCTCGCCGGGTGGGGTCGTCCACCCAGTGCGCGGCCACGAGGTCGATCAGCGAGTTCGTCTCGGACTGCCAGTCGCCGCGCGCGAAACGCTCGGCGCTGCCGGCCATGTCGTGGATCAGCGCTGCCGTGTCCAGCGCGTCGAGCTCGGCGACGATGGCGAACTTGTTGGGGAAGAACTGGTAGACCGATCCCACGGGGATCCCGGCCCGGTGGGCGACGTCGTCGATCGTGAAGCCCTCCACCCCACCTTCGGCGAGCAGCTCGCGCGCGGCGGTGAGGATCGCATCGAAGCGCACACGCCCCCGCGCCTGCACGGGTCGGTGGCGGACCTGCAGGTCCGGGGCGGAGCTGTCGGTGGCCATCACTGTGGGACGGGCAGGACGTCGGACTGGGTCGAGGCGGGCTGTGGGTCGCCACCCTTGTCGTGGCGGAACTGGTCCCATATCTGGTAGGTGAGGACCAGCGTCACCGCCATGACGCCCACCACCACCACTCCCATGAACGCATTGGCGACCACGTGTCCGCGGGCCGGTGGTCCGGCGAGGACGAAGCGCGTGGGATCGCTGGGGTCGTAGGCCACCTCGACGGTCGCACCCCGGGGCCAGGAGGTGGACGACATCTGCTGGGCGGCCTGCTGGACACGGCGGCCGTCGCGGGAGCGGAACTCCACGACAGGGGCGAACAGCAGGCGCCGCTGCACCGTGGAGGTCATCGTGTTCTCCAGCACGGTGCCGGTGGCCCGCACACCCTCGCGCCGGAGCCTGGCATTGGCCGACTCGGAGCGCATCGCCGAGACCAGGGACCAGACCACCCCCACAAGGACCACCGCCGCGAACAGCGTGATGGTCCCAAGAACGAGCGTGGTCACGTCACGATCCTAGGGTCTGGCCGGCCCGTCCGCGGGTCGGTGCACTACCAGCCGAGCCAGGCCTCCGGATCGATGAACTTGCCGTTCTTCGTCACCTCGAAGTGCAGGTGGGGACCGGTCGAGTTGCCCGTGGATCCGCGCTTGCCGATGTGGTCCCCGGTCGAGACCTTGTCACCGACCGAGACATCGATGCCCGACAGGTGGTTGTAGGTGGTCTCGAACCCGTCGCCGTGGTCGATGACGATCTGGTTCCCGTAGGCGCCCTCGTATCCGGTGGAGACCACCTTGCCGCTGGCAGCGGCCATGACGCTGGCGCCCGCGGCACCGGCGAAGTCCAGGCCGGTGTGCACGCCGGATGACCAGTAGCCGCCGGTCTGCGCGAACCGTGCGGTGAGCCGGTATGTTCCCTTGGCCATGGGAGCCTGGCGCGTCTCGGCCAGGCTCTCCTTGTAGACCGCGGCCTTCTCCTTGGACTGCGCGTAGTCGGCCTTGGCCTGCAGGGCATCGGCGGTGCGCTGCTCCAGCGCGGCCTGCTCCTCGGCCAGCGTCTGGCCCGCCGAGTCAAGGGCCGCCAGTGACTCCTCGCCGAAGGCGACCGCGGCTGAGAGGCGTTCCGCAGCGGTCTGCTCGACCAGCGCAGCTGCGGCGACCTCCTCCTGCGTGGGGGCCCCCGGCAGGAGCGCGGTCAGCCCGGTGGTCGATGCCTCTGTGGCGGCGGCGTGGTTGGCAGCCTCGGCGTGCGATGTCGTGGCTGCCTCGAGGTCGGCCAGTGCGACCGTCGCTGCTGCTTCTGCCTCGGCGTGGGCTGCCTCAGCCTCGGCCACGGCCTCCTTGGTCTTCGCCTTCTGTGCCTTGTCCTTCTCGTACGCGGCCTTGGCCTTGGCTGCCTTGGCCTGCGCCTTGGCCACCTGGCTGGGGGTGGCTCCGCCCTTGGGTGCCTTGGGCGCCTTGGGAGGTTCGGGGGCGGTGGGAGGCTCGGGCGGGGTGGGAGGTTCGGGCGCGGAGCTGGCCTTGTCCTCGGACTGGCTCTGCGACTGCGCAGCGGCAGATGACTCCTCGGTGCCGGAGGGCACCGCGGCGGCTTGGGGGGCGTAGGCGGAGGGCGTCGGGACGACCTGCTCGGCCTCGGCGCGTGCGCCCTCACCCGCACCGCCACGATCGGCTGCGGCGGCTTCCTCCCCCCTGCGCAGCTCGGCTTCCACCTCCTCGGGACTCTGCAGCGCCGACTCAAGGTCGGCGATCAGGTCCTCCACCGGGTCGAGGTGGTCCGTGGTCGACGTGACGGGCCTGGGGGACGCGGCAGCTGCTGCCACCGGCGCTGCGACCATTCCCAGGGCGATGGCCGCCATGGCGCCGGCCTTGAGCAGGGAGGGCGAGGCGAGGCCCAGGCGGATCTCGTCCATGACCAGCAGGAGGGGCACCGTGGTCTGGGTCAGGAGCTTCAGGGGGATCTCGCCCGCCGCGCCGTCGGCCAGGGTGCCGTGGACGGAGTCCTTCAGGCCCACTCGAGTCAGGGACACATCACCGAGGTCGTCGATCACGAGGTCGTAGTCATGCTGGCTGAACTGGTCGGAGACGACCTGCCAGAGGTTGCCCACGGATGCAGCGGTGATCCAGGTGACTGGCAGCTGCTCACGGCGCGCGCGCTCGACCGCTGAGTCGTAGAGCTCCTGCTCCCGGCTGATGACCAGGGTGTCGAGCTCCTCCTCGGTGTGCGGGTTCTCCCCGACATCGCCGATCACGAGGATGTCCAGCTGGGCCCCGGCGGTGGAGGCCACGGCGACAGCCGCGTAGGCGAGCAGCCCGGAGATGGGCCCGTCACTGCGGTCGACGATGGCCAGGATGTGCCGGAACGGCGCTGGGTGACCGTCGGCGAGGAAGACGGCGAAGCCGGGGACCACCTGGTCGCTGTGCCGGGCTGTCGCGATCAGGAGGTCGGTGAGCAGCTGTTCGGGCGCAGCGAAGTTGCGGCGGATCCCGACCCACGGCATCCCGCGCTGGGCGGCCACCTGCAGGGCCTCGGAGATCGTGGGCTCTGATGTGGCCGTGCTCTGGACCACAGCGGAGATCTCGAGCGGGTCGGCTGTCCACGAACTCAGCAGCACCGTGCCCGTTGCGTACCGCTGCGCGATGCTCAGGGGCGCAAGGCTGTTGGGGTCGGAGTCGAGGACCACGAGCATCTCAGGCGTGCGTTGAGTCACCACCACTCCCTCCAGGGCACAGATCCATGTCCAGTGTGCCGCACCTGCGGGCCTGACGCTGGGCAGGATCACCTACCCTCCGGGAGCACCTCGCCGTGTCCCTGCGTGATTCGGGGTTCGCGGGGTTCGTGGGATGCGTGGTCAACTCAGGCCCTCCATCCAGGTGACCGCGCGCCGACCCTCGCGGCGCAGCCACTCGATCCGGGCGCCGGCCACGACGAGCAGTGTGCCGGCGATGCCCAGGCCGACCCACCGGGGCAGGTTGGACAGGCCGCTCCAGACCTGCGCGAACGCGGTGATGGCCAGGGCGAGGGAAGCCGGGATGAGCAGGCCCCCCAGGTGCAGCCGCGCCCCGAGCACCATGGCGGCCACGCAGCAACCGAGCACCGCGGCGAGACGCGCGAAGTGCCACGTGGTGCCGAGATCGCTCACGTCGAGGGCCCACGGGGCGGCCCAGGTGGCCAGTGCCGACGGGATGAGCGCCATGGCGACGGCCGGCCCCAACCACTGCAACGACGATGTCGGCCCTCGACGCCGCCACAGCACGCCTGCGAGGAGCAGGAGGGCGGCGAGGACCAGGGTGTGGGCCTCGATGGGGTCGGGCCACTCGATCGGGGCGGCGAACATGGCCGCGGCGCCCAGCGTGGCCCCGACCCACCCAGCGAACGGCAGCCACCACGCGACGACGTACGCCATCACTGCGACGAGCAGCGCCAGCAGCGACAGCTGGCTGCTGACGAGGTCCGTGTCCTGCGCGTACGATCCCGTCTCCATCCGGGTTGCGGCCCACGGGATCCAGACGGAGCACGCGCCGACGATCGCGAGCAGCGGATCGGCGCGGAGCACCCAGATGACCATGCCGAGGGTCAGCCCGGCAAGGGCGGCGGCAGCGGCCAGCCAGACGGGCTGGGGCTCGATGGGCAGGGCGAGCACGAGGGCCACGGTGACCCCTGCCAGTGCCGAGGCCCCGATCGGCAGCAGGCGCGAGGGCTCCTCATCCCGCTCGGTTCCGGCCCAGAGCGCGACAGCCAGGGCCGAGGTGGCCGTGGTGACGATGGCACCGGGCAGGGATTCGCGGCTCAGGGCGGCTGAGGCGGTCGCTGCTGCGCTGAGGAACAGGCCGACGTAGCCCACTGCTCGCAGCTCGGTCCGCTGGGGGTTCAAGCGACCCGCATGCTCGGAGGTCCAGAGCATCGCGATGCTGGTGAGTGCGGGCACGGTGATGGCTGCGGCTGCCCACGTTGGGGAGTCCTTCGCGCTGCCCACCGCGGCGACCACGAAGGCGGACGCGACCAGCAGGGCGCTCCACCCCAGCCAGCTCCACGCGCGCAGCCCGAATCGCACGTGCAGCAGGAGCAGGGCAACCCCGAGCAGTCCGATGGCGACCGCGGGGTAGAGCGTGGGGTCGGTCACCCAGTGCTCCGGGAGGAGACCGAGCAGAGGGGCAGCGATGAGGTCGACGACGGCGAGCCCGGCGGCGACCACCGCCAGGGACTCAGCCGTTCCCGACAGGGTCGTGCGCAGGCGGATCGACAGGGCGCCGACACCGAGGGTCGCGGCCAGCATGAGTGCGACCTGCCCGAACGCCCCGAGGCGCTCCCAGACGACCGCGGCGAACACCGCACCGGCGATCACCAGGAGCAGGGCGCCGACGCCGAGCAGGAGCGTCTGCGCGCTCGGGGCTGCTTGGCGTGCAGGGGGTTGGGGGACCAGGTACGTCGCGGGAGGCGCGCTGGTGGCTGCAGCGCCGGGCGGGGCCCAGATCGCGTAGGCGTGCTGGAGCCCCGGATCGGGCGCGGGATCCCCGGCCATCACCCGATCGGCGAGCCAGGACGAGCGGGCGGCAAGTGAGTCGGCCTCGGCGATGTAGCCGGAGTACGCACGGTGCCCGCACTGGCAGGTGACCATCCCTGCCTCGTCATGCCGGGTGGGGTCAAGGTCGGCGACAGTGCATCGCGGGCATCTCATCGCCAGCACCTTTCCCGGGCACGGTGCCTCGTGCTCGCAGGCTACTCCGCGTCGGTCACCCGGACGCCCATTCGAGCAGTGCGTCGACGGGCAGGGTGTTGACGATCCGTTCGGGTGCGAGGGGGAGCTGCTGGGCGCGGGCGCAGCCGTGGTCGAGGAAGTCCAGCTGCCCGGGGGCATGGGCATCGGTGTCGATCGCGAACAGGCAGCCCACTTCCTCGGCAAGGCTCAGCAGCCGGGTGGGCGGGTCGCGCCGCTCGGGACGGGAGTTGATCTCGACGGCCACGCCGAACTGCCGGCACGCCTCGAAGACCAGGTCGGCGTCGAACTGGGACTCGGGTCGGGTGCCGCGTTCGCCGCGCACCAGCCGCCCCGTGCAGTGCCCGAGGATGTCCATGCGTGGGTTGGCCACGGCGGCGACCATCCTCCGGGTCATCGCCCGGGAGTCCATCCGCAGCTTCGAGTGGACGCTGCCCACGACGATGTCGAGCTGGTCGAGCAGCTCGTCCTGCTGGTCCAGGGAGCCGTCGTCCAGGATGTCGACCTCGATGCCGGTCAGGATCCGGAAGGGCGCGAGCTCCTCGTTCAACTGGCGAACCACGCCGAGCTGCTCGCGCAGCCGCTCGGCGGTCAGCCCGTTGGCCACCGTCAACCGGGGGGAGTGGTCGGTCAGGGCGATGTACGAGTGACCGCACTCGATCGCGGCGTGGGCCATCTCGGCGATCGGGCTGCCGCCGTCGGACCAGTCCGAGTGCGTGTGCAGGTCGCCGCGCAGCAGTGCCCGCACCTGCTCACCACCCGGGGCGAGCGGGCCCCGCGCAGCCTGTTCGAGACGATTCCAGCTCGTCGGGCACGGTGCCGGCGGCCGCCGACATCGCGACGGCGGCGGTCTTCGGGCCGACATCGGCCAGTTCGGTCAGGGTCGACGTGTCGATCCGGCGCCGGAGCTCCTCGGGGGGCAGGCCCTCGAGCCGCCACGCCGCCCGGCGATAGGCCCGGACCCTGTAGGTCTCAGCCTGCTGGCGCTCCAGGAGGAACGCGATCCGCTTGAGTGCACCGACCGGATCCATGCCGTCGAGACTACGTCGGTGGCCTTCGGGTCTCGAACGCAAGAGCGCCCCCCGGTAGTCGTGGTGGACCGCCGGGGGGCTGACCGAACCGACCGCTAGATGGGCGGTCAGGCAGGGCTGGACCCATCATCCACCACTGCGGCCGTCGAGTCAGCCCCATCGGCGGGTGAGGAGGGCCAGCGCCGAGCGGGACGCCATCGCCACGACCGGGGTCACGAGTCCGTGCCGTCCGCGCCCCCCCGTCGAATCAGTGCCCGGCGTGGCCGGCATGGCCCGGGACATGGCCGCTGCCAGGACGCCGGCAGCCCGCCGGGCGGAGTCGGCCTCGTCGCGCCGGCACAGGCGGGTGAGCCGCTCGGCGTGCGCGAGCAGGTCGGCTCGCTCGTGGGCGACCAGCTCGAGGACCTGCTCGTCTGAGAGCTCGATGCGCGCGACCTCGGTCGCACCGAGTCCGGGCGTCGCGCCCGCGAAGTGCTGGCTGACCGGGACAGCGGCCGGCAACGGCTCGTCCGGTTCCGATGCCTCTGCGTTCGCGACCGCTGACAAGGCGTTTCGCACCGCGGATACGACGGCGCTGTCCCGGCGTCGCATCGCCGAGGCCAGCTCGGCAGAGAGGGCCCCGCGGATCGCGCTCACGACCACAGGGTATTCACCCCCGGCGCAGCTGCGTGACGGTGCCGAGCCGCTACTTGACAGTGCCGATCTGGTAGCGCTTCAGGACGACACTGCCCGCGCGGCTCCCGCTGCTGTGCTCGCTGTGGAAGGCGGCGCTGGCGTCCTTGCCGCACATGCGGATGATCCGCTTGCGCCCACCTGGATGCTTGGCGACCCACTTGGTCAGGTTGTAGACCTTTCCGTCGACGATCGTCCAGCAGTTGGAGGCGGTGTGATGCTTGGCGACGGTGGCCTTGCTGTAGGACTTGGCAACGACCACCGCCGTCGGCGACAGCGCTGCTCCGCACGGGGCGAGGTGGCCTGCGCGCCGGAGCGGCGAGCATCCCTGCGCACCACGAGGACCGCGGCGATGGTGGTCGTGGCAAGTGCGCCCTTGAGCCTCGCGCGGCTTCTTGAGGGGGAGTGGATCGACATGATCATCCTTCGCTGTTGGCGGTGCACCGATGGTGATGTCGAGTGTCCACGTCCCTACGTCAAACCGACGTGCACGTGCCTGTCAAGGAATCGACAAGTCCGACCTTCCGGTACCCACCTGGCCGTCCGTTGACGCGTTGGATTAGGTCTGCCTATCCTGAATCGCGAGGTGCCTCGGCGTGCGCACGTGGCGGCGCCCGCCGCCCTGATGGCTGCAGAGGAGGTCATCGTGCTCGACGGCAGGATCACGAAGGTGGAGGACATCAGCCAGGAGGACTTCCCCGACTTCCGGGTCCACGCGCTCATCAGGGGACGGAACGAGGTGTTCCGGGTGTGGCTCAAGACCGACCACAACGAGTGGGCGGTCTACGGCGACGACGGCTTCAGATTCGTGTCAGCCTTTCCCACACAGGCTCAGGCGCTGGCATTCATCGGGGTTGTGGCGCCGGAGGTCTCCGGCGCACGTTCATCGACCTGACGGGGAAGGAAGCGGATGGCATCCATGGGGTTCGTCATCGTTGGGGCTGGGCTGGCCGGCGTGAAGGCGGCCGAGACCCTGCGCGCGGAGGGCTTCGACGGACCCGTGGTGCTGATCGGCGACGAGCCGGTGGTCCCCTACGAGCGCCCGCCGCTGTCCAAGGGATACCTGCAGGGAACGGAGGCGCGCGACAGCTTCATCGTCCATCCGTCCGACTGGTTCGTCGAGCACGACATCGACGTGCGGCTCGGGGTCGGCGTGACGTCGGTCGATCGCCGGGCCCACGAGGTGATGCTCGCCGACGGTGCTCGCGTGCCCTACGACGCCCTGCTCCTCGCCACAGGTTCGAGCCCCCGGCGCCTGGATGTGCCGGGCTCCGATGTCGCCGGCGTGCGCTACCTGCGGACCCTGGCCGATGCCGACCTCCTCAAGGCGGATCTCGCCAGGGCCCGCCGGGTCGCGTTGATCGGGGGCGGGTGGATCGGGTTGGAGGTGGCCGCGTCCGCCCGCCAGGCCGGGGTCGAGGTGACCCTGCTTGAACGCGGCGACCTGCCACTCCTGCGCGTCCTCGGCAGGGAGGTCGCCGGCGCGTTCGCCGACCTGCACCGGGCGCACGGCGTCGACCTGAGGTGCGATGTGACAGTCCGCGGGCTCAGGTCGCAGGGCGGGCAGCTGTCGGGTGTCGAGCTCGACGATGGGACCCTCGTCGAGGCGGACCTGATCGTGGCCGGTGTCGGCATCACGCCGAACACCGCGCTCGCCGAGGCTGCCGGCCTCGTCGTGGACAACGGCGTGCAGGTCGACGAGCACCTCCGGTCCTCCGACCCCGACATCTACGCCGCCGGTGACGTCGCCAACGCCTACCACCCGATCCTTGGTCGGCACCTGCGCATGGAGCACGTGACCAACGCTCGGCGCCAGGGGCCCGTAGCGGCCCGATCGATGCTCGGCCAGGAGGCATCTGCCTCCCGGCTCCCGTTCTTCTACACCGACCAGTACGACCTCGGCATGGAGTACACCGGATACGCCCCGCCGGGGTCCTACGACCAGGTGGTGATCCGTGGGGACGTGTCCGCCCTCAAGTTCGTGGCCTTGTGGGTCGCGGACGGGAAGGTGCTGGCCGGGATGCACGTGAACGACTGGGACGCCACGAAGCCCATCGAGGCGCTCATCCTCAGCGGCCGCCAGATCGCTGCACGAGAGGCTGGCCGACTCCGGGATCCCGCTCACGGACCTCTGAGGGCCAGGTGCTGCTGGCCCATTGGCCGGTGGGATCCTGCGGAGTAGCGTCGAGGGATCCGGGTCGCCGGACCTGGATGCTGGAGCCCAGGAGCACGCCATGTACGGAACCATCGCGCTGTGCCACGTCCGCCCGGAGAACGTCGCGAAGCTGCTGTCCCTGTCCGATGAGGAGGCAACCCTCCAGATCGACGGCTACCTCGGAACCGACCTGTTGGTCGTGGACAACCATCCCGACACCGTCCTGATGGTGGTGCGCTTCCAGGACGCAGCCACCTACCGCGCCAATGGCGACTCCGCGGAGCAGGACGCCCGGTACCAGGAGTTCCGCGCCCTCATGGAGGACGACCCCGTGTGGTACGACGGTGAGTGGATGGCCTCTCACTGATCCGCACGGGCAGGGCGTCGTGGGCATCCGCTGCCGTCGCTGCTCGGCCGGTGTAGATCGTTTGCCGCGGCAAACGTGACCGTGGGTGCTCGCGGGCGCGCTACAGTGAATGCGGGAAGAGGCCATTTCAGGATCTAAGGGCTACCGCCCTGGGCCTACCCCCCGCATTGAGGCGTCCCATGAGGACCAGAACATTCCTGATCGCATCCACCAGCATCGCACTCGCACTGGCGACAGCCCTGCCAGCAGCCGCGGACCCCGGCGAGACCACGGCAACGGTCACCCTGACTGGGGGCGCGCTTGCGATCACGGTTCCGGCAGCAGCAGGCAGCCTCGGCAGTCGGTCGAACACCGTGGAGCCGGGCATCATCAGCGGCCCACTCGGTGAGGTGCAGGTGAACGATGCGCGAAGTGCTGCCGCGGGCTCGGGCTGGATCGCCAGCGTCATCTCCACCGCCTTCACGCCGTCGGCGGGCCCCACGATCGGTGCGGCTGCAGTCGGCTACACCGCCGGACCCATCACGAAGGTGGGCACGGCGACGTACACCGCGAACAACCCCACTGACCTGACGGGCGTTGTTGCCGCTGTCACCGCGACCGGCATCACGGGCGACAACTCCGCCACGTGGAATCCGACCATCAACGTGACCGTGGCCGGAGGCAAGGCCGCTGGTACGTACTCAGGGACCATCACGCACTCGGTTCTGTAGCCCATGCGGAGGTGGCGTCGGCCGTTGGCGAGCGCACTCGTTATGGCCACGCTGGCGCTTGCGGGGGTCTGCAGCCGGTCTGCGGGCGCGACAGGCGAAGTCGGATCCTCCGACGGCGTCGGCGTGCGGATCGCCGACGTCCCTGATGCGCTCTCCGACGACCCACGTGCGCGGCTGTACATCGTTGATCACGTGGCCCCGGGATCACGTGTGGAGCGTCACCTGGAGGTCTCCTCGACCAGCGCCACCCCGATGCCGGTCGTCCTGTACCCGGCCGCGGCCTCCATCGATGACGGCGCTTTCGCGGGGGCCGAGGGCCGAACGCCGAACGAGCTGTCCACGTGGACGTCCATCGAGCCGACATCGCTCCAGGTGCCGGCACGCGGGACGGCGAAGGTGACCGTGACCATCGACGTGCCCAAGGACGCCGCACCCGGGGAGCAGTACGCGGTGGTGTGGGTCGAGGCGCGCTCGCCGGCAGGACCCGACGGAGGGGTGACCCAGGTCAGCCGCGTCGGTACCCGCATCTACCTGTCGGTCGGTCCGGGGAATCCCCCTGCCGCTGACTTCGAGATCGACTCCCTGACAGCCAGTCGCTCTGCTGAGGGACAGCCGCTTGGTCGTCGCGAGCGTGCACAACACCGGGGGAAGGGCGCTGGACCTCAGCGGTTCCCTGAGCCTCCTCGACGGACCAGGCGGGCTCACCGCCGGCCCCTTCCCGGCCAGTCTCGGTGTCACCCTGGCGATCGGCGCGACCGAGCCCGTCGAGATCGGGCTCGACTCCCAACTCCCCGACGGCCCGTGGGACGCGCGGCTGACCCTGGCCAGTGGGCTGGTCGAGCGAACGGTGCGGGGCGACCTCACGTTCCCCGAGGCAGGCGTCGCCGCCCCTGCGGTCGCGGCCCAGCCCCTTGTCCCAGCGTGGGTCGCCCCTGTGCTCGCGGCCGTCGTCGCGCTGCTCCTCGCCTGCGTGGGCGCGCTCGTCGTCGTCCTGAGGCGTCGTCGTCAGGCGTGAGCCGACCTACAGGTCCGGTGATGCACCCCAGATGCGGGTCAGGTAGTCGCGCATGGACCGGTCGGAGGAGAAGAACCCGGACCGCGCCACGTTGAGGATCGCGGACCTCGTCCACGCGGTGGAGTCGGCGTACTTCTGCTCCACGACGGCCTGGGCGTCGAGGTAGGCGCGGTAGTCGGCCATGGCCATGAAGCGGTCCTCGTAGAGCAGGTTGGACACGACCAGCTCGAACGCGTGCCGATCGCCACCGGAGAACGCCCCGGAGGAGATCAGGTCGATCGCGCTCTTGAGGTCAGGATCGCTCTCGTAGTACTCGGTGGGCCGGTAGCCCGCAGCCTGCAGCTCGGCGACCTCCGGCTCGACCATGCCGAACAGGAAGAAGTTGTCATCGCCCACCAGCTTGCGGATCTCGACGTTCGCGCCGTCGTCGGTGCCGATCGTGAGGGCCCCGTTGAGCGCGAACTTCATGTTGCCGGTTCCCGAGGCCTCCATGCCGGCCAGCGAGATCTGCTCGGAGAGGTCCGCCGCGGGGATCAGCTTCTCGGCCAGGGTCACGTTGTAGTTCGCGGGGAAGGCGACGCTGATCAGGCCCCCCACCCGCGGGTCGGCGTTGATGGTGGCGCCGACCTGGTTGATCAGGTAGATCGTCTCCTTGGCCATCCGGTAGCCGGGGGCGGCCTTCGCGCCGAAGATCACCGTGCGTGGCGTGATCGTGGCCGGGTCGACGCGGCCCGAGATGATCTGGTCGTAGAGCGTGACCAGGTGCAGCAGCTTCAACGACTGGCGCTTGTACTCGTGCAGGCGCTTGACCATGACGTCGAGCAGGTGGTGGTCGGGCAGGTCGATGCCGTCCCGTGCCCGCAGGAGGTCGTACAGCCGGGTCTTGTTCTTGTCCTTGGCCTCCCGGAACGCCGCGCGGAAGTCCTCGTCCTCGGCATAGGGCGCCAGCTCCGCCAGTCGTTCCAGGTCGGTGACCCACCCCGGTCCGAGGGTGTCGGTGATCAGGCTCGACAGCCAGGGGTTGGCCATCTTCAGGAATCGCCGTGGTGTGACGCCGTTGGTGACGTTGGTGAACTTCTCCGGGAAGAAGCTGGAGAAGTCGGGCAGCACCTTGTCGGCGAGCAACTGGGAGTGCAGGGCGGCCACGCCGTTCACCTTGGTCCCGGCCACGGTCGCCAGGAAGGCCATGCGCACCGACCGGTCGGGATAGTCGGCCACGATCGACATCCGCCTCGCCCGCAGCTCGTCATCGGGGTAGGTGGCGCGCACCTCGGCGAGGAAGTCGTCGTTGATGCGGTGGATGATCTCGAGATGCCGCGGCAGCAGGCGTCCGAGCAGCTCGGTCGACCAGGTCTCCAGGGCCTCAGGCAGCAGGGTGTGGCAGGTGTAGGCGAAGCACTTCTGGGTGATGGCCCAGGCCTCATCCCACTCGAACTCCCGCTCGTCGACCAGGATCCGCATGAGCTCGGGAACGGCGATCACCGGGTGGGTGTCGTTGAGCTGGAAGATGATCCGATCGGGGAGGTCGCGCAGGTCGAAGTCCTCCTCGAGGATGTGCTCGATGAAGTCACGGATGGAGCAGGCCACGAAGAAGTACTGCTGCTGCAGGCGCAGCTCCTTGCCCTGCGGGGTGGAGTCCTCGGGGTAGAGCACCTTCGTGATGTTCTCCGCGAAGGTCTGGGCGCGAACCGCCTCGGCGTAGTCCCCGGAGTTGAAGATGGCCAGGTCGAAGGCCTTGGTGGCCTGTGCGCTCCACAGTCGCAGGGTGTTCACCCGCCCGTTCTGGTAGCCCGGGACCATGTAGTTGTAGGGGATGCCGAGCACGTTCCATCCCGGCACCCACCGGGTCCGCTCGGTGCCGTCGTCGTCGTAGGTCTCGGTGTGGCCGCCGAAGTCGACCTGGACCGCGGCCTCCGGGTGCGGGAACTCCCACGGGCCACCCAGCGCCAGCCAGGTGTCGGGCTGCTCGACCTGCCGGCCGTCGACGAAGGTCTGGCGGAAGATGCCGTACTCGTAGCGGATGCCATAGCCGATGCACGGCACGCTCATCGTGGCCAGGGAGTCGATGAAGCAGGCCGCGAGCCGACCCAGGCCGCCGTTGCCCAGGCCCGGCTCGACCTCCTGCGCGCGCAGGGTGGCCAGGTCCAGGCCGCAGCTGGCCAGCGCCTTGGCGGCCACGTCGTTCAGGTCGGTGGCCATCAGCGCATTGCCCAGCTGCCGGCCCAACAGGTACTCCGCGGACAGGTAGCCGACCACCTTCGCCTTCGATGTCCGGTTGTGCCGCAGGGTCTCCAGCCACCTGGCCATCAGGTAGTGCCGGACCGTGCGGGCCAGGGCGAGGTACTGGTCATTGACGGTCGACTGGGAGAGGGCCACGCCCTGGCCGGTGTTCAACTCCCGGAGGAACTCGCGGACGAAGCCGTCCACGGAATGCGGGGGTGCGGTCACCGGCGCGATGGCAAGGGGATGCGTCGGCTGGAACAGGGGGCCGACCCGTTTCACGTCGGTCGTGGGACTCTCGTCCGCCGGGGTCGGGGTCGCAGGGCCGGTCGGGACCAGGGGGGTGCCAGCGTTCATGGCGTCAACCGTAGCCCGGCTGTGTTACGAGCGTGCTAACCCGCGCGGCTGCCGTACCCGCTGCGGGGGTCCGGATCCCTGCAGGGCGAGCGGAATGCTCCCATCGGTGGCCGTCTCAGTCGGCGGACAGCGACAGGTCCACCATCAGCTCGTTGGCCAACTCCTCGAGCACGGCCTGGAGCTCGGCGACCGGCACGTCCGGCGGGGCGAGCAGCGTGGCGGTCGCCTCGAACAGCATCCCTCCGACCATCGGCGCCTCCCGGGTGGCGGTGTGCAGCTCCTCGATGCTGACCTGTCGGGCTGCAAGGACCTGGGAGATGTCGTGCACGATCCCCGGTCGGTCGGCGCCCACGAGCTCCAGGCTCAGGCGGGTGACGTCCAGGATCGGGGCGCTCTCGTCGGCGCCCCGTTCGACGGTCACATCGAGCAGTCCCTGGGTCCCGAGGGGACCCAGCTCGTCGATCAGGGCGTCGGCTCGGTCGTCGGGTACGGACACGAGGACGATGCCGGCGAACTTGCCGGCCAGCCGCGCCATCTGGCTGCGCTCCCAACTCCCTGCGTGCTCGGCGATGACGCCGGACAGGGCAGAGACCAGACCCGATCGGTCGTCGCCGATCACTGTGAGCACAAGAGTCGCCATGTCCTGCAGGCTACCGCCGCAGTGGCCTACAGGCGTGGGAGGTCCTGCTCGAGGGTCTGTGCGGCGGCGAACAGGTCGCCCCGCTCGGCCACGCGGGCCACGGCATCCCGGATGGTCCAGCGGTTGCTGCGCAGCTGCGGATCGTCCAGCTCGTCCCAGGTGATCGGCATGGAGACGGGCGCGCCGGGGTGCGGGCGGACCGCGTAGGGGGCGACCAGGGTCTTGATGGGGGAGTTCTGGGTGTAGTCCAGCCGCGCCCGGCCGCCCCTGTCCTTGGTCGCCCACTCCCAGCTCACGAGGTCGGGGACCGTGGCGCCTATGGCGCGGGACAGCGTCTCGACCCACGCCGACGTGGCGGCGAAGTCGTAGCGGTCGCGGGTCACCGGGATCCACACCTGGATCCCGCGGGAGCCGGTCGTCTTCGGCAGGCCCTGGAGCCCCAGATGATCCAGCGCGGTCCGGTAGAGGCGGGCCAGCGTCAGGGTGTCATCCCACGTCGTCGCCGGACCGGGGTCGATGTCCACGAGCGCGAAGGTGGGCCGCGCCGGATCCGCGCACATGGAGGTCCACGCGTGCACCTCGAAGGCCGCTTGGTTGGCCAACCAGACCAGGGTGGCCACGCCGTCGGCCACGAGGTGGTCGTTCGCCGTGCGATCCGCCCGCTCCTCGACGCCGGACTCGTGCCAGCGGGTGAGCCAGGAGGGCGCCGAGCTCGGGATCGCCTTCTGCCAGAACCCCGGCTTGGCGATGCCGTTGGGGAAGCGGTGCAGGTTCAGCGGACGGTCGGCGAGATGGGGCAGCATGGCGGGCGCGATCCGGGCGTAGTAGTCGACCAGCTCGCGCTTGGTGATCGGTGCCTCGTCCGTGTCCGACCTCGGGGGGAACAGGACCTTGTCCAGGTTCGTGAGCTTCAGCGACTGGCCACCGACCTCCCACATCCCCTGGCCGGGCAGGGACGCCAGCTCGTCGAGCTCCTCGACGGTGGCCGACCACGGCCGCTCATGCTGCTGCGCTGCCATCTGCGTCACCTCCGGATCGATCGCACGCTCGCGCGTGACCTCGTCGGGATCACGGCCGAGGTCCATTCCCTTGTAAGCGGCTTGGCGCACCATGCCGTCGCGGGACCATCCACCGAGCTCGGCGCGGATCACGAGCTCGGGGCGAACCCAGACGACTCCCACGAGGTCCCCGCCCCAGCGGCCGCGGCTGGTGGGGTCCGGTGCCGGGTCGAACGGCGGTTGGTCGGTGCGCAGCGCCTCCAGGCGGGCCAGCAGGTCGGCACGGGTGCGGGAGCTGAACCCGGACCCCACCTTGCCGGCGAACCGCAGGGCGCCCTCGTCGTGCACGCCGACCACCAGTGCCCCGAGCCCACGGCCGTTCCTCTCCGGCGTCCAGCCGCCCACCACGAGCTCCTGCTCAGGGCGGATCTTCACCTTCAGCCAGGTCCCCGCGCGTTCGCCCGGCAGGTAGGGGGACCGCCGCTGCTTGGCGACGATCCCCTCGATCCCCTGCTGGCGGGCGGCCGCCAGGAACGTGGCACCCTCGGTCTCGACGTGGCTCGCGTAGCGGACGACCGGGCCCTCCCGCAGGACCAGCCGCAGGAGCTTCTTGCGCTCCTCGAGCGGCACCGCGAGCAGGGAGCGCCCGTCCAGGTGCAGCAGGTCGAACACCTGGTAGACCAGGCCCGCCGAGCGCTGCCCAGCACGGGCCGTCGAGCTCCGCTCCTGCAGCAGGGAGAAGTCCGGCCTCCCCTTGGCGTCGAGGGCGACCACCTCTCCGTCGACGATCGCATCGCGCGCCGCGATCCAGGTCGGTGGGTCCAGGAGCGCCGGGGAAGTAGTCACCGGCGTCGTTGCCGTTGCGGGTGTAGGTGCGCACGGCCCCGTCGCGGACAACGGCCTCGACGCGGTAGCCGTCCCACTTGACCTCGAACAGCCAGGCGTCATCGGTGAACGCATCGGAGGCCAACGTCGCCAGCATCGGCGGGATGAACCGTGGCTCCGGCGCGGCGACGGCCCGGGACAGGTCGATCTCCGCCTGTCCTGCGGGCGCGCTGCTGATCCACACGGCTGGTACGTCGGCCTGCACCTCATCGTTGGTCCGGCCGCTGCGAACGCTGCGTGGGTGGTCCTCGGCGTCCCAGCCGTCGTGGGCATGCGCGTCGTGCTTGTGGATCAGCAGCCACTGGTCGTTGCCCTGCTTGGCCGACGCGGTGTCGGGGGTCTGCCCGACGCGGGGCGAGGTCCGGACCAGGACGTACCGGCCCCGCAGCTTCTCCCCGTGCAGGACGAACTTCAGCTCGCCGGCCTCGATCGCGGCCCGTGGATCGGGTGTCTCGGCCTCGGGCTCCCAGGTGCCCCAGTCCCAGACGATGACGTCTCCGCCGCCGTACTGGCCCGACGGGATCACGCCCTCGAACTCGATGTACTCCAGCGGGTGGTCCTCGACGTGGACGGCCATCCTGCGTGCCGCCGGATCGAGCGTCGGGCCCTTGGGGACCGCCCAGCTGACCAGCACCCCCTCGACCTCGAGGCGCAGGTCGTAGTGCAGTCGCCTCGCCCTGTGCTTCTGCACGACGAAGCGGTGTCCCGCCCCCACGAGGCCCCCCGCTGTCGCGGAGCCCTCCTGGTCCGTCTCGATGAGGTTGCCGCCCGGCTCCGGGGTCCGCGAGAGGTCGCGGCGGCGCACGTACTCGTCCAGGGGCACGCTGGCAGTATCGGTCTCCCGGGCCCGACGACGCCAGAGTCACGGTGGTGCGGTCCGGCCCGGATCCTCGACCTACCCCGCCATCTCCCGTTGCCGCGCGCGGCGGATCCCCTCCGAGAAGGTGGTGGTCTCGAACCAGGTGGGGAAGGCCCGCGCGAGCCGGGACGGTCCGATGATGCGGACCTTCCCCGCCGTGGTCAGCTCGGGCATGCTGGCGCGCCCGAGGAGCCACCGATGCATCTGCGCGGTATCGGCATCGATGGCGAGGTCGACGTCGTGGCCCGGATCGGTCGAGCACACGCTCACCCCGCGGCCCTCGATGTCCAGCCACCCCTGCGCTCCTCCCGGCCCCGTGAGCGTGAGGTGGACGATGGTGCGCTGCCGGGGCAGCCTCGTGGGCACCGCCTTCTGGTGCATGCGCCACATCAGGGACAGCGCGTCGCAGTCCTCGTCCTCGGGGTCGCCGAACACCCATTCAGCGGCCCAGTGCCCGATCGCCCAGACGATCGGGGTCAGGGCCTGCCCCGCCGGAGTCAGCCGGTAGGCGCCTGCGTGGCCCCGGTCGGCGGCCTCCCGCTCGATCAGGCCGCGCCTCTCCAGGTTTCTCAGGCGCTGCGCGAGCAGGGTGCGGCTCATCTTGGGGATGCCGCGGTGGATCTCGTTGAAGCCCGTTGATCCCACCATCAGCTCCCGGATGACCAGGGGCGTCCAGCGGTCGCCGAGCACGTCGACCCCGACGGCGATGGGGCAGTAGTCCGAGTAGGTGGACATGTCAACATTCTCCGCGCCGGTCGGCGCGTGCGGTAGTAGTGAATCTGGACTGCCGATGCCGTGGCCCGCTGAGGGGATCGAGGGTCATCCGCGCGCACTGAGGCCCTCCCAGGCCCGATTCGGCCGCCCAATGGGAGTACTGGCTTCGCACTCGTTGCCAGTGCTGACCTCGGCGCACGCTCGTCCTGCGGTGCCCACCGGGGGCACCTGGACCAAGGAGTTCGACAATGACTGCACTGATCACGACACCGGACCTGTCGGCCGTCAAGGCGCGACAGCAGATGACCTGGGCGAGCGGCAACTACAGCGTGGTGGCCGCACGCATCGTCCTGGCCAGCGAGCGCCTCGCCGAGGCCGCCGACCTCCGTGCCGGCTGGCAGGTGCTCGACGTGGCATGTGGGAGCGGCAATGCCAGCATCGCTGCTGCGCGCCACGGAACACACGTCGTGGGGGTCGACTACGTCCCGGCACTGCTCGGGGACGGGCGCAACCGTGCTGCCGCCGAGGGCCTCGACGTGGAGTTCCGCCTCGGCGACGCTGAGGACCTGCCCGCCGACGACGACTCGTTCGACGCGGTCCTCAGCGTGTTCGGCACGATGTTCGCACCTGACCACCAGCAGGTCGCGGGGGAGATCATGCGGGTCTCGCGGCCGGGGGCCACGGTCGCCCTGGCCTCCTGGACACCGGCTGGGTTCATCGGCCAGATGTTCAAGGTGATCACCAGCCACGTCCCTGCACCTGCAGGCGTGGCCTCACCCCTGCTCTGGGGCGCCCCGGAGCACCTCGAGGCGCTGTTCGGCGCCTCGGCGGCCGAGATCCGGTCCACGCCACAGGTCCAGTCCTTCAGGTTCCGTTCCCCTGAGGACTTCGTCGAGTACTTCCGCCGCTGGTACGGCCCGACCCGCAAGGCCTTCGAAGCCCTCGGGCCGGAGCGTGCACCGCAGCTGCACAGGGACCTGGTCCACCTGGCCCGGGAATGGGACCGCAACGGCGACGGCGGCAGCATCACGATCCCCGCCGAGTACCTGGAGACCGTCATCACCCTGGCCTGACACGGATGTCGAGAGGCTGGGCGTCCCGCGAGGCGCCCAGCCTCTCGCCCCAGTCGTGCCGGAGAGCAGCGACCTACGCTGGAGCAGCGAATGGCGGAGGACACGGAGGGCAACACCTTCGGGATCCACCAACCAGACCCCGCGGCCCGCTAGGACTCGGACCAGGTCCGGCCGCGGCCAGCACCCGGCGCGGTTCAGTCCAGGCGACGGCGCTCCCTGGGAGCCAGGACGAGCTCGACCTCCAGCTCGGGGTGGTCGAAGTCGAGGGCCCTGTGGATGTTGGGGATCGTTCGGCTGGTCAACCTCTCCCGAACGGAGTCGACGTCCGCCCGATCGGTGAGCGAGACCACGAGGCGGTGCCGGTGCCGGCCCGGCGTGCCCAACAGCTGCATCCTGGCGTCGGCCACCCCCGGGTAGCCCTCGACCTCGTCCTCCACCGCCTCGGCGATCGAGGACGCCTTGAGCCAGGTGTCGCCGCCGGAGCGGCTCGGATCGACCTCCAGGTGGCCGAGGCGCTCCGTGCTCAGCTGGGAGAGGAGCCACCATGCGCAGAGCAGGGCGACGACGAGTGCGCCGGCCCCGATCGCCGGCCAGAACCACCACTCGCTGGTCCACGTGGGCGTGGAGTCCCGTGCCAGGACGCTGCCGGTGGTGGGGCCCTCGCCGATCCATTGGAGGCTCCTGGCGAGCCCGAGGCCACCGGCGGTGACCAGGACGAGGCCCAGCACGGCGAGCATCGTGCGATTGGTGCGGTCCACCCTGCTGCTCATCATCCCTCCCTGGAACGGACCGACACCGAGACGGGCGGTGCGGGTTGGAGCCGGAGCGTCCGCACGCGGTCGCTGATCGCCTGCTGCACGCGCTCGCGAACCTGCTGCGCATCCATCGGGGTCGTGTCGGCCCGGACCTTGAGCCCTCCGCGCCGCACTGAGGTCCTGGCCGACTGCACCCCGGGCAGGGCGGCGGCGACGCCCGAGAGGTAGCGCTCCAGGCTGCGCCTGCGCACGCTGAGCGATGCCCCCTCGGTGCCACTGTCCAGGGCGACGCTGCGCTTGCGCCCTGGGGCCAGGGCGACCGCGAGCAGGGCCACTCCCAGCACCATGAGGCCTGCGGACGTGAGGATCACCACCGTGTCATCCCACGGCCGGCTGGCCAGCTCGTCGCGGGCGGCGCCGCCATCGACCAGCCAGGGCGGACGGCCCAGGGCGGCAAGGGTCACCTCGACCAGGGTCACGATGCTCAGTGCCAGGAGGACGAGCGCCACGACCGCCGAGATCACGCGCCGGACGATCCGCACGGCCATCACCTGACCCTGGACGTGCTCGGACCGGTCACGCTCATCCCGACCACCGTGATGTCGAGCCGGCGGACGCTGAGCCCGGTCAGCTCCACGATCCGGTCGATGATGTGGTGCCGGGTCCTCCGCGTCACGGCGAGCACCGGCGCCGGGTACACGACGGTCATCGCGACGTCGAGTGTCGTCACCTGTCCGTCGACGTCCGCTCGGACGGCCGCCTGGTCCTGGGTACCGGGCGTGCCGAAGGCGTGGCCGAGCACGCGCCTGCCGGTGCCCGCCGTATCCGCGACCTCCCGGACAGCCTGGGCCGCGACCCGTTCGACCACGCGCGGACGGATCACGGTCACGCCACGCTCGTCGGCAGCCCCGGACCCCGGCCGGGAGCTGTCCTCCACCTCATGCCCGTCCGACGCCGAGGACGGCGGCATCTCTCGGGTCGTGGCAGCGCTCATCTCGTCCGACCCCGGTTGAGGTAGGCGGACACGTCGATGTCACCGTCGATGATCTTGCCGACGACCAGCCCGACGGTGCCGAACAGCGCAAGGAGCACGAACCCGGAGAAGCCGTCGATCAGGATGCCCAGGGCGAGCAGGAGCCCGGCGAACAGGCCCACGACGGACGCGGATGTGGGGGACATGTGGTGCCTCCTAGGATCCCCGGCGCGATCAGCACTCACGGGGTGGTGTGGTGTGTGGACCGCGCGCTGGTGAGCCGATCCCCAGCGTCGGGCCCGTGGTCGCCCACCTCGGGGACCACGTCGTCGATCGTGACGTCCACGTGACGGCCATGGGCGAACGGCGCGCAGGCAATCCGCACCTGGGCCGCGACAGACGGCAGGGGTGTGCCCAACCGGGCGATCACGTGGACCTCGATGCTGTCCTCGAGCAGCCGGACGCCTGTGACACTGCGCCCGGGTAGGTAGGTGGCGACCTCGCCGAACGATCCACCCGACAGGCCCGCCACATCAGGGCAGAGGGCCACGGCCGCCGCAAGGGCCTGCTCCGGTGTCGGATCGGCCCCCTGCGGCGGACCGGGCGGCGGAGGGGGTAGGAGGGCGTCGCTCACTGGACGCGTGGCGACTCTACGGGTGCGACGTCATCTGCGGGCAGGTGGACGTCATTGACGACCACGTTCACCTCGGTCACCTCCAGGCCGGTCATGCGCTCGACCGCGGAGATGACATTGCGGCGCACTGCCTGGGCCACGTCGGCGATCGCGACGCCGAACTCCACCACGAGGTCGAGGTCGACGGCGGCCTGCGTCTCGCCCACCTCGACGGCAACCCCGTGGCCGGAGCTCGAGCTGGAGCCGGGGATGCGCTCCTTCAGGGCGGAGTAGGCCTTGGCCGCCCCGCTGCCCGTACCGAGCTCGTAGACGCCGGACATGTCCTTCGCGGCCATGCCCGCGATCTTCTGGACCACGATGTCGGCTATGGTCGTGCGGCCCTGTGGTGTGCTCAGGACACCCTTGGACGGGCGTACCTCGATCTCGGAACCAGCGGTGGGCGTGGGCATTCGGGTCCTCCTGGACGGTTGATGTGGTGGACGGTGGCGACCTGGGCTGACCCCTCTTGACCGTGGGGCTGAACGGATGAGTGACAGCGATGTCACGATCGTCGCTGCCGGCCCCTACCCGCAGTCCGCTGCCAGATACATGCCTTGGTGGCTGGGATATCCGGATCTCCAGGATCTCGCGGGTGGGTGCAGAGCTCAGGTCGGGTCGTCGGGGATGGGATCGCCGTGCTCCTGCTTGAGCTGCACTATCGGGTCGTGCTCGTTGTCGAGCCTCGGGGGACCGAACAGGGCAATGCTGAACACGTTCAACTTGTAGCCGATCCAGTGCAGGAACCGCATCACGCCTCCTAGGGAGTCGGGTTGATCGGCGGACGGTCCGTCGCAGGTCCCCTACCCCGGCGTGACCGGGTCAGACACCACCCCCACGTTCACCCGGGCAGTCCGGCCCCTCAGGTATGGATCCGCGTCGCAGTGGTACCGGGAAGGACGACCTGCTTCGGGTCCTGGGGGCCGGACGACCATCTCCGGAGGAACCCCGCCAGCGGGTCGGTGTGAACACGATGTGAACACGACACAAGGAGGGAACAGATGGACGGCGACGACAAGGTCCGCCACACGGTGGACGACGCAATCGGCAAGGTCAAGGAGGGCGTCGGGCACGTCACGGGCAACGACAGCCTGAAGGCCGAGGGGGAGCGCGACCAGGACAAGGCCGACCTCGGCAAGGCCGCGGAGAACGTGAAGGACGCCTTCAAGAACTGAGCAGGCCATCGGTCGCGGTCGGCTCCCGGTTTGGGACCGACCGCGACCGGTGATGTGTCGGGCCGGCGTATGCCAACGATCGGAGGGGGTAGGCCCCACTATGAGCAAATCGCCTGATGGACGCGATGTCCTCGACCTCCTGGTCGAGCGGCATGAGCAGATCCGGATCACGTTCACCGACATCGTGACTGCCCAGGGCGATGCCAAGGCGGAGCGCTTCGACGAGTTGATCACGCTCCTGGCAGTGCACGACGCGGTGGAGCAGGAGCTGCTCCACCGCACCGGCGACCCCGGGGCGGCGCCGGGGTCCGATGGCCGGACGGGTGGACCGGGGGTGTCGGGCGACGGCCTGGTCGGCGCGCTGTCGCAGATGTCGGCCATGGAACCCAAGGATGAGGGCTTCGACGCCCGACTGATCTCCGTGGGGCGCGCGCTGACCCTGCATGCGGAGTCCCAGGAGCGCCAGGAGTTCCCACGCCTGCGTGCGGAGCTCTCCGGCGAGGAGCTCCGTGCCCTCGCCGAGCTGATGCTCGCAGCTGAGGCACGAGCGACTGACCGGGCGAGCAAGGTCCAGCCCGGTCTGCCCGCGTCCGACCTCGGGGGCGGGACCCCCGGACTGCTCTCCGCGCTGAACGAGACGATGAAGGGTCGCTGAGAGACGTCCTACTCGCGTCCGCTCGGGGTCGAGGATCTCGTAGTCGATCGGCTTGCACACGCCCCCGTTGGACTTCTCCGCCGAGCAGGCCGTGAGTCCGACATGCAGGTCCATCTCCGCCCTGATGACCAGCTGGTCCCCGGCGACGGACGTGGGCGGGTCGATGTGCAGCTGGCCACTGGGGTCGGTCCAGACGTTCATGAAGATGTTGAACGTGGTGCCGATCGCGTCGGCGGCGACACCGAAGGGCTCGAGTCCCCGGGTCAGGTTGTCGAGGCAGCTGCGGTGGGGCGCACCCTGCAGCTCGGGGTAGAGCATGTCGAAGGTCTGCTGGCTGCAGGGCGTGAGCAGGAAGTCATGACGCCCGCAGCTGTCCGCCACGATCGTGGCCATCGCTCGGCTGCGGTTGCTCAACAGGACGTCGCCGGTGCTCATGTAGATCCGGCCGGACACATCGATGGTGCGACCCGAGGACAGCCGCTCGCCATGGTCCTGGGCCGACAGGGCGAAGAAGTCGCTGACCTGCTGCCCGGTCGGGTCCACGACCCGCAGGTGCTCACCTGCTGCGAGGAGGAACCCCGTGCCGGTCTGCGGCTCCAGGCGCCTCATCGGTGGGCCTCCCGTCGAGGGTCGGGCGCGCGGTGGTGGGCGGCGAAGGGCGCGTGCCAGCTCGACTCCACGGCCCGACCGGAGTACTGGCGGGCCTCGGAGCCGTCCCCGTGGTCGCTGACCATCGGGTTGCGCGTGCCCTGCAGTAGCGCGTCGCGCGCCCGGATCCTGTCGCGCATCCGCGGGAACGTGCCCTCGGAGCGCAATCGCTCGAACTGCGCGTGCAGGTTGAACACCAGCGTCGGCACCGGGGCTCGGCGGGCGATGCGGGAGGCCCTCGGGTGCATCCCGATGACGAAGTAGGCGACGCCGCCGGCGCTGAACCCGAAGTGCGGGTCCTCGGGGTTCGATGAGACTCCGGGGGCCCAGGGTGAGGCGTCCGCGTCGTGCATCTGCCGCAGCTGTGCCCACAGCAGCTCTTCGAACTGCTCCTCGTTCTCAGGTTCTGGCTGACGGAAGAGCGCGACGAAGGACGCGAGGTCGGAGTCGAGATCGACTCCGGAGGCGAAACTGCCGAGGTCGGTGAGCAGAGCCCTCGCCGTGCCCGCCTCGCCCAGCTGCTGGTACACGCGTACATGGGCCCGGTCGCGGCGGAACACCGAGCGAGCGCCCAGGCAGGGGTAGTCCGGGTGCCCGACCATCCCATGGAACGACTTCGACGAGCGCCTCGTCGTCGGCGGCATCGGGCAGTGGTGGGGCCAGTTCGCGCATGATCGACCTCCAGGTCGGGGGCTGCTGGTCCTGATCACGTACCCACGACCGGCAGGCGCATACGCACGCGGGTCGGGCTGCTCGCGCCAGCCCCCGCCGCCCCTGCCGACGACCACTGCCGCCGACCGGGCCAGGGCTGGTGCCCGGACCGGACCGGCCCCGTGCGAGGTATGTGCACCACCAGCGCGGGTATGTGCTGATCACGATCGGTGGTTGCCAGCACCAGGGCGGTCCGGTCGATCCTGCACCAGGTGCTCAGGGGAGAGGTTGAGGCAATGACTGACTCGTTCGCGCCATCCATGGAGGCGGCAGGCGAGCCGACGCTCGCGCCGGAGGCGGCTCCCGTGATCGCCGTGGCAGGAGCGCAGGCGATCACGACGCTGCTGACCAATCGACGCACGATCGGCAGTCCTCCTGGCCGGCGTGCTCACCCTCGCCCTCGTGGCGGGGGCCCGCAAGTGGGTCACTGCCTCGGGCGAGAACTGACCTCGACCACGCCGGATCGGCAGTGGAGTCCCAGTCAAGGAGGTCGGAGATGCCGGATCCTGAGAACGATCGCCAGGACGAGCGCGAGCAGGTGAGCCCGCCAACCCGCGGGGCACAGAGCCGATGGACGGGGAGCCCGCCGGGGACGAGCGAGCCTCCTGACTGCGGCGGCAGCCGTGTCGCCCGGTGCCCTCGTCGGCATCACGGTCCCTGCGGAGCCAGGGCTTCCGCCGGCGTCGCCGGAGTGGGCCGATGGGACTGGCGGTGCTGACACCGCGGCGTCCCACGAGGATGAGGAGGCGCCCTGAAGTGACCGCACGAACGGCGATGGAGCGCTCGGCACCCCGGCGCACCCGCTCAGCCCGACGGGCCTGGGCAGGCAGCGTCATCCTGGCCACGGTGGCCCTCGTGGCTGGCTGCACCTCGGGCTCATCCCCCGGTGGGGCTCCCGTCCCCGGCAACGACCCGACGGTGGAGGACGCGCAGGCCGGAGGGCCCAGCAGTGCCCCGCCGGAGGGATGCATCCTGCTGGTCCGCGGCCTGGCTGCTCCTCCGGCCGGCCAGTCAGGAGGCACCTACACGGGCGCATTCCTCGTCCTGCGCGTCGAGGACGGCCAGGTGAGCGGAATGGGCGGTGACTTCCGCAGCGAGGGATACGACGTGCGTGGGCAGTTCGCGTCGACGGGTCCCGACCTGCAGATGAACTCACCCACCGATCCGACCGACTGGCAGCCCTTCGCGTTCGACTGGGACTCCGAGGCAGAGACATTCGAGGGGTGGGACCGGGTACGGCCCGCGGAGATGCTCGAGTACTCGGGTGGGGCTGTACCCACGGCCGAGAGCGGCTGCCGGGATGACACCTCGACCTGATCTGCCCGTGGCTCGGGTGCCCGCCCTCGTGCGCCGCTCGGCGAAGGCGGTCGTGTCTGAGTCGGGTACTCGCGGGTAGGTGACCTTCATGACCACGGAACTCGGACGGCACCTGTCACCCTGGAGAGACCTGGAAGAGCCTGGACTGGGCACGGCAGCGCTGCCCGATGGCCGCGCCGACGTGCTGGTTGCTGGCGCGGGCGTCACCGGGATCACCACCGCGCTGCTGCTCCAGCAGGCAGGCCTGAAGGTGGTGGTGGTCGAAGCGGCCCGGCTCGGCGAGGCCTCGGTGACCACCCACTCCACGGTGAAGGTGACCGTCGGCCACAGGTGCGCGCTCTCCGAGATCGAGGACTCGTCAGGCCAGGACGCAGCTGCGGCGTACGCGGCAGCCAACATGGCGGGGTTCGCAACCCTGCTGGGCCTGGTCGACAGCTTGGACATCCCGTGCATGCTGGAGACCGGCCTGAGCCATGTCGTCTACGCCGAGGATCCGCAGGAGCTGCCGATCCTCGAGCGCGAGGCGGAGCTGGCCGCGCGGCTGGGGCTGCCTGCCGGCCTCTCGGAGTCCGCGCCGCTGCCGTTCAAGGTCGCGGGTGCCCTTGAGTTCCACGATCAGGCGCAGTTCCATCCGGCCCGGTACCTGTTCGGCCTGACGGCCGCCTTCATCGAGGCGGGGGGCAGCCTGGTGGTGGGGACCAGGGTCCTCGGGATCGAGGAGGGTCCCGACGGCTGCGAGGTGACGACCAGTGCCGGCGACGTGTCCGCCGGCCACGTCGTGGTCGCGACGCAGTACCCGATCCTGGACCGTGGGGGGCAGTTCACGCGGATGCACGCCCACCGTTCCTACGGGATCGCGGGGATCCTTCCCGGGGGCATGTCGTCCGGCATGACGATGAACGTGGGGAGCCCCACGCGCTCCACCCGCCAGCTGGAGATGAACGGGGAGAAGCTGCTCATCGTCGTGGGCGAGGGGCACCAGGTCGGCAGCGCGCAGGACACGGCTGAACGTTGGGGACGGCTCCACGAGTGGGCGACAGCGCGCTTCGGCGTCGAGGACCTGCGGTATCACTGGTCCTCCCAGGAGGTCGAGAGCGTGGACCACGTGCCCCTGGTCGGGTTCTCCTCGGCCCTGTCCGAGCGCGTCCTCACCGCCACCGGCTTCGGCGGGTGGGGGATGACCAACGGGACAGCGGCGGCGATGATGCTCCGCGACCTCATCCTGGAGCGCGAGAACCCGTGGGTCGAGGTGTTCGACGCCCGCCGGGCCGTGAAGCGGATCCCGAGCAGGGAGGTCCTGAAGCAGAACATCGGCGTGGCAACCACGTGGCTCAAGGACCGTGTGTCGAGCGGGGAGGACCTGGCTGCCGAGGACCTGCGTCCTGGGGATGCAGCCATCGTCTCCGTGGCCGGCGAGAAGGCGGCTGCCCACCGGGATGCCGAGGGTGTCCTGCACTGCGTATCGGCCACATGCACGCACATGGGATGCACCGTCGGGTGGAATGCCGCGGAGAATTCATGGGACTGCCCCTGCCACGGCTCCCGGTTCGACGTCGATGGCAGGGTCCTGCAGGCCCCCGCAACCGACCCCCTCAGGCCCGTCGAGATGACCCCTGAGCCCGCCGGTCACGGACCGAAGGACTCGGGCTGAGGCTCGCCCACCGGCGGCCGCGTTGAGGCCCTCGGGCGTGGCGTGGTCCCGGCACAGCCCACACGGAGGCGGGGGCACTGCGAGCCACGAATCAGGAGGCGTCATGTCGGACACGATGCGAGCCCCGGGAGTCACGGAGCGGGACATCAACCCCCGCGACGGCACGATCCAGCTCGCCTTCGAGTCAGCGCCCATCGGCATGGCGGTCGAGGGCCTCGACCGCCAGTTCGTCGAGGTCAACAGGGCGCTGTGCGACCTGCTCGGGTGCACGCGGCAATGGCTGCTCGCCCGCGGCATCGAGGGGATGGTGCACCCGACGGACCAGGCGCTCGACCGATCTGCGCGCGCCCAGGTGGCCAGCGGCCAGGTTCAGGCGCTGACCCGGGAGCTGAGGTTGGTCCGCCCCGACAAGCGCGTGCTGTGGGTCCAGCACTCCCTTGCGATGCTCGCCCCTGACCCGGAACGGCGCGAGGCCGGCGCGAGCAGTGCCCCAGACGACGGCGGTCCCCGCCTCATCGTCAGCCAGTACGCGGACATCACCACCCGGGGTCGCCAGGACCGGGAGGACCTGCGGTTCCTGGCCGCGCACGACCCGCTGACCGGGCTGCCGAACCGTGCGGGCTTCCGTGCGGGCATCGAGGCCACACTGGCTCACCCGCCCAGGGCGGGGTTGAAGTTGGCCCTGCTGTCCCTGGACCTGGACGACTTCACCGCGGTCAACGACCAGCATGGGCATGCGGCGGGCGACAGGGTCCTGGTGACCTGCGCCCGCCGGATCCGCGCCCTGCTGCGCGCAGATGACCTCGTGGCGCGATTCGGTGGCGACGAGTTCGTGGTCCTGCTGACCGCGATCGGGAGCCCGGGGGATGCACGCCACGTCAGCGAGCAGCTGCGCGCCGTGCTCAGTGCCCCCATCCCGCTGGAGGGCGGCTCCGAGGTCCGCGTCACGGTCAGCATCGGCCTGACGATGGTGGAGGCCGGCGACGACCCGGAGGACGCCATCGCCCGGGCGGATCGAGGCAGGGACAGGGCCAAATCGGCTGGTGGCGACCGTCTGGTGGTCACCGCCGGCTAGCGGTATGGCTGATGGGCGCTGGGGTAATCCCCAGTCGTAGGGGCGTGCACCGGCACGCCGGCATCACGTGGGGAACTCGGGACTCGGAGGTCAGCCGTGGGCGCGACCTGCCGGGCACGGGACTAGGCCCCCGAGATGTCAGATTCCTCCGCCATCCCTGTTGGCTACGTCCTTCTGGGGATCGCCCTGCTTCTGGCGACTGTCCTCCCGCGCCTGCTCAGGAGGAGCGCGGCCAGCCCGGCGCTCGTGTTCATCGCCGCCGGGGTCCTCGCGGGATGGTTGCCGTGGGCTGGGCGGGTCGACGTCGAGGAGCACCTGGTCTGGGTCGAGCACGTCACCGAGTTCTGCGTCATCGTCTCCCTCATGGGCGTGGGGCTTGCCCTCGACAGGCCGCTGTCCCTCCTCGGATGGGCGCGGACGTGGCGCCTGCTCGGTATCGCCATGCCCCTGTTCATCGCGTTGGCGGCAGGCGGGGCATGGGCCCTGGGCATGGTGCCCGCGACCGCGTTGCTCCTCGCCTCCGTGCTGGCCCCCACCGATCCGGTGCTCGCGACCGACGTGCAGGTGGGGGAGCCGACCTCGGACCCGGGCAGCGAGGATGAGATCAGGTTCGCGCTCACGTCGGAGGCCGGCCTCAACGACGGGCTGGCATTCCCCTTCGTGCACGCCGCCCTGCTCCTGCTCGCGGCAGGCTCGCTGGAGTGGGTGGGTGGATGGGTCGCGTGGGAGGTGTTCGGAAGGATCGGCATCGGACTGGCCATCGGGGCGGGGGTCGGGGTCTTCTTCGCCTTCCTGGCCTTCCGGGCGCCCATCGAGGAGCTGCGCTTCGCCGAGAGCGCGGATGCCGTGGTCGTGCTGGCCGCCGTGCTGCTCTCCTACGGCGTGACAGAGATCGTCGGCGGGTACGGGTTCCTGGCCGTGTTCGCCGCCGGCATGGCAATGCGCGGTTGGGCGCGCGAGCATGACTTCCACCGGGCTTCCCACATCTTCATCGCCCGTTTCGAGCGGATGCTGACCATGGGCCTGCTCCTGCTGTTCGGGTACTTCGTGGGCACGGGCCTGCTCTCCGGGTTGACGTGGCCGTTCGCGGCCTTCGCCGCCGTGTCGGTCCTCGTCCTGCGACCCCTGGTTGGCGGAGTCGCGATGCTCGGTGCGCCCATCCCCGTGCATGATCGTCGGGCGATCGCGTTCTTCGGGGTCAAGGGCATCGGATCCTTCTACTACCTGGCCTTCGCGATGGACCGGGCGCACTTCCCCGACGCACACCTCCTGTGGCCGACCGTGTCCTTCGCGGTGCTCGTCTCGGCGGTGGTCCACGGCGTGTCGGCGACGCCCGTCCTCAGCCGGATCGATCGCCGCACGGGTCGGCCGACGCCGGAGCCCGTGTGATGACCTGCGAAGGCGGGTGAGACCGGTGGCGCCCAGGTTGCGCATGTCGGACCCGGCCCGACCAGGCTGGGCCCGGCGCCGGGCGGGCCGTGGCTTCACGTACCTCGATGTGCGTGGGGAGCGACTTCCCCCTGAGGACGTGGAACGCTGCCGGAGCCTGGCGATCCCGCCCGCGTGGACCGACGTGTGGATCTGCCCCTGGCCCAACGGGCACCTGCAGGCCGTGGGGCGGGACGCCGCGGGGCGCCGCCAGTACATCTACCACCCCCTCTGGCGTGAGTGGCGGGATGCGCAGAAGTTCACCCGCGTGCTGGAGTTCGGCAGGTCGCTGCCCGCTGCGAGGGTGCAGGTCGCCGAGCACCTCGCCCTCACGGGGATGCCCCGCGAGCGGGCCCTGGCGACCGGGTTCCGGCTGCTGGACCGGACTGGCGCGCGGATCGGCGGGGAGGCCTACGCCCAGCAGAACGGGACGTACGGCATCGCCACGCTGCGCCGTGAGCACGCCTCCACCCACCGCGACGAGGTCCGGCTCCGGTTCCCCGGCAAGGCGGGCCGGCAGCACGACCTGACCGTCGTGGACGGCGACCTGGCGCAGGCCGTGCGCACGCTGCTGAGGCGCCGCTCAGGTGGCCCCGAGCTGCTCGCCTGGCGATCGGGCGGGACGTGGGTGGACGTCCGCAGCGTGGACCTCAACGACTATGTCCGCGAGGTGACCGGATGCGAGTCGACTGCCAAGGACTTCCGGACCTGGCATGCCGCCGTCCACACGCTGGTGGAGCTCAGCGCGACCGAGCCGGAGGGCGGGCGCAGGCGCGCGGTCACCCAGGCGATCGTGGCAGTCTCCGAGCACCTCGGGAACACCCCTGCCGTCGCGCGTGGGTCCTACGTGCATCCCAAGCTGGTCGAGGCCTACCTCGATGGGCAGGAGCTGGCTGCGGAGGTCGTCGCCGAGGTGGCGGAGGGGCAGGATGAGCTGGAGCTGGACGTCAGCCCAGTGGGAGCAGGCCGTCCTGGACTTCCTCACCCGGTGACAGGGCCCGGACCTGGTTGCGCCACCTGTGGCGTGGGTTCGTCCGGCAGCCGCACCCGGGGCGGTAGCGGAACGAGCCCCACGGGCCTCCTCGCGCGCTGGAGAACCTCGCGGACGATGTGGGCACGGGCGGGTTCGAGGCTCTGGGTCCATCCGAGGGCGATCACGTCGACGTCCTCCTCGGCCGCGACGTCGAGCAGCGCGAGCACGATGGGCCCGGGACGGGTCTCGAGCCGGATGCCCAGGCCGGCGCAGTGCTCGGCGAGGAACTCGTCGCGCCACACCATCGCATCGTCAGGGCCGTCCAGGAACAGCGGGACGCTCTGCGCGTCGAAGACGTGCAGGGCGATGACCTGGGTGCCCGCCGCGACGTGCGCTGCGATCAACGGGTCGCACCGCCTCGCTGACCCCGCGCGTCCCATCGAGGGGGAACAGCACCTTGCTCGGCTCTGTGCGGATCGGTGCGTCCGGTGGCACGACGAGCACGGGCTTGGTGACATGGGTGGCAACCAGGCGAGCTGTGCGCCCCGGCTCGCTGTGCTTGGGCAGGCCGTAGAGCGCCAGCACCACCAGCGCGATGTCGGGGTGCTCACTGGCCTCGATGATCTGCACGTGCGGCTGGCCCTGGACCACCGTGATCGGGACGCCGAACTCGTTGGCCCACTCGATGGGGCCCTCGGGCGCGTCGCCGACGTAGATGGCGCGCGGTTCCAGGTGCAGCTGGCGACCGACGGCCACGGCGGTGGCCAGGACGCTGCGTGCTGCCGGGGTGGCGTCGACAGCCGCCAGGACGGCCCTCATGCCAGCCCCCACCCGTCGGATGTCCGTTCCCAGCGCAGCACCTCGGCCAGGACCTGGCTGGTGCCGGCACCGGGGACGGTGACCGAGATGGGTGCGCTGGCGCTCACGGCAAGGGCATCCTCGGACGCCACGACCTCCAGCCTGCTGCCGTGGTGCTGCAGCCGGATGCTGACGTCACCCCAGGCCGCCGGCATGTGCGGGTCGATCTCCAGGCCCGAGCGCGTCGGCCGGATCCCGGCGAAGCCGAACACGAGGGCCTGCCACACACCTCCGAACGTCGCGATGTGCAGGCCGCCGGCGGTCGTTCCCGTCAGGTTGTCCAGGTCGAGCCTGCAGGCCATCCGGAACAGCCGCAGGGCTTCGTCCGCCCGTCCGTCGCGCGCGAGCAGCCCGGCGTGGATGGCCGGCGACAGCGAGCTGCCGTGGGCGCAGCGCGGCTCGTAGAACTCGAGGTTCGGGCGCAACGAACCGGGAGCCGTCTCCTCGGGCACGAGGTGGTGGAGCATGAGCACGTCCGGCTGCTTGATCACCTGGGAGCCGCTGATCCTGGGTCGGCCGAACAGCAGGTCGGCCGCGACCGGGGTGTCCGCCAGGGCGCTGATCACCAGGGGCTCAAGCGCGTAGTAACCGTCGAACTGCTCATAGAGCCCCGTTCCTGCGTCGTAGTTGTCCACGAGCGTGCCGGCGACCTGACGCCACTGGGCGACCTCGTCCGGGAACTCCCCCTGGGACTCGGCGAGCTCCGCGGCGCGGCGGAGGTTCCACCGGGCCATCACGTTCGTGAACGTGTTGTCGTCCACGCGTTCGTGGTACTCATCGGGGCCGATCACGTCGTCGATGTGACCGCCTGACGCGTCCTGGCGCACGCGTGAGGCCCAGTACCGGGCGGTGTCCAGGACCAGGGGTCGGCCCGGGCCCCCGAGGAGGTCCTCGTCCCCGGTCCAGTCGGCGTACTGCAGGGCAGCCCACGCGACGTCGGCCACGATGTGCTCCTCGTGCTCGCCGGTGTAGATCGGGATCACGGGACCCGTGGGCGGCTGGTCCAGCTCCGGGGTCACGTCGAAGCCCGTCCAGGCCGACTCCCACGGGAATCGCGCACCCCGGTGGCCGCGATCGGCAGCGGCCTCGCGCGCGGGGTCGAGCCGTCGGATCCGGTACTCGAGCATGGCCCGTGCCGCCGGCGGGCAGGTCGCGGCCAGGAAGGGGAGGGTGAACACGTCCGCGTCCCAGAAGACGTGCCCCCGGTAGGTGGGTCCGCTGAGCCCGCGCGGTCCGATCACGGCCTCGCCGGAGGTCGGCACGGAGGCCATGAGGTGGAACAGCCCGAAGCGCACCGCGAGCTCGAGCTCGGGATCCCCGGGGATGCTGATGAGGGCGTCGTCCCAGCGTTGGGCCCAGGCGGCACGCTGCTCGGCCAGCAGCCCCTCGAAGCCCAGGCTCCGGGCCTCCTGGAGGGCCGATACGGCCTCCTGCCGGTGGTCGCGCCCCGCGGGTTCCGGGTCAGCCACGAAGCTGGCCAGCCTCTCCATGATGCGACGTCCCGCGGCCGTCCGGTCCTGCTGCACGGTGGCGGCCACGATGACTCCACCTGCCTGGGTGCGCGACTCGGCCGTCGATGCCTCCCCGCTCTTCTCGCGGATGAACGTCCCATCGGAGGTGGGCGGCAGGAGGGCCGCACCCAGGACCAGCTGCTCAAGGGCCCCCTCGGCCCGCATCGCGAACCCCCCGGGGCGTGCCAGTGAGGCGAAGCGCATCGACCTGAAGACCCGCAGGTCCGTCGGCTGCTCCCGGACCAGCACCCCACTGCGCAGGTCCAGGGTGCGTCGGTCCCGGCGCCGGTCGACACGCCCCCGCAGGTGCAGCCCCGTCCAGCCCGGGCCCTCGAGGAGGACCGGCGGTGAGGCGGATTCGTCGAACACCCCGGACGCGAGCACCCGCGGCAGGGTGCCGAAGGTCTCCTCCTCACGGACCCCACGCGTGCCGAAGCGCGTGTCTGCCACGGTGAGCAGGGACTGGTGCGCACGCCTCTGGGCTGGGTCGTCTCCACTCACGCTCACGGTCCAGGCAGGGTCCTCATCGATGCTCGGGACGACACCGGCGTCCCGGCGGTCCGCCTGGTCGGTGAGCAGGGCGACGCACGCATCCGCAGCGCGTGGCCGCCAGCGCGTCGACTCCGGCGGGCGGACCGGTCGCTTGGGCAGCAGCGACACCACGACGGCGCGTGCCGCCGCGCTGGGCAGCGCGAGCTGCCACACCCAGCCGACGACGAGCACCAGCCCCGCTCCGATGCCCCGGCGGCCCAGCTCCTCGGTGAGCCGGGCGACCTCACGGGGGAGGTCGTGGCCGGCGATCACGACGACCACCCCCAGGTCGCGCAGCCGCTGCACGACCCCGACGAAGGCGGGGTCGTCCAGCAGTCGGCCTGCGGATCCCCGTGGCGGGCACACCACTATCGCCTCGAACAGGACCGAGGTGTGACGCCCCGGACCGGTGAACACCCGCGCCGGCCTCAGCTGGAGCAGCTGGGTCAGGTCGTCGAGCACCAGGTCGGCGCCGCCGCCGGCCAGGGAGTCGGGCTCTCCCCGTCGGTCCACTCCGACCACGAGGCCGAACCCGCCGGACCGGCCTGCCTGGACGCCCGAGATCGCGTCCTCGAACACGATGGCCCGCGCGGGGGGGACCCCCAGGAGCTCGGCTGCCTTGAGGTACGTGTCGGGCGCCGGCTTCCCGGCAAGCCCCCACGTGCGGGCCTCCACGCCGGTCACCTGGACGTCGAAGCGGTCGAGCAGCCCGGCCCGGCGCAGGATCGGCGTGCAGTGCTCGCTGGCGGACACGACGGCGGTCCGCTTGCCTGCAGCGCGCATCTCATCGAGGACGCGGACCGTGTCGTCGAAGACCCCGACGCCGTGGAGGTCGAGCAGCGCGGCCAGGAACTCGTCCTTGCGGTTGCCGAGACCGCAGCACGTGGCCGCGCCCGGCGGATCGTCCTTGGTGCCGAACGGGATGGTGATCCCGCGTGAGGCCAGGAAGGTCTCAACCCCCTTGTACCGGGGCCGGCCATCGACGAACTGCCTGTAGTCGCTGTCGAGGTCGAACGCGCGGAAGGGGTGGCCGTCGCGGGCGGCGAGGTCGGTCAGGAACTCGTCGAACAGCTGCTTCCATGCAGCCGCGTGCAGGGTCGCCGTCCGGGTGATGACGCCGTCGAGGTCGAACAGCATCGCGTCGTAGTGCTCCCAGACCGGGTCGACGGTCACGGAGCCCCGCCCTGCCGGATGCTGGCGTCCTGCGTCAGGCCCGGGGGCCGTCCCGCCCGGCAAGCAGCCGCTGGTAGAGGTCGAGATGGTCGCGGACCATCCGATCCGCGGAGAAGCGCGCCTCGACGGCGGCCCGGCAGTCCGCCCGGTCGAGCTCGTCGATGCGGGAGATGGCAGCCACCAGGTCCGCGACCGTGTCGCCGCACAGGAAGCCCGTCGTGCCGTCATCGACGATCTCCGGTGCAGCGCCCCACTTGGTCGTCAGGACCGGCGTGCCGCAGGCCAGTGCCTCGACCATGACCAGGCCGAACGGCTCGGGCCACCGGATGGGATTGATCAGCGCACGGGCGGACCCGAGGAGCTCGAGCTTGTCCTCCATGCCGACCTCGCCCACGTAGCGCACGCGGGAGTCGAGCAGCGGCTCGACCTGGGTCCGGAAGTACTCGAGCTCCAGGGGCTCGCGCATCTTCGCGGCCAGGATGAGCTCGACCCCGGCCTCGTGGGCGGCCAGCGCCGCCTCCCGGGCCCCCTTGTCGGGGGAGAACCGGCCGAGGAACAGCAGGTGGTCCCCGTCACCCCTGCCCACGGGGAACTCCTCGGGGCGCACCCCGTGGTGGATCACGGAGGCCACCGGGACCGCGCTGCGCGAGGCGTGATCGTGGGAGATCGCGATGATCGCCGTCTGTGGACCCACATCCCCGTAGATGTCGTTGACCTCAGCGCTGAAGGGTCCGTGATTGGTCGCCACCATCTGGCCGCGGCAGCGGCCAAGGGCGTAGACCGGGCCCAGTGTCGTGTGGTCGTGGATGATGTCGAAGTCAGCGACGCTCCGGTAGGCGTGGATGAGGTGCTGCAGCTCGATCACCGACTGCCCGAGCTGCTCCGGGGCGGAGCGTTCACGGGCCCATGCGCGCGGGACCGGGCACGTGCTGTCGCCGGTCGTGAAGAGCAGCACCTCGTGCCCCGCATCCTGGAAGCCCGTCGCGAGCCTGTCGATGACGCCCTCACTGCCGCCGTATGCGGGTGGCGGAACGGGCAGCCAGGGTCCCGCGACCAGGGCGATGCGCAGGCGTGAGGCCTGCTGGCCCTGGATCCCGGGGCTCCTCCCGCGGCCCACGGATGTCGATCACGTGCGTGACATCGTCGGCGGCGGCGGGACCTCAGGGGAGGGAGGTGCCAGCGGTGGACCGGGCGGTCCGGGGGGCCCCGGCGGCACCGGCGGTCCAGGTGGGACAGGAGCGGGCGTCGGATCTGGCCAGGGGTCCGGCGGGATGCCACCGGGGGGGGATGGGTCGGGTCCGGGGCCCGCGGGGGGCTGGATGTCCGGTGTGGTGGTGGTCACGCCGCTCTCCTTCACTCAGGGGTGATGGACTCGCTGGTGCACCACTGCCCGCTAGGCACCTGACCATACGCGCAAACACCTGTGGGTCGGGCGGCTCCGGTGGCGAGGGGGTCCCGGTCGGAGCCCCTGTGCTCAGCTCAGGAGGAGGGAGGCGACCAGCGTTGCGGCCACGAGCAACCAGACCGGGGGGCTGGCCCAGCGGGTCGCAGCGAACAGCGATGCTGCCAGCAGCGCCGTCCGCCAGTCGGTGACGGACTCCGTGAGCAGGGGGTTGATGAGGGTGCCCGCCAGGAGCCCGACGACTGCTCCGCTGGCACCGGCGACAGCGCCACCCGCAGCAGGGGTATGGCGGATGGCTGCCCAGAACGGCAGGGCGCCGAGCGCCAGGAGCAGGCCGGGCAGGAAGATCGCGAAGGTCGCCAGGACCGCGATGGGCGGGCCACCGACGGACTGGCCCAGGTAGGTGGCGAAGGTGAAGAGCGGCCCGGGCATCGCCTGGGCCATGCCGTAGCCGCCGAGGAAGGTGTCGGCGCCGACGAGGGGCCCGATGGATCCCTCGAGCAGTGGGAGCACGACATGCCCGCCCCCGATGACGAGCGAACCGGCATTGAACATCGCCGAGGCCACGAAGCCCGTCGGATCGTCGCGGACCGTCCACAGGGCCAGGCCGAGCACCGGGACGGCGATGAGCATCGCTGCTCCGACCCGTCCTGAGGGAGTACGGTCGAAGCCGACCCGTGGCTCCGAGGAGTGCCGTCGCAGCATTGCTGCGCCGATGGCCGCGCTCAGCAGGATCGCGACCACGGGCAGGTAGGTCGAGACCCCGGCGAGGGTGACCAGGAACACCGCCGCACCCATGAGGGCGGGGACAGGGCCGGTCCAGAACGTCCGCGCCATGTCGATCACCGCGTTGGCCACGACGGCCACGGCAAGGCACATGAGGGCGCGCACCGGGTTCGACCCCGCCAGTCCGGCGCTGGCCCCCAGGGCGGCCACGGCTCCCATCGTGATCGCGCTCGGGGCCGTGAAGCCCACCCATCCTGCAAGTGATCCGGCCAGCCCGGCCCGTTGGTAGCCGATCACGGCGCCGAGCTGGGAGGAGGACGGGCCCGGCAGCACCTGGCACAGGGCCATGATCTCGGCGAACTCCGCCTCGCTGACCCAACCGCGCGCCGTCACGTACTCCTGGCGGAAGTACGCCGGGTGGGCCGTCGGACCGCCGAACGATGTCAGGCCCAGGCGTCCCGCAACGATCCCGACGTCGGCCGCCCGTCGCCAGGCCGGCCCCCTGGATCCCGCATCGCCGTGGTCGGGCACGGGATCCTCGCCCACGGTCACCGCAACATCATGCAGGTGCGGGCCGGGATACCGCCGGGGCGCCTGACCGGGCGGGGCCCGAGGTGCCGACCCAGTCCTCGATCCGGTCCGTGATCTCGGACAGGGCAGACTCGAAGGCGCGGCCCGTCCCCACCCGAACCGGGTCCGGTATGGACCAGTGGGCGTGCTCGACACCCACCTCCCGGTCGGCAGAGTCGCAGACGGTGATGACCGTGTCCTCCTCGTTCAGGACCTCCGTGGTGCGCAGCGGCCGATCGGCCAGCAGCCGAAGTCCGTGAGCGCGGGCAACCCGCAGCGTGCCCGGGTGGATCCGGGCCGCGGGGCGGGTGCCGGCCGACGCCGCCGGGGCGCCGGTCCGGGAGGCCCACACCGCAGCGGCCAGCTGGGATCGTGCCGAGTTGCCGGAGCACACGAACACCACCCGGTCCTCCGGCAATGGGTGGATCGGGACCCGGCCCAGGCGGTGCAGCGCCTCGGGGATGAGGCGGACGTAGGTCCGGCGACCATCGGCCTCCGAGGGCAGGCGGCGGACCAGCCCGGCTGTCTCGAGCACCTTCAGGTGGTGGGCGAGCAGGTTCGAGGACATCCCCAGGTCGCCTGCCAGGTCGCTGGGACTGGCATCGCCGATCCCCAGGGCGTCCACCACGCGCAGCCTGCCGACCTCGGCGAGGGCCGCATGGCCGGCGGCCCGCCACGACAGCTCCGCAGACGGTGGTGCCTCAGCGTTCATTGAGTCAGGGTGGTCCACACCGACCGGGGGAGTCAAACGGTGGCCGGGCTCAGCCGGCTGTCCCGGAGGTGCCGCCCCCGTCAGGGCAGGTCGTAGTCGAGGGTCAGGGGCATGAGCGGATAGTCCGCCTCGGTGGACGCGCTGCTGCACGTCCCTGCCAGGCCGACGAGGCCGCCGTCAGCGGAACCCACCACGACCGTGGAGAGCCCGGCGGCTGTGGTTCCGTCGTAGGTGCCGTCGCCGGTGAGCACGAAGGAGCCTGATCGACCGTCCAGGGTTGCGGACAGGCGCATCACGTTGACGTAGCTGCTCGTGCCGTCGGGGCGGTAGTACATGACCGACTCGAATCGTCCGCTCTCGAGTCCGTCGGTCCCCTCCGTGAGCTCGACGCTCGCGCGGGTGATCCTGCTCCCGTCGTCGAACTCGACGACAGGCTTCTCGTCCCAGGAGGCGATCCGCAGATGGGTTGCGATGGTGGCCATGCCGCCAGCGTAGGTTCGTCCGTCCGCCCCTGTCGATGGCCGCGCAGCCGGTGCCCCGGATGGCTCGGTCGGAGACCTGTGTCAGGGCTGGAGCAGCACCTTGATCGCCCGGCGCTCGTCCATGGCGCTGTAGGCCTCGGCCACCTCCGAGAGGGGAAGGGTGAGGTCGAAGACCTTCCCGGGTTGGATCTGCCTGGTCAGCACGAGGTCGAGCAGGTGCGGCAGGTAGGCGCGCACGGGGGCGGGCCCGCCGCGGATGCCCTTGTTGGCCCAGAACAGCTGGTCGGTGGGCAGGTCCCCGTGCGGGACGCCGACCAGGCCGATCATGCCGCCGGGACGGGCGCACTGCACGGCCTGCAGCCTGGCCTCCTCGGTTCCGACGCATTCGAGTACCGCGTCCGCCCCGATGCCCTCGGTCAGCTCCTGCACGCGCGCAAGGCCCTCGTCGCCGCGCTCGGCGACGATGTGAGTGGCGCCGAACAGCGTGGCGATCCGCTGGCGGTCCTCATGCCGGCTCATCGCGATCACAGTCGTCGCACCGAGTTGGGAGGCGGCGAGGACCCCGCTCAGGCCGACGGCGCCGTCTCCGACGACGACCACGCTCATCCCGGGCTGGACCCCGGCGCAGACGGCTGCGTGCCAGCCGGTGCACATCACGTCCGACAGGGCCAGGAGGTCGGGGATCAGGTCCGGGTCCGGCTGGCCGGGGGTCGCGATGAGCGTGCCGTCGGCATGCGGGATCCGGATCCGCTCGGCCTGCGCGCCGTCGAAGCCGCCGCCGTTCTGGCAGCGGGAGTGCATGCCCTTGCGGCACACCGGGCAGGTGTTGTCGCTGTACAGGAAGCCGCCGACGACGAAGTCCCCCGGGGTGACTGTGGTGACGTCGGCACCCACCTCCTCGACGATCCCGACGTACTCGTGCCCGATCGGGGTCGGCTTGCGCACCTTGGAGATGCCCCGGTAGGGCCACAGGTCCGATCCGCAGACGCAGGCAGCCACGGTGCGGATGACGGCGTCGGTGGGCTCGATGATGGTGGGATCAGGGCGCTCCTCGAAGCGCACGTCCCGTGGTCCGTGGATGATGGTTCCTCGCATGCCCCCATTGGACCCGATCGAGGGCCGGATGGGGAGGTCCTGCGCGACCCCCAGGCACGACATGGTCGGCCCCGGGGTCAACCCCGCCCAGGGCCTGTTCGGATCCTGTGGCCGGCGGTAGGTTGTCCGGCCATGGAGGACCTCAGCTGGCTGCTGGACTCGGATCCGTCGATCCGGTGGCAGGTGCTGCGCGACCTGGCTGACGCACCTGCGGACGTCGTCGCGGCGGAGCGCGCGCGTGTGGCGAGCGAGGGGTGGGGCGCCCGGATCCTGGCGCTGCAGGGCGACGACGGGCAGTGGGCTGGTGGCGCATGCTTCCCGGCCGGGTACTTCTCCCAGGACGTGGACGACGATCAGGGGTCGGACCCGCCACCCTCCGAGCAGGTCTGGACGGAGTCACCGGAGGCTGACGACGACGCCGACCAGCCGTGGACGGCGACCCTGCCGACGCTGGAGGTCCTGGTCAGCCTCGGGGTCGATCCGCTGGACCCGGCTGTGCGCCGTGCGGTGCACGGCGTGCGCGAGGGCAGCCGCTGGGAGGAGGGCGGTCAGCGGTTCTTCGACGGGGAGGTGGAGGCCTGCATCAACGCCTGGACCGTGACCATCGGGTCCTACTTCGGTGAGTCCGTGGACGGCATCGTCTCCCGTCTGGTGGGCGAGCAGCTGGACGACGGCGGCTGGAACTGCTGGGCGCTCTACGGCGCCACGAGGTCGTCGTTCCACTCGACGATCTGCGTGCTTGAGGGCCTGCTCGCCCACGAACGGGCCACGGGCGGCACGCAGGCCGCGCTCAGTGCGCGCCTGCGCGGGGAGGAGTACCTGCTCAGCCGCGGGCTCCTCCGGCGTGCGACCACAGGTGAGGTGATCAAGCCGAAGTGGATGCAGTTCTCGTTCCCGGTGTACTGGCACTACGACGTCCTGCGCGCCCTCGAGTACTTCCGCATGGTGGGTGCCCGGCCCGACCCGCGCATGGCAGAGGCCGCGGAGCTGGTCCGCTCCAAGCGCCAGCCCGATGGCACGTGGCTGCTGGAGAACACCCATCCGGGTCTGACCCACTTCGACATGGAGGACGGTGACGGCGCCCCGAGCCGGTGGAACACCCTTCGGGCACTGCGCGTGCTGCGCTGGTACGACGGCACCTGAACGGCATCGCGGGGCGCCCGGCCTCACCCTCCGGCGCAGCGGCCCGTGCGGCCCTGATCGCCCAGGCGGCGGCACCGACAGGGCGAGGAACTCATCAGCCGGAGTAGGTGTCGGTCAGCACCTGGGAGCAGTCGGCAGGGGACACTCCGACCTCACGGAGACCCTCAAGGGCAGTCTGGGCGCGGCTGCGCCCGAGGTTCCACTCAAGGGCGTCGCCGGAGAGCTGCGCCCGCTCCCTGGCCCCGAACATGCACTGCGTGACCTCGGCCGGCAGGCGGTCCACGAGCGTCGGGGTCGCATCCGCGCTGAGGGTGGACAGGTACAGCAGGTCGAGGGTCCGGCCCGCCTCGTACCTGTCGATGTTGCGGTCAGCGACCCAGGCGTCGGGGTTCATCGCAGCGAAACCGATCGTGAACACCGCCGCTGAGATGAGCACGGTTCGGGCCAGCCATCGACCCGACAGCCGGATGCCGGCGACCAGCAGCAGGGTGATGAGCAGCCCGAGCCACAGCTCGAACCCGTCGACGAAGACGCGCAGGACCGTGTAGCCGTAGGCCTCCTGGTACAGCGCCATCCGGTACAGCGCGCTGGCGACGACGGCCAGCGTGAGCAGGCACAGGCTGCCCAGGAGCACGCGCAGCAGGACGCGGTCGCCCCGGGTCTCGCGGGCGGCCACGTGCATCGTGAGCGCGACGACGACGACCGTGAGGAACGTCGCGGTCGTGAGCTGGCCGAAGCCCTGGTGCACGTAGTCGGCGTAGGTGAGCCCGGTGGTGCGCTGCAGGTACTCGTGGCCTCCCCACATCGCAGTGGCCTGGGCGGCGAGGAACCCGGCGAACAGGGCGACGATCACCCCGACGGGCACGGCCCATTCCCACGCACGCGCTGGAGCGCGCCTGGGCGGCAGGGAGAGATCCGCGACCTCCGGCGGGTTGAGGGCGAGGTAGGAGCCGGTGAGCACGATCCCCGCCACGAGCGCGAGCACGAACGTGCGTGCGACGATCGTGTCCCAGCCCAGGTCCGGGATGACGGCGTCGGCCCAGGTGCCGAACACCGCGTCACCGGACGCGAACAGCCCGCCGAACAGGGCCAGCGCGACCAGTGACAGGCCGACCGTGCGCAGCACCGGCCAGACCAGGCCCATCCGCCTCGTCGCGGTGACCGTCCGCCCCAGCAGCGGCAGGCCGCGCAGCGCGGACAGCGGCCAGGCCGCCACGCTCGCCGGGATCGAGACGAAGGTGCGCACCAGCGTCATGCCGGCCGCCGCGACGACCACGCCGACGAGGACGGACAGCGCGACCACCCCACCTGCGGCGCGCAGCATGGGAGTCATCGCCAGGACAGCGGCGAGCGCCGCGCAGGCGGCAGTCCACGCCTGACGGCGGTGGCGAGCAGCCGACCACATCAGCGCCCCGGCTGCGAGCAGCGTCAGCGCCACCGCCAGCCCGACGCTGCGCTCGGGCCACGTGAGGGCCGCCCATGCCCCCACGGCCAGCGCCCCCAGGACGAGCGCCGACTGCGGCGGGAGGGAGCGCTCGGGCCAGAACCCGTCCAGCCAGTTGGCACTGGGTCCGGCCATGAGCGCCCTCTGGGTGGCCCCGGCGTCGAGGTCGACCGAACTCCCCGGCGCCACCTCCGGGTCCGGGGCGCCTGCGGTCGCGACCGCCGGGCCGGGGGTGGGGGCTGGGCCCTGCGCAGCGGTCATGGTCGGCTCCTTCATGAGGTGGTTGGCAGGATCGGGCTGAAGGGGCAGGATCGCCCGCAGGAGTGCCCCGGTCGTCGAGTGGTCGTTCGGCTGGGCGGTGATGGTTCCACCGTGGAGCTCGCACACCCATCGGGCGATGGCCAGTCCGAGGCCGGTGCCCCCAGCCGAGTCGCTGCCCGAGCCGAACCGTTCGAAGACCCGCTCCGTGTCCTCGGCGGGGATGCCCGGCCCCTGGTCGCGAACCTCGAGCCACCAGGTGGATCCGTCGACTGCTCGGGCGCTGACCAGCACCTCGCCGTCGGACGGGCTGTGGCGGATCGCGTTGTCGATGAGGTTGACGACGAGCTGCGTGAGCCGAGCAGGATCGCCCAGCACGGTGAGGTCCTGCGGGTGGGTCTCGCAGCGGACTCCCACCGGCCGCGGGCCGATCGTGGTCTCCGCGGCTGCCGCCCGGAGCAGGTCGGCGACGGGCACGACGGTCACGGCCAGGGGCGCGACGCCTGCTTCGAGGCGGGAGAGGTCGAGCAGGTCGGCGACCAGTGCGCTGAGCCGCTCGGACTGCCGCAGCGCCCCTCGCAGCGCCTCGTCATCAGGGCTCACGACCCCGTCCACGAGGTTCTCCAGGAGGGCCCGCTGCGCGGCCAGGGGGGTCCGCAGCTCGTGCGACACGGTCGCGACGAGCCGACGTCGCTCCTGGTCCGCGGCGGCGAGGTCCGCGGCCATCGCGTTGAAGGCCACCGCGAGGACCCCGACCTCGTCGGCGCTGGTCGCAGTGACGCGCTGGCTGTAGTCGCCACCAGCCATCGACCTTGCCGCCCCCGTCATCTCGCGCAACGGCGAGGTCATCCCGCGGGCGAGCCACTGGGTGACCGTCAGGGCGGCCGCGACGGTCACGGGCACACTGGCCCACAAGGGCACCTGCGCAGCGTCCCCGACCTCTGCGACGAGCACCGCAACCACCACGCTGGCGCCGACGAGCAGGCCCAGCTTGACCTTGATCGACGACACCGCGTCCAGCGGGCGCGCGGTGTTCACCGGCCGAGCTCGAGCGCGTAGCCGACGCCGTGGACGGTGCGCACCGAGGTGCCGCCGATCTTCGCCCGCAGCGACTTCACGTGGCTGTCGAGCGTGCGGGTGCCAGCCGCGTCGGACCATCCCCACACCTGGCGCATGAGCTCGTCGCGGCTGAACACCGTCCCCGGATCGGAGGCCAGCGCGCTGAGCAGGTCGAACTCGAGCGGAGTCAGGTGAACGTCACCACCATCCACGGCGACACGCCGCGACGCCGGATCGATCACGAGCCCGGGGAGCTCGATGCGGGCCGCGCCCGAACTCGCCAGCTCCGCTGCCCGCTCGACGCGGCGCAGCAGGGCGCGGACCCGGGCGACCACCTCGCGCATCGAGAACGGCTTGGTCACGTAGTCGTCGGCGCCCACGGCCAGTCCGACCAGCAGGTCGGTCTCGTCGGAGCGCGCCGTGAGCATGAGGACCGGCACCGGCCGGATCGCCTGGATGCGTCGGCAGACCTCGAGGCCGTCGAACCCGGGCAGCATGAGGTCCAGCAGCACGAGGTCCGGCCGCTGCCGCTCGAAGGCTGCCACCGCATCGGGCCCGTCGTAGGCCTGGACGACGGTGAAGCCCTCGGCGTGGAGCCGGTCGCTGATCGCCTGGTTGATCGTCGGCTCGTCCTCGACCACGAGGATGCATGTGCTGCCTGCGGTCGGGTTGGCCATGCTATGAGCCTAGGTGGGCGCGGGTGGCAGTCCCCGGGGCAACGTGTGGAGAACTCGTGAAGATCCGCGGGTGATCCACTGGAGCGACGGAGCTGGTGCGCGCAGGTCGGTGCTGGCTGGATCCACCCTGTGGCACAGTGGGGCGATGCCGGAGTCCGAGTCGGCCAAGGCCGTCCTCCACCGTTACCTCGTACGTGCCCGGGAAGCCCTGGTGTGGAAGCTGGACGGCGTGAGCGAGTACGACGTCCGACGTCCCATGGTCCCCACGGGCACCAACCTGCTCGGCCTGGTCAAGCACGTCGCGTACACGGAGGCCGAGTACCTGGGGCTGGTGTTCGGCCGACCGTTCCCGGAGGCGAGCCCGGCCGACGACCCGGACGCTGAGCCGAACGTGGACATGTGGGCTACGGCAGCGGAGTCACGTGAGTCGATCCTGGACCTCTACCGCCGGGTCTGGACACACGGGGACGCGACGATCGAGGCGCTCGACCTCGACGCCCCCGGCCTTGTGCCCTGGTGGTCCGAGGAGCGCCGGGTGGCATCGCTTCGGACGGTCCTCGTGCACGTCATCGCGGAGACGAACCGGCATGCGGGCCACGCCGACATCCTCCGTGAGCTGATCGACGGCGCCGTCGGGCTGAACCCGGTCCACAGCAACCTGCCCGACGTCGACCCGGACTGGTGGCCCGAGTATGTCCGGCGGCTGGAGTCAGTGGCACGTCAGGCGGGCGGCCTGGACGGCTGAGGCGGGTCCCTGACAGCGTGCGGCGTGGCCCTTGAGCCCGTGTCGCGCGATGAGCGGGGGGTGCCGGGTGGTGTGATGGTGACGTTCGTGTGGTCGGCCGGACCACCGACTCCAACGAGAGGCTCATCCTGATGTTCGATGACAACGGCTCCTTCCTGCTCGCCCTGTTCGAGTTCTTCCTGTTCTTCGCGTGGTTCATGTGCCTGTTCTGGGTGTTCGGCGACATCTTCCGCAGCAAGGACCTGGGTGGGGGAGCGAAGACGATCTGGGTGTTCTTCGTGATCTTCCTGCCGTGGCTGGGCATCCTGGTCTACCTGATCGCCCGTGGCGGGGGCATGAGCCAGCGTGCCCTCGAGCAGCAAGCTGCGGCTCACGCAGCGCAGGCGGAGTACATCAAGTCGGTGGCCGGGGCCGGGGGTGGCTCGTCGGCCGACCAGATCACGTCGGCGAAGTCGCTGCTGGACTCGGGTGCGATCACGCAGGCCGAGTTCGACGCCCTGAAGGCCAAGGCACTGGCCTGACCGCAGGTCGGCGCTGGTGAAGGACAGCACGTGACCACCCACCAGAGGGTGTCCTTCACCAGCGAGGACCGCGTCCTCGCCGGGACGCTGGTCTCGGTCGATGCGCCCAGCGGCGCAGCCGTGCTGTTCATCCACGGGTTGGGCAGCGCGCGGGCGACGAACGTCGAGCGAGCCGACGCCGTGGCGCGGCACCGCGCGGCGACCTGCCTGGCCCTCGATCTCGGCGGCCACGGCGACAGCACGGGCCGGCTCACGCAGATGACGCCCCGCCAGAACCTCGCCGACGTCGTCGCCGCATACGACACGCTCGTGGCTGCTGCGGGCGTCGACCCAGGGCGGATCGGGCTCTGCGCGGCCAGCTACGGTGCCTATCTCTCTGTCCTGCTGACCGCCCTGCGCCCGGTCAACCGGATGCTCCTGCGCGCGCCCGCCCTCTATGCCGATGACTGCTTCGACCGGGTGCTCGGACAGCGCAGGCCGGGCGATGCAACCTCCGCGCCGACTCCCCTGGCGCACCTTGCGCTGTTCCCCGGCCCGGTCACGATCGTCGAGTCCGAGCATGACGAGGTGATCAGCCGCTCCACGATCGCGGCCTACTGTGCGGCACTTCCCAGTGCCGCACATGTGGTCCAGCCGGACGCATCGCACGCCCTGACCGACCCCGCCTGGCGGGAGGCCTTCCAGCAGATGGTGGTGGAGTTCTTCAGCGAGTTGTGAGGACGGCTGGGAGGCGTGTCGCACTGTGGCGCCCCACGGACATCACCTGTGGGGCGCCACAGGTGCGACGTTGCCGGGTCAGGCCTCGGGCTTCGCTGCGGTCGCGTCCGCCGGCGCTTCGACCTCGGAAGGCGCTGATGCGGCCTTAGCCTCGGCCTTGATGTCGGATGCCACGGCCTCATCCACAGCCTTCTGGACGATGCGGTCGGCCTTGGCCAGGGCCTTCTGGACCTTCACGGCCGCGGGGTCCGAGACCAGGGCGACCAGGCCCGAGTGCCCGGGATCGATCGCGTCGGCGAGCTCCTCGGCGAGCTCGCTGCGGTGATGCACCTCGCGGGCCTTGCCGATGCCGGCGCCCGCGGCTCCCAGCACCACCGCGCTGCCGAGGATGGAGGGCGGGAACAGGACGCCGAGCACGACACCGCCGACAACTCCCCAGCCGAGCCCCCGGCGGGTACTGGGATCAGTTGCCTTCTGGATCTCCAGCTCGCCCGACGCGCTGCGCTTGACCACGAGCACGCCGTCGATCTGGAGCGGGGTCTCATCCTCGACATCCTGGAGGAGCTGGTAGGCCTCCCACGCAGCGTCCACGTCGGCGAAGTCGGCGACGAAGAGCGCGTAGGCGCCGTCCGTCAGCGCCACCGCCTCCACGGCGGGCTCGGTGGTCGAGACCTCTGCGTCGCCGGTCTCGACTGCGTCCGCGGTCACATCGTCGGCCATGGTTGGTTCCTCTCAGATGGGGTTCGGGACTGCCTACGCTATGGCACTCCGGGAACGCATGACGCAATGGGCCTCCACGGCGGGCCTGGCCGCTGCCCCGGAAGTAGACCGGCCGTCACCAAACGGCCGCGGCCGTGACTCGTCGGGTGCCGACCACGGGTCGGTCACTCCCTTCGTTGCCTCGTCTGCTCCTCGACCATGTGGTTGCGCCCGTGTACAGTCTGGCCGTCCGTACATCCGGGGCTCGCGACCGCCTCTGCGGTCGGGCCCCACTCAGGAGGAGTCCGCATGATCACAGTGCGCAAGTCCGCCGGCGTCGTTGCCGCGCTCGCCCTGGCCCTGTCCCTGTCCGCGTGCTCGTCGAGTGGCACGACCGCGACCGAGACCCCGCGGGCGCCGCAAGCGCAATGGCGTCCCCGTCGAGCTCCGCGACCAGCTCGATCGGCACTGCCAGTGAGGCCTTCTGCACCAGTTCCGCTGCGCTGAAGGCAGAGCTCGGCGACCTCAAGACCCTGGTCACGGGCGGCTCGGTGACGAAGGAGGCGCTCCAGTCGGAGAAGGAGTCCCTCTCGACTGCCGGTGCCCAGGTGAAGGCTGACGCCCAGGGCCTCGACCAGGCCGTCCAGTCGGAGGTGACTGCCGCCCAGTCGGCCTTCCAGGCCGCGATCGACGCGATCCCCGCTGACCAGACCGGCGTGAAGGAGGTCGCAGCCTACGTGGCGGCGGGAGCTGTCTTTGCGAAGGCGCTGGAGGGGATCGCCGGCCAGGTCGGCTGCTCCTGACCTGCCCCGGACAGGCTCCCGCTGCCTATTCGCCCGCGTCGAGCATCGCGCGGATGATCGTGGCCACCTGCTCGGTGGGGATCTCATCCACCTGCAGGGCGTCCAGCCATCGGGGCTCCAGGACCGTGAGCCCCCACTGCATGGCCACGATGCACGCGGTCAGCACGTGGGGGTCGACCGATGACGTGACACCGGTCTCGGCGCGGTGGCCGCCGATGAGATCGGCGATGGCGTTGAGGGGAATCCGGGTGTTGGTCGCGCCCAGCTTGCCCTGAAGGGCACGGTCGGTGAGGACCCGCATGGCCCCAGCGGCTGCGCGGGTCCTCGTGAGGACCTCGGCCAGGTTGTCGCGGAACACCTGGTAGTCGGTGGGGAGGGCTGTCTCCATGGATTGCTCGATCCGGCTGATGGCCAGATCGATGAGCTGCTCCTTGGACTCTGTGTACCGGTAGAGGTCTGAGTGCGGGAGTCCGGCCTCCGACGCGATCTGCCGGATGCTGATCTCCTGCCCGGGGCTGCCCAGGAGCAGCCGCGCCGTCGCCTCGACCAGGTCCTCGAGACGCGCATGCGGCTGGTCGTCCGTGACCGACTTGCGGGCCTGGAAGTCAGCGCGCCAGGCGAGGATCTCCTCGCGGGTCCAGAGGCGCCGGCGTCCGCCGCCCGGTGCGGTCCGGCCGGGGGGGAAGTCGGGGTACCGGCTGCGGTACGTGGACACGCTGTTGCGGTGAGCAAGCCCGAGGATTGCTGCCACGTCACCCGCGTGGATGAGGTCGTCGCGGTCCTCTGTTGACGTGGTCATCGGGAGAGTCTACTTGGGTGTCGCAGGGGGACCGCAGAGGCTCACCGCGCAGTCGCACCCCCGTGGCGCGACCCGACTCCCCGAGCAGATAGCCTCAACCGCTATCACGCGGCCACGGCCATGGTGGTCGGGTCGTCAACAGTGAGGGGTTGGACATGATCGGTCGCGATCGGCGCGAGGAGCGCCGTGAGGAGCGTGCGACTTTCGGCCGCGGCGGGAATGCCGTGCGCTACCAGATGCGGGAGAAGCTGATGAGCATCGGCGATGACTCCTGGATCGAGGATGAGTCCGGACGTCGGGCGTTCAAGGTGAACGGCAAGGCGATGCGGGTGCGCAACACCCTGATCCTCGAGGATGCGAACGGCCGTGAGCTGTTCAAGATCCAGGACCGCCCGGTTCGGATCAAGGACTCGATGGACATCGAGGATGCCGGAGCGGGGGCATCGGCGACGGTGAAGAAGGCCCTCGTGGCGCCGATGCGCGACCGGTTGTCCGTCTCCGTCGCCGGAGGCGCGGACATGGACGTCAAGGGCAACCTGCTCGACCATGAGTACGAGATCAGCCAGGGCGGCAGCAAGGTCGCCGAGGTGTCCAAGAAGTGGTTCCGCGTGCGCGACACCTACGGCGTCGAGGTGAGCCCCGGGCAGAACGACGCCCTGATCCTGGCCATCACCGTGTGCGTCGACCAGATGGCCGCCGGCTGACCCGTCAGGTCCTGGCGATTCGGTGAAGGGCTCCACCCACGACGGGTGGGGCCCTTCACCGTCCAGCGCCTGTTGGGATCGGGCGACCCGGCGTACGGTGGGAGCACGAGAACCCCTCACGCAGAGCCGATCCGACCCGTGCACCGCAAACGGCCATCTGATGGTTGAGAGGACAGGCGCGACATGAACCCGTCAGACGGCGCATCACGCGAGTACGCACTCGATCCGTCCGAGAGCGACGGCGTCCGGCCGGTGGGCACAGAGGCTGCTCCCGGGTCCACCGAGACCACGGGATCGATCGAGCCGGCGCCGACATCCGGCCAGGTCGTGGTCGACCCCGATGGGCCCGGGCCTGCCACGTCGACCGCAGATCGGGGCGTGGGTCCAGCGCCGTCAGCGGAGCCTGCCCGTCACGTGACACGGGTCAGTGCCGCCTGGGCGGCGGTCGTCGGTGCCCTCCTGCTGTTGGTGGTGCTCATCATCTTCGTGCTGCAGAACCCGACGACGGTCGTCATCCACTTCCTCGGCTGGTCGGGATCGGTCGCCCTGGGGATGGCGATGCTGATCGCCGCCGTCACTGGCGGACTGCTGGTCGCCACGATCGGGGTCGCCAGGCTGACGCAGATCCGGGTACGGGAGCGCCGCGCGAGGGCCGTCGCGAACTGACACGTGCTGTCGACCGGCATCGGTGTCCGCTGAACCGCTGCCTCCGGGAGGCCCTGGGCTCAGGCGGGGGCGGCTTGGACTGCGGGGTTGTCCGGGAGGCCCTTGGCCATCCTGGCGTCGGCCGCGACACGGACGAGCAGTCCGATGCAGGCGCCGATGATCGCGGGGGTGGTGATCGCCAGTCCGGAGTCGGCGCAGAGCAGGACGGCCAGCATGGTGCTCGTGATCGGCAGGCGTACGACGGCTGCTGAGCCGGCGGCGATCCCGGCGGCGACCATGGGGGACAGGGAGGTGGAGGGCAGGACCAGGGAGGACAGCGTGCCGACGACGACTCCCAGGTACACGGCCGGGAAGATCATGCCGCCGCGGTAGCCGCCGCCGAGGCTGACCGAGTAGGCGACGGCCTTGGCGATCCCGACCAGCAGCAGGGTGCCCACGGAGGTCACGGTCAGGACGGTGGGGATGGCCGACTGACCCGAGAACAGGACTGCGTCGACGCTGAGCGTGGTCGAGTACTGGACTGCCAGGGCCAGGGCTGCGACCACCAGGCCGGCGATGACGATGGCCACCACGGGGCGTGGGGTGCTCGCGATGCGGATCCGCGTGGCAGCCTCGATGGCCAGGGCAGCCACGAGCCCAGCGGCAACGGCGGTGGGCACGGCTGCCAGCAGGTCCCACGCATCCAGGGTGGGGTAGGCCGGGAGCCCGGGGACGGCGAGGGTGTTGGATCCGACTCCGGGTACGTTGGTGAACCCGATCTGCACCGCGTACCCGAATCCGAGGGCGATCATCACGGGCAGGATGGCCAGCAGGGCCGCCTTGCCGCCCTTGGCGCCCTTCACCACAGCGGCCTCGAGGAGCAGGATCACGGTGATCAGCGGGTTGCCGAAGATCATCCCCATCGCGGCCGCCGCGCCACAGACCATGGCGAGCTGGCGGACCTGGGGGGTGGCCCGGGTGGCCAGCGCGGCGCCGACTGCGGTACCCGTGGCCATGAGCGGTGCCTCCGGTCCGACGACGGCGCCGGCGACCAGCGAGAACATCGCCGCCAGCAGGGCGCTGACGATGTGCGCTGGGCCGATGTCCAGCTTGAATCCGTCGAGGGGGGCGTGCCCGCCGTGTCCGGGGAGCTTGCTCGCGGCCACCACGCCCAGCGCGCCGGAGACCAGGACGAGGACCACCCACCACGCGGCCGGCTCGCTCCACCCGAACTGCTCGGGCACCGCGGTCCACACGATGTGGTCCAGGCCGTGCTCCACGGCCAGGTAGGCCACCGCCGCCAGACCGGCCCCCAGTCCGACGAGCGAGGCAAGCCCGAGCACCTTGAGCAGATCCCGGCCCTGCCCCTGCCCCTGAGCCTGCCCCTGAGCCTGCGCCTGCCCTTGAGTCTGTTCCGGCATCGTCGCTGCCCCCTCGGTCATCTTCCACCATCCATTCCGTGCGGGACCACGGCAACGGCGATCCTACTGACAGGGACGCCAGGACGACGTGAGGCGGTTCCGGGTGGGCCCGTCTGAGCCTTCCGCCTGTTCGCTCGGGGTGGTGCTCCGGCGGCGATCCAGGGTCGCTGCAGCCCGTCGCCTCACGCCGCGTTCGTGATCACTGGCATGAGGCCTCGCCAGGTCTCCCAGGTGCTCGGATCCGTCGCCAGCTCGCACATGAAGTGCGCCACGTTGGCCATGGACGTGTGGTCCGGCGCGAACAGGCTCGTCACGATGCCGTCGTGCAACTCGTACTCGCTGATGTCGCCCTCGACCAGCGAGTCGGGCCGGATCACCACCCACTCGACGAATGGGTCGTCAGTCCCCACCCGCGCACGCAGGAAGTCCGCAGCCCGCTGGTTGTCCCGAGCAGGCGGCACGAGGCCGCGCACGGCCACCAGCCCAGCTCGCTGGCCGGCTCCCCGCCGGGTGTCGGAGCCCCTCGGGTCATTGACCGAGACACTGCTCATCAGGATGAACCGGAGCGGCTGCGCGGGCTCCTGCGCTGCGACTGCTGCGCAGAGCCGCTGCGAGGCCTGGGTGACGAGGTCCCGCGGAGGGCCGAACACGCCTCGGAGGTCAAGGACGTGGCCCAGGCAGGAGATCACCGCTGTGCGCCCGCGCGTGCAGGCCTGGAGCTCGTCGTCGCCCATCGCCAACAGGTCGGCCTCGACGATCGTGAGTGCGGGGTCCTCGGCGACGGCGGGAGGCAGCTTCTCGGGCGATCGAACGATCGCGCAGACCTCGATCCCGCGGCCCAGGAGCTGTTCGAGGACGTGCCGGCCGGTTCGCCCCGTGCCCCCGACCAGCAGGACTGAGGGATCCGTTGGACCTGGTTGCGCACCCATGCGTCCCACTCTCCTCCGCTCCGGAGTGCTGGTCGACTCCGGGCTCCCGCTCGTCCTCGACGCCCTGGACTCCCACCACACGAGGTAGTACGCCCGCCTGCCGCCCCCCATCGGCGGGGGCGGCAGGCGGGCGCGAGCGAACGAAGGTCAGACCAGGGACGCGCACTGTCCGATCGCCTTGTGGCCGACGACGTTGACGCTGCCGGGGATGAAGCCTCCAGATACTCCGGGAGTCAGTCCGCTGCAGATGAGGTTCCGCCCGACCGAGTTGCGCACGACGTAGACGCCGGGGGCGCCGGGGTGCTCATCCTGCACGACGATGTCTGTCAAGGTCGCGTTCCCACCGACCGTGTTGAACAGGACGCCGAGCCACGTGGTGGTCATCCCGTTCACGGTGAGGTTGCGGCCGATCGTGTTGTTCTTGATCGACCAGTAGATCTCGGAGCCGCCTCCGGTCAGCGTGACGTTCCCGTTGACCGTGACCCCGTTCAACAGGACCGCGCGCGTGTCGGTTCCCGTGACGTTGCCGTTGACGGTGATGGTGGTGCGGATATCGGGTGCATCCGCATCGCTGTAGCATGCATGGCCCGAGTTGCCCGTGTACGAGGGTGGCTGGCAGCCGAGGGCGACGAACGAGCCGGCAGCCGCGGTGACGTTGTGGCCGACGGTGATCGTCGAGGGCGCGCTGTCCGCGTCGAGCTCTGCACCGGCCTTGACGTTGATGTTCCCGACCACGGTGATGACGGCATCCGCGGCTACGGAGCAGGCGCCCGTGACTGTGATGCTGGAGTAGTTGCCTGACGGGATCTCGCCGCCGGAGCATTCGTACCCCGCCGCCTTCATGCTGGGCACGGCAGCCGTCGCCGGTCCACCGGAGAGCGCGAGCACTCCTGCAACGACGACCGTTGCCAGAGCCCCGAGCCGCATTCCTGACTTCATATGCTGTAACCCTTCCTTCGCAGTCCCCGACCCCCGGTCCGAATGGTCCGATCTAGCCCGGAATGCCGTCCGGGCGCCGGTATTGGCGCTCCCATTCCGCGACATCCGAGGTCGTCGTCCCATCCGGAAGGGCAGGTTACGATCACCGCTTCGCCGGTGGCAATGAGCCAGAACACCGGCCCGATGGGCGATCTGCTCACCAGGGAATGCGTGGTCGCAGTTCCCCATCGTGGGCGGCTAGGGCCGATCGGCCCACGGGTCGGTGATTTCACGCAGCTGGGTGAGGGTCTGGTGCAGCTGCCGCATCCGGCGCGTGCCGAGGTGCGCGGTCCATTCCGCCTCCACGGTGGCCACCTCCTCGGCCGCTATCCGCACCGCGTTCTGGCCCTTGTCGGTGATCGTCACCAGGCGGGCCCGTCCGTCGTCGGGATCAGGGACGCGCGTGACCAGTCCGGAGCGTTCGAGCTGATCCACGAGGAATCCCGCAGTCGCCTTGGTGACCTGCGCCTGAGTGGCGAGGTCGGAGAGTCGGGTCCCCGTCGGGCCGATCCGGGCGAACACCCGTCCCTGGGCGGTGGTGACCTCATAGCCTGCCTCGCGCACGCGGGCCAGGACGCGTGCTTCCATGGCCCGGTAGGGATAGAAGAGCAGCAATCCGGTGTTCTGGTCGTCACTCATGGCTTCCTCGGCCCCATCTTGGCAGTCTGGTTCGACGATTCAGGGACTGCGGAGGTTACCGTGGAAGTCGACGAGGTCTGGTGGCACACCCACGAGCAGCGGCGTGCGCTGGCGGCGTTGCTTCGGGACCTCTCCGAGGACGAGTGGGCGGTCCCGTCATTGTGCGAGGGGTGGACGGTCCGCGATGTCGCGGCCCATGTCATGCGCAGCGTCACGGTCACTCCGTTGGAGATGGCGGGCGCGCTGGTGCGGTTCCGCGGCCGGTACAACGCGCTTGTGGCCGAGGACGCCCGCCAGGCCGCGAGGCGTCCAGTCGCTGAGCTGTTGGCGGAGTTCGATCGCCATGACGGCTCACGTCGCCACCCGTTCGGCACCTCGGTGGTGGACCCGCTGTTGGACGTCCTGGTCCACAGCCAGGACATCGCCCTACCACTCGGACGGCCACACCCGATGCCGGTCGAGCCGGCACGTGCAGCCGCCCGTCGCGCCCACCGGCTGGGCTTCCTGTTCGAGGATTCCGCGGTACGCCGCCATCTCGAGATCCGGGCAACCGATGCCGATTTCGCGATCGGCAGGGGGCCGCTCGTTGAGGGTCCCATCCGTGCGGTGCTCCTGCTCCTGACCGGACGCACCGCCGCCGCATTGCCCGACCTGAGCGGCCCTGGGGTCGGCCGCCTCACCTGAGGAACTGCAGCCCGAGCACCACAGCGGGGATCCCGGCCTCGCCGATCGCGCTTCGCCACAAGCGGGGCTCAACCGCGACCAGCACCAGGCCGAGTGCCAGGTGTGCACCGACCAGGAAGATCACCAGCGCGCTTCCCTCGCCGGCGTATCCGAGGTGGAACAGGCTCAGCCCGAGCACGATGCCTGTCGCGAAAGTCAGGTTGAACGCTCCGACGCAGATCGCCCACATCCGGACCGCATCGTAGTCCCCGGGCTCGATCACGAAGATCGAGTAGAAGCGTGGGTTGCGGTACTGGGTGATCTCGAGCAGGCCGATGACCATCAGGGTCACTGCGTAGAGACCGGCAAGCACCTGGACGATCCCGCTCATCGACACCTCCCGAGGTAGTTAGAGTATCGAACTATATTGGTTCGAGACTCAGACTTTTGTCAAGGGTCCATGCAGCGCCGTCTGAGGGCAGCACCAGCCCCGCCCCTGGAGGGTGGCGGTAGATGTCGCGGCGGTTGTCGATGCGTAGGACGACGACTTCCCGGGTGGCCTCATTGACCCGGTCCAGGAGTTCGACGCGGTCGACGCATGACAGGACGGAGTGGTGTGCGGGCCCCACCATGGGGATCGCGCCCTCGGGCCTGCTGCCTTCGAGACACCTCGATACGGTTCACTCGCGTGCCAGAATCATCGCAGCTTGCATCCAGGCGATGGCGTGGAGTAACCGATGGGGCGATCGTGGTGCGTGACGTAAGGGAGTGCCAGTGCCGGATCGAGGCACCCCATGGGCCCAATCCTTGGCCCGCGGTCGGTGTGATGTTCGCGTTGGCGGGTCACCGGGATTGGCGGATCCGGGAGTGGGTTGCCTACCGCAACATCTACTTCTGGGGGTCGGATGGGGATGCCTCCGAGAGTTCGCTTCTGCGACGCAGCTGGCATGACCTCCGACGGACTCTGCGCGCCGACACGGATGAGACGGTCGCCGAGACCGCGACGCAGATGGGCCTGGAGCCACCCTCCGACGGTCATCGACTCCGCATGTCCTACGACCGTCTTGACGTGGTCCTGCAAGCGGACCACGAGGTGGTCTGGCGTGCCCGCGCGGCCTACCGCCAGGGCGTGCTGGCCCAGCGACCTGTGGTCGAGCGGATCCTCGGGGTCGTGGGGCCTCGCGCGGTGGCCCTCCCCCCGGAGATGTTCGAGGACCCGGTATGTGCCGTGCGCGCTTCCGCGACCATGTGCCTGGACCCGCTCACAACGCCCCTCGAACTGCTCTCCCGTCTGGACAGCGACCCGTGCCACGAGGTGGGGACGGCACGGAACGCGCGCTTCGGCCCACCGGGTCGCCCAGTGTCGCCACTGGAGTGGGCGCGCCGGAACGGCGCTCAACCCGACCCCACCCTGGACCCGGGACGCGACGACCCGGCGCACTGGCACGGCACCTGGCATCCCCACCACCGCAACCTGTGGATCTACATCCCTGCGGGCGTCGATCCGGCCGCCGTGGCCGGCCGCCAGGCTTCCCTCCCGGATCTGGTGACTCGTCCGGATGGGAGCCACTGGCTGAAGTGGCCGAGACCCGAGTCGGTCATGGGCTCCTTCGGGCCTCCTCGAGCGTGTGAGTGCGCGAAGGGACACGCGACGTTGCTGTGCTACTTCAACTACGACGAATGGCACCCCGAGTACTGCCTGCTCTGCCCTCCCTGCTGGCGAAGCCGACGCAACTGGCACATGATCGAGGCAGTCGGGGCCGTCTGGAACGGCACCCAGTGGTGCCACCCGGACGAGTCATCCGACTTGGCCGACCCGCAACCCGGGGATCCGATCACGCCGCCTCCGGGACTGCCCGAGGATCGGCTCATCGTCGCCAACGCGCCGCTGGCCTACCGAGGATCCCGGCTCTGACCGGAATGCAGGGTGCCGTGCTACCAGCTCAGCACGTCACACGCAAACGGTCACCGTCGCCGCATCGGGGACGCGGCCATCCTGAGTGACCGGGTCCGCCGACTGCCCACCCGACGCGTGAACTCGGCGACGCCATCCAGGCCCGTGTAACAGACGGGCTCCGGGCATCCGGCCCCCGGGGAGTCGGCGCGTAGGTGTACTCCCGTGGCGTCGACGCGCATGTGCAGCAGGGCCGCGACGTGCTCGACGGTGAAGACAGGATCGGCCAGTGCGGGCCGGTGCAATCGTTTGATGTCACGCAAATACCAGTGCGGGCCAGGCCGAGGACTGCACACGGTCCGGCGCCGATATGGCAAACCAATGCGACGGCGAGCCCCCAAGGGGGACTCGCCGTCGCATCAGTGCAGGTCAGACGCTGTTTTCAGTGCCCTGACAATGGGCTGTCCGTCAGATGTCGTAGTACAGCTCGAACTCGTGCGGGTGCGGGCGCAGGCGGATCGGGTCCACCTCGTTGAGCCGCTTGTAGGCGATCCAGGTCTCGATCAGGTCGTCGGTGAACACGCCACCCTCGGTGAGGTAGGCATGGTCGGCCTCGAGCGCCTCGAGCACCTCGGGCAGCGACCCGGGAACCTGCGGGATGTCCGCAGCCTCGTCCGGGGGCAGCTCGTAGAGGTCCTTGTCGACCGGGTCGCGGGGCTCGATCTTGTTCTTGATCCCGTCCAGGCCGGCCATGAGCATGGCCGAGAACGCCAGGTAGGGGTTGCTCGACGGGTCGGGCACGCGGAACTCGATGCGCTTGGCCTTCGGGTTCGAGCCGGTGATCGGGATGCGGATGCACGCCGAGCGGTTGCGCTGGCTGTAGACCAGGTTGACCGGGGCCTCGTAGCCGGGCACCAGGCGGTGGTAGGAGTTCACCGTCGGGTTGGTGAACGCCAGCAGCGACGGCGCGTGCTTGAGCAGGCCGCCGATGTACCAGCGCGCCATGTCCGACAGGCCGCCGTAGCCGGCCTCGTCGTAGAACAGCGGCTTGCCGTCCTTCCACAGCGACTGGTGCACGTGCATGCCGGAGCCGTTGTCGCCGAAGATCGGCTTGGGCATGAAGGTCACGGACTTGCCGGCCTCCCAGCCCACGCCCTTGATGACGTACTTGAACTTCATCACGTCATCGGCGGCCTTGGCCAGCGAGTCGAAGCGGTAGTTGATCTCCGCCTGGCCAGCGGTGCCGACCTCGTGGTGGGCACGCTCGACGGTCAGCCCGACCTGGGCGAGCATGAGGCTCATCTGGTCGCGCAGGTCGGCGAAGTGGTCGACCGGCGGAACGGGGAAGTACCCGCCCTTGTAGGGGGTCTTGTACCCGCGGTTGGGGGTGCCGTCCTCCTCGTACTCGGTGCCCGAGTTCCACTTGCCCTCGACGGAGTCGATGAAGTAGTAGCCGGCGTTCTGCTTGGTCTCGAAGCGCACGGAGTCGAAGATGTAGAACTCGGCCTCGGGGGCGAAGAACGCGGTGTCGGCGATGCCGGTCGACTTCAGGTACGCCTCGGCCTTCATCGCGATGTTGCGCGGGTCGCGGCTGTAGGGCTCGTCGGTGAACGGGTCGCGGATCGACATGTTGATGATGAGCGTCTTCTCCACCCGGAACGGGTCGATGTAGGCGCTGCCGAGGTCGGGGATGAGCTTCATGTCCGACTCGTGGATGGCCTGGAAGCCGCGGATCGAGGATCCGTCGAACATCTGGCCCTCGGTGAAGAACTCCTCCGGGAGTCCCTCAGCGGGCACGTTGAAGTGCTGCATGACGCCGGGCAGGTCGCAGAAGCGGACGTCGACGAACTTGACATCCTCCTCCTTGATGAACGTGAGGACTTCGTCCGCGGTGCTGAACAAACCAACCTCCTGGTTGCAGGGGCGCGAGGCGCGACCCAGGTGTGGGTCAGGATTGGCAGCCACTGATGCTGCCGTTGCGCTCTGGACGTTATGAGGGCTCGATTTCCCGTCCGTGTCCCTATTGTTTCCTGCCGGTTACGCCTGCCCCGCGGCGGGTCCCCGACGGGTGATCAGGCCGATCGACGACGCATCTCAGGCCCGATCGACGGGCATCTCAGGCCCGGACCACGACGCTTCCGACGGCCTTGTCGTGCAGGCCGCGCCCGTCGGCGTCCCAGATCAGCGGGGGCAGCACGATGCAGATCATGAGCGTGCGCAGCAGTGCGGCGACCAGGCCGAGGCGGCGGTCGAGGCCGACCACCCGCACGCCGACGATCCGCTGGCCGAACGAGGACCCCCACAGCCAGGTGAGCAGCGTGACCTCGAGGGCGAAGATGCCCAGGGTCGCGAACGACTCCAGCGTGGACTGCGGTGTCCCGACCAGGGCGCGGGATATGACCAGCGCCGCCATCCAGTCGATGAACAGCGCCGCCACGCGTCGGCCGGTCGTGGCCATCGAGCCGGGCCCGGACTCGGGGAGGCCGAGCCGCTGGCCGCGATAGAGGGGTCCGTCGGGTCCTGTGCCGTCCGTCACCGGGCCCGCATCCGTGCGCTCCATGGGAGAACCGTACGGGGTGCGGGGGTGGTGCGCGTCACGAGCCGAGCGGCTCCCAGTCGTGGTCGGCCAGTCCGCGGGAGTCGGTTCCGAAGAAGTAGCTGGCGATCGCCAGCAGGACCAGGAGCGTCAATACGATGATGGTTGTCATGGCAGTAAGTCTGCTGTCGCATGGATCGCGCCACCAGTGGCAGGAATGACATGTTTCGTAGACTTCCCGCCATCCGTTGTGGCACCATGGGTCCATGGTCAGATCGCCGGGTGGGACAGGTCCAGCGCTGAAGAGGATCGCCGTGGTCGTGGACGACCACGTGTCGCCCTTCGAGTTCGCCATCCCGTGTGAGGTGTTCGGCATGGACCGCTCCGACATCGGGCTGGAGTTCGACTTCCGGGTGTGCTCGCCGGAGCCGGGGCCGGTCCGCACGTCCGTCGGGTTCGAGATCGTCACCGAGCATCGGCTGGGATTCCTCGGGAGCGCCGACCTGATCGTCATCCCCGCGCTCGGACTCGAGTACCAGCCGACGAGCGAGCTGGTCGGCCTCTTGCGCGCGGCGGTCGAACGCGGAGCCCTCGTGATGAGCCTGTGCAGCGGCGCCTTCGTGCTGGCGCGCGCCGGGCTGCTGGACGGTCGTCGGGCAACGACCCACTGGAAGTACGCCGAGCGGTTCGCCGCCGAGTTCCCGGAGATCGAGGTCGTGCCCGACGTGCTGTTCGTCGAGGACGGGCCGGTCCTCACGAGTGCTGGGACGGCAGCAGGGATCGACCTGTGCCTCCACCTGGTCCGCCAGGCCTACGGGTGGGCCGCGGCCAACGGGATCGCACGCAGGATGGTCGTGCCGCCCCAGCGCGAGGGCGGGCAGTCCCAGTACGTCGCACGGCCGGTGCGCCCCGTGGATGCCACGAGCCTGGCCCCGGTGCTGGACTGGGCCCAGGCCCACCTGGACGAGGATCTGTCCGTCGATGTGCTGGCCGATCGGGCGGGCATGTCCCCGCGAACCTTCGCCCGCAGGTTCAAGGAGGAGACCGGCACCACCCCGCACCACTGGGTGCTGCGGCAGCGCGTCGACAGCGCGGATCAGCTGCTCGAGGGTGGTGACCTGTCGATCGAGGAGGTGGCCCGCCTCAGCGGGTTCGGCTCATCGACCATGCTTCGCCACCACTTCGTGCGCCTTCGGGGCACGGCCCCGAGCCGGTATCGGCGGACCTTCGGGACCGATCCGACGTGGGCCCATGCCGGGAGCGGGCGAGGTCCGGCGGTGGCCCCGGCGATCGGCAGAGCCAGCGCACCTCGAACTGAACGAGGGCGGCGCGCGGGCAGCGTGCGGTCAGCGGAGCTTTCCGCCGCGGGGAACCCGGCCGCTCTTGGGCATCGGGCCCTTGGGGATCGGGACCGGGGTGCTGGCCAGGGCGTCGAGGCGCTTGCGCAGGGTCGTGACCTCGCCGGGGGCGAGCACCTTGGGCATCTTGCGCAGGTGCTTGTCGAGCTTGGCGATCGCGACCTGGCCCTCCCCGGACCCGATCGTCAGCTCTGCGATCGGCGCCTCGGACACGAACCGCGCTGTGCGCTTGCGCTCGGTGGCCATGAGCCCGGGCAGCGCAGGGCTGGTGCCCTCCCCGATGAGCACGATGCCGGGCCTGCCGATGGCGCGGTGCACGAGGTCCTGGCTCTTGTTGGCCGCGACGGCGGGGGTGATGGTCCAGCCGACCTTGGCCATGTTCTGCACCACTGCCACGGCAGCCCCGGGTTGGCCCTCGATGGACCGGTACGCCGAGTTCATCGCCCTGCGGCTGAAGACGAGCGACAGGATCACGATGGTGGCCGACGAGCCGACGATGGACCACGTCCACGGGTTCCCGAACGCGGCGATGAGACCCACGGTGATCGCGATGCCCAGGGCGAGGATGCCCAGCAGGATCCACCCGAGCTTCGGGTCGTTGTCCTTGGCCATCCGGTAGTTGTCACGGATCACCCGTACGCGATCGCCCATCTTCGACATGGGCGGATTCTACCCGGCTGTCCGTGCGGCGATCGCCTGCGAGTGCAGTCTCCCGGCCCGGTACGACGAGCGGACCAGCGGACCGCTCATGACCCCCAGGAAGCCGAGCTCGCGGGCGACCGCAGCAAGCTCGACGAACTCCTCGGGACGGACCCAGCGCTCCACCGGATGGTGCCGCGGGGTCGGGCGCAGGTACTGGGTGATCGTGATGAGGTCGCAGCCGGCGGCGCGCAGGTCGGCCAGTGCCTCGTGCACCTCCGGGATCTCCTCACCCATTCCCAGGATGAGGTTCGACTTGGTGACCAGCCCGGCGGTGCGCGCCTGGGTGATCACGTCCAGGGAGCGCTCGTAGCGGAACGCCGGGCGGATCCGCTTGAAGATCCGGGGCACCGTCTCCAGGTTGTGGGCCAGCACCTCGGGCGCGGCGGCGAACACCTCGGCCAGCAGCGCCGGGTTCGCCGGAGAAGTCGGGGATGAGCACCTCCACGCCGCACCCGGGATTGCGCTCGTGGATCGCTCGCACGGTCTCGGCGTACAGCCACGCACCCTCGTCGGGCAGGTCGTCGCGGGCCACACCCGTCACGGTGGCGTAGCGCAGCCCCATCGTGGCCACCGACTCCGCGACCCGGCGCGGCTCGTCGCGATCCAGGGGTTCGGGCTTCCCGGTGTCGATCTGGCAGAAGTCGCAGCGCCGGGTGCACTGGGCGCCGCCGATGAGGAAGGTCGCCTCCCGGTCCTCCCAGCACTCGTAGATGTTGGGGCACGCCGCCTCCTGGCACACGGTGTGCAGGCCGGCGCCCGCGACGCGCTCGCGCATCGCCATGAACTCAGGCCCGGTGCGTGCCCGGGTCTTGATCCACTCGGGCTTGCGCTCGATGGGGACCTCGGTGTTGCGCGCCTCGATGCGCAGCAGACGTCGGCCGTCAGGTGCAGCAGTCACAGTCCCAGAGCCTACGCGTCGCGGGCCACAGGCGCCGGGGGTCAGTGTCCGAGCAGGGCCTCGGCGCGGTCGACCACCAGCTGCCGTGCCTCCCCGACCGTGACGTCGCGGCCCAGCTCGGCGGACAGCGAGGTGACCGACGCATCGCGGATCCCGCAGGGGACGATGCGGTCGTACCAGCTCAGGTCGGGGTCGCAGTTGAGCGCGAAGCCATGCATCGTCACGCCCCGGGAGACGCGCACGCCGATCGCGGCGACCTTCCGGTCGGTGCCGCGGTCGTCGGCGGCGATCCACACCCCGGACCGGCCCTGGACCCGGCCGGCTGTGACACCGAGTGCGGCGCACACGTCGATCAGCAGCGCCTCCATCCGACGCACGTGGGCAACGACGTCGATCGGATCGGGCAGCCGGACGATCGGGTATCCAACGAGCTGGCCAGGACCGTGCCAGGTGATCCGGCCCCCGCGGTCGACGTCGATGACGGGCGTGCCGTCCAGCGGTCGATCCAGTGGCTCGGTTCGCCGTCCTGCGGTGTAGACCGGCGGGTGCTCGAGGAGCCAGACGAGGTCGGGCCTGGTGCCCTCGACGACCTGCTCGTGCCACGTGCGCTGCTGGTCCCAGGCCTCCTGGTACGGCACTGGCGCGTCCGCGTTGACCACGTCGATCGTCACTCGCTCACGCTATCCCGAGATCAGCGCATGCACGCTGCCTGTGGACGGGGGCTTGCTGGATCCGGGGACCCGGGGGAGGGTGCGGACGTGGACGGGGGGATGGGAGATCAGGGCGCCTGGCGGAGCAGCATCCCGGGGGTGTCCCAGCGTGAGGGGGCTCCGGCCTCGCTGGGGCTCACCGCGCGTGGTGTGGGGGCCTGGCGCGAGCCCGAGGGGGCGCAGTCGGCGGGGGAAGGGCCGATGCTGCGCGAAGGGGACGGCAGCACTGACGGGGCGAGAGGCCGCTCGCCCGGGGGTCGCCGGCGGGGAGGCGGGCAGCCGCGGGGGCAGCGGCGGCGGGGAGTGGTCCTCCCGTGGCGGGCGATGGGCCTTGCGGTGCTGGCCCTGGGCGCAGTCCTCGGCGTTGCGCGAGCGGCAGGGGCCGATGGGGGCAGCAGTGAGGGGGCGGCGGGCTGGGGCGCGGAGCGTCCCGCGGCGAGTGCGGTCGCGGCGGATCCGGTGGCCTCTCCTGAGGACGATGCGTTGACGCCGGAGGACACGGCCTCGACCGCGATCCCGGGGGCCGCAGTCCCGACACCGACCCCGGACGCCTCGTCGTCCGCGGTGGACGCCGGGGGAGCGGAGCCGGACTGGTGGACGGTCATGGCTGAGCTCGACGCCAATCGCATCCGCGCGCTCACGGCGGTGGACCCCGCGTCTGCTGCCGACCTACGCCGAGCGCGGATCACCGGCGTGGGAGGCTGACGCCGCACTGCTCCGGGACCTGTCGGGGCGGGGATTGCGCCCGGACGGGCTCACCTCGCGGGTCCTCGCCATCGAGCGGGTGGACGAGGCTGGGGCGCACGCACGGATCCAGATCGTCGACCAGCGCACCGGCTACTCCCTGGTCGACTCCAGCGGCACGGTCGTCCAGGAGGTGGGGGCAGCGGGACCCACGCGCTGGGAGGTCACCGTGTCGCGGGAGCGCGCCTGCTGTGACTGGGCCGGCGTGGCGCGTGAAGGACGTGGTCGCGCTCGCGGCCCCGGGGGCCACGGACGGCGGTGGAGGTGCCCACGCGTCCCCAGCTGCCGACGCCACTGCGTCTCCGGAGCCGGGATCACCGTGAGCGTCAGCGCGTCGACCAGGCCTCGGCCAGGGCCCGCTCGATGGTCGGGTCCTGGAACTCGAAGCCCGACTCGAGGAGGCGGGTGGGCCGGACCCGCACGCTCCCGAGGATCTCGGAGGAGAACTCGCCGAGCACGAGCTGCAGGGCCTTGGCGGGGACCGGCAGGACGGTCGGCCGATGCAGCAGCTCGCCCATCGCCCTGGTCATCTCGGCGTTGGTCACCGGGTTGGGGGCGGTCAGGTTCACCGGCCCCTGGAGGTCGCTGTCCACCAGGTGGGTCAATGCGGCCAGCTCGTCGCGCAACGAGATGAAGGACCACCACTGTCGGCCCGTGCCGAACCTGCCACCGACGCCCAACCTGACGATCGGCCACAGCTTCGCCCACGCCCCGCCCCGGCCGGACACGACCAGCCCGGAGCGCGGGTGCACGACCCGGATGCCCGCGTCCTTTGCGGGTTGCGCGGCAGCCTCCCACGCCACGACCACGTCCGCGAGGAAGCCGGAGCCCGCGGGTGCGCTCTCGTCCACCTCGGTGTCGCCGGTGTCGCCGTAGAACCCGATGGCCGAGCCCGAGACCAGCACCGAGGGGGGTTGGTCCATCGACGCGAGGGCTGTGGCCAGGGTGGTCGTGCCCACGGCGCGCGACTCCCGGATGGTCGCCTTGTACTCATCCGTCCACCGGTGATCGCCGACGCCCGCTCCGGCGAGGTGGACCACGGCGTCCACGCCCGCCAGGCGGCGCACGTCGACAGTGCCGCCCATCGGGTCCCACGTGACCTCGTCGGCGTTGCCCGACGGGCGTCGCACCAGCCGCAGCACCTCGTGGCCCTGGGCGCGCAGGTGCGGGACGAGCGCCCCCCCGATCAGCCCGGAGGCTCCCGTCACCGCAATGCGCATCAGCCGAGTTCCGCCTCGAAGTCGCCGGACTCCAGCCGCGCCTTCAGCGTGGTCAGGAAGCGCGCGGCATCCGCACCATCCACCAGCCGGTGGTCGTAGGTGAGCGCGAGGTAGACCATCGAGCGGATCGCGATGGAGTCCGCACCGGTCTCGTCGACGACCACGACCGGCCGGCGCACGATCCCACCGAGGCCCAGGATCGCCACCTGCGGCTGGTTGACGATCGGGGTGTCGAACAGGGCGCCGCGGCTGCCCGTGTTGGTGATGGTGAAGGTCCCGCCGGACAGCTCGTCGGGCGAGACCTTGTTGGTGCGCGTCCGCTCGGCGACGTCGGCGATCTTCCGGCCCAGCCCACCGAGGTTCAGGTCGTCGGCGTCGCGCACGACGGGCACGAGCAGCCCGCGCTCGGTGTCGACGGCGATCCCGAGGTGGATGTCGTCGTGGAAGGTGACGGTGCCCGCCGCCTGGTCCAGGGAGGCGTTGACGACCGGGAATGCCTTCAGGGCCTCGATGGTCGCCTTGGCGAAGAACGGCATGAACGACAGCTTCACGCCCTCACGCGCCTCGAAGGACGACTTGTGCCTGGCGCGCAGGGAGGCGATACGGGTCACGTCGGCCTCGACGACCGTCGTCAGCTGCGCGGAGACGTGCAGCGACTCGACCATGCGCTCGGCGATCACCTTGCGCAGGCGGGTCATCTTCTCGGTCCGCGAGCCGGCGGCAGCGGCGGGGGCGGGAGCCGCAGCGGGGGGAGCCGCCTGGACCGGAGCCGCAGGCGCCGGGGCCGCGGGCGCCGCAGCCGGCGTCACGTCGGGCTGCGGGCGCAGCGGTGGGCGCTGCCACTGGTGCAGGCGCCGCAGCCTGCGCCGCAGGTGCGGGGGTTGGGGTGGCGGCTGCGCCGGCTGGACGGTTCTTCGCATCGAAGATGTCCTGCTTGGTGATGCGACCGCCGACGCCGGTTCCCTGGATCGTGGCCAGGTCCACCCCGGACTGGGCCGCGAGCTTGCGGACCAGGGGCGTGACGTAGAGGTCCGACGGCGCGGAGCTGGCGTGTGCACCGGAGGTGGGAGCGTCAGTGACGGGGGCAGCCTCGGGCACCGCTTCAGGAGCGGGCGCGGGCGCCGGCGGTGCTGACGCGGCGGGGGCGGGTGCTGCCTCCACGGCCGGCTCGGGTGTCGGGGCGGGCTCTGGCGCCGGCGCTCCGGCCGGGGCGGGGGTACCGATGACGCCCAGCGTCTGCCCGACCTCCGCGGTCTCGTCCTCCAGGACGCGGATCTCCAGGAGCATCCCCGAGCTGGGCGCGGGGAGCTCGGTGTCGACCTTGTCCGTCGACACCTCGAGCAGGGGCTCATCGGCCGACACCATGTCGCCGACCTTCTTCAGCCAGCGCGTCACGGTGCCCTCCGTCACGGACTCGCCGAGTGCGGGCAGCACGACGGGCGTCTCGGTGCCGGGGACGGCGTGGCTGCCTGAGCGCGGGGGGTTGGGGTCCGGGGGCAGGGACCCCATGGCAGCCGCGGCGGCCGCGGCGGCGGGCGCCACAGCAGGGCGTGCCGGGGGAGCCGCGACGGCGGGGACCGGGGCAGGTGCCGAGACGGCCGCCGGCGCGGGGGCGGGAGCCGGAGCGGCGGGCGCAGGCGCGGGAGCAGGTGCCGCGGGTGCCGCAGCGGGCGCCTCTGGCGCGGGTGGTGCCGCCGCCTCAGGAGCCGAAGGGGCAGCGGCTTCCGCGCCGGGGGCGGCCTCGCCGGCCGCGCCGATCACCCCGAGCGGGGCCCCGACGGGGATGGTCTCGTCCTCGCCCGCGGCGATGGACAGGAGGACGCCGGACGCGGGGGCCGGGATCTCGGTGTCGACCTTGTCGGTCGAGACCTCCACGAGGGGCTCGTCCTCGCGCACCTCCTCGCCGACCTGCTTGAGCCAGCGGGTGACGGTGCCTTCGGTGACGCTCTCGCCGAGCTGCGGCATGGTGACGGTGACCGACATCTGCGTGACTCCTAGTTCAATGGTGGGTCGGTGTTCAGGCGTGTGAGTGCAGGGGCTTGCCGGCGAGTGCGAGATGCGCCTCGCCGAGAGCCTCGTTCTGGGTCGGATGGGCATGGACCAGGGAGGCGACCTCCGCGGGGTAGGCCTCCCAGTTGTAGATCAGCTGCGCCTCGCCGATCTGCTCACCGATGCGGGCGCCGACCATGTGGACCCCGACCACCGGCCCGTCGACGCGCCGGACCAGCTTGACGAACCCGGTGGTGGCCAGGATCTGGCTCTTGCCGTTGCCGCCGAGGTTGTACTCGTAGGTCTCCACGGCGTCGGCGCCGAACTTCTCCCTGGCCTGTGCCTCGGTGAGGCCGATCGAGCCGATCTCGGGCTCGCAGTAGGTGACGCGGGGGATGCCGAGCTCGTCGATCGCCGGCGGGTTGAGCCCGGCGATCTCCTCGGCGACGAAGATCCCCTGCTGGAATCCGCGGTGCGCCAGCTGGAGCCCGGGAACGATGTCCCCGACCGCGAAGACACCGGGGACATTGGTTGCCAGCCGCTCATCGGCCAGCACCCAGCCCCGCTCCATCGCGACCCCGACCTCCTCGTAGCCCATCCCCGAGGCGTTCGGGCCGCGACCCACGGCCACGAGCATGAGCTCGGCGGAGTGCGTCGACCCGTCCTCGAGGGTGGCCACGACACCGTTGTCGTCCTGGCTGACGCTGGCGAAGCGCACGCCGGTGGTGAACTTGATCTTGCGCTTGCGGAAGGCCCGCTCGAGAGCCTTCGAGCACGACTCGTCCTCGGCCGGGACCAGGCGGGGGAGGGCCTCGATGATGGTCACGTCCGCGCCGAAGGACTTCCAGACGGAGGCGAACTCCACTCCGATGACGCCGCCGCCCAGCACGATCACGCTTGCCGGGATGTAGTCCAGGTTGAGTGCCTGGTCGCTGGTCATGACGCGACCGCCGATGTCCAGGCCGGGAAGGCTGCGTGCGTAGGAGCCGGTGGCCAGGACGACGTTGCGGCCCGTGTACGCCGTGCCGTCGACCTCCACGGTGTTGGCCGAGGTCAGCCGGCCCGTGCCCTCCACGTAGGTGATGGCTCGGTTCTTCACCAGGCCCTGCAGGCCCTTGTAGAGCTTGGCGACGACGCCATCGCGGTAGGAGTTGACCTTGCCGATGTCGATCCCGTTGAGCGTGGTGCTCACGCCGAACTGCTCGCTCTCGCGCGCGGTGTCGGCGACCTCAGCGGCGTGCAGCAGGGCCTTGGTCGGGATGCAGCCGCGGTGCAGGCACGTGCCGCCCAGCTTGTCCTTCTCGATCAGGGCCACGGACAGCCCGAGCTGGGATGCCCGCAGGGCGCAGGCGTATCCGCCGCTGCCGCCGCCGAGGATCACGACATCGAACTGGTTGTCGGCCACGTGGGGACCTTTCTCATCGAGGACGCTGGACGCGCGCGCCCGCGTGCGCAGGTCGCACGCACATCCTGCCAGCAGTTGCCCCGAAGCGGGAGGCGGTGGGAGGCCGTGGGGCCGCGATCTCGGCGCGAGTCCGGTCAGGCCCGTTGGTCGGCCATCCGCTCCGCGACCGCCACGAGCGTCCGAACGCCGTACCCGGTGCGCTCCCTTGCCGTTGTAGGCCCACGGCGACCCATCGACGAACGCCGGACCGGCGATGTCCAGGTGCGCCCACGGCACGCCCGCGGGCACGAACTCGCGCAGGAACGCGGCGGCGGTCATCATGCCGCCGTTGCGCTCGCCGATGTTGGCGAGGTCGGCGACGGGGGAGTCCAGGGAGGGGCGCAGCTCCTCCGGGATCGGCATCGGCCAGGAGAGCTCCCCGGCGGACTCACCGGCCGCGTGCACCTCGTCGCGCCATCCGTCGTCGTTGCCCATGACCCCGGCGATCCGCGAGCCGAGGGCGACGACCTGGGCGCCGGTGAGGGTGGCCACGTCGATGATCGCGTCGGGCTCGTCGGCGGCGCACCGGGCCAGGGCGTCCATCATCACCAGTCGCCCCTCGGCGTCGGTGTTGAGCACCTCGACCGTCTTGCCGCCGTACGCGGTGATGACGTCGCCGGGCCGTTGGGCCGCTCCGCTGGGCATGTTCTCCGCGATCGCGAGGTAGGCCGTCACCCGCAGGGGGATGTCGAGCAGGGCGATGGCGCGGACGGCGGCCAGGACCGCCGCAGACCCGGCCATGTCGCACTTCATCGTGACCATCCCGGTGGGCGGCTTGAGCGACAGTCCGCCCGAGTCGAACGTGATGCCCTTGCCGACGAGGGCCAGATGGGCTCCCGCCCCAGCAGGCGAGTAGGACAGCCGCACCAGGCGTGGCGGGTTGGCCGAGCCCTGCCCGACCGCGAGGATCCCGCCGAACCCCTGCGCACGCAGGGCCTCCTCGTCGAGGACCTCGACCTCGATCCCCGTCCCCTCGACGGCTGCGACTGCCTCGTCCGCGAGGGCGGCCGGGGGCTGGGCGCCCGGAGGGGTGTCGACCAGGCGTCGGGTCAGGTGGATGCTCTCGCCGATCACCTGGGCCCGGGTGGCGGCCTGCTTCAGCCCCTTGGTCGCGCCGACGAGGACCGTCAGCTTCTCCGGAGTTGGCCGGGGTGCATCCCCGGCGGGCTTCCCCGGGTAGCGGTAGGCGCCGATGAGGGCCCCGAGCGCCGACCGCCTCGACGAGGCCGGCGTCGTCGCCCGTGGGGAGGGCCAGGGTGACCGCGCTCGACGCCGCGGCTCGCAGGGCGGCGCCGGCTGCGCGCCGGAGGGTCTCCTGGTCGTAGGTGTCGGACTGCGGGCCCAGGCCGGTGCACATGAGCGGGGGCAGGCCGTAGGGCTCGCCAGGCAGGCGCAGCACCTCGTCGGCCTTGCCGGTCGCGCCGATCGCAGCAGCAGCTGAGGTCACTGCTGCCTGCTGCTCGTCGGTGAGGGCGGCGGCTGCCACCAGGGGACCACCTGGCCCCTGGGCCACTCCCACCACGAGCAGGTCGGTGCCCCGAAGGGACGTGCCAAGGTGCAGGGTCGGTGTTGTCATGGCCCCACCGTATTGGGTGACCGCCGTGCAGCGCATGGGCCGCCGTCGTCTGCAGGCGCACCGAAGACCTGCGGTTGCCAGCGTGGGCAGCTCTCGTTGTCCGAGTGCTGGTGCGCGCGGACAACGTAGGCTTCGGCGCGTGACTCTGCGCCGCACTGCCCTGACCGAGACCCACCGCGCTGCCGGGGCCAAGATGGCCGACTTCGGCGGCTGGGAGATGCCCATCGAGTACCCGACCGGGGTCGTCGCGGAGCACATGGCCGTGCGCGGCGCGGTCGGGGTGTTCGACGTGTCCCACATGGGCAAGCTCGTGGTGTCGGGCCCGGGTGCGGCAGCGGCCCTGAACCGGATCCTCGCCAACGACCTCGACCGGATCGGTGCCGGCCAGGCGCAGTACTCGATGCTGTGCACCGACAGGGGCGGGGTCGTCGACGACCTGATCGTCTACCGCCTCGGTGACGACGAGGTTCGCATCGTGCCGAACGCGGCGAATGCGGCGGCGGTCCGCGACGCCCTGCTCGCCGGCCTACCCGAGGGCGTGACGCTCACGGACCTTCACGAGGCGGAGGGGATCCTGGCGATCCAGGGCCCCGGCAGCCGCGACGTCATGCTCGCGCTCGGCCTGCTCGGTGCGGGGCGAGGAACTGCCCTACATGGCCTTCACGACCACCGAGTTCGAGGGAACTCCGGCCGTGGTCTGCCGTACCGGGTACACCGGGGAGCACGGGTACGAGGTGATCCTCGGCGTGGAGGCCCTGCCGGCGCTGTGGGCGCAGGTCGTGCAGCGCGCCACTCCCTGCGGGCTCGGGGCCCGCGACACCCTGCGCACGGAGATGGGCTACCCGTTGCACGGACAGGACCTCTCGACCTCGATCACTCCGGTGGAGGCGGGGCTGTCGTGGGCCGTCGGCTGGGACAAGCCGGAGTTCGCAGGGCACGACGCCCTCGTGGCGCAGCGCGCCGCGGGACGACCGCGGGCCCTGCGCGGCTTGTTGCTGGAGGGCCGCGGCGTGCCCCGCGCGCACATGGGCGTGCAGCGGCCCGATGGATCCCCGGCTGGGGAGACCACCTCGGGGACGTTCTCGCCGACGCTGAAGTCGGGCGTCGCCCTGGCCCTGGTGGACCCGGCGTTGACCTTCGGCGACGAGGTCGCCATCGACATCCGCGGCCGTGCCGTGCCGGCGCGGATCGTGCGCCTGCCGTTCGTGGAGTCGTCCCCCAAGTAGGTCAGCGCACGAGGAAGGGCCCCCCGGCGAACCGAGGGGCCCTTCCTGTCGTGCGCCGTTCCTACTTGTTGACCGAGCACCTGCATGAAGCCGCCCTGCGCCGAGATGCTGTCGACGCGGATCGTCGTGCCGGTGGCCGGGCAGCGGCACGCTGGCCCAGCCGAAGTTGCCGATGGCCGGGTTCGGGCGCGACCCAGTAGCTCTGCGTGTCGTCGAACAGCGGGTTGGCCGGCAGGCCGCCGTAGCACTGCTGCGATGCTGTTGGCGTGCAGGCAGATCTTGTCGGTCGGCTCCAGCCCGAAGGTCGAGTCGTACGACTGGATCCGCGGCCGCCAGACCTTGCCGTTGTCCGGCCGGAGCAGCAGGTCCGGGTGCGCGTCGACCGGCAGGAACAGCCCGCCGCAGCGACCGCGACGCGCAGTTGTCGCCGACGTTGTTGTCGGCGAACGAGGTGTCGTAGTACCAGACCAGCAGGCCGTCCTGGTACGGGAAGTGCTCGACCCAGTTCTGCAGGTTCGGGTTGTTCGAGGAACCCGAAGTTGTACGGGCCGGTGCGCAGCGCCGTCGTCGTAGCCGCGGTAGTTGCGGTACTCGGCGAAGTAGGCGTTGAAGAACGACTGCGTGATCGTGCCCGGTCGTGCGGATGAACCCGGCGTAGGTCCAGCCCGGGTCGGTCTCGGCGCCGTCGACCGGCAGGCCGGTGATGGCGATGTCGTCGACGCCGAAGCCGGCCTCGGCCACCGCGCCGTCGGTCCAGTAGCGGAACCCGAGGGTCACGGTCTGGCCGGCGTACGCCGACAGGTCGGCGGTCAGGTCGACCCAGGTGCCGCCGGACGAGCCGGTGATGCCGTTGCCGAAGTTCTGGCCGTTCGGGTTGGTGGCGGTCGACAGGTTGGTGGCGACCGGCGTGCCGTTGACCGTCAGGTAGGCGTAGTCCCAGTCCAGCTCGATGTCGTAGCGGACCTTGGCGGACGAGCGACACGGCGCCGGCCGGCAGGGTGACCGAGCGGGTCATGCGTGTTGTCGAGGTCGTTGCCGGAGCCGGAGTGGTAGAAGTAGCTGCCGGCGTACGGGTCGCCGATGATGGTGTCGACCTCCTTGTCGGGCAGCAGCACGACGAGCTGCTGGGCCTGCTTGGTGTTGGCCGTCGCCGGGCCGAGCTTGACCGACGCCTGTCTGGCCGGAGCCGACGACCTGGTAGTTCGACCAGCCGAGGAAGATCTTCTCGTAGGCGCTCATCGGGATCGGCTTGGAGCCGATGCCGTCGGCCGGCTTGCCGGTGCTGCCGTACGAGCCGCTGCGAGTACAGCGTCCAGAAGCCGGTCGAGTTCTCGGCGCCGCCGGTGTTGCCGGAGGTGTCGTAGAGGTCGGGCAGGCCGAGGTCGTGGCCGAACTCGTGGGCGAACACGCCGACGCCGCCGTTCTCGGGCTCGACGGTGTAGTCGCCGATCCAGAAGTTGGTGCCGCCGATCCTGACGCCGCCGAACTTGTTGAAGGCCGGGCCGGTCGGAGCCGATGTTGTTGTAGAAGGCGTACCAGCGGTGGCTCCAGATGGCGTCGGTGCCCTGGGCGCCGCCGCCGGTCTCCTCGCCCTCGCCGGCGTGGACGGACTGGAAGTGGTCGATGTAGCCGTCCGGCTCGTTGAAGTTGCCGTCGCCGTCGTAGTCGTAGCGGTCCCAGACGTCGAACTGCGCCAGGTAGGCGTCGATCTCGCGCCGGCGTCTTGCCGGCGGCGATCTGCGCGTTGTACCAGGCGTTGACCGAGTCGCGGACGAACAGCCAGGTGCGGGCGCAGACGATGCCGCCGCAGTAGTTCGCGCCGTAGTTGGCCTCGTTGAACGGCACCTGCACCCAGTCGGTCGACGTCGCCGTTGACCGTGTAGCGGTTCGACGACTGCTCGATGTAGAAGTTGCGCATCGAGACCGCGCCCGGCGCCTCGGAGAACAGCAGGTTCTCGTAGTAGGCCTGGCTGAAGTCCGGCGCCCAGATCGTCGTGTTGTCCACGGTGCGGTCGGGCTGCGGGATCTGGTTGTGCCAGCGGGCCGGCAGTGCCGCCGTAGGTCGGGTTGATCGTGCGTTGCCGAACTCGCCGAGGACCGTCCAGATCGAGTCCTCGCCCTCGCGGGCGAGCTCGACGTACTGGCCCTTGGCCACCTTGACGACCTTGTTCGGGCCCTTGGGCGTCGCCTTCCCGGCCAGCACCTTCTCAAGCGCCTTGGTCCGGTTCTCGACCTGCTTGTCCGCCTTCGGGGACTTCAGGTTGTCGGACTGGGCGGGCTTGTCAGTGCCCTTGCCCTCCGGCGGGGCCGCAGTGGCCGGGCCACCCAGGCTGACGATCAGGCCGGCCGCTGCGGCGAGGGCCAACAGCTGTACTGGTTTCCGCATATGGACTCCGTGAGGTCGATGGGCACCCGGCGCAATCCGCCGTGGGCGTCCGCGCACAAGGCATGGGCGAGGATCTGGCGACCCTACGGCATGCCGGGGCGGATGGCCCATAGCTCGTCGACCTACGTTCTGCGGGCTCGTCCGGTGATCCTGGAAGGTTGTTGCTCCAAGAGCGACAGGAACCCTCCAAGCTCATGAGTCGCCGACGCGCATGCCCCGGCGCGGACGAGCGCGCTCAGTGCAGCGCCAGCACCAGCAGGACCGCCAGGGTGCCGAGCTCGGCGGTGGCGCCCAGGACGTCGCCGGTGCTGCCCCCGAACCGGCGCCGCGCGAGCCCGCCGAGGCCCAGCGCGACCGCGATCGCTGCCAAGGGACCCCAGAACAGCGCGGCCGACCACGGGATCGGACCGGACATCGCTGTGGCGACGGCGACGACCGCCGAGAGGGTCCCGGCGATCACCAAACGGGAGGGGGTGACCGATCCGATCACCATCGCCCCGAGCCCATCGGCGCGGGCTGGCCGGGCCCACGTCCCACAGCCCACCGCGACGGCCAGCCGACCGAGGGTCACCGCGAGCACCCACGCCGCCAGCGCGGGTGCGCCCGCAGGGAGCTGCGCGATGGACAGGGCCTGCAGGGCGATCGTGAACACGAGCGCCAGGACCCCGAACGGCCCGATGTCCGACCGACGCATGATCTCCCGCGCGCGGTCGGGCTCGGCCCCGCTGCCCAGGCCGTCGGCGACGTCCGCGAGCCCGTCCCAGTGCAGCCCCCGGGTGATCCACGCCGCCAGGGCCACCACGAGCGTGGCTGACAGCAGGCGGGCCATGAGGTCCACGCCGGTGACGAGGAGCAGCGCTCCGCTGGCCAGTCCGATCGCGGCACCGATGGCCGGGCCGAGGGCGAGCCCTCGTCCCGAGATGTCGGGGGTCACCTCGGAGGGCGGCGGGACCGGCACGCGGGTGAACGTGCCCACGGCGAACCGGAGCGGGTCGTCAGCGCTCATGTCGACCCGCCCGGCGCCGGCCTCGCGAGTCGTCGGCTGGGCCGCCGCGGGCTCGGGCGTCGCCGCCGCGGGCTCGGGCGTCTCCGCCACGGCCTCAGCCGCCGCCTCCGCCGGCCGATCGCTGACCCCCGCGGAGTCGAACGTCGCCATCCCGCGCAGCAGCTCCCCGGAGGCGATCACGAGCGGCAGGGCGACCAGCGCCCCGGACCCCTCGCCGAGGCGCATCCGCAGGTCAAGGAGGGGTTCGAGGCCGAGGCGCTTGAGGGCCGCCTCAGCGGCGGGCTCGGTGCTGCGGTGCGAGGCCAACCACCACTGGCTCGCCCGGAACGCCACGCGATGGGCCACCAGCGCGCAGGCGCTGGAGATGATCCCGTCGAGCAGGACGGGTGTGCGCCGGGAGGCGGCCTGCAGCAGGAAGCCGGTCGTGGCGGCGAGGTCGGGCCCGCCGCAGGTGGCCAGGAGCGCCACCGGGTCGCCCTTCACCGGACGGCCGCGGCGCATGGCATCGCGCACGGCTGCGGTCTTGCGCATCCACGTCGCATCGTCGATCCCGGTCCCGCGGCCCACGACGCGCGCGGGCTCGACATCGGCCAACAGCCCGACGAGGGCCGCAGCCGGCGTGGTGTTGCCGATGCCCATGTCGCCGGCGATCAGCAGGTCCGCCCCCGCGTCGATGAGCTCGTCGGCCACCCGGGCGCCCAGCAGGAGGGCGGCGACGCACTCCTCGTGGGTCATGGCGTCCTCGCGGTCGATGGAGCCGCTGCCGCGCCGGATGCGATGGGCGGTCACGTCGCCGGTGACGGGCAGGCCGCTGGCGGGCCAGTCGACGTCGACGCTGACATCCACGACCCGCACGGTCACGCCCTGGGCGCGCGCCAGGACGGTCGCCGCGGCCCCGCCGGTGACGAAGTTGGCCACCATCTGCGCGGTGACCTCGGGCGGGTAGGCGCTGGTGCCGGCTGTCCGGGCCACCCCGTGGTCGCCGGCGAAGATGGCCAGGGCCGGGTGGGTGATCGGCGGCAGGCGGGCACTGCCCGGTCACGCCGGCCAGCCACACCGACACCTCCTCGAGTCGACCCAGCGAGCCTGAGGGCTTGGTGAGCTGCTCCTGGCGTGCGAGCGCGGCGGCACGCGCCCGCGCATCAGTGGCCACGATCGACCCGCTCCAGCGGCTCAGGTCGAAGTCGTCCATGGACGTCCCTTCAGGGTTCGCGGGATCCCGCTGGTCACGAGCACCACGTCGTCGCACGCGCGGGCAACATCGGCGTTCACATGCCCGAGCAGGTCGCGGAACAGCCTGCCCGAGGTGGTCGCCGGTGCGATCCCCGATCCCACCTCGTTGGTCACCAGCACGACGTCGGCCCGGGTCGTGCCCAGCGCGTCGACCAGGTCGGCCAGGGCCTCATCGACCGCCGTCTCAGCGGCGGTCGGGTCCTCCCAGGCGTCCGCCCGGTCGACGACCGCCGTCACCCAGAGCGTCAGGCAGTCCACGAGGACGGTCTCGGCCGGCTCGGCCTCGCGGAGCACGTCGGCGACCTGGGCGGTCTCGCGCAGCCGCCAGGCCGGCGGTCGGCGATGCCGGTGCCTGGCGATCCGCTCCACCCAGTCGGGATCGTCGGGGTAGGCAGGCGCGGTGGCCACGTACGTGACCGGCATCCGGCCCCGCACCAGCAACTCGGCATGGTGGCTCTTGCCGCTGCGCGCACCCCCGGTGACGAGCAGCCGTCGGCCGACGCGCAGCCCGGTGCCGACCTGCAGCGTCGGTCCCGTCCGGGACCACCTCGGCGCCGATCGCGGCGACCCGCTGCCACAGGTCCGTCGGATTGTGGTGCGACAGGTGAACCGCCACGACCCGGGCGCCCTGCGCGAGGCGCCCGTCGCGACGCAGCCGGGCGACCTCGTGGCCGAACGCGGGCAGGTCGAGGTGGGCACTGCCGTGGTCGTGCGTGTCTCCGAAGGTCAGCTCGAGGAGGACCAGGTCGTAGGGGCCTGCCAGCTCCTCGTGCGGAAGGGCCGCCGTGTCCGTGGCGTACAGCAGGATCGCGTCCGGGCTGGCCACGTCGAACAGCAGCGCGGTGCCGTCGTGCACGCGACCGCCCGTGGTGGAGTGCGCAGCCGGGAGGGCGCGGACCCGCATGGCCCCATCGGTGCCGTCCTCCCCGACAACGAGCTCATCGCCTGCCGACAGCGCGCGGAACTCGACGGGGGCCTCGGGCCCGACCCACTGGCGGCAGCGCTCGATCGCCTCGGAGGGCCCGGCCACGAGCAGCCCCGGCCCGCCCGCCCACGACCATGCGAGCAGGAACGCCGGGTCGAGGTGGTCGGGGTGGTCGTGGGTGATCAGCACCGTGCGCACGCCGGACAGGTCGACGCCGCCCGACCCGGCGTCCGGCCCGGGATCGATCAGCAGGCGGCCGTCCACCAGTGCGCTGGTCCGGTTGCGATGAACGCCGGCGTCGCGCGCCCACTGGCAGCGCTCGCACGCGCACCACGGGTTGGGCCAGCGGTCGGCGCTTCCGGTGCCGAGGAGGTCGACGCGCATCAGCGGGTCGGCCCCACGTCGGTGACCGGCGCCGCGACCACCACCGCCGGCTCGAACGTGGGTGCGGCGTCGAACGCCGCGATCCGGCTCGTCCGCCGCAATGCCGCCAGCACGCGGCTGCCGAGCAGCAGCACCACCGTGCAGGTCAGCGCCGCACGCGGCAGGTCGTAGCCCATCGAGGTGGTGAGGTTGAACCGCATCCAGTGCGCGACGTTGACTGCTGCGCCGGCGCCGGGGACGAACGAGAGGGCCTCGGGAAGCCCTGTGGCCGTGGGCCAGAACCACAGGTTCAGCAGCCATCCGTAGGCGACCGCAGCCACCGAGGAGTACGCGGCCAGCAGCGGGATCTCCGCCCGTCCGGGGAGTCGCCCTGACAGCATCCCGGCGCCGAGCCCGACCCACGCGGCCGCGATCATCTGGAACGGCATCCACGGGCCGACGCCGCCGGTGAGCAGGGCGGAGGCGAGGATGCACACGGCGCCGAGGACGAAGCCGAAGCCGGCGCCCAGCGCGTACCCGCCCAGGACGACCACGATCCAGATCGGCTCCAGCCCGGCGATGCCCGCCCCGAGCGCGCGGAGGGCGGCGGCGGTCGCTGCGAGGACCCCGAGGAGGGCCACGGCCTTGGCGCCCATCGCGCCGTCGGCCACGAGGCTCAGGGTGACGGCCATCAGCAGCGGGACGAGCAGGCCGAAGACCAGGGGGGCGTCGTCGGCGTGCGCGAGAAGCTCGGATCCGCGCGCGGCCAGCATGGGCCAGATGAACGCCACGACCCCGACCGCGCTGGTCGCGGCCACTGCCGCGGCACTGCGGGCGGAGAAGGGCAGGGCGCGCGTGCTCATACCGACTCCGCCAGCGCGTCGGCGACCTGGCCGACCGTGAGCCACGGCTCCGGGGTGAGGATCTTGGCCACCTGGGGCGCGAAGAGCGGCGAGCTGCGCACGACCGCCCCCGTTGCCCCGTCGGCCACGATCTCCCCATCGGCGATGACCGCCACGCGAGTGGCCACCTCGGCCACGAGCTCGACGTCGTGCGTGGCCAGGACAACCGTGTGGCCAGCCCGACGGATCGTGTGCAGGAAGTCGATCAGGCGGCGCTTGGCGCCGTAGTCCAGCCCGCGCGTGGGCTCGTCGAGCAGCAGGATCGATGGTCCCGCTGCCAGGACCACGGCCAGGGCCAGGGCCAACCGCTGGCCCTCGGACAGGTCCCGGGGGTGCCGGCTCGCATCGATCCCGGGAGCCAGGGACGACAGGATTCCCGCCGCCGTCCCGACCGAGGCGTGGGCCGAGGCATCGGCGTCCCCGCACTCGCGGCCCACGGTCGTGGCGTAGAGAAGGTCCGCTGGCTCCTGCGGCACCAGCCCGACGGTGGTCAGCAGGGCGTGGCCGGCGAGCGTGCGCGGGTCGGCCCCGCCCATCCGGACGGTCCCGGAGCTCGGCGCGCGCATGCCCGCCATCGTGGCCAGGAGGGTCGACTTCCCGGCTCCGTTGCGTCCCATCAGCGCCAGGACCTCGCCCGGATCGACCTCCAGGCCGACATCGCGCAGCACGGGGACGCCCCGGTACCCCGCGGTCACCCTGCGGACCCGGACCCGGCCGGTCTCCGGATCGTCGCGCACCGGGGCCGGCGTGCCCGGTCCTGGATCGACGGGTGCGGGCAGGGCGCGCAGGCGGGCGCGCAACGGGCCCGCGGCGCGACGGGCGTCGCGCACGGACAGCGGCAGCGGGTCCCAGCCGGCCAGCCGGCCCAGTTCGACCACAGGAGGAGCCACCGGCGCCCCGGCCATCATCAGGGCGGGCTCTCCGGTGCGGACCCGCCCGTCGGCGACGACCAGCACCTGGTCGGCGTACTGGACCACCCGTTCGAGGCGGTGCTCGGCCAGGACGACGGTGATGCCCAGGTCGTGCACGAGGCGCTGCAGGGCGGCGAGGACCTCCTCGGCGGCGCCCGGGTCCAGGGCGGACGTCGGCTCGTCGAGGACGAGGATCCGCGGATGGCTGGTCAGGGCCGCGCCGATGGCCACGCGCTGGCGCTGGCCGCCCGAGAGCGACGTCAATGCGCGGTGGCGCAGATCGGCCAGGCCCAGGAGGTCCAGGGTCTCCTCGACCCGGCGGCGCATGGTGTCCGGCTCGATGCCCAGGCACTCCATGCCGTACGCCAGCTCGTCCTCGACGATCTCGGCCACGAAGCCGGCCAGCGGGTCCTGGCCGACCATGCCGACCACGTCGGCGAGCTCGCGTGGTGGGTTGGTGCGCGTGTCGCGACCCGCGATGGTCACCCGGCCCGACAGGGTCCCGCCGGTGAAGTGCGGGACCAGGCCGTTGAGGCAGCGCAGCAGGGTCGACTTGCCCGATCCGGTCTCGCCGACGACCAGCACGAGCTCGCCCTCGGGGATGTCCAGCTCGACCCCGTGCAGCGTCGGGCCATCGGCACCCTCGTAGGTGACGCTCACGTTCTCGAAGCGGATGGCGCTGGTCACGAGTGCTCTCCTGCCGTGCGGGGCCGCTCGGAGGAGGGCAGCGGGGGTGTCCAGAACGCGGGGCCGACGGCGACGAGCACGGCGATGGTGGGGACGACCACCAGTTCGGGCCACGTCAACGGGGTGACCCGCAGCAGAAGCGCTGACGGTGGCCACGCGAGGAACGCGACGGCGACCAGCGCGCCCGCGCCGGCGGTCAGCCACTCCGGCCAGCGCCACGGGTCAGGCCGGTACGCGGTGCGGGGGCTGCGCCGACCTGCGGCGCGCAGCCCGAGGACCGCCAGGACGACGCCCCCGGCGAGCATCGGCCACCCGAGCAGTCGTGGGGCGGCCGAGTCGAACAGCCCGTATGTCCCGACGAGCACGCCGGCGAAGCCGGCCAGGACCAGGCCCGCCTGGGTGTGCCGCTCGCGCGGGGTCACCTGCCCGGAGCGTCCGTAGCCGCGGCTGTCCATCGCCGCGGCCAGCTGGATCGATCGCTCGAGGCCGCCGTCGAGGACGGGGCCGCTGGAGCGGGCGAAGGCCGCGATGCGCCCCTCGTCATGCCCGCGCAGGCGTCGTGCGGCGCTGACCCGGCGGGCATCGGCCAGCAGGTGCGGGGCGAAGGTGAGCGCCACCACGACGGCCACCCCGACCTCGTACAGGGCGGCCGGGACGGACCGCAGCAGTCGGCTCGGTGGCGTCAGGGAGTTCGCCGCGCCGACGCAGGCGATCATGACCGCCAGGCGCAGTCCCTCGCTCATGCCGATCAGGACCGACTCCCACGTGACCAGCCCGCCGAGGCGGACCCCGGCCATCCAGTCGGGAAGGGCGATCTCCGGCAGCCTCACGGCGACGTTCAGGCCGACCGGTGCTGCCAGGAGGACCTGCAGCAGCGTGCGCGCCACGATCACGACCACCCCGAGGCGCAGGGCGGCCGAGAAGGCGCCTGCCCAGGCGGCCTCGGGCCGGCGCGCGGCGACGACCACTGCCAAGCAGCCCAGGATGAGGCCCAGGAGCAGGGGATCGGTCGTGCGCGAGGCTGCCAGCAGGAGCCCGAGGGCCCAGGCCCACCACGCGAGCGGATGCAGGCTGCGGGGCAACCGGCCGCTCGACCCGACCGCGGGCATCGGCCCGGGTCGGGTGGTGGTGGGCAGGGCCATCGGGGCGGCCTACTCGGCCGGCCGGGTGCGGCGGCGTTGCCGGGGGATCCAGATGGCGGCGCCGACCAGCAGCGCAACGACCAGGGCCCCGAACGCGAATCCAGCCCATGGGGTGCTGCTCGAACCATCGGTGGTGCCTTGTGCCGTCGACGTGCCCTCGCTCGACCCGGCGGCCACGACGGCAGGGTTGGGCGACTCGTCCTTCGCCGCCTGCGCTGCTGCAGCGGCGTCCGCATCGGGCACCTCGGGGCTGCACTCGCCCTCGGGGTAGCCATTGATGGAGCAGATCAGGCCACTGTCCTCGGCAACGGCACCGGCCGCGGCGAGCGCCTGGTTGCCGGTCGAGCCCTCGGGCACGGTGACGCACGACACGACGTCGGCCGGTGGCGACTGGCCCGCGGGGGCGTCGGCGGTGAAGCCGGCGTCGATCACGACCGCGACTCGCAGCTGGCCGGTCGGGGCGCCGGCGGCGGACTGGTCGGGGCAGAGCTCGGCGAACACCGGGGCGTTGTCCGGGCCCTGCATCGCGGCGTCCGAGGTGATCGCGAAGCGCCATCCCTGGACGTCCTCGTCGACCACCGTGTGGTCCCCGGGCCCCGTGTCGGCGACGACCCAGGTGCCGGTGTCGCCCTGCCAGTAGGTCCAGTAGCGGTAGGAAGCGGCCTGCGCAGGGGCTGCAAGCATCACGACGGCCAGTGCCGCCGTCAGGAGCGCGATCGAGCGTGCCTGCGGCGCGACCGGGAGTGCTGGTGTTCACCAGGTGCCCTTCAAGTAAGGCCCAGGGTGAGGGTGGGTCCGGCGGGCACAGGGCCCTGTCCGGGCTCCACCGTCGTCCTCGGACGGTGTCGGAGCCCCAGTCCGCCAGGTGCTCCGACTTGCTCGGCCCTTGGGGAGGGCCCTGCTCACGGTTGCGGGACAGCGCCGGATTCGCACCGGCTTCCCCTGGATTCGGACTGTGGTTGTCGTGCGCCGACAGGCTATCCCATCGGCTGGGCGCAGCCTGCCGCGGATGGGGCCGGTTCGGGGCACACTGGAGGCATGACGGTCCGGCTCATCCAGGGCGACATCACCAAGTTCCCGGCCGACGTGATCGTGAACGCGGCCAACAGCGGGCTGCTGGGCGGCGGCGGGGTCGACGGGGCGATCCACCGGGCCGGGGGACCGACGATCCTGGCTGAGTGCCGCCAGATCCGCCGGGACCTGCTCCCCAACGGCCTGCCGACCGGCCAGGCCGTGGCCACCGCCGCGGGGAACCTCCCCGCGCGCTGGGTGATCCACACGGTCGGTCCGGTCTACCGGGGGTCACCGGCGGACGCGGAGCTCCTGGCCTCCGCGCACCGCACCAGCATCGTCCGGGCCCGCGAGCTGGGTGCCAGGTCCATCGCCTTCCCCGCGATCTCCACCGGGGTCTACGGGTACCCGGTCGAGCTGGCCGCCCCCATCGCGCTTGCCGAGGCCGGCGCCGCCGACGACCTGGACATCACGTTCGTGCTGTTCAGCGGGGCTGCCCTCGAGGCCTTCCGTGCGGCCGCCGCAGCGACGGGTGTCGATGTCGGGGAGTAGTCCCTGCCCGGACTGATCCGTCGACGGGGTCGGGGATCTCGGCTGTTGCCGCGCGGATCGACGGGTCTACTCTGGAGGCAGATCGAGGTGATCGCATGACCGCGCAGAGCCGGGTCATCCCCGTTGGACCCCAGAGCCCTGGGCGCGTCCACGTCGCGATCACCGGGGTCCAGAAGTCGGCCGCGCCCATCCCGGACGCGGCCGGACGTCGTTGAGGGAGGCGCACCATGGGTGCCACGTCAGATCAGGTCAAGGGTCACGCCAAGGAGGTCGCGGGCATCGTGGCCGGCGACAAGGAACTGCAGTCCGAGGGGAAGTCCGACCGCATCGCGGGCGAGACCCAGGCGGATGTCGACCATGCGGTGCACACCGTGGAGGACGGCCTGGACTCGGCGAGGAATGCCGCGGACTCCGGCCTGGACAGGGCCAAGCACATGCTCGACACCGGCCTGGACAGGACCAAGGGTGCGATGGACACGGGCCTTGACAGGACCAAGGGCGCCCTGGACTCCGGCCTGGGCCGGACCAAGGACCTTGTCGACTCCGGCCTGGACCGGACGAAGGGCATGGTCGACACCGGGGTGGACAGGGCCAAGCACCTGCTCTACACGAAGTGAGGTCCCGGCCCGGAGCCCGCACGAAACCTCGTGATGGGCTCCGGGCTGGCATGCTGGGCCGATGACGACCCTCACGCTCAGGACCGGCCATGAGATGCCCGCACTCGGCCTGGGCACCTGGAAGATCCCGCGCGATGTGTGCGCCGAGACGGTCCATGCCGCGATCGCCGCCGGCTACCGCCACCTGGACTGCGCCTGCGACTACGGCAACGAGGTCGAGGTCGGCCAGGGGATCGCCAGCGCCATCGCCGAGGGCCTGGTGACCCGGGAGGACCTGTGGATCACCTCCAAGCTCTGGAACACCTACCACCAGCCCGAGCATGTGGAGCCGGCCATCCGGCGCACGCTGGCCGACCTCGGGGTGGAGTACCTCGACCTGTACCTGATCCACTTCCCGATCTCCCTGCGGTACGTGCCCTTCGAGGTGCGCTACCCACCGGAGTGGGTCTTCGACCCTGATGCGCAGCCCGCGCGCATGGAGCTCGTCGACGTGCCCGTGGCCACGACGTGGCACGCGATGGAGGGCCTGGCCGAAGCGGGGCTCACACGGAACATCGGGGTCTGCAACATGACGACTGGGTTCCTGTTGGACCTGCTCGCCGGCGCCACGATCCCCCCGGCGGTCCTCCAGGTCGAGATGCATCCCTACCTGACGCAGGAGCGGCTCGTGCGCTTCGCAGCACAGCACGACATCGCTGTGACGGCCTTCTCACCCCTGGGCGCCGGGAGCTACGTCAGCATCGGGATGGCCGAGTCGAGCCAGTCGGCGCTGGAGCATCCGGTCGTGCGTGCCATCGGCGACCGGTTGGGGGCGACCCCGGCCCAGGTGGTGCTCGCATGGGGGCTGCAGAGGGGCACGAACGTGATCGCCAAGAGCTCGTCGGCCAGCCGCCTGCAGGAGAACCTGGGGGCCCAGGACCTGACCCTGTCCGAGGTCGACATGCTCGCGATCAGCGGGCTGAACCAGAACCTGCGGTTCAACGATCCCGGGCACTTCTGCGAAGCCGCGTTCAACACGTTCTGCCCGATCTTCGACTGAGCCACGCGAGCCGTCAGCCGAACGCGGTGCTCGGCAGGTCGGTCTCGCCGTCCAGGATTCCCGCGACGATCCGGTCGGCCACGGCTCCCGGGTCCAGGCCGTGGGGCAGCCGGGGCGCGGAGCCGAAGAGCGGTCGGTCCGCCAGTCCGGTCTCGGTGTGCGGCGGGCGTGCATCGATGAGGCGGATCCCGGAGCGGCGCAGCTCGCGAGCCGCTGCCTGGTCGAACGCGGCCAGGCCGGCCTTCGATGCTGAGTAGGCGGCCATCCCCGGCATCGGGGTCTCGGCGACCACGGCGCTGATGTGGACGACGAAGGGGGAGCCTCCACCGCTGGCCGAGGCCTGCAGATGGGGCAGCGCTGCCCGCAGCAGGCGGATCGGGGCCAGGGTGTTGAGCGTGAAGAGGTCGACGAGCACCTGGTCGGGGGTCCCGGTCGCCGGCCCGAAGGCAACTGCCCCGGCAGCGAACACCAGGCCGTCGAGCCTGCCGTGCGCCTGGACCGCCCGCGCCACCACCTTCTCGGCGGCACCCGACCTCCGCAGGTCGGCGGGCACGCACGCAGCGTCCACGCCGAGTGCGGCCAGCCGGTCGGGGTCCCTGCCCGTGAGGGTCAGCCTGGCGCCGGCCGAGTCCAGGCGCCGGCTCAGCGGGGCTCCCAGCCCTCCGGTGGCCCCCGCCACCAGGACACATGCGCCGTCCAGGACCGTCATGGCGTCACCCTGTCATGCAGTCCCAGGGTCGGCATCGGGAACCGTACGGTCCGGCCGGGCGGCTCACCACCACCCATGCCGTCGCGCCCAGAGGAGCAGGTAGGCAGACATCGCGAGCATGAGCAGCAGGAAGATCGACAGGATCGGGAAGTCGGTGCGCTCGTTGACGATGACGTTCATCCCGAGGACTGAGGCCAGGGCCGTGATCGGCAGGGTGACCACGGCGATCACGGCAAGTCGTTCGGCGGCGATGGTCATCTTGGTGTCGGTTCGCGTCCGGTAGAACTCGATGACCCCCTGCAGGTAGTCCCGCTGCAGCTCGGCGAGGCGGTTCACCCGCCGGAACTGGTCGATGTTGTCTGCCAGCAGGAGGCGATCGGAGTCCGTGAGCCCGCGGGCGACGGCCGCCATGCGCCCGTAGACCTCGGCGCTGGTTGCGGTCACGTTGGCCACTGCGAGCAGCGCGTGCCGGGTGCGGAACATCTCGTCGAGGAACTTCTCGGGGTCGCCGAGCTTGCCCTGGGTCACGCGCTGCTCGAGGTCCCAGACGTCCTCGGTGACGATCTCGAGCGTCTCCTCCATGCCCTCGTTCATCGACGCGACGATCGCGTGCGAGATCTCCGCCGGGGTCCAGGCGCGGCGGCGGCCGTCACGGATCCGCTCCCAGACCAGTGATCGTGTCCCGCAGCGGGACGTGCACGGGCACAGCCGGGTTGGTGGGTCCGTGGACCGTGACGAGGTAGTTCGATCCGATGAACTGGTCCAGCTCGACGTAGTGGACGTGTCCCAGATCACCGGGCACCGGGACGTGCAGCACGACGAAGACGTGGTCGGCGTACGGGTGGAACTTGGGCATCCGCTGTCGCTGTCGGCACTCCCAGATGGTGACCGCATGGAAGCCGAAGACCTCCCGGAGCACGCGCAGGGACTCCTCGTCGCACTCGGGCATGTCCACCCAGACCGTCGTCCCGGGCTCGACCAGGGCACTGGGGAGGTCCGACAGCGCCACGGCCTCGGCCCGCTCCCCGGAGATGACGCGCACGTCCATGCTGGCCTCCTCGTCCCCACCGATGATCCCACCGGCCCCATCCCGGCGCTGGGCGGGGAAGCGGCACCCCGCTGCCGACGTCCTCGGCAGCGGGTGGACCTGTTGGGGCAGCCGCGGTGCGGCGCTGGGCGTAGGGTCGGCGCGTGATCCATTCGGGGCTCGGCTGGCTGCCGGCCACCTGGGCCCTGGTGATTGCGGCGGGCCTGGTCGTCGCGGCGCTCGTCCTGCGCCGCCTGCCGGAGCGCGCGGGCCCCGCTGCCGTCAGCGGCCAGGCAGCGCTCATGCTGGTGCTGTACGCCGCGTGGCAGTACGCCGGGTCGATCGCCGTGACCGGGGCGCAGGGAGCCGTGCGCGCCGGGGAGCTGGTCGCCCGCATCGAGGAGCACCTCGGCTGGCCGAGCGAGGCCGACCTGCAGCGCCCGGTGCTCGGGGTGGAGTGGCTCGGCCGTGCGGCGGATGCCTACTACGCCTCGACGCATGTGCCGGTGTTCATCGTGACCCTCCTGTGGGTGCTCCTGTTCCACCGTGGTGATTGGCCCTTCGTCCGGACCACGATCGTCCTGACCACCGCCGCGTGCCTGCTCGTGCAGTACAAGCCCGTCGCCCCACCCCGCCTGGTATCGGGTCTCGGGGTCGTCGACACGGCCCTGACCGACGGGTGGTCCGTCTACGGACCGGGAGGCGGCGCCAACCAGATGTCCGCGATGCCCTCCATCCACGTGGCGTGGGCTGCGGCGGTGGCCCTGTACATCGTCGTGGTTGCCAGGAGCCGTTGGCGTTGGCTCGCCGTCGCCTACCCGATCGCGACCATCTGGGTGGTCGTCGTGACGGGGAACCACTACCTGCTCGACGGGGCCGTCGCGATCGTCCTCCTCGCGGTGGCGGTGGCGGTCGCCCTCGCCATCGAGTCCCAGCGGCCGACGATGCTGCGACCCGCGGCACGGCGGGACGCGGCCCCGGTGCCCCTGAGCGCTGCGGCGTCCGTCCAGGATCCGTGACTCGGCGAGCGGCCGGCCCGTACGATCCCCGGCATGGAACATCGGGCGTTCGGCTCCACCGGGCTGCTTGTCCCGATCCTCGGCTTCGGCGCGGGGCACATCGGATCGCCTGATTCCAGGGACGTCGATGCCGGGCGCGTGCTGGACGCCGCGCTGGCCGCGGGCATGAACCTGATCGACACTGCCCGTGGGTACGAGCTCAGCGAGGAGCGGATCGGGCGGCTGCTGCGCCACCGCAGGCAGGAGTTCGTCCTGTCGACCAAGGTCGGGTACAGCGTGCCGGGGGTGGCCGACTGGACGAGGGCAGCCGTGACCGGTGGGATCGATCGCGCGCTGGGCGTGCTGGCGACCGATGTGATCGACGTGTGCTTCCTGCATTCGTGCAGCCTCGAGGTCCTCGAGGAGGGGGAGGCGGTCGCCGCCCTGGCCGAGGCCCAGGAGGCCGGGAAGGTTCGAGTGTGCGGGTACTCCGGCGAGGGTCGGGCGCTCGAGTGGGCGATCGAGTGCGGTGCCTTCGGCGCGATCCAGACGTCGGTGAACCTCGCCGACCAGTGGACCGCCACCTCCGTCCTGCCGCGCGCTTCTGCTGCGGGTCTGGGCGTGATCGCCAAGCGGCCCCTGGCCAACGCCGCCTGGCGCTTCGAGGACCGGCCGGTCGGCCAGTACGCCGAGCCGTACTGGGACCGGTTGCGCGTGATGGGGATCGAGCCCGCTGATGGGGACTGGACCGGCACGGCGATCCGTTTCAGCGCGTTCGCAGCGGGGGTGTCGAGCGCGATCGTGGGGTCCTCCTCCGCGGACCACCTGCGGGACGTGGTCGATGCGGTGGCGCGGGGTCCGTTGCCCCCGGACGAGGTGGAGCGGTGGGTGGCCGCCTTCGCACCGCACCTGGCCCAGTGGCCACCTCAGGTCTAGGACGAAGCCGATGGGCGCCTGGTCGCGGACCCCGGGCGCGAGGGGACCGTGAAGTCCTGCCGAGCTGCCTGGACGACGGCGCGAAGGGCGCAGTCCTCGGTGTGGTCGTTGACCAGTCCCATGGCCTGCATGAAGGCGTACATCGTGGTGGGTCCGACGAATCGGAAGCCGCGGCGCTTGAGGTCCTTGGACAGCGCGATCGCCGCGGGCGCCGTGGTCAGTGCCTGCACATCCTCGGGGCGGTAGCGGGTCGGACGGTCGGCGGGTGCGGGCTCGAAGCTCCAGACGTGGGCCGCCAGCGACCCCTCCGCCTCGACCAGGTCGAGGGTCGCGCGGGCGTTGCCGATCGTGGCCTCGATCTTGCCGCGGTGGCGAACGATCCCGGCATCGCCGAGCAGGCGGGCCACGTCGTCCTCGGTGAAGCGCGCGACGGCCTCGACGTCGAAACCGGCGAATGCATCACGGAAGCTCGCCCGCTTGCGCAGGATCGTCAACCAGCTCAGCCCGCTCTGGAACCCCTCGAGGCACAGCTTCTCGAAGAGCCGCCGGTCGTCGGCGACCGGGTAGCCCCACTCGTGGTCGTGGTAGGCGACATAGTCCTGCGCGGCGGAGGCCACCCAGAAGCAGCGTGGGGTGGTGGCCGTCAGCGCCGGCTCACCCATGCTGCTGGTACTTGCGGAGCCCGGCCATGGCCTGGTCGCGGATCCTGGACTGCATGAACGGCGTCCACCCCAGCGCGAGTCCTGCCGGACCCAGCGCCTGGCGCGCCCAGGTCCAGAGCCCGAAGGAGTCGTGGTGCTCGACGATGAGTCCCTCGGAGATGACGAACGATGCATGGATGTCATTGACCACCCGGCGCCCGGTCGAGCTGAAGGTGTAGGTGGCAACCCAGTGCGCCGAGGTGTCGGTGACCGAGTCGAAGGTGAGGCTGAAGTCCTTGGCCGAGGCGCACAGCATCCGCCACATGTCAGCGACCTGCTCGCCCCTCAGGTCGGTGAAGACGGGGTCGCTGAACCGGGCGTCCTGGGCATAGCAGGCGGTCATCGCGTGCGCGTCCAATTCCTGGAAGGCCGAGTAGAACCTCGTGATCAGCTCTGCGCTCATGGTCAGACCCTAGGTGCCGACCCGGGGCCTGGCGACCCTGCGGCTCCGACCGCCCCGACCCGGGTGGTCCGTGGTCGGGGGAGTGCGGCACCCTGCTGCCATGACCATGCGCATCGAGGACGACGTGATCCGGGGGCAGAGCATCCAGGAGCGCCTCTACCCGAACCTGACGTGCTTCGGGTGCGGGCACGCGAACCCGAGGGGGCTCAAGCTGCGCAGCTACCCGGGCGACGACTTCGTGATCGCTCATTTCGAGCCGTGGCCCGAGCACGACAACGGGTTCGGCTTCCTCAACGGCGGGATCATCGCCACCGTCCTGGACTGCCACAGCGGCGCAGCGGTGTTCCACCGGGCGAACCGGCTCGGGATGGACCCCGAGAGGGGAGCACCCCTGCTCTACGTGACAGCGGGCCTCGACGTGCGCTACCTGCGCCCGGTCCCACTCGAGGAGTCCCTGGAGCTGCGGGCGACGGTGACCGAGGCGGACGCCGACAACGTGACGGTCGAGGCCGAGATCGTCTGGGACGGCAAGCCCCGCGCGGCCGCGACGGCCCTGTGGAAGCGCTGGCGCCCACGTTGAGCTGCCCACGCGAGGCAGCTGTGAGGACCGCGACGGAACCTGCACCTGGGCGTCCCGCGACTGCGGGCAACGCAATCCGGGCGGCGGCCGGATAACCTGCGTCCATCCCCCATCAACAGACCCGTGTTTGGAGATCACCGCATGACGACCGAAACCGCCCAGAGCGCCGCCCCCGCCACGTGGCCCGCGCACGACCCCGCCACGCGCAGGACCCTGCCGAGCTCGTCCACGCCGCTGGACCCGGCACGTGTCCAGGCGCTGACGGCTGCGGAGTGGGAGCGGTTCACGAGCGCGACGGCAGGTTCCGGGGCGCACAACGCCCAGGCCATGAAGTCGCTGCCCCTGGGTGTCACGTCGTCGTTCCAGCACTGGGAGCCGTACCCGATCTCCATCACCTCGGCCAAGGGCGCGTGGCTCACCGACGTCGACGACCGGAAGCTGCTCGACCTGTCGATGGGCTTCGGCGCGATGCTCGTCGGCCACCTCAACCCCGCCGTCGTCGCAGCCGTGCTCGGCGCCATGGAGACCGGGACCCTCTTCGTCACGCCGTCGCCGTCGGCCACATCGGTTGCCGAGCGCTTCCAGGCCCGGTTCGGCCTGGACCAGCTGCGCTTCACCAACTCCGGGACCGAGGCGACGATGTACGCGGTGCGGACCGCGCGCGCCTTCACCGAGCGCCACGCGATCATCAAGATCGAGGGTGGCTACCACGGCGGCTACGACGCCCTGTCGGTCTCCGTGAAGCCCGACGTGGCCGAGTCCGGGCCCGAGGAGGCCCCGGTCCCGGTCACCCCGTTCGACGTCGAGGCGGGCACCGTCCACGTCGTGCCCTACAACGACCTCGACCGGCTCGAGGCGATCCTCGCCGAGCACGCCGCCGAGATCGCCGCGGTCGTGATGGAGCCGGTCCTGGAGAACATCTCCATCGTGGTTCCCGATGCCGGCTACCTCACCGGCGTGCGCGAGGCGTGCGACCGCCACGGCGTGCTGCTGGTGTTCGACGAGGTGAAGACCGGGCTGACCGCCGGGTACGGCGGCGCGTCCCAGCGCCTCGGCGTGACCCCTGACCTGGTCTGCCTGGCCAAGAGCGTGGGCGGTGGGCTGCCCCTGGCCGTGTTCGGTGGGCGCGCGGAGGTCATGGCCGTCGTCTCGGACAACCGGATGCCGCACTTCGGCACGTACAACGGCAACCCGCTGGTGATGGCTGCGGCCGCCGCGGTCGACGAGGTCTGCACGCACGAGGCGCTGGCCGCCGCGGAGAAGCTCAACGACGACGCGCTGGACGCCATCGACGGCCTCATCGCGCGCTACGAGCTGCCCGCCCAGACGGTCGGATTCGGCGTCAAGGGTGCCGTCACCTGGGCGACGGCACCGGTGCGCAACTACCGCGACTACAAGCGCACGGACTTCGGCGATCGCCGAGCTCAGCTGGCTGTGGGGCGTCAACCGCGGCATCCTCACCCCGCCCGGGCTCGACGAGCAGTGGCTGGTGTCCCTGGCGCACACGAGCGCGGACATGGGGCTGCTCGTGGAGGAGTTCGCCGACCTGGCCGAGGCCCTGCGCGCCTGAGGAGCGGTCCCACGCCGCGCTGCGCCGCACCAGGGCGCGCGCGGCGACAGCGCGCGACCCGCTGCCTCGGCCGGGGCCGGGGACAACGGGTCGATGTGCCGACCGCAGGGCCCTACTCGGCCAGGATCCGGTGCAGTGCCCGGCGGGTCTCGTCGAGCTGCTCGACGGCCTTCTGGCGCTGATCGTCGGTGGCGAAGCGGAACTGGTGGACCACGCCCATCAGGGCGCCGATGCTGTCACGCATCGCGGCCCGGGTGGGGGCCCCCGACGTGCTGCCCGCCCAGATGGCAGCCAGCGACTCGGCGTTCTGCTCGACGTACTCGCGGCCCTGAGAGGTGAGGACGAAGTCCGTCCCCTTCTCCGTGTCGGTGGCCTCGATCAGGCCCTCGTCGACGAGCTGTGCCAGGGTCGGGTAGACCGATCCGGGGCTGGGGCTCCACTCGCCCTCAGCACGTTCGGCGATCTGCTTCATCAAGCTGTAGCCGTTGGCTGGGCCCTCGGCGAGCAGGGACAGGATGGCCTCGCGGACAGCCCCCTTGGGGCGCCTGCGCCGGCCGCGGGGCCCGAAGCCTCCGGGTCCACCGGGACCACCGGGGCCGAAGCCGCCGGGGCCCGGACCGAATCCGGGTCCACCGGGGCCCCGTCCGCCGCCGTGGCGGTGGCCCCGTCCGCGGCCCCGCCCGGGACCCGGCTCGTTGGGGACTCCGTCGCCGAAGGGCTCGGACTGGGAGGTGGGGTCGTCATGGTGACGGTGATGATGCGGGTGGTGGTGCTCTGTGGTGTGGGATTCGCGGAACATCGCGAGTCCTCCTTCGCTGTCAGATGTCGAGCGGGATGCTCAACGACATGTACAACGATATATCGCTAAGAATGATTCCGCAAGGCCGACCGCTCGGTCACTCGCGGTCCGGGTCCGCGACAGGTTCGCGAGCCACAGCGGCCAGGACGCGCTCGCCGTAGCGCTCGGCCTTGGCCGCGCCGATCCCGGGGACCGCCAGCAGTTGCTGGTTGGTGCTGGGGCGGCGCGCTGCGATCTCGCGCAGGGTCGCGTCGTGGAACACCACGTAGGCCGGAACGCCCTGCTCGTCGGCGATGGACTTGCGCTCGGCCCGCAGCACCTCGAACAGATCGGCGTCGGGTCCGGTGAGGGTCACGGCGGAGGCCGCAGGGCTGCTGGAGCCGCCCCGACGTCGCGCCGCCCGCCCGGCAGGCTTCTGCGTGGTGCGCCTCAGGTCCAGACGCGCCTGTCCCCGCAGGACCGGCTCGGCCGCATCCGTGACCCGCAGGGCACCGTAGGACCGCGAGTCGGCGCTGAGCAGGCCCTGGGCCACGAGCTGGCGGGCCACCCCTCGCCATGCGGTGGCGTCGAGGTCGGTGCCCACCCCGAATGTGGGCAGCTGGTCGTGTCCGAGCTCGGACATCCGCTCGGACGGCTCGCCCCGCAGCAGGTTGATGATGTGACCTGCACCGAACCTCTGGCCCGTCCGGATCACCCCGGACAGGAACTTCTGGGCCGCGATCGTGCCGTCCCACAGCTCAGGAGGGGTGAGGCACGTGTCGCAGTTGCCGCACGGTCCGGTGCGCTCCCCGAAGTAGTCCAGCAGGACCATGCGGCGACAGGTTGCGGCCTCGCAGTACCCGAGCAGTGCGTCGAGCTTCGCCGCCTCGACCCGCCGGATCTCCACGGGCGCATCGGAGGCGTCGATCCACGACTTCTGCAGCACGACATCGGCCAGCCCGTAGGCCATCCAGGCCTGGGCCGGCTCCCCGTCGCGGCCTGCCCGGCCGGTCTCCTGGTAGTAGGCCTCGATGCTCTTGGGCAGGTCGAGGTGGGCGACGAAGCGGACGTCGGGCTTGTCGATCCCCATCCCGAAGGCGATCGTGGCGACGACCACGACACCGTCCTCGCGCTGGAACCGGTCCTGGGCCGACCGTCGGGCAGCCTGGTCGAGGCCCGCGTGGTAGGCCAGCGCGGTGATGCCCTGGTCGGCGAGCCACGCGGCGGTCTGGTCCACCTTCTTGCGCGACGAGCAGTACACGATCCCGGAGGACCCGATCAGGCTCGGGCTCCCCGCGTCACCGGCGAGGAAGCCGATCAGCTGCTCGCGCGCGTTGGCCTTCTCCACCACCGTGTACCGGATGTTCGGGCGGTCGAAGCTGGACAGGAACACGGGGGCGTCCCCGAGCGCCAACCGGTGGCGGATCTCAGCACGGGTGAGCATGTCCGCGGTGGCGGTCAGCGCCAGCCGGGGGACGTCGGGGAACCGCTCGGCCAGCACCGAGAGACCCAGGTACTCCGGGCGGAAGTCGTGGCCCCACTGGGAGACGCAGTGGGCCTCGTCGATCGCGAACAGTGCGATGCCGTGGGCGGCGTGGATCCGGTCGAGCTGGGCCAGGAAGCCGGCGCGTCACCAGTCGCTCCGGGGCGACATAGAGCAGGTCCAGCTCACCGGAGGTCATCGCCCGGATGACCTCCGCTGCCCCCGCCGCATCGAGGCTGGAGTTCAGGAAGGCCGCCCGCACGCCGAGCAGCCGCATCGCGGCGACCTGGTCGTGCATCAGCGCGATCAGCGGGGAGACCACGACCCCGAGCCCCGCTCGCACGATGGCCGGCACCTGGTAGCACACCGACTTGCCGCCGCCGGTCGGCATGAGGACCAGGGCGTCCCCACCGGTGACCACCTGGTCGATGATCTCGGCCTGCGCGCCGCGGAACTCGGTGTAGCCGAAGACCTCACGCAGCACGCGCAGGGACGCGTCCTCGGCGTCGGCCTCCGGCTCGTCGGCGGTGGTGGTGACTGGGTGGGTCATGGCGCCATTCTGCCCCGGTCGCGGGTTGCGTCCGTCTCCGATCCACAGGGGCAGGGCGCCGCAGACTCGACCGCGCCCTGGGTCAGCCGTTCCCGCGGCGGTCCACGATGCGGATCCTGCCGCTCTCCAGGTGGGTGGTCTGCTCATTCAGGAACAGGGAGATGACGGCGGTGGCGCGGCTCGGGGTGAAGTACGTGAACGGCTGGGTCTCAGGATCCTGGAGGCGGGAGATCGTGCGAGCCTGCGTGGTCAGCGGCTGCCGATGGCCGGTGCACGTGATCAACCCCGGCATGGTGTTGCCCGGCAGGTAGGGCTCGGCGAAGCGTCCGTCGGGGAAGTAGCCCGGAAGCCCGGCGAAGATGACCCACCCCCGGTCGCCCCGCGGGCAGCGCACGTGCAACTTGATGGTGATGGTCGTGCCGTTGTAGGAGCTGCCGTGGTACTCGCCCGGCTGCTCGAGGATCTCGGCGACGGGGTGGATCCAGATCTTCACGTCCGACCTGGCAGCCGCTGCGGCCGGTGCCACCATGCCCCCGGCTGTTGCTGTGGGGCCCACCCCGGACAAGCAGAGCGCCGCCACGGCAACTGCCATCGCCCGCACAACTCTCATCGTCATCTCTCCCGCCTCTGGGTGCCTGGTTGCCTCGACCACCCGGCTTGTCTGTACAACTTCCCCGTCGCTCGAGGTTCATGCACGCCGAGGTCGCATCCCACGGGATCGATCGGCAGGCGCCCCCGAGGACGCGGGCGGACTACGCTCGTGGGCCGTGGACACCACCGCGATCACCAGGGACACGCAGCTGTGCATCTCGCTGTCCGGGCGCCCCAGCAACCTGGGCACCCGGTTCCACAACCACCTCTACGCCGAGCTGGGGCTGGACAACCTCTACAAGGCGTTCACGACCTCCGACCTGCCGGCGGCGGTGGCCGGGATCAGGGCGCTGGGGATCCGTGGGTGCGGGGTCTCCATGCCCTTCAAGGAGGACGTGATCGCGCTGGTCGACTCGATGGACGACTCCGCGCTGGCGATCGCCTCGGTCAACACGATCGTCAACACGGACGGCCACCTGCGCGCGTACAACACGGACTACGTGGCGGTCGTGAGCCTGCTGCGCTCCCACGACGTCCCCCCGGACTCGCCGTTCGTGGTGCTGGGCAGCGGCGGGATGGCCCGTGCGGTCGTGGCCGCCCTGCGCGACTCCGGCTTCGCTGAGGGGACCGTCGTGGCGCGCAACGAGGGCACAGGTCGGCCCCTGGCCTCCGAGTACGGCTACACCTGGCGGCCGGAGGTGGGACGGGACCGCCCCGCCCTTGTCATCAACGCGACCCCGATCGGAATGGCCGGCGGCCCAGCAAGCGGCGACCTGCCCGTCAGCGCGGACGTGGTGGATGCGGCCCAGACGGTCTTCGAGGTCGTGGCGATGCCGATCGAGACCCCGCTCGTCCGAAGGGCCCGCGACGCGGGCGCCCGCGTGATCACCGGCGCGGAGGTCCAGGCCCTGCAGGCTGCCGAGCAGTTCGTCCTCTACACCGGGGTCAGGCCGACCGACGATCAGCTGGCACGGGCTGCAGCCTTCTCGCGGGCCGGGTAGGCGCCGACCCCGCCTCACAGGGAGGGGGAGCGCCTCACTGGGACGGGTGCAGGCTCATCGGGCCGTAGACGAGCCGCCCGTCCTCGAACAGGCTCACCTCGTCGATCCCCTCGGCAAGAAGGTCCGGCCACACCTCGCCGACCCACGTCTCGGCGTCGGCCTGGGTGGGGAACCCGTCGGCCGGCTGGACCGCGGACTCAGGGATCGGCGCTCCCTGCGTGGACGTGTACTGCCAGCTCCAACTCATCGGACTCCTCCTCGGACCTGTCGTCAGGGACGCACTGCGGGGGACTCGGTCCGGGCCGGATCACGCACGATGGCGTCACCGAGGACCTCATCGATGGCCGCGCGCAGGTCGGCGTCGAGCACGACCCCACTGGCGCGCACGGAGTCGACGAGCTGCTCCGGGCGTGAGGCGCCCACAATCGCCGTCGACACGTTCGGGTTGCCCAGGACCCACGCCACGGCCATCTGGGCCATTGAGAGGCCGGCCTGCTCGGCCAGCGGACGCAGCCCCTGGACCAGGGTGAGCACGTCGTCGCGCAACCAGCGCGAGACGAACCCCGAGCCGGTGGGGTCAGTGGCCCGGGAGCCCTCCGGGACGGGCGCACCGGGCAGGTACTTGCCGGTCAGGATTCCCTGGGCCATCGGCGACCAGACCACCTGGCCGATGCCCTCGGCCTCGCACTCGGGCACGACCTCGGCCTCGATGACGCGCCAGAGCATCGAGTACTGCGGCTGGTTGGACACGATCCTGTCCAGGCCCATCTGCCCAGCCAGCTCGAGGGCGGCCCGGATCTCCTCAGCTCGCCATTCCGAGACCCCGATGTAGAGGACCTTGCCCGCTCGGACGAGGTCGTCGAAGGCGCGCAGCGTCTCCTCCAGCGGGGTGTGATGGTCGAAGCGATGCGCCTGGTAGACGTCGATGTGATCGGTCTGCAGCCGGCGCAGCGAGCCCTCGCACGCCTCCAGGATGTGCTTGCGCGACAGACCGCGGTCGTTCTGCCCCGGCCCGGTGGGCCAGAACACCTTCGTCAGGATCTCCAGGCCCTCCCGGCGCTGCCCGGCCAGGGCACGGCCGAGCACGGCCTCAGCGCCGGTCTGCGCGTACACGTCCGCTGTGTCGAAGGTGGTGATCCCCGCGTCGAGGGCCGCGTGGACGCACGCGGTCGCCTCCTCCTCGGCCACCTGCGACGCATGCGTCAGCCAGTTGCCGTACGCGATCTCGCTGATCCACAGACCACTTGCCCCAAGGCGACGATGCTCCATGGGTTCGACCCTAGAGCACCCCGCTGACGGGAGCCACTGGCGTCGGATGGGCCGGGCCGGGCCGGGCTACTTGGGCAGGACGGGCTTCCCGCCACGACGCACGCGCGGAGGTGGCAGGCGCAGCCGGCGGATCTGCAGCACGCGCATGAGGGCGTAGAAGGTGGCCCCCTTGCGCTCAGCAGCCGTTGGCCACTGCTTCTTGAGCTCGCCGTTCATCCGCAGCAGCAGCACGGTGGTGTCCACGAGGATGAAGAGGGTCAGGACCAGCCAGAGCATCGAGACGTAGCCCTGGGCGTTGACCAGCCCCCAGCTGCGCCACGGCAGCAGGCCGACGACCAGCACGACCACAGCCAGCGGCATGAACAGCTCCGCGGCCGCCCACCGGGAGTCGATGAAGTCACGGACGAAGCGCTTCACCGGCCCGGAGTCGCGGGGAGGCAGCCCGCTCTCATCACCGGCCATGAGTGCAGCCCGGGCGACCTGGCGCTCCTGGGCAGCGCGTGCCTTCGCCTCCTTCTTCGCGGCCTTGGGATCCGAGGAGACCTTGAGGGTCTGCCGGCGCTGGGCCTCAGCCTCCTTGCGCGACGGCGTGGGGTGGCCCTTGCCGACGGTGGCCGTGGGTTGGGGCTCCACAGCGGCGGATTCGGCGGGGGCGTTGCGCGAGAGGAACTTCACGAGGACAAGGGTACGGCGTGCCCACCCATGGGGCGTTAGGCTATTGGGCGTCGGCGGGTGTGCCGCCTGGGAAGAGAGCACAGCGAACGATGGCTGGTATGTGGCAGCGCTTCAAGTTGATCTTCAGCTCCAAGGCCAACGCGGCCATGGACAAGGCGGAGAACCCCGGGCAGACCCTGGACTACTCGTACGAGAAGCAGCTCGAGATGCTGCAGAAGGTCCGCAGGGGCGTGGCCGACGTGGCGACGAGCCGCAAGCGGGTCGAGCTGCAGATCGCCAGCCTGGACAAGCAGCTGGCCAAGCTCGACGGGCAGGCGCGGGCCGCGCTGGCTGCCGGGCGCGAGGACCTGGCCCGCGAGGCGCTGATCCGCAAGTCCGGGCTCAGCCAGCAGATCGCCGACCTGCACGTGCAGCTCGAGCAGCTGACCCTCCAGGAGCAGAAGCTCACGGTCGCGTCCCAGCAGCTGCAGACCAAGGTGGAGGCCTTCCGCACCCAGAAGGAGACCATCAAGGCGACCTACTCCGCGGCAGAGGCCCAGGTGCGCATCAACGAGGCGTTCACCGGCATCTCCAGCGAGCTCGGCGACGTGGGCATGGCCATCCAGCGCGCTGAGGACCGGACCGCCCAGATGCAGGCCCGGGCCGGCGCGATGGAGGAGCTGATGGCCACCGGGGCGCTGGAGACCACCGGCGGCAAGGACTCCCTGACCGTGGAGCTCGAGCGCCTGGCCGCCGACAACCAGGTCGACTCCGAGCTCGCCGCGATGAAGGCCCAGCTCGGCGGCGCCGAGGCGCCGGCAGCGGTCACGGGCCCATCCGCCGAGATGCCTGCGGTCACCGCGGCACCGTCCGACGACGTCATCGATGCGGTCCTCGCCGAGGAGGCCGCCGGACCGCCAGCGCCCCAGCCCCCGGCGGCTCCGCCCACCGGCCCGGCGACCCAGTAGGGCAGCAGGGGAGGTCCGCAGGTCCGCCATGGCGCGCAACCGGTACGCACCCGATCGGGGCCTGACCGCCCGCATGGGCGGAACGATGTTCATCCTCGGCCTGCTCTACGTGGTCCTCATGGCCACGCTGATCTACGTGGGCATGAACGCCTTCTTCGTGCTGGCCATCGCCGGGGGCTCGGCCTGGGCGCAGTGGTACTTCTCCGACCGCGTCGCCCTGTTCTCCATGTCCGCCCGGATCGTGACCCCCGAGCAGGCGCCACAGCTCCACGCGGTCGTCGACCGCCTGTGCGCGCTGGCCGACATGCCCAAGCCCGCGGTCGCCATCGCCGACACCGACATGCCCAACGCGTTCGCCACTGGCCGCAGCACGAAGCGCGCGGTGGTCTGCGTCACGACCGGGCTGCTGCGTCGCCTCGATGCCGAGGAGCTGGAGGGCGTGCTGTCCCACGAGATGTCGCACGTCGCGCACCGGGACGTGCTCGTGATGACGGTGGCCTCGTTCGTGGGGGTCCTGGCAGGGTTCCTGACCCGGTCGTGGATGTGGGGTGGCCTGACCCGCCGGCGCGGCAGCGACAGCAACAGCGCCTTCGCCTTCCTGATCATCATGGTCGTGTCGATCGTCGTCTACGCCATCAGCTTCCTGTTGGTCCGCGTGCTCTCGCGCTACCGGGAGCTCTCCGCCGACCGCGCCGGGGCGCTGCTGACCGGCCGACCGGCCGCGCTGGGACGCGCCCTGCAGAAGATCAGCGGTGACATGGGCGCGATCCCGACCCGCGACCTGCGCGCCAAGGAGTCCATGAACGCCTTCTTCATCACCCCCGCGTTCGGCAGCTCGCAGTCGATGGCGGCCCTGTTCTCGACGCACCCGCCCCTGGAGAAGCGCCTGGAGCAGCTCGCGCGCATCTCCGCCCAGCTGGGCCAGTAGATGGGGCTGTTCGACTCGATCATGGGCCGGCGCAAGCCCGCCCTTCCTGACCTCGACGCGATCTTCGGGCTGCCCTCGGCGGCGATCACCCTGTCCGCCAGCCTCGGGTTCGAGGCGACGGGCACCGGCGCGGTCGCCTTCCGGGTCCCTGAGGGACGTGCGTTCGCCGAGATCCAGTCCGAGATCGAGGCCCTGCTCGCCGCGTCGGGGAACCCCGCCGTGTCGAGCTCAGCCGACCAGTACGGGTACACGTGGTTGGTCGTCGCGACCGACCCGCCGGACGTCGGGGCCCTGGTGACCCACCTGCACGCCGTGAACCTGTCCCTGCAGGACAGCGGCTTCGGACCGCAGCTGCTGTGCGCGACCGTGACGTTCTCGGGGCCGGCCGGCCGGCCACTGGCGATGGTGTACCTGTTCAAGCAGGGCGCGTTCTACCCGTTCGCCCCCGCCGGTGACCAGACGCGCGACACCGTCCTCGAGCTGCAGATCCGGGATCTCCTGCGCGACGAGCTCTCCGTCGAGAAGGACCTGACCCGCTGGTTCCCGATCTGGGGTGCCCCCGGGCTGTAGGCCCGCCGCCGCCCCCGGACGGGTCGGCTCTGTCAGTCCGGCGTGGGAGTCGCTCCGACGCCGGGCAGGGCCAGCATCCGGTCGAGGGCCACCCTGGCCCAGTGCGACGTGTCCTCGTCGACGACGATCCGGTTGACCACGTTGCCGGCGGCGAGGTTCTCCAGCGCCCAGACCAGGTGCGGCAGGTCGATCCGGTTCATCGTCGAGCAGTAGCAGACCGATCGGTCCAGGAACGTGACCTGCTTGTCCGGGTGCGCATTGGCCAGGCGGCGCACGAGGTTCAGCTCGGTGCCGATCGCCCAGGCGGATCCGGGCTCGGCGGCGTCGAGGACCTTGATGATGTACTCGGTGGAGCCCACGTAGTCGGCCTTCTGGACCACCTCGTGGCGACACTCGGGATGCACCAGGATGTTGACGCCCGGGATCCGCGCGCGGGCCTCGTCGACGACGGCCTCGGTGAACCGGCCATGCACCGAGCAGTGCCCGCGCCAGAGCACGACCTTCGCGGCGCGCAGCTGCTCGTCGCTGAGCCCGCCGCCCGGCCGGTGCGGGTCGTACACGACGCAGTCCTCGAGGCTCAGGCCCAGGTCGAGCACGGCGGTGTTGCGCCCGAGGTGCTGGTCGGGCAGGAAGAAGATCCGCTCACCCTGCCCGAAGGCCCACTCCAGCGACTGCCGGGCGTTGCTCGAGGTGCAGATCGTGCCGGCGTTGCGGCCCGTGAACGCCTTGATCGCGGCGGTGGAGTTCATGTAGGTGATCGGGATCGTCGACCCGTCGAGCCCGAGCTCGATGAACCTGTCCCATGCGTCCTCCACCTGCCCGATCGCCGCCATGTCCGCCATGGAGCAGCCTGCGGCCAGGTCGGGGAGGATCACCTGCTGGTCGTCGGTGGTGAGGATGTCGGCGCTCTCGGCCATGAAGTGCACGCCGCAGAAGACGATGAACTCGGCCTCAGGGTGGCCGGCCGCCTGCTGCGCGAGCTTGAAGGAGTCGCCCGTCACGTCGGCGAACTCGATGACCTCGTCGCGCTGGTAGTGGTGACCAAGGATGTAGGCGCGGGATCCCAGCGCATCACGTGCACGCCGGGCACGCTCGACCAGGTCGGGGTCGGAGGCAGCCGGAAGGACGCCGGGGCACTCGACGCCCTTCTCGGTGTCCGGGTCCATGCCGTGACCGAGCAGGAGCAGGGCGAGCGCAGTCGGTTGCGGCTCGGTCCAGGCAGCCGTGTCGGTCATCAGGGGACCTTCCTCGTGGCGGGGAGGACTCCATCGTTCCACACGGCGCCGCACCCGCCACCTCGGAGAAGGGGTGCCAGACTTCCGCCTCGTGAAGGTGCTGATCTGCCCGGACTCGTTCACCGGCACGCTCTCGGCCGCCGAGGCCGCCGAGGCGATGGCCTCGGGGTGGTCCAGCGTCGCGCCCGGGGACGAGCTCGTGCTCCGCCCGCTCTCCGACGGCGGCCCTGGGTTCCTCGACGCCATCCGGGCTGGGCGGGGCGGCGTGCAGCACGCCCTGTCGGTCACGGGCCCGCTGGGCAGCCCGGTGACCGCGGAGTACGTGATGACCGATGACGCAACGGCGTGGATCGAGTCCGCCGGCGCCGCCGGTCTGCACCTGGTCCCGGCCGAGCGCCGCGACCCGATGCGCACGACCTCACGGGGCGTCGGCGAGCTGATTGCCGCCGCGCTGGGCGGTGGTGCCGCGCGGATCGTGGTCGGTGTCGGGGGCACCGGGACGTGCGACGGGGGAGCGGGGCTGCTGCGCGCCCTCGGGGCGACCTCGGACCCGCCCGACGGCATGGACCAGGGGGGCGCGCTGCTGGCGAGGCTGGGGTCCCTGGACCTCGCTGCGGCCCTCGATGCCGTCGGCGGGTGCGTCCTCGAGGTGGCCACTGACGTGGACGTGCCGCTGCTCGGCGCCCGGGGAGCGGCCCGGGGGTTCGCGGCCCAGAAGGGCGCGACCCCTGATCAGGTCGAGCAGTTGGAAGCAGCCATGACCCACTGGGCCTCACTCCTGGGGCGCACGGCAGACGGGCGGTCGGCTGCCGTCGCCCTCGGAGCCGGGGCAGGCGGGGGCCTCGGGGCGGCCCTGATCCGGCTGGGCGCCCGCCGCGTCCCCGGCATCGGAACCGTGCTCGAGGCTGCGGACCTCCCGGCACTCATGGCCGGCGTGGACCTCGTGATCACGGGCGAGGGCAGCTTCGACTGGCAGTCCCTTCGCGGCAAGGTCGTGGCCGGCGTGGCAGCGACTGCACTCGAGTGGGGTCTGCCGGTGCTCGTCCTCGCGGGACAGGTCGAGGTGAGCCGCCGCGAGTGGATCACCGCCGGGGTGGCCGCCGCCTTCCCCGCCGCGGCCCAGCCCGGTGAGTCCCACGGCGAGGGCGTTGCCCGGGCCGCTGCGCGCGCCGCGCGCACCTGGTCCAGGGGCTGAGCGGCGGCCCGCGGGAGCACCCGACTCGCCCGCGGGGATGGGGGACGGTTGGTCGAACTGCGCAATCCGTGTCAGCATGGGTCCACCGGGAATGCCGTACATCGTGTTCGCGTTGGCCCCGATGTAGACCGCCACGATGCTCAGTAGGAGGGCACCGATGACCGCCGAGACCACGACCGAGAACACCGCCCCCGTCAGCGACGGGATCGTCCTGACCGAGGTCGCCGCCGACAAGGTGCGCACCCTGCTCGACTCGGAGGGCCGCGACGACCTCGCGCTGCGAGTGGCTGTCCAGCCCGGCGGCTGCTCCGGCCTTCGCTACCAGCTGTTCTTCGACGAGCGTGCGCTCGACGGTGACGTGCGCCGCGACTTCGGCGGTGTCGAGGTCGTCATGGACCGCATGAGCGCGCCGTACCTGTCCGGTGCCACCATCGACTTCGTGGACTCGATCGAGAAGCAGGGCTTCACGATCGACAACCCGAACGCGACCGGCTCGTGCGCGTGCGGTGACTCGTTCCACTGACCTGACCGGCTAGGGTCACCCCCGTCGTCACTCATTGACCAGGGGGTCTCCCGCGCATGCGCATCGTCGTCACCGGCTCGATCGCGACCGACCACCTCATGACGTTCCCCGGTCGTTTCGCCGACTCCATCGTCCTGGACAAGCTGGACAAGATCTCCCTGTCGTTCCTGGTCGACGAGCTCGAGATCCGCCGCGGCGGGGTCGCGGCCAACATCGCCTTCGGGATGGGCGTGCTCGGCGAGAAGCCGATCCTCGTCGGCGCGGTCGGCCCTGACTTCGCCGACTACCGCTCGTGGCTCCAGCGCCACAATGTCGACACCGAGTCGGTGCACGTCTCCGAGGTCCGCCACACCGCGCGCTTCGTGTGCACGACCGACGAGCACGCCAACCAGATCGCGACGTTCTACGCCGGGGCCATGCAGGAGGCGCGCGACATCGAGCTGGGACCGGTCGTCGAGCGCGTGGGCACGGTCGACCTCGTCGTCATCGGGGCGAACGATCCCGAGGCGATGATGCGCCACACGGAGGAGTGCCGCTACCGGCACATCCCGTTCGCCGCCGACCCCTCCCAGCAGCTGGCCAGGATGCACGGCGACGAGATCCGGCTGCTCGTCGACGGGGCCGCGTACCTGTTCACGAACGAGTACGAGGCCGCGCTCACGGAGCAGAAGACCGGGTGGAGCAGCGAGGAGATCCTCGACCGGGTCGGCACCCGGGTCACGACGCTGGGACCCAATGGGGTCCGCATCGAGCGCAAGGGCGCGGAGATGATCCACGTGCCCACGCCCAAGGAGACGCACAAGGCCGACCCCACGGGCGTGGGTGACGCCTTCCGGGCGGGCTTCCTCGCCGGACTCGCGTGGGGCCTCCCGCTGCAGCGCTGCGCGCAGGTGGGCTCCCTGCTGGCCACGCACGTCATCGAGAGCATCGGGACCCAGGAGTACGAGCTGGCCCGCAGGTCCTTCCTGCTGCGGATCCGGGAGGCGTACGGCGACCAGGCCGCTGACGAGATCGGCGCCCACATCAGCCTGGTCCGGGCCTGACCGGGGACCATGCCCATCGAGCCTGATCCGCCGCGATGGGTGCTGCCCGACCTGTGGGACATGCCCGAGGGGCAGGAGATGGTGGCGCTCGGGGCGGACCTGTCGCCCGGGATGCTGCTTGCGGGGTACCGCACGGGGCTGTTCGCGATGCCGGACGGCGCGGAGATCGGGTGGTGGTCCCCGGACCCGAGGGGCGTCCTGCTCCCGGGTCAGGTGCACGTGTCGCGGTCCCTGCGCAGGGCCCTGGGCCGGTTCCAGGTCAGCATCGACCGGGCGTTCCCCGAGGTCGTGGCGGCCTGTGCAGACCCGCGGCGGCCGCACGGGTGGATCTCGGGCGCGTACGAGCGCTCCTACCGCGTCCTGCACGGGCTGGGCTGGGCGCACTCCATCGAGGTCTGGGACGCCGACGGTCACCTGGCCGGGGGTCTCTTCGGCGTCGAGGTGGGCGGGCTGTTCGCGGCGGAATCGAAGTTCCACGTGCACACTGACGCGTCGAAGGTGGCCGTCGTGGCGCTGGCCGACCTGCTGGCGGCGGATCGTGATCCACGGCGCGTCGTCGACGTCCAGTGGCGCACGGAGCACCTGGCCACACTGGGCGCCGTGGAGGTGCCGCGGGCGACCTACCTCACGGCCCTGCCGGCTGCCCTGGCGTGCCGGCCGGTGCTGGGCGGTCAGGCGGACTCCGACGGGCTCGCCAGCCGGATCAGGTGGCGCAGCGCCTGACCGGGCGCCTCGTTGGGGACGTGCGGCTCCGGACCCGCGGGACCGGACGGACCATGGGCAGGGGTGCGCTCCCCCAGGGGTTCGGATCCCACGAGGTCGTGGCCGCGCAGCCGGCACCACGCGGGGACGTCGTACTCGGCAGCCGGGTCGTCGGTGAGCAGCTCGATGAGGCTTCCGGCCGGCAGCGCCGCAGCCGCGCGAGCCAGGCGGATGATCGGGACGGGGCAGAGTGCGCCCCGCGCCTCGACCGTGACATCCGGGCTGGTCATGTGCTCGCGCGCTCCGCGGAGGCCCGCGCGGCGGCCACCGCGGGGGGCAGGGCCTGCAGGAAGCCGGCCACGTCGGCCTCGGTGGCATCCGGCGGCAGGCTGACCCGCAGGTTCCCGTGCGTGATCGCCCCCATCGCGGCCAGGACGTGGCTGGGCCGACGCAGGTCCGCCGTGCACGCCGAGCCCGAGCTGACCGCGAAGCCGGCCCGGTCGAGCTCCTGCACGAGGACCTCGCCGTCGGCGTAGAGGACCGTGAAGCAGAGGATGTGCGGGGCGGAGCCCGGCCGGCCAAGCGCGACGATGTCCGGTGCGAGGCCGGGCACGCGCTCGCGCAGGATCGTGAGCAGACGCGCGCGGTGCACCGATGTCTGTCCCAGGGCTGCCGTTGCCTGCTCGAGGGCGGTCGCGGCTGCCACGGCACCGGGAACGTTGGGGAAGCCGGCCCAGCGCCCGGCCTCGTCGGTCGGCGTCGGACTGCGCCAGCGCACCCCGGTGCGCACGGCCAGGATCCCGACCCCGGCGGGGCCACCCCACTTGTGGGCGCTGCCCGCGAGCACGTCCCAGTGCGTGGTGGCCGGCAGCGCCCCGAGCGCGGCGCAGGCATCGACCAGGAGGGGGACTCCCGCGGCGCGGGCGGCCTCGTGCACCTGCTCGAGTGGCTGGATCGCCCCGACCTCGTGGTTCACGTGCTGCACGGCCGCCAGGGCGACGCCAGGGGAGCGCACAGCCCGCTTGAAAGCCTTGACCTCCACCTCAGCCTGAGGGTTGACCGGGACGAGCGTGGGCTCGCCATCGGGCAGCACCCAGTCGGCCGCGCGCAGCACGGCGGAGTGCTCGACTGCACTCACCACCACGCCAGAGCCCACCTTCCGTCGCCCGCGGGCGAGCCCGAGCAGGCCCGCGTGCAGGGCGTCGGTGCCCGAGGCGGTGAACACCACCTCCTGGGGCAGGGCGCCGATGCAGGTGGCCACCGAGGTGCGGGCAGCGTCCAGCAACTGCCGGGCGAGCCTTCCGTGGCGGTGCAGGCGGCTCGGGTCGGCCCAGCCGTGGTCCAGGGCGGCGTCGAGCGCCCGGCGCGCCTCAGGCCCCAGGGGCAGACCCGAGGCGGCATCGAAGGACCGCGACATGCCGTACACGCTATCGGTGACCCCCGTGGCACGCAGGCCGGTTCCTGCGCTAGTCTCGGCCCGTTCAGCGACCCAGGCGCCGTGTGCCCGCACTGCGCGGATTCGCCCGACCAATCGCCCGACAGTCGCCCAACCAATCGAGGGGATCACCAGACGTGGTAGCAGATCGCACCGACCGTTCCCGGTCGATGCGCCGGTGGGGGGCCGGGGCAGGAGCCGCAGCCATCGCCCTGCTGGCGTCAGGGTGCAGCGCGCAGGAGGCGCTGTCCCTGAACGCCCCTGACGGCGCCACCGAGCAGACACCGATCATCGAGAGCCTCTGGTTCGGGGCCTGGGTCGCCGTGGCGATCGTCGGCCTCCTGACCGGCGGGCTGATCCTGTACGCGGCCATCCGCTTCCGGCACAAGGACGGGGATCCGGCGCCCAAGCAGATGCGCTACAACATCCCGCTCGAGGTCATGTACACGATCGTGCCGCTGGTCATGATCCTGGGCATGTTCTTCTTCACCGCCCGCGACCAGATGGAGCTGACCAAGGTGTCGGCCAACCCCGACAACACCGTGGGAGTCGTCGGGTTCCGCTGGAGCTGGGCGTTCAACTACGTCGAGGACGACGTCTACGACGTCGGCACCGCCGAGGTCGAGGACATGCCCACCCTGTACCTCCCCGTGAACGAGTCGGTCGTCTTCGAGCTGCAGAGCCCGGACGTCGTCCACTCCTTCTGGATCCCCGCGTTCCTGATGAAGATGGACGTGTTCCCCGACCGGCTCAACAAGTTCGAGGTCACCCCGAACAAGGTGGGCACGTTCGCCGGTCGATGTGCCGAGCTGTGCGGCGTGGACCACTCCCGGATGCTGTTCACCGTCAAGGTCGTGGAGCGCGCCGAGTACGACCGGCACATGGCCGAGCTGAGGGCCAAGGGCCAGGTCGGATCGATCGAGACCGACCGCATCTCCCGTGAGGGAGAGCGATACTGGGAGTCCGACCGCTACCCGGAGGGCACGCTGTGACACTTCTCAACGACCGTCCCGCAGAGGTCACCGCCCGGGCCCCGCGACGGGAGCGCTCCCTGGGTCAGAAGTTCGTCTCGGTGATCACGACCACCGACCACAAGACCATCGGCCGGCTCTACATGGGGACGTCCTTCACGTTCTTCCTCATCGGCGGCGTCATGGCGCTGATCATCCGCGCCGAGCTCGCCCGTCCGGGACTGCAGATCGTGACGCTGGAGCAGTACAACCAGCTGTTCACCATGCACGGCTCGATCATGCTCCTGCTGTTCGCCACCGCGCTGTTCGTCGGGTTCGCCAACTTCCTGATGCCGCTGCAGATCGGCTCCCCGGACGTTGCCTTCCCCCGGCTGAACATGCTCGGGTACTGGCTGTACCTCTTCGGCGGCCTGATCGTGCTCTTCGGCTTCGCGACCCCCGGTGGCGCCGCGGCCTTCGGGTGGTTCCTCTACACGCCGCTGTCGACTGCTGAGTTCTCCCCGAACGTCGGCTCCGACCTGTGGATCCTGGGCTTCGCGCTCGGCGGCGTCGGCACGATCCTGGGCGCGGTGAACTTCGTCACCACGATCCTGACGATGCGTGCCCCGGGCATGGTCATGTTCCGGATGCCCATCTTCACGTGGAACGTCCTGCTGACCTCGGTGCTCATCATCATGGTGTTCCCCGTCCTGGCCGCCACGCTGATCGTGCTCGAGATCGACCGGAAGTTCGGGTCCGTGGTCTTCCAGCCGGAGAACGGCGGAGCGATCCTCTTCCAGCACCTGTTCTGGTTCTTCGGCCATCCCGAGGTCTACGTCCTGGCCCTGCCGTTCTTCGGCGTGATCTCCGAGATCCTGCCGGCGTTCAGCCGCAAGCCCATCTTCGGGTACAAGGGCCTGGTGTTCGCCACGATCGCCATCGCGGCGCTGTCGATGGCCGTCTGGGCCCACCACATGTACGTCACCGGTGCTGTGAGCCTGCCGTTCTTCGCCCTGATGACGATGCTGATCGCCGTTCCCACAGGGGTGAAGTTCTTCAACTGGATCGGCACGATGTGGGGCGGGTCACTGACCTTCGAGACCCCGATGCTGTGGGCGATCGGGTTCCTGCTGACGTTCCTCTTCGGCGGCCTGACCGGCATCATCCTGGCCGCGCCCCCGCTGGACTTCCACGTGTCCGACTCCTACTTCGTGGTCGCGCACTTCCACTACACCGTCTTCGGCACCGTCGTGTTCGCCATGTTCGCTGGGTTCTACTTCTGGTGGCCGAAGTTCTTCGGACGGATGCTCGACGAGACCCTGGGGAAGTGGCACTTCGCGCTGACGTTCATCGGGTTCAACGGGACGTTCCTCGTCCAGCACTGGTTGGGCGTCGAGGGGATGCCACGCCGCTACGGCGACTACCTCCCCGGTGACGGCTTCACGCTGGAGAACGAGATCTCCTCGGCCTTCGCCCTCGTGCTGGGCGTCTCCACGTTGTTCTTCCTGTTCAACGTCTACAAGACCTGGCGGCACGCGCCGCTGGTGACCGTGGACGATCCGTGGGGCTGGGGACGCTCGCTGGAGTGGGCGACCGCGTGCCCGCCCCCGCGCCACAACTTCGTGTCCCTGCCGCGGATCCGTTCGGAGGCTCCGGCGTTCGACCTGCACCACCCCGATCTCGCCGACTGGGACTCCGCGGGTTACCTGGCCACGCTCGAGACCCAGAACAAGGTCAAGGGGGAGATCTCGTGAGGCTCGCAGGCAGGCTCTTCATCGGTGGTGCGGTCTTCTACTGGCTGGTCGCGGGCATCTACTGGCTGATGTCCCACGACGAGGCCGGTACCGTCGCCCTCACCCTGACGGGCTTCCTGTCGGCGATGATCGGCTTCTACCTGGTGGTCACCGCCAAGCGGCTCCCCGACCAGCCCGATGACCTCGCGAACGGTGAGATCTGGGATGCGGACACCGACTACGGGTTCTTCAGCCCGCACTCGTGGGCTCCGCTCCTGGTGGGCGCCTCGGCGGCCATCACGTTCGCCGGGCTGGCGTTCGCGGCCTGGATCGTCGCCGCCGGCGCCGTCCTGATCATCATGTCGTCGGCGTACTGGGTCTTCGAGTACTACCAGGGACCCAAGCGCCAGTTCTGACCGTCAGATCCCGCGCAGATCTCGCGCGTTCCGCGCCACCTCGATCTGGGGTGGCGCGTTGCGCGCCGCATGTGGCCGGGAACGCGCGTGCCGTCCGCCGGGTGGCCGGGAACGCGCGTCTGACTCGGTCAGGAACCCGGCGCCAGCCCGCCCCAGGCGTGGCGCCAGGTGCGCGTGCGCCAGCAGCGCTTGCGGTGACCGGCCGTGCGCACGACGAAGGCGGCGAACGCCAGCCACAGCAGTCGAGACCTGAGCGGCGAGCGCCCACCACGTCCAGGACGTGATCCCCATCGCTGCGAGGAGGGCCAACCCGGCCACGCACCACAGCAGCAGCCCGAAGCCGATCCGTGCCCGCTTCCTGCTCGGAACCGACCCGAGGCGCCCTGCGTCGAGCTCCTGGCCGCGCTCATGACCCGCGGTGCAGGCAGTTCCCGTGATGAGGTACTTGGGCTCCTCAGCGTCAGCGGCGGGAGCGGAGTGCGAGCTCTCGCCGGCCGCCCGGGGCTGCCGCTCGACGGGCGCGGGTACTGCCGGCGACGGGGACGGCGCTGCCGCTGGGCGGTCCTGTGGCGTTCGAGGCATCGAGCGCTGGCGGGAGGACTTGGCCATTCTCGCCTCCTAGGGCTGCAGGTCCTGGCTGGTGGTGATCCACTGGTCGAGCAGGGAACGTGCCGCCCCCGACGCCAACGCCTCGCGCGCCGCGGGGAGGGCTGCGGCCAGGCGCGGCTCGAGATCAGTGGACGCGTCCGGGATGGCGACCGGCAGGGTGCCGCCCGCCGCCGAGTAGGCCACCAGGGCCGCGGCGGCGTTCAGGCAGACGGCGTCGCGGATGCCCGAGACCGCCGGGTCATCCGGGCTGTCGAGCAGCGTGCGGAACACCCGGGCGTTGCGCTGGGCGGAGCCGCCGCGCAGGGCGTCCGGGGCGGGCGGGGAGATGCCCAGGGCGGCGGGATCGAGGACCACCCGTCGTGGTTCGGCGCCGGTGACATCCCACACCGTGGAGGTGGCGAAGACGGTGAGCTCGTCGAGGCCGTCATCACCGTGCACCACGAGGGCCCGGGTGCCCCGCGCGGCCAGGACGCCGGACATGAGCTCACCGATCGACTCCGTGGGGACGCCGAGGACCTGGGCGGCCGGATGGGCGGGGTTGGCCAGGGGGCCGAGGATGTTGAAGACCGTGCGGATGCCCAGCTCGCGGCGGATCGGGCCGATGTGGCGCATGGCCGGGTGGAACACCGGGGCGAAGCAGAAGGTGATCCCCAGCAGGGCGCCCGCCTCGGCGGCAGCAGCAGCCGGCAGGTCGATGACCACCCCGAGGGCCTCGAGCATGTCGGCCGAGCCGCTCTGGGAGGAGGCTGCCCGGTTGCCGTGCTTGGCCACGCGGGCACCCGCGGCGGCCGCAACGACGGCGGCCATCGTGGAGATGTTCACCGTGTGCGAGCGGTCGCCGCCCGTGCCGCACGTGTCGACGACGGGACCCTCGACGTCCAGCGGCACGCTCGCGTTCATCATGCCGGTCACCAGTCCGGACACCTCGCGGGCGGTCTCGCCCTTGGCGCGCAGGGCGACGAGGAACGCCGCGGTGTTGGCCGGGGGAGCGCTGCCGGTGAGCATCTCGGCCATCACCCAGGTGGTCGTCGGGGCGTTGAGGTCCTCGCCGGCCAGCAGGGCCTCAAGGACGTCGACCCAGTCGGTCAGCGGCGCCTCGCTCACGGGCGGGTCGTCGCCGGCAGCCGGGTGCGCAGCAGCCCGGACACCGCGTGGGCCAGCTGTCCGGGGTTGATCGGGTGGCTCACGACCCCATCGGCGCGGGACCACGTGGCCAACCAGGCGTCCTGCGGGCGGCCGGTGAGCACGAGGATCGGCGGGCATCGGTGGATCTCGTCCTTGAGCTGGCGGGCCAGGCCGAGGCCGCCGGTGGGCGTTGCCTCGCCGTCGAGGATCAGCAGGTCCAGCCCGCCGGCATCCGCGGTCCGCAGCACCACCGGACCGGTGGCCACCTCGATGAGCTCCAGGTCGGGCAGCTCGGGATCCGGGCGGGTGCCCAGGGCGTTGATCACGGCGCGGCGCACGGTGAGGTCGTCGCTGTAGACCATGACCCGCAGCGATCGGGCGGCCTGGGGGCTGGGCATGAGGACTCCTGTGGGTTGCGTCTGGGGGGATGCTACTTGGTCGCGCTGCAGGTGCGGGGGAGCAGGGCGGGACACGCCACCGGCGAGACCGGGGTCCGGGTGGGAAGTCGCAGGCGAATCTGACAGACTGCGCGCGTGGCTTCGACAACCGTTGTGACTTCCGCGCATCCCGGTGCCCACCCGACCCACCCGAACAAGGTGGCGGTGGGGACGATCATCTGGCTTTCCAGCGAGCTGATGTTCTTCGCTGGCCTGTTCGCGATGTACTTCACGCTGCGCTCGACCAACCCCGAGGTGTGGGCCGAGCAGACCCAGTTCCTCAACGTGGGCTTCGCCACCGTGAACACCCTGATCCTGGTCTCCTCGAGCGTGACCTGCCAGATGGGCGTGCTCGCGGCCGAACGTGGCGACCTGCACCGCATGCAGCGCTGGTACATGCTCACCTTCGTCCTGGGCGCGATCTTCATCGGCGGCCAGGTCTTCGAGTACGCGCACCTGATCACGGCCGAGGGCCTGACCCTGTCGTCGTCGGCCTATGGTTCGGCGTTCTACCTCACCACCGGTTTCCACGGCCTGCACGTGGTCGCTGGCCTCGTGGCCTTCCTGTTCGTGATCGCCCGGTCCTACGCCTCCCGGCGCTACGGCCACGAGCAGGCGACGGCGGCCATCGTGACCAGCTACTACTGGCACTTCGTCGACGTCGTGTGGATCGCCCTGTTCTTCACGATCTATGTGCTCCAGTAGTTCCCGTCCCGGTCGTCCCCACCCCGGCATCCCGATCCCTGCAGAGGTAGGCCAGTGAACAGTCAAGTAGCCCGACGCAGGCATCCTGCAGCGCTGATGCTGCTGCTGCTCGGCGCACTCGCGATCATCGGCACGATCTATGCGCTCGTCAGCACGAGCACAGCCGCGCGTGCCGCCGGCTCCCCGCACAGCGAGACCGCCGTCGAGGAGGGCAGGGCCCTCTACCTCGAGGGCTGCGCCTCCTGCCACGGGCTGTCCGCGGAGGGCACGAGCGTCGCACCCAGCCTCATCGGGGCGGGGGCTGCGGCGGTGCACTTCCAGGTGTCCACAGGTCGGATGCCCCTGGCCTCTCCGGCCGTCCAGGTGGAGCGCAAGGACCCGACCTACACGGAGCCGCAGATCACGCAGCTTGCGGCCTACATCGCATCGCTGGGCCCCGGCCCGGCGATCCCGACGGCTGAGGAGCTCGACACCACCAACGCGGACCTCGCGGTCGGTGGGGAGCTGTTCCGCACCAACTGCGCCCAGTGCCACAACTTCGCCGGGAAGGGCGCGGCCCTCACCCGGGGCAAGTACGCGCCGAGCCTGATGGAGGCGACGCCGCAGCAGGTGTACGAGGCGATGCTCACCGGACCGCAGAACATGCCCGTCTTCGGCAACGGCACGATCAGCCCCTCGGAGAAGCAGGACATCCTCAAGTACGTGGGGCACCTGCAGACCCAGACCCAGCCGGGAGGATGGGCCCTTGGCTCGTTCGGGCCCGTGACTGAGGGCGCCCTCCTGTTCACCCTCGCACTCGGCGTCATGGCCGGGTTCGCCGTCTGGATCGGGGCAAAGCTGCGATGAGCGACTCCATCGGGACCGAGCCGGACTTCGTCACGGCCAACGTCGCCCACCACCCGCGGCGCACCGATGTGGACCCGCGGGCAGCCAAGCGCGCCGAGCGCCAGGTCGCCACCCTGTTCATGCTGGCCGCGGCGCTCATCCTGGCCTCCGTGGTCGCCTACGTGGTGATCCCGGTCGATGCCGGCGTCAACGTGCCGTTCCTCGGCCCGGTCGGGGCGCTGAACCTGGCGCTGGGGCTGAGCCTCGGCCTGGGCATCCTGCTCATCGGCCTCGGAGTCATCCACTGGGCGCGCAAGCTCATGCCGGGCAACGAGATCGTGGCCACGCGCCACGAGATGCGCTCGGAGCCCGATGAGCGCAAGGCAGCCGTCGAGGCGTTCGACCGCGGCCTTGCTGACTCCGGCTTCGCCCAGCGCCCGATCATCCGGCGCACGCTGATCGCCGCGATGCTCGTGCTCCCGCTGCCGCTGGTGGTCCTCCTGCGCGACCTGTACACCGCGCCCAAGGGGGCTCCCAGCCCCGCCGAGCAGCTCGAGCGGACCGATCTGGAACACCGGCGTGCGCATCGTCACGGACGTCGAGCTCAACCCGCTCAAGCCCGAGGACGTCCCGGTCGGCGGGCTCGTCGCGGCAGTCCCGGCGAACCTCAACGAGGTCGAGGAGGAGACGGGCAACCTGAACGCCCGCGCCAAGGCCGCGATCATCCTCGTGCGCATGGTCCCCGACGAGATCGTCTCCCAGCAGGGTGAGGCATGGGACTACCAGGGGATCCTGGCGTACTCGAAGATCTGCACCCATGTGGGCTGTCCGATTGCGCTCTACGAGCAACGGACGCACCATCTGTTGTGTCCGTGCCATCAGTCGACCTTCGACCTGGCGGATTCGGGCAACGTGGTGTTCGGTCCTGCGGCCCGACAGATGCCGCAGCTGCCGATCACCGTGGATGACGAGGGTTACCTGGTGGCCGTCAGCGACTTCCAGCAGCCCGTCGGACCGAGTTTCTGGGAGCGCTCATGAGTGTGGTGTACGAGACCGGGGGCAAGGGCGCGGGCTGGCTTGACGACCGGCTCGGCAACTCCAGCTTCATCCGTCGCCAGCTGAACAAGGTCTTCCCCGACCACTGGTCGTTCATGCTCGGCGAGATCGCCCTGTACTCCTTCATCGTCATCCTGCTCACGGGCGTGTACCTGACCCTGTGGTTCAAGCCCTCGATGATCGAGGTCGTCTACGACGGCTCGTATGCGCCACTCAAGGGCGTGAAGATGAGTGAGGCGATGGCCTCGACGCTGGACATCTCATTCGACGTGCGCGGTGGCCTGCTGATCCGCCAGATCCACCACATGGCCGCGCTGTTCTTCGTGGCGGCGATCGCGATCCACCTGTTGCGGGTGTTCTTCACCGGGGCCTTCCGCAAGCCCCGTGAGCTCAACTGGGTCATCGGCGTCGTCCTGTTCCTGCTGGCCATCGCGGCCGGGTTCTCCGGGTACTCGCTGCCTGACGACCTGCTGTCGGGCACGGGCCTGCGGATCACGCAGGGCATCATCCAGGCCTCCCCGGTGATCGGCACGTGGTTCTCGTTCCTGCTCTTCGATGGCGAGTTCCCCGGGACTGCGTTCATACCGCGGCTCTACGGCATCCACATCCTGCTCGTCCCCGGGCTCATCCTCGGACTTGTGACCGCCCACCTCATGATGGTCTGGTACCAGAAGCACACCCAGTACCCCGGACCGGGCCGCACCAACGACAACGTCGTCGGCTACTCGTTCATGCCGATCTACATGGCCAAGGCCGGCGGCTTCTTCTTCGTCGTGTTCGGCACGATCGTGGCGCTGGCCGGCCTGTTCCAGATCAACCCGATCTGGGCCTACGGTCCCTACATCCCCGACCAGGTGACCGCCGGCTCGCAGCCCGACTGGTACGTGGGCTTCCTCGACGGCGCCCTGCGCCTGATGCCGCCGATCGAGATCACGCAGTTCGGGCACACGCTGAGCCTGAACCTGATCATCCCGGCGATGGTCCTGGCACCGGTCCTGCTCGTGCTCGTCGGGGCCTACCCGTGGATCGAGCGCCTCGCCACCCGGGACAGCGGCGAGCACCACCTGCTCGACCGTCCCCGGAACGCACCCACCCGCACCGCCCTCGGTGCCGCGATGCTGACCTTCTACATCGTGCTCATGATCGGCGGTGGCAACGACATCATCGCGTACAACTTCGACCTGAGCTTCAACACGATGATCCGCGTCCTGCAGGTCCTGCTGTTCGTCGGCCCCGTGGTGGCCTTCATCCTGGCCAAGCGCATGGCCCTGTCCCTGCAGCGCCGGGATCGCGACCTCCTCCTGCACGGCCGGGAGACCGGTCGTGTCCTGCGCCTGCCCAGCGGCGAGTTCCTCGAGATCCACGAGCCGGTGGACGAGGAGTACCGGGCCAAGATCCTGTCGAAGACCGACGTCGAGCCGTTGGCCCTGCCCGAGTCGGTCGACGAGAACGGCGTGGCCAACCCGGCTGGGCGCCGGGAGAAGCAGCGGTCGCGCTGGTCGCGCTTCTTCTACGCGGACAACGTGCCCCTGCCCACCGATGAGGAGCTCGCGGAGGCGCAGGCCCACATCAGCCACGAGCTGCACGACGCAGTCGAGACCGGATCCCAGGCAGCGGCCGAGATCGCCGACCACCAGCACTGAGCACGACGACGCCCCCGCGGCGACCCGGAGGTCGCCGCGGGGGCGTCGTCATGTCCTGCGAGGGCCCCGGTACCCCGGTGCCCGGCCAGCTCCTAGCGGACCAGCCCGAGGACGGGGTCACGCACGTCCACCTCGAACGCGTCGCGGCGCGATGCCGCTCCTCGCACGGGCAGGGCCAGGGGCGGTCCGTCGTGGTTGACCAGGCGCACACCGGGGGAGAAGAGCCAGCGGGCCAGGATCTGGCTCTCCTCGGGCAGCGCGGCCGTGGTGGGGCGTACAGGGGTCGCCACCTCCTCTGCTGCGGCGAGGAGCGCGGCCAGCGGGCCCACGGGATCGATGCCTGCGGGGATGAGCCCGGCGGCGGCAAGCCTGCCGTATCGGATGACATGGACCTCCCAGCCCCGGTCATCGGTCGGCCGGGCGGCGACGATCTGGTGCGTCTGGCCAAGTACGTCGCTGGTGGTCGCCGAGTCGACGCCACGCAGCAGGGCGCTCAGGCGATCGCGCCAGGCACCGGCCTCCTCGTAGCGCTCCTGGCCGGCCAGCACGTCCATGCGGGCGGTGAGCCCGTCGACGACCTCGGTGGGGTCCGTGCCCAGCGCGACGCGCGCACGTTCCACGAGCGCCGCGTACTCCACGGGGGTCACCGCCCCGACACAGGGTGCCGGACAGCGGCCCAGGTCGGCCAGGACACAGGCTGACGCCTTGGGCCGGCTCGAGAGCGCCTGGGAGCACGTGCGCAGCGGCAGCGCCTCAGCCAGGGCCTCAGCGGCCGCCTCGGCCGTGCGCCGGCTCGTGAACGGCCCGATGTAGCGCGCGCCGCGTGCGACGTCGTCACGGACCTTGCTGACCACGCTGACCCGGGGGAACCTCTCGACGGTGAGCTTGAGCCAGACCGCGTTCTGCGGTCGGGTCGACCGGCGGTTGTACCGCGGGGCACGGGCGGCGATCGTGCGCAGCTCGCGCACCTGCGCCTCGAGCGGGGTCGCGCAGGGCACGGCCACCACCTTCGACGCGAGGCCGACCATCTCGGTCATCCGGCGGCGCTGCTCGGCGGCGGTGAAGTAGCTCAGCACCCGCCTGCGGATGGACCGGGAGGTGCCCACATACAGCGCCACTCCCTTCGAGTCCTCGAAGACGTAGACGCCGGGGCCGTCGGGCAGGCCGTCGGCCAGGCCGCGCTTGCGCCGGCGGGCATCGGGGACCCGGCTGCTGTACCCCTGCAGCTCGGTGAGCGTGTGCACCCCGAGGTTGCCGACCCGCTCCATGAGCCCGTGCAGGACGTCCACGGTCGCCTGGGCATCCGCCAGGGCGCGGTGGTTGGGGGTCACCTCGGTGCGGAAGTGCCGGGCGAGGGTGCCCAGCTTGCAGTTGGGGACCTCGTCGCGGGTCAGGACGTGGCGTGCCAGCCGGGCCGTGTCGAGCACGGGTGGGTCGGGCCAGGGGGTGTCCAGGCGCACGCAGGCGCCCTTGAGGAAGCTCACGTCGTAGGGCGCGTTGTGAGCCACGAGGACAGCACCGCGGGCGAACTCCAGGAAGGCCGGCAGTGCGGCGGACAACGGGGGAGCCCCGAGCAGCATGTCGTCGGTGATGCCCGTCAGGGCGCGGATGAACGGGGCCAGTGGCCGGCCGAGGTGGACCAGCGTCTGGAACTGCCCGACGACCTCGCCGCCGCGGACCTTGACGGCGCCGATCTCGGTGATCCCGGCGCCCACCGGGCTGCCACCGTCGGTCTCGAGGTCGACCACGACGAAGGTCACCTGGTTCAGCGCAGGACCCAGGTCGTCGAAGGTCAACTGGGTGGCCGCGCTCATGGGCCTCACGGTAGGGGCGGGGTCCGACATCGACGTGGGTCCCACGCCGGGCCGGGTAGGCTTTCCCGTCATCACCCCGACGCGACCTGGCCGTCGGGCAGACCCAGGAGCCGATCGCATGTCCGAGCTGTCCGTGCCCGACGACGCAAGTCGCTGGCGTTGCGCCCAATGCGGGAACCTGACCCGTTTCGACGTCGTGCGCCAGGCGCGCACGCGTGAGTTCTGGCACGTCGACCTCGCGGGCGTGCCGACCGTGGAGTCCGTCGACGTCCTCAGCGACACATTGGAGTCGGTGAGCTGCCGCTGGTGTGGCAGCGGTGCGGCGATCGAGGTCGTGGCCCGGCCCGACAGCTGATGCCCACCCGCGCAGACCGCGACCGCGCGCTGGCGCTGGCGATCATCTGGCTTGCCTACTTCACTGCCCTGCAGTGGAGCGTCGTGCGCTTCAAGGTGCCCATCGTGGTCATCCTGACGGTCTCGGCCGCGGCGCTGGCAGTGTGGCAGTGGCGGGGGTCGCGGGTCGTGCTGACGGGTCCGGCAGTCGCCGTCATGCTCGGGGGGAGCGCCCTGGCAACGCTGGTCGTCCCGCTGTTCTCCTACCTGGAGGGGACAGGTCTCACCGTGGCGAGGTGGGTCCTGATCGTCCTGCCGCTCGTGGTCGCGGCGCTGCTCTGGGGGGGTCGCGAGGACCGGGCCGGGGTCGCACTGGCAACAGCACTCCTCGGGTCGTTGGTCGTGAGCACTGTGGCCATCCTCAACGACCCCTCGCCACGGATCGACGTGTGGGTGAGCCTGCAGCAGGCCAGCGACGCCCTGGCACGTGGGGTGAGCTTCTACGAGGTGACGTGGGTCGGCTCACCGGGGGTCAACGACGCCTTCACCTACCTGCCATGGACGGCCGTGCTGCTCGCCCCCGGGCGATGGCTGGCAGGCGATGTCCGGTGGGCGCTGATGGTCTGGACCCTGGTGGCGGCGGTGGGGGCCTGGGCGCTGGCGACGGGGTCACGGGCGCGTCGGGGTGCGGCGCTGACCGATGACGGCGGTCCCGGGCCGCGGTGGAGGGCTGCGGCCGTCATCGCCCTGCTCGTGTTCGCCCCGGGCACGTTGACCCAGGTGGACCAGTCGTGGACCGAGCCGCTGCTGCTTGCCGGGATCGTGTGGTGGGCGGTGCTCGTGGATCGTGACCGCGCCTGGTGGGCCGTGGTCCCCCTGGCGCTCGCGTGCGCCAGCAAGCAGCATCTCGCCCTGCTCCTGCCTGTCCTGCTGGTCTGGCGCCCCTTCGGGGTGCGCCGCACGCTGGCGACCGGCGTGCTCGCGGGGATGCTGATCGCGCCGTGGTTCCTCGCCGGTCCTGCGGACTTCCTGCATGACACCGTCACGCTGCTCGTGTCGTTCCACGCGATCCTGTTCGCCAACACCCTCTACCTGCTGGCACTCAACGTGTTCGGGGTGGCCCTCCCGTTCTGGCTCACGGGACTGGTCGTCCTGATGGCGCTGGCCACCGTGATCGTCGTCGTCCACCGGCGCCAGCCGAGCCTGGGCGAGCTGCTCCGCTGGCTCGCGCTGCTGCTCCTGGTGGCCAACCTCGTGAACAAGCAGGCGTTCTACAACCAGTTCTGGCTGTCCGGCGCCCTGGTCGTCGTCTCGTTGGCGCTGCCGGCTCCGAAGGTGGTCAGCCCACGGCGTGTCATACCCCCCTCGTAGCGTCATGGACAGGTCAGTCGGGGGTGAGGGAGGGTCCATGATCATCGATTGTGACGGGTGCCAGATGCGCGACCTGGCGTGTGACGACTGCGTGGTGACGTTCCTGCTCGGGCCACCGGGCGGCCTGGGCTCGGCGGAGCAGAGCGCATTGGCCGTCCTCGCCGAGGGAGGGCTCGTGCCCCCACTTCGCATGCTGCCCGGCGGGTCGGGCGGTCAGCGCGACCCCGCTCGGGGTGTCGCGTCGGCCTGAGGTCCGCCCTCGGTGCGGGGGCATGGGCCAAGATGTGGGCATGCGTGTGCTGTGCGTGACCAACGACTTCCCTCCGAGGGCTGGAGGGATCCAGGCCTTCGTGCACGGCGTCCTCGTCCGCCAGCCGGAGGGGTCCGTCGTGGTCTACGCGCCGAAGTGGAAGGGTGATGCGGCCTTCGACGCCGAGCAACCCTTCCCCGTGGTCCGGCATCGCACCTCCCTGATGGTGCCCGAGCCGACTGTGCTGCGCCGCGCCCGTGAGATCGCCCGCGCGGAGGGATGCGACCGTGTGGTCTTCGGCGCGGCGGCGCCCCTTGGACTGCTCGCCCCACGTCTGGCCTCCGCAGGGGTGCACACGAGCGTGGGCATGACCCATGGCCATGAGGCGGCCTGGGCGCAGACCCCCGGGCCGCGCCACATGCTTCGCCGGATCGGGGAGGGCCTGGACCGCGTCACCTACCTCGGTGCCTACACCCGGGGCAAGATCTCCGGGGCGCTGAGCCCGGCCGCCGCCAGCCGGATGCGCCAGCTGGTCCCCGGAGTCGACTCCACGACCTTCCACCCCGGGCTGCGAGCGGGCGCCGGCAGGGAGATCCGGGAGCGCCACGGGCTGGCTGATCGGCCGGTCATCGTCTGCGTGTCCCGGCTCATGCCGCGCAAGGGCCAGGACTCCCTCATCCGAGCCCTTCCGCGCATCCGGCGGACCACGGGCCAGGACGTGGCCCTGCTGATCGTCGGGGGCGGGCCGTACCGCAAGGAGCTCTCCGCCCTGGTGGCCCAGGAGGGCCTCGAGGCCCACGTGGTCATCACCGGCGGGGTGCCGTGGTCGGAGCTCCCGGCTCACTACGCGGCTGGGGACGTGTTCGCGATGCCCAGCCGGACCAGGCAGCGGGGATGGGACGTCGAGGGGCTCGGGATCGTCTACCTCGAGGGCTCGGCAACCGGGCTGCCCGTGGTGTCGGGTGACTCCGGGGGGGCGCCGGACGCCGTGCGCGAGGGCGAGACCGGCTTCGTCGTCGGCGGCCGGGACCAGGACGCACTCGTCGCCCGGGTCAGCCAGCTGCTGACCGATCCGGAGCTGGCCGCCCGGATGGGGGCTGCGGGGCGTCAGTGGGTCGAGTCGTCGTGGGGGTGGGAGCACTCGGCCGACCGGTTGCGCGTGATGCTGGACGGCGGGGACCCGGACGCCACGGCCCGGACGCCGACGCGGCGGACGCCGACCCGGGGGTCGATCCCGGGGCCGGGCCACGGCCCGACCCAACGCCCTGAGTCGCGGGTGGATCGGGGCGCAGCACGACGTCCAGGGCGCACGCGGTGGCGGCGACCGTGAGCCCCACGCGCACGGTCTGGACCGCCACGGCCACGACGCGTCCCTCCAGGAGCGCTGTGTAGAGCCAGGGGTAGACCAGTTCCGTCGCCAGGCCCGGCAGCGATCAGCAGCACCGTGGTCCGCCGCATCCGGCTGGTCGGATCGCCGAGGGTCACGGCGGCCAGGGCCAGCAGCCAGATGAAGTACTGCCCGGAGAAGACCCGACTCGTGGCCACCGTGAACAGGACGGTGGCCAGCGCCACGTCAGCGCCGGAGGTCGAATCCAGGGCCCCGCGCAGTCGTTGGACGGCGACCACGCCGAGGAGGACCAGGGTGACGACCACGAGGCTGCGCGCAACCGCGTCCACGCCTGCGGCGTCGATCTCGTGAGCCCCGTACCGGTACACCACCTCGACCGGGGCGCCCAGCAGCCGGGCGACGAGGAACGGCCATGCAGCCAGCGACTCGATCTGCAGCCCGCGGTCGCGCTGCCCGCTGAGGAAGGACATCGGTTCGACCGTCGTGACCGCAAGCACCACGACGATGACCATGCTTGCCACCAGTGCACCAGCGACTCCGCGAGGGAGGTCCCGGCGGCGCAGGGCGGCAACGACCAGGATCGGCCAGACCTTGAGCCACGCCCCGGTGCCCGCCAGCGCCCCGCTGGCCAGCGGGCGGGCCGCGATCAGCACAGCCCCCACCGCGAACGCCGTCGGGACCACGTCGAAGCGCGCGAGCAGCAGTGGGCCGACGATGAGGGGCAGCAGCGCCCACAGCCGGGTCCCTCCCGCGAGCCCCGTCCGCCGGGCCTGCCGGGTCAGCATGGCCATGATGGCGGCATCGAAGGCCAGGAACAGGGTCACGAATCCCAGTCGCTCCCCGGGCAGCCACGCACCCAGGACGAACACCGGGCCGGCCAGGGGCGGGTACTGCCACATCTGGTCGGTCGGGAACCTGCCGAACTGCAGCGACTCTGCCGCCCAGTCGGCATAGATGGCCAGGTCATTGACCTGCTCCGGCCACGGGATGACCCCGAGGATGATCGCCACCAGCGTCAGGCGCAGGACCAACCAGATCGCCCAGTCGGTCCGCGACCGCCGTGTGAGGGAGCCGGCCATGTCAGGCCTGCAGCATCCCGAGGCGCTCGGCGGCCAGGACTGCCTGGCTGCGCGAGGTGACCCCCAGCTTGCGGTAGATCCCGGACAGGTGGGACCGCGTGGTCGCCTCCGAGACGTAGAGCCGGGCGGAGATGCCGCGAACAGTGAGGCCCTCAGCCGCCAGGCCGAGCACCTCCGACTCACGCGGGGTCAGGCGCGGGCCGCCGAGTGCCTGCCGGCGGGGGGCGAGGACGTTGTCGGCCACGAAGGCCCGAGGGGCGGCCAGCGCGCGGACGGCCGTGGTCACGAAGCGCTCGGGCGGGGCGGTCTTGGGCAGGTAGGCCGAGGCGCCGAGGTCGAGCGCGGTGAGCATGTCCTCGTGACTGGCCTCCGTGCTCAGGGCCACCACCGCCAGGGCGGGCCAGCGGTCCCGGGCGATCGCCACGACATGCCCCCGCTCGCTGCCGGGCAGGTCCAGGCTCACCACCAGGACCTCGGCATGCTGCTCGGCCACCTCGCGCAGGGCCGAGTCGGCGTCGACGGCGAGCGTGACGATCGCTCCGGCGGAGGTCAGCACCTCAGCCAGTCCGTGGCGCACGAGGTGATGGGAGTCCGCGACGACCACGCGCAGGCCGTGGGCGGACCGGTGATCCTGGCTGACCACGTCCACCCCATTCCCACTCCGTGACGGCGATCACGGTACAACGCCTGTGGGGCGCTCAGACGTCAAACCGGCTAACGTGTGCGCTCGTGGCCGAAGTGACGCACTCCAGCATCGTGATCGCGGCTGATCCCGCCGACATCATGGACATCATCGCCGATGTGGAGGCCTACGGGGAGTGGATCTCCGGCATCGACAAGGTCACCGCCGCGGGCGTCGATGAGGCAGGTCGCCCCGCTGAGGCCACCTTCACCGGGAACCTGGGACTGGTCAAGGACACCTACTCCGTGGCCTATGACTGGGCCGACACGGAGGTCTCCTGGCACCTGATCAAGGGCGAGATGCTCCACGACCTGCACGGCACCTACACCTGCACGGACCTCGGGGACGGAACCACGCAGGTGGACTACTCCCTGGCTGTCGACCTCGCGGTGCCGGTCATCGGGATGCTGCGCCGACGTGGCGAGAAGATCATCGTCGACTCGGCGCTCAAGGGCCTCAAACGCCGGGCGGAGAGCTGAATGCCGACCGCTGAGGGATCCTCGTTCTGGGACGCCGTGCGCTCCTGGGCAGATGACGCAGGCCTCCTGCTGCCCTCGGAGGGGCCGGACCCGCAGCGCCCCAAGGTCCCGCAGGAGGTCTGTGACTCCTGCCCGATCTGCCAGGCCGCGGCCACGCTCGACCAGGTCAACCCGCAGGTCATCGTCGACTTCACCGAGATGGCCCGCAGCATCTTCACCGGCCTGGGGTCCGCGCTTGCCTCGGCCGCGGAGCACCGGACCTTCACGGGCGAGGACCCCGAGTCAGCCGCCGGCGGCGACGAGGGGGACGGCGACGAGCCCAAGGAGCCCGGGGCGATCGATCCCGACCTGGGTGGCTGAGCGGCCGACGTCGACCTACAGCCGCGCGCCGTCGTCCCAGCCGTCGCCGTGCGAGTCGGGCAGGTGCCAGACGAGGGTCGCGAATCCAGCCAGCGCAGCCACGACCGCCCCGACGGTCACGACCCCGGGGGCGTCCCACCCGGTCAGGGCGGTCAGGACGAGCACCGACGGCCCGCCGAGCGCCCCTGCCCAGGCCAGTCGCTTGACCGGGGTGCCCACCGGGAGCTCGGGAGGTATCGGAGGGGTGAAATGGCCCTCGTCCTCCCAGTTGTCGACGAAGGCGTCCGGGGCCGCATCGTGGGAGTCCGGGGACGCCTCACGCCGGCGCAGCGGCTCGAAGAGGGCGGCCAGGCCCTGGTCGGGGCCGGCGGGGGTGGCGGCCTCCGGTGGAGTGGGGGACGGCGGTGTCCCGTCCGACGCGGTCAGGTCCTCGACGATCCGCGCCCAGGCCTCGTCGAACTCGTCCTGGTCCTCAGGCATGGCGCACCCCGCTGGCGGGCACTGCGAGGGTGGACGGCATGCGATTCTCCCGTGCCGGGTGGTCTTCGACGTTCGGGCAATCGTCGCACATCGGGGCGCGGCGCGGACGTCCCGCGTTGCCGCCTGCCGCGGGCGTCCCCTACCGTGTCCTTTGCCAAGGGAGGACCACCGATGCTCTACTCGCTGATGAAGCATGTGATCGTCGGTCCGGCCCTCAAGACCCTGTACACCCCGCAGGTCGAGGGCATCGAGCACATCCCCGACGACGGTCCGGCGATCCTGGCCAGCAACCACCTGTCGTTCTCCGACTCGTTCTTCCTGCCGCTGGTGGTCGACCGGAAGATCACGTTCCTGGCCAAGAGCGACTACTTCGAGGGCCCCGGGATCAGGGGCTGGATGACCAAGCAGTTCTTCTCCGGCGTCGGCCAGGTGCCGGTGGACCGCTCCGGTGGCCGGGCGAGCATGGCGGCCATCGACACGGGGGTGCGGATCCTGCGCAAGGGCGACCTGCTGGGGATCTACCCGGAGGGCACCCGCTCACCGGATGGCCGGCTCTACCGCGGTCGCACAGGCCCGGCCCGGATGTCGCTGGCCGCCCCGGCGCCCGTGATCCCGGTTGCCATGATCGGCACCGACAAGATCCAGCCCACTGGCCAGAAGATCCCCAACCTGTACCCGCTGACGATCCGGATCGGCAAGCCCCTGGACTTCTCCCGGTACGCCGGGATGGAGGACGACCGCTTCGTGCTGCGCAGCATGACCGACGAGATCATGTACGAGCTCATGGAGCTCTCCGGCCAGGAGTACGTCGACATCTACGCGAACAAGGCAAAGGACCTCATCGGTCGGTACGGGACCTCGACCCCCACCCCGGAGCTGGTGGCCGCCGTCGATGCGGGGCAGGTCCCACCGACGGGCCGGCGCGGCTAGCGAAGCCGGGCCCACCCCTTCGACCGCTCCACGGCGATCCGCCACAGCCGGTGTGCCGCGGGATCGTGCGGCTGTGGATCGAACCGCGCGTCCGCTGCCGCCTGGAGCCTGGCGCCCACCTCGTCGGTGGATGCCCACACCCCCGTGCCGAGCCCGGCCGCGACCCCTGCGCCCAGGCCGGTGGCCTGCAGCTCGGCCGAGCGCAGGACCGGGACCCCGAGCTGGTCGGCCTGCACCTGGCAGAGGAAGCCGTTGGCCGCCGCCCCACCGTCCACGGAGAGCTGGGGAAGGGTGAGCCCGGCCTCCCTCGTCATGAGGTCCACGACGTCACGGACCTCGAAGGCGATCGCCTCGAGGGTTGCGCGCACGATGTGCGCCCGCGTCGTCCCACGGGTGATGCCCATGATCGCTCCCCGGGCGTACGGATCCCAGTCCGGCGCCCCGAGGCCGGTCAGGGCGGGGACGAACACGACGCCGCCGGAGTCGGGGACCGATCGGGCCAGCTCCTCGGACTCCGCCGCCGAGCTGATGATCTGCAACCCGTCACGCAGCCACTGCACCGCCGCGCCGGTCACGAACACAGCCCCCTCGAGGGCGTACTCGCGACGGCCATCGGGGTGCTGCCAGGCGACGGTCGTCAGGAGCCCGGAGTGCGAGGGCACGATGTCCTCACCGGTGTTCACCAGGACGAACGACCCGGTGCCGTAGGTGCACTTGCTCGATCCGACCGCGAAGCACCCCTGGCCGAACAGCGCGGCCTGCTGGTCGCCGAGGATCGCCGCGATCGGCAGGTCCAGCCCCAGGAAGGCCGACGGTTCGGTGCGCCCGATCACCCCGTAGGAGGCCACGATGTCCGGCAGCGCCTCGCGGGGCACGCCGAACAGGTCGAGCAGCGTCGGGCTCCAGTCACCGGTGTGCAGGTCGTACAGGAGGGTCCGCGAGGCGTTCGACGGGTCGGTGACGTGGTGCAGGCCGCGCGTCATCCGGGCCACGAGGTAGGAGTCGACCGTGCCCACCGCGACCTCGCCGGAGGTGACCCGCCGCCACGTCTCTGGGTCCTCCGTGCGCACCCATGCCAGCTTCGTGCCGGAGAAGTAGGGGTCCAGCCGCAGCCCGGTCAGCCGCTCCACGAGCGGCTCATGGCCGGCCTCGCGCATGCTCGCGCAGATGCCGGCCGTGCGCCGGTCCTGCCAGACGATCGCCCGGCGCGGGGACCCGAGCGTCTCGCGGTCCCAGAAGCAGATGGTCTCGCGCTGGTTGGTGATGCCCACGGCGGTGGGCGGGTCGGCAGCTGCTTCGGGGCTGGCCAGCAGCTGGCGCAGCGCGGCGAGCGTCGCCGACCAGATCTCGCCCGGGTCATGCTCCACCCACCCGTCGGCGGGGAAGTGCTGGGGGAACTCGCTGTAGCCGCGCGCGACGATCCGCAGGTCCGTGGACACCAGCAGCGCGGTCACGCCGGTCGTGCCGGCGTCGATGGCCAGGATGCTCATGGGCGCACACTCTAGGGCGCCCCTGTCGGCCAGCGTCGCGACGGCTGCCTCGGTACGGTGGTCGCCAGCACCCACACCATCGCAGAAGGGCTGATCCATGGCTGTCAAGAAGGTCGCACTGCTCACCGCCGGCGGGCTCGCGCCGTGCCTGTCCGCCGCCGTCGGCGGGCTCATCCAGCGCTACACCGAGGTTGCTCCGGACGTCGAGATCATCGCGTACCGGGGCGGCTACCAGGGCCTCCTGCTGGGAGAGAAGATGGACGTCACCCCGGAGGTCCGCGCCAAGGCGCACCTGCTGCACGACTTCGGCGGCAGTCCCATCGTGAACAGCCGGGTCAAGCTGACCAACGTCGCCGACTGCGTCAAGCGCGGACTGGTCGCCGAGGGCCAGGACCCCCAGCAGGTCGCCGCCGACCAGCTGGTGGCCGACGGGGTGGACGTCCTGCACACCATCGGTGGCGACGACACGAACACCGCGGCCGCCGACCTGGCCGCCTTCCTGGCCCGCAACGACTACGGCCTGCAGGTCGTGGGGCTGCCCAAGACCATCGACAACGACGTCATCCCCATCAAGCAGTCCCTCGGCGCCTGGACCGCGGCCGACGAGGGTGCGCGGTTCTTCTGGAACGTCGTGAGCGAGCACAGCGCCAGCCCCCGCACCCTCATCGTGCACGAGGTCATGGGGCGCAACTGCGGATGGCTGACGGCCGCCACTGCGCAGTCCTACCGCCGCCTGCTCGACGGGAAGCAGTGGCTGCCCGAGTTCGGCGTCCCGCGGATCCGTCGCGACGTCCATGCGGTGTTCGTCCCGGAGATGGAGCTCGACCTCGCCGACGAGGCCACCCGCCTCAAGGGGATCATGGACGAGCACGGGAACGTCAACATCTTCCTGTCCGAGGGGGCAGGCGTGGAGTCGATCGTGGCGCAGATGGAGGCGGCCGGCCAGGAGGTCCCGCGTGACGCGTTCGGCCACGTCCGACTCGACGAGATCAACCCCGGCCAGTGGTTCGCCGAGCAGTTCGCCCCGATGATCGAGGCGGGCAAGGTGCTGATCCAGAAGTCGGGCTACTACTCCCGTGCGGCCGCCGCGAACGCCCGCGACCTCGAGCTGATCAAGTCCTGCGTGGACACCGCGGTCGAGACGGCCCTCTCCGGCGGCACCGGGCTGGTCGGCCACGACGAGGAGCGCGGCGACGTGCTGCGCGCCATCGAGTTCGACCGGATCAAGGGCGGCAAGGCGTTCGACATCGACGTGCCCTGGTTCGGCGAGCTGCTGGCCGGCATCGGCCAGGCCAAGCGCGCCACGGTCCACGTCGAGCACTGAGCCCGAGCCGAGCCGCGCGCCCGCTGGCGGATCTGCTCCCGTTTCGCCGATCTGCTCCCGTCGCGCCGGGAGCAGATCTCCCGATCGGGAGCAGATCCACCGAGGGGGCGCCCGGCTGTGGGGTCGGCGACCCTGACATACCCTTGGCCCATGTCCGTGCAGGATGCGGCCCTGACGGCCGCCCCCCAGAACAACGTGCGCGTGGGTCCGGCTGTCCAGCAGCCGACCTGGCCCGACCCCGACGCGCTCGCGGCCGCGACCGCGACGCTGCGCACGCTGCCGCCGCTGGTGTTCGCCGGTGAGTGCGACCAGCTCACTGAGCGGTTGGCCGACGTGGCGCGCGGGGAGGCGTTCGTGCTCATGGGTGGGGACTGCGCCGAGACCTTCGAGGGCGCCACGGCCGACGCGATCCGCGCCAAGCTCAAGACCGTCCTGCAGATGGCTGTCGTGCTCACCTACGGCGCCTCGATGCCCGTGGTCAAGGTCGGACGCATCGCCGGCCAGTACGCCAAGCCGCGCAGCAGCGACATGGAGCTCGTGGACGGTGTCGCCATCCCCAGCTACCGCGGGGACGCCGTCAACGACGTGGCGCCCAACGCGCAGGCCCGTCGGGCCGATCCGCAGCGCCTCGTCCGCGCCTACAACACGGCCAGCGCGACCCTGAACCTCGTGCGCGCCTTCACCCAGGGCGGTTACGCGGACCTGCGCCACGTCCACGCCTGGAACCAGGACTTCGTCGCCTCCACCGAGGCGGGACGGCGCTACGACGTGATGGCCGGCGAGATCGACCGCGCGCTGGCGTTCATGCGTGCCTGCGGTGCCGAGCCCGAGGAGTTCCACCGGGTCGAGTTCTACGCCGGTCATGAGGCGCTCCTGCTGGACTACGAGGACGCCCTGACCCGGATCGACTCGCGCACGGGCCTGCCCTACGACGTCTCGGCGCACTTCCTCTGGATCGGCGAGCGCACCCGTCAGCTCGACGGGGCACACGTGGAGTTCGCGCGCGAGATCCGCAACCCGGTCGGCGTGAAGCTCGGGCCGACGACCTCACCGGCGGACGCTGTCGCCCTCGCCGACGCGCTCAACCCCGACCGGGTCCCGGGACGCCTGACGTTCATCACCCGGATGGGGGCGCACCGCGTCCGGGCGGCGCTGCCGCCGCTGGTGCGCGCCCTCCGCGACTCGGGGCACCCGATCGTGTGGGTGTGCGACCCGATGCACGGCAACACGTTCGAGGCCCTCAGCGGCCACAAGACGCGCTCGTACACGGACGTGATGGAGGAGGTCACCGGCTTCTTCGAGGTCATGCGCTCCTTGGACGAGCATCCGGGCGGCCTGCACGTGGAGCTCACCGGCGACGACGTCACCGAGTGCGTGGGCGGGACGGCCGGGATCACCGAGGACGGCCTCGGCCTGCGCTATGAGACGGCGTGCGATCCGCGACTGAACCGGGTCCAGTCCCTCGAGCTTGCATTTGCTGTCGCGGAGATGCTCGTCACACGCTGATGTCGTTCGGGTCGTCCAACGGCTCCCCGTACTGCAGTGCTTCCTCGGGCAGGGCGGCGAGGCGGTTGGACATCACCTCGACGAACCGTTGCTGGTCCGGGGCGTTGTGCACTGTCGAGGACGGGCTGTCCGGGGGAGTGGCGTACAGGGCCAGGATCATCCGTCCCCGCTGAAGGTAGGTGGCGGCGCTCGTGAAGGACTCCCCGGCGGGGTTGGTCGCCTCGAACTCGTAGGAGCGGCGGGCGACACCGGGTTCCTGGGGCCAGTCCGCGTCCGGGTCGGCGAGGAACTTCCACGACAGGGCCTCGCGGTCCGGCTGGGGGGCTGGACCGCCTCCGTCGGGCACTGCTCGCGGGCCTTGTCGAGCTCAGCCATGGCCTGCTCGGCATCCTCGGGCGTCGAGTAGAGGACCGCCTCGCTGCTCACCCAGGCCGATCCTGCCGGATCGCCGATCCCCACCTGGTGGCGGCCGGTGCGCAGCTGCTCGCTCGGGAAGTCGGCGTAGCAGAGGTCCAGCGAGGTCCTGCCGAACACCTCGTCGCCCCCGTCGTAGGGCTGGAAGAGCGCACCCTCGGCGGCATCGGCCTCGGTCAGGGACACGCCTGCGAGGAGCTCGGCGTCGGTGGCCTCCGTGAGCGTGTCGCCGATCCGCTGCACCTGGCTGCAGCCGCTGAGCAGCACCGCCGTGGCCACCGCCACCGCGAGCCGCGTACCCAGTCCTGACAGGCTTCGCACAGTGACCGACCCTCCTGCGTAGGCTGTCGCTCCATGGATGTCGTCGACCTGCGCTCGGATACCGTAACCCGTCCCACGCCCGGCATGCGTTCAGCCATGGCCGAGGCGGTCGTGGGCGACGACGTGTACGGCGAGGATCCCACCGTCAACGCACTCGAGGCGCGGGTCGCCGCCCTGCTGGGCCACGAGGCGGGGCTGTTCGTGCCCACCGGGTCGCTCGGCAACCAGCTGGGCGTCCGCCTGCTCGTGCCCCCCGGCGCTGAGCTCCTGTGCGACCAGCAGGCCCATGTGGTGCGTGCGGAGCTCGGTGCGCACGCGGTGATCGGCGGCGTGACGACGCGCACGTGGGCAGCCCTCCGCGGCCGGCTCGACCCCGACGCCGTGATCGCCATGGCGGTCCCCGACGCCGGACCGTACCTGGTGTCGACAGCGGCGGTCGCCGTGGAGGACTCGCACAACTTCGGGGGAGGGACCGTCCAGGACCTGGCCGACCTGCGCGCCCTGCGCGCCTGGGCTGACGGATCGGGGGTAGCGCTGCACCTCGACGGCGCCCGGCTGTGGAACGCCCACGTGGCGACGGGGGTCGACCTGCCCGAGATCGCCGGGCTGTTCGACACGGCGTCGGTGTGCCTGTCCAAGGGGCTCGGCGCCCCCGTGGGGTCGGTGCTGGTGTCCACGGCCGACCGGCATCGCAGCGGCCCGGGTCTGGCGCAAGCGCTACGGTGCCGGCATGCGCCAGGTGGGGATCCTGGCTGCCGCGGGGCTGTTCGCGCTCGACCACCACATCGACAGGCTCGCCGAGGACCACGCCCGGGCCCGCCGGCTGGCCGGCGCCCTCGCCGAGGTCAGGCCCGACATCGTGGACCCGGGTGACGTGGACACGAACATCGTCGTGCTCGACCTCACGGACGGCCCAGCGGCGCCCACCCTCGCTGCGGCGGCCCGGGAGCAGGGGGTCGCGGTGAGCGTGCTCGGCGCCCGCACGGCCCGCCTGGTGACCCACATGGACGTCGACGACGACGGGATCGACCGGGCGGCCGGCGTGCTCAGGGCCCTGCTGACCGCGTGACCCCGCGGCCGAGCCGCGGGCCGAGCTCGACGACGTACATCGCCGCCACGATGCACAGCCCGCCGGCCAGGATCCGCGTGGTGAGCGTGTCGCCACCGACGGTCACGCCGAAGATCCCGGCGAACACCGGCTCGAGCGTCAGCACGATGGCCGCCCTCGGGGCGCTCATGTAGGTCTGCGCCCAGGTCTGGGCCAGGAACGCCAGGGCGGTGGCCACCAGCGCCAGGAAGGCCAGTGCCGCCCAGACGGCGGCGGTGGGGGGCATCGCCAGGCCGCCCTGCAGTGGGCTGGCGACCAGGCCGAGCAGTGCCACGACGCCCAGCTGGATCACCGTGAGGCCGTAGGCGTCCGCGGCAGTCGACCACTGGCCCAGGCCGACGATGTGCGCGCCGAAGAGCGCCGCGCAGCCGAGGGTCAGCAGCTCGCCGAAGCCCATCGCCAATCCGTTGAGGCTGATGAGCGCCAGCCCGAAGGTGGCCAGCGCCACGCCGAGCCATACGGCCGGCCCGATCGGCTGGCGCAGCACGAGCCACGCGATCAGGGGGGTGAAGACCACGAACATCCCGGTGATGAAGCCGGACACCGTGGCCGAGGTGTGCAGCAGGCCGAAGGTCTGCAGGATGTACCCGCCGCCCAGCAGGAGGCCGAGGTAGACCCCGTGCCGGCGCTTCTGCGGGCTCAGCCGGACCATGGCTCGCGGGCGCAGCAGTGCCATCACGGCGGCGGCCAGCGCGAACCGCCAGAACAGGAAGGGCAGGACCGGCATCTGCTCCACCGCGTCCTGGACGACCACGAACGTGCCGCCCCAGACGGCCGTCACCCCGACGAGGGCCAGGGTGGCAAGCGTGTGGTGGTTGCGGGTCCAGGCGGGGCTAGACAACGGTGATGGTCACCGTCGACCCCTTGGGCGCCTTGGTGCCCCCGCGCGGGTCCTGTGAGTTGACCCCGAAGATGGCGGTCCCGAGCGGCTTGTTCACGTTCACCGCGAAGCCGGCCTGCTCCAGTGCGGCTCGCGCCTCGGCCTCGCTCCTGCCCACGACATTGGGCACCTCGACGAGCGGTGGCCCCTTGGACACGACCAGCTTCACCGTGTCGCCCCGGAAGGCGGTGGCGCCGGCCTCCGGGTTCGTGCTGATGACCAGGCCCTTGGCCACGGACTCGCTGGTCTTGTTCGAGCGGTCGACGTCGAGGCCGAGGCCCTTCAGCTGCGCCTCGGCAGCGTCGCCATCGGTTCCCTCAAGGGTTGGCATCGTGACCGGCTCAGGGCCCTTGGAGACCACGACGGCGACCTTGGTGCCCGGCTTCACGGACTCCCCAGCAGGCGGGTCGCTGCTGATGATGTCGCCCTTCTTCACCGAGTCGTGGTAGGCCTCGGTCTGCTCGCCGAGCTCGAGGTTGGCAGCCCCGAGAGCGACCTGCGCCTCCTTGAGGGTGAGCTTCTTGAGCTTGGGCACCTCGTAGCGCTCCGGGCCCTTGCTGACGACCGCCCGGACAGTGCTGCCGGTCCTCGCCGAGGACGTCGGCCCGGGATCGGTGGACATGATGACGCCCTTGGCGTACTCCTCGCTGAAGCCGGTCTCCTCGGCGTCGAGGTTGAGGTTCGAGGTGGCCAGGATCGCGGCCGCCTCCGTGGGGGTCCTGCCCAGGAGGTCCGGGACGGTGACCCGCTGCAGGGGGCCGAACACGAGCGCCAGCAGGGCCACGACGCTGACGAGCGCCAGCCCCCCCAGCCACAGGGCCTTGCGGCCGCGGCGGGGGCGGTTGGGCGCGTCCGGTGAGGTCTGGTGACTCACTTCGGTGACGTAGGCCTCACCGTCGGGCTGGGCGAGCGCAGCCCGATCCGAGGGCAGGCGGGGGGTCGTATGCGTCGTCCGGCGTGCGTGGCGCCGGCGCGGCAGGACGCCCCGCGGGCTGGTTCACCCACGCGGGGGCGTCGAGGGGATCCTCGGCGACGTGGCCCTCGTCTGCGCCGGCTGCCGCGGCCGCTCCAGCGCCGGCGGCTGCAGCACCAGCCGCTGCGGCCGCGCCTGCCCCTACCTCCCGGTTCACGACCAGCGTGTCGGTGGGCGACGGCGCCCAGGGCTGTGCCGCGGGCAGCGTGTCCTTCTGGACGCGTGCCGCGGCGAGGAACGCGTCGGCGTCCCCGAAGCGCTGGTCGGGGTTCCGCCGCGTGGCGCGCAGCACCAGCGCGTCGATCCCCTCAGGGATCCCCGGCTTGATCGACGAGGGTGCGGGGACATCCTCGTGGACATGCCGGTAGGCCACCTGCATCGGGGCCGAGGCGGTGAAGGGCACCTGGCCGGTCACGAGTTCGAACAGCAGGATCCCGGCGCTGTAGACGTCGGAGCGCGCATCGGTCCGGTCGTGCTCGACCTGCTCGGGTGACAGGTAGGCGACGGTCCCGAGCAGCAGGCCATGGGTCTTGCCGGAGTCGACGCCCTCGATGGCGCGGGCGAGGCCGAAGTCCGTGACCTTGACCCGGCCGTCCTCGGAGATCAGGACGTTCTCGGGCTTCACGTCGCGATGGATGTAGCCGGCGCGGTGGGCTGCGGCCAGGGCCTGCAGCACGGGGTCGATGATCGCCAGGGCCTGCGCGGGGGGCAGCGCGCCGTGCGTGCGCAGCACGTCACGAACGGTGTGCCCGGGCACGTACTCCATGACCAGGTAGGTGACTCCGGCGTCATTGCCCTGGTCGTGGACGGCCACGGCGTACGGGCTGTTGAGCCGTGCGGCCGCGCGCGCCTCGCGCTCGAAGCGGTCGACGAAGCCGGGATCGGTGGCGAACGTCGGGTGCATCACCTTGATGGCAACGGTGCGGTCGAGCCGGAGGTCGGCGCCCCGGTAGATGGTGGCCATTCCCCCACGGGCGAGGAAGGACTCGACCCGGTAGCGCCCGTCCAGGACCCTGCCAACCAGCGCGTCGACCCCGGTCGGGGGCGGAGGCAGGGACGGGGTCACGGGCCAATTCTAGGAGCCGCCGATGAACTCGCCGGTTAGGCTGCTGGCTCGTGGCGGATGTGGTGGTCGTGGGCGCCGGGCTGGCGGGCGCCCGCACGTGCCAGTTGCTCCGGGCGGCAGGCGTGCGCGGGGGGATCATCCTGCTCGGGGCGGAGGCGGAACCGCCGTACGATCGCCCGCCCCTGACCAAGGAGCCCGACGCGGAGGTCGACCTGCGTCCCGCGATGGGCGTGGACGTGTGGGCCCATGCCGATGAGGTGCGGTTGGGCGTGCGCGCCGAGGGGCTCGGGCCACAGCGCGGCGAGGGACAGCGCGGCGAGGGACGCAGTGGCCGGCTGAGCGTCGCGTGCTCGGACGGGAGCGAGGTCGTCGCGCGCGCCGTCGTGGTGGCCACCGGTGCGAACCCCGTCATGCCCGGGGGCTGGGCCCGGCACGAGGTGCAGGTGCTGCACACGCGGGCCGAGGCGGCGACGCTCTGGTCGCGGGTGAGACCTGGGGTCCGGTTGGCGACCGTGGGCGGTGGGTGGGTCGGTTGCGAGGCCGCAGCGACGGCCGCCGCACGAGGGGCGGTGGTCGACCTGTTCGAGGCAGCGGGGACCGTGCTGGCCGGACGCGTGCCGCACGAGGTGTCTGAGCGTGTCGAGGGTTGGTTGGCCGGCGCGGGTGTCCGGCTCCACCTCGGGCGACCGGTGCGCGAGGTGGAGCCGGCACCGGGGGCGCTGGCCGTGCTGGGTGCCCCCGCCGACCACGTGCTCGTTGCCCTGGGGGTGCGTCCGGCCACGACGTGGCTCGCAGGGTCGGACGTGGATCGAGGCGCCGGCGGGGCCGTTCTGGTCGATCCGTGGGGCCGTTCGAGCATGCCGGGGGTGTTCGCCGTGGGTGACGCCGCGGACCGCTGGTCGCCACGCTACGGGGCTCACCTGCCGGGTGGGCACTGGACCGAGGCCCTGAACGCGCCGGAGACGGTCGCTCCAGCGGTCGCGCAGTGGGTCGACGGAGGGGCGGAGCCGGCTTGGTGGGGGCGGCCACCCACCCTGCCCGCAGCCGATCCGATCCCGTACGTCTTCAGCGACATCGCAGGGCGCACCCTGCTCGTGCTGGGGGTCCCGGCAGTGGGACGCGTGATCTGGCGCAGAGGGGCCGGGGATCGGTTGTCCGAGGGGTGGACCGCGTTCACGGTCGATGCCGACGATCGTCTGCTGGGGGTGTGCACGTCCGGGCGCCCGCGCGACCTCGTCGCCGCGCGGCGGGCCATGCTCGCCCACCCCACGGGCACTCCGGGCACGCATCCGAGCGCCCTCGCCGACCCGGACGCGTCTCCTGCGGCGATGTTCCCCGGGGAGGGCTGAGCAGTGGGTCACTGGTCGTACCTGGCTGTCATGGCCTTCATCCTCGTCGGCGCGGGGTGGCTGGAGTTCGGCCTGCGCACGCGCGTCCTGCGGCGCTGGCGACGGCTCCTGCTCTCCGTGCTGCCCGTGGCGCTGGTGTTCGCGCTCTGGGACGTCTACGCCATCAGCTCCGGTCACTGGTGGTTCGACGAGTCGCTGATCACCGGGCTGCGGCTGCCGGGTGACCTGCCCGTCGATGAGCTGGTGTTCTTCCTCGTCGTGCCGATCGCGGCGATCCTCACGCTCGAGGCTGTCCGCTCGGCCACGGGGCTGCCGGTCGGTGACGAGGTGCCGGACTCGGACCCGGAGGCGGAGTCATGACCTACACCCAGCTCTCGGTCGTGGGGGTGCTCGCTGTCGTCGTCTGGGACCTGTGGATCGTGCGCACCCGGCTGCTCACCCGGCGCGTCTTCTGGATGGCGTACCCCATCATCGTCTTCTTCCAGCTGGTCACGAACGGCGTCCTGACCGGTTTCCGGATCGTGCGGTACTCCGGAGCGGACATCATTGGCTCCAGCACTCCGCAGGACGGTCCGCCGCCGGCGTTCGGCGACGGCCGGATCCTCTTCGCGCCCGTGGAGGACCTCATGTTCGGGTTCGCCCTCGTCATGCTCACGCTCACCCTCTGGGTGCTGTGGGGCAGGCGTGGGGTGCAGCGCGAGCCGATGGCCGGTCCGCCGCTTGCTTCGCTGGTCCCGATGCTGGCACGGGTCGGGGGACGCACGCCGCCCCCCGCGCCCCCCGTGGACCCGACCGGCCGGTCGGGCTGATCGTCGCTCAGGCGGCTCAGGCGGCTCAGGCGGCTCGTCGGCGGGCCCGCAGCGCCTCGCGCCACGCCGCGCCGGCCACCCGAAGGCGCCGGCCGTTGCCGACCGTCGCTCGGCGGTCGAACACCTGGTAGTCGATCTCCTCGACGGCGTCGACGATGCCGCAGTAGAGCTCGCTGGCGGCCTCGATGCACGGCTGCGCCTCGGGTCGCAGCAGCGCGATGCCCGGCTCCGCGCGTGACTGCAGCTGGCGGACGCGGCGCACCTGGAACTCCAGCGCGAGCCGGATCTGCGGGCGTCAGCACCCGGCGCTCGAGGTCGGCGCGACCCACGGCGAAGCGCTCGAGCTCGTCGAGGGGGAGGTAGACCCGGCCACGCTCGAGGTCCTCGCCGACGTCGCGGATGAAGTTGGCCAGCTGGAACGCGACCCCGAGGTCGTCGGCGCGGTCGAGGGCCTCAGGCAGGTCGGCGGGTTCCCTGGTGCCCAGGACGTGCACCATCTGCCGGCCGATCACGGCCGCCGACCCGTGCACGTAGACGGCCAGGTCGGCGAATGTTGGGTACTCGGTGACGGTGAGGTCCATCCGCATCGAGGTCAGGAAGTCGTCGAAGGTCTGATGCGGGATCGCGAACCGCATGGCGGTGTCGACCAGGGCCCGGGCGATCGGGTCCTCGGAGTGACCGCGGGCGAGGTCGGCCAGGACCTGGTCACCCCAGCGGGTCAGCTCGTCGGCCCGCTGCTGCGGGCTCAGGGCCGAGTCGAGGTCGTCCACGATCTCGTCGGCGTACCGCGCGAAGCCGTACAGGGCGTGCACGAACGGTCGCTTCCCCGGCGGCAGCAGTCGGGTGGCCAGGTAGTACGTGCGGCCGTGATGGGCGTGCAGCTCCCGGCAGGCCTCGTATGCCGCCCGCATCGGGGGATCGGTGATCCCTGCCGCATCGAGTTCCCGCCGTGACATGGGCGCCATCCTCCCATCTCACCGCCGGGGCTGCGTGGCGAATGTGGGATGCTGCAGCCGTGACCATGCGATTGCGGCTGGCTTCCGCGTTCATCGGCCTGATCGCACTGGCCGGGTGTGCCGGAACGACCTCCGAGCTCGGGACCGGGGCGGTGGGGGGCGCCGATCAGGTTGCTGCCACCCGGGCGCAGTACGCGGACCTGGCACCTGCCGCGCCCACCTCGGACCTGGCGACGATGACAGTCGCGCAGCTGCCGCCGGAGGGGATCGAGACCCTCGAGCTGATCGCATCCGACGGTCCGTTCCCGTATGACGAGGACGGGTCCACCTTCAGCAACCGCGAGGGGATCCTGCCCGCCCAGCCGAAGGGCTTCTACGCCGAGTACACCGTGATCACGCCGGGGTCCGACGACCGTGGCGCACGCCGGATCGTCGGGGGCGATGATGGCTCCCGGTTCTACACCTCCGATCACTACTCGAGCTTCAGAGAGGTCGTGTCCGGATGAGCAATCGGATCGCACTGTGGCGGGACGCCCCTGATTCGGATGCGGCTGCCGAGCTCGCCGCCCTGCTCGACTGGGCCTCGGTGCTCATCGAGGTCCCCGAGGGAGGGGGGCGCGCGTCCTTCTTCGAGGCGTGCGCGGCCGGGTTCGGCTTCCCGGACTACTTCGGGCACAACTGGGACGCCTTCGAGGAGTGCCTGGAGTCCCAGGAGTTCGACGAGATCGAGGACCTCGACGATGCTGATGGCCTGCTGATCCTGTGGTCGGGATGGGGGGACATGGCTGCTGCCGAGCCCGAGCAGTTCGCGATCGCCATCGACGTCTTCCGCGACGTCCTGGCGGCCTGGGAGGAGTCCGACCTGGCGGCTCGCGTCGTGCTGATCGGTGACGGGCCGCAGCTGTCCCTGGGGCAGCATCGCAGCGCCGGCGAGGTGTTCCTCGACGAGGACTACGAGATCGAGGAGCCCGCGGGCTGAACGATGAGGGCACCGGCTCGCCGGCGCGCCCCGCCGGTCCGGGGGCGCATGCCACGGTCGACCGGGTCGCTCAGGATGAGCCGTCGCTCGCCGGGGCTCGAGACCAGCACGACGCTGACCATCGCCAGTGCGAAGACGGCGGCCAGGCCGTCGCGGAAGAAGTCCACGAGCGTGTCCGCGGTCGCGTTGGACTCGACCATCCCGTGGAGCACGAGGATCGTCGACACGATCATGACAGCACGCAGCTGCGTGCCGGTCAGTCCGGTCGCCGCCAGCAGCGGAAGCGCCCACAGCAGGTACCACGGCTGGACGACGGGCCCCAACGCCACGACGGTCAGCAGGACCAGGGCGGCGCCGCGCACGGGCGAGCGACCCTCGGGCCGCAGAACCAGGTACAGGGCGATCCCGGCGCCGGCGACCATCGCCACGGCACGGAAGAAGCTCACCGCACCGTCGACGGAGCCCACGCCGACCCAGTCCAGGATGCTGCCCACGACCATCCCGATGGCAGTGGGCGGCGAGAGCCATGTCCGCACCGTTCCGGGGGTGCTGAGGGACGCGACCCAGCCCAGGCCCACCCCCACGGCGAGGGACAGCACGGCGAAGACGGTCAGCACGATGGCCGAGGCCCGCACCCAGGCCCAGATCCGCTGTGGCCAGCTGGCTCGGGTGCCCGCCCAGAGCAGGCCGGCGAAGGGCAGCACCACCAGCGCGATCGGCTTCACGGCCCCTGCCAGGCCGATCAGGACGATCCCGATGACCGGATGCCGTTCGACCGCCAGGGTCAGCCCGGCCACCATCAGCCCGACCATGAGGGCGTCGTTGTGGGCCCCCGCGACGAAGTGCATGAGGACCAGCGGGTTGAGCAGGGCCAGCCAGACAGCCTTCGGCGGGTCGATGCCGTGCGCGTGGGCCAGTCTCGGCAGGTAGACGATCATCATGGCGATGCCGGTCAGGGCGATCAGCCGGAACAACAGCGCCCCCACGAAGGCGTGGGTCCCGGCCACAGCCGCCACGCCCTGCTGGAGGATCAGGAAAGCCGGCCCGTAGGGCGTCGGGGACTCGGCCCACAGCGGATCCGCACCCGTCAGGAACCACCCCGGCAGCGCCGAGACCCCGTTCTCGTAGGGGTTGAGGCCGGCGAGCACCAGCTGGCCCTGGGCGAAGTACGCGTACGCGTCGCGGCTGAACAGGGGAGGCATGAGCAGCAGCGGTGCCATCCAGATCGCCAGGATGATCACGAGGCGGCGGTCGTCGCGCTCGAGGTCGTCGAGGACGTCGTGGCCGAGCACCAGCCAGGTCTGCAGCAGCAGGGCGACACCGGCGAAGACCGCCACCCGCGACAGCACCTCCCCGGCTGTCGTGGATCGCAACGTGCTCACGATGCCGACGTCGATGAGTGGCGAGTTGGCCGGCAGCCACCCCACTCCGAGGGCTCCCAGGGCCAACAGTGCGCTCCCCAGGAACCCGGGCAGCGCATAGTGCGCAGCCATGGCCCGGTCGATCCGGGCTTGCGAGGTTCGCGCGGCACCGCCATGTTGGCAGGGTACTGCCGCTACGCCACGTGGGCGTTCCGGGCTGTCCCGCTGGGTCAGCCCACTGGGCAACCGCCAGCAGCCAGACCCTCGATCCACGGTTCCAGGCGTCCAGCCCGGAGCGTGGAGCACCTCCGTAGCGGCTCCGCGTCGCGGGGACGCCTCAGCGGGCTCAGCGCGACAGCGAGCGCGGGAGCGGTCCGACGACGCGCTCGGCTGCGATCCGACCCGAGATCAGCACCATCGGGACACCCACGCCGGGCTGAGTCCCTGACCCCGTGAACACCACGTTCTCGCCCCAGCGGTTGCCCGGGCGGAACGGGCCGGTCTGGCTGAACGAGTGCGCGGAGGCGAAGGGCGACCCGCGCTCCATGCCCTGCTCTGCCCAGTCCAGCGGCGTCGTCAGGTGCTCGACCTCGATGGCGTCGCCGAAGCCGACGTACCCGCGCTCCTCGAGGACCGAGACCATGTGGTCGCGGTAGCGGGGTGCCTCGACCCTCCAGTCGATCGACGCATCGAGGTTGGGCGTCGGGAACAGCACGTAGTACGACTGCTTGCCGTCCGGGGCCAGAGAGGGGTCGGACCGCGTGGGGTTGGTCAGGAAGAGGCTCGGGTCGGCCATGAGCCGGCCGCGGTCGATGAGGTCGGTGAACACGCCGTCCCAGGACCGGCCGAAGTGGATGTTGTGGTGGGCGATCTTCGAGTAGTGCGCCGAGGATCCGGCCAGCAGCACCGCGCAGCTCGGGGAGTAGGTCAGGCGCCGGACGTTCCACGGCTCGAATCCCAGCAGGTCGCGGTAGGCGACGGGGAGGTCGGGGTTGAGCACGACCACGTCCGCGGGGATCCGCTCGCCATCGGTGGTGATGACGGCCGAGGCCCGTGACCCGTCATGCTCGACGGAGGCCACAGTCGTCGAGTAGCGGATGGTCACCCCGTGCTTCTCGGCGGCGGCTGCCATGGCCGTGGGCACCGCGTGCATCCCACCCTTGGGGAAGAAGACGCCCGCGACCGAGTCCATGTAGGCGATGACGGAGTAGATGGACAGCGCGTCGTGCGGGCTCATCCCGGCATACATGGCCTGGAAGGAGAAGACCCGCTGCGTCCGCGGGTCGCGCAGGTAGTCGTTGGCCTTGGGCGCCATCCGGCGGAACCCGCCGATCGCGACCAGCCGGGCCAGGTTGGGGGTCAGCAGGTCGAACGGGCTGTCGATGTTGCGGTCGATGAAGTCGGCCATCTCGAGCTCGTAGAGCTCGGTCGCGAAGTCGATGTAGCGGCGGTAGCCGGCGGCCTCGTCCGGGCCGATCACCTCGGCGATCTCGTCGGCCATCGCATCGACATCGGAGTGCACGTCGAGCTGCGAACCATCGGGGAAGTAGGTCCGGTACACCGGGCTGACCGGGGCCAGCTCGAGCCAGTCGGACATCTCCTCGCCGACGCAGGCGAACGCGTCCTCGATCAGGCCCGGCATCGTCAGGACGGTCGGACCGGTGTCGAAGCGGTAGCCCGAGTCCTCGATGACACCGGCGCGACCGCCCGGGACGGCCTCGCGCTCGAGGATCGTCACCGTCCGGCCCGCCCCGGCCAGTCGCAGGGCGGCGCTCAGCCCGCCCAGCCCGGCACCCACGATCACGACGTTGTCCGTGGGGCCCACGACCGGACCGGCATCGCTCAGGGGGAGTCTCATGGGCCAACCGTAGGCCCCCCGGGGGACCTCAGCGAATGCGCGACCACGTCGAGGAACACGCCCCGAGGGCCGTTCGCTGTTCATGGCCGGTCGCTCGTCCGGCCTCCAGCTGGATCCGGCTGCTAGCGTCGGCAGACCTCACAGTAGGCACTACGAAGGGATCGCACATGGCACAACTCCTGGATCCGAACTCCATCGGTCCAGTGGACATCGCGCTCGTGGTCTTCGAGGGCAATGACTTCAACGGGGATGTGGCCCCGGCGCTCGCCGAGCTCAACGACAGCGGGACCGTCCACATCATCGACCTGGCCTTCATCAGCAAGGACGCGGACGGCGCGACCACGGTCATCGAGGTGGAGGACGCGGCCGTCGCCGACGCCTTCGCCGGGCTCACCGGCGACCAGTTGGACCTGCTCAACGACGAGGACCTCGACCTCATGGCCGCGGACCTCGAGCCGAGCACCTCGGCGCTGGTCGTGGTCTGGGAGAACTCGTGGATGGCCCGGATCGCCTCAGCCGTCCGGGAGTCCGGCGGGTACCTCGCCGGGATGCAGCGGATCCCCGCTGACGTGATCTCGGCCGCGATCCAGGCATTGGCAGACGACGAAGAAGGAGACATCTGATGCGCAGGCGGATGGGGCGCCCCGGGCTCGTGGGCACCATGGCACGTACGGCAGTCGTGGCAGGCACAGCAACGGCGGTGTCCAGGGGCGTGTCGGGGGCCATGTCCGGACCGTCGAAGCAGGATCAGGCGATGGCCCAGCAGCAGGCTGCGGCCCAGCAGCAGGGCGCCCAGCAGGCTGCTGCCGCCCAGCAGGCGCAGGCCGAGGAGCTGGCCCGGTACCGGGCCGAGGACGCCGCGCAGGCCCAGCAGGCTGCCATCGACGCGGCGGTGGCGCAGGCCCTCGCAGCCCAGCAGGCCGCCCAGACAGCCCCAGCGGCCCCCGTCGCTCCTGCTGCGCCTGCGGCTCCGGCTGCCCCGGCTCCCACCGCACCGGCGGAGGACACCATCACCCAGCTGCAGAAGCTCGGCGAGCTCAAGGCAGCTGGGGTGCTCACTGAGGAGGAGTTCGCTGCGCAGAAGGCCAAGATCCTCGGGGGCTGATCGCGTGGCGCGGGACGGCCGACCCGGTGGGAGGTCCGGCCCGCAATTGCCCTCGGGGCCCTAGGCTGTGCGCCATGACGCCCGAACCCCGCCTCAGCTCCGAGCACCTGCGTGCCTCGGTCCAGGGGACCCTCGATGCCTTCCTGGTCGAGCAGGCGCAGATCCTGGCAGGCATCTCGCCGGACCTCAGGCACTTCACCGACTGGCTCGCTGAGCTGCTGGCCGGGGGCAAGCGGCTGCGCCCGGCCTTCTGCATGTGGGGCTACCTCGGAGCCGGAGGTGAGCAGGTCGAGAGCGCCCTGCACGCCGCGGCAGGACTCGAGCTCCTGCAGGCATGTGCCCTCGTGCATGACGACGTCATGGACGACTCGGACATGCGTCGCGGCAAGCCCGCCGCGCATCGCCGGTACGCCACGCTGCACCGGGGATCGACGTGGTCGGGGGACTCCCAACGCTTCGGCGACGGGGCGGCGATCCTGCTCGGCGACCTCTGCCTGAGCTGGGCCGACGAGATGATCTACCGCTCGGGATTCGGCCCAGAGGCCCTGGCGCGGGCGAAGGTCGTGTACGACCGCATGCGCACCGAGCTGATGGCCGGTCAGTACCTGGACCTCCTGGAGCAGGCTCGCGGCGGCGGGTCGGTCGAGCGCGCCCTGCTCGTGGTGCGCTACAAGTCGGCCAAGTACACGATCGAGCGACCCCTGCACCTCGGGGCCGCCCTGGCCGGGGCGGACGACGCATTCATGGACGCGCTGTCCCGCTACGGCTTGCCGCTCGGTGAGGCGTTCCAGCTGCGGGACGACGTCTTGGGCGTGTTCGGGGACCCGGCCGAGACCGGGAAGCCTGCTGGCGACGACCTGCGCGAGGGCAAGCGCACGATCCTCGTGGCCACGGCCATGCAGCGGGCGACAGCCGAACAGGCGGCCCATCTGCGAGAGGGCCTGGGTGATCCGCACCTCGGGAGCGAGGCGATCGACGACCTGCGCCGGATCATCGTGGCGACCGGCGCACTCGACGAGGTCGAGGCCCTCATCGGCAGTCGGACACAGGAGGCCATCGCGGCCCTCGACGGCGCCGACCTGGCTGCCGGTGCCGGAACTGCCCTCGAGGAGCTCGCCGTTGCCGCCACCGCCAGGAGCCTGTGATGTCCGTCGAGCTGAGCCGGCGCCTGACCTCCGGCGAGCCCGTGTTCTCCTTCGAGTTCTTCCCGCCGAAGACCGACGAGGGAGAGCGCCAGCTGTGGTCGGCGATCTCGGACCTGGCCCCTCTGTCCCCGACCTTCGTCTCGGTCACCTACGGGGCCGGCGGCTCGACGCGCGACAGGACCGTGCGCATCACCAGCCGCATCCTCAACGAGACGGGGATGGACGCCGTCGCCCACCTGACCTGCGTCGGGGCGACCCAGGACGAGCTGCGCGAGGTGCTCACCCGCTACCAGCTCGCGGGCATCACGAACCTGCTGGCGCTGCGCGGCGATCCCCCGGGTGGCCCGGGGAGCCCATGGTCCCCGGTTCCGGGCGGTCTGTCGCACGCGGATGAGCTGGTCCGCCTCGCCCGCAGGTCCGGGGACTTCACGATCGGGGTGGCGGCGTTCCCGGAGGGGCATCCGGAGTCGCCGGACCTTGCTGCCGACGCGCGCGTGCTGGCGGCCAAGGAGCACGCGGGTGCCACCTTCGCCATCACCCAGTTCTTCTTCCGCGCTGACGACTACTTCGCGATGGTGCATCGGGCCACCGAGCAGGGCGTGACCATGCCGATCCTCCCCGGGATCATGCCCGTGACCAACGTGCGCCAGATCGAGCGGTTCTCAGTGCTGTCCGGCGCTGCCTTCCCCGACGAGCTGGCGGCGCGCTTCCGGGCGGTGGCAGACGACCCAGTGGCCGTGACCGACCTGGGCATCGAGGTGGCCACCGAGCTCTGCGAGAAGCTCCTGGCCGATGGTGCTCCGGGGCTGCACTTCTACACGCTCAACCGCTCGACCGCCACGCGCGAGATCTTCTCGAGGCTCACCCGGTAGGGCACCAGCAGACGCAGGAGGTGGGCATGGACAAGGGCATCTGGGTCACCGGCTCCGGGACCGCGGTGGGCGCTCGCGACGAGTGCGTCATCACCGTGGGCTCGGAGGTCCGCAGGCCGTCAGCAGCCGGTGCGCTCGCCTCGTCCGCCGAGGCGCTGGAGCAGATGCGCGCCGTGCTGCTCGGCTCGGGCGTCGCCGAGTCGCAGCTCTCCTCCTCCGCGGTCAGCCTCACCCCGGTCTACGACGAGTACCCGACAGTGGCGGGGTTCCAGGCTGCCGTCCAGCTCACGGCGACGACCCGGGACATCGAGGCCGCCGGCGACCTGCTGACCGCGGTCGTGGAGGCGGGCGGGGACGCGGCGCGCGTCCACGGGGTCGCGTTCCGGCATAGCGACGCGTCTGGCCTGATGGGCCGCGCGCGGGATGCCGCGTGGGCCGACGCCCTCGCGCGTGCCCGCCAGTTGGCGGCCCTCGCGGGACGTGAGCTCGGCGAGGTCCTGTCGATCGATGAGACGGCCGCGTCACCGCGACCGCCAGGGCCGATGCGCATGGCTGCGAGGGCGGCCTCGGATGCGGCCGGGACGATGTCGCTGGATGCCGGCGAGGGGTCGGTCGTCGTCAGCCTGACCGTCGGCTGGTCCTTGCTCTGAACATGGACCGCGACACCTACCTCGCGCAGTGGTCGACGCTGCATGGGGGCGCCCGGCCGACAGGAGTCGTCGGCGGCTGGCTGACCCTCGTGCACGCCGTCGCGGCGCCGCTGGCCCGCCTGCGCGTGCCACCGGACGGTGTGACGCTCCTCGGGCTGCTCATCGCATGCTCGGCGCCCCTCCTCGCCTCGCTGGGTCGCGGTGGAGTCCTTGCGGCGGCGCTCATCATCGCCCTCAGCGGGTTGTTCGACTCCCTCGACGGGGCGGTCGCCGTGATGACCGGGCGCACGAGTGCCTGGGGGGCAGTGCTCGACGCGGTCGCGGACCGGATCAGTGACGCCGCCTTCGCGGCCACCCTCTGGGTGGCCGGGGCGCCGGGGCAGGTGTGCGTCGCCGCGGTGGCGCTCTGCTGGTTGCAGGAGTACGCGCGTGCCCGCGCCGGCGGGGCGGGAATGACCGAGGTGGGGGTGCTCAGCGTCAACGAGCGTCCGACGAGGGTCATCGTCGTGGTCATGTTCCTGCTGGCCAGCGCGGCCCGCCCGGACGACGACCCCGGATGGGCAACGCTGGGTGCCTGGGCCCTGGTGGGCCTTGGGGTGATCGGCCTGCTCCAGGTGCTGGTCGTGGTCCGGCGCCGGCTCGGCGGCGGTGGCTGATGGACGCCGAGCAGGCTGCGTGGATCAGCCTGATCGTCGCGGTCGTCGTGCTGGTCGCCGTGGGTGGCGTCAGGGTCGCGGCACGGTTCGGCATGCCGGGCCTGCTGTTCTACCTGGGCCTGGGACTGCTGCTGGGCGAGGACGGTCCCGGCGGCATCGTCTTCAACGACGCGCAGCTGGCCACGGCGCTGGGGTACATGGGCCTGGTGATCATCCTGGCCGAGGGCGGCCTGACGACCCGGACCGCGAGCGTCCGACCGGTCGTCGTACCTGCAATCCTGCTGGCCACGGTCGGGGTGGCGATCAGCATCGGGCTGGTGGCCATTCCCCTGCACCTGGTCGCAGGGCTCGACCTGCGCACCTGCGTGCTCATCGCCGCGGTCCTGGCCCCGACCGATGCCGCCGCCGTGTTCACCGTGGCCAGGGGACTGCGGCTGCCCTCGCGCCTCCAGACACTGATCGAGGCGGAGTCCGGGCTCAACGACGCGCCCGTCGTCGTCCTCGTGGTCCTGCTGTCCACGACCGCGGCCGGCGACATGCCCGTCTGGCTGATCCCGATCGTGGTGCTCGCCGAGCTCGTGGGCGGCTTGGCCATCGGGGGGTTGGTGGGCATGTTCGCCCGCTGGCTGCTTCCCCGCCTGGCCCTGCCGGCCTCCGGGCTGTACCCCGTTGCCGTGATCGCGCTGCTCATGCTCGCCTACGGGCTGGCAGTCGTGCTGCACACGTCCGGGTTCGCCGCCGTGTACGTGGTCGCCCTGATGATGGCGGCCTCGCCCCTGCCGCACCGGCGTTCGGTGCTCGGCTTCATCGAGGGGCTGGCGTGGACGGTCCAGATCGGACTGTTCGTCATGCTCGGGCTGCTGGCCGTCCCGAGCCGGCTCGGGGATGCCGTCGGGATCGCGCTCCTGGCGGGCGCGCTGCTCCTGGTCGTCGCCCGCCCGCTGAGCGTCGCGGCGTCGATGGGGGCGTTCGTCCGGGACGGTTGGGCCACTCGGGTCACGCGAACCCCTGCACTGCCATGGCAATGGGTCGCGTTCGCCTCGTGGGCGGGCCTGCGCGGCGCGGTGCCCATCATCTTCGCGACCATCCCCCTGGGGTCCGATGTCTCGGACGGTGAGCTGATCTTCGACGTGACCCTGCTGCTGGTGATCCTGCTCACGCTCCTGCAGTCGCCCACGATGCCGATGCTCGGACGAAGGCTGGGGCTGGTCCGCGACGAGCAGATCGGCGAGCTGACCGTCGAAGCCGCGCCCCTGGACTCGATGCAGGCGGCGCTGCTCAACCTCGACATCCCGCCGGGGTCGCGCGTGGCCGGCACCTACATCAGCGAGCTGCCCCTGCCGAGCGGGGCGGTCGTCTCGCTCGTCGTCCGCAGCGGTCACACGCTGGTGCCCGACAGCACGACACGCGTGAAGGTCGGTGACCGGCTGCTGATCGTCAGCACGCTGGGGGCGCGTGCGGCCACGGAGCGCGCGCTGCAGTCCGTGTCACGCGGGGGTCGCCTGGCCGGATGGACCGACAGCGCGCCGCCCGGGTAGCGCTCGCGGGGCCCGCCCGCCGCGGCGCGGGGCGTTTCGTCAGGCGCGTCCGACCAGGTTGGCGACGATCTCGGCCGACATCCCGACAAGCGGGAGCCCGCCGCCCGGGTGCGCCGACCCACCCACGAGGAACAGGCCGGGCACGGGTGAGGCGTTCTGCGGGCGCAGGAAGGCCGCGCGGGCACCGTTGGACGAGGTCCCGTAGATCGCCCCGCCGGGGGCGCCGGTGGCGCGCTCGAGATCGGCGGGGGTGCGCAGCTCGCGCCAGAGGACACGCCCTGTCAGGTCGGTGCCCCGTTCGGCGAGGCGGGCCAGGACCCGATCGGCGTAGACGTCCGCACGGCCCGGAGCGTCCCAGTCGATCGTTCCCGGCGCCTGGCCACCGGGGGAGTGCCGCGGGGCGTTGACCAGGACGAACCAGGCCTCGCCGTCGGCAGGACGCATGCCCGGGTCGTCAGGGCACGCAGGCGTAGATCGTGGGGTCGTCGACGGGTCGGGGGCGCCGGGCGAAGACGGCGTCGAACTCCGCGTCGTAGTCCCGGGGGAACCACACGTTGTTGTGGGTCAGGCCCGGCGTCCGCCCCTGGACGGCCAGGAGCATCACGAACCCCGACAGCGAGGGCGTGGCCCGGGCCAGCCTGCGCACCGGATCGCGCGGGGCCCGGTCTCCCAGGAGCGTGCCGTAGACCTGGCTCGCGTCGGCATTGGCGACCACGACGTCAGCCGGCAGGACCTCGCCGTCGGCGGTCTCCACGCCGGACACACGCTCCCCCGTGAGCAGGATCCGGGTGGCCGGCGTGGACAGGCGCACCGTGCACCCCGCGCTCGTCGAGCCGGGCGCGCAGCGCGTCGCCGAGGTTCCGCAGGCCGCCGGCGATGTGCCAGGCCCCGAAGGTCGCCTCGACGTAGGGGATCGTGGCCAGCACCGCCGGTGCCCTGCGCGGATCCGAACCGGAGTACGTGGCGTAGCGGTCGAACACCTGCCTGGCACGCCAGTCGGTCAGGGTGCCGTGCCCGAGCCCGCGCAGCGTCTGCCACGGGGCGACCGTGCGCACGGCGCCGAGGTCCCGCGCCAGGGGGATCAGGTCACGGGCACCGGTCAGCGGGGACTCCAGGAACGGGCGGCGGGTGGCCGCCCACATCCGTCCCGCACGCTCCATCAGCGCCCGCCACTGGTCGGCCGACTGCCCGCCGAAGGCATCGCCCATCGCCGCGGCGCCCATGCCGACCCCCACCCCGGGCATGGGCAGGGTCGAGCCGTCAGCGAAGCGGTACGTGAACCCCGGGTCGAGGGGGACCAGGTCGATGCTGTCCTCCAGGGCGGCACCGGTCTTGAGGAACAGGTCGCGGTACACAGCGGGGATCGTGAACAGGCTGGGGCCGGTGTCGAACGCGAACCCGTCGCGCCGGAAGGTCCCCAGCTTGCCGCCGTGGGTGTCGCTGGACTCGATCACGACCACGTCGTGGCCCTTGACCCGCAGCCGGGCTGCGGCGGCCATCCCGCCCATGCCGGCGCCGATCACGATGATGCGTGCCATGCCCGGAACCCTACGTGTCGTCGCACTTCTGGGAGTCCCCGGATCGCATCGGGACCCCCTGGGCGGGAGGCTGTGGACATGGGCACATGGGATGTCGACGTCGCGATCGTGGGTTCGGGATTCGGCGGTGGCGTGGCCGCCCTGCGCCATTCGCAGGCAGGACGCTCGGTGGTGGTCCTCGAACAGGGGCGCCGGCTCACCCCGGAGGATCTGGCGGCCGGGGGTCGTCGGACGCGCGACCTGCTCTGGGAGCCCCGCGTGAGGCTGCACGGCTACTTCCAGCAGTCGCTGCTGCGCCACGTGATGGTGGTGCACGGGGTCGGGGTCGGGGGCGGTTCGATCGTCTATGCCGGGGTGCTGCTGCACCCGAGGCCCGACGCGTGGGAGGCCCCGGGTTGGGCTGCCACTGGGCTGGACTGGGCGGCGGAGCTCGACCCGCACTACGAGACGGCGGCCGGGATGCTGGGTCGCCAGACGAACCCCCACTCGAGCGCCCAGGACGCCTGGCTGCGGTCGGCGGCGAACGAGCTCGGCGTGGCCGACACGTTCGCCCCCACCCCGCAGGGGATCTCCTTCGCCGACTGCGTGCGCTGCGGGGCGTGCATCACCGGCTGCCCGCACGGCGCCAAGAACAGCATCGACCGTACCTACCTGGCCCGGGCCGAGGAGCTGGGCGCGCGGGTGCAACCCCGATCGAAGGTGGTCCGGCTCGAGCGGCTGGCCGGGGGAGGCTGGCGGCTGCACCTGGCCGACCCGCTTCGTCGCGGTGCACCGGCCGGCAGCATCGCGGCCCGCGAGGTGGTCCTCAGCGCCGGGGTGCTGGGAACCACCGAGCTCCTGCTCGCCTCGCGGGATCGCTGGCGGAGCCTGCCGTGGGCCTCGCCTGCGCTCGGGGAGCACGTGCGCACGAACTCCGAGGCGTTCACCGCCGTGCTCCAGCCGGCGGGCGGTGCGGATGTCACCGACGGCGCGACCATCAGCAGCGACTTCCATCCCGATGACCTGACCCACGTCACCAACAACCGGTTCCCCCGCTCGTTCGGGTTCATGCGCTGGTACCTCTCGCCCCTCGTCGAGGGCGACACGCAGGGATCCCGCGCCCGGGCCACGGCGCTGGCCTTCCTCCGGGACCCCGCCGGCGCGACTGCCAACGCGCGGGCGCGCGACTGGTACCGACGCGTCACTGTGCTGACGGTCATGCAGCACGACGACAACGAGATCTCCCTGCAGCTGCGGCGCGGGCCACTCGGGTGGGGCCTGCGCTCGCGGCTGGCTCCAGGTGCCCCGGCGATCCCGACGTACCTCCCGCAGGCGAACGCTGCCGCAACGGCTGTCGCGCGGGCCAGCGGCGGGACGGCCTACGGAACCCTGCTCGATCCGGTGCTCGGCGTCGGCTCGACCGCGCACATCCTCGGTGGCGTGGTGATAGCCCGGTCTCCCGCCGAGGGTGTGGTCGACACCGCCCACAGGGTCTTCGCAACACCCGACGGCGACGTGCACGAGGACCTGCGCGTGCTCGACGGCAGCGTGGTCCCGGCCAACATCGGCGTGAACCCCGCCCTGACCATCACCGCGATGTCCGAGCGGGCGATGTCCCTGCGTTGACGCGGGCGCCGGGTCAGGGGATGTGCTCGTCCGGGACGTCGCGGATGTGGACCTGGCGGCCCTTCCATGCGAGCTGGCCGCGCTGATGGCGCCACCACGACAGGCCCGTCAGGCCGCCGAGGGCGAGGATCGACAGGGGGTGCGACCACGCGTCGGTGACCCGGCCGCCGGTGCTCCGGGCGACGAGGACCCGCCCCGCCACCCCGGCTGCGTACCCGGCGGCACCGAGGGCCCGGGTTCCGGGCGACGGGGCGAGCAGCATCGCGGCGGGCGGGAGCACGTAGGCGAAGGTCAACAGGCCAGTGGCACCGACGGCCCCCAGCGGGGAGCCGAACGCCGCCCAGAGCGACTTCGTGTACCCGTCGACGAGCTCCTCGCCGCTGGTGTACATCCGGCAGGTGGCCAGGTCGGTGCCGTTCGTGACGTTGGCCCGCCCCCCGGAGGCCTTGACCGCACGCGCCAGGGCGATGTCCTCCAGCACCTCGTGACGGACCGCGCCGTGGCCGCCGGACCGCTCGTAGGCGGCTGGCGTGATCGCCAGCACCTGGCCGTTGGCGGCGGTGAGGGACGGTCGCGGTGAGTCCTCGGCCAGGCCCAGCGGGAGCGTGGTCAGCCAGGACCACTGCAGCAGGGGCTGGACGAGTCGTTCGGCCACCGTCAGGGCGATCTGGCGCGGGTAGGGGCTGGCCAGGTCGAGGCCGGAGTCACGCATGAGGGCGGCCACCCGGCGCACCGCGTCCTGAGCCAGGACGACGTCCGCGTCCACGAACAGCAGCAGGTCGGGGCCCTCGCGGGCGCCGCGGGCTGCTGCCGCGGCGAGCGCTGCCTCGGCCAGCCGCGCGCAGGCCCATGGCTTGCCCAACCATCCCGCCGGGGGGTGCTCGGAGCCGCCGTCGAGCACCTCGAACCGCGGGTCGTCGCGGATCCGGGCCCGGACGAGGTCACCTGTCCCGTCCGTGGAGCCGTCATCGAGGACGATGACGCGCATGCTCGGATGGTCCTGGGCCAGCAGGCCCCCGAGGCACGGCTCGATCCGATGGGCCTCGTCGCGCGCGGGCAGCAGGACGGTCACGCGCGAGTGCTCGATCGGGTCGCCGGCTGCGGGGATCGGAGCGGACCGCAGGTGCCGCGTGTTCCACGCGGTGTGCGCGGTCAGCCCGGTCGCGAGGGCGGTCGCGGCCAGGACCGCGGCGCGCGCTGGTCTCACCGCGCGCCGACCAGGTTGTGCTGGGGATCGCGCCGCAGCTCGGGAACCACCAGGCGGGCCCACGGGATCACCGTGAGGCCCATCGCGAGCCCGCCCCAGAGGGCGACCGCGGGACGGCCGAAGAACACGGCCGCAGCCATCACGTTCGAGGCGTAGATCCAGAGCATGAGCAGGTGCGGCATCCGGTCGTCCGCCGTGGTCCGCGGCAGGTGGTCCAGCAGCCAGAAGATGAGCAGTCCGGTGGCGAACCAGCCGGCGTAGTTGCTCAGTGGGATCCCCGGGGAGCCGGGCAGGGCAGGGGTCGGGTCGGTGAAGGCCCAGTGCCCCTCGCCGACCATCTGCGGGTCGAGGAACAGGTCCCACGCGGTGATGGTCCAGGCCCCGATCAGGACCACCTGCCAGCGTCGCGTGGCCAGCCGCCGGGCGAGCAGCAGCATCGGGTAGGCGGCCATGCACCAGGCCAGGGGGATCAGCAGCGGGACATCGAGCAGCATCGGTCCCAGGCGGTCGCCGTACCGGTAGGCCCCGAACGGGTATCCGGTCGCCGTGCCGACGGCCTCGACCGCCAGGCCGATCGCCACCGTCGTGCCGTAGAGGGCCGCTGCCCAGCCGATGCCGCGGTGCACGGCTGCGTGGCACGCCCCAGCAGCGGCCAGCAGCAGCACCGAGGTGATGGTGGTCGCGTCGCGCAGGTCCTCAGGGACCAGAACCCACACGATCTGCGAGAGGACTCCGACCGCCCCGAGGACCCACGGCAGTGCGCGCAGGGTCGGCGAGGCGGTGGCGGGCACGCCCTCGATCCTAGGCTGGGCGCAGTGCCAGCGCGCTGAGCTCCACCGGGAACGGGGCGCTCAAGGTGACAGTGGCGTCAGCGACCAGGTGGGCCCGCTCGGAGTACTGTCCGTCGATGAGCTCCAGGACCGTGATCGACGGCGCGATCGGATCCACCAGCCAGTAGCAGGGCACGCCCGCCTGCTCGTAGAGGTGGCGCTTGGTGGTGCGGTCGATCAGGGCGGTCGAGGGGGAGCGGATCTCGACGGCCAGCAGCGGGGCGCCGGGCAGGTCCCGCGCGGTGAACTGCGACCTGGGTGCCACGAGGAGATCGGGAACCACGACGGTGCGCTCCGAGAGGACGACATCGAAGGGCCCGGCCAGCATGACCAGTCCTGAGGGCAGGGCCGGTCGCAGGAGGTCGATCAGGCGCATCTGGACGTCCTGGTGGGCGAAGCCCGGCGACGGGGTCACCAGGAACGCGCCGTCGAGGAGCTCGTGGCGGCGACCGTCCTCTGGCAGCGCGTCCAGGTCGGCGCGGGTGAATGCGGTGTCGGCGGCCATGACAGCCATGATGCTCCCCCTTCGTCCATGGCGCGAGGATCTGCCAGGTTGCCGATCAGGGCAACCAGCCATCCACACCCCGAGGGGAGCCGCCGGGCTGCGGCGTCGGTCTACGCGGCACCGGGTGCCGGGACGGGCCGGCCGGCGACGGTGCCCTCGGCGGAGAGCAGGGCGAACCGCGCGAACAGCTCCTCGGAGTACCAGTCGAGCTGCGCGGTCTGGGCGATCACCTGCTGGTGGGCAGGGCGGCGGTAGGCGAAGGCCGAGAGCGCGGCGCCGTCGGACCAGGTCGAGAAGGTGCCCTGCAGCCCGACCGGGGCCTCGCCGATCCCCATCGCGAAGGTGAGTCCGCCGCCCTGCTTGACGTCGAGGGCCACGGGGGGCACCGAGCTCCAGAAGGTGCGCCACATCCGGGGCCGGATCCGTCCCCGGGTGACCGCCGCGATGGGGCCGTCCCATCGGGCCGGCACCGGGTCGCCGAACGGCTGCTGCTTGGCCCAGAGCCCTCGGCTGCTCAGCGGGCGCATGACCCATGTGGCCGACTCCTCGGCGATCCGGTCCCAGTCCCGGGCGACGCGGGAGTCGGCGAACTGCTCCGGTCCGTGCTCGTCGTCCCAGCACAGCAGCACCCCCCAGTGCCGTGCGTCGGCGTCCAGCGGGGTGAAGGTGCGCCCGTTCCCCGTGCCCAGCAGCTTGGCGAACCGGACCCCTGGAAGGGCGCGCGCAGGCCGTCGGTGGCGGGCCATGTTCGTGACCGCCATGGGCACGTTGCGGGCAGGGACCCCCCAGATGTGCAGGCTCACGACGGCGGGGGTCTCGGGCATGGCTCCAGTATCCCCGCAGCAGAGGATGGTGGCAGGCCATTGAGATGGCCGGCTGCAAGGGTGCTCACTGGGGTACCAGCTGCGTTCTGGCCCTCGGCGATCACGATCACGGATCTGTCGGGTCGCACGGTCTCGATCTGGTGGCCGTCCGGTGACCATCGCAGCCCGAATCCGCGTTCGTGGACGGCGTTGTGATGGAACTGGCACACCAGCACGAGGTTGCGTTCGTCGGTCGGCCCTCCGTCCTCCCAGTGGACCATGTGGTGCGCCTGGCACCACATCGCTGGCGCTGAGCACCCGGCGAACGCGCAGTGCCGGTCGCGCAGGTCGATGACCCTGCGCAGCGCCGGTGGCACGACCCGCGCGGATCGACCGAGCCGCAGTGGGACCCCGTCGGCGTCGATGACGAGCGGCTGTGTCACGGCGTCGCAGGACAGGCGTTGGCGTGCGAGCCCGGTGAGCCATAGCCCGCCCACGGTCCCGTCGGTGCGGTCCAGGAGTTCGGCCTGCGAGGGGGCGGCGAGGTCCTGCTGATCGGGACCGTGGATGAAGGGCAGGGTCTCATCGTCGCGGGTGATGACCATGATGTGGGGGCGGACCCCCTTGTGCACGGGGAGCCCGGCGGAGAGCTGGCCGTTGAGCAGGACCGCAAGCGCGTCGTGACGCAACTGGGCGAGGTCCCGTTCGCGATCCTCCGCGCGGATCGCTTCACACACGTGACTCCAGGGCCATCGACAGAGCCAGCCCGGTCTCAGTGTCCAGGGTCCCGGACAGCGCCCACATCCCGTCAGCACCGTAGCGGGACAGGAAGAGCTCGCGGCGTTCGGCGTGCTCGGAGGCGCGATGGTCGGTGACCGGGACGTCGATCCCCTGGGCGCGCAATGATGCGTCGTGCTGGGCGTCGGCCAGGGCTGCCCAGCGTTCCACGAACCGGGCGAATCTTGGCTCGCTGACCTCCGCGGCCGTCCTGGTGGCCAGTGCCTCGACCGCGGCCAGGGCGGCCCACCGGTGTGGCTTACCGCGGGCGGCCCCCACCAGGAGACGGACGTGGCCCAGTCGGACCTCACCCCGCAGGGCGGCATCGGCCATCAGAGGCAACGCGCGCAGGTCGCGCCCGGAATGCATCCGTGTGCGTGCTGACGACGGATGCTCGCTCGCCCGCGCGGCTATCCACGCCGATCCGGACCGGGCACCATCAGCCGCCCACTCGGACGCGCCCTCGAACTGCTCGGCCCAGAGTGCCCGCAACGCCCCCAGCCGCTCCACCACCCGACCGAGGCGTAGCAGCGCGTCCCCGAGGTCGCCCGGGGGAGGCTGGCTTCGCGCATTCTCGGCACGGCTCCCGGGTCGTGCGGGCTCCCCGGGTCGGTCCGGGCGCCTCCCGTCAGGTACTCGACCTGGAGTTCGATTGCCTCAAGCTCACACAGAACCGACATGGACGGCCTTCCCCATGGAGTCGCGGAGCATCACAGATGCATTGCGCGACAACGAGATCGGATCGGGCCTCACATCATCAGGACTGCGTCACACGGACTTCGCCGTCCCCACCTCATCAAGTGCCGCAGGGCTGCCCGCACCCTGCGGCGCCCGGATCCAACGCCCGGGACACCTGTGCCGCACCATCGAATCGCCGAGATGTTCGGCGCTGCATGACGGCATGCATCGAACTGATGTTCGAATGCTTCCACAGGCGGATCGCCGCGTCAACCCCGACGTCGTCACAGCGCAGGCCCTGGATGTCATCGAGAGGGGCAGCTGGACCCTGTGCGGCGTGCCGGGTCATGGCCCTCCAGTGTCCCCGGGCACCGGGGGTTGACGGTGTCAGACCGGGGGCGTACGGTGAAGCCAGTTCGAACACCCGTTCGAACGTGGTGCTGGTGGAACCGCCGACCCCGGACCGTCAGCACCCGGGGATCGGCCTGTGCCTCGGCGAGGGAAGCGCAGGAGTGCAGGCCGATCCCCCCGCACAGCCGTCTTCCCCGGCACGCGATCACATCACTGCCAGGAGGACGCAATGAGCCGCACGTATGCCGATCCGATCGATGTCCGCCGAGCAGGGGAGCGCCCCCTCGAGGACCAGCCCGACCAGTTCCTGTGGCGCGGGCGGCTGTACGTGGTGCGCGCCGTGATCGCCCACTGGATCGAGTCGAGTGCGTGGTGGGGCGGGTCGCGTCGTGCGCTCGAGGGCGCCCTCCCCGCGCACGAGCACGAGGTGTGGCGCGTCGAGGCGCAGGCGGGCCGCTCGGACGCATCCGGTGTGTACGACCTGCGTCGGGACATGGTGGCCGACCGCTGGGTCCTGGCCCGGGCGATGGACTGACACCACATCCGTGGTGCACGAGAGCTGATTCGACGAGGAGGAGTGAGATGAGCGCCGTTCCCATGAGCCCCCCTGTGCCCTACCAGGCCCGCGAGCTGCTGGGCAGTGCAGCCCGGGGCCTGCTCGAGGCCTACGCGACCCCGGATCCGGCCCGCCGGTACGCCACCGCCCACCTGGCGGCGCTGCGCGCGGCGGCCGCCGTCCTGGCAGCCCGGGCGCATCCGGTGCGCCAGGGGCGCATCCGCAGTGTCTGGACGCTGCTGCCCGTGGTCGCCCCGCAGATGCAGGAGTGGGCCGTCTTCTTCGCGGCCAACGCCACGAAGCGTGCTGCGGCCGACGCCGGGCTCCCTGTGGTCAGCCAGCGGGAGGCCGATGACCTGGTGCGCGACGCCGAGTCCTTCCTGGTGCAGGTCGCCGCGGTGATCGGGGTCGACCAGCAGTCGATCCTGCCCAACGAGTTCTAGGCGTGCGCGGTGTCGGAATTCGTCCACCTGCACGTGGCCTCGGGTTACTCGCTGCGGTACGGGACCTCCCGGCCGGAGGCGCTCGTGGAGCGGGCTGCGGCGATGGGCCAGGATGCCCTCGCGCTGACCGATCGTGACGGTGCCTATGGGGCGGTGGCCTTCGCGCTGGCCTGTCGGGAGGCGGGCATCAGCCCGATCCTCGGCGTGGACCTCGCGGTCGACCCGCAGGTGTCGCCCTCCGGCCCAGCGGCCCGACCGCACCGTGTCCCCACGCCGGCCAGGGGAGGGGTGGCGGTGGACCCGGGGCATCCGCGGGTCGTGCTGCTCGCCCGCGGTGGCGTGGGCTGGGCCTCGTTGTGCCGGGTGGTCTCCGCAGCGCACCTGTCCGGGGAGCGTGGTCGTCCGCTGGTGACGCTGCCGATGCTCGGCGAGCATGCGCAGGGGCTGGTGGCGCTGCTCGGGCCGGACTCCGACGTGGGTCGGGCGCTGGCCCGCCGCCGGCCTGACGAGGCCGAGCACCTGCTCGCAGGGTGGCGCCAGGTGCTGGGAGCGGAGGTGTCCATCGAGGTGGTGTCCCATCGCAGCGGGGCGCGCGGGGACCGACCCACCCTGTCCAGCGCGTTCGCCGCCCGGATGCTGGCCTTCGCCGGCAGGGTGGGGGCCCCGGCCGTGCTCACCAACGCGGTCCGCCACCTGACTCCGGAGCAGGCCCCGGTCGCCGATGTCCTGGATGCGATCCGCAGGCTGGTCCCCCTGAACCCCCGGCACCTGGACCGCGCCAACGCACAGGGCTACCTGAAGGATGCTCACGAGATGCACGTGGTGGCCCACGAGGTGGCCACCGCCGCCTCCGTGGGTCGGTCGGGGGCGCAGCGGCTGCTGGCGGCGACCCGTGACCTGGCGGACTCCTGCCGGCTGGACCCAGCCGCCGACATGGGCATCGGCTCGGTGCACGTCCCCGAGCTCGACATCCTGTTCCCCGCAGGTGCCCCCGGACTGGGCCGGGAGCAGATCCGCAGCGCCCCGGCGTCGGCCCAGGCCGCGATGGCCGACCGGGTGCTGCTCCACCGCTGTCGGGCGGAGGTCGACCGGCGGTACACCACCCTGCGCACGCACCGGGCGGCCACCGAGCGGCTCGACGCGGAGCTGGCGACCATCGCGACCCTCGGCTACGGCGGCTACTTCCTGACCGTGGCTGAGGTCGTCGACCTGATCAAGGAGATGGGCGTGCGGGTCGCGGCCCGGGGGTCCGGGGCAGGCAGCCTGGTCAACCACGTGCTCGGCATCTCCGGGGTCAACCCCCTGGAGCACGGGCTGATCATGGAGCGCTTCCTGTCCCCGCTGCGTCAGGCGCTTCCCGACATCGACATCGATGTGGAGTCCGCCCGGCGCACCGAGATCTACACCCGGATCCTCGAGCGGTTCGGCGGCCAGCGCTGTGTGGCCGTCTCGATGATGGACACCTACCGGGTGCGCCACGCGGTCCGTGACGTGGGCGCCGCGCTCGGACTGCCCCCCGGCGAGATCGACGCCTTCGCCAAGGCGTTCCCGCACATCCGGGCCCGGGATGCCCGTGCCGCACTGGAAGACCTGCCCGAGCTGCGCAGCTCCGGGATGGGGAGGCTGGCCGCGCAGGGGCGCCTGGACGGGTTCCTGGACCTGGTGGAGGCCCTCGACGGCCTGCCCCGGCACGTCGCGCTGCACCCCTGCGGCGTCCTGCTCAGCGACGGCTCCCTGCTGGACCGAACCCCGGTGGAGGCCAGCTGGATGGGGTTCCCGATGAGCCAGTTCGACAAGGACGCCGTCGAGGAGATGGGGTTCCTCAAGCTCGACGTCCTCGGCATCCGGATGCAGTCGGCGATGGCCCATGCCCTCGACGAGGTGGTCCGCATCGGCGGGGAGCCGATCGTGCTGGACGCCGTCGCGTTGGACGACCCGGACACCTTCGCAATGATCCGCACCACCCACACCCTGGGCTGCTTCCAGATCGAGTCACCGGGCCAGCGCGAGCTGATCGGCAAGTTCGCCCCCGAGACCTTCGCCGACATCATCGTCGACATCTCGTTGTTCCGGCCGGGCCCGGTGAAGTCCGACATGGTCACCCCGTTCCTGCGGGCGCGCCAGGGTTGGGCCGATGCGGACCTGATCCATCCCGATCTCGAACCGGTGATCGCCGAGACCCATGGTGTGGTCGTCTTCCACGAGCAGGTCATCGGCATCATCGCGGTGATGACCGGGTGCAGCCTCGCCCAGGCTGACGAGGTCCGCCGGACGATGGGCTCCCCGGAGGGCCAGGCCCAGGTCCGGGCATGGTTCTACCCCCTGGCGCTCGAGCGCGGCTATCGCCTCGAGGTGGTCGAGCGGGTCTGGGACGTGCTGCGTGCCTTCGCCTCCTTCGGGTTCTGCAAGGCCCACGCGGCGGCGTTCGCCCTGCCCACCTACCAGTCGGCCTGGCTGAAGGCCCACCACCCGGCGGAGTTCCTGGCCGGGGTGCTCACCCACGACCCGGGCATGTACCCCAAGCGGCTGATCCTCGACGATGCCCGCAACCTGGGGATCAGCATCCTCGGCCTGGACGTCAACCGCTCGGACGTCGTGTACCGGGTTGAGGCCTGTCCCACCCCCGCGGCCCGTCCGACCCTGCCCGGCCTGCCCGACGGCAGCGCCCACGGGATCCGGCTGCCGTTGACCGAGGTCAAGGGCATCTCCTCGGCCGAGGTGGAGCGGATCGTCGCCGGCCAGCCGTACGCCTCCCTGTCGGACTTCTGGCAGCGGGCCGCCGTGGCCACCCCCGTCGTGGAGAACCTGGTGCTGGCCGGGGGGTTCGACTCCATCTACGGGATCGACCTGTCCGCCGGTGCGCGGCTGCGCGGCCAGATCACCCGACGCGACCTCCTGCTGGAGGTGGCCGACTGCGAGCGGCTGGCACGCAGCGCCCGGGCAGGCAGCGGGCGCGGTCGCCGTGCACCGCGGCGCACCGATACCCGTGCCGACCCCCGCGCCGAGCGGGCTGCCCATGCCTGGGGAGCCGGCCGGGCGGTCGGGTCGGAGGGTCCCCCCGGCCCGACCGACCCGGCCGTGGCCGCCGCCGCCCAGTCGCAGGCCCCGGCTGCGGTCCGGCCCAGCGAGGTGCAGCTGTCCCTCGAGCTGGCCCTGGGGGGCCACGGGCACAGCAGCGGGCTGCCGGAGATGTCGACGGGGGAGGGCGTGCGTGCCGAGCTCGACGTCCTCGGGATGGACGTCAGCCACCACGTGCTGGACTTCTATCGGCCGATGCTCGCCGACCTCGCCGTGGTGCCCGCCCGCGACCTGCTGGCCCAGCGCTCCCAGAGCCAGGTCTGGGTCGCCGGGGTGAAGGTCGCCACCCAGACCCCGCCGATCCGCAGCGGCCGACGGGTCGTGTTCCTCACCCTGGACGACTCGACCGGGCCGGTCGATGCCACCTTCTTCGAGGATGCCCAGGACCCCTACGCCAGCACGGTCTTCGCCGGCTGGCTGCTGATGGTCAGGGGGGTGACCAGGCGCACCGGACCACGTGGCATCTCGGTCCGGGCGACCGGCTGCTGGGACCTCGGGGTCGTCCATGAGATCTGGCAGGCCGGTGGCCGGGACGCGGTGGCCGAGTACGTCGCCTCCTTCCCGACGGTCGACACCCGGGCGCGGAAGGCCGTCGAGGTCGTCGACGTCCCAGTCGAGGAGGTTGCGGCGGATACCGGGAGGGGAGCCGGACGCTCGCCGGTCGGGATCGGCCGAACGGCTGCCGGGGGGATGGGCCAGCGCCGCCGGGTCCTGGTGCATGCCAGCGGCTTCAAGCAGTCGCCCTACGCTGACATCAAGCCCGCAGGGGAGGACCCCGCCGTGGTGCCGCCGAAGGCCCCCGCGGCCCGGACCCGCGCACCCGGCAAGCTCTGGCACGCCAGCCCCGGGAGCAGCGGGTGGTAGGAAGAGCACGAGGAGGTGCCATGTGAGCCGCAGCCAGATCAACCGGCCGGTGGCGCCCACTGGTCTGGGCGAGGACGACGCGGGATGCCCGATCCTGCATGTGGACATGGACGCCTTCTTCGCCTCCGTGGAGGTCGCCAGGCGTCCAGAGCTGCGCGGAAGGGCGATGATCGTCGGCGGCTCCGGCAGCCGGGGTGTGGTGGTCGCCGCCACCTACGAGGCTCGCCAGCATGGAATCCACTCCGCGATGCCGATGAGCCGGGCGCTGCGGCTGGCCCCCGACATCATCGTCGTGCCCCCGGACCCCTCCCACTACGCGGAGGTCTCCGCCTCGGTCATGGAGATGTTCACCGCCATCACCTCCCGAGTGGAGGTGCTGGGCCTCGACGAGGCATTCCTTGACGTCTCCGGCGCCCGTCGCACCCACGGGCCGCCCCGGGCGATCGCCGAGATGATCCGTGCCCAGGTGCACGACGAGCAGGGCATCACGTGCTCGGTGGGGGTGGCTCCCACCAAGTTCGTCGCCAAGCTGGCCTCCACCCACTGCAAGCCCGACGGGTTGCTGGTGGTTCCCGCTGACCGCGTCATCTCCTTCCTGCACCCCATGCCTGTCGGGGCGCTCTGGGGAGTGGGGGAGCGCACCGAGGAGCAGCTGCACCGCCTCGGACTGCGCACGGTCGCCGACATCGCCCACACACCCCGGGCGACCCTCGTCCGCGCGCTGGGCCAGGCGTCCGGTGCCCACCTCGCCGAGCTCGCCTGGGGCCGCGACGACCGTGTCGTCAGCACGCACGAGCGTGAGCGCAGCGTGGGGGCCGAGGAGACGTTCGCCCGCGACATCGACGACCAGGAGGTGATCCTGGCCGAGCTGCTGCGGCTCTCGGAGAGGGTGGGCTCCCGGATGCGGCGAGCGGGGTTCTCAGGCACCACGGTCTCGATCAAGGTTCGCTTCGCCGACTTCACCACCATCACCCGGTCGCGCAAGCGCAAGGTGCCCACCGACTCCAGCCGCGAGATCTTCCACGAGGCCCGGGCCCTGTACCAGGCCCTGCACCTGGACCGGGCGCGGATCAGGCTGGTCGGCGTCCGCGTCGAGGGCATCCTCGACAGCGAGGAGGTCGAGTCCCAGCTCATCCTCGGGGCCCCGGATCGGGGGTGGCGCGAGGCTGAGGAGGCCGTCGACAGGTTGTCCGCCAGGTTCGGATCGGGCAGCGTCCGCCCGGCGCGGCTGCTGCCAGAACCCGCCTCCGACGACACTCGGCCGGCCCCGGGCCGGGCTCAGGAATCCGACGGAACGGGCGCGCCATCCCCCGCTCGACCAACTGGTCGTGGGTAACATGCCGCTTCGGGTTTCCTATTCGGCGAACCCTGCCTATTCTGTGTTGTGTCAGGCCGTTCCCGACGCCCAGCAGGAGGTCACAGTGCCACTCTCCGAGCACGAACAGCGCCTCCTCGAGCAGATGGAGCGTGCCCTCTATGCCGAGGACCCCAAGTTCGCCACCAGCATGCGCAGTGCCCGAGGGGCAGCGGGCGACCGTCGGCGCATCGCAATCGGAGTGGTCGGGCTGCTCGTCGGCCTCGGCCTGCTGGTCGCGGGAGTGGCCGCCAAGCTCGTGATCGTCGGCGTCCTCGGCTTCCTGGCGATGCTGGGTGGCCTGTGGCTGGCGATCAGTGCCCTGCGTCCCGGACCCGAGCAACCGGCAACCCCGGAGGGGCCGGGTGCACCCACCAACATCTCCAGTCGCACGCGCAAGTCCTCCCGGAACAGGCAGCGGTCGGGTGAGTCCCTGTCCGATCGCATGGAGGAGCGCTGGCGTCGTCGCCGCGAGACCGGCGACTTCTGACCCACCCGCAGGCTCCACCCGTTGGCAGTCACGGCAACGGCCCCACCCGATGCGGATGGGGCCGTCTTTCGTACGTGGGGACGGACCCTCAGGCGTGCGCCTCGATGAACCCCACCGACGCTGCGAAGATCTTCTCCGCGTCGTAGTCCAGGGACGCCACGTGGTAGGAGCGATCCAGGGCGATCTCCTCGATCGGTGAGCGCACCTCGGCCCGGATCAGTTCCGCGTTGTTGGGGGCGAGCACGTGGTCAGTCACCGACACGTCCAGTTGGATCGGCGCCGTGATCTGGCCCAGCAGCGGCTTGAGCTGATGGAAGCACGTGTTGAGGGTCTCGGCGACCAGCACGACGGGGATCTTGTCGTAGCCGAGCTCGACCTTGGCAGGGTCGGCGATGTCGCTGGCAACTCCCGGCATGCTCTTGGCCAGGTAGGGCAGGAACCGCTGGAACGGGGCCAGGTGCTTCTGCCAGCTGGCGACACCGTCGGCCCGCACCCACGGATTCACCAGGACCAGGCCCGCGACTGCGCCGGCGCGCTCCCCAGCCACGCGCAGGGCGAGGGCGCACCCGAAGGACTGGCTCATCAGGAAGACGGTGTCGGTTCGCGACGCCATGTCCTCGAACGCGTCGTCCACCGCCCCCTGCAGGTCGGCGAACTTCTTCGTGTTGGCGTCCTCCCAGGTCGTCCCGTGACCGGGCAGACGCAGGGCGTTGACCGTGTACCCGCGCTCATTGAGGTACTTCGCCCACGGGACCGTGCTGTCCGGCGATCCGGTGAACCCGTGCACCAGCACGACGCCGATCCGGGCGTTGTCCCCGGAGCCCTCCGCGGCGAACGGCTCACAGCCGGGCTTGACCTGGTCCAACGGAGCATCTGACATCGGGGAACCTGCCTTGGTGTGGGGTCCGGTCGATCAGTGGGATCGACGGTGGCACAGCCTAACCCGCGCCCGAGCCGCCCCTGCCGCCCCCCCGAGCCCAGATTCCGGCGAGGACTGAGCGGGGGGCAACGGTCGCCACCCCACGACGCATCCACCCGGCCCGACGGCCCAGGGCTCGTCGGACGATCCGGACGTCCCCGGCCAGCGCTCCCGGGCGCAGGGCGGTCCCGGGACCGGCCTCCCGCTCGACCAGGAGCACGCCGGCGGTGGACGACTCCGGCTGACCTGCTCCCGGCGGTCGTGCTCCGGATGTCGCCACCGGGGTCCCGTACCGCTGCCACTCCACCGCCCGCAGGATCCGCGCCACGGCCTCATCGACCTGCCCCCGGTCCGTCGTGGCCCTGGCCCCGTCCTGGCCGCGCGCGAGGTCAGCCACCTCGGCCAGCGTGGACCGGGGGGTGGCGGACTGGGCGCCGAGTCGCAGGTCCACCATCACGTCGACCACCTCCCGGAAGGCCGACTCCCCGTCACCGGTGCGAACCCGGCGCCCCCGGCGCACGAGTCGCACCGCCGCGGGCAGCATCAGCAGGACGAGGGCAAGGACCACGAGGACCGTGCGCACGGGGAGGCCCGACCCGCTCGACTGCTGGCCGGCGCTGCCACCGTCCTGCTCGTCGGGCAGCCGGGTCGGGCGGTCGGCACCGCTCGCCGAGGCGCCGGGCGAGGACTGGGACGGTGAGGCCGTCGGGGTCTCGCCCGACGTCGAGAGGGTGTAGGCGGGGGTGCTGGTCGTCGGGGCCCCGGGCGTCGGCTCGAAGCGGACCCACCCCGCGGAGCCCATCCAGAGCTCGGGCCACGCGTGGGCGTCGGTCCCGCGGATGACCCACTGCTGACCCTCGCGCCGGCCCTGGGTGAACCCCACGGCCACCCGGGCGGGGATGCCGACCGACCGGGCCATCAGCGCCATCGTGGCGGCGAACTGCTCGCAGTAGCCGACCCGCTCGTCGAGGAAGGTGGCGAGTGCGTCGTCATCGGATCCGCCCTGGACCTGCGTGGAGTACGTGAAGTTGCCCTCGGTCGTGAACCAGCGCTGCAGGGCGATCGCTGCGTCGAAGGGCGTTGCAGATCCGGCTGTGATGTCGCGTGCCAGCTGCGGGAGCTCCTCACCGGTGAGCGCGGCGGGGTCCGCGAGGTTCTCGCCGAACACCTGGTCGACCCTGGGCGGCACGGTGCTCGCGGCGCGCAGGACGTCGGGGTCGAGCTCGGGCGCCGTCGCCATCAGGGCGATCCGCGCCCCCTCGACGCTGTCCCCGTCAGCACGCTCCGGAAGGGAGGTGCGCTGGTCCCACGTCACGGGCCAGTCGCTCATGGACAGGTAGGAACCGCTCGGACTGGGCAGCGTCTTGCCGCCCAGGGGGCCCACGTCGAGCTGGTACTCGGCCACCGGACCCACGGGTGGCTGGTCCGCTGAGGGGATGCTGCCATCAGCGCGGGCTGGCGGCTGCGGGCCTGTCGCGTTCGGGCCGACGCGCTGCCACGCCTCCCCGTCGAACAGCTCGAGGACGGCCAGCCGGAGGTAGTCGGGTCGACTGGCGGTGGTGGCCAGCGTGATCACGGGCCGGGCGTCGTTGTTCACCAGGGATCGGCGCAGGGAGACCAGCGCGTCCACCTCCAGGGTCCCCGACCCTGAGCCCGTGCCGATGTCGAGCGGTCCGACGGGCCCGCGCAGGGAGGCGAGCCCGCCGGCCATCAGGGCGACCACGGTGGCCGTTGCCCCCACGGCGAGCCCCGCCCATGGCGCGCCCGGACGCGCGCGCGGGCTCCACAGTGAGGCGCGCTGACGCTGGGTCGCGGCCAGGAGGCCGAGCCAGGCGGTGGCCACGGCGACGAAGGTCCAGCCCGGTGCCGAGCCTCGGTCGATCGCCCAGGGCACCACGAACAGGGCAGCGAGCGGCACCAGGCTGAAGCCCGGGAGGTCCAGCTCCGTCGCCAACGTGTCCACCACCAGCGCAGCCAGGCCGATCCCGGCGACCACGAGGAGCAGGAGGCCGGGGTTCGGCCCCGCTGGAGCCTGGGTCGTCTCGGAGTAGGCACGTCCCTCGGACGCCAGGTCGCGCAGGCGGGTGATCGCCGACGGCCCCGGGAGCACGCCCCCCACAGCCTCATCGTGGGCGAACAGGGCCGTGAGCGTGATGAGCAGCGCGACGGCCTGCACGACGGGCTGCAGGGGCGCGGGCAGGTGGATCGTCCGAGCTGAGGCCCCCTACCAGGGCCACGACCGTGACCGTCAGCACGGTTCGTGGCAGCCACCATCCTCCGTCGAGGAGGGGCTGCACGGCCAGGGACGCCACGAGGACTGCCAGGGCGCTGACGGCCGTCATCCGCCACCGCCCGCGGGCCAGCCACGGCGGGACGGTCCGAGGGGCTCGCACTGTGGGCGTCATCGCCGCACCCCCAGTCCGGCCCAGGCCTCCGCCACTCCGGTGTCGCGGGACATCTGGGAGATCCGCCAGCCTGCGACGCGGAAATGGGCCAACGACTCCTCGGCCCACGCGGGAGGGGTCCTGACCGCATTGCGCGGGGCGTCAGCCGAGGGTGCCCGCCACTGGTCGGCCGACACCGCCACCAGGAGGCGGGAGGTGCTGTGCAGGCCGAGCCCGGCCAGCAGGCGGGCGGAAGGAGGGCCCACCAGCCCGGTCACCAGGATCATGGGGCCCGCCGTGGCCCGGTCGGCCGACTGGCGCAATGTCGGGCTGGGTATGGACGTGTGGCTGACTGGCACCGTGGCCAGCGCCCGGAGCAGCTCGCGCCGCTCGGGCTCCACCCCGGTCATCGGGGACCCGGAGAAGATCTGGAGGTCGTCCGTGGTCCGCACCACGAGATCCCAGCCGCTTGCCAGTGCCAGGAGCCCGATGCTCGCGCCCATGCTCAATGCAGCATCCAGTGAGGACTCGGGCTCGCGGCCGTGGTGGTTCGCCGCGTCCAGGTCCAGGACGAGGGTCACGGCCGAGCGCCAGGGACTCTCCTCGCTGCGGACCATCAGGCCCCCGGTGCGCGCCGAGGCCTTCCAGTCGATGCGCCGGACCTCGTCGCCGGGGTGGTAGTCGCGGGGGATCACGTCCTCCGAGGAGTGCCCATGGGTCCCGAGGTGGCCGCTGCCCGATCCCACTGAGGCGCCGCCCAGGACAGTCGGATCCAGCGTGACGACCCGGGGGAACACCACGACCTCGTCCCGGGAGCCGCCAGTCATCGTCCGGTGGACCATCCCGTAACGATCGATCACGTGGATCCGCATGGGCCCGAGGTGGTGCGCTCCGCGGGCGCCGGCCCGCAGCCGGTAGTGGGGCCGGCTGATTCCCGGGCCCCGACATCCCGTTGAGGGCGAACCGGTGCGATCCCCCCAGCTCGGGCGGGGCCTGGTCCTCGAGCAGCAGGCTGTGGCCACGGGGGAACCGACCGCGCACGCTGACGGTGACGTTGAGATCCTCACCCGAGGGCAGCTCATGGGCCGAGAGCGTGCGCTGCAGCGCCATCCCGGACCGTGGGTTGCGGGTCAGTGCCGCTGCGGCCAGCGGGAGCATCGCTGCCAGCGCCCCGAACTGCGTGGCAGGAGTGAGGCCCCAGAGGATCCCGCCGGCGACCAGGATGCTGCCGGAGGCAAGGAACCACCAGCCGCGTCCGGTCAGGCCCACCCGCGTGCGGATCGACGCCTGCGGCGTCGGTTCGGGTGACATGTCAGCTCCACGAGGAGCGGGGGATCCGGCTGACGATGGCGCGGATCACATCAGGTCCCGACCGGCCGGAGGCCGCGGTCTGCGCCGAGAGCAGCACGCGATGGCCCAGCACAGTGGGGGCGAGCATGAGGATGTCGTCGGGGAGCACGAACGTTCGCCCGTCCAGGGCCGCCCAGGCCCGCGCGGCGCGGACGAGGTGCAGGGTGCCCCGGGGCGAGGCGCCCAGGCGCAGGGCCTCATTCGTTCGGGTGGCAGTCGTGACGGCCACAGCCAGGCTGCGCACCGGGTCCGAGACGTGGACCTCCCGGACGGCTCCCATGAGGGCGGCCAGCTCCTCGTGCGTCGCGGCGGGCGCCAGGCCAAGGAGCGGGTCGTCCCCGGCGTGCTCGGCGAGCATGCGCAACTCGTCTGCCGGGCTGGGGTACCCCAGCGAGATCCTCGCCATGAACCGGTCGCGCTGCGCCTCGGGCAGGGCGTAGGTGCCCTCCATGTCGACCGGGTTCTGGGTGGCGATGACCAGGAACGGAGTTGCCAGGACGTGGGTGGTGCCGTCGACCGTGACCTGGTGCTCCTCCATCGCCTCCAGGAGGGCCGACTGGGTCTTGGGGGAGGCCCGGTTGATCTCGTCGGCCAGGACGATGTTCGCGAAGATCGCACCGGGGCGGAACTCGAAGTCCCGGGTCTCCTGGTTGAACACCGAGACCCCGGTGACGTCGCTGGGCAGCAGGTCGGGGGTGAACTGCAGGCGCCGCACAGTCACCCCGAGGGTGCGCGCCAGGCTCTTGGCCAGCATCGTCTTGCCGACGCCGGGCACGTCCTCGATCAGCAGGTGACCCCCGGCGAGCAGCACAGTCAGCGCCATTCGGGTGGACTCCGGCTTGCCGGCCAGTATGGAGTCCACGCCCGCGCGGATCCGGGCGGCCGTGTCGAGCACCGTGCGATCGAGCATGTCGGTCATCGCCGGCTGGCCTCCTCGGGGAACTAAGGGACAAGCATCACCCATGGGCTGATGTCGCGCCACCCCCCGCGTGCGGGGGTCGCCGATGGCGTGGCCAGAATGGGATCCGACCCGTTGCGAATCCAGGAGGAACCATGACCGTACATCCCGCCGTGCTCGGACGCTTCTTCGACGACTTCGAGGTCGGCGACACCTACCAGCACCCGTTCGGTCGCACGATCACCGAGACGGACAACGCGTGGTTCACCCTGCTGACGTGCAACACCAACCAGATGCACTTCAACGCGCACCTGTCGCAGCAGAACCCGATCACGGAGGGCCGGATCATCGTCGTCTCCGGGTTCACCGTCGGGCTCGTGCTCGGCCTGTCGGTCATCGACATGAGCCAGAACGCCGTGGCCAACCTCGGATGGAACAACATCAAGCTCACGCACCCGGTCTATGTCGGCGACACGATCTACGCCGAGAGCATCTGCACCGACAAGCGCCCGTCGAAGTCCCGGCCGGACTTCGGGATCATCTCGATGATGACCCGTGCCCTGAACCAGGACGGCGACGTCGTCATGACCTACGACCGCTCGGTCATGGTGCCGACCCGCGCCAGCGGCGTCGGGCAGGACTACTTCCCGGCGGCCAAGACCGGCCCGATGGAGGTACCGCCTGCCGCCCAGTAGGGGCGACAGCAACGACCCGCGGCCCCTCCCGCCGGCGTGGTCCAGCGGCAGGGTCAGTGGCAGGTGGCCGTGCCCGAGTCGGCCAGCGTGCCGCCCGGGACCGGGATGAAGCGCCAGTCGTAGCTTCCGTCGTGCAGCGCGAGTCGCAGCACGCCGAAGGTCCTGTCATCGCGGACCACGCTGTTCGGCATCGGGGTCGCCATCGCCGTGTGGTTCGCCCCGCCGGTGCCCACGACGAACGCCTGGAGGCCCTTGGGATCCGGGTTGCCGTTGGGGTCCTGCGGCGCGAACCGCTCGTACGTGTGGTCGTGGCCGGTGAGCACCACTTCGGCGCCGGCGTTGTAGAGGTCCTGCTGGAAGGTCCGGGCGTTGTTCGCCGCTCGACCGCCGGACGTCCACACGGGGATGTGGAAGTACGCGAGAGTGCACTTGGTGGGATGTGCCGCGAGGTCTGACCTCAGCCAGACCTCCTGCGGGCTGCCCGGGCCGCAGCCGACAGCAGGTGACGCGCTGCACGTTGTGTTCAGCACGATGATGTGCCAGGTCCCCAGGTCGTAGCTGTAGTAGCCCTTGTCGCCCTGGCCCGCCCGGGCGCCGAAGTACTGGAAGTAGCCGGCGGCGGTTCCCGTTGCGTCGCAGTCGGTGGCAGCTGTCGTCGTGCTGGACTTGATGTACTCGTGGTTCCCGACCGCGGGGTAGGTCATCGCCTTGAACCGGCCCCACGCCTGGTCGTAGGAGGCGTTGAACGCCGCGAGCCCTCCGCACTCGTACTGGACGTCGCCGAGCGCAGCGACCGCTGTGACCGTGGGATCGGCCATGACGAGCTGCCCGACTGCATTCATCTGGCAGGCGTTCGACGTGCCAGCCCCGCCCTTGAAGGCCGAGTTCAGCGGGTCGCATGCGATGTCGCCCGCGGCCATCAGGACCGGGTCAGCGCTCGGGGTGGGCGTTGGGGTGGGGGTGGGGCCGGTGGCGGTGATGGTGTCGTAGTTGAGGTCTGCGGTGCGGCCGGTGACGTTCTCGCCGATCTGGATGCGTCCGATGGGGGTGGTGCCGAGGTTGGTGGTGGTGGATCCCAGGGTGGTCAGGGGGGTGCCGTCGTAGGTGACGTCGATGGTGCTGGTGGTCCCGGCGATGATGGCGTGCAGGGTGATGGTGTGCCAGGTGCCGGTGGTGACCACGGTGGTGGAGTTCGTGGCCACGGCGGTGACGTCGTTGCGCAGGCCGAGGACCCGTGAGGGGGTGATGAACACCTCGGCCAGTGCGGTGCCGGTGGCGGTGCGCAGCTTCAGGAAGTTCAGCGCGGAGGTCCCGGAGATGCTGGCGAGGTTGATCTTGACGCTGGTGGTGGCCTCGGTCGTCGTGGTGGACAGGTTGCCCTGGGCGTAGGCCGGGGACCCGGTCATGGTGGCCCGTGCCGCGTAGGTGCCGTCGGCCACGGGGGCGGCGGTGCCCACGACCAACCCGGCGCCGGAGGACCACGCTGATGTCGACCCGGACTCGAACCCATCGGCGAACAGCACCGGCGCGCTCGCGGTGGGCGTCGGGGTGGGCGTCGCGCTCGGGGTGGGGGTGGGGGTGGGGGTGGGGCCGGTGGTGGTGATGGTGTCGTAGCTGAGGTCTGCGGTGCGGCCGGTGACGTTCTCGCCGATCTGGATGCGTCCGATGGGGGTGGTGCCGAGGTTGGTGGTGGTGGATCCCAGGGTGGTCAGGGGGGTGCCGTCGTAGGTGACGTCGATGGTGCTGGTGGTCCCGGCGATGATGGCGTGCAGGGTGATGGTGTGCCAGGTGCCGGTGGTGACCACGGTGGTGGAGTTCGTGGCCACGGCGGTGACGTCGTTGCGCAGGCCGAGGACCCGTGAGGGGGTGATGAACACCTCGGCCAGTGCGGTGCCGGTGGCGGTGCGCAGCTTCAGGAAGTTCAGCGCGGAGGTCCCGGAGATGCTGGCGAGGTTGACCTTGACGCTGGTGGTGGCCTCGGTCGTCGTGGTGGACAGGTTCGCCCTGGGCGTAGGCCGGGGACCCGGTCATGGTGGCCCGTGCCGCGTAGGTGCCGTCGGCCACGGGGGCGGCGGTGCCCACGACCAACCCGGCGCCGGAGGACCACGCTGATGTCGACCCGGACTCGAACCCATCAGCGAACAGCACCGGCGCGCTCGCGGTGGCCGCGTCGGCAGCACCGGTCAGGAGGAGCCCCAGTGCCAGGGCCATGGCACCCAGGGCCGCGGTCGGGAGCTGCCATCTGCTGTTCCTCATGCGACTCCTGACCCTCCCCGGTCACCCGGACGCCTGTGGTGGAGGGTGATCATCCAGCGGCCCGTCCCACGCTGTGAAGGGGCCGAGACTCCTCCACCCGGCACGAGTTCCGGCGATGCAGTGTGGTTCTGCGGCGATTCGCAGGGTCCTGTGAGGAACGCCCGATCGCCCCCGCGTCACCGATGGGGGGCCGCCACCTGACCGGCCAGCCGGGCGCCGGTCCGTGTTCCACGGCGATGTGGAGGGTGGGGCTCGAGAATGCCTCCGATAGGGAGACAAGTGGAGGGATGTGGAGTATCGTGGCGCGCGTTGGAGCCATGTGTTGGGCCCTGGTGCGTGCGCCACCGGGGGCGGGAGGGAGGTGAGTGGCCGTGTTCCTCGGGACGCATTTCCCGAAGCTGGACGAGAAGGGCCGCATCATCCTGCCCGCCAAGTTCCGTGAGCCCCTCGCCGAGGGACTGGTGCTGACCAAGGGCCAGGACCACTGCCTGGTGGTCTGGCCGCGCGCCGAGTTCGACACCTACGCCGCGGAGCTGCGTGCGAGCGCCCAGGCCAATGCCCGCGTGCGCGCGATGACGCGAGTGTTCTTCTCCTCGGCCTACGACGAGTCGCTGGACCGCCAGGGCCGGCTGACCGTGCCGCCAGTCCTGCGCGACTATGCGTCCCTGGATCGCGAGCTCACCGTCGTCGGTGCGGACACCCGCATCGAGATCTGGGCCGCAGACGCCTGGGAGACCTACCTGTCCCACCACGAGGCCGAGTTCGCGGAGCTCGACCAGGAGGGTGGTGTCGTCCTGCCCTGAGCGCTGCCCCTGTCCGCCCCATGAGATTCCCCTCCGCGATCCCGACGCCACTTCCCCGGCGCCGAGACCACCCCGACGCCACTTCCCCGGCGCCGGAGACGCGGCGGGGGGCCTGGTGGTACGGCCCGTTCCCCACCCAGGAGGTGCCCCGTGCACAGGCTCCGCCGGTACCTCGCCCTCCCTGCCTCCGTGCTGTGCTCGGCCGCCACCGTGTACCTGATCAGCCACGTGATGGCTCCGGGGTGAGCACGGACGCCGGGCATGTGCCCGTCCTGCTCGAGCGCTGCCTGGAGCTGCTCGGACCCGCCCTGAGCCGGCCAGGTGCCGTGGCGGTCGACGCCACCCTTGGCCTCGGAGGCCACGCGGAGGCGATGCTGGCCGCCCACCCGGAGCTGGTCGTCGTCGGGTTGGACCGCGACACCGAGGCGCTGGCGCGGGCTGGCGCCCGGCTTGCACCGTTCGCGGATCGGTTCCGGCCGGTCCACTGCGTCTACGACGAGCTGCCGGCGGCCATCAGCGGGTTGGGCTACCGACGGGTGGACGCGATCCTGTTCGACCTCGGGGTGTCCTCGATGCAGCTCGACGTGGCGGATCGTGGTTTCGCCTACTCCCAGGACGCGCTCCTGGACATGCGGATGGACCAGACGCAGGGGATCACCGCAGCCGAGGTGCTCAACACCTACCCCGTCGGCGATCTCGCCCGGATCCTTCGCAGCTATGGGGAGGAGAAGTTCGCCGGACCGCTGGCCCGGGCGATCGTCCGGGAGCGTGAGCGCGAGCCGTTCACCACCAGCCCCCGCCTGGTCGAGCTCATCCGCGACACCATCCCAGCACCTGCCCGGCGGACCGGGGGCAACCCTGCCAAGCGCACGTTCCAGGCGCTGCGGATCGAGGTCAACTCCGAGCTCGACGTGCTCCGCAGGGCGATCCCTGCGGCGCTGTCCGTGCTCGAAGTGGGTGGCCGGATGGTGGTCCTGAGCTATCACTCGGGGGAGGACCGGATCGTGAAGGCGGCCCTGGCGCCCGCCGTGAGCCCCATCGTCCCGCACGGGCTTCCGGTGATTCCCGAGGAATTGCGACCCACTGCGCGTGTGCTGACACGCGGATCGCAGAAAGCGTCGGAAGATGAGGTCCTGCGAAACCCGCGTGCCGCCTCGGTGCGGCTTCGGGCCGTGGAGAAGGTCGATTCACGGGAGGTCTGAATGAGTTCGACGCGTACGGCAGGCCGCCGCGAGACCCGACCTGCGGGCGCCCGAACATCCCGGACGACGCGGACGACCCGTGCCACCCGCACGGCCGCTCGACACGAGCGTGCGGCCGTCGCCGAGCCGCGCGAGGACATGTCCGGACTCGACGGGTCCCAGGACGTGGTCGATGCCCCCGGGCCCGGGCCCCGACGCCGCGAACGCCCCCGCGTGGCGACGTCCCGGCCCAGGTCACCGCGCCACCGCATGCTGCTCGTGTGCACCGCGGCACTCGCTGCGGGGCTGTTCGCCGTCCTGCTGCTGAACACCGTCATCAGCCAGGGGGCCTTCCGCCAGCACGAGCTCGAGATCGACCTGATCCTGCTTGCCGAGAAGGAGGAGGCCCTCGCTCGCTCGGTCCAGCAGGCCGAGGCTCCCCGGGAGGTCGAGAAGGCGGCGCGCAAGCTCGGCATGGTCCCGGCGGCGGCGCCGGTCTTCCTGCGCCTGTCCGACGGGAAGGTGCTCGGCGAGCCGGTGCCGGCGCCCGCGCCGACCGGGCCAGTCGACTTCGCCGGTGCCCCCGGCATCCAGCCCACCCCGACGCCCTCATCGAGCGATTCGGCCACCGCCACGGCCGCCGATCCGAACGTCGACCCCGCCCTCGACCCGGTCGACCGGCCTCGCTCCGGCAGTGGATCCCGCGCTCGACCCCGCGACCGGCCTCGACCCAGCCGCTCCCAGCCCGGAACCGACCCCGGCGACCAGCCCCGCGGTGGACCCCGCCGTGAGCCCCGCCCCCGCCACGACCCAGCAGGGGGTGAACCCGTGAGCTCCGTCGCCCCACCCCGCGCACCGCGCACGCAGCCCGATCCCTCGAGCATCCCGGCGCCGAGGACCTTCCGCCGCGGTGAGGGCAGGACGCGCGCGATCTACCTGACCTTCGCCGTCCTGATGCTGCTGAGCATCTATGCGGGCAGGGTCTTCGACCTCATGGTCCTCAAGGGAGACGACCTGGCCGCGATGGGCCAGAACCAGCGCAGCCGCACGCTGCCGCTGCCCGCCGACCGCGGGCCCATCTACGACTCCGAGGGCGCACCGCTGGCGATCACCGTCGAGTCCCGCAACGTCACCGCCGACCAGAACCTCATCAAGGACCCCGCCGAGGCTGCAGCCAGGCTGGCCCCGATGCTGGGGATGGACCAGGCAGCGCTGCAGCAGAAGCTGACGGGCACCGACAAGTTCGTCTACATCACCAAGGGGCTCACCCCCGAGCAGTGGCGCCAGATCAAGGACCTCGACATCGTCGGCATCTTCAGCGAGAAGACGACCAGGCGCACCTACCCGTCGGGGACGCTCGCGGCCAACGTCCTGGGCTTCGTGAATGCCGAGGGCGTGGGGTCCGGCGGCCTCGAGATGTCACTGGACTCCCGGCTCAAGGGCGTCGACGGCTCCCGGACGTTCGAGCAGGGCGCCGCCGGCCAGGCGATCCCCTCGGCTGAGGACCTCCTGCGCGCGCCCCAACCGGGCCAGGGCGTGCAGCTCACGATCAACCGCGACATCCAGTACGTCGCCCAGCGGGCGATCGCGACCCGCGTCCGCGAGGCCAACGCCGAGAGCGGGACGGTCACGGTCCTGGAGGCCAAGACGGGCCGCGTCCTCGCGATGGCCACGGCCCCGACCTTCGACCCCAACAACTACCGCGACGCCGACAAGCAGGACATGGGCAACCGTCCGGTCTCCGAGATCTACGAGCCGGGTTCGACGGGCAAGGTGCTCACGATGTCCGCAGTCCTCGAGGAGGGCAAGGCCAAGCCCACCACGAAGATCACTGTGCCCCCGGTGCTCAACCGGGCGGGGCACACCACCCACGACCACACCGACCACGGCACCCTGCGCCTGACCCTCAACGGGGTCCTGGCGGAGTCCAGCAACATCGGCACGATCCTCTTCGCGGACAAGATCGGCGGCGAGAAGCTCTACGAGTACCAGCGCAAGTTCGGCATGGGCCAGCCCACCGGGCTGAAGTTCCCGGGCGAGGAGAACGGCCTGCTGCCCAAGCCCGAGAACTGGTGGCCGACCACCTTCCAGGCCCTGGCCTACGGCCAGAGCTACTCCGTCACCTCGTTGCAGGTGGCCGGGGTCTACCAGACCATCGCCAACAACGGCGTCCGGCTCACGCCGCGGCTGATCGACGGGTACGTCAACCCGGATGGCTCCTTCGAGGCCGCCCCGACGCAGCCGGGCGTGAAGGTCGTGAGCAAGAAGACGGCCAGGACGATGGCAAAGATGCTGGAGAACGTGGTCACCGAGGGCACAGGCGCGATTGCCGCGATCCCCGGCTACCGCGTCGCCGGCAAGACCGGCACCGCCGAGCGGGCCGTGAACGGCGGGTACTCCGGCTTCAGCGCCTCCTTCATCGGCTTCGCGCCGGCTGACGATCCCGAGATCGTCGTGCAGGTGGTCCTGCAGGACCCGAAGAACGGGCACTACGGCGGCGTCCTCGGTGGTCCGGTGTTCAAGGCCGTGATGTCCTACGCGCTCCAGGAGCTGAAGATCCCGCCGTCGGGCACCAAGTCCCCCGTGATCCCGACCGACTGGTAGTCGCCGTGATCCGACCGACCGGCGTCCGCGTGAGCGGGGCCGACCTGCGCAGCATGCTGGGGCTGCCGGCCGGGCCGCCCGAGGTCGTGACCGGCGTCACCTTGGACTCCCGACGGGTGCACGCCGGGGACCTCTATGCCGCACTGCCCGGGTTCACCACCCATGGGGCCCGGTTCGCCGCGATGGCCCAGTCCGCCGGTGCGGCGGCCATCCTCACGGACCGGTCCGGGGTCGAGGCCATCGAGGCGTCGGGTGGGGTGGACGTGCCCGTCCTGGTCGTCGACGACCCGCGCGGGGTGCTCGGCGCGGTGTCCGCGTGGGTCTACGGCGATCCGGCCGGGGCGATGGCGACCACGGGCATCACGGGGACGAACGGCAAGACGACCACGAGCTACCTCCTCGACGCCGCGCTTCGCGCCGGTGGGCACATCACCGGGGTGATCGGGACTGTTGCCACGCACATCGGCGACGACGTGATCCCGGCCACGCGCACGACGCCCGAGGCCCCCGACCTGCACGCCCTGCTGGCCGTCATGCGGGAACGTGGCGCATCGGCGGTGACCATGGAGGTGTCCAGCCACGCCCTGGAGCTGGGTCGGGTGGACGGCGTGACCTTCGACCTCGCCGTCTTCACGAACCTGAGCCAGGACCACCTGGACTTCCATGGCGACATGGCCTCGTACTTCGCGGCCAAGTCCATGCTGTTCACCCCGCAGCGCGCGGCCGCCGGGCTGGTGTGCCTCGACGACGAGTGGGGTCGTCGCCTGGCCGCTGCTGCGACCATCCCGGTCACGACCTACTCGGTGGGTTCTCCGGCGGACTGGACGGTCAGCGACGTCGCCCCGGGTCATCAGGGCACGACGGCCTTCACCGTCCACGGCCCCGGAGTGGTGCTCGCCGCCCGCATCGGCATGCCGGGGATGTTCAACGTCGCCAACGCCCTGGCCGCCGTGGCCGCGGCGGTCCACCACGGGGTCGACGCCGAGGTGGCGGTGGCGGGCATCGGGGCCTCCGGTGGGGTCCCGGGCCGGATGGAGCGGGTGCAGGCCGGCCAGGACTTCCTGGTGCTGGTCGACTACGCGCACAGTCCTGACGCTGTCGCCCGGGCGATCTCCGCGGCGCGTGACGCCGTCACCGGCGACGTGATCGTGGTGCTCGGCTGCGGCGGTGACCGCGACCGGGAGAAGCGCCCGGTGATGGGGGAGGTCGCGGCCCGCGGGGCCGACGTCCTGATCGTCACCGACGACAACCCCCGCTCGGAGGCGCCATCAGCGATCCGAGCCGCCATCATGGAGGGCGCCCGGGCGGTCGGCCCTGCTGATCGTGGCGTGCTGTACGACGAGGGCGAGCGCCGGGACGCGATCGCCCACGCCGTGCGCCTGGCCGGTCCCGCGGACTGCGTCCTGCTGCTGGGCAAGGGGCACGAGCAGGGCCAGGAGGTGGCAGGAGTGGTCACACCGTTCGACGACCGACTCGTGGTGCGTGAGGCGTTGGAGGCGTTGACATGATCAGGATGGACCTCAGGGCGATCGCCGAGGCAGTCGGCGGGACCCTCGTGGACTGCCCTGATCCAGGCGTCCTGGTCACGGGCGCGGTTGCCGACTCGCGGGCTGCCGGCCCCGGGGACCTCTACGTCGCGATCGTGGGGGAGCGGGTCGACGGCCACGAGTTCTCGGCGTCGGCCCATGCAGCCGGCGCGGTCGTCACGCTCGGCTCCCGGCCAACGGGGCAGCCGAGCATCGTCGTCGCCGACGACCCGGTCGAGGCCCTGGGGCGCCTGGCCAGCCACGTGCTGGACCAGCTGCCCGCGGCACGCGTCGTGGCGATCACCGGCTCCTCGGGCAAGACCACCACCAAGGACCTCATCGCGACCCTGCTGGAGGACCTCGGCCCGACGGTCGCCCCGGCCGGGTCGTTCAACACCGAGGTGGGGCTGCCCCTGACGATCCTGCGGGCCACCGAGGACACCCGGTTCCTGGTGCTCGAGATGGGCGCCCGGGGGGTCGGCCACGTCGCCGCCCTGTGCAGGATCGCCCCTCCCGACGTGAGCGTGGTGCTCAACGTCGGCTCGGCGCACCTCGGCGAGTTCGGCAGCCGCGAGGCCATCGGCCGGGCCAAGGGCGAGATCGTCGAGGCCCTCGACCCCGACGGGCTGGCCGTGCTGAACGCCGACGATCCGATCGTGGCCGGGATGGCCGCGCTCTCAGCCGCCCAGGTCGTGACGTTCGGGGCCAGTCCATCGGCCGAGGTGCGCGCCGTCGGGCTCACCCTGGACGACTCGGCCCGGGCCCGCTTCGCGCTGCACACCCCCTCCGGGGACGCCGACGTCCAGATGGCCATGGTCGGGGAGCACATGGCCGCCAACGCGTGCGCTTCGGCGGCGGTCGCGCTGCACTTCGGGATGACGCCCTCGCGCGTCGCTGCGCTGCTCAGCGAGGCGCAGCCCCGGAGCCGCTGGCGGATGGAGGTCGCGACGACCCGCTCCGGGGTGACCGTCGTCAACGACGCGTACAACGCCAACCCCGAGTCGATGCGTGCCGCGCTGCGCTCCCTGGCGGCCATGCGGGGCACGGGCCGCACCATCGCCGTCCTCGGGGAGATGCGCGAGCTGGGCGCCGACAGCATCGCCGAGCACGACGAGGTGGGCCGGCTGGCCGTCCGGCTCGACATCTCCAAGACGATCGCCGTGGGGCAGGGCGCGCGTGCCCTCTACCTCGGGGCCGCCCAGGAGGGCTCCTGGAACGAGGAGGCCGTGTTCGTCCCCGACGTGGACGCCGCGATCACCCTCCTGCGCGGACTCGTCCGACCCGGTGACGTCGTGCTGGTCAAGGCGTCCCGATCGATCGGCCTCGAGGCCGTCGCCCACGCGCTCCTGGAGGACCCCGCATGATCCTGATCGTCCTGAGCGGAATGATCTCCCTGGCGCTGGCGGCGATGTGCACGCCCCTGCTGATCAAGGTCCTCAGCCGCCGGAACCTGGCCCAGTCGATCAGGGAGTCCGGCGACGGGATCGTGTACCCGGAGCACAGTGGCAAGCGGGGCACCCCCTCCATGGGCGGCCTGGCGATCGTCGCCGCGGTGGTGCTCGGCTACGGCGGGGCGCACCTGCTGCGCTGGACCGCGCCCACCGCATCCGGGCTGCTCGCGCTCTACCTGATGGTGGGGCTGGCCCTCGTGGGGTTCGCCGACGACTACCTCAAGGTGTTCAAGTCGCGCAGCGGGGGGATCCGCGCCCGGACGAAGCTGCTGGGCCAGGCGGCGGTGGCCCTGAGCTTCGCGTACCTGACCACCCGCTTCCCGGACGACCAGGGGGTGACCCCGGCCAGCGCGGCGATCTCCGGGGTCCGCGACCTCCCCTGGGCCCTGCCCCTGGGGCTGTTCCTGCTGTGGATCTGGTTCGTGGTCACCGCGATCACCAACGGCGTGAACCTGACCGATGGGCTCGACGGACTGGCAGCCGGCGCCTCGGTCCTGACCTTCGGGGGCTTCACGCTGATCGGCGTGTGGCAGTACGGCCAGAGCTGCTCCTACCAGGTGACCAGCGGGTGCTACACCGTCCGTGACCCCCTGGACCTCGCGGCCTTCGCCGTGGCGTGCGCGGGGGCGGCGTTCGGGTTCCTCTGGTGGAACACGAGCCCGGCGCAGATCTTCATGGGCGACACCGGCAGCCTCGCCCTCGGCGGGGCGATGGCGGCGCTGGCGATCATGTGCCGCACTGAGCTGCTCTTCGTCCTGCTCGGCGGCCTCTTCGTCATCATCACGCTGTCGGTCATCGCCCAGGTGGGCTCATTCAAGCTCACCGGCAGGCGCGTGCTGCGGATGGCTCCGCTGCACCACCACTTCGAGATGCTCGGCTGGCACGAGATCACGATCGTCGTGCGGTTCTGGCTCATCCAGGGGCTGTGCGTGGCCGCCGGCCTGGCGCTGTTCTACGCGGAGTGGGTGCGCTGATGATCGACGACCTGAGCCGGGGCTCCGACTGGACCGGGGTCCACGTGGCTGTCGCCGGCATCGGCATCGCGGGCTTCGCCGCCGCCGACGCCCTGCTCTCCCTGGGCGCGCGTGTGAGCGCCCTCGACGCGGCCGACGGCCCCCGCCAGCAGGAGCGCGCCCAGATCCTGGAGGTCCTCGGGGCCGCGGTCCGGCTCGGCGACGGCGACACGCTGCCCGACGGCGTGGACCTGCTCGTCGTCTCCCCGGGGCTCTCCCCGTTGTCGGCGGTCATCGCCGCGGCGCAGGCAGCAGGGGTGCCCGTCTGGGGCGAGCTGGAACTCGCATGGAGGCTGCGCCAGCCCGAGGGCGCCGCGCCGTGGCTGGTCGTCACCGGCACCAACGGCAAGACCACGACGACGCTCATGCTCGAGTCGATGCTGCGTGCAGCCGGCCTGCGCACCGTCGCCGCGGGCAACATCGGCGTCTCGATGGTGGACGTCGTGATGGCCGAGGCCACGCCCGAGGGCGCCCTGGACGTCATCGCCGTCGAGGTCGGCGCCCCCCAGCTGCCCTTCCTGCACTCCATGAGCCCGCAGGCCTCGGTGTGCCTGAACATCGCCGAGGACCACGTCGACCTGTTCGGGTCGTTCGAGGCCTACGTGGCGGCCAAGGCCCGGATCTACCAGCGCACCCAGGTGGCGGCGGTCTACAACGTGGCCGACGACGTGACCCGGGCGATGGTCGAGGAGGCCGACGTCGTCGAGGGATGCCGCGCCATCGGCTTCACCCTCGGGATCCCGGACATCAGCATGCTGGGCGTGGTCGAGGAGTTCCTCGTGGACCGGGCGTTCGTCGACAACCGACACGCAGCCGCCCAGGAGCTGGCCACCACCGCGGACGTCCACCCCTCAGCCCCGCACAACGTCGCCAACGCCCTGGCTGCTGCCGCGCTGGCGCGGGCGCACGGCGTGCCCGCCTCAGCGATCCGCGACGGGCTGCGGGCGTTCGAGCCGGCCGGGCACCGGATCGCCGACGTGGGCACGGTCGCCGGGGTCCGCTACGTCGATGACTCCAAGGCGACCAACTGCCACGCGGCGCAGACCTCGCTGATGGCATATGACCGGGTTGTCTGGATCGCCGGCGGGATGGCCAAGGGCCAGCAGTTCGACGACCTGGTGCGGGCGACCGCCGGGCAGATGACCGGCGTGGTGCTCCTCGGCGTGGACCGGGCGGTGATTGCCGAGGCGATCGCGCGACACGCCCCCGATCTGCCGATCGTGGAGGTGTCACGCACCGACACTGGTGCCATGAAGGAGGTCGTGGCGGCAGCCGCGGCCATGGCAGGGCCGGGCGGCACCGTGTTGCTGGCCCCGGGGTGTGCGTCGTGGGACATGTTCCGCGACTACGCACAGCGGGGGGACATGTTCGCCGAAGCTGTGAAGTCGTTGGCGCAGGAGGGCACGTGAGCCAGACCCGATCCCCCCGGAGCAGGTCCGAGGAGCGCATCGAGGCCGGGCGCAGCGAGCCTGGTTGGCGCGATCGCCTGAACCAGCACCCCATGGCCCCGTACTACCTGATCCTGGGCTCCGCGATGCTGCTCCTGGTCCTGGGGCTCGTCATGGTGCTGAGCTCCTCAGGGGTCGAGTCCTATGAGATCTATGACTCGGCGTTCACCCTCTTCAGCCGTCAGGCGATCTTCGCCGTGATCGGCGTCGTCGCGATGCTGGTCATCTCGCGGCTGCCGATCCCCGTCTTCCGGCGGTTCGCGCTGGCGTTCCTCGTGCTGAGCATCGGGATGCTGCTGCTCACGTTCGTCCCCGGGATCGGCGCACCGGTGAACGGCCAGCGCAACTGGATCCGGACGGTGGGGCCGTTCCGGCTGCAGCCCTCGGAGTTCGCCAAGCTCGCACTCATCCTCTGGACCGCGGACCTGTTCGCCCGCCGCGAGGCGATCCTGCACCAGTGGCGGGCGCTGCTGATGCCGTTCATGCCGGTCGTGGCCCTGGTGGTGGGCCTGGTCGTCCTCGAGGGGGACCTCGGCACCGCGATCGTCATCTGCATCATCGTCGCGGCGCTGCTGTTCGTCGTCGGGGCGCCGGTGCGGATCTTCGCCGCGTTCGGGGCCGTGGGCCTGGCGGGCATCGCCCTGCTGTCGCTGACGGCCGGCTACCGCGTGCGTCGCTTCACCGCATGGCTGCACCCGGAGGCCGACATCGACGGCGCGGGCTGGCAGCTCATCCAGGGCAAGGTCGCCCTGGGCACCGGCGGCTGGTGGGGCGTGGGCCTCGGTGGCAGCCGGGAGAAGTGGGGGGCGCTGCCCGAGGCGCACACCGACTTCATCTTCCCGGTCATCGGCGAGGAGCTCGGCATCTTCGGCGCGCTGACCGTCCTGGGGCTGTTCGCCGCCATCACCATCTTCGCCCTGCGGATGGCCATCCGGACCACCGACTCGTTCGTGCGCATCACCTGCGTGGGCATCGTCGCGTGGATCGTCGGCCAGGCCCTGATCAACCTGGGCGCGGTCCTGCAGCTGCTGCCCATCACCGGCGTCCCGCTCCCGTTCATCTCCTACGGCGGATCGTCGCTGCTGCCCTCGTTGATGGCCGTCGGGGTGCTGCTCGCCTTCGCCCGGCAGGAGGCCGCCCGTGCGTCGTCGCGGCCCGCCCGACGAGCTTCGGCTGTGGAGGTCTGAGGGTGCAGGTCGTGCTGGCCGGAGGGGGGACGGCGGGTCACATCGAGCCCGCCCTGAACCTCGCCGACGCCCTGCGTCGCCGGGACCCGGACGTGGGCATCACCGCCCTGGGCACCGAGAAGGGCCTCGAGGGGCGGCTGGTGCCGGCCCGGGGCTACGACCTGCGGATGATCCCGGCTGTTCCCCTGCCGCGGCGGCCCTCGGGCGACCTCGTCACGCTGCCCGGTCGGGTTCGCCAGGCGCTGCGCGAGACGGAGTCCATCCTGGCCGACGTCGCGGCTGATGTGGTCGTCGGATTCGGTGGGTACGTCGCGCTGCCCGCCTACCTGGCGGCCCGCCGCTCGAAGACCCCCCTGGTGATCCACGAGGCGAACGCACGGCCCGGGTTGGCCAACCGGGTCGGCGCCCGGTTCACGACGCACGTGGCCGAGGCTGTGGCCGGGACGCTCCCGGGCGGCCGGCGGATCGGCATCCCGCTGCGCTCGACGATCTCCACCCTCGACCGGGTCGCGGCCCGGTCCGAGGCGCGCGCGGCCCTGGGCCTGGCGCCCGAGGGTCCGGTCCTGCTGGTCTTCGGTGGGTCGCAGGGCGCGCAACGGATCAACGCGGCCGTCACCGAGGCGCTTCCGGGCCTGGTCGACCTGGGCGTGCAGGTGCTGCACTCGGTCGGTCAGGCCAACATCGCGGACGTCACGGTCACCGCGCCGGGGTACCACCCGGTCGCCTACCTGGACCGGATGGACCTCGCCTACGCTGCCGCTGACCTCGTGGTCAGCCGCAGCGGGGCCATGACCTGCGCGGAGCTCGCGGCCGTCGGCCTCCCGGCGATCTATGTCCCCTTCCCGATCGGCAACGGCGAGCAGCGGCTCAACGCCCTGCCGGTGGTCAACGCCGGTGGGGGACTGCTCGTCGCCGACGAGGACCTCGACGGCGACACCCTCCTCTCCGACGTCCGGGCGCTGGTCGGCGACCCTGGGCGGATCGAGCGGATGGGTGCCAGGGCGGCCGCGCACGGCATCCGGGATGCGGACGAGAAGCTGGCAGACATGGTGATCGACGCGGCCGGTCGACCCGCCGGCCGAAGGGCGGGGTGAAGGTGATGGTGGACCTGACCGGGCACGTGCACATCGTGGGGATCGGCGGTGCGGGCATGTCGGGGATCGCGCGGATCCTGGTGGCCCGTGGCGCTGAGGTCTCGGGCAGCGACGCGAAGGATTCCCGGCGGCTGGTGGCGCTGCGGGCCCTGGGCATCGACGCGCGGGTCGGCCATGATGCCGCCAACGTCGAGGGCGCGGACATCGTGGTCATCTCGACGGCGATCAAGGAGGCCAACCCGGAGGTCGTGGGTGCCCACGCGCGGGGGATCCCGGTCGTCTCCCGGGCCGACGCCCTCTCGGCGGTGATGGCGGGCTTCCGGGGAGTGGCCGTCGCCGGCACCCACGGGAAGACCACCACGACCTCCATGCTGACGATCGCCGCCCAGCACTGCGGGGCCGACCCGTCGTTCGCGATCGGCAGCGAGCTCAACGACTCCGGTGCCAACGCCCACCAGGGAGCAGGCGACCTGTTCATCGTCGAGGCCGACGAGTCCGACGGGTCGTTCCTGCGGCTCCCCGCGGTCGCCGGGATCGTCACCAACGTCGAGCCCGACCACCTCGACCACTGGGGCACCTTCGACGCGATCGAAGCGGGCTTCGTCGAGTTCGCAACCGGCATCGGGGCCGCCGGGGGCTTCGTGGTCGCGTGCGCCGACGACCCCGGCTCGGCGCGGATGGCCGGACGGGCCCGCGAGCTCGGCGTCGACGTGCGGACCTACGGCCTGGACCTCGGCGCCGACTACGTCCTGTCCGAGGTGGCGACCTCGGCCGCGGGCTCCGGGGCCGTGGTGTCGCACGGCGGTGAGGTCGTGGGTCGGCTCACCCTGCAGGTGCACGGCACGCACAACGTCCTCAACGCCGCCGCGGCCCTGGTCGCCGGGATCGGCCTCGGCCTGCCTGTCGCCGACCTCCTCGAGGGCCTGTCGCTGTTCAGCGGGACCCGGCGCCGCTTCGACTTCAAGGGGGAGGTTGCGGGCATCCGCGTCTTCGACGACTACGCCCACCACCCGACCGAGATCGCGGCGACCCTGCGTGCCGCCCGTGAGGTGGTGGGGGAGGGCAACCTCGTGGTCGCCTTCCAGGCCCACCACTACTACCGCACCGCCATGTTCGTCGACGAGTTCGGCGAAGCCCTCGGCCTGGCCGACCAGGTCGTGGTGCTCGAGGTGTACGCCCCCGGGGAGGACCCCATCCCGGGAGCCAGCGGGCAGTCGATGGCCAGCCATGTCCCGCTGCCCCCGGACCAGGTGGTCTTCGAGCCGTCGTGGTCGGCCGTGGCCGGCCAGCTTGCAGCTCGCGCCCGCCCCGGTGACATCGTGATGACCCTCGGCGCCGGGGACATCGTCCTGCTCGGCCAGGAGGTCCTCGACCTGCTCGCCCAACGCCATGGAGCCCGGACATGACCGAGAACGAGATGGCGCAGACCCTTCCTGACGAGTCCATGGAGCCGGCAGCGATGTCCTCGACCGGGGCTGCCCCCCGGGTGCACCACCCCCGGCGGCGGCGACGCCTCCTGCTCGCCGGTGCTGCCGGCCTCGGGTTCGTCTACTGGGTGGGGTGGCAGTCGCCGCTGACGCTCGTGGAGCATGTCGTGGTGGACGCCCCTCGGGGGATCTCCGCGGAGTCCGTCCGACTCGCCTCGGGGATCTCGGCCGCCGACCGCGTCCCCGCAGTCGACGCGGGGGCCGTGCGCCTGGGCATCATGACGGCGATCCCCGCGGTCGCCGACGTGCAGCTCGAGCGCTCGCTGCCCGACACCGTCCGGCTGAGAGTGACCGGGCGTACCCCTCTGGCCGTGGTCGAGGCGGGCAAGGGCTTCTACGTGATGGATGCCGAGGGCGTGGTGTACGACAGGGTCGCCAAGGCCAAGGACCTGCCGGTCATCAGGGCCCGCACGGATGCGCAGCGCGAGATCGCCCGCGGGGTCCTGCGCGCCATCCCGGAGGACCTGCGCTCCAAGGTGACGCGCATCACCGCCAGGAGCCGGGACAACGTGACCCTCGGGCTGCGGGGCGGTGCCACGGTCCGCTGGGGAGGGGTCGAGGACTCCGACCTCAAGGCCCGGGTCCTGGCCGGGCTGACGGCCGTCAAGGCGACCCGCTACGACGTCAGCGCACCACTGCTGCCCACCACATCGGGGTCGCCGACGGATCCGGACGGCGCCACCGGCTGATCTGAGGCCCCCCGCGGTGTTCGCCCATAGCGAACACGTTCGAGGTGTTCGACGGTCCCGGGTGGAGGTCGGGTGGACGCCGCCCGGCGGTTGTCCACAGTCTGGACCGGACCTGTGGACAAGGGAGTCCACACCCTGGTGGGAGACCTGTCCCCAACGTGTCCCACCCTTCTCCCCAGCCCGTCCCCAGCCTGTCCCCAGGGCCGTTCCGGACGCCGGCCGAGAGCGGCCACGGGATTCCCGCGGCGGCGTCGGCGATCCGACACGCCCACGTTCCCGGGGGTCCTTGAATCCGCCGATGCGGGCACCTAGGTTCCCTTCCAACCACAGGTTGACATAACTCTAAGCCTCAGGTTGAGGGTGAGAGTGCAGGAGACCGAAGGTGCAGACCTGCGAGGGAGCTCAACCCTCCACCGCACAGTTCGATCCCAACCCTTTGCAGCAACCAAGAAGGAGAGCCTGACGTGGCAGCCCCACAGAACTACCTGGCAGTGATCAAGGTCGTCGGGATCGGCGGTGGCGGCGTCAACGCCGTGAACCGGATGATCGAGGTCGGCCTCAAGGGCGTGGAGTTCATCGCCATCAACACCGACGCGCAGGCGCTGCTGATGAGCGACGCCGACGTCAAGCTCGACATCGGCCGCGAGCTCACCCGCGGCCTGGGTGCCGGCGCGGACCCGGAGGTCGGTCGTCGTGCCGCTGAGGACCACGCCGAGGAGATCGAGGAGGTCCTCAAGGGCGCGGACATGGTGTTCGTGACCGCCGGCGAGGGCGGTGGCACCGGTACCGGTGGCGCTCCCGTGGTGGCCAAGATCGCCCGCTCGCTGGGCGCCCTGACCATCGGCGTCGTGACCCGTCCCTTCGGCTTCGAGGGTCGCCGTCGCAGCGGCCAGGCCGACAACGGCATCGAGGGCCTGCGCGCCGAGGTCGACACCCTCATCGTGATCCCCAACGACCGCCTGCTCTCCATCGCCGATCGCAGCATCTCGATGATCGACGCCTTCCGCCAGGCCGACCAGGTCCTGCTCCAGGGCGTGTCGGGCATCACCGACCTGATCACCACCCCCGGCCTGATCAACCTGGACTTCGCGGACGTCAAGTCGGTGATGTCCGGGGCCGGCTCGGCCCTCATGGGCATCGGCTCCGCGCGTGGCGACGACCGCGCCGTGGGTGCTGCCCAGGCCGCGATCGCCAGCCCCCTGCTCGAGGCCAGCATCGACGGGGCGCACGGCGTGCTGCTGTCGATCGCCGGCGGCTCGGACCTCGGCCTGTTCGAGATCAACGAGTCGGCTCGCCTGGTCGCCGAGGCCGCCCACCCCGACGCCAACATCATCTTCGGTGCCGTCATCGACGACACCCTGGGTGACGAGGTGCGGGTCACGGTCATCGCCGCCGGCTTCGACGGCGGTCACCCGCCGACCAAGCGCGAGGCGGCGGCCGGTCGCCGCGTCGTGGACGAGGCCGCAGCAGCCGAGGCGGCGGCCCGCGCGGAGGCCCCGGTCTACGCATCCGTCGGCGCCCAGCCCGGCCTGGTCCTCCCGCCCGGGCTGGCCAACGCGGAGAAGCCCGGAGTGGACCTCCGCCAGCCGCGCACGATCAGCTTCGACGAGCCCGACGACCTCGACGTCCCGGACTTCCTGAAGTAGTCGATGATCAGCCGCCGCCTCGACCTCGCCCTGCCGGGTGGGGTCGAGGCGCGGGTCCTGTTCACGAGCCGGGGTGGTACGGCCAGCGGTGGGTCGAGCCGGTGGCCGTACGCCTGGGCGAATCTTGGATCGCATGTCGGGGATGACCCGGCGGCGGTCGTGGCCAACCGTCGCGCGCTGGCCCAGGCACTGGGTGTCCCGCCCAGTGCGATGACCTTCATGCATCCCGATCATGGACGAGGTGTCGCCGCAGTGAACGTGCCCACCGGGGTCGTGCCGGGAGCCGAGATCATGTCGGTCGACGCGCTGGTCACCTCCACGCCCGGCATCGGGCTGGTGGCGCTCGCGGCGGACTGCGTCCCGGTGATCCTCGTGGACCCGGTTGCGGGCGTCGTGGCCGCAGTCCACTCGGGTTGGCGGGGCCTGGCCCTCGACGTGGTCGGGGCCGCGGTGGGCGAGATGGTGGCCACCGGGGCCACGGCAACCGACATCCGGGCGCACCTCGGTCCTGCGATCTGCGGGGCCTGCTACCCGGTGCCGGCGGAACGCGCCGAGGAGGTCGCCCGGGTCCGCCCGGAGGCGGTCACGGCCGCACCCGATGGGCAGCCCGCACTGGACCTGCGTGCCGGGTTGGTGGCCAGGCTCGTCGAGCTGGGAGCCACGACAGCGCTCGTCGGCGGGTGCACCGCCGAGGACGCGGACCTCTACTCGCACCGTCGCGACGGCCTCACCGGCCGCCAGGGTGGTGCCGTGGCGATCGTGGCGGCGGCGTGATGGCCTCCGGACGCCCGGCCGAGCTGGCCGAGAACCTCGCCGCGGTCACCCGGAGGATCGGGGCCGCGTGCGTTGCCGCCGACCGGGACCCCGACGGGGTGACGATCGTGGCGATCACCAAGACGTGGCCGACCAGCGACGTGGAGGTGCTGGCCGGCCTCGGGATCCGTCACGTGGGGGAGAACCGCGACCAGGAGGCGCGCGAGAAGGTCGCGGCGTGCACAGGGCTGGACCTGACCTGGCACTTCGTGGGGCAGCTGCAGCGCAACAAGGCGGCGTCGGTGGCCCGCTATGCCGACATCGTCGAGTCCGTGGACCGTGCCTCCCTGGTCGCAGCACTGGACCGGGGGGCCGAGCACGCGGGCCGTCGTCTGGGGGTCTGCATCCAGGTGGACCTCGATGACGGTGCCTCCTCCGAGGGCGCGGCACTCGGCCCGGCTCGTGGCGGGGCCGCTCCCGACGAGGTCCTGGCCCTTGGCGACCAGGTGGCCGCGTGCGGCTCCCTGGAGCTCCTGGGTGTCATGGCCGTGGCACCCCTGGGCGCCCCTGCCCGGGCAGCCTTCGACCGGCTCGCCGGGATCCACGAGAAGTTGATGGCCTCCCACCCGGGGGCGGCCATGCGTTCGGCCGGCATGTCCGGCGACCTCGAGCCGGCGATCGCCGCCGGAGCGACACACATCCGCCTGGGCAGCGCGCTGCTCGGGCACCGCGAACCACTGAAGTAACCTAACCCGATATCGGTTCGCCCCTGGGGCGGACCGGATGGCACGTAAGGAGCTCACATGCCCGGCACGATGCGCAAGATGGCCGTGTACCTCGGCCTCGTCGAGGACGACATGCTCGACGACGACTACGACCCCGAGCCCCGCCCGCGCAGCCGCGAGGTGGCGCCGTCCGTGGCCGATCCGCGTCCGCGCACTGCCCCTGAGGTCGTCGTGCGCCCCACGGCCACCGCGGTGGCCGAGCGTCCAGCGGCCACGTTCCGGCCGACCGGGACTGCGGCGGGAGCCGACATCTACCGGATCACCACCCTGCACCCGCGGACCTACAACGATGCGCGACGCATCGGTGAGGAGTACCGCGAGGGCGTGCCGGTGATCATCAACCTGACCGGCATGGACGACAACGACGCCAAGCGCATCGTGGACTTCGCCGCCGGCCTCGTGTTCGGCCTGCGCGGCAGCATCGAGCGGATCACGAACAAGGTGTTCCTGCTGTCCCCGGCCAACGTCGATGTCGGCGCGGAGGCCCGGGCCCAGATCGCGCAGGACGGGTTCTTCAACCAGAGTTGATCCATGGGACTCATCGTCGGCGTGCTCTCGACCCTCATCTGGCTGTTCCTGCTGCTGCTGATCGCCCGGATGATCATCGGGCTGATCATGGTGTTCGCCCGGGACTTCCAGCCCACGGGTGCGCTGGTCGTCATCTTCGAGTTCGTGATGACCGTCACGGACCCGCCGTTGAAGGCCCTGCGCCGCATCATCCCGCCCCTGCGGATCGGACAGGTCTCCCTGGACCTGGCGTTCCTCGTGCTCTTCATCGCCCTGCAGCTGCTGCTGCGGGTGCTGGCGGGGCTGGCATGAGGTCGACGTCTGCCGACGGAGGTCGGTCATGGCGCTGAGCTCGCAGGACGTCCACGACAAGCAGTTCAAGCTGGTGCGCAACAGCACCGGCTACGACATGGACGAGGTCGATGCCTTCCTCGACGAGATCGAGGCGGAGATCGCCCGCCTCACCGACGAGCTGGGTGCTGCCCAGGAGCAGCTCGCAGCGGCTTCGGCCGTTCCCGAGTCGGAGACCCCGGCGGCTGCCGCAGCGCGCATCCTGGAGATGGCCCAGCGCACCGCCGACGAGTACCTGGCCGACGCGCGGCACAAGGCCGATTCCATGGTGGCCGATGCCGAGAAGGCGGCGCGCAAGTCGGTCAAGAAGCTCGAGGCGCAGCGCGGAGACCTGGAGGCCCGGGTCACCGCGCTGCGCACCTTCGAGTCCGAGATCAGGTCGCGGCTGACCGGCTACTTCCAGTCCCAGCTCGCGGACCTGAGCTCCTTGGCCGAGGAGAGCCCGCAGGCTGAGGAGAGCACAGCAGTAGGTCACCCGCCGATCGCCCGCCGGCCCCCGGCCACGCCCTTCCGCCCGAACTCGTCGGCGGCCCGTTCACCGGCGCGCCTGCTGTCGGCGGCCGTCCCTGCCCCGCTGGCGGATCCGCGCCACGTCCCGCGCGCCCGCGAGGTCGCACGGTGGTAGTCGGTGACGGCGAGATCGCGCGCCCGCAGTGCGAGCTCGACCCGCTCTGGGGCGCTGTCGGCACGAAGGTGCTCGTCCGGGCTGCTGCTCGCGCCGGCGCGGGCCTGTCTCGCAGCCGCGTCGAGGTTGCGACCGAGCCTGTGGATGAAACCGAGGCAGAACGCGTTGCGCGCCACCGAAGCCGTGACCGGACGCGCTGGACCGCCCTCCGGTGGTCGGTAGGTGGTGCCGCGCCACTGCCCGGAGCGCACATGCTCCTGGGCGCGGGTCAGCATCATCGTGCTCGCGGTGGCGAACACGGCCTCCACCCGGTCGAGGTCCGCGGGCAAGCCGTACACCAGGACGTAGGTTGAGCCGTGGCCGATGTCGACGCGGACCGCCCACGCGCGGGCCGTGGCCACCATCAGGCTGACGAGCAGCTTGTTCAGGGCCCGCCGCGGCTCGCCGATCGTCAGCATCCGATGCGTTGGCCCGGCCGTGTGAGCCCCGGCGCCCATCGCGGCCACGGCCATGTCCACGCTGTGGCGCTGGGCGACCAGCGCCGCCTTGGCGAGGTAGGCCTCCGCCTCCTCGGCGCTGGGCGTGGACTCCGCCTTGGCCAGCAGGGCGGCCACCCGTCGCACCTGCTCGTCGGGACCCACCTCGGCATCGACCATGTCGGGCACGGCGTCGATGGGGGCGAAGAGGTGGGTGAGGAGCTCGGCAGCACCCGCGCTGATGTGCCGGGCGTAGAGGGTGACCAGCGTGGCCCGGAAGCCGCTTCCATGCCCGGGGACCCCGGTGAGGTGATGGGCGACCTCGTGCAGGACCACCGAGCGGGTCAGCGCCCAGCGGCCCCGGGGGTCGGCGGCGGGGATGTGGATCCGGCCCTCGGAGTACGTGGCCATCCGGAAGCCCCGGCGCACCTCGACCACGATCGGACCCCGGTCGGGGAGCTGCCCTGAGCCTGAGGCGTCGGCCAGCACGGCATCAACGAACGCCTGGATGGTCTCGAGGTGCCCGAAGCGCACCTCCTCGGGCAGGGTGACGACCGAGGAGCCGACACGCACCAAGCGGTGCGGTCGGCGCATGACGGAGGCGATGGAGTCCTCCGCCTGGTAGACCGCCCCCCGGCTGCGGTCGACCCTCGGGTCCTGGTTGGCCATGGCCCACACCCTGCCACGGCGGCCGGACATCAGGGGCCCGCCGTCCACAGCCCCGTTTGCGTGGCGGTGGCGAGTCAGGCCCGGCGCAGGGCGAAGGTGATCCCGAGGTCCGGGTCGGTTCCCGCGAAGGCCTCCGCCGGAGCCGCGTCGCGCGACACCACGACAGCCAGCACCTCGCCGGCGATGTCAGGCGAGTGCTCGTCGATGGCGGCGCCGAGCTCCTCGGAGTCCGTCGACAACCACAGCTCGATCCGGTCGCTGACCTCCAGACCGGCCGACTTGCGTCCCTCCTGGACCAGCCGGACCACCTCGCGGGCGAGCCCGCGACGGATCAGCTCCGGGGTCAGGTGCAGGTCCAGGGCGAGCGTCTCCCCGGCGTCGGTGGCCACCGCCCAGCCCTCGCGCGGGGTCTCGGTGATGACCACGTCGTCGAGTCCGATCGTCTCGGGCTGCCCGGCGACCTCGACCGTGGCGGAGCCGGTGCCCCGCAGTGCGGCTGTGAGCGCCACCGGGTCGGCCCCGGCGATGGCGGCCGCGACCGGCTGGGTCCCCTTGCCGAAGCGCCGGCCGAGCGAGCGGAAGTTCGCCTTCACGCTCACGTGGACCAGCTCGTCGGTCGTTGCGTCCTCGGTCCCGCCGCCGAGGCTGACCACGGACATCACGTTGAGCTCGTCGGTCAGCTGCTCGCGCAGCTCGACGGGCATCCGGTCCCAGCCGGGAGCCGACACCAGGGCACGCCCCAAGGGCTGGCGCGTGCGGACCCTGCCCTCGGCACGCGCACCCCGGCCGAGCTCGACGAGCCGGCGGATCAGCGCCACCTGGTCGCGGAGTTCGGTGGTCGGCCAGGGCTGCGGAGTCATCAGGCCAGTCCTGGAGGTGCACGGAGTCACCGTCGGCGGTCGCGAACAGGTCCTGCCACACCCGCTCGGTGATGAACGGCGTGAACGGGGCCATCAGGAGGGTCAGGGTGCGCAGGCACTCGTGCAGCGTGTGCAGGGCGGACGGGTCGCCCTCCCAGAAGCGGCGCCGCGAGCGGCGGACGTACCAGTTGGACAGGTCGTCGATGAAGGCGGCCAACAGGCGACCTGCACGCTGGCTGTCGAAGTTGTCCAGCGCGTCGGTGACCTCGGCGGCCAGCCGGCTGGCCTCGGCCAGGGCCCAGCGGTCGAGGACGGGACGATCCTGCGCGGCAGGTGCCGTGGCGGGGTCGGCGGTGAACCCGGCGGTGCGGGCGTAGAGCGACTGGAACGAGACGGTGTTCCAGTAGGTCAGCAGCGTCCGGCGCACGACCTCCGCGATTGCAGCGTGCCCGACACGGCGCGCCTGCCAGGGCGAACCGGCGGCGAGCATGAACCAGCGCACGGCGTCGGCACCGTGGTCGTCCATCAGGGGGATCGGCTCGAGGATGTTGCCCAGGTGCTTGCTCATCTTGCGACCGTCATCGTCGAGGATGTGGCCGAGGACCAGCACGGTCCGGTAGGACGACCGGTCGAAGACCAGCGTGCCGATCGCCATCAGCGTGTAGAACCAGCCGCGGGTCTGGTCGATCGCCTCGCAGATGAAGTCGGCGGGGTACTTGCGCGCGAACTCGTCGGTGCCCGTGTGCGGGTAGCCCCACTGGGCGAAGGGCATCGCGCCGCTGTCGTACCAGCCGTCGATGACCTCCGGGACGCGGGTTGCCGTCGCGGCGCACTGCGGGCAGGCGAAGGTGACGTCGTCGACGTGAGGGCGGTGCGGGTCCAGCTCGGACAGGTCCCGGCCGGCGAGCGCGCCGAGCTCGGCGAGGGACCCGATACAGGTCAGGTGGTCCTGCTCGCAGCGCCAGATCGGCAGCGGCGTGCCCCAGTACCGGTTGCGCGACAAGGCCCAGTCGACGTTGTTCTCCAGCCAGTCCCCGTACCGCCCCCACTTGATGGTCTCCGGGTGCCAGGTGGTGCCCTCGTTCTCGCGGAGCAGCTCGTCCTTGATGGCGGTGGTCCGGATGTACCAGGAGGGCTGGGCGTAGTAGACCAAGGGGGTGTGGCAGCGCCAGCAGTGCGGGTAGGAGTGCTCCAGGAGCTCGTGGCGGAACATCAGGCCGCGCGCCTCGAGGTCGGCCACCAGGGTCGGGTCCGCGGCCTTGAAGAACATCCCGCCGACCAGGGGGACGGACGGGTCGAAGGTGCCGTCGGGCAGCAGCGGGTTGACCACCGGCAGGCCGTATGCGCGGCACGAGATGAGGTCCTCGGCGCCGAACGCCGGCGACTGGTGGACCAGTCCGGAGCCATCCTCGGTCGTCACGTAGTCGGCCAGGATCACGTAGTGGGCGTCGGGGATGTCCACCAGGTCGAACGGCCGGGAGTACCCGGTGAACTCCAGGTCCCGACCGGGCATGGTGGCCAGGACCTCGTGGCCCTCGGGGAGCTTCGCCTCGCGCAGTGCCTCGGCGATCACGAGCAGCTCGGAGTCGCCCATCTCGCCGGTCACGCGGACCACCTGGTACTGCGGCGTCGGGCTTGACGGCCACGGCGGTGTTGGACACCAGCGTCCACGGGGTGGTGGTCCAGACCAGCAGGCTGACCCCGGGGAAGCGCTCGGCCAGCGGGCCGCTCGTGACCGGCATGCGCACGTACACCGATGGGTCGATGACGTCCTCGTAGCCCTGGGCCAGCTCATGGTCGGACAGGCCGGTGCCGCAGCGCGGGCAGTAGGGGCTCACCCGGTGGTCCTGGACGAGCAGTCCCTTGTCGAAGATCTGCTTCAGTGACCACCACACGCTCTGGATGTAGGCCGGGTCCATCGTCCAGTAGGCCTGGTCCATGTCGACCCAGTAGCCCATCCGCTCGGTGAGGACCGCGAACTCGTCGACGTGCCGCAGGACGGACTCCCGGCACCGGGCGTTGAACTCCGCCACGCCGTAGGCCTCGATGTCGCCCTTGCCGGTGAACCCCAGCTCCTTCTCGACCGCCAGCTCGACCGGCAGGCCGTGGCAGTCCCAGCCGGCCTTGCGGTCGACGCGGTACCCGCGCATCGTCTTGAAGCGCGGGAAGACGTCCTTGAACACCCGGGCCTCGACGTGGTGGGTGCCCGGCGTGCCGTTGGCGGTCGGGGGCCCCTCGTAGAAGGTCCATTCGGGAGCGCCCTCGCGCTGGGCCAGGGAGCGGTGGAACACGTCGTTGTCGGCCCAGAGAGCCAGGACCTGCTGGTCCACCGCCGCGAGGTCGACCTTGGCAGGGACGACGGCGTACTGGCGGCCGGCCGTCGGGACCGGCGCTGCAGGCGCCGGGGGCTCGTGCGTGCTCATCGTCTCGTCCTTGATCGGGGGCAGGCGCTGATTCTAGTCGTGGGCGTGCGTGCGGGCGGCTCACTGCTCGAGCAGGGCCGACCAGCGGGCCTGCAGGTCCGGCGGCGGATCGGTGATCTCGACCAGCTTGTCCCGCGAGGTCGCCCCACGGATGACGCGGACCTGGCGCGGGCGCACCCCCAGCGCGTCGGCGAGCACCCGTTCGGCGGCCGACGTCGCGGCCCCCTCGATGGGACGGGCCCGCACCCGGACCTCGAGGACCGGCGGGTCCGTGGCCCTCGTGGGCGTCGCGCGGCCCCCCACGGCGTCCTGGCGGGCCGCCGGCCGTACCCGGATCGCGGCACGGAAGGATGGCACGGGGGATATCCTCGCCCAAGGTGCGCCCCGGTGGGGCAGGCAAGTCAGGAGATCGCAGATGGGTGCTGGAGACTGGGTCAGCGGTGGGCTTCGGCGTGCCGTGTCCGGGGTGAGGTCCGCCATGCCGGGGCAGGGCGACTTGGAGCCGGACGTCCAGGAGCCGGCCGCGCCGGTCGCTGCTGACTCGGTGGTGACCGAGCGGGAGGCTGCTGTGGAGAATGCCCCGGTCGAGATGGTGCCGGCGGAGGATGTCCCCGCCGAGAAGGCCCCCGCCACCCCGGCCCCCTCCACCCCGGCCCCCTCCCCGAAGGCCACGGCCAAGAAGGGGCCCGCGACGAGGTCCCATGCCGAGCCGACCACCGACGTCGCGCCGGCAAGGCCGCCGCACACGTGGACCGACGAGGAGCTGGCTGGCTTCCGCGTCGCCCTCGAGACCGACATCATCCGGTTGCGGGAGGAGCTGCACATGGGTGATGTCGACATGGCCGACCTGATCGCCGACTCCAGCGACGGTGCCGGGGACGACCAGGCGGACGCCGGCTCGAAGACCCTGGAGCGCGAGCAGGAGATGAGCGTCAACGCCAATGCTCGCGACCTGCTCGACCAGTCGACGCACGCCCTGCTCCGACTCGACGCCGGCACCTACGGGATCTGTGAGTCCTGCGGCAACGTCATCCCGGCCGCACGCCTGCGCGCCTTCCCCAGGGCGACGCTGTGCATCTCGTGCAAGCAGGCAGAGGAGCGCCGCTGACGTGAGCCGACTCCCGCTGACCCTCGGCGTGGCAGCAGGGGTGGTCGTGCTCGACCAGGTGTCGAAGGCGTTCGCCGTTGCGCGCCTCGAGGGTGAGCCTCCGATCGAGCTCGTCGGTCGTTGGCTGCAGCTGACGTTCGTGCGCAATCCCGGCGCAGCGTTCTCGCTCGCGGGCAACTACACGATCGTCATCAGCGTGGTCGCCATCATCGTGGCCGTGGCCATCGTGCGGACCGCGCGCACGCTGACCAACCCGTGGTGGGCGGTCGTGCTCGGCGGCATCCTCGGGGGAGCGGTGGGCAACCTGATCGACCGCATCGTCCGTGAGCCGGCCCCGTTCCGCGGCCACGTCGTGGACTTCCTGGCCTTCCCCAACTTTCCCGTCTTCAACGTCGCGGACATGGCCCTCGTCGGGTCGGCGATCCTCGCGGTGCTCCTGAGCCTCAAGGGCGTCGAGATGGGGCAGGCCGAACCGGCCGCCTCGTCAGGGGGAACCGAGACCGACCCCGCACCGGAGTCCGCGGCCGCGGACCCGGGGGAGGCGCGCACCGATGGCTGAGCCCCGGCTCGCGCAGGTGCCCGACGGGCTGGCAGGGGAGCGGGTCGACGCCGCCCTCGCCCGGATGTTCGGGTTGTCCCGTTCCAGGGCCGCCGAGCTTGCCGAGGGCGGTCACGTGCAGCTCGCCGGTCGGGTCGTGGGCAAGAGCGCCCGCGTGGAGGCGGGCCAGCTGGTCGAGGTGCTGATCCCCGATGTCGTGCCCCCGGGATCGGTGCCGGAGGTGGACGTCCCCGAGCTGGTCGTCCTGTACGACGACGCCGACATCGTGGTCGTGGACAAGCCCGTGGGCGTCGCTGCCCACCCCAGCCACGGCTTCGAGGGCCCGAGCGTCACCGGCGTGCTGGCCGCGCGGGGGTACCGGATCTCCACGTCCGGAGCACCCGAGCGACGCGGTGTCGTGCAGCGCCTCGACGTGGGGACGTCCGGGGTGATGGTGCTCGCCAAGAGCGAGCCGGCCTACACCCACCTCAAGGCGCAGTTCCGCGACCGTACCCCTGAGAAGGTCTACCACGCCCTCGTCCAGGGACTGCCGGACCCGTTGCGGGGCACCATCGACGCCCCCATCGGAAGGCACCCGAACCACGACTGGAAGTTCGGCGTCATCGCAGGTGGCCGCAACTCCGTGACGCACTACGAGGTCCTCGAGGCGTTCCGGTTCGCGAGCCTGCTCGAGGTCCACCTCGAGACCGGGCGGACCCACCAGATCCGGGTCCACATGGCGGCCATCCGCCACCCCTGCGTCGGAGATGTCATGTACGGCGCGGACCCGGTGCTGGCCGCCAGGTGCGGCCTGGAGCGGCAGTGGCTGCACGCCGTCCGGCTGGGCCTGCAGCATCCCGGCAGCGGCGAGTGGGTCGAGTTCACCTCGCCCTATCCGGGCGATCTCGACCATGCGCTGCGCACCCTGCTGCCCGACTGATCGCGGCCCGGAGCCCGGTGGCAGAGTGGGCTCATGACCGCTGCCCTGCCCCCCGTCGTCCACTCGTCCGGATCCTTCACGATCGGGGGTGACCTCGCGGTCCATCGGCTCGGCTTCGGTGCCATGCGGATCACCGGTCCGGGCATCTGGGGCGAGCCCGCCGATCGGGAGAGCGCCATCGCCGTGCTGCGTCGCGCGGTCGAGCTGGGCGTGGACTTCATCGACACCGCGGACTCCTACGGTCCGTTCGTCAGCGAGGACCTGATCCGCGAGGCGCTGCACCCCTATACCGATGTCGTCATCGCCACGAAGGGCGGACTCACACGGCAGGGGCCCGACAAGTGGGCGCCGGTGGGCAGCCCCTACTACCTGCGCCAGTGCGTGGAGATGTCGCTGCGCCGGCTCGGCGTCGACTGCATCGACCTGTACCAGCTGCACCGGATCGATTCCAACGTGCACCTCGAGGACCAGCTCGGAGTGCTCAAGCTGCTCCAGGAGCAGGGCAAGATCCGCCACCTCGGGCTGTCCCAGGTCTCGGTCGCCGAGCTCGCCGCAGCACGGGAGATCATCGAGGTCCGCACCGTGCAGAACCTCTACAACCTCGGCGACCGGAGTGCCGAGGACGTGCTCGACGTGTGCGAGGCCGACGGCATCGGGTTCATCCCGTGGTTCCCAGTGGCGGCAGGGCCGCTCGCACGTCCGGACGGACCGCTGGCCGGTCTGGTCGCCCGCACGGGGATCCCCGCCGCCCAGCTGTCGCTCGCGTGGCTGCTGCGACGCTCACCGGTGGTCCTGCCGATCCCGGGGACGTCGTCCATGGCGCATCTCGAGGAGAACTGCGCCGCGGCCGGCGTGACCCTCGACGACGCCACGTTCGCCGACCTGTCGTCCCTCGGCGACCTCGACGACTAGGCGCGCTCGCGCTCGCCGGTGGGCGTCGCCGGCGATGTTGCTCCCGTCCCGCCGACCTGCTCCCGGGCAGGTGGGAGCAGACCGGCCGAACGGGAGCGGCTTGCGCCCAACGGGAGCAGATCGCCCCGGGGAGAGGTGGATCGGCGTCGGGGCTCGGGACTCGGAGGGCGCCGCGGGCTGGTCAGTCGGCGTCGCCGGCCATCAGGCCGGTGATCGAGCCGTCGGGGCGGATGTGGACGCGCAGGGCGGCCGGCTCGCGGGGCAGCCCGGGCATCGTGACGATCGAACCCGTGCTGGCGACCACGAAGCCGGCGCTGGCGGCGAGCCTGGCCTCCCGGACGGCGATGGTGAAGCCGTGCGGGACGCCGCGCCGCGTCGGGTCGTCGGACAGTGACAGGTGCGTCTTGGCAATGCACACCGGAAGCCCGGTGCCCACGGCGGCCGTGATCCGGGACAGCTCCCTGGCCGCGGCTGGGGCGACCTCGATGCCGTCCGCGCCGTAGACGTGGGTGGCCACGGCCGCGATCTTCTCCGCGTACGGTGCGTCCGGGGCGTACGGGTGCCACGGCTGCGGCGGGTCGTCCTCGGTCGCATCGACGACGCGCGCGACGGTGTCGGCCAGCTCGACCGATCCCGACAGCACCGTCGGCGAACCCGGTGCAGGGTGCCATCGGGACGCCGTGGCTGGCGCACCAGGCGGCCAGCAGCTCGACCTCGTCGGCAGGGTCGCCAGGGAACAGGTTGAGCGCGACCACGGGGGGCAGGCCGTAGGCGCCCACGCTGAACAGGTGGTGCTCGAGCTGCGGCAGCCCTGCTCGCAGCGCGGCGAGGTTCGGCACGCCGGCCTCGCCCAGGGCGGCGCCGCCGTGCGTGCGCAGCGCCTTCAGCGTCGCGACCAGCACGACCGCCCGCGGCCAGATGCCCGCCGAGCGGCAGGCGATGTCGAGGAACTTCTCACCGCCGAGGTCGAAGCCGAATCCGCCTTCGGTGATGACGTCGGCACCCGTGGCCAGGGCCATCCGGGTGGCGATCATCGAGTTGGTGCCGTGGGCGATGTTCGCGAACGGCCCTCCGTGCACGAGGACCGGACCGCCGTCGACGGTCTGGGCGAGGTTGGGCATGAGTGCGTCGCGCAGCAGGACGGTCATGGCCGGGGCGGCACCGATGTCGTCGGCGGTGACGGGCTGGTCCTTGCTGGTCCAGCCGACCACGATGCGCCCGAGCCGGTCCTGGAGGTCGGGGAGGTCGCGCGCCAGGCAGAGGGCGGCCATCACCTCGCTCGAGGCGGTGATCTGGAACCCCGACTCGCGCGGGATCCCGTCCAGGGGGCCACCGAGGCCGAGCACCACGTGGCGCAGGAACCGGTCGTTCATGTCGACAGCCCGGGGCCAGGTGACGCGTCGGGGGTCCAGGGGTGCCTGCTGGCCGAACTGCAGGCAGTTGTCCACCAGCGCCGAGAGCAGGTTGTGGGCCGAGGTGATGGCGTGGAGGTCGCCGGTGAAGTGCAGGTTGATCGCCTCAGCCGGCTCGATCGTGGCCGCGCCGCCACCGGTGCCGCCCCCCTTCATGCCGAACACCGGGCCCAGCGAGGGCTCCCGCAGCGCCAGGACGGCGTGGCGTCCGCGGGCGCGCATGCCCATGGCCAGGGCGATGGCCATCGTCGTCTTGCCCTCGCCGGAGGGGGTCGGAGTGATGGCCGAGACGAGGATCAGCCGCCCCGTCGGCTCCCGGCCCTCCAGGGCGGCGAGGTCCACCTTCGCCCGGTGCGGCCCCCAGCCGATCACGTGCTCCGGGGCGATCCCCAGCTCGGCGGCAACATCGGTCATCGGGCGCAGTTCGGGCACAGTCCTTGATGCTCGCACCCCCGGCGGGCGGTGTCGCTGCGTCGGGGATGTCGGCGCCCGGCGGTACGATCGTGCCCTGCCCGAGCCCGCCTTCCCCGCCAGGTGCGCGGCGCAGCCGATGGTTCGTGGCAGGCCCAGGAGGACGTCCGTGTCGAACAGCGCGAGCGGTGGCTTCGTCCACCTGCACGCCCATACCGAGTACTCGATGCTCGATGGTGCCGCTCGGGTCAAGGAGCTCTTCGCTGAGGCGGCCCGGATGGAGATGCCCGCGCTGGCGATCACCGACCACGGCAACCTGTTCGGCGCCTACGAGTTCTGGAAGGCCGGCAAGGCCGCCGGCGTCAAGCCGATCATCGGCATGGAGGGGTACTACGTCCCGATCGGCTCGCGCTTCGACCGGGCGCCGTTCTCCTTCGGGGCCGATGTCGGCCAGGACGTCGGTGACGAGGGCACCGCCAAGGGCAAGGTCAACTACACGCACATGACCCTGCTCGCCGAGAGCACCGAGGGCCTGCACAACCTGTTCCGGATCTCCTCACTGGCCAGCCTCGAGGGTCAGTACCGCAAGTACCCGCGCTTCGACCGCGACCTCCTCGAGCGCCACGGCAGGGGGATCATCGCGACCACGGGCTGCCCGTCGGGGGAGGTGAACCGGTGGCTGCAGGTCGGCCAGTACGCGAAGGCCCGCCAGGCCGCCGCCGACTACCGCGACATCCTCGGGGCCGACAACTTCTTCGTCGAGGTCATGGACCACGGGATCGAGATCGAGCGGCGCACGCTCCCCGACCTCCTGCGCCTGGCCAAGGACCTCGGGCTGCCCCTGCTGGCCAGCAACGACCTGCACTACACGCACGCCGCGGACGCCGAGTCCCACGAGGTGCTGCTGTGCGTCCAGACCGGCAAGACGATGGCCGACCCCAACCGCTTCAAGTTCGACGCCCGCGACTTCTACCTCAAGTCCGCCCAGGAGATGCGCACGCTGTGGGCCGAGCACCCCGAGGCCTGCGACAACACCCTGCTCGTCGCCGAGCGCTGCAACGTGGAGTTCACCGAGGGGCGCAACCTCATGCCGCGCTTCCCGGTCCCCCAGGGGGAGACCGAGGAGTCCTGGCTGGTCAAGGAGGTCGAGCGCGGCCTTGCCCACCGGTTCCCGAACGGGGTGCCGCAGGACCGCCGTGACCAGGCCGCGTACGAGGTGGGCGTCATCATCCAGATGGGCTTCCCCGGCTACTTCCTGGTCACCGCCGACCTCGTCTCCCACGCCAAGAGCGTGGGGATCCGCGTGGGTCCGGGCCGCGGCTCGGCAGCCGGGGCCCTGATCGCCTACGCCCTGGGCATCACCGAGCTCGACCCGATGAGCCACGGCCTGCTGTTCGAGCGCTTCCTGAACCCTGAGCGCATCTCGATGCCCGACATCGACATGGACTTCGACGAGCGCCGGCGCTCCGAGATGATCCGCTACGCCACCCAGCGCTACGGCGAGGAGCGGGTCGCCCAGATCGTCACGTACTCGACGATCAAGGCCAAGGCTGCCCTGAAGGACTCCGCCCGCGTGCTCGGCCACCCGTTCGCCGTGGGGGAGCGCCTGACCAAGGCGATGCCCCCGGCCGTCATGGGCAAGGACATCCCGCTCGCCGGGATCTTCGACGAGGGCCATCCCCGCTACAAGGAGGCCGCGGACTTCCGGGCGCTCTACGAGAGCGAGTCCGACCTGCGCGAGGTCGTCGACACCGCCCGCGGGCTCGAGGGACTGCGCCGGCAGTGGGGCGTGCACGCGGCCGGAGTGATCCTCTCGGCCGAGCCGCTGCTCGACGTCATCCCGATCATGCGCCGCGAGCAGGACGGCTCGATCATCACCCAGCTCGACATGGGTGCGTGCGAGTCCCTGGGCCTGCTGAAGATGGACTTCCTGGGCCTGCGCAACCTGACGATCCTCGATGATGCGCTGCGGCACATCGAGGCCAACAGGGGGAACAAGGTCGTCCTCGAGGAGCTCACCCTCGACGACGTCCCCACGTACGAGCTGCTGGCCCGCGGGGACACCCTGGGCGTGTTCCAGCTGGACAACTCGGGGATGCGGGCGCTGCTCACCCGCCTGGCCCCGACGAACTTCGAGGACATCTCCGCGGTCCTGGCGCTCTACCGGCCGGGACCCATGGGAGCCAACGCCCACAACGACTTCGCCGACCGCAAGAACGGCCGCCAGCCGGTCACGCCGATCCATCCCGAGCTCGCCGAGCCGCTGGCCGAGATCCTGGGCGACACCTACGGGTTGATCGTCTACCAGGAGCAGGTCATGGCGATCGCCCAGCACCTGGCGGGCTACTCGCTGGGCAGCGCGGACCTGCTGCGCCGTGCGATGGGCAAGAAGAAGAAGGAGATCCTCGACAAGGAGTACGTGCCCTTCGCCCAGGGCATGCGCGCCAACGGCTACTCCGAGGCCGCGATCAAGACCCTCTGGGACATCCTCGTCCCCTTCTCGGACTACGCGTTCAACAAGGCCCACACGGCCGGCTACGGGCTGGTCTCGTACTGGACCGGCTACCTCAAGGCCAACTACCCGGCCGAGTACATGGCCGGCCTGCTCACCTCGATCGCCGACGACAAGGACAAGTCCGCGGTCTACCTCAACGAGTGCCGGCGCATGGGCATCAAGGTCCTGCCCCCGGATGTCAACGAGTCCCAGTCGGACTTCGCCCCGGTCGGCACCGACATCCGCTTCGGGCTGTCGGCGATCCGCAACGTGGGCGCCAATGTCGTCGACTCGATCATCCGCACCCGCACGGCCAAGGGCCGGTTCGCGGACTTCGGCGACTTCATCGCCAAGGTCGAGATCGGCGTGTGCAACAAGCGCCTCGTCGAGTCCCTGATCAAGGCCGGCGCCTTCGACAGCTTCGGCGACACCCGCAAGGGGCTGTTGGCCATCCACGAGCAGGCCATCGACGCGGCCCTGGACACCAAGCGCGCCGAGGCGGTGGGGCAGTTCGACCTGTTCGCCGGCATGGGTGACGAGGTCACGGAGGCCGCGCCGGGGGCGCGCCTGGTGCCCCCACCGACCGAGTGGGACAAGAAGACCCTGCTGGCCTACGAGCGCGAGATGCTGGGGCTCTACGTCAGCGACCACCCGCTGTTCGGCCTCGAGCACGTGCTGGCCTCGCTCGCGGACATGCCGATCTCCGCGCTCGCCGCCGACGAGCGGGTGGACGGGCAGATGGTCACCGTCGCGGGGCTGGTCACCAGCGTCCAGCGCAAGACCACCCGGGCCAAGGGCGAGCCGTGGGCGATCGTCACCCTGGAGGACCTTGCCGGCTCCGTGGAGGTGATGTGCTTCCCGCAGCTCTACGCGACGGCGGGGGTCCTGCTGGCCGAGGACGTCGTGATCGTGGTCCGCGGACGGCTGGAGAAGGGCGACGACAACGCCCCACGGCTTCGGGGCATGGACATCACGGCGCCGAACATCAGCGACGCCACGGCCTCCGGGCCGGTGGCCATCCACCTGGACATCGCACGCTGCACGCCGCCGGTGGTGGAGCGCCTGCGCGAGGTGCTGGGCAACCATCCGGGCACCGTCGAGGTGCACATCCACCTGCGCAACGGCGGGACCACCACGGTCCTGTCGATCGACGACCGGCTCCGGGTCGTGCCCTCCCCGTCCCTCTACGGGGACCTCAAGGCGCTGCTGGGAGCAGCCTGCCTGGGATGACGGGGGTTCAGGACCGCCGCGCGATGGGCGCGACACGGGCGTGCGTCAGCTCGACCAGGTGACCCGGCTGGAGCTCCACGTCGAGCCCGCGGCGGCCCCCGGAGACCAGGATCGTGGCGTGCGCGTGGGCTGACTCGTCGATGACCGTGGGGTGCGGCTGGCGCTGCCCGAGGGGGGAGATGCCCCCCGCCACGTAGCCGGTGGACCGCTCGGCCCGGGCGACCTCGGCCATGGCGGCGCGCTTGCCTCCCACGGCGGCGGCCAGCAGCTTCAGGTCCAGCTGGGTGTCGACCGGCACGACCGCCACCACCAGCGCCCCGTCGACGTCGGCCAGCAGCGTCTTGAACACGCGCTCGGGCTCGACCCCCAGGGCGGTGGCCGCCTCCAGGCCGTAGGACGTGAGACGTGGATCGTGGGTGTACGTGCGCAGGACGTGGGGGACGCCCGCCGCTGCCAACAGGCGGGTCGCGGGCGTGCCGGTCGATCCACTGGACTTCTTCGCCATGGGCCGATCCTCCCATCGCTGGGCCACGCCGTGCCCGGAGTGGTTCCCGAGCGGGTCGCCGGTGCAGGCCATAGCCTGTGCACGTGCCCACGGTCCCGCTGTTCCCGCTGCGCACGGTTCTGGTCCCCGGGCTCGTCCTCCCCCTGCACATCTTCGAGCCGCGCTACCGCCTGATGGTGAGCACCCTGGCCGGGGCCCCCGAGGACGAGCGGGGCTTCGGGATCGTCGCGATGCGCCCGGGGTGCACGGAGTCCGATGGCCTGGCAGGCATCTACGAGATGGGCACGATGGCCCGCATCACCAAGGTCGATGAGCTGCCCGATGGCCGCTACGACCTGGTCACGGTCGGTGCCCGGCGCTTCTCGATCGAGTCCCTCGACGACGGCCTTCCCTACACCCGGGCAGAGGTGCGCCTGCACGACGAGCCGATCGGGGAGCCGGCCCGGACCGAGGAGCTGGCATCCGACGCCGTGCGGCTGCTCAGGATCTACCGGGACGTCATCGCGGGCTGGGGGGTCATCAGGATGGCCCACATCGACCACCTTCCCTCCGATCCCGTCGTCCTGAGCTACCTGGTGGCCTCAGCGATCGTCACCGACCTGCCCGAGCGGCAGCACCTGCTGGGGATCTCGGACGCCGAGAAGCGCCTCGACTCGGTGTGTGCCGTGCTGCGCCGTGAGATCCGCGTGATGTCCGCGCTGCCCTCGATGCCGGCGGTGGACCTGGCGGGCTCGCGCCTGTGGGCCAACTGATCAGCCCACGCCCACCAGCCCACCGAGCTCGCGCGTCCTAGAATCGTGTCCATGATCCGTCGACTGGACCTGCGGGCAGGCCTTCCGGCCAACCTCGGCGCCGTCGTGCCGCGTGCGGCGATGGACGTCGACCACGCCCTGGATGTCGTGAGGCCGATCGTGGCCGACGTGGCCAAGCGCGGCGCCCCCGCGGTCCTCGACCACGGCGAGCGCCTGGACGGCGTGCGGCCGGAGCACCTGCGGGTCCCAGCGGCGGAGATAGACGCAGCCCTCGAAGCGCTGGACCCGAAGGTGCGGATCGCGCTGGAGATCGCGATCGAGCGGGTGCGTCGCGTGCACGCGGACCAGGTCCGACCCGATCACACCACCGACGTCGTGCGTGGCGGGACGGTCACGATGCGCTGGATCCCGGTCGACCGCGTCGGGCTGTACGTGCCCGGGGGGCGTGCGGTGTACCCGTCGTCGGTGGTGATGAACGTGGTCCCCGCGCAGATCGCCGGGGTCGGGTCGCTGGCCGTGGCCTCGCCCCCCCAGAAGGAGTTCGGCGGGCTGCCGCACCCGACCATCCTTGCTGCCTGCGCGCTGCTGGGCGTCGACGAGGTGTACGCCGCGGGCGGTGCGCAGGCGATCGCGCTGTTCGCCTACGGCGCCCCCCTGGGCGACGGCACCGCGTGCGCGCCGGTCAACCTCGTGACCGGTCCGGGCAACATCTGGGTCACGGCGGCCAAGCGCCTGCTCAAGGGTCGCATCGGGATCGACTCGGAGGCCGGCCCCACCGAGATCGCCATCCTGGCCGACGACACCGCCGACGCAGCGGTCGTGGCCGCGGACCTCATCAGCCAGGCCGAGCACGACGTGATCGCGGCCTCCGTGCTGGTCACGACCTCGACGAAGCTCGCCAAGGCCGTGGTCGCGGCCCTGGAGGTCCAGGTCGCAGCCACCAAGCACTCGTTGCGGATCCGCGAGGCCCTGGGCGGTGACCAGAGCGCGATCATCATCGTCGACTCGATCAGCGACGGGTTGGAGATCGTCAACGCGTACGCGGCCGAGCACCTCGAGATCCATACCCGCGACGCCCGCAAGGTGGCCATGCAGGTCCGCAACGCGGGGGCCATCTTCATCGGCCACTGGGCCCCGGTCTCCCTCGGCGACTACGCCGCGGGCTCCAACCACGTCCTGCCCACGGGCGGGTGCGCCTGCCACTCCAGCGGTCTCGGGGTCGCGTCCTTCCTGCGCGGGGTGAACCTCATCGAGTACGACCGCGAGGCCCTGGCCGACATCGCCGACCATGTCGTCACGCTGGCCCACGCCGAGGACCTGCCCGCCCATGGTGCCGCCATCGCGGTGCGGTTCGACCGGTGATCGCGGCCTCCGACCGGCCGGACGGGCCGGTCGACCTGCCGGTGCGCCCGGAGCTGCGCGGCCAGGTCCCCTACGGCGCCCCCCAGCTCGACGTCGCCCACCGCCTCAACGTCAACGAGAACCCCTACCCGCCCTCAGCGGCGATGGTGGCCGACGTCGCCGCTGCGGTGGCGCAGGCCACGACGGGGCTGAACCGGTACCCCGACCGGGATGCCACCGCGCTGCGGGCGGACCTCGCGGCGTACGTCCGCACCGACGTCCCTGCCGGTCCGCCGGTCACCGGGGCGCGCGTGTGGCCGGCCAACGGGTCCAACGAGGTGATGGTCCAGCTCCTGCAGGCCTTCGGCGGACCAGGGCGGGTCGCGCTGTCGTTCGCGCCGACCTACTCGATGTACCCCGACTACGCCCGCGACACCTTCACCGAGTACCGAACACTGGCGCGTCGCAGGGACTTCACCGTCGATGTGGACGCCGCCGTGGCGCACATCCGTGCCGAGCAGCCGGCCGTCATCCTGCTGGCCTCGCCGAACAACCCCACCGGGACGGCCCTGTCGCTGGGTGATGTCGACGCGCTGTGCACGGCCAGCCGGGGCATGGTCGTCGTCGACGAGGCCTACGCCGAGTTCCGCCGGCCGGGCACACCCTCGGCGATCGAGCTGCTGGACGCCCATCCCCGCCTGGTGGTGACCCGCACGATGAGCAAGGCGTTCGCACTCGCAGGCGCGCGCCTCGGGTACCTGGTCGCCAGCGAGGCGGTGGTGGACGCCGTCCAGCTCGTGCGCCTGCCCTACCACCTGTCCGCGGTCACCCAGGCAGTTGCCCGGACGGCGCTGCGGCACGCCCCGGAGCTCCTCGGCTCCGTCGCCGCCCTGCGCTGCGAGCGGGACGCCCTCGTCGAGTGGTTGCGGGCCCAGCCCGGGCTGGAGGCGGCGGACTCGGACGCGAACTTCGTGCTGTTCGGCCGGTTCCGCGACCGTGACGTGATCTGGCAGCGCCTGCTCGACCGCGGCGTCCTGGTCCGGGCGACCGGACCGGCAGGCTGGTTGCGCGTCAGTGCCGGGACCCCGGCGGAGATGGCAGCGTTCCGCGGGGCCCTCGCCGACAGCGTCACACCCGGTGACGTGCTCCCATGAGAAGGTGGGCGCACGCATGCGAGGAGGGGACCTGATGGGCCGGTTCGCGAAGGTCGAGCGCACGACCAAGGAGAGCGACGTCCGCGTCGAGCTGGAGCTCGACGGCTCCGGCGCGACCGACGTCAGCACCGGCGTGGCGTTCTTCGACCACATGATGACCCAGATCGGCAAGCACGCCGGCTTCGACCTGGTCATCGCGACGACCGGTGACGTCGACGTGGACAGCCACCACACCGTCGAGGACACATCGTTGGCCTTCGGCGCGGCACTGCGCCAGGCCCTCGGCGACAAGGTCGGGATCCGGCGGTTCGGCGACGCGCTGGTCCCCCTCGACGAGTCGCTGGCACGCGCCGTGGTCGACCTCTCCGGCCGGCCGTACGTGGTGCACGACGAACCGGCGATGGCACCGATGATCGGCAGCTACGACACCACCCTGACCCGCCACATCTGGGAGTCCATCTCCGCCTCCGCCCAGATCTGCCTGCACGTGCACTGCCTGTACGGCCGCAACCCGCACCACATGGTGGAGGCGCAGTTCAAGGCGGTTGCTCGCGCCCTGCGCACGGCCGTCGAGCTCGACCCACGCGTCGTGGGGGTGCCCAGCACCAAGGGCGCCCTGTGACCGAGGGGTTGCCGACCTCGGTCGTGGTCAGCTTCGCGGTCACCGGGATGTTCCTCGTCGGCTGGATGGTGTTCGGCGTGATCCAGTACCGCAGGACCGGGACGGCGATGTGGCTCTGGCTCGGTGCGCTGATGGCGCTGAGCCTGGTCATGGCCCTGGCACGCTTCCCGCGATGACCGGCGTCGTCGTCCTGGACTACGGGTCCGGCAACCTCAGGTCAGCAGCCCGGGCCCTGGAGGCCGTCGGTGCCGAGGTCACAGTCACCTCCGACTACCAGCTGGCGATGGCCGCTGACGGCCTGGTGGTTCCGGGGGTCGGCGCGTTCGCCGCCTGCATGGCAGGGTTCCGAGCCGTCCGTGGCCCCCAGCTGGTCGACCATCGCCTGGCCGGGGGGCGCCCGGTGCTGGGCATCTGCGTCGGGATGCAGATCCTGTTCGAGTCCGGCGTCGAGCACGGTGTCATGACGCAGGGGGTGGGGGAGTGGCCCGGGATCGTGGCGGAGCTGCCCGCGGCGATCCTTCCGCACATGGGCTGGAACACCGTGGACGCGCCGGGCGATTCTGTGCTGTTCGCCGGGATCGGCGACCAGCGGTTCTACTTCGTGCACTCCTACGCCGTCCAGGCATGGGACCTCGAGGTCTCCGAGCCGTTCCACCCGCCCCTCGTGACGTGGGCCGAGCACGGGGCACCGTTCGTCGCCGCCGTCGAGAACGGCCCCCTGACCGCAACCCAGTTCCATCCGGAGAAGTCCGGGGACGCGGGCCTCGGGCTCCTCGCCAACTGGCTTCGGGCGCTGGACTGACACCCGGGACCGGCTAGCCTTCCCGCATGGGATCGCTCGTGCTGCTGCCTGCCGTCGACGTTCGTGGCGGGACCGCCGTCCGCCTCGTCCAGGGTGAGTCCGGGACGGAGACCTCCTACGGGTCGCCCCTGGACGCCGCGCTGGACTTCCAGGCGCAGGGCGCCCAGTGGATCCACCTGGTCGACCTCGACGCGGCGTTCGGGACGGGGAGCAACCGGGAGGTGCTGGCGGAGGTGATCGGCCGGCTCGACGTCCAGGTCGAGCTCTCCGGGGGCATCCGTGACGACGAGTCGCTGGCCGCCGCGCTGGCGACGGGATGCCGACGAGTCAACCTCGGCACCGCGGCGCTGGAGGACCCCGACTGGACCCGTCGGGTCATAGGTGAGCACGGCGATCGCGTGGCTGTCGGGCTGGACGTGCGCGGCACCACGCTGGCTGCCCGGGGCTGGACCCAGCAGGGCGGGGACCTGTGGGAGACGCTGGCCCGCCTCGATGCTGACGGCTGCACCCGCTACGTCGTCACGGACGTCACCAAGGACGGCACGCTGAAGGGGCCGAACCTGGAGCTGCTCGCTGAGGTCTGCGAGCGCACCGACCGCCCGGTGATCGCCAGCGGCGGGGTCGCGCGGCTGGAGGACCTGCATCGGCTCGACGAGCTCGTGGAGAAGGGCGTCGAGGGCGCGATCGTCGGCAAGGCGCTCTACGCCGGGGCCTTCACCCTGGCCGAGGCCCTGGCTGCCGTGGCGCCGCACCGGAACTTCCTGTAGACGCCTGGCCGTCAGTACCCTGCCGGGGGAGAAGAGGTGGTCATGCCGGTCGAGCGGTTCTCCAGTGGGGGCAAGTACGAGGACGAGGTCGGGTACAGCCGCGTCGTCGTGGCCTCGGGCTACGGCGGTCACACGGGCTGGACCGCGGGCACGACGGCGATGGTCAACGGGAGCGTCGCGCACCCCGGGGATCCGCAGGCACAGGCAGAGGTCGCCTTCCAAGCGGCACTGTTCGCCCTCGAACGGGCCGGATTCTCGCGCGCCGACAGCGTCCAGACCCGGATGTACGTGGTCGATGTGGCGAGGCACTCCGATGCAGTCGGACGGGCCCACGCCGAGATCTTCGGACACATCCGGCCGGTCGCGACGATGATCGGTGTCAGCGGGCTGGTCGATCCGCAGATGCTGGTCGAGGTCGAGGTGGTCGCCTGGCGACCGGACGACGACTCGGCGGCGTGAGCAGGCGGCTACGACGGCGCCCTGAACCACGTGGTCGCAGGCGTGTGACAGAGTAGGTCGCCACGACGATGGAGGAACTCGATGCAGGACGAGGCACCCGACGGGCGGTCCGGGGACGGTGACCCGGGGACCGGGCCCGAAGCCGCGTGGTGGCCATGGCCCGAGAGGCACGAGCAGGACGGGCCCACGGGGCCTCGTGATGGAGCACCTGGCGTGGATGAGACGTTGACCTTCCCCGCCGAGGACCCCGCAGCGGCGCCGCCCACTGGGGCAGCAGCGCCGGCGGCAGACGTTGAGGTACCAGTGCCCGAGCCGGAGCCCAGCCCATCGCGGTGCCCGAGCCCGAGGTCGCGCCCATCCCGACGCCGGAGCCCGTGCCGGGACCAGTCATGGAGCCAGAGCCCGTGCCCGAGCCCGACCCGAACGCCCGAGCCCGAGCCGGCGCCCGAGCCGGTCGTGGAGCTCGCGCCCGAGCCCACGCCCACCTCGGTCGGCACCCTGGTCGCGGTGGCTGACGGGCCGGCGCCAGTGGCGCTGGCGCCCGCCACGGATCCGCAGAACGAGGCGATCCCGGCGGTCGCGCCGGAGGCTGGGACCGGACCGATCGGCAGCATCCCGGCGGCACATGCCCGGGCTGCATGGTCGCGGGTGCAGGCGTCCAACTGGCGGCTGTTCCTGATCCGGTTCTTCAGCGCCGGGCTCGCCGTGGTGCTCACCGTGATCATCGTTCCGGGACTGCACTTCGTCGAATGGCGCGCCGGGGACTTCATCCGGATCGCCCTGATCTTCGGCGTGCTCAACGCGACCGTGAAGCCGATGCTCCAGTTCCTGGTGCTGCGGTTCATCTTCAGCACCTACGGCATCGTGGTCGTGATCATCAACACGCTGCTCCTGGTGCTCCTCGCGATGATCCTCGGCGGCACCTTCGAGGCGGCTCGGCCCCTGTCCGTCCTGCTCGGCGGCCTGGTCGTGGGGGTCCTGGGGCTGATCTTCGAGACGCTCCTGGGCGCCACGCCGCCTGTCCTGGACCGCGACTACAAGGAGAGGAACGGCCTGTGAGCAGCCTGGACAGCATCAGCGAGAACCTGCGCCTGCAGCAGATCTACTCCGCGATCATCGGCTACGGGGCAGAGTCCGTGGTTGACAACAGCGTCCTCGGTCGCAACCGGCGGCGCATGCAGCGGTGGGTCTACCAGTTGCCTGAGCCGATCCCGGAGCTGTCGGCTGCGACCCGGACCCGGATCCTGCTCGAGGAGCTGGGGCCGACGTACGTGAAGATGGGCCAGATCGTCTCGAGCCAGGTCAACGTGCTGCCCGACGACTGGGGCACCGAGCTCGACCGCCTGCAGAACGAGGTTCCCACCTTCCCCTTCGCGACCGCCCGTGAGCTCGTCGAGGCAGAGCTCGGGGCACCGCTCGAGGACCTCTACGCGGAGTTCTCCGAGAAGCCCCTGGCCGCCGCGTCGCTGGCGCAGGTGCACCGTGCCCGCCTGCACGACGGCCGGGAGGTGGTGGTCAAGATCCAGCGCCCTGGACTCGACCAGCAGGTCAATGCCGACCTGGGCATCACCCGGACGCTGGGGCGCGCGATGGAGGCGCGCAGCCAGTGGGCCCGGGAGGTGGGCCTTCGCGGGATGCTCGATGAGTTCAGCACGAACCTCGTGGAGGAGCTGGACTACTACGCCGAGGCGTACAACATGTCCAGGCTCGCAGCGAACATGTCCGAGCTGCCCGGGGTGCATGTGCCCGACCTGCATCGCGACCTGTCGAGCATGCGCGTGATCACGCAGGAGTTCATCTCCGGGGTCAAGATCTCCAACGTGGCCGCGATGGACGCCGCGGGTCTCGATCGGGTCGTCATCGGGGAGAACGCCCTGCGCGCGGCGATCAAGATGATGCTCATCGACGGGTTCTTCCACGCCGACCCGCATCCGGGAAACCTCATCGTGAACCTCGACACCGGCGTCGTCACGTTCCTGGACTCCGGCATGGTGGGCGAGCTGTCGGTGGCCCAGCGGGTCAACATGATCGCGTTGCTCTGGACGGTCGTGAAGGGCGACATGACGGCCATGGGCCAGCAGCTGCGGGCCCTGAGCGAGCCGTTCCGCCCGGTCGACGATGCGGCGTTCGTGCGCGCGTTCGAGCGGAAGATGGCCCGCTACGGCAAGGGCTCGGGCGCGGACTTCCGCGACGTGCTCAACGCCGGGATGGCCGTGCTGCGCGACAACGGGCTGCGCCTGGACCCTGCCCTGACCCTCGGGATGAAGGCCATGACCCAGGCGTCGGCCTTCTTCGCGCCGCTCGCCCCCGCGGACCGACCCTTCACCACGGCCGCGGTCGAGATCGTGCTGGAGCAGGCGCAGGCACCGAGCACCGAGGTGATGGTCAAGGAGATGCTGCGCAAGGAGGCCACGAAGGTCGCGGGGCAGGCCGCCCACGCCGCACCGGAGTACCTCAAGAGCCTCGTCTCATGGAACAACCAGCTCAAGAAGGGCAAGCTCACGGTCTCCGTGGACACCTCGTCACTGGACAGCCAGATGGGCCAGTTCCGCCAGATCGCGTCCATGATCATGATCGCCCTGCTGGTCTCCGGCGGGATCATCGGCTCCGCGATCGCGGCCAGCGCCCTGCAGGGCAGCGACAGTCGGATGGAGGAGTACGCCCAGTGGGCCTTCTTCGGATCCCTGATGCTCGGGGCGGTCCTGGTCGTCATCTACACCGTGCGTCTCTTCCGCGGCGGCGGCGACCGCCGGCGATAGGCCTCGTTAGGCTGGACGCATGCCCGTCGCCGTCCGAGTGATCCCGTGCCTGGACGTGGATGGTGGACGGGTGGTCAAGGGCGTGAACTTCGTCGACCTGCGTGACGCCGGGGACCCTGTCGAGCTTGCCGCAGCCTACGGCCGGGCAGGTGCGGACGAGTTGACGTTCCTGGACATCACGGCCTCCTCCGGCGACCGCGAGACCACATACGACGTGGTGCGGCGGACCGCCGAGCAGGTGTTCATCCCGCTGACGGTCGGCGGTGGGGTCCGCGCCGTGGCCGACTTCGACGCGCTGCTCCGTGCCGGCGCCGACAAGTGCGGGGTCAACACGGCGGCCATCGCCCGCCCCGAGCTGCTCGCGGAGGCCGCCGACCGGTTCGGCGCCCAGTGCGTCGTGCTCTCCGTCGATGCCCGCCGCTGCGGCCCGGGAACTGCCGCACCGGACGTGTCGACGGACTCCGGGTTCGAGGTCACAACCCACGGTGGCCGGCGCTCGACTGGGATCGACGCTGTCGGCTGGGCCGTGCGTGCTGCCGAGCTGGGCGCCGGTGAGATCCTGCTGAACTCGATGGACGCCGACGGGACGAAGTCGGGCTACGACCTGGAGCTGATCCGCCTCGTGCGCGCTGAGGTTCGCGTCCCGGTGATCGCCAGCGGGGGAGCCGGCAGCCTGGCTGACTTCGCCCCCGCAGTGGAGGCCGGGGCGGATGCCGTCCTGGCCGCCAGCGTGTTCCACTTCGGCGAGCTGACCATCGGCGAGGTCAAGGCGGCCCTGGCCCGGGCCGGCCACACCGTCCGGCTCTGACGCTGCGTCACGACGTCACCGCGCAGTGGGGTGACGCGACCGACACGCGCGATCACGTATTGGTACCTACCCGGCCTCCAGTCCGGCCGCGCCCGGTGCCGATGAGGTGGGTGTCGAACCAATGACAGGAGCCCTTGTGGACCGCATGGACGACCGCCGAGATGACCTGCGCACCGCAGACCTCGGCGACCCCCCTCCGAACGACGCCCTCACAGCCCCGCTGCGAGCACCCCGCGACAGCGGGGCGGCAGCCGCTCGGCAGATCGGGGCCCCTGACCCGGTCGAACCGCCCGCGCGCAAGCGCAGGCAGTGGGGTGCGGAGAAGCCCAGGCCCCCACTGGACATCATCGAGACGCCGGCCAGCACCACCGCGACGTGGCTCGGAGGGTTCGCGATCGTCGTCACATTGCTGTCCTGGCTCGCCTACATCATGCGCACGATCGTCGCCGAGTTCATCGACCACGGCCTGCACAACAGCGTCTTCATCCGCCAGACGTTCGCCTACGTCCTGATCATGACGCTCCTGACCTTCTCGGCCCTCATGTACCTCCTCGCCCGCCAGGGGGCCATGCACCGCTCGCGGGGCCACGTCCGCGTCCCTCGGGCCGAGATCGACGCCTTCTTCGCCAACTCCCGCCCCAGCCTCACCGTGCTGGTCCCCTCCTACTGCGAGGAGCCGATCGTCGTCCGTTCGACGCTGCTCTCCGCCGCCCTGCAGGAGTACCCCGGAATGCGGGTCGTCCTGCTCATCGACGACCCGCCGAACCCCAAGGACGACCAGGCACGTGCCGAGCTCGAGGGGTGTCGCGCTGTCCCGGCGATGCTCCAGGAGCTGCTGAGCGAGCCGTACTCCCGGTTCCTGGCGTCCCTGGTCGACCACGAGGCGGTGGCGCTGGCCGAGGGTCCGGCCTCGTCCGAGGGCGTGCGTGCCCTGGCCCTGGACTTCGCCTGGGCCGAGACCTGGTTGCGCGGCCAGGCCGCGACGTACCCGCGGACCTCGCACGCGGAGGACTTCATCGCCGACGAGGTGCTCAGCGGGCTCGCCGACGACTTCGGGGCCACCTCCCAGGCGTTGTTCGCGGCCCTCGACCAGGGCGCCGTGCTGCCCGCCGAGCGCCTGAGCCAGCTGTGCCGCCGGCTCGTGTGGACCTTCGACGCCGACATCACCTCATTCGAGCGCAAGTCCTTCGCGAACCTGCCCCACGACGCGAACAAGGCGATGAACCTCAACGCCTACATCGGCCTGCTCGGACGCCGGGTGATCGAGGCCCGGACGCGGATCGGCCGGGTCATTCGGGACTCCGACTCGCCCGAGGCCCAGCTGGTGCCCGACTGTGACTACCTGCTCACCCTCGACGCCGACAGCGTGCTGCTGCGCGAGTACTGCCTGCGACTCGTGTACCACCTCGAGCTCCCGGGCAACGAGCGCATCGCCGTCATCCAGACGCCGTACTCGGCGTTCCGGGGGGCCGGAACCCGTCTCGAGCGGCTGGCCGGGGCCACGACGGACATCCAGCACCTCGTGCACCAGGGGCTGACCCACTACGGGGCCACCTACTGGGTCGGGGCCAACGCGGTCATCCGCAAGCGCGCCCTCGACGACATCGTCGAGGTGTCCTACGTCGGCGGCCAGGAGGTGCGCCGCTACGTCCAGGACCGCACCGTCATCGAGGACACCGAGTCGAGCATCGACCTGATCGCGCACGGGTGGACGCTGCACAACTACCCCGAGCGCCTGAGCTACAGCGCGACGCCGCCGGACTTCGGGTCGCTCGTCGTGCAGCGTGCCCGCTGGGCCAACGGCGGCCTGCTGATCGCCCCGAAGTTCCACCGGTACACCCGCGCCCAGCGCAGGTCGGGACATCGCGTGCCGTTCACCACGGCGGCCCTGCGCTACAACTACATGGCATCGATCTGTTGGGCGAGCATCGGCCTGGTCTTCCTGCTGGTGTTCCCCTTCAACAGCAAGCTGCTCAGCCCCATCATCCTGCTGGCCGCACTTCCGTACTTCCTCGCGATGGCCTCGGACTTCAAGCGCCTCGGCTACAAGCGGACTGACGTCTTCCGGATGTACGCGTTCAACCTCATCCTGCTGCCGGTGAACCTCGCGGGGACGCTGAAGTCACTGCAGCAGGCCGCTTCCAAGGCCAAGATCCCGTTCGCGCGCACCCCCAAGGTCCAGGACCGCACGGCCGCCCCCGCGCTCTACGTGCTGGCTGCCTACCTCATCGCGCTGTTCTCCTTCTGGACGCTGGCGAACGACGTCCGGGAGCAGAACTGGAGCAACGGCGCCTTCGCCCTGGTGAACGGGTTGCTCACGACGTACGCGATCGTGGCCTACATCGGGGTGCGCAACTCCGTGGTCGACGTCATCGCCGGGGCCTGGCAGTGGATCCGCGTGCCCGTCGCGGTCAAGGAGCCCGCTCCCGGGGCCACGCCGGTCCCCGCCGACCACTGGGAGTCGGTCCTGTACTTCGGGCCCGACCACACGGACTCTCCCGCCGTCTCGGGGGTGGCCGTGGTCAGCGCCCCCGGTCCCCGCCGCGGCGACACCCGAGCGAGGGTGCGGACGTGAACCCGACCGGGCCCGGACGTCCGCGGCCCCGACGATCAGACCGGGCACGTCCCCGCCACCAGGAGCATCCGATGAGCACGCCCACGACCGGCCCGCGCCCCCCCACCACCCGTATCTCGTTCGCCCGACTCGGCATCGTGCTGCTCGGCACCACGCTGGTCGCGGGAGTCGGGGTGCGCACGATCTCGGCCGCCGTGACGCAGCCCTCCGATCCGGGCGTCACGGTGTTCGCGCCCTACGTCGATGTCACAGTGACGCCGATGTACCCCTTCGAGACCCCGGCGGGGCCGGCGGAGTCCAATGTCACGCTCGCGTTCGTGGTCAGCGGGGAGGGCGCTGCGTGCTCGCCCCTCTGGGGCGGGGCCTACACCCTCGATGCGGCCGCCTCGGACCTGCAGCTCGACCGTCGCCTCTCCCAGCTGCGACTCACCGGCGGCAGTGCGGCGGTGTCGTTCGGCGGGCAGGCGGGCACTGAGCTCGCCACGTCCTGCACGGACCTTGCGGAGCTGACCGCGGCCTACCGCTCGGTCGTCGAGCGCTACGAGCTCTCCACCATCGACCTCGACCTCGAGGGAGCCACCCTGAGCGACACGGCGGCGCTGGACCGCCGGGCCCAGGCAGTGCGCGACCTGCAGCAGGAGCGGGCGGACAGCGGCGACGCGCTCGACGTCTGGTTGACCCTCCCGGTGGGCCCCTCGGGCCTGACGAGCCGAGGGGCTGGCTGCGGTGACGGCCATGCTCAGTGCTGGCGTCGACCTGGCGGGGGTGAATGGGATGACGATGGACTTCGGCGTCGTGAGCTCCCTTGCCGACCCCGAGTCCGGTCTCGTTGTTCAGGCTGCCGGGGCGCTGAAGTCCCAGGTGCGTTCGGCGTTCGCTGCCGCGGGCCAGAACCTCGATGACTCGGGCGCCTGGGGGCACGTGGGACTCACCCCCATGATCGGACAGAACGACGAGCGGACGGAGCGCTTCACGATCGCGGACGCTGCCGTCGTGAACGAGTTCGTCCGGACGAACGGGGTGGGGCGACTGTCGATGTGGTCGCTGAACCGGGATGCCACCTGTGGCCCGCCGCTTCCGAGCGTGCTCGTCGTCGTCCAGACCTCCTGCAGCGGAGTCGAGCAGGGCTCGCAGAGCTTCGCCGGCGTGCTCGGCAACCAGACGGACTCGTGGTCCGGCTCGACGAGCTCCGCCGTCCCGACCCCGTCGGCGACCCCGACAGGACCGGCGAGCCCGTCGCCATCGCCGAGCGGCAGCGATGACCCGGCCACAAGCCCGTTCCCCATCTGGGACCCTGCCGGCACCTACCCGGCCGGCACCCAGGTCGTCTGGCACCACCAGGTGTTCATGGCACGCTACTGGACCACCAACTTCCCGCCCGACACCCCCACCGCAACCGCGGCGGACAACCCGTGGAACCTGATCGGCCCGGTGCTCCCGGGTGACACGCCGGCGCCCCTGCCGACGCTGCCGGCCGGGACCTACCCGCAGTGGGACAGCGCCACGGCCTACGCAGAGGGCGCCCGCGTCCAGATGGGCAACGTGCCCTACGTCGCCAAGTGGTGGTCGCAGGGGCAGGTGCCTGGCGAGCCCATGCCGGGCGGCAGCCCGTGGCTGCTCGTGGTGCCCGGGGCCTGAACGGCATCGCGCCTGCCCGCGGACGACGTGACCGGGTCGCGCGTCGGCGCGAGGGTCGCGGCGTGGGCCAGAATGGCCCCGTGGACTTCGCCGATGATGCGCTCGACCCCGACCTCGCGGCCCGCCTGCGCCCCGCCGGGGCTGCTCCCGACGGACGCCCGCTGATCACCGCTGTCGCCCAGGACGCCGACACGGGGCGGGTCCTGATGGTCGCGTGGATGGACGCCACCGCCCTGGCCCAGACGCTGGCCACGCGCGTCGCGACGTACTACTCGCGCTCACGCCAGGAGCTGTGGGTCAAGGGCGCGACGTCGGGGAGCACCCAGCACGTGCTCGGCGTGCAGCTCGACTGCGACGGCGACGCAGTCCTGCTCCGTGTGCGTCCCGATGGCCCGGCGTGCCACACCGGCACGGAGTCGTGCTTCGACACCCTGGAGATCGCATGACCGCGGCCGCGCCCGACCTCGAGGCCTTCCGCGTCCTGGCCCGCTCCCGCCGGGTGATCCCGGTCGTCCGCCGCCTCCTGGCCGACGGCGACACGCCGGTCGGGCTCTACCGGAAGCTGGCCGGCGAGCGCCCGGGGACCTTCCTGCTGGAGTCCGCTGAGCACGGGCGGGTCTGGTCGCGCTACTCGTTCATCGGGGTGCAGGCCGCAGCGATGCTCTCCGAGGTCGACGGGCAGGCCACCTGGCGCGGTCGCGCCCCTGCGGGCGTGCCCACGACCGGCAACGCGCTCGAGGCGATGCGCGACACGCTGGCACTGCTGCACACCGACGCCCCCAACTCCGAGGAGCTGCCGCCCCTGACCGGCGGGCTGGTCGGGATGATCGGCTACGACGCGGTGCGTCGCTGGGAGCGACTCCCCGATGCCAACCCCGACGAGCTCGAGCTGCCGGAGGTGGCGATGCTCCTCGCGGTCGACCTGGCCGTGCTGGACCACTGGGACGGCACCGTGATGCTGATCGCCAATGCCGTCAACTATGACGCGACAGATGAGCGGGTCGCCGAGGCCTGGGCGGATGCCGTGGCCCGCCTGGACGCGATGGAGCAGGCGCTGGCAGCACCGAGCCCCGCTTCGGCGGTGTCCCTGGACCGGGTCGTCGCCCCGCCGGAGGTGCGTGCGCGGACGCGACCGGAGGACTACATGGCCGGGGTGGAGGCCGCCAAGGAGCACATCCGGGCCGGCGACGCCTTCCAGATCGTGCTGTCCCAGCGCTTCGACCGACCAACGACGGCCAGCGCCCTGGACATCTACCGGATGCTGCGCGTCAACAACCCGAGCCCCTACATGTACCTGTTCCGGTTCCCCGAGCCCGGATCGGGGGAGGACCTCGGCGAGGGGGTGGCCTTCGACGTCGTGGGATCCAGCCCCGAGGCCCTGGTGAAGCTCACCGCCGGCCACGCGATGCTGCACCCGATCGCCGGCACCCGGCCGCGCGGCGCGACCCCGGAGGACGATGCGACGCTCGCCGAGGAGCTGCTGGCCGACGAGAAGGAGCGCGCCGAGCACCTCATGCTGGTCGACCTCGGTCGCAACGACCTGGGCCGGGTCTGCGCCCCGGGCAGCGTGGAGGTCGTGGACTTCATGTCGATCGAGAAGTACTCGCACGTGATGCACATCGTGTCGACGGTCACCGGACGCCTGGCTGACGGGCGCAGCGCCTACGACCTGCTCGCTGCGACCTTCCCCGCGGGCACGCTGTCGGGGGCGCCGAAGCCGAGCGCGATGAGCATCATCGACGACCTCGAGCCCGTCCGGCGCGGGCTCTACGGGGGAGCCGTCGGGTACCTGGACTTCACCGGCAACATGGACGCTGCGATCGCCATCCGGACTGCGGTCCTGCGCGCCGGGATCGCCCACGTGCAGGCCGGGGCCGGCCTCGTGGCCGACTCCGTCCCGCGGACCGAGCACGACGAGTGCCGCAACAAGGCGGCGGCCGTGCTCGCCGCGATCACGATGGCTGAGGGGTTGCGCCCTGCGGGCGCCCCGGATGCCACAATGACCCATCACTGACCAGCGAGGAGTGTCATGAGCACCGAGCACGACAACCATGGGCAGACGCCGGCCAACTGGACGGGCGCGAGCATCATCATGATCGCCTTCATCGTCGGCACCCTCGGAGTGGTGTTCGCCCAGCCCATCATCTTCTGGATCGGCGTCCTGCTGATCCCCGTCGGCCTCGTGGTGTGGAAGGTCCTGGCGGGCATGGAGTCAAGCTCCGACGCAGGTTGACCTGATCCGAACGCCGCCGCGATCGGACCCGTACTGACCACGTGGAGGATGGGCAACCATGAGCGTCGAGAACCGCGGGCTGGTGCTCGTCGCCGAGGACGAGAAGCCGATCGCCGACCTGATCGGGATGTACCTGCGCCGTGAGGGCTTCGGGGTCCACGCCGTCGCGACCGGGACCGACGCGCTGGCCTCCGCGCGGCGGCTGCATCCCGTGGCGATCATCCTCGACGTGGGGCTGCCGGGGATCGACGGCGCCGAGGTCTGCCGGGCCCTGCGCGCCGAGGGTGACTCCGTCCCGATCCTCTTCTGCACCGCGCGCGACGACGAGATCGACCGCGTGCTCGGCCTCGAGATGGGTGGCGACGACTACATCACCAAGCCGTTCAGCCCGCGTGAGGTCGTGGCCCGGGTCAAGGCCGTCCTGCGCCGCGCGGGCGGGCCGATCGAGGCCGAGGACCGGTCCCTGGTCCTCGGCGCGGTCGAGCTCAACCGCGGGCGGCACCGGGTGACCGTCTCCGGGGAGCCGATCGACCTCACGGCCACGGAGTTCGACCTGCTGGCCTACCTGATGGCCCGTCCCGGTCGGGTCGTGACCCGGGACCAGCTGCTCTCGGCAGTCTGGGGCTACTCGGCCGCTGCGGGCACGCGCACCGTCGACGTCCACGTGGCCCAGGTGCGGGCCAAGCTCGGCGATGCGAGCCCGATCCGGACCGTGCGCGGCGTGGGGTACAGCGCGGACGAGGGATGAGGCGTACCAGCCTCTCGCGCCGGCTCCCGCTGCTCATGGCCGGCGTTGCTGCCATCGCCGTCCTCCTCGGCGCGCTGGTCGCCTGGCCCCTGCTGCGGGCCGCCGCGGACAGCACCGCCCAGAGGACGCTGTCACGGACGGCCGACCTGACCGCCGAGCTGCTGCAGCGCTCCGCATCCGGCGAGTTCGACGGTCCGCGGGGCGGCGTGAACGCCCGGCTGGAGGCCCTGCTCGAGCCCCAGCAGGTCACGGCCTACCTGTGCAATGCCCTGCAGTGCTCGAGGCCTCCGGCTTCGTGGTTGCCATGTCCGCGCTGGAGCGCCCCCTGCGCCCGTCGGATGTCCAGGCCGTCACCAGCGGGGGCGAGGTGTCTGACCGACGCGCCGGCCTGTCGGGGGCCAGCTACGTCGAGGGTCGTCCGGTCACCGACGACATCGGGGTGCTGCTCGTCCAGCCTGCCGCGGTGGCCCGTGACCTGAGCATGCCGGCGCTCGGGCGCCTGGCCCTGGCCCTGGCCCTGGGTCTGCTGGTCGCGGTCGTGATCGGCTACTGGGTGGCGCGGCGGCTGACCCGGCCACTGGTGCAGGCCGCCGCGGCGGCCAACGCGATGAGCTCGGGCCAGCGCGATGTCCGGATCGACCCCGCAGGGACCCAGCGAAGTGGCCGACATCGCGATCGCGCTCAACCGGTTGTCTGCCGCCCTGAAGGACAGCGAGGGCCGCCAGCGGGAGTTCTTCCTGACCGTCTCGCACGAGCTGCGAACGCCGCTGACCTCGGTGAAGGGGTACGCCGAGGCCCTGGCCGAGGGCGTGGTGCCGCCCGAGGACGTCCCGGCCGTGGCGGGGGTGGTCCGCTCCGAGGCCGACCACCTCGACCGGCTCGTGGCCGACCTCCTCGACCTCGCCCGCCTCGGCGCGGTCGACGTCGCCGTGGAGCCCGTGGACCTCGACCTCGCCGTGCTGGGCGGGGATGCTGCGGCCGTGTGGTCGGACCGCGCGGCCCGGTCCGGGGTCCGCTTCGTGGACGAGGTGGTGCGCACCCCGCACCAGGTGCGCACGGACCCGGTCCGTGTCCGCCAGATCATCGACAACCTGATGGAGAACGCGCTGCGCGTCACCGGGGAGGGCGCCCCCGTGGCGCTGCGGATCTGCCCCGGTCCCACGGACGGCGAGTTCCTCCTCGAGGTGCGCGACGGGGGTCCCGGCCTCAGTGCCGACGACCTCTCCGTGGCCTTCGAGCCCGGCGAGCTGCATGCGCGGTACCGCGGCATCCGCAAGGTCGGGTCCGGCGTGGGGCTGGCCCTGGTGGCCCGCCTGGCCGACCGGCTCGGTGGCCGCGCGCAAGCCGGCCGTGCGCCCGAGGGCGGGGCCGCGTTCCTGGTGGTCCTGCCCGACCTTCCCGCCGCGCAGGACGCGCCCGAGGTCAGCTGAGCGTCGACCCCAACCACGGGACCGCCAGGCGCAGCACCCACCAGGCCAGCGTCACGGCCATGAGGATCAGAACCGTCCGGTTGGCGATCACGGGGGCAGGGCGCCCGCGCCACGAGCGAGTGGCCCAGATGCCCCAGCCGACCGCGGCCAGGGGGAGGATGACCAGCACGAACAGGGCGTTGTGGTCCAGCGCTGCGACCACGTCTCCGTGGGCGAGGCTGGCCGCCGCGCGGGTCGCGCCGCAGAAGGGGCAGTCGAGCCCGGTGACGGTCCGCCACGGGCAGGGGGTGGGACCGGCGTCCCCGGGCCGCAACGACGCCACCGCGAGCCACGCCGCCCCCACGCCGACCAGGACCGCAACGGGCCCGAGCATGCCCCGGTGGCGCTGCGCGAGGGCAGTGGAGGTGCTCACGCTGGCAAGGGTAGCGCCGCTCAGGTCGTCGGGGGCAGCGCCCCGCTCAGGGCCGATTCGGTGGACGCGGCGGTCACTGCGTACCCTCTGATCAGTTCCCTGCGACGAGGTGGAGGCGCTCATGACCGTTCTTGACGACATCCTCGACGGCGTGCGCGCCGATGTCGCCGGGCGCATGGAACGCGTCCCGCTGGACCAGCTCAAGGAGCGGGCCAGCCACGCGCCGGCGCCGCGCAATGGCATTGCCGCCCTGCGTGTGGAGGACGAGGTCACGGTCATTGCCGAGGTCAAGCGGTCCTCGCCGAGCCGTGGAGCACTGGCGGCCATCGAGGACCCGGCGGCGCTCGCGCGCGAGTACGAGGCCGGTGGCGCACACGCGATCTCCGTGCTCACCGAGGGCCGGCGCTTCGGCGGCTCGCTGGAGGACCTCGTGGCCGTCCGGCACGCCGTGGACGTCCCCGTGCTGCGCAAGGACTTCATCGTCTCGAGCTACCAGCTCTGGGAGGCCCGGGCCGCGGGGGCGGACATCGTCCTGCTGATCGTCGCAGCGCTGAGCCAGGCGGCCCTCGTCTCGTTGCACGAGCGGGCCCAGTCGATCGGGCTTACGGTCCTCGTGGAGGTGCATGACGTGGCTGAGGTTCCCCGGGCGCTCGACGCCGGCGCGCAGGTCGTGGGTGTCAACGTGCGCGACCTGCGGACGCTGGCCGTCGACCGCGACCACTTCGCGCGGGTGGCGCCCACCATCCCCGACAGCGTCGTCCGGGTGGCCGAGAGCGGCGTGCGCGGCCCGCACGACCTCATCTCCTACGCCAACGCGGGCGCGGACTCGGTGCTCGTGGGGGAGAGCCTGGTGACCGGTGGGGATCCGCGGCACGCGGTGCACGACCTGGTCACCGCGGGCGCCCACCCGGCGCTGCGGCACGGGCGATCATGACTGCTGAGCTGACCAACCTGGGCCTCATCCCGGGGACCTCGGGCAGCCCGGACGCGACAGGGCACTTCGGCGTCTTCGGTGGCCGGTTCGTCCCCGAGGCCCTGGTCGCCGCCCTCGATGAGCTGTCGGCGGCCTACGCGGCCGCACGCGTCGACCCGGTGTTCCTCTCCGAGCTCGACCATCTGGCAAGGACGTACACCGGGCGTCCGACCCCCATCACCGAGGCCCCCCGCTTCGCATCCGCCGGCGGCGCCGCCGCGCGGATCGTCCTCAAGCGGGAGGACCTCAACCACACGGGGTCGCACAAGATCAACAACGTCCTCGGCCAGGCCCTGCTGACGGTGCGGATGGGCAAGCACCGGGTGATCGCCGAGACCGGTGCGGGCCAGCACGGCGTGGCCACCGCGACCGCCGCGGCCCTGATGGGCCTGGAGTGCGTGGTCTACATGGGCGTCGAGGACACGCGGCGCCAGGCGCTGAACGTGGCCCGGATGAAGCTGCTGGGTGCCGAGGTGATCCCGGTGACCGCCGGGTCCCAGACCCTCAAGGACGCGGTCAACGAGGCCATGCGCGACTGGGTGACGAATGTCGAGGACACCCACTACCTGCTGGGCACGGTGGCCGGCCCGCACCCGTTCCCGCAGATGGTCCGCGACTTCCACCGCGTGATCGGGGTTGAGGCCCGCGCCCAGGTGCTGGCCGACTACGGCCGGCTCCCCGATGCGGTCGCGGCCTGCGTCGGCGGCGGATCGAACGCGATCGGGATCTTCCACCCGTTCCTCGATGACACGGGTGTGGCGCTGCACGGCTACGAGGCCGCCGGCGACGGGGTCGAGAGCGGCCGGCACGCCGCGACGATCACGGGCGGCTCCATCGGGGTCTTCCAGGGCACCCGGTCCTACCTCCTGCAGGACGGCGAGGGCCAGACGACCGAGTCGCACTCCATCTCCGCGGGCCTGGACTACCCCGGCGTCGGCCCCGAGCACGCCCACCTGGCCCAGACCGGACGCGCCGAGTACCACCCCGTCACCGATGCCGAGGCGATGGACGCCCTGGCGCTGCTGTGCCGCACCGAGGGGATCATCCCGGCCATCGAGAGCGCACACGCGCTCGCCGGGGCACTGTGGCTGGGCCGTGAGCTCGGCCCGGACGGGATCGTCCTGGTCAACCTGTCCGGTCGGGGGGACAAGGACGTGAGCACGGCGGCACGGTGGTTCGGGATCGACCTGGGTGAGGGGCAGCTGTGAGCGCCCTGCACGAGGCATTCGCCCGGGCTCGGTCCGAGGGCCGTGCCGCGCTGATCGGCTACCTCCCCAGCGGCTTCCCCACCCAGGAGCAGGGGGTTGCCCTGGCCACGGCCATGGTCGACGCCGGGGTCGACATCGTCGAGGTGGGGCTGCCCTACTCCGACCCGTTGATGGACGGTCCCACGATCCAGGCGGCCGTCCACCAGTCCCTGGTCGCCGGATCGAACGTCGCGCACGTCCTCGACACGGTGGCCGCTGTCGCTGCGACCGGCGCCCCCACCCTCGTGATGTCGTACTGGAACCCCATCGAGCGGATCGGGGTGGGTGCCTTCGCCGACCGGCTCAGGGCCGCCGGTGGGGTGGGCGTGATCACCCCGGACCTCACCCCCGAGGAGGCCGGCGAGTGGCTCGCGGCGACTGCGGCCGCCGGGCTTGACCGCGTCTTCCTGGTGGCTCCCTCGAGCAGCGCCGAGCGGATCAGCGCAGTCGCGGGCATCACCAACGGCTTCATCTACGCCGCCTCGACGATGGGCGTCACGGGGGCCAGGGCGAGCGTCGGATCGGGTGCCCGCGAGCTGGTGGCCCGCGTGCGGGCCCTCACGGACCTGCCGGTGGCGGTCGGCCTGGGAGTGTCCAACGGGGAGCAGGCCGCCGAGGTGGCGTCCTATGCCGATGGCGTGATCGTCGGGTCGGCGTTCATCGCCCGGATCCTCGCCGCACCTGACCACGAGGCCGCTGTGGCAGCGGTCCGGGAGCTTGCAGGCGAGCTCGCGGCCGGGGTGCGCCGCCCGGTCAGGGTGGGCCGGCGGGCGTAGGCCCCATCTGGCCGGTCAGAGGTACTTGTAGAGCACCATCGCGGCAAGGACGGCCAGCACGATCACGACCCCGGCGCGGCGTCGAGGCCGAGGCGCAGGGGCCGCTCGAGCCGTGCGCCTCGTGCCGGCGCCCAGATGGCCCTCGAGGATGTTCACCCGGGTCATCGAGGCGAAGACCAGCGTGGTGGTGATCGTGATCAGCATGCACCAGGGGCACATGGCGCCGATGACGAAGTAGGCCTGGTAGAACAACCAGTACGCGAAGGCCAGCCCGATCGAGTACACGACCTGCGCGCGCGAGCATGAACCAGCGCGGGAACCGCACGCCGCCGAGCGCCGCCACGGCGATGGTGATGACCACGGGCTCGGCGATCAGGCCGAGGAACGCGTTCGGGAAGCCCAGGAGGTTGGCCTGCCAGGTCAGCCCGACCGTGGCGCAGGAGATCGTGGACGAGATGTTGCACGACAGGTCGGCAAGCGGGTCCTTGGCCAGGCGATCGCGTCGATGGACAGCACCAGGGAGGCGACGAGACCGACGATGCTCGCCAGCAGCATCTCGATGAACGCCCCGACGTGGTAGCGGTCACGGGCCGTGGGGACGGGGTGCGGGGGCGGGTCGGCGACCTCGGTGGAGACGTTGCCCATCGCGAGTCCTGCCTGTCGTCGTGGTCTGGTGCCCGCCGGTCGGCGCCGCACCAGCCTGATCGTAGTTCAGGGCGGGTGGGCCGCTCGGCGTTCGCCACGACACCACGAGGCTGCGGGGCCCGGCATTTCGGGTAATCTTGCGCCGAACTGACGGAGGTAGTGATGGCACCCGAGAAGAATCCGGCCGCGTCCAAGCAGCCCGGCCTGACGCCCAAGCAGCTGGCCGAGCAGGCCCGCGCCGAGTCGGAGGCCGCCGAGCACCGCCGCGAGCGCGTGATCCGCATCGTGGGCGGACTGGTCGTCCTGCTCGTCGTGGGCGGCCTGCTGGCCGTCGGATTCCTCGCCGGGCGTGACGACGGCTCGACCAGCACCGCAACCTCCGCCCCGACGGCCGACCCGAGCGCTGCGCGTCCCACCGGCGTGGGGGACAACTACGGCGTCCCGTACGGCGCCGGATGGACCTCGGCGGATGAGGCGAAGCTCCCCACGCTCGAGATCTGGGAGGACTTCCAGTGCCCGGCGTGCAAGCAGGTCGAGGCAGCCTCCGGTGACCAGATCCAGGCGCTGGCCGACGAGGGCAAGGTCAAGCTGCTCTACCGGCCGGCCACCTTCCTGGATGTGAGCCTCGCGGCGGACAACGAGGCCAACGGCAACCCGAACTCCTCCGCCCGGGCTACCAGCGCCTGGGGCTGTGCGATCGATGCCGGCAAGGCCGGGGAGTTCCACTCGGCCGTCTTCGACATCCAGCCTGCCGACGAGGGCGTCGGCTACTCCGACCAGCAGCTGATCGACCTCGGGACGACCGTCGGGATCCCGTCAGCGGACCTGGCCACGTACACCAAGTGCGTCCAGGACGGCACCTACCTCGCGTGGTCGGCCAACAGCAACCAGGCCTTCGTCGATGCGGGCGTCGGCGGCACCCCGACCGCCTACCTCAACGGCGTCGAGCTGGACTCGGCCGCCCTGGCTGACATCGAGAGCCTCACGCAGAAGATCGACGCCGCGACGGCCAAGTGATCGGCGCCCTGGCAACCTCGATCCCAAGCCCCGACCAGTCGGTCTGGCACCTTGGCCCGTTCCCCCTGCGGGCGTACGCGCTGTCCATCCTGGTGGGCATCTTCGTCGCCATGTGGGTGGGGGACCGGCGCTGGGTCGCGCGCGGTGGGAGCCAGGGGTTCGTCTATGACGTCGCCGTGTGGGCCGTGCCCTTCGGCATCATCGGGGGGCGGCTCTACCACGTCATCACGGACTGGTCCACGTACTTCGGGGCGGGCGGATCGGGGCTGGTCGGTGCCATCGCCATCTGGCGGGGCGGCCTCGGGATCTGGGGGGCGATCGCCCTCGGCGCGGTCGGTGCGTGGATCGGCTGCCGCCGCAACGGGGTCCCACTGCCACCGTTCGGCGATTCCGTGGCCGTGGGGGTGGCGCTGGCCCAGGCGATCGGGCGGCTCGGGAACTGGTTCAACCAGGAGCTCTTCGGCAGGCCCACGGACCTGCCGTGGGGACTGGAGATCGACCCGGTGCACCGACCGTCGGGATACGAGCAGTTCCCGACCTTCCATCCGACGTTCCTCTACGAGGCCCTCTGGCTCGTCGGCGTCGCCGGGCTGGTGACCTGGGCGGACCGGCGGTGGACCCTCGGTCACGGCCGTGCGTTCGCCCTGTACGTCGCCGCGTACTGCGTGGGCCGCTTGGGCATGGAGTTGCTGCGCATCGATCCAGCCACGCATGTGGGTGGCATCCGGGTCAACGTCTTCACGTCCGTGGTGGTCGGGGTGGGGGCTGTCATCTACTTCGTCGTGAGCGCCAGGATGCGACCCGGCCGCGAGGACCCGGATGCCCTCCGGGGTATCAGGGCAGGTCAAGGGGCGGTCGCGGACGCGGAGTGAGGGGACCCTTAGTCCCCTGAAAGTAGGGACGTTCGGCGCGCGATTGTTGGCCGTTCAATCCACCTCGCCGGGTTCCGCGTGCCACATAGTTGATTGTGCAAGGGAACACCACCCATCGAATCGAAAGAGGCTCCCCATGTCCAAGACCCCCAAGGTCGTCGCAATCCTGCTCTACGTCGCGGGCGTGATCATGCTCGTCGCGGGTGCCGGCACCTGGTACACCGTGTCGGACTCGCTGGCCGCGGAGAGGATCACCGTGACCGACGACGCCAGCTGCCAGGCCGGCCAGGATGTCAACGGCCCGCTCGAGGCCTACTGCATGGCCGACATCATCGCGGTTCACGCCCTCGAGGCGACCGGCGGCAAGACCTACGCCGAGCTCGACCGTGAGGACCCGCTGCGCGCCACCGCGCAGAGCGCCTCGTTCCTGCGCGCCTCGCTGTTCACCTCGGTCGTGGCCTTCGGCGTCGCCGGGTTCGCGATGGGCGTCGGCCTGCTGATGCTGCTCATCGGTGCCGGCATCGCCTCCCTGGACAAGCGCACCAAGCGCGCCGCTGTGGAGCAGGCCCCCGCGATCGCCTGACCGTCAACATCCCGCACGCCGGATCTCCGCGAGCTCGAGGCACGACCATCTCGAGCTCGCGGAGATTCGTGCGTTCCGGGGGACAGCAAGCCGGCGGGCTCACCAGCCGTCGGCGAACGCCACCTCCAGCGCCTCGAGCAGGAAGTCCACGCCATCGGCGTCGATGCACAGCGGGGGCTTGATCTTCAGCACGTTCATGTCATCGCCGGTGGCGGCCATGACGACGCCCAACGTCAGCAGCCGCTCGCAGAGCGCGTCGGTGGCCAGGGTGGCCGGAGCCCGCGATCCCCGGTCGGTGACGAGCTCGAGGCCCAGGTAGAGCCCGCGTCCGTGCACGGCGCCGGCCATCGGGTACCTGTCGACCAGGGACAGCAGGCCGGCCCGTAGCCGGGCGCCCATCAGGTGGGCATTGCCCATCAGGTCCTCGTCGCGCAAGGTGCGCAGCGTGGCGATCGCGGCAGCGGCCCCGGCCGGCGTGCCGCCCATCGAGGCGAACAGCGAGCCCTCCACAGCGAAGGACTCGGCGATGTCGCGGCGGCAGACCACCGCCGACACCGGATAGCCGTTCCCGGTCGCCTTCGCCAGGCAGACGATGTCGGGGACCACCCCGTGCATCTGGAAGCCCCAGAAGTGGGACCCCAGCCGGCCGTACCCCACCTGGACCTCGTCGGCGATCACCACGCCCCCGGCCGAGCGGACGTCGGCGTAGACCTGCTCCAGGTAGTCCTCCGGCAGCTCGATCCCGCCCGCGTTGCCGTTGAGCGTCTCGCAGATGAAGGCGGCCGGCCGGCGGCCCATCCTGGCGAGCTCGCCCAGGATCCGGCGGACGTCATCGGCGTATCGCGTGCCGGCATCCGGACCCGTGAACGGGCCGCGGTAGGGGTTGGGCGGCTCGGCGAGATGGATCCAGTCGGGTCGGGTCCCGAGGGCCCCCGGGTTGTCCATCAGCGCGCTGGACACCTCATCGGAGGCCGTGGTCCAGCCGTGGTAGGCCGTGCGCAGCGCGATCGTGTCGCGTGCTCCCGTGTGGATGCGGGCCAGCCTCAGCGCGAGGTCCACCGCCTCGGACCCGCTGGAGAGCAGGAACACCCGGTCCAGGCCGGCCGGCATCGTCCCGAGCAGCATCTCCGCGAACTCCACGTGCGCTGCGTAGTGGAACCGGGAGTTCGTGTTCAGGGTGCGCAGAGCCCGGTTGACGGCCCCTGCGACAGCCGGGTGGCTGTGGCCCAGCACCGCGACGTTGTTGATCCCGTCGAGGTACACGCGACCGGACACGTCGACGAGGTGGTGCCTCCAGCCGCGCTCGAACTGCGGCGGATCGGCCCAGTAGTGCTTCTGCACCGACGCCAGGGCCGACTCCCGACGACGCAGCAGCTCCCGGGATCCCGGTGCCGGGTCCGCAGGGGGAGCCCGAGGAGCGGGCTGGGATCAGGGCAGAGGTGTGCCCACAGCTGCGCCTGTGATGCCGGTACATGGGTCGGTGACCTGCCGACCCCGGTCGCCGCAACCTGGACATGCACATGGTCGGGGAGGGCTGGGTCAGTTGAGTCGGTCACCGTCGCGAGCGGGGCGCCGGCCGACACCTGCGCGCCCGGACTGCCCAGCGGCTCGGCCCCGCAGAGCACCAGGTCCCAGCCGTCCTCGCCGACGAGGCGAGTCTCCCGGGGGTCGCCCGGGGTCAGCGTCCCCGCCCAGGGCGCGAGCACCTGCGTGCCCCGGGGGAGCAGGACATCGACCCCGACGTGGACCGTGGCCGGCTCCCCGAGGCTGTTGGCGCGGCTGCGATGCAGGTGGGCCTGACCGTAGGGGATGACGCCGGTGCAGGGATCCCCGGGGCCGCCGACCGCACCCCCGACCGCCGCCCGCACACGGGCCGGATCCGACCAGGCGGCCTCGTCGAGAAGGGGGGAGGTGGTCGACAGGTCGATGAGGCTGACTGGGCCGAGGTCCGAGATCAGGGGGGCATGGGCCGAGGGTGCGGGGCCGGGGGAGGGCAGCATCCCGGCGGCGCGGAGCATCGCCAGCGAGCCGAGCTCCAGGGGCAGGTCCGCCACCACCTCGAACACCGCGCGGTCGACAGCGAGGTTGGCGTGCAGGTACGGGTTGCCCGGCTCGCTGCCCAGCTGGTGGGCGGTGCTGACCAGTCCGGCGCAGGCGCGGGCCGCCACCATGGGCCAGACCGCGGCCACCTCGACAGGGGTCAGCGGCTGCTCGGTGAGGAACCCGGCGAGGACGTCCTCTGCCACGCGAAGGGGCGACAGCCGGTCCTTGACGAGCAGCGCGCAGATGGTGACTGCGACCTCTGCTGCCCGCCACGTGCGCATGAGGTCGCCGAAGTCGATGATGCCGGCCGGCACCGGGCGGGCGTCCGGGCCCGGATCTGCGACGACGTTGAAGTCGGTGATGTCCGCGTGGATGACCTGCATCGGCAGGTCGGGCGCAACTGCGTCCAGGGCGCGCTGGGACGCTGCCGAGAGGTGCTCGACCCGCCCGGCGAGGGCACCGTCGAGGGCGGGCAGCAGCTCGTGGACCACCTCGGCGGAGCGTCGCACGTCCCACTGGTTGGGCAGCTCGGCACCGGGGTGCGAGAAGCCCGCCAGGGCCGCGCTGACCCGACCAGCCAGTGCCCCGAACCGCCGTGCCGTGACCGGTGCGAAGTATCGGGATCCGGTCATCGGCGACCCGTGGACGAAGGTCAGGATCCGCACGCTGTGCCGGGTCCCCGACAGGTCGACGACCTCGCGCAGGGCTCCTCCGAGGGAGACCAGCGGGCGGGGTGCGCGGATCGGCAGGTCCCTCAGGGCGAGCATGGCGGCGTCCTGGGCGTCCAGGGACAGCTCCGGGACGGCGCAGTTGGCGACCTTGAGCACCACGTGCGTGGCCCCGCTCGCGATGAGGAAGTTGCGGTCCTGATGGCTGCCGAGGTCGCGCGCCTGCGGGTCGGCAAGGCCCCACAGGTCGGCGGCGATCCGCTGCGCGTCCTCGACGTCGAGGACCGGTGCCTCCTCCGGGGTGCTCATCGGAGCAGGGTAGCGCCGGGCAGCCCGGCGACCGATGACTCCGGGGGAGGATTCAGGCGCCGCGGGTGAGGATGAGCAGGGTCCCGTCGTCGGTGGTCGCGGACACGGATCCATCGACACGCACCTCCACGTCGCGGATCCGATGGCCCACCCCGAGGCGCTCGCGCTGGGTCACCCGCCCTGCGCGGTCGACCCGGATCCGCCAGAACGACTGGTCCTTCAGCGTGCCCATCAGCAGGTCGCCCCCCACGGACGTGGTCCACCCCGTCCAGGACCTCGGCACCGCCACCAGCTCCGAGGTGGCCACGCTGGGCACCCACGCCGACTTCGGGCGCGTGTAGCCCGTGTGGGTGCCGGTGCGCCGGGGCATCACGTAGTCGTTGGTCCCGTAGGGCTCGCCCAGGGTAACGAACGGCCAGCCGTAGTCCCGTCCCCGCCGGACCAGGTTCAGCTCGTCCCCGCCGCGGGGACCGTGCTCGGCCTCCCACAGCCGACCCAGGCGATCGAGCGTCAGGCCCTGGCCGTTGCGGTGCCCCTGGCTGATCCGCACGGCCTTCCTGCCCCTCTCGATCAGCAGCACGGAGCCGAGCTGCCCGCGGGCACGACGGTCGTTGATGCGGGGGTACCCGAGGTCCCCGAGGGTGACGTAGGCCCGTGAGGCTGGAGATCCGCACCAGCTTCCCGGAGGCGTGCTGGATGCTCGCCGGGGGCACGCAGGGCGTGGAGCGGAACACCGCCGCAGTGCGCAGGATGCTCGGCTCGGCGCCCGGGGAGATGTCGACCCGGTTGACCGCCAGGCGAACGCAGCCCCTGGATCGCACGTACTCGGGGAACGACACGAAGAGCCGCACGCGTCTGCTCGTCGTGGACATGACCTCGATGTCGGTGGGGGCGAACCTGGCGTCGTCGCGGCGCTGCTTCGCGCGGATCACCTTGCCGACCTCGCGCATGCTGCCCGACGCCGGATCCACGACCAGCAGGGAGCGCCCGTCGGCGCCTCCACCGAGCAGGATCCGGCCGTCGGGCAGGGCCGCCGAGGTGGGGCCCCGGGTGCCCCCGGCGGAGTCCCGGACCACGGCCGCCGTGATGGGCAGCCGCTCGACGGCGACGGCTCCGGCCGAGCTGGCCAGGGTGGTCGCCGGGTCCTCTGCGGGCGGGACGATCACAGCGGCGGGGATGGGGGCCGTCCCAGCCGTCATCGCGAGCGCGAGCACCAGGAGGCGGACCATGCCCGTGAGGCTAACCGCGATCCCACGACGCAGCACCACCTGCGCCGATGCCCTATTCTTGGCAGCCGGTGGGCCAACGACGTCCCACCGACCTCAACTCCCGCACCAACCGCGTCCTCGCGGCCTGCAGGAGCAGGCCGGTGATGACGTTGAGGAGCCGACATGACGCTGTTCTCCGCCGTCCCCGCCGCCACCGGCCTGTACGACCCCGCCTTCGAGCGGGACGCCTGTGGCGTGGCCTTCGTGGCCACCATGACCGGGGTGCCCAGCAACGACATCGTCGTCAAGGCGCTCACGGCGCTGCGCAACCTCGACCACCGTGGCGCCTCGGGCGCCGAGCCGGACAGCGGCGACGGGGCGGGCATCCTCTTCCAGGTCCCGGACAGCTTCCTGCGCTCCGTGGTGGAGTTCGAGCTTCCCGCGGCGGGCTCGTACGCGGTCGGCCTGGCCTTCCTGCCCGACGACGGCGCGGCCGAGCGTCACGCCATGGCGGCGATCGACCGGATCGCCGAGGAGGAGGACCTCGTCGTCCTGGGCTGGCGCGAGGTGCCGATTGCCGCGGACCTCGTGGGTGTCACCGCGCGGGGCACGATGCCGCGCTTCCGCCAGCTCTTCGTGGCCTCCCGGCGCCGGGTGACCGACCAGATGGTGCTCGAGCGGATGGCGTTCTGCCTGCGCAAGCGGGCCGAGCGCGAGGCCGAGGTCTACTTCCCCAGCCTCTCGAGCCGGACCCTGGTCTACAAGGGCATGCTGACGACCGGCCAGCTCGAGCCGTTCTTCCCCGACCTCTCCGACCCGCGGATCGCCAGCACGCTGGCGCTCGTGCACTCCCGGTTCTCGACCAACACCTTCCCGAGCTGGAGCCTGGCCCATCCCTACCGGCTGATCGCCCACAACGGCGAGATCAACACCGTGCGCGGCAACCGCAACTGGATGCAGGCCCGCGAGGCGCAGCTCAACTCCGAGATGATCCCCGGCGACATCCGGCGGATCCTGCCGATCTGCACCGACGGCGCGAGCGACTCGGCCAGCTTCGACGAGGTCGTGGAGCTGCTGCACATGGCCGGACGCAGCCTCCCGCACTCGGTCCTGATGATGATCCCCGAGGCGTGGGAGAACCACGACGAGATGGACCCTGCGCGCAGGGCGTTCTACCAGTTCCACGCCAACCTCATGGAGCCCTGGGACGGCCCGGCCAACGTGAGCTTCACCGACGGGTCGGTCATCGGCGCCGTCCTGGACCGCAACGGCCTGCGCCCGGGGCGGTTCTGGGTCACCGACGACGGGCCTGGTCGTGCTCGGTTCCGAGGCCGGGTGTGCTGGACATCGACCCCGCGACGGTCGTGCGCAAGGGCCGGCTGCAGCCCGGCCGGATGTTCCTGGTCGACACCGTGGCGGGCCGGATCATCGAGGATGACGAGATCAAGGGCGAGCTGGCGGCACAGGCCCCGTACGCCGACTGGCTGCGGGCCGGGATCGTGCACCTCGAGGAGCTGCCCGAGCGTGAGCACGTGGTGCACACCTCGAAGTCGGTGGCCCGTCGCCAGCAGACGTTCGGCTACACCGAGGAGGAGCTGCGCATCCTGCTCACGCCGATGGCCCGCAACGGCCTCGAGGCGCTGGGATCGATGGGCACCGACACCCCGATCGCCGTGCTCTCCGACCGGCCGCGGCTGCTCTTCGACTACTTCGTCCAGCTCTTCGCCCAGGTGACCAACCCGCCGCTGGATGCGATCCGCGAGGAGATCGTGACCTCGCTGGGCAGCCACATCGGCCCCGAGGGCAACCTGCTCGAGTCCGACCCGAGCCACTGCCGCCAGGTCCTGCTGCCCTTCCCCGTGATCGACAACGACGAGCTCGCGAAGCTCGGCCAGATCAACGCCGACGGCGATGCGCCGGGGTTCTCGGGGATCAGGGTCACCGGCCTCTACCGGGTCGCGGACGGCGGACCCGGCCTGCGCAAGCGCCTCGGCGAGATCTGCGCGGAGGTCGACCGGCACATCGCCGGCGGCAAGCGGTTCATCGTCCTGTCCGACCGCGACTCGGACCCGGACCGCGCCCCGATCCCCTCGCTGCTGCTGTGCTCGGCCGTGCACCACCACCTGGTGCGCCGCAAGACGCGCACGCAGGTCACCCTGCTGGTCGAGGCCGGCGACGTGCGCGAGGTCCACCACGTCGCCCTGCTCATCGGGTACGGCGCTGCTGCCGTCAACCCCTACCTGGCGATGGAGTCCGTCGAGGACATGGCGCGCCGTGGGGTCATCACCGGGATCACCCCGGAGAAGGCCGTGCGCAACCTGGTCAAGGCGCTGGGCAAGGGCGTCCTGAAGGTCATGAGCAAGATGGGCGTCTCGACGGTGGCCTCCTACCGGGGGGCCCAGATCTTCGAGGCGATCGGCCTGAGCCACTCGCTGGTCGACCAGTACTTCACCGGCACCACCTCGCGCCTGGGCGGCATCGGCCTGACCACCATCGCCGAGGAGGTGGCCCGCCGGCACGCGAACGCGTACCCGGCCAACGGGATCGCGCCGTCGCACCGCACCCTGCCGGTCGGCGGGGAGTACCAGTGGCGCCGCGAGGGCGAGCCGCACCTGTTCGACCCCGAGACCGTCTTCCGGCTGCAGCACTCCACCCGCACCGGGCGGGCTGATGTGTTCCGGCAGTACACCGCGGGGGTCGACGACCAGTCCGAGCGCCTCATGACGCTGCGCGGGCTGTTCCGGTTCGCTGAGGGCCAGCGCCCGGCTGTGCCCCTCGACGAGGTCGAGCCGGCCAGCGAGATCGTCAGGCGCTTCTCGACCGGGGCGATGAGCTACGGCTCGATCAGCCAGGAGGCGCACGAGACCCTGGCCGTGGCGATGAACCGGCTGGGCGCGAAGTCCAACACGGGCGAGGGCGGCGAGGACCCGGAGCGCTACATCCCGATGGACAACGGGGACTCCAAGCGCTCGGCCATCAAGCAGGTGGCATCGGGTCGGTTCGGCGTCACGAGTGAGTACCTGGTCAATGCCGATGACATCCAGATCAAGATGGCGCAGGGTGCCAAGCCCGGCGAGGGCGGCCAGCTCCCCCCGCACAAGGTGTACCCGTGGGTCGCGAAGACGCGGCACTCGACTCCCGGCGTGGGCCTGATCAGCCCGCCCCCGCACCACGACATCTACTCGATCGAGGACCTCGCCCAGCTCATCCACGACCTGAAGAATGCCAACGACGCCGCGCGCATCCACGTGAAGCTCGTCGCCGAGGTCGGGGTCGGGACAGTGGCTGCCGGGGTGGCGAAGGCGCACGCCGACGTGATCCTCATCTCCGGCCACGACGGCGGCACCGGGGCCTCGCCGCTGACCTCGCTGAAGCACGCCGGCGGTCCCTGGGAGCTCGGCCTGGCCGAGACCCAGCAGACGCTGCTGCTCAACCGGCTGCGCGACCGCGTCGTGCTGCAGACCGACGGCCAGCTCAAGACCGGTCGCGACGTGGTCGTCGCAGCCCTCCTCGGGGCCGAGGAGTTCGGGTTCGCGACCGCCCCCCTGGTGGTCATGGGCTGCGTGATGATGCGCGTGTGCCACCTGGACACCTGTCCCGTCGGCGTGGCAACCCAGAACCCCGAGCTGCGCGCGCGGTTCGCGGGCAAGCCGGAGTTCGTCGTGAACTTCTTCCAGTTCATCGCCGAGGAGGTCCGCGAGTACCTGGCCCAGCTCGGGTTCCGGAGCCTCGAGGAGGCGATCGGGCATGTCGAGATGCTCGACACCCGCGCGGCGGTCAGCCACTGGAAGGCCTCCGGCCTGGACCTGGCGCCGATCCTCGTGTCCCCCGACGTCGAGCCGGGAGCGTCCCTGCACCAGTCGGTCACCCAGGACCACGGCCTCGAGCGGGCCCTGGACAAGCAGCTGATCGCGCTGTGCGCGCCGGCGCTGGAGTCCGGCGAGCTGGTCCGGGCCCAGCTGCAGATCCGCAACGTGAACCGCACCGTGGGCACGATGCTCGGGGCCGAGGTCACCCGTCGGTACGGCGGTGCGGGACTTCCGGAGGGCACGATCGACCTGACCTTCACCGGGTCGGCCGGACAGTCCTTCGGGGCGTTCCTGCCCTCGGGCGTCACGTTGCGCCTGGAGGGCGACGCCAACGACTACGTCGGCAAGGGCCTGTCCGGCGGCCGCGTGATCGTGCGGCCGGACCGTTCGGCGTCGTTCGTCGCCGAGGACCAGATCATCGCCGGCAACGTGATCGGCTACGGCGCCACCTCGGGCGAGGTGTTCCTGCGCGGCCGGGTGGGCGAGCGCTTCGCGGTCCGCAACTCCGGGGCCACGCTGGTCGTCGAGGGAGTGGGCGACCACGGCTGCGAGTACATGACCGGTGGTCGGGTGGTCGTCCTCGGCGCCACCGGGCGCAACTTCGCCGCCGGCATGTCCGGTGGGATCGCCTACGTGCTCGACCTGGCACCCCAGCGCGTGAACCTCGACATGGTCGCCCTCGAGCCGCTCGGCCCCGACGACCAGGACTGGCTCACCGCGATCCTGCGGCGGCATGCCGCAGGAGACCGGATCGGCTGTCGCCGAGGCACTGCTGGAGCAGGGCACGGCGGCGCTCGGGCGCTTCAGCAAGATCATGCCGACCGACTACCGCCGGATCCTGGACATCCAGGACAAGGCCCGTGCCGAGGGCCGCGACCCGATCGAGGCCGTGATGGAGGAGATGAGCCGTGGCTGACCCCAAGGGCTTCCTGACCACCCCGCGTGAGCTGCCCCTCCGGCGGCCCGTCGACGTCCGGATCCGCGACTGGAAGGAGGTGTACGAGCCCTTCCCCGCCGACCACCTCGAGAAGCAGGCGGGGCGGTGCATGGACTGCGGCATCCCCTTCTGCCACCAGGGCTGCCCGCTGGGCAACCTCATCCCGGAGTGGAACGACCTGGTGTGGCGCGACGACTGGCGCGAGGCCTCCGAGCGCCTGCACGCGACGAACAACTTCCCGGAGTTCACCGGGAGGCTGTGCCCGGCGCCGTGCGAGGCCGCGTGCGTGCTGGGCATCAACGCCGACCCGGTGACCATCAAGCAGGTCGAGGTCTCGATCATCGACCGCGCGTGGGAGTCCGGATGGGTGGTCCCTGCCGCCCCCGAGCGGCTCTCCGGCAAGCGGGTCGCGGTCATCGGCTCCGGGCCTGCGGGGCTGGCGGCTGCCCAGCAGCTCGCGCGCGCCGGGCACACCGTGTCGGTGTACGAGCGTGCGGCCCGGATGGGCGGCCTGCTGCGCTACGGGATCCCCGAGTTCAAGATGGAGAAGCGCCACCTCGACCGGCGCCTTGCCCAGATGGAGGCCGAGGGCGTCACGTTCCGGACCGGCGTCGAGGTCGGCGTCGACCTGACGGTGGCCGAGCTGCGCCGACGTCACGACGTGATCCTGCTGACCATCGGCTCCACCACGGCGCGCGGGCTGCCGGTCCCCGGAGCCGAGGTCCCAGGCGTGCACCAGGCGATGGAGTACCTGCCGCTGGCCAACCAGGTGAACGAGGGGACGCTGGCCGAGACGCCGATCCATGCCGGCGGCAAGCACGTGGTCATCATCGGGGGCGGCGACACGGGCGCCGACTGCCTCGGCACGGCCCACAGGCAGGGCGCGGCCAGCATCACCCAGCTCGAGATCCTGCCGACGCCGCCGGCCACCAGGCCGGACACGGCCCCGTGGCCGACCTACCCGATGGTCTACCGGGTGACCTCCGCGCACGAGGAGGGCGGGGAGCGGGTCTACTCCGTGAGCACCAAGGAGTTCCGCGCCGACGCCTCCGGCAGGCTGCGGGCGCTGCTGCTCGTCGACGTGGAGATGGTCGACGGTCGGTTCGTCGAGGTGGAGGGCTCCGAGCGGGAGCTCCCGGCGGATCTCGTGTTCCTGGCCATGGGCTTCACCGGGCCGGAGCGGGGTCCGCTCGTCGAGCAGCTCGGCGTCGCCCTCGACGAGCGTGGGAACATCCGCCGGGACCAGCACTACACGTCCAGCGTCCCCGGGGTCTTCGTGGCCGGGGATGCGGGTCGGGGCCAGTCGCTGATCGTCTGGGCGATCGCCGAGGGTCGCGCCGCCGCCGCCGCCGTGGACGCCCACCTGATGGGCTCGACGACGCTGCCGGTGCCCATCCCGCCCACCGCGCGACCGCTGGTCGTCTGACCCGGGGGTATGACGACCGCAGCGGGTAGCCTCGAGGCGTGGACGTGGCACGACTGCTCGACAGCATGCGCCGGGCAGTCGCCCGCGAGCCCGGCGACGACGTCCTGCGCGCCCACCTGGCCGAGCTCCTCGTGGGGGAGGGCCTCGGCCAGGAGGCCGTCGGACATCTCGGGCAGCTCCTGGCCGAGGAGCCCGGCAACACCGACTACCAGGACCTGATGCGCGAGGCGATGGGCGGCCCCACCAGCCAGGGTGCGACAGGGCAGGGCTCCAGCGCCCCGGCAACGCACCCCGCCAGCCTCGGCCCCCGCCCCACGGACCCGAACTTCGACTGGGGGGCCGCGGAGCAGGACCTCACCGGCGGGATGGCCCACGAGCCGGTGGAGACCAAGCTGCGCCTGTCCGACGTCGGCGGGCTGTCGGAGGTCAAGTCGCACATCGAGGCCGCGTTCCTGACCCCACTGCGCAACCCGGAGCTGCGGGAGCGCTACGGAGCGACCCTGCGCGGTGGTCTCCTGCTGTACGGCCCGCCCGGCTGCGGCAAGACCTACCTGGCCAGGGCCGTCGCCGGCGAGCTCGGTGCGCGCTTCATCCCCGTGGGGCTCTCGGACGTGCTCAGCCGGTGGATGGGTCAGAGCGAGAACAACATCGCCGACCTCTTCGCCTACGCCCGCGCCCAGGCACCGTGCGTGCTGTTCTTCGACGAGATCGATGCCCTGGGTCGCTCCCGCTCCGGGCTCGGCCGCTCGGCCTCGGCCCTGCGCGGGGTCATCAACCAGCTGCTCTCCGAGCTCGACGGCGTGGCCAGCGAGAACCACGGGATCTTCGTCCTGGGGGCGACGAATGCGCCGTGGGACGTCGACGGAGCCCTGCGGCGGCCCGGTCGCTTCGACCGTGCCGTGTTCGTCTCGCCACCCGACGCCCCCGCGCGTGCCGAGATCCTGGCGATGCACCTCGACGGCCTGCCCGTCGACCAGGCGGTCGACCCCGTCCGCCTGGCCAAGCGCACCGACGACTTCTCCGGGGCGGACCTGGCCCACGTGTGCCGCACCGCTGCGCAGTCGGCGCTGGTCGACGCCGCCCGGACGGGCTCCGCGGACCGCACCATCACCGCCGAGGACCTCGAGGCGGCGATCGTCTCGACCACCCCCTCGACGGGGCGCTGGTTCGCCTCGGCGCGCAACGTCGTGCTCTTCGCCGACCAGGCGGGGGAGTACAAGTCGCTGGCGGAGTACATGAGGGTCCACCGGTTGCTGTGAGGTCCGACCCGTACGCCCTGCCCGAGGCCCTGGTTGCCGCCCAGCGCTGGGACTCCGCGCGATCGGCTCTCGGTGAGGCCCTGGCGGGCAACCCCGACGATCCGCGGCTGCTCGGTCTCCTCGTGCGCACGCTGCGTGCGCAGGGGGCGCGCTCCGACGCCCTGGACGCCTCACAGCGGCTGCTGGCCCTGACCCCCCAGGATCCCTACGCGCTGCGCCTGGGAACGTTGGTGTGCCTCGACGTCGGCTGGGTCGACGAGGCGATCGGGCTGGCGGGGCGTGCCGTCGAGCGTGACCCGGGGAACTCCGCCAACCACCTTGCCCTCTCGCGCGCGTGGGCGAGCTCGACGCGCCCGGAGGCGGTCGGCAAGCAGCTCGCCGCCGCTCGCGAGGCGGTGCTGATCGACCCGAACAGCACTGACGCGCAGGTGCAGATCGGGGCCGCCCTGGCCGCGGAGGGGGACGTGGAGGCCGCACGGCTGGCCTACCTCGAGGCCCTGAGGCGCGACCCCGCGAACACCGCCGCCCTGAACAACCTGGCCGTGCTGGAGATGCAGTCCGGCTCGGCAGCGGAGGCCGCGCGGCACCTCGCCTCGGCCCTGGCCGCCAACCCCCAGGGGGTCTCGGCCCGGCACAACCTCGACGCACTGGCCATCGTGATCGCACGGCGCGCCGGCCGCTGGATGCTGATCGCCCCGTTCCCCGGCCTGGTCGCGGCGGCCGCGGGGCTCGACATCATCGCGAGGGTGCTGGCCGCGATGGCGCTGGTCACCCTCCCGGTCGTCGGCATCCGGTGGTGGCGGGCGCTGACCGCCGGGCAGCGCCAGGCGCTGCGCGGGCTGCCGCGGCGGATGCGGCCCCGGACGTGGGTCTGGCCGATCGCTGCGATGGTCGTCGGGGGCTGGGCGGTCGTGCGGGCGGGGTTGATGCCGAGCTCGGTCACGTCCCCCGAGGTCGTGGCCTACCTGGGCGTGATGGGCTACATGCTGCTCCTGCGGGCGCTGCTCACCACGCCGACGCGGACGCTGCGGATGCGCGCGGCGGGGCGGTCCTCCGACGTGGGCCGGATGCTGGGCGGCGGATGAGCCCGGATGTGCGCCCCGCGGGCGGGAGGGTTCGGCCTCCGCCGAGGTGATCGCGGCAGGACTGTTCGGCGCGCAGGCCGGGCGCGTGCTGGCTACTGTTCGTGCCATGCGTCGAGCGAAGATCGTGTGCACCCTGGGTCCGGCCACCTCCAGCTATGAGCAGATCAAGGAGCTCATCGAGGCCGGCATGAACGTGGCCCGCCTGAACATGTCCCACGGCGAGCACGCGGTGCATGCCGAATCCTACGCGAACGTCCGGCGGGCGGCCAAGGAGCTCGATCGCGGGGTGGGCATCGTGGCCGACCTCCAGGGGCCCAAGATCCGGCTGGGTCGGTTCGCCGAGGGGCCTGTCCAGCTCGAGAACGGGGCGGAGTTCACGATCACGGCCGAGGACATCCTCGGAGACGTGAACCAGTGCGGCACCACCCACAAGGGCCTGCCCGGTGACTGCAACCCCGGCGACACGGTCCTGGTCGACGACGGCAAGGTCAAGCTCGAGGTCATCGACGTCGACCGGGCCCCGGGTGCGCACCCGGGTGCTCGAGGGCGGCCCGGTCAGCAACAACAAGGGCATCAACCTGCCCGGGGTCGCGGTGAGCGTGCCCGCGCTGTCGGACAAGGACAAGGACGACCTGCGCTGGGCGCTGCGGATCGGTGTGGACTTCGTGTTCCTGTCGTTCGTGCGCTCCGCGGAGGACGTCGACGACGTGCACGCGATCATGGACGAGATGGGTCGGCGGATCCCCGTCCTGGCCAAGGTGGAGAAGCCCCAGGCCGTGGAGAACCTGGCCGGCATCGTGGCGGCCTTCGACGGCATCATGGTCGCCCGCGGCGACCTGGGGGTGGAGCTGCCCCTGGAGGAGGTCCCCATCGTGCAGAAGGGCGCGATCCAGATGTGCCGCGAGGCGGGCAAGCCGGTGATCGTGGCCACGCAGATGCTCGAGTCGATGATGGAGAACTCGCGGCCGAGCCGTGCGGAGGCCTCGGACGTGGCCAACGCCATCCTCGACGGGGCCGACGCGGTGATGCTCTCCGGGGAGACCAGCGTCGGCAAGCACCCGAACCTGGTCGTCTCCACGATGGCACGGATCGTGAACTACACCGAGGAGATGGGTCTCGAGCGGATGCCGAGGCTGCCGAAGAAGAAGGACATGAGCGTCGGCGAGGCGGTCACCAAGGAGGCCGTCGACGTGGCCAAGGCGCTCAAGGCCAGCTACCTGATCGCGTTCTCCGAGACCGGGCTGAGCGCGCGCATCATGGCCGCGTCGCGCCCGAAGATCCCGATGATGGTGTTCACGCCCAACGCCGCGATCCGCAACCAGCTCGCGGTGGTGTGGGGCGTGGAGACCTTCCTGGTCCCGCCCGCCTCGCACACCGACCAGATGGTCGAGCAGATCGACGCCGAGCTGCTCGCCGGGGACCGTGGCCAGGAGGGGCAGTTGTGCGTCCTGATCGCGGGGGTGCCACCGGGAATCGCAGGGACCACCAACAGCATGCGCGTGCACACGATCGGTGCAGGTTCGATCGAGCGCAGGCTCTGAGCCCCCTCCCCGGCTTGCGTTCTGGCCGTCACTCTCCGTAACGTGTTGCTCGACGCGAGGAGGGGCGATGTCCAACGAGTACGCGAGAGCTCTGGGTGCGAAGCTGCGCGCTGTGCGCAACCAGCAGGGCCTGTCCCTGCAGGGGGTCGAGGCCAAGTCGCACGGCGCCTGGAAGGCCGTGGTGGTGGGGTCCTACGAGCGCGGTGACCGGGCCGTCACCGTGCAGCGCCTTGCTGAGCTGGCGGAGTTCTACGGCGTCCCGCTGGCCGAGATCCTTCCCGAGCCTGCATCCTCGGCGATCAGCGAGCCGCCGCCCCGGCTGGTGATCGACCTCGAGCGCCTCGGCCAGGTGCCGCCGGACAAGGCAGGGCCGCTGGCCCGCTACGTCGCGGCCATCCAGGCCCAGCGGGGCGACTACAACGGCCGGATCCTGTCCATCCGGCAGGACGACCTGCGCACGCTCGCCGTCATCTACGACGAGGCCCCCGGCGCCCTGGCCGAGCAGCTCGTCGCCTGGGGCGTGCTCAACCCGGACGCCCGGCGCATCATCGACTGATCGCGCGGGTCCCCGTCGAGCGGCGGGCCCCCACGGCTAGGATGGGCGTCGACGTCGACCCCCGACGACCTCCTTTAACGACCGTCCCGTGAGGCGGGGAAGGAGTGGGCGTGCCCACCCGCGTGCTCGATCAGTCCGACATCACCCGCGCACTCTCGCGAATCGCCCACGAGATCCTCGAGCGCGAGAAGGGCGCCGAGAACCTCGTCCTGCTGGGCATCCCCAGCCGCGGCGTGCCCCTGGCCCACCGGATCGCCGAGCGCATCAGCGCGATCGAGCCGGACGCGTCGCCACCTGTGGGCTCCCTGGACATCACGATGTACCGCGACGACCTGCGACTGCGCCCGGCCCGCGCGCTGGAGCGCACGGAGATGCCCCGCGGTGGGATCGACGGGCGCACGGTCGTCCTCGTCGACGACGTCCTGTTCAGCGGCCGCAGCGTGCGCGCCGCGCTCGACGCCCTCTCCGACCTGGGCCGCCCCAGGGCCGTGCGCCTGGCGGTGCTGGTCGACCGGGGCCACAGGGAGTTCCCGATCCGTGCGGACTACGTCGGCAAGAACGTCCCCACGTCGCTGCGCGAGTCGGTCCAGGTCCGGCTCGCGGAGATCGACGGCACCGACGAGGTCATCATCGGGCAGGAGGCATGAAGCGCCACCTGCTCTCGGCCGCCGACCTGACCCACGACGACGCCGTCCTGGTCCTCGACACCGCCCGCGAGCTGGCGGCGGTGAGCACCCGCGAGGTCAAGAAGCTGCCGACCCTTCGGGGGCGCACGGTCGTCAACCTCTTCTTCGAGGACTCCACGCGGACGCGGATCTCGTTCGAGGCTGCTGCCAAGCGCCTGTCGGCCGACGTCATCAACTTCTCCGCGAAGGGCTCGAGCGTCTCCAAGGGTGAGAGCCTGAAGGACACGGCGATGACGCTGCAGGCCATGGGCGCCGACGGGGTGGTCATCCGCCATGGCGCGAGCGGCGCCCCGCACCGCCTGGCCAACTCGGGCTGGATCGAGGCGGCGGTCGTCAACGCGGGCGACGGCACCCACGAGCACCCGACCCAGGCGCTGCTGGACGCCTACACGATCCGCGACCACCTCGCCGGCGGCGAGGGCGACCTCGCCGGGCGGCGGGTGACCATCGTCGGCGACGTCCTGCACTCGCGCGTGGCACGCTCCAACGTCCTGCTGCTCGACACGCTCGGCGCCCACGTGACGCTCGTCGCACCGCCCACGCTGCTCCCGGTGGGGGTGGAGACGTGGCCCTGCGAGGTCTCCTACGACCTCGACGCGCCGCTTCCCGACACCGATGCCGTGATGATGCTGCGGGTCCAGCGTGAGCGGATGGGTGCGGCGTTCTTCCCCAGCGAGCGGGAGTACGCCCGCCGCTACGGCCTCGATGCCCGCCGGGCGCGCCTCCTGCCGGGGCATGCGATCGTGATGCATCCAGGGCCGATGAACCGCGGGATGGAGATCACCGCCGAGGTCGCCGACGGCCCGCGCTCGGTGATCGTCGAACAGGTCACCAACGGTGTGAGCGTCCGGATGGCCGTTCTGTACCTGCTGCTCGGAGGACGCTCATGACCTACCTGATCACCGGCGCCCGGCCCCTGGGCGGGGAGGCCGTCGACCTGCGCATCGACGGCGAGCGGATCGTCGAGATCGGTGCGGCGGGCTCGCTGTCAGCCGACGGCGCGGTGGTCGTCCCGGCGGAGGGCCTGATCGCCCTGCCCGGCCTGGTCGACCTGCACACGCACCTGCGCGAGCCGGGACGTGAGGACGCCGAGACCGTCCTGACCGGGTCCCGGGCCGCCGCCCTGGGCGGGTTCACCGCCGTCCACGCCATGGCCAACACCGATCCGGTGGCCGACACCGCGGGTGTCGTGGAGCAGGTCTGGCACCTGGGCAAGCGCGCCGGCCTCGTCGACGTCTTCCCCGTGGGGGCCGTCACCGTCGGGCTCGGGGGCCAGCGCCTGGCAGAGCTCGGCGCGATGGCCGACTCCGCCGCCGGCGTGCGGGTCTTCTCCGACGACGGGAAGTGCGTCTCGGACGCCGTCCTGATGCGTCGGGCACTCGAGTACGTCAAGGCCTTCGACGGGGTGATCGCCCAGCACTCGCAGGAGCCGCGGCTGACCGAGGACGCCCAGATGAACGAGGGGGAGCTGTCCGGCCGCCTCGGCCTGCGTGGCTGGCCCGCCGTCGCCGAGGAGGCGATCATCGCCCGCGACGTGCTCCTGGCCGAGCACGTGGGCTCGCGGCTGCACGTCTGCCACCTGTCGACGGCGGGATCGGTCGAGATCGTGCGCTGGGCCAAGTCCCGGGGCATCGACGTGACCGCCGAGGCCACCCCGCACCACCTGCTGCTCACCGAGGACCTCGCCGCGACCTACGACCCGGTGTTCAAGGTGAACCCCCCGCTGCGTGGGCAGGCCGACGTCGAGGCGGTCCGCGCCGGGCTGGCCGACGGCACCATCGACATCGTGGGCACCGACCACGCCCCGCACCCCACCGAGGACAAGGAGTGCGAGTGGGCTGCGGCGGCCTTCGGGATGCTCGGCCTCGAGCAGGCGCTGGCCGTGGTCATCGAGACCATGGTCCGACCCGGGCGCCTGGACTGGGCCGGCGTCGCCGATCGGATGTCCATCCGTCCCGCCGAGATCGGACGCCGCGCGAACCACGGCCGTCCGATCGCCGTGGGGGAGCCGGCCAACCTCGTCCTGGTCGACCCCGACGCCCGCCGGGTCGTGGACCCCGCCGCGTCCGCCTCGAGGAGCCGCAACAACCCGTACGGCGGGCGGGACCTGCCCAGCCCGGTCGTGGCCACGTTCCTGCGCGGACGTCCGACCGTCCTCGATCGTGCGCTGGTGGAGCCCACGTGACCGGCGCGGCCATCCTCGCCGCGGAATCGGCGCCTGTCACCGAGTGGGGTCCCCGGCTGGTGCTGACCGTGATCGTGCTCGCCGTGATCGCCCTCGGCGTCCTGGGGATGCGCCACGGCTGGCGCGCGCGTGGCGAGCGGCAGTCCGACATCCCCGCGCCGGCCGTCCCACCGGCCGGGTCGTCGAGCGGACCCGCCGTCGCCGGGCAGTACGTCGCCACGACCACGGCGGGGGACCTGTTGGACCGCATCGTCGTGCACGGGCTCGGCAACCGGGGGCGTGCGGACCTGTACGTCCGCACCGAGGGCGTGCTCCTCGACCGCGTCGGCGAACCCGCGCTGTGGATCCCGAAGGAGTCGCTGCGCGACATCCGGCTCGGCTCCGGTCAGGCGCAGAAGGCCTTCGAGCTCGGCGGGCTGATCCTGATCACGTGGCAGCTCGGCGACCGCGAGTTCGACACCGGGTTCCGGGCTGACGATCCCGCGCAGCACGTCGCCACGGCCAGCACCCTGTCCTCGATGATCCACACTCCCGGAGGCACCCGATGACCCAGACCCAGGCACCCGGGAGGACGCCCGCCACGGCTGTCCTCGTGCTCGAGGACGGCCGGACGTTCACCGGCCAGGCCTACGGCGCGATCGGCACGACGGTCGGCGAGGCGGTCTTCTCCACCGGGATGTCCGGGTACCAGGAGACGCTGACCGACCCGTCCTACCACCGGCAGGTGGTCGTGATGACGGCCCCGCACATCGGCAACACGGGGATCAACGACGAGGACCCCGAGTCCGGGCGGATCTGGGTCGCCGGCTACGTGGTGCGCGATCCGGCGCGCCTGCCGTCCAACTGGCGCTCGAGGCGGACCCTGGACACCGAGCTGGAGCGCTACGGCGTGGTCGGCATCAGCGGCGTCGACACCCGAGCATTGACCAGGCACCTGCGCGAGCGCGGGGCGATGCGCGCCGGCATCTTCTCCGGGGAGGCCGCCGAGCAGGGGTTCGCAGCGATGCATGCGGCCGTGCTGGCCAGCCCGCCCATGGCGGGCGCGGACCTCACGTCCGAGGTGACCACGGCCGAGGAGTACGTCGTCGAGGCGGTGGGCGCGCAGGTCGCCACCGTCCTGGCCGTCGACCTCGGCATCAAGACGATGACCCCCGTGCGGCTGGCTGAGCGCGGGATGCGCGTGCACGTCCTGCCGGCGGGGATCTCCCCGGAGGACCTGGTGGCCCGTGCTCGCGCGGTCGACGGGCCGGTGGGCGTGTTCTTCTCCAACGGCCCGGGCGACCCGGCGACGGCCGACCACGCGGTGGCGCAGGTGCGGGCGCTGCTGGCGGCGCGGGTCCCGGTCTTCGGGATCTGCTTCGGCAACCAGATCCTCGGCCGGGCCCTCGGGTTCGGCACGTACAAGCTCGGATACGGCCACCGGGGGATCAACCAGCCGGTCTCCGACCGGGCCACGGGGCGGGTCGAGATCACGGCGCACAACCACGGGTTCGCCGTCGACGCACCGCTGGAGGGCGTCTCCGACACCGAGTTCGGGCGGGTCGAGGTGAGCCATGTGTGCCTCAACGACGACGTGGTGGAGGGCCTGAGGTGCCTGGACGTTCCGGCCTTCTCGGTCCAGTACCACCCGGAGGCGGCCGCGGGCCCGCACGACTCGGCCTACCTGTTCGACCGCTTCGCCGACCTCATGGAGGCATGACATGCGCTACGGGCACTTCGACGACGAGGGCCGCGAGTACGTCGTCACGACCCCGCGCACGCCGTACCCGTGGATCAACTACCTGGGATCCGAGGAGTTCTTCTCCCTGGTGTCGCACACGGCCGGGGGCTACACCTTCTACCGCGACGCCCGGATGCGCCGGCTCACGCGCTACCGCTACAACAACATCCCGAACGACGCCGGTGGCCGCTACTTCTACCTCAACGACGGCGGCGATGTCTGGACCCCCTCGTGGATGCCCGTGAAGGCCGAGCTGGAGTCGTTCGAGGCCCGCCACGGCATGGGCTACACCCGCATCACCGGGTCCCGCGGTGGCCTGACCGCATCGGTGCTGTACTTCGTCCCCCTCGGGCGCAACGCCGAGGTCCAGCAGGTGACGCTCACCAACGACTCCGACGCGGCGAAGTCCGTCGGGCTGTTCTCGTTCCTCGAGTTCGCACTGTGGAACGCCCACGACGACCAGACCAACTACCAGCGCAACCTGTCCCTGGCCGAGGTGGAGGTGGAGCTCGACGGCCCCTACGGTTCGGCGATCTACCACCGCACGGAGTACCGCGAGCGCCGTGACCACTACGCCGTCTACGGCGTGAACACGCGGGCGGCCGGCTTCGACACCGACCGCGACACGTTCGTGGGGCCGTACAACTCGCTGGCTGAGGCCGCCGTCCCGCACGCGGGTGCGGCGTCGAACTCGGTGGTCTCCGGCTGGTACCCGATCGGCTCGCACCACCTGGCTGTCGACCTCGCGCCGGGGGAGTCACGCAGCTTCACATTCGTCCTGGGCTACATCGAGAACCCGCGTGCGGAGAAGTGGGCGGCCGCCGACGAGGCTGCCGGCATCGCCGAGGGCCAGGTCGTGGAGAAGTCAGGGGCGCACGAGCTGCTCGCGGCCTTCGCCACCGAGGCCCAGACGCAGGCCGCCTTCGACGAGCTCAGGGCGCACTGGGACCGGCTGCTGACCACCTTCACCGTGCGTTCCAGTGACGAGAAGCTCGACCGCATGGTCAACATCTGGAACCAGTACCAGTGCATGGTCACGTTCAACATGTCGCGCTCGGCGTCGTACTTCGAGACCGGGATCGGCCGCGGGATGGGCTTCCGCGACTCGAACCAGGACCTCCTCGGGTTCGTGCACCTGGTTCCCGACCGCGCTCGCGAGCGCATCCTCGACATCGCAGCGACGCAGTTCCCCGACGGGTCGGCCTACCACCAGTACCAGCCGCTGACCAAGCGCGGCAACAACGACGTCGGGTCCGGATTCAACGACGACCCGCTCTGGCTGATCCTCGGTGTCGCCGCCTACCTCAAGGAGACCGGCGACTGGTCGATCCTCGACGAGATGGTCCCCTTCGACAACGACCAGGCCCAGGCCGCCCCCCTGTTCGAGCACCTGACCCGCTCGTTCGAGTTCACCCTGGCCAACCGCGGTCCCCACGGCCTGCCCCTCATCGGTCGGGCCGACTGGAACGACTGCCTGAACCTCAACTGCTTCTCCACGGAGCCGGGCGAGTCGTTCCAGACGACGGAGAACCAGGCCGGGGGCGCCGCGGAGTCGGTGTTCATCGCAGCGATGTTCGCGGCGATCGGCCCCGAGTACGCGGCCATCGCCGAGCGCCGCGGCCTTGCGGAGGTGGCCGCCCGGGCGAGGGCGGCGGTGCAGGACATGCGCGAGGTCGTGCTGGCCCACGGCTGGGACGGCGAGTGGTTCCTGCGGGCGTACGACTTCTACGGCCAGCCGGTCGGCACCGGCGAGGACGCCGAGGGCAAGATCTGGATCGAGCCCCAGGGCATGGCCGATCATGGGCGGGATCGGCGTGGGCGCCACCGACCCCGCCGACCCGGCGCACGCCGGCACCGTGGCGGTCCGGGCGCTGGACTCGGTGGGGGAGCTTCTCGGCACCGACCACGGCCTGGTGCTGCAGTACCCGGCCTACACGAGCTACCGGATCGAGCTCGGTGAGGTGTCGACGTACCCCCCGGGCTACAAGGAGAACGGCGGGATCTTCTGCCACAACAACCCGTGGGTGATCATCGCCGAGACGATGGTCGGTCGCGGTGAGCGAGCTTTCGACTACTACCGCCGGATCACCCCCGCCTACCGGGAGGACATCTCCGAGGTCCACCGGCTCGAGCCCTACGTCTATGCCCAGATGATCGCCGGCAAGGAGGCGCCCCGTCACGGCGAGGCGAAGAACTCCTGGCTCACGGGGACGGCCGCCTGGAACTTCGTGGCCGTGTCGCAGTACCTGTTGGGCGTTCGCCCCGACTACGAGTGCCTCGTCATCGACCCGCAGATCGGGCCCGACGTCCCGGCGTGGGAGGTCACGCGGGTGGCTCGCGGGGCCACCTACCGGATCAGCGTCACGAACTCCGGGACCCCCGGTGCCCGGGCGCGCCTCGTGGTCGACGGGCAGCCGATCGAGGGCAACACGGTGCCCTACGCCCCGGCGGGATCCGTGGTCGAGATCCAGGCGACGCTCTAGGCGGCGCTCAGGGGCGTCCCGGTTCGAGGATGCTGCTGATCGCCGCCGCGAGATCGTCGGGGTTGTCCAGCATGAGCAGGTGCGCACCCTCGACCTGGATCACCTGCGTGTGCGGCCCGAGCTCCTCGGCCCGGTCGGTCAGGTCCCGGACCCACGCGTCCTTGGGCAGGGGCAGCGGGCCGCCGATGCGGGTCGCCGCGATGATGCCGACGGGCACGTCCGGGAGCGGGCGGCGCTCGGTCAGGTCGATCAACTCGGCCGCGTCACCCCCGATCCCGAGCAGCTCCTCGACCGCGGCCAGCTGGTGCACCGGGTTCTCGTAGGCGTCCGCGATCGACCGTGAGGCGGCCGGGTCACCCGTACCCACGCCCGCAGTCCCGCCGATGGCGAAGGCCCAGCCGAGCCACCGGCCGAGCCAGGACAGCTGCCCGGTCAGGCCCCGGGCGAGGTCCGGGAAGCGCTCGACCAGCGTCTCGCTGGCGGCCTCCTGCTCCGGCAGCGACGGGTCGACGAGGACGAGGGCCGAGACCCGGGACGGGTTCAGCCGGCTGAAGGCCTCCACGAGGATCCCGGCGTAGGAGTGCCCAACAAGGGCCACGGGCCGGCCCGGGTCGGGCGAGGACGCGGCCAGGACGTCACAGATCAGCTCCACCTGGTCGGCGAGCACCGGGGGGCGCTCCCACGGCGTCGACCCTCCCAGGCCGGGACGGTCGGTGAGGATGCAGCACACCCCGGGCAGCCGCAGGACCACCGGGTGCCAGACCTCCAGGGGCAGCCCCAGCCCGGCCTCGAACAGGGCGACGACCGGTGCGTCGGGGTGGTGCACCTGCACCCGGACCTCCGCCCTGGGATGCCCGGAGACGGGCACCCGGAGCACCCTGGGCGGCTCGGGAGGTTCGCCGGGCTCGGCCTCGGAGGTCACCCCCTGAGGGTACCGGTCGGGTGTCCGGCGCAGCATGGCCCTCACGCCGGGCATCGCGGGTGCGGACCGGGACGCCCGGTATGATCGGCGGCAACTGAAGCCTCCATCGGAAGCCTCCTTTAAGTCCGTCCAGCGAGGCGGGGAAGGAGTGGGCGATGCCCATCCTCAAGGCCGTGCCCGTCCCTACCCGCAGGGAGGCCGTTGATGCCACGGCGCACTGACATCCGCTCCGTCCTGGTCATCGGGTCCGGCCCCATCGTCATCGGGCAGGCGGCGGAGTTCGACTACTCCGGGACGCAGGCCTGCCGGGTGCTGCGCGACGAGGGCCTGCGGGTGATCCTGGTCAACTCGAACCCCGCGACGATCATGACCGACCCGGAGTTCGCCGACGCCACCTACATCGAGCCGATCACCCCCGAGTTCGTCACGAAGATCATCGCCAAGGAGCGCCCCGACGCCCTGCTGCCGACGCTCGGCGGCCAGACGGCGCTGAATGCCGCCATGGCGCTGCACGCCGACGGCACGCTGGCCAAGTACGGCGTCGAGCTGATCGGGGCCAATGTCGAGGCCATCGAGCGCGGCGAGAACCGCGAGCGCTTCAAGGAGATCGTGGCCGCGATCGGTGCCGAGTCGGCCCGCTCGGTGGTCTGCCACACGATGGACCAGTGCCTTGCCGCGGTCGGCGAGCTGGGCTACCCGGTGGTCGTGCGGCCGTCCTTCACGATGGGGGGCTCCGGGTCCGGGATCGCCCACGACGAGGCCGGACTGCACGAGATCGCCGGGGCGGGGCTGCAGGCCTCGCCGACCACGGAGGTCCTGCTCGAGGAGTCGATCCTCGGCTGGAAGGAGTACGAGCTCGAGCTGATGCGCGACCGCAACGACAACGTCGTCGTCGTCTGCTCGATCGAGAACGTCGACCCGATGGGCGTGCACACCGGTGACTCGATCACGGTGGCCCCGGCGCTGACCCTCACCGACCGCGAGTACCAGCACATGCGCGACGTCGGCATCGAGATCATCCGCGCCGTCGGCGTGGACACCGGCGGCTGCAACATCCAGTTCGCGATCGACCCGCACGACGGGCGCATGATCGTCATCGAGATGAACCCCCGCGTCTCGCGCTCCTCGGCGCTGGCGTCCAAGGCCACCGGCTTCCCGATCGCCAAGATCGCCGCGCGCCTGGCCATCGGGTACACCCTCGACGAGATCCCCAACGACATCACCACCCGCCCCGACGGGCAGAGCACGCCGGCCAGCTTCGAGCCGACCCTGGACTACGTCGTGGTCAAGGCCCCGCGGTTCGCGTTCGAGAAGTTCCCGTCGGCCAACCATGAGCTCACGACGCACATGAAGAGCGTCGGCGAGGCGATGGCGATCGGGCGCAACTTCACCGAGGCGCTGCAGAAGGCCCTGCGCTCGCTGGAGAAGAAGGACGCCGGGTTCAGCTGGGTCGGTGACCCGCGCGACCTCGACCGGGAGGCCCTGCTCGAGTCGGTGCGCGTGCCGCACGACGGTCGCCTCGAGGAGGTGCAGGCGCTGTTGCGCGCCGGTGCCCCGATCGACGAGGTGCATGCCGCGACCTCGATCGACCCGTGGTTCCTGGACCAGGTCGTGCTGCTCAACGAGGTCGGCGAGCAGGTGCGCACCGCACCCATGCTGACCCCGGAGCTGCTGCGCCTGGCCAAGCGCCACGGCTTCTCCGACGCCCAGATCGGCGCCGCACGGAGCATGTCCCAGGACGTCGTGCGCGGGGTGCGCCATGCCCTGGGAATCCGGCCGGTCTTCAAGACCGTCGACACCTGCGCGGCGGAGTTCGCGGCCAGGACCCCCTACCACTACTCCTCCTACGACGAGGAGACCGAGGTCGAGCCGCGCGAGGTCCCGGCGGTGATCATCCTCGGGTCGGGCCCGAACCGGATCGGCCAGGGCATCGAGTTCGACTACTCGTGCGTGCACGCCTCGCTGACCCTGCGCGAGGTGGGCTTCGAGACGATCATGATCAACTGCAACCCGGAGACGGTCTCCACCGACTACGACACCTCGTCGCGGCTGTACTTCGAGCCGTTGACCCTCGAGGACGTCCTGGAGGTCTACCACGCAGAGCTGGAGGCCGGCCCGGTCGCGGGGGTCATCTGCCAGCTGGGCGGGCAGACCCCGCTGGGCCTCGCGCACGGGCTGCAGGCCGCCGGGGTGCCGATCGTGGGCACCTCGCCGGCCGCGATCGACCTCGCCGAGGAGCGCGGGGCGTTCGGCAGGGTCCTTGCCCGGGCTGGACTGCCGGCCCCCAAGTTCGGGATGGCGTCCTCGTTCGACGAGGCGAGGGCCGTCGCCGACGAGGTCGGCTACCCGGTGCTGGTCCGGCCCTCGTACGTGCTCGGTGGCCGGGGCATGGAGATCGTCTACGACGAGGCGATGCTGGCCTCCTACATCGACCGCGCCACGCAGGTCAGCCCCGAGCACCCGGTGCTCGTCGACCGCTTCCTCGACGACGCCCTGGAGATCGACGTCGACGCGCTCTACGACGGCACGGAGCTCTACCTGGGTGGCGTGATGGAGCACATCGAGGAGGCCGGGATCCACTCCGGGGACTCCGCGTGCGCGCTTCCGCCCATCACCCTGGGCCGGGCTGACATCGCGCGGATCCGCACGTCCACGGAGGCGATCGCCCGTGGGGTCGGGGTCCTGGGGCTGCTCAACGTCCAGTACGCGATGGCCGCGGACATCCTCTACGTCCTTGAGGCCAACCCCCGCGCGTCGCGCACCGTGCCGTTCGTTGCCAAGGCCACGGGCGTGCCCCTGGCCAAGGCCGCGGCGCGCATCGCGCTGGGGGAGAGCATCGCCGACCTCCGCGCCGACGGGACGCTGCCCCGGCTCGGTGACGCCGCGGACCTGCCCGACGGCGGCATGGTCGCCGTCAAGGAGGCGGTCCTGCCCTTCGGCCGGTTCCACGGCGTCGACACGGTCCTCGGCCCGGAGATGCGCAGCACCGGGGAGGTCATGGGCCTCGACCGGCAGTTCGGCACGGCCTTCGCGAAGTCGCAGATCGCGGCGTACTCCTCCGGGCTGCCGACCTCGGGCACGGTCTTCGTCTCGGTGGCCAACCGCGACAAGCGCTCGATGATCTTCCCGCTGAAGCGCCTGGCCGACCTCGGGTTCGAGATCACCGCGACCGGCGGCACCGCGGACGTCCTGCGCCGCAACGGCGTCACCGTCAGCGACATCCGCAAGATCCACGAGCCGGGTGAGGGGTTGAACACCGTGGACGCGATCCTCGGCGGCCATATCGCCCTGATCGTGAACACCCCCTACGGCGTCGGGCCACGCCTGGACGGGTACGAGATCCGCACGGCGGCCGTGATGCGCGGGGTCCCGTGCATCACGACGGTCCAGGGGCTCGGGGCCGCGGTGCAGGGCATCGAGGCGCTGCTCGCCGGGGACATCGGTGTCCGCTCCCTGCAGGAGCACTGCCTCGAGCTCGCCGAGCTGCGCGTGCTGCACGTGGGGCGTGGGCCGGACGCGGGGCACGGGCCAGCCGCGCAGGGCAGCCCTGCGGCCACGGGGGCATGATGCCGGTCCAGGTCACGGCCGAGGTCGTCAGCCTGCGCCGCACCGGCGCGTACCACCACCTCACGCTCCTTGCCCCGGGCATCCCCGAGGCCACGCGCCCGGGGCACTTCGTGGCCCTGGCCGTCGGCGGCGAGGGGTCGGGGATGCTGCTGCGGCGCGCCTTCTCCATCCACCGGGTCACCCCCGGCGGGTCCTCGGGCGGCACGGTCGAGGTCGTGTTCGCCACCCACGGCAAGGGCACCCGCTGGCTGGCGGAGCGGCGACGAGGCGACAAGCTCGACGTGCTCGGCCCGCTGGGCCGGCCCTTCACCCTGCCCAAGGAACCCGTGTCGTGCGTGCTTGTCGCCGGCGGCTACGGCGCCGCGCCGCTGTTCATGCTCTCCGAGCAGCTGCGCGCGCGTGGCTGCCGCGTGGACATGATCCTCGGGGCAGCCACCGAGGACCGGCTCTTCGGGGTGCTGGAGGCCAAGCGCAGCTCGGCCTCCGTGACCGTGACCACCGACGACGGCTCGGCGGGGATCCGCGGTCGGGTCACCGACCCGTTGGCCGAGATCATCCGGGCCTCCGGGGCTGACGTCGTCTACGCCTGCGGCCCGATGGCGATGCTCGCCTCCGTCGCGGCGGTCGCCGCCGACGTCAGGCGCCCACAGCCAGTGCGCGGTGGAGGAAGCCATGGCCTGCGGGGTCGGGGTGTGCATGACCTGCGTCCTGCCGGTGCGCGGCCCCGACGGGGTCACGCGGATGGTCCGCTCCTGCACCGAGGGGCCGGTGTTCAAGGGCAGCGACGTCCGGTGGGCGGACGTGGGGACGGTCCCGGCGGACACGCTGGGCGCGCCCGTGGCAGGGGGGCACTGATGGCTGCGACCAGTCCCGTGCCTCGCGTGGACATGTCCACCCGCCTCGGCACGTTCCAGATGCCCGACCCGGTCCTGACCGCGTCCGGCTGCGCTGCCGCCGGACGGGAGCTGGCACCCTTCCTGGACCTGACCGCGATCGGCGCTGTCGTCACGAAGTCGATCATGCTCAACGCACGATCCGGACGGCCGACCCCGCGGATGGCCGAGACCCCCTCGGGGATGCTCAACTCGATCGGGCTGCAGGGCCCGGGCATCGAGGCGTTCATCGCCAAGGACCTGCGCTGGTTGCGCGAGCGGGGCATCCGCACCGTCGTCTCGATCGCCGGCGGATCGGTGCAGGAGTACCAGAAGCTCGCCCAGCGGCTGCGCCATGAGCCCGGCATCGCCGCGCTGGAGGTCAACATCTCGTGCCCGAATGTCGAGTCCCGCGGGCAGGTGTTCGCCTGCGACCCGTTCTCGGCAGGGTCGGTGGTGCAGGTCGTCCGCCGGCACACCGCCCCCGACGTCCCGGTGCTGGCCAAGCTCAGCCCGGACGTCACCGACATCGTCGCGATCGCCAAGTCCGTCCTCGACGCCGGTGCCGACGGGCTGTCCTTGATCAACACGTTGCTCGGGATGGTCATCGATCCGGACACGATGCGCCCGATGCTCGGCGGCATGACCGGCGGCCTGTCGGGCCCGGCCATCCGTCCGGTCGCGGTGCGCGCGGTCTGGCAGGTGCACGCGGCCTACCCGAAGGTGCCGATCCTGGGCATGGGCGGGATCCGGACCGGGCAGGACGCCTTCGAGTTCCTGCTCGCAGGGGCCAGCGCGGTGTCGGTCGGCACCGCCGTGTTCAACGACCCGCACGCCCCGGCGCGGATCTCCGCCGAGCTGCACGAGATCCTGGCTGCCCGCGGCTTCGCCAAGCTGTCCGACGCCGTCGGGCTCGGCCACACGATGCAGGCGCGCCATGTCGCGGCCATGGACGCGCGCCGGGCCGCCGATGCCGCTGCGAGCGCAACGAGGGAGAACGCATGAGTGCACCGATCGCCCTGGCCCTCGACGGCCCCGACCGCACCACCGTCCTGGCGTGGGCCGGTGCAGCTGCCCCGCACGTGGCGGTGATGAAGGTGGGCCTCGAGACCTTCCTGCGTGACGGGTCGTCCGTCGTCGGCGATGTCCGCGCGGCCGCCCCCGGCTGCGGATTGTTCCTCGACCTCAAGCTCCATGACATCCCGAACACCGTGGCCGGGGCGGCGCGCAGCATCGCCCACCTCGCACCGGACTACCTCACCGTCCATGCCAGCGGCGGACCGGCCATGGTCGAGGCGGCGGCCGATGCCCTGCCCGGCACCCGGATCACGGCGGTCACCGTCCTGACCTCCATGTCCGAGGCCGACCTCGAGGCCGTCGGGATGCGAGGGCCGGCCCTGGACGCCGCGGTCCGCCTTGCCCGGATGGCGGTCTCGGCCGGTGCCCGGGCGATCGTGTGCTCGCCGCAGGAGGTGGCCGCGATCCGCGCCGCGGTCCCGGCCGACATCACCCTCATCACCCCCGGGGTCCGACCGGCCACGGGGGAGGGCAGCGCCACGGCCGACCAGTCCCGGGTGGCCACCCCCGAGGCGGCCCTGGCTGCGGGCGCGGACCTGCTGGTCATCGGACGCCCGATCACCGCCGCCGCCGACCCCGAAGCGGCCGCCCGTCGCCTGGCGCAGTCCCTGGCCCGGGCGTGAGCACCCGGCCGGGCCCTCCACCGCCCCCGCTGACGCCCGAGGCCCGGGCCGCAGCGGCCGCCAGCGGCGTGCACGCCCGGCAGGTTCGCGCGGCCGTGCGCACCGGTCTGGCGGACGGCAGCATCCCGGTGGCCGACGTCCTGCGCGACGGCCAGGGTGCTGACGCGCGCGGGCGCATCCTGGCCCGGATGAGGGTCGTCGAGCTGCTGTCCAGCTTCCGGGGGATAGGGCCGATCCGGGCGGCGGACATCATGGACTCCATCGGGATCGCGGCCAACCGCCGGGTCGGCGGGCTGGGGCCCCGCCAGGTGGAGGAGATCACGCACCTGATCGCGTCGCGGTATCCCGGGGACCACCGCTGATGCCCGGCCGGCTGGTGGTGCTGACCGGCCCCAGCGGTGTCGGCAAGGGCACCGTCGTGGCCGAGCTGCGCCGCCTGCGCCCGGACCTGTGGGTCTCGGTGTCCGCCACCACGCGCCCCCCGCGCGCGGGCGAGGTGGAGGGCCGGTCCTACCACTTCTGGAGCGCCGAGCGCTTCGCGCGGACGGCCGCCGAGGGCGGGTTCCTCGAGTGGGCCGAGTTCGCGGGGAACCGCTACGGGACGCCTCGCGCCGAGGTGGAGCGACGGCTGGCCCAGGGGCAGTCGGTGCTGCTCGAGATCGAGCTCACGGGCGCCCGCCAGGTGCGGGAGGCCATGCCCGGGGCCCTGATGGTGTTCCTCACCCCACCCAGCTTCGCCGACCTCGAGGCCCGCCTGCGCGGCCGGGCCACCGAGGACGAGCCTGCCATCGCCCGCCGGCTGGCCCGTGCCCGCGAGGAGATGGCCGCAGCCCAGGAGTTCGACGTCGTGGTCGTCAACGACGATGTGGTCCGTGCGGCCCGGGAGTTGGTAGACTTCATCGAAGATCCGGGCCGACCGGCCTGAGAGGTTCACGCCCGGCGAGTTCAGCCCGGCGTGATCCAGTCCCGCACAGGAGGGTTCGCCGTGTCCGGCACCAGCATTCGCCCCGAGGGCATCACCCACCCACCCATCGACGAGCTCCTGAGCAAGACGCACTCCAAGTACTCGCTGGTCATCGAGGCGGCCAAGCGCGCCCGCCAGATCAACGCGTACTACTCCCAGCTCGGCGAGGGGCTCCTCGAGTACGTCGGCCCGCTGGTGGAGACCCACCCGCAGGAGAAGCCGCTGTCCATCGCGATGCGGGAGATCAACGAGAACCTCCTGTCCGTGGAGCCCATTGAGGAGCCCGCAGAGGAGTCCCTCTGACGAGCGCGCCTGCGCACGTCATCCTCGGCGTCGCAGGCGGGATCGCTGCCTACAAGGCCGCCCACCTGCTGCGCCTGCTCAGCGAGTCGGGCCTCGACGTCCGCGTCGTGCCCACCGACTCAGCCCTGAACTTCGTCGGCGCCGCCACGTGGGCCGCCCTGTCCGGGCATCCGGTGCACACCACGGTCTGGGACGACGTCGAAGGGGTCGAGCACGTCCGGCTCGGCAAGTCCGCGGACCTCGTGGTCGTGGCCCCGGCCACCGCCGACCTGCTCTCGCGTGCTGCCACAGGCCGGGCCGACGACCTGCTCAGCGCCACGCTGCTGACCGCCACCTGTCCCGTGGTGATGGTCCCGGCCATGCACACCGAGATGTGGCTGCACCCAGCCACGCAGGCCAACGTCGCCACCCTGCGCGAGCGCGGCGTGATCGTCCTGGACCCCGCCGTCGGACGTCTCACCGGGGCCGACAGCGGGCCCGGTCGGATGCCCGAGCCGGAGGCCATCGCTGCTGTGGTGGGTGCGGTGCTGCACACCGGGGGCGTGCGTGACCTCGCCGGGGCGCGCGTCGTGATCTCCGCGGGCGGCACCCGCGAGGCGCTGGATCCGGTCCGGTTCCTCGGCAACCGTTCCAGCGGCCTGCAGGGCTACGCGCTGGCGACCACTGCCGCGGCCCGGGGCGCGTCGGTCACTCTGGTCAGCGCCAACGTCGAGCTTCCCGACCCCGCCGGATGCACCGTCGTGCGGGTCAGCAGCGCCGTCGAGCTCCAGCAGGCGGTGCTGGCAGCCGCCGTCGACTGCGACGTCGTCGTCATGGCCGCCGCGGTCGCCGACTTCCGCCCGGCGGACGTCGCCGCCCACAAGATCAAGAAGGACGACACCGGCGACGGCACGCCGGCGCCGATCGCACTCGTCCGCAACCCCGACGTCCTTGCCGGGCTCGTCGAGGCCCGGGCGGCCGGGCAGCCTGCCGCGCCGGAGCGTGCTCGTCGGGTTCGCCGCCGAGACCGGCGACGGTGACGGCGACCCGCTCACCCACGCCCGGGCCAAGCTCGCGCGCAAGGGGGCGGACCTCCTGGTCCTCAACGACGTGTCGGGCGGTTCGGTCTTCGGACGTCCGGACAACGCGGTCCACCTGCTCACCCCGGATGGGGCTGTCGACGGCCCGCACGCCGGCACCAAGGCCGAGGTCGCCCACGCCGTCTGGGACCGCGTTGCGGGACTTCGGGCCGACACCGCCTAGGATCTGTCCAGTACGCCGGGCCGCAGGTGCCCGATCGAACCCCCAGAAGGGCCTGCTCAATGACCTCACGTCTGTTCACCTCGGAGTCCGTGACCGAGGGACACCCCGACAAGATGGCCGACCAGATCAGCGACGCCATCCTCGACGACCTCCTGCGCCAGGACCCCCGGTCCCGGGTCGCCGTCGAGACCCTGCTCACCACCGGCCAGGTGCACGTCGCCGGCGAGGTGACCACCGAGGGCTACGCCGAGGTGATGGACATCATCCGCGCCGTCGTGCTCGAGATCGGCTACGACCACTCCGAGAAGGGCTTCGACGGCGAGTCCTGCGGCGTCCAGGTGTCGATCGGTCGGCAGTCCCCGGACATCGCCCAGGGCGTGGACGACGCCTTCGAGGAGCGGGTCGAGGGCTCCGGGGACGCGCTCGACCGCCAGGGGGCCGGCGACCAGGGCCTCATGTTCGGCTTCGCCTGCACCGACACCCCGGAGCTCATGCCGCTGCCGATCCACCTGGCCCACCAGCTCGCCGAGCGGCTCACCGCCGTGCGCAAGTCGGGCGAGCTCGCTACCTGCGCCCCGACGGCAAGACCCAGGTCACCATCGGCTACGAGGGCAAGCAGGCCGTCAGCCTCGACACGATCGTCGTGAGCTCCCAGCACGCCGATGACGTGGACCTCGAGGCGCAGCTCGCCCCGGAGATCCGCAAGTTCGTGGTCGAGCCCCTGCTGGCCAGCCTCGACCTCGACACCTCCGACGTGCGCCTGCTGGTCAACCCGACAGGGCGGTTCGTCACCGGTGGCCCGATGGGCGATGCCGGGCTGACCGGCCGCAAGATCATCGTCGACACGTACGGCGGCTTCGCCCGCCACGGCGGTGGGGCGTTCTCCGGCAAGGACCCGTCGAAGGTGGACCGCTCGGCCGCGTACGCGATGCGCTGGGTGGCCAAGAACGTGGTCGCCGCCGGCCTTGCCACCACGTGCGAGGTGCAGGTGGCCTACGCGATCGGCAAGGCGCACCCGGTCGGGGTGTTCGTGGAGACCTTCGGGACCGGCGTCCTGCCCGACGAGGCGATCCAGGCTGCGGTCCTCGACGTGTTCGACCTGCGCCCCGGTGCGATCATCCGCGACCTGCAGCTGCTGGACACCTCCGTCGTGAAGTACCGCCCCACCGCTGCCTACGGCCACTTCGGCCGGGAGTCCGCCGGAGGGTCCCTGTTCACCTGGGAGCGCCTGGACCGCGTCGACGACCTGCGGGCTGCCGCGGGCCTGTGATCGTCCTGCCGGCGGGTTTCAGCGCGATCCCGCTGGCAGACCACGACATCGACGCCGTCGTGGAGCTCGTGCGCACGTGCGAGCTGCACGACTCCGGTGTGGCCATGTACGAGCGCGCCGACCTGGTGGCCGACCTCGCGGTCGCCGACCGGCAGCGCGACGCCCTGGTCGTGCGCGGCCCGGGGGACGTCGTCGTGGCGTGGGGCCTGATCCACGGCCAGCGCTCCCGCTGGGCCGACGTCCACCCCGAGCATCGGGGCCTCGGGCTGGGGGCAGCGCTGGTCGACTGGTCGGTGCACCGGGCCCGGGAGCTGGGCGCTGACCGGATCGGCCAGACGGTCGAGGACGGGCGCGCGGACGCCGTCGCCCTGCTGCGCGCATGCGGGTCGGTCCCGGTGCGCACCGCATGGATCCTGTGCATCGAGCATGGCGGGGCCGCGCCTCCTGAGCCGCGGGTCGTCGATGGGGTGGAGCTGCGCGAGTACACGCCCGCAGACGAGCTCGAGGCGCTCGAGATGCTGGAGCTGGCCTTCAGCGAGTGGCCCGACCGGGCGCCGTCCCCGTTGGCGACATGGCAGGCGACGATCACCCGCCGCGAGGGATTCAGCAACGACCAGCTGCAGGTGGCCGTCAGTGCCGAGGGTCAGGTCGTCGGGGCAGCGTTCCTCATCGACGACGGCCAGGAGGTGTGGGTCGACAAGCTCGCGACCCACCCGCAGTTCCGCGGCCGGGGGATCGGAAGCGCCCTGATGCGCCACGTCTTCGTCCTGTCCCACGCCCGCGGCCGGGGCACCACGTGCCTGTCCACCGACTCGAACACCGGGGCGCTGCCGTTCTACGAGCGGCTCGGGATGCACGTCACCCGCTCGTTCACGCACTGGGCCATCCCGCTGGGTGGTGAGGTCCGCACACCATGACCGAGGGTCAGATCCCGCTGCTCCCGGAGGCGCCTGCCAGTCGGTCGCGAACGCCGCGCGCGCGGGTGCGCCACCCGGCGGCTGAGCTGCTCCCCGTGGCCCGCGTGGCGCTGCTCACCCCGGTGCCGCACCTGGACCGCGTCTTCGACTACGAGGTCCCGGAGAAGCTCGCAGCGGCCGCAGTCCCGGGTGCGCGCGTACGGGTACGGCTCGCGGGCCGGTTGGTCGACGGCTTCATCCTGGAGCGGGTGGCGACCTCCGAACGGGCGCTGCAACCCCTGAGCTCCGTGCACGGTCCCGCGGTGCTGACCCCAGAGGTGGCCGACCTGTGCCGGGCCGTGGCCGATCGCTACGCGGGCACCTTGGCCGACGTGCTGCGCTTCGCCATCCCACCCCGGCACGCGCGGGTGGAGTCCCGCGTTCCCGCCCCAGCGGCTGACCCCGGGCCCATGGACCCGGTGGATCCCGCCCCGTGGTCGGCCTACCGCGGCGGCGCCGAGCTCCTCTCGGGGATCGGGGGACCCGTGCCCATGCGGGCGCTCTGGGTGTCGGCGCCCGGTGAGCAGCTGGGTGCGCGGATCGCGGACCTCGCGTGCGCGGTGACCGGTCGGGGGCGAGGGGTCCTCGTGGTCGCACCGGACGCCACAGAGGTGGACCGGATCGCCGCTGCGCTGCTGGCCCGGGGGATCACCCCCGTGCGCCTGGTCGCGGAGTCCGGCCCGGAGGCCCGCTACCGGGCATTCCTCCGCGTGCTCTCGGGGGTGGGCCGGGTCGTCGTCGGAACCCGCGCTGCGGTGTTCGCGCCGGTGGTCGACCTGGGCGCGATCATCGTGTGGGACGACGGTGACGAGTCCCTGGCCGAGCCTCAGGCACCGGGCTGGCACGCACGTGAGGTGGCTGCGCTGCGCAGCGCAGCGGCCGACACCTCACTGGTGGTCGGCGGCCCGACGGTGACCCTCGAGGGCGCCCGGATGGCGGCCTCCGGGTGGCTCGCGCCGATCGAGGTCCCGCGGGCCGTCCTGCGCACCCGGATGCCCCGGGTCCAGGTCGCCGTCGACCTCGTGGCCGATCCCGCCCGGTCCGCGTCGCGGATCCCCTCGGTGGCCATCGAGATGCTGCGCACCGCTGTGGGCAGCGGGCCCGTGCTGGTCAGCGTCCCACGCGCCGGGTACCTGCCGATGCTGGCCTGCCAGTCCTGCCGTGAGCCCGTCGGGTGCCCGCAGTGCGCCCGGCCGATGCAGGCCCAGGGTCCGGACCGTCGCCCCTCCTGCCGCACCCACGGCACGATCCCGGACTGGCGCTGCCCGGTCTGCGCCGGGCAGGGGGTGCGCGCCGTCGTCGTGGGCGTCCGGCGGACGGCCGAGGAGTTCGGCCGCGCCCTGCCCGGGGTCCAGGTCGTCACGTCCTCGGGCCAGGACAACGTGCGCACGCTGACGCGCACGGATGTCATGGTCGTGGCGACGCCCGGCGCCGAGCCGGATCCCGGACCCGAGGGGTACAGCGCGCTGGTCCTCCTCGACGCGGCGGCCGCCCTCTCCCGACCGGGACTGCGCGTGGCCGAGGAGGTGCTGCGCCGATGGTTCGCGGCCGCGTCGCTGGTCCGCCCTGCCGGTGCCGGTGGTCGCGTCCTGCTGGTGGGCGACTCCGAGATGCGCGAGGTCCAGGCCCTCATCCGCTGGGACCCCCGTGGCTACGCCGACCGGGAGCTGGCCGAGCGCGCGGCGCTGCACCTGCCCCCGGCGGTCCGGATCGCCCAGCTGACCGGCCCCGCCCTGGCCGCGCTCGAGGTTGCCGACGCCCTGGCCGACGAGCTGGGCGACATGCTGTTGCGCCGCTCCGGCCCGCTGCCCGGCCCCGGCGAGGCCGTCACGTGGCTGGTGGCGGTGTCGATCGCCGACGGGGGTGACCTCACCGCGGCCCTGCACCGGCTGCAGTCGGCGCGCAGCGCCCGTAAGGCACCCATGGTCACGCGTCCGGATGGATCCGGTGATCCTGAGGTGATCCGCCGGTAGAATGGGCGCATGCCGCTGCAACCCATCCGACTGTTCGGCGACCCCGTCCTGCGCACGCCCGCGGCCCCGGTGGAGACCTTCGACAAGGAGCTGCGGACCCTCGTGGCGGACCTGACCGACACGATGATGGATGCCCCGGGCGTCGGGCTGGCCGCCCCGCAGATCGGCGTCTCGCTGCGGGTCTTCACGTACTGGGTCGACGACGTCGTCGGCCACCTGATCAACCCCAGCCTCGACCTCTCCGACGAGGAGCAGGACGGGGAGGAGGGGTGCCTGTCGCTCCCGGGGCTCAGCTACGACACCAAGCGGGCCATGCGTGTGGTGGCCAGGGGGATGGACATGCACGGCGAGCCGGTCACCATCGAGGGTTCGGAGCTCCTCGCCCGCTGTGTCCAGCATGAGACCGACCACCTCGACGGGATCCTCTTCCTCGACCGGCTGGACACCGCGACCCGCAAGGCCGCCATGAAGGAGATCCGGGAGTCCGAGTGGTTCGGCGCGCCCGCCCCGGTCGTCCGCTTCAGCCCGCACGCCCTGCGCCCGGGCCTGGGCTGATGCGGGTCCTGTTCGCTGGCACACCCGAGGCGGCGGTGCCCTCCCTCAGGGCGATCCTGGCCTCCCCCCACGAGGTCGTCGCGGTCCTCACCCGACCCGACGCCCAGGCTGGCCGGGGTCGCCGCCTGATGCCGTCGCCCGTGGCCGAGATCGCCCTGGCGCAGGGGATCGAGGTGCTGCGGCCCGCCCGCGCCAGCGACCCCGAGTTCCTCGACCGACTGACCGAGATCGCCCCGGACGCCGCCCCGATCGTGGCCTACGGCGGGCTGATCCCACCGGCGGCCCTGACCGTGCCCACCCACGGCTGGGTCAACCTGCACTTCTCCCTGCTGCCCGCCTGGCGCGGAGCGGCGCCCGTGCAGCACGCGGTCATGGCCGGCGACGAGGTGACCGGTGCCAGCACCTTCCGGCTGGAGCAGGGGCTCGACACCGGCCCGGTCTTCGGGGTCGTGACCGACACCATCGCCCCCACCGACACGGCCGGTGACGTCCTGGGTCGTCTCGCCGTGTCCGGTGCCGGTCTCCTGGTGGCCACCCTGGACGGGCTCGAGGCCGGCGCGCTGGTCGCCGTGCCGCAGTCGGGTGCGGACGTGAGCCTCGCGCCGAAGATCCGGGTCGAGGATGCGCGGGTGGTCTGGACCGATCCGGCGATGCGCGTCGACCGACTGGTCCGCGGATGCACGCCGGCACCGGGTGCGTGGAGCATGTTCCGCGGTGAGCGGATCAAGCTGGGTCCGGTGCGGCCGGCCGGGGAGGTCGTCGACCTGTCGGCGGGCGAGGTGCGGGTGCTGAAGAACAGCGTCTGGGTCGGCACCGCCACGCACGCGGTCCTGCTCGGCGAGGTCAAGGCCGAGGGCAAGAAGCAGATGGCCGCCGGTGACTGGGCCCGCGGCGTGCGGGTGGAGCCGGGCGAGCACCTTGGCTGACCACCGGAACCGACCAGGCGGAGGCGCCAGCCCACGTTCCGGTGGACGCCCGCCCGTGAAGCCCGCGCGCAGCCCGGCCCGGATGGATCCCTCCCGCCTGGCTGCCCTCGACCTGTTCCGTGCCGTGGAGCTCGATGGCGCCTACGCGAACATCGCCTGGCCGCGGATCCTGGCCCACCACCGGCTCTCCGGCCGCGACGCCGGGTTCGCCACCGAGCTGGGCTACGGGGCCCTGAGGTGGCGCGGCCGGCACGACGCCATCCTGGCCGACTGCGTGGACCGTGGCCTCGACACGCTCCAGCCGGAGCTGCTCAACGCGCTGCGCCTGGGCGTCCACCAGCTGCACAACATGCGTGTCAGCGACCATGCGGCGGTCGGTGAGACGGTCGAGCTGGCCCGCCAGACCGTCAACCAGGGGGCCGCCGGCCTCGCCAACGCCGTGCTGCGCCGAGTCGCACGCGGCGGCTCGGCCGAGGACTGGATCGACCACCTGGTGGCCTCCAGCGCCCTGCCGGCGCTGCATGCCGATCCGACGGCACACCTGGCGGTCTCCACCTCGCACCCCGCGTGGATCGTCGGCGGGGTCCACGACGCCCTGGCTGCCTCGAAGCCCGCGCGCACCTGGGAGGACACCCGCGCCGAGCTGCTCGCCGACAACACCGCCGGTGCGGTGACGCTGGTCGCGCGCACACTCGACCGCACCGAGCTGGGGCGGCGGATGGCCGAGCAGGGCGTCTCCGCGCATGACGGCGCGCTGTCGCGGCTGGCCGTGCGCGTCGATGCCGTGAACCCGGCCACGATCCCGGAGGTGGCCACGGGTGCCGCGGGCGTGCAGGACGAGGGCAGCCAGGTGGTTGCCCTCGCGCTGGCGGACGCGTCGCTCGACGGCCCGGATGGGCGCTGGCTGGACATGTGCGCCGGACCGGGTGGGAAGGCGGCGCTGCTCGCAGGCCAGGTCGTGCAGCGGGGGGGATCGCTCACGGCCGTGGAGCTGCACGCGCACCGCGCCGAGCTCGTCCGTGCCTCACTGCGACCGATCCAGGGCCGGCATGAGGTCCTGGTGGCCGACGCCACCGTCGATGAGATCGGGACCGGGTACGACCGGGTCCTGCTCGATGCGCCCTGCACCGGCCTCGGCGCCCTGCGTCGCCGCCCCGAGTCGCGGTGGCGCCGCTCCGCGGCCGACCTCACCGATCTCACCGCGCTCCAGCGCCGCCTCCTTGCGCGTGCCCTCGAGGTGGTGCGCCCGGGGGGCCTGGTCCTCTACGTCACCTGCTCGCCGCACCTGGCCGAGACCGAGGCCGTGGTCGCCACCGTGGATCGGCTCGGGGGTGAGGTGGTGCCCGTGGGCGAGCGCCCGGAGCTGGTTCTCCCAGCGGGCTCTGTAGCCGGGCCCTACCTGCGGCTCTGGCCGAAGGAGCACGACACGGACGGGATGTTCGCCGCCCTCATCCGGCGACGCTGACGCTGCCCGCCGCGGGCGGATCCAGCCTGCGGCCGAACAGCCACAGCCCCATGGCGGATACGGCCGCGACCGTGCCGGAGATGAGCAGCGGGACCACCCCGGCGCCCGGCCCAGCCGTCCAGAGCAGTCCCGCCCAGAGCCCGGCAACCAGGATGCCCGCCCCGGACAGGCCCTGGAACAGGCCCTGGGCGTGCCCGCGAACGTCCGGGGGGGCCAGCGCGCTGAGCCACGCCTTGCCCACCCCATCGGTGATCCCCGCGAACCCCCCGTAGACGACCAGCAGGGCGAGGATGGGCCCTCCGGCGTCGACGAGCCCCAGCCCGACGTACCCGACCGCGAAGCACCCCAGGCCAAGGGCGTACACCCGGGAGCGCGGCCAGCGGTCGCTGAGGGCCCCCGCGGGGTAGGCGATCCCCGCACTCGCGAGGTTGAACAGTGCGTAGGCCCCGGCCACCTGCGCTGCGCTGTATCCGAGCTCGTTGACCCGCAGCAGGATCAGGGCGTCGGGGAAGTTGACCAGCGCGAAGATCCCGAGGACGACGGCCAGCGAGCGGACGGGCCGGGGGAGCGGGGCGCGGGCGGTGCCCGTCCCGCGAGCCGCCCCGGTGGCCCCCGCGGCAGGGTTGCGGGTCACCCGGGTCACCCGGGTCCCGGAGTCCCGGGTGAGGCTGACCAGTGCCACGCTGATCAGCGCCGGGACGACGGCGACCCACAGGGCCACGCCGATGTCGCCGCCCGTGGCCGTGAGGATCGCCAGGCCGAGCAACGGGCCGATGACGGCCCCGATGTTGTCGGCAGCGCGATGGAATCCGAAGACCCGGCCCAGCGACTGGGAGGGGACCCCGTCGGCGAGCAGGGCGTCGCGGGGTGCCCCACGGATGCCCTTCCCGATCCGGTCCACGACCCGCCCGAGCAGGACCACCGGCCAGATCCCGGCTGCCGCGATGATCACCTTGCCGAGGGACGCCAGCCCGTACCCTCCGGCCACGGCGGGCTTGCGACCGTACCTGTCCGACCATCGCCCCGACAGGTACTTCATGGCCGCCGCGGCGCCCTCGGCCAGCCCCTCGACCAGCCCCACGACGACGGCCGGCGCACCCAGGGTGGTGGTCAGCAGGATCGGGAGCAGCGGGTACATCAGCTCGCTGGCCGCGTCCTGGGCCAACGAGACGGCGGAGAGCACCTTGACGTTGCGTGTCAACCAGCGCCGGTCCTGCGCCTCGGGGCTCACGGCGCCCAGAGTAGGCCCGGCAGCGGGAATGGCCGAGCAGTCGAAGGTGTTGTCATTGCGACGAGGAGGGGTGCCAGTTGCTGGTCCAGATGCAGGATGAGCCGCGGACGACCGGGGCTGCCACCGGATCGGGTCTAGGCTCGGGTTCCATGACCACCGCCAGCCCGCCACCGACGGAGTCGGACGCCGCCCGGTCGGCTCGCTTCGAGCGTGATGCCCTTCCGCATCTGGACTCCCTGTACAGCGCGGCCCTGAAGCTCACGCGCAACCCCGCGGAGGCTGAGGACCTCGTCCAGGAGACGGTCCTCAAGGCGTTCGCAGCCTTCCACCAGTACAAGGACGGCACCAACCTGCGAGCCTGGCTGTACCGGATCCAGACCAACACGTTCATCAACACCTACCGCAAGAAGCAGCGCGAGCCGCTCCAGTCCTCGACCGACGATGTCGAGGACTGGCAGATGGCACGCGCCGAGGGGCACACGTCCGGGGGGCTGCGCTCGGCTGAGGCCGAGGCCCTCGACAGCCTGCCCGACTCTGATGTCACCGCCGCACTGGCGGCACTGCCCGAGGAGTTCCGGATGGCGGTCTACTACGCCGACGTCGAGGGGTTCGCCTACAAGGAGATCGCCGAGATCATGGGCACTCCGGTGGGCACGGTCATGTCACGCCTGCACCGGGGCCGCAAGCTCCTGCGCGCGAACCTCGAGGACTACGCCATCGAGCGCGGGCTCATCCGTGCCGGGTCGCAGGGGGAGACGTCATGAGCTGCGGCAATCCCCATCAGCTGGACTGCGCAGTCCGCCCTGGAGCACCTCTACGAGTACCTCGACGGGGAGGTGGCCCCGACCGACCACGAGCAGATCGCCCAGCACCTGCAGGAGTGCGGGCCCTGCCTGCAGGAGTACGACGTGGAGCGGATCGTCAAGGCACTGGTGGCACGGTCGTGCTGCGAGGTCGCCCCGGCCCAGCTGAGGTCCCGGCTGGTCGCTGAGCTCGTCAGCGTCCGGATCCAGTACGACCCGTCCGACGAGGTCTGACCGGCGCGACGGCTCGGGTGTGTCAGGGGCTGCCGGCAGGCGGCTCACGGCAGGATGTCCCCGTGCACCTGTCCTTCTACCTCACCGCCCCCGGCTCCCGCCCCGCTGTCGTGGCTGATGCGTGCACGCTGATCGACCAGGAGGTCTCGCGGACCTCTGGCCTGTCCGGCGTCGCCGTGCGCTCGGCGTACCGCCTCCTGACCGGGATCCGCCCCGGCATGGTGCCCAGTGCCGTGGACGGGCTGCTCGACCCGTTCGCCGACCAGCTCGACCGCTTCTACCAGGAGCACGTCACCACGGGTGCTCCGCTCGTCGACATCCTGATCGCCCAGCGCACGAGCATGGCCGAGGCGCTGCTGTCGATCACCGACGACCGTGCGGAGCGCACCAGCCAGGCGACACTGCGGCGGGCCTACCAGCGCGTTCGGGGATCAGCACGCGGCTACGTCGAGGCGGCGGCACCCGGGATCGGTGAGCTCATCGACGCACACACGCCACCCGCCAGCGACCTGTCGGCCTGAGGTTGCGCTAGATCCCCCTCGGCGGGGACGTCACGAAAGGGCGTGGCGGTGACCTCCTGCTGCCGTTCGCGATGACCTCGTCCGAGGATCCCTCCCACCTCACCGGGCCATCGAAGTCGACCGAGAACGGGTCCGCCTCGGTGGCTCCGGGTCGGCACGAGGGCCGGAAGTCCGCACTGCGTGGGCGATGCGGCGCTCAGGACGCCGCGTCGTAGGCCTCGGCGAGCCAACCGGCCACCTCGTCATCGAGGTTCGCCGGGGCGAGCACCTCGAGGTGGTGGATCCACCGTCCGGGATAGGGCTCGACGACCTGTTTCCAGCGTGAGCTGTCCAGCCGCCGGCGCAGTCCCACGGACAGCACGACCTGGGCGTCCGGGTGCTGCAGCCACGTCCCCGGCAGCCAGATCCAGGCGAAGGCGATCCGGTGCCGGAATGCGACCTGCGTCGCCGTGAGCCGGACCACGGCTGGCCCGAGCCCCGCGACCACGCCACTGGTCCAGCCGAACGTGGCCGCGCCCACGGGGACACCGGCGAAGAAGTCGCCGAGGGCGGACAGGGGGTTGAGATCGTCCAGCTGCCACTCGGTCGCCACGCTGCCGACGTTAGCGGGTCGCCGGCCGACACGCGGGGCAGCGTTCGGCTCGGCGGAGGGCGCCGGGATTTCCCCCGCTCCACGGCCATGTGCGACCATGGGGCCACCGCAGGACTGAGGAGTCGACATGAGCAAGCGCGCCCGCAAGCGCCGTGCCCGCAAGGGCAACGGGGCCAACCACGGCCATCGCCCCAACGCCTGACCGCTGGCAGTTCGCCCGTCAAGGGCCTGCCCAGGTCGGGACCCCCGTGCTCGTGAGCACGGGGCAGCATCGAGGAGGGACCCCGCGGTCCCTCCTCGCGGCATGTCGGGCACTGCTCCGTTCGGGGTAACTGTCAAGACCCCGGCCTGACTGGCCGAATAGACCGACGTGAGCCTTACATCCGTGGGTTCGGTCTCCTTCGGGATGCCGGAGCGTTCGACCCGGGCAACATCAGCCCGGTCGGTCGAGCCGTATCTGCGCGCCCTCGTCGAATCGGGCGGCTCGGACCTGCACGTCAAGGTCGGATCCCCCCCACGCGTGCGCATCGACGGGCGCCTGCGCAAGCTGCAGGCACCTGAGCTGACTGCCGACGACACGGAGCACATGGTCCGCCAGGTGCTGCGCTCGGACCTCGTCGAGCACTTCGAGCGGACCTGCGATGCGGACTTCGCCTACGCGATCGAGGGGTTGGGGCGGTTCCGCGTCAGCGCGTTCCGCCAGCGCGGCTCGGCCGGCATGGTGTTCCGGCGGGTCGCGATCGGCGCAGAGCCCCTGGAGCAGCTGGGCCTGCCGGCGGTGGTCTCAGCGCTGGCCACCGAGCCTCGCGGGCTGGTCCTGGTCACCGGCCCCACGGGATCGGGCAAGTCGACGACGCTGGCCGGCATGATCGACCACGTCAACAGCCACCGTGAGGTCAACATCGTCACGATCGAGGACCCGATCGAGATCGTGCACTTCGACAAGCTGGGCATGATCAGCCAGCGCGAGGTGCACGTGGACACCGAGGACTTCGCGACCGCGATGCGCGGTGCCATGCGCCAGGACCCCGACGTGATCATGGTCGGGGAGATGCGCGACCTGGAGACCGTCAAGGCCGCCATCACGGCCGCCGAGACCGGGCACCTGGTCATGTCCACCCTGCACACGGTGGACGCCCAGGAGACGGTGGCGCGGATCATCGACTTCTTCCCGCCGCACGAGCAGCAGCAGGTGCGGTTCTCCCTGGCCGGCGCCCTTCGCGGGATCCTCTGCCAGCGGCTGGTCCTGCGCGCCGATGGCCGCGGTCGGGCCGTCGTCATGGAGGTGTGCGTGAACACCGGTCGTGTGGCCGATGCCATCGCCGACCCCTCCAAGACCTCGATGCTGGCCTCGCTCGTGGGCGAGGGCGGCTACTACGGCATGCAGACCTTCGACCAGCACCTCACGGTCCTCTACCGCGACGGGGTGGTCAGCCTGGACGCGGCCCTCGCCGCGTCGAGCAACCCGCACGACCTGATGGTGGAGCTGCGCAGGCTGGGCCTCGTCTCCTGATCCGTCGGCCGCGGCACCTACGCTCGGTGTCGTGACCACACTGCGCTTCACCGTGACCGACGACGACACAGCCATCGCGCTGGGCAGTGGGGACGTGCCCGTCCTGGCCACGCCGCGCCTGCTCGCGTGGATGGAGCGGGCCACGGTTGCGGCAGCCTCCTCGCGCGTGGACACAGCCAGCACCACGGTCGGGATCGAGGTGTGGATGCGCCACCGGCGGGCATCGGCCGTCGGTTCCGTCGTCGAGGTGGAGGTCACCGACGTCGAGGAGCAGGATCGCGGTCTGTCCTTCGACGTGGTCGCCCGCGAGGTGCCGGCGGACCCCTCCGGGGCAGCGATCGTCAAGGAGATCGCCATCGGGCGCGTGGTGCGCGCCATCGTCGACCGGGGGGCATTCCTCAGCCGGCTCTGAGCGAGGCTTGCGCGGCGGGGATCGCCCACGCCATGGGCGGACCTTAGCGACGGCATGGTGCCCGACGGAGGCGCCTCCGCCCTCGTGCGCCGTAGCGTCTGTGGCGTGTCCACCACGCCGGTGGACAGCGATCCAGGAGGCAACAATGAGGATCCGAATCATCGCCCTGTCCGGCGCCGTCGCGGCGTCCACCCTCCTCGCGGGCCCCGCCGTGGCCGGCCAGGCTGTCCCCGCGACCGACTCCACGACCCCTGACGTCACCGCCGCGCCCGCCGCCTCGCCGGCGGAGGCGGAGTTCCGCAACACCTGCCGGGCCAAGGTCGCCACCCTGCCGAGCACCGTCGAGGGCGCGCCGGCAGGGCTCCAGCCCGGAGTCGGCAAGGGCGTGTACATCTGGCACGAGAAGGCCGGGTGGCGCCTGCGCGTGACTCACCCGCAGACCCGAACCAACGGCAGGGCGGACCTGATCGAGGTCCGCGGCCGGATCACGTCGACCCGCCCGCTCACGAACGTCCGTACCATCCGCCTCGAGGACAAGCAGCGAGGTGAGTGGGTGTCGGTTCAGCGTCCGAAGCGCAAGGTCCTGGAGTTCCGGTTCGTCAACGGCGGCTTCATCGACGGCGTCAACTTCGCGGCCGGGTGCTCGGGGCGGCTCGGCTTCACGGTCTGGGAGGTCACGCGAGGTGCCGACGGCACCGTGGTGCGCACCCCCATGCCGGTGTTCGTGGGTGCCACGGCGGCACCCGTGACCGCCACCTCGACGCCGGCCCTCGCCACGAACGCCCCGTCAGGTGCTTCCCGCGTGGTGATCCTGAGGTCCCCGGTCAAGGCCCTTTCCTGACGTCATGGAGCCTGATGGTTGGCCCTTGTCGATGCCGGTCCGGCCAACGGCGGCCTGAGGACGAGCGATGAACCAGGTCCAGGACTCGTTGCTGCATCGCCACCCCGAGACTGACGGCAGGACTTTGGACCCTGTCGCCCGCCTCGGGTCTGCGTGATCATGCCTCCTGGCTCCGTGAGTGAGGTGGGTTGGATGCCCGTTTCAGCGTCTCCAGGCGTGGATCGACCCCGGACGTTGGTGTGGGCCAGTTGGGTGGTGCTGGCCCTGTGCCTCCTGCCGTTCTTCGAGGGGTGGGCGTACTTCGCGGTGGTGGCGGCCAGCGCGCTGATCCTGGTCAGTGTTCCGGCGGTGCGGCCTGTCCTGTCGGGTGGAGGGGCGGATCGATCGGTGCTTGGGGTGATCGGAGTCCTGTACCTGGCTGTGGTCCTGTTGATGCGCCTGGCATTCGTCGGGTTCGGCGTCGACCAGACGCTGGGGCTGTTCCTTGCCTTCGCAGCGGCCCTCCTGTTGGGGACGGTGGGGCCGGTGGCGCATGCGGTGTGGCACCAGCATCGGTCACTGCGAGCGGTGGGGCTCCGGGTCGACAACCTGAGGGTGACGTTGGTCGTCGGCCTGGTCTTCGCCGTCGTCCAGTTCGCACTGACGCTGTGGGGCTATGAGCTCCCCGAACCGGTGGACTGGGTCCCGCTGCTGGTGATGGCGCTTGTCGTCGGGATGTTCGAGTCGGTGTTCTTCCGGGGCTTCATCCAGAACCGGTTGACCGAGCAGTTCGGTCCCGTCGTGGGCGTCTCGGGTGCGGCTGTGGCCTACGGGCTGTATCACGTGGGGTACGGCATGGGCCTCACGGAGATAGGGTTCCTCACGGGTCTGGGGCTGGTGTACTCCGTCGCGTTCTCGATCACCCGCAATGTCCTGGTCCTGTGGCCGCTGCTCACCCCGATGGGCTCGTTCTATGCGAACGTCACAGCCGGCGACATCGAATTGCCGTGGGCCTCGATCCTCGGTTTCGTCGACGTCGCCGCGCTCATGCTGGCCGCGGTCTGGCTGGCGCACCGGATGCATCGTCGCCAGCTCGCCCGCCGAACCGCCGACCTCGGCCGCGGAATCGTGAGGACGTGAGGACCAGGTCGTGGGCGACGCCCCGGCCGGCTTCCCGCCGCTCCATCGCATCGAGCGATGTCCACGGTCGTAAGCCCACGCCCCGGCCAACGGCAGCGGTTGAGCAAGGTCACCTCGTCGTCGTAGGGCCATCAGTCCGCTGAGCAGGTGACGCCGGCAGCCTCCAGGTCCTCGGGGCAGGCCGGCAGGGTGGCGTTGTTGGCGCGGACGGAGTCGGCGACCGCTGTGGTGGCGGCGACAACCGCGGCCGGGTTGCGGATCGGGATCGCGTGGTCGGATCCGTCGACGACCGCGTGCAGGGAGTTGGCCGAGATCGTGGCTGCCTGGCGTTGCAGGTCCCGCCACTGTGTCACGAACTCGGGCGGGGTCTCCGGGTCCTCGATACCGGCCTGCAGCACGATCACGGGCCTGTTGCCCATCTTGGGCCCCTCACCGACGGTGCTGGTGATCGTGTCGGCGTCGACGATCCCGTCCTCTCCCTGCAGCGGTTCGTCCCACCCCTCCTGAAGTGGGGACGACGCGTCCACCAGGACCATCCCGGCGACCTGGTCGGGGCGTTGGGTGGCGGCCGCTCGTGCGACCAGTCCACCGTAGGACCACGGGACCAGGATGAAGGGGCCGGTTTCGCCCTGAACCGCCAGCATGTCGAGCATCTCCTGGGCGTGTTGTTCGGGGGTGCTGTGCGGGGCGGCACCGCGCCGGGCGGGTGACAACCCCATCCCCGGTCGGTCGAACATGCAGACCCGGTTGGATTCGGCCTGCTGCGCGGCCGCCAACGACCAGTGCTCCGCCGCCGGGGCATCCCACCCGTTGATGTAGACAACCGTGGGCGCGCCCTGCCCGATGCAGGCGGCGGCCTGCTGCACACCTCCGGCGTGGACCATGCGCCAGGGCATCGAGGTGGCGGTCTCCCGCAGGTTCTCCCACGCGACGCGATCCATGTCGTAGTAGGTCTCGGCCTGGAGGTCGGTGGGCATCAGCTCGGCTATGGCGTCGGCCGGGACCTCGGCGCCGAGGGATCCGGACGGGGCGGGGGAGGGGACCGGGTCGGTCGGGCCCCCTGCGCAGCCGGCCAGGAGCGCGGCCACGCAGAGGGGTGCGGCCAGGTGCCCTCGACGAGCCCGCCGAGGCGTCGGTGACAGCCTGTCCTGGAGTTGCTCGACCGTGGCGCTCGAGTGGGCGTCTGCCGCGTTCACCATGCTCCTACCCCCGCCTCGGGCCGTCCGATGCCTGGGCAAGGCAAGTAGCGGAGGCCAACGTGAGGCGAGTGTGGACCGACCTCGAGATATCTGGAAAGGGGTGAACGCGGGCATCGCCAGCGGTCGGCGACGCCCCTCGATGTCACGTTCGACGCCACCTACCCCATCCGCCGACCTCCGGTCTGAGGTCACGTCGCTCAGCCACGCTCACCCGACCGGTACGCCCGCCACGATTCGTCGAACATGGGAGGCCGGGCGGCAGAGGAATCAGAGACAGTCGGCTTGCTCCCGTTGCCCTTTGCGATGGGAATCCCGTGCTCCTCGGCGAACTTCGCCCAACCGCCCATGTAGGTGCGCTTCCAGGCGACCGTGACATTGATCCGGGTTGGCTTGCCAGGGCTCCTGTGCGCCCATTGGCGGGTGGCCTGGGCGACCTGGGCGCTGTAGGCCGACTCCCCTACGGAGGAGTTGGCCGTCTGACCGATGGGCGCGGCACCGGCACCCGGTGCAAGCGCGCCCACTGCAAGTGCCGTGCCCGCGACGGCGGCGATACGGGCGAACCTGGCGAAGCGACGAGGCTGCATTGCGCACACTCCTTTGAAGGCAGTCCCGGGATCCGGGACTTGGTGGCTGTCGGGGTTCCGACCCCTTGATCCTCCGACGCCGACCTGCCGGGCACATCCGGGACAACTCGCCCCAGGGGTGCGAGGTAGCACGGGGATCCTGGGCGTCGCTCAACAGTTCTGGCGCCGGACGGACCTGCCCGATCACAGCCGCCGCTGGCCCTGCGGGCAGGTGGCCAGTGAGGTTCGCTGTGGGCTCCTGCGGCGTTCCCCGCGGCTCAGGCGATCTTGCGCCAGCCGTGCTCACCAGCGAAGACGGGGGCCAGGTCAGCGATGCTCACGTCAGCCCAGGTGAGGGTGTCCCCGTGGAACGCCCAGGTTGCGGTCCAGAGTTGCTCAGCGCACGTGCCGGACACGTAGGTCGTCACCACCGAAGCGGTGAAGGTGGCGCCGTTGACGTCGTAGTACCCCTCGCAGGTCGTCATTCCGATGTTGTCGTAGAAGGGCTTCTGCTCGTAGGACCAGCGACCGTCCTTGAGCCTGTAGGTCATGATGCCGGCGTTCCCGCGCACATCTCCTTCAGGAAGGCCCGCGCCACGGAGGTACTCGGGCGTGAGTTCGAAGCGGTACACGCCCTGGGGAAGGTCACCGGGGTCGCCAGGGGCGGTCAACCGGGCCGGAACGTCAGGTGCGCGGGCCTCGTCCCCGGGCCGGAACTCGCAGCCCGTAGGAATAGGTGCCGGCTCGTCCTCGGGCGCGCCCGCCGCGAGCCGCTCGACGCGTCTGAACATCTCCGCGGTGCCCGGGTCCTTGGCCAGGCGCTCGTAGACGGGCTGCACGCGCGCCTTGAGGGCCTCGATCTGAGTGGGCGTGGCCGCCGCGATCCTCGCCCCGCCCCTGCATACTGCGGCGATCTCGTCCGCCTCGCGGTCACGGGCGTGCGCCAGCGACCAGGTGGCGGCGTCCTGTGCGGCCGTGTCGATCCACTCCCGGACCTGCCTGCTTAGGCCCTTCATCGACTCAGGGTCGGCCACCAGGACGACCGAGCGGGGCCATAGGGGGGTGTTGATGGTCGGGAAGGGGACGTACTTGTAGAACTGGTTGACCACGATGGTCCACCACATGAGCTCGGCACCGTCCATGGTGGGCTGCATGGCGGACGACGTCGGTACCGCCCCGAGGGCTTCGAGGCCCTCCCTCTGGATGTCCGAGGGCACGGTCCGGAACGCCGCGCCCTCGTAGTCCTCAGGTGACAGCAGAGGCCCTTGGACCCCGACGCGGCATCCGAAGTTCGTCAGCGAGCAGGGCAACGCCCTCGAGCCCCGCGCCGGCCATGTCCTCCAGGCTGCGTCGCACGTCGGGGTCGGCGAGCACGGCCCGTTGCGCCTCGCGTGCTGCAGCGACTGCGCGTCGGTCGCCTCGGCCACCACCTCGATCCCCCCGTCGGCCAGCATCGCGGCCAGCCCGGCGCGCACCAGCGCCGCGTCATCGGCGATCACGACCCGCACGGCAACTCCATGGCCACGTGCCATCTTCCTGGCTCGCCCTCGATGGTGACTCGTCCGGCCAGCGCCTCGGCGTGCACGGCGACCCCATCCAGGTCGACGGTGTCGGGTGACCGAGCGGCGTCGTGATCGACCCCGACGAGGATGGCCTTCCCCGTGCCAGTCGAGTGCACGGTCAGGGAGGTTGCATCCGCGGCCCGGGCATCGGCCAGCGCAGTGGCCACGAACTCGTATGCGGTCGACTGGGCCAGCGCCGACAGCCCGATCTCCGCTGCGACGTGCACCTCGACCGGCACGTCGGTGGAGTTCTCCGCGAGGTCGGCCAACGCACCAGCCAAGCCTGAGTCCGCCACGACCACAGGATGGATCCCGCGCGCGACCTGCCGCAAGCGGTCGAGCAACTGAGCAGCCAGGTCGGCACCCTCGTACGCTGCGACGCGATCGGCTGCCTGGGCGCGGCCGGCGATCATCCTGAGGGTCAGGATCAACGACACAACTCGCTGCTGCGCGCTGTCGTGAAGGTTGCGCTCGAGCCGACGTCGCTCCTCCTGCGCGCGTTCGAGGATGCGTCGACGCGACTGGTCGACCTCGCGCAACTCGAACAGCACTGCCGCACGCAACCGGTCGTTCTCCATCGCGAGGCGCATCGCCGGGCCCAGGGCCCGATCCACTCGTGCCGGGTCGACCCCACGCGAGTGGCCGAGGACGGCCAGTTGGCTCCCCGCTCGGGTCACCGAGATGACCCGGTGCCCATCGGGCCTCGGAGTGGAGACCGGAACGCCCTCGCCGTCGACGAAGCAGCCCGGTTCGGGCACCCAGTAGCCCACCAGCAGTCCAGGATCGGCGAGCTCGATCCGGAGTGCCTCGGCGAAATGTCCAGGCGCCGGAGCGTGACTCAGGTCCACGACCAGCGCCGCGAATCGGTGCCGCAGCAGGACCTGCCGGATCTCGTCGGCAACCAGCCATACCCCCAGGAGCGCCGCTGCCACGCCGGCCGCGAGGTGCGTGGCGACCGCCCATGGCGACACGGGGCCCGGGGAGGGGGTGACCAGGGGCAGGAGCAGGCAGGTCGCAGAGACCGTCGTCAGCGCAGCCGGCTGTCGCACCCGGCGCACGCGGGGATCCACAAGCAGGAGGACCAAAGCGATTGCCACGAAGGCGGCCGCCAGCCACGCGATCAGGTGCGCGATCGGCTCAGCGGGCTGCCAGGCCAGAGGGTTGTCCCGGCACACGTGCCAGCACTCCACCTCCACGAAGGGGTTCGTCGCGACGATGCGGTCGACGCCGCCCAGCGCTGTGCCCGCGGCCACCAGGCTGGCCGGCCGACTGCGCAGCGGCAGCCCCGATGCACTCGCGAGGGTCAGGACGATCAGCCCGGGAAGGACCCACGCAGACGCGTCCAGGGCGGTGGCGATCGCCGGGGCGAGCGTGCGGACTCCTGCCAGGTCCGGCAGGAGCCAGATCGCCCCGGCCACCCAGGTCACGACCGGCACCGTCAGCCGCTCGCACATGACCGACGCCGTCACAAGGGCAGTCGCCGCCAGCACGTCGATCCACCACACCAGGTCCGAACGTCCGGCCCAGGTCGATGAGGACTCAGCACGAATCAACGCTGCGGCGGTCAGCGCGACCGCCATGCCCAGAAGCCACGAGGCTGCCCTTCCCAGCGTCATGGCACGGGCAGCCTGACGCGCAACGTCGTCCCGCGTCCCAGGGCACTGTCGATGCCCAACGTCCCGTCCAGGGCGGCGACCCTGTCCGCGAGCCCGGACAGCCCTCCGGACCCCGTCAGGACAGCTCCTCCCACACCGTCGTCACGGACATCGACCGTCAGCCAGCCCGCGTCCTGCCAGCCCTCGATGAGCACGCGTGCGGCCTGACCATGCTTGATCGCGTTCGTCACGGCCTCGGCGCAGGCGTACCAGATCGCCGCCTCCACCTCGAGCGGGTATCGCCCGCAGGGCAGCCGAACCTGGACCTCGGCGGGTCCCGCTGACAGCACCTCCTCGACACCAGCGAGACCGGACTCAGCCAGCCGGGCCGGGTGCAGGCCGTCGGCGAGGCTGTTGAGGTCCGCGCCGATGCCGACCACCTCGGCACGGCATCGCGTGACCAGCTCGGTGATCGCCGGATCGTCGGTCGAGACCCCGCACAGCGTGGCGTCGATCTCGGGCAGGAGAGGGCGAACGCGTTCCGCCAGCTTCCGGCGAAGGGTTCGCCGCTCGACCACGGTCACGTTCACCAGCCGCCGCCGGGAGCGTCGTGCCTGCTCCACAGCGGCGGCGAGGTCGCGCTGCCCGAGCCGGTTCCGCTCGAGCAACGCGACCGCCGCATCGAACGCCCGCTGCGTCGCCGGATCCCTGACATCGCCGGCGCGCGTGCGCAGCCCCGTCAGCGTCGTCTCCACGTCGGCGTCCTCGGCCAGCGCGATCACGGCCTCGAGCCCAAGGCGATCCCCGCCGGATTCCGCGGCCAGCAGCACCAACCCGGCGACGGCGATCAGGGCCGCGTAGGCGACCTCCTGGGCCTCAGGCGGCAAGGCGGGTCCGCCGACTTCCCCTACCACCTGAGCCCCGAGCGGGAGCAGGAACGCCGAGCCGATCGACACAGAAGCCCATCCCCGAGCCCGACCCGACGGGCTCGGCCACCCCCGGGTGCGGTGCAGATCAGCGAGCCCAAGGCATGCAAGACCGGCACCTACCACGGCCATGGCCCACGTAGCGGTCGCCAGCGCTGGGATGGCGATGCAGAGCGAGGCCACCAGGACGACGACCGCGCTGCGCGAGCGCAGCCTCCCGTTGGGGAATGACAGCACCACCCACACGACCAGCGGGCGATGCACCCACGTCGCCCCCGGAGCAAGGCCCGACAGCAGCCACGCGGCCCCCGCTGCGGCGCAGGCCGAGGAATACCGGGCCGATTCGGTGCGTGTCACGATCCCGAGGAGGAGCAGGGACAAGCCCGCCGCCGCGTCCGCAAGCGCTGGCCACCCACCAGCGCCGATCGCCCACTCGACCATCGCCGTGAAGGCGAGCGCGCCCACGATCCCGGCGATCGTCCATCGCGTCACCGCGACAGCACCTCGGCCAGCGACCCCGCGGACAGCTCGTCCTTCGGCACGAAGCCTGCTGCATGAGTGGAGGACAGCCGCCGTCGCAGGTCGGCGACCGGACGGCTCGACGTGAGCACGACAAGCGGCGGCTGGCTCAACCGGGCCAGGCGTGCGCTCACCTCGAATCCATCATGGTCAGGCAGGTGCACGTCCAGCAGGACCACTGCCGGCGACAGGCGACGCGACTGCTCCACCGCTGCCGCGCCGTCCGACGCCTCCCCGACAACCTCGAAATCATCGCCCTCGAGCAGGGCGCGCGCGACCCCCCGGAACCCGTCGTGGTCGTCCACGATCAGTAGCGTGCGGCGGACAGGGGCAAGTGTCACGGCGTCACCCTCCTCTGTCATCCGCTTCCGCTGCCATGGGCTGGGTCGCCCCGCCAAGGGGATCGACGCCGGGGCTGGTCACCCCACCGCGGCCTGGCACACGGCCGCAGCGAACGTCTCCCACGGCAGCACGTCATCCAGGGGGGCGTCCTCGTAGTGCGTGTGCACGCCGTTGAGGATCCGGTGTCCGGTCAACGTCGCCGGGCCGTCGTACGGCTCGACCAGCGTGCCGGTGATCCGCAGCACCGGACTACCGTTCGTGGGTCGAACGTCCCACAGGACGCCCGACGTGGTGATCGTCCTCGTGCGCTCGTCACCAGGCACGGCGAAGGCCTCGGTGAAGCGTCCCTGGGTGCTGATCGTCGCTGTGCCCGGACCGGACGGGCCCAGGGCGAGGTGGTCGGCTGAGTCGATCCGGACTTTCCGGAAGTAGTTGAGGTTGTCGCGGTCGTAGTACCGGGTCGAGTACCGGTCGTCCACGAACTTGTCGAACAACGGCACCTCGCACCCGAAGTCGTCGACCTGCACCCAGTCCTCGTCCAGGTGCCGCTCGCCCGTGCAGACCGGGCCGGTGGGCAGCCATCCGGCAGTCGAACGGCGCGAACGCCGAGTCCAGCGTGCTGGGCACCAGCTGGCTCTGGTCGACTTCCTGGGTGCCGTACCCGCCCGCCGGGGTCGCGCCCGCTGCACCGCCGCTGAGCAGCGCGGCGCAGGTGAGTGCTGCGCCAGTCAGCGCCATTGCCCACGCTCGACCAACGCTGCGGTGTTCCTTGTTGTTCGTCATCATCCTGATCCCTTCTGTTCGACCGGGGCGCCCCGCGGAGTCAGCGGCGGAACGTCATGAGTGCTGGGACTGCCATGAGTTCGCTCCCCAGCTGGGCCCCCCTGTCTGGGAGGGCTGCGCCCACGATCGACCCGCGCGTGCGTCCGCAGATCGGGGATTCCACCCGCACCGGGTCCGTGCTGCCACGGATCTGAGGCCACGCCGTTCGCCTGCCGAACACTCCAGCGAAGCACCCAGAGGCACCGGTGGGGATCAGACGAGCGCCCACGCGGTCTGCGGCATCGCGGTGATCTGCCGCACGCTCCTGCGTCGGTCCACCCGCATCGCGTAAGCCGGCTCGACGTACTGGGAGAGCACGAGCACCCCCACCGGTGGAAAGGGCTGGAGGTCAGGTTCGCCGCACCAGTGTCGGACTAGGCCCGTGGTCGTGCCGGCATCCCCACGGATCCGGCCACGACCGCGGGCTCGGTGCCGCGCTCGGCCGTGATGAGTGGCCGGATCCCCTGCGGGACACGGATACAGTGGGTGTCCCCGAGGTGAGGACCTACCGATGTCCGAGGACCGCGGTGCCCTGATGGACGCCGAGATCGCCGAACAGCCCGAGGCACTCGCCCGCCTCCTGACCCCTGAGTCGCTCGCGCAGGCACGCGCCCTCGCTGCGACGATCCAGGGGCGGGGACCCCGGTTCGTGCTGCTCGCGGCACGTGGCACGAGCGATCATGCGGCTCTCTACGCGAAGTACCTGGTGGAGGTCTCCCTGGGTCTCCCGGCCGGCCTGGCGTCGCCCTCGACCATGACCGCCTACGGGGCCCGCCCGGACCTCTCCGACGTCCTCCTGCTCACGGTCAGCCAGAGCGGGGGGTCCCCCGACCTCGTCGAGACGGTCCGCACCGCCCGAGCGGGTGGGGCGACCACCTTGGCGGTCACGAACAATCCCGAGAGCCCGCTGGCGCTCACGGCCGAGCTGCACTTCGACATCCTGGCCGGTCCTGAGCGTGCGGTCGCGGCGACCAAGACGTACTCCTCCCAGCTGCTCGCGCTCTGGCTCATCATCGATGCGTTCCGTGGGGGCGATGCTCAGGCAGCACGCTCCATCCCCGAGGCGGCGCAGTCGCTGGTCGATCGCGGCCCCGAGGTCGCAGCCCTGGCCTCGCGCTACCGGTTCACCGACCGCCTGGTGACCACCGGCCGCGGGTACTCCTACCCGACCGCGCGTGAAGCCGCCCTCAAGCTCATGGAGACCTCCTACGTGGCAGCACATGCGTTCTCCGGTGCGGACCTCCTGCACGGTCCGCTGGCGATGATCGATCACGACCACCCGGTGATCGCGGTCGTTCCCGACGGCAAGGGCGCCGAGGCGATGCAACCGGTCCTCGAGCGGCTGGCCGACAGGGGTGCGGACGTGACGGTCTTCGGCGGGGCGCGCTCGACCTCCTTGGGCACTGTGGGCTACGACCTTCGGTGCGAGGACGTCACGGAGGAGCTGCATCCGGTGGTGGACATCATCCCGCTGCAACAGCTTGCGCTGCAGATGACTCTCGCCCGCGGGTTCAACCCGGATGCCCCGCGCGGACTGAGCAAGGTGACCGAGACGTTGTAGGTTCTCCGCCGCCTCCCGGGGGGAGCGGCGGGAGCGCGCCGCGGCGCGGGAAGGGCAGGGCGTCAGGTGGCGGTGCGCACGTTGGCCGAGATCGCCTCAGACCGCACGGATCTGGAGCCGGGCGCGATCGCGCACTGCGAATCCCTGCTGCGTGACCTCGGACTGCTGTCCGACCTTGCGTTCTCCGACCTGATCCTCTGGTTGCCGGTCTGGAACCAGGGGGGCTTCGTCGCGGCCGCGCAGGTGCGTCCGTCGACGGCGGCCACGCGCTACCCCAACGACCTGGTGGGGACCTTCACCCCTCGCGGCCGGCGGCCCGAGCTGGATCGGGCGTGGTCGGCACCGGGGTTGGGGCGGATCGCAGCACGCAACGACCCGCTCCTGCCGGCCGCAGCCGAGGCCGTGGGGGTCGGGCTGACCGCCAACGGCCCGTGGATCGCGGCCCTGACCCGGTCGGCCGTCCCGGCGACCCGCGCGTCGGGCACCCTGGAGCGCGCCTACCTGCGCGCCGCTGACGACCTCTTCTCCATGATCCGAGCGGGCGAGTTCCCCTACCGCGAGGTGTCGGACTCCACCGGTGCCGAGCCGCGGGTCGGGGATGGCCTGATCCGCCTCGACGCGGCGGGGGTCGTCGAGTTCGCCAGCCCCAATGCCTCGTCGGCCTACCGCAGGCTCGGACTGACCAGTGACCTGAACGGGGCGCACCTCGGGCTCATCAGCGGCCGGATCGCCCGGCGGGGTGGGCCCGTGGACGCCGACGTCGCCCTCGTGTGCGGCGGCCGGAGGCCCGGCGAGGTCGAGCTCTCCTCGGACACCGCGACGGTCACCGTCCGGGCACTGCCGATGCGCGGGCCGGGGGGCCAGAGCGGCTCGCTGGTGCTGGTGCGTGACGTCACAGAGCTGCGCCGCCGCGAGCGGGCGCTGCTGAGCAAGGACGCGACCATCCGCGAGATCCATCACCGGGTCAAGAACAACCTGCAGACCGTTGCCGCCCTGCTGCGCCTGCAGTCCAGGCGTCTGGCTGAGCCCGGGGCGGCAGCCGCCCTGGCCGAGGCGGAGAGGCGGGTGGGCGCCATCGCCGTCGTGCACGACCTGCTGGCCCAGGCGAGCACCGAGGAGGTGCCCTTCGACGCCGTCGCCGACAGGCTGGTGACCATGGTGTGCCAGACCGCGTCCCCGGACATGGGGGAGCGGCGCATCGAGCGCACGGGTTCCTTCGGCGAGGTGCCGGCTGTGCAGGCGACGGCCCTGGCGATGGCGCTCGTGGAGCTGCTGGCCAACGCCGTCGAGCATGGTGCCGACGACGTCGAGCTGCGCAGCAGTCGCGACGAGGTCGGGCTGCACGTCGTGGTCAGCGACCGCGGCCCGGGGTTCCCCGAGGGGTTCGAGGTGGAGTCCTCACCGAAGCTGGGGCTGCGGATCGTGGACACGCTGGTCCGCGAGGAGCTCAAGGGCACCCTGACCCTGGGTCGTGCTGGTGACTGCACGCAGGTCACGGTCGACCTGCCCCCCGAGCAGCGGTGAACGGCCCACCACGGGGGCGGGCCGTTCACGGGAAGTGCTCGGTGGGGTGTCAGCTGTGGGCGCGAGCCCGGGCCCGCGCGTTGCGGCGCTTGAGGGCGCGACGCTCGTCCTCGCTCATGCCGCCCCAGACGCCTGCGTCCTGGCCGCTCTCGATCGCCCACTTCAGGCAGACGTCGACAACCTCGCAACGATGGCACACGGCGCGTGCCTCTTCGATCTGCATGAGTGCGGGGCCGGTGTTCCCGATCGGGAAGAACAACTCGGGATCCTCGTCACGGCATGCCGCCCTGTGGCGCCAGTCCATGCTTCCTCACCTCTCCTGCACCCCGATCGGGGCACGCTCACTACGATTCCAGTGGCAAGCCGGACCGGTTCATCGGCCCCCGCCACCCTCCGGTACGCTTGTGACGGTCGTGGGATGTGTCCCCACCGCTCGTCCTGACTGCACCCAAGGGTCGCAGACGATCCGCCCTGTCACAAGGGTCTTTCCCCGCGTGGTACGCCTTCACTCTGTCGCGTACGTCACATTTCCGTCTCAGGAGCCCCACGAACCGTCCGAAACCTGCCTCCTGGGCATGCTGGGTGGGCCCGATTCCCCCACTGCGTCGGCGATTCCGTTCCCGTCAGCCGACGATGCGCAGGGCGTGGGGCGCGTACCGGAAGAAGACGCTGTCGATGTGGCCCATCGAGTCGCCGTCGAGCTGCAGCGCGGTCGGGATCTCGGAACGGATCGTGAACGCCGCCTCGTCGTGCAGGAGGGTCAGGTGCCCCGGGACCGCCCCGGCGCGGCTGCCGCGAAGCATCCGCAGGCCGAACCGGGCTGCCGGCAGGGGGCCCAGGGAGTGTGGGGCGAACACGTCGAGTCCGAGGTCGAACGAGGCCTCCGGGCAGGGGTTGATCGGGAACGGCCCGAAGAACGTCCATGGGGCGGTGTTCTGGACGATGACCATCGCCAGGCCCTCGATGGGCTCCTTGCCCGGCAGCTGCAGGCTCAGCGGTCGGCCCCGCCGCCCCACCTCCCGGAAGTACTCCTGGCCCGCTGTCAACGCATATCTCGTGCCGCTGGCGGCGCGCCCTGCGGCGCGCTGGGCCTCCATCGAGGCGATGACATCCGCGTCGATGCCCACCCCGGCGTTGATCGTGAACCAGTGGGAGCGCTCCTCGCCGGTCTCCTCCGGGATGAACTGGGCATTGCCAAGGCCGATGTCGTGGCTGGAGTCGGTGCGCAGCGACTCGAGGATCATGCCGGTGGCCTCGATCGCATCGTTCGGGAACCCGAGTGCCCGCGCCATCACGTTGGCTGATCCGCCGGGGATGGCCGCCAGCATCGGCAGCGCCTCGTGCTGCGAGTTGAGCATGCCGTTCACGGCCTCATTGATGGTGCCGTCGCCACCGAGGGTGATGAGCAGGTCGAGCCCGCCGGCTTCGGAGGCAAGTCGCTCCGCGTGCCCACGATGGGTGGTGGTCACCACCTCGAGGTCGACCTCGTGGGCCAGCGCGCGCGTGATCACGTCGCGCATCCCGGCGGAGGTGCTGGTCGCCTGGGGGTTGGCGATCAGCAGGCCGCGCGGCTTCATGCGCCCAACTCTAGGCCCGTACTCTGGCGCCATGGCCGATCCTGTTCGCCCCCTCGTCGCGATCGCCGCGGCCGAGGCGATCGCGGCCGCGGTGCTGAGCCTGCTCGTCGGACTGGGCACCAGCGGCTCGGACCTCGACGTGTGGATCGCGGTGGCGACGGTCGCCATGTGGTTGGTCATCGTCGGTGCCCTGGGGCTGATCTGGCTGGGGCTCCTGAGGCGCCGGCGGGTGGCGCGCACGCCGTTCCTGCTCGCGCAGGCGTTCGCCCTCGTGGTGGCCTGGCCGCTGGCCAGCTCGGACATCGTCGTGGACCAGGTGGCGGGTATCGCCCTGGGGGTCGCGGCGGTGGCGGGTCTGGCGCTCGGCCTGCGCCCGGCAGTGAGCGGGGCGCTGGTCTGATCCAGCGGGCGGTCGCGAGCCTCAGCGGGCCGGTTCGACGAGGCCGCTGCGCAGCTGGGCCAGCGACTTGGCCAGCAGCCGGGAGACATGCATCTGCGAGACGCCGATCTGCTCCGCGATCTGGGCCTGGGTCATGTTCTCGTAGAAGCGCATGTGGATGATGCGCTGCTCGCGCACCGGCAGGGTGGCCACCAGGGGGTGCAGGGTCTCGCGCGTCTCGACCTCGCCCAGGCCGGGGTCGTCCTCACCCAGGGTGTCGGCCAGCGAGGAGCCCCCCTCCTCCGCGGCATCGGACGACGAGGCATCCAGGGACAGCGTGGCGTACGCCTGCGCCGACTCCAGCCCCTCGAGGATCTCCTCGTCGCTGACGTCGAGGTGCGTCGCGAGCTCGGCCACGGTGGGGGAGCGCCCCGTGGACTGGCTCAGCTCGGCGGTGGCTCGGCCGATGGAGATCCGCAGCTCCTGGAGCCGTCGAGGGACCCGGATCGCCCAGCCCTTGTCCCGGAAGTGGCGCTTGATCTCGCCCACGATCGTGGGGGTGGCGAAGGTCGAGAACTCGACGCCGCGCTCCGGGTCGAACCGGTCGACGGCCTTGATCAGTCCGATCGTGGCCACCTGGGTCAGGTCCTCCAGGCTCTCACCCCGATCACGGAACCGCCGGGCAAGGAACGCAGCGAGGGGCAGGTGCATCGTCACGAGCTCGTCGCGGGCGGAGGCGCGTCGCGGGTCGTCCTCGGCCAGCTCGGCGATCAGGGCGACCAGCTCGCGTTCCCGGGTCCGGTCACGGGTGGACCAGCGCGGCTCGGCCGCGATCTCGTCGGGGTCGGGCTCGCGGGGTCAGGCTCGGCGGGGCGGGCTCGGCGGGGTCGGGCTCGGCAGGGCGGGTCGACGGGCAGCGGCCGAGGCCTCAGGGCTGCCTGGCCCGGGGGCGCCGGGGCCGGGAGGGTTCGCCGATGGGGACACGCCCAGGGTCGCCGGGGGGTCGCTCACGGCCTGACCGCCTCGGATCGGTGCACGGCCAGCGAGATCGTGAGCTGCTTGTCCGCTGAGACGGTGGCGACGACCTCATCCACGAGGGCGGTCAGGACGGTCCAGGTGAAGGTGTCGCGCTTCAGGGAGCGGCCGTGGACCGTGCGCGCGGTCATCTCCACGCGGATCCCGTCGGGTGCGTCCGGGGTGAACCGGACATCGAGGTCAGCGTCCGGCGGGGCGTCGCTGAGCAGCAGCGCGGCGGCTTCGTCCACCGCGAGCTTGACGTCCTCGATCCGGTCGATCGTGAAGTCCAGCCGCGCGCACATGGCCGAGACCGCGGCGCGGATGAGCACCACGAACGCACTGTTCGCGGGAACCCGCAGGGTCACGGTCGGATCGCTGTCCACGAGTGGTCACGCTAGCCGATGGGGCGTGCGGAGGACCGCCGGGTCGTGCTCGGCGTGGCTCCTGTCCCAGGGTGCACGCTGGGCAAGGCCGTCAAGCTCTGCGCCGGTGATCCGGTGGACCGTCCACTCATCCATCGCCCGGGCTCCCAGGGAGCGGTAGAAGTCGATGGCGGGGGCGTTCCAGTCCAGCACCCACCACTCGAGCCGCGTGTATCCGCGCTCGACGCAGATCCGCGCCAGCTCGCCCATGAGGGCCTGGCCCAGGCCGAGCCCGCGGAAGGCCGGGCGGACGTAGAGGTCCTCCAGGTAGATCCCGTGCTGACCCGTCCACGTCGAGGCGTTGAGGAACCACAGGGCGATGCCTGCCAGGGGTCCGCCCTCGGGACCGGGCGACAGGGCCACATGGCAGTACGCAGCCGGTGTGCCGCTGGGGGTGTTGGTGCCGAACAGCAGCTCGGCCAACATCTCCTGCGTGGCCACCACCTCGTGCGCGCTCTTCTCGTACTCGGCCAGCTCGCGCACCATGGCCAGGATCTCCGCGACGTCCTCGGGACGGGCGGGCCGGACGACCGGACTCCCGCCGGGTGGTCGGGGGGGCCTGGGGCCGGAGACGGCTCCGGGGGCGCCGGTGACCGCTTCGCGGCCCGGCGCCCCCGGACGGTCCTCGGATGAGGTCACGCCGCCTTGGTCTCCCAGAAGATCTCGGCGATCTCATCGATCTTGGCCAGCAGGGAGTCGGCCACGGCCACGTCGTTCGTGCCCTTGGTACCACCGGCGCCGGCGAGCTTGGTCGCCTCGTTGAACAGCGTGTTGAGCTGCGGGTACTTCTCGAAGTGCGGTGCCTTGAAGTAGTCGGTCCACAGCACCCACAGGTGGTGCTTGACCAGGTCGGAGCGCTCCTCCTTGATCAGGACTGCGCGGGACTTGAAGTCCGTGTCGTCGGAGGCGGCGTACTTGACCATGATCGCCTTCACGGACTCGGCCTCGATGCGTGCCTGGGCGGGGTCGTACACGCCGCACGGGAGGTCGCAGTGGGCGTGGACGGTGGTGCGGGGGGCGAGGAACGACAGCATCTCTTCTCCTGGCTGGTGACGTGTGCTCGGTGGTCATGGACGGGTGGTGCAGGGGGCGTGATGGGGACAGAGATGCTACCGCGGGAGGACCCACCGGGCACCGTTGTCCCTCGACTCACAGGCGCGTGGGCCACACTACGCGAGTGCGTCGATTCTGCTACCTGGCTGTCGCCGGCCGCTCGATGGAGCCGACGCTCCGCGACGGGGACTGGATCATCGCGCGGCGCGACGGGCGTGCCGGCGTCGGAGACGTGGTGGTCCTCGAGCATCCGCAACGTCCCGGGCTGCTGATCGTCAAGCGCGTGACGCGGATCGACGCCCACGGCTACTGGGTGGCCGGCGACTCCCCGGACGCCTCGACCGACTCCCGCCACTTCGGTCCGGTCCCCTCCGTCGTCGGCCGGGTCGCCTGGGGCGTCCGCCCCTGGGGCCGCATCCACTAGCCCCGCCGCCCCGCCGCCCCCCGCCCCCGGTCCCCGCCCGCCACCCTCCGATCGGTCCGCTATCGAGTGGCTCGAGGTGGGTTCCGTCCGGATTCCCGAGCGTCGACCATCCGAGATCCGGACAGCGATGCCTGGGTGCGGCTCCGGGGCTATCCACAGATCCGCTGCGGGGGGTCGACGGTTGGACTCCGGGCCCGGCACGATCCCCCGGTGGATGGACGGGGGGTTCTCAGCCGAGGGACCGTGCTCCGGGGACGGGAGATGCCGGATGCGGCCCTCAGCCAGGACGGGGTCTTCACGCGGTCACAGGCCCGGGCAGCGGGATGGTCGGACAGCCGGCAGCGTCGGCTGGTGCGTGACGGAATCTGGATCAACGTCGCCGGCTCGGCCTTCCGTCATCGCGATATCGACGAGGGCCCATGGCAGCGAGCCCGCGCCGTGGCGCTGAGCGGTCGCTTCCCGAGCCACTCCACAGCCGCGGCGATCTGGGGCTACGACGTCGCCGGCGAGGAGATCCATGGCATCGTCGGGCACGGCGGCGGCCCGTCCAAGGGCCTCAGGGACCATCGACTCCGCCCACCGGCGTGCGACCTGGTCCATGTCGGCGGCATTGTGCTCACCTCCGAGCGGCGGACGCTGGTTGATCTCCTCTGCGGTCAGGCGGTCGACGCCTCGGTGGCCACCGTCACCGACGCCCTGCGTCGTGGGCTGCTGGGTCCAGCTGACCTGGTTGAGGTGGCTGCAGGCGGCCTCCGGACGAAGCGGCGCGCGGCGAGCACGCCTTGTTGCTGTGACGTGCATCGGCAACCCCTGGTCGGTGCTGGAGTGGCGCTTCCAGCGAATGGCGTCCTCGATCTCGGGTGGGTGGAGGTTCAACGTCGACGTCTCCGATGGCCACGCGGTGATCGGCCCGGTCGACGCCCTGCATGCGGGCTTGGGGATCGTCGTCGAACTCGACGGCAAGCGCTATCACGGTCCTGAGCGCTTCCAGCGTGACCGAACGCGGGACCAGCGGCTGGTGGCGATGGGTCATGTCGTCCTGCGGTTCACCTGGGCTGACCTCGAGGAGCGACCCGACGAGGTTCGAGCGATCATCAGGCGAACCATGTCCCAGCGGGCCCGTCGAGCCGGGTGAACGTGCGGCGTCCGTGGCGATTCGTCCGGATCCGCGAGCATCTGGGCTCTGAGATCCGGACCGTTCGACGAATGGGCCGCGCGAAAGTGGACCGATCATGGAGAAGCCGAGGGTGGGGCGGCGCTGGGCCGAGGACGCGCTGTGGGGCGGCCCGATGTGGGGCGGGCCCCCCGGGCGCGGGGGGCTCAGGGGGTGAGGACGATCTTGCCGAACAGGTCGCCGGAGGCCACGTGGCGCAGGGCCTCGTCGGCGGACGACAGGGGGAGCTCGTGGTCGATGAGCGGGCGGACGCCGGTGGCCGCGCACATCGCGACCAGGCGCTCGAGCTCGTCACGGGTGCCCATCGTGGATCCGACGACCGACAGCTGCAGGAAGAACACCCGGGACAGGTCTGCGGGGGGCTGTGAGCCCGAGGTCGCCCCGGCGATGACCACCCGACCGCCGGGCTTCAGCGAACGCAGCGAGTGCGACCACGTGGCGGCGCCGACCGTCTCCATCACGACGTCGACCCGCTCCGGCAGCCGCGCACCGGATGCGAATGCCTCATGCGCCCCGAGCTCGACAGCACGAGCGCCCTTCCCCTCGTCGCGGGAGGTCACCCACACCCGGAAGCCGGCCTGGCGGGCCAGCACGATCAGCGCCGTGGACACGCCCCCGCCGGCGCCCTGGATGAGCACCGTCTGGCCGGGGACCAGTCCGGAGCGCGTGAACAGCATCCGGTAGGCGGTCAGCCATGCGGTCGGCAGGCACGCGGCCTGCGCCCAGGACAGCGCCGCGGGCTTCGCAACCAGGTTCCTCGCGGGCACCGCCACGCGCTCGGCGAACGTGCCCTGGTGCTTCTCGGACAGCAGGGAGCGTCCGGGGTCGACCGTCTCGTCGGAGTACCCACCGTCGGTGATCACCCCGTGCACGATGACCTCGTTGCCGTCCGGGTCCACTCCAGCGGCGTCGCAGCCCAGGATCATCGGGAGCCGATCGGCGCTCAGGCCGACGCCCTTGAGCGACCACAGGTCATGGTGGTTGACGCTGGTCGCCCGCACGTCGATCACGACCCACCCGTCCGGGACGACCGGCTCCGGGTGCTCCCCGAGGCGCAGTCCGCTCAGGGGATCCTCGGGGCTGAAGGAGACTGCGCTGGCGGCGAACATGCCCCTGATCCTGCCAGAGCCGCCCCCAGCGCTGGGGAGTAGCCTTGAACGGTGTGCGGGGCCGGCCTCAGCTGGTCTCCGGTGAATTCCGAACGTCGAGAGGTAGCCGAACGTGGCCAATGATGCGGGTTCCCGGATGGTGGCGTTCGGGACCAACGAGTGGCTCGTCGACGAGATCTACCAGCAGTACTTGAAGGACCCGCAGAGCGTCGACCGGGCGTGGTGGGACTTCTTCGCGGACTACCGCCCCGGCGAGCCGTCCACGCTCCCGGGACCGCCTGCGGGCAGCGTCCCGGACACCGAGGCCGCAGCGGCCAGCCGCCCGCTCGGCACCCCCCTGACCGTCGTGGACGCCCCGAACCCCGCCGCGGAGGCGATCCCCGCACCAGTGGCGCAGGAGCCGGCCGCGGGAGCGCCCGCGCGACCGCACATCGTCGTCCCCGAGCTGGAGCACACCGTTCCCGCGTACGAGATCGAGGCACCGGCGTCGGCGATGGACCAGGTCGCCCCGCAGGTGGGCCTCTCCTCGATCCCGACCGGCCCCACCGGAGCGGACGCGCTCGACCCGGCGCCACGTGTCCTGAGGGGACCGTCGGCACGGGTCGTGGTGAACATGGAGGCCAGCCTCGAGGTCCCGACTGCGACCTCGGTCCGCGCCCTTCCGGCCAAGCTCCTCATCGACAACCGGCACATCATCAACAACCAGCTCGCGCGCGGCCGCGGCGGGAAGGTCTCCTTCACGCACCTGATCGGGTACGCGCTCGTTCGGGCCCTGTCCGACATGCCGGAGATGAACGTCGGCTTCACACGGGTCGACGGCAAGCCTGCCGTGGTCGCAGCACCCGGCAGTGAACCTCGGGCTGGCGATCGACCTGACCAAGCCCGACGGGACCCGCCAGCTGCTCGTGCCGTGCATCAAGGGTGCCGAGCGCATGGACTTCGCGGCCTTCTGGGCCAACTACGAGGAGCTGGTCCGCAAGGCGCGCACGGGCGCGCTGACCGCCGACGACTTCGCCGGGACCACCGCGACCCTGACCAACCCCGGCACCATCGGCACCGTCAGCTCGGTGCCCCGCCTCATGTCCGGTCAGGGCCTGATCGTGGGCGTCGGCTCCCTGGACTACCCCGCGGAGTGGCAGGGCGCCGCCGAGGAGACGCTGGCCCGCGCGGGCGTGAGCAAGATCCTCTCGCTGACCTCGACGTACGACCACCGGATCATCCAGGGCGCCCAGTCGGGGGACTTCCTGCGTCGCGTGCACCAGCTGCTCCTCGGGGAGCACGGCTTCTACGACGACATCTTCACCTCCCTGCGCATCCCCTACGAGCCGATCCGCTGGGCGACCGACATCGCGACCAGCCACGACTCCGACCTGAACAAGACGGCCCGCGTGCAGGAGATCATCCACGCCTATCGCGTGCGCGGTCACCTCATGGCCGACATCGACCCGTTGGACTACAAGCAGCGCAAGCACCCCGACCTCGACGTCGCCGTGCACGGCCTGACCCTGTGGGACCTCGACCGCGAGTTCGCCGTGGCGGGGTTCGCCGGGCAGCAGTTCATGACGCTCCGCGACGTCCTCAAGGTGCTGCGCGACGCCTACTGCCGCACCGTGGGCATCGAGTACATGCACATGCAGGACCCCGAGCAGCGCGAGTGGATCCAGCAGCGGATCGAGACGGCCCCGGACAAGCCGGAGCGCGCCGAGCAGCTGCGGATCCTGCGCACGCTGAACTCCGCCGAGGCGTTCGAGACGTTCCTGCAGACCAAGTACGTCGGGCAGAAGCGGTTCTCCCTCGAGGGCGGGGAGTCGGTCGTCCCGCTGGTGGACGCGATCCTGTCCGCTGCCGCCCACGACGGCCTCGATGAGGTGTGCATGGGCATGCCCCACAGGGGGCGCCTGAACATGCTGGCGAACATCGCCGGCAAGTCGTACTCGCGCATCTTCAACGAGTTCGAGGGCAACTACGGGGTCGAGAGCGTCCAGGGCTCCGGCGACGTGAAGTACCACCTCGGCACCGAGGGCACGTTCACCGCCGAGGACGGGTCCGAGGTCAAGGTGTACCTCGCGGCCAACCCGAGCCACCTCGAGGCCGTCAACCCGGTGCTCGAGGGCATCGTGCGGGCCAAGCAGGACCAGAACGAGCCGGAGCGCAAGTACGCCGTGCTGCCCCTGCTCATGCACGGCGACGCCGCCTTCGCCGGCCAGGGCGTGGTGGCCGAGACGCTGAACCTCAGCCAGCTGCAGGGGTACCGCACCGGTGGCACGGTCCACGTCATCGTGAACAACCAGGTCGGCTTCACGACCTCGCCGAAGTACAGCCGCTCCACGGTGTACTGCACCGACGTGGCCCGCATGATCCAGGCGCCGATCTTCCACGTGAACGGCGACGACCCCGAGGCTGTCGTGCGAGTGGCGCGGATGGCCTACGAGTTCCGCCAGGCCTTCGCCAAGGACGTCGTGATCGACATGATCTGCTACCGGCGGCGCGGGCACAACGAGGCCGACGACCCGTCACTGACCCAGCCCACGATGTATGCGGTCATCGACGCCAAGCGCTCGGTCCGCAAGCTGTACACGGAGGGCCTGATCGGCCGAGGTGACATCAGCGTCGAGGAGGCCGAGGACGCCCTGCGCGACTTCCAGGAGCGCCTCGAGCGGGTGTTCCAGGAGACCCGCAGCGCGGGCGACGAGGTGTTCAACGCGAACTCCGCGGAGGTCATCTCCACCGGTCGCAAGGAGCTCACGCCCCAGACGCCCGCCTGGGACGTCGACACCTCGATCACCCAGGAGGTCGTCGACCTCGTGGTGCGCAGCCAGATCGACCTGCCCGAGGGCTTCGTCGCCCACCCGCGGCTGGTCCCGCAGCTGCGCCGCAGGGCCGAGATGGTGGCCTCGGACACGATCGACTGGGGGATGGGTGAGGCCCTGGCGATCGGCTCGCTGGTCAACGAGGGCAAGTGGGTCCGCCTCGCGGGTCAGGACTCCCGGCGTGGGACCTTCGGTCACCGGCACGCCGTCATCGTTGATGCCCGTACCGGCTGGCAGTACAAGCCGCTGAAGCGGTGCTACAACCACGGCGGCAAGCTCTTCGTCTACGACTCGCTGCTCAGCGAGTTCGCCGCGATGGGCTTCGAGTACGGCTACAGCGTCGCCCGACCCGACGCGCTGGTCATGTGGGAGGCGCAGTTCGGCGACTTCGTGAACGGCGCGCAGACCATCACCGACGAGTTCCTGACCTCGGCCGAGCAGAAGTGGGCGCAGCGATCGTCGCTGGTCCTCCTGCTGCCCCACGGCTACGAGGGCCAGGGCCCCGACCACTCCTCGGCGCGGATCGAGCGGTTCCTGGCCATGTGCGCCCAGGACAACATGACGGTCGCCCAGCCGACGACCCCCGCGTCCTACTTCCACCTCCTGCGCTGGCAGGTGCACTCCCGGCTGACCCGGCCCATGGTCGTGTTCACCCCGAAGTCCCTGCTGCGTGCCAAGGTCTCCACGTCCCTGACGCGGGACTTCACCGAGGGGTACTTCCGCGCGGTCCTCGACGACCGGGGGATCTCCCAGGGCCGCGTGGAGCCCGGCGACGTGCGCCGCGTCCTGCTCTGCTCGGGGAAGATCGGCTACGACCTGATGGCCGAGCGCGACAAGCGCGAGCGCAAGGACGTGGCGGTGCTCCGGATGGAGCGGCTCTACCCCGTTCCGCACCGCACCCTGGTCGAGATGCTCGACCGCTTCGGGGATGCCGAGGTCGTGTGGGTCCAGGACGAGCCGGAGAACATGGGACCCTGGCCGTACATGAACCAGCACCTCCCGACCGCGATCATGCGGACCCTGCGTGGGGTCACCCGCGTGGCAAGCTCGTCGCCGTCCGTGGGGTCGTTGCACCGCCACGAGGAGGAGCAGCGCGCGCTCATGGACCGCGCGTTCGAGTAGGGGTCAGGGTGTACGACACGGACCGGGGCATCGAGGAGCTGGTCAGGCGTCGCGGGGACGAGGAGGTCACCCTGGAGTGGCTGGCGGGTCAGCTGGTCACGTTCGTGGACCTGCACCCGGAGTTCGAGGTCCCCGTCGAGCGGCTGGCCAGCTGGCTGGCACGCGACGACGACGACTAGTCCCGGACCGGCCGGCGCGGCCATTCGCTGCAACGGCTGGCGGGGGACAACTCAGCCGGCGACAACCCGCGCTGCCCCCTGCGCCAAGCCGGCCAGGCAGTCGGCGACCAGGGTGCCCAGGGTCGTGAGGTGGTAGCCACCCTCCTGGACAGCGACCGTCGGGAGGCCCAGGCCCCCGAGCAGGATCCCCGCGGCCCGCATGCCATCCCGCGTGACCCGCAGCGGGCTCTCCGGATCGTCGATGGCCGCGTCCACGCCCAGGGACACCACGAGGGCATCGGCGCCGAACGTGCGCGCATCATCGACGAGCTCCTCGACGGCTGTGAGCCAACGGTCGTCACCGGAGCGCGGCGGGAGCGGGATGTTGTGGTTGGCCCCGGAGCCGGCGCCCTGCCCGGTCTCGTCGGCGAACCCCAGGAAGTGCGGGAACCAGCCCGCACCGGGGTCCACGTGCACGGAGCCGCAGAAGACATCCCCGCGGTTGTAGAAGATCGCCTGGGTGCCGTTGCCGTGGTGGGCGTCGACGTCGATGACCGCCACCCTGCGGGCTCCCCGCTGGCGCAGCCGGTCGGCCGCGATGGCCGCGTTGTTCAGGTAGCAGGAGCCGCCGAACGCCTCGCGGGCGGCGTGATGTCCCGGCGGCCTGCACAGGGCGTAGGCCATGGGCGCCGAACCCCGGCTTGCCGTCGCCCCCGACCCACGCTGCCGTGGCGACGAGGTCGACGGCGGTCAGCGCGGCCCCGGCCGCTGCCTCGACCGCGTCCCACGTGCCCGGACCGATCAGCGTCATCGTGTCGTAGCAGTACTGCCCGGCGCGGGCGTGAGCCGCTGTCGGACGCCGCACCGGCAGCCCGCCGAGCATCGCGGCGGTGGGGAACACGTAGGGCACGACCCGGTCCTGTCCGGGGTCGGTCGTGTACCCGCCGACGACCCAGGCGTCGTGGATGGTGCGCAGGTGATCGATCAGTCCGTGGGAGTGCACCGCGAGCAGCGCGCCGGGGTCGGGGTCGCTGGCGGTGACCTCCGGGTGCCCAGCACGGATGAGGGCCTCGCGGATCACGTTGACCCGTTCCACCACCTCGGTGCCGGGGGTGCGCACGCCCAGCCAGATCTCCGCCGAGGGTATGTGGCGACGCGTCCGGGGATGCCACACGAAGGGGATCGGGTCGGCAGGCGCCGAGGGATGGGCCACGGCCTGCATCCTGCCAAGTCCGTCCTCGGCGCGAGGCCGCGGGTCGACCGTCGGGGCACGCCGCCTGCCCGGCCTGGCCCTGCGATCGCCCGACCTCGCCCCACCTCGTTGCGCTGCGCTCCGTCGCCGGAGCCTCCTGCGCTGCGGTTCGGACGTGCGATCGACGCAGATGCAGCGCAACCTGCTCGGGTGATCGGCGCGCACCGGGCGATCGTGCGTCACCATGGTGCCCATGGTCCATCGCCCCCGTTCGAAGTGCTTCGTCCCGAGCAGCTCCGCCGCCGGACGTCGGTCAAGTGGCAGTACTACGGACCGGACGTCCTGCCACTGTGGGTCGCCGAGATGGACGTGCTGCCCGCACCCGAGGTCGTCGAGGCCCTGACCGCGGCCGTCCGGGCGGGCGACACGGGCTACCCCAACTTCGGCACGACCTACAAGGAGGCCCTGTCCGAGTTCGCGGGGTCCCGATGGGGCTGGGAGCCGGATCCGGCGGACATGCTCCTGTGCGCCGACGTCATGACCGGCATCCGGGTGCTGATCGATCGCTTCTGTCCCGGCGCGGGGCACGGTCGTGATCCCGAGCCCGGTGTACCCGCCGTTCGCCAACGTCAGCCGGGAGGTCGGCCGGCGGGCGGTGCCGGTCGCGCTCACGGCCGAGGGCCGGCTCGACGTGGCCGCGATCGACGAGGCGCTCGCCGCGCACGCGTCCGACTGCGCCCGACCATCACACTGTCCTGCTCCTGTGCAGCCCGCACAACCCGACCGGGGTCGTGCACACGGCGCACGAGCTGTCGGCTGTCGCCGAGGCCGCGCAGCGTCACGGCGCCCTGGTCGTCGTGGATGAGATCCACGCACCGCTGGTGCCCGCGGGCGCCAGCTTCGTTCCCTGGTTCTCAGTCGCTGACCACGGCTTCGTGGTCACGTCCGCTGCGAAGGCCTTCAACCTCGCCGGGCTCAAGGCGGGCTTGATCGTGAGTGGCTCCGGACCGCCGCGCGCAGCTGAAGCGACTCCCGGACTCCGTGGCCTACGGGGGCAGCCACCTCGGCGTGATCGGGCACGCCGCGGCCTACCGGTCCGACCCGGGCTGGCTGGACGGCGGTCAACGACAACATCGCGACCAACAGGGCCCTGCTGGCCGAGCTCCTCGCGCGAGCGCCTGCCCGGAGTCGGCTACCGCATCCCCGAGGCGACCTACCTGGCATGGCTGGACATGCGGGGCCTCGGGCTCGGCGATGACCCCGCGGACGTCCTGCGCACGCTGGGTCGGTGGCGCTGCAACCGGGGTCGCCCCTTCGGACGCGGTGGGATCGGCCACGCGCGCGTGAACATCGCCTGCTCCGAGCAGGTGCTCACCGAGGCGGTGGACCGGATGGCAGCAGCCGTGGCGACCCATGCCGCGCAGGCGGGGGTCACGGGCGGGTGACCTGACTCTGTTCGGCCGCGGTCCCGTCCGCCGTCCGCTTCCGGCGGGTCCCACCCCGGCTCGGAGGGCCAGCGCAGGCCGGCCGACCCTGTTCCGGTCCTGGCCGCGCTGCGTCAGCAGCAGGCAAAGCCCTGCTAGGTTCGGATCCCATGGCCAACCCGCCGATGGCACCCACGCACGCCCATGTCCGGCACCTGCACGGCCAGGAGGTCGGCGATGACTTCGCCTGGATGGCCGAGGGCGGTCAGGCGCTGACGGAGTACCTGCGCGCCGAGCTCGATCACTACCGCGCAGCGACCGCCCAGCTCGAGCCGCTGCGTCGGCGGCTGTTCACCGAGATGGTGTCCCGGACGCCACTGGCCGAGGAGGGCCCGGCGCACGCGCGAGGCGATGCGGAGTACCGCGACGTGATGCCCGAGGGCGCCGAGCTCGGCCAGTTCCAGCGCCGGGCAGTGGGATCGCGGGTGTGGACCACGCTCGTGGACCTCGACGCCGAGGCCGCGTTCGTGGGGTCCCGCTACGCCGAGGTCGGGCTGCGCGAGCTCAGTCCTGATGGCGCCCTGCTGGCGTGGTCGCTGGACTCCACCGGCGAGGAGCTCTTCGAGCTGCGGTTCCGCGACGTGGCCAGCGGCGTGGACCTGCCCGAGCGGATCGAGCGCACCTACTACGGCGGGGCGTGGTCAGCCGACGGGCGCACCTTCTTCTACACGGTTGCCGACCATGTCTACCGGCCCTTCCAGGTGCGGCGCCATGAGGTCGGCACCGACCCGAAGGACGACGTGGTCGTCCTGCAGGAGGACGACCGGCGCTTCGAGCTCTCGGTGCGGGCGACCCGATGCGGCCAGTGGGTCCTGATCCACGCCGGCAGCCGCGACAGCGCCGAGACCTGGGCGATCCCAGCGCACGACCCGAGCGCGGCACCGGCCACGATCGGGGGTCGCCGCGCGGGTCACGAGTACACGGTGGAGTCGGTCCCGGGAGGTCCGGAGGCCTTCCTCGCCGTCACGAACCACGGGGGAGCTCGGGACTTCACGCTCAGCTGGGTGGGTCTGGGCCACGTGGATCCGGCCGGCTGGAGGTCCGCCATCGAGGCACGCCTCCCGGGCGACGAGCTGGAGGCGCACCCAAACGCCCTGCCGCCGACTGCGGTCAGCAGGCGCTTCATGGCCGTCGAGGCGTTCTCCGGGCATGTCGTGATCACGCTGCGGGAGGCGGGCAGGACGGCCCTGTACCTCGCGCCGGTGGCGTCGCACGGCCTGGACTGGGCCGATGCCCGTGCCCTGCGCCCCTCTGCGGGCTCGTTCATCGAGCTCGCTGCCAACGAGCAGTTCGACGCGCCGTTCGTCACCGTCGTGGAGCAGGGCCGCGTCGACCCACCCGTCTGGACCGACCACGCGCTGGACCACCCGGCTGATGCCGTCGTGCGCCACCGGGCCGAGGCGCCCAACCACGACGCCAGCAACTACGTCGTGACCTCGCGGTGGGTGACTGCCCGCGACGGGGAGCGGGTCCCGGTCACGCTCATCGCCCACCGCGTGACAGCGCTGGACGGCACCGCGCCGTGCCTGCTCTACGGCTACGGAGCCTACGAGTTCTCCTACGAGCCGACGTTCAGCCGTAGCCTGCCCAGCCTGCTGGACCGTGGGGTGGTCTGGGCCCACGCGCAGGTCCGAGGTGGCGGCGAGCTCGGCCGGCGCTGGTGGGACGACGGCCACATGGCGACCAAGGCCAACTCGTTCCGCGACTTCGTCGACGTTGCCCGGGCGCTGGGCTCGGGGCCGGATGCCGTCGTGGACGGCTGCGCGGATCGTCTCCCGTGGTGGCTCGGCCGGCGGGCTTGCTCGTCGCCGCGAGCATGGACCTCGACCCGGAGGCCTTCGCAGGCGTCATCGCCGAGGTGCCCTTCGTCGACGTGGTGAACTCGATGCTCGACGCCGAGCTGCCCCTGACCGTGGGCGAGTGGGAGGAGTGGGGCAACCCGGCGCTGCCCGAGCAGTTCGCGTGGATGCGCGACTACTCGCCCTACGACAACGTCCCGCCCGCCGGGCGCAGGCCCTTCATCATGGCCACGGGCGCCGTCCACGATCCGCGGGTCCTGGTCCACGAGCCGGCCAAGTGGGTCGCGCGGCTGCGGGCCACGGATCCCCAGCAGGGGGCGGTCGGGCTTCCCGGCGAGCGTGGGGGGGTGCTGCTGCGCGTGGCCCTCGAGGAGGGCTCCCACGGTGGTGCGGCGGGACGCTACGCGTCCTACGACGAGGAGGCGCAGACCCAGGCCGTGATCCTCGCGACCATGGGGATCGCCGTCTAGGTGCGCTCGTCGGGCGGAGCGTCAGCGGCGGAGAGCGCAACGCGGCGGTCCGCCCGCGTGGGTGCCGGGGCCGAGCCGGCGCGCAGGACGACGAGGTCGGCCAACGCGTTGGTGTCGGCCAGCACGCCGGGGGTGACGGGTGCGTCGTGGCGGCCTGGCCGCAGTGACGATCCTGTCGCGAAGGATGCCGTCGGCGATGACCATCGGCACGACGATGAAGGACGTGCATCCGTCGACGCACCTCATGAGGGTCCGCATCCGGCCCAGTGGACGACCTCCGTCGAGGTATGCCGCGCGCACCGCCCGGGCACCCAGCCTGTCGGCCAGGGCCACACCCTGGGTCCGGAACAGCGACTCCAGGGCGCCGACCGCGCGCAGGTCGCGGGAGCCGGCAGCGGCCAGGATGATGCCCGTCCGGGAGTCGACGGTCAGCCCCGACGCGGCGATGAGCTCGGCAGCGGCGCTCAGCAGCAGCGGATGCAGGCCGATGGGCTCTGCGCCCGACACCGCGAGCGTCGGAGCAGCTGCGCGCATGGTCACGATCGCGGCCGGGCACATCCACGCGTGCGTGGTAGGCCGGGGTGACGAACAGGGGCACCACGGTGGTGTCGGCGGCACCCTTGTCCGTCCATTTCTGGGCGGCGGTTGCCGGGCTCGGCTCGTTGTGGTCCAGGTAGGCCGTGCGCGTCGCGATGCCTGCCAGCTTCAGGCGCGCGGCCAGGGCCGCGACGTCGCGCGCGTGCCTGGGATCCGGTGAGCCGTGAGCCAGGAGTGTCAGTGCCATCGTCCCCTATGGTTACCCAGCCTGCGAGATCTCAACCTGCGGCACGCCGGAGAGGTCACCGAGTTCTGCGCGCAGCGCGACGACCTCGCCGACCACGATGACCGCCGGCCCGGGCAGGTGGGCCGCAGCCACATCGCCGGCGATGCTGGCCAGGGTGCCCGTCACCGTCCGCTGCGCGGGGTCCAGCCGGCGCTGATGACCGCCGCGGGAGTGCCCGGGTCGCGACCCGCTGCGATCAGCTCGTCAGCCGTGGTGGCCAGCCCGGACAGCCCCATCAGGAGGACGAGGGTGGCGTCGTGGGGTGCCGTGCGGGCAGCATCCAGGGCCTGTCCGGCGCCGGCGTGCGCGCTGGAGATGACCAGCGACGTGGTGATCCCGCGATGGGTGACCGGGATCCCCGCCGCGGCCGGGACGCTCACCGCGGACGTCACCCCCGGGACCACCTCGACCGGAACGCCGTGGGCCAGGCAGTGCAGCGCCTCCTCGCCGCCGCGGCCGAGGACGAACGGGTCGCCACCCTTGAGCCGCACGACGATGTTGCCCGCGAGTGCTCGCTCGACCAGGATCCGGTTGATCTCGTGCTGGGGGATGGGATGGTTGCCCGCGGTCTTGCCGACGTCGATCACCTGGACACCTGCGCCCAGCGTGGCCAGGACGCTGGTCGGGCCGAGGCGGTCGCTGACCACCACGTCCGCCCGTGCCAGCCACTGCCGTCCTGAGACCGTGAGCAGCCCCGGATCCCCGGGCCCACCGCCCACGAGCACGACCCGTCCGACCCGTCCGACCCGGCCGGACGTGCGGGGGCGCGTGCGGCGCAGGGGGAGGGTGCCCTCGGCCAGGAGGGTGGCGATCGCATCGCGGATGTCCCGGGCACGCCCGGGATCACCCCCTCCGGAGACCGCGACCTGGACGCCGTCCGGCCCGTGGGCGACCGCCGGGGTGTGGGCGGCTGATGCCGCGGCCAGGTCGGCGCGCACGCACCAGATCCCGAGCTGGTCGGCACGCTCGGCGATGGCCGAGTCCACATCGCTGTCACCTGTGGCGGTGTGGACCAGCCACCAGCGACTGCCCGCGCGGTCGAGGTCGTCGAGGACCGCCTCCCTCGGCCACCACGTGACCTGCCCGTCGGCCACGAGGTCGGCGAGGTCCTCGCAGATGGACGGGGACACCACCGTCACCCGGGCACCGGCCCCCAGCAGCCCGATCGCCCGGCGCGCGGCGACCGGCCCACCCCCGACGACCAGCGTCGCCCGCCCGGCCAGGTCCAGCAGCAACGGGTAGCGCGCGCCGGGAGCCGGGACCTCGGCAGGCCGCGGGCTCATGCGGCCGTCGTCCGGACCATGCCGGCAGCCACGGTGGCCCCCGACTGGTCGTCGATGAGCAGGAACGCCCCGGTGTAGCGCACCTCGTCGTAGGGGTCGAACGCGACCGGCTCGGCGAGGCGGATCCGCACCTCGCCGATGTCGTTGAGGTCCAGCCGGTGGACGCCCTCGTCGGCCTGCAGCGTGTGGACGTCGAGCCGGCTGTCGATGCTCTCGACCAGGGCCCGGACCGTGCGCGATCCTGCCTTCAGGAGCAGCCTCTGGCGGGGCACGAGCGCCTGCTCGGCCAGGACGGTCACCGTGGCCGTGAGGTCGCGGACCACCTCCGGGGCTGCCCCCGCTGCGGCGAGCAGGTCGCCGCGCGAGATGTCGATGTCATCGGCCAGGCGCAGCGTGACCGACTGCCCGGCCTGTGCCCACGCCAGGGGGCCGTCGTAGGTGTCGATCGCGACCACGGTCGTCACCGCCCCGCTCGGGGCCACCACCACCGCGTCGCCGACACTGACGGTGCCCGCCTCGACGCGCCCCGCGTAGCCGCGGTAGTCGTGGTGCTCGGCGCCCTGCGGACGGATGACGACCTGCACGGGGAAGCGGAACGGCTGGCGCGCCGGTTCGCTGCCGACCGGGACGCCCTCGAGGTGCTCCAGCAGCGTCGGCCCCCGGTACCAGTCCGTGCGCGGCGACCGGATCACCACGTTGTCGCCGTCCAGCGCGCTGATCGGGATGGCGACCACGTCCTGCACCCCGTGGGCGCGGGCATAGGCGTCGAACTCCGCGCGGATCTCCTCGAAGACAGCCCGGTCGAACCCGACGAGGTCCATCTTGTTGACCACGACCGCGATGTGCCGCACGCCCAGCAGGGCGCTGATGGCAGCGTGCCGGCGTGTCTGGTCCACGACCCCGTGGCGGGCGTCGACCAGGATCAGCGCCAGCTCGGCGGTGGAGGCCCCGGTGACCATGTTGCGCGTGTACTGCACGTGCCCCGGTGTGTCGGCCAGGATGAACGACCGGTTCGGCGTGGCGAAGTAGCGATAGGCCACGTCGATGGTGATCCCCTGCTCGCGCTCGGCGCGCAGGCCGTCCGTGAGCAGGGCGAGGTCGGGTGCGGCCAGGCCGCGGTCCCGGCTCGCCTGCTCGATCGCGTCCATCGTGTCGGAGAGGATCGACTTGGTGTCGTACAGCAGGCGCCCCACGAGGGTCGACTTGCCGTCATCGACGGAGCCGGCCGTGGCCAGGCGCAGCAGCTCGTGGGCCATCAGAAGTAGCCTTCCTTCTTGCGATCCTCCATGGCCGCCTCGGACATGCGGTCATCGGCGCGGGTCGCGCCCCGCTCCGTGAGCCGGCTGGCCGTCACCTCGGCGATCACCTCGGCAACGGTGGTGGCGTCGGACTCCACAGCCCCGGTGCAGGACATGTCACCGACGGTCCGATAGCGGACCCTGCGCACCTCGACTGTCTCGTCAGCCCGGGGGCCGCCCCACTCGCCGGCGGTGAGCCACATGGAGCTGCGCCTGAAGACCGCACGGTCGTGGGCGTAGTAGATCGCGGGCAGGTCGATGCCCTCGCGGTCGATGTAGCGCCACACGTCGGCCTCGGTCCAGTTCGAGAGCGGGAACACGCGGACGTGCTCGCCGGGGGCGTGCTTGCCGTTGTAGAGGTCCCACAGCTCGGGGCGCTGGCGTCGCGGGTCCCACTGGCCGAACTCGTCGCGCAGGCTGAAGATGCGCTCCTTGGCACGCGCCTTCTCCTCGTCGCGCCGGCCACCGCCGAACACGGCGTCGAAGCGGTGCTCGCTGATGGTGTCGAGCAGCGGGACCGTCTGCAGCGGGTTGCGCGTCCCGTCGGGTCGCTCGCGCAGCACTCCGCGGTCGATCCAGTCCTGCACGTGGGCCACCACCAGGCGCGTCCCGGTGCGCGCGACAGTGGCGTCGCGGTACTCCAGGACCTCCGGGAAGTTGTGCCCGGTGTCGACATGCACGAGCGTGAACGGGACCCGCGCGGGGTGGAACGCCTTGATCGCCACGTGCAGCATCACCACCGAGTCCTTGCCGCCGCTGAACAGCAGCGCGGGCCGCTCGAACTCGCCCGCCACCTCCCGCATGATGTGGATGGCCTCACTCTCCAGCGCCGAGAGGTGGTCCAGGGCGATGGTGGCCCGCTGCGGGCTCAGGATCGTCGTGCTCATGTGTGCAACCCGCATTCCGTCTTGGCCCGGCCCGACCAGCGGCCGGCTCGGGGATCGTCTCCAGGGGCAGTGGGATTCGTGCAGGGCTGGCACCCGATCGAGGCATAGCCGGCCTGGCGCAGCGGGTTGAGCAGGACGTCGTTGACCTCGGCGTAGACCGCGACGTCCTCATCGGTCCATGCCGCCAGCGGGTTCAGCTTCACCATGGAGCGCTTGGCGTCCCAGCCGATCACCTCGATGTCGGTGCGGGTCGGTGCGTCGGCGCGGCGCATCCCGGTGATCCACGCCGAGTAGGGCTGCAGGCCCCGCTCCAGCGGCTCCACCTTGCGCAGTGCGCAGCAGCGGTCGGGGTCGCGGGCGAAGAGGTCCGCACCCTCGGTGGCGTCCTGCTCGGCCACGGACTGCCGGGGGCTGACCGTGATCAGGGTGATCGGCCGCACCGCGTCGTACGCGGCGGCCGTGCCCAGGGTCTCGGCGAAGTGGTACCCGGTGTCGATGAACAGGGTGTTCACCTCGGGGATGACGTCGCTGGCCAGGTGCACGAGCACCTCGTCGCCCATGCTCGAGGCCAGGACGAGGTCGTTGCCGAAGGTGTCGTGCGCCCAGGCCAGGGCGATCCGCGCCTGGTCGTGGGGGTCGGTGAAGCGGTCCATCACGGCGGCCCCCTGCGCAACCAGTCGCGGGCTCGCGAGTCGGGTGTCGAGTGCGGTCATCGTGATCCTCCTGTCGGTGGGTCGTCCGGGGTGGTCCCCGCGGTGGGGGGCCAGGTGGGGCTCAGCGGCTGCATCCCGAGGAACTTCACGGAGAACATCCGGGTGCAGGAGCGGCAGTGCCAGGCGCCGGGGGTGGCCCCCACGGGGCGAAGGTCCTCCTCGGCGCAGTACGGGCAGTGGTAGGGCACCGCGCGCTCGCCCGGGGCCTGCCCGATGCCGGTGCTCGTTGTGGCGTCGCTCATCGCAGGTCCACCTCGTCGGCCCGGACGACCCACTCGGCGAACTGCTCGCCCCCGGTGCGCTGCTCCAGGTAGCGCCCTGCCAGTCGGTCGACGAAGTCGGGCAGATCGTCGGCGGTCACCTTCAGCGCGCGCAGCTTGCGGCCGAATCCGGCGGCATGGCCCAGCGAACCGCCGAGGTGCACCTGGAAGCCCTCCACCGGCGTGCCGGCGGAGTCCGGGACGAGCATCCCCTTGAGCCCGATGTCAGCCACCTGGAAGCGGGCGCACGAGTTGGGGCAGCCGTTGACGTGGACCGCGAGGGGGACGTCGAGCTCGGGCCTGCGCACCTCGATCTCCTCGATCAGGACCCGTGCGGTGTCCTTGGTGTTGACGATCGCCAGCTTGCAGAACTCGATGCCCGTGCACGCCATGGTCGACCGTCGGATCTCGTGCGGGTGGACCTGCAGCCCCACCTCGCCGAGTCCCACGGCCAGCGCGTCCGCACGCTCGGGGTCCACGTCGAGGATGACGACCTTCTGCTGGGCCGTCAGCCGGATCCGCCCCGACCCGAACTCCCGCGCGAGGTCGGCCAGCGTCCCCAGGGTGGTGCCGTTGATCCGCCCGACGGTCGGCGCGGCTCCGACGTACACCCGGCCGTCGCGCTGCGGGTGGATGCCGACGTGGTCGCGCGCCCCGGCCGGGACCGGATCAGGGGCGGGGCCGTCGAGCAGCGGGCGCCTCAGGTACTCGGTCTCGAGGACCTCGCGGAACCGCGCGGCGCCCCAGTCGGAGACGAGGAACTTCAGCCGGGCCCGGTTGCGCAGCCGCCGGTAGCCGTAGTCGCGGAAGATCCCGATGATGCCGCCCCACACCTCGGCCACCTCGTCGAGGGGCACCCACGCGCCCAGGCGCTGGGCGAGCATGGGATTGGTCGACAGGCCCCCGCCGACCCACACGTCGAACCCCGGGCCGTGCTCGGGGTGGACGACGCCCACGAAGGAGACGTCGTTGATCTCGTGGGCGACATCGTGGCGCGGCGAGCCGGAGATCGCGGTCTTGAACTTGCGTGGCAGGTTCGCGTACTCGGGGTTCCCGATGTAGCGGGCGACGATGGCGTCGATCGCCGGGGTCCCGTCGATGATCTCGTCTGCGGCGACGCCGGCCACCGGCGACCCGAGCACGACACGAGGGGTGTCCCCGCACGCCTCGACGCTGCTCAGGCCCACGGCCTCGAGCCGGTCCCAGATCTCCGGGACGTCCTCGATCCGGATCCAGTGCAGCTGGATGTTCTGGCGGTCGGTGATGTCGGCGGTTCCCCGTGCGAACTCCGTCGAGATCCCCGCGATCGCGCTGGCCTGGTCGCTGCTCAGCGCGCCGCCGTCGGAGCGGATCCGCAGCATGAAGAACTCGTCGTCGAGCTCCTCCGGGGGCAGGCTGGCCGTTCGCCCGCCGTCAATGCCGGGCCGGCGCTGGGTGTAGAGGCCCCACCAGCGCATCCGGCCGCGCAGGTCGTCGGCGGGGATGCTGGCGAACCCCTGACGGGAGTAGATCGTCTCGATCCGCTCGCGCACGTTCAGCCCGTTGTCCGCGACCTTGAACTCCTCGTTGGCGTTCAGCGGGGTCGTGGAGCCCAGGGCCCATTGCCCCTCGTCGCGGGGAGCGCGGGCGGCCCGGCTGGGCTGGGCGGAAATGTCGGTCATCGTCAACTCCGGGTGTCGGAGGACGCTTGCTCAAGTGGGACGCGGGATCACGGGTCCGGCGCCTGCTCACCGCAGCGTCCGGAGGGGGACTGCAGGATCAGGCGCAACACATGCAGGACTGCATGCGGCACAGGTCGACGTGGCGGCGCACCACAAGGGTGTCCGTCGCGCGCCCTGCCGTCGTCATGTCGGACAGGCTGCCCTAAGTCGAACCAAATGTCCACCTCTGTTCGCATCCTGAGACGTGTCGCGTCGCCCGCCGTTCGGCGAATCGGCGCGTGGCGCGGCTGGCGCCCACCCCGTTCGATCGGTCCGCTATCGGGTGGCCCAGTTCCGGATCGGTCCGGATCCGCGACCGGGAATCCTCCGGAATCCGGACCGATCGGCAGGGGGGCCCGACACCGCGCGCGGCCCCCGCGAGTCACGTGCGCACCCCGCCCTGCGTCCTCGATAGCCTGTGCGCCATGTCGCGCCCGATCCACTTCGTGCTGGACCGGGCCGACTCCTACCAGGGCGTCCAGGCCCAGCTGCTCGACCTGATCGATCCGCACCTGCCCGAGCCCCGGCCCGAGCGCGGCGACTACCGCCCGGGCGCACTGAACTTCTGCCTGTTCATCCGCCCCCGCGCCGACGTCGTGATGAGCCACGGCGTCGCGGACAAGAACTACCTGTGGTCCTCCGACGGGCAGGGCAAGCGGTTGGCCAACCAGCGCCAGGACCTGCTGGTGCCCGGCGAGTGGCTCCGGCGCCGGCTGCTGGAGTCACCTGCGATCAAGCTCGCGGAGGACCGGATCCACGTCGTCGGCTGGCCCCGGCTCGACGACCTCATCGGCCAGGTCCCGGCACCCTCGCGCCGCCTGATCGGTGATCCCAAGCCGCGGATCCTGTGGGCACCCACGCACAACCGGCGCAAGCGCGGGGAGACGGGCCGCTCGACGTCGAGCTTCCCGGCGTTCGAGAACTACCTCCGGGCGCTGTCGCGGTTCGCGTGGATCGACGTGTCGGTGCATCCGCGCAACCGCACCGACCACACCCCCACCGGGGCGTCGATGCCCCGCGCGGACATCGTGGTCGCGGACTTCGGCACGACTGTCTACGAGGCATGGGCCCTCGGCAAGCCCGTGATCTTCCCCCGCTGGCTGCTCGCCGACCGGATCGCGGAGCACCTGCCCGGCAGCGCGGAGTCCTACATCTTCGCGCAGCGCATCGGCTACCACCCGGACTCGTTCGACGAGATGGTCGACATGATCCGGGCACGGCCGGTGATCACCCCGGACGTGACCGCGTTCATGGACGACTACCTGGCGCCCGAGTACTTCGGGAGCAGCGGTGCCCGCGTTGCCCAGGTGCTCACCGAGATCGCCGCACGCCCCGACCGCTGACGCCCGCCTCCGCCGGCCCATCGAGTGCAGTGCGCCGTGCGGATCAGGGCAGCGTGCGCAGCGCCCGCTTCAACCCGGTGCGCACGTGGTCGAGGACCTCGAGCCTCGCGGTGAGCTTGTCGTTGGCGGGCACGATGTGCCACGGCGAGTCGCTCGAGGAGGTGCGGACCACCATCTGGTCGACGGCCTGGACGTAGGCGTCCCACCGCTCCCGGTTCCGGTAGTCCTCCTCGGTGATCTTGTGGGCCTTCTCCGGGGTGTTCTCACGTGCCTGGAAGCGGGCAAGCTGCTCCTCGGCGGAGATGTGCAGCCAGAACTTCGCGACGTAGAAGCCGCGCTCGACGAGCTGGTCCTCGAAGTCGTTGATCTCGTCGTAGGCACGCTGCCACTCGGCCTGGGTGGCGAACCCCTCGATCCGCTCGACCAGCACCCGGCCGTACCAGGTGCGGTCGTAGATCACGAACTTCCCCGCCGGTGGCAGGTCGCGCCAGAAGCGCCACAGGTAGTGGTACTTGCGCTCCTCCTCGGTGGGGGCCGCCGTGGAGATCACCCGGTAGTCACCGGCCTCGAGCGCCTGCGTGATGCGCCGGATCGCCCCGCCCTTGCCGGCAGCGTCCCAGCCCTCGAAGGCCAGCACGGTGGACAGCCCGCGGTCGCGCGCCTGCCGGGCGAGTCCGTGCACCTCGCGCTGGAGCTTGTTGAGCTCACGATCGTAGGTCGCCTTGTCGGTGGTGCGCGTGAGGTCCACGGTGTCCAGCACCGTGGCCTGGCGCTCGCCGGGGGAGAACAGCTGGTCGCTGACGGACACCCCGGCGGGTGCCCCCTCGGACAGGCGTGCGGTGATGGCGTTCAGGATCGTGCGCGCCACCGCGACATCCCGGTAACGGGTATCGGTGGCCTCGATGACCGACCATGGCGCGCCGGTCACGGACGTGCGACGGAGCAGCTTCTCCAGCTTGTTCCCGCTCTCCTCGATCAGGTCCAGCATCGCCCAGTCGCGCTGGTCGATGCGCCAGCCCTCGTCGCGGTCGCCCTCGGCCTTCTTCATCCGCTTGCGCTGCTTCCTGGCCGGGCGTGTGCAGGAAGACCTTGATGATCAGCATGCCGTCGGCGACCAGGGCCTCCTGAAGCGCCTCGAGGTGGTCGATCGCACGCTCGTAGTCGTCGTCGGAGAGCTCGCCGGCGAGGTTCTCGTGCAGCAGCCGCATGATGCCGCCGGCCATCAGCGCGATGCGGCCCTTGGGCGGCATGTCCCGCCAGACACGCCAGTAGCGGGGGCGCATCGACTCCTCGGCGGTCAGGGGGCCCATGACATGGGTCTGGATGAAGCGTGCGTCCATCCACTCGTTGATCCGGTTGACGACCTCGTTGCCTGCGATCCGGTCGTCGCCTGCCACGAACACCAGCACGCCGAAGTCGGCCGAGCGCAGGTCGTACTGGGCGTTGACCAGGTCGACGCGCAGCTGCGGCTCGACCGCCCTGAACTCCTCCTTGGACAGCTTGTTGCCCACCTCGGACGCCTCGAGCATGTGCCCACCTCCCGGCTCGGATACCTCCGCCGACCGTACCGGCTGGCCGGCCCCCGAGGCGGGCTGAGGGGCGCGTCGCTGTTGGCGACGGGGGCTCAGGACGCCGGGCGCTGGCCGTCCTGGCCGTGCCGGCCGTTCCCGTTGCCGTTGGCCTCGTGGCCCGCGACCGCCGTGGGCAGTGTCGGGTAGACGTTGGCCGCGCCGATGAGGTCCATGATCCCGGCACGCTCCAGGAGCTCGGCCAGCTCCACGTGCACCCGTGCCAGGGCCACGGAGATCCCGCGGTTCTGCAGCTCGCGCACGAGGGAGTCGAGGGCCTCCACCGCGGTGGAGTCCGCATCGACGTTGGCCTCGCAGTTCAGCAGGACCGTGCGGATCTCCAGGCCCTCGTCCTGCTGCTCCCGCACGGCGTCCAGGACGCGCAGGCGGAAGTCCTCGGCGTTGGCGAAGAACAGGGGCGAGTCGTAGCGGAACACCAGCAGGCCCTCCACCTGCGTGGCCGCCGGGTACTCGCCGATGTCGTGCATCCCCGCCATGTGGGGGACCCGGCCCAGGACCGCGGCGTGCGGCCGTGCCACGCGTGCCAGCACGACGACGGCCGAGAGCGCGATTGCGAACCCGATGCCGGCCAGCAGGTTGAGGGTGAGCACGGCGATGGCTGTGGCGATCCCGAGCCAGAACTCGCTCCTGCGGAAGTGCCAGAGCCAGCGGAACTCCGCGACGTCCACGATCCTGTACGCGGCGAACACCACCAGCCCGCCGAGCGCGGCCAGGGGGAAGTCGGCCAGGATCGGCCCGGCCACGAGCAGGACGACGACGACCGCGGCCGCGGTCACCCAGCCGTAGGCCGGGGTGCGGGCCTCGGACACCTTCGCGAGGGCGGTGCGGCTGCTGCTGCTGGAGACCGGGAAGCCCGAGGTCAGCCCGGCCCCGATGTTCGACATCCCGAGGACGAGGAGCTCGGCATCGGCGTCGATCTCCTCCCCGTCGTCGGCGAAGGCACGGCCGTCCAGGGCGTTGTCGGCGAAGGCGACGACTGCGATCCCGACGGCCGGCCACAGGATGTCCGGGAGCGCCGAGAGGTCCGTGGGCAGCGACAGGGGTGGAAGTCCCTGGGGGATCGTCCCGACCACCTTCACGCCCTCGGCCTCGAGGTCCAGGAGCGCCGTGAGGACGGTGGCGCCAAGGACAGCGAGCAGCGTCCACGGCAGGCGTGGGGCGAACCGGGTCCCGACGAACAGCGTCACGATCACGAGCAGGCCGATCGCCAGGGTGGCGACGTTGGTGGTCTCGATCTGCCCGGCCGCCGAGATGATCTGAGCGATCGGCTCGGTGCCGGACACCGTGACGCCCAGGAGCTTGCCCAGCTGCCCGGCGACCATGATGACCGCGACGCCGGCGAGGTACCCGATGAGGACCGGACGGCTGAGAAGCTGGGCGATGAACCCCACACGCAGGAGGCCGGCAGCCAGCGCCAGGACCCCGACCACGAGGGCGCACATGGCGGCCATCGCCGCGTAGGTGGAGGCGTCGCCGATCGCCAGCGGGGCCAGCGCGGCGGCGGTGAGGATCGACGTCGTGGACTCGGGGCCCACGCTGAGCAGCCGGGAGGTGCCTGCGACGACGTAGATGGTCAGTGGTGCCAGGCACCCCCAGAGCCCCACCACGGGGTCGAGGCCGGCGAGCGTGGCGTAGGCCATCACCTGCGGGATCAGGTACGCCGCCACCCCCAGTCCCGCGAACAGGTCCGGCCTGATGCACGAGCGGTCGAACTGCCTGATGCGCAGCAGGTTGTACTGCGTGGCGCGCGTTGAGGGAGGCACGAGGCACAGTGTGCTGCCAGCGACGGCTGGGATGCGGCCCTACGCTGGCGGCATGCGTCGATTCCGTGGCAGGGCTGGGGGCGCCGACGGGCAGCTGCCGGCCGCCAGGGCGGTCCCGACGGTGTGGGAGTCGGCGGCGGACGACGGTGATGACGGGTCCGCGACCGTCGTCATCGACCGCCCGGCGGGTGGCGGGTGGACTGCCGGCGGGCGACCACAGCCGCAGGAGCGGGCGGCCGGGCACGCCGTGCCGCCGGCCACGCACCGCACCGAGGTCCTCGACGTGCAGGTCGCCGCCTCGTCGAACGATCCGGGGGCGCCCACCCAGGTGCTCGCCCGGGGGGCCGCGATCGCGCCCGTGGTCGCGACGGGGGCTGGGGCCGTCCGGTCGGGCGGGCTGTCGGCTCCCCGCCCACTGGTCACCCGGCGCGTGGCTGCCGAGATCGGCATGTACGCCGGGGCGGGTCTGGTCCTGGTGGCGATCGCGGCCGTTGCGGGGCGCGGCTGGGCCGCCTGGGAGCCGGGAGTGCGCTGGGCGTTCGCCGCGCTGTCCACGGTCGCGCTCATCGCCGCCGGACTCTTCGTGCGCCTCCCGTGGAGTCGGGCGGTCGGCGACGAGCGACGCCGCGCCGTGTCCGCGCTGCTGACCACCGGGGTCGCCGTCGCCACGACCGGGGTCGGCGTGGCGCTCGGCTCCGCGCAGGGGGCGCTGTCGGCGGGACCCGGGAACGCCGCCCGGGCGGTGGGACTCGTGCTCGCGGTGGTCGTGGTCAACCTGATCGCGCGGACTCCGGTCTCGGAGTCGGCGCTGCTGGTCGCCCTGGCGTGGGCGACGTGGGTCGTTGTGCCGCCCGGGCCCGGGACGTGGGCCGTGCTGATGGGAATCGGCGTCGCGTGGGCCGTGCTGGGCATGCGATGGGCACGGGGTCGACTGACGTCGATGCTGCTCGGAGCCGCGTTGGCACTGGTGGCCTCGGTCGGGATGGCGGGCGGACCGTGGGCGTGGCCCACGCGCGCCGCCCTCGCGGGTGTGGCCGTCGTCGGTCTCGGCGCGTTCCTGCGCGGCCGGGCCAACTACTGGCTGGCGTTGGGCGCGGGGGCGGCGACCGCCCTGGCCGCCTCCGTGGCCGGCGACGTCGTGGGCCCGGCCCTCGCGCTGCTCATGGGCGGGCTGGCCACGATGGCGGTCTCGTGGGTCGCGCTGCGCAGCGCCCGCCGGGAGCAGGCCAGGGATGCATGAAGGGCCCTGGATCCGGTGCGGATCCAGGGCCCTTCATGGTGAGGCCTGCGTTCCGGTGTGTCAGAGCGGGGTGACCTGGTCTGCCTGCGGGCCCTTCTGGCCCTGGGTGACCTCGAACTGGACGCGCTGCTCCTCCTCGAGCGACCGGTAGCCGCTGGACTGGATCGCGCTGTAGTGGACGAAGACGTCGGGGGTGCCGTCGTCGGGGGCGATGAACCCGTACCCCTTCTCGGCGTTGAACCACTTGACGGTGCCTTGTGCCATGGTGCTTCGTACTCCTCGTGCAGATGTGGGATGACCTGCTGCTCGACCCTCTTTCGTCCAACAGCGGCATCACCGTACAGGACGCTCCGGGCCGTGCACGCACGCGCGCGTACACCGTCGTGTCCTGTCCCCGCGAGGGGGTCCGATCAGCTGGCGCGGGCCAGGCTGTAGGTCAGCCATCCGCCGTCGAGGTTCACCACGTCGTACCCGAGCTGGGTGAGCAACCGGGCAGCGGTGTGTCCGCGCTGGCCGACCTGGCAGTACACGGCGACCGGCACGGCCTCCCCCGAGGCGTCCCGGGGGATCTCGGTGTGCCGTGCGCGCAGGTCGTCCACGTTGACGTTGATCGAGCCCTCGATGTGGCCCCGCCGGTGCTCGCCCGGGGTGCGCACGTCGATCAGGAAGCGCTCGGTGGCGTCCACCTCGTCCCATCCGATGGTCCGTGTCGTGCCCATCATGATGTTCTCCGCCACGTACCCGATCTGGTTGATCGGGTCCTTGGCCGAGCCGAACGGGGGGGCGTAGGCCAGCTCGAGGGCGGCCAGCCCGTCGGCGGTGATCCCACCGGTGATAGCCGTGGCGAGGACGTCGATGCGCTTGTCGGTTCCCTCGCCGCCGACCCCCTGGGCCCCGAGGATCTGCCCGGTCTGCGGGTCGAACAGCAGCTTCAGGCTGATCCGCTCGGAACCCGGGTAGTAGCCCGCATGCGATCCGGGGTGGGTGTGGATGGCCGCGTAAGCCCGCCCTGAGGCCTTCAGGCGCTTCTCGTTGGCGCCCGTGACAGCCACCGTCAGGTCGAACACCTTGACGATGGCGGTGCCGAGGACCCCGCCGAAGTGGATCGTCCGTCCGGCGATGGCGTCCGCCACGAGCCGGCCCTGCCGGTTGGCCGAGTTGGCCAGGGGGACCAGCGTCGGCTCGCCCGTGGTGGCATCGGACTTGTCCACGGCGTCGCCCACGGCGTAGATGTGCGGATCAGAGGTGCGCATCTGGTCATCCACCTTGATCCCGCCCCGGGGGCCGAGCTCGAGCCCCGCCGCCCTGGCCAGCGTCGTGTCCGGGCGCACGCCGATGCTCATGATCACCATGTCGGCATCGATCTCGCGGCCGTCGGACAGGAGCACCGTCTCCGGGAGGATGTCGGTGACCTGCACCCCGAGGGCCAGGCGCACGTCATGCCTGACCAGCTCGGCGGCGACGATCGCGGCCATCTCCGGGTCCAGGGGCGCCATGACCTGGGTTCCGAGCTCCACGACGGTCACGTCCATGCCCCGCTCGCGCAGGCTCTCGGCCATCTCGAGCCCGATGAAGCCGCCCCCCACGATGACCGCGGACAGGGCGGCTCCGCCCACCGCCTCCTCGCTGGAGTCCACCGACATCAGCAGCGAGTCGACTCGCTCCTTGATCCGGTCCGTGTCCTCGATCGTGCGCAGCGTCAGGGCTCGCTCCACACCGGGGATGGGCGGGACGATGGGGGAGGCGCCGGGGGACAGGACCACGTGGTCGTAGGCCTCCGTGTAGGTCTCGCCGGTGATGAGGTCCTTGACCGTGACGGTGCGCTCGGCGGGGTTGATCGAGGTGACCTCCGCGTTGACGCGCACGTCGAGGCCGAACCGGGCGTTCAGGCTCTTCGGGGTCTGCAGCAGCAGGTTCCTCCGGTCGGCGATCGTGCCGCCGATGTAGTACGGGAGGCCGCAGTTGGCGAAGGAGACGTAGCCGCTGCGCTCGAGCACGACGATCTCGTGGGACTCGTCGAGGCGGCGCAGGCGCGTCGCGGCGGAGGCTCCACCGGCGACGCCGCCGATGATGATGGTCTTCATGGTGCTCCTCATGTCGATGATGCGATGCCCCCAGCATACCCCCTGGGGTATAGGCGAAACGTGTCGGAGTCGCGCTCCCTGCCGTCCGCGGGCCGATGTCGACCCTAGCGGCCCCCTAGGCTCGGCCTCGTGCTGATCAGACACCTGACCATCGGGGGACTGCGCTCCTACGCGCCCGCCCCGCAGCGGGTCAGCCTCGCGCCCCTGACCCTGGTCTTCGGACCCAACTCGGCGGGCAAGTCCTCGCTGCTCTCCGTCCTGCCGATGCTCGCCCAGACCGCCGCGCGGCCCGACGTGCTGTCGATGTCCGGGGACCTGGTCGAGGGTGGCTCGTTCCGGATGGCCGTGAACCGCCACGACGTCGCCGCGCCGATGACCCTCGGCTTCGGGTGGACCTCCGGGGAGGGGATCGCCCGGGACGCGGCCATCTCCTTCATGTGGGACGCCTCCCGCCGGGCGGCGATCCGCTCGCACACGGCGCTGGTCGACGGCGACGAGCGGGGCTCGATCGACGGCCCCCGGCCCTGGGGCAGCCAACCGGGCGTCGCGCTGCATCACCGGGTGACCGAGGAGTTCTGGGACACGCTCGACCGGGTCCACTTCGTCGGCCCGATGCGGGCACGGGCTGAGCGCACGACCCTCGTCGGGCAGGGGACCGAGGACTACGTCGGCCCGGCCGGCGAGGAGATGGCCGCGATCCTGCACGGGCGCCCGGACCTGGTCACGGCCGTCAACGAGTGGTGCGACCGGCTCGGCCTGGGCTACCACGTGCGCATGCTCGACCCGGGCAGCCACGACATCGTCATGACCGCCGGCGAGTTCGCGGTCCTCGCGCTGGAGGACGTGCGCCGCGATCCGCCCGTCCTGGTCTCCTCCCGCGGCGTCGGGTACGGCGTCGGTCAGCTGCTGCCGATCATCGTGCAGTCGCTGCTGACCCAGTCGGGGATGATCCTCATCGAGCAGCCCGAGGTGCACCTGCACCCGAAGCTGCAGGCCGCGGTCGGCGACCTGTTCATCGACACCGTCATCTCCGGACGCGCGCAGCTGCTGGTCGAGACGCACTCGGAGCACCTCGTCCTGCGGCTCCTGCGCCGGGTGCGCGAGGGGGTGCTGCGCCCGGCGGACCTCGCCATCCTCTACGTCGACCTCGACGAGTCGGGGGACGCGTTCGTGCGGCGCCTGGAGGTCGACGCCGACGGCGACCTGGTCGACGGGTGGCCCGGTGGGTTCTTCGACGAGCGGCTGGCCGAGGTCCTGGGCGGCCGCTCGTGACGGACAGGGCTCCGCTGCCGCGCCGGAGCGTGTTCGGCGTCGGGATCTCCACCAGCGCCCTGGGCGATCGCTCGGAGGACCCCGCGCTGCGCCGGGCGATCCACGAGGAGCTGATCGAGGACCTCGCGGTGCACGGCCGGTTGGTGTTCACGTCACAGGCGCACCTCGACCTCTTCCTCGCGGCCGTCGGCCGGCTCCCGACGTCGTTGGCCAAGGCGTGGGAGGTGGTGCTCTCCAGCCGCAAGGTCCAGGTCGGGATCGCCCGACCTCCCCTCGACGAGCTGCTCGGCGACATCCTCGACCCGGACCTCATCGACTCCCAGCTCGCCGACGACCTCGAGCTCGTGCTCGTCGAGGCCGACCAGGCCGAGCTGCTCGGCGTCGCTGAGGACGAGTTCTCCGCGACCACCCCGTCGGGCCTGGTCGAGATCGGGCGGATCACCACCGCTGGGCGAACGTCGGTGCTCATGGCGGCGCGTCAGGTGCTCGATGCGCCGCTGCGCGAGGGCGTGAACCGTGAGGTCGAGTGGAAGGAGCGGTTCGGGCCGCTGTGCGAGCAGAGCCGGCCCCTGGTGATCTACGACAAGTTCGTGGGCCAGCAGACCGTCCGCCGCTACCTGCACAACCAGGGCACCGGCGACGGGCTGACGTGGTTCCTCGCGCGCGTCGGGATGACCCCCGGTCGCCGCGTGCGCATCATCACGGCCGTCACCGACTCGGTGGACCGCGGGCAGCGCTTCGACGAGGAGGCGATGGTGACCGGGTTCCTGCGGATGATGGCCTCCATGGCCGACCGCGACCTGCGCCTCGAGCTCGTGCTCGTCCCGGAGCGGACGCGCGGTGAGAGGGGCAGGGGGATCGAGCGGTTCGGCCACGACCGGCACCTCCGCTTCGGCGAGCGGGCAGCCCTGGCCCTGGGCGCGGGCATGCAGACCTTCGCGAACGCCACCTTCCGGGAGACCGTGACGGTCGCACGGCTGCCGATCGCCGATGCCAAGGCACGCGAGGAGCGCTCGCTGAAGGCAGCTCTGCGCCCGCCCGAGGGCGGCTGGCTCGGCTGAGGCCGATGGCCGACTGGGTGGAAGGTCCCGGGTTGATGGACCCGGCGGGGTTGGCCGTCGGGGGTGCAGCGGTCGCGTACGGTGTCGCTCATGGCTGATGGTGGTGTGCCTCGATCCGACGACGGCGAGCCCGGGGCGGCCAGCCACGACGGCGATTCCGCGGACTCCGAGTCGGCGAAGGGGCACAAGCGCCCGCTCTGGCTGGCCGCCCTCGCGGCCCTGGTCACCTTCCTGGCCCTCTACGGCGCGTACTCCCGGCAGAGCTCGGACGTGGTGGGGGAGGACTCCCCGCAGGCCCCGGGGGGGTTGTTCCAGCAGTCCCAGGCCGCGGGTACCTCACTGACTGCGGTGGGTCGAACGACGGGCCTGGCGCAGCCCTGCACGGCGTGGCTCGTGGATGCCGGAGCCGCTGCCGACGGGCAGGCGTACGCCGTCACCAGCGCGCGCTGCGTGGGGCAGACGGATCCCTCGACCGTGATCGCCGGCCAAGCGGCCCCCAAGGATGCGAGCGTGGAGTTCAACGCGTTCGCCCCGATCACGTCGGCGAAGCAGCCGCAGCTCGTGAAGGCCCCCATCGAGGCCGTCGAGTGGGCGTCCGTTCGGGGCACCGACATGGCCGTCCTGCGGCTGGCAGCGACCTACGGCGAGCTCGCCGAGCGCGGCGTGCGCCCGATCGACGCCGTCGCGGCGCCGGAGAAGGATGCCGAGATCCTCATCGCGGGCGTCCCGGTCGAGGGGATCCCGCCCGACCAGCAGTACCTGCGGGGGACCCGCTGCCAGGTCGGGGACACCTCCGACGTCCTCGAGGCCGGACTGCTGTGGCACGACGCGCAGGGTTCCGACTGCGCGGGGATCCTTGACGGGTCCGCGGGTTCGCCCGTGTTCGACCCGGCCGGTGAGGCCGTCGCGATGGTGACCACGACGACCATCGGGGCCACGCAGCAGGTCGCCTGCGCCCAGGGCCTGCCGTGCCAGGTCTCCGATGATGGGGGCACTTCGGTCAAGGCGGACACCAGCTACATGCTGCCTGTCGCGGCACTGGCCGGGTGCTTCGTGGAGGGCACGTTCACCGTCGGCGGGGACTGCGCTCTCGAGGACCCGGCGTCGGTCGTCCCGGCATCGCGCCGCAGCAGCGGTCGCCAGGCCCGGGTCGACTGTGCCGGTCCGACTCACGGGTGAGCTGCCCGAGGGGATCGCGTCGGCGGCGGCGATCCAGGTGAAGCAGGGGCAGCTGGGAACGGTGGACTGCAGCGACCCAGAGGGGTGGCTGGGTGCCGCGGAGGCTGCGGCGCTGGCTGCTGCCGACGCGGGTGTCGGCGCGGACGCCTCGGCTGCCCCGGGGTCGGCGGCCTCCGCAAGTGCGCCACCTGGGGCCTCGGCAAGTCCGGCAGCCGGCACCGCTGTCGGGTCGGACCTCGGGACCGATGCCGCCCTGACGAACCCCGCGCAGTGGTCGTACCCCGTCATCCTTCCCGCCGATGAGGGTTTCACCCTGGTCTGCGTGGGTTCCGCGGCGCAGCCCACGGGGATCGTGATCCAGGCCGATGGCACCGCCCCGGATCCGGCTGGGATCGAGCTGACCACGACGCCGATCGAGGGTGGTGTTCAGGTCGAGCCGGTCTTCGACCCGCCCGATCTCAGCCAGTTCAGGTGGGTGAGCGGCCCGGTCGACTCGATCGACTGCGCGACGGCCGAGGGCTACGTGGAGTACCGCCGCGTGCCGGCAACGATCCAGGCCGCCGACCTCCCCAGCATGGTCTGCGTGATCGGGATCGACGAGGCCGGAAACGAGTCGACCCCGGCGTCGATCAAGGTGGAGTAGGTCCTCCCCGGCTGAGAGGATGACCGGCATGACCGCACCCTCCACGGACCAGTTCAGGGCCGCAGTGGCCGCCGCCCTGCCGGGCATCCGCGCGGACCTCGAGGACCTGGTCCGGATCCCGAGCGTGAGCCGGGAGGGGGCGACCTCACCGGACGTCGCGCGGTCCGCTGAGACTGTGGCGACCCTGCTCGCTGACCTGGGCATGCCCGACGTCCGGGTCCTCGAGGCCGACGACGGCGCACCCGCGGTGGTCGCTCGGATCCCCGCCCCGGACGGGGCGCCCACCGTGCTCTTGTACGCCCATCACGACGTCCAGCCCGCGGGCAACCTGGCGGACTGGGACAGCGAGCCGTTCGAGCCCGTCGAGCGCGACGGCCGGCTCTACGGCCGAGGGGCCGCCGACGACAAGGCCGGGATCATGGCCCACGTCGGTGCGCTGCGGGTGCTGCAGGCGGCCTACCCGGGTGGCGTGCCAGTGGGCGTGACCGTGTTCATCGAGGGCGAGGAGGAGGTCGGCTCGCCGACGTTCGGTCCGTTCCTCGAGGAGTACGGCGACCTGCTGGCTGCCGATGTCGTGGTCATCGCCGACTCCTCGAACTGGGAGGTGGACGTCCCGGCGTTCACCACCTCGCTGCGCGGGCTCGTCGAGGTGCTCGTTGAGGTGCGAACGCATGTCGGTGAGCAGCACTCGGGGGTGTTCGGCGGGTTGTTCCCGGACGCGCTCACGTCGTTGTGCAGGCTGCTGGCCGGACTGCACGACGAGAACGGTGTGGTCGCGGTGCCCGGGTTGGTGCACGGACCCGTCCCCACCGTCGACGTGGATGAGGCCGCGCTGCGCGCCGAAGCTGGCGTCCTGGAGGGTGTCGCCCCGATCGGGGAGGGTTCGGCGGCCAACCGGATCTGGTCGCAGCCCGCCGTCACCGTGCTCGCGATCGACGCTCCCCGGACCGAGGCGGCAGCCAACGTCCTGCTGCCCGTCGCCCGGGCCAAGGTCAGCATGCGGATCGCTCCCGGGCAGGACCCGGCGGCTGCGCTGCAGGCCCTGTCCGATCATCTCGTCGCGAGCGCCCCGTGGGGAGTGGCAGTCACGTGCGTGCCGGGCGCCGCCGGCAACGCGGTGGCGCTGGTGCCCTCCGGGGCGAGCGCGGACATCGCCCGCGCTGCCTTCGCCGACGCGTGGGACGGCGCCGAGCCGGTGCACATGGGGATCGGCGGATCCATCCCGTTCATCGCCGACATCGCGGTGCGCTTCCCGGAGGCAACGATCCTCGTGGTCGGCCCCGGGGACCCGGCGGCGTGCTGGCACGGGCCCAACGAGAGCGTGGACCTCGAGGTCCTGCGCCGGCTCACGCTGGCCGAAGTCCTGCTGCTGGCGCGCTTGGGGCAGTGACGGGGGACTCGGAGGTCACAACGCGCGGTGGCTGGGTCGCCCATTCGGGTGACACCCGCAACCAGTGCGACACGCTGAGTAGTCGTGGCCTACGGTGCGTGTGTCCAGGATTGCGGCCTTTGGGGGCACTTCGATTGCTTCTACAGCCTCGCGTGTGAAGGTCCGGACCTGGCCGCAGGCGCCTTGCTGATGGCGTTGGTGGTTGCGGCAGTGGAGCGTAGTTCGGCCATGGGGACGACGTTGGGGGCGCACCTCACCGCGGAAAGCTGAAGGGCCAGGCGATGATCCGCCTGGCCCTTCAGCATCGACTTGATCAGTCGGTCATCCCGAACCGACGACGGCCGGCGATCAGGGCTGCTCCGCTGAGCACCAGCAGCGCGCCCAGCAGGGCGGCGGAGGTGCTGCCGCCCGTGGCAGCAAGCTCGTCCTCGGAGCCTGCAACAGCAGTCTCCTCAGTGGTCTCCTCGTCGACGTCCTGCTCCGAATCGACCACAGCCTCGTCCTCTGTGTCATCCACCACCGCAAGAGCGGCGCAGCGCACGGTGTTGGTGACGATCACCGTGTTCGGGGCCGTGATCAGCGCGAACGACGGGACCGTCGTTGTTGCCGTACCACCATTGACGACGTAGGAGGGTGCGTCGGCCGTGCAGGTGTAGCCGGCCGGCTGAGGCACTGTCGCGGCGCCCTCGGTGACCGTCGCGGTCGCGCCGACCAGATGGCCGGAGGTCGTGGCGCCCCACGCCTGGCCGGTGGCGGTGCCGCCGACCGTGACCGCGAGGGCGCCGGGAGCAGTGGCCGAGTAGCCGTTCGGCGCCCCGGCATAGACCCAGGACTTGGTCACGGTGATGGACGTGGTTGGGGGCGGCGGGATGACGATCGCGGTGCAGGCCAAGGGGTTCACGACCGTGACCGTGTTGGCACTCGCCTGAAGCTCGAACACTGCCGAGGCTGACGCGGTGCCACCGTTGACGATGTAGCTCGGGTCGCCCAAGGTGCAGGTGAAGCCGGCGAAGGTGGGCACGGTGGGCTTCGTCTCCGAAACCACAGCCGGAGCACCGACAGGAAGGTCGCTCTCCACGTCATTCCACGTCTGGTCCGTCGACGTGTCGTTGACCTTGACGGACAGCGCGCCGGGTGTGGGGTCGGCGTTGCCTGTCCGGAACGCCCGTCCACTTCTTGACGACCTTCAGGGTGGTCGTGGGCTTCTCGTTCTCGACGCAGTCGACCGCTGTTCGTCACCACACGGTGTTGCCCTCCTTCGCCAGGAGAGCGAAGGTTGCAGATCCTGCGAGTCCTCGCCGCCGTTGACGGAATACTCGGGTGAGCCGCTGGATCCTCGCAGGTGTAGGCCGTTGGGCTGCGGCAGCGTTCCTCGACCGGCCCTCGGAGACCTGGGCTGAGACCCCGACGGGCAGGTCCTGATCGGTCTGGCTCCATGTTGGCGCTGGATCGAGGATGGCTTGCCGTCGACGGTCACGGAGAGGCGTCCCGGCATCAGTCTCGGTCAATGAGTTAACGTATCCGGTACGCGCGTTGACCCGTAACTCCAGACCTTGGTCGACCGCCAGGTCGGTCGTCGCCGGCGGGGGTCGGAACCCGGCGCACAGGATGATGTGAGAGATCTGCTTGTCCCCGTCGTCGAACGCGAAGGTTGTACTTGCCCGCCTTCGAGTCCGCCCAGACGATCTCGCCGGCCTGTCGGGGGCGTCGGCGAAGATGGTGTTGGCGTACTTGCCGGACCCGGCCTTCACGATCACCTTGGCGTAGGTCCCCGTTGGCGCACCCATGTGCTCCCGTCGTCGGAGAGTGCCAGTCTTCTGCTCCTCTTCCCCGTCCTTGCACCAGTGGCTGACCTTGTTGGCGTTTGATGACTGCAGCCCAGTGGTCGGTGACCTTGGCATAGGGCCGGGCGGGGAGCCGTCAGCCGACGCCGGGCTCATCCCGATCGTCAGCGAAGCAGCGATCAGCGCCAGGGCGGTGCCGAGTGCGAGGGATGCTCGACTTCGACGGGTCGACATGGTGGGCAAGTGACTCAACTCCTTGAAGTGCCGTTCCTAGAAAGGTGACGGGCTGACCAAACCGATTCATCTGGATGACTTGAAGAATATCACGGAAAGTGACGCGATACGGTGCAGCGAATGGGTGAATCTCGATCACGGAGCGCGAAATTCGTGCTCAGAGGGTGACTCAAAGTGGGTAGATGAGAATTTGTCCCCCATTGGGGGACGCACCATGAATGCGAATCCCGCCAACCGACCCCAGATGACTTTGAGTTACTGGAAATACATCGGCGAGACATCTGGACGACGACAGCTGAGCGTGGCACCGTGCCGGGAGAGGTCCGTGCGTGCACGCAGGGGGCGTGAACGTCCAGACTCGGAGAGACCGCTCCAGTTGACGGTGCCCCCGGCAGGATTCGAACCTGCGCGCATGCCTCCGGAGGGCACCGCTCTATCCCCTGAGCTACGGGGGCCAGGGCTGCGCACATCCTACCGACCGCCCATCGCGCCCCCAAATCAGCGGCCAGCCTGCTGCCAACCCAGTATCGGCTCGCGCTGCACTCCCGACGCCTCGTGACCCGAGATGCAGCGCAAGCCCTCCTGGGCGACGCGATCGCAGCAACGACCTCGGCCCAGGTCCTTCACGCGGCCGCGAGGCCCGGGCCTCCCGGCGCTCGACCACTGGCCATCGGAGGCGCGCGAGCACACTCAAGGGCGGTGCGCTGCTTCGACCGGACCTGTCCTGGCGCCGGGGGCTCCCCATTAGCATGGCCCCATGACTCCCGACGCCCTGGCTGCTCTCGTCTCGGCCTGCGTGACCGACCTCATCGAGCAGGACAAGCTGTGCCTGCCGAAGTGGTATCGCGTCAACGCGACCGTGGAGCGCCCGAAGAACCGGGAGCACGGCGACTACGCCACGAACGTCGCGATGACGCTGGCCAAGCCGGCGCACACGCCGCCGCGGGCGATCGGGGAGATGCTGGCCGCCCAGCTCTCGTTGAGCACAGCGATCGCGCACGCCGAGGTGGCCGGCCCGGGATTCGTCAACATCACCCTCGAGACGGCGAGCCAGGGCGAGGTGGCCGCGCGGATCGTCGCGGAGGGCACCCACTACGGGCAGGGCCGGACCCAGCACGGTCGCTGGATCAACATCGAGTTCATCTCGGCGAACCCGACCGGACCGATCCACCTGGGCCACACGCGCTGGGCCGCGGTCGGCGACGCGATCGCCCGGGTCCTGGCCGCCCAGGGCGCCAGCGTGACCCGCGAGTTCTACGTCAACGACCGCGGGGTCCAGATGGATCGCTTCGGCGAGTCGATCATGAACGCCGCCCACGGGCGCCCCGCCCCGGAGCAGGGCTACCACGGCAGCTACATCAAGGACATCGCCGCGGAGATCGTGGCCAACGACTCGGCCATCACCAGCCTCCCCGTCGAGGAGCAGCTCGTGATGTTCCGCGAGCTCGGCTACCGCGCCATGCTCGAGGCCCAGCAGGCGAGCCTCACCCGCTTCGCCACGCACTTCGACGTCTGGTACTCCGAGCGCACGCTGCACGAGTCGGGCGCCGTCGAGAACGCCTTCGCCAAGCTGCGCGAGCAGGGGCACATGTACGAGGCGGACGGGGCCGTGTGGCTGCGCACGACCGACTTCGACGACGACAAGGACCGCGTCCTGGTCAAGGCCGACGGCGAGCTGACCTACTTCGCCTCCGACACTGCCTACTACGTCGACAAGCGCAACCGCGGCAACGACCTGTGCATCTACCTCCTCGGCGCCGACCACCACGGCTACGTGAACCGCCTGCGTGCGGTCGCCGCCTGCGCCGGCGACGACCCGGACATCAACATCGAGGTCCTCATCGGACAGCTGGTCAAGATGGTCAAGGGCGGCGAGGAGGTCCGCCTGAGCAAGCGCGCGGGGAACATCATCACCATCGACGACCTCATCGATGAGGTGGGCACGGACGCCGCGCGGTACTCCCTGATCCGCTACCCGGTGGACTCCCCGCTGGTCCTCGACGTGGACCTGCTGCTCAAGCGCACCAACGACAACCCCGTGTACTACGTCCAGTACGGATCGGCCCGGATCGCCTCGGTGCTTCGCAACGCCGCCGAGCTGGGCATCGACTGGCGGCACTCGCCCTTCGACCCCGCGCTGCTCTCCAACGAGCGGGAGAACGACCTGCTGGGCGTCCTGGCCGAGTTCCCGCGCGTGGTGGCCAGTGCGGCCGAGCTGCGCGAGCCGCACCGGGTCGCGCGCTACCTGGAACGACTGGCGACCGCCTACCACCGCTTCTACGACGTGTGCCGGGTCCTGCCCATGGGCGAGGATCCCGTCGAGCCGCTGAACATCTCACGGCTCTGGCTGTGCGCGGCCTCGCGCCAGGTCCTCGTCAACGGCCTGACCCTCCTGGGGGTCTCCGCCCCGGAGCGGATGTAGGGGTGACGACTGGTCCGTGGCATGACGCTGATCAGCCGGCCGACGCGGACCCGGCTGAGCGTGTCCGTGAGGAGGGCGGTTCACCGACGCTGGTCCGCTGGACCGGCCGCATCGACGATCACGCGCCGGGGGCCGGCGACCAAGTAGGGTTCTGGGTCGCCGTCTACGCACGCTTCGCCCGGCACCGAGGCTCGGTCCTGGCGGGAGGGCTGGCCTTCTTCGCCCTCCTGTCGGTGGTGCCGGCCGTCATCTCCTTGGGGGCAGTCGTCGCGATGTTCCTCGACCCCGCGAACTTCGTGGCGAGCACCGAGGAGGCGTTCGCCACGAATCCCGAGCTCCTGGCGGTACTCGATCCCTTCCTTGACCAGATCGCCGCCCTGAGCCCCACCGGCCCGGGGTCGGTGGGTGTGGCCGGCGCCGTGGGGTTCCTGCTCTCCCTCTATGCGGCCAGCAGGTTCGTCTACGTCGGTCGCCAGGTCCTCGACATCGCCTTCGAGCTCGAGCCGCAGCATCCCAGCACCCTGAGCCGGGCGATCGCCGTGCTCATCACCCTGGTCGTCGAGGTGCTCATCATCGTCGGGGTCCTGATCATGACGGTCGTCCCACGGGCCCTCGACGCACTCGGGGTGGGGGACGCGATGAGCCAGTCGATGAAGCAGGGGCGCATCCCCCTGGCGATCATCGTCGTCTACCTGCTGCTCACCGCGTCGATGCGCTACGGCATCCGGGCCCGGCGTGCAGTGCGATGGCTCAACCTCGGGGCCGCCCTGGGCACCCTGCTGATCGCGCTGGGCACCGTGGGGCTGGGCTGGTACCTGTCAGTGTCAACCACGTACTCCCAGATCGTGGCGGTCCTCGGTGGCGTGATCGCACTGGAGATCTGGCTGTACCTGGTCGGCCTCGCGATCGTCGGATCTTCGGAGATCGAGGGGATGCGCCTCGGGTTCCGTCGTCGCGACCTCATCGCCCCGAAGGATCTCCCGGAGCCAGCCGGATCGCCCTGAGGTGGGGGGAATCCTGCCCGTCGTCGCGGATGAGCCGGGGCGTCGCCGTCGCCCTAGTATCGCGCCATGCGCGCACATCCCGCCGGCCCGATGCATGGCGAATACGCCCCGACCGTGTCCATGCCGTCGATCCCGGACACGGCGCTCATGGCCCGGATCGACCCGCAGATCTGGCCCGCGACCGCTCGTCGGGATGCGACCGGGACGCTGGTGATCGGCGGGATCCCGGTCTCCCACCTGGCCGCGAAGCACGGCACACCGGCGCTGATCCTGGACGAGGCCGACTTCCGGGCGAGGGCCGCGGCCTTCCAGTCGGCGTACAGCGACCGCGACGTGCCCGGGTCGGTGTCGTTCGCCGGCAAGTCCTTCCTGAGCGCGACCACCGTGCGCTGGCTCGCCGAGGAGGGACTCGGACTGGACGTCTGCAGTGGCGGCGAGCTCGCGCTTGCCTGCGCCGCGGGCTTCCCGACTGAGCGGATCAGCCTGCACGGCAACAACAAGTCCGACGCCGAGCTGCGCGCGGCGCTGGCCGCGGGGGTGGGCCGCTATGTCATCGACTCCCTCGAGGAGGTCGACCGCCTTGCTGACCTCGCGGGGGCCGCAGGGGTTGTCGCCGACGTGCTGGTGCGGGTCACGACGGGGGTGGAGGCGCACACCCACGAGTTCATCGCGACCGCTCACGAGGACCAGAAGTTCGGCCTGTCCCTGACCTCCGGTGCCGCGCGCGAGGCGGTCCTGGCGGTCGCCTCCCGACCCGAGCTGCGCCTCGTGGGCGTCCACTCGCACATCGGCTCCCAGATCTTCAACACCTCCGGCTTCGAGGTCGCCGCGCACCGTGTGGTCGGCTTCATCGCCGACCTGCTCGACAGGGACGACATCACCGTCGCCGAGCTCAACCTCGGCGGCGGGATGGGCATCGCCTACCTGCCGACGGACGATCCGGTCGCCCCGGTCGGGATGGCTGAGGCGCTGCGCGTGATCGTCGCCGGCGAGTGCGCGAGGCGGGGCATCGACGTGCCGCTGATCTCCGTCGAGCCGGGGCGCGCGATCGTCGGCCCGAGCATGATCACGCTCTACGAGGTGGGCACCATCAAGCCGGTCGAGTACCGGGCCGGCGCCTGGCGGACGTACGTGTCGGTCGACGGCGGGATGAGCGACAACATCCGCACCGCGCTCTACGACGCCGACTACACCGTGGTCCTGGCCTCCCGGGTGTCCTCGGCGTCCGCGACCCTCACCCGTGTGGTGGGGAAGCACTGCGAGTCGGGTGACATCGTGGTCCGCGACGCCTGGCTGCCCTCGGACCTCGAGCGCGGCGACCTGCTGGCGGTCGCGTCCACGGGCGCGTACTGCCGGGCCATGGCCTCGAACTACAACATGATCGCCCGGCCCCCTGTGGTGTCGGTGCGCGCGGGCGTGGACCGGATCGTGCTGCGACGCGAGACGGAGGCGGACCTGTTCGCCCTCGACGCGGGGCTGGTCGACGCACTCGGGTGAGTCCACAGGGACTGCGCTGACGATTGCGACCGCGCGAAGGTCGGAATCGTCAGCACGTGGCCACGACAGGCGCTCGTCGGCGCATGGGGCGCACCCACGCCCATGAGAGAATCGGCCCGATGCGTCCACGCCCTGGTGCGGACCTGTCCCGAGCCGGCAAGGAGTTCTGTCATGGCACCGCCCCCCAAGGAGTTGTCCGTCGTCGTGCTCGGCGGCGGGACTGTGGGCGCGCAGGTGGTGCGCCTGCTCGAGGAGCAGTCCGACCATCTCGCGGCCCGTGTCGGGGCCCGCCTTGTCGTGACCGGGGTCGGCGTGCGCGACGTCGGCCGGGAGCGCCCGGGGATCCGACCCGAGCTCCTGAGCTCCGACCTGCAGGCCCTCCTGGACACCGATCCCGACCTGGTCGTGGAGCTCATGGGCGGCATCGAGCCCGCCAAGGAGCTCATCCTCCGGGCGCTCAAGGGTGGGGCCTCGGTGGTCACCGCCAACAAGGCCCTGATCGCCACGGAGGGTGCAGCGCTGCACGCCGCCGCCGAGGAGGCGGGTGTCGACCTCTCCTACGAGGCTGCGGTGGCCGGGGCCATCCCGCTGCTGCGCCCGCTGCGCGAGTCGCTGGCCGGTGACCGGATCCGCCGGGTCCTGGGCATCGTGAACGGAACCACCAACTACATCCTCACCCAGATGGACTCCACGGGGGCGTCGTTCGCCGACGCCCTGGCTGAGGCGCAGGCGCTGGGTTACGCCGAGGCCGACCCGACGGCCGACGTCGAGGGCCTCGACGCCGCAGCCAAGGCGGCGATCCTGGCATCGATCGCCTTCCACACCCGCGTCACGCTCGCCGATGTCGCCGTCGAGGGGATCACCGCGGTCACGTCCGAGGACGTCTCCGCCGCCGACGAGATGGGCTACGACATCAAGCTCCTGGCCCTCGCCGAGCTCATCGAGTCCGATGGCCGCGCGGGCGTCAGCGTGCGGGTGCATCCCACGCTCGTGCCCAAGGCCCACCCCCTGGCTGGTGTTCGCGACGCGTTCAACGCGGTCTTCATCGAGGCCGACGCCGCGGGGCAGGTCATGTTCTACGGCCGGGGCGCCGGGGGAGCGCCGACGGCCAGCGCCGTCCTCGGTGACATCGTCACCGCCGCACGCAACCGTGTCACCGGGTCGACGGGTCCGGGGGAGTCCTCCTACGCCGAGCTCCCGCTGCTGCCGATGGGTGCGGCCACCACCGCCTACTTCGTGCACCTGCGCGTCCTGGACCGACCCGGCGTCCTGGCCGGGGTCGCCGGGGTGTTCGCGGAGCACGGTGCCAGCATCCGGAGCATGACCCAGAAGGGGGAGGGCGACCGGGCCGAGCTCCTCATCCTCACCCACCCGGGTCGCGAGGCCGACCTCGCGGCGACAGTGGGGCAGCTGCGGGACCTGGACTCGGTGGCTGAGGTCGTCGGGTTCATGCGGGTGATCGGGGCGGCGCAATGACTGCGGCAGTGGGCGCCCAGGGCGCGCGTGCGGCGAGTGCGCCCGACCGGGCCACGGGTGCGCGCCCCTGGCAGGGTGTCATCACGGAGTACCGCTCCCGCATGGCGCTGCCCGACGGAGCGCCCGTCATCAGCCTCTGCGAGGGTGGGACGCCGCTGGTGGAATCGGCGTGGCTCTCGGAGCTGACCGGGTGCCGCGTGCTGCTGAAGTTCGACGGGGCCAACCCGACCGGCTCGTTCAAGGACCGCGGGATGACCATGGCCATCTCCATGGCTGCCCACGAGGGCGCGCGCGCGGTGATCTGCGCCTCCACCGGCAACACCTCTGCGTCGGCGGCCGCGTACGCCGCCAAGGCCGGGATGACCCCGGCCGTGCTCGTCCCTGCCGGCAAGATCGCGATGGGCAAGCTCGCCCAGGCCGTGGCCCATGGCGCCACGCTGCTCCAGGTGGACGGCAACTTCGACGACTGCCTGCGGCTCGCCCGCGAGCTGTCCGACTCCTACCCCGTCGCCCTCGTGAACTCCGTGAACCCAGCCCGGATCGAGGGTCAGAAGAGCGCCGCCTTCGAGATCGTGGACACCCTCGGCGATGCCCCCGACATCCACGTGCTGCCCGTGGGCAACGCGGGCAACATCACCGCGTACTGGAAGGGCTACGGCGAGTACGCCCGGGAGGGCATCTCCACCCACTCCCCGCGGATGTGGGGCTTCCAGGCGGAGGGCGCAGCGCCGATCGTGCGCGGCGCCCCGGTTGCCCACCCGGAGACGATCGCCACGGCGATCCGGATCGGCAACCCCGCGTCCTGGGACTTCGCCGTGGCCGCCCGCGACGAGTCCGGCGGGCTGATCGACATGGTGAGCGACGACCAGATCCTCGCGGCGCACCTGACCCTGGCCGCCCGCGACGGGCTGTACTGCGAGCCGGCATCGGCAGCGTCGGTCGCCGGGCTCGTCGCCGCGCACGGCGCCGGCCGGGTGGACCCCGGCCAGACGATCGCGTGCACGCTGACCGGTCACGGGCTCAAGGACACGCAGTGGGCGCTGGCCAGGGCCACGGACCCGACGGTGATCCCCGTGGACGTCCTCGCGGCGGGCCGGGCGCTGGGCCTGGCGGACTGATGCCCGCTGACATGGCCGACGCCGCAGCCGGTGTCCTGCACGCATCACGGCGGGCGGCCACCGTGGTGGTCGAGGTGCCGGCGACCAGCGCCAACCTGGGTCCCGGCTTCGACTGCCTGGGCCTCGCGCTGGACCTCTGCGACCGGATCGAGGCCCGGTTCACCGATGGGACCGGGATCACGGTCGAGGTGGTCGGCGAGGGCGCCGGGCGAGTGCCGACGGATGGATCCAACCTGGTCGCCCGAATCGTGCGCACGGGCCTGGCGACCTTCGATGAGACCGGCGAGCTCGCAGCCCGGGGGCTGGCACTGAGGTGCACGAACGCGGTGCCGCAGAGCCGCGGCATGGGGTCCTCGGCAGCTGCCATCGTCGGCGGGCTGGCAGTGGCGATGCACCTGGCCGGCGTGGCCGGCTCGGTCTCGGACCCGGAGCTGATCGCGCTGGCGACCCACCTCGAGGGGCATCCGGACAACGTGGCCCCCGGCGTGCTGGGCGGCGCCACGATCGCCTGGATGCAGGTGGGCGAGGTGGGCCCGGTCGGGCGGGCGACCCGCTTCGCGGTCCATCCGGGCATCGCACCGGTGCTGGTCGTTCCCGCCTCGGAGGCGTCGACGGCCAAGGCTCGCGGGGCACTGCCGTCGACCGTGCTGCACGCTGATGCCGCCTTCAACGCCGCACGCTCGGCGCTGCTGGTCCATGCCCTGTCCAGCGACCCGGCGCTGCTGCTCGAGGCCACGGACGACCGGCTGCATCAGCGCCAGCGGCGCTCGGTGTACCCGATGAGCATGGCCCTCGTGGAGCAGCTGAGGTCGTCGCGGATCCCGGCGGCCATCTCCGGTGCCGGTCCCGCCGTGATCGCCTTCGCGATCGACGGCGACGGTCCTCGCCTGGCAGCGCGGATCGCCCACCTGACTGGCGATTCCGCGCGCGTGCTGTCGCTGCCCGTGGCGCAGCACGGGGTCCGCTCGGTCCAGGCTGCCCCGACGAGCACGCGGACGTAAGCGGTCCACTTCACGTCTGTGGTGCTCAAGGTGCTACCGTGTGCCGCGGATCAGCACGGTGCTACGAACGGGGTGGCCGACCGGCACCGAGTTAACAACCACTCCTGACGCCTGAAGCACCTCCTCGCCGTCGCGATCCACCTCCACGAGTAGCTGTCGCGGGCTGCCTGCAGCCGCGTTGGCTGCTCACCTCACCCCTAGGAATCACGTGACCGACACGATCAGCATCGCCAAGGACGCCGACGAGAACGCCGGCCGGGGCCGCCCGACGGGCAGCCTGTCCACGATGCTCCTGCCCGAGCTCAAGAAGGTCGCCCACGACATGGGGCTCTCCGGCACCTCGTCGATGAAGAAGAGCGACCTCGTGGCGGCGATCACCGCCGCCCAGTCCGGTGGCGCACCGGCTGTGAAGTCGGGCCGGACCCGACGCCCGCGTGCTGAGTCCGGTGGTGAGCGCCCGGTGAGCGCCGAGGCTGCTCCCGTGGACGGCAGCACCGACCGCGCTGAGGCATCCCGTGGAGACGCGCAGCGCCCGGACGCTGGCCAGGGAGCAGACGGCCAGGACGATCGCCCGCGCCAGGAGGGTGGACCGCGTGAGCCCCGCCAGCGTGATGGGGGACGTGAGCGGGTGCAGCAGGACCGCGAGCCGCGCGACAACCCGAACCAGGGCCAGAACCGGGATGGGCGCGACGGTGCCCCCGACCGCGACGCACGCGACGGCGCCGCAGCCCAGGGCGGCAGCCAGCAGCGCGAGTCCCGCGAGGCCGGCGGCCAGGCCCAGGGCCGCGACACCACCAACCGCGACAACGACCGCTACGGCGAGGAGTCCGGGGGCCGCCGCCGCCGGGGACGTGATCGCAACCGCAACCGCACCGACCGCAACGATCGCACCGACCGCAATGACCGTCCCGAGCGGCGGCCGGGAGCCCAGGGCAACCCTGGCCGCGACGTGGAGCCTGAGGTCTCCGACGACGACATCCTCGTGCCCGTGGCCGGGATCCTGGACATCCTCGACAACTACGCGTTCGTCCGCACGACCGGCTACCTGCCCGGACCGACAGACGTGTACGTGTCGCTGTCGACGGTCAAGCGCTACGGCCTGCGCAAGGGCGATGCGATCACGGGCCAGGTACGACAGCCGCGCGAGGGCGGTGGGGACCGCCGGGAGAAGTTCAACCCGCTGGTCAAGGTCGAGTCCGTCAACGGAGCCGACCCCGAGGCTGCTCGCGGTCGGGTGGAGTTCGGCAAGCTGACCCCGCTGTACCCGGCGGAGCGGCTGCGCCTCGAGACCGGCGCGAACAACATGACGACCCGGATCATCGACCTCGTCGCCCCGATCGGCAAGGGCCAGCGCGGCCTGATCGTCTCCCCGCCCAAGGCCGGCAAGACGATGGTCCTGCAGGCGATCGCCAACGCGATCACCACCAACAACCCGGAGTGCCACCTCATGGTCGTCCTCGTGGACGAGCGGCCCGAGGAGGTCACCGACATGCAGCGCTCGGTGAAGGGCGAGGTCATCGCCTCGACCTTCGACCGGCCGGCTGATGACCACACGACCATCGCCGAGCTCGCCATCGAGCGCGCCAAGCGCCTGGTCGAGCTGGGCCACGACGTCGTCGTCCTGCTCGACTCGATGACCCGGCTGGGCCGGGCCTACAACCTGAGCGCGCCCGCGTCCGGCCGGATCCTCTCCGGTGGCGTGGACTCGGCAGCCCTGTACCCGCCGAAGAAGTTCTTCGGCGCAGCCCGCAACATCGAGAACGGCGGCTCCCTGACGATCCTGGCCACGGCGCTGGTGGAGACCGGCTCCCGGATGGACGAGGTCATCTTCGAGGAGTTCAAGGGCACGGGGAACATGGAGCTCAAGCTCGACCGGCGCCTTGCGGACAAGCGGATCTTCCCGGCGGTGGACGTCGACGCCTCGGGCACCCGCAAGGAGGAGCTGCTCATGAGCTCGGAGGAGCTCAAGATCGTGTGGACGCTGCGCCGGGTCCTGCACGCGCTGGAGGCCACGCAGGCGATCGAGCTGCTGCAGAGCAAGCTGCGCGACACGAAGAGCAACTACGAGTTCCTCCTGCAGGTGCAGAAGACCACGCCCACCGCCCCGGGCACACGCAGCGACGACTGAGGCCCCCAGGGGTTGCACGCGGATGACCCCCCGCCAGCAGGTGGGGGAGGATGGGGGACGTGACGGCGGTCGATGAGGCGCGAGGGGCTGGGCGGCTGGCCACCCTGCGCCGCGAGACCTTCTCCGCCCTGGCGATCCCCAACTTCCGGCTGTACTTCGCCGGCCAGTCGATCTCCCTGGTCGGCACGTGGATGCAGATGGTCGCCCAGGCGTGGCTGGTGCTGGAGATCACCGGGTCGGCCACCTGGGTCGGGCTGACGTTCGCCGCGCAGACCCTGCCGATCCTCATCGTCGGGCCGTACGGCGGGCTCGTCGCCGACCGCGCCGACAAGCGCCGCCTCCTCGTGGCGCTCCAGGCCGTGATGGCCGGCCTGGCCCTCGTCCTGGCAGTCCTGACGCTGCGCGGGGCGGTCGAGCTCTGGCAGGTGCTCACATTGGCGTGCCTGCTGGGCCTGGCCGACTCCTTCGAGAAGCCCACACGCCAGGCGTTCCTCGTCGAGATCGTGGGGCCGGAGTCCGTGCGCAACGCGGTCAGCCTCAACTCGGTGATGGTCAACGCGGCCCGCGTCCTGGGCCCGGCGGTCGCGGGGTTGGTGATCGCAGCCGGTGGCCTTGGCGTGTGCTTCGCCCTGAACGCCGCATCGTTCGTGCCGGTCGTGGTGATGCTGCTGGCCATGGACGCCTCGCGGCTGCGCCCCGCGACCCCGCAACCGCACGAGCCGGGGCAGGTGCGGGCAGGGCTCGCCTATGTGCGCCGCGAGCGCGAGCTCGGCGTCCCGCTGCTGATGATGGCGATCATGGGCTGCTTCACCTACGAGTTCCAGGTCACGCTGCCCTACTTCGCCCGCACCACCTTCGACGGCGACTCCCGGACGTACGGCTTCATGACCGCCGCGATGGGCCTCGGTGCGGTCCTCGGAGGGCTGTACACGGCAGCCCGGGGGCGCATGGGCATCACCACGCTGGTCCGGTCCTCCGTACTGTTCGGGGTCCTCATCCTGGGACTGGCCCTGGCCCCGTCCGCCGGCGTCGCGCTGCTCCTGCTGGTCGCCGTGGGAGCGGCCAGCGTCTCCTTGATGGCGCGGGGGAACGCCACCCTGCAGCTGACCTCCGCTCCGGAGATGCGTGGGCGGGTGATGGCCCTCTGGCTGGTCGCGTTCATGGGGACCACGCCCCTGGGTGGTCCGATCGCCGGTTGGGTCTCCTCGACCTTCGGCGCCCGATGGGGACTGGCCCTGGGGGCAGTCGCCTGCTTCGTCGCCGCTGGGCTCGGTGCCGCCTCGATGCGCCGCCTCACGCGGGCCGCCGTGCCCCAGTGAGGTTCCGCAGGTCCGGTCGAACGCAACGCCCGTTTGGGCAGTCCCGGGCAGACGTGGGATGATTCTCGGACCGCTTCCGGTTCACGTGCTGAGCAGACCTGCTCGTACGACCCGGGGCACTGAAGGAGCCAGCCATGAAGTCGGGTATCCACCCCAACTACGTCGAGACCACGGTGACCTGCACCTGTGGGAACACCTTCACGACGCGCAGCACCGCCAAGAACGGCGTGATCCACGCTGACGTGTGCTCAGCCTGCCACCCGTTCTACACGGGCAAGCAGAAGATCCTCGACACCGGCGGACGCGTGGCCAAGTTCGAGGCCCGCTTCGGCAAGAAGGCCGACAAGAAGTAGTTCCGCGGACGAGCGGAGCCACCCATGTTCGAGACGTGCGTCGCGCTTGAGCGCGAGTACGAGGACCTTGAGCAGCAGATGTCCGATCCGGCGCTGCACGCGGATGCCGCGGCAGCCCGCCGGGTCGGCAAGCGGCATGCCCAGCTGCGTCCCGTCGTGGCCGCCTACCGGCAGTGGCTCCAGCTCGGTGAGGATGAGGTCGCTGCTCGCGAGCTCGGTGCCGAGGACCCGGAGTTCGCCGCCGAGGCCGACGCGTCAGCCGCTGAGCGCGAGCGGGTCGCCGATCGCCTGACCCTCCTGCTCGTTCCCCGCGACCCCATGGACGACAAGGACGTCATCCTCGAGGTGAAGGCCGGTGAGGGCGGCGAGGAGTCCGCGCTGTTCGCCGCCGACCTGCTGCGGATGTACCTGCGCTACGCCGAACGCCGCGGGTGGCGGACCGAGATCCTGGACTCCGAGGAGTCCGACCTCGGCGGCTACAAGGACGTCCAGGTCGCCGTGAAGGCCAGGGGGACCGTCGAGCCCGGCGACGCGCCGTACGCCCGGCTGAAGTTCGAGGGCGGCGTGCACCGCGTCCAGCGCGTGCCGGTCACCGAGTCCCAGGGCCGGATCCACACGTCGGCCGCCGGAGTCCTCGTGCTGCCCGAGGCGGAGGAGGTCGACGTGCAGATCGACCCGAACGACCTGCGCATCGACATCTACCGCTCCAGCGGTCCCGGCGGGCAGAGCGTCAACACCACCGACTCCGCCGTGCGCATCACGCACATCCCGACGGGGATCGTCGTCAGCTGCCAGAACGAGAAGAGCCAGCTGCAGAACAAGGAGTCGGCGATGCGCGTGCTGCGCGCCCGGATGCTGGCTGCCGCGCAGGAGGCGGCCGACGCTGAGGCCTCGGACGTGCGCAAGTCCCAGGTCCGCACGGTCGATCGCTCCGAGCGGGTGCGCACCTACAACTTCCCCGAGAACCGGATCGCCGACCACCGTGTCAACTACAAGTCCCACAACCTCGACGCGGTGCTCGACGGTGAGCTCGACGACGTGATCGACGCCCTGACCGAGGCCGACATGGCGGTCCGGCTCGCCGCATCCTGAGCCGTCCGCTGGACTCGAAGCCCCGCCGGCGCTGGGTTCAGCGCTGTCCTCGAAGCGCCGCCGCTTGACTTGCTCCCATCTCGACGATCTGCTCCCGTCTGCCTGGGAGCAGATCGTCGGATCGGGAGCAGCCCTGCAGGCGGGTGCCCCTTCAGGGCGTGGCGACGCAGCACGCGGGACGTAGGGTGCTGCGGTGGAGACGACCCGGGAGCTGCTGGCCAGGACCTCCCGGGACCTGGCTGCGGCTGGGGTGCCCAATCCGGATGTGGACGCCGAGCTGCTGCTCGCCCATGTGACGGGACGGTCGCGGGCGCTGCTGCGGATGGCCGGGAGCACGGTCACCGGGGAGCAGCTCGACGAGTACCGCGACCTCGTGGCCCGGCGGGTCCGGCGGATCCCGCTGCAGCACCTGACCGGGCTCGCGCCCTTCCGCCACCTCGAGCTGCACGTCGGGCCCGGGGTGTTCATCCCGCGCCCGGAGACCGAGCTGGTCGTCGACCACGTGCTGACGTTCGCCGCGGACCGCGCCCCGTCCCAGGATCCCGTCGGGTCGGGAAGCCGAAGGGGCGTTGAGCCCTCACCCCCGGCCGAGCCCTCACCCCGGCCGCCGGGCGAGCCCGGGTCCCGGGCGGGTGCCGGGCTGCTGGTGGTCGACCTCTGCACCGGGTCCGGCGCGCTGGCACTGTCCATCGCCACCGAGGTGCCCGGCAGCAGGGTGATCGCGGTCGAGCTGTCGCCGAGTGCCGTGGCGTGGGCACGACGCAACATCGAGGAGCTCGGCGCTCGCGTCGCCGCCGCCGGAAGCTCGATCGAGCTGGTGACCGCGGACGCGACCCGGGTGGCGGACGTCGGCGGCCCCCTGGAGGAGCTGCGAGGTCGTGTCGATGTCGTGGTCACCAACCCGCCGTACGTCCCTGACGCCGCCGTCCCGCGGGATCCGGAGGTGCGTGACCACGATCCCGCGCTCGCGCTCTACGGCGGGCCCGATGGGATGGCGGTCGTCCGGCCATTGACCGAGCAGGCCGCACTCCTGCTCCGGCCGGGCGGACTGCTCCTGGTGGAGCACGCAGACGTGCAGGGGGAGGATGGCGGGGAGTCGGGTGTGCCCGCGGTCCTGCGCGGCCAGGCCCACGCCGGTCCTGCTGGCACGGCCTCCCAGCCCACGTGGTGCGACGTCAGCGACCACGTCGACCTGAACGGCCTGCCCCGGCACACGTCGGCGATCCGCGCCCCGGGCAGGATGCTGCCGTGATGCGGATCGACACGAACGTGGCCGAGGAGCGCGAGCGCGGATTGGCCGCTGCTGCGGCGGCCGTGCGCCGCGGGCAGCTGGTCGGGCTCCCCCTGGACACGGCCTACGGGGTCGCCGCCGACGCCTTCAACCCGCGCGGCACCCAGGCCCTGCGCGAGGCCAAGGGCCGCGCGGACCTGTCCATCCCCGTGATGGTGCCCAAGATCGCGACGGTCTCCGGCATCGCTCAGGTCGACTCCGCCGCACGCCGGCTGATGCTCGACTTCTGGCCCGGCCCGCTCACGCTCGTCCTCCCGGCGCAGCCGACCCTCGCCTGGACCCTGACCGACGCGTCGGGACGGATCGCCGTGCGCATGCCCCTGCACCCCGTCGCCCTCGACCTGCTCGAGCGCACCGGACCGCTGGGGGTGGTTGCGGCTGCCGCACCGCCGGCCCCCGCACGCGCCCCCGCACCGCCGCCCCGCACCGCACGCCCCCACCGGGCCCGCCACCGTGGGCGGCTCGTTCCCCGACGACCTCGCAGCGCACCTGGCCGTGCTGCTCGATGCCGGGCCGCTGCCGTGCGGGCCGGCGTCCGCGGTGGTGGACCTCACCGGTGCCGTCCCGGTCCTCGTCCGGCCGGGACCCCTGGACATCGCGGACCTGCGCGCCTGCTGCCCCGGACTCGTCGTGCCGGGAGCGGGGCCCGACGCGGCGGGCACGTAGACTCGTCGGCGTCCGGCGATCCCCCGACTGCGCCCTGGAGCCCGCCCATGAGCCTTGACACGCCCTTCTGGGGCCCCGACTTCGACTCCCTCGCGGCGGAGGATCCCGAGATCGCCGGGGTCATCCTCGGTGAGCTCGACCGGTTGCGGGCCGGGCTGCAGCTGATCGCCAGCGAGAACTTCACCTCTCCGGCCGTGCTCGCGGCCCTCGGGTCCACGCTGAGCAACAAGTACGCCGAGGGCTACCCGGGTAGGCGCTACTACGGCGGGTGCGCAGTGGTCGACGATGCCGAGACCATCGGCATCGAGCGGGCGAAGGCCCTGTTCGGCGCCGACCACGCCAACCTGCAGCCGCACTCGGGGGCGAGTGCCAACATCGCCGCCTACGGGGCGTTCATGAAGCCTGGCGAGACCGTCCTGGCGATGAGCCTGCCGCACGGCGGGCATCTCACCCACGGCACGAAGGTCTCGTTCTCCGGCAAGTGGTTCAACGCCGTGCACTACGGGGTCAACCCGCAGACCGAGGACATCGACTACGACCAGGTCCGTGACCTGGCCCGTGAGCACCGGCCGAGGATGATCATCTGCGGGGGCTCGGCCATCCCGCGACTGATCGACTTCGCGGCGTTCCGCGAGATCTCCGACGAGGTCGGCGCGATCCTCATGGTCGACGCCGCGCACTTCATCGGCCTGGTCGCCGGCAGGGCGATCCCCAGCCCGGTGCCCTACGCCGATGTCGTCACGTTCACCACCCACAAGGTCCTGCGCGGGCCCCGGGGCGGAATGATCCTGACGACGGCCGAGCACGCCGCCGCCATCGACAAGGCCGTGTTCCCGATGATGCAGGGCGGCCCGCTGATGCACGCGGTGGCGGCCAAGGCCGTCGCCCTCAAGGAGGCCGCCACCCCCGAGTACGCGCAGTACGCGCGCAACGTCATCGCCAACTCCCGTGCGCTGACGGCCGGGCTGGCCGATCAGGGCATGCGCCCGGTCACGGGGGGCACGGACACGCACCTGTCGCTGCTGGACCTCCAGGGCACCGGCGTCACCGGGACGGAGGCCGAGGCGCGCTGCGATGCGGCGGGGATCGTGCTGAACAAGAACGCCATCCCGAACGACCCACGCCCGGCGAGCGTCGCCTCGGGCATCCGCGTGGGCACGCCCGCCGTGACCACCCAGGGCATGGGCACCGAGCAGATGACCACCATCGCCACGCTCATCGGCCGGGCCATCCGCGACGAGGACGGCTCAGCCGCCGACGGGATCCGCGCGGAGGTCACCGAGCTCGTCACCGCCTTCCCGGCCTACCCACGCGCCTAGTGCGCGAGTACGGGCTCAGCCTGCTCGTCGCCGCCGCACTGACGTTCCTGGTCATGCCGGTGGTGCGCTCGCTCGCCCTGCGCGCCGGTGCTGTCGCCGGCGTGCGCGACCGTGACGTCCACGACCACGCCATCCCCCGCTGGGGTGGTCTGGGCATGTTCCTCGGGCTCTGCGCCGGCATGCTGCTGGCCAGCAAGCTGCCGATGATGCGCTCGGTGTTCGAGGGGTCCTCGACCGAGGGCGTGGCGCTGCTCTCGGGCGCGGCCATCATCGTCGCCCTCGGTCTGGCCGACGACCGCTGGGAGCTCGACGCCCCCACCAAGATGGCCGGCCAGGTGCTCGCGGCCGCGGTGATGGCGCTGCAGGGGATCACCCTGCTGTGGCTGCCCATCGACGGGGTCCTCGTGCTGGATCCGACCACGTCGGTCCTGTTGACGGTGCTGATCGTGCTGGTCAGTGTCAACGCGATCAACTTCATCGACGGCCTCGACGGCCTGGCCGCGGGGATCACGGCGGTCTCCGCGGCGGCCTTCTTCGTGTACGCCTACCTGCTCAGCGTCCAGTACGGCGTGGAGCGCGCGACGCTGTCGGCCCTGGTCTCGGCCCTGCTCGTCGGCGTCTGCATCGGATTCCTGCCGCACAACGTCTTCCCGGCGCGCCTGTTCATGGGCGACACCGGCTCGATGCTGATCGGGTACCTGATGGCCGCCAGCGTCATCACCCTGACCGGCAAGGTGGACCCCAACGCCCTTGAGGGCACCACGCTGCTTCCGGCCCTGCTGCCCATCCTCGTGCCCCTGGCCGTGCTGGCGGTGCCCCTGATCGACCTCGGGCTTGCGGTCGTCAGGCGCACCCGGGCTGGCCGCTCCCCGTTCGCGCCGGACAAGCAGCACCTGCACCACCGCCTGCTCGAGATGGGGCACTCCCAGCGCCGGGCGGTCCTTCTGCTCACGGGGTGGGCCGCCCTGATCGCGTTCTCGGTCGTCCTGCTGGCCTTCGTGCCGCTGGTCAACGCCCTGATCGCGAGCGCGATCGGTGCCGTCCTCCTCGGGCTGGGTGTCCTGTGGCCGAGCATGCACGCCCGTGCCTCCCGCCCCCGATCGGAGGTCGCATGACCGACGCCCAAGGTCGCGCATCCGCCCCCCGGCGCGGACCCACGGCCCTCGTGACCCCCATGCGCCGGGTCCTGCGCGTCGGCCTGGTCGCGTCGCTGGTGGCCCTGCCCGTCGCCGTGGTCCTGGGCTACGCGGTCGCGGGCGCGTCCGGGGCATGGGGTGCGGCCATCGGCATGGGGATCGCCGTGGGGTTCTTCGCCATCACCGTGGGGGTGGCCCTGGGGACTGCGGGCATGGGCACCACGGCGCTCGGCGCGTCGGTGCTGGGATCCTGGCTGATCAAGATGATCCTGCTGATCGTGGTCCTGGTCCTGCTGCGCGACGCCGACTTCTACTCCCGCCCGGTCCTGTTCGTCGCGCTGCTGCTGGGCACCATAGGGACGCTGGTGCTCGAGGCCCTCGTCGTCACCCGGACGCAGGTCCCCTACACGGAGTCCCCGCAGCGATGAGCGCCGGTGGGCCCACCCCTGACCAGCCCGACACGCCGGGGTCCGACCCGTCAGCCGGTCCTGGCCCCTCGATGCCCGGGAAGCGACCCATGCACCCGTCCCTGGAGCCGACGGGGGAGCACGTGGCGCACTCCGCGATCGGCTCCCTGCTCGGGGGCGTGATCGTATGGGGAGGGGTCGGCCTGCTGCTCGACCACTGGCTGGGAACGGGGCGGGTCCTGACAGCGGTGGGAGTGGTGGTCGGCTCCCTGACCGGCTTCGCCATCGTGTATCTTCGCTTCGGACGCGATGAGTAAGGTTCAAGCGGCGTCCACAAGTCCACCGCGATCCCGGAAGGGCCCATTGTGCTGAACGTTCCAGCCGCCATCGGGCTGCTTGCCCCGATGGAAGATGCGAACGATGCTGGGGGCTACGACGCCCCCACGATCATGGAGTTCTTCCCGCCGCAGCTGGGGGACTTCTGGTGGTCGCCGACGCGGATCAACCTCATCGGCTTCTTCATGGCAGGGGTGCTCGCGCTGTTCTTCGTGACGGCGCTGAAGAAGCCGAGCCTGATCCCCGGCAAGCTGCAGAACCTCGGCGAGATGGCCATCGACCTGGTGTACGTCAACATCATCGACGAGGTCATGGGCGCCAAGGGCCGACGTTTCGCGCCGATCATCATGACGATCTTCTGGATGGTGCTGGCGTTCAACATCACCGGCATCATCCCGATGATGCACATCGCTGCCACGGCCGTGATCGGGGTGTGCATGGTGCTGGCGGCGGTCTCCTACGTGACCTTCAACTACGCCGGGATCAAGGAGCACGGGTTCGGCCAGTACATGAAGCTGAACCTGTTCCCCCCGGGGGTCCCCAAGCCGATCTACCTGCTCGTGACCCCCATCGAGTTCATCTCGACGTTCATCCTGCGCCCTGTCACGCTGACCATCCGTCTCCTGGCCAACATGATGGCCGGCCACCTCCTGCTCGTGCTGTTCTTCAGCGCCACGAGCTACCTGCTGTTGGAGGCCGACGGGCTGCTGAAGCTGGCCGCGATCCCGTCGTTCGCGATGGGCTTCGCCTTCGTCGCGTTCGAGCTGATCGTGGCGCCGCTGCAGGCCTACATCTTCGCCCTGCTGACCGCCGTCTACATCGACGGCGCCACGAGCCACGAGCACTGACCCCAACCGACCACCGCACACCCAGACTCCCGGGCGACCGCCACGGGCCACACGGAAGGAACCACAACAGTGGAGCTGCTCGCCGAAGTCAACGGCAACCTCAACGCGATCGGTTACGGCCTGGCGGCGATCGGCCCGGGCATCGGCATCGGTGTCCTGGTCGGCAAGGCCCTCGAGGGCATCGCCCGTCAGCCCGAGGCCACCGGTGTGCTGCGCACCAACATGTTCCTGGGCATCGCCTTCACCGAGGCCCTCGCGCTGATCGGCCTGGTCGCGGGCTTCCTGTTCACCTGATCCGCAGCGAGCTCAGCTCGTCACGCTGATCCCCGAGGCTGATCAGGAAGGGCCATGGAAACCATCATCATCGTCGCGTCGGAGGAGCCGAACCCGCTCATCCCGGCACCGTACGACATCCTGTGGGGCACGATCTCGTTCGTGATCCTGCTTCTCATGTTCTGGAAGTACGTGCTGCCCACGTTCAACAAGGTCACCGCGGAGCGCGCGGAGAAGATCGAGGGCGGCATCGAGCGGGCCAAGGTGATGCAGGCCGAGGCCGCACGCAGCCGGGACGCCTACTCCGAGCAGCTCGAGCAGGCCACCAAGGAGGCCGCGGCCATCCGCACCTCCGCGCACAGCGAGGGTGGCGAGATAGTCGAGGCCGCGAGGGCTGAGGCGCTGACAGCCGCTGCCGCCGTGGCTGCGCGCGCCGACGCCCAGATCCAGGCCGAGCGCGACTCGGCCGTCGGCTCCCTGCAGCGCGACGTCGGGGACCTCGCGCTGCAGCTCGCGAGCAAGATCGTGGGGGAGAGCCTCACCGACGACGAGCGTGCACGGGCCACCGTGGACAGGTTCATCGCCGAGTTGGAGCAGTCCGCAGGCTCGGAGCCGGGACCCCGATGAGTGCATCCGTCCGGGAGAACTCCGCCGGGCTCCGGACTCGCCTCGACCAGCGCCGTGGCGACCCGCAGCTCGACGCACTTCCCGGCGACCTGTTCGCTGCGGCCGACCTGATCGGTCGTGACCCGCAGCTGCGCATGGCGCTCTCCGACGCCGGCCAGCCGGCGCTGGCCCGTCAGGGGCTCGCGCAGGCCCTCTTCGGCGAGCGGGTGTCGCCGGGGGCCGTGGAGGTCCTGTCCGATGTGGCCTCCCAGCGCTGGTCCAGCCCGAACGACCTGCTCGAGGTGACCGAGCAGCTCGCCGAGCAGGCGGCCTTCATGGTTGCTGAGCGCGACGGGACCCTCGACGGGGTCGAGGACCAGCTCTTCGCCTTCGCCCAGGCGGTCTCCGGGTCCGCCGACCTGCAGATGGCCCTGACCGACCCCTCGGTGGGCTCGGCCCAGAAGTCCCAGCTCGTGGAGGGCCTCCTGGCCGGGCGCGCCGTGCCGCAGGCGACCCAGGTCCTCAGCTACGCGATGGCGCACCTGCGCGGTCGCCGCGTGGACTCGGTCACCGAGGACCTGATGGACCTCGCCGGTGAGCAGCGCAGCCGGTCCATCGCCGAGGTCCGCGTGGCCCGCCCACTGGACCCGGACCAGGCCGAGCGCCTGGCGGCGGCACTGACACGGATCCACGGTCGCCAGGTGCGGCTGAACGTGGCGGTGGACCCCGCGGTGATCGGGGGGATCTCGGTGCGCATCGGCAGCGAGGTCGTCGATGCCACAGTGGCCACACGTTTCGAGCAGGCCCGCCGGGCCCTGGTCGGCTGACCGACGAACGACAACAACGACGTTCCCCGCCATCCTGCGGGGTTGGAACGAGGAGAGACGATGACGGAGCTGGCGATCAGTGCCGACGAGATCCGCGCCGCGATCGAGCGCAACGTCGCGGCGTTCGCGCCGGAGACCGCACGCGAAGAGGTCGGACGTGTGGTCGAGACCGGCGATGGGATCGCACGCGTCGAGGGACTGCATTCGGCGATGACCAATGAGCTGCTCGAGTTCGAGGGCGGTCTCCTGGGCCTGGCCCTGAACCTCGACGTCCGCGAGATCGGCGTCGTGCTCCTCGGCGACGGCTCCCTCATCGAGGAGGGCCAGACCGTCAAGCGCACCGGCGAGGTGCTCTCGGTCCCGGTGGGTGACGGGTACCTGGGTCGTGTCATCGACCCGCTGGGCACCCCGATCGACGGTCGCGGCCCGATCGAGTCCTCCACGCGCCGCGCCCTGGAGCTCCAGGCTCCCTCGGTCGTCCAGCGCCAGCCGGTGAAGGAGTCGCTGGCCACGGGCATCAAGGCCATCGACGCGATGACCGCCATCGGGCGTGGCCAGCGCCAGCTGATCATCGGCGACCGGCAGACCGGCAAGACCGCCGTCTGCCTGGACACGATCATCAACCAGAAGGCCAACTGGGAGTCCGGCGACCCGAGCAAGCAGGTCCGCTGCATCTACGTCGCGATCGGCCAGAAGGGCACCACGATCGCCGGTGTCCGCGGCGCGCTCGAGGAGTACGGCGCGATGGAGTACACGACCATCATCGCCGCCCCCGCCTCGGACTCCGCGGGGTTCAAGTACCTGGCTCCGTACACAGGCTCGGCCATCGGCCAGCACTGGATGTACGAGGGCAAGCACGTCCTGATCATCTTCGACGACCTGTCCAAGCAGGCCGAGGCCTACCGCGCCGTCTCGCTGCTGCTGCGCCGCCCTCCGGGCCGCGAGGCCTACCCCGGCGATGTCTTCTACCTGCACTCCCGGCTGCTGGAGCGCTGCGCGAAGCTCTCCGACGAGCTCGGCGGTGGCTCGATGACCGGCCTGCCGATCATCGAGACCAAGGCCAACGACGTGTCGGCCTACATCCCCACCAACGTGATCTCCATCACCGACGGGCAGTGCTTCCTGGAGTCCGACCTGTTCAACTCCGGCGTCCGCCCGGCCATCAACGTGGGCATCTCGGTCTCCCGCGTCGGCGGCTCGGCGCAGGCCAAGGCGATGCGCAAGGTCGCCGGCCGGCTGCGCCTGGACCTCGCCCAGTTCCGCGAGCTCGAGGCGTTCGCCGCCTTCGGCTCCGACCTCGACTCGGCGTCCAAGGCCCAGCTCGCGCGCGGCACCCGGCTCGTGGAGATCCTCAAGCAGCCGCAGTACCAGCCCCAGTCCCTCGAGGTCGAGGTGATCTCGGTGTGGTCCGGGACCACCGGCCAGCTCGACGAGGTCCCGGTGGAGGATGTCCGTCGCTTCGACGCCGAGTTCATCGACTTCGTACGCCGGGAGCACGCCGCGATCCCGGATGCGATCCGCACCACGGGGGACCTGTCCGACGACACGGTCTCCGGTCTCGAGACGGCGATGGCCGCCTTCAAGCGCACCTTCACCACCAGCGAGGGCCACGTCCTGGTCAAGGACGTGCCGGTGGCCCCGGTGGAGGAGGCCGACGTGCTCCACACCCAGATCACCAAGGTCGTGCGGAAGTAGCTCATGGGCGCACAAATGCGGGTCTACCGACGCCGGATCAAGAGCGTCCAGCAGACCAAGAAGATCACCAAGGCGATGGAGCTCATCGCCTCGTCACGGATCGTCAAGGCCCAGAGGCACCTCGGTGCTGCGCTGCCGTACACCCGCGAGCTCGCCCTGGCAATCTCCGCGGCCGTGTCCATGTCCGCGGAGGCCGATCACCCGCTGATCTCCCAGAAGGACGACCGCAAGCGCGCGGCCGTGCTCCTGATCGGCTCGGACCGTGGCCTGGCCGGGGCGTACTCCTCGAACATCATCCGTGAGGGGGAGGGGCTCAACGCGTTCCTGCGCGGGAATGGCATCGAGCCGGTGCACTTCGTCGTGGGGCGCAAGGTCGCGAACTACTACAGGTTCCGCGAGCGCTACGTCGAGGGCGAGTACGTCGGGTTCACCGACCAGCCCACCGTCGAGGACGCCAAGGAGGTCGCCCTCGGCCTGCTCGCCTCCTTCCTGTCCGACAGCGACACCGAGGGCGGGACCGACGAGATCCACATCGTCTACACGCACTTCGTCAACATGGGTCGCCAGGAGGTCCGGATCCGCCGGATCCTGCCGATCGAGGTGGTCGAGCAGGTCGTCGGCTCCGGCGGCCAGGCCGAGCTGCAGCCCGTGCGCGACTCCGATGGTGCGGTGGCCGCAGCGGCCGTCGCCGCGGCGATGCCGCTCTACGAGTTCGAGCCCGACGCCGACACCGTGCTCGACGAACTGCTGCCCCGCTACGTCGAGAACCTCGTCTACACCGCGATGCTCGAGGCAGCCGCCTCGGAGCACGCTGCCCGTCGGCGCGCCATGAAGTCGGCCACCGACAACGCTGAGGAGCTCATCAAGAGCCTCACGCAGCAGGCGAACCAGGCACGCCAGACCGAGATCACCCAGGAGATTTCCGAGATCGTCGGTGGCGCCGACGCTCTTGCCTCCGCCACAGCAGGAAGTTGAGGATCCCCATGACCGCCTCGGTTGAGACCGCACAGGGTGTGGGCCGCGTGGCCCGCGTCACCGGCCCTGTCGTCGACGTGGAGTTCCCCGTCGAGGCCATGCCCGCACTCATGAACGCGCTGCACGTCGACGTGTCCTTCGGGATCGGCGAGGAGGGCGGCGGCGGCCACATGCTGACCCTCGAGGTCGCCCAGCACCTCGGCGACAACCTGGTGCGCGCGATCTCGATGCAGCCCACCGACGGGCTCGTGCGTGGGGCTGAGGTCCGCGACACCGGTGGCCCCATCACGGTGCCCGTCGGCGACGTGACCGTGGGCCACGTGTGGAACACCCTGGGCAAGCCGCTGGACGTGCCGGAGGACTCCCTGGAGATCACCGAGCGCTGGGGCATCCACCGCCAGCCCCCGGCGTTCGACCAGCTGGAGTCCAAGACCGAGGTCTTCTGGACCGGGATCAAGGTCATCGACCTGCTGACCCCCTACGTCAAGGGCGGCAAGATCGGCCTGTTCGGCGGCGCCGGTGTCGGCAAGACCGTGCTGATCCAGGAGATGATCTACCGCGTCGCGGAGAACTTCAGCGGCGTCTCGGTGTTCGCCGGGGTCGGGGAGCGCACCCGCGAGGGCAACGACCTCTTCCTCGAGATGACCGAGTCGGGCGTGCTGGCCAAGACCGCGCTGGTGTTCGGCCAGATGGACGAGCCCCCGGGCACCCGCCTCCGTGTCGCCCTGACCGCACTGACGATGGCGGAGTACTTCCGCGACGTGCAGAACCAGGACGTCCTGCTCTTCATCGACAACATCTTCCGGTTCACGCAGGCCGGCTCCGAGGTCTCCACCCTCCTGGGCCGCATGCCCTCGGCCGTGGGCTACCAGCCGACGCTGGCCGACGAGATGGGCATGCTCCAGGAGCGGATCACCTCCACGCGGGGCCACTCGATCACCTCGCTGCAGGCCATCTACGTGCCCGCGGACGACCTGACCGACCCGGCCCCAGCCACCACGTTCGCCCACCTGGACGCCACGACGACCTTGAGCCGACCGATCTCCGAGCTGGGCATCTACCCGGCCGTGGACCCGTTGGACTCCACCTCACGGATCCTGGACCCGCGCGTCGTCGGCGACGAGCACTACGCGGTCGCAGCGCGCACCAAGGAGATCCTGCAGCGCTACAAGGACCTGCAGGACATCATCGCGATCCTGGGCATCGACGAGCTCTCCGAGGAGGACAAGGTCCTGGTCAACAGGGCGCGGCGCATCCAGCGCTTCCTGAGCCAGAACATGTTCGTCGCGGAGGCCTTCACCGGCCAGCCGGGATCCTTCGTGCCCGTCGAGGAGACCGTCGCGTCGTTCAAGGCCCTGGCCGAGGGCGAGTACGACCACATCCCCGAGCAGGCATTCTTCATGGCCGGCGGCATCGAGGACGTCGAGCGCAACGCCGCCAAGCTGAAGGGCTGAGGTCGGGTCATGGGTGAGCTGAAGGTGTCCCTGGTCGCGATGGATCGCGAGGTCTGGGTCGGCACGGCGCGCCTGGTGGTCGCCACGACCCCCGAGGGCGAGATCGGGATCCTCCCCGGGCACGAGCCGGTGCTCGCCCTCCTGGTCGACGGTGCCGTCCGGATCGAGACGACCGGCGGCGAGCAGGTCGGCGCGGCGGTGCACGGCGGCTTCTTCTCGGTGGCCAGGGACGAGGTGGCGATCCTCGCGGAGACCGCCGAGCTCGACAGCGAGATCGACGTCGCGCGTGCCCAGGCGGCCCTTGACCGGATCATGGCCGACGGCACCGTGGACCGTCGGGAGAAGGCCGCGGAGCTGCGGGCCCGCACCCGGCTCAAGGCAGCGATGGGCGTCGAGCACAAGACCATGCACCTGGGCGGCTGAGCCCGCCCTCCGTCCCCCGCGCGGCGCCCCGTCGCGGCTGCCGGGTCACACCCCGATCGGTCCACTTTCGCGCGGCCCGATCGTGGGCGCGTCCGGATCTCCGAGCGTCGCCACTTCGAGATCCGGACGGATTCGCCGGGGCGTCGTGCTCAGGCAGGCCGGGTGGCCAGCCCGGGCGGCTCAGCTGCGCTCGCCGCCGGGCTTCCAGAGGACGTCGCCGGACTCGAGGTTCGCGTGGCGGGCCAGCACGAACAGGAGGTCCGACAGGCGGTTCAGGTACGTGGCGGGAAGCGGGGTCATCTCCTCGGCGTGCTGGGCCATGGCCGCCCATGTGGCCCGTTCCGCGCGCCGGACCACCGTGCGCGCCACGTGCAGGTGCGCGGACGCGGCTGTCCCGCCGGGGAGCACGAACGAGCGCAGTGCGGGCAGCTCGGCGTTGTAGTTGTCGATCTCGGCCTCGAGGCGCTCGATGTAGGCGGTCTCGACCCGCAGCGGCGGGTACGCGGGTTCGGCGACCACCGGCGTGCACAGGTCGGCGCCGACGTCGAAGAGCTCGTTCTGGATCCGCAGCAGCACGGCGCGCACGTCGGGAGCGAGGTCGGAGGCCACGAGCGCGACCCCGATCACGCAGTTGGCCTCGTCCACGTCGGCGTAGGCGATGAGGCGCAGGTCGTTCTTCGTGGTGCGGCTCATGTCGCCCAGGGAGGTCGTGCCGTCGTCGCCGGTGCGGGTGTAGATCCGCGTGAGATTGACCATGCGGGCAGCCTATGCCCCCCGCTTCGGGCGCGCAGTCGGCCCTACGATGGCCCCCATGCAGCAGGTGTTCCGGGTCACGGGCGGTCAGCGCCTCGAGGGCGAGATCGGCGTCGTGGGCGCCAAGAACAGCGTGCTGAAGCTCATGGCCGCAGCCCTGCTTGGCGCGAGGTCGGACCACGATCACCAACGTCCCGGACATCCTCGACGTCGCGATCATGGCCGAGCTGCTCCGGCGACTGGGCTGCACAGTCGCCCACGAGCGGCCGGGACCGACACTCGGGGGAACGGTCACGATCGACGTGCCCGACGTCCCGCACCACCAGGCCGACTACGACCTCGTGCGCCGGATGCGCGCCTCGATCTGCGTGCTCGGCCCGCTCATCGCCCGGTGCGGCGCAGCCGATGTCGCGCTGCCCGGTGGGGACGCGATCGGCTCCCGGGGGCTCGACATGCACATCGCCGGGCTGCAGAAGCTCGGGGCCACGTTCGAGAACGAGCACGGCTTCCTCGTGGCCAAGGCCAGCGCCCTGCACGGCGGCCAGATCTGGCTGGACTTCCCCAGCGTGGGGGCCACGGAGAACATCCTGATGGCCGCGGTCCTGGCCAAGGGCGTCACGGTCATCGACAACGCCGCGCGCGAGCCGGAGATCATCGACATCTGCCAGATGCTCACGGACATGGGGGCCCGGATCGAGGGCGTGGGGTCCTCGACGCTGAGCGTCGAGGGCGTCGAGGAGCTGCATCCGGTGGAGCACGCCACGGTGCCCGACCGGATCGTCGCCGGCACGTGGGCCGTCGCCGCCGCCATCACCGGCGGCGACGTCTTCGTGCGCGGTGCCATCGGCAAGCACCTGGACATGGCCCTGGACAAGCTCGCGTCGGCCGGTGCCACCATCCACGTCGCCGACGACGGGTTCCGCGTGCGGATGGACGATCGGCCGCGGGCGGTCGACATCGTCACGCTGCCCTACCCGGGGTTCCCGACCGACCTGCAGCCGCAGTTCATCGCGCTGAACGCGATCGCCGACGGCACCGCGATGATCACCGAGAACCTCTTCGAGGCGCGGTTCCGGTTCGTCAACGAGATCGTCCGGCTCGGTGCCGACGTGCGCACCGACGGCCACCACGCGCTGGTCCGCGGGCGGGTCGGGCTGTCCGGCGCCCCGGTCGAGGCGGCCGACATCCGCGCGGGTGCCGGCCTGGTCCTGGCCGGGCTGGCAGCCCAGGGCTACACCACGGTCTACGAGATCCACCACGTCGAGCGCGGGTACGCCGGGTTCGTGCCCAACCTGGTCGGCATCGGCGCCCGGATCGAGCGCCTGGACATGCCCTCCCCGTTCGACGACTGAGCGGCCCACGGCGCGTCCGGAACGGCTGCTGCGCGGGCCTTCCGGGCGGGCACCCTGCAGGTTACCGAGCAGTAACCTCGGGCGATAGGATCGGCTGAATCGCTGTTCTTCAGGAGGTCCTATGTCCACTGTCATGGTCGTCGGAGCGGGGCTCATGGGCTCGGGCATCGCGCAGGTCAGCGCGATCGCCGGCCACGACGTGATCCTGCGCGACATCACCGACGAGGCCGTCGCCAAGGGTCGCGGGGCGATCGAGGCCTCGCTGGCCAGGTTCGCCGAGAAGGGCGCGATCACCGCGGCCGACGCGGAGGCCGCCCTGGCCCGCATCACCGGCACGACCGACCTCGACGGTGCCGCCGGCGCGGACATCGTCGTCGAGGCGATCATCGAGGAGCTGGACGTCAAGGCCGCGCTGTTCGCCGACCTGGACCGCCTCGCCCCGGAGGGCGCGGTCCTGGCCACCAACACCTCGGCCATCCCGATCACCCGGATCGCCGCCGCGACCGCGCGCCCCGAGGCGGTCGTGGGCACGCACTTCTTCTCGCCGGTGCCGATGATGAAGCTCTGCGAGCTCGTCCGCGGGCTCAAGACCTCCGACGAGACGCTGGCGGCGGCACGCACCTGGGCCGAGGGGATCGGCAAGACCTGCATCGTGGTCAACCGCGACGTCGCCGGCTTCGTGACCACCCGGATCATCACCGCGCTGGTCAACGAGGCCATCCGGCTGGTCGAGTCCGGCGTCGCGTCGCCGGAGGACGTCGACATCGCCTGCAAGCTCGGCTTCGGCCACGCGATGGGTCCGCTGGCGACCGCCGACCTCACCGGCATCGACGTGATGCGCCGGGCCTCGATGTCGATCTACAACGAGACCGCGGAGAAGACGTTCTACCCGCCGGAGCTCATCACCCGGATGGCGATCGCCGGCGACCTCGGCCGCAAGTCCGGCCGCGGCTTCTACACCTACGGGGGCTGACATGGCCAAGGACAAGCCCTGGATGATGCGCACGTACGCCGGGCACTCCTCGGCGACGGCCTCCAACGAGCTGTTCCGGCGCAACCTCGAGAAGGGCCAGACCGGCCTGTCGGTCGCCTTCGACCTGCCGACGCAGACCGGCTACGACCCGGACGCCGAGCTGGCCCGCGGCGAGGTGGGCAAGGTGGGCGTCCCGATCAGCCACATCGGTGACATGCACAAGCTGCTCGACGGCATCCCGCTGGACCGGATGAACACCTCGATGACCATCAACGCCACCGCCATGTACCTGCTGGCGATGTACGTCGCCGTCGCCGAGGAGAACGGGATCGCCCCGGCAGCCCTGTCGGGCACGACCCAGAACGACATCATCAAGGAGTACCTGTCGCGCGGGACCTACGTGTTCCCGCCGGCGCCCAGCCTGCGGCTGATCACCGACATGATCGCCTACACGGTCAACGACATCCCGAAGTGGAACCCGATCAACATCTGCAGCTACCACCTGCAGGAGGCCGGAGCCACGCCCGTCCAGGAGATCGCCTACTCGATGGCCACCGCGATCGCCGTGCTCGACGCCGTGCGCGACTCCGGCCAGGTGCCGGCCGAGCGCTTCGGCGAGGTCGTCGGCGCGCATCTCCTTCTTCGTCAACGCCGGCGTGCGCTTCGTCGAGGAGATGTGCAAGATGCGCGCCTTCGTCGAGATCTGGGACGAGCTCACCCTCGAGCGCTACGGGGTGACCGACGCCAAGCAGCGCCGGTTCCGCTACGGCGTCCAGGTCAACTCCCTGGGCCTGACCGAGGCGCAGCCGGAGAACAACGTCCAGCGGATCGTCCTGGAGATGCTCGGCGTCACGCTGTCGAAGGACGCCCGCGCCCGCGCCATCCAGCTCCCGGCCTGGAACGAGGCGCTGGGCCTTCCGCGGCCGTGGGACCAGCAGTGGTCGCTGCGGATGCAGCAGGTCCTGGCCTACGAGTCCGACCTGCTGGAGTACCCCGACCTGTTCGAGGGGTCCGTCGTCGTGGCCGAGAAGACCGCGTCGCTGGTGGCCGGCGCCCGCGAGGAGCTCGAGCGCGTGCAGGCGATGGGCGGCGCGGTCGCCGCCGTCGAGAGCGGCTACATGAAGTCCGCCCTCGTGGGGGCGCACGCCGCCCGGCGCGGCCGGGTCGAGTCCGGTGAGGACGTCGTGATCGGCGTCAACATGTTCACCTCCACCGAGCCCAACCCCCTGCTGGCCGACCTCGACACCGCGATCCAGGTCATCGACCCGCACGTCGAGCAGGCAGCGGCCGACGCCGTGCGCGCATGGCGGGCGGGCCGTGACGAGGCCCGCGCCACCGCAGCCCGTGCCGTCCTGGCCGAGGCCGCTGCGGGAACCGGCAGCCTCATGCCCGCCTCCCTCGAGTGCGCCCGTGCGGGCGTGACCGTGGGGGAGTGGAGCCAGACCCTGCGCGAGGTGTTCGGCGAGTACCGGGCGCCCACGGGGGTGTCCGGGGTGTCCGGCGTCGTGGCCGGCAACGAGGCGCTGGCGGTCGTGCGCGAGGCGGTCCGGCGCACCGGCGAGGAGATCGGTGGCGGGCACCTGCGCTTCCTGGTCGGCAAGCCCGGCCTGGACGGGCACTCCAACGGCGCCGAGCAGATCGCCGTGCGCGCCCGGGATGCGGGCTTCGAGGTCGTCTACCAGGGCATCCGACTGACGTCGGCGCAGATCGTCGCAGCGGCCGTCGCCGAGGACGTGCACGTCGTGGGCCTGTCGATCCTGTCCGGCTCGCACATGGTGGCGGTCCCGGAGGTGCTGGCCGGCATGCGGGCCGCGGGCATGACCGACGTGCCGCTGGTGGTCGGCGGGATCATCCCGGACTCCGACGCCGCGGCCCTCATGGCGCAGGGAGTGGCCGCGGTGTTCACGCCCAAGGACTACGACGCGACGGCCGTGATGGCCCGGGTGGTCACCGCGATCCGCGAGGCCAACGACCTGGACTGACCTCCCACGCAGCGTGTGCTGACGATTCCGACCGTCTGGCGGTCGGAATCGTCAGCACAACACGCAGCGGGAGTCGGCGGCGGTCAGAACAGGCGCGAATCCGGGTCGTCGACCCCGCGCAGCGCGTCGTAGTCGACGACCACGCAGCGGATGCCGCGGTCCTCGGCCAGCGTGCGGGCCTGCGGCTTGATCTCCTGGGCGGCGAACACCCCGGCGACCGGCGCGAGAAGCGGGTCGCGGTTGAGCAGCTCGAGGTAGCGGGTCAGCTGCTCGACGCCGTCGATGTCACCGCGGCGCTTGACCTCCACGGCCACGGACGCGCCCGCGTCGTCGCGGAACAGGATGTCGACGGGTCCGATCGCGGTCATGTGCTCGCGGCGGACGAGCGCCCACCCTGCGCCGAACACGCGCCGGCTGGTCGGCCAGGAGCGCCTGCAGATGGGCCTCCACCCCGTCCTTGACCAGCCCGGGATCGACGCCGAGCTCGTGGCGGGAGTCGTGGTGCACGGCGGTGATGGTGATGATCAGGTTCTCCCCGGCCCGGTTCGACACCGTCCAGGTGCCCACCCCGGAGGCGTCGACCGTCCTCGCGCACCGAGCAGGGAGGGCTCATCCAGTTCAGGGGCTTGTACGCGCGGTCGTCGGCATGCACCGACACGGAGCCGTCGGCCTTGGTCAGGATGAGCCGCGTGGCCATCGGCAGGTGGGCCGAGAGCCTGCCGACGTAGTCCACCGAGCAGTCAGCCACCACCAGTCGCATCCGCACAGGGTACCGGCGCCCGTTGCGCGGCGGGGGGCGCTGACCCGAGCGCAGGGGGCTGGTGCAAGACTGGAAGGCGGTGTGGATCCAACCACGCCATGGGCATTTCGCGCGTTCCTCGGGAGGATGAGCATGGGCCAGATCAGCAAGGTGGGCGTTGTCGGACTGGGCACCATGGGCGCCGGAGTCGCGGAGGTCCTGGCCCGGGCAGGTGTCGACGTGATCGGCGTCGAGGTGTCGCAGGAGGCGCTGGAGCGGGGTCGAGCCTCCGTCGAGAAGTCAACGGCGCGCGCAGTCGAGCGCGGCAAGCTGACCGACGAGGAGCGGACTGCCACGCTGGGCCGCATCCGCTTCACCACGGACATGGCGCGACCTGGCAGATCGCGAGCTGGCGATCGAGGCCGTCACCGAGGACATCGAGGTCAAGCGCGTCGTCGTCGCCGCCCTCGACACGACCCTGCCACCCGAGGCCATCATCGCGACCAACACCTCCAGCCTCTCGGTCACCCAGATCTCGGTGGGCACCGGACGCCCCGACCGTGTCGTGGGCATGCACTTCTTCAACCCGGCGCCCGTCCTGTCGTTCATGGAGATCGTGCGCACCCTGGTGACCTCGCCGGACGTCGTCGACCAGGCCGTGGAGTTCGCCGAGTCCCTGGGCAAGGAGCCGGTCGTGGTCGGCGACCGCGCGGGCTTCATCGCCAACGCGCTGCTCTTCGGCTACCTGAACCATGCGGCGAACATGTACGAGGGCAGGTACGCCTCGCGCGAGGACATCGACGCGGCCATGCGTCTGGGCTGCGGCTACCCGATGGGCCCGCTGGCCCTGCTCGACCTGATCGGCCTGGACACCGCGTACAAGATCCTGGACACGATGTACAAGGAGAGTCGCGACCGGCTGCACGCGCCGGCGCCGATCCTCAAGCAGATGGTCACCGCCGGCATGAAGGGCCGCAAGACCGGGCGTGGCTTCTACACCTACGAGGCCCCCGGATCCTCGGCCGTGGTCGCGGACGCTCTGACGCCCGCCGCGGGAGGCGGGCTGGGCGCCGGACGGACCGTCGAGAAGGTGGGCGTGGTCGGATCGGGCACGATGGCCACCGGCATCATCGAGGTCTTCATCAAGGCCGGCTACGAGACGGTGTACGTGGCGCGCTCGCCCGAGAAGATCGCCGCCGTGCGGGCCGCGCTCGAGAGGTCGCTGACCAAGGCCGTGCAGCGCGGCAAGCTGACCGAGGAGGCGCAGGCCGAGGCCATGGCGCTCGTCACCGGGACCAGCGTCCTGGAGGACCTGGCCGACGTCGACCTCGTCGTTGAGGCGGTCGTCGAGGAGATCGGGGTCAAGACCGCCCTGTTCGCCAACCTCGATGAGATCTGCAAGCCGGGTGCCGTGCTGGCCACGACCACCTCGAGCCTGCCGGTGGTGGAGATGGCGGCAGTGACGGGCCGGCCGGATGACGTCGTGGGGATGCACTTCTTCAACCCGGCGGCGATCATGCGCCTGGTCGAGATCGTCGCCCACGTGTCGACCGCTCCGGATGTCGTCGCGACCGCTGACGAGGTCTGCCGGCGCACAGGCAAGCACGCAGTCCACTGCGGCGATCGTGCCGGGTTCATCGTGAACGCGCTGCTGTTCCCCTACCTGAACGACGCCGTGCGGATGCTCGAGGCCCACTACGCCACCGCCGACGAGATCGACCTGGCGATGAAGAAGGGCTGCGGGCTCCCCATGGGCCCCTTCGCGCTCCTGGACGTGGTCGGCAACGACGTCTCCCTGGCGATCCAGCAGACCCTCTACCGGGAGTTCCGCGAGCCCGGATTCGCGCCGGCGCCGATGCTCGAGCACCTGGTCACGGCCGGGTACCTGGGCCGCAAGACGGGCCGCGGCTTCCGCTCGTACGCCAAGTAGCCATACGCGCAGCGCAGTGCCCCGGCCGGGAACGGTCGGGGCACTCGCGTTCCGGGGCCGGTCAGGCGAGGCGTCAGGCCTGGCGGTCCATGTGCGCGAAGGGCGGGAGGTCGCTCCAGCGCTCCATCGGGCCGTGCCAGGTGGTGGGAAGCGGGGCCGCGCCGGGAGCCACAGCTGCGACGATGCCGTCCAGGGCGATGCGGGCGTAGGTCTCCCCGACCCACAGGTGCTTGGCGCCCGGGACCGCGATGATCGAGGCTTGGGGGACCCCAGCGAACCGGTGGGCGACGTCCTCCGGCGTGGCGAACTCATCGAGCTCGGGGACCAGCGCGGTGACCGGGCGCCCGGAGGCGGCCCACGCGGCGACGTCCGCGTCATCGGTCCAGCGCCCGGGTGGGGAGAGCAGGACGGCCCCCGCCACGGGGTCCACGTTGCCCCACCGCAGGATCACGTCGGTGCCGAAGGACCACCCGACCGCCCACGGATCGACGAAGCCCTGTGCCGTGACCTCGGCGACGGCCGCAAGCAGGTCCTGGCCCTCGCCCCGGTTCTCGTCGAAGGCACCCTCGCTGGTCCCGGCGCCGGCGGTCGTCCCGCGCGTGTTGAACCTCAGGACGCCGATGCCGGCCAGCGCGGGCAGGCGCCAGGCGGCCTTGCGGATGACGTGGCTGTCCATGGAGCCGCCATGTGTGGGCAGCGGGTGGCAGAACACGATGACGCGCGGTCGGATCGGAGTCCACGGGCAGCGACCACTCGCCGACCAGTCGCACGCCGTCCTCGGTGAGCAGCGAGACGGGGTAGCGGCGCGCGGGCAGGACGGAGTTGGCGGCGATGTGGCTCACCACGCAAGGGTAGGCGTTGGCATGTGGGGCGCGGGGCAGGCCGTGGGCCGTGCGTCACCTCTGGACCAGTTCCTGGGGGCCCGGCCATACTGCAGGGGTTTGACGGGGAGGCCCGATGCCGACTGCGAGCCATGGCGAGGACCCCGGCGCCGCGGACCTGCGCCGGGACCTGACGGACGCTCAGGAGCGGCTGCGTGCGACGGGAGAGGTGCTCCAGGCGCTGGGGCGGTCCGGCTCGGGCCTTGACGACGTCTTCCGCACGGTCGTGCACAGCGCCAAGCGGCTCTGCCATGGTGAAGCCGCGCAGGTGCACCTCTACGAGCAGGGCGCCTACAGGCTGGCGTGGCACTCAGGCCTGACCGACGAGTTCCGCGCGTTCATGGCCGAGCACCCCATCGTCGCCAACAGGGCAACGCTGGTCGGTCGGGTCGGACTCGATCGACGCACGCAGCAGATCGCCGACGTCCTGGCTGATCCCGAGTACCAACGAACCGATGCCCAGCGCCTGGGTCGGTTCCGTTCGATCATCGGGGCCCCCATGCTCCTCGACGGTGAGGTGGTGGGGGTCCTGTCGGTGTGGCGGACGCGGGTGGCTCCCTTCTCCGAGCGTGCTGCTGACCTGCTGACCGACTTCGCCACGCAGGCAGCAATCGCGGTGCGGACCATCGGGCTGGTCCGGGACCTCGAGGCCGGCGGTGCCGCGCTGGCCACGAAGGTCGACCAGTTGGAGGCGCTGGCAGCCGTGGGGGAGGTGGTGAGCTCGAGCCTCGACCTCGATGAGGTGCTCACCACGATCGTCACGCACGCCGTGGCGCTCTCGGGCACGGATGGGGGGTCGATCCTGGAGTTCGACCCGGAACAGGCGGAGTTCCGCGTGCGTGCCGCCTTCGGGACCAGTGCCGAGGTCCTGAAGTCGCTCCGGGGCATCCGGCTGGGCCTGAACGACAGCCTGGTCGGTCGGGCTGCGCGGGAACGGGCGCCCCTGCAGGTCGCGGACCTGGCAACGGGTGCCGACGACGCCCACCTGCGCACGCTGCGTGATGCCGGGTGGCGCAGCCTGGTCGCGATCCCGATGGTCCGTCAGGACCAGGTCGTCGGCGCGCTCGTGGTGCGCCGTCGCACACCGGGTGAGGTGGAGCCGGAGATCTGCGACTTCCTCCAGACCTTCGCAAGCCAGTCCTCCCTGGCCATCGCCAACGCCCAGCTGTACCGCCGCCTGGAGCAGAAGAGTGCCGAGCTGGCGGTCGTCAGCCAGCACAAGTCGGAGTTCCTGGCCTCGATGTCCCACGAGCTGCGGACGCCGCTGAATGCGATCATCGGCTTCTCGGAGGTGCTCCTCGAGCGGATGTTCGGCGACCTCAACCCCCGGCAGGACGAGTACCTGCGCGACATCCACTCGTCGGGCAGGCACCTGCTCGCGCTGCTCAACGACATCCTCGACCTCTCCAAGGTCGAGGCCGGCCAGATGGTCCTGGATGTCGCCCCGGTCGACGTCCGTGCCCTGCTGGAGGGCTGCGTGGGCTTCGTGCGCGAGCGTGCCCAGCGACACGGACTCACCCTCACCGTGGAGGTGGACGCCGACGTCACACAGGTCGAGGCCGACGAGCTCCGGCTGCGCCAGGTCGTCCTCAACCTCCTGACCAACGCCGTGAAGTTCACCCCGGACGGGGGCCGGGTGACGGTCCGCGCCTATCGCGACGGCGACGAGGTCGCGGTCACCGTGACCGACACGGGGGTCGGGATTGCCGACGTGGATCGTGACCGGATCTTCGAGTCCTTCCAGCAGGGCGGCCGCGCCCCCGGTGCGCAGGAGGGGACCGGCCTCGGGCTGACGCTGACCAGACGGATCGTGCACCTGCACGGCGGGCGGATGTGGCTCCTCAGCGAGGAGGGCCGGGGGAGCACCTTCGGATTCGCGCTCCCGGACGAGGTGCGGGCGGAGGTGGCGAGCCCCGTCGTCGGGAGGGTCCCGGGGTCCGGCTCGGTCCTGGTCGTCGAGGACGACCGCCCGTCCCAGGACCTGATGACGATCCTGCTGGCGGATCAGGGCCTGGGGGTCGACGTGGTGCCCACCGGCGAGGAGGCCCTGGAGCGCCTGAGCAGCGCGCTGCCGGACGCCGTGGTGCTCGACATCCAGCTCCCGGGCATCGACGGCTGGGAGGTCCTGTCGCGCATGAAGGGGGACCCAGTGACCGCCCGGGTGCCGGTCGTGGTGGTCTCGATCCTTGACGAGCGGGGCCGCGGCGCCTCCCTGGGGGCTGAGGAGTACCTCGTCAAGCCCGTCACCCGCGACCAGCTCGTGTCGGCGCTGGGCCGCGCCGGGGTGCTCGGGCCACCCGGGCTCGCGGGGTCCCGGATCGGGGCGGCCGAGTGCGCCGGGGGCCGACCATGGCCGGTGAGCGGATCCTGGTGGTCGAGGACAATGCGCTGAACCTCAAGCTCGTCCGGGCCGTCCTCGAGAACGCCGGGTTCCAGGTCCGCCCAGCCGGTACCGCCGAGGACGGGGTTGCCGCGGCTGTGGCCGATCCGCCCGACCTCGTCCTCATGGACCTCCAGCTCCCCGGGATGGACGGGTTCGCCGGGCTGCGGGCGCTGCGGGCCGACCCCGCGACCCGCGCCGTGCCGGTGCTGGCCGTCACCGCGCTGGCGATGCCCGAGGACCGCGAGCGGGTCCGCCTCGAGGGCTTCGACGGGCACATCGAGAAGCCGATCAGCGTGCGCGGACTCCCCGAGCGCATCCGGGACGCGCTGAACCGACGGAAGGCGCCCTCATGACCGAAGCCTCTCGGCCTCCCGAGGCTGACCCCGTCGTGCTCGTCGTCGACGACCTCAGTGCCAACCTGCGGCTCATGGAGGCCGTGCTCGCGCCACGTGGCCATCGCGTGGTCCTGGCCGCATCGGGCGCGGAGGCGCTGGACATCCTGAGCCGGGAGGACGTCGACATCGTGCTCCTGGACATCCTCATGCCGGACATGGACGGCTACGAGGTCTGCCGGCGCATCCGGGCCGACCAGCGGACTGCCTACCTGCCCGTGGTGATGGTGACCGCCAGCGGGGACCAGGAGAAGGTCAACGCGATCGAGGCGGGCGCGGACGACTTCGTCGCCAAGCCGTTCGCGCAGCCCGAGCTCCTGGCACGGGTTCGGTCACTGGTCCGGATCAAGCGCTTCCACGACACCATCACCCGTCAGGCCGACGAGCTGGCAGAGTGGAACCGCGAGCTCGAGGCACGGGTGAACCAGCAGGTGGAGGAGCTCGAACGGGTGGGCCGGCTGCGCAGGTTCCTCTCCCCGCAGGTCGCCGAGGTGGTCCTGGCAGCCGGGGACGAGGCGTACGCCGAGGGCCATCGCCGCGACATCACCGTGGTGTTCGCCGACCTGCGGGGCTTCACGGGCTTCGCCGAGCGGGCCGAGCCCGAGGAGGTCTGGGACATCCTCGGGCAGTACCACCGGTCCGTCGGGGACCTCGTGATGCGATTCGACGGGACCCTCGAGCGATTCACCGGCGACGGGATCATGGTGTTCTTCAACGACCCGGTCCCCGTCGACGATGCGCCGGCGCGGGCCGTACGCCTCGGGGTGGCGATGCGTGCCCGGGTCCAGGAGCTCGCCGGGTCGTGGCGGCGCGCCGGCCATGACCTGGCGCTGGGGGTCGGGATCGCCCAGGGGTACGCCACGTGCGGGCGTGTCGGATTCGAGGGGCGCTACGACTACGCGGCGATCGGGACCGTCACGAACCTGGCCGCCCGGTTGTGCGCGGCGGCGGAGCCCTGGCAGGTCCTGGTGACCCAGCGCGTCAGTGCGGCCGTCGAGGATCTCGCCGTGAGTCGCCCGGTCGGCGAGCTCGCGCTGCGTGGGTTCTCCCGACCCGGTCGCCACCTTCGACGTGGTCGGCCTCGACGCAGCCCGGGTGGCGCCATGAACGCACTGTCCGGGCAGCCAGATCGGGCGGTCCTCGAGGCCCTGTCCCGCAGGAGCGCGAGGAGCGCTTCGACGCGCTCCAGCAGCGGATGGCCGACGTCTGGCGGATCATGGGGCTCAACGAGGTCGGGGAGTCCGTGGTTGTCGTGCCCTCCGTGTCGCTGGACCGCATCGGTGAGCGTGGTGCCTCCACCCTGATGCAGGCCTCCGAGGAGCGGTTCCTCGTCCTGCTCCTGCTGCTGCGCCAGCCCCGGCTCCGGATGGTCTACGTCACCTCGATGCCGATCGCGCCCACGGTGATCGAGTACTACCTCGCGCTGCTCCCCGGCGTCATCCCCAGCCATGCGCGCGCCCGCCTGGACCTCGTGGACGTGGGCGACGCGTCGAGTCGGCCCCTCACCGACAAGCTGCTGGCTCGGCCACGACTGCTGGCCCACATCGGCGCGCTCGTGCCGGATCGTCGTCGGTCCCACCTCATCCCCTACAACACCACCGAGCGCGAGCGGGACCTGGCCCTCGCCCTGGGAATCCCGATGTACGGGGCCGACCCCCGGTTGTTCCCGCTGGGCACCAAGTCCGGATGCCGTCGGCTGTTCGCCGAGGAGGGAGTCCGCCACCCCCTGGGCTTCGAGGACCTGGCCACCCTCGACGATGTCGTTGACGCCCTCGTCGCAGCTGCGAGCCGAGCGTCCGGGCGCGAGTGAGGCGCTCGTGAAGCTCAACGAGGGAGTGTCCGGGGAGGGGAACGCGCTGGTCGACCTGCGCGACCTGCCCGCACCAGGGGCGTCACAAGGGCGCCCGAACTGGTCCGGCGGGTCGAGGAGATGGCCTTCGAGTCGCCGACCATCGAGCTCGGCGCGTACCTGGCGCAAGCTGGCTGAGCGCGGAGGGATCGTCGAGGAGAGGATCATCGGCGTCGAGCTGCGAAGTCCCTCGGTCCAGCTCAGGGTCCTGCCCGACGGCGACGTCGAGCTGCTGTCGACCCACGACCAGCTCCTCGGCGGCCCCAGCGGCCAGAGCTACCTCGGCTGCCGGTTCCCCGCCGACTACGGCTACGCCGCGGTGATCAGCCACGACGCGCTGGTCGTCGGTCGACGCCTGGCGAGGAGGGTGTCCTCGGGCGGTTCGCGCTCGACTTCGTCGTCGTCCGTGACGGCGCCGGGGGATGGACGAGCTACGCCATCGAGATCAACCTGCGCAAGGGCGGGACGACGCATCCGTTCCTGACCCTCCAGTTCCTGACCGACGGGCGCTACGACCCCGACACCGCCCTGTTCCTCACCCCTTCCGGCAAGGAGAAGCACCTGGTCGCGACCGACCACCTCGAGGCCCGCGAGCTCGCGAGCCTGTCGCTCGCGGACCTCTTCGACATCGTTGCGCGCAACCGGCTGCACTTCGACCAGTCACGGCAGGTGGGCATCGTGTTCCACATGATGAGCTGCCTGACCGAGGAGGGTCGTGTCGGGCTGACCGCCGTCGGGGACTCCCCTGCGGACGCCGATGCGCGCTATCGCCGGGCGGAGCAGGTCCTGCTCGCCGAGGCGCGGGCTGCCCTCGTGCCGCTGGAGCGCCGCCCTCGGGCTGGCCGGCTACGCCGGCTGCAGGCCGAGCGCACTGCCGGTCGGCGCCCTCCCGGACCTCTACCGGGGGTGCCAGCGGGCGCGGTTGTTCCAGCAGGGCGTGTGCCAGTGGCGGCGGAACTCATCACCGTCGTGACGATCGGCCCGCCAGGCCACGATGTGCGCCACGCCCGGGTCGGATCTCCTGCTCGCAGCCCGGGCACCGGTAGGCCTTCGTGGCCCCCGCGCCGGTGATCGTGCGGACGTGCCACTCGCCGTCGGGGTGGGACTGGGAGGCCTGCACCGAGCCGATCGGGCGCATCGGGGCCGAGTCCTCCGCCCGCCGGTTCCTGCGCCCCATGGGAGAACGGTATCCGCCCCGGGCCCGCGCCGACGGTCGAGAAGTGGCTAGCCTTCGTGCCATGCTGCATCACGTCGAGAACGGATCCGGTCGAGCCAGTCGTGCTCCTGCACGCCTTCCCGATGGACAGCTCCCTGTGGGCTGCCCAGCGGCAGGCGCTGGCGCAGGCGGGCCACCGCGTGATCACCCCGGACCTGCCGGGGTTCGGCGGGAGCGCGCGTGTCCAGGCAGCCGCCCTCCCTGGACGTGATGGCCGACGCGGTCGCCGAGCTCCTCGACGACCTGGGCATCGAGCGGGCGGTGGTGGGCGGGTTGTCCATGGGCGGCTACGTCACGATGGCGCTGCTGCGTCGGCACCCGCAGCGGCTGTCGGCGATCGTCCTGGCCGACACCAAGGCCGGCGCCGACGCCCCGGAGGCGGCCGCGAACCGCGAGACGATCGCCGCCGCGGTCGAGGCGGCCGGCACCGCCGCGGGCATCGCCGACGGGATGCTGCCCAACCTGCTGGGCGCCACCACGCGTGAGGCCCGGCCCGGAGGTGGTCGCGACCGTGCGCCGCTGGATCGGTGCCCAGCCGGCGGCCGGTGTGGCATGGGCGCAGCGGGCCATGGCAGCCCGCCCCGACTCCCTGGCGGACATCGCGGCCTTCGGCGGGCCGGTGCTGGTCCTGTACGGCGCCGAGGACACGATCTCGCCGGCAGCCGATGCCGCAGCGATGGCCGACGCCGCACGATCCGGGGGCAGCGCGACCACCGTGGTCGAGATCCCGGCTGCAGGCCACCTGAGCGCCGTCGAGGACCCGGACGCGGTCAGCCACGCCCTCCTCGGCTGGCTGGCCACCCTCTGACACGCACCCGAAGCGGCGGGTCGGACGCACCGGCGCCTCACGGCGCGCCCGACCCGCTCGGCGTCAGACCCCGCGGAACCTGTTGATCTCGTCGAGGTGCTTGGCGCGCTTCTCCTCGTCGCGCACGCCCAGGCCCTCCTCGGGGGCCAGGCACAGCACGCCCACCTTGCCCTGGTGCAGGTTGCGGTGGACCTCGAAGGCGGCGTCGCCGGTCCGGTCCAGGGGGAACGTCTGGGACAGCGTGGGGTGGATCAGCCCGCGGTCGATCAGCCGGTTGGCCTCGTAGGCCTCGCGGTAGTTGGCGAAGTGCGAGCCGATGATCCGCTTGAGGTTCATCCAGAAGTAGCGGTTGTCGTACTCGTGCATGTACCCCGAGGTCGAGGCACAGGTGGCGATGGTGCCGCCCTTGCGGGTCACGTAGACCGAGGCGCCGAACGTCTCGCGGCCCGGGTGCTCGAAGACGATGTCGACGTCCTCGCCGCCGGTGAGCTCGCGGATCCGCTTGCCGAACCGCTGCCACTCCTTGGGATCCTGGGTCTGGGGGTCCTTCCAGAACCTGTAGTCCTCGGCCCTGCGGTCGATGATCAGCTCGGCGCCCATCTTGCGGACGATGTCGGCCTTGTCGTCGCTGGAGACCACGCACACGGGGGTCGCGCCGCCGTTGAGGGCCATCTGGGTGGCGTAGGAGCCCAGCCCGCCGGACGCCCCCCAGATCAGCACGGTGTCGCCCTGCTTCATCCCGGCGCCGTTGCGCGAGACCAGCTGGCGGTACGCGGTGGAGTTGACCAGCCCGGGTGCGGCGGCCTCCTCCCACGTCAGGTGCCGCGGCTTGGGCATCAGCTGGTTGGACTTGACCAGTGCGACCTCGGCCAGCCCACCGAAGTTGGTCTCGAACCCCCAGATCCGCTGCTCGGGATCCATCATCGTGTCGTTGTGCCCGGCCGGGCTCTCCAGCTCGACGCTCAGGCAGTGGGCGACGACCTCGTCGCCGGGCTTCCAGGCGTTCACGCCCGGACCCGGTGCGCAGCACGACGCCCGCGAGGTCCGAGCCGACCACGTGGTAGGGCAGGTCGTGGCGCTTGGCCAGGGCATGCGTGCGCCCGTACCGGCTGAGGAAGCCGAACGTGCTCACCGGCTCGAAGATCGAGGACCAGACGGTGTTGTAGTTGATCGCCGAGGCCATCACGGCGACCAGGGCCTCACCTGGTCCGAGCTCGGGGACCGGCACGTCGTCGAGGTGCAGGGACTTGCGGGGGTCCTTCTCCCGGCTGGGCATCCCGGCGAACATCTGCTCCTCGTCCTTGTGGACGGTGACCCCGCGGTAGGTCTCGGGCATGGCGATGTCGGCGAAGCCCGGCTCGAGGTGGGCATCGGCCAGGATCGCGTCGAGGATCTGCTTCACGGGGGACCTCCAGGGGATGTCGGACGGGTACCGGTCCCGTTCAGGCTACTGCTCGGTAACCTGGCGACGTCACCCGGGGCAGCCTGCCCGCACCGCTCGCGCGGCATGCCCGGATCGCCCATGGGTTGGGCGAATCCGCAGCGGTTGGCGGCCTCAGTGCGCCGCGGCGTCCCGGGCGGGCTCGACGAGCTCGACGAGCACCCCGCCGCAGTCCTTCGGGTGCACGAAGTTGACTCGGGAGCCGGCGGTGCCGCGCTTGGGCACGTCGTAGAGCAGCCGCACCCCGGCGGCGCGCAGGCGCTCACCGGCGACGTCGATGTCGCTGACGCGGAAGGCGAGCTGCTGCAACCCCTCACCGCTGCGCGCCAGGAACTTGCCGATGGGGGAGTCCTCGCGCAGGGGGGCCAGCAGCTGCAGGAACGATCCCGAGCCCGCGACGTCGATCATCGCCTCGCGCACGCCCTGCTCCTCGTTGACCTCCTCATGGACCGAGTGCAGCCCGAAGGCCCGCTCGTAGAACGCGATGGCGACGTCGAGGTCGGCCACGGCCAGCCCGACGTGGTCGATCCGCTCGACCAGCGGACCGAGGGTCGCCACCGGTGACGAACCGGGCATCTCGGGAGTGGGGGTGGGAGCGTCCATGGGGGACCGCCTTCCTGTCGGGCACGGGACCTGGCCTGTAGCCGGGGAGCGGGCGGCCACGTGGGCGCGCCTGCGTGGATTCAGCCTACGCCGTGGGCGATCCCGGCCTCCGCGCGCGGTACCACGCCAGCGACGTGGGCGCTCGGCCCGGCGACGCCGCTTCGAACGCATGCACGAGCAGAGCCGGTGTTCCGTCGGTGGGCTCGCGTGGATATCGTGGGGCGTGAATCAGCACGCCAGGTCCCAGGAGAGAGAGGCACGCCATGTCCGGATCAGTGATCGTCGCCGGCGCACGCACCCCGATGGGCCGGTTGCTCGGCTCCCTGAAGGGATTCTCGGCCGCTGAGCTCGGTGGCATCGCCATCAAGGGTGCACTCGAGCGGGCCGGCGTCTCCGGCGACCAGGTGCAGTACGTGATCATGGGCCACGTCATCCAGGCCGGTGCCGGTCAGATCACCGCTCGCCAGGCCGCACTCGCCGGCGGGCATCCCGCTGGACGTGCCCGCGCTGACCATCAACAAGGTGTGCCTGTCGGGCATCGACGCGATCGCCCTGGCCGACCAGCTGATCCGCGCCGGTGAGTTCGACATCGTCGTCGCCGGCGGCATGGAGTCGATGACCAACGCCCCGCACGTGCTGGTCGGCAGCCGTGAGGGTGTGAAGTACGGCGACTGGACGATGAAGGACTCCATGGCCCACGACGCCCTGTTCTGCGCCATCGACCAGCTCGCGATGGGCCTGTCGACCGAGCAGTTCAACTCGCGCTACGACCTCACCCGCGAGGAGCAGGATGCCTTCTCGGCCCGCTCGCACCAGCTGGCGGCCAGGGCGCAGAAGGACGGGCTGTTCGACGACGAGATCGTGTCCGTCTCGATCCCGCAGCGCAAGGGCGACCCGATCGAGTTCAGCGTCGACGAGGGCGTGCGCGCCGACACCACGACCGACTCGCTGTCGCGGCTGCGCCCGGCGTTCACCAAGGACGGCACGATCACGGCCGGCTCGGCGTCGCAGATCTCCGACGGCGCGGCCGCAGTGGTCGTGATGAGCAGGGCGAAGGCCGAGGAGCTGGGCCTGACCTGGCTGGCCGAGATCGGCGCGCACGGCGTGGTCGCCGGCCCTGACGCCTCGCTGCAGGAGCAGCCCGCCAATGCCGTGCTCAAGGCGTGCGAGAAGGAGGGGATCACCCCGGCCGATCTCGACCTGCTCGAGCTCAACGAGGCGTTCGCGGCCGTTGGCCTCGTCTCGACCAAGAAGCTCGGCGTGGACCCGGAGAAGGTCAACGTCAACGGTGGGGCGATCGCCATGGGTCACCCGGTCGGCATGTCCGGCGCGCGGATCGTGCTGCACCTGGCCAACGAGCTCAAGCGGCGCGGCGGTGGCATCGGGGTGGCTGCCCTGTGCGGCGGTGGCGGCCAGGGCGACGCGCTGATCGTCAAGGTCCCCACGACCTGAGGGCGCAGCGGTCCGGGGGTCGCAGGAGGGGTATGACGTGACGCGCAGCGTGGACGTCGACCAGCTGGTCGAGCGTGCCCTCGCCGGTGACCCGCGCTCAGTCGGGCGGCTGATCACGGTCGTCGAGGACGGGGCGGGGCAGTTGCGCGCGCTGATGGCATTGCTGGCCCCGCTGTCGGGGAGTGCCCACGTCGTGGGCCTCACCGGCTCCCCGGGGGTGGGCAAGTCCACCACCACCTCGGCGCTGGTCACCGGGTTCCGGGCGGCGGGGCGTCGTGTCGGGGTCCTGGCTGTCGACCCGTCCTCGCCCTTCTCCGGTGGCGCCCTGCTCGGGGACCGGATCCGGATGCAGGAGCACGCCACCGACCCGGAGGTCTTCATCCGCTCGATGGCCTCCCGCGGCCACCTCGGGGGCCTTGCCTCCTCGACCCCGCAGGCGGTCCGCGTCCTGGACGCTGCTGGGTGCGACCCCGTGCTGGTCGAGACCGTGGGCGTGGGGCAGTCGGAGGTGGAGGTCGCCGGCGAGGCCGACACGACCATCGTGCTGCTGGCCCCCGGGATGGGCGACGGGATCCAGGCCGCGAAGGCGGGCATCCTCGAGGTCGGCGACATCTTCGTGGTGAACAAGGCCGACCGCGACGGTGCTGACTCGACCGCCCGCGAGCTGCGCCACATGATCAGCCTGGGACCCTCGGGCCAGGCTGGGGCATGGAAGCCCCCGGTGCTCAAGGTGATCGCCACGCGCGGCGAGGGCGTGGCGGAGCTGGTGGCGGCCATCGACGGTCATCGGCAGTGGCTGGCCACCTCGGGGACCGGCCCTGCCCGGCGTCGCAGCCGGGCCCGCTCGGAGATCCAGGCGATCGCCCTGGCGGCGCTGCGGGCCAGGTTCGCGGGCCTCGGCGGCGAGGGAGCCCTGGACGGGCTCGCCGATGACGTCGCCGCCGGGCGCACGGACGCCTTCACGGCCGCCGATCGGATCGTCGCTGGGGTCGCAGGCTGAGAGCAGGTTGCGCGCTTCGCGTCCTGCCAGTCCGCGGCCGGCGGCCCGCGGCCCGGTCCTCCTGGCGCCCCAGGTGACGGCGACGAGTAGCGTGACCGCCATGAGCACCTCTGACGGTCGATCGCGCTGGGAGGCGGACTACGACGCCGCCGTCGCGTCAGGCAAGGTCCGCGACTCGGACTTCACCACCCTCTCCGGGGACGAGGTCGCGCCCGTGTACGGCCCGCCCGACGGGGCCGAGCCGGTGGCGCAGATCGGCTGGCCCGGCCAGTTCCCGTTCACCCGTGGCCTCCACCCGACGGGCTACCGCGGCAGGCTGTGGACCATCCGGCAGTTCGCCGGGTTCGGCAACGCCGAGCAGACCAACGGGCGGTTCCGCGACATCCTGGCCGCCGGGGGTGGCGGTCTGTCGGTGGCGTTCGACATGCCCACGCTCATGGGTCGGGACTCCGATGATGCGCTCGCCCGGGGCGAGGTCGGCCATTGCGGCGTCGCGATCGACTCGGCGCGGGACATGGATGCCCTCTTCGCCGGGATCCCGCTCGCCGACGTCACGACCTCGATGACCATCTCCGGCCCGGCGGTGCCCATCTTCGCGATGTACGTGGTGGCCGCCGAGCGCCAGGGCGCGGACATCAGCCGGCTCGATGGGACCCTGCAGACCGACATCTTCAAGGAGTACACCGCCCAGAAGGAGTGGCTCTTCGGCCCCGAGCCGCACCTGCGCCTGATCGGCGACCTCATGGAGTGGGTCGGCGCGAACGTGCCCAGGTACAAGCCCCTGAGCGTCTCGGGCTACCACATCCGTGAGGCCGGCTCCACGGCTGCCCAGGAGCTCGCGTTCACACTCGCCGACGGCTTCGGGTACGTCGAGCTCGGCCTGTCGCGCGGGCTGGACGTCGACGAGTTCGCCCCCGGGCTGTCGTTCTTCTTCGACGCCCACATCGACTTCTTCGAGGAGATCGCCAAGTTCCGGGCGGCACGGCGCATCTGGGCGCGCTGGCTGCGCGACGAGTACGGCGCAACCACGCAGCGCGCCCAGTGGTTGCGCTTCCACACCCAGACCGCCGGGGTCAGCCTGACTGCCCCGCAGCCGGACAACAACATCGTGCGCACCGCGGTCGAGGCCCTGGCCGCGGTGCTCGGCGGGACCAACTCGCTGCACACCAACGCCCTTGACGAGGTGCTCGCCCTCCCCAGCGACAGGGCGGCCCGCATCGCCCTGCGCACCCAGCAGGTCATCGCCGAGGAGACCGGCGTCGCCAACGTCGCCGACCCGCTCGGGGGCAGCTGGTACGTCGAGGCCCTGACCGATCGGATCGAGGCCCAGGCGGAGGCGATCTTCGACCAGATCCGCGAGCTGGGCGAGCGGCGCCATCCCGGCGAGACGCATCCGATCGGCCCCATGACCTCCGGGCTGCTGGCCGGGATCGAGAACGGCTGGTTCACCGGCCTGATCGCCGACGCCGCATTCGACCATCAGCGGGCGGTGGAGGAGGGGGCCAAGCGGGTGGTTGGCGTCAACGTCAGCACGGACGCGAGCGAGGCCCCGCTGGAGATCCTGCGCGTCTCGCACGAGGTGGAGCGGGTGCAGGTGGAGCAACTGGCCGCACGGCGCGCGGCGCGGGACTCCGCGGCGGTCGACAAGGCCCTGGCCGCGCTGGCCGACGCCTCCCGGACGGACACGAACCTCGTCCCGGTCCTCATCGACGCCGCGCGGGTCGAGGCCACGCTCGGGGAGATGTGCGACGTCCTCCGCGGGCAGTGGGGCACGTACCGCGAGCCCATCTGAGAACCGCCCAACTCTGAACCGCCCAGCTCGCCGCTGAACCCGGGTGCGCCGGCCCGGCCCGGAGGGCCCGCCCGGGTCAGCCCGGCGCGCGCACGTCGGCCAGCAGGGCCAGCACCTCGAGCATCGCGTGCGGATCGGCGACCCGGTGCTTCGCGAGGCTCTCGCCCGGCCCCACCCTGATGGTGATGTCACCTGCCCGCAGGACGGCCATCGCCGACTCGTCCGTGATGTCGTCACCGGCGAACAGGACCGGGCGGGCGGGGTCCGCGTCGATGAGGGTCCGCAGTGCCGAGCCCTTGTCCAGGGGACGGGTGGACATCTCGATGACGAGCTTGCCCTCGAGGCAGAACGTGCCGGCCATCTCGTCGGCAAGGTCCCGGACCAGGTCCAGTGCCCGCTCGCCGTCAGCCTGCGCGCATCCACGCACGTGCACGGCGAGGCCCGCCGGCTTGTCCTCGATGCGGACTCCCGCGATGCGCCCCACCGCAGCCTCGACGTTCGCCCGGACCTCGCGCAGCAGCACGGACTCCTCCTGGCTCAGCGCGAGGTCGGCGCCCATCTCCTGGCCGTGCGAGCCGATCAGCATCGCCACGTCGCCGGCACCGCTGACCTCGGCGAGGTCCCGCCGGGACCGCCCCGACACAAGCACGACGGTGGTCCCCGGCCCGGCAGAGAGCGTGCGCAGCACGTCCAGGGCCCCCGGCACCGGACGGGCTTCTGAGGGGACCTCAACGATGGGGGAGAGCGTCCCGTCGAAGTCCAGGGCCACCAACAGCCCCGCGCCCCCCCGGAGCCCCTCGAGCGCCGCGCGCAGGTCAGGCGTCATCGGGGTCCTCGACCAGCGCCTCGGGCGGTGACAGCGCACTGAGGAAGTCCTCTGCCCACTTCGCCACGTCGTGGGTGATGACGCCCGCACGCAGCGCGTGCATCCGGATCATGGCCGCGTCCGTGGGCTCCTTGAGTGCGGCCATGATCGTGTACTTCATCCCCCGGATGTCGTACGGGTTCACGTGCCAGGCCTCGGACATCTGTTCCGCCGCGCCGGTGAACTCGCTGAGGACCAGCGCCCCCTGGTCGTCGATCTTCGCGGCCACGTACTCCTTGGCGACGAGGTTCATCCCGTCGCGCAGCGGGGTCACCAGCATCACGTCGGCAGCCACGTACAGGGCGGCGAGCTCCTCGGGGCCCATCGACTGGTGCATGTAGTGGATCGGGTTGGTGCCGACCGGTCCCAGCGCACCGTTCGCGCGGCTGACCAGCAGCTCCACGTCGTCGCGGATCTTCTGGTACTCCTCGACCTTGGACCGCGTTGAGGGCGCCACCTGGATGAAGGCCGTGCGCTTGGGGTCGAGGTCACCGTCGAGCATGAGCTCGGTCACGGCCTGGATCCGCACGTCGATGCCCTTGGTGTAGTCCAGCCGGTCCACGCCCAGGAGCAGGACCTCGGGATCCCCGACGTCAGCGCGGATCTGCCGCGCACGCTCCTGGACCTCGGGACGCCCCGCCTGCTCGGCGTAGTCGCTCGCGCGGATCCCGATGGGGAAGGCGCGGACGGCGACCGGCCGAGCCCCACCCTCGTGTGCGACGTGCAGCTCCCCGTGGTAGTCGACCACGTCGGCGAACCGGCGCGCCGCCCGCTGGAAGTTGATCACCGCATCCGAGGTCTGGAAGCCCACGACGTCGGCCCCGAGCAGCCCCTCGATGATCTGCGACCGCCAGGGCAGCTGGCTGAAGATCTCCACGGGAGGGAAGGGGATGTGCAGGAAGAAGCCGATCCGCAGGTCGGGGCGGCGTTCGCGAAGCATCGCCGGCACCAGCTGCAGCTGGTAGTCGTGGACCCACACCCGGGCGCCCAGGGGCGCGCTGTCCGCGGCGAGGCTCGCGAACCGCTCGTTGACCTCCCGGTGGGCCTCGAACTGGCTGCGGTGGTAGATCGGGGGAACGATCCCGCCGTGGTAGTTGGGCCACAGCGCCCCGTTGGAGAAGCCGTCATAGTGCGCCGACACCTCCGCGTGGGTCAGGGGGACGCTCACGAGCTCGATGTCGCCGACCTTGTCGGGCAGCTGGGGTGGCGCGTCGGCAGCATCGTCGTCCGCGTCGTCGCTGAACTGCCCGCTCCAGCCGACCCAGAGCGCCTCGGTCTCGCGCAGCACCGACTCCATCGCCGAGACCAGGCCGCCGGGAGCCCGGCGCCATCCCTCGCCGGCGTCGAACTCCACGGGGAGCCGATTGGCCACGATCACCAGGTCGGGGCCCTCCTGAGGTGGCCCGTTCCGGCGTCCTGCGCGTCCTGTGAACCTCATTGCGATCCAGCTCCCTCGTCGTCGATCAGTTGACCTCGTCGTCCGGGTTCAGCTCGAACGTCAGGAACCCGAACGGTGGCAGCGTCAGCAGGTAGGGCAGCTCGCCGATGCGCGGGAACTCCACGCCGCCGAGGAGCTCGATGGGCCGGCTCCCGGCGTGCTCCTCGAGTCCGAGCTCGACCGGCTGGGCCGACGCGGAGAAGTTGGCCACGCAGAGGACAGGCCGTTGGCGCGAGGACCCCGGCGTGCGGATGTAGGCCAGGACCGAGCTGTTCGCGGCCGGGAGCAGCGCCAGCCCGCCGAGTCCGAAGATCGGATGCTCCCGGCGGATCTGGATCATCCTGCGCATCCACTGCAGGAACGACGCGGAGTTGCGCTGGCTCGACTCGACGTTGCGCGCCCCGAACCCGTACACGGGATCCATCGAGGGGGGCAGGAAGACCGAGGCGAAGTCGGCGTGGGAGAACCCGCCGTTGCGGTCCGGTGTCCACTGCATCGGCGTGCGCACGCCGTCGCGGTCGCCGAGGTTGATGTTGTCGCCCATGCCGATCTCGTCGCCGTAGTAGAGGATCGGCGTCCCGGGCAGGGTGAACAGCAGGGAGTGCAGGAGCTCGGCCTGGCGGCGGTCGTTGTCCACCAGCGGGAACAGCCGCCGGCTGATCCCGACGTTGCGACGCATCCGTGGGTCGGTGGCGTACTGCTGGTACATGTAGTCCCGCTCCTCGTCGGTGACCATCTCCAGGGTCAGCTCGTCGTGGTTGCGCAGGAAGATGCCCCACTGGCAGCCGTCGGGGATCGACGGGATGCCCGCGAGGATGTCGTGCACCGAGCTTGCGTCCTGGCGTCGCAGGGCCATGAACATCCGGGGCATGAGGGGGAAGTGGAAGCACATGTGGCACTCGTCGCCGTCGCCGAAGTACTCCACGACGTCCTCGGGCCACTGGTTGGCCTCGGCGAGCAGCACCCGACCGGGGAACCTCTGGTCGACGTGCGCGCGCAGCGCGCGCAGGTACTCGTGGGTTGCCGGCAGGTTCTCCCCGTTGGTGCCGTCGGACTCGAACAGGTAGGGCACCGCGTCGAGGCGGAATCCGTCCAGGCCCACCCCGAGCCAGTAGTCCACGACCTCGAACATGGCCTCCTGCACCTGCGGGTTGGCGTAGTTCAGGTCCGGTTGGTGGCTGTAGAAGCGGTGCCAGTAGAACTGGCCGCGGGTGCTGTCCCACGCCCAGTTGCTCGACTCGGAGTCCACGAAGATGATGCGGGCCTCGGACCACCGGCTCTCGTCGTCCTCCCAGACGTACCAGTCGGCCTTCGGGTTGTCCCGGCTCGAGCGCGACTCCTGGAACCAGGCGTGCTGGTCCGAGGTGTGGTTCACGACCAGGTCCGCGATGACCCGGATCCCGCGCTTGTGCGCCTCCTCGATGAGCGTCACGGCGTCGTCCATCGTCCCGTAGTCCGGGTGGACGGTCAGGAAGTCGGAGATGTCGTAGCCGCCATCGCGCAGGGGCGAGGCGTAGAACGGCAGCATCCACAGGCAGTCGACACCGAGCCACTGCAGGTAGTCCAGCTTGGCAGTCAGCCCGCGCAGGTCCCCGTTGCCATCGGCGGTGGCGTCGAAGAACCCCCGGACGAACACCTCGTAGACCACCGCACTGCGATACCACTGCGCATCGGAGTCGCCGGCCTGCACGATCGATCCGCGGGTCACCATGACCCTCAGGTTAGTTGCCGGGGACGGCTCGGTGCCAATGAGGCAGGTCGTGCCCGACGTTCGTGCGGGAACGCCAGGCCGCGGCAACTGGAATAATGCCTCCATGAGCAACATGTCTGGATATGGAGCCGTCGACCTCGGTGCCCTTGCCGCGGCGCGCGAGGCACAGGCGCAGGCCGAGCAGCGCGCAGCCGAGCGCAGCGCGAACCCGAGCGTCCTGCCAGTGGTCGTCGACGTCAGCGACGCAAACTTCCAGTCCGAGGTGATGGACCTGTCCATGCAGGTCCCCGTCGTGCTGGACCTCTGGGCCACCTGGTGCGGGCCCTGCAAGACACTCTCACCGATCCTCGAGAGGCTCGCTGACGAGTACGCCGGACGGTGGGTCCTGGCCAAGGTGGACGTGGATGCGAATCCGGCCATCGCCCAGGCCTTCCAGGTGCAGTCGATCCCGAGCGTGTTCGCCGTGGTCGGAGGTCGTCCGCTGCCGCTGTTCCAGGGGGCACTTCCCGAGCCCCAGGTCCGGGCCTACCTCGAGGAGCTGCTCACCCTGGCGGAGGCGAACGGCGTCAACGGGACGGTCGGTGGGGCTGCGCCCGCCGGCACCACCGCTGCCGAGGTCACGCCGGAGCCTGTCGATCCTCGGATGGAGGCTGCCTACGACGCGATCGAGGCAGGGGACTGGGCAGCCGCCCGAGCCGCCTACCAGTCGATCCTCGACACTGCCCCCGCTGACCCAGTTGCCCGCGCCGGGCTGGCCCTCGTGGGCGTCTTCGAGCGGGTGGGCGGCGCCCAGCACGCCGCCATCCTCGCAGCGGCTGATGCGGCGCCGGACGACCTCGCGGCGCAGGAGGCGGCCGCCGACGTCCTGGTGCTCGACGGCAGGCCGGTGGAGGCCTTCGCCCGGCTCACGGGGGCCATCCGGTTCACCGCGGGCGACGACCGCGACCGCGTGCGAACCCATCTGCTCGACCTGTTCGAGGTCGTCGGGCCGGACGACCCCTCAGTCGCCCGCGCCCGCATCGACCTCGCCAACGCCCTGTTCTAGGTCCCAGCAGGGCTCGCGCCGGCGACCACCGCGGGTGATCCATCCGCCTCGCCGACGTCGGGACGTCGGCAGCGGACGGATCACCCGTCGAGCGGGCGGTCAGTCGGTGGGGGCGTCCTCCGCGGCCTCATCCTCGGCGGGCCCAGTCGCCTCGGCGTCGTAGCTCAGCCAGACGGTCGCCAGCGGGGGGAGCGTGACCATGGCCGAAGCCGGCCGGCCGTGCCAGGCCTGCTCCTCGGCCACGACGCCGCCGAAGTTGCCGACGCCGGAGCCGCCGTAGGCCTCGGCATCGGTGTTGAGGACCTCGCGCCAGTAGCCGGTGCTCGGCAGGCCGACGCGGTAGTCGCCGCGCACCACGGGGGAGAAGTTGGTGATGGAGGCCAGGACCGAGCCGTCAGTGCCCAGGCGCAGCCACGAGAACACGTTGCCGGAGGCGTCGTTCGCGTCGATCCACTGGAAGCCGTCGGGCGTGTTGTCCTGGTCCCACAGGGCACGGGTCTCGCGGTACGCGGTGTTCATGTCCCGCACGCAGTGCTGCACCCCGTAGTGGTCCTGGTACTCGCACAGCCACCACTCGAGGCCCCGCTCCTCGCTCCACTCGGAGGTCTGGGCGAACTCCGAGCCCATGAACAGCAGCTGCTTGCCGGGGTGGGCCCACATGTAGCCCAGGTAGGCGCGCAGGTTGGCGGTCTTCTGCCAGCGGTCGCCGGGCATCTTCTGGACCAACGAGCCCTTGCCGTGCACCACCTCGTCGTGGGAGATGGGCAGCGTGAAGTGCTCACTCCACGCGTAGACCATGGCGAAGGTCATCTCGTTGTGGTGCCACATGCGGTGGACCGGCTCGCGGGAGATGTAGCCCAACGAGTCGTTCATCCAGCCCATGTTCCACTTCAGCCCGAACCCGAGGCCGCCGAGGTACGTGGGCCTGGTGACGCCCGGCCAGGACGTGGACTCCTCGGCGATCGTGACCACGCCCGGGACCCGCTTGTAGACGGTCGCGTTCATCTCCTGGAGGAAGGCCACGGCGTCGAGGTTCTCCCGGCCGCCGTACTGGTTGGGCAGCCACTCGCCCTCGTTGCGCGAGTAGTCCAGGTAGAGCATCGAGGCCACGGCGTCCACGCGCAGGCCGTCGATGTGGTACTCCTCGAGCCAGTAGATGGCGTTGGAGACCAGGAAGTTGCGTACCTCGGTTCGGCCGAAGTCGAACACGTAGGTGCCCCAGTCGGGCTGCTCGCCGCGGCGCGGGTCGGCGTGCTCGTAGAGGGCGGTCCCGTCGAAGCGGGCCAGGGCCCACGCGTCCTTCGGGAAGTGCGCCGGGACCCAGTCCAGGATGACGCCGATGCCCGCCTGGTGCAGGCGGTCCACGACGAACCGGAAGTCGTCGGGCTTGCCGAACCTCGAGGTCGGGGCGAAGTAGGAGGTCACCTGGTAGCCCCAGCTCGGGGCGTACGGGTGCTCGGCCACCGGCATGAGCTCCACGTGCGTGAAGCCCATCTCGGACACGTAGGCCACCAGCTCGTCGGCGATCTGGCGGTAGTCCAGGCCGAGGCGCCACGAACCCAGGTGCACCTCGTAGACGCTCATCGGGGCGTTGATGACATCGGTCTCGGCACGCGTGGCCAGCCACTGGTCATCACCCCACTCGTACTCGGAGGTGTAGACGACCGACGCCGTGGACGGGGGCACCTCGGTGTGGAAGGCCATGGGGTCGGCCTTCTCGCGCCACACCCAGTCCTTGCCCAGGATCGAGAACTTGTACGTCGTGCCGTTGCCGATGTTCGGGATGAACAGCTCCCAGACGCCGGTGCTGCCCATCGAGCGCATCGGATGCCCGGTGCCGTCCCAGCCGTTGAAGTCCCCGACCACCCGGACGCCCTCGGCGCTGGGGGCCCAGACGGCGAAGGACGTGCCAGTGATGAGCCCGAACGGGCTCTCATAGGTGCGCTCGTGCGCACCGAGGGTCTTCCACAGCTCCTCGTGGCGGCCCTCGCCGATGAGATGCAGGTCCAGCTCCCCGAGGGTCGGGAGGAAGCGGTACGGGTCGTCGGCCGGGATCAGCCCCTGCCCGTAGTCGACGTCGATGGTGTAGGGAGGCACCGCGTCACCGGGCAGGACGACGACCCACACACCGCGGTGCTCGTGGAGCATCGGGTGACGTCCCTCGGGCGTGACGACGACGACCTCCTTGGCCATCGGGCGCAGCACGCGGATGGTCACTGCGCCGCCGAAGGGGTGGGCGCCGAGGATCGCGTGCGGGCTTGCGCTCGCGCCGTCGACGAGCCGGTCGATGTCACCGGTGTCGACCGGACGCTTGGCCGGCCCCGTTGCCGCGGCAGGGGCAGCGGGCGAGGTGGCGGCTGCCGGAGGGGCGGATGCCGCTGGGGCGGATGCCGCCGGTTTCGGCGTGTTGGGGCCTCCAGCGCTCGGCGTGCCGGGATCTGCGGGGGTGTTGGACGGGGTCATGGCATCCTCTCGAGAACAACGGCATGTGCACATGTGAAGTTGGGATCGTGCCGGATGTAGTTGTGCGAGCCCCACGCCCAGGTCTGGCCGGTGACGAGATCGCGGGCGAGCACCTGCTCGTCATGGCCGAACCCGAGGGCTGCGAGGTCCAGGTGCAGGGTTCCGGCCTGCGGGCCGTTGGGGTCCAGCACGCATGTGACCACCACGACCTCGTCGGCGGTCCGCTTCGACCACGCGATCATCTGTGAGTTGTCGATCGACTCGAACCGCAGGTTGCGCAGCTCGTGGAACGCGGGGTGCTCCCTGCGGATCCGGTTGAGCAGCGTCAGGTAGGGCACGAGGCTGGTGTGCGAGGCCGCCGCCCAGTCGCGGGGGCGGTACTGGAACTTCTCGGAGTCCAGGTACTCCTCCTTGCCCGGGGCCAGCGGCTTGTGCTCGTAGATCTCGAAGCCGGCGTAGACCCCGTAGGTGGGGGACAGCAGGGCGGCGAGGGTGGCCCGGATGGCGAAGGCCGCCTTGTTCCCGGACTGGAGGAACAGCGGGTTGATGTCCGGGGTGTTCACGAAGCAGTTGGGCCGCATGTAGTCCGCGGCGAAGGTGCTCAGCTCGGTGAAGTAGGTCTCGAGCTCCCACTTCGTGTTGCGCCAGGTGAAGTAGGTGTAGCTCTGGTGGAAACCGACGGTGCCGAGCGTGCGCATCATGGCGGGCCGGGTGAACGCCTCAGCCAGGAACAGCACGTCCGGGTCGGTGGCGTGGATCCGCCCGAACAGCACCTCCCAGAAGTGGACCGCCTTGGTGTGCGGGTTGTCGACGCGGAAGATCCGCACGCCCTTGCCCATCCAGAGCCGCAGGATCCGCTCGCACTCCGCCACGAGGCCGTCGAAGTCGGCGTCGAAGGCGATCGGGTAGATGTCCTGGTACTTCTTCGGAGGGTTCTCCGCGTAGGCGATGGAGCCATCGGCGCGCGTCACGAACCAGTCGGGGTGCTCCGCGACCCAGGGATGGTCCGGTGAGGCCTGCAGGGCGAAGTCCAGTGCCACCTCCAGGCCGTTCTCCGCGGCCACGGACATGAAGTGCTCGAAGTCGTCCATGGTGCCGAGGTCCGGATGCACCGTGTCGTGCCCGCCTGCCTCCGAGCCGATGGCCCACGGGGAGCCCGGGTCGTCGGGTCCGGGGGTCAGCGTGTTGTTGGGGCCCTTGCGGAACGTGTGGCCGATCGGATGGATCGGGGGCAGGTACACCACGTCGAAGCCCATCGCGGCCACGGCGGGCAGGCGCAGGGCGGCGGTGCGGAAGGTGCCTGATCGCGGTGGGTTGAGGGTCGCGCCCTCCGAACGGGGGAAGAACTCGTACCACGCCCCGTACAGCGCCCGCTGGCGCTCCACCCGTACCGGCCAGGGTCCGGACCTGTGCGGGCGCTCCCGCAGCGGGAACTCCGCCAGTGCCTCCTGGACGGCGGGTGCCTCGGCAGCGTAGAGGCGCTGGGTTGCGGTCTCCTCGGTGTCACGCATGGCAGCCGCAGCCTCGGTGAGCACCTTGCTCGCGTGCGCCGTGCCGGCCTGCGCGGCCGCTCGGTCGAGGACCCTGGCTCCCTCCTCGAGCTCGAGCTCGACGTCGATCCCGGCGGGCAGCTTGATCTCCGCCTTGTGCTTCCAGGTCCCGTAGGGATCGCCTGCGGTGATGATGTAGTAGGTCCAGTCACCCTCACGATCGAGCTGGGCGTCCACGGTCCAGCGATCGGGCTGGGTCGGGCCGACCTCATGCAGCCGCAGGAGCGGCCCATCGGGCTCACCGACGGTGAACTCGGGGGCGACGAAGCCCGGTGGGAGGAACTGGACCTCGACGCTCATCGCGTCGTGCCCCTCACGGAAGGCGGTGACGGACACAGGGAAGGTCTCTCCGACAACCGCCTTGACGGGGTAGCGCCCGCCCTCGACGACTGGGCTGATGTCAATGCTGGGGAATCGACCGATCACCTCGGAGACGCTACTACCCGGGGGCACCCCGGTGCCTGCTGATGAGCGACCGCCCGGACGCTGCGCGCTCATGGTCCACGCACGAGGAGGCCATCGCGGGCGCAGGGCGGTAACGTGCCGCGCGGAGGTGGACCGTGACGACAGTGCGCGACGTGGCGGAGCTCGCCGGCGTCTCGACGGCCACCGTGTCACGGGCCCTGCACGGCCACCGGGCCATCTCGGAGGCGACCCGCATCCGGGTCGAACAGGCTGCCGAGCAGCTCGGCTACACGATCGCCCCGCCGGCCTCCGACCGGGCCCGGGTCGCAGTGGTCATGCCCTACATCGACCGCTGGTACTTCGCCAGCGCCCTCGACGGGGTCGAGCGGGCGTTCGCGGGCAAGGGGATCGTCGTGCTGATCCACCGGCTCCTCGACCTCGACGACCGGCGCAGGGCGCTGCTGGGTGACATCCCCCGGCGGGAGGCCGACGGGGTCCTGCTCGTGAACGTCCCACCCGCGCCCGACGAGGCCGCGCTGCTGGCCGAGCGGCGGATCCCGCTCGTGCTCCTCGGCGCATCCCTGCCCGGGGTGCACAGCGTCGAGATCGATGACGTCGCCGCCGCGCGGACGGCCACCAACCACCTCCTGGGCCTCGGGCACCGGCGCCTCGGCCTGGTGTCGGGCCGGCCGTTCGAACGCATCCCCTTCACCGCGCCGCCGGAGCGCAAGCGCGGGTTCCTCCTGGCCCTCAAGGAGGCGGGGGTGCCCTGGGACCCGAACCTCGAGGTCAGCGCCGACTTCTCCGTGCGCGGAGCCCAACGCGTGGCCCTGGGCCTCCTGGAACGGGAGGACCGTCCGACGGCGCTGTTCGCGGAGAGCGACGAGATGGCCTTCGGTGCCATGGCGGCTGCGCGGTCGCTGGGACTGCGCATCCCGGAGGACCTGTCGATCGTGGGCATCGACGACCATGACATCTCCGAGTGCATGGGGCTGACCACCGTCGCCCAACCCGTGCGCACGCTCGGCGAGCTGGCCGCGCTCCAGCTGGCGGGGCTCATCGGCCACCACGGTGATGCCCACGCGGCGCAGCGGGTCGTGGTCCCGACCCTCCTGGTGGTCCGGGACTCGACTGCCTCTCCGGCAGGGGTGCGGCCGAGGGCCTGGGGCCGGAACTGAGCCGGGGACCCTGTCAGGGCATCGATATGACGGTTCGGTAAGAACCCCGTTACCGAATCGTTATCACTTGCATGGCTTTTGCATCCCGTTTGTCTTTGCTGGGCCCCCCTGCACGCGCAATGCTGCACGCGAGGGCGGTATCCCGCCCCGATCCCGCATCACAAGGAGACATATCTCTATGACCAGATCTCCCCGCTCACGCTGGCTGCTGGCAGCTGCTGGGGCCTCCAGCATCGCGCTGGCCCTCACCGGGTGCTCGTCGGGCTCCGATGAAGCCGCTACGGATGGTGGCTCGTCTGCCGCAGTGGCCGACGAGTGCGCCAACTACACGGCGTACGGCGACCTCTCCGGCAAGGAGGTCAGCATCTACGCCTCCATCCTCAGCCCCGAGCTGGAGATGTACGAGGCTGCCTTCGTGCCGTTCGAGGAGTGCACGGGCGCCAACCTCAAGTTCGAGGGCTCCTCGGAGTTCGAGGCCCAGCTCAAGGTGCGCGAGAAGGCCGGCAACCCACCGGACATCGCACTCATCCCGCAGCCCGGCCTGCTGGCCAACCAGGTGGCGACCGGCTCGGTGAAGAAGCCGTCGGCGCAGGTGGAGAAGAACGTCGACGAGAACTGGACGGCGGACTGGAAGTCCTACGGCTCGGTGGACGGCGTGTTCTACGCACCCCCGAACAGCTCGAACATGAAGTCGCTGGTCTGGTACTCGCCGAGCATGTTCGCCGACAACGGCTGGGAGATCCCCACGACGTGGGCCGACCTCAAGACCCTGTCTGACACCATCGCCGCGTCCGGCGTGGTCGACAAGCCGTGGTGCGCAGGCATCGGCTCCGGCGACGCCACGGGGTGGCCGGCCACCGACTGGCTCGAGGACGTCATGCTGCGCGTGAACGGCCCCGAGGTCTACGACCAGTGGCTCAACCACGAGATCCCGTTCAATGACCCGAAGGTCGCTGCGGCCCTCGACGAGGTCGGCGCGATCCTGAAGAACGACAAGTACGTCAACGGTGGCTACGGCGACGTGAAGTCGATCGCGTCCACCACGTTCCAGGACGGTGGCCTGACCATCCTTGACGGCACCTGCGCCATGCACCGCCAGGCGACGTTCTACGCCTCGCAGTTCCCCGAGGGCACGACCGTGGCTGAGGACGGCGACGTCTTCGCGTTCTACCTGCCCGCGGCAGACCCGGCGACCAAGCCGGTCCTCGGCGGCGGCGAGTTCATCACTGCCTACGCTGATCGTCCCGAGGTCGTTGCCGCGCAGGAGTGGCTCTCGACTGCGGACTACGCGACCAGCCTGGCCAAGAACAGCACCGGCATTGCCAGCGCGAACCTCAATGTCGATCCCGCGCTGTACACGGGCCTGACCCGGATCGTGGTGGACACCCTGCAGGACCCGAACAGCCAGTTCCGGTTCGACGCGTCCGACCTGATGCCGGCCGCTGTTGGTGCCGGTTCGTTCTGGACGGGCATGACCGAGTGGATCACCGGCAAGTCGACGCAGGACACGCTGGACTTCATCGAGGAGTCCTGGCCGACGTCCTGATCGCCAGCTAGTGCTGGGGGGCCGGCCGATCACGGCTGGCCCCCCAGTTCATCTTCCACGCTGCTCAGCAGCGCGCACTTGCACCACCCAATCCGCACGCAACAGCACCGGGCCAGCGCGACTGGGTGCCCGGGCTGATGGAAGGATCATCTGCTGTGACGACGCCTGAGAAGTTCCTCCAGATGTTCCTCGCCATCGGCACCTTCGCCGTCTTCTTCGCAGTCCTGCTGTTCGTCATCAGCAGGATCCGCGGTCGGGCGCAGGAGCCGTTGACCGTGGCCGCGTTCATCGTCCCCACCATGATCATGCTGGCCGTGGGGTTGATCTATCCGGCGGTCCTCACGATCACGCAGTCCTTCCAGAACGCTGACAGCAGCGCGTTCGTCGGACTGGAGAACTACCTGACGCTGTTCCGCGAGCCCGAGTACCAGCGGGTCCTGGTCAACACGGCGATCTGGGTGCTGCTCGTGCCCATCGCCGCCACCCTGATCGGGCTCATCTACGCCGTCCTGGTCGACCGCACCCGGACCGAGTCCTTCTCCAAGGCCCTCGTGTTCATCCCGATGGCCATCTCCATGGTCGGTGCCTCGATCATCTGGCGGTTCGTGTACGACTACCGACCCACGCAGGTGACGCAGATCGGCCTGGCGAACCAGATCATCAAGTCCCTCGGACTGGACACCTACCAGTTCCTGCTCACAGAGCCGTGGAACACGTTCTTCCTGATCGTGGTCATGATCTGGATCCAGGCAGGCTTCGCGATGACCGTGCTGTCGGCGTCGATCAAGGCGATCCCCGACGACATCATCGAGGCCGCGAAGCTCGACGGGGTCTCCGGGCTGCAGATGTTCCGCCACATCACCCTGCCCAGCATCCGACCCGGGATGATCGTCGTGCTCACGACGATCGCCATCGGCACCCTGAAGGTCTTCGACATCGTCCGGACCATGACCGGCGGCCGGTTCAAGACCAGCGTCGTGGCCAACGAGTTCTACACCCAGTCCTTCCGGTACGACAACGCCGGCCTGGGCGCGGCGCTGGCAGTCCTGCTCTTCATCCTCGTCATCCCGATCATCGCGTACAACATCTCCCAGCTCCGGAAGGCGGCCAACTGATGACGGCCCTGAATCCCGCCGCCCACACCATCCCGGAGGGCGAGGACCTGGTCCTCGCGGCCAAGGCGCCCAAGGCGACCGAGGCCAGCATCGCGCTGCGGCAGAAGTCGGTCTGGGCCTCGGTGATCGCCGCCGTCATCGCCATCCTGTGGACGATCCCGACCCTGGGCCTGCTCATCACGAGCTTCCGGCCCGCTGCCGACATCCGCAGGTCCGGCTGGTGGACCGTGTGGCAGGACCCGTCCTTCACCCTGAACAACTACCGGCAGGCCCTGTTCGGCGGCACCACCGACCTCGCCTCCTACTTCGTGAACTCCCTGGTGATCACGATCCCGGCGGTCATCATCCCCATCAGCATCGCGTGCATGGCGGCCTACGGCTTCGCCTGGATGAACTTCCGGGGGGCCAGGTTCCTGTTCGTGGCCGTCTTCGCCCTGCAGATCGTCCCGATCCAGGTGACCCTGGTCCCGCTGCTCACCCTCTTCGTCAAGGGCGGGCTCGCCGGCACCTTCTGGCCGATCTGGATCGCGCACAGCATCTTCGCCCTCCCGCTGGCGATCTACCTGCTCCACAACTTCATGAGCGAGCTGCCCAAGGAGCTCGTCGAGGCGGCCCGCGTGGACGGTGCCGGCCACCTGACCATCTTCTTCAAGATCATGATGCCCCTGATGATGCCGGCGATCGCCGCGTTCGCGATCTTCCAGTTCCTCTGGGTCTGGAACGACCTGCTCGTCGGCCTCACGTTCGGTGCCAGTCCGGAGGTGGCACCGCTGACCGTCAGGGTTGCCGACCTCGCCGGTAACCGCGGGTCCCAGTGGCACCTGCTCTCGGCTGGAGCCTTCATCTCCATGATCGTCCCATTGCTCGTGTTCCTGTCGTTCCAGCGCTTCTTCGTCCGCGGGATGCTGGCCGGGTCGGTCAAGGGATAGCACGTGGTCGATCTCTCCGCCGCCCTGCCGGAGGACTTCACGGTCGGGGTGGGTACCTCGGCGTGGCAGGTCGAGGGGGCAACGGCGTCGCGCGGGCGCACCATCTGGGACGACTTCGCGGCCGTCCCCGGCGCGATCGCGGACGGGAGCGTGGGGGACCCGGCCTGCGAGCACGTTGCCCGGATGGAGTCCGACGTCGAGCTGCTCGGCTGGCTCGGGGTGGATGCCTACCGGTTCTCGATCTCCTGGGCCCGGGTGCAGCCGGGGGGCCGCGGTCCGATCTCGGTGGCCGGCCTCGATCACTACGACCGGCTCTGCGATGCACTGCTCGAGCAGGGGATCACGCCCCTGGTCACGCTCTACCACTGGGACCTGCCCAGCGAGCTGCACGCCGAGGGCGGGTGGCTGACGCCTGCCACCGGCGAGCTGTTCGGGCTGTACGCGAACGCCATCGCGTCACGACTCGGTGACCGTGTGGGCTCGTGGGCGACGCTCAACGAGCCCTGGTGCTCGGCCTTCCTGGGGCACGCGGCCGGGATCCACGCGCCGGGGCGGCAGGCGCCCGGGGAATCCCTGGAGGTCGCCTACCGCCTGCTGGTGGCCCACGCGCGGGGGATGGAGGGCCTGAGGGCCGCCGGAGCCCGCAATGCCGGGATCGTCCTGAACCTGATGCCCTCGTTCCCTGACGACCAGTATCGCGACGACCCCGTGCTGCTCCGGGCGGCCCGTCACATCGACGGCCTCCAGAACGACCTGTGGCTGGATGCACTCGCCGGCCGCGGGATCAACGCCGACGTCGTGGCCAGCACGTCGGCGATCACGGACTGGTCGTTCGTCTCCAGTGCCGACGAGTCGGCCATCGGCGCACCGCTGGACTGGCTGGGCGTGAACTACTACACGGTGCAGAGGCTCGTCCACGTCGATGAGTCGGCAGAGCGTGCGGTCGCCCAGGACGTCTCGGCGCATCCCGGCTGCCCTCCGGTGCACTTCTCGCCGCGCGGACCGCTCACCACGATGGGCTGGGAGGTCAACGCCGACGGGCTGGGCACCACCCTGCGCAAGACCGCCGAGGCTGTGCCCGGCGTGCCCCTGTGGGTCGCCGAGAACGGGATGGCCTGCCCCGACGTGGTCATCGACGGGGTGTGTGACGATCCGCAACGCGTCGAGTACCTGCAGGACCACCTCGCGCAGGTCGTCAGCGTGCGGGCCGAGGGGATCGACGTCCGTGGCTATCTGGCGTGGTCGCTGTTCGACAACATCGAATGGGCCGAGGGCTGGCGCCAGCGGTTCGGCATCGTGCATGTCGACCCGGTCACCCAGGCGCGCACGCCCAAGGCGAGCGCCCACTGGCTGCGCGACCTGCAGCAGCGCCGCCGCTGACCTCAGCGCCTGGCGACGCGCAGGAGCTTCGCGCTGAAGGGCGGCATCGGCAGCGAGGTCCCATGAGTCCGGGTGTGCCCGACCTCGCCGGCGAATCCCCCGACGGTGTCGACGACCACCTGGTAGTGGGTCCCGAAGGGCTCACCGGGGAGCAGGAACGTGCCCGAGTGCCCGCTGCCGTTGAGGACCAGCAGGAACGGGTCGTCCGAGAGGCGCTCCCCGCGTGGTCCCCGCGACTGGAGGTCCCCTGACAGGTACATGCCGATCATCCTGTTGTCGCTGAAGTGCCAGTCGACCTCGGTGAACTCACGGCCGTCACCGCGCAGCCATGCGAGGTCCTTCGCGTGGCCCGCATCGGCTGCCGTGCCCTCGAAGTAGTAGGGCCGCGCGAACACAGGATGGGCGCGACGCAGGTGGATGACGCCGGACGTGAAGGCGAACAGGTCGCGCTGCCAGGCCTCGAGGTCCCAGTCGACCCAGGAGATCTCGTTGTCCTGGCAGTAGGCGTTGTTGTTCCCGCCCTGGGTGCGCCCCATCTCGTCCCCGGCCGTGAGCATCGGGACCCCGGTGCTCAACAGGAGCGTGGTGAGCAGGTTGCGGACCTGGCGTTGGCGCAGGGCGTTGATGTCCGGGTCCTCGGTATCACCCTCGACGCCGTGGTTCCACGAGCGGTTGTTGTCGGTGCCGTCGCGGTTGTGCTCCTTGTTCACCAGGTTGTGCTTGTGCGAGTAGGTCGTGAGGTCGCGCAGCGTGAAGCCGTCGTGCGCGGTCACGAAGTTGATGGACGCGAACGGCGCGCGGCCCTCACTGGCGTACAGGTCGGCGGAACCGGTCAGTCGCCAGCCCAGCTCCGACAGCGAGCCGAAGCCGCGCCAGTAGTCGCGGGTGCAGTCGCGGAACTTGTCGTTCCACTCGGTCCACAGCGGGGGGAACTCCCCGACCTGGTAGCCACCGGCGCCGATGTCCCAGGGCTCCGCGATCAGCTTGACGGTCCGCAGGACCGGGTCCTGCTGGATGGTCGACATGAACGAGCCGAGCATGTCGACATCGTGGAAGGAACGGGCCAGGGCGCTGGCGAGGTCGAACCGGAAGCCGTCGACGTGCATCTCGGTGACCCAGTAGCGCAGGGAGTCCATGATCAGCTGGAGCACGTGCGGCTGGGCGGCGTCGGGGGTGTTGCCGCAGCCCGTGTAGTCGGCGTACTGCCGGCCGTGGCTCAGGCGGTAGTAGCCCTCGTTGTCGATGCCGCGGAAGTTCAGGGTCGGGCCCTGCTCGTTGCCCTCCGCCGTGTGGTTGTAGACGACGTCGAGGATGACCTCGAGCCCGGCCGCGTGCAGGGCGCGCACCATCTCCTTGAACTCGGTCACCTGCTGGCCCCGGCTCCCCGACGAGCTGTAGGCCGCGTGCGGCGCGAAGAACCCGAGGGTGTTGTACCCCCAGTAGTTGGTCAGCCCATGGGACAGGACGTGGTCCTCGCTGATGAAGTGGTGGATCGGCAGCAGCTCGACAGCTGTCACCCCGAGGTCGGTGAGGTGCTGGATCACCGCCGGATGGGCCAGTCCGGCGTAGGTCCCTCGCAGCGCCTCGGGCACTCCGGGGTGCCGTGCCGTGAGTCCCTTGAGGTGTGCCTCGTAGATCACGGTCTGGGTCCACGGGGTGTTCAGCCGGACGTCCCCGCGCCAGTCGAACTCGTCGTCGGCGACGACCACGCACCGGGGCACGTAGGGCGCGGAGTCACGGTCGTCGCGCACGGTGTCATCGTGGCCGACGTGCCCGCGAGTGGCCGGGTGCGGGACGTACTCGCCCTCGATCGCGCGGGCATAGGGGTCCATGAGCAGCTTCGCGCTGTTCCACCGGTCCCCTCGCCACGGGTCCCACGATCCGTGGACCCGGAAGCCGTAGCGGTCGCCCGCCTTCATCCCGGGCACGTAGCCGTGGAAGGTGTGGAAGGTCGTCTCGCTGAGTGCGACCCGTCGCTCGCGGCCGTCCTCGCCGAACAGGCAGAGGTCCACGGCATGGGCTCCCTCGGACCACACAGCGACATTGGCGCCCTCGGCGTCGAGTGTGACCCCCAGTGGGTTCCAGGTGCCGGGCCAGGCGTCGGGCAGCTGTTCGGCGGCCAGGGACATGGATGTCACCGACGCGACCCCGTCGCCAACAGCTCCTCTGAGGCCCTCCACTGCTCCGTGCACGGGCTCAGGGTACCCGCGAGGTCCCGTCCCGGCCCGTTGCCCTGCCGCCGGGGCCGTGTGGCTAGGCTCGAACGTGCCCGCAGGAGAGCCGCGATCGAGGAGTGCCACATGTCCGCTGACGTTGTCGTCCAGGGTGAGCTCACCCGCGTCGAGCTGGAGGGTGGGGTGGCCACGCTGCGCCTGGACCGCCCGCCGGTCAACGCCCTGAACCTGGCAATGCAGGAGGAGATCCTCGCTGCGGCCCGCTGGCTCGCGCGCTCCGGCGACGTGCGCGCGGTCGTCATCTACGGCGGCCCGCGGATGTTCGCGGCCGGCGCGGACATCAAGGAGATGGCAGCCATGACCTACCAGGACATGGCCGGTGCCTCGCACCTGCTCCAGGAGTCGTTCAATGCGGTGGCGGGGCTGCCGATGCCGGTGGTCGCTGCCGTCACGGGGTTCGCGCTGGGCGGGGGGTGCGAGCTGGCGCTGTGCGCCGACCTGCGCGTCGTGGGCGAGCGGGCGAAGCTGGGGCAGCCCGAGGTCCTCCTGGGCGTGATCCCGGGGCTGGGCGGCTCCCAGCGGCTGCCGCGACTGATCGGCCCTGCCCGCGCCAAGGACATGATCCTGACGGGGCGGTACGTGGGGGCCGAGGAGGCGAAGTCCTTCGGGCTGGCTGACCGGGTGGTCCCCGACGATGCCGTCTACGACGAGGCGCTCGCGCTCGCCGGGCAGTTCGCCGTCGGTGCCCCGCTGGCGCTGGCCGCTGCCAAGCGCGCGGTCAACCAGGGCCTGGAGGTGGACATCGCCACCGGGTGCCAGATCGAGCGGCTGGAGTTCGCGGGCCTGTTCGCCACCGACGACCGCCGGATCGGGATGGAGTCGTTCCTCGCCGAGGGCGCAGGCAAGGCGTCGTTCACGGGCCGCTGAGGGGCCCAGGCCACGTGGGCAGGGGATCGGCCGCTCGACGGCCCGTCACGAGCGCGATGCAACCCACGGCAGGCCTCTTCCGGACCGTCGCGGTCCCGCGTCGGGGTACGCTTCTGCCCAGCATCGAGGTGGATGGGGCGAGCCATGCGCGTGCAGGAGCCGGTCGGTCCGGACCGACCGTGGTCTGGACGGTGCCCAACGTTCTCAGTGGCATCCGCCTGCTGACGATCCCGCTGTTCGCCTGGCTGGCCCTGGTCCCGCAGGAGGACGGCCTGGCGGCATTCGTCCTCGCGCTCGGTGGGGCCACGGACTTCTTCGACGGGTGGTTGGCGCGGCGCTGGAACCAGGTCACGAGGATGGGCCAGCTGCTCGACCCCATCGCCGATCGCCTCTCGACGGTCACCGTCCTGGTGGTCCTGCTCATCCGCGACGTCGTCCCGCTCTGGTTCGTGGCCCTCCTGGTGCTGCGCGATGCTGTTCTCGCGGTGGAGATGGCGCGGCTCCGGGGCAGGGGCGTGACCGGGCTGCCGGTCAACTTCATCGGGAAGGCGGCCACCTTCAACCTCATGCTCTCCTTCCCCCTGCTGCTCTGGGGCGCCGAACCCCAGTCGCTGATCCAGGAGATCGCCCGCGTCGCAGGGTGGGCGCTGGCCCTGTGGGGCACCGGGCTGTACCTGTACAGCGCCGTCCTGTACATCCGCCAGACCCGGGAGGTGCTGTCCCAGCGTCCTGCCGTGGTGGGGGCGTAGCGCATGCGCGCCGTCGTGATGGCCGGCGGCGAGGGCACCCGCCTGCGGCCCCTGACGACCAACGTGCCCAAGCCGCTGCTTCCTGTCGTGGGCGAGCCGATCATGGGCCACCTGCTGCGCCTGTTGAACAGGCACGGCATCGACCAGGCTGTCGTCACGGTGCAGTACCTCGCGGCGAGCATCCGCTCCTACTTCGGTGACGGTGACGAGTACGGGGTGAGCCTGTCCTACGCGACCGAGTCCGTCCCGCTCGGCACCGCCGGCAGTGTCAAGAACGCGGAGGAGGGCCTGGCCGACGAGCCGTTCCTGGTGGTGTCCGGTGATGCCCTGACCGACATCGACCTCACGGCGCTGGTGGAGTTCCACCAGCGCACCGGGGCGATGGTCACGGTCGCCCTCGCCCGCAAGCCCAACGTCATCGAGTTCGGGAACGTCATCACGGCCGAGGACGGGCGCATCGAGCGATTCATCGAGAAGCCGACGTGGGGCCAGGTCTTCTCCGACACCGTGAACACCGGCATCTACGTGATGGCCCCCGAGGTCCTGGCGCTGGTCCCGGCCGACGAGAAGGTCGACTGGTCGGCGGACATCTTCCCGGAGCTGATGGCAGCGGGGGAGTCGATCTACGGCTACGTGACCGATCGCTACTGGGAGGACGTCGGCACCATCGACAGCTACCTGGCCGTCCAGGGCGACGTGCTGCGGGGTCGTGTGGACGCGCAGGTGAGCGGATTCGAGGTCGCTCCGCAGGTCTGGCTCGGCGAGGGGGCCGTGGTCGATCGCGGTGTCGGTCCTGGAGTCCCCCTGCTTCGTGGGGGCCCATGCCCGTGTGGAGACCGGGTGCGTGGTGGGGCCCGGGACGGTCCTGGGGAGCAACGTGGTCCTCCGGCGGGGGGCGCGTGTGGTGGGCTCCCTGCTCGACGGGAGCGTCTACGTCGACACCGGTTCGGAGATCACCTCCGCCCTGATCGGGCGCTCGTGCGAGATCCGCGCGGGGGTGCACGTCGCCGCCGGCGCCGTGATCGCCGACCAGTGCGTGCTGGGGGAGGAGGTGCAGGTCAGCGCCGGGGTCCACGTGTACCCGGCCAAGCAGATCGAGGCCGGCGCCGTCATCACCGACAACGTGATCTGGGAGGCCCAGGCGCACCGCTCGCTGTTCGGCCCCCGTGGGGTCAGCGGGATCGTCAACCTCGACATCACCCCGGAGATGGTCGTGCGCCTGGCGGCCGCGTACGCGGCGCTGCTGCCCAAGGGGTCGTCGGTGACGGTCGGCCGCGACCACTCCCGTGCCGCCCGGGCGATGAACCGTTGCCTCGCCGGCTCCCTCACCGCCGCCGGCCTGAACGTCCGCGACCTGCGCATCACCCCGCTGCCGGTCGTGCGCACCGACACCACGCGGTCAGCCCAGGGTGGGGTGTACCTGCGCACGAGCCTCGGCGTGCCGGAGAGCCTGGACCTGCTCCTGCTGGACCGGACCGGATCCGACCTGTCGGTCCCCGAGCGCCAGAGGCTGGAGCGGATCCTCGTGCGCCGCGACTTCCGCCGGGCCTTCCCCGGGGAGATCGGCGACATCCACACGCCGCACCGCTCGGTGGACGAGTACGCCGCCCAGCTCGCGAGCTCGATCGACACCTCAGGCGTGTCCGAGTCCGGCCTGAAGGTGGTCGTGGACACCGGTGCGGGGCCGGCGGCCCTGGTGCTCCCGCGGGTGCTGTCCTCCCTGGACGTCAGCGTCCTCACGGTGAACAACCGCCTCGACGAGGACAACCCGACGTCCACAGGCCCCGCGTACCACGCGGCCATGGCCCGCCTGGCGGAGCTGGTCTCCTCCTCGCGCTCGGACCTCGGCGTGCGGTTCGACCCGACAGGTGAGCGGCTGTCGATGGTGGACGAGGCGGGCCGTCCCTTCGACCACGGACGGGCTCTGCTGGTGATGCTGGACCTGGTCGCCGCCGAGCGCCGCAGCGGGGTCATCGCCCTACCCGGGCACACGACACGGGTGGCCGAGGAGGTCACGAACTACCACTCCGTCGGGGTTGTCTGGACCGGGATCTCGACTGCGGCGCTCTCCGCGCAGGCACGGATCACCCCCGACCTGATCTTCGCCGGTGACGGCAGCGGCGGGTTCATCGTCCCGGAGATGGGGCCCAACGTCGATGGCCTGGCTGCCTTCGTCCGGCTGGTGGGCATGGTCGCCCGAACGAAGCTGACCCTGTCGGCGATCGACCGGCGGATCCCGCAGGTCCACATGGCCAGGTCCTCGGTGCCCACGCCCTGGGCCCGGCGCGGAGCCGTCATGCGCACCCTGGTCGAGACCGCTGGCGACCGCGTCGTCTCAACGGCCGAGGGCGTGCGGATCCGGGAGGCGGACGGCAGCTGGATCCTTGCGGTCCCCGACCAGTCCGAAGCCGTGATCCGGCTCTGGGTGGAGGCCTCGAGCGACGAACGGGCCCAGGCGCTGCTCGCCGACTGGTACGCACTCATCGAGTCCGGGGCGAGGTGATGGCCTCGTCCCCGGCCGGTGCTCCGGCGCCGGGGGCCGACCGGGCCGCTCCGCCCAGCGCCCGGGAGCGGTTGAACCTGATCGACCAGATCACCAGCGCGTCGGTGGCCAGTGACTACGCCGACGTGCCCGACCAGCCGCCCGCGGGGTCGCGGCGCCAGCGGGTCCTCGTGGCCGGGGTCGCGCTGGGCCTCGCCGGCTTCGTCCTGGCCCTGGGCATCTCCGAGCGCGTCCTGAACGACCCTGTGGTCAACGACCAGCGAACAGCCCTGGCCGAGCGCATCGACGCGGCGGACGCCCGCAACGGGGGGCTCATCGAGGAGGTGGCGGCCGGCCGCGTGGAGCTGAACGCGGCCCGCGAGGACTACCTGCGGGTCACGGTGCAGGGGGCCCTGCTCGCGACGCAGATCCGGACCCTCGAGGTCGCCACGGGCTATGCCCCCGTTGAGGGACCGGGCGCAGTGGTGACCCTCACCGACGCGCCGGTCACGGAGGGCGAGGAGGACGAGGACATCGAGCGGGTCCTCGACAGCGACATCCAGCGCGCCGTGAACGGGCTTGTGGTCCGTGGGAGCCGAGGCGATCGCGGTCAACGGCCAGCGGCTGACCGCACAGTCCGCGATCCGGTCGGCGGCTGGAGCCATCCTCGTGAACTACAGGCCGCTCAAGCCGCCGTACCGCGTGGAGGCGATCGGCCCCCCTGACCTCGCGGAGCGATTCCGGACGACGGCGGACGCCCAGGAGCTGGGCAGTGTGGCTGAGCAGTTCGGCATAGGGTTGGAGACGTCGTCCGCCGACATGGTCCGTCTGCGGTCCGCGACCTCCCCGTTGCCCTCGGACGCGAAGGTCGTCGGACCCGAGGAGCTGACGGACTGATGCGTGCACTCACAGGGGAGGGGGAGGGCTGATGATCGCACTCATCGGGCTCATCATCGGGGTGGTGGCCGGTCTCGTCCTCGAGCCGACGGTCCCGACCTGGTTCGAGCCGTACCTGCCGATCGCCGTCATCGCGGCGCTCGATGCCGTCGTCGGGGCCACCCGGGCGCTGCTCGACGGGGTCTTCCGGGACCGGGTGTTCGTGATCTCCTTCCTCAGCAACGTGCTGGTCGCTGCGTTCATCGTGTGGATCGGGGACCTCCTGGGAGTCGGCAGCCAGATGTCGACCGGGGTCGTCGTCGTCCTGACCATGCGCATCTTCGCCAACGCGGCCGCGATCCGCCGTCACATCCTCAAGGCGTGAGCATGGACAGCGAGCAGGCGCCCGGCGAGGTGGGGCCCGCCACAGCGCAGGAGCCGAACCCCGACGAGCTCGATGGCGACTACCACACGAGCTCCCTGTGGCGCTGGAGGGGTCCTGCGAGCCTCGTCGTCGGTGCCCTCTTCGCGGTCCTGGGCTGGATGGTGGTCGCGGGCGCCATCGCGCAGGGCAGCGACGATGCCCTGGCCAACGCGCGGCCCGACGAGCTCGTCCAGATCCTCGACAGCCTGGACACGGAGAACAACCGCCTCGAGCAGGAGAAGCGGCGGTTGGCCGCGGAGGTCTCCTCCCTGACCTCGGGCAGCGACGCCGCAGCCCTCGAGCAGGCGCGCAACCGGCTGGAGTCCCTGGAGGTCCTCGCGGGGACGACGAAGGTGCGCGGGCCGGGCGTGCGGATCGTGATCCGCGACTCCGACGGTGGGGTCGATGCCGCCGAGATCCTCGACACCGTCCAGGAGCTGCGCGACGCGGGTGCGGAGAGCATCGAGGTGGCTGAGAGGCGCGTGGTCGTCAGCACGTGGTTCGCCAACCCGCCGGAGAGCGGAACCCCGGCGATCCTGGTCTCGGGCGACCTGCGGCCCTCGCCGTACACGATCCTGGCGATCGGCGATCCCGAGACCCTGTCGACAGCCATGGAGATCCCCGGCGGCGTGGCCGACTCGGTGCGGACCGCGGGCGCAACGTTCGAGATGGAGCAGCGTGAGGTCGTGGAGATCACCTCCACCGTCCCGTTGACGACCCCCGAGTACGCTGAGCCGGTGGACCAGGGCTGAGCCCTCGGACCCACCCCCTGACGCACGTCAGCCCGCTCGCAGCCCGATGGAGGACCGATGTACCCAGATGACCTGCGCTACACCCCTGAGCACGAGTGGATCCGCAGGGAGAGCCCGACCGTCCTGCGCTTCGGGATCACCTCGTTCGCGACCGAGGCCCTCGGTGACGTGGTCTTCGTCGCGCTGCCGGCCGTGGGCAGTGAGCTCACTGCCGGGCAGCCGTGCGGCGAGGTGGAGTCGACCAAGTCCGTCAGCGACCTCTACGCACCGCTGGACGGGACCGTCGCCGAGGTCAACAGCTCCCTGGAGGACTCCCCGGAGATGGTGAATGCCGAGCCCTACGGGGAGGGCTGGATGGTCGATGTCGAGTGCGCCAGCGCCGAGGACGCCGACTCCGCGTGGTCGTCGCTGCTCACCGCGGCCCAGTATGCCGACGGCCTGACCTGACTGGGGTTGACCCCGACCTCCGCGCGTCGGATAGGTTTGGCCCCGAGGCGGACCTAGACCTCAGGTAGAGGTTCCCGGAAGCGGGGATCCAGGGTGTGAGGATGGAGATGACGTGGGGCGTTCATGCCAGCGGTGCGGCCAGGAGATGGCTGATCTCGCGCGCTTCTGCAGCAACTGCGGGGCGCCGCTGGTCGACCTGAGCGCTGACGAGGTGCAGTCCACCGGCAACCTCGACGTCCCCGTGACGGCCACCGGTCCGCTCGGCGCGGTCAACACCGGCAGCCTGAGCTCCGTGGCGGCCGGGACAGCGATGCTGATCGTCCGGCGCGGCCCGAGCGAGGGGACGTCCTTCGTCCTGGACTCCGACCTGGTCACCGTCGGGCGCTCCGATGACGCCGACGTCGTCCTCGACGACGTGACGGTGTCGCGCAGGCACGCGCAGTTCATCCGGGACGCGCAGGGGTGGCACTGCCGCGACGTGGGCAGCCTGAACGGGACCTACGTCAACCGGGAGCGGATCGATTCGACCACCCTCTCCGGCGGCGACGAGGTCCAGATCGGCAAGTACCGGTTCGTGTTCCTCGTCGGGGGTGGCCAGTCGTGAGCACTGCTGCGGCCTCCGATGGCCTGCTCAGCATCGGGGAGGTGCTGCACCTGCTGCGCGCGGACTTCCCGGACATCAGCATCTCCAAGATCCGCTACCTCGAGGCCGAGGACCTCGTCGAGCCGCAGCGGACGCCCTCCGGGTATCGGAAGTTCACCCGGGCCGACGCCGAGCGGCTGCGCTACGTGCTGCGGATGCAGCGCGACCACTACCTGCCGCTGAAGGTCATCCGCGAGCACCTCGACGCAATCGACCGGGGCCTGCAGCCCGCGCCGCTGAGCGCGACCGACACCGCCCCGCGGGCGCTGGTGGCAACGGACACCTATCCCTCCCCGGAGGACCTGGTCGCGCCGAGCCAGGAGCTGCGCCTGTCGCGCAAGGAGCTGCTCGAGGAGTCCGGGACCACCAACGAGGTCCTCCGCGAGCTCGAGTCCTTCGGCCTGGTCGCGCAGGCGCCGGGCACGTCGTACTACGACGCCACAGCACTCCAGGTGGCCCGGATCGCCGCCGAGATGGCCCAGTTCGGCTACGGGCCCCGGCACCTGCGCCCCTTCCGGCTGGCTGCCGATCGTGAGCTCTCGCTGGTGGAGCAGGTGGTCAAGCCGATGGCCCACGGTCGCCACCAGGACAGCGCCGCCAAGGCGGAGGAGGCGGCTCGCGCCATCGCGACCCTGGCCATCCAGCTGCACGTGGCCCTGGTCAAGGCGGGACTGCCCCGGACGCTCGGTCGCTGAGCGATGGTGGGCCCAGCCCACCGGGTCTACTCTGGCCGTGTGGACGGGTACCAGGCAGTGGAAGTCGTGGGCGTGCGGGTCGAGATGCCCTCCAATGCGCCGATCGTGCTCGTGCGACCGGTCTCCGGGGGAGCGCTGCTGCCCATCTGGATCGGCCCCAACGAGGCGGCCGCGATCGCGATGGCCCAGCAGGGCGTGGCCGCACCCCGGCCCCTGACCCACGACCTGTTCGTGGCGACGCTGCTCCAGCTGGGGACGCCGCTGCAGTCCGTGCGCATCACCCGGCTGGACGACGGGGTCTTCTTCGCCGAGCTCGCCTTCGAGTCGTTGAGCGTGGACGCCCGGCCCTCGGACGCGATCGCGCTCGCGCTGCGCGCCGGGGTCCCGATACTGCTGTCCGACGAGGTGCTCGCCGAGGCCGGGGTGGCCCCCGATCCGGCCGAGGACGTCGACGAGGTGGAGCAGTTCCGCGAGTTCCTGGACAACGTGACGCCGCAGGACTTCGAGTAGGCGACGACCCGGAGGTAACCCTCAACTGGAGGGTGAGACTTTGCCCCGGCGTGTCGGTGGGGCGTGCGTTGACGTGGGGTGCTGCGGGCCCTACTTTCGGGTAAGGAATTCCGCCGGTGTAACTACGCCGACGCAAGACGCCACAGCGACCGGAGGCCACCTCAGATGTCAGCAGAGGGCACGGGACACAAGCACGAGGTGCAGGGGTCGCTCTTCGACGTCCCCGAGACGACGTTGCCCGAGGGCGCCGGCTACCGCGGCCCGATCGCCTGCTCCGCCGCGGAGATCACCTACCGCCAGCTGGACTACTGGGCCCGCACCGGGCTCGTGGAACCCTCGATCCGTCCGGCGACCGGCTCAGGCACGCAGCGCCTGTACAGCTTCCGCGACATCCTTGTCCTGAAGGTGGTCAAGCGCCTGCTCGACACCGGGGTCTCGCTGCAGAACATCCGCACGGCTGTGGCGCACCTCCGGGCCCGGGGAGTGGACGACCTGGCAACTCTCACCCTGATGAGCGACGGGGCCAGCGTCTACGAGTGCACCAGCGAGGACGAGGTCATCGACCTCGTGCGTGGCGGTCAAGGCGTCTTCGGCATCGCGGTCGGCAAGGTCTGGCGCGAGGTGGAGGGCACGCTCTCGGCACTTCCGGCCGAACGCGGCACCGGGATGGCGACCTCGAGTGACGACGAGCTCGCGGAGCGTCGGCGCAAGCGCCAGACCGGCTGACGGGCGCCTTCGCAGCCGACGTGGGCGCACGCGACTATCGTTGGCGCGTGCAGACCCCGACCCGCCCCGTTGAGTTCTCCGATCGCCACATCGGTCCTGATGACCGGGACGTGGAGGTGATGCTGCGGGCCATCGGCCACCCGGACCTCGAGTCGTTGGCGCGTGCGGCCATCCCGGCCACCATCGCCTGGCGCGATGGGCTCGACCTCCCCCCGACGCTCAGCGAGTCGCAGGCCACTGCGCAGCTTCGCCGGATGGCTGACGCGAACGCGCAGGCCGTCTCGATGATCGGCCTGGGCTACCACGACACGATCACCCCGGCTGTGATCCGTCGCAACGTGCTGGAGGCGCCCGGGTGGTACACCGCCTACACGCCCTACCAGCCCGAGATCTCCCAGGGCCGGCTCGAGGCCCTGCTGAACTTCCAGACCATGGTCGCCGACCTCACCGGGCTGCCCCTGGCCAACGCCTCGATGCTCGACGAGCCGACAGCGGCGGCCGAGGCGATGGCCCTGCTGCACCGGGTCGACCGCAGCCCTGCGATGACCTTCGTGGTGGATGTCGACACCCATCCCCAGACCCTGGCCGTCCTGCAGACGCGGGCCACCCCGCTGGGCATCGTGCTCGACGTGCGCGACGTCACAGCCGGCCTGCCCGCCGAGGGGTTCTTCGGCGTGCTGGTCTCGGTTCCCACCTCGACGGGGCTGGTGCGCGACCCGTCCGCGCTGTCGGCCCTGGCCGAGCAGGTGCATGCCCGGGGTGCAGGCCTCGTCGTCGCCGCCGACCTGCTGAGCCTGTGCCTGCTGACCCCGCCCGGGGAGTGCGGGGCGGACATCGTCGTGGGCTCGGCCCAGCGCTTCGGCGTCCCGATGGGCTTCGGCGGGCCCCATGCCGGGGTCATGGCCGTGCGCACGGGACTCGAGCGTCAGCTGCCGGGGCGTCTGGTGGGCGTCTCGGTCGACGCCGCCGGGAGGCCCGCGTACAGGTTGGCGCTGCAGACCCGTGAGCAGCACATCCGTCGAGAGCGGGCCACCAGCAACATCTGCACCGCCCAGGTCCTCCTGGCCGTCATCGCGGGCATGTACGGCGCCTACCACGGCCCTCAGGGACTGCGCCGGATCGCCGAGCGCGTGCACGCCCACGCTGCCGACCTGGCCGCGGGACTCGCTGCCGACGGGGTGCCTGTGCTGCACGCGACCTTCTTCGACACCGTGGTCGCGGTGGTGCCCGGAGCGGCCCGACGGGTCGTCGCCGAGGCTGCCTCCCGCGGCATCAACCTTCGCCTCATCGACGAGGACCACCTCGGAATCACCACGGACGAGGTCACCGAGGACGCGCACGTGGCCGCGGTCCGGGATGCGTTCTCCGCGGTCAACGCCGGGGTCACGGCCTCGGCGGCAGCTGGCGGGGCGCAGGCGGCGGAGCCCACCGGGGAGGCGCTGCCTGCGACCTGGCGGCGCACCTCCGGCTACCTGGGGCACCCTGTCTTCCACGAGCACCGCAGCGAGACCGAGATGCTGCGCTACCTGCGACGCCTGGCAGGCTACGACGTCGCGCTGGACCGCTCGATGATCCCGCTGGGCTCGTGCACCATGAAGCTCAACGCCACGACCGAGATGGAGCCGATCACGTGGCCGGGCTTCGCCTCGATCCACCCCTTCGCGCCGGCCGAGCAGTCGCTGGGGTACGCGGAGCTGATCGCCGACCTCGAGGCACTGCTCGTCGAGCTCACGGGCTACGACGCGGTCAGCGTGCAGCCCAACGCGGGCTCGCAGGGGGAGTTCGCGGGCCTGCTGGCCATCCGCGGCTGGCATGCCTCGCGCGGACAGGCCGATCGCGACGTCTGCCTGATCCCGTCCTCGGCGCACGGGACCAACGCCGCCTCGGCCGTGATGGCCGGGATGCGCGTCGTGGTCGTGGCCTGCGACGACGCAGGCAACGTGAGCGTCGACTCGCTGCGATCGGCGCTCGCAGCCCATGCGGGCCGGGTTGCGGCCCTCATGATCACCTACCCCTCGACCCACGGCGTGTACGAGACGGAGGTCGCGACCCTGTGCGCGATGGTCCACGACGCCGGTGGCCAGGTGTACGTCGACGGCGCGAACCTCAACGCCCTGGTCGGGCTGGCCAAGCCGGGGCGCTTCGGGGCTGACGTGTCGCACCTGAACCTGCACAAGACGTTCTGCATCCCGCACGGGGGCGGTGGCCCGGGGGTCGGGCCGATCGGCGTGCGAGCCCACCTCGCGCCGTTCATGCCGGGCCACCCGCTGCGCCCGGATGCAGGGCCGGCCGGTCGCGGTCATGAGGACGGTGGTGTCGGTCCGGTGAGCGGCGCCCCGTGGGGCAGTGCGGGGATCCTTCCCATCCCGTGGGCCTACATCCGGATGATGGGAGCCGAGGGGCTGACCCGCGCCACCCAGGTGGCCGTCCTGGCCGCCAACTACATCGCACGGCGCCTGACCGGGTGCTTCCCCGTCCTCTACACCGGGCCCGGGGGACTGGTGGCCCACGAGTGCATCCTCGACCTGCGTGAGATCACCAGGCGCACCGGCGTGACCGTCGATGACGTGGCGAAGCGACTCATCGACTACGGCTTCCACGCGCCGACCATGAGCTTCCCGGTTGCAGGCACCCTGATGGTCGAGCCGACGGAGAGCGAGTCACTGGCCGAGCTCGACCGCTTCTGCGACGCCATGATCGCGATCCACGGCGAGATCCAGGCCGTGGCATCCGGCGAGGTGGCTGTCGTGGACAGCGTCCTGCGGGGCGCCCCGCACACCGCCGAGAGCCTCGTGGGCCAGTGGGACCGGTCCTACACCCGCGAGCAGGCCGTCTACCCGCTCGCCAGCCTGCGCACCGACAAGTACTGGGTGCCGGTCGGCCGCATCGACGGCGCCTACGGCGACCGGAACCTCGTGTGCTCGTGCCCCAGCCCCGAGGAGCTGGCCGCGCTCACCTGAGGCGTCCAGTCGCCCTCAGGTGCGGCCCTCAGTCTCCTGGATCTCGAACAGGACGTCCTGGGCTGATGCCTCACGCCCCGAAGGCCCTGGGGCTGAGTCTGCACCTGAGGTTGAGGGTTGCATCCAGAGCGCGTGCAGGACCGGGAACCCAGCGGCCCGCACGGCCTCGACCACCGCTGCGTCGTCGTCGACGAACGCGTCGATCCGGTACCGGCGGGACAGGCGGCGCAGGGTGGCCACCTTGGTGATCCGTGCCGGCCTGCGGTCCGTGTCGTCGCGCATGAAGAGGTCCCCGGGAGGCAGGCCCTGGGCCGTGAGCCAGGTCAGCGTCGCGGTCCGGCAGCGCTCGGGACGACCGGTCAGGTACACGATGACGTGACCGGCACTGGCCGCGGTTGCCACGGCGCCGAGGCCCTCGACCAGTGGCGGGTCGTCGGGGGCTGCGCCGAAGAACGCGTCCCAGTCCTTCGGCCGTGAGGCCACGTGATGCAGCCGGTGTCGCACATCGGCAAGCACCCCGTCGATGTCGAAGACGGCGACGCTGGGCTGCGCTGGCGGGCTCTGCTCGGACACGATCGCGACGTTACCCCGGCGCGCTGCTCATTCTCCAGAACGGGCGTGGTTCGCCCACAGCCGGGCCGGATTCCACGGGATCGGGGGTTCCCGGCGGACGGGGATGTGCGTCGGGGGACCGGCTGCGGCGGGGTCACCTGGGGTCGGTAGCCTCGCGGGCATGGACTTCAAGACCCTCGTCGCCCAGATGCCCACCGTGGTCCCGATGGTGGGCACCCTGGAGCTGGAGTTCCTCGACCTCGCCCCGCAGCGGGTCCTGCTGCGGCTGCCGGACAAGCCCGAGTACCGCAACCACGTGGGAGGTCCGCATGCCGGGGCCATGTTCACCCTGGCCGAGACGGCCACGGGCGCGATCGTGCTCGGCAACTTCGGGATGCTGGTGGACCGCGCCACCCCGCTCCCGGTGGATGCCTCCATCCGGTTCAAGAAGATCGCGATGGGCCCCATGTACGCCGAGGCCCTGATGCATGACACCCCGGAGTCGATCGTCGCGCGCCTCGACGCGGGCGAGCGACCGGAGTTCCGCATCGACGTGATCCTGTCCACCGAGGACTGGACGGTCACCGGCGAGGCCAGCTTCCTCTGGACCCTGAAGCCCATCCGCCGCGCTGACCCCCCCGCCCGCCCCCGGTCGCCCCTGTCGATCGGTCCGCTATCCGGTGGCCCGCTCCCGGATTCGGCCGGATCTCCGAGCGCGGACGAGCGGGAATCCGGACCGACAGCGGAGGCCCCACCCAGGGCCGTACACGCAGGAGGGGGCCGCCCCCGGCTGGGAGCGGCCCCCTCCTCGGTGCGGTGCGTCAGTGCTTGGGGCTCGCGTCGATGACCTTCTTGGCGATCTGCGCCGGCATCGGCTCGTGGCCGATGTACGTGCGGTTGAACGTGCCCGTCCCGTGCGACATCGACCGCAGCTCGATCGCGTAGCGGGTGAGCTCGAGCTCGGGGACCTCCGCCTTGATCAGCGTGCGGCCGTTGCCCGCGGGCTCAGTGCCCGACACCCGCCCACGGCGCCCGGACAGGTCGCCCATCACGGCGCCGACGTACTCGTCGGAGACCAGGACGCTGATCGCGGCGACCGGTTCCAGCATCGAGATCTGGGCCGAGGCCGCGGCCTCCTTGAGAGCCAGGGCGCCGGCCATCTGGAAGGCCATGTCGGAGGAGTCCACCGAGTGCGCCTTGCCGTCGTACAGGGTCACCTGGATGTCGACGACCGGGTAGCCGGCGACGACGCCGCGCTCCATCTGGGTGCGCACGCCCTTCTCCACGGAGGGGATGAACTGGCGCGGCACCGAGCCGCCGACGACCTTGTCGACGAACTCGAAGCCCGAGCCCGCGGGGAGCGGGGCGACCTCGATGTCGCAGACCGCGTACTGCCCGTGACCACCGGACTGCTTGACGTGGCGGCCCTTGGCCTTGGCGGGCGCGGCGAACGTCTCCCGCAGCGAGACCCGCAGCTCCTCGGACTCCACCGCGACCCCGTACCGGTTGCGCAGGCGGTCGAGCAGCACGTCGACATGCGCCTCACCCATGCACCACAGCACGAGCTGGCCCGTCTCGCCGTTGCGGTCGAGGCGCAGGGTCGCGTCCTCGGCGACGAGCCGGTTCAGGGCGGCCCCGAGCTTGTCCTCATCCGCCTTGGACTTGGCGACGATGGCCACCGGGAGCAGGGCGTCGGGCATGAGCCACGGCTCCATCAGCAGGGGGGTCTCCTTGTCCGACAGCGTGTCACCGGTCTCCGCGCGCGTGAGCTTGGCGACCGCGACGATGTCGCCGGCGATGCCGGTGTCGATGGTCCGCTGGACCTTGCCCAGTGGGCTGGACAGCGCCCCGATGCGCTCGTCGAGGTCGTGGTCCTCGTGACCGCGCCCACCACCGAAGTGCCCCGAGACGTGGACGAACGAGTCCGGGGTGAGGCGTCCGGAGAAGATGCGCACGAGCGAGAGCCGCCCGACGTAGGGATCGGTCGTGGTCTTGACGACCTCCGCGCACAGGGGGCCGGCGGGGTCGCAGTCCAGCGGTCCGCGGGGCTGGCCGTCGGGGGTCGAGACCGGGGGCAGCGGGTGCTCGAGGGGGGAGGGGAAGCCGCGGCGCACGAGGTCGAGCACCTCACTGGTGCCCAGCCCGCCGAGCTCGACGGCGGTGGCGATCACCGGGTAGAAGGAGCCCCGGGCCACGGCCATCTCGAGGTCGGAGATCAGCGTGTCGGTGTCGATGTGCTCACCTGCGAGGTAGCGATCCATGAGGGTCTCGTCCTCGCTCTCCGCGATGATCCCCTCGATCAGGCCCGCTCGGGTGTTCTCGATCAGGTCGAGGTGCGTCTGCTCGGGCTCGCGGTCCACGCGGGTGCCGCTCGAGTAGTCGTGGATCCGCTCGGTGATCAGGTCGATGAAGCCGGCAGGCGTGCCGTCGTCGGCCATCATCGGCAGCATCAGGGGCATGACACCCTCGCCGAAGACGCGCTGGCAGATCGCCACGAGCTCGTCGAAGTCGGCACGAGGGTGGTCCAGCCGCGTCACCACGACGGCGCGGGGCATGCCGACGGCTGCGCACTCCTCCCACAGCATCTGGGTCCCGCCGTCGACACCGTCGACAGCCGAGAGCACGAACAGCGCCGCGTCCGCAGCGCGCAGCCCTGCGCGCAGGTCGCCCACGAAGTCGGCGTAGCCGGGCGTGTCGAGGAAGTTCACCTTCACCCCGTCGACGACCACGGGGGCCAGCGCGAGGCCGACGGAGCGCTGCTGGCGCACCTCCGCGTCATCGAAGTCCGAGACGGTCGTGCCCTCGGTGGTCCGCCCGGCACGCGGGATGGTCCCGGTGGCGGCGAGCATGGCCTCGAGGAGGGTCGTCTTGCCCCCGCCTGACGGTCCGACCAGGACCACGTTGCGGATGTCGGCGGGGCTGGCCGGTGCGGGGACCGACGCACCCCCTGGGGTGTTCGCCTGTGCCATGTGAGCTGCCCTTTCGTCGCGGGTCTGAAGTCTCCCAAGTCGCAAGCCTCGCAACAAGCACCTCGTCCTGCGCACTCGGGGTCTGGTTTCTCGCTACGATCGGCATCCTTATGCTGAACAACTCTGATGCGCGCGGCGTCATCGCCCCTGTCGTCGAGCCGATCGCCCGGGGCCTGCTGCGCATGCGGATCACCCCGGACATGGTGACCCTCACCGGGACCACGCTGACGGTGCTCACCGCGCTGATCCTGATCCCCCAGGGCCGGTTCATCCCGGCGGTCATCCTGCTCTTCCTGTTCATCTCCGCCGACGTCCTCGACGGCACCATGGCCCGCCTCAGCGGGACGCAGGGCCCGTGGGGCGCGTGGTTCGACGCCACGCTCGACCGGGTCGCGGACGGAGCAGTGTTCGGTGGTGTGCTCATCTGGGCGGCCTGGCAGCGCGACGTCCCTGACGCGTTCCTGCCCACGGCGACCACGATGCTGGCGTGGGTGTGCCTCGTCGGCGGCGTGGTGGTCAGCTACGCGAAGGCGCGGGCCGAGGCGGTCGGGGCCACGGCCAACGGGGGCATCGCCGAGCGGGCCGAGCGGATGATCCTGCTCGGCCTCGGCGCGATCGCCTACCAGTTCGTCGACTGGGGCATGAGCGTCGCGATCGCCATCCTGGCCGTCCTGACCACCATCACCGTGTTCCAGCGGGGTCTGGACGTCCGCAGGCAGTTGAAGCCGCTCAACGGCCAGCAGGCCGAGACGCCCAGCACGGAGCAGTGAGTCGGACGGTGAAGGAGCAGGCGACCTACTTGGCCTATGCCGGCGGCTGGCGCGCAGTCAGGTTGATGCCCGAGCGCCTGGCGTACTCGACCTTCGACCAGATCGCCGACCAGCTGTGGCGCAGGCGCGGGCCCTCGGTCCGCCGGCTGGAGGCCAACCTCGCACGCGTCCTTGGGCCGGTCACCGCCGACGAGCTGCGCGCCGTCTCCCGGGAGGGCATGCGCTCCTACATGCGCTACTGGTGTGATGCCTTCCGGCTGCCGGGCTGGGACGCCGCACGCATCGACACCTTCGAGATGCGACATCCCGAGCGGCTGTCCGACCCGGTGGCCTCGGGTCGTGGTGTCGTGGCGGCCCTTCCGCACATGGGCAACTGGGACCACGCCGGGGCGTGGTGCTCCCAGCACATCTCGCCGGTCAACACGGTGGCCGAGAAGCTCGAGCCCGAGGCGCTCTTCACGGCGTTCGTCGACTTCCGCACGTCGCTGGGGATGACCATCCACGGGCTGGGCGACCCGGGGGTGTACCAGCAGCTGCGGGTGACCCTCGAGTCCGGGGGGCTGGTCGCGCTCCTGGCCGACCGGGACCTCTCGGCCAAGGGGGTCGACGTGCAGTTCTTCGGCGAGACCGCGCGTTTCCCGGCCGGTCCGGCGGCGCTGGCCGTGGACACCGGCGCGTCGCTGGTCCCGGTGAAGCTCTCCTGGGAGGGTCACAACGTCGCCGAGATCCTGCCCGAGATCGAGCCGCCGACGGTGGGGGACCGCGACGAGCGGATCCGGGCCACGACGCAGCTCCTGGCCGATGCGCTGGCCACGGGCATCGCCGAGCATCCCCGCGACTGGCACATGCTCCAGCGGCTCTGGCTGGCCGACCTCGACCAGACGCGACTCGCTGCCCGGGACGCATCCGAGCAGGACGCCTGATGCGCGTCGGACTCGTCTGCCCGTACGCCTGGGACACCCCGGAGGGGTCGCCGCGCACATCCATGACCTGCGCCTGGCCCTGATGCGCCTGGGCCACGAGGCCGTCATCCTCGCCCCCGCCGACGACGAGGATGCCCTGCCCGAGTACGTCACCAGCGGCGGCAAGCCGATCTCCATCAGCTCCAACGGCTCGGTGGCGAAGATCAACTTCGGGCCCATGGCCACCGCCCGCGCCCGGCGCTGGATCAAGGACTCCGACCTGGACATCCTGCACGTCCACGAACCGGCGGGCCCGACCCTGTCCATCCTGTCCATCTGGGTGGCCGACGGTCCCATCGTGGCAACGTGGCATGCGAGCCTTGCCTCCTCGAGGCGTGAGCTGAACGCGGGGGCGCCGATCGTCCGGAGCGCCATGGAGAAGGTGCGCGCCCGGATCGCAGTCAGCGAGTACGCGCGCCGGTCGATGGTCGAGTACATCGGGGGGGACGCGGTGCTCATCCCGAACGGGGTGGACTGCAGCGCCTATGCGGGCGACGAGACCCTGCCCGGCCGGGCCCGGGGGAGCAACACCCTGATGTTCCTGGGCCGCACCGACGAGCCACGCAAGGGCCTGCCGATCCTGCTCGCCGCCCTGCCCCGCGTGGTGGCTGCCGTCCCGGACCTGTCGCGTCCTGGTGGCCGGCCCCGGTGACGTCGAGGAGGCGCGCGCCGCGCTGAGCCCCGAGCTGGCGCAGCGGGTGGAGTTCCTCGGGCTCGTCAGCGAGGACGACAAGGCCCGTGCGCTGCGCTCGGCCGACATCTACGTGGCCCCGAACACCGGGGGCGAGTCCTTCGGGATCATCCTGCTGGAGGCGATGGCAGCCGGTGCCCCTGTGGTGGCCAGCGACATCGAGGCGTTCCAGCGGGTGCTGGATGAGGGCCGGGCCGGAGTGCACTTCCGCAACGAGGACTCCGAGGACCTCGCCGATCGGCTGATCGAGCTCCTCGGCGACCCCGCGCGGCGCGATGCGCTGCGCGTCGCCGGACGCGAGCGGGCGGCCCAGTTCGACTGGGCGACGGTGGCCCGTCAGGTCCTGTCCGTGTACGAGAGCGCCACGCCGGGTGGGGAGAAGGTCGAGGCCGACCTGTCGGGGCACTTCTGGGGGCGCCTGCCGCTGCGGCGACCGTCCTGGGCCACAGACAGCAAGGTCGATGAGTCATGAAGGTCGACCTCGGGTGGGGGATCGTCCTCCTGCTGATCCTGGCCTTCGTGGTCTGGCGCCTGAGCGCACTGGCCGGCCGGATCGACCGGCTGCACCACCGCATCGAGCTGGCTCGTGCGTCCCTGGAGGCCCAGCTGCTGCGCCGGGCACGGGCCGCCGAGGCCCTGGCCACCTCCGGCCTGCTCGACCCGGCGAGCGCGATCGTGCTCGCGCAGGCCGCGAGCCGTGCGCGCAACACCGACTTCGGCGACTCCGTCGAGTCGGGGATCATCGAGTCCGAGCTGTCCCGCGACCTGCGCGAGGTCTTCATCGACCAGGGGGCGGTCGACGAGCTGCGCGCGTTACCGGAGGGCGACGAGCTCCTCTCGGACCTCGCCGCCTCCTGCCGTCAGGTCAGGCTCTCCCGGCGGTTCCTCAATGACGGCGTGCAGGCTGCCCGCCTGCTGCGCCAGGGCAGGATGGTCCGGCTGTTCCGGCTGGCCGGCAACGCCCCCCGCCCGGAGATGTTCGAGATGGACGACGTGGCGCCGGCTGCCTTCGACAGCTTCGCCTGATCGGTCACCGTGAACGTCGTGTGAGTGCCTGAGTCGCTGGCAGGGTCCCGCGGTGGGCGCAAGTACTGTGTGGCCATGCGCCGGATCGTTGCCGTGGTCGGACTCGCCATGCTGCTGGCCGCGTGCGGCGCAGATGCGCCGGAGCCCGACCCGGCCCAGAGCACCGGGGGTGCGCCGACGCAGCCGACAGCCAGTTCGGAGGCCACGCCCGAGCCGGTCATCGCCACCACCTCGCCCTTCAGCGGGCGCGAGGGGGGAGTGGGCACCCCGGTGATGGTGGTCAAGCTGGACAACACCCCGTCCGCACAGCCGCACCGGGGCCTGACCAAGGCCGACATCGTCTACGTGGAGCCTGTGGAGTGGGGCCTGACCCGCCTGGCTGCGGTCTTCTCGACGACGATGCCCGGCACGGTCGGACCGGTCCGCAGCGCCCGGATCAGCGACATCGAGCTGTTCGCGCCCCTGGGGGACATCGCGTTCGTCTACTCCGGTGCGCAGCGGCGGCTGCAGTCGAGCCTGGCCGCCGCCGACTGGACCCAGGTCTCCCAGGACGTGAACAGCCCCGGCTTCATCCGGGAGCGCGGGACCGGGAGGTACGCGCCGTACAACCTCATGGTCGACCCGCAGGAGGTCCTGGAGACGTCCGGTGCCAGCGCGGTGTCCCAGGACATCGGGCTGGTGTTCGACGAGCGGGCGCCGGACGGTGGCAAGAAGGCCAGGCGGGTCACGGCCCGGTGGCCGTCGATGTCGGTCCAGTTCCGCTGGAACGCCAAGAAGGACGCATATGACGTCTGGATGAACGGACGCCAGGCGCGCGACACCGACAAGCCGGGCGTGGAGCGCGCAAGCTCGGTGATCGTGCAGTACGTGAAGGAGGTCGACTCCGGCTACGGCGACAAGTTCGGCGGCCGGACCCCGCTGACGATCCTCACCGGCACGGGCAAGGGCCTTCTCCTGCGCGATGGCGTGTCGCAGAGGATCACCTGGGAGAAGCCCATCGCCGGGGCACCGACGGCCTACTACGACCTCGACGGGAACCCCGTCGTGCTGGACCCGGGCCAGGTCTGGATCCTGCTCAAGGATCGGACCAGCAAGGTCACGGTGGAGTAGCGGGGGCAGTTGGCCGAAGCAGCGTTTCGCGCCGCCGTATTCCGGGACGTACCCTTGTCCCATCGTCCCACCGGCGCAGGAGACCTCGTGAGCAGCACCCCGCAGACCCCAGCAACCGCCCTCGGAACCGACCGCGTGAAGCGTGGGATGGCCGAGATGCTCAAGGGCGGGGTGATCATGGACGTGGTCAACGCCGAGCAGGCCCGGATCGCTGAGGACGCGGGAGCGGTCGCCGTCATGGCCCTCGAGCGGGTGCCGGCCGACATCCGCGCCCAGGGCGGGGTGTCGCGCATGAGCGACCCGGACATGATCGAGCGGATCATCGATGCGGTCTCCATCCCGGTGATGGCCAAGGCCAGGATCGGGCACTTCGTCGAGGCCCAGGTGCTGGAGTCCCTCGGCGTGGACTACATCGACGAGTCCGAGGTCCTGACCCCGGCGGACTACACCCACCACATCGACAAGTGGGCGTTCACCGTGCCCTTCGTCTGCGGCGCCACCAACCTCGGTGAGGCCCTGCGCCGGCTGACCGAGGGGGCGGCGATGATCCGCTCCAAGGGCGAGGCCGGCACCGGCGACGTGTCCAATGCCACCACGCACATGCGCTCCATCCGCGGGGAGATCAAGCGGCTGTCCTCCATGAGCCACGACGAGCTGTACGTGGCGGCCAAGGAGCTCCAGGCGCCCTACGAGCTGGTCAAGGAGGTCGCCGAGCGCGGTTCCCTGCCGGTCGTGCTGTTCACCGCCGGTGGCATCGCGACCCCGGCCGACGCGGCCATGATGATGCAGCTCGGCGCGGACGGCGTGTTCGTCGGCTCCGGCATCTTCAAGTCCGGCAACCCCGCTGAGCGTGCCAACGCCATCGTGCAGGCGACGCTGCACTTCAACGACCCCGGGATCATCGCCAAGGTCTCCCGCGGCCTCGGCGAGGCGATGGTCGGGATCAACGTCGAGGAGATCCCGGCACCGCACCGCCTGGCCGAGCGCGGGTGGTGACCAGTCCCACCATCGGGGTCCTGGCGCTGCAGGGCGACGTGCGCGAGCACGTCAACGCCCTGGAGTCGGTCGGTGCCCATGCCGTCCCGGTCAAGGACGCGCAGGCGTTGGCGGGCGTGGATGGACTGGTCCTGCCCGGAGGTGAGTCGACCACGATCTCGATGCTGGCGATCCGCTGGGGGCTGATGGACCCGCTGCGCGCCGCAGCTCGCGCGGGCCTTCCCATGTACGGCTCGTGCGCGGGCATGATCCTGCTCGCCGACACGATCCTCGACGGCCGCGCCGACCAGCGGCCCATCGGTGGGATCGACATGGTGGTGCGGCGCAATGCGTTCGGCCGCCAGGTGGACTCCTTCGAGGGGGACGTGGACTTCCCCGCGCTCGGGGCGGCTCCGATCCGGGCGGTGTTCATCCGCGCCCCGTGGGTGGAGTCCGTCGGCCCAACCGTCGAGGTTCTCGCATCCGTGCCGGCCGCCGCTGGCGATAGGATCGTTGCCGTTCGAGCGGGGTCGCTGCTGGCCACCTCGTTCCACCCCGAACTCACCGGAGACCATCGGGTGCACGCGCTGTTCGCCGCCATGGTGCGCAGCGCCGCCTGAGTCGACTCGAAGGAGCACCATGTCCGGCCACTCCAAGTGGGCGACCACCAAGCACAAGAAGGCCGCGATCGACGCCAAGCGCGGCAAGCTGTTCGCCAAGCTGATCAAGAACATCGAGGTCGCGGCTCGGACCGGTGGTGGGGACCTCGACGGCAACCCCACCCTGTACGACGCGGTGCAGAAGGCCAAGAAGAACTCCGTGCCCGCCGACAACATCGACCGCGCCGTCAAGCGCGGGTCGGGGGCCGACGCGGGCGGCGCCGACTGGCAGACGATCATGTACGAGGGCTACGGCCCCAACGGCGTCGCAGTGCTCGTGGAGTGCCTCACGGACAACCGCAACCGCGCGGCCACCGAGGTGCGCGTGGCCATGACCCGCAACGGGGGCAGCATGGCCGACCCCGGCAGCGTGTCCTACCTGTTCACGCGCAAGGGCGTCATCATCGTCCCGAAGTCCGAGGGCCTGACGGAGGACGACGTGCTGATGGCGGTCCTCGACGCCGGTGCCGAGGAGGTCAACGACCTCGGCGAGGCGTTCGAGGTGATCACCGAGGCCTCGGACATGGTCCCGGCACGCAAGGCGCTGCAGGCCCAGGGACTGGACTACGAGTCGGCCGAGGCCGAGTTCGTGGCCTCCGTCGAGGTGCAGCTCGACGCCACGGGCGCGGCCAAGATCATGCGCCTCGTCGACGCCCTGGAGGACAGCGACGACGTGCAGAACGTGTACAGCAACGCCGACATCCCCGCCGAGGTCCTGGCAGAGCTGGACTAGCGGTTTCGGGCTCCCATCCGCCGCGAAGCACCGGTACGGTTCCCATATCCCGGACCACAGGAGCGACGACGTGTCAGAGCAGGATCGCACGACCCCGGTGGACGCGAGCGCACAGGCATCGCCGAGCGGACCCGCGGAGGGCGTGAACCCAGTGGACCCCGATGCTCCCGTGGACCGTGCTGCTCCCGTGGACCCCGCCGCTCCGGCGGAACCCGCTCCGGCGGCTCCAGTGAGGAAGCGGGCTGCGCGCAAGGCCCCCGCAGGCAGGGCGCCCGCCTCCAGTGCCCTTGCCGCCGAGACCCCGGCGAAGAAGGCTCCTGCCGCCAAGACCCCGGCGAAGAAGGCCTCCGCCGGCAAGACCCCGGCCAAGAAGGCCACCGCGAGCAAGGCTCCGGCGAAGAAGGCCACCACGAGCAAGCCGGCGGCCAAGAAGACCCCCGCAGCCAGCGCCACGGCGAAGCAGGCACCTGCCACCGAGCCCCCTCCCGCCGCCGAGGCGCGGGGCACCGGCGCCCCCGAGCCCAGCAGCGGACGCAAGCGTGCTGCAGCGAAGCGGACGGCCAGGGCGGCCGCGGGTCGGGCCAGCGCGGCCGTCGGCTCGGCGACCGCCCCCGGACGGACGCCCACCGATCCCACAGTCATCGCCCCGCGGCGCCTGTCCGGCTTCGACTTCGCCACGTGGCGCCTGGCATCCAACGATCCGTCGATGCGCTCGCCGATCATCGGCCTGGTCGCCCTCGAGTCCAGCCCGGACTGGGACATGCTGGTCGACCGTTTCGACCGTGCCAGCCGGGTCGCCCCGGTCCTGCGCCAGAAGGTCCTCGAGGGCCCGTCGGACATCCTCAGCCCGCGGCTGGTGATCGACCCGGACTTCGACCTGAGCTTCCACATGCGCCGCTTCCGGGTGGCCGACCCCGGGAGCTGGGACCAGGTCCTGATCGAGGCGCGACGGCAGTCGATGTCCGACTTCGACCTCGCCCGCCCGCTGTGGCGGGTCACGCTGCTCGAGGGTCTGCAGGGGGGTCGGGCGGCGCTCATCGTGAAGCTGCACCACGCGATCGCCGATGGTCAGGGCGCGATGATGCTGGGTGCGACCGTGATCGACCTCGTGCCCGGTGGCCAGGACCTCGGCCCCATGCCGCCGGCGCCGTCAGCGGCTCCGCTGGACTCCGTGGGCTTCCTGGGCACGGCGGTGGTCGATGCCTCCTCGTTCCTGGTGAAGTCCGTGAAGGACGTCACGGACTCCGCGCTGCCGATCGCCGGGCGTGCCCTGCGCGACCCGGTGGGCGCTGTCGAGGACGTCCTGGGGGTGCTGCGCTCGATAACGAAGTTCATGGCGCTGCCGACGTCCCCGATGTCCCCGGTGATGCGCGGCCGCTCGATCAACTACCACTTCGTCACCCTCGACGTGCCGATGTCCGAGCTCAAGGCGGCGTCCAAGCCCCATGGGGTGAGCCTCAACGACGCGTTCATGGCCGGCGTCACCGGCGGCCTGCGGATCTACCACGAGCGCCGTGGTGAGCCGGTGAGCATGCTGCGCTGCAACATGCCAATCAGCCTGCGCAACCCGGACCGTCCGGCGCAGAATGCCGTCACGATCGCCCGCTTCGAGGTCCCGGTGGACGTGCTGGACCCGGTCGAGCGCATGCAGGCCATCCGCGACATCGTGGGCTCGTGGCGCCAGGAGCCTGCGCTGCACCTGGTCGACCCGCTGGCCGAGGTCGGGTACCGCCTCATGCCGTCGGACCTGTTCACCTCCACCGCCCAGACGAGCGACTTCACCGCCAGCAACGTCCCCGGTGTGCCGATCCCGGTCTGGATCGCCGGCGCGAAGGTGCGGGCCATGTACCCGTTGACGGCGACGGTCGGGGCAGCGACGAACATCACGCTGCTGTCCTACGCGGGCAACGCTGGCATCGGGATCTCGATGGACGATGCCGCCATCCCTGACCGCGAGTTGTTCGTCGAGTGCATCGGCGCCGGGTTCGCCGAGGTCGTGGGCCATCCCGTGCACGCGAGCGATCCGATTTCGGCTCCGTAGCTGCGGACGTCTCGGTGACCGGCTCCTGGGCGGAGTCGTGCCGGCCGGTGCGTGTCGTGCGCGTGGCAGTGGCCCGCTCCGGATAGGGTGCGAACACCTGTTCGTACCGGGAGGTGGCGTGCGCGTACTGGGAGTCGATCCGGGCCTGACCCGTTGCGGGGTGGGCCTCGTCGAGGGCACCCTGGGCCGCCCGCTGACCCTCCGGCACGTCGAGGTCATCACCACCCCGGCCGCAGATCCACTGCCTGAGCGGCTGCTCGTGATCAGCCGGCGCATCACGGTGCTGATCGAGGAGTGGTCCCCGGACGTCGTCGCCGTCGAGCGGATGTTCAGCCAGCACAACCTGCACACCGTCATGGGCACTGCCCAGGCGTCCGCCGCCGCGGTCCTCGCTGCGGCCGAGGCCGGTCTTCCGGTCGCGTGGCACACGCCCAGCGAGGTGAAGGCGGCCGTGACCGGCACCGGGCGCGCGGACAAGGCGCAGGTCGCCGGCATGGTCGTGCGGATCCTGCGCCTGGAGGTCGCACCGAGGCCGGTGGATGCCACCGATGCCCTCGCCCTGGCGATCTGCCACGTCTGGCGCGGGTCGGCCAACGCGCGCATCGCCTCGGCAGTCGCTGCCTCGGCGCCCTCGCGGATCCCGACGCGCGTGCCGCGTGCCCCGGCAGGCACGGCGGCTCCCCAGGGCGCCGGGCCCGCCCGCCCGACCGCGACCTCTGCCCCGGCCCCGGTGCGGCTGCGCGCCGGAGGTGCCCGGTGATCGCCTTCGTGCACGGGACCGTGGCCTCGGTGGGCGCCGACCACGCCGTCATCGATGTCGGCGGCGTGGGGTTGTCCCTGCTGTGCGGACCGCGCACGCTCGCCGAGCTGCGGCCGGGCGCCCCCGCCCAGGTGGCCACGGCACTGGTCGTGCGCGAGGACTCCCTGACCCTGTTCGGCTTCGTCGACGAGGACGAGCGGCAGGCGTTCGAGGTCCTCCAGTCGGTCACCGGCATCGGGCCGAGGACCGCCCAGGCGATCCTCGCCGTGCTCACGGTCGACCAGCTCCGTGCTGCTGTCGCCACGGACGACCTCGTGACCCTGTCCAAGCCGCCGGGGATCGGGCGCAAGGGCGCAGCGCGGATCGCCCTGGAGCTCAAGGACCGCCTCGGGGCCCCCGTCTCCTCGACGACCGTCAGCATGACCGCCGATGACTGGTCGAGCCCGGTCATCGACGGCCTCATCGCCCTGGGCTGGCCCGCCAGGGACGCACGCGCTGCAGCCGAGGCGGTGCAGGGCGAGGCGGAGGCGGTCCTGGCTGAGGGCGGTCACCCGTCCGTGCCTGCCCTCCTGCGCTCGGCCCTGCGCCACCTGGACCGCGCATGAGTGACAAGGAGCTCGTCCGCGGCGAGGCCGACGACGAGGACATCGCGGCGGAGGGGGCGCTGCGACCCCGCAGCCTGGTGGACTTCATCGGCCAGGACCGCGTGCGCTCCCAGCTCGGCCTAGTCCTGGAGGCGGCACGGCACAGGAACGCCACCGCGGACCACGTCCTGCTCTCCGGGCCTCCGGGGCTGGGCAAGACCACCCTGGCCATGATCATCGCCGGTGAGATGGCCGCCCCGATGAGGATCACCTCAGGGCCCGCGATCCAGCACGCCGGTGACCTGGCCGCGGTGCTGTCCAGCCTCGTGCCCGGCGAGGTGCTCTTCCTCGACGAGATCCATCGGATGGCCCGACCTGCCGAGGAGATGCTCTACGTCGCGATGGAGGACTTCCGCGTCGACATCGTCGTCGGCAAGGGTCCCGGCGCCACCGCCATCCCGCTGGACCTCGCACCGTTCACCCTCGTCGGGGCCACCACCCGCGCGGGGCTGCTGCCGGGGCCGTTGCGCGACCGCTTCGGGTTCACCGCGCACATGGACTTCTACGCCGACTCCGACCTGTTCACGATCGTCAACCGCTCGGCCCGGCTGCTCGGGGTCGAGATCGACGAGCCCGGGGCGCTGGAGATCGCCAGCCGGTCCCGGGGCACCCCCCGGGTGGCCAACCGCCTGCTGCGCCGGGTCCGGGACTACGCGCTGGTCCATGGGGACCGTTCGATCGACCGGCGCACGGCGCATGCAGCCCTCGACCTGTACGAGGTCGACGCGCTCGGACTCGACCGCCTCGACCGCTCCGTGCTCGAGGCGCTGCTCAGGACGTTCCGGGGCGGTCCCGTAGGGCTGTCCACGCTGGCCGTGGCGGTCGCGGAGGAGCCGGAGACTGTGGAGACGGTCGCGGAGCCGTTCCTCGTCCGGGCCGGGCTGCTCTACCGAACCCCCCGAGGGCGGGTCGCCACCGAGGCGGCGTGGCGGCACCTGGGGATGACCCCACCGGCCGTGATCGGCCAGGTCGGCCTCCCGTTCGACGACGACGCACCGGCCGGGAATGCCGGAGGTACTGCGCAGGGCGTCTAGAATCGGGCCCAATTGTGCGAAAGGTCCTTCATGACGCTCGTCGAACTCCTGCCCTTTGCCGTCATCGCGGCGGCATTCTGGCTACTGATCATCCGACCCGCCTCAGTGCGCCGGAAGGCCCAGGCGGCTCTGGTCGCGTCCCTGGCTCCAGGCCAGCGGGTCATGACCACGGCCGGCGTGTTCGGGAACGTCGTCGCTGTCGAAGCGGACCGGGTCTCGCTGGAGATCGCCCCGGGCGTGGTCATCGAGATGCTCGCGGGGGCAATCGCCCAGGTGATCCCGGCGACCGCGGAGGTCGCTGGGGTGGCCGACGACGCGCCTGTGGCTGAACTCGACGGGGCGAGCACCGACACCGCGAGCACCGACACTCCGTCCGCCGATGACTCCGCCGCCCCGAGCCGGGAGGCCGACCGTGGCTAGCACCGTGTCCCAGTACCGCCCGTGGAGGGTCCTGATCCCCATGCTCCTGGGGGTGGTCCTCCTGATCGGGTGGGCCTTCTGGCCCGGGCTGTCGAACGCCCCGCAGCTCGGTCTCGACCTGCAGGGCGGCACCCAGGTGACGCTGCTGCCGACGACCACGCCGGGAACCGACGGGACCATCACCCAGGAGCAGCTCGACCAGGCGGTCGGGATCATCCGCCAGCGAGTGGACGGCCTGGGCGTCGCCGAGTCCGAGGTCACCGTCCAGGGATCCGGGAACAACGCGGCAATCATCGTGTCGGTCCCAGGCTCCGTGTCCCAGGAACGCCTGGTCGACCTCGTCGGGCGCACCGCGCAGCTGGCCTTCCGACAGGTCGAGGCGATCACCAACCCCGAGGGCGTCGACCCCAGTGCGACCCCGACTGCGGAACCCTCGGCGTCGGCGACGCCCGAGGACCCCAGCCCGACGCCGACCGACCCCACCCCGACGCCGACGGATGCCTCCGCCACTGCCTCACCGAGCGCCAGTGCGCAGCCCACCGAGTCGCCATCCCCCTCTGCAGCGCCCTCGGATGCTGCCAGCGCCAGCGCCAGTGCGAGCCCGAGCGCGAGCCCGTCGGTCGAGCAGCCGAAGACCCCGGTCCAGGCCAAGGAGAACACCACCGAGTTCCAGGAGCGGGCCCTGCGCCTGGACTGCACCTACCCGGAGAACCGCGCCGGACAGCCGGATGACCAGGCCCTGTGGCTGGGCACCTGCGACCGGGAGGGGACCGCCAAGTACCTGCTCCAGCCGGCGTTCATCAAGGGCACCCAGGTCACCAACGCGACCGCCCAGCTCGACCCGCAGACGAGCAAGTGGTCGGTCTCCCTGACCTTCGACAGCGAGGGATCGAAGGCGCTGACCGAGATCTCCACCGAGATCTGGGACAACACGCCCCCGCAGAACCAGTTCGCCATCGTGCTCGACGGTGTGGTGTACAGCGCACCGTCGTTCCTGGAGCCGATCCCCGGGGGCAATGCCCAGATCACCGGCGACTTCACCATCGACGAGGCCAATGACCTGGCCAACGTGCTGAAGTTCGGCTCACTTCCGATCAGCCTGGAGGTGGGGCAGATCACCTCGATCACGCCCACCGTCGGCGAGGACTACCTGCACGCAGGACTCCTGGCTGGAGCGCTCGGCCTCATCCTGGTCGGGCTCTACCTGCTGGCCTACTACCGGGCCCTGGGCCTGGTGGCGGGGGCCAGCCTGGTGATCGCCGGGATCATCACGTACTGCCTCTTCGTGATCTTCGGTCGCATCCTCGGCTTCACCCTGACGTTGGCGGGCATCACCGGTGCGATCGTGGCGATCGGGATCACAGCGGACTCGTTCATCGTGTACTTCGAGCGGATCCGTGACGAGGCCCGGGACGGCAAGACGCTGCGCGTGGCCGCGGAGACCGGATGGATCCGCGCGCGGCGCACGCTGCTGGCCGCGGACTTCGTGTCGCTGCTGGGTGCTGTCGTGCTCTACATCCTGAGCATCGGGAGCGTGCGTGGCTTCGCGTTCGCCCTGGGCCTGACCACTGTCATCGACGTCCTCGTGGCCTTCACCTTCACCCGGCCGGTCGTGGCGATCCTGGCGGGCACTCGATTCTTCCAGTCCGGGCATCCGATGTCCGGGGTTGACCCCAGGCGACTGGGCATCCCCGATCCGCCCGCGCCGCGCGCCGCGGCCACCGCAAGGAGGAAGTAGCCATGTCCCGATTGGGTGCCCTCGGCAACAAGCTCTACACGGGTGAGGTGTCCTACGACATCGTCGGCAGGAGGAGGCGCTGGTATGCGATCTCGGCTGTCATCGTCCTTGTCTCCCTGCTCTCCCTGGGCATCCGGGGCCTGAGCCTGGGCATCGAGTTCACGGGTGGTGCGGAGTACCAGGTGCCCTCCACCTCCTGCACCATCGAAGAGGCCCGGAGCTCGGTCGAATCGGTCGGCGTGGAGCCCTCCACCGTCACCCAGCTGGGCAACGACCTGATCCGGGTCACGACCGACGCGGTCGACAATGCGACCAGCCTGAAGATCCGCGGCGCCCTGGCCCAGACCTGCGCAGTCGACCCCGACCAGGTGTCGGTCCAGCTGGTCGGCCCGACGTGGGGCAGTGAGATCACGAAGAAGGCGATCACCGCGCTCCTGGTCTTCATCGGGCTGCTGTCGGTGTTCCTCGCGCTCTACTTCGACTGGCGCATGGCCGTCGCTGCCGTCGTCGCCCTGATCCACGACATCGTCATCACCGTCGGGGTGTACTCCATCCTGCAGTTCGAGGTCACCCCCAGCACGATGATCGGCATCCTGACGATCCTGGGATACTCGCTCTACGACACGGTTGTCGTCTTCGACAAGGTCAAGGAGAACACCCGCGGGATCCTCGGCCAGAGCCGCCAGACGTACTCGCAGGCGGCGAACCTCGCTGTCAACCAGACCCTCGTCCGCAGCCTGAACACCACGATCGTGGCGCTGCTCCCCGTCGGCGCCATCCTGTTCGTGGGAGCGGGGCTGCTCGGTGCGGGCACCCTGAAGGACCTCTCCCTGGCGCTGTTCGTGGGCATGGCCGCCGGGGCCTACTCCTCGATCTTCATCGCCACGCCCTTCCTCGCCCAGCTCATGGAGCGCAACCCGCAGATGCAGGCCCTGGCGCGTCGGGTGCAGGCTCGAGGTGCTGGCCCGCGCGGCGCGACGGCCACCGGGACCACGGCCACGGCGGTGCAGGTGTCCGCTGGCAGCGACGTGCCGTCGGGCGAGTCGTCCGGCCAGGAGGAGCCCACGTCGGAGGGTGCGGAGGCCATGGATCGCGCACGGGCCCGTCGCGCCGCCAGCGGACCACGCAACCAGCCGAAGAAGCAGCGCAGGGCTGACCGGCACTGATCGGCACCTGCGGCGGCCTGAGCCGGGTCGTACACTCGGGCTAACGATCAGGAGGAGCAGGTGGCCGACCCGGATACCCTGCCCGTCGATTCGGCGGTGGAGTCAGCCTCAGGGCTGCGCTCGAGGCTGTCCCGGATCGCTGGGCGCGGCTCAGGCGCGCCCCCGGAGCTCGACCCGATCCTTCGCACGTTGCGGCAGTTCCACCCGAAGAGCGACGCCCGGGTGGTCATCCAGGCCTATGTGACCGCCGAGGAGCTGCATCGCGAGCAGAAGCGACGCTCCGGTGAGCCCTACATCACCCACCCCTTGGCCGTGGCGCAGATCCTGGCCGACCTGGGCATGACCGGGCCGACCCTGGCCGCAGCCCTCCTGCACGACACCGTGGAGGACACCGGCTACCCGCTGGCCGATCTCCGCGCCGAGTTCGGCGACGAGATCGCGTCCCTGGTCGACGGCGTGACGAAGCTGGACAAGGTCACCTACGGCGCGTCGAGCGCGGCCGAGACGGTTCGCAAGATGGTCGTGGCCATGGCCCGCGACATCCGCGTCCTCGTGATCAAGCTGGCGGACCGCCTGCACAACATGCGCACCCTTCAGTGGTTGCCGCCGGAGAAGCAGGCCATCAAGGCCCGCGAGACCCTCGAGATCTACGCCCCCCTTGCCCATCGCCTGGGCATGAACACCGTGAAGTGGGAGCTCGAGGACCTGTCGTTCGCGACCCTGCACCCGAAGATGTACGAGGAGATCGTCCGGCTGGTGGGCCAGCGGGCCCCGGCCCGCGAGCAGTTCCTCGAGCAGGTGATCAGTGACATCGACGAGCGCCTGCGGGCTGCGCGGATCCGGGCCACCGTGACCGGGCGACCGAAGCACTACTACTCCGTGTACCAGAAGATGATCGTTCGGGGGCACGACTTCTCCGACATCTACGACCTCGTGGGGGTGCGGATCCTGGTCGACTCGGTCCGCGACTGCTACGCGGTGCTCGGTACCCTGCACGCGGCGTGGAACCCCCTTCCCGGGCGGTTCAAGGACTACATCGCGATGCCGAAGTTCAACATGTACCAGTCGCTGCACACGACGGTCATCGGACCGGACGGCAAGCCGGTGGAGGTGCAGATCCGCACCCACGAGATGCACCGCTCGGCCGAGTACGGGATCGCTGCGCACTGGCGGTACAAGCAGACGGAGGTGGGCGGCAAGCTCGGGCCCGACGACCTCGGATGGCTGCGCCAGCTCGTCGAGTGGCAGCGTGAGACCGAGGACCCGGGGGAGTTCCTCGAGTCGCTGCGGTACGACCTGGGGTCCACCGAGGTGTTCGTCTTCACCCCTCGCGGGGACGTCATCGCCCTGCCGTCCGGCTCGACCCCGGTGGACTTCGCCTACGCGGTGCACACCGAGCTGGGCCACCGGTGTGTCGGCGCCCGCGTCAACGGCAGGCTCGTGCCGCTGGACAGCCCGCTGTCGAACGGTGACGCCGTCGAGGTGTTCACCTCCAAGGCGGAGGGGGCCGGCCCCAGCCTGGACTGGCTGACGTTCGTGCGCAGCCCACGGGCGCGCGGCAAGATCAAGGCGTGGTTCTCCCGGGAGCGCCGCGAGGAGGCGATCGACAAGGGCAAGGACCAGCTCCTCAAGGCGATGCGCAAGGAGGGGGTCTCCGTCCACCGCCTGCTGTCGACAAGCGCGCTGGCGGCAGTCGCCGCGGACCTTCGCCAGCACGACGTGAGCGCGCTGTACGCCTCGATCGGAGAGGGTCGGATCAGCCCGCAGACGGTCATCCACCGGCTCGTGGCCACAGCCGGCGGCGAGGCGGCCGCCGCCGACGATGCCGCTGAGGGCGTCACGCCGCAGGGCATCTCCAAGATGCGCCAGCGTTCGGACTCCGACCCGGGCGTGACGGTCATCGGCTCGCAGCTGGGCGACGTCTGGGTGAAGCTCGCACGTTGCTGCACCCCCGTGCCGGGCGATGAGATCACTGGATTCGTCACCCGCGGCAATGGTGTCTCCGTGCACCGCACCGACTGCACGAACGTCGCATCGATGGCGGGCCAGGCCGAGCGCTTCGTTCCGGTCGCGTGGTCCCCGGGTGCGTCCTCGGTGTTCCTGGTGAACATCCAGGTCGAGGCCCTGGACCGATCACGGCTGCTGGCCGACGTCACTCGCGCGCTCTCCGACCAGCACGTCAACATCCTCTCGGCGTCGGTGTCGACCACCAAGGAGCGCATCGCCGTGTCACGGTTCACCTTCGAGATGGGCGACCCCAAGCACCTCGGGGCGGTGCTGCGCTCCGTCCGCGGCGTCGAGGGAGTCTTCGACGCCTACCGCGTGTAGGCGCCACCCACCCACGCGCCCCCGTCGCCGACACGCGATCGCGCCCCACGCCCCAGGGCGACGGCGCTCAATCCGGGCCCCAGGGCGACGGCGCTCAATCCGGGCATTCCCCGCCACGCCAGGACCTCCCCGCGCGTTCCGCGCCGCAAATGGCGTGGAACGCGCAGGTCGCAGGACCGGTGGCCGGGAACGCGCGGATCGCCCTTCCGGGCACCGATCGCCCGAGGCAGACGTGGCCCGGAGGGTGATCAGAGAGCGAGGCGGGGGCGGAGGAGGAGCTGGAGGCGCAGGCGGTCGGAGGGCGCAGACGCCTCAGGCCCGGGACGTCGCAGGCCGGAGGGACGCGGCGAGGGTGTGCACTCACCGGGAGGCCGCCCTCGGGGCGGGTCAGCCCGAGTACTCGGCCAGCGAGTTCTCGGCGGCCTCCAGCAGGGACCGGGTGGTGGTGATACGACCCTGCAGCTCCGTCGCCTTGCGCGCGTCTCCGGCCGCCTCAGCTGCGCCCGCCTGCTTCTCGAGCTTGGCCAGCGACGCGCGGAAGGTCTCGACCGTGGACTCGGCCAGTGCGCGCTTGGCGGGGTCGGTCCGGCGCCACTGGTCCTCCTCGGCGCGCTTGACGGCGTCCTCGACCTTGCGCAGCCGGCCCTCGACCTTGTCGCGGTCGTTGCGCGGCACATGGCCGATGGCGTTCCAGCGCTCGCCGATCCCACGCATCGCGGCCTTGGCCGCCGCGAGGTCGGTGATGGGCAGGAGCGCCTCGGCCTCGACGGCCAGGGCCTCCTTGGCGTGCAGGTTCTCCATCTGGTCGCCGTCGCGCTCGGACTGCGCGGCGTTGCGCGCGGCGAAGAACGCGTCCTGCGCGGCCCGGAAGCGCGCCCAGAGCTTGTCCTCGTCCGTACGTCCTGCGCGGGGGGCGGCCTTCCACTCGTCCATCAGGCCGCGATAGGCGCGGGCGGTCTCGGCCCAGTCGGTGCTGGTCGACAGCGCCTCGGCGCGGGCGATGATGCCGTCCTTGGCCGCCGTCGCCTCCTTGCGCGCAGCGTCCAGCGTTGCGAAGTGCGCGCGACGGGCCTTGTCGAACGCGGAGCGGGCGGTGCTGAACCGCTTCCACAGGTCCTGTTCGGCATCCCGGGTCGATCGATCGCCGCGGGGGAGGGCCGTCCAGGCCTCCTGCAGCTCCTTGAACCGGTCGCCGCTGGACTTCCATTGCGTGGAGGCGGCCAGGCCCTCGGACTCCTCGACGATGGCAGTTCGCGCCGCCATGGTCTTCGTGCGGGTCTCCTCACGGGCCGCTGCGGCGGCCTCCTTGCGGGCCTCACCTGCGGCCTCGAGCTCCTCGGCCAGCCGCGAGAGCACGGTGAGGTCGCCCACCACGTGCGGGTTCTCGACGGCGTCGCGCAGCTTGCCCACGACGATGGTGACGGACTCGGGGCTGCCCTTGCCGTCCTTGAGCCGGGCCTGGAGCAGCTCGGCCTCCGCCTTCAGCCCGTCGTACTTGCGCTCGAAGAAGGCCAATCCCTCCGAGGGTGCACCCGCGGCCCACTGTCCGACGGCGACCTCCTGCCCGTCGGGGCGACGCACGTACACCGTGCCGTCGTCGTCGACGCGTCCGTAGGCGTGCTCCGTCATGCGCGTACCCTCCGTAGTCCAGTGGCGGTCATTGTCCCACGCCCGGGGTCCTGTGGACCCGGGGCTAGGCCTCCTGCGCGGTGGCCTTCTCGATGCCGATGGGGGCCGCGGGACTGCCGTCGGTGGCGCCTCCGGCCACGCCGGCCTCAGCGATCTTCTTCACGACGTCGAGCCCCGAGGTCACCTCACCCCAGATGGTGTAGTTCGCCGGGAGGGTGGTGTCCTCGTACACGATGAAGAACTGGCTGCCGGAGGTCCCCGGCCCGGCGTTGGCCATGGCGACGGTGCCTGCGGGGTAGTTCACACCGTCGGCCGCCGGGAGGTTCTCATCGGGGAGCTCGAACCCGGGGCCGCCCGAGCCGGTGGCCGTGGGGTCCCCGCACTGGAGCACCTTGATCCCCTCGGTGACCAGCCGATGGCACAGCGTGGAGTCGAAGTAGCCCTCCCCAGCCAGCCAGAGCATCGCGTTCACCGTCTGGGGCGCCTTGTCGGCGTAGGTGTCGATGACGATCTCGCCGCAGTTGGTGTCCAGGACGAGCTGGTAGTCGGTGCCGTCCGCGAGCGTCATCTCCGGTGCCTTGTCCCACGACTTGGGCTCTGCCGGCGGCGTGGGCGCATCGGTGCAGCCCTTCACGGCGACGGGTGAGGCCGATGCTGAGGGGGCGCCCGAGGGCGGGGCGGAGGCTGAGGGAGCACCGGAGGCGCCGGGGTTGGCGGACGCTGAGGCCGCCGGATCGGCGACGACGTCGGTGCTGCTGCTGTCCGGCCAGAACGCGACGCCCGCGATGACAAGGATCCCCACGAGCGCCGCGATGCCCCACATGACCCGCATCCGCTGCTTGCGCCGCTCGGCACGCTCGGCCCGTCGGGCTGCCTGGCGCTCGAGCTTGGCGGCAGCGAGCTCCTTGCGGCGCTTGTTGCTGGCCCCGGTTCCGGGCTTCTTCTCGTTGGACACGTCACGTGCTCCCACAGTCGAGGTGTGCGGCTCGCAGCGGAGTCTATGTGGCGCCCAGCCCCCGGCTGGGACGACCCGCGCGGTTAGGCCGGTTGCCGGGCTCGCGGATACCCTTGGGGCCGGTCCTCCCAGCCCGGACCGCACCGATCACGTCGTGAGGGAGCGCTCATGCTCATCGCCGGCTTCCCGGCTGGCCCGTTCGGGACCAACTGCTGGATCCTGGCGCCCGGTGCGCACAGCGAGGCGGTCATCATCGATCCGGGAATGGACAGCCGCGGCGGCATCGAGCAGGTCGTCGCCGAGCACGGCCTGCGCCCGGTGGCGGTGATCCTCTCGCACGGTCATCTCGACCACATGTGGTCGGTGCTGCCCGTGTGCGACGGATACGACATCCCGGCGTGGATCCACCCGAACGACCGCGCCCTGCTGGCAGACCCGTGGGCGGGCGTCTCGGGGGAGACCCGGATGATGTTCGCCGGCGTCGTGGGCGCGACGGACTTCGCTGAGCCCTCCGACGTGCGCGAGCTCACCGACGGCGCGTCCCTGGAGATCGCCGGGATGACCTTCACGGCCGACCATGCGCCCGGTCACACGCCCGGCTCGACAGCCTTCCGGATGATGGACACCGGTGCCGAGCCGCTGATGCTCTCCGGTGACCTGCTGTTCGCGGGGGCCATCGGGCGCACCGACCTCCCGGGCGGCAACAACGCCGCGATGCTGGAGTCGCTTGCCCGGGTCGTGCTCAGCCAGCCCGACGACATGCTCGTCCTGCCGGGGCACGGTGAGACCACGACGATCGGTGTCGAGCGACGCGTGAACCCGTTCCTGCAGGGCCTCGGTGCACCTGGCGCACGTCCCTTCGGAGCCGGGGCATGAGCCGCCCCGCGCCCCTGTCCGGCTTCCCCGAGTACCTGCCCGCCGATCGCATCGTCGAGCAGCACGTCCTGGACACCGTTCGGCGGGTCTTCGAGCTGCACGGCTTCGCCTCCGTCGAGACGCGCGCCGTCGAGCCCCTGGAGCAGATGCTGCGCAAGGGCGAGATCGACAAGGAGGTCTACGTCCTGCGCCGGCTGCACGCCCCCGCCGACGAGCCGGATGCCGGGCTGGGCCTGCACTTCGACCTGACGGTGCCCTTCGCGCGCTACGTGGTGCAGAACGCCGGGCACCTGGAGTTCCCGTTCCGCCGGTACCAGGTCCAGAAGGTGTGGCGCGGGGAGCGCCCCCAGGAGGGCCGCTACCGGGAGTTCACCCAGGCCGACATCGACATCGTCGGGCGCGACACCCTGGCCTTCCACCACGAGGTCGAGGTCGCCCTGGTGATGGCCGAGGTCTTCCGCGCCCTGCCGATGCCGCCGGCGGTCATCCTGGTCAACAACCGCAAGCTCGCCGAGGGCTTCTTCCTCGGCGTGGGCGCCAGTGACGCCGGGGCGGCGCTGCGGGCCATCGACAAGCTGGACAAGGTCGGGCCAGTGCGGGTGGCCGAGCTCCTGGAGTCCGAGGCCGGGCTGTCCGCGCAGGCCGCGCAGAAGTGCCTGGCGCTGGCGTCGATCCGCAGCGCCGACACGTCGTTCGTCGCGGAGGTCCAGGCGCTGGGCGTGGAGCACGAGCTGCTCGACCAGGGCCTCGAGGAGCTCGCCGCCGTCGTGGGCGCCGCAGCGCAGCGGATGCCCGGGGCGGTGGTCGCCGACCTCAAGATCGCCCGCGGGCTGGACTACTACACCGGCACGGTCTACGAGACCCAGCTGGTCGGGTACGAGGACTTCGGCTCGATCTGCTCCGGTGGCCGCTACGACGCCCTGGCCAGCGACGGCCGCTCGACCTACCCGGGCGTGGGGATCTCGCTGGGCGTGTCGCGACTCATGGGCGTCCTGCTCGGCCGTGGGCTCGTGCGAGCCAGCCGTTCCGTGCCCACCTGTGTCCTCGTGGCGGTCACCGAGGAGGCCCGCCGTCCGGAGTCCGAGACGATCGCGGGCGCCCTGCGCGATCGCGGGATCCCGGTGGAGGTGGCACCCAGGGCGGACAAGTTCGGCAAGCAGATCCGCTACGCCGACCGCCGCGGCATCCCCTACGTCTGGTTCCCCGACACCGAGGGCGGCTCGGTCAAGGACATCCGGTCAGGAACCCAGGAACCGGCCGATCCCGCACACTGGACGCCGCCAGCCGAGGACCTGTACCCGCGCATCGAGCGCACAGCACGTGATGATGAGGAGAGCCCCCGATGATCCGTTCCCACGAGGCCGGGACACTGCGCCCCCAGGACATCGGGCAGACCGTGACCCTGGCCGGCTGGATCGGCCGGCGCCGCGACCACGGTGGCGTGGCGTTCCTGGACCTGCGCGACGCCTCCGGCGTGGTCCAGGTGGTCGTGCACGACCCGGAGGTCGCCCATCCCCTGCGCAACGAGTTCTGCGTGAGGGTCGTCGGCGAGGTCGTCGCGCGTCCCGACGGCAACGAGAACCTCGACCTGGCCACGGGCGCCATCGAGGTGATGGTCGAGTCCCTCGACGTGCTCTCCGAGTCCGCGCCGCTGCCCTTCCCGATCGATGAGCACGTCGAGGTCGGCGAGGAGGCCCGGCTGCGCTACCGCTACCTGGACCTGCGTCGCCCCGAGCCGGCGCGGATCATGCGGTTGCGCTCGAAGGTCAACCAGATCGCACGCGAGGTGCTGTTCGCCCGGGACTTCCTGGAGATCGAGACCCCGACGTTGACCCGCTCCACCCCGGAGGGGGCCCGGGACTTCCTCGTGCCCGTCCGGCTGCAGCCGGGCAGCTGGTACGCGCTCCCGCAGTCCCCGCAGCTGTTCAAGCAGCTGCTGATGGTGGCCGGCATGGAGCGCTACTTCCAGATCGCGCGCTGCTACCGCGACGAGGACTTCCGCAAGGACCGCCAGCCGGAGTTCACCCAGCTCGACATCGAGATGAGCTTCGTGGAGCAGGACGACGTGCTGGCCGTCGGCGAGGACGTCATCCGGGCGCTGTGGGCCGGCACGGTCGGCCACGAGATCGGTGAGATCCCGCACATGACGTTCGGCGAGGCGATGCGCCGGTACGGGTCCGACAAGCCCGACCTGCGCTTCGAGGTCGAGCTCGTGGAGCTCACCGAGTACTTCGCGGGCACACCGTTCCGGGTGTTCCAGGCGCCGTACGTGGGCGCAGTCGTGATGCCCGGCGGCGGCTCCCAGCCACGACGCACCTTCGACGCCTGGCAGGAGTGGGCCAAGCAACGCGGTGCGCGGGGGCTGGCCTACGTCACCGTCGGCGAGGACGGCACCCTCGGCGGGCCGGTGGCCAAGAACATCACCGAGGCTGAGCGCGAGGGCCTGGCCGCGGCCACCGGGGCCCAGCCCGGGGACTGCATCTTCTTCGCGGCCGGCCCGACCAGCGAGGCGCGGGCCCTGCTCGGGGCGGCACGCCTGGAGATCGCCGAGCGCTGCGACCTGATCGACCCGGACGCGTGGTCGTTCCTGTGGATCGTCGATGCGCCGGTGTTCGAGGCGGTTGTCGAGGACGACGGCACCCCCGGCTGGACTGCCGTGCACCACCCGTTCACGTCACCGAACGCCGAATGGATCGACACCTTCGAGCAGTCCCCCGGGGAGGCCCTGGCCTACGCCTACGACATGGTGTGCAACGGCAACGAGATCGGCGGTGGCTCGATCCGCATCCATCGCGCGGACGTGCAGAGCCGCGTGTTCTCCGTCCTGGGCATCGATGAGCGCGAGGCCCAGGACAAGTTCGGCTTCCTGCTGGACGCCTTCGCCTTCGGACCGCCCCCGCACGGCGGCATTGCCTTCGGCTGGGACCGGATCGTCATGCTCCTCACGGGCGCGTCGTCGTTGCGCGAGGTCATCGCGTTCCCGAAGACCGGCGCCGGCCAGGACCCGCTGACGGGAGCACCGACCCCGATCACCCCGGCCCAGCGATCGGAGGCCGGCATCGACGCGAAGCCGGCGACGGCCGAGGCATCACCCCGCCCCGAACAGGCGTGATCAGGCCTTTGTAGGCTTGGCCGCGCTGTGCCGAGCGGACGGAGCCCGGAAGCGCAGGGAGGAAGGCACCGCATGCGGACCCAGGTTGTCAGGGGATGGATCATCGGGATCCTGGCGGTGCTCGCGATGATGATCGCGGTGTCGCCGGCTCGCGCGCACGCCGAGCTCGAGTCCTCCGACCCCGAGGATGGCGCGGTCCTGGCCTCGGCCCCGGCGGAACTGTCGTTCATCTTCGGCGAGCAGATCCTGGAGGAGGGCAACGCGATCACGCTGACGGCCGTGGCCCCGGACGGCCAGGGGTCGGGGACGCGCCTGGACCTCGGCGCCGTCACTGTCGACGGGGACACCGTGTCGGTCCCGTGGCCCGACGCGAGCCCCGCGGGGGACTTCCGCGCTGCCTACCGGGTCGTGTCCGCAGACGGCCATCCGATCAACGGGACGATCACGTTCACGGTGGAGTCATCCGAGGGGGGCACGACGGCGTCCACGCCGGCAGCGTCTGTGACGCCCGCGGATCCTTCGGCAAGCGCCTCGGCGCCCTCGGTGAGCGTCTCGACGCCCTCGGCGAGCCCCGCCCCAGCTGAGTCCGAGGAGGCGGCCGACGCCGGCGTGCTCTTCTGGGTGATCGGCATCGGCCTGGCCGTCCTGATCGGAGCCGGTGCCGGCGCGTGGGTGATGCGACGGACGCGATGACCTCCACGACCGCCCACGACGCCCGCGAGACCAGCGAGGCAGCTCCCGGGCGGTCCGGACTGCTGCCACGCGTGCTGTGGGCGATGGCGGCCGTGGTGACCATGGGCGCGGCGGCCGTGGCTGCAGGGATCTGGTGGGCGCCAACCAATGACGGGCTGCCTGACGCCGGGCGCGTGGTCGTCGATGGCCTCCCGATCCTGCGCCTGACCAGCCTGCTGGCCGGCGGGGTCATGGTGGGCTTCGGGCTCTCAGCCGTCGCCCTCGACCCCGTTGCGCTCACCCGCCTGACCAGATCCGGTCGGGCGGACCTCGGCGTCGCCGCTGTGGCCGCGTTCCTCATGGCGGCTGCCAGCCTCCTGTTCGCCGTGTTCACGCTCGCGAACGTCCTGGGCGTCGGGCTCGGCGACCTGACCGACCCGGGGGTCCTGTCGACCTATCTCTGGGAGGTTGAGGTCAGCCGGGCGTTCCTGATCTCGGCCGCCCTGGCCCTGGCCGTGGGTGTCGGGTTCGTCGTGGTTCGCTCGCTCGGGGCTGCCGCAGGCTGGTTGGCGGTCGGCCTGGTGGCTGTGGGCATCCCCTCGCTCACGGGGCACGCTGCCGGGCTCGGCGGGCACTCCCTGGCGCTGATCAGCGGGTTCCTGCACACGATCGCGGCATCGGCGTGGGGCGGCGGCGTCGTCGCCCTGGCCACGCACGCGGTTCGCCGCTCCCCGTTGATGGGGGAGCGGGTCCGCCGCTTCGGGGTCGTGGCGATCATGTCCGTGATCACCCTGGCGCTCACGGGCCTGGCCTCCGCTGCCACCCGCCTGGACTCGGTCGGCCAGCTGGTCTCCACCCCGTACGGGCGGATGGTGCTGGGCAAGATCATCGCGCTGGTGGTCGCGGTGGTCCTCGGCGGCCTGGTCCGCCGTGCGTGGAGGTCCTCCGCATCGGGCGCAGGGGCAGCCCGCATGCTCGCCGAGCTGCTCGTCCTCGGGTCCGCGCTCGGACTGGCCGTGGTCCTTGCGCGCTCGGTCTTCCCGCGCCAGTCGGTCGCCCTCCCCACCTACGGCGAGGACCTCATCGGGTACCCCTACCCTCCGGCCCCCACGTTCAGCAGGGTTGCCCTGGGGTGGCACCCCGACTGGGTCTGGCTCACGGCCGCGCTCCTGGCCGTTGCGCTCTATGCCACCGGCTACCTGCTGCTGCGTCGCCGCGGGGACTCGTGGCCCGTGGGCCGCCTCGTCGCCTGGGTGCTCGGGTGGAGCGTGGTCATCTGGGCCACGTCCGCCGGAGTGGCCTGGTACGCCCCGGTGTCCTTCACCCTGCACATGATCTCCCACATGGCTCTGGCCATGCTCGCACCAGTGTTCCTGGTGCTGGGCGCGCCGATCACCCTGGCCTTGCGCGTGATCCCCGCAGCCTCCGGTGGGGCGCGTGGCCCGCGGGAGTGGATCATCTGGGCCCTGCACTCGCCAGCGACCCGCTTCCTGACCCACCCGGCCTACGTGCTGTTCATCTACACCGTGGGCCTCTACGGGCTCTACTACACGCGCCTGTACAGCGAGCTCATGTCCTCGCACCTCGGCCACTTCGCGATGCAGGTGCACTTCCTGGCCGCCGGGTACCTGTTCTACTGGGTCGTGATCGGCGTGGACGCGGGGCCGCGCCGGCTCGGGTACCCCGCGCGGCTGATCCTGCTCATGGCCTCGCTGGTCCTCCACTCGTTCTTCGCGGTGCCCATGATGATGACCGAGGTGCCGATGGTGCCCGACTGGTACGCCGTGGTGATGCCGCCGTGGATGACCAACCCCCTGCAGGACACCCGCAACGCCGGGGCGATCGCGTGGGGCTTCGGGGAGATCCCCACCCTCGTGGTCGCGATCGTCCTGGGGTTCCAGTGGGCGCGGTCCGACGAGCGTGATGCCCGTCGCATGGACCGGCGCGCCGACCTCGACGGGGACGCCGAGCTCAGCGCCTACAACGCGCGGCTGGCCCGGATGAACGCGGTCGACAGGGCGGCGGACGAGGAGCGCTAGGCCGGGCGCAACCGCCGAGCCGGATCAGCGGCCCGAGGCTGGTCAGGGGCTCAGGGCACCACATCGACCGGTGGGCTGCTGGCCTGCGCGACCATGGCACCCGCACGGGACTCCTCATGTCCACGGCCGGCGCCCTCGATGATCTCGACCAGCAGCAGCCCGAGGGCCATGAGCCCGAACGTCCAGAACACCATGGACGGGCTGCGCCGATCGACCAGGACCAGGTAGGCGGCGGCGAGCACGATCACGATCCCGCGCAGCGTCGGCACGAACATGGGGTGATCGGAGGTGAAGCGGCCCACCGGACCGTCCGCGAGGGGGCTGCCCCACCGATGGGCTGCCCCGGCGATCGCGTCGCGCACCTTGCGCCCCGAGGAGGTGGCGCCGGCCAGCCAGCCGGCGATCGCCAGGAGGACACCCGTGCAGGTCATGACCAGCAGCGCGTTGGCCAGGAACCGCAGCATCGTGGTGCTCACGGCGGACAGGACATCGGCGAAGTCCGCGGGTGCCTGCGCCACGAGTGCCGCCTGACCCAGGTTGAGGCCGCCGTACATGAGGGCCCCGCCGATCGCCAGGCCGATCCCGGTCCACATCACGCCCCGGGAGCGGGGACGCCACAGGAGGATCCCCACGAGGAACATCACGAGCACCACGGCCCAGAGCCAGTTCGCGACCGGCAGGAAGATCCCCAGCGCGGTGGCAGCCGTCTGCAGGTTCGGTGCGTCGGCCAGCACGATCTCACGTCCGGGGACCTCGAGGGAGTCCACGAACGGGACCCCGCGCTCGGACAGCTGCGCCGTGACCTTCTCGACCGCCACCTTCGTGTCCAGGACGACCTGCCCGTCCTGGAGGGTCACCGCAGCATCGGCGGTGTCCCTGTTGATGAGCTTGACGAACTGCTCCTGGAGGAGGGTCGCGATCGCCATCCAGGCGTCCCCGAACCGGTCGCCCTGCGTGTAGGAGGTCACCCCGGACTGGATGGCCCCATTGATCCCGGAGGCGATTCCCTGGGTGATCGCGGCGTCCGGCCGGAGGTCGGCCAGCGGTCCGTTGAGCTGCGCGAGGGCCTTCTCGATGCGCCCCTGGGCGTCGACCGCGTCGATGACAGCGGTCGAGACCTCGGTTGCGACCGTCTGCTGCACCACTGGGTCGTCAGCGAGGGGGGCGAGGGTCTCGACGAACGTGTCGGTCTCGGTGATGGTGCGCTCGGCCCAGAGGGCACCGATCGCGAAGGGCGCCAGGAGGCTGGCAACGATGATCAGGAGGGCAGCAATGATTCGACGGGCCATGGGCCCAATGTAGCGCCGCCATCACGCCATCTCGGTGGTCACGCGGCCGCTGGCCCACCGGTATCCGACCGTGTAGCCCAAGCTGGTGTAGACAGCGCGGGCCGATCGGTTCGCCGCGTGCATCCCCAAGGTGACCGCCGGCGCGCCTCCTGCCAGCGCATCCCGGGTGAGCCGGGCGCAGAGGTCCCGGGAAAGCCCCCGCCCACGCCAGTCGGGGTGGGTCGCGACAGACCCGAGGTGCGGGATACCCGGACGCATCGTCGTGACAGCGGCGATGGTCACGAGCTGATCGCCGGGCGGGTTCGTGGCGTCCTCCGTCCCGCTGGTGAGCGACGCCGACTCGATCGCCCACCAGCCCCTGATCCGCCGGTCCCCAGGACGGATCATGGCGTCGGGCGACGCGATCGCCAGCAGGGCCGGGATCCTCCGGTCGCCCGGATCGAGGCTGACCACCCGGGCCTCCCCGGCGCGCGCCTGCGGGGCGTTCGCGGTGTACCACCAGTCCCATTCCCAGTGCTCGACCGGCCGCACGGTGGAGGGCAGGTGCGGGAATGCGCGACGCTCCACGGTGATGCCCTCGGGCGGTCCACCGTCCTCGACGAGCGCCATGACGCACCGCGCCACGGCTTCGGGGTCCTGTCCCATCGCGATGACCCAGGGGCGGTCCCAAGTGGCGTGCAGGGAGCGCCAGGCGACCCCACCGGCCTCGGCGCGCATCGCCGAGGCCGCGTCCAGCCGAGCGCCGACCTGGAGGTAGGCCTGCGCTCCGACGTCGTCGGGAGGGACGGCCTCCCGGATCCGGGCAGCCAGGCAGGGATCGGGGGCATGGGCGGTCACGGTGCCTATCATGGCCGCGTGCCCGGCCCCTCCCGCACGACCCCGTCAGGTCCGTCCCTGTTCGACGCCCCCGGCCTGAGCCAGCGCTCGGTGGACGCCGCGGCGCCGCTGGCTGTGCGCATGCGGCCCCGGGACCTGTCCGAGCTTGTCGGACAGGGGGACCTCGTGGCACCCGGGTCGCCATTGCGCCGCCTCATCGACGGCTCGGGGGCGAGCTCGGTGATCCTGTGGGGGCCGCCCGGCACGGGCAAGACCACGATCGCGTCCCTGGTGAGTGGCGCGGCCGGTCGGCGGTTCGTCGAGCTCAGCGCCGTCACCGCCGGGGTCAAGGAGGTGCGGGCAGCCATCGACACCGCGCGCATGTCCGGGGTGCCGACGGTCCTGTTCATCGATGAGGTTCACCGGTTCACGCGCACCCAGCAGGACGCGCTGCTCCCGGGGGTGGAGAACGGGTGGGTGACGCTGGTCGCGGCCACGACGGAGAATCCGAGCTTCTCGGTCGTCTCGCCACTGCTCTCACGGTCCCTGCTCCTGACCCTGAGCTCGTTGACCGACCAGCAGGTCGGCGAGCTGCTCGACAGGGCGGTGGACGATCCGCGCGGCCTGGCCGGTCGAGTCACGCTGTCCCCGGAGGCGCGGGCCGACCTCATCCGCTTCAGCGGGGGGGATGCGCGCCGGGCGCTGACGTACCTCGAGGCGGCTGCCGAGGGAGTGGCCGGGATCGCCCCGGCTGCGGACCCGGACGTGGAGCCCGGCGCAGCCGATGACGCCGGCACCGAGCTCGCGGACCCCGCCCCGGGGTTCCCGGCGCCGACGATCACCGCGGAGCACGTGGGGGTCGCGGTCCAGCGTGCCCTGGTCCGCTACGACCGCACGGGCGACCAGCACTACGACGTGATCTCGGCGTTCATCAAGAGCGTGCGGGGCAGCGATGTGGACGCCGCCCTGCACTACCTGGCCCGGATGATCGAGGCGGGGGAGGACCCGCGGTTCATCGCCCGACGGCTGGTCATCCTGGCCAGCGAGGACATCGGCATGGCGGACCCGAGCGCCCTGGGCGTCGCCACCGCGGCGATGACCTCCTCGGCGCAGATCGGGCTGCCGGAGGCCCGGCTGCCGCTGGCCCAGGCGACGATCCACCTCGCCCTGGCCCCGAAGTCCAACGCGGTCATCCGAGCCATCGACGCTGCCCAGGCCGACGTCCGGGCAGGGCGCGTGGGGCAGGTGCCGGCGCACCTGCGCGATGGGCACTACCCGAACGCCGGCGCGCTCGGCGTGGTCGGCTACCGCTACCCGCACGATGACCCCTCGGGCGTCCTGGCCCAGCAGTACGCCCCCGACCCGGTGGTCGGTCGGCGCTACTACGAGCCCGGCAACCACGGGGTCGAGGCCCGGCTCGGCGACGTGCTGGCCCGTCTGCGCGAGGCCCTCGTCCGGGAAGTGCCGTAGTGCTGACGATTCCGACCGTGCACCAGTCGGAATCGTCAGCACAAGGACGTGGGGCGGCGCTCTCGCCCGCCGATTCGGTGCGCCGGCGCGCTTCGCAATAGGGTCTGGCGCATGAGTAGGACCTTCTGGATGGTGGTCGGCGCGGTGGGCGGAGTCGCTGCGTACCGCAAGGGGACGCAGGCAGCACGGCGCGCCAAGGAGCTCGGGCCGCTGGGCTCCGCCCAGGTCGCGGCGCAGACGACCAGCAAGCTGGCCGGGAGGACCGCCAACGGCCTCGGCCGGCTCCAGGATGCGAGGGCGCGACGCCAGGGGCGCCTGGTCACGGGGACGGTGCAGGAGGTCACGAGCGCGCCCCTGCCCGCCGACTGGGTCCCTGCCCCGGCACCGAGGACCGAGACGACGAGGAACGCCCACCCATGAGCATGGACCAGATGGACTCCGCCGAGATCCGCCGGCGCTTCCTGGACTTCTTCGTCGCCCGCCGCCACACGCTCGTGCCCAGTGCGAGCCTCCTGCTCGACGATCCCACGTTGCTGTTCGTCAATGCCGGCATGGTCCCGTTCAAGCCGTACTTCCTGGGTCAGGCGACCCCGCCCTACCCGCGTGCCACGAGCGTCCAGAAGGTCGTGCGGACCCTGGACATCGAGGAGGTCGGGCGGACCACGAGGCATGCCTCCTTCTTCCAGATGGCCGGCAACTTCTCCTTCGGCGACTACTTCAAGGCAGGGGCGATCCCCTTCGCCTGGGAGCTGCTCACCGGGTCGGTGGCCGACGGCGGCTACGGCTTCCCCGAGGACAAGCTCTGGGTGACGGTCCTGCACGACGATGACGAGGCCATCGACATCTGGCACCGCGAGGCGGGGGTCCCGCTGGAGCGCATCCAGCGCCGCGGGCTGGCGGACAACTACTGGCACATGGGCGTCCCCGGCCCCGGTGGCCCGTGCTCGGAGATCTACTTCGATCGCGGCCCGGAGCACGGCCGCGAGGGCGGTCCCGAGGCGGACGAGGACCGCTACCTCGAGGTCTGGAACCTGGTCTTCATGCAGTCCGAGCTCGCCGAGGTGCGCACCAAGGTCGACTTCGACATCCGTGGGGACCTGCCCAACAAGAACATCGACACCGGCATGGGGCTCGAGCGCATGGCCGCCCTGCTGCAGGGCGTGGACAACATCTACGAGATCGACACCACCAAGCACATCCTCGACCGGGCGATGGAGCTCTCCGGGGCGAGGTACGGCGCCCTGCACAAGACCGACGTCGACCTGCGGGTCGTGGCCGACCACGCCCGGACGTGCGCGTTCCTGATCGGTGACGGCGTCCTGCCGGGCAACGAGGGCCGGGGCTACGTGCTTCGCCGGATCGTGCGGCGAGTGGTGCAGAAGATGCGGCTGCTGGGAGCTCACGACCCGTCGATGGGCGAGCTCGTGGGAGCCGCGATCGAGGCCATGGGCCCGCAGTACCCCGAACTCGTCAGCGACCGGGGTCGCATCACGTCGATCGCCGTGGGGGAGGAGGCGTCGTTCCTCGAGACCCTCGGACGGGGCACGACGCTGCTGGACACCGCCGTCAACAAGGTGAAGGCCTCCGGCAGCGCGGTCCTTCCGGGCGACCAGGTGTTCGCCCTGCACGACACGTTCGGCTTCCCGTTCGAGATCACCCTGGAGATGGCCGCCGACGCCGGCGTCGAGGTCGACGAGGACGGCTTCCGGCGGCTGATGACCGAGCAGAAGGAGCGCGCCAAGGCCGACGCCCGGGTCCGCAAGGCCGGCCTGACCCCGGCGACGGTCTACCGCGAGGTGATGGACTCCTCCGGCGTCACCGACTTCACCGGGTACACCGAGGTGGTCAGCGAGGGCGTCCTGCGCGGGCTGCTGGTCGACGGCCAGTCCGTTCCGGCCGCCGGCCCGGGGGAGCACGTCGAGGCCATCCTGGACCGCACCCCCTTCTATGCCGAGGGCGGCGGCCAGATCGGCGACCAGGGCCGGATCCGGCTGGCTGACGGCACGCTGCTCGACGTCTACGACGTCCAGCAGCCCGTGCCCGGCCTGTACGTCCACCGCGCCACCGTCGCCGACGGGCAGGCCGAGGTCGGCGTGGGGGCGATCGGCGAGGTCGACATCCCGCGGCGGCTGGCGATCTCACGGGCGCACACAGCGACGCACATGATCCACAAGGCGTTCCGCGAGATCCTCGGCGAGACCGCCACCCAGATGGGCTCGGAGAACTCGCCCGGCCGGCTGCGCTTCGACTTCCCGAACCCTGCGCCCGTCCCGCACTCGGTGATGAACGACGTCGAGGACCGGGTCAACACGCTGCTGCTCGACGACCTCGAGGTCACCGCGCAGTACATGAGCCAGGACGAGGCGCGCGCGATCGGCGCCATGGCGCTGTTCGGCGAGAAGTACGGCGACAGCGTCCGCGTGGTCTCGGTCGGCGACTGGGCGCGCGAGCTGTGCGGCGGCACCCACACCGCACGCTCCGGTCAGCTCGGCGTCGTCAAGTTCCTCTCCGAGGCCTCGATCGGCTCCGGGGTGCGGCGCATCGAGGCCCTTGTCGGAGCCGACGCCTACCGGCACCTCGCCCGGGAGCACATCCTGGTCAGCAACCTCGCGCAGATGGTCAAGGCCCGGCCCGAGGAGCTCACCGACCGCATCGGGGGTCTGCTGGACAAGCTCAAGGAGGCCGAGTCGACGATCGCGAAGATGCGCAAGATCGCCATCATGGCCAACATCGAGGGCACCATCGGCACGCGCCATGACATCGGTGGGGCGCGGGTGTGGACCTACTCCCTTCCCGAGGGGTCCACCGGGGCCGACCTGCGCGAGGCGACCAATGCCGCCCTGCAGATGACCGCGACCGAGCTCCCCGTGGTCCTGGTCGGTGCCGCGGTCGACTCCGGGAAGGTCTCGCTGCTCGTCACCGTCAACGCGATGGGGCAGAGGGCCGGCCTGAGCGCTCGCGACATCCTGGCAGCAGCGCTGCCCGCGGTGGACGGGCGCGGCGGCGGGAAGGCGGACTCCGCACAGGGCGGGGGATCGAAGCCCGAGGGCGTCGAGGCCGCACTCGTGGCCGCCCGCGAGTACCTGGCGGCCCACGCATAGTGCGCCCGGGCGTCCGGATCGGGATCGATGTCGGCTCGGTGCGGATCGGTGTGGCACGCACCGACCCGTCGGCGTTGCTCGCGGTCCCGGTCGAGACGGTTGCCCGCGGCGAGGGTGATGTCGCGCGGATCGCCGCGCTGGCGGTGGAGCACGACGCGGTCGAGGTGGTCGTCGGGCTGCCGCTGTCCATGTCCGGAAAGCCCGGCCAGGCTGCAGCGCTGGCGCAGGAGTTCGCGAAGCTGCTGGCGCCCGTGGTGGCGCCCGTCGGCGTGCGACTGGTCGACGAGCGGCTGTCCACCGTCTCGGCGACCCGTGACCTGCGGGCCGCCGGCCGGTCGTCGCGGACGAGCCGTGCCGTCGTGGATCAAGCGGCTGCCGTGGTGATCGTCCAATACGCTGTGGACAGTGAGCGCGCGACCGGAGTTGCGCCCGGGACCCTCGTTCAGGAGTGAGATGAGCAACCTCGGCCTGCAGATGTCGACGGACGGCCCGGTGCCGGAGGGCCCCCGGCACCGCGGGCGATCCTGGATCGCGGTCCTGCTGAGCCTCGGGGTCCTGGTCCTGATCGGCCTGGGGGTCAAGTTCGCGGTCGACAACATCCCTGAGTTCGGGGGCCCTGCCGATTATGTCGGCGAGGGCACCGAACCGGTCGAGGCCAGGGTGGAGGAGGGCCAGACCCTCTCCGAGATCGGGCGCACCCTGAAGGACCTCGGCGTGGTGGCCTCCGTGGACGCCTGGCTGGAGGCCAGCGCCAAGGAGCCCAAGGCCAAGACGATCGGCCCGGGCGTCTACGACATGCGCAAGGAGATGAGCGCGCAGGCCGCCGTCGACCGGATGATCGATCCGGAGGCGCGGATCACCGACAAGCTGCTCCTGCGGGAGGGACTGCGGTTCACGGAGAGCATCGAGGTGATCTCGGAGGCGACCGGGATCTCGAAGAAGAAGCTGGTGGCCGCCGCGAAGGGCGGCAAGATCGGCCTGCCCAAGTACGCGGCCGACAACGCCGAGGGCTTCCTGTTCCCCGCCACCTACGAGCTGGAGAAGGGTGAGTCGGCCACCGAGGTGCTGTCCCGGCTGGTCGACCGCTGGGACGAGGCGGCCGGGAACGTCGGGCTCGAAGCAGGGGCCAGGAAGAACGGCATCACGCCCTACGAGGCGATGATCATCGCCAGCCTCGTCCAGTCCGAGGGCCACCCCGACGACTTCGACAAGGTCGCCCGGGTCATCTACAACCGGCTCGACGAGGCGACGTGGGGTGGGACCTACGGGTACCTGCAGATGGACGCGACGGTGAACTACGCCCTGGACAAGTCGGAGATCAACCTGACGACCGAGGAGCTGCAGAACACCGACTCGCCGTACAACACGTACAAGAACCAGGGGCTGCCTCCCACGCCCATCAACTCGCCAGGTGAGGCGGCGATGAAGGCCGCACTGAACCCGGCCGACGGGGACTGGCTCTACTACGTCACGGTCAACCCCGACACCGGTGAGACCAAGTTCACCGCCGACTACGACGAGTTCCTGGGGTTCAAGTCGGAGCTCTCGGACTGGCTCGCCGCCAACCCGCAGTGACCGGCGTGCGGCGGCGCGCGGCCGTCCTGGGCAGCCCGATCGCGCACAGCCTCTCGCCGGTGCTCCACCGCGCGGCCTACGCGCAGCTCGGGCTCGACTGGGACTACGACGCCATCGAGGTGGACGAGGCGGGGCTGCCCGGCTTCATCGCTGGGTGCGGCCCGGACTGGGCGGGCCTGTCGCTGACGATGCCCCTCAAGCGGGCCGTGCTCCCCCTGCTGGACAGCGCCACGGAGATGGTGGGCGTGGTCGGTGGGGCCAACACGGTGGTCTTCGGTGCCGGTGGGCTGGTCGGCCACAACACCGACGTCATCGGGATCATCGGTGCGCTGCGCGGCATCGGCGCCGAGCCCGGACCCGCCCTGGTGCTCGGTGGGGGAGCGACGGCCGCCTCCGCCCTGGCCGCCCTGGCCGCGATCGGGTGCCCGGAGGCTGTGGTCAGCGCGCGGCGCCCCGAGGCGGCTGCCGGGCTCGTCGCGGTCGCGGAGCGGGTCGGGCTGGCCCTGGAGCTTCGTGCATGGCCGCAGCAGCTCCCATCGCGCCACGAGGCTTCCATCGTCGTGAGCACCGTGCCGGGAGCAGCTGGGCAGGCGCTCGTGGGCTCGGTTCCGGTTGAGCCCGGGTGGCTGCTGGACGTCTCGTACTCGCCGTGGCCGCCTGCCCTCGTGACGGCGTGGGCGGCTGCGGGGGGTCGAGCCGTGGCCGGTGACGAGATGCTCCTCCTCCAGGCCGCCGAGCAGGTGCGCCTGATGACAGGGCTCGAACCGCAGGTCGCATCGATGCGCAGCGCCTTGAGCGTCGAACTCGAATGGAGCAGGGGCATTCAAGCCCCGGAGGGTCGCTGACGATTCACGACCCGAGGAGTGGGGCTGGCCCACGCCCATCCATCCGGTGAGGGTCCCATGGTTCAGGTGGCGACAACGAGCGCTCCGCTCGAGCGCGCCGCCCGCTGTGGCGTCCGTCCCGGCACCCCAGGAGGGCCGACACGATGACGACCAACCTCTCCGGCAGCCTGTCCGAGTTCAGCCTCGCGGAGGTGCTCTCCCTGCTGGGCATGGGCGGGCGGACCGCGCGGATGCAGGTCACGTCCCCGAGTGCCGTGGGCGCCGTGCACCTGGTCGATGGCCGGGTCTCGTCGGCAACGGCGGACAGCACCGGTGCGGGTCTCCTGCGCGCGGTCGTCGCTGCCCTGCCGGTTCCGGTGGACGACCTCGAGGACGCCCTGCATCAGGTGGATCCTGTGCGCGCGCTCGTCGAGTCCGGCGTCGTCGACCGGGAGGCCGCCCAGGACGTCGCTGCCGAGCACAGCACCGAAGCAGTCAGCGAGATGCTCGACTGGCGGGACGGCGAGTTCGCGGTGTGGGTCGGCACCCAGGACCCCGCTGACATCGGCGTGCGCCTCGACGTCTCCGAGCTCGTCAGCGCCGCACGGGAGCGAGCCCAGCAGTGGAGTGACCTGCGTGCCGCGCTGCCGGAGCCCACGAGCGTCCTCGCGCTCGTCCCCGACGTGTCCCGGGCGCCCGTGGTGGACCTGGAGGACTGGGCGGTGCTTGCCCGCGTGGATGGGCGCCGAACCCTGTCGGAGGTCCTGGCCTCAACGGGCACCTCACCCCTGGCCGTGGGCAATCGCCTGGCTCAGCTGATGACCCGTGGACTGGTGGCGGTTCAGGTCGTCCTGGTTGACGCCCAGCGGGAGCGGACGAACCTGCTGCTGGCCGCGTACGAGGCCGGCGCACCGGCCGAGGATGTCGTCGTGGTCGCGACGGCCCTCGCGGCGCCCGAGGAGTTGCAGGAGGTGCACGACCTGTTCGCTGCCGGGCCGGAGGAGTTGCGGGAGGTGCATGACCTGTTCGCTGCGGAGCCGGGGAGTTGCAGGAGGTGCATGACCTGTTCGCGGCGGAGCCGGGGGAGTTGCAGGAGGTGCACGACCTGTTCGCGGCCGCTCCGGCGGACGTTGAGGAGTGGCAGATCGCCGGGTCGGAGCCGTGGGTCGTGGCCGGGATCGAGCCGTTCGTGGTGCCTGACCAGGTCCTGGCCGAACCCGTGCCTGTGTCGTTCGCCCCGGCCGCCTACGACGTCGAGCCAGTCAGTGAACTGGGTGGCCCGGAAGTCGATGGCATCCAGTGGTTGCCTGCGCCGGACGCCCCGTCATTCGTCGTTGAGCCCCCGGTCCAGGATCTCCCCGCAGCCGAGGCCACCGTGGTGGTGGAGCCGGCAGTCGAGCCAGTGGTCGAGCCGTTCGCATGGTCCCCGTGGGCGCAGGAGATGGGTCTCGGCGCCGCCCCCGTGGTCGCTACGAAGCCTGCCTCCTTCGACGGGCAGGGCTTCGCCGACATGGTCGAGGACATTGCCAGCCACGGCCACACCGCGGCGGCTCCGGTGCCGCTGGCTCCCGCGTCGGGGTTCGTAGAGGGCCGTGGGACCTTGCCCGCGTTCGCTGACACCCCCGAGGTCGAGCAGTTCGTCCCCCAGCCCCGGGACGCCGGCGACAGCGCAGTGATGCCCGAGCCCCTCGACCAGGCCACGGGAGCACATGCGGCCGTGGTGGAGCCCGCGTGGGCGACGGTGGAGGCGCAGGTCGCTCAACCCGCGTCGGTCGAGGAGCCGCAGCAGGAGTCGGCACCCGATCCCCTCGCTGGCGGGTTGCTCGCGCACCTGATGTCAAGCGTGCGAGGACTCTGATGGCTGGGCCGCCCCATGGGGTGGCCCGGGGCCCGGCAGAAGTCGTGCGGGGACCCGCGGGGGAGCGTGGGCCGTGAAGCAACTGGGAGATGTCCTGCTCGAGCGCGGCCTGGCCACGCCCGAACAGGTCTATGAAGCAGGTCAGGAGCAGCGCCGGGTCGGGCGAAGCATGGGCCGCGTCCTGGTGGACCAGGGCGTGCTCACTGAGGCTGACCTGGTCCGCGCGCTGGCCGCCCAGATCGGCCTCGACTACATCGATCTCGGCGACGCGCTGATCGACCCCTCGGCATCAGCCCTCGTCCCGGGGGCGGTGTGCCGCCGGCACATGCTCGTGCCGGTCCGTTTCGTCGAGGGCAAGCTGGTCATCGCGATGGCCGACCCGGCCAACGTCATCGCGCTCGACGACGTGCGCACGATGGCCAAGGTCGACCTCAAGCCGGTCGTCTCGACCCGCGGTGATGTGATGGCGGCGATCGCACGCGCGTACCGCGCCGGCGATGAGCTCGACAGCCTCAGCACGGCCATCGAGGTCCGCAACACCGACGAGGAGGACCTGACCCGGATCAAGGAGGTCGTCGAGGACGCGCCGATCGTCAAGTTCGTGAACCTGCTGATCACCCAGGGGATCCAGGACGGCGCCTCGGACATCCACATCGAGCCCACTGAGCATGACGTTCGGGTGCGCTTCCGCATCGATGGCGTGCTGCACGAGATGATGCGCTCGCCCAAGCAGATCCAGTCCGGTGTCACCAGCCGGTTGAAGATCATGGCCGACATCAACATCGCCGAACGGCGCATCCCCCAGGACGGCCGGCTGTCGGTCAACGCCTACGGCCGCAAGGTGGACCTGCGCGTGGCCACCCTGCCCACCGTGTGGGGCGAGAAGGTCGTGATGCGCATCCTGGACAACTCCACCGCGATGCTGGACCTGAAGGATCTCGGCTTCACCGGCGGCAACTTCGACCGCTACCGGACCAGCTACATGAAGCCCTACGGGATGATCCTGGTCACTGGGCCCACCGGTTCCGGGAAGTCGACCACCCTGTACTCGACGCTGAACCAGATCAACAAGCCTGAGGTCAACATCATCACTGTCGAGGACCCGGTCGAGTACCGACTCGCGGGGATCAACCAGGTGCAGACCAACGCGAAGGCCGGGCTGACGTTCGCCGCCGCGCTGCGGTCCATCCTCCGTGCGGACCCCGATGTGGTCCTCATCGGGGAGATCCGCGACCACGAGACCGCCCAGATCGCGATCGAGGCCTCCCTCACGGGTCACCTCGTGCTCGCGACCCTGCACACGAACGACGCCCCCTCGGCAGTGACGCGCCTCATCGAGATGGGCATCGAGCCGTTCCTCGTCGGGTCGGCCCTGGACTGCGTCCTGGCCCAGCGGCTGGCACGACGGCTGTGCAGCAAGTGCAAGGAGCCCTACACCCCGACCCCCGAGACGCTCATTGCCGCGCGGTACCCATGGAATCCCGAGCTGCAGGTGCCCATCCTGTACCGGGCCGTCGGGTGTGGTGCGTGCGCCAAGACCGGGTACAAGGGTCGGGTCGCGCTGCACGAGGTGATGAGCGTCAGCGAGGCCGTTGAGCAGCTCACCGTCGAGCGGGCGTCGTCGGCTGCGATCGAGAACGTCGCGCATGCCGAGGGCATGGTCTCGCTGCGCCTGGACGGGATGCACAAGGTGCGCAAGGGGATCACGTCGCTGGACGAGATCCTGCGCGTGGTGGTGTGACTGTCGGGCCGGTTGCTCAAGTTGCCGGGCCCCAGGCTCCGATGCAGCACGCAGAGGGCGTATGCCCTGCAGCGACGATGCGCGGAGGGATCATGGACGAGCTCATCCCCGGGGTGGCCCCACAGTCGCCTGGCCCGCAGAGTGGGCCGCTGGCGGGCGACCTGCGCTGGGGCAGTGGTCCGGTGGCGCCTGCGGTTGCGGTGCCCGGTGGGCCTGCTCCGTACGCCCGGGCGGCTTCGGCTCCCGTGCCTCCGGCGGCCGCCGCTTCGGCCCTCCTCCGCTCGCCTCGCAGCCCCGCCCGCCCCCACCCCTCCATCAGGTCCCGCCGCTCCCGTGACTTGGGCGGATCCGGCGGTCGGCCACCCGGCAGGCCCGCCCTCGGCGGCACCGGCGATGAACTACGGCCCAGCGCAGACCTACCAACCCCCCACACCTGGCGCCTACGCGTCGCCTGCCGGTGGGATGGCCCCTCCGATGCCACCCGCTCCCACCCACCAGCCAGTCCCCGGGCTTGCCCCGGACGTGCGCGGCGCCGACGTCGGCCTCGCTCCCTTGAGCCCGAGCCTGATGCCCATCCCCGAGGTCCGGATCGCCGAGTCGGAGGCTTCGGCCTACGCGCGGATCTCCACCGAGGACGAGGTCCGGCTGGACGACTTCTCGCTCGCCGAGGCCCTCATCACCATGATGGAGATGCGGGGCTCCGACCTGCACCTCACCGCCGGTGCCCCCCCAACGGTCCGCGTGGACGGAAGCCTGCGCCCGATCCCCAACACCGACAAGCTGGACCCCGACACCATCCAGCGGATCATGTACTCGATCGTGACCCAGCAGCAGCGGGAGCGCTTCGAGGAGACCCTCGAGCTGGACTTCTCCTACGCCCTGCCCGAGGTGGCGCGCTTCCGGGTCAACCTGTACCGCCAGCGCGACTCCCTGGGTGCGGCCTTCCGCGTGATCCCGTTCGAGATCAAGAGCCTCGAGTCATTGGGCATGCCTCCGGTGCTCGGGAACTTCGCAGCCCTGCCACGCGGCTTCGTGCTGGTCACAGGTCCGACAGGATCGGGCAAGTCCACGACCCTGGCAGCCATGGTCGACCTGGCGAACAGGACCAGGTGCGAGCACATCATGACCGTCGAGGACCCCATCGAGTTCCTCCACCAGCACAAGAGCTGCCTGGTGAACCAGCGCGAGGTCGGCGAGGACACGTACTCGTTCGCCAACGCGCTCAAGCACGTGCTCCGGCAGGACCCCGACATCATCCTCGTCGGCGAGATGCGCGACCTCGAGACGATCCAGGTGGCGCTCACCGCCGCTGAGACCGGCCACCTGGTGTTCGCGACCCTCCACACGCAGGACGCTGCGCAGACCATCGACCGCGTGATCGACGTCTTCCCGCCGAGCCAGCAGCAGCAGATCCGCCAGCAGCTGGCAGGCACGCTGCAGGGGATCGTCTGCCAGACCCTGTGCAAGACCGCCGACGGCCGAGGCCGGGTGGCGGCGACCGAGGTGCTCATGGCCACCCCGGCCATCCGCAACCTGATCCGCGAGGGCAAGACCCACCAGATCTACTCGGCGCTCCAGGCCGGCGCAACCCATGGGATGCACACACTGGACCAGAACCTCGCGGAGCTGGTTCGCGCAGGTCGGATCAGCTACGACACCGCCCTCGAGAAGTGCCACCACGTCGAGGACTTCACCCGAATGTCCGGACGGCACTGAGTGGAGTGGGGATGACCAAGACGCTGGAGTTCGACTACGCGGTCCGCGACCGTGGCGGCAAGATGCTCAAGGGCCGGCTGAAGGCCGACTCGCCGGCCATGGTGGCCTCGAAGCTCAAGAGCATGGGGTACGCGCCCATCTCGATCACCGAAGCCAACGCCGGGATGAAGCGCGACATCAACATCCCGGGCTTCGGCAACAAGATCGGGCTGAAGGACCTGGCGATCATGTCGCGGCAGTTCGCGACCATGATCAACGCGGGGCTGTCGCTGTTGAGGTCGTTGACCATCCTGGAGGAGCAGACCGAGTGCAAGCCGCTGGCCAAGGTGCTGGCGCAGGTGCGCACTGAGGTGGAGGGCGGCAAGGCGCTCAGCGAGGCCATGGCCGTCCATCCGAAGGTCTTCCCCCCGTTGATGGTCAACATGTGCCGGGCGGGCGAGGTCGGCGGCTTCCTCGATCAGTCGCTGCTCCAGATCGCGTCCAACTACGAGTCCGAGGTCAGGCTGCGCGGCAAGGTGAAGTCCGCGATGACCTACCCGGTGGTGGTCGCCGTGATGGCGGTGCTCGGTGTGACCGGCATGCTCCTGTTCATCGTGCCCACGTTCAAGGAGATGTTCTCCTCGCTCGGCGGGACGCTTCCGGCGCCGACGCGGTTCCTGGTGTTCCTCTCCGAGCTGCTCAAGAGCTCCATCCTGTTCGTTGATCGCGTTCCTCGTCGCGTCTCGGGGTGTTGTGGAAGAAGTTCAAGCGCAGCTCTCGGGTGCGCAACGTGGTGGATCCACTCAAGCTGAAGATGCCCGTCTTCGGTGGCGCTGTTCCAGAAGATTGCCATCGCACGCTTCACCCGCAACCTGGGGACGATGATCCACTCGGGCGTACCCGATCCTGCAGGCTCTCGACATCGTTGCCGACACAACCGGGAATGTGGTGGTGATGCGCGCTGTGCGCGACGTCCAGGAGAGCGTGCGCCAGGGCGAATCACTGGCGCGGCCGTTGGCCAACCACCCGGTCTTCCCACCGATGGTCGTGCAGATGCTGTCTGTGGGCGAGGACACCGGCGCTCTGGACGAGATGTTGAGCAAGATCAGTGAGTTCTACGACCAGGAGGTAGAGGCCACGACAGAGGCGCTCACGTCCCTCATCGAGCCATTGATGATCGCCGTCATGGGCGTGGTGATCGGCGGCATGATCATCGCCCTGTACATGCCGATCTTCAAGGTGTTCGACCTGATCCAGTAGGGGGAGGGTCGTTTCATGCTGGAGGCGTTACGGCGGTTCGCCGCGAGCCGGCGGGCCGACGATGTGTCCTTCGGCCTGATGGTGAGGATCGGGCTCACCAGCCTGATCCTCATCCCGATCTGGTGGGTTCTCCGGGCGATCTTCGACATGGCGGCGCTGAGGCCGAGCATCCCGGACCTGTTCCTGGGATTCGCGGGGATCGCCCTGGTGTTCTGGTTCCCTCGGTACCTGTCCGACCTGTGGCGGCCGACGCACCTGTCGAGGAAGCAGGCGATGGCCCAGCGCACCCTCGAGAACCGGTTGGAGCTGCTGCTGCGCGATCCGCCGAGCCAGCCACCGCCGAGCACCTCCGACACGCTGGTGACGAAAGGGGGAGACCGAGGGTGTAGGTAGTCACCTGGCCCCTGACGGAGTCCGAGGGCCCGTTGGCGATCATGGCCACCCGACTCTGCAACCGGACCTGGACCGCACGTGAGGTCGACGGGCCGAAGCCAGTCCGATCAACTCCGGCAACCGCCAAGAACCGCTCAATCTCGGTGGCCGAGGGGCGGCGACCAATGCAAGTTCACTCATGACGACCGTCCCAGAGAACACGTTGCGTGCGTCCTTGTCTGGGCCGTCAAGCGCCGCTTCCTCGGCATTCGCCCGTTCAGGTGACGCCAGAAATCGAATTCAAGAGTCGGCCCCACGCCTCCGATGCACAGTCTGTCCGGACCCAAGCCGGGCCTCACGTCACACACACAAGGAGCAACACATGTTGGAGAAGCTGCGCAAGGAGCGGGGCGAAGAGGGCTTCACCCTCATCGAGCTCCTGGTCGTCATCATCATCATCGGCATCCTCGCCGCCATCGCCATCCCGGTCTTCCTCAACCAGCGCCAGAAGGGCTGGGAGGCCGCAGTGAAGTCCGACCTGCGCAACGCAGCGACCGCCCAGGAGACCGGCTTGACCGAGCTTGGTGTGTATGTTCAGGAGCCGGCTTTGGCTGGCTATGGGTTCAAGTACTCGAACCCGACGGTGAACTACGATCCGGCGGCCCGAACGCTGGACGTGTACCGTTGACCACGGCCGGGGGCAGCACGCTATGCGTCCGGGACGATGAGCGCCTACGGGTACTGCATGGTCGGGAGTCGCCAAGTCCGGGAATGCGTTCCGTTACACGTCGCCGGGTGGGCTCGCGCAGCTGGCTGGCCGCGCTCTGCGAACGGAACGGGCGATTGCACCTCGGCCACGAAGTAGTTGTGGCAGTCTACATCTATCGGCAATCACAATCAGTTCGGAAGCCGTCTCCGTGGGGGGCGGCTTCCGAACATTTCCTGGTGATGGGATCTACGGATGATTGACACGTCCAGGGACCAGGCGATGGTCCGACAGGGCCGGGGACAGCCACCTCGCAGAGTGGTGGTGCTTGGGTACGCAGTGGGCGGGTGCTTGGTGCTGGCATCCATCGGTGGTCCTTGGGTAACGGGACCGTTACTCCTTGGACTGTCTGTACTCGTGGCAGTCGCCATGAGCCCCGACGCCGACCGTGGATCGGGTCTGTCTGTCGCCGTCTGTGTTCCCAGCAGCCTTGCGATTGTCGCAGTCCTCAACTTTAGCGTGGCCAAGCTCGCTGCAGCAGCTGGAGTCAATCCGTGGTCCGACCGGCCCCGCGCACTTCTGGAGTTGGGCTTCCTTTGCGCGGCGCTCGCGTTTGTGGCCATTCGGCGTGGAGGTCGAGTCGACCTCGGCCATCACTCCTCGGACCCCGTGGATTGCCGCCATGGCGGCGCTGGGGCTGGGTCTGGTCATCGTGACTGTCAACCCATTGGAGATGTGGTCGAGGACCACCGGCTGGGGCACGGACTTCTTTCGTCACGTGACCTTGATCCAGGGCAAGACCTACTACGGTCCGTCCGATTTTGGGGCCGGCGAGTACCCTGGGGTACTCCATGACCTCGCGGCATGGGTAAACACTGCCTGCGACGTCGGCGCATCGCCACGGGGCGTTTGGACCGCCCTCTTCAGCGTCGTCTGGCTGCTACTGATTCTGCTCGTGTGGACCGTCTCTGCGGCAGCCGGAGCAATCTGCCGAGCGTTTGGCCGCGATTTTGGGAGATGGGCGGCGGCTGCATCCGCGATCGCTGCGTTTGTGGTATTCAACACCACGTGGTTCGCCGCGTCGCTAACGCATGCCCACGTCATGAATCTTCTCTGCGCCGTCATGTTGTCCTCAATAGTGCTGTTGGCGTCCCACATGTCGGATGTTACAGCCACCGTGTGCGGCGTCTACCTGCTGGCTGTGCTAGCGACTGTCACGAACGCGTGGACCTATGTTGCGCCAGCGGCAGGAGGAGCACTTGTTGCGTTCGTCCTTGCGAACTGGCGAACCGTATTTCGCGCGTGGGCATTCTGGGGAGCGCTCGTGATCTGTGGAGTGCGTGACTCTGAATCCCCTGGTGCCCTACTTGGTTCCAGCCTTGGGATTGGCTGGATCGTCGACGGGCTTCCTCCAAGCCAGTCGAGCAGGCGGTCGAGACGGCGTCAAGTGCGGCTGTGTCGGGGCTTTCGGCTCCCGAATGGTGGTGGGCGGTATGTGCACTTGCCGGAATCGGTGCTCTGCTGCGGGCTGGTCGAATCAGCGGGGGCAGGTGGACGTGGACGATCTGGGGCAGTTGGATAGGCTCTGCTGCTGTTCTGCTCTGGCTCTACCTCGGAAGCCGAACTGTCTGGTCGCAGCCCGGCTACTATCCGGCGAAGGCCCTGTGGACTTGCCTGATTCTTATCCTGCCTGCGGGGGTTGCAGGTGCTGTCGGAAGCGCGAAGTGGGTCGTCGGATGGTTCTCGGATCGTACCTCGGCGCCCTTGATCGGTTGGGGGATCGCGGGCGGTGCCCTCGTGCTCGCATCGCTCGTCTGGGCGGGACGCTGCGCTTCTGATGGTTTCAACCCGGTCAGGCTTGTCAGGACGGATGTTCTCAACATTCCGTTCAGTCTGGTTGCGGCAGATGAACTAAGCAGCCGGCGCTCTGAGTTGACGGCGGGACAGTCGGGCATCATCTTCGGGCTGGTACCCGATGCGACGGTCGGCCAGATCCTCTCCGGCTTTGTGGGGACTGCCGACTCGATCGCCATGGAGGGGCTCACCTGGACCGGCGTGGAATCGGAGAGTTGGGGGAAGGTGAAGAGCGCCGTGGCCTCGCATGACTACTTGGCGATCTGCTATTGGCTCAAGGCGAATCCGGACGCCAACCGGATCAGCGGCCCCAATGCTGCGGCCGCGGCCGATTGGCTCGTGAAGGCCGGCTGCCCGGCCGAGTATGTGCGGCCAGACAGTTGGTTGCTTCTTCGGTTCCCGGGCCAGTGGTTTGCTGGCACATCACTGGCCGATGGTGTGCTTCGATTTCCCCACCTGGGAGGAATATGCCGAGGCGAAGGGGTTGCGCGCCAAGTGAGTCTGCGGCGGTCTGCCCTCGCAGGCGGGCACGCGACGTATGAGTACTCGGTCGAGCGAAGAACCGTTGCCGGCGGCCGGTTTGACCCGCTGATCGGCCGTTGATCGGACCTGATGCGCAGGTGACTCTGGACCGCAGGTTCGGGGCACACGCACCTTGGAACCAGCGTTGGGCGAGAGCAAGGATCCAGCCGGATGAACGGGCTACATCTGGGAGTTCGGTCTAGCCGATAAGACCCGCATGGGACGCTCCCCGAGTGCGCGAGTGCGCCGTGCCGCAACCGACGAATCCGGCTTCACGCTGGTGGAAGCCGTCGTTGCCCTGTTCGTCCTGGGCATCATCTTCACGGCCCTTGCCTATGCGTCACTGGGCTCCCTGCGCGCTTCGATGTCGAGCAGGACCGAGCAGCAGGCGATCGACTTCGCGACGCAGGCGCTCGAGCGTGCCCGAGCCTTCGAGTACTCAAGCCTGGCCAACAGGGTGGCGGACATGTCCGGCGACTCTCGCGTCACGCTGCGCTCGGCGGACTGCTCGACGGCGGCCGGGACGACCAAATGCCTCGACGTCAGCGGTGCGGGCGACTTCGAGCCCCTCGTCCTCAGCGATTCAGGTGCGATCTACCCGCACGTCTACACGGGCATCTCCAAGGAGAACTCCAACAACGTCGGACTTCACGACCGTACACGTACGTCACACAGCCCGATGACCCGACCGCCCTGGTGCGGGTGACCGTCGTGGCGCAGCTGGTCAGTGGCGGGCAGGCAGCGGACCCGAACGATGAGCAGCCTCGTGACGCAGACGGCGGGATCCGGGCTGCCCCTGCCCAAGTTCGAGCTGACGCCCATCACCAACATGAGGGAGATCGTCGGCCCGGGCGGGCCGGCGGAGTACGAGTTCCGGGTGACCAACCAGGGGGCCCCGGACCGGTGGAACCTGCGGTCGACCGGATTCGAGCCGGGCATCTGGGCCTTCTACCGCGAGACAGGGGACGACGGCTTCTGCGCGGACATCCTGGACTGCCCGGGGGAGACCGTGGACGTCCCCCTGACGGACACGAATGGGGACGGGATCGTCGACACCGGCCAGGTGGATCCCACGGATTCGCTCCTGTTCTGGGTGGTGGGCACCGTGCCGACCGGGACCGCGCCGTCCGCTGCCGGCAGTCCCTACAAGGTGGTCGTCACCGCAGCCTCGACCCTGGACCCGCCCGCGGTCACGGCACTGGATGCCACCGATGTCTGCACCAGCTTCTCCGGCGTCGCCGGCATCGCCTGCCAGCCAGCGGAGGTCGAGGTCGTGGCTGCCCCAAGCGCCACCCCGTCCGCGACGCCCACGGTGACTGCGACGCCCACGCCGTCAGCGACGCCGACTCCGAGCCCCACCCTCAACAGCCCGCCGGGGGCACCCACCGGCCTCACGTCGACCATCGGACCCGGCTCGATCTCGGTCACGTGGTCAGCGCCGGCCCCGGGCAGCGGGAGCATCGACCACTACATCGTGAAGTACAAGTTGACCAGCGCTCAGACGTGGACGGCACTCTCCCCGAACCCGGCCACCACGACGGCCGTGATCGGCTCGCTGCTCAACGACAGCTCCTATGACATCCAGGTGTTCGCGGTCAACTCCATGAACCTCACGGGCACCGGCTCGCAGATCGCCAGCGCCACCCCGAACTCGTACGTCCAGCCGGTCAGGTGCGCGGCAACCGGTGTGCCCGCTGCCACCGGCTACGACTCCATCCTTCCCGGTGAAGAGTTACGTGCTGCACAACACGTCGCCGTGGAACGCCCTCTGGCCCGCGAATGGGCTTCCCTCCAGCACCGCCACTCAGCAGCTCCCCCTGTCCATGGCAGTCGACGGGACGGCAACATGGCCGCAGAACACGAACCTGCCCGTCTACTCCTACGACATCCTGCCGAGCGAGCGAGGACGAATCCTGAAGCAAGTCGACGGATGGCTTCGACCGAGTCGTACACGGCGACGACGAAGGTCGTCGACTGGCGATCCGATGTCACGGGCAAGAGCTACAAGGGCACAGCCATCCTTCGCCTGTGGGTGGCCCCGCCCAGCGGGACCTACATGACGGGCAAGGGGATCTCCCTCCAGGCGCAGCTCTTCAGGAATCCACCAGCAGCCGCCAGCCCAGTTCCAGTCGAAGATGAACTACGAACAACAACAGCGCACCTGTCGCGTCGCGGCCCTCGACCACCACCTGGTCGTGCGCGGGCTGGCAGGAGGTGTGGTTCAGCCTCCCAGTCGACACGACGTTCAAGCACAACCTGACGTCCGGCGGAGTACCTCGGCGTCCGGGTGTGGAACCCCGGCGGGCATCGGGCATGCTTGATGACGTCCGCATCGCCTACGACGTGACCGGCGACTTCATGGCCACTCTCGCGATCCCGGAGAAGTGACATGTCCCACCACCGCCACGTCAGGGAACGCGACGCCGGCATGACCCTCATCGAGCTCATGGTCGCGATGGTGCTCCTGGGCACCGTGTCAGCCCTCGTCCTCGCGGGCGTGATCCAGGCGACGCGTGTCCTGACCCACAACGACGACGAGAACCGGGGTCTCAGCGACGCCAAGGTGGTCCTCGATCGCCTCTCGCGCGACATTCGGGAGGCGAGCAGCGTGACGTGCGACGGCGCAGGGTCGGATCCCAACTGCCTCGCGCACCTGCAGCTGTGGATCGACCAGAATCCGACGGACTCCCAGCTCAGCTCCGACTACGTCCAGCAGCCGGGGGAGATCGTGACGTGGAAGCTCGCGATGAACGCGGACGGGGTCCACCGTGACGTGTGGCGGATCTCCGGAGTCGCACCGGCAGCGACCACGGCCACCAGGCAGGCCTACAGCCCTGATCGTCGACACACTCTTCGCGTACTGCACCGACGCCCACGGTGTCTCGGGATCGTCGTCGTCGAGCTGCCCCACGCCCTTGCGGGATTCGACCCCAGGTGACGCCACTGTCGTCAACCTGACCATGCACTACGACGCCATCTACGGCGCGGGAATCGGGACCAACGAGCGGCAAGCGTCCGTTTCCGTGCGGCTCCGGAACAAGGGGTGATGAGGATGCGAGTCAAGGATGACGCCGGCATCGGGATGATCCTGGTCATCGGGATCACGGTGTTCGTGGCCGGTCTCACGGCCACGGCCGGGATGATGGCGATCAACGGCCTGGGCCAGAGCCGGCACCGCATCCAGTTCGAGCAGAGCATGGCTGACACCGAAGTCGGCATCAACTATGCCCTGAGTCACCTTCAGGACACGTTTGACCGGTCGTACAAGGACTATCCGATCCCGACCCCGAAGAATGGGGCCACGCCCGGGATCCCAACACCGAACTGCTCGGCGGCACAGATCACGGCACCTGATTTCGCCTTGGAAGACGAGCAGGAATGGGCCACTTCTCAGCTCGACGCCCTCGTCAGAGACCACCCCGAATGCCTTGTCGACACGCCGACGGGTCAGGTGATGATGCTCAAGGCCAAGAACCCGGTCGATGGTGCCACCATCAAGTTCGGTCGGGTCTATGCACGTGCCTTCTCCCCCTCCTACAGCGCCCCGGGTGCCGTCTCGCGCACCGTCAAGGTCGAGTACGTGCTGGTGCCCTACCAGCCCAAGTACGCCATCCTGACCGGCGACGGCTTGGACATGAGCGGACAGATGACCGTCGCGGTCGTACCAGGGAAGACGGAGAACTCAGCTGCCCTGCACACCAACGGGGTCCTTTCTGGCACGGCGAACTCGATCGACGTGGAAGGGCCATTGACGTACACGGCAGGACGCGTCCGGGAAGGCCGACGGACTGGGCGACCCAGGCTCCTACGGTGCCGATTCCCCACGTGAGCGCGGCCAACTTCTACGCACAGGCCTTCACAGCGACGAATACCGGCGCAGGTCAGTGGACCGACCTGTGCCCTGATGGCATGGCCCGACCGTACTCCGTCGCCGGGCCGTGTACCGGCTTCGTCGACGTTCGCGCCAGCCAACTGGTCGTACTCATCGTCATCGCACACCTGGAGTTCCGGGAAGCAGCATCTCGGGCACCTACTTCGCCCACCAGGCCAACGTGGACATGACCAAGACGAACGCCGTGTCCGGCCACTGTGATTGCCTCGGCCAGTTCCGACGAGTGCGCGTCCAAGCACTACGGCAACATCCACACCAAGCAGTCGACGGTCGGCTCGGCCTCGGTCCATGGTCTGTGGCTGATGGCCGATGCGGACCTGGACGTCGACACGCAGTCGGAGTTCGGCACCACCAACCCACTGCGGACGGGGATGTTCGTGGCAGGGGATCAATTCACGATGCAGTCGAATACGCCGAACATGGTCACCGGGCTGGTTGCCGGCGGTCAATGCATGACCGACCGACGGGTTGACCGATTCCAGCCACTACCAGGGCGCGAACATGTTCTTCGACCCCGACACCGACTCGCCGTGGTCCAGCATGATCAACGTCGCACTCTGGCAGGAGTACTGATCGTGGTTGGAGAGGTCGATTGCTGCACGATCAGCGCCCGGCGACCCACGGACACCACTGGACCTGATCTCCACAACCCTCTGGCTCGAATACGTCGGCTGAGCCCGAACCACTGACACAATCGCCCATCGTGGACCCCGTCGAGGTTGTTGCCGTCATCTTCATCACCCTCGCGGGCCTGGCGATCGGGTCGTTCCTGAACGTCGTGATCTGGCGCGTGCCGCGCGGGGAGTCCATCGTCTCCCCGCCGTCGCACTGCCCCCAGTGCGACGCCGAGATCCGCGGCCGGGACAACATCCCGGTGCTCTCCTGGCTGCTGCTGCGGGGCCGGTGCAGGGACTGCGGCGCACACATCAGTGCCCGATACCCCGGCGTCGAGCTGCTCACCGGCGCCCTGTTCCTCCTGGTCACGCTCACCTTCGGCCTCACCTGGGAGCTGCCCGCCTACCTGTACCTGACCGCGGTCGGTGTTGCCCTGGCGTTCATCGACCTGGACACCAAGCGGCTGCCCAACGTCCTCACGCTGCCGTCCTACCCGATCGTCGCCGCGCTCCTGCTGATCCCCGCCGTCGTCTACGACCAGTGGGGGGACTTCGGCAGGGCGATGCTGGGCGGGCTCGGCCTGTTCGCGTTCTACCTCCTGCTCGCGCTGGTGTACCCGGCCGGCATGGGCATGGGGGACGTGAAGCTTGCCGGCCCCCTGGGGATGGCAATGGCCTGGCTCGGTTGGGGAGAGTGGCTCGTCGGCAGCTTCATGGCCTTCCTGCTCGGGGCCGTCGTCGGCCTGGGGATGATGCTGTTCCGGGGTGCGGGGCGCAAGTCCGCCATCCCGTTCGGCCCCTTCATGCTGGCCGGGGCGCTCCTGGGCATCCTGGTCGGGCCGGCGATCGCCGACTGGTACGTGGGCCAGCTCGGCGTCTGATCTCCAGCCGCGAGCGCGCAGCGCGACGGCTCGCGAGCAACTGGGGCGCATCCGCCAGTGTCCCCCGTTCAAGTGACCCTCCCGACCGGCCGATTCCCTCCTCAGAGTCACACTGAGGAGGGACCACCGTGGGTCGACGAAACGCCATCGGGCTGGACATCGGCACGTCCAGCGTGCGGGCAGCAGAGCTCGCGCTGCGCTCGTCGGGTCCCGAGCTCGTGCACTTCGGCCAGATCGCCCTTCCCGAGGGTGCCCTGCGCGACGGGGAGGTCGTCGACCCGGGCGCTGTGACCGAGGCGATCAAGGAGCTGTGGGCAAGCGTCAAGTTCTCCCACAAGAAGGTGACCGTCGGCGTGGCCAACCCCAGGGTGGTGGTCCGCCAGGTCGAGGTTCCCTTCCTGACCGGCGACGAGCTGCGCAGGGCCCTACCGCTGCTCGTGGGCGACCAGGTCCCCATCGACATCGACCAGGCCGTGCTGGACTTCGCCCCCCTCGAGGAGATCCGGACCAGCGACGGGGCACGCTCGCTCAGCGGACTGCTCGTGGCCGGGGTCGAGGAGATGATCGTGCGCTCCGTCGACGCGGTGATCGCCGCGGGCCTCAACCCGACGGTGGTCGACCTGAACTCGTTCGCCGTCCTGCGCGCGATCGCCAGGACGCCGGGGCTGGGCCTCAACGCCCGACCCGAGGCAGTGGTCGACATCGGCGCCGACCTGACCAACATCATCGTCCACGAGAACGGAATCCCGCGGTTCGTGCGCATCCTGCTCTCCGGCGGGCGGCAGGTGACCCAGGCGCTGGTCAACGACCTCGGGCTGACCCTGATGGAGGCCGAGCAGACCAAGCGCGAGGTCGGCCTGGGCGAGGAGGCGGGCCAGATGGCCCCGGCCATCCGAACCATGACCAACGCTGCCTTGGAGCTCATCGAGGAGATCCGCGGGTCCCTGGACTACTACTCGGCGACGTCGACCAACGGATCGGTCACCCGCGTGGTGCTCTCCGGCGGAGGTGCCCGCCTGCGGGGATTCCCCGAGCGGCTTGCTGAGCGACTGCGCGTGCCTGTCGAGGTCGGCTCGACCCTGTCGGGCCTCTCGGTCGGGGGGACCGGACTCTCGCCGGCCCAGCTGAACTTCGTCGACCCGATCGCGGCCGTGCCGGTCGGACTTGCCCTCGGAGGTGTGTCATGAGGCTGTCGCGCGGTCGTGGTGGCGAACCCGAGGCGTTCGAGCCAGTGGACGGCGAAGGCCAGACGACGGCTGATCTCCCGCCCGGCGACCTCCTGGTCGAGGAGGTACCCACCTCCGACGTGGTGACCGTGCTGGCCGCCGTCAACCTGCTGCCCGCGACGTACGCCCGACGAGCGGCCGTGCGCCGGGCGAAGGTGTTTGCCGCCATCACTGTCGTCGTCGCGCTGCTGCTGGCGCTTCTGGGGTGGCTGGTCGCGACTCAGAAGGAGAGCGCCGCGCAGGAGTCACTCGACGCAGCAACCGCCGAGCGCGCGCTGCTGCAGGCCGAGGCGGCGAAGTACGCGGACGTTCCCAAGGTGTTCGCCGCCGTCGCCGATGCCCAGGCCCAGCTGCGACTGGCCATGGGCAACGAGGTCCGGTGGTCCTTCTTCCTCAACGACCTCGCACTCACGATGCCCAGGGGGGTCTCCCTGGACACCCTGGCGCTCACCTCACCGGCACCCGGTGCCCCGGTCCAGGCGACCGCCCCGTCCTCAGCAGGGGCCTCCACCGCCGCCGAGCCGACGTCCGGGGCGGGTGTTCCCGGGTTGGGAACCATGACCGTGTCGGCCAAGGCCTTCACCTACAACACCGTGGCCAACTGGCTGGACTCCCTGGCCAAGCTGCCCACCATCGCCGATCCCTATGTCGGCAGTCTGACAGCAGGCGTCGAGGAGGGAACCAAGATCGTCACGTTCAGCTCCACGGGCAACGTGACCGCAGAGGCCCTCTCCAACCGCTACCAGGCCGAGGAGGTCGGACCATGAACCTGAGCCCTCGGATGTGGATGCTGGGCGGGATCGGCGCCGCCGTGCTGCTCCTGGTCGGTGCGTGGTTCGCGCTCATCAGCCCGACCATGCAGAAGGCCGCCGCCCTTGACGAGGAGACCGCGAGCCAGATGGCCGCCTCCGACCAGCTCCGATCCCGGATCTCACTGCTCAAGAAGCAGAGCGAGGAGCTCCCGGCCCAGGAGGCGATCCTGGCCCAGATCCAGCAGCGGATGCCTCCGACCGTGGCCCTGCCCACGCTGATCCGGAACCTGACGACCGTGGCCAGTGACGCGAACGTGGTCGTGGCCTCGGTCACGCCCGGTCGCCCCACGCTGATCGCCGCACCCGTGGTCGCGGCGCCACCCGCGCCCGCCGACGATGCCGCAACGGACTCCGAGTCCTCCGACGCCGAGTCCTCGGACGCCGCCGAAGCGCCGGCGGCGACGGCGCCCGCAGCCCCGCAGGTCGAGACGGTCAGCCTCAACATCTCCGCGTGCGGGACCTTCGCCCAGCTGCGCAACTACCTGCGCGAGGTGGAGTCGATGAAGCGGGTCGCGATGGTGTCGTCCGTGTCCATCTCGAAGGGCTCCTGCGCCGACGGCGCACCTGAGGACGGCCTCACGGCTGCCATCACCGCCAATGTGTTCACGCTGCCCAACGCTGCCGCCGCGATCGAAGGGTGACTCGACATGAGTGAGCAGATCCTCGAGAGGACGGGCACCGGCTCCGGTTCGTTGCTGCCCAGCATGGGATCGGGTCAGGAGGATGCGCCCCCGCGCAAGCGGACGTTCATGATCGTTGCCCTGGCCATCATCGGCGGCCTCATGCTCGGTGGCATGGTGCTGTTCCTGATGAAGTCGCCGAGCGACGACGCCCTGCTCGCACCGGTCCCTCGGGGGCAGGCGCCGGCAGGTGCGCGCAGCCGCGGAGGCGACCCAGGCCGAGCAGGATGCCGCCGCCGAGCAGGCAGCGGCCACGAAGACCAAGGTGCGGATCACGAGTCGCGATCCCTTCGCGCCGCTGGTGGCCAAGCCCGCCCCGGCTCCGGCCCCCGCCCCCGCAGCGGCGGCCGCCCCTGACGCAGCCTCGTCCTCGTCCTCGACCTCCACCTCGGGCTCCGCGGGCGGGACCATCTCGGCCCTGACGATCTCGCCGCTGGGCAACTCCGTGAAGCTGAAGCTCGACGGCAAGAAGTACACCGTCGACGAGGGTGAGCAGTTCGCCAAGTCCTACCGGCTCTACGACATCTTCAACGCCAACTGCGCGGGATTCCTCTACGGCGACCAGAACGCCGTCGTCTGCGAGGGCGACTCGGTCTCGATCGGCTGAGCGATAGCGGCGTCCGGCTCGAGGGGGGCCGGACGCCGGCATGACAGAATCGGGCAATGCTTCGATGGTTGACCGCCGGCGAGTCGCACGGCCAGGCCCTCGTCGGCGTGCTCGAGGGCATGCCGGCCGACGTGACGATCACGACTGCCGACATCACCCGTGAGCTGCAGCGCCGCCGCCTCGGCATCGGTCGGGGCGCCCGGATGAAGTTCGAGGCCGACGATGTGCGGGTGATCGGCGGCGTGCGGCACGGGCGAACTCTCGGCGGCCCGATCGCGATCGAGGTGGGCAACAGCGAGTGGCCGAAGTGGGTCGAGGTGATGTCCTCGGACCCGGTCGATGCCGACATCCTTGACGCCCAGGCCCGCAACGCCCCGCTGACCCGGCCGCGCCCGGGGCACGCGGACCTCGCCGGCATGCAGAAGTACGGCTTCGACGAGTCCCGCCCGATCCTCGAGCGAGCCTCCGCACGCGAGACCGCCGCGCGGGTCGCCCTGGGGGCGGTGGCCAAGGCCTTCCTGCACGACGTTCTGGGCGCGAGCGTCATCAGCCACGTGGTGGCGATCGGGTCCGTGGCGGTCCCTGCGGGCACCCCGCTGCCCACGCCGGACGACCTCGACGCCATCGACGCCGACCCCGCCCGCTGTGCCGACCCGGCCACGGCCATCCTCATGGGCGAGGAGGTCGAGGCCGCCCGGCGCGAAGGCGACACGCTCGGCGGCATCGTCGAGGTCCTCGTCGACGGTCTGCCCCCCGGCCTCGGCTCGCACGTGCACTGGGACCGGCGCCTCGACGCCAGGCTCGCCGGTGCCCTGATGGGCATCCAGGCGATCAAGGGCGTCGAGGTCGGCGACGGCTTCGAGCTCGCCCGAACCCGGGGCTCCCTGGCCCACGACGAGATCCTTCCCGATGGCCCCGGCAGGGTCCGTCGTGCGTCAGGACGCGCCGGCGGAACCGAGGGCGGTATGAGCACGGGCGAGCTGCTGCGCGTGCGCGCGGCGATGAAGCCCATCGCGACAGTGCCGCGTGCCCTGCGCACCGTGGACGTCGCCACCGGCGAGGAGGCGCGCGCGAACAACCAGCGCTCGGATGTGTGCGCGGTGCCGGCGGCGGGCGTGGTCGCCGAGGCGATGGTGGCCCTCGTGGTGGCCGACGCCGTCCTGGAGAAGTTCGGCGGCGACAGCGTGACCGAGACCCGCCGCAACGTCGAGGGGTACCTCGCGGGGCTGGCCATCCGATGAGCAGTGCGCCCTCCTCGATCGGTGTGAACGAATCCGACGATCGGATGGTCGGAATCGTTCACAGCGATCAGCTCGCAGCGTCGGAGGTCCCAGCGAGGCGCCCCGTCGTCGTGCTCGTCGGGGTGCCTGGCGCGGGCAAGTCGACTGTGGGCCATGCCCTTGCCGAGCGCCTCGGGGTCGGGTTCCGGGACACCGACGCCGACGTGGAGGCGAGCACGGGTCGGGCGATCGCCGACATCTTCGTGGAGTCCGGGGAGTCGGAGTTCCGGCTGCTGGAGGCGGCAGCTGTCGCCCGCGCCCTTGCGGAGCACGACGGAGTCCTCGCCCTCGGTGGCGGCGCGGTCCTCGACACCGCGACCCGCGCCAGCCTCCTGGGCCGACCGGTCGTGTGGCTGCGAGTCGGGCTCGCTGCCGCGTCGCAGCGCGCCGGCCTGTCCGGGGCACGTCCGGTGCTCCTGGGCAACATCCGCGCCCAGATGAAGGGCCTCATGGATGCCCGCGCGCCCCTGTACGCCGAGGTGGCCCGCGTGACCGTGGACACCGACGGGCTGACGGTCGACCAGACGGTCGACGCGATCCTCACCGGGCTCGACCTGGGCGGGAGCCGCCGCGGCGGCGAGCCCCACCGCCGAGACCGACCAGGAGGTCCGTCCATGACCGACGCGACCCGGATCACCGTCCACACGCAGCGCCCGTACGACGTCGTCGTGGGCCGGGGCCTTCTCGGTGAGCTCGCGTCCATGCTCGGCCCCGAGCCCCAGCGCGTGGCCATCGTGCATCCTGCCGCGCTGCGGACCTCGGCAGAGGCGGTGCGCGAGGACCTCCTGTCCGCGGGCTACGCGGCGATCCTGCTCGAGACCCCCGACGCGGAGGAGGCCAAGTCCGCGCAGGTCGCCGCCTTCTGCTGGGGAGTCCTCGGGCAGGCGGGGTTCACCCGGTCGGATGCCATTGTGGCCGTGGGTGGCGGGGCCACCACCGACCTCGCCGGGTTCGTCGCCGCCACCTGGATGCGCGGCGTCCGAGTCGTCCACCTGCCGACCACGCTGCTGGCCATGGTCGACGCCGCAGTCGGGGGCAAGACCGGGATCAACACGGCCGAGGGCAAGAACCTCGTGGGCTCGATCCACGAGCCGTCGGGCGTGCTGTGCGACCTGAACTCACTGGAGACACTGCCCCGCAACGACCTCGTCGCCGGCATGGCCGAGGTGGTCAAGGCCGGCTTCATCCGCGACACCACGATCCTCGACCTCGTCCAGGCCGACCCCGCAGCGGCCACCGACCCCACCAGCCCGGTGCTGCGGGACCTCATCGAGCGGGCGATCCAGGTCAAGGCCGACGTCGTGGCCGGCGACCTGCACGAGACCACGCGCGCTCTCGGCGGGCGCGAGATCCTCAACTACGGCCACACCCTCGGCCACGCGATCGAACGGGCGGAGCGCTACCGGTGGCGGCACGGTGCCGCCGTGTCGGTCGGGATGATGTTCGCGGCCGAGCTCTCCCTCCTCGCCGGCCGGATCGGCGAGGCAGAGGTCGACCTGCACCGCGAGATCCTCACGTCCATCGGGCTCCCCGTCACCTACGGCGGGTCAAGCTGGCCGCAGCTCAACGAGGCGATGCTCCTGGACAAGAAGGCGCGGGGGAGCAGCGTGCGCTTTGTGATCCTCGATGGCATCGGATCACCCATCTTCCTCGACGGCCCGGATCCGACCCTGCTGCTCGCCGCGTACGGCCAGATCGCCGACTGAGCGGAACGCGCTCGGTAGAGTCCCGCCCATGGCGGAGTCGGCGTTGCGCGAGGTCCTTGTCCTCAACGGCCCCAACCTCGGCCGGCTCGGCTCCCGTGAGCCCGAGGTGTACGGCTCCACGACCCTCGCCGACCTCGCGCACCTGTGCCAGCTGCATGGCGCCGTGAAGGGCCTGGCCGTGGAGCTGCGGCAGACCGACTCCGAGTCCGAGCTGATCGGCTGGCTCCACGATGCGGCCGACCGCCGGATCCCGGTCGTGCTCAACCCGGCCGCGTTCACGCACTACTCCTATGCGCTGCGCGACGCCGTGGCCATGCGCACGGCCGCGCTGATCGAGGTGCACCTCACCAACCCCCACTCGCGCGAGGAGTTCCGTCACACGTCGGTGATCTCCGCAGTGGCAAGCGGCGTCATCGCCGGTTTCGGCGTCCAGTCCTACCTCCTCGCCCTCGACGCGATCGCCGCCGCGCCAGCCACCTGACCGGAACCGACCGCGCGCCCGCGCCCTCCACGCGAGGTCCACACCCTCCCGCCGGACCTGGAGGGTGTGGACCTGTGTGGAGGGTCTGACCACGGGCAGCCGGTATCCTTGAGGCCTTGGGCCCCGCCCGACCCCCTACCGCCTACCTGGGAGAACCATGGCCACGACCAACGACCTGAAGAACGGCCTCGTGCTCAACATCGACGGCCAGCTCTGGACCGTGGTCGAGTTCCAGCACGTCAAGCCCGGCAAGGGGCCGGCGTTCGTGCGCACCAAGCTCAAGAACGTGCTCTCCGGCAAGGTCGTCGACAAGACCTTCAACGCCGGCCTCAAGGTCGAGACGGCCAACCTCGACAAGCGCGACATGACCTACCTGTACAAGGACGGCACGGACTTCGTGTTCATGGACCTGCAGTCCTACGACCAGCTGCACATCGGCGGCGACGTCGTGGGCGAGGCGGAGAAGTACCTGCTGGAGAACCAGAACGCGCTCGTCGCCACCCACGACGGGCTCCCGCTCTACGTCGAGCTCCCCGCCTCCGTCGAGCTCGAGATCACCTACACCGAGCCGGGCCTGCAGGGCGACCGCTCCACGGGTGGCACCAAGCCCGCCACCCTCGAGACCGGTGCCGAGATCCAGGTCCCGCTGTTCGTCGAGCAGGGCACGAGGGTCAAGGTCGACACCCGCGACGGCTCGTACCTCGGCCGTGTGAACTGACCCGTGACCGCACGTGGCAAGGCGCGCAAGCGCGCACTGGACGTCCTCTACGCAGCTGAACTGCGTGAGGTCTCGCCCCTGGTCGTGCTGGAGGAGGGGCCGCTGGCCGAGGGAGCCGCGCAGTCACGTCCGGTGCCCAACCCGTACGTCAGCACCCTCGTCGAGGGTGTGGTCACCCATCAGGGGCGCATCGATGAGCTGCTGAGCACGTACTCCTCGGGCTGGGCGCTGGACCGGATGCCCGCCGTGGACCGCAACATCCTGCGGATCGGGGTCTTCGAGCTGCTGTGGTGCGACGACGTGCCCGGGCCTGTCGTCATCGACGAGGCCGTGAGCCTCGCGCGGGGCCTGTCGACCGACGAGTCCCCGGCGTTCGTCAACGGGGTTCTGGCCCGGATCCTCGAGCTGCGTCCGCGTCTGGCCGTCTGAGCCGACTTCACGTCACACGTGCCCCGGGTGGGATTCGAACCCACACTGGACGGTTTTTGAGACCGCTTCCTCTGCCGGTTGGGATACCGGGGCATGCGCGCCAATGCTAGACCAGCGCCCAGCCCGGGCGACCCATGCACGCTGCGGACACGAAGGTGGTGGGTTGCTGCTCCACCATGGGCAACAACCCTCCACTCTCCCGTCGATCCGGGACGCACGCGGGCGCGGTAGGACCGCCGATACAGTGGGGCGGTGTCCCCCCGCGTGGTCGTCGTCGAGGACGAGTCGCTGATCCGCCTCGACCTGGTCGAGATGCTCACCGAGGCCGGTTACGAGGTCGTCGGCCAGGCCGGCGACGGTGAGACCGGCGTCCGCCTCGTCCGCGAGCTGCGCCCGGACATCGTCCTGATGGACGTGAAGATGCCCGTCCTCGACGGCGTCTCCGCCGCTGAGGCCCTGGCCGCCGACGACATCGCGCCGATCGTCCTGCTGACCGCATTCAGCCAGTCGGACCTCGTGGAGCGGGCGTTGACCGCCGGCGTGCAGGGGTACGTCGTCAAGCCGTTCACGCTCGCCGAGCTGCGCCCGGCCATGGAGATCGCCCGCGCGCGATTCGTCGAGGTGCACGCGCTGCGCGACGGCGTGGCCGACCTCGAGGGGCGCCTGGAGGCGCGCAAGGTCATCGAACGGGCGAGGTCCGCGCTCCAGGCCCAGTTCGGCTGGGACGAGCAGACGGCGTTCGCGTGGCTCCAGCGTGCCGCCATGGATGCCCGCACCCCGATGGTCGACGTGGCGCGCAGGGTGCTGGACGCAGGGCCCCGCCCACCGGGACGCCGCAGGCGAGAACCCGGCCGGCGAGGCCTGACCCGAGGGGTCGCGCACGGCGTGCCGGGGCCCTCGACACGCGGACCCTTCAGCGATGCTGAATCATGTGTTACCAATCCGTTACCGTCACACTGCCGGGGTCCGTAACACGTCGGACACAGAGGTGATGTAGTTTCCGGCCCACGATGCTCGCTCCCGCGGGCACGGACCACATCTCTCCATAAGGACATACATGCGAACCACGTTCAAGATCGGCGCGATGGCTGTGGCCTCCGCGCTCGCCCTGGCCGCCTGCAGCTCCTCCAGCGACGGCGCCAGCGACGGGGCCAGCGGCGGCGCCGCGGACGGAAAGACCCTTGTGGTCTCCACCGACCTTCCCCTGCAGGGCGCTGCGGCCGATGCCAACAACTCGACCAACGACATGATCAAGCTCTACCTCGAGCAGATCGGCAACAAGGCCGGCGACTACAACATCGAGCTCAAGACCTACGACGACGCGACCGCGGCCAAGGGCTCGTGGGACGACGCGACCTGCGCCAAGAACGCGCAGGACCACGTGGCCAACGCCGACGAGGTCGCCGTCATGGGCACCTACAACTCCGGCTGCGCCAAGATCATCGTGCCCGTCCTCAACCAGGACCCCGACGGCCCGATGCTGATGGTGTCGCACGCCAACACCAACCTCGGCCTGACCAAGACCTGGGATCCGGGCGAGCCCGAGAAGTTCTACCCGACCGGCAAGCGCAACTACGCCCGCGTCGTCACCACCGACGACTTCCAGGGCACGGCGGCCGCGCAGTTCGTCGCCCAGGACCTGAAGCTCAAGAAGTGCTTCGTCATCAACGACAACCAGACCTACGGCCAGGGCGTCGCGCAAGCCGTTCGTCGACGAGGCCGAGAAGCAGGGCATCGAGATCCTGGGCAACGAGCCCTGGGATGCCAAGCAGCCCAACTACTCGGCGTTCTTCGAGCAGATCAAGGCGACGAACCCCGACTGCCTCTACGTCGGCGGCATCTACGACAACAACGGTGGCCAGCTGGTCAAGGACAAGGTCAAGGTCCTCGGCGACAACACGGCAGTCCCGATGATGGGTCCGGACGGCTTCACCGGCTACCCCGACCTGCAGGCCCAGCCCGAGGCTGAGGGCATGTACCTGTCGTTCGCCGGCCTGGACCAGAGCACGCTGCTGGCAGCAGGGTGGCGCCGGTGCGGACCTGGTGAAGGCCTACAAGGAGAAGTACGGCAAGGACCCGGTCGGCAGCTACCCGCTGTACGGCGTGGCCGCGATGCAGGTCATCCTCGACGCGATCGCCAAGTCCGACGGCACCCGCAAGGGCGTCACGCGACGCGGTGTTCTCCGGTGAGGGCATCACGATCCCCGCGGACAAGTCCGTGATCGGCAAGGAGATCAAGATCGACCCGGCCACCGGTGACAGCAACAACAAGGACATCAGCATCCTGCAGATGACCAGTGGCGAGGAGAAGCTGGTCAAGCCCTGGGTCGTTCCCTGATCCACTGAATGGGAGGGGCGGCCGGCGTGGTCGCCCCTCCCATTCGGGTGTCGATGGCCCTACAGTGCGCACCCAAGCGCTCGTCGATGACGTCGGAAGGGGCAGCATGACGACTGCGACAGCGATCGAATCCGCGGAGATGCGGATCGCGATGACGCGCAAGGAGGCGGTCGGCCGGGTCCTGGGCATCCTCCTGCTCCTCGGCGGTTGCCGTCTGGCTCGTCGCTCAACCTCGTCGACTCGCCCGAGCCAGTTCCTCAACAGCCTGCTCTTCGGGGTCGGCAACGGCGCCCTGTACGCGCTCATCGCCCTCGGCTACACGCTGGTCTACGGCATCATCGAGCTGATCAACTTCGCCCACGGCGACCTGTTCATGCTCGCCATCGATCTTCTCCGGCGTCATGATGGTCAACTGGTCTTCGGCGCCGAGGTCCCCAGCGCCACCGAGCTGGGCGTTCATGCTCCTCACCCTCGTGGCGGCCATGGCGTTCGGGGCCATCGATCAACGTCGTCATCGAACGCGTCGCCTACCGACGGCTGCAGGCGGGCGCCCAAGCTCGCCGCCGCTGATCACCGCGGTCGGCATGAGCTTCATCCTCCAGTGGGTCGGCCTGCGCTGGAACGGCTCGGCGCCCCAGCAGTGGCCGACGGTCGTGCCCGAGGGCGGCATCGAGATCGGTGGCGTCACGCTGCAGTACACGACGATCATGGTCGTGTCCTTCACCATCCCGGTCCTGCTGCTGCTGACCTACATCGTGCAGCGCACCAAGCAGGGCAAGGCGATGCGGGCCACCGCCCAGGACCAGGACGCCGCCCGGCTGATGGGCATCAACGTCGACCGCACGATCGCCTTCACCTTCGCCCTCGGCGGCGCGATGGCCGGTGCGGCCGGCCTGCTGTTCCTCGAGTCCGTGGGCACGACCCGCTACGACGCGGGCTTCCAGCTCGGCCTCATCGCCTTCACCGCCGCCGTGCTCGGCGGCATCGGCAACCTGGCCGGTGCGGTGCTCGGCGGCCTGCTCATCGGCGTCATCCAGGGTCTCAACGACGGGGCCGCCTACGGCTTCGGCCAGAAGTGGTCGCAGACCGTGGTCTTCACGATCCTCATCCTGGTGATGGTGTTCCGACCAACGGGCATCCTCGGCCAGCCGACGGTGGAGAAGGTGTAGGGCATGGCGACTCCGACGATCGACGCACAAGCCCGCCACCCCGCCCTCACGCGCACGCGGTCGGACCACACCAACCGCCGGTGGGCCATCGGCTGGATCATCGCGGTCATCAGCCTCTGGGCGTTCTACAAGTTCGCCCTCGACAGCCTGCCCGACCAGGTCCAGGACCTGGTCAAGCAGTGGCTGCCGCTCACAGCCGTCAACGAGGCCATCGTGTGGGTCATCTGCGCGGTCGGCCTGAACATCGTGGTCGGCTACGCAGGCCTGCTCGACCTCGGCTTCGTGGCCTTCTGGGCCATCGGCGGCTACTGCGCCGGCTGGTTCATGAGCAACTTCTTCTACCAGGTGAACGTCCACTTCCTGAGCGCGGCGCACCCCGAGGCCGCGGGCATCCACATCAACTGGTGGCTGGTGCTGGTCATGGCCGGGTCGATCTGCGCGTTCTTCGGCATCCTGATCGGTGCCCCGACGCTGCGGCTCAAGAGCGACTACCTGGCCATCGTGACCCTGGGGTTCGGCGAGATCATCCCGCAGATCTTCACCAACGGTGAGGACATCAACGGGTTCAACCTCTCCAACGGCACGAAGGGCATCACGCCGCTGGACCCCATCGCGGTGCGTTCCCGGCTGCCGCAGCCCTCGGGCCCGTTCGACCTCGGCACGAAGTTCCTGCTGTTCTCGCTCGTGACCGCCTTCTGCGTCTTCGTCTCCCTGCGGATCCGCGAGGGTCGGCTCGGCCGTGCCTGGCTGGCCATCCGCGAGGACGAGCTCGCCGCCTCGCATGATGGGCGTGCCGCTGATGCGCTCCAAGCTGTACGCCTACGCGGTCGGCGCCTTCATGGGCGGCCTCGGCGGTGTGGTCTTCGCGATCCATGTCAACGGCGTGTTCGCCGACCGGTTCAACTTCTCGATCTCCATCATCCTGCTCGCGATGGTCGTCCTCGGCGGCATGGGCAACGTCTGGGGCGTCATGATCGGGGCGCTCGGCCTCGCGTGGATCAACTCCACGTTCATGCCGCAGCTCGGGTGAGACGATCAACGACCAGTTCGGCACGGAGATCAACTTCCCGTCCTACAACTTCCTGATCTTCGGCAGCATCCTCGTCCTGATGATGCTGTTCCGCCGTGAGGGCATGTTCCCGGAGACCCGGAACCGGCAGATCCTGCATGAGCAGGAACGCACGGAGGTCGAGGACCTGCACGCCGACCTCGAGGGGAGCGCAGTCATGAGCACCGCGCAGGCGGGTCCCGCCGGTCCTGTCGACGACCAACGCGCTGCAGGCCGAGAAGATCACCGTCCGCTTCGGTGGCCTCACCGCCGTCAAGGACGTCGACTTCACGATCCCCGACGGGCGGCATCGTCTCGCTGATCGGGCCCAACGGCGCCGGGAAGACCACGTTCTTCAACGTCCTGACCGGCCTCTACAAGCCGTCGTCGGGGCACGTGCTGCTCGGCGACGAGGACATCACCGGCCAGGCCCCGCACTCGATCGCCGCGCGCGGGATGGGCCGGACCTTCCAGAACATCCGGCTGTTCGGCCTCATGACCGCCTCGGAGAACGTCATGGTGGCGATGCACTCCCACCTGAAGTCCGGGCTGTTCGGCACGATCATCAAGACGCCCGAAGCAGCGTCGCGAGGAGCGGGAGAGCCGAGAGATGGCCCACGAGCTGCTCGAGTTCGTGGGGATCACCGGCAAGGACGACGAGTACGCCAAGAACCTGTCCTACGGCGACCAGCGCCGGCTGGAGGTGGCCCGGGCGCTGGCCCTGCGCCCGAGGTGCTGCTGCTCGACGAGCCGACGGCCGGGATGAACCCGCAGGAGTCGGCGCGGTTCGTCGACTTCGTGCACCGGGTGCGCGACGAGCGGGGGGTCTCGATCCTGCTCATCGAGCACGACATGAGCGTGGTCATGAAGGTCAGCGAGCGGGTCACCGTGCTGGACCGAGGGCGAGAAGATCGCCGAGGGCAGCCCGGCGGAGATCAAGGCCGACGCGCGCGTGATCGAGGCGTACCTCGGCAAGACCGGCACGGAGGGAAGCGCCCGATGAGCCAGGCCACGGCAGGGCGAGCCCCTGCTCACACTGGAGAACATCAGCGTCTACTACGGCAACATCGCCGCCGTGAAGGGCCTGACGATGCACGTGCCCGAGGGCGCGATCGTGACCCTGCATCGGATCCAACGGGGCCGGCAAGTCCACGACGCTGCGCACGATCTCGGGCCTGATGCACGCCAAGTCCGGGTCGATCACCTTCGACGGCAAGGACATCAGCCGCTGCCCAGGGCCACGAGGTCGTCGAGCGAGGGCATCGCCCACAGCCCTGAGGGCCGGCGGATCTTCCCGCGCATGACCGTGGACGAGAACCTCGACATGGGGGCCTTCTCGCGCTCGGACAAGGAGGGGATCGCGGCGGACCGCGAGCACGTGCTCGAGCTCTTCCCGCGCCTGGCCGAGCGGATCAACCAGAAGGCCGGCACGATGTCCGGCGGCGAGCAGCAGATGCTGGCCGTCGCCCGCGCCATGATGGCCAAGCCGAAGCTGCTGATGCTCGACGAGCCCTCGATGGGCCTGGCGCCCGTGCTGGTCGACCTCATCTTCGACACGATCGAGAAGATCCGCGACTCCGGGGTGACGATCCTGCTGGTGGAGCAGAACGCGCTGGCGGCGCTGCGCGTCGCGGACTACGCCTACGTGATGGAGTCCGGTGCCCTGAAGCTCGAGGGTCCGGCCCCCGCCCTTGCCGAGAACGACGAGGTCATCCGCGCCTACCTCGGCGGGTGACCGCACTCGGAATGCCCGATGACGGCCGCCGGCAGGCCTGGCCAGCGCGCATGACTGACGTTTCACCGCGCGGATGCGGCATCGGACGTTCGTGCACTCGGTGCGACCGGGGCCCAGGACCGGGGTGAACGCGATTCCGGTGCGCCCACCACCCGGGGCGGGGGTCCGGCGAGTCCCAGGCCTCAGCGCAGGGCGGCGACCACGGCCGTGAGGATCGGGGCGACGATCAGCGCGGGGAGCAGGTCGCCGACGGGGACCTGACGGATCCGCAGCAGGCGCAGGGCGATGCCCACGAGCAGCAGGCCTCCGGTGGCCGTGAGCAGGGCGACCTGCGCGCCACTGAGCACGGAGCCCAGCGCCCAGCCCAGCAGCGTCAACGTCCCCTGGTACACGCCCACGACCAGGGCGCTGGCGGCCACGCCCCATCCGAGGCTCGCGGCGAAGGCGATGGACGTGAAGCCGTCCATCACGGACTTGAGCGCCAGCTGGTTGATCCCCAGTCCCAGGCCGTCGGACAGGGAGCCGAGGATGGCCAGGGGCCCGACGCAGAACACCAGCGACGCCGTGACGAACCCCTCCACGAACGTGTTGGGCTTGCCGGGCTCAGCTCCGGGGTCGGGGTCGGCGAGAGCCCCCTCCACCTCCACGTCGACCGTGTCGGCGGGTTCCGAGTCGTTCCCGCGTCCGCGCCGTGCAAGGCGCCGTCGGATCGACTCACCGAGTCCCTCCAGGCGCGCCTCGATCCGCCACAGCGACCCGAGGATCCCGCCGATGAGCAGAGATCCGAGCACGATGAGCACGCCCGAGGACCCGACAGCGCGGGAGACCTGCGGGTCGAGGACGGCGGCTGCGGACAGCGCGGCCACGAGAAGCACGGCCAGCGCGACGCCGTCGGTGACGACGTCGCGGGTCCGCTGTGGGAGGCGATGGCCGAGGGCGACCCCGATCGCCGACCCGATGAGGATCGCGACCACGTTGATGATCGTCCCGAGGCCGATCATGCGTGCACCCGGCGTGCCCGGCCGACGCTCACCGGTCGCGCAGGACGCAGGTCAGCCGGGCCGTGCACACCAGTGCCCCGCCCTCGTCGGTGACGCTGATCGCGTAGGACGCGACCGACCGGCCGCGCACCAGGGGCGTGGCCGTGCCGATGACGTAGCCCGACCGCATCGCCTTGTGGTGCGTGCAGTTGAGCTCCAGGCCCAGGGCGATCCGGTCGGGGCCTGCGTGCATCGCTGAGGCGATCGAGCCGATCGACTCGGCCAGGACGGCCGACGCCCCGCCGTGCAGCAGGCCGTAGGGCTGGGTGTTGCCGGCCACAGGCATCCGCGCGACGGTCCGGTCGGCACCGATCTCGAGGATCTCGATGCCCATGCGCTCGGCGAGGTCCCCGAGTCCGAGGTGCTTGAGGGCCTCGACCACGGCCTGCTCGCGCTCGTCGGGCGGCAGGATCACATCGGGCGCGGGGGAGTTGTTCTCGGGCGTGGGCATGACCCGAAGCCTAGCCAAGCCGGGTACGGCACGGTCTGGAGCCTCGGCGGTCGATCCGGTGCACGATCCAGAGTCCCGGCGACCGATCACGGCCCGCCTCGAAGCTTCGGCGCTCGACCCCGGCGCGAGCGGCTGTGCGCTGGCGGCCACCCCGGGTTGTCGGCCGGCGCCCGTAGGATCGAGCGGTGACCACGCCGACGCCCTCCCGCCCGCGCCTGCTCCTGCTCGATGGGCACTCGCTGGCCTACCGCGCGTTCTACGCCCTGCCGGTCGAGAACTTCTCGACGACCACCGGGCAGCCCACGAACGCCGTGTACGGCTTCACCTCGATGCTGATCAACACACTGCGCGACGAGACGCCCACGCACATCGCCGTGGCGTTCGACGTGTCCCGCCGCACCTTCCGCACCGAGAAGTTCCCGGAGTACAAGGCCAACCGGGCCAGCTCGCCGGAGCCCTTCCGCGGCCAGGTGGAGCTCATCCAGGAGGTCCTCGGGGCGCTTCGGATCCCGGCCATCCAGGTCGACGGGTACGAGGCCGACGACATCATCGCCACCCTCGCCAAGCAGGCCGGCGCCGAGGGCTTCGAGACGCTGATCATCACCGGCGACCGCGATGCGTTCCAGCTGGTCGATGACGCCACGACGGTCCTCTACCCGCGCAAGGGCGTCTCGGACCTGTCGCGGATGACCCCCGAGGCCGTCCTGGCCAAGTACGGCCTCACCCCGGCGCAGTACCCGGACTTCGCCGCCCTGCGCGGCGATCCGAGCGACAACCTCCCCTCGGTGCCCAGCGTGGGGGAGAAGACGGCCACGAAGTGGATCAGCCAGTACGGCGACCTCGGGGAGCTGATCCGCAACGCCGACAGGGTCCCCGGAAAGGTGGGCGAGGCCCTGCGGGCGCACATCGGCCAGATCGAGACCAACCGCGCGCTCACCGAGCTGGTGAGCGACGTCCCGCTGCCCGTGAGCCTCTCGGACACCGAGCGACAGCAGTTCGACCGGACCGAGGTGCACGAGGTCTTCGATGCGCTGCAGTTCCGAGTGCTGCGGGAGCGGCTCTTCGAGACGTTCCCAGGGGATGCGGCGGCTGCCAGCGGCCCGGCGGCAGTGGGTGTGGCCGCGGCGCCCCAGCCGAAGGTGCGCATCGCAGCCGCGGGGGAGGTGGCGCAGTGGCTCGACGCTGCAGGGTCGCCCGTGGCCGTGTCGGTCCGGGGGACCTGGGGCGCGGGTACCGGCACGGTGTCGGCTGTCGGCCTTGCGGCCGAGGACGGTGACACCCTCGTGGTCGACACGGACGTGCTCGACGCCGCCGATGACGCAGCCCTCGCAGCGTGGTTCGCTGACGGGTCGGTCGGCAAGGTCCTGCACGACGCCAACGGTCCGATGCTGGCCCTGGCCGCACGGGGGTGGTCGCTGAGGGGGCTCGTCGGGGACACCGCCCTCGCGGCCTATGTCGTGCTGCCGGGGCAGCGCAGCTTCGACCTCGCCGACCTCGTCCCGCGGTTCCTGCACCAGGACCTGCCCTCACCAGCGACCCAGCAGGACCAGCTCAGCCTCGATGGCGTCGTCGAGACGGAGGTGCTGGAGCAGGTCGGGGTGTTCGCGCGGGCGACACTCGGGCTCCACGAGGTCCTGCTCAGCGAGGTCGCACTGCGTGGGGGCGCGGTGCTGCTGGCGGAGGTGGAGCTGCCCCTGGTGAGCCTGCTGGTCGACCTCGAGTCCACGGGGATCGCCGTCGACCTCGAGCTGCTCACCGAGTTGGAGGCGCAGTTCGCCGGGGAGGTCGCAGCCGCCCAGGGCGACGCCCACGACATCGTCGGGCGTGAGTTCAACCTCGGCTCGCCGAAGCAGCTGCAGGAGGTGCTCTTCGACGAGCTGGGCCTGCCCCGGACCAAGCGGATCAAGACCGGGTACACCACCGATGCGGACGCCCTGAACAACCTGTTCGTCACGACCGCGCACCCCGTCCTCGAGGCGCTGCTGAGGTTCCGCGACGCGTCGCGGTTGCGCCAGACGGTCGCCGGCCTGATCCCCCTGGCGGACTCCGACAGCCGCGTGCACACCACGTTCAACCAGATCGTGGCGGCCACGGGGCGGCTGTCGAGCACGGAGCCGAACCTGCAGAACATCCCGGTCCGCACGCCGGCAGGCCGTCGGATCCGGGAGGCGTTCGTCGTCGGCGCGGGGTTCGAGGCGCTGATGACCGCCGACTACTCCCAGATCGAGATGCGGATCATGGCCCACCTCTGCGGCGATGAGGGGCTGATCGAGGCCTTCGCGTCCGGGGAGGACCTGCACACCACTGTGGCCTCGCGGGTGTTCGGCGTCGCCCCGACGTCGGTCGACCCCGAGATGCGCCGCAAGATCAAGGCGATGTCCTACGGCCTTGCGTATGGGCTCTCGGCCTTCGGGCTGTCCCAGCAGCTCGGGATCGAGCCGGGCGAGGCCCGTCGGCTCATGGACGAGTACTTCGAGCGCTTCGGAGGTGTTCGCGACTACCTGGCCAGCGTGGTCGAGCAGGCACGGCTGACCGGCTACACCGAGACGCTCATGGGTCGTCGGCGCTACCTGCCCGACCTCACAAGCGACAACCGCCAGCGCCGTGAGATGGCCGAGCGGATGGCCCTCAACGCCCCCATCCAGGGGTCGGCCGCCGACATCATCAAGGTCGCGATGCTCCGTGCCGACGAAGCACTGACGAGTGCGGAGCTGCGCTCGCGGCTGCTGCTGCAGGTGCACGACGAGCTCGTCCTCGAGATCGCGCCGGGAGAGGTCGGGCAGGTGACCGACCTGGTCCGGACCGCGATGTCCGGGGCGCTGGACCTCGCCGTGCCGCTCGACGTCTCCATCGGCGTCGGGCGGTCCTGGCAGGCAGCGGCGCACTAGTCGGTTACTGTCATTGAAGTGCTGGGTTTGGAGGAGGTGGCTGGCGCGTGGCGTTGTCCCTGACCGGGGTTTGGGGGCGCCGATTCACCAGGGTGGCCCTCGCCCTCGGGCTGCTCCTGCTGGTGGCCGCCCCGGTCATGCGGTTCTGGGTCACCCCGGTCCTCGCACAGTCGCCCCTCGTACCCGGCGGCGATGGGTTCCTCACCCACGTCAGCACAGGCACGATCACGACGTTGTTCGACCTCGAGACCGCGCAGAGCCAGGCGGCGGAGCCGATACCCGTCACGCGCACCGAGTCCACGCGGGGCGACGCAGCGGGCGCGGAGCAGGCAGCGGCCGCGGGAGCCAACGCTGCGGTCACGAACACGACCGATCGCACGATGACCGCGGACGGGCGGGTGATCACCGACTCCCAGTACCGGCTCGCTGCGGACCGGCACACCCAGGCCCTGATCGACTGCTGCGGGGTCCAGGTCGGCGGCGTCACGGTCAGCATGGAGGGCTCGGGGAGCCCCGCACGCCTCCCGTGGTTCACCGAGGAGACGCCCTACCCGTACTTCGACCTCACCCTCCTGGCGCCGGCGGAGATGTCCTTCATCGGGATGGAGGATGTCGGCGGCATCAACGCGATGAAGTTCCAGCAGGCCGCCTCGCCCACGCCCATCGGCACCGTCCAGGCGCCCGGGCAGCTCGTGGGCTCGCCGCTGGCCAAGGTCCCGCTGATCCGCACGCACGTGGTGAACCGCACCATCTGGACGGACCCGACGACCGGGATCATCCTGCGCAAGGTCGAGCGGATCCGCGAGGCCCTGCGCGACAGCACGGGGAAGGAGATCGTCACGCTCCTGGCGATGACCACCTCCAGCACCCCTGAGCAGGTCGCCGCACAGGTGGCGCAGGCCCGGGACGAGGGCCGGCCGGTGCTGTGGGTCCACTCCTACGGTCCGAGCCTGGCCGTCGCCCTCGGAGTGCTGCTCGTGGCGCTGGGTGTCGTGGGGATGGTCCTGCGCACGCGCGCCGCGCGTGTCGAGCAGGACTTCCCCGACGAGCTGGCCTCCTTCGACGACCTTCGTGAGGCGTTCGACTGACGCGCACTGGTACCGGCGAGGTCGGCTGGCCTGGGAGGGGGGCCGAGTTCTGCGAATTGGGGAGAACGCTGGGACAATCGCCCGGTGACTGGGGCCTGGAAGCGCGTGATGGTGGTGGGGGCGGCCTGTGCGCTGCTGGTGGGGTGCTCGGGCGACCCGGAACCCACGCAGTCGCAATCGGGATCGGCACAGCCGTCCGCAACCCCGATCCCGCCGGCCTCCTCCGTGGCCTTCACCGACTGCGCGGACGCCTGCGAGGGCGAGATCGACGGCGCCAAGTACAAGATCCTGCTCCCCAAGGAGTGGAACGGCACCCTCCTGCTCTACTCCCACGGGTACCGCAGCCCGGTCTCGGTCCCCCCTGACTACTCACCGGTCACCTCGAAGGCTGAGCCGTCACCGGGGTACAGCGACGGCGGGGTGCCGTTGGCGCGCGACCTGCTGAGCAAGGGCTACGCGCTGGCGGGGTCGGGCTGGGCCAGCAACGGCTGGGCCATCTCCGATGGGGTGAAGGCCAACACCGACCTGTACGAGTTCTTCAGCGACACCGTGGGCAAGCCCGAGAGGGTCTACGCCTGGGGCGACAGCCTCGGGGGCCTGGTCACGATGGAGACCACCGAGGCGAACCCGGACTGGGTCAGCGGAGCAGCACCCCTGTGCGGGGTGCTCGGCGGGATCGTGCCGAACTTCGACCTGGCCATGGACGTGCAGTACGGGATCCGCGAGCTGGTCGACCCGTCCTTCCAGCTCACCGGCTACGAGTCCTCGGACGCCGCCAGCCAGCAGTTCGTGTCGACCGCACGCAAGGTCCTCGATGCGGCTGGCTCGAAGGAGGATCGGGCGAACATCCTGGCCCTCGCCCTGCTCGCTGACGCGAAGCTGCAGACCCAGTCCCAGGACGGCAGCACCGTGGACAGCCAGGTGCAGGCCGCTGCTGAGTCGGCCCTGATCGCGCTGCGCTTCGGCACGGTGGGCCGCTGGGACGTCGAGCAGCGATACGGCGGCAACATCTCGGACAACACCAAGGCCGACTACGCCGCGCGGCTGTCGGACGATGACCGCGCCCTGCTCGACGAGGTCGGCGGGGCGGGCACGGCCAAGCGGATCATTGGGGCGCTGGAGGACGGGAAGCGGGTCGTCGGCCGACAAGGCCGCGGTGCGTGCCGCGCGCAAGGACGGCGGGGAGCCGTCGGGCACCATCGAGGTCCCGACCCTCACGCTGCACACTGCCGCCGACCCGCTGGTGGCCGTGCAGAACCAGACGCTCCTGCGCGAGGAGTCGGGCCCGACCGAGGACCTCGTCCAGCTGTTCACGGTGGCCCCGGAGACGTACTCGCCCAAGCCCGGCGCCCCGTACGGCGCGGGGCACTGCCAGTTCACGCCGGACTCCCGCGTCGGGATGATCGACCTGCTCGATGCATGGGTTCGCGGCGGGCAGCCCCCGACTGACGCCTCGGTGCTGGAGGCGTTCGGCGACGAGTCCGGGTTCGACCCGACCTTCGAGCCCGGCCCCTGGCCGCAGTGACCGGCGGTTGAGCCATCCGGCTCACGTTCGGCCCATTCCGGGCAGGGTGATGCTCCGTCCGTGGCAGGAGCCGGCAAGGAGTGTGCACGTCCTGTGCAAGGATGCGGCCCGTGCGTCCACCCGCTGTTGCCGCCCCACTGCTTGCACTCGGCCTCGTGCTGACCGGATGCACGAGCTCCGATGCCCCCGACGGCGCCCCATCCGGGTCCGGGTCCGGGCTTCCGGTGGGGGATCCGACCGACCAGTCAACGGACGTCGCGTTCACGGAGTGCGGTGCGGGTGGGTTTGCCTGCAGCGGTCAGGTGAACGGGACGCCCTATGACATCCGGCTGCCGGAGAAGTGGAACGGCTCGCTGCTGATCTACAGCCACGGCCTGCGACCTGTCGATCCGATCGCGGCCGATGGCCCGGCGTTCGAGCCGATCGCCGAGGCCGCACCGGGCGTGGCGTCGGGCGTCGACGCCGTGGCGAAGGCCCTGCTCGACGAGGGGTACGCGCTTGCCGGGGCAGGCTCACCGACCGGCGGCTGGGCCATCGAGGACGCGATCGACTCGATATCGACGGTCCGCGAGGCGTTCGTCACGAACGTGGGCGTGCCCAACCGGATCTACACGTGGGGGCAGTCGCTCGGCGGGCTCGCTGCACTGCGATCCGGCGAGGCCAACGACTGGGTCTCCGGTTCGGCGTCGATGTGCGGGCTGCTCGGTGGCCTGAATCCCAACATGGACCTCGCCCTGGACGCTGCAGTCGGGGTCAAGGCCCTGCTCGAGCCCGACCTCAAGCTCACCGGATACAAGTCCGCGAAGCAGGCAAGAGCCGCCTACGACGGGGCCATGAAGGCGGTGACCGAGGCTGCTCAGGACCCGACGGGGGTGGGCCTGACCGCGCTGCAGGTGATCGCCGCGGCTGCGGAGGTCCCCAGCAAGACCCGGACATCGGAGGGCACGACGCTCGACCAGCAGAGGGTCGCTCTCGTGGAGAACCTCTCGCGCGTGCTGGCGCGCAGCACCCTTGAGCGCTTCCGCGTCGAGGAGTCGCTGGACGGCAATCCCAGCACCAATGTCGGCGTGAACTACGGGGCGCGGGTCACCACCGATGAGGCCGGACTCATCGACGCGATGGCAGGACAGGAGGGCGCGACGCTCGCGCTGCTGCAGCAGATCGCCGCCCTTCCGGCGGTGGAGGCCGATGCCGGACCGCGCGCCGCGGCCGAGGCCCAGTACCCCCCGCCCTCCAAGTTGAGCAAACCCAACCTCACCCTGCACACCGCGATCGACCCGGTGGCGATCCTGGCCAACGAGACCATCTACGGGCAGGCCGCGGCCACGGCCAGCGGCCAGGACATCCGGTGGCTGAGCATCAACGTGTCCAATCCACCCTCGCCGTATCCGACGGACGGGATAGCCCCGTATGGTGTGGGTCACTGCAGCTTCACCGGGACGTCCCTGGTTGGTGCGGTCACGATCCTCGACGACTGGGTCCGACTCGGTCGCTTTCCCGACGTGGGCGGGCAACACGATCGCCTTCGGTGCGGCCAGCGGCTTCGCGGGACCGAGTTCGCTTCCCGAGTGGCCACCCAGCCCATCAAACGAAGCAAACTGATGCGGATTCACCCAAACGAGACGATCCCCCGAGGGGCATCGTGCGTTTCGTTTTGGTTAACTCACTGTGTGTGATCTGGTTCACCCCCTGTCCGGGTTAAGGACGGGGAAATTGCTGTTGTGATGGAGGATTCATGAAGAGGACCGTCATCGGGGGGTTGGCGCTGGCTCTGGTCGCCCTGCTCGCCGTGTACTTGGGCGATGCCCTGAACCTCGGGTTGCCGAACCCGTTGCTCGGAGTGGCGGTCGGAGGTGTCCTCGCCCTGGCTCCTGGGGGGCACAAGATGGGGCGCCTGGCTGGGTTCCTCGTCGGTGTCCTGCTCGCCCTGATCGGTTACGGGATCAACGCCCAGTTCATGCCGTCGAACAGCACAGGCGTGGCGATCACCGCCGCCCTCACGCTCGCGCTGGCGACCGCAGCCGCGGCACTGTCCTTCGGACGGATGCCCCTGTGGTCGGTCCTGCTGGGTGTCGGCGGCTTCGTCGGTGCCTACGACTACATCTACAACGACGACGTGCCGGAGTTCCTGACCACGTCCGTGGAGACCCTGGGCCGGTTCCTGGTCGTCTTCGGCATCGGTTACCTGACCGCTGCCGTGATCGACCTGCTCTTCCCTGAGGAGCCCGACAGGGCGCAGTCTGCGCCGGAGCAGGAACTTGAGTCCGTGGGGAGTGACATCTGATGTCCGTCAAGAACGTGATGCGTGTCCTGGCAGGTACCGCTGGTGTGCTGCTCGTGGCGGGGGCCGCAGGCCCCGGTGCTGCCGCTGTGCCCACCGCGGACTCCGGTGACGTGCAGGCGACTGTGCGCAAGACCGTCCGCCAGGCCGGATCGGCCACCGGTGAGATCAGCAACAGCACGATGTACACCCAGATCTCAGGGGTCGGCAACGGCACCAAGACGGTGACGGTCCCCGTCGGGACCACGAGCAACCGCAACCTCAACGAGTTCGGCCCCTTCCCCATGGAGGGGGAGTCGATGATCGTCGATCTCACTGTCGCCGATGGGGGCGGCGTGGAGCAGCGCACGGTGACCGATGCCGACATCGCGCCCATGGCAGTCTCGGTCAAGGTCATGCTCGACGGCGCGGAGATCACCCCTGCGGATGTGGTGGGCGCCAACGGCGTGCTCGACGTCGAGTACACGGTGCGCAACACCACGGCCACGACCGGTCCGATGACGTTCAGCGACGTCGAGGGCAACGAGATCACTGAGGACGTCGAGACGGCGGACCCGTTCGTGGGTTCGCTCGACGTCGTCCTGCCGCAGGGCTTCAACGAGGTCACCGCTCCCGGGGCGACCGTCGCTGGCAACGGCCAGAACGAGACCCAGCTCGGCTACACCTTCGTGCTGTTCCCCCCGCTCGGGTCGGCCGAGGTGAAGGTCAGCTACCAGTCGCGGATCAGCAACGGCCAGATGCCGGAGGCTGAGTTCTCGTTCCTGCCGATCGTCCCGTTCGACAACAGCACGATCGCCGGGACGACCGAGGCCTACAAGGGTGGCGCGGCCACCGGGGCCTCGATCTTCGACGCCGGCACGCAGATCGGTGACAACCTCCTGAAGCTGCAGGACGGCGCGGGCAAGCTCGTCGCCGGTCTCGGTCAGCTCTCGGCAGGTGCCAGCCAGTTGTCCGACGGGTTGGTCAACACGGCCGCCCCGGGCTCAGCAGCGCTTGCCGACGGTGCCAACCAGGTCGCCGACGGCCTCAACGAGCTCAACTGCAACGTCCCGGCCCTCGAGGAGGGCGTGTCGCGACCTCAACGACGGTGCGAGCCCAGCTCAACGACGGCGCCGAGCAGGTGGCGGACGGGAACGAGGAGCTGGCCGAGGGGGCCGACGAACTGCAGAAGAACGTTCCTGCCCTCGTCGATGGGGTCAACCAACTGAACGCTGGAGCGAAGCAGGTTGCCGACGGGCTGCTTGGCCCTTGAGTCGAAGGCCTGAAGAATCTCCCGGCCGCAGTCAAGGCGACGCCGGACTACAAGCAAGCTCGTCGGCGCCATCGTCTGCCATCCAGGCTGAGGCTCGGCCAGCGACACTGGTCCACGACTGCCCTCGGAGTCTGACACAGGCGTCCTGATGGGTCTCGCTGACTCACAGACCGCTACTGGCGCCCAGGGCCTGAAGGCGCTGCTGCGGACTTACATGCCCGGCGAGTCCGGCACTGGGGCATGCCTCAGCAATCCTGGCAGGTCTTGGCACTGGCACGGCTGACACTCCGGCAGCTGCCGTGGCCGCCGCACAACGCCGCGACAGCCCCAGCCGGACTGCGGACCATCCAGCAGATCCAGACCGACTGGTGCGATCGCCCTACTGGCCTCAGCGAAGCTGACAGTTCTGCGACACCAACGGCGGCAAGCCGGTGCGTCGCTTCACCGCCAACGGGTTGCGGTGCATACCAGGCGCTCAGCATGCGTTCAAGGCGGGCATTGGCCTGCTCGTGGATTCGAGATCTGCCAAGGGCATCTACGACAGCCCCGACTCTCAAGAAGCTGGTCGCAGGCGGCCAGATCGTGTCCGCGGGAACTGGCTCGCTGGCGGCCAAGACTCCCACGCTCGCGCGGCGGGGTGAATCAACTCGCGGCAGGCGCGAACCAACTGGCTGACGGCTCTGCCCAGGTGGCCGACGGCACCGACACCCTGGCCGCTGGCACCAGAGAAGCTCAATGCCAAGGTGCCGGCCCTCGCCAGTGGCGTCTCCCAGCTCGACGACGGTGCGGATCAGGTTGCCGATGGGGCTGACAAGCTCGCAGCGGGCCTCGGCGATGCAGCCGATGGCTCCGAGCAGCTCGCCGATGGCCTGGCCCAGGCCGAGCCGGGTGGTGCCCAGATCGAGGCGGTGCAGGCGAGCTGAAGGAGAAGGGTGCTGACGAGCTGGCGAAGACCGGCAAGGAGGCGCAACTCGGCTACGCCAAGAACGTGGCGATCCTCGAGGCGGCCCAGCAGGCCGGGCTTGAGGGCGCGGGCATCCCGTTCGGGCCCGCTGAGGGGACCGACGTCGTGACGACGGCGGCCTACAAGATGTACCTGGCCGGGATCGCCGCCGACACTGAGAACAACGCGCTGAAGTTCGGCCTTGGCGCGCTGCTCATCGCCGGCGCCGGTGGCGTTGCCTTCGCGGCGGCGAGGAAGTTCGCCGCGTAGTCGGCAGGTTCAACCAGCACGCGCATCTGCCCGGCACCCGATGATCAGGGTGCCGGGCAGATGCGTTCCGCGCAGCGGACTCCAACCGCCCCACGTGGCCTCGTTCCAGTCGGGCCATTCGGGCTCCACGATCGACTCGATGGCGAAGCCCGCCCCGCGAAGCGCGGCGACGTAGTCGCCGATGGTCCGGTGGAACTCGGCGTACACCGCTGCCCCCGACCCGTCGCGCTCCACGTAGGGGGTGCGGTCGAAGTACGAGCCGGACGCCGACAGCCCCGCCGGGCCCGGATCGTCGGGGAACGCCCAGCGGATCGGATGCGTCACCGAGAACACCCACCGACCGCCCGGGCGCAGCACGCGGCGGACCTCGCCGAGCAGGAGGGGGAGGTCGGCCACGAACTGGATGGCCCCGTAGGAGGCGAACGCGACCTCGAAGGTCGCGTCCGGGAAGGGCAGTGCGGTCGCCGTCGCGGCGACGACGTGCGCCGGCGGATCCGCCTGACGCGCGTGTCGCAGCTGGTTGACGGAGATGTCCACCCCGACCGCGGTCACCCCGCGGGCGGCCAACCACCGCGAGCACTGCGCCGCCCCACATCCCACCTCCAGCACCCGGTGCCCCACGAGGTCCCCGGGAGGACCCAGAAGCCCAGCCTCCGCCTCGGTCGAGCCCCTCGGGTCCCCACACGAATCCAGCCCCACCACTCCCAGCCTCGCCGACTCCACCATTCGCTTGTGGGTAGTCGATTCGGTCGATTGAGCCGTCGGTATCGACTACCAGCGCGGCCCGGCCGGCCAGGAACGCCCCGTGCTCGGCCTGGTAGGCGTCGGCCTCGGCCTCCCAGTACGTCCTGGAGGCCCGATCCACCTCATCGGCGTCGATGCCAGCCCGCCCGGCGGACCCCTCCACCTCCCACGAGCGCGCCGCGGCCGCCCCGGGTGGCCCCTGGGCGGCTTGTGTCATCGATCCGGCAGCAATCTGGCCTGATCGATGACATAACGAGGTTGGGGCCGTGGCGTCGTCGCCCGAGTTCTCCGGTTCGTCCGGTTGTGGCGGCGTCAAGATCACGTGGGGTATCCTGTCAGGGCGTTACGGGCCTGCAGCGTCTCAGACGTAGTAGGCGCGCGCGTTCATGTCGTTCCCAAGGGTCAAGCAGCACCGGCCAAGGATTCGCGGCGGTGGACAGTGGCCCGTGCACGTGTCCACGACATCTATCCACCGGAGCAGAACCACTCCATGACCATCACCCCCACCACCGCACCGCAGGTCGCGATCAACGACATCGGCAGCGTTGAGGATTTCCTGGCCGCGATCGACGCGACCATCAAGAACTTCGATGACGGCGACATCGTCGAGGGCACCATCGTCAAGGTCGACCGCGACGAGGTCCTTCTCGATATCGGCTACAAGACCGAGGGCGTCATCCCCTCCCGCGAGCTCTCCATCAAGCACGACGTCGACCCCTCCGAGATCGTGTCGGTCGGCGACGTCGTCGAGGCCCTCGTCCTTCAGAAGGAGGACAAGGAGGGTCGTCTGATCCTGTCCAAGAAGCGCGCACAGTACGAGCGCGCCTGGGGCACGATCGAGAAGATCAAGGAGGAGGACGGCGTCGTCACCGGCAAGGTGATCGAGGTCGTCAAGGGCGGCCTGATCCTCGACATCGGCCTGCGCGGCTTCCTGCCCGCGTCGCTGGTCGAGATGCGCCGCGTCCGCGACCTCCAGCCGTACGTCGGCAAGGAGATCGAGGCCAAGATCATCGAGCTGGACAAGAACCGCAACAACGTGGTCCTGTCGCGGCGTGCCTGGCTCGAGCAGACGCAGTCCGAGGTCCGCTCCAACTTCCTCAACCAGCTCCAGCGCGGCCAGATCCGCAACGGCGTGGTGTCCTCCATCGTCAACTTCGGCGCGTTCGTCGACCTCGGCGGCGTGGACGGCCTGGTGCACGTCTCCGAGCTGTCCTGGAAGCACATCGACCACCCGAGCGAGGTCGTGGCCGTCGGCGACGAGGTCACCGTGGAGGTGCTCGACGTCGACATGGACCGCGAGCGCGTCTCGCTGTCGCTCAAGGCGACCCAGGAGGATCCGTGGCAGCACTTCGCCCGGACCCACCAGATGGGCCAGGTCGTGCCCGGCAAGGTCACCAAGCTCGTCCCCTTCGGCGCGTTCGTGCGTGTCGAGGAGGGCATCGAGGGCCTGGTGCACATCTCCGAGCTGGCCGAGCGCCACGTGGAGATCCCCGAGCAGGTCGTGACCGTCAACGACGACATCTTCGTCAAGGTCATCGACATCGACCTCGAGCGTCGCCGCATCTCGCTGAGCCTCAAGCAGGCCAACGAGAACACGACCGGTGCCGGCTCCGAGGAGTTCGACCCCTACCTGTACGGCATGGCCCCGTCCTACGACGAGGCTGGCGCGTACATCGGTCCGGAGGGCTTCGACCCCGAGACCGGCGAGTGGAAGGTCGGCTTCGAGGACCAGCGTTCCGAGTGGGAGGCGCAGTACGCCGAGGCGCACGCCCGCTGGGAGCAGCACATGAAGCAGGTCGAGGAGGCCAAGACGGCCGACCAGGCTGCCGCGCTCGAGACCGGCGAGGGTGTGGGCTCCTACAGCTCGACCGCCCCCGCGGCCGCCGAGGGTTCAGGCACCCTGGCCACCGACGAGGCCCTGCAGGCCCTGCGCGAGAAGCTGACCGGCGGCGCGTGACGCGCTGACGGTTCGCCCGCTCCCGCTGGCTGGACCACCACCCGAACGGTCCCGGAACCCACGTGGTTCCGGGGCCGTTCGGCATGTGGCGTGTCGCGCGCCGCGCGCCAGCCCGCAGAAGCCCGCAACCCCGCGTCCCTCGGTTCCCCGTGTCCGCCATCGGATCTGTCCGCTATTGCGCGGACCGATCCGAGGTTGGTCCGGATCTCAGAGTGCAAATGCTCGCGATTCCGGACCAACCTCGACACCCACCCCGCACCGAGCCTGGCCGGTTCGCCGTGTCCGCCATCGGATTCGTCCGCTATTCCGCGGACCGATCCGGGGTTGGTCCGGGTCTCGAAGCGTCAATGCTCGCGATTCCGGACCGCCTGAGCGGACCAACCCCGAGCGGACCAACCCCGAGCGGACCAACCCCGAGCGGACCAACCCCGAGCGGACCAACCCCGAGCCAACCCGCGACCAACCCCGAGCGGACCAACCCCGAGCGACCCCGAGCGGCCCGCGACCCCAGCCCCACGCCCGATCAGGCGGCGGGCGTGACGATCGGCTCGTCTGCGTCGGGACGGGCCGACGCGGACGAGCGCGCCCAGACCAGGCCGGCGAGGGCCACGGTCCAGGCCACGGACGCGGCGACAACTGCCAGGGCGTGGATCGAGGTACCGAGCCACAGGCCCAGTCCGGCCAGAGCGGCAACCCCGCCCCACAGCAGCAGCGTCGCGCGCCGGTCGTGGTGGGCCATGCGCGCGTACAGCAGCACCTGGACCACCCCGAAGCCGGCGCCGGCCAGGGCGAAGATCCAGGCCTCCTGGGAGACGGCGAGGTACTGGGTCCCGGACATGAACCGCACGATGAACCTCGGCATGGCGGCCACGACAAGCGTGGACAGCAGCCCGAGGCCGGCCACGGCCAGGACGGCCTGACGCTGCGCGTGGGCGGAACCCGCGACCATCCGGGGGAAGGCGGCCACGAGGATCGCCTGCGGCAGGAAGAACACCGCGCGGGCGATGAGGGCGCCGGCGGCGTAGAGACCCGCGTCGCGGGCAGGCAGCTGCGCGCGGGCGATCAGGACGTCGAGATTGGTCAGGGCGTACAGCGCGATGAGGGCGTGGGCGGCGTGGCCGACCTCGACGAGGAACTCCTGCGGTCCCTCCTCGCGCGAGCCCCACGGTGGCTGGCCGACCAGCAGGAACTGCCCGGCGACCGCCCCGAGCGTCGCGCCGATGGCCAGGCCGACGACTGTCGAGCCGGCGGTGCCCACGACTGCTGCCCCGACGATCGCACCGCCCACACGCGCCGCGGCGGCAACGATGTAGAGCGCGCCGAGGCGCTTGTGCCGCTCGGCCCCCTGGAGCAGGCCGAGTTGGGCTCCGGTGACGGTGAACGGGATGAACGTGGCCCCGACGACGACCACGGCCATGACATTCGACAGGTTCAGGGCATTGCTGATGAAGGGCGAGAGGATGACGGTCAGCGCGCAGGTGGCCGCCCCCACCAGGAGCACCGAGCCCGCGCCGATGTGCTCCGAGGAGCGGCCCGAGGCGACGTGCCGCGCGATGACCACCTGGGTCGCGGCCATCGCCGTGCTGCCCAGGAGCAGGATCACGGCAAGCGCGCCGAAGGCACCGAACTGGTTGGGGCCGAGCAGCCGCGAGACGACCAGCATCTGGACCATGGCGATGATCTGGGACAGCACCAGGCCGACGCCCACGATGGCCGTTCCCTGCACCGAGATCCCGGCAGCCGGTGTGACCACCCCCGCGGTCCCCACCGCCGTGGCCCGGGGTGCCTCAGCGGAGGGGTCGTTGCTCACCGACCAATCATCACCCACCATGGCAGCTGCCTCGACCATGCGCCCTGCGTGTCAACCCCCGGCTGGGAGTGCCCCTGGCGCCCGGGATCGCTCGGGCGGGGCGCACCGGGCGGGTGTCGGCTGGCATGCTTCCACCATGATCAGGGTGGGTTTGACCGGTGGCATCGGTGCGGGCAAGTCGACCGTCTCGGCGATGCTCGCGGACAGGGGCGCGGTTGTCATCGACGGCGATCAGATCGCCCGCGACCTGGTGGCGCCCGGTGAGCCGGCTCTGGCCGCGATCGTCGCGCACTTCGGGCCCGGCGTGCTGGACCCCGCCGGTGAGCTCGACCGTGCCGGCCTGGCCGCGATCGTGTTCCCCGACCCCGAGGCCCTGGCCGCCCTGGACGAGATCATGCATCCACGTATCGCCGAGCGCGCAGCCGCGATGCTCGGCGCCGCTGAGGCCGAGGGCACGCCCGTCGTGGTGTACGACATGCCCCTGCTCGTGGAGAACGGGTCGGCCGACGACTTCGACCTCGTGGTCGTGGTGCATGCGCCCATCGAGGTGCGCCTGGCTCGGCTGGCCGTGCGGGGGGTGCCGGTGGCCGACGCACGGGAGCGGATGGCTCGTCAGGCCAGCGACGCCGAACGCGCGGCGGTCGCGACGATCCTGATCGACAACGGCGGGGACGAGGAGCAGCTCATCGCGCAGGTGGAGCGGGCGTGGTTCCTGCTTCAGGCAGCGTTGGGGGAGTAGGGCGCGTCGCCGGGTCCTCGACCGGGGCCCATCCCCGGTCCACGGGCCACCACAGGATCAGTGCGGTCCCGAGCAGCACAACGGACCCGAACGCCCAGCCGGCGATCACGTCGCTGGGCCAGTGCACGCCCAGGATGAGGCGGCTGAGGCCGATCAGGGGACCGATGACCACCAGGACGCGGCCGACCACGTCCAGCCAGCGTCGGCCGTTCGACCGGCTGAGGTGGATCAGTACGAGCCCCGTGGCCAGGTACAGGTAGATGCCCTCCATGGCGTGCCCGGACGGGAACGACTTGTACAGGTCCGGCTCGAAGGCCTCGGCCCCGAGGGGCCGCGAGCGACCCATGAGCCCCTTCATCGTCTCGCTGACCAGGACCCCGGCGATCCCCGACATGGCCAGGAGCCCCGCGGCTGCGCGATGCCGGGTGAGGAGCAGGATCACCACCAGGACGGTCACCGCCAGTGCTGACCAGAACGGCGCGGTCACCAGCCCGACGACGTGCGCGACGTCGACCGGCCAGCCCAGCGGGTCCGCCCAGCCGCGGGTGAAGTCCATGATCGCCGTGTCGAAGCCGTCCAGGGCGGGGGAGGTGGAGGCCGCCAGCAGCGTGAGCACGGCAGCGACAGTCGCCGCCGAGATGAGGCCGATGACGGCACGACGGTGCGCGACCTGCGCTCCGCGATGGGGGGATGCCTCGATGACGGGTGAGGCGGTGTCGGGCATCGCCGCAGACTAGCCGGTCACGTCAGGCGTCAGGCGTCAGGCCCCAGACTGGCTGTTCGCAACAGGCTTCCGGAAGCCGTTGTCGGACCCACCGAATAGCGTGTCCTGCATGACCCGACCTGTCACCGACCTCCAGCGACGCGTTGCCCCGTTCCGTGTCATCAGCGAGTACACGCCCGCGGGCGACCAGCCGGCCGCGATCGCCGAGATCACCAGGCGGATCGAGGCCGGCGTCAAGGACGTCGTCCTCATGGGGGCAACGGGCACCGGCAAGTCGGCGACCACGGCCTGGCTGGTCGAGAAGCTCCAGCGCCCGACCCTGGTGATGGCCCCGAACAAGACCCTCGCGGCCCAGCTGGCCAACGAGTTCCGCGAGCTGCTGCCGGACAACGCCGTCGAGTACTTCGTGTCCTACTACGACTACTACCAGCCCGAGGCCTACATCCCGCAGACGGACACCTACATCGAGAAGGACTCGTCGATCAACGAGGAGGTCGAGCGGCTGCGGCACTCGGCAACCAACTCCCTGCTCACACGCCGGGACGTCATCGTGGTGGCCACGGTGTCGGCGATCTACGGCCTGGGCACGCCGCAGGAGTACGTCGACCGGATGGTCCGGCTGCGTGTGGGCGAGGAGGTCGACCGGGACTCACTGCTGCGCCAGTTCGTGGGCAACCAGTACGCCCGCAACGACCTCGCGTTCGAGCGTGGGACGTTCCGGGTGCGGGGCGACACCATCGAGGTGTTCCCCGTGTACGAGCAGCACCCGGTGCGCATCGACATGTTCGGCGACGAGATCGAGCGGCTCATGACCCTGCACCCGGTCACCGGCGAGATCCTCACCGACGACCAGGAGGTCTACATCTTCCCGGCGACGCACTACGTGGCAGGTCCGGAGCGGATGGAGCGTGCGCTCGGCGGGATCGAGGCCGAGCTCGCCGAGCGACTGGCCGAGCTCACGGAGCAGGGCAAGCTCCTCGAGGCCCAGCGGCTGCAGATGCGCACGTCCTACGACATCGAGATGATGCGCCAGGTCGGCTTCTGCTCGGGCATCGAGAACTACTCCCGGCACATCGACGGTCGCGAGTCCGGCTCGGCGCCGAACTGCCTCATCGACTACTTCCCGGACGACTTCCTGATGGTCATCGACGAGTCCCACGTGACCGTCCCGCAGATCGGCGGGATGTACGAGGGCGACATGTCGCGCAAGCGCACGCTGGTCGACCACGGGTTCCGGCTGCCCAGCGCCGCGGACAACCGGCCCCTGCGGTGGGAGGAGTTCCTCGAGCGCATCGGCCAGACCGTGTACCTGTCCGCGACCCCCGGCCCCTACGAGCTGGCCAAGGTCGACGGTGACGTCGTCGAGCAGGTCATCCGGCCCACCGGCCTGATCGACCCGGAGATCATCCTCAAGCCCACCAAGGGCCAGATCGACGACCTGATGCACGAGATCCGCCTGCGCACCGACCGCGGGGAGCGCATCCTGGTCACGACCCTGACCAAGCGGATGTCCGAGGACCTCACCGACTACCTGCTGGAGCGCGGCATACGGGTGCGCTACCTGCACTCCGAGGTCGACACGCTGCGCCGGGTCGAGCTCCTGCGCGAGCTGCGGATGGGCATCTTCGACGTCCTCGTCGGGATCAACCTCCTGCGTGAGGGCCTCGACCTCCCGGAGGTGTCGCTGGTCAGCATCCTCGACGCCGACAAGGCCGGGTTCCTGCGCTCCGAGCGCAGCCTGATCCAGACCATCGGGCGCGCCGCCCGCAACGTGTCGGGGCAGGTCCACATGTACGGGGACACGATCACCTCCCAGATGCAGACGGCAATCGACGAGACCAACCGTCGCCGGGCCAAGCAGATCGCCTACAACCTCGAGCGGGGCGTCGACCCCCAGCCCCTGCGCAAGAAGATCGCCGACATCACCGACCTGCTGGCTGCCGAGGACGCCGACACCGAGGAGGTCCTGGCCACGACGATGGGATCCGGCCGCTCGCAGTCGCGCGGTCGGGGCGGTGCCAGGCGCCAGGGGTCGGGTGCAGCCGCCGCCGACGCCTCCGTCGCCACCGGTGCGACCGCGCGCTCCGACCTGCCGGCCACGGAGCTGGCCAACCTCATCCAGGAGCTCACCACGCAGATGCACGCCGCGGCCGCCAACCTGCAGTTCGAGGTGGCGGCGCGCTACCGCGACGAGGTCTCGGAGCTCAAGCGGGAGCTGCGGGGGATGGTCGCCGCCGGCTGAGGCCGCCCGGCGGTCCCTGCGGGTCGTGTGAGAATGGTGTGTCTGCGCCTGGAACCGGAGTTGGCGCGCGGTGGTCACCAGGAGGATGTGGGTGGACGTATCGGCGGGCCTCTGGGCAGCCACGATCCTGGGGTTGCTGGGGATCATCGTCATCGACCTGATCATCGTCGACCGGCGGCCGCACGCCTTCACGCCCAAGGAGGCCACCCGCTGGGTGATCTTCTACGTGGTCATGGCCATGCTGTTCGCCGGCTTTGTGACGGTCACCTTCGGTCGCCAGTACGGCGGGGAGTTCCTCGCGGGGTACATCACCGAGTACTCGCTGAGCGTCGACAACCTGTTCGTCTTCATGATCATCATCTCGTCGTTCGCGGTCCCCGAGCAGCACCGGCACCGGGTGCTGTCGATCGGCATCGTGATCGCCCTGATCCTGCGCGGCATCCTGATCGTGCTCGGCGCAGCCGCGATCGAACGCTTCGCGGCGACCTTCTTCGTCTTCGGAGCGTTCCTGATGTGGACCGCGATCTCGGTGTGGCGCAGCGGATCGGAGGAAGCCGATCCAGAGGGCAACGCCCTGATCCGGTTCGTCGAGCGGCGCGTGCCCACGACCCGGGAGTACCACGGGACCAAGCTCACGGTGCGCCTGGACGGCCAGCGGCATGGTCACCCCGATGCTGCTCGTGATGCTCGCCATCGGCACCACGGACCTGTTGTTCGCGCTCGACTCGATCCCTGCGGTGTTCGGCCTCACCGAGGAGGCCTACTTGGTCTTCACGGCCAACGCCTTCGCCCTGATGGGCCTGCGCCAGCTCTACTTCATGCTGCACGGCCTGCTGGACCGCCTGGTCTACCTGTCGAAGGGCCTGGCGATCATCCTCGGGTTCATCGCCGTCAAGCTGTTCCTGCACGCCCTGCACGAGACCACCGACCTGGACGTCCCGGAGATCTCCACCGCGCTGTCGCTGGTGGTCATCATCGGAGTGCTGGTCGTGACCGCCATCGCCAGCATCGTCGCTGTCCGCCGCGACCCCTCGCTGGTCGAGTCCAGCCCCGAGGCGCGCCTGGAACACGAGGCGGACGAGGTCGAAGGTGACGCAATCGAGCACCTGCCCCCCGAGCACGACCACTGACCGGGCTGGCAGCCGATGTCGGAGGGCTGACCTAGGATCGGTGCGTGGATCTGGCCGAGCACCATCACGACCGCCTGACGGTTCGGGGCGCCCGGGAGCACAACCTCAAGGACGTCTCCCTGGCCATCCCGCGCGATGCCCTGGTCGTGTTCACCGGCCTGTCCGGCTCCGGGAAGTCCAGCCTGGCGTTCGACACGATCTTCGCCGAGGGCCAGCGCCGCTATGTCGAGTCGCTGAGTGCCTACGCCCGGCAGTTCCTCGGCCAGATGGACAAGCCCGACGTCGACTTCATCGACGGCCTGTCGCCCGCGGTCTCCATCGACCAGAAGTCCACCTCCCGCAACCCGCGCTCGACCGTGGGCACGATCACCGAGGTGTACGACTACCTCCGGCTTCTCTACGCCAGGATCGGCAAGCCGCACTGCCCGTCGTGCGGGCAGCCCGTCGGTCGCCAGACCCCCCAGCAGATCGTCGACCGGGTCCTCGAGCTGGAGGAGGGCACCAAGTTCCAGGTGCTGGCCCCGGTCGTCCGGGAGCGCAAGGGCGAGTACTCCGACCTGTTCCGCCAGCTCCAGGCCCAGGGCTTCAGCCGCGCTCGCGTGGACGGCACCGTGCACCTGCTCACCGAGCCGCCCACCCTCAAGAAGCAGCAGAAGCACACCATCGAGGTCGTCGTGGACCGCCTCGCCGTGAAGCCCTCGGCGCGCCGGCGCCTCACCGACTCGGTGGAGACGGCCCTCGGGCTGGCCGGCGGGATCGTCAACCTCGAGTTCGTCGACGCGCCGGCTGACGATCCCGACCGTGAGCGGCTGTTCAGCGAGCACCTCGTGTGCCTCAACGACGGGCAGTCGTTCGAGGACCTCGAGCCGCGTTCCTTCTCGTTCAACTCCCCGTTCGGCGCCTGCCCCCAGTGCACCGGCCTGGGGACCCGCATGGAGGTCGACCCCGACCTCATCGTCCCCGACCCGGACCTCTCGCTGGCCGACGGAGCAGTGTCACCGTGGGGGAGTGGTCACATCTCGGAGTACTACGCCCGGCTGGTCACAGCCCTGGCCGACGAGCTCGGCGCCGACGTCAACAGCCCCTTCAAGGACCTTCCCGCCGCCATGCGTGACGCAGTCCTGCACGGGTACAACCACCAGGTCCACGTCCGCTACCGCAACAGGTACGGCCGCGAGCGCTCCTACTCCACGGGCTTCGAGGGCGCGATCCCGTTCGTCCAGCGGCGGCACGCGGAGTCGGAGAGCGACTCCGCCAGGGAGCGCTACGAGGGGTTCATGCGCGAGGTGCCCTGCCCCGCGTGCGACGGCGCCAGGCTCAAGCCCGTCTCGCTGGCGGTCACGGTGGGCGGGGTCAACATCGCCACCATCGCGCAGATGCCCATCGGCGAGGCCGCGGCCTTCCTGGCCGACCTCGACGTCTCCGACCGTGACGCCCAGATCGCCACCCGCGTGCTCAAGGAGGTCAACGAGCGGCTGGCCTTCCTGATGGACGTCGGCCTGCACTACCTCTCGCTCTCCCGTCCGGCTGGCACGCTCGCCGGCGGCGAGGCGCAGCGGATCCGCCTGGCCACCCAGATCGGCTCGGGGCTGGTGGGGGTGCTCTACGTGCTCGACGAGCCGAGCATCGGCCTGCACCAGCGCGACAACCACCGGCTGATCGACACGCTGGTCCGCCTCCGGGACCTCGGCAACACCCTGATCGTCGTCGAGCACGACGAGGACACCATCCGCACGGCCGACTGGGTCGTCGACATCGGTCCCGGCGCGGGTGAGCACGGGGGCCAGATCGTCGTCTCCGGCACCGTGGAGGAGCTCCTGGCCAGCCCTGACTCCCTGACGGGTCAGTACCTCTCCGGTGCGCGACGCATCGAGATCCCGGCGCGGCGGCGGCCGATCGACCCGGCGCGGATGATCGTCGTGGAGGGGGCCCGGGAGCACAACCTGCAGAACGTCACCGCCGAGTTCCCGCTGGGCTGCTTCGTGGCCATCACCGGGGTCAGCGGATCGGGCAAGTCCACGCTGGTCAACGACGTGCTCTACACGGTTCTTGCGCGCGACCTGAACGGCGCCCGCAGCGTGCCGGGGCGCCATCGGCGGGTGACCGGCCTCGAGCACCTCGACAAGGTCGTGCACGTCGACCAGAGCCCGATCGGGCGCACCCCACGCTCCAACCCGGCCACCTACACGGGCGTCTTCGACCATGTCCGCAAGCTGTTCGCCTCCACCCAGGAGGCCAAGGTCCGTGGGTACCTGCCGGGCAGGTTCTCGTTCAACGTCAAGGGCGGTCGCTGCGAGTCCTGCACCGGCGACGGCACCATCAAGATCGAGATGAACTTCCTGCCCGACGTGTACGTGCCGTGCGAGGTGTGCCACGGCGACCGCTACAACCGGGAGACCCTCGAGGTGCACTTCAAGGGCCGCACGATCGCCCAGGTGCTGGACATGCCCATCGAGGAGGCCCTTGACTTCTTCGCTGCGGTCCCCCCGATCGCCCGCCACATGCAGACCCTGGTCGACGTCGGCCTGGGCTACGTGCGCCTCGGCCAGCCCGCACCCACCCTGTCCGGGGGCGAGGCCCAGCGGGTGAAGCTGGCCAGCGAGCTCCAGCGCCGCTCCACCGGACGCACGATCTACGTCCTCGACGAGCCCACGACCGGCCTGCACTTCGAGGACGTCCGCAAGCTGCTGGGCGTGCTGCACTCACTGGTCGACAAGGGCAACTCCGTCCTGGTCATCGAGCACAACCTCGACGTCATCAAGACCGCTGACTGGGTCGTCGACCTCGGGCCCGAGGGCGGGTCCGGTGGTGGGCGGATCGTCGTCGCCGGATCGCCCGAGGAGGTGGCCGCCCATTCCGGGAGCCACACCGGGCGTTTCCTGGGCGATCTGCTGGTCCGTGCCCGTGCCACTGCATAGGCTGCCCACAACACGAGGAGGTCCAGCGATGGACGAGAGCACCTGCACGGGTGGATGTGCCTGCCAGCCGATTGCCGACGATCGAGGCTCAGTGAGTCGACGGGGCGTCCTGGCTGGTTCAGCGGCGGCCGTGGCGGTGATGGCCCTCGGGGCCTGCGCCTCCAGCGACCAGACCGGCAGCGCGTCGGCCACGTCGAGTGCACCCACATCGGCGCCGCCGTCGAAGTCAGCCACGCCCACCGAGTCCGACGAGTCCCCGAGCGCCACGAGCGAGGAGTCGCCCTCGGGGGATCCGATCGCCGGCACCGGCGACTTCCCCGTGGGAGGCGGAGTGGTCGTCACGACCGCTGGCGGTCCGGTCGTCGTGACGCACCCCGATGACAACGAGTTCCTCGCGTTCAATGGCCGGTGCCCGCACATGGGGTGTCCTGTGGCCGAGGTCCTGGAGAACACGATCATGTGCAACTGCCACGGCAGCACCTTCGACGGCAGCACCGGTGACCGCTTGGAGGGCCCTGCCCCCACCGGTCTGGAGCCTGTGAAGATCCAGGTCACGGGCGGGGAGATCTACCTGGCCTGAGGTGACAGCGAACTTCCGACCCGCCCCCGGGCAGATCCCCACAGAGCCGGGCGTCTACCGGTTCCGTGACGGTGACGGTCGGGTCATCTACGTGGGCAAGGCCAAGAACCTGCGCTCCCGGCTGACGTCGTACTTCCAGGACCCGGCCGCGCTGCACCAGCGGACCCAGACCATGGTCGCCACCGCGCGGTCCCTGGACTGGGTCGTGGTGGCCACCGAGGTGGAGGCGCTGACCCTCGAGTACGCGTGGATCAAGGAGTTCGACCCACGCTTCAACGTGCGCTACCGCGACGACAAGTCCTACCCCTTCCTCGCGGTGACGGTCGGCGAGGAGTTCCCCCGCGCCATGGTGATGCGCGGGGAGAAGCGGCCCGGGGTGCGCTACTTCGGCCCGTTCGCCCATGCCTGGGCGATCCGCGAGACGGTGGACCAGCTGCTCCGCGTCTTCCCGATGCGCACCTGCACGCGCGGGGTCTTCCGGCGCGCGGAGGCCGCGGGCCGGCCGTGCCTGCTGGGATACATCGACAAGTGCGCAGCGCCCTGCACCGGCGAGGTGACGGCGCTGGAGCACCGCGCGATCGTGGAGGACTTCTGCTCCTTCATGGCCGGCGACTCGGCCGCCTTCGTCCGCTCGCGCACGGAGCAGATGAAGGCCGCGGCGGCCGACATGGACTACGAGAAGGCGGCCCGGCTGCGCGACGACCTCTACGCGCTGCAGCGCGTGCTCGAGCGCAACGCCGTCGTCCTCCCTGACGGGACGGACGCCGACGTCGTCGGGCTCGCCAGCGACGAGCTCGAGGCGTGCGTGCGGGTCTTCCATGTCCGCGACGGCCGGATCCGCGGGGAGCGTGGCTTCATCGTGGAGCGGCTCGATGACGCCGACGAGGCGCAGCTCGTTGCGACGCTCCTGGGGCAGATGTATGCCGAAGCCGATGCCGACGTGCCCCGTCGCGTCCTGGTCCCCGCCCTGCCCGAGCCGGAGGAGCTCACAGTCCTGACCGACTGGTTGGGCCTTCAGCGAGGAGGGCCGGTCGGTGTCTCCGTGCCGCGGCGCGGGGACAAGAGGGCCCTCCTGGAGACCGTGACGCGCAATGCGTCCCAGTCGCTGGCCGCCCACAAGCTGCGGCGCTCCGGTGACCTCACGACCCGCAGCCAGGCGCTCACCGAGCTGGCTGACGCCCTGGACCTGCCCAGCGCCCCGCTGCGCATCGAGTGCTTCGACGTCTCGAACCTCGGCGCCGATGACGTCGTCGCGTCCATGGTCGTGTTCGAGGATGGGCTCCCGCGGCCCTCGGAGTACCGGAAGTTCGCGATCAAGGGCTTCGACGGGCAGAACGACGTCGCAGCCATCTCGGAGGTGATCGGCCGCCGGTTCCGCAGGCTGGGCCGCTCCGAGGAGGCCCAGGTGGTGGCTGCGGGTGCGCTCGCCGCCGGGGAGCTCATGGTCGGCGGGGTCGTGGGCGCCGGCGGGGCCGTCGCCGCGGTCGGCACGCTCGGCGAACCCGCCCCGGCCCCGTCGAGGTTCGCCTACCCGCCGTCACTGGTCGTCATCGACGGTGGCGCACCCCAGGTGGACGCCGCCTTCCAGGCCCTGCGCGACCTGGGCATCTCGGACATCGCCGTCGTGGGACTGGCCAAGCGGCTCGAGGAGGTGTGGCTGCCCGACGAGGAGGATCCGGTGATCCTGCCACGCACGAGCCAGGGGCTCTACCTGCTCCAGCGGGTGCGCGACGAGGCCCATCGCACCGCGATCCGCTACCAGCGGCAGAAGCGCTCCGCGCGCATGACCACGAGCGTCCTGGACGACATCCCCGGGCTGGGGCCGGCACGGCGCAAGGCCCTGCTGTCCCGGTTCGGCTCCGTGCGCAAGATGCGTGCCGCCAGCCCGGAGATGATCGCCGAGGTCCCCGGCATCGGCCCGGCCCTGGCCGAGCGCATCCTGGTCGCGCTCTCAGGCGAGGCGGTCAGCGCGGTCAACCTGACGACGGGGGAGATCCTGGGCGACGATATGCCTGTGAGTGAGGAGCCCAGATGACGACACCCACGCCAGGCGACGGGATCGCCGACTTCGAGGTCCTGCTCGTCTCCGGGATGTCCGGGGCGGGGCGTTCCAGCGCGGCGCGCGCCCTGGAGGACCTCGGCTGGTTCGTCATCGACAACCTCCCGCCGAAGATGCTGGCACCCACCCTCGACCTGCTGGCCGCCCGGTCGGACCTCGAGCGGGTCGCGGTCGTGGCCGACGTGCGCGGGGGTCGGCTGTTCGACCAGCTCGAGGCAGCCGTCGCCGAGGTGATCGCCCGCGGGGTCGACCTGAAGATCCTGTTCCTCGAGTCCAGCGACGAGGCCCTCGTGCGCCGGTACGAGTCCAACCGCCGTCCGCACCCCCTCCAGGCCCAGGGCGGGCTGCTCGACGGGATCCACCGCGAGCGCGCCCTCCTCGGCGACCTGCGCGCCGATGCCGACCTCGTCATCGACACCTCGAACCGGACCATCCACGAGCTCCGCCGAGCCATCACGGCCTCCTTCGAGTCCGGGGAGCCGGTGCGGCTCCGGGCGACAGTGATGTCCTTCGGGTTCAAGTACGGGGTGCCCATGGATGCCGACTTCGTCGCCGACGTTCGGTTCCTGCCCAACCCCTACTGGATCCCCGAGCTGCGCGAGCTGCGCGGCCTCGATGCCGCTGTCAACGACTACGTGGTGGCCCAGGTCGGTGCCGCGGAGTTCCTCGACACCTATGCCCACCTGATCGACCTGGCCACCGACGGCTACCTGCGCGAGGGCAAGCGGTTCGCCACCCTGGCCATCGGGTGCACCGGTGGCAAGCACCGCTCGGTGGCGATGTCGGAGAACCTCGCGGCTCGCCTCGTGCATGTCGGGCTCGAGGTCACCGTGGTGCATCGCGACCTCGGGCGCGAATGATGCTCCCCCCCGTCATCGAGGCCGGAGGAGCGGCACCACGACGCCGCCTGGCGTCCGGGCCGGCCGTGGTGGCCCTGGGCGGGGGCCACGGCCTGGCCGTCTCCCTTCGGGCCCTGCGCGCGGTCACCCACCAGCTCACAGCGATCGTGGGAATGGCCGACGACGGGGGCTCCAGCGGACGCCTGCGCCGCGACATGGGCACGCCCCCACCCGGTGACCTGCGCATGGCCCTGGCCGCCCTGTGCGGTGACGATGTGTGGGGACGCACCTGGAGCTCGGTGGTCCAGCACCGGTTCTCCGCGGGCGAGCTGGCCGGCCACGCGATGGGCAACCTCCTGATCGCCTCCCTGTGGGAGCAGACCGGCGACGTCGTCGCGGGCCTGGACTGGGTGGGAGCCCTCCTGGGTGCCAACGGTCGCGTGCTCCCGGTCTGCAACGAGGGCGTGCAGATCGTCGCCACCGTGCTCGACGCCCCCGATCAGCCGGGGATCAGCGAGGTGCGCGGCCAGTCGAAGGTCGCGGTCACCGAGGGCACAGTCCTCTCGATCTCCTTGGATCCCTCCGATCCGCCCGCCCGCCCGGAGGCGCTCGAGGCGATCGCGCAGGCCGAGGCGATCGTGATGGGACCGGGCTCCTGGTACACCTCCGTGCTCGCCAGCCTGCTGGTCCCCGGGATCCACGACGCGGTCGTCGCCTCCGCGGCCACCCGGATCCTCGCCCTGAACCTGGTGGCCCAGCCGGGGGAGACCTCGGGGTTCAGCCCGCAGGGCCACCTGCACGTCCTGGCCGAGGCGTTCCCCCGGGTGAGGTTCGACGTCGTGCTGGCCGACCCCGCCCATGTGCCGGATGAGCAGGCGCTGCGGGCCTCGTGCAGCGATGTCGGCGCCGAGCTCGTCCTGCGCGCCGTCGCCGATCCCCATGCCGGCGCGGGGCATCACGATCCCCTGCTGCTGGGGAGGGCGTTCGCAGAGGTCATCGGGCATGGCAGTATTCCCGCATGGCGATGACGGCGGGCGTGAAGGACGAACTGAGCCGGTTGCCCATCACGAGGACCTGCTGTCGGAAGGCTGAGGTCTCCGCCCTCCTGCGGTTCTCCGGCGGGCTGCACCTGGTCGCGGGCAGGATCGTGGTCGAGGCCGAGCTCGACACCGGATCGGCGGCACGCAGGGCGCGAAGCGCGATCACCGACATGTTCGGCCACTCGGCCACCATCACCGTCGTGGCCCCCTCCGGCATCCGACGTGGCAACCGGTACGTCCTCACCGTCGCCCAGGACGGCCAGCGCCTCGCCAAGCAGGCGGGCCTCCTGGACGCATCGGGGCGCCCGGTGCGGGGGCTGCCCGCTGTCGTCGTGAACGGCGCGCTGTGCGACGCGGAGTCGGCATGGCGTGGCGCGTTCCTGGCCCACGGGTCCCTCACCGAGCCCGGCAGGTCGTCCTCCCTCGAGGTGTCGTGCCCGGGGCCCGAAGCCGCCCTTGCGCTGGTGGGCGCTGCGCGCCGCCTGGGCATCGCGAGCAAGGCCCGTGAGGTGCGTGGGATCGACCGGGTCGTCATCCGCGACGGCGACGCGATCAGCGCGATGCTCACGAAGATGGGCGCCCATGACTCGGTCATGGCCTGGGAGGAGCGGCGGATGCGCCGGGAGGTCCGGGCGACCGCCAACCGCCTGGCCAACTTCGACGACGCCAACCTGCGCCGATCCGCGCGAGCTGCTGTTGCCGCGGGCGCCCGGGTGGAGCGGGCCCTGCTGATCCTCGACGACACCGTCCCGGATCACCTGGCGGTGGCCGGCCGGTTGCGCCTGGAGCACAAGCAGGCCAGCCTCGAGGAGCTCGGCGCCCTGGCCGACCCGCCGATGACCAAGGACGCGATCGCCGGTCGGATCCGGCGCCTGCTCGCGCTGGCCGACAAGCGGGCTGTCGAGCTGGGGATCCCCAACACGGAGGATGGCATCTCCTCAGACTGACGGGATGCCGCCAACGGGCGATGGCGGCGGTCGAGTCAATAGGCTCATCCCTGCAAGGTGGCCGTTCACCGACAAGGGAGTACCTGAAGTGAAGAGCATCAGTGATCTCGATATCGCTGGCAAGACAGTCCTGCTGAGGTCGGACTTCAACGTTCCGCTGGCCAAGGACGGCTCCGGTGTCATCACCGACGACGGCCGGATCGTGGCCAGCCTTCCCACACTCAAGGCCCTCACCGGCGCTGGTGCGAAGGTCGTCATCGTGGCGCACCTCGGCCGGCCCAAGGGCGTCGGCTTCGAGGAGTCCGGCTCGTTGGCGCCGGTGGCCAAGCGCCTCGGTGAGCTCCTCGGCCAGGACATCGCACTTGCCTCCGACATCACGGGCGAGTCCGCGAAGGCCACTGTCGCCGCGCTGCAGCCCGGACAGGTGGCCCTGCTGGAGAACATCCGGTTCGACGCCCGGGAGACCAGCAAGGACGAGGCCCAGCGCAAGGAGCTGGCCGCCGAGCTGGCGGCCATGGCCGACGTCTACGTCTCTGACGGCTTCGGCGTCGTCCACCGCAAGCAGGCGTCGGTCACCGACGTCGCCGAGCTGCTGCCCAACGCTGCCGGCCTGCTGGTGGAGAAGGAGGTCAAGTCCTTCTCGAAGGTCCTGGCCGACCCGGATCGGCCGTACGTGGTCATCCTCGGTGGCTCGAAGGTGTCGGACAAGCTCGGCGTCATCGACAACCTGATCGACAGCGTCGACCGGCTCCTGATCGGGGGCGGGATGGCCTACACCTTCCTCGCCGCCCAGGGCCACACGGTCGGCGACTCGCTGCTCGAGGCCGACCAGATCGAGGCCGTCAAGGGCTACCTGGCCAAGGCCGAGGAGAAGGGGATCGAGCTGTTGATCCCGGTCGACACCCGCGTGTCGGTGGCGTTCCCGAGCAAGGAGGTTCCCGCGCCGGAGAACAAGGTCGTGCCCAGCTCGGGCATCGAGGACGGTTGGATGGGCCTGGACATCGGCCCGGAGACCATCGCGCTGTTCTCGAGCAAGGTCGCCGACGCCCGCACGGTCGTGTGGAACGGCCCGATGGGCGTCTTCGAGTTCCCGGCATTCGCCGACGGCACCCTGCAGGTCGCCACGGCGATCGCGGACTCGGGTGCGTTCTCAGTCATTGGAGGCGGCGACTCCGCCGCTGCAGTCCGCCAGCTCGGCCTGGAGGACGGCTTCTCCCACATCTCCACCGGCGGTGGCGCCTCCCTCGAGCTCCTCGAGGGCAAGACGCTCCCCGGTCTCGCAGTCCTGGAGGGCTGACACATGGCACGCAAGCCGTTCATGGCAGGCAACTGGAAGATGAACCTCGACCACCTCGAGGCGATCGCGCATGTGCAGAAGATCGCGTTCGCGCTCAACGACGAGGACTTCGCGGCGGTGGAGGCCGGCGTGATGGTCCCGTTCACCGACATCCGCTCGGTGCAGACCCTCGTCGATGCGGACAACCTCAAGGTGGTCTACGGCAGCCAGGACATCTCGGCCCAGGACAAGGGCGCCTACACCGGTGAGATCTCAGGGATCATGCTGGCCAAGCTCGGATGCACCTATGCGGTCATCGGGCACAGCGAGCGCCGGCAGTACCACGGCGAGGATGACGCCCTGGTCAACGCCAAGGTCAAGGCCGCGTACAAGCACGGACTGGTACCGATCATGTGCATCGGCGAGGTCAAGGAGGAGCGCGAGGCCGGCATCCAGGAGCAGGTCACGCTCGGCCAGCTCGACGGCGGCCTGGCCGACATCCCCGCCGAGCAGGCGGCCACGATCGTGATCGCCTACGAGCCGGTCTGGGCGATCGGCACCGGCCTCACGGCGACTCCCCAGGACGCCCAGGACATGTGCGGCGCGATCCGCCGCCGGCTGGCCGAGCTCTACGGCCAGGAGGTGGCCGACGCGATCCGCATCCAGTACGGCGGTTCGGTCAAGGCTGCCAACGCAGCCGAGATCATGGCCGGCCCCGATGTCGATGGGGCGCTCATCGGAGGCGCCTCGCTGGACGCCGACGAGTTCGTCGCGATCTGCAAGTACCGACTGGCCTGAGGCCAGCGCAGTCGATGGTGTCCGGGCAGGGCGACCAGCGGGTCACCTGCCCGGACATCCCGCGCGCCAACATGCGGCGTGCCCGGATGCTGTGCGCCCGAATTGGACCATTGGTGTGGGCTTGGCCCGACATTCCGCGGGGACCGCGTATCCTTGCGGCAACGAATGAAGGGACCTCTCCGTGATCCTCGCCCTGCAGATCCTGCTCCTGGTGCTCAACGTGCTCGTCGTCGTCCTCGTGCTGCTGCACAAGGGCAAGGGCGGCGGCCTGTCGGACCTGTTCGGCGGCGGCGTGAGCTCCTCGTTGGGTGGCAGCTCGGTGGCGGAGCGCAACCTCGACCGCATCACCTATGCGCTGCTGATCATCTGGGTGGCTACCATCGTCGCCCTCGGCCTGGCCATCTAGGCCTGCGTCCCCCTCACGTCCGTACCTGCTCGATCCTTCGGAGGCACTTGTGGCTGGTGGTAACGCGATCCGGGGCAGCCGGGTCGGATCCGGGCCGATGGGGGAGGCCGAGCGCGGTGACGCGGCTCCTCGCCACCGGGTCAGCTTCTACTGCGCACGGGGTCATGAGACCACGCCCAGCTTCTCCGACGAGGCGGCGATCCCGGAGCTCTGGGACTGCCCCACCTGTGGCTACCCGGCCGGACCCGACCCGGAGAACCCGCCGACGCCTGCCAAGGTCGAGCCGTACAAGACCCACCTGGCCTACGTGAAGGAGCGGCGCTCCGACGTCGACGGCGACGCCATCCTCGCCGAGGCGCTCGAGCGCATGCGCGAGCAGGCGTAGGGCGTCGGGCCCGGAAGGGCTCAGCGCTCCCCGGACAGGACCCCTCGGGCCACTCCAGCCACGTTCTCGGCGGTGAATCCCAGCTGCGCGAACAGCTGATCAGCGGACGGCCGAGGCCCCGAAGTGGTCGAGGGACACGCACGCACCCTGGGTGCCGACGTACTTCCACCAGCCCTGCTGGCTTCCGGCCTCGACGCTGACCCGCGCCGTGACCCGGGCGGGAAGCACCTGCTCGCGGTACTCCGCGGGCTGGGCCTCGAACCATTCCAGGCACGGCATGGACACCACCCGCGTGGGCACTCCCTCGGCCTCGAGCAGGTCGCGGGCACCCATCGCCACAGACACCTCGGAGCCGGTGGCCAGGAGCAGCAGCTGCGGCTCGCCCCCGGTCGCCTCGGCGATCACGTACGCACCGCGGCGTGCGGCGGACGCAGGCTCGCCTGAGGCGCGGTCGAGCGTGGGGACGTTCTGGCGGGTGAGGATCAGCCCGACGGGCCCGGGGTTCTCCAGCGCAGCAGCCCAGACCGCGGCCGTCTCGTTGGCATCTGCAGGTCGCACGACGCAGAGCTCGGGGATCGCCCGGAGCGCCCACAGGTGCTCGACCGGCTGGTGGGTCGGGCCGTCCTCGCCGACGCCGATGGAGTCATGCGTCCAGATGAACAGCGACGGCAGGCTCATGAGGGCGGCCAGGCGGACCGGCGCGCGCATGTAGTCGCTGAAGACCAGGAACGTGCCGCCGAACGCGCGGGTGAGCCCCTGCAGGGAGATCCCGTTGAGGATCGCACCCATCGCGTGCTCACGGACCCCGAAGTGGATGAGGCGGCCGTACGGGTCGGCGTCCGGCACGGGGGACCCTGCCGGCAGGAAGGACCCGCTGCCCTTGATCGTGGTCCCGTTGGACCCACCGAGGTCGGCCGAGCCGCCCCACAGCTCGGGAAGGACACCGGCCAGGGCGTTGATCACGCCCTCGGAGGCCACGCGGGTGGCGACGGACGTTCCCGGCTCCCAGCTCGGCAGCACGTCGCGCCAGCCCTCCGGGAGCCGACGGGCGACGAGACGGTCCAGCAGGGCGGCGGCCTCCGGGTCTGCCGTCCGCCACTGCTGGTAGCCGACCTCCCAGTCGGCGCGCAACTTCGCACCGCGCTGCCCCACCTCACGGGCGTGGGCCAGCACGTCGTCATCGACGTGGAACGTGACCTCCGGGTCCATCCCCAGTGCCGCCTTGGTGGCGGCCACCTCCGCAGCGCCGAGGGCGGCCCCGTGGGACTTGCCGGTGTTCTGCAACGTGGGGGCCGGCCAGGCGATGACGGTCCGGAGCTGGATCAGGGACGGCGCACCGAGGTGGTCGCGGGCCGCGGCCATCGCATCGGACAGGGCAGAGACGTCCACGCTGCCGTCGGTGCCGAGGTCCACGGTCTGGACGTGCCAGCCGTACGCGCGGTAGCGGGCGGCGACGTCCTCGGTGAAGGAGACCGCGGTGTCGCCCTCGATGGAGATCCGGTTGTCGTCCCAGAGGACGACCAGGTCCCCGAGGCGCTGGGTCCCGGCCAGGCTGGCCGACTCACCGGAGATGCCCTCCTCGAGGTCGCCGTCGGAGGCGATGACCCAGGTGGTGCTGTCGAACGGGCTCGCGCCGGCGGGTGCCTGCGGGTCGAGCAGCCCGCGGGCGTACCGCGTGGCCATCGCCACGCCCACGGCCGAGGACACGCCCTGCCCGAGGGGTCCGGTGGTCATCTCGATGCCGCGCGCGGGGTTGTGCTCCGGGTGTCCCGGGGTCAGGGACCCCAGGGTCCGGAAGGACTTCAGGTCGTCGAGGGAGATCTCGTAGCCGGAGAGGTAGAGCTGGATGTAGAGCGTGAGGCTGCTGTGCCCGCACGACAGGATGAACCGGTCGCGCCCGATCCAGGTCGGGTCGGCAGGGTCGTGGCGCAGGAAGCGCTGGAACAGGACGTAGGCCGCCGGTGCCAGGGCCATCGCGGTGCCCGGGTGGCCGTTGCCCACCTTCTGGACCGCGTCGGCGGCAAGTGCGCGCGCCGTTGCGACCGCCCGGTCATCGAGTTCGGTCCAGCCAGCGATTCCCATTCGTCCTCCTGCATCGGATGTCCAAGGTCGAGGGTATCCGTCAGGCGACTCGGGGCTGAACTTCGACGCGGGTAGCATGGGCGCGTGACAGCAGTGGAGTCCGGCCGCGCGGGTGCCCATCCAGAGTCGGCCAGGAGGTCGACGTCCCGCGTGCGGGCATACCTGGCGCTCACCAAACCCCGTGTGATCGAGTTGCTGCTGGTCACGACCGTCCCCGTGATGTTCCTCGCGGCCGGTGGCTTCCCGCCGCTGTCGACGACGCTGCTCACACTCGTCGGCGGCACCCTCGCGGCCGCTGGAGCCAACGTCATCAACCAGGTGTACGACCGTGACATCGACGCGGTGATGGTGCGCACGCAGCAGCGCCCGCTGGTCACGGGCACGATCAGCGCCGCCCACGCCTTGCGGTTCGGGATCCTGCTGAGCGTGGCGTCAGTGGCGCTGCTGGCCCTCACCGTCAACCTCCTCTCAGCGGCGCTGGCCGCGGGCGCCATCGGCTTCTACGTCTTCATCTACACGATGCTGCTCAAGCGGCGCACCGCCCAGAACATCGTCTGGGGTGGGGCCGCGGGGTGCTTCCCGGTGCTCATCGGCTGGGCGGCGATCACCGGATCGCTGTCGCTGACGCCCTTCATCCTCTTCGGGATCGTGTTCTTCTGGACCCCGCCGCACTACTGGCCCCTGGCACTGCGGTTCAAGACCGACTACCAGGCTGCGCGGGTGCCGATGCTGCCGGCGATCGCCGACAGCTCCGCCGTGGCGTCGGCGATCGTGCGGTACTCCTGGGCGATGGTCGTGACCTCCCTGCTGCTGACCCCGGTGGCCGGGATGACCTGGCTCTACACGGGGGCGGCGGTCCTGCTCGGCGGCGCCTTCCTGTACGAGGCCTATGGCCTTCGCAGCCGGATCCGTTCCGGTGCGCCGGACGCCCGGGCCATGCGGCTGTTCCACGGCTCGATCTCGTACCTGTCGCTGCTCTTCCTCGTCGTGGCGATCGATCCGTTCCTCGCCTGATCGAGCGCGGGCTCGGGGCAGTTCGGGCGCGGAGGTCGTTCACCCCGGTCGGTCGTTCACGCCATCCGGCTGCGCCCGGTCATGAGGACGCGGTGAGCTGCAGCCGCACCCGCGCACCGCCGGTCGGGCCGGAGCCCACCTCGATCGACCCCCCCGAGCGCTCGGCCAGCCGGCGGGCGATGTCCAGACCGAGGCCGGTCGACCCGGACACCGACAGGCCGCGCTCGATGACCGCGCTGGACGCGAAGCCCGGACCCTCGTCGCTGACCTCCAGCCAGGCACCGGTTCCCGGGCCCGGTCCGACCGCGACCCGGAAGGCCACGCCGTCCTCGGTGTGGGAGAACACGTTGCCGATGAGCGCGTCGAGCGCGTCGCCGAGGTCGCGGCTCTCAGCGGCCACCAGCAGCGGTCCGGCTGCGATGTCGACGGTGAGCGCGCGGTCCTGATCCTCGGCCAGGACCGCCCAGAAGGCGGAGCGCTCGCGGGCCACGGAGCACAGGTCCGTGCTGGTGGGGATGTTCTCGCGCAGTGGCCGACGGGCCTCGCGGATGACCTCGTCGACCATCCTGTCGAGCCGGTCGACGTCGGCGCGCAGGCGGTCCGTCGAGTCGGCCTCCGGCAGCGAGTCGGCATCCAGCCGCAGCGCGGCGACCGGTGTGCGCAGCCGGTGGGCGAGGTCGGCAACCTCCTCGCGCTCGAGCCCCAAGAGCTCGACGACGCGGCTGGCCAGGCGGTTCAGGGCAGTCCCTGCGTTGTCGATCTCGCCGATGTCACTGGGCGGAACCCGGGCGGAGAGGTCCCCGCCGGCGAGGCGCTCGGCGGTGGCACCCAGCTGGCTGATGGGCCGCAGGAACGAGCGGGCGAGCAGCAGGCCCAACCCGACGGACACCGCGAGCAGTCCGAGCCCGAGCGCCAGCAGCATCAGTCGTGACCCACGCACCCCGCCCGTGAGCTCGTCGTCGGTCACGTAGACGCGCAGGATGGCCTCGCCCGAGTCGGTGTAGACGGGGACGAGCAGGTCCCGCCCTCCGTCGGACTCGGCGAAGAACGCACCCTTCTCGCGGGCCAGCTGGACCGACGGGTCCAATGGCATGGGCGCCCCCACGACGGTGTCATCAGCCAGGTAGACGGTCGCCGGATGGCCGGTCTCCTCGGCGAATGCCGCGACGAGCTCGTCGAGGGAGTCGGGCGCCACCACGGGGATCCGGGAGACGAGCGGCTGGATCTGCAGGACGACCTCGCGCTGGGCGCGGTCGACCGCGAAGGACCCGATGCTGGCCATGAGCGGGACCAGGAACGCCACGAGGACGATGGAGGTCGAGGCCAGCAGGGTCAGGAGGATGCGGCGGCGCACCGCGTCACGGCTCCACCAGCTTCACGCCCACGCCGCGCACTGTGTGCAGGTAGTGGGGTTCCTGTGCGGTCTCGCCCAGCTTGCGGCGCAACCACGACAGGTGGACGTCCACGGTCTTCTCCCCGCCCCCGTAGGAGATCCGCCAGACCTCGGCGAGGAGCTCACGCTTGGTGACGACCTCACCGGGGCGCGCCATGAGGTAGGCGAGGAGGTCGAACTCGCGCGGGCTGAGCTCGAGGGCCACTCCGTCCAGCTCGGCGGTCCGACCACGGGCGTCCAGGTGCAAGCCCCCCGACCGACAGCTCCGTGCTCGGGGCGTTGGTGGCCGTGCGTCGCAGGACCGCGCGGATCCTGGCGTCCAGCGTGTCGGCGGAGAACGGCTTGATCATGTAGTCGTCGGCACCGCAGTCCAGGGCGCGGACGACCTGCTCGTCGTCGTCGCGGGCGGTGGCCACGATGACTGGCGTGGTGCTGACGGCGCGCAGCATCCGCAGGAGCTCCACGCCGTCGAGGTCGGGCAGGCCCAGGTCGAGGATCACGACGTCCGGCCCACCATTGATCGCCGCCTGCAGCCCGGTCATCGCATTCGGCGCCGAGTCGACGGCGTGCCCTCGGTCGGAGAGGGCATGGATGAGCGCGGAACGGATGCCCGGGTCGTCCTCCACCACCAGCACACGTGACATGGCCCCACCGTAGACGCAGGGTCATCGCCATGGGCGCAGGCCGGCGGGTGGGGCGACCGCGTCGGAGGCGACGCCCCACCCGTTTGGCCCCCCTTAGGGGGGCATTAGGTGGTTGAGGGGGCACACTGATCACATGAGGTATCGCTGGCTGTCGATCACCGCATGGGCCGCAATGGCCGTCGGGGCCGCTGCCGTCGGGCTGACGGCCGTGTCCGCCGTCCGCTCAGTCGTGGCCGATGCGCCGGTGCGGGTGCTGACCGCATCAGACGTGGACCGCCTGCTGAAGGACGCCGACTCGCGACTCGCGCCCATCGCCACGCTGGCTGCGCCCTCCGATCCCGAGCGCCCCGAGTCCCTGGACGTGCCGCCTGCGGGCACAGCGCCGTCGGATGCCGTCAGTCGCGCCACCCGGGCCGCGGCGGGTCCGACGATCTCCGCCCTTCGGGCCGCGGTTGACTCGCGTTCGGCCGGCCGAACCACCAGCGTGGGCAGTCCCACCTCGGGGGGTGCTGGTGGGGGATCCTCGTCTGGGCCAGTCAAGGGAGCCAGCGTGCCCGGGTCCGCCTCGCCGAGCCCGTCGGATCTCACGCAGTCCACGTCCCCCAGCCCCGAGCCGTTGATACCTGCCACCACCGCGCCGGACCCGAGCCCGACCCAGACGCTGGACCCCAGCCCTTCCCCGAGCCCACCCCACGCAGACGCCGGACCCGACCCCGACGCCGAGCCCCACCGGGACGCCGGACCCGAGCGCGACTCCGAGCCCAACGCCCAGCCCCACCGGGACGCCGGACCCGAGCCCCAACCCCAGCCCCAGCCCGTCGCCGTCGCAGAGTCCGACCGTGGACCCCACTCCCGGCACCCCGACGCCGTCACCCACGGAGGGTGTCGCCCCACCGAGCCCCGTCCCCTCCGATCCGCTCGGCAGCACTGCCTCCCCGCCGCCGTCGGCGACCCAGTCACCGGCAACCGACCCCTCGACCTCGGCCGCACCGTCGGAGTCGGCGGTCGGCGAGACCACGTAGCCGCGAGGGCGGTGCCCCCGGGCCTTCAGCCGCGGGAGCGCAGGCTGAGGTGGTTCTTGAGCGTGGCCACCCACACGAGGCACGCAAGCAGCATGTGCGTCGCGACCAGTGCCCACGGCACACCGGCGAACCACTGCGCGTACCCGACGATGCCCTGGATGATGGCCAGGGCCATCAGGGCGTGCGACCACCACCGCGCCCTGGCGGGGCCATCGGTCAGGCGCAGCGCCAGCCACATGGCCACGATCAACCCGATGAACAGGAGCACGACGTCGGCGTGCAGCCAGGCGATCGTGCGGACGTCGATGCCGAGGCGGTGGTCGACGTCGATGTCACCCGAGTGCGGTCCAGCCCCGGTGACGAGGGTGCCCAGCACCACCACAGCGGCGCACGTGGTCACCAGGACCAGGGACAGGCCCCGGATCTCAGGGCGGACCAGCCGGACCAGCGGCTCGTCGCCCGGCTCACCGGAGCGGTGCACGAGCACGACGCACCCCGCGATGATGGCGATCGAGAGCAGCAGGTGCGCGCCGACCAGCAGGGGGTGCAGGCCGGTCAGCACGGTGAGCCCGCCGAGCAGGGCCTGGGCCAGGGTGCCCAGCAGCGGGATCGTGGCGAGCAGCATGATCGGGCGGCGGGGCACGGATCCCTCGGCGACCCACTGGCGGCGCATCCGAAGGGCACCGACCACGGCCGCGACCGCCAGGATCACCAGGACGAAGGTCAGCAGCCGGTTGCCGAACTCGATGTACTTGTGGAACGCCTCGGCCTGCCCCTGCACCGGGACGATCGACCCGTCGACGCACTCCGGCCAGGTCGGGCACCCCAACCCGGAGCCAGTGACGCGCACGAGCCCACCGGTGAGCACGATGCCGATCTGGGCCACCAGGTTGGCCATGAAGACTCCCCGGACACCCGAGGAGACTGGCGACGGGGTCGGCGCGGAGGTGGTTCGGACGGGGCTGTCGGAGGCGAGCACGGGACAAGCGTAGTCAGCCGCGACACCGGCACTCGTCGGGGACCGGGCGGTCCCAGCGCGATCCCACCGGGCGACGAGGCATCGAAGGGCGACGCGCAGTGAACGCCCGCGCTACTCCCAGCGGAAGGTCCGGATGGACAGGGCGATGCCGGCCACGGCCCACACGGCCAGGACGAGCAGGGGCCCCAGGGGCAGGCCGGAGGATCCCGTGGGTGCGCCCAGGAGCGACCTCAGCGCGTCCCCGAGGGCCGCGCTGGGCAGGAGCTGCACCACGCCCGCCATGGCGTCGGGAAGCCTGTCGGTGGGCAGCACCGTGCCGCCGGCGAACAGCAGGAGCAGGAAGATGCCGTTGGCCACGGCCAGGGTCGCCTCCGCTCGCAGGAGCCCGGCGAGCGCGAACCCCCAGGAGCCGAGGGCGACTGTGCCCAGGACCACCGCCGCGGCCAGCACGAGGGGGCTGTCGACCTCCGGGGACCAGTCAAGTGCCAGGGCCACCGCGCTGATGAGCACGAGCTGGACGACGATGACGGCGAAGGTGGCCGTCGTCTTGCCGACCAGCAGGCCCGATCGTGCCAGTGGTGTGGCCCCGAGGAACTTCAGGACCCCGGAGCGGCGCTCGAAGCCGGTCGAGATCGCGGTGGCGGTGAAGGCCGTGGACAGGATCGCCAGGGCCATCACCCCGGGGGTGGCCTCGTCGATGGTGGCGAGGTCGAGGCGGGTGACGCCCACGAGCACCGCGATGGGGATGATCAGCGTGAGCAGGATCTGCTCACCGTTGGTCATGAGCAGCCGCCACTCGAGTCGGGATTGGGCCCGCCAGCGCGCAAGCGCGGGGGCAGCCCCCGGTCTCGGGGTCAGGTCGAGGGCGAGGGATCCGTGTGTGCTCATGGGCGCCGCAGCTCCTCGGATGTCGTGCCGCCTTCCGCAGGTGCCGGCTCGGTCCGCCCCGCCCTCGAGGTGATCTCGAAGTACGCATCGGCGAGGGAACCACCTCCGGTGCTGAGCTCCTCGGGCATCGCGCCCTGCGCGGCGCACCACGACGTGACTGTCGCGACGACCTGCGGGGTGACCGCACCGTCCACCCGGTAGAGCCCGGGCGCGGACTCGGTCGTGGTCAGGCCCTCGGGCAGCACGCGGCTGAGCTCCGCCGAATCCATGCCCACCCGCGATCGGAACCTCAGCCCGGGGGAGGTCGCGGTCAGCTCGGCCACCGAGCCGGAGGCGGCCAGCCGGCCCTGGTCGATCACGAGGACGTGGTCGGCGAGGGCCTGCGCCTCGTCCAGCAGGTGGGTGCTCATCACGACGCCCACCCCGCTGTCGCGCAGCTCGGCAAGGAACGCCCAGACGCCGATCCGGGACTCGGGGTCCAACCCGGTGGTCGGCTCGTCGAGGAAGGCCACCTCGGGACGCCCCACCAGCGCGCAGGCGAGGGCGAGCTTCTGCTGCTCGCCGCCGGACAGGCGTCGGTAGGGCGTGCGCGCCACCGGGGTCAGTCCGAGGCGATCCATCAGGGCGGCGGGGGGCAGCGGGTGGGCGTGCAGCCTGGAGACGTGGGCGAGCATGTCGCCCGCGCGCAGGGAGGGCCAGACGCCGCCGGACTGCAGCATGACCCCGACCCGTGGTGCCAGCAGGGCGCGATCCGAGCGGGGATCGAGGCCCAGCACGCGCACTGACCCGGCCTGGGGCGCGCGGAACCCCTCCGCGGTCTCGATCGTGGTGGTCTTGCCGGCCCCGTTCGGGCCCAGGACGACCGTGATCGCCGCGCTCGACGCTGTCAGCGACAGGTTGTCGACGACCGTGCGCCCGGCATAGCGCATCGTCAGTCCGGAGATCTCAACGGCGGGGGCGGGCACGGTGAGAGTGTAGGTCGGGTGCTGCGCAGCCCCTGTCGCGCGGGTTGGGGGACCCCGGGTGTTGCGGTTCGGCTGAAATACGCAACAATGGTGTTGTGGAAATCCTGACCGGAGCACCTGCGCGCGTCGCCCGGGCCCTGCTCGACATGGGCCAGGCCACTGTCGCTGAGCTCGCGGAGCGCCTCGAGCTCAGCGGTGCCGCGGTCCGCAAGCACATGGACGACCTCGTGGAGGCTGGCTTCGTCGAGTCATCCGACCGTCCGCCGTACGGGCCGGACACCCGGCGCAGGGGGCGTGGCCGTCCGGCGCGCGTCTACCACCTGACCCCCGCAGGGCGTGACAGCTTCGGCAACTCCTACGACGACGTCGCCGTGGGGGCGCTGCGGTTCGTGGCTGAGACCGGCGGCGAGGACGCGGTCATGGAGTTCGCCCGCCGCCGCGTGGCCGAGCTCGAGCGGCGCTACACCGACCTGCTCGACCTGAGCGAGCCGATGGACGTCCGGGTGGATGTCCTTGCCGACGCGCTGGCCGCCGAGGGCTATGCGGCGGTCGCCGTGCCGACGGCCACCGGCATCCAGCTCTGCCAGCACAACTGCCCGGTCGCGCACGTCGCGGCGGAGTTCCCCCAGTTCTGCGAGGCGGAGACGGAGGCCTTCGGCCGCCTGCTCGGCACGCACGTCATGCGCCTCGCGACGCTCTCCCACGGCGACGGCGTGTGCACCACCCACATCCCGACTGCGATCGGACCGAATGCGGTGACACCCGAAGGTGCCGCCGACAGCGCGAGGAACCCCGAAGGAAGGACCATCCGATGACGGTCAACACCGAGCAGCTCGAGGGAATCGGCACCTATGAGTACGGCTGGTCGGACTCCGACACTGCCGGAGCCACCGCCAAGCGCGGGCTGTCAGAGGCCGTGGTGCGCGACATCTCAGCGAAGAAGTCCGAGCCGCAGTGGATGCTCGACATGCGCCTCAAGGGCCTGAAGCTCTTCGAGCGCAAGCCGATGCCGACCTTCGGTGCGGACCTGTCCGGGATCGACTTCGACAACATCAAGTACTTCGTGCGCTCCACCGAGAAGCAGGCGACCAGCTGGGAGGAGCTCCCCGACGACATCAAGAACACCTACGACCGCCTGGGCATCCCGGAGGCTGAGAAGCAGCGGCTGGTCGCCGGCGTGGCAGCGCAGTACGAGTCCGAGGTCGTGTACCACAAGATCCGCGAGGACCTCGAGGAGCAGGGCGTCATCTTCCTGGACACCGACACCGGCCTGCGTGAGCACGAGGAGCTCTTCCGGGAGTACTTCGCCACCGTCATCCCCGTCGGGGACAACAAGTTCTCCGCGCTCAACACCTCGGTGTGGTCCGGCGGCTCGTTCATCTACGTGCCACCGGGCGTGAACGTGGAGATCCCGCTCCAGGCCTACTTCCGGATCAACACGGAGAACATGGGCCAGTTCGAGCGGACGCTGATCATCGTCGACGAGGGCGCCTACGTGCACTACGTCGAGGGCTGCACCGCCCCGATCTACTCCAGCGACTCCCTGCACTCCGCGGTCGTGGAGATCATCGTGAAGAAGGACGCGCGCTGTCGCTACACGACGATCCAGAACTGGTCGAACAACGTGTACAACCTGGTCACCAAGCGCGCCGTGGCCTACGAGGGCGCCACGATGGAGTGGATCGACGGCAACATCGGCTCCAAGGTCACCATGAAGTACCCGGCGGTCTGGCTGATGGGCGAGCACGCCAAGGGCGAGACGCTGTCGATCGCCTTCGCCGGTGAGGGCCAGCACCAGGACGCCGGATCCAAGATGGTCCACGCGGCGCCCTACACGTCCTCGGCGATCGTGTCGAAGTCCGTTGCCCGTGGCGGCGGCCGGACCTCCTACCGCGGCCTGGTGCAGATCCAGGAGCAGGCGCACCACTCGAAGTCGACCGTGCGCTGTGACGCCCTGCTCGTCGACAGCATCTCGCGCTCGGACACCTACCCGTACGTGGACGTCCGCGTCGATGACGTGGCGATGGGTCACGAGGCGACGGTGAGCAAGGTCTCCGAGGACCAGTTGTTCTACCTGATGAGTCGCGGCATGACCGAGGAGGAGGCCATGGCCATGATCGTGCGCGGGTTCATCGAGCCCATCGCGCGCGAGCTGCCCATGGAGTACGCCCTCGAGCTGAACCGCCTGATCGAGCTGCAGATGGAAGGGGCCGTCGGCTGATGTCCGCTGTTGAGGAGCGGGAGGTCAGCCTGACCCCCGCACAGGACCTGCTGCCCCGGGTGACCTCCCGTGACCCTGAGTCGTTCCCGATGCCGAACGGGCGGGAGGAGGTGTGGAGGTTCACGCCGCTGGCCGCCTTCGCCCGCGTGCTCTCCGGGGATCCGTCCGACGGGGAGCTCACCTGGGACTCCACGCTGCCCGAAGGCGTGACGCTCACCGCGATCCCCGCTGGGGACTCCGCGCTCGACGCCCTGCCGCTGCCGGTGGACCGGACCTCTGCGCTCGCCGTCGCAGGAGCTGACGGAGCCATGCGCCTGTCGATCCCGGCCGACGTCGAGGTGGCCGAGCCTGTCGTCGTGCGGCTGACGGGCAGTGGTGGCCTCGTCCACGGGCAACTCGTCGTCGAGGTGGGGGCCCATGCCCGGGCGACGGTCCTGCTGGCCCACGAGGGGACCGCGGACTACTCCGAGCACACGTCGGTCCTCGTCGGTGACGGGGCCGCCCTGGATCTCGTGCACATCCAGACCTGGGACGCCGATGCCGTGCATGCCGGCCAGGTGGCCATCCGCCTGGGCCGGGACGCCCGGATCCGCTCGACGCAGGTCAGCCTGGGCGGGCGCGCCATCCGGATCGTGGAGTCGGTCGAGTACGACGGACCGGGCGGGGACGCGGAGCTCATCGGCGTGTACTTCGCCGACGAGGGGCAGCACATCGAGCACCGGCTCTTCGTCGACCACGGCGCGCCCAACTGCCGAAGCAACGTGCTCTACAAGGGCGCGCTCCAGGGCCAGGGCGCACACACGGTGTGGGTCGGCGACGTGCTCATCCGCGCGACCGCCACCGGGACCAACACCTACGAGCTCAACCGGAACCTCGTCCTCACCGAGGGCGCCCGTGCGGACTCGGTGCCGAACCTGGAGATCGAGACCGGCGAGATCGCCGGAGCCGGGCACGCGTCGGCAACCGGCCGCTTCGACGACGAGCAGCTCTTCTACCTGATGAGCCGCGGCGTGCCCGAGTCCGTGGCCCGCCGCCTGGTGGTGCGTGGGTTCTTCGCCGACGTCATCAACAGGATCGGCGTCCCGGAGGTTGAGGCCCAGCTGTTGGCCGCGGTCGATGCCGAGCTCGGGTCCGTCGACCCCCTGTACGACTTCGGCGACTCCGACGTCACCGTGGCGGGTGACCGGTGAGCCCACAGCCCGTCTGCTCCGTCGCCGAGGTCCCCGAGGGGACGGCGCATCGCATCGTCGTCGGCGGGATCCCGATCGCCGTCGTCCACACCCAGGGCGAGTGGTTCGCGGTCTCCGACATCTGCTCGCACGCCGACGTCTCCCTGGCTGAGGGCGACATCGACGGCTGCACCCTGGAGTGCTGGCTGCACGGATCCCGCTTCGACCTGCGCACCGGCCGCCCCAGCGGACCGCCTGCCACCATGCCCGTCCCCGTCTACCCCGTTTCCATCGAAGGCGACACCGTCTTCGTGACCGTCGCCTGACCGGCGAGAACTGGAGATACGCAATGTCCACCCTGGAGATCCGCGACCTGCACGTGACCGTGGAGACCGACGGCGGAACGAAGGAGATCCTGACCGGGGTCAACCTCACCGTGAACTCGGGCGAGACCCACGCCCTCATGGGCCCGAACGGCTCAGGCAAGTCCACGCTCGCGTACGCGATCGCCGGGCACCCCAAGTACACGATCTCCGCGGGCAGCGTGACCCTCGACGGTGCGGACCTGCTGGGGATGACCGTCGACGAGCGGGCCCGCGCCGGGCTCTTCCTGGCGATGCAGCACCCGGTGGAGGTCCCGGGGGTGTCGGTGTCGAACTTCCTGCGCACCTCGGCCACCGCCATCCGTGGGGAGGCCCCGAAGCTGCGCCTGTGGCTCAAGGAGATGAAGGGCGCCATGGAGCGCCTGCAGATCGATCCCACGTTCGCCCAGCGCAACGTGAACGAGGGCTTCTCCGGCGGTGAGCGCAAGCGCGCCGAGATCCTGCAGCTCGAGCTGCTGGCCCCCAAGATGGCGATCCTCGACGAGACCGACTCGGGCCTGGACGTCGACGCCCTGCGCGTGGTCTCCGAGGGCATCAACCGGGTGCGTGAGTCCGGTGACGCCGGGGTCCTGCTGATCACCCACTTCACCCGCATCCTGCGCTACGTGCGCCCGGAGTTCGTCCACGTGTTCCTCGACGGACGGATCGTGGCTGCCGGCGGCCCGGAGCTGGCCGACCAGATCGAGGCCGAGGGCTACGCGAGCTACACGCCGGCGGTGGCGTCGGCGTGACCACACTGCTCGACCCGGCGCTGCGGGCCGACTTCCCGATCCTGTCGCGCACCGTGCGCGGCGGGAGGTCGCTGGTGTACCTGGACACTGCGGCCACGTCACAGAAGCCCGTGTCGGTCCTCGACGCGGAGCGCGAGTTCTACGAGCTGCACAACGCTGCCGTCCATCGGGGTGCGCACTTCCTGGCCGAGCAGGCCACGGACGCCTTCGAGGCCGCCCGCGCCGTCATCGCAGGCTTCGTCCGCGGTCGCGCGCAGGAGCTCGTCTTCACCCGCAACGCCACCGAGTCCCTGAACCTCGTCACGCACGCGTTCAGCTCGGCCACCGCGAAGCGGGCGCACGGCGCCCCCCTGCCCGAGGGCGCCGAGCAGTTCGTCCTCGCCCCGGGCGACGAGATCGTCGTGACGGAGATGGAGCACCACGCGAACCTGGTGCCCTGGCAGGAGCTGTGCGACAAGACCGGTGCCGTGCTGCGATGGATCGGGCTGACCGACGACGGCCACCTGGACCTCACGGATCTTGATGCCGTGATCACCCCGAGGGCCCGGGTGGTGTCGTTCGTGCACCAGTCCAACATCCTCGGGACCATCAACGACGTGGCCCCCATCGTGGCCAGGGCGCGTGAGGTGGGCGCGCTGGTGGTCCTCGACGCCTGCCAGTCGGTGCCGCACATGCCTGTCGACGTCGGGGCCCTGGGCATCGACCTGATGGCGTTCTCCGGGCACAAGATGCTCGGACCGACCGGCGTGGGCTGCCTGTGGGGCCGCTCCGAGGTGCTTGAGGCGATGCCGCCGTTCAACGCGGGCGGTTCCATGATCGCCACGGTCACCATGGAGCGAACCACCTTCGCCGACCCGCCCCAGCGCTTCGAGGCCGGATCGCCCAACGTGGCCCAGGCTGTCGGCCTCGCAGCCGCGGTCCAGTACCTGGAGCGCATCGGGATGCCCGCGGTCGCCGCCCACGAGCATGTCCTGACCGAGTACGCCCTCACGGCGCTGGCCGAGCTCCCCGGGGTGCACATCATCGGTCCGCCCACGGCAGCGGGCCGCGGAGGTGCGATCTCCTTCACCGTCGACGGCCTGCATCCCCACGATGTGGGGCAGATCCTCGACGATGAGGGGATCGCCGTGCGGGTGGGACATCACTGCGCGTGGCCGACCTGCCGGCGGTACGGCGTCCCGGCCACCACCCGCGCCAGCTTCGGGGTCTACAACCAGCTGTTCGAGATCGACGCCCTCGTCGTGGGCATCCATCGGGCGCAGCATTTCTTCGAGGTGGCCTGATGGACTCGCTGTACCAGGAGATCATCCTCGACCACTACCGCAACCCGGTCGGGCGTGGGCTGCGCGAGCCCTTCGAGGCCGAGGTGCACCACGTCAACCCGACCTGTGGGGATGAGATCAGCCTGCGCGTGCACCTCGAGGGCGAGGGGGACTCGACCACCGTGGGCGACGTCTCCTACGACAACCAGGGCTGCTCGATCTCGCAGGCCAGCGCCAGCGTGATGTACGAGCTCCTGCTCGGGCGGCCCCTGGATGAGGCGATGGCCACCCACGAGGCCTTCGTGGGGCTCATGCAGTCCGCAACCGACCACTCCGCCCCTGAGCCGGACGAGGACGTCCTCGGCGATGCGATCGCATTCAGCGGCGTGGCGCAGTACCCGGCTCGCATCAAGTGCGCGTTGTTGTCCTGGATGGCCTGGAAGGACGCAGTCAACCAGGCCCTGAACAGTGGAGGAACCCCATGAGCAGTGCGACCGACGAGGACGTCATGGAGGCCCTGCACGACGTCGTCGACCCCGAGCTGGGCATCAACGTCGTCGACCTCGGCCTGATCTACGGCGTGCACGTCGACGACAACAACGTCGCCACCCTCGACATGACGCTGACCTCCGCGGCCTGTCCGTTGACGGACGTGATCGAGGACCAGACCCGCGCGGCGCTCGACGGCATCGTCGACGACTTCCGGCTCAACTGGGTCTGGATGCCGCCGTGGGGCCCGGACAAGATCACCGACGACGGTCGCGACATGCTGCGCGCGCTGGGGTTCAACGTCTGAGGCGTGCTGTGCTGACGATTCCGACCGCTGGACGGTCCGAATCGTCAGCACAGTCAGCACCCGTGCGCGTGTCGGGGTGACGCGCCGGGGGGAGGGGCGTAATGTCGATGCTCCCCAGTTCGCGAACTTCCCCGCGCGAGCCCTCGAGTGGAGGTGCGACCGTGGACGACCGGATCCTTCCCGTGGTGGTGGACCCCGCCCAGCAGGCGCTGTTCGCCATCCCCGAGCCCGATCCCCGCAGTGGGCGCGGCTACCGCGGACCGGTCGCTGCCGGCGCGGCCCGCATCACCTACCGGCAGCTGGACTACTGGGCGCGGACCGGCCTTGTGGTGCCCTCGGTCCAGGCGGCGCACGGCTCGGGAACGAACCGCCTGTACTCGTTCCGCGACATCCTCGTGCTCCAGGTCGTCAAGCGGCTGCTCGAGACCGGGGTGTCGCTGTCCAGCATCCGGGCCGCGGTCAGCACGCTGCGCGACCGGGGGACGGCCGACCTCTCGGCGATCACCCTCATGAGCGACGGCACGACGGTCTACGAGTGCACCAGCGACGACGAGGTGGTGGACCTCGTCCGCGGTGGCCAGGGCGTGTTCGGCATCGCGATCGGGTCGGTGTGGTCCGACGTGCAGGGCTTCCTCGCTGACGTCCCCGACGAGGCTGCGGAAGGACCGGAGGAGTCGCAGGCGGAGCCTGGTGGCCGGCGGTTGCGACCGGTCGGCTGACCGACTGGCGAACGGACCGGTGCTCGGCTGCTACTGGCTGAACGTGCTGCAGCGGTTGATGTCCCCGCTGTTGAACCCGACCAGGTACCACGACTCCCGCTGCTTGGCCGACCCGTGGGTCCACGTCTCCGGGTTGACCCGCACGCCCGACTGCTCCTGGATCCGGTCATCTCCCACGGCCGAGGCCGCGTTCATGGCCTGCGTGAGCTCGGCCCTGGTGATCGTCAGGTTGCCGCGGTCGTCGGCCATCCTGCCCCAGGCCCCGGCCATGCAGTCGGCCTGCAGCTCCATCTTGACGCCGTACTGGTTGGCGTTGGCACGCGTCCTGGGCCTGCATGGCGCGAACCTGCTCCTCGATGCCCGAGATGTTCTGCAGGTGGTGGCCGAACTCGTGGGCCATGATGTAGACGTTCGCGTAGTCACCCTCCACGCCGAGCTGCTGGAGCTGCTTGGCGAACCCGAGGTCGAAGTAGATCCTCTCGTCACCGGGGCAGTAGAAGGGCCCGACCTCGGTCGTGGCCGGTCCGCACGAGGTGTTCACGGAGCCGTCGAAGAAGGTCAGCCGCGGGGACCGGTACTCCTGGCCGAGGCGGGCGAACTCCGCGGACCACACCTCGTCGGTCTCGTTGAAGGCCTTCGTGAGCAGGCAGTCGGGGTAGGCCTGGATGGCCCCGGCCTGGTTGCAGCGGGTTGCGAGGTCCTGGGCGGTGCCCTGCGCAGCGGTCACGCCGCCCGAGCCCTCCACGGCCTGCTGCGAGCCCGCGCCACCCATCTGCGAGAAGACCATGAAGCCGCCCACGACCAGCAGCAGGAGCAGCGTCCCCCTGCCACCCTTGCCACGCAGGAGCATCGAGAGGATCCCGGCTGTTGCCGCGCCGCCCAGGCCCCCATGCCGCCCATCCCACCGGCGCCCCGACCGGAGTTGCCGTCGCGCAGGTCGTCCACCCTGCTGGTGTCCACGCGGTCGTCGTCGAACTGCATGCCCCACCTCCTCAGGCCTGGTCCTGTGACAGGGAGTATGGACCCCACCGCTTCGGCGGCGTCAGCCCCCTGAACGGGCGGCCGGGCGATCCGCGTGGGCCGGGTAAACTCAGGCAGTGATCGCAACGTCTGCGCTGGAGGTCAGGGCCGGAGCCCGCCTGCTCATGTCGGGCGTCTCGATCAGGATCGGCGACGGCGACCGGGTCGGCCTCGTGGGGCGCAACGGAGCGGGCAAGACCACCCTGATGCGGATCCTCGCCGGGGAGACCATCCCCGAGGCCGGGACCGTCACGCGCAGCGGCAGCATCGGATACCTGCCCCAGGACCCGCGCACCGGGAACATGGACCAGAGCGCTCGCGAGCGCATCCTCGACGCCCGCGGGCTGCGGGACGTGATCCGCCGGCTCCGCCGGGCCGAGGCGGCCATGGGGGACCCCGATCCGGACGCCCGCGATGACGCCATGCGGCGCTACGACCGCGCCCAGAGCGAGTTCCTGGCCCTGGACGGGTACGCGGCTGAGGCGCAGGCCGCGTCCGTCGCTGCCGGCCTCGGGATCACCGAGCGCAATCTCGGCCAGGCACTGCGCACCCTGTCCGGCGGGCAGCGCCGGAGGGTGGAGCTCGCCCGGATCCTGTTCAGCGAGGCCAGCACCCTGCTGCTCGACGAGCCCACCAACCACCTCGACGCCGACTCGATCGTGTGGTTGCGGGGGTACCTGGCCACGCACAAGGGCGGGCTGGTGGTGATCAGCCACGACGTGGGCCTGCTCGACTCCGTGGTCAACAAGGTCTTCCACCTGGACGCGAACAGGTGTGTGATCGATGTGTACAACGTGGGGTGGACCACCTACCTGAAGCAGCGCGAGACCGACGAGAAGCGCCGGCACCGCGAGCGGTCCAACGCGGAGAAGCAGGCGGCCGTCCTCCAGTCCCAGGCCGACCGCATGCGCGCCAAGGCGACCAAGGCCCGGGCCGCCCACTCGATGGAGAAGCGCGCGGAGCGGCTCCTGTCCGGGCTCGAGGACCAGCGCTCGGCTGACCGGGTCGCGAAGCTGCGCTTCCCCGACCCCGTTTCCTGCGGTCGCACCCCTCTGCGGGCGACGGAGCTGAGCAAGTCCTACGGGTCCCTCGAGGTGTTCGTCGATGTCGAACTGGCGATCGACAGGGGTGCGAGGGTGGTCATCCTGGGCCTCAACGGCGCCGGCAAGACCACGTTGCTGCGCATCCTCGCCGGCGTCGAGGAGCCCGACACCGGGCAGGTGCAGCCCGGACACGGCCTGCGGCTGGGCTACTACGCCCAGGAGCACGACACCCTCGACCCGCAGTCCTCGGTGCTGGACAACATGCTGCACGCCGCGGGCGACATGAGCTCCACCGAGTGCCGCAGCGTCCTCGGCCAGTTCCTGTTCTCCGGCGACGACGTCGACAAGCCCGCCCACGTCCTGTCCGGCGGCGAGAAGACCAGGCTGGCGCTGGCCACGCTCGTGGTCTCCGGTGCCAATGTCCTCCTGCTCGACGAGCCGACCAACAACCTGGACCCGGCCAGCCGGCAGGAGGTCCTCGGCGCGCTGAGCACGTACAAGGGGGCAGTCATCCTCGTCACCCACGATGAGGGAGCCGTCCAGGCCCTGGCCCCGGAGAAGGTGCTCCTGCTCCCGGACGCCGTGGAGGACCTCTGGCGTGAGGACTACCTCGACCTGGTCGCGCTCGCCTGACCGGTCACGCAATTGCGGTGCCGTGCGCCGCCGACGGCCCTCGGGATGCGATCTTGAACGGGAAGCTCCATAGTGTCCCAGCAGTCACAGTCGGCCAGGGCGCCGGCCAGACGGAGGGGGAATCATGACGAGCAGGCCGCGCGCAGCGCGGGTGACGGGGGAGCAGCGTGCGGAGCTCGCCCGAACCCTGGAGGGCAAGTACCGCGCGGGAGCGAGCATCCGCGAGCTTGCGAGCGACACCGGACGGTCCTACGGGTTCATCCACAGGGTGCTGACCGACGCAGGGGTTCCCCTGCGCGGGCGTGGAGGGGCCACCCGGGATCGGACCTCGAGGTTGGCTGCTGGTTGACTGCTCGCATGACTGATGCGAGCGCCCTGGCCCAGGACCTGACCGACGGAATCCTCACGGTGCGGCTGAACCGCCCCGAGAGCCGTAACGCGCAGGGCCCCGCCCTGTGGCGGGAGCTGGCCGCGATCGGCGAGAACCTCGACCCCGCGGTACGGGCGGTGGTGCTGTGCGCCGAGGGTCCGTCGTTCTCGGCGGGCCTGGACCGTCGGATGCTCAGTCCGGAGGGCATCCCCGGTGAGGGTTCGTTGCTGGCCTTCGCGACGATGGCGCCCGCGGAGCTCGAGGCGCAGATCGCGGTGTACCAGCAGGCGTTCTCGTGGTGGCGGCGCAGTCCCGTGGTGACGGTCGCCGCCGTGGGCGGGCACGCCGTCGGCGCGGGCTTCCAGCTCGCACTGGGCTGCGATGTGATGGTCGTCGCCGATGACGTCCAGCTCTCGATGAAGGAGCCGAGCCTCGGGCTCGTGCCGGACCTCGGAGGCACGCTGCCCCTGGTTGAGGCCGTCGGGTACTCGCGGGCGCTCGAGCTGGTCGTGAGCGGGCGCTGGGTCCACGCCGAGGAGGCGGTCCGGATCGGCCTGGCGCTCAAGGCCGTACCCCGAGCAGAGCTGGACGCTGCTGCACGGCAGGTGGCGCTGGGGTGTGCCAGCGCGATGCCCGGTGCGGTGTCGGGCACGAAGGCGCTGCTGCGCGATGCGATGCACCCGGGTGGTTTCGGGCCCGCGCACGACGCCCAGCTGGCCGCCGAGCGGGCCGCTCAGGGCGTCCGGATCCGTGAGCTCGCTGCGGTGTTCGCCGGTCGCTGACCGGAGGGGCTGGCGCCGGGCGCCCCTGCCCGCCCTGACTGGACACGACTGACCATCCGGACGGGGGAACATCCTGCCCTCCAGCGGTGTTGCGGACTCGGAGGTTGGAGATGTCGATGTCGATGGGGGGCGGTGGTCCCTGGCAGACCTACAGGTCGTTCACGCGGGATCGCTCCGTCGCCGACCAGTCGATCACCAGGGGCACCGTCACGCGGATCCTTGGGTTCGCGCGGCCCTACAAGCGCGAGATCACGTGGTTCCTCGTGACCCTCGTGTTCTCGTCGCTGCTCGTCGTGGCGCAGCCGCTGCTGTTCCGGCGGCTGATCGACGACGGGGTGACCGCCGGCAACCCGACCGTGGTCACCGTCTGCGCGGTCCTCGTGCTCGTCCTGGCCCTGGTGGATGCCACAGTCGGGCTGGTGAGCCGCTGGTACTCCTCGCGCATCGGCGAGGGCCTGATCTTCGACCTGCGCACGCGGGTGTTCCGGCACGTGGAGAGCCAGCCGCTTGCGTTCTTCACCCGCACCCAGACCGGTGCGCTGATCTCACGGCTGAACTCCGATGTCATCGGGGCGCAACAGGCGTTCACCTCCACGCTCGGCGGGGTCGTGGGCAACGTGATCACGCTGACGGTGATCCTGGTCGCGATGTTCGCGCTCTCGTGGCCGATCACGGTGATCAGCCTGATCCTCCTGCCCCTCTTCCTGATCCCCGCCCGCTACATGGGACGCCGCCTGCAGGCCCAGACCCGGGAGCAGATGCAGCTCAACGCCGACATGAGCTCGATGATGACCGAGCGGTTCAACGTGTCCGGTGCCCTCCTCGTGAAGCTGTTCGGCCGACCGGAGGAGGAGGCGTCGACGTTCGCCGCCAAGGCCAGCCGGGTGCGCGACATCGGCGTGGAGATCGCGATGTCGAACCGGTACTTCTTCACGGCGCTGACCCTGGTGGCCTCCGTGGCCACGGCGATCGCCTACGGCGTCGGTGGGCACCTGGTCATCAACGGGACGATCACGATCGGGACCCTGCTGGCGATCACCGCGCTGCTGGCTCGGCTCTACGGGCCGCTGACCGCCCTGAGCAACGTCCGCGTGGACGTCATGACGGCGCTGGTGTCCTTCGAGCGCGTGTTCGAGGTGCTGGACCTCCAACCGCTGGTCTCCGAGGCGCCCGACGCCGTCGACATCCCCGACGGCCCGACGGCGGTGGAGCTGCGCGACGTGCACTTCACCTATCCCGGCGCTGACGAGGTGTCGCTGGCCTCCCTCGAGTCCGTGGCGCGGCCCGACTCCCGGGGACGCGGCGAGCCGGTCCTGACCGGCGTGAGCTTCCGGATCGAACCGGGGAGGATGTACGCCCTGGTCGGGCCGTCGGGCGCCGGGAAGTCGACGATCACCAGCCTCGTGACGCGGCTCTACGACGTCTCCTCGGGTGCGGTCGTGGTGGGCGGGGTCGATGTCCGCGATGCGACCCTGGCCAGCCTCTCGGACGCCATCGGCGTGGTGACCCAGGACTCGCACATGTTCCACGACTCGATCCGGGGCAACCTGCTGTACGCGCGGCCCGGGGCCACCGACGAGCAGCTCGTCGAGGCGTGCCGCGATGCGCAGATCGGGGACCTGCTGGCCTCCCTGCCCGACGGCCTGGACACGGTGGTCGGGGAGCGCGGGTACCGACTGTCGGGTGGGGAGAAGCAGCGGTTGGCCATCGCCCGCCTCCTGCTGAAGTCGCCGAACGTCGTCGTCCTCGACGAGGCCACAGCCCACCTGGACTCCGAGAGCGAGGCGGCGGTCCAGCGGGCCCTGGCCACCGCCCTTGCTGGTCGGACGTCCCTCGTGGTGGCCCACCGGCTGTCCACGATCCGGGCGGCGGACCAGATCCTCGTGATCGACGGTGGGCCGGGTGGTCCAGCGCGGGACCCACGACGAGCTCCTGGCTGCAGGCGGCCTGTACGCGGACCTGTCACGCACGCAGTTCGGTGGCGACGTCGAGTCCGACGACGCCGACCTTGCCTACTCCTGAGCCGCCCAGATGAGCCTCGTACCTGGACGGCACGTGAGGGGGACCGGGTGCCCGGCCCCCTGAGGATCCGGGGTGGCGTCGTGATCCCCGAGTCGGAGCTGGCATGGCGGTTCTCCCGGTCCTCAGGTCCCGGGCGGGCAGGGCGTGAACACCACTGACTCCCGGGTCGAGCTGCTGTTCGACGTGGCAGCCTCGCCATCGCTGAGCGTCACGCAGCGCGCCAGGGCGTTGGCCCGACTGGCGGGGCGGCTGTCGGACGGCGTGCTGTCCATCACCGCCTCCGAGCAGCGGTCCCAGCTGCAGAACAGGCAGGAGGCGCAACGCCGCATGGCGGCAGTCCTCGGCGACGCCATCGCGCCACCACCGAAGCCACGACGCCCGACCAGGCCGACCCGCGGATCTGTGGACAGGCGCATCGGCCAGAAGAAGCGCCGCGGGGAGGTCAAGCGCCTGCGCCGCGACGATGGGAGGGAGTAGGCCGGAGGTAGGTTGTTGCGGTGCCTGTCAGGGTGTCCTCGACCGACGTCATCGCGTTCCGCCTGGGTGCCCATGACCTCATGGAACGGCTGGACGCAACCGGGCTCCTCGATGCGGCCGGCCGGTGCGGCGTGCAGGACAGCCCGCCCGGGTCGGCGGCGACGACGCTCCACCACGGGTCGGTGTCACCGGGATGGATCCCCATCCACGCGGCGAAGTCCCCGCGTGTGCAGGTCGTGTTCGGCACCCGCTGATCGCCCTCACGACGGAGCCGGGCCGCCGCTCCGCGCGTCCGCGCCCACGTGACCGCCCGAGGGATCACCCCCGCGCGTCACAGGGCGCGCAGGGACCCGCCGTCGATGGGGATGAGGCTGCCGGTGATGTAGGAGGACGCTGGGCTGAGCAGGAACGCTGCCAGCCGACCGAACTCCTCCGGATCGCCGTAGCGGCCCAGGGGGATCGCGGCCTCGTTACGTCGTCGGGCCGCCTGCGCGTTGCCCCTGGTGGCATCCAGGGCAATCGTGCGATCGGTCGCGATCCTGCCCGGAAGCACGCCGTTGACGCGGATGCCCCGGGGACCCAGCTCGTCGGCGAAGTCCTTGACGAGCATCGCGAGGCCCGGCCGCAGGCCGTTGCTGACGCTGAGGCCCTGGATGGGGGACTTCGCCGACGTCGAGAGGACCGCCAGCAGCGAGGCCCCTGAGCCGATCGGGGCGTCGGGGTCGACTGTGGCCGCGGAGGCGACGGCGCGCATCATCCGGACCGCACCGAGGTGGACCGACTCGAACGAGGCCCGCCACTGGTCGTCGGTCACGGTCATGGGCGTGCCCGTGGCTGGCCCGCCGACGCTGATCAGGGCGCCGTCGAGACGCCCGAACCGACCGATCGTCCCAGCCACCAGCCGCTCGGCCGTGTCGGGATCGGCGATGTCGGCGGAGATCCCCACGGCGTTGGCCCGGCCGAGGCGATCAAGTGCGTTGGCGAGCTCCTTGTCGTCCCGGGCGGCGAGCACCACGGTGGAACCCTCGGCCACCAGCACCTCAGCGGCAGCCAGGCCCAGGCCCCGCGAGGCACCGGTGAGCAGGAACGTCCGACCATCAAGTCCCAGATCCATGCCCCGCATTCTGCCCCCCACGCGGCTCCTGGAGGGAGAGCCGCTCCGACGACCACCCATGCGGTGGAGTCACGCCAGCCGCCGCGGTGGACCAACGCCCCCTCGACGCCCTTCGATGAGAAGGACGGGCCGTCCCGCCAGATCGGTCCGCTTCTCCGACGGTTCGGTGCTCGCCACGACGGACAGGTGCCGGGATCGGGCCGCGCGAAAGCGGACCACGCGGGGGGAGGGGACGTCCGAGGGTTCACCAGCCACCACCGCGGCCGGCCGGGGGCGGGCGGTGGGCGGCGCTCAGTGGTCGACGATCCAGCGGCGGTCGGGGGCGGGAGGGCGGCCGCAGGACGGCTGCACGTCGAGGGTCGTGCGCCGCAGGTCCACGGAGTACGTCAGGGAGGGGGGGACGTGGACCTCGGCGCGGGTCCGGTCCGGATCGTCGGAGCCCAGCAACTCCACCCGCAGCGGCGCGAGGCCGTCGTAGCCCGTGAGCGACCCGCACATGTGCCTCCGCGACCTGCGCGGGTTCGACGAGCGTGCTGGACCCACGCAGCCGCGAGGCGGGCATCCTCCCGACCCGCGCCTGTGAGACGAGGCCGGCGGCGGCCGCCTCGTCGAGCCTGCCGTGCAGGTGGCCGAAGGGCAGGAGCAGGGCCGTTGGGGCGAACCGGTGACCGCCGAGGTGCGTGCAGGTCAGGACCCGATCGCGATGGGGGCCGCGCCACAGCGCATCGGCGAGGCGACCACCGTCGTGCCCGCAGCAGCGGTCGCGGCGACCATTGGCGCACACCAGCAGGAGCGGGTCGGGGTCAGCTCGGCCCCACTCGCGCATCGATCCGGCCGCGATGTCCGACAGGTCCCACCCGCCCACGTCCTCCGGGCGGGCCGTCCGCCCGACCCGCAGCGTGGGCGTGCCGTTGGCGTAAGCGACCCACACCCTGACCCCGCGACTCCCGATCGGCGAGGAGTCGGAAGCGACGCCGGATCCAGGCAGCAGCCGCGGTGCGGCGACACCGGCGGGCTGCGGCAGTGGGGAGTCCGCGGCGTCGGGATCATCCCGTCGGCCGCGTGCCATCACGACCCGGACCCCGTGCTCGCTGCGGGCCAGGTCCGCGTCGCCCCAGCCGGGGACGTGCTCAACGGCGACCCAGACGTCGGCCCGCGGTGCGGTCCCGGCCATCGGCTCACCGGAGGCTCGGGAGACCTCACTGCATCGGGGCCCGCCGGGCCCGGCGTCGTCCCCTCCCGACGCCCAGGGGCCGCTCACACCCGCGCCGCCACCGACGCCGGCACCGAGCGGGCACGGGATCCCCGACCCGTCCCGGCGGTTGTCGGGCTCGGGCAGGTCGATCGGCTCGCCGCTGGCGCTGGCGGCCACTGCCGGCAGGGTGGTGATCCATCCGCGGCTGAGCACATCCTCACCCTTGAGGAACCTGTGCGCGCGGACGCCGCCGGTGGCCCGGCCCTTGCCGGGGAACACCTCGCCGTGCGTGACCTTCCACGAGCCGCCGGCGTCCAGCAGGGCGGCGGAGTCCGACGCCAGTGTCACGACGACCCCCGCGCTGCCGGGGCTCCAGACGCCGAGGGCGATCACCTGCGCGCCGCCGGCCAGCTTGATCCCGGCCATGCCACCAGCGGCGCGGCCCTGAGGCCGGACCGACGACGCCGGGAACCTCAGGAGCTGCGCGTCGTCGGCCAAGAGGACGATCTCGTCGTCATCGGCCACGGGCAGGGCCCCGACCACGACGTCACGGTCGGCCAGCCTGATCACCTCCCACGAGTCACGGTTCGGTGCCGGCTCGTCGGCGACCCGCTTGATGACCCCGGACGCCGTGGCCAGCGCGAGAGTTGGGGCGCCGGGCAGCAGGCTGGCCAGGCCGACCACGGACTCGTTGCGCTCGAGGGTCAGGAACGCCCCGAGCGGGGCCCCACCTGCCAGGCTCACCGGGCCGGCCGTGTCCGGCAGGCTGGGCAGGTCCAGGACGTGTGCACGGACCACCCGGCCGGTCGAGGTGACCACTCCGACGTGGCCCCGGACCGTGGCGCTGGCGCGGGCGATCACCACATCGTGCGTGCCTCGCGGGCCCGAGGCCGGGGGACCGTCCGCGCCGCCGGACTCGGGGAGGGCTCGGCGCGCGATCAGCCCGGTGCTGGAGAGCAGCACCTCACAGGGGTCGTCCGAGAGCTCCAACGGTGCTGCAGCGGCCGCCGCGCCCCGGATCGGAGCAGGGCCCTCGAGAAGGACCGTGCGCCGCGGCGTGGCGTGGGCGGCGGCGACCTCGGCGAGCTCCGAGGACACCAGGTCGCTCAGGGCCCCCGGGTCGTTGAGCAGGCGGTCGAGCTCGGCGATCGCGCGGTTCAGGTCGTCGCGCTCGGACTCGAGCTCGATCCGGCTGAACTTCGTGAGGCGACGCAGCGGCATCTCGAGGATGTAGTTGGCCTGGACCTCGGACAGGTCGAACACGCTCATCAGGCGCGCGCGGGCTGCGGCGGTGTCGTCGCTGGACCGGATCACGGCGATGACCTCGTCGATGTCGAGGATGGCGACCAGCAGGCCGTCCACAAGGTGCATCCGGTCCGCGGCCCTCGTCCGCCGGAACTGGCTGCGCCGGCGGACGACCTCCAGCCGGTGGGCCAGGTAGACCTCCAGCAGTCGCTTGAGCCCCAGGGTCTGGGGCTGGCCGTCGACGAGCGTGACGTTGTTGATGCCGAAGGACTCCTCCAGCGGGGTGAGCCGGTACAGCTGGTCGAGGACCGCCTCGGGGACGAATCCGGCCTTGAGCTCGATGACCAGGTGCAGGCCCTTCTCACCGTCGGTCAGGTCGGTCACGTCGGCGATGCCAGTGATCTTCTTGGCGTTGTAGAGCTCGCGGATCCTCTCGATGACCTTCTCCGGCCCGACGTTCCACGGCAGCTCGGTGATGACCAGGCCGGCGCGGCGGGCGGTGATCTGCTCCACCTTGGCCGTCGCCCGCATCCGGAAGGTCCCCCGTCCGGTGAGGTAGGCGTCGCGGACGCCGTCGAGGCCGACGATCCGGCCACCTGTGGGGAGGTCGGGTCCGGGGACGAAGCGCATCAGGTCATCGGTCGTGGCCTGCGGATGGGCCAGCAGGTGCCGGGCGGCGGCGATCACCTCGCCGAGGTTGTGCGGGGCCATGTTCGTGGCCATCCCCACGGCGATGCCCGAGGCTCCGTTCACGAGCAGGTTGGGGTAGGCCGCCGGCAGCACGACCGGCTCGAGCTCGCGCCCGTCGTAGTTGGGCGCGAAGTCGACCACCTCCTCGTCGAGGCCCGCCACCATGGGCATGGCCGCCGGGTCCATCCGGCACTCCGTGTACCGGTAGGCGGCGGGGCCGTCATCGAGCGAGCCGAAGTTGCCGTGGCCATCGACCAGTGGCATCCGCAGCGAGAACGACTGGGCCATCCGGACCAGGGCGTCGTAGATCGCGGCATCGCCGTGCGGGTGCAGCTTGCCCATGACCTCGCCGACGACGCGCGCACTCTTGACGTGCCCGCGTTCGGGGCGCAGGCCCATCTCGTTCATGGTGTAGAGGATCCGCCGCTGGACCGGCTTGAGGCCGTCGCGCGCATCGGGCAGGGCGCGGGAGTAGATCACCGAGTAGGCGTACTCGAGGAACGATCCCCGCATCTCGGTGGTGATGTCGATGTCGACGATCTGGTCGACGACGGGTTCGCTGGGCGGCGGCGTGCGACGGGCCATGGTGCTCCTTGGTGCGCGGCAGGCCCACATTGTCCCCGACGCCGGCCCGACCGGGTCGACCGACGTGCCGGACCACTAGGGTGGGCCCGTGCCCCCTGAGTACCCGGCCCACTGGGAGGCCGACGTGGTGCTCCGTGATGGGCGACCCTGCCATGTGCGTCCGATCCGTCCCGACGACGCCTCCCGGCTGGTCGAGTTCCACTCGAGGCTGTCGCCCGAGACGATCTACTTCCGCTTCTTCGCCCCCTACCCGGAGCTCTCCGAGCGCGACGTCGCGCGATTCGTGAACGTCGACTACACCGACCGCGTGGCGCTCGTGGCCACGGAGGCCGGGGAGCTGATCGCCGTGGCGCGCTTCGACCGGCTCAACTCGCGCGACGCCGAGGTGGCGTTCGTGGTGCGCGACGACCACCAGAGCCGGGGCCTGGGTGCGGTCCTCCTCGAGCATCTCGCGGCGGCTGCCTGGGAGACGGGGCTGCGCAGGTTCGTCGCCGAGGTCCTGCCGAACAACCGGCGCATGCTGGGCACGTTCCGCGAGGCCGGGTACGTGGTCAGCCAGCGGATGGAGGACGGGGTCTTCCACCTCACCTTCGACCTGGAGCCGACGGAGAAGGTCCTGGACGTCCGGGCGGCGCGCGAGCATCGCAGCGAGGCCCGCTCGGTCGAGCGCCTGCTCAACCCCGTCGGCGTCGCGGTGATCGGCGCGTCGCGGACCCCGGGCCGGATCGGGCACGAGCTGCTCCGGCACCTGCGCGACTACGGCTCCCACGGCCCGCTCTACGCCATCCACCCCGAGGCGGAATCGATCCTCGGCGTGCCCGCCTACCCGCACATCACCGACATCCCCCAGCCGGTCGACGTGGCTGTGGTGGCGGTGCCTGCCGACGCGGTCCTCGCCGTTGTCAGCGAGTGCGCCGCCGCCGGGGTCAGCGGGCTGGTGGTGGTCTCGTCCGGGTTCGCCGACACCGCCACGGACGAGGGCCGCGCGCGCCAGCGCCAGCTCGTGCGCACCGCCCGCGAGTCCGGGATGCGCGTGGTGGGCCCGAACTGCTTGGGGATCATCAACACCGACCCGCGCGTGAGCCTGAACGCGAGCCTGTCGCCCCTGGTCCCGGGCCGCGGCCGAGTGGGGCTGTTCTGCCAGTCCGGAGCCCTCGGTGTCACCGTCCTGGAGACGGTGGCGCGCCGGGGACTGGGCCTGAGCAGCTTCGTCTCCGCCGGGAACCGCGCCGACGTGTCGGCCAACGACCTGCTGCAGTACTGGGAGTCCGATGCGGCGACCAGCCTGATCCTGCTGTACCTGGAGAGCATCGGCAATCCGCGCAAGTTCACCCGGATCACGCGACGCCTGAGCCGCACGAAGCCGGTCGTGGCGGTGCGCAGCGGTCGCTACACCCAGACGCTGCCCCTGGGACACCACGTCCGACGGACCACGCTGCCCCCCGGCGCGGTGGATGCGGTGTTCGAGCAGAGCGGCGTCATCCAGACGTCGTCACTGGGGGAGCTCTTCGACGTCGCTGCGGTGCTGGCCTACCAGCCACTGCCGCGCGGGGACCGGGTCGCGGTCGTGGGCACCTCGGCGGCCCTGGAGATCCTCGCCGCCGACGCGATCGAGTCGGTGCGGTTGACCGTGGCCTACGGCCACCCGAGCCTTCCGCAGTCGGCACCGGCCAGCGACATCGCCACGTCCATCCGCGGTGCCGTGGAGCACACCGCGTGCGACGCCGTCGTCTTCGTCCACATCCCCAGCGTGGGGGCTGACCAGGCGGAGGTGCACGCAGCCATCACAGCCGTGAGCATGGACTCGAACAAGCCGATCGTCGCGGTCATGCCCGCGGCGGACGGCACCGGGCTGATCCCGGCCGGCATGGGACTGCTCCCCGTCAGCGGCCCGGACGGACATCCGGAGCACGGGTCGGTGCCGACCTTCTCCAACGTCGAGGACGCTGTGCACGCCCTTGCGCTGGTCCGTGGGTACGCCCGGTGGCGGGATGCCGAGCTCGTGGACGTGCCCTCGTTCCCTGATGTCGATCCCGAGCGCGCCGCCGAGCTCGTGGCCACATGGGTGGCCGACGCCCGCAAGGACTCGACCGCCGTTCTCCTGGAGGACGCCGAGGATCCCGGACCTGCGGACCCGACAGCCCCCGGGATCGACCTCACCCCCGAGCAGGTCGCCGAGCTGCTCGCGAGCTACGGGATCCGGGTCTGGCCCTCGCGACCGGTGCGCTCCGAGGAGGAGGCAGTCGAGGCTGCGCAGGCGCTCGGCTATCCCGTGGTGCTCAAGACCACCGCACCGTGGCTGGCGCACCGGGTGGACCTCGGCAGCGTCCGCCTGAACCTCGAGTCGGAACGGGCCGTTCGCGCCGCGTACCTGTCGATGCTCGCCCAGCTCGACGACATGGCCGGCAATCGGCTGGTCGTGCAGTCGATGGCCCCGCCCGGGGTGGCCACGCTCGCGGGTGCCGTCGACGACCCCCTGTTCGGCCCGGTCGTCAGGTTCGGCGTCGGGGGAGTCGCGTCCGAGCTGTTGGGCGACCATGCCTACCGGATCCCGCCGCTGAGCATGTCCGAGGCACGGCGGTTGGTGGCTGCGCCGAAGGCAGCGCCCCTGCTGCGCGGCTACCGAGGAGCTGACCCGGTCGATGTCGAGGCGCTCTGCCAGATCATCGCCCGGCTCGGGCTCCTCGTCGACGAGGTGCCCGCCCTGGCGTCGCTGGACCTCAACCCGATCATCGTGTCGGGCTCGGGTGCCGCCGTCCTCGGGGCGACCGGGCGGATCAGGATGCAGTGGGAGCGCCTCGACGTGGGGGTACGCAGGCTGCTCGATGGCTGAGGGACGTGGGAGGATTCCCCGGTGAACCCCAAGTCCCAGCTGCGCTCCGAGATCGCTGCGTCCGGGTACTACCCGGAGCTCGTCGCCGACACCATGGCCACGGCCCTGGCCGACGAGGAGCCGATCAGCTACGTCATCCAGCACGAGGCCACCTTCGACCACGAGGAGCTGCGCCGGCACATCTCGCTGCTGCTGCTCACCGGGACCCGCCTCCTCGTGCTGCACATCGACGACTTCCCGCCCGACGAGACGTGTCCGGTGCCCTACGCGTCGGCCAACTCGGAGGCCGTGCGCCTGACCGACGTGAAGTCGGTGGTCGTGAACCGGATCGTGGGCAACCCCGCCCTGCACAAGCCCGGCGGCACCGTGCGCGAGGTCATGCTCACGATCGGATGGGGCGCGGTCTCGCGGCTGGACCTCGAACCTGCGGGGTGCGGGGACCCCGAGTGCACCGCCGACCACGGCTTCACGGGGGCGGCGTCCAACGACGACTTCTCGGTCCGGGTCTCCGAGGCCGGAGACGGCGCTGACGCGGTGGTCCGGACCCTGGACTTCGCAGCGGCCCTGTCGGCAGCGATCAGCCAGCGCGCCCGGTGACGGCCCGGCCGCTGGCCGAGCTCCTCCCGGCGGCTGCGCACCTGCTCGGCGTGCCGGGCTTCGCCAGCGACCCGAACGGCCTCGTGGGGCCGCTCGGTGGGGTCATTGGGGCGCCCCGGCACGTGGTCGTCCTGCTCGTCGACGGCCTCGGCTCGCTCCAGCTCGCCGAGCACGCCCCGGTCGCCCCCCGCCTGTCCGCGATGCACGAGGTCGGCCCGCTGGCAGCTCCCTTCCCCTCGACCACCTGCGTCTCCCTGACCAGCCTCGGCACGGGGCTGCCACCGGGGATGCACGGCATCGTGGGCACCTCCTTCCGCCTCGATGACGGCACCGTCCTGGCGCCCCTGTCATGGGGTGGGGAGCCCAACCCGATCGCGACCCAGCCGGAGCCGACCGTCCTGGAGCGCGCAGCCAGCGCGGGCGCCCTCGTGACCAGCGTCGCCCCCGCGGCGCACCGGACCAGCGGGCTGACCCGAGCCGCCCTGCGAGGTGGCGACTACCCGGGGGCCGACACCCTCCCGGCACGCCTGGAGGTGACCGCAGCCGCGATCAGCCGGAGCCGCAGCGAACGCCGTGCCGGCCTGACCTACGTGTACTGGCCGGACCTGGACAAGGCAGCGCACGTCCACGGCGTGGCCTCAGCCGCCTACCGGGCGGAGCTTGCCCGTGTGGATTCCCTGGTGGACGGGCTCCTGGACCTGGTCGCCGACGACGTTGCGCTGCTCGTGACGGCCGACCACGGCATCGTCGACATCCCCGACGACCGTCGGATCGACATCGAGGGCCTCCCGGGGCTCCGGTCCGACGTGGTCACGATCCTGGGGGAGCCGCGGGTCCGCCACGTCTACTGCGCTGCCGGCCGCGCGGAGGCGGTGCGGCGTCGGTGGGCCGACGAGCTCGGGGATCGCGCGGAGGTGCGGACCCGCGAGGGGGTGTCGGACCTACTCGGCCCGGTGGACGAGTGGTACGCCGATCGCATCGGGGACGTCGTGGCGATCGCCCGCGGGAACTGGGCACTGACCTCCGACCGCGTCGACCGGATCGTCTCGGGGCTGCGCGGCCAGCACGGCGGCCTGACCGATGCCGAGGTCCTCATCCCGCTGCGCGCCTCGGGGGCAGCCGCAGGCCCGCGCTGACAGTCCCTGGGTCACCCCTGAGGCCGTACTGCCCTGACCCGTGCTGCTGGGGAGACCCTCGCGAGGCCGGAGGTCCCCCGGCTACTTGCCGGGGCCCGGCCCGAAGAGGATGTCGTCGAAGCTGGGCACGCTGGGCTTGCCCGTGGGGCGGTGGGCCGGGGGGTCGGGCGTCGGGAACAGCGGCACGTCCTCGGCATCTGCCGTCGGCCCCGATGACACGGGCTCAGGCTCCGTGTCATCGGCCTCGTCAGCCTCGTCGTCGGCCCCTGCATCGATCTCGGCCTCGACTGCGGTGCCGGTACCGGGCTCGGCCTCGTCGAACTCCTCGGGCGCCTCGTCGGACTCCTCCTCAGGATCGACGAGCGGCTCCTCGAGCTCCACCACGTCCTCGGGCTCCACGTCGTCGTCCAGCCCGACCGCATCGTCCTCGGGCCGCTGGCGTGGCTGGCCCCAGGCGGGCAGCGACGTCATGACCGACGGTGCGTGTGCGGCCCCCCCGTGGGGATGGTCCTCATCCTCGAGGGGCGCCACGGTGGACAGCGTCGGTCGGGAGGCCGCCAGGCGCAGGGGGGCCTGGGGATCGATCGCGGACAGGGAGCGCGCGTTGTCGTCCACGACGGTCATGGTGCGACTGGCGCTGTCATAGGTCCAGGTGGCCACATGCGTGTTGGGGGGCAGCGGGAACGTGGCGATGACGACCCATGTGCCGTCGTCACGCCGCCAGGCGTCCCAGGCGATGTCAGCCGGGTCGACATCCTCGGCGTGCAGGCGCTCGGAGACGAGGTCCCCGAGCTCGATGTCCCCGCCCGGGCGGCGCACCTCGGTGGCCTGCGCCTGCTGTGCGACCCATGCGCGCTCGGTGAGAACCGGTCCCTCGAAGCGGCGGATGTGCTCGATCGGCAGGCCGCTGGCGGCGGCAACGTCCTCGGCCGTCTGGCCCGAGCGGATCCGCGCCTGGATCTCCCTGGGGCGCAGCATGCCCGCCTGTTCGATCTCCACCTGGCCGATCCGGGCCCGATCGCGCCGAACTGCGGCCTCGATGCGCTCATCGATCACGACAGACCACTTCTGGCCGTCCTTGCCCGCCAGGATCAGGCGTGTGCCATCGGGGGACAGGCCATCGAACCTCAACTCGCGCATCGCACTCCTCCAGCTGCCACATGGCAATCGGGCACATTGTGCCCCACTTGGCGTCCCGCAGTGGCTGGCGCGGCACATGTCGGGGAGGATCAGGGGCGTGGATGTGCTGCTGGTCGTGTCGTTCGGCGGCCCTGAGGGCCCCGATGACGTCGTCCCCTTCCTCGAGAACGTCACGAGGGGGCGGGGAATCCCTCGTGAGCGGCTGGTGGCGGTGGGCGCGCACTACGCCCACTTCGGCGGCGTCTCGCCCATCAACGCGATCAACCGCACGCTGGTCGAGCAGGTCCGCGCCGAGCTCGACGGGCGCGGCGAGCCGGTGAAGGTCCTCTGGGGCAACCGCAACTGGGACCCCTACCTGGACTCCGCGCTGGGCGAGGCCCGGGACCTTGGCGCCAGCCGCATCTTCGCGTTCCTCACCTCGGCGTACTCGTCCTACTCGGGATGCCGGCAGTATCGCGAGAACCTCCACGATGCCCTGGCCGAGGTGCGGTCCTCGGATGCGGGCTGGTCGCCGCAGGTGGTCAAGCTGCGGACCTACTTCAACCATCCGGCGTTCATCGAGTCGATGGTCGAGGCGACGCGCGCCAGCCTCGCCGGCCTTCCGGAGGGCAGCCGCCTGGTGTTCACGACCCACTCGATCCCGACCGCGGATGCCCGGACCTGCGACTACGTCGCCCAGCACCGGGATGTGGCGGCGACGATCGCTGCGGCCCTGGGTCGGGGCGACGAGTGGGACCTCGTGTACCAGTCGCGATCCGGCGCACCGCACATCCCGTGGCTCGAGCCGGACATCGGTGACCACCTGGCTGCGCTGGCAGCCGAAGGGGCCCCGGGCGCGGTGATGGTCCCGATCGGCTTCATCAGCGACCACATGGAGGTCATCTGGGACCTCGACACCGTCGCCACCGAGCAGGCGGCGGCGGCCGGCATCCCGGTCGCCCGCGCGGCCACGGCCGGCACCGACCCCAGGTTCATCGCCATGGTCGCAGACCTGTTCGACGAGGCTCGGGCCACTGCCGACGGCGTGTCGGGCGTCCAGCGACCGACCACGGGGCTGCTCGGGCCCAGGGCCGTCCCGTGTGCCGTGGGCTGCTGCCCGAACCCCCGTGCCCCGCGACCGGCGCTCTGCGGGGCGGACTCGTGAGCGGCCTCCCGTCGGCGAGCACCGTGCCCGACCTCGGCCTCGATCACGAGCTGCTCGGGGTCGCCTGGCGTGCCGCGCGCGCTGCCGGTGACCTGCTGATGGCGGGACGGGAGCGGACCCTGACGGTCACGACGAAGTCGACCCTGACGGATGTGGTCACGCAGATGGACACCGAGGCCGAGGCCCTGGTCGTGGGCACGATCCTGGCCGATCGTCCCGACGACGGGCTGCTGGGCGAGGAAGGCGCTGATCGTGCGGGGTACCACCGGCGTGCGCTGGATCGTGGACCCCCTCGACGGGACCGTGAACTACCTCTACGGACTTCCCAGCTGGGCGGTCAGCATCGCCGCGGAGGTCGACGGTGTGGTCCAGGTGGGAGTCGTCGACGTCCCGAGGCTCGGCGAGACGTTCGTCGCCGTGCGCGGCCAGGGTGCCGTCCGGGTCGAGGGTGGACGGGTCACGAGGACCGTCCCTGGGGCACCGGAGGCCCTGAGCCAGGCCCTGGTCGGCACCGGCTTCGGCTATGCGCGAGCGCGTCGGGCGTCCCAGGCCCGGGCGCTGGCCACCGTCCTCCCTGCCGTCCGCGACATCCGGCGAGCGGGTGCTGCTGCCGTCGACCTGTGCTGGGCGGCGAGCGGCCGCGTCGACTGCTACTACGAGCGCGGCCTGAACCCCTGGGACTTCGCCGCCGGCGTGCTCATCGCCACGGAGTCCGGGCTCGTGGCCGGAGGTCCCGGGGACGGCCCGCCGTCCAGCGAGCTCACCTGGCTGGCCCCGGCCAACCTCGCCCAGGAGTTCAAGGACCTCCTGGCGCAAGCAGGCGCCGACCGAGACTGAGCCGCCCCGCCCCCGCCGCCCCGCACGCCCCCGACTCGTCCAACTCTCGGGCGCTACGAGCGGTTTCATCCAAGTCTCGGGCCGCCGGGATGACGGACGTCCGGTCGGACCGGTTCGTGCCGCGTGAAGCCGTCCGGGAGTCAGCCGATCCTGCGCAGCTGCGCGTTGTACCAGTGGGCATTGCCCACGTAGGTCTCGACCGAGGACGCGATCATCCCCTCGGGCACGGCATCGGGCTTGATCCGCGCCGGCACCCCCATGGCCACCGAGCCGCTGGGGACCTCGGTCCCCGGGGGGACGAGGGCCTGGGCCGCCACCATGCCCCCAGTTCGCACCACGGCACGCTGCAGGACGACGGAGCCGGACCCGACCAGGCTGTCGTCCTCGATCGTGCACCCCTCCAGATGGGCCCTGTGACCAATCACACACCGGGCGCCGATGATGGTGTCCAGGGTGTCCGTGCAGTGCAGGACGCTGCCATCCTGGACGGAGGTCTGGTCGCCGATGACGACGCGACCCGTGTCCCCACGCAGGACCGCGGTGGGCCAGATCGAGGCCTCCGCCCCCACCGTGACGTCCCCGATGATGACGGCCTCGGGATGCACGAACGCGGTGGGATGGATCGTCGGGGTACGCTCCCCGATGGCGTACAGGGCCATGGTCCTCCTCCAGTCGGGCCCGGCTGGGCCGTGTCATGCAGTGCTCTGGACCATCATGGGGCACAATGCGCTGCGCGGCGTGGGCATAAACTCCCCACGCTGTGATGTTGTACCGATCCGAAACGATCCCATCATGGGGGGAGTACCAGCATGGCCACCGACTACGACGCGCCGCGCAAGACCGAGGACGACAGTCTTGCCGAGGACAGCATCGAGGAGCTGAAGGCCCGCCGGATCGACAAGGCGGCCTCGACCGTCGATGTTGACGAGACGGAGCTCGCCGAGAACCTCGAGCTGCCGGGCGCGGACCTCTCCGACGAGAGCCTGAGCGTGCGCGTCCTGCCCCGCCAGGCCGACGAGTTCACGTGCGGTCGCTGCTTCCTGGTCCACCACCGCAGCCAGCTGGCAGGCGAGAAGGACGGGATGCCGATCTGCAAGGAGTGCGCTGCCTGAGGGCGCCCGGGGTCACTCCCCGGGACGCCTCAGTCGTCGTCGGACTCGAAGATCTGCCAGATGACGACCTCGATGAGGGCGATCGTGGCAGCCATGGATGCCGCCCACAGCACCTTGGAGACCACCGAGGCCTCGCGGCTGTAGATCACCGGTGCGGGCTTGCCGGTGCGCGACTCGTAGGCCTTCATCATCACCTTGCGCACCGCCCAGGTGCCCGCCAGGGTCAGCACGGGGGCGGCGGCATGGACCAACGAGCGTGAGTTGTCGGACGTGGTTGCGGTAGCGGTCGTCATGGCGAAAGCCTCCCACGGGCCGTCTCGATCGCGCGCGCCAAAGGCTCGGGATGCCTCGTGGCGACCAGCCACGTGCGGTGCGGGTCCTCGGCGTCGGTCACCTCGACCAGGACGGCACCGGGCCCGACCCCCGGACGCAGCAGCAGGTAGGCCGTCGGATCGCCATCGGGACCTCGCGCCGACCGGGCCTGGCCTGCGTCAAGGGCGAGCACGCGCCCCATGGAGTCGAAGCCGATGGCCGCGCGGCCGGCGCGCAGGCCGCGGTCGGTGACCGTGACCGGCGCCGCGCTCCGGGCGATCAGGAGCACCGTGACAAGCACCCCGACCAGGGCCACCATCCAGCCGGCCCTGGCACCCAGGGAGCTCCCGTAGGCGACTGCGAGGGCGACGATGGTGCCCAGGGCGAGCATCCAGACGACCGGGCCCGGCCACAGCCGCTCGCTGTAGGTGGGGCCGGGATGGGGATCGGCTGCGGTCACGGCGCCCACTCTGGCACTGCCACCGCACCCGGGCCGAATGCGGGTCCGGAAGCCGCCCCGCCGCGCTGACGCGTGGGCGTCGCTGGGTAGGGTCGGGTCGTGATGGAGCCCCAGCCGATCGGCCCGGGGACGACACCGGGCCCCGAGGCGATCCTCCCGCCACGCAGCCCCGATGCCGTCCCTGCGGGAACGATGATCGCCTCGCACTACCGGCACTGCTTCGGCTGCGGCGCGGACCATCCCGCCGGCCTGCACATGCAGGTGCGCGCCGGGGAGGGGCTGACGCTCACGGCGGCCTTCGAGGTGACCGCCGACCACCAGGGCGCACCCGGACTGGCACACGGGGGCCTGCTGACCGCTGCCGTCGACGAGGTGCTGGGAGCCGTCAACTGGCTCCTGATGCGACCGGCGGTGACCGCGCGGCTGGAGACGAACTTCGTGCGCCCGGTGCCGGTTGGCTCCGTCCTGGAGTTCCACGCGCGGATCACCGGCGTGTCGGGCCGCAAGGTGTACACCGCCGCCATCGGGAGGCTGGGCGTGGACGGGCCGATCGCGGTGACCGCCTCGGCGCTGTTCATCCAGGTGGAGATCGGCCACTTCCGATCCCACGGGCGGCCCACGGAGGTCGCACTGGCCATCGCCGATGGTGATGCCGGGCCACCGGCGGAGATGAACCCATGACCGATGTCCTGATCACCAGGCTGGATCCCTCGGTGCCGATCCCGTCGTACGAGCACCCCGGGGACGCCGGCGCTGACCTCGTCACCACGGTCGACGTCACCCTGGCGCCAGGGGAGCGTGCCCTGCTCCCGACGGGGATCGCCATCGCGCTGCCGGACGGGTTCGCGGCCTTCGTGCACCCGCGAAGCGGCCTGGCCGTGCGCTACGGGGTCTCGCTGGTGAACGCGCCCGGGACGGTGGACGCCGGCTACCGGGGCGAGATCAAGGTGAGCGTGATCAACCTCGATCCGAGCACGCCCGTGGTCCTCCATCGGGGCGATCGGATCGCGCAGCTCGTGATCCAGGCGGTCGTCAGGGCGCGATTCCACGAGGTCGAGCGGCTCCCCGGGTCGGCCCGCGGCGACGGCGGCTTCGGTTCCACGGGGGGCCACGCTGCGGGTAGCCTGTGACGCTGGTGCACCACCCGACTGGAGGCTTTGATGGCCCTGTTCAAACGACGCCCCGCGCCTGAGGGCGCCGAGGCACCCGCAGAGGGCGTGGAGCGCTCCGATGTCCTCGACGACGTCGCGGGCGTCGACGGGCAGGGGCCCGATGGGGACGCCGAGGACGACCAGGGGTCCCGTTCGGCCTTCGACCGCTCCAATGGTCCGTTCGACGAGTCGGAGTCCGACCAGGCCGACCAGGATGTCCCGCGACTGGACCTCGGAGGCCTGCTGATCCCTGGCCTGCCGGGGATCAGCGTGCAGGTGGAGGCCGATCCGAACACCCAGGAGGTCCGCGCCGTCACGGGCGTCGGCGATGGCGCCGCCGTGCAGCTGCAGGCGTTCGCTGCGCCCCGGTCGGAGGGTCTCTGGGACGAGATCCGGGCTGAGATGCTGGCGGAGCTGGCCGGGACGGCCGGGGCGAAGGTCTCCGAGGGGGAGGGCGCCTTCGGACCGGAGGTGCGCGGCGTGCTTCCGGCCCGCACACCTGAGGGGGCGCAGGTGACGCAGCCGGTCCGGTTCGTGGGCATCGACGGGCCCCGGTGGTTCCTTCGGGCGGTGTTCCTGGGTGCCGCTGCCGTGGAGCCGGACCCGAACGACGCCCTGCACCAGCTCGTCCGCCAGACCATCGTGGTCCGCGGCACCTCTGCGATGGCTCCTCGTGACCCACTGCCGCTGACCCTGCCCGCGCAGCCGGTGACCGAGCCGGTCGAGGACGCGGAGGACCTTGAGGATGCAGGGGACGATGACGGGGCCCCGGAGCGCTACGCGGACCTCGATCCGTTCGAGCGCGGCCCGGAGATCACCGAGATCCGCTGAGGCGGGCGACAGGGACCCCCGGGCGAGCGCCGGGAACCTCGTCGCCCGACACGACTCGTCGGTGCCGGCTGACGCCGCTACCCTTGTGCTGTGTCCACGACGAGACCCAACCTGATCCAGAGGATCGGCGCCAGCTTGGGGAAGAGCAAGTCCGAGCAGCATGCCGAGGCGCTCCAGGGATCCCTGACTGCCGTCGGGGCGACCCCCATCGTCAGGTGCGTCGGCGGTGAGGAGTCGACCGTCTCGGGCGTCCTGCGCTCGGTGACCCTGCGACCCCGCGAGACCGTGCCCGCGGTCGAGGCGGAGCTGTACGACGGCTCCGGGCACGTCCGGCTCGTGTGGCTGGGTCGGCGGCAGATCCTGGGCATCACCCCGGGCCGCTCCATCGTCGTCACCGGCAGGATCACCTGCAACGAGACCGACCCCACCATCTTCAACCCCCGCTACGAGCTGCGCGCCACAGCCGGGGCCTCGTGAGCGACGAACCACGGGATCCCGCCACGGGGGCGCCCACCGCACTGGACGCTGACGCGCTGGGCGTCGACCGGGCCATGCTCGAGCAGGCCATCGGCGGCTGGCGGGGGATGGTGGACTCCGGGCTCCCGGCTGCTGTCTTCGTGATCGCCTACCTGGCCACCTCACAGCAGCTGCGCCCCTCGGTCATCGCAGCGCTGGTCGCCGGACTGGGCATCGCCATCGTTCGACTTGCGCGGCACGAGTCGCTGCAGCAGGTGGTTGCCGGCTTCTTCGGTGTCGCCATCTCGGCGTTCGTCGCGACCCGGACCGGCAAGGCGGAGAACTACTTCCTGATCGGCATCCTCATCAACGTCGCGTACATGCTGGCCTATGCGGTCTCGTGCATCGTCCGGTGGCCGCTGCTCGGGGTCATCGTCGGCTACGTCCGTGGGGATGCCACCGGCTGGCGCTCCGATCCGCGGCAGTACCGGGCCTACGCCACGGCGTCGTGGATCTGGGTGGGCATGTTCGCGCTGCGCCTGGTCATCCAGCTGCCCATGTACTTCGCCGGCGCGGTGGGGATGCTCGGCGTGGCCAAGCTCGCCCTGGGCTGGCCGCTGTTCCTGCTCGCCGCCTACCTGAGCTACCGGATCATCCATCCCGTGCTCAAGGAGGTCGACGCCGAGACCGCGGCGCTCGAGCCCGTCACCGGCCTGGAGCCGGAGTCCGCCTGATCAGGGGGACAGCAGCGACTGGATGGCTTCCTCCTGGTCGGGGGCGGACACGAAGAGCAGCTCGTCCCCGGCCTCGAGGGGATCGTCCGGGCTCGGCGCGATCACCTGCAGGCTGCGCAGGATGGCCACCAGCGACGTGTCGGGCGGCCACGCGACGTCGCCGACCCGCTGGCCCACGACCGGTGAGTCGGCGCCCAGGGTCAGCTCCACGAGGTTCGCGTTGCTCTGGCGGAACGTGAACAGCCGGACGAGGTCCCCGACGGTCACCGCCTCCTCGACCAGGGCCGACAGCATCTGCGGCGTCGACACCGCGACATCCACGCCCCAGGCCTCGTTGAACAGCCATTCGTTCTTCGGGTGGTTCACGCGGGCCACCACGCGCGGCACGCCGAACTCGGTCTTGGCCAGCAGCGACACCACGAGGTTGACCTTGTCGTCACCTGTCGCGGCCACCACCACCTGGCAGGTCTGCAGCTGGGCCTCCTCGAGGGCCGAGACCTCGCAGGCGTCGGCGCAGAGCACGTGGGCCCCCTCGACGACACCGATGCGCGCGATGTCGGCCTCCTTGTCGACCAGGAGGATCTCGTGGCCGTTGTGGAGCAGCTCGCGGGCGATGGCGCGCCCGACCTTGCCCGCACCTGCGATGCAGACCCTCATCGATGTCCCTCCGGCGCGGCCTGGAAGATCTCCTGGATGCGTTCCTCGTCGTCGCGCATGAGCAGGACGTGGACGATGTCACCGTCCTGGAGGATCGTCTCCCGCGAGGGCAGCACCGCGACCCCGAAGCGGGTGAGGAACGCGATCCGTGCCCCGGTCGTGTCCTGCAGGTCGTGCACCGCCCGGCCGACCCAGTCGGCGTGGACGGTCATCTCGGCCAGGGCGATCGTCCCGCTGGGATCGGTCCACTCCTCCTGCGCGCCGCGGGGGAGGAGCCGGCGCAGCATCTGGTCGGTGGACCACGAGACGCTGGCCACGGTGGGGATGCCCAGGCGCTGGTAGACCTCGGCGCGACGGGGGTCGTAGATGCGGGCCACGACATTGCCGACGCCGAAGGTCTCGCGGGCCACGCGCGCGGCGATGATGTTGGTGTTGTCGCCGCTGCTGCACGCTGCGAACGCCTGTGCGTGGGCGATGCCGGCCTCCATCAGGGTGTCGCGGTCGAAGCCGATCCCGACGACGGTGGTCCCACCGAAGTCGGGCGAGAGCTTCCGGAACGCCTCGGGGTCCATGTCGACGACGGCCACCGAATGGCCCTGCCGATCCATGGTCTGAGCCAGTGCTGAGCCGACCCGACCGCAGCCGAGGATCACGATGTGCACGGCAGGAACGCTACACGCGTCCCGTCGAAGCGCGCGCTGTGCGTAGCATTCACCCACGTGGGCACCTTCTCCGACGCGGCCAAGCGAGTGCTGTTCGGCCGCGCGCTGCACACCAACCAGCTGGGCGAGACGCTGCTGCCCAAGCGCATCGCCCTGCCGGTCTTCGCCTCCGACGCGCTGTCGTCCAACGGCTACGCCACCCAGGAGATCCTGCTCGTCCTGTCACTGGGCGGGTACGCGCTCTACCAGTACGCGCCGTGGGTCGCCGCCGCGGTCATCATCGTCTTCCTCGTCGTGGTCCTGTCCTACCGGCAGAACGTCCATGCCTATCCCTCCGGCGGCGGCGACTACGAGGTCGTCTCGACCAACCTGGGACCGCGCTGGGGGGTCTTCGTCGCAAGCGCGCTGATGGTCGACTACGTGCTGACAGTGGCCGTGTCGATCTCGTCGGCCGTGGCCAACGCATCCTCGGCGATCCCCTGGATGGGTCAGCACAGCGTGGCGATCGCGGTCGGGCTGACCGTGCTGCTGGCCCTGGTCAACCTGCGCGGCGTGCGGGAGTCCGGCACCGCGTTCGCCGTGCCGACCTACGCGTTCATCTTCGCCATCTTCTCGATGCTCATCTGGGCGGCCGTGCGGATGTTCCGCGGGGATGTCCTCCTCGCGGAGTCCGCCGACTGGGTGATCAAGCCGGAGGCCAACTTCGCGGGCGCGGCGCTGGTGTTCCTCATCGCCCGCGCCTTCTCCTCGGGCACGACCGCCCTCACCGGCATCGAGGCCATCAGCAACGGTGTGCCTGCCTTCCGCAAGCCGAAGAGCCGCAATGCCGCCACGACGCTGGCCATGCTGGGTGCCATCGCCATGACGATGTTCGGTGGCATCACGTGGCTGGCCGTCACCACGAAGGTGAAGGTGGCCGAGACCACAGAGGACCTGATCGGGATGCCCCCGGGTGCCGAGCAGAAGACGGTCATCGCCCAGGTGGCCCAGGCGGTCTTCTCGAACTTCATGCCGATGTTCGTGTTCGTGTCCGTCGTGACCGCACTGATCCTGGTCCTGGCCGCCAACACCGCCTTCAACGGGTTCCCCGTCCTCGGCTCGATCCTCGCCCGCGACGGCTACCTGCCCCGCCAGCTGCACACGCGTGGCGACCGCCTGGCCTTCAGCAACGGGATCGTCACCCTGGCGGGCCTCGCTGGGGTGCTCATCTACGTCTACGACGCGAACGTCTCGGCGCTGATCCAGCTCTACATCATCGGTGTGTTCGTGTCGTTCACCCTCAGCCAGTTCGGCATGATCAAGCACTGGAACCGGCACCTGAGGGACGAGCGGGACCCCGCCGAGAGGGGGCAGATGCAGCGCAAGCGCCTGGTCAACGCTGTCGGCTTCTGCATGACCGCCACCGTCCTGGCGATCGTGCTGGTCACCAAGTTCGCGCACGGTGCGTGGATGGTCTGCATCGCCATGGGGTTCCTGTACCTGATCATGGAGTCGATCAGGAAGCACTACGACCGCGTCTCCGTCGAGCTCGTCGCCGGCGACGACGAGACCGTGACCCTTCCCAGCCGTGTGCACGCGATCGTCCTGGTCTCCAAGATCCACAAGCCGACCCTGCGCGCGCTGGCCTACGCGCGGGCGACCCGTCCGACCGCCCTCGAGGCAGTCACGGTGGACGTGGACGACGACGCGACTGCCCGGCTGGTCAGCGAATGGGAGCGCCGGCGCATCCCGGTTGCCCTGAAGGTGCTGGACTCGCCCTACCGGGAGATCACGCGGCCAGTCGTGGAGTACGTCCGCGGGTTGGGCCGCAGCTCACCGCGGGACCTCGTCTGCGTGTACGTCCCCGAGTACGTCGTCGGGCACTGGTGGGAGCACCTGCTGCACAACCAGAGCGCCCTGCGGCTCAAGAGCCGACTGCTGTTCTCGCCCGGGGTGATGGTGGTCAGCGTCCCGTGGCAGCTGCTGTCCAGCGAGCGCATCGCCGACGAGCCCGAGGTCCTGGCCCCCGGCGCTCAGCGGCGGGGCATGCCCGACGCCCAGACCGCAGAGGACTTCGTGGCCGGGGAGATGGGGGCCGGGTCATCGCTCCGGTAGGCGGGGGCATGACCGTCGGGGACGAGGTCGTCGTCGACGTCGGGGCGGTGGCCCATGGCGGCCACTGCGTCGCCCGCTACGAGGGCCAGGTCCTCTTCGTCCGTCACGCGCTGCCCGGTGAGCGGGTCACAGCCCGCGTGACCTCGATCGGGCGCAAGGCCAGGTTCGTGCGCGCGGACGCCGTGGAGGTGCTGGTCGCCAGCCCGGATCGGCGCGTCGCGCCCTGCCCGGTCGCCCTGGCGTGCGGGGGCTGCGACTGGCAGCACGCGACACCGGCGGCGGCCCGGCGGCTCAAGGCCGCCGTCGTCCGTGAGGCGATGGTGCGCTTCGCCGGGATCGACCTGCCTGACACGTTCGAGGTGGCCGTCGTCGCCGATCCGGACGACCCCCACGATGCGGTCGCCGACGACGGGCTGGGCTGGCGCACCCGCGGGACCGTGGGCGTGGACCGCTCTGGACGAGCAGGGTTCCTGGGCCACCGGTCCCACGATGTCGTGGTCGGCGGACAGTGCCCGCAGCTGCACCCACGTCTGGCCCCCCTCGACCTCTTCGGCCGTACCTGGCAGGCAGGACGGGTGGGCTTCGTCGCGCCCTCGCTGGGCCAGCCGCTGGCGTTCCCCGAGTCCGATCCGCCTGCGGGGGCGATCGACGAGCTCGCTGACGGGCGGCGGTGGTCGGTCGCCCCCGACGGGTTCTGGCAGGTCCACCCCGGTGCGGCCGGCACCCTCGTGGGGCATGTCCGTCGCATGCTGGACCCCCAGGCCGGCGAGGGGCTCGTGGACCTGTACTCGGGCGTCGGCCTGTTCGGGCTGAGCCTGGCGGGGGCGGTCCCCGGCGGGCTCGACGTCACCCTGGTGGAGGGCGACCGGCGCGCCTGCGCCCTTGCCGAGCAGAACGCCGGCGAGATCCCGGTGTCGGTCGTGCGCGCCGGGGTCGAGCGGTGGGTCACGTGGGGGGGTGCGCTCCAGGGCTGCGACCTCGTCGTGCTCGACCCCCCGAGGACAGGCGCGGGAGCTGTCGTGGTGCAGGCGATCGCCGCGGCACGTCCGCGGGCCGTGGCCTACGTCGCATGTGACCCCGTGGCCCTGGCCCGGGATGTGGCCACGTTCGCAGCGAACGGCCTGGTCCTCGAGGAGCTCGTCGCCCTCGACCTGTTCCCCACGACCCATCACGTGGAGTGCGTGGCCAAACTCGCCCCCCGATGATATCTTGATATCAAGATACTTTCGGATGACGGGACACGCGGGTCCCGGGAGGGCGCGATAGCCTTCTGATCGGTCGCTGAGGAGGAGTCTGCATGAGCAAGGACAGTTTCGGGGCACGTGGCACGTTCGAGGTCGGCGGGACCACCCACGAGATCTTCCGGATCTCCGCAGTGCCGGGCGCCGACGCGCTGCCGTTCACGCACAAGGTGCTGCTGGAGAACCTGCTGCGCACCGAGGACGGTGCCAACGTGACCGCCGACCAGATCCGCACCCTGGGGGCGTGGGATCCAGGCGCCGAGCCGACCGACGAGATCCAGTTCACCCCGGCGCGGGTGATCATGCAGGACTTCACCGGCGTGCCGTGCGTGGTCGACCTGGCCACCATGCGCGAGGCCATGAAGGACCTCGGGGGAGACCCGGCCAAGATCAACCCGCTGGCCCCCGCCGAGCTGGTCATCGACCATTCGGTCATCGCAGACTTCTTCGGCACCCCCGACTCCGCGACCCGCAACGTGGCCCTCGAGTACGAGCGCAACCGCGAGCGCTACCAGTTCCTGCGGTGGGGGCAGTCCGCGTTCGACGAGTTCAAGGTCGTCCCGCCCGGCACGGGCATCGTGCACCAGGTCAACATCGAGGCGTTGGCGCGAGTCGTCATGGTCCGCAACGGCCAGGCGTACCCGGACACCTGCGTGGGCACGGACTCGCACACGACGATGGTCAACGGCCTGGGCGTGCTCGGGTGGGGCGTCGGTGGCATCGAGGCCGAGGCCGCGATGCTCGGCCAGCCCGTGAGCATGCTCATCCCGCAGGTCGTCGGCTTCAAGCTGACCGGTGAGCTGCCGCAGGGCGCGACGGCGACGGACATGGTGCTCACGATCACCGAGATCCTGCGCAAGCACGGCGTGGTCGGCAAGTTCGTCGAGTTCTTCGGCGAGGCCGTGGCCGGCGTGCCGCTGGCCAACCGCGCGACCATCGGGAACATGAGCCCCGAGTACGGCTCGACGGCCGCGATCTTCCCGATCGATGACGAGACCCTGCGCTACCTGCGCCTCACGGGGCGCACCGAGGAGCAGGTCTCCCTCGTCGAGGCCTATGCCAAGGAGCAGGGCCTCTGGCACGACCCGTCCCGCGAGGCGCGCTACACGTCGGTGCTGGAGCTGGACCTCGGCACCATCGTCCCCTCCCTGGCGGGCCCGAAGCGGCCGCAGGACCGGGTGTCCCTGACCGATGCCCGCGACTCCTTCCGCGGGGCCCTCGGGGACTACGTGGCCCACGCCGACCCCCAGTCCGTCTCGGCGGTCGACGAGGCCGGCCAGGAGAGCTTCCCGGCCTCCGACCCGCCCGCCGTGTTCCCCGACGGCGAGGACCGGGCTCCCAGCGGCCGTCCGGGCAGGGCCGTGGCCGGACGCCCCTCGCGCCCCACGACCGTCGTGCTCGAGGACGGCACCAGCACCGAGATCGACCACGGCGCCGTCGTCATCGCCGCCATCACCTCGTGCACCAACACCTCGAACCCCTCGGTCATGATCGGGGCCGCGCTCCTGGCGAAGAAGGCGGTCGAGCGGGGGCTCACGAGCAAGCCCTGGGTCAAGACCACCCTCGCACCCGGGTCAAAGGTCGTGACCGACTACTACAACAAGGCCGGCCTGACCCCCTACTTGGAGAAGATGGGCTTCGACCTCGTCGGCTACGGGTGCACCACCTGCATCGGCAACTCCGGCCCGCTGCCCGAGGCCGTGAGCGCCGCCGTCAACGAGTCCGACCTCGCCGTGGTCTCGGTCCTGTCGGGCAACCGCAACTTCGAGGGCCGCATCAACCCCGACGTCAAGATGAACTACTTGGCCTCGCCCCCGCTGGTGGTCGCCTACGCCATCGCCGGATCGATGGACGTGGACATCACCAGTGAGCCCCTGGGAACCGATCCCCAGGGCGAGCCGGTCTTCCTGCGCGACATCTGGCCCACGCCCGCCGAGGTCCAGGCGACCGTGGACTCCTGCATCGACGCGGACATGTACTCCTCGCGCTACGCCGACGTCTTCGCCGGCGACGAGGCCTGGCAGTCACTGCCCACTCCCGTGGGCGACACGTTCGCGTGGGCCGATGACTCCACCTACGTGCGCAAGCCGCCGTACTTCGACGGCATGCGTGCCGAGCCCGATGCCGTCACCGACATCGTCGGGGCCCGCGTGCTGGCCAAGCTGGGGGACTCGGTCACCACCGACCACATCAGCCCGGCCGGGTCGATCAAGGCCGAGAGCCCCGCGGGTCAGTACCTGGCGGAGAACGGCGTGGCCCGCAAGGACTTCAACTCCTACGGGTCCCGGCGCGGCAACCACGAGGTCATGATCCGCGGCACCTTCGCCAACATCCGGTTGCGCAACCAGCTCCTGGACGGGGTGGAGGGAGGGTTCACCCGGGACTTCACCCTGGAGGGCGCCCCGCAGGCCTCCATCTACGACGCGGCGCAGTCCTACGCCGCGGCCGGCATCCCGCTCGTGGTGCTCTCGGGCAAGGAGTACGGCTCCGGCTCGTCGCGGGACTGGGCGGCCAAGGGCACGGCCCTGCTGGGGGTCCGTGCGGTGCTCGCCGAGTCCTACGAGCGCATCCACCGCTCGAACCTGATCGGCATGGGCGTCCTGCCGCTGCAGTACCCGGCCGGCCAGGACGCAGCCACGCTGGGCCTGGACGGCAGCGAGGTGTTCGCGATCAGCGGGGTCACGGCCCTGAACGAGGGCACCACACCCAGGACCGTGTCCGTGCGGGCGGAGAAGTCCGACGGCGCCGCCGTCGAGTTCGAGGCCGTGCTGCGCATCGACACCCCGGGCGAGGCCGACTACTACCGCAACGGCGGGATCCTGCAGTACGTGCTGCGCTCGCTGGTGTAGCCACCCGTCACGCGATCCCCACCTCTCCCGGAGGACACTGGACCGGGAGAGGTGGGGATCGGCATGAGTGACAACAAGGGTGCGGCGGCCGGTGGCGGAGCGATCTACGGACTGGGCATCTTCGGGGCGTGGGCGTACTTCTGGCAGCAGGCGGATGGGTTCTGGGAGTACCTGCTGGCCATCCTGCAGGGTCTCTTCTGGCCCGCATTCATGGTCTACCAGGGCTTCCAGGCCCTGGGGCGCTGACCGCAGGCTGGCCCCGGATCGGTCGGGCGACTAGAGCTTCGGGCGCCAGCGTCGACCCTGCAGGGCCTCCTCGATGAGCGAGACCTCGCGGACCTGGGCGGCCAGGCGAGCACCCTCCTTGCTCAGCGCCACGAGCGTCTCCTCGACGGCCTCGGGCGGCACGCGCCCCGCGAGGTCGCGCCGGGCGCCGGCGTACGCGCTGCGGGCCGCCTGCAGCGAGGCCTCCGCGTGCAGCGCCGCGAGCCTGGCGAGGATGACGGGATATCGCCGGAACACCTCGTGGCTGCGGTAGTCGGGCGGGACCAGGTCGAGCATCCAGCCGACCACCTTGTCGGGGAACGCGGGGGACTCCGGGTCGGGCACGGACCTCGGCCAGCCGGGGGGAGTCGTCACGGGGACCACCCTAGGGTGGCGTCGGCGGTGTGCGGACGGCCGTTCACTCCTAGACTGTGTGACGACGCTCGAGCAAGGAGGCGCATACGTGGGCGTGCTTGAGGGCATCGACTCGCCCGCGGACGTGCGCGCGCTGAGCCCGGAGCAGCTCGACGAGCTCTCCGAGGAGATCCGTACGTTCCTCGTCGACAGGGTCAGCCGCACCGGGGGCCATCTGGGGCCCAACCTCGGGGTGGTGGAGCTGACCCTGGCGCTGCACCGGGTGTTCGAATCCCCCAGGGACGTCATCCTGTGGGACACCGGGCACCAGTCCTACGTGCACAAGCTCATCACGGGCCGCCGCGAGGGCTTCGACCACCTGCGCCAGGAGGGCGGGATGTCGGGGTACCCGTCGCGCTCGGAGAGCGTTCACGATGTCATCGAGAACTCGCACGCATCCACCGCCCTGTCCTACGCCGACGGCATCGCCAAGGCCTTCGAGCAGGCCGGGACCCTCGGCGAGCGCAGCGTGGTCGCCGTGGTCGGGGACGGGTCGCTGACCGGGGGCATGTCGTGGGAGGCCCTGAACAACATCGCCGACTCGCACCGACCGGTGATCATCGTCGTGAACGACAATGAGCGCTCGTACGCCCCCACGATCGGCGGTCTCGCGCGTCACCTCGACACGCTGCGCACGACGAGGGGCTACGAGCGGTTCCTCGACTGGGGCAAGGACATGCTGGCCCGCACGCCGCTGGTGGGCTCGCCCCTGTTCGAGGCGCTCCACGGGGTCAAGCGGGGAGTCAAGGACGTCGTCGCCCCGCAGGGGATGTTCGAGGACCTCGGGCTGAAGTACCTGGGCCCGGTCGACGGGCACGACGTGGCCGCTGTGGAGTCGGTGCTCCGGGCAGCGCGCCGGTTCGGCGGGCCGGTCATCGTCCACGTCATCACGCAGAAGGGCCGCGGGTACGGCCCGGCGGAGAACGACGAGGCGGACCGCTTCCACGGCGTCGGGATCATGGACCCCGAGACCGGGATCCCCGTGAGCAACGGCGGGCCGACCTGGACCGCGGCGTTCGCCGACGAGCTCGTGGCCATCGGTCGCGACCGCCCGGACGTCGTCGCGATCACCGCGGCCATGCTCTGCCCCACAGGCCTGGACCTGTTCTGCGCCGAGTTCCCGGATCGCACCTACGACGTGGGCATCGCAGAGCAGCATGCGCTGACCTCGGCAGCCGGGATGGCCTTCGCAGGGTTGCACCCCGTGGTCGCGGTGTACGCCACCTTCCTGAACCGGGCCTTCGACCAGGTCCTGATGGACGTGGCCCTGCACCACGCCGGGGTGACGATCGTGCTGGACCGTGCGGGGGTCACCGGCGATGACGGCGCCTCCCACAACGGGATGTGGGACCTCTCGATGCTCGGGCTGGTCCCGGGCATCAGGGTCGCCGCCCCGCGCGACGAGGAGACCCTGCGACGGGCCCTGCGGCAGGCCGTGGCGATCTCCGACGGCCCCACGGTGGTGCGCTTCCCCAAGGGCCGGTTGGCTGAGCCCCTGCCAGCCGTCGACGCCGTCAGCGGCATGGACCTGTTGCGTGCGGATCCTGAGCCCCAGGTCCTCCTCGTCGGGGTTGGCAGCATGGCCGCGGTGGCGCGCGAGGCGGGGGAGAAGCTGTCCGCCGAGGGCGTGCAGGTCGTCGTCGCCGCCCCCCTGTGGGTCACGCCCCTGCCCGACGCCCTGGTGGAGCTCGCCGGAGAGGTCGGGCGGGTGGTCGTCGTCGAGGACAACGGACTGGCCGGTGGGATCGGATCGAGCCTGGCGACCGCCCTGGCCGACGCAGGGCGCAACGTGCGCATGGAGCGTCTGGGCATCCCCCAGGGGTTCCTCGAGCATGCCGGTCGCCCGGCGATCCTGGAGCGGTTGGGCCTCACAGCCCAGGGGTGCGCGGACGCTGCCCGCCGCGTCCTCGATCCACCGGACTGATCGCTGTGGGCGACGGGGACGGCATCGCTGGTGGCACGGAGGGGCAGGCAGGCGGTCACGCGGGACTGCTCAGGGCGGTCTTCGACGAGTCACCGGTCGCGACGCTCCGGGTGACCAACACCGATGGCGCAATCGGGGTGGTCGTCGACGCGAACCCGGCGGCTGGGGTCCTGCTGGGCAGGAGCTCCGCCGACGTGGTGGGCGCCCTCGCGGAGGACCTGCTCCCCGGCATCACCGCCGCGCAGGCGGGGCGGGGCGCCCCCGGTCGGTCCCTCACGATCAGGCTGGGGAGCGTCACCGGAGAAGCCGACCGCCGGCTGGCCCTGTCGATCTCCCCGCTCTCGGCGCCCGACGACTCGGGTCAGCCGCTTGCGCTGGTGATCCTCCACGACATCACCGAGCAGTGGGCCACCGGGGTCCGGCTGGACCGGGAGTCCCGCCAGGACCCCCTCACCGGGCTGATCAACCGGGGGGAGCTGCTTCGCCGACTGGGCGCCGTCGAACCTCGCACGAGTGGTCCGCACGTGGCCGTCATCTTCCTGGACCTCGACGGCTTCAAGGCGGTCAACGACACCCGCGGGCACCAGGTGGGTGATGAGCTGCTGGTCGCTGTCGCTCGACGCATCCAGGGTGCCGTGCGGCCGGAGGACTCGCTGGCCCGCATCGGCGGCGACGAGTTCGTCGTCCTCTGCCCGCGGCTGGACGATCCCCAGGAGGTGCGGGCCGTGGCCGAGCGCGTCCGGGCGACGCTGGACCATCCCGTGAGTGTGGACGGGAGGTCACATCGGATCAGCATGAGTGTCGGCATCGCGCTGGCCCATGCTGATGCCATCGACCCTGCCGACCTGCTGCGGCAGGCTGACATGGCGATGTACCGCGCCAAGGACGCCGGGCGCAACACCGTCCGGCTGCACTCGCTCGAGATGGACGAGGAGCTCAGGACCGCGGAACGCATCCGCGAGGCGCTGGGCGTGGCACTGGAGGTTGAGCCGCCGACGACCGGAGCGGGGCAGCCGCCCGGACTCGACCTGCACTACCAGCCGATCGTCGAGATCGCCTCGGGCAGGCTGGCGTACGTCGAGGCCCTGGCGCGACTCCAGCTCGACGACGGAGAGCTGGTCTACCCGTCGCAGTTCCTCCCCGTGGCGGCGCGTGCGGGCCTCAATGGGGCGCTGAGCGAGCGGGTGCTCAGTCGCGCCCTGAGCCAGCGGGCGCTGTGGCGTGCCGGAGGCGTCGACGTGCCCGTCGGCCTGAACCTGGCGCGCGGCCAGGTGTACTCCGCCTCGTTCGCCGGCGACGCCCTGCGGATCATCGCCGAGCACGCGGACGTCCCAGGGGCCGTGGTCTTCGAGATGGGGGAGTTCGGGCTGCTGGAGCCCACCGGACCGGCGCAGCTGACCCTCAGGAAGCTGCGCGCCTCCGGCATCGGCCTCGCCATCGACCACTTCGGCACCGGCTACTCCTCCCTCGGGGCGCTGCGGTTCCTGGGGCCGCACCGGGTGAAGATCGACCGCTCGTTCGTGTCCAGCATCTCCTCGAGCGGAGCCGATCGGGCGATCGTCGCGGCTGCGATCTCAGCCGCCCACGCACTGGGCCAGAGGGTCGTTGCCGAGGGCGTCGAGACGCGCCAGCAGCTGGAGGTGCTCTCCGCGCTCGGGTGCGACGAGGCCCAGGGGTACCTCATCGCCCAGGTCCTGCGTCCCCAGGAGATGGACCTGGCCTCCTCGAGGTGGGCGCCCGGCTCCCTGGAGCGCATCGAGGCCGCGACGCGCTGACGTCAGCTGCGGGGCGGGTGCAGGGCGTCCTCGAGCAGGCCCGCCGTGAGCTCGACCTGCCAGGGCCGCGCACCGGAGGCGCTCAGGACGTGCGGCACGTCGCTGGGATCCGCAGGTGGTTGCCACATCAGTCGGCGGACCAGGTCGGGGGTGATCAGGTTCTCGACCGGCAGGTCCAGCTGCTCGGCACGCACCTGCAGGGAGGTACGTGCGCGGTCGAGCCGGGCCGCGGCGATCGGGTCCCGCTGTGCCCACGCGCGGGGTGGCGGGGGACCGTCACCCCTGGGCGTGGCCAGGGGGAGGTCCTTCTCGGGGACCGCCCATGCCTCGCGCAGGGCCGACCCCCAGGCGCGCTGGTACCGCGTCGCACCCCGCCCGTGGAAGGACTTGGACGCCTGCAGGGCCGCGAGGTCGCGGGGCAGCGCCTGGGCAGCAGCCACGATCGACGAATCGGGCAGGAGCCGTCCCGGGGCGGTGTCTGTCTCCTGCGCGATCCGGTCACGCGCCACCCACAGGTGCTCGACGATCGCCAGGGCGCGACGGGAGCGCAGCTTGTGGATGCCCGACGTGCGCCGCCATGGATCGACTCGTGGCGGCGGGGGCGGGGCGTCGCGGACGGCGGCGAACTCCTGTTCGGCCCATTCCAGCTTCCCTGCCTCCTGCAGCCGGGCGTGCAGCTCCGTCCGCAGCTCGATCAGCACCTCGACGTCGAGGGCGGCGTACTCCAACCAGTCCTCGGGCAGCGGCCTTCGGGACCAGTCCGCGGCTCCGTGGCCCTTGGCCAGGGTCATGCCGAGCACGTCCTCGACCATCGGGCCCAGGCCCACCCGGGGCATGCCCAACAGGCGTCCGGCGAGCTCGGTGTCGAACAGGGTGCTGGGAGCCAGGCCCAGCTCGGCCAAGCACGGGAGGTCCTGGCTGGCTGCGTGCAGGATCCACTCGGGACCCCACAGGGCCTCGGCGAGGCCGTGGACCTCAGGGACGGCATGGGGGTCGATGAGCGCGCTGCCTGAGCCCTCGCGGCGGATCTGGATCAGGTACGCACGCTGGCCGTACCGGTAGCCCGAGGCCCGTTCGGTATCGATCGCGATGGGCCCGGAGCCACTGATGAGGTTGCGGACGACCCGGTCGAGGTCAGCCTGGGTCTCGGTGACGCGGGGCAGCCCATCACGCAGCTCGAGCGGGGGCAGCGGCGGGGGCGTGGGCGCCCCTGCGTCGCCCAGCGTGGGGTCATCCAGCGCGGCCTCGGGAGCAGCGGGGGACTCGGACACGGGCTCACCGTACCCGCGCTCACCCCCGACGCCGCCGATCAACCCGCGATCTGCTCCCGCTTCACCGATCTACTCCCATCCATACGGGAGCAGACCGCCGCAATGGGAGCGGATCGGATACCGGGGCCGTTGCGAGCGCGGAGGACCGGAGGGTGATGGGGGCGAACCCACACGGGTCAGGCGACCACGCCGTGCCGGAAGCCGATCGCCACCATCTCGGCGCGGTCTCCCGTGCCCAGCTTGCGCCCGATCCTGGCGAGGTGGCTCTTGACGGTCAGCGGGGACAGGCACAGGTCCTCACCGATCTGCCGGTTCGTGTGCCCCTCGGCCACCCGCTGCAGGACCTGGACCTCGCGGGCGGAGATCGCGTCGACGCCCTCGTCGCCGGATGGCGAGTGCGGCCGGGGGTTCCCGGCGTTCGCGGACCGCGTCGGCGGGATGACGCCGGAGCGCGCGCCACTTGAGATCGCCTGACGCACCAGCTCGCTCCGGGTGGTGACCACGATGACACGTCGCCATCCGATCGCGCGCAGCGCTCGCAGCTCCTCGCGAACCTGGGGACCGGTGGCCTCGATGACACAGAGGTCGTGGGGCCCGGTGGGGCTGGGCACCTGCCCCCCGCGAGCGGTTCCTGCGCGGTGGACCGCGGAGGCACCGAGGGAACGCAGTCGTGGAGTGAGGCCGGCGCCCCGCGATGCGTCGAGCCCCACGGTGAGGGCTGCGAAGCGTCCCCTCGGCAGGGGGATCATCGGCATGGCGGTGCTCTGGGCGACAGTGATCACGGCACCTCCCACGGCGCGTCGGGTTTGAGCCTGTGATTCACCTATCGGAGGGCCGCGTCGAGCGCCTTGAGCAACGTCACCTGAAAGAGTGAGGCGGACGCCGAGGGGCACCCGGTCAGGTGACCACGCGAGGGAGGCTCAGCCGCGCGGTCGGGGGAGCTGGGCAACCCCCGGGGGCAGGGGCATGAGCCCTGCTGCCTGACCGAGGACCTCGGCCCAGGCGTGCGCGTGTGGGGCCAGGTTCGCATCGTCCGGCGTCCAGGAGACCCGGATCTCGATCTGTCCCTCGAGCGGTCGCTCGGAGAGCCCCCCGAACGACTCGGAGGTCACGCGGGTGACCGTGCCGGAGATGTTCGAGTAGGCGGCGCCCTGGGACTCGAGGGCCTCCACGAGCCAGGACCAGCCCACCTCGGCCAGGAGCGGGTCGGCGGCCATCTCCGGCTCGAGGGTCGCCTTGATGAAGGCCACGACCCGGAAGGTGCCCCCCCACGACTCCTGTCCCTGGGGGTCGTGCAGGACAACGAGACGACCGTTGCCCAGGTCGTCGTCATCGATCACGACCTCGGCCGTCACGGCGATCGCGAAGGGCGCCAGTCGCTGGGGGGCCGGTGCCTCCTCCAGCAGGATCTCGGGGCGCATCCGGAGGTCGCGCAGCGATGACAGCGCGGTCCGGAAGTCCGCGGCCTCATCGCCGACGATCGCGTTCATGTGCGGCAGGCTACGCCCTGCGTGCCATGTTCGGAGGGAGGTCGGCTCCCGACGTGGGCCGTGTAGCGTCTGCGGCCATGGCCGCCCTGCTCGCACTCCTCTCGTCGGTCATGTGGGGAAGTGCCGACTACCTGGCGGGAAAGCTGTCGCGGCGCCGTCACGTCCTGGTCGTGCTGGGTGGGACCCAGACGGTCGGCCTGATCGCCATGGTGGTCACAGCGACCGTGACCGGCGCGTGGGCCGCTCCCCGCGGCTACATGGGCTGGGCCGTGCTGGCCAGCCTGTCGGGCGCGACCGGGTTGGCCCTGTACTACAAGGCGCTGGCGATCGGCACGATGGGCGTGGTGTCCCCGATCGCCGCGTTGGGCGTCCTCGTGCCGCTGGCGGTCGGGCTGGCCTCCGGGGAGCAGCCGAGCACGCTGCAGGTGGTGGGGATCGTCCTTGCGCTCGTCGGCGTGGTGGCGGCCAGCGGTCCCGAGGTCCACGGCGACGCGGGCTGGACCCCGGTGCTGCTCGCCGGCGGCTCCGCGGTGTTCCTGGGCACCTCACTGGTGGCGATCGCGCAGGGCAGCGACTCCAGCGTCATCATGACGATGACCGTGATGCGCTTCACCACTGTCAGCCTCATGGCGCTGGCCCTGCTGGCGCTCCGCCGCAGGGTCGTCGTGAGCCGGGCGGAGGTGCCGGCGTTCGCCGCCGTCGGCCTGATGGACGTGGGCGCGAACCTGGCCTTCGGCCTGGCCAGCACAGTCGGGCTGCTGTCGCTGGTCAGCGTGTTCGGCTCGCTCTACCCGGTCGCGACGATCCTCCTGGCCCGATTCATCGACCACGAGCGCCTGAGGAGGGTCCAACAGGCCGGCGTGGCACTGGCCCTGCTCGGGGTGGCGGCCATCAGTGCCGGATAGCGGGACCGGGGTCAGGAGCCCAGCGCACCCAGGAGGTCGCGCACCGAGGGGTTGGTCATGGCCGTCCCGTCAGGCAGCACCACCGTGGGCACGGTCTGGTTCCCACCGTTGACACGCTCCACGATGACAGCAGCGTCGGGATCGGTCTCGATGTTGACCTCCGTGAAGGCGATCCCCGCGCGCTTCATCGCGTGCTTGAGGCGGATGCAGTAGCCGCACCACGAGGTGGTGTACATCGTCACGGGCGCGGTCACGCGTCCTCCTGGGATCGGGGATTCGGTGGAGCCATCGGGCCGAGCAGCGCCTGAGCAGCGGGCGCTGGGCGGCTGCCCAGCGCGGCCAATGGCACATCCCGCACCATGCGGGCACTGCCCAATGATGCGGCCGGATCAGCGGATCAGCGACTTCAGCCGCTCGTCGGCGCGCAGCTCGGCGGGGGCCCCGTACACACCGGCGGGCAGCGAGATGACCGCGTGCAGGTCGGCCAGGGTCGCCTCCGCGTCCCGTCGGCCCGCCTCGATCAGGGCCTCCGTGGCCGTGAAGTCCAGCTGCGTGGTCTCGTTGAGCGTCGAGGGTGTCAACCAGACGACGGGGATGCCCGCGCAGGCCAGCAGGTCGTTGGCCATCTGCCGGCGGGCGTAGATCGCCGCCGACTGGGTGAGCACCTCCACGAGCGTCCCGGCCGCGCGCGGCCTGACCCCACTGAGCCCGCAGTCGAGGACGACCAGGGACCGCGCCCCGCGCCGCAGTGCCACCGTGACGGGCACGTTGGCCACCAGCATGCCGTCGACGAGCCTGCGACCGTCGCGCTCCACCCAGGGGAAGATCCCGGGGATCGCCGAGGAGGCCAGCAGCGCGGAGCGGAGCTCCCCCGAGTCGAGCTCGGCCAGGGCACCGTTGGTGAAGTCGGTCGCGACGGCCACGAACGGCACCGTCATGTCCTCGAACGACTTCGCGGGCAGTCGACTTGTCAGCAGCTCGGTCAGGGGCTGGTTGTCATAGATCCACGCGCGCGACTCAGTGAGGGTGCGGACTCCCCGGACCCATCCGCCGGGGAACACGTCGGCCTTGGTGACGTGGGGCCACAGGTCCTCCAGCCGTTCGACTGCGAGGGTCGGGTCGTCGGCCAGGACGGCGCCGTTGAGGGACCCGACGCTCGTGCCGACCACCAGGTCGGGCGTCAGGTCGGTCCCGGCGAGGGCCTGCAGCATGCCGAGCTGCAGCGCGCCCCACGACCCGCCACCGCCGAGCACGAAGGCGGTGGGTCGGGGGAGGCGCCCCGCGAGGGCCAGGACGTCGGTCATGGCGGTCATCGTCCTCAGTTCGACAGTGCGGGTGCAAGCCGGGAAGCCCGCATCACCGGTCGGAGGCCGCAGCCATCTCCGCGCGACGCACCAGCGCCAGCTCGCGGATCCGGGCGAGGTCCTCGTCGGAGTAGATGCCGTTCACGCCGGAGATCGCGGCCAGCTTCATGCCGTGCTTGAGGCCGATCTGGTAGATCTCCTTGACCTTCTCCCACTCGATGTTCCGCCCGACGGTGTAGGTCTCGTAGCGGCCCTCGAGGGCCAGGGCGATCGTCTCGGCGAGGCACGCGTAGGCCACGCCGTGGGGCAGCCCGATGTCGCGCATGTGCACGTCGCCGGGCAGCTCGATCTCGCCGGACTCGATCACGAGCACGTCGGGACGCTTGGCCACGTCCTCGGCGGAGAGGTCCAGGGGGCGGGCGACATCGGTGATCACGCAGCCCGGCTTGACCGCCATGATGTCGAGCACCCGCTTGCCGGCCCCGGAGGTGGCCGTGACGATCATGTCCATCTCGGGCAGCGCCTCGTTGGGGGTGGCGGCGACGTGGATCACCGCGCGCGGGTTCTCCCGCTCCATGTCCGCCTTGAGTGCCAGCAGCTTCGCGGTCTCGGGCGAGATCAGGTAGAGCTCGTCGCTGGCCAGTGCCAGCAGCCGGGCGCAGACCGAGCCGATGGCGCCCGTGGCGCCCACGACCATCGCCTTGCCCTTGATCCGGCCGTGCTCGTCGAACTCGGCCAGGCCGAGGCGCTCGAGGGCCTCATGCGCGGCCCACAGGGCACCGGAGGCGCTGTAGCTGTTGCCGGTCGTGATCGGCAGCGACGCCTGCTTGGCGACGGTGACACCCGGCGTCGCCGACGACCTTGGTGAACGCGCCGAGACCCATGATCTGCGCGCCCGAGCTTCTTGGCCTCATCGGCGGCGGCCAGCAGGCGCGAGTAGGTGAACTCCGGGCTGTGCGCGAGCAGCTCCTTGGGCGTGCCACCGACCGTGATGAGCCAGCCCTCGGCCTCGTCGCCGGTGGGGGAGGTGATGCCCGTGATGCGTCCGTACTTCATCGGCGGGGCGTAGGCCATCGCCTTCTCGACACCGTCCATGACGAACGCCGGGCGACACGCGCTCGATGGTGCGCAGCGGCTCGACGTTGGTCAGGAACCGCTGGGACAGCGGATGGATCACGAACGCGAAGCGGCTGCGCCGGCGGAAGCCGTTGGGGTAGAGCACCCGGGGCTCGAGGCCGGCGGACACGATCATGTCGAGCAGGTCGTCGTTGGTCAGCCGGCCCAGCGGGACTTGACGAGGCGGCCAGCATCATGGCCTCGAGGACCGCCGCCGTGATCGTGAAGTCGAACGGCTGCGGGGTCGAGTCCAGGACCATGTCGACGTCGAGGGCGGCCATCTCGGCCAGGCGCTCGTCGGACACCGACGAGGCGACGACCGACTTCCCGCGGAGGTCGCCCACATTGAACGCCGAGAGCTCGTCGCAGGTCGCCACGACGACGTGGGCGTCATCCAGGGCCCGGCGGGCCAGCGTGCGGCTGACCCCGTGGCCGGGCGCCTTCACCTTCGACCGGACCGGACCCGGGAGCTGGCGCACCGGCCACATCCCGATGTTCGCCGCGAGCTCGAGGACGGGGTTGGCGTCCATCCGCTTGAGGACGTCGAGGCGCAGCAGCGGGTCCGCGAACTCGAAGTTCTGGGTGTACTCCTGCAGGATCCTGATGGTGCGGGCATGGTTCATGCCGCCCAGGACGACGACGCGGGCGTTGGTGAAGTAGCCGGGCATCGTGTTCTGCACATGCCGGATGGACCACTCCTGCAGGACGTCGCGCAGGGCGTGCCCGTCGGTGACCGGGATCATCCGGGTGGCCCGCTTGACCTTGTTGACCGCCTCGAGGTCGCCGTCGTAGAGCCCGGCCACGCGGGCCTCGCGGATGCCGGTCACGGCGATGACATCGGCGTCGTCGGCCCACGTGCGGACGAGGTCCTCGGCCGCGGCGACGTCACCGTTCGTGCCGATCCGGCGCAGGTGGAAGTCGCGTGTCGAGGAAGGTGACGTCGCTGGTCGTAGTCCCGGTCGGATCCGGCGAGGCTGACGTTGACGACGAGGGCGGGCTTGTCGGGGGTCACTGTGTGCTCCAAGTGTGATGCGGTGGTGGGGGAGGGTCGGCGTCGACGGCTCAGGTCATCGCCGCGGAGTCGAACTCGGGATGGGCGACCATGAAGTCCAGCAGGGTGCCGGCGTACTCGGCGAACGGTGGGCAGGAGACGCCCGTCCCCTCGAGGTCCGCGACGGCGTTGGTGGTCGTGTGGACGTCCGGTAGGCGAAGTAGTCCAGCCCCTCGGCCGGGAGTCCCAGCAGGCCCTCCAGCCCCGGCACGCCGCCGACGATGGCGTGGGTGAGTCCCAGGGGCAGCGGCACCCAGACCACCTTCTTGCCGAGGTGCTTGGCGAAGACGTCGACCAGCTCCCGGGCCGTGGGCGGGTTCGGATCGGTGAGGGCGTACGTGCGGCCCAGCGACTTGTCCATCACGGACAGGGCATCCATGGCGTCGATGACGTAGTCGCGCGGCACGAGGCCGAACCGGACCTTGTCGGCGTCGCCGACGGCGGGCACGAAGGCCACTGAGAGCTGCTTCTTCATGAAGCCCGCGAGGAAGTAGGGGCCGTCGTACTTCTGGGTCTCGCCCGTGTGGGAGTCGCCAACGACGACTCCGGGCCGGTAGATGCTGGCCGGGAGCCCGGACTTCATCGCCCGGCGCACGAGCACCTCGGCCTCGAACTTCGTGGACTCGTAGTGGTTGAGGAAGCCCTGCCCGAGGTCGAGGTCGTCCTCCGGGAACTCACCGTCGAAGTCACCGCTGACGTAGCAGGTGCTCACGTACTGCAGGCGGGTGAACTCCTTGCGCGCCAGGCAGAACTCGATGACGTGGGCGGTGCCCTCCACGTTGACGCGGCGGGCGACCTCCTCCGGCACGGCCAGGTCGTACACGGCGGCGAGGTGCCAGACCTCGGTCACGCCCAGGACGCGGGCGCGATCGACGTAGTCGATGCCCAGTCCGGGGGCGGTGATGTCACCCTCGACGAGGCTGATCCGGTCCTTGGTGTGCGGATGCGCGGCCTCGATCTCTGCGATGCGCTGGGTCGCCATCGGCACGTAGTGCGGCTGCACGAGGCACACGGCATTCACGCCCTCGCGTCGCGCCAGGATCCTCGGCAGCAACGCCGATCCGAGGAACCCCGGGAAACCCGTCATCAACAGCGAACTCACACCAACCGCCTCCAACTGTCTGGGCGCCGGGCACGATTCACCCGGCATGCTGGTGCAAGCCTACTGACCGGTAACTTCTGTCGCGTGGTCCAAAGGTCCCGGACCGGTGACCGGATGACCCGGTTGGGCGCCTGACGCCGGATCCGTGCGACGCGGGATCGGTCGCGCCATGGGACCATTCAGCACGTGACCGCATCCCTGGCCAGCCCGATCGCCGAACGCCCGAAGCCCGTCGCACTGCTCGGCCGGGACCACCCCCTGGTGGCCGGCCGGACCGCTGAGGCCGTGCTCCTGCGTGCGGCGCGCGGGCAGGACGTCGAGCGCACCCCGGTCTGGTTCATGCGCCAGGCGGGTCGCTCGCTGCCGGAGTACCGCAAGGTCCGCGAGGGCACCGTGATGCTGGAGTCCTGCTTCACCCCCGAGCTGGTCGTCGAGATCACCCACCAGCCCGTCCGCCGCCACGACGTCGACGCGGCCATCTTCTTCTCCGACATCGTGGTGCCGCTCAAGGCCATCGGGGTCGACCTCGACATCGTGCCCGGCGTGGGACCTGTCGTGGCCGAGCCGATCAGGGACTCGGCGGGCGTTGCGGCGCTTCGGGACCTCACGGACGAGGATGTGGCGCCGGTGCTGGAGGCTGTGCGCCTCCTTGCCGGGCCCACCGGACCCCTGGGCGGCACGCCCCTGATCGGGTTCGCCGGCGCGCCGTTCACCCTGGCCAGCTACCTGATCGAGGGCGGGCCCAGCCGGGACCACGCCCGCACCAAGGCGCTCATGTACTCCGAGCCGGAGCTCTGGAACGACCTCGCGGGCCGGCTGGCGCGCATTGCCGGGGCGTTCCTGCGGATGCAGGTCCTCGCCGGGGCCAGCGCCGTCCAGCTCTTCGACTCGTGGGCCGGAGCGCTGCCGGCCGCTGACTACGAGGCCCTGGTCCTGCCGCACGTGCGCACCGCGCTGTCCTACGTCGATGATCTGGCAGCGGTGCATGGTGTCCCCCGGATCCTCTTCGGCGTCGGCACCGGCGAGCTGCTCGCCACGATGTCCCAGGCCGGATCCGAGGTCATGGGCGTCGACTTCCGGGTGCCGCTGGACGCCGCGGCCGCGCGGGTGCGTCCCGGTGCGGCCCTGCAGGGCAACCTGGACCCGGCGGTGGTGCGGGCCAGCCCGGAGGCTGTGGCCCAGCGCGTCGACGGGGTGCTGCGCGCCGCGCGGCGCAGCGGACGCGGGCACATCTTCAACCTCGGGCACGGGGTCCTTCCCGACACCGATCCCGAGGTTCTGACCCGGATCGTCGAGCGGGTCCATGCCAGCGGTCCGGTGCCCGCGGCGGGTGGGAATGAGCGGGTCGGGTGATCCCGGTGAGGGCGGGGGATGGGACAGTGGTCCCGTGACAGCCAAGAGAACCCCCCGCAGGACGGGAGCATCGGCCGCTTCGTCCGATCCAGCGCCGGATCCGGCGCCGCGCAGGCACGTGGTCGTGGTCGGTGGCGGCATCTCCGGACTGGCCGCTGCGTGGTACCTGGTGCGCACCCATTCGGAGATCGAGGTCACGCTGCTCGAGGCCTCCGCCCATGTCGGTGGCAAGCTCTCGGTCAGCGACCTCGCAGGCATCCCCGTGGACCAGGGTGCCGAGTCCTTCGTCGCCAGCCGCCCCGAGGCCCTCCGCCTGGCTCGTGAGGTGGGGCTCGAGAGCGACCTTGTCACGCCCGCCGTGTTCCAGGCCTCGGTCTTCAGCCGCGGCCGGATCCGGACGATGCCACGTGGCCAGTTCATGGGCATCCCCACTGACCTGCGCTCCCTGGCAGCCAGCGAGGTCCTGTCGCCCGCCGGGCTCCTGCGTGTGCCGCTGGACCGTGTGATCCCCGCCACGGAGCTCGGGCAGGACGTCTCCGTGGGGGAGTTCATCTCCGCGCGCGTGGGCCGCGAGGTGGTGGACCGGCTGGTCGAACCCCTGCTCGGCGGGGTCTACGCGGGACGGGCGGACGCACTGTCGATGCAGGCCACGATGCCAGCGCTGTTCCGCGAGCTGCGCCACGACAGGTCGCTGCTCAGCGCCACGCAGCGCGTGGCCGGGGGCGGCATGGAGGCCGCCGGAGCTCGTCGCGGCCTGCCCTTCCGCGGCGTCGTCGGCGGCGTCGGGCGAGTTCCCGGCGCGATGGCCGCCGCGCTCGTGGGCAGTGGCGTCCAGATCCGCACGCGGACGACGGTCCGGGGCCTCACCGCCACGGAGGCCGGTTGGGAGGTGGAGGTCGGGCCGACCTCTGCGCCCGAGGTGATCCACGCCGACGGTGTCATCATCGCCACTCCCGCGAGCCCAGCCGCGCGGCTGCTGGCTGACGTCGTCCCCGACGTGGCCCTGGAGCTCTCCGCGATCGAGGCAGCCAGCGTGGCCGTGATCGCACTGGCGTACCGCACGACGCGATGTGCCCTCGGCCCTCAGCGGGTCGGGCCTGCTGATCCCGCCCGTCGAGGGCCGGATCGTCAAGGCGCTGACGTACCTCGATCGCAAGTGGGCGTGGCTCGGCGATGCGGCCGAGCGCGAGGGCCTGCGCCTCCTGCGTGTCTCGGTGGGCCGGCACGGCGACACCGAGGTCCTGCAGCGGACCGACGAGGAGCTCGTCGACGTTGTCAGGATCGACCTTGCGCACCTCCTCGGGATCCAGGGAGCGCCCATCGACAGCCGTGTCACGCGCTGGGGCGGGGCCCTGCCGCAGTACGCGGTGGGCCACCGGGCGCGCTTGGCGCGGATCACGCAGGGCCTTCGGGACCAGCCCAGCCTCGCCCTGTGCGGAGCGTCCTACGACGGCGTGGGCGTCGCTGCCTGCGTCGGTTCGGCCTACGAGGCGGCCGGCCGCGTCGCCCACGCCCTGGTGCCCACCCCTGGAGGTCCACGTGTCTGATCCGAACGACTCAGGCAAGCGCCCCGACCAGGGGAAGGCCGCGCGCGAGCTCAACGAGCAGATCCGCTACACCATGTGGTCGGTGTACCGGCTCGTGCCGGGCGGACCGATCGGGCATGGTGACCTGGCCTCCGTGGTGGCCGGCGCGGCGACGCAGGACGTGGTCCTGCGCGGCGCCTACGACGTGGGCGGGCTTCGCGGTGATGCCGACCTGATGCTGTGGTGGCACGGCCCGTCGGCCGAGTCGCTCCAATCCGCCTACCGGGCGGTCGCTGAGGTCGCCGGTGAGCGGCTCGAGCCGGTCTGGTCCCAGATGGCCCTGCACCGGCCGGCGGAGTTCAACCGCTCGCACATCCCGGCGTTCCTCGCCGAGGAGCGGGCCCGTGACTGGGTGTGCGTCTACCCGTTCGTCCGGTCCTACGAGTGGTACCTGCTCGAGGAGTCCGAGCGGCGCGCGATGCTCGTGGAGCACGGGCAGATGGGTCGGGACTACCCGGACGTGCGGGCCAACACGGTGGCGGCGTTCGCCCTCGGTGACTACGAGTGGCTGCTGGCCTTCGAGGCCGACGAGCTGCACCGGATCGTGGACCTCATGAGGCACCTGCGCGGCTCGACGGCCCGGCGGCACGTGCGCGAGGAGGTCCCGTTCTACACCGGCCACCGTGTCGAGGTGGATGCCGCTGATGCCCTGCTCGCTCGGGCGCCGAACTGAGGGGTGGGGTCAGCCCTCGTTCGTGAGGCGCAGGCTGATCGAGTTGATGCAGTAGCGCAGGTCCGTCGGGGTGCCGTAGCCCTCACCGGCGAACACGTGGCCGAGGTGGGAGCCGCAGGCGGCACAGCGCACCTCGGTCCGCTTCATGCCCATGGACCGGTCCTCGATCTCCACGATCGCGTCGCCGGCCAACGGGGAGAAGAACGACGGCCAGCCGCAGTGCGAGTCGAACTTGGTCTCACTGCGGAAGAGCTCCGCACCGCATGCCCGACAGGAGTAGACCCCGACCGCCTTGGTGTCGGTGTACTCGCCGGCGAAGGGGCGCTCGGTCCCACCCTCGCGCAGCACCTTGCGCTCCTCCGGGGTCAGCCGCGCCGCCCACTCCTCCTCGGTGAGCGCGACCTCGTAGGGCGTTCCATCGGGACGGGTGGCGGGGACGTGGTGGCTCATGCCCCAACGGTAGGCGCGTCCGCAGGATCCTGCGCGTGGGACGTCGGGCCGCTAGCGTTCAGCGGATGGCGAAGGACGCGTTCGGAGCACCGGTGGTCCGTGAGGTCGACGGCCACGAGATCCGGGTGAGCAACCCGGACAAGCCGTACTTCCCGGAGGCCCCGGGAGGGCCCATCACCAAGCTCGAGGTCATCGACTACTACGCGGCCGTCGGCGACGTGATGCTGCGTGCGCTGCGCGACCGGCCGACCACTCTGGAGCGCTGGCCGGGGGGAGTCGTCCCCGGGGCCAAGCTGAGCACCCGCGAGGGCTTCAAGGGGGAGGCGTTCTACCAGAAGCGCGTGCCGACCGGGGCGCCCGACTGGGTCCGTACCGCACGGATCGCCTTCCCGTCCGGACGCACCGCCGACGAGGTCTGCCCGCACACGCCGGCAACGATCGTCTGGGCGGCGCAGCTGGGCACGATCACCTTCCACCCCTGGCCTGTGCGCTCCGGCGACGTGGAGCATCCCGACGAGCTGCGCATCGACCTCGACCCGCAGCCGGGAACGGACTTCGACGACTCGGTGACCGTGGCCCTCGAGCTGCGCGGGCTGCTCGACGAGCTCGGCTGGATCGGCTACCCGAAGACATCGGGAGGTCGCGGGGTCCACATCTACGTCCGGATCCAGCCGAGGTGGACCTTCACCGAGATGCGCCACGCGGCCATCGCGATCGGCCGGGAGCTCGAGCGCAGGATGCCGGGTCGGGTCACCACCCGGTGGTGGAAGGAGGAGCGCGGCACGACGGTCTTCGTCGACTACAACCAGAACGCGCGCGACCGCACGATCCGCTCGGCATGGTCGCTGCGGGCGGTGGCGCAGGCGACCGTGTCGGCCCCCGTCACCTGGGCTGAGCTGCCCGATGTCGCGCCGCTGGACTTCACGCTGCGCACGGTCCCGCCCCGCCTGGCCGAGCAGGGCGACCCGCACGCCGCGATCGATGACGTCGCCCACGACCTCACGCCCGTTCTCGAGTGGTACGACCGGGACGTGCGCGACGAGGGCCTCGACGACATGCCCTACCCCCCGGACTACCCGAAGATGCCCGGCGAGCCCAAGCGGGTCCAGCCGAGCCGAGCCCGGGCGACCGAGCCGGATGAGCAGGGCGGCGCCAAGGGCTGAGTACCCCGCAGGGCGCAGGGGGAAGCGCGTCAGTTGCCGAGCAGGGAGGTGCCCGTGGCCTCGTTGGGTGTCTCCGGCGTCGACTCGCGCAGGTCAACCCACCGGGTGGACCCATCCAGCACGGACTCGTGCCCGTGCGACCGTGTCGCCAGCTCCGCATCCGAGCGGGTGTCCATCGCGAAGTGGGCATAGAACGGGTCGCGGCCCAGGACTGCAGTCGCCGAGAAGTAGGCGCCGAGGACCAGGAAGGCGATGCTGATCAGGGACAGCTGACCGGAGGCGAAGGCGGCGAAGCCCGTCAGGAGCAGGAGGCTCAGGGCGATGCACGCCCTGACCAGGCGGTCCTCGCGGCCCACTGTGCCGGGTGCATGGATGAATGGGATGCGCATGATTCCCCTCGTTGACGGGACGTCCCACCATGGTTCCCCGGGCCTGGCAGATGCAGCGGCAGGCACGCCGGTGGAGGGCGGGCGTCGTCACCAGTGTACCGGGGGAGTTGCATCAGAACGGTCAGATCGGTCGGATCGGACACGGGGGCTGGCCGCCCTTGTCCGGTCTCGCGTCGACCTGCCGGGCAGCCCTCGGACGGGATCAGACGGCAGCGGTGAGGACGCTGTCGATGTCCAGCGGCTCGGGTGACACCAGCCCGTCGATGGTGCACTCCTCGGGGGCCTTGTCCGGTCGCCAGCGGACCAGGGACGCGAGGTGACGAAGCCGTCCGGAGTCGAACTGGTTGTAGGAGACCTCGGCGACGAGCTCGGGCCGTAGCGCGTTCCACTCGCTGCTGCGTCCCGACGACCAGCGGCTGGGCATTCCCGGCGCCCGGCCCTCCGGTACGAACCATGGGTGGTCGGGCCCGGCGGCGAGGTCGGCGAAACGCGCCGCGAGCTCGACCCGCTGGGCCATCGGGAATGCCGACATCGCGCCGATCATCTGCAGGACGCCCGCCTGGTCGTAGACCCCGATCAGGACGGAGCCGACGACCTCACCCCCATCCGGTCCGGGCTTGACGTAGGGCCGCCAACCGGCGCACACCACGTCGACGGTGTGCGACGGCTTGATCTTGAAGAGCGTGCGCTTGCCGGGCGCGTACACCCCGTCCAGGGGTCGGGCGATCAGTCCGTCGAGTCCCGCACCGGGGAGCTCCTCGAACCACCGGGCCGCAACCTCGAGGTCGGTGGTCTGCGGGGTGAGATGCAGCGGGGCATCCTCACCGGCGAGGGCGTCCTGGAGTGCAACCCGCCGCTCGCCGAAGGGCGCTCCCCGCAGGTCGCGGCCGTCGATGCCCAGGATGTCGAACGCGACGAACGAGGTCGGGAAGTCGGCTGCCAGCTGCGCGATCTTCCATCCGCCCTCCTCCTTGCGGGGACGCAGGCGACCCTGGAGGGCGTCGAAGGCCAGTCGGCCGTCGCGGATGACCACCAGCTCGCCGTCGAGCACCACGTCCTGGCACCGCATCTCCCGGATCCGCGCCACCATCTCGGGGAACGCATACGACAGGTCCCAGGAGCCGGTGGCGGCCGCGTCCGCAGCCCGCATCCGGCCCTGGATCACGACGTCGTCGGCGCGCCGGTAGACGATCACCCGGAACCCGTCCCACTTCGGCTGGAACGCCAGCCCCTCGGAGGAGGCCGGGAGCCCCGCGATGGGCTTGGCCAGCATGGGCTCGATCGGCGGGGGGACGGTGAACCGGCGCACCCGTGGCGTGGGGCAGTGGGGTCAGGGGCATCTGGGGTCACGGATCAATCATGGGGTCTGGCAGGCTTCCACCATGCCCCGACTGGTCGACCGCGTCCCCCATGTGGAGGCCGGTCGCCTGATCTCCGAGCTCGTCCCGCCGCCGCGGTTCGCCGCTGAGTCGTTCGCGACGTACGTGCCCGATCCCGCCCAGCCGACCCAGTCGGCCGCGGTCGCCGGCCTGCACGCGTTCGCCACGCAGCTGAGCGCGCCGGTGCCGAGCACCCGGTCGTGGTTCCGCCGGCCCGCACCGCCCGAGGGGCGTGCGGGCATCTACCTCGACGGCGGCTTCGGGGTCGGCAAGACCCACCTCCTGGCCTCACTCTGGCACGACGCCCCGGCGCCCAGGGCGTTCGGGACGTTCGTCGAGTACACGCATCTCGTCGGTGCCCTCGGGTTCAACTCCACCGTCGAGGCGCTGTCGGGTCACCGCCTGGTCTGCATCGACGAGTTCGAGCTCGACGACCCGGGGGACACCGTGCTGATGTCCACGCTGCTCAACCGGCTCGTGGATGCCGGTGTCCGCCTGGCTGCCACGTCCAACACCCTGCCGGACCGTCTCGGTGAGGGACGGTTCGCCGCCGACGACTTCCTGCGAGAGATCCAGGGCCTGTCCGCGCACTTCGACGTCTACCGGATCGACGGTGAGGACTACCGGCACCGCGGGCTGCCCGAGGCGCCGCCGCCGATCGCGGAGGACGCCGTCCTGGCGGCGGCCGGCGACGGCTGGGTCGATTCCTTCCCCGAACTGATGGACCACCTGTCGCGCGTGCATCCCTCGCGGTACGGAGCGCTGCTGGACGGGGTCGACCGCGTCCACCTCACCAACGTCCACCAGCTGAGCGACCAGGCCGCGGCCCTCCGGCTCGTGGTGCTCGCGGACCGCCTCTACGACAGGGACATCCCGGTGGTCGCCTCCGGCGTGCCGCTGGACCAGGTGTTCGGCGCGGACATGCTCCGGGGCGGGTACCGCAAGAAGTACTTCCGCGCGGTCTCACGCCTGGTCGCCCTGGCCCGGGAGGGCGCCGGCCTCGCGGAGTGAAGCCACCTCCGGTCGAGGCCGCCCACAGCTGAGCCCGCCACGCGAACTTGGGTGTGAAGTTGCTCCAAGAGCAGCAACGTCAACCCGAGTTCGCGCGGGCTAGGACCGCCGCGGCGGGCTCGCCACGCGGCGCCGAACCGCAGTCACTCAGGCGCCGGGGAAGGCCTGCGGCTGGGCGCCCCATCCGATCGCGCGGACGGCGGCGGCGCTGGACCCCGCTACCGCGTCGCCACGTGCGGCGGGCTGGCTTGCGGCCGCCACGTCGGCGTAGGTGGCCGCCAGTGCGGCATTCACGTGGGCCATCAGCCGCCGCCCAGCGGACGCCCCCTGGACCGGGAACGGCTCGACGTAGGCAACAGCTGCCTCGACCGGCTCGGCACCGAGCGCCACCACCAGTTGGCGCAGCTCGTCTCGCGACCGGCGGTGCGCGTCCAGCTCCCGACGGGCCGCGTCACGTCGAGGACCGCCCAGCTCGCCGGCCGCGCGGCCGCTCGCCCAGACGGCCGCGTGCTCACCGGCCAGGGCGGCCTGCAGGGAGTCGAGGTAGGGGGAGTCGCCGCTCACGACCTCGCCTCCGCGGCGGCCAGGCCGTCCAGAACGGCAGCGTGCTGGGCCTCACTCGCTGCGATCAGGCACAGGTCACGTGCCAGCGTCGGATCCGTCGCGCCGTCGCAGGCGGTGGCGCGCTGGGCGTGGGCCTCCGACTCCGCTGCGCCCAGCGCAGCGAGCACGTCCGCGATGGACGCGTCGGGCCCCTCGCTCCGCCCGCTCCATCCCCCCCGGCTGCATCCGGGATCGCGCCAGTGGATCCGGAAGGATCTGCCGTACGCGCCGTGGGCGCAACCCGCGCGAGGTGGAGCTCGTGGTGGGCGAGGAAGGGTTCAAGGTCCGCCGCGAGTGCCGGGATTCTCGCGGATCGCCAACCGGTAGGAGGCGATCAACGCCACCTCCGATGCGGCGACGTCGTCGCGCAGCCGGGCATCCGGGTCAGCGGGGGCGTTGGGAGCGGGAGGCGCACTTGCCGGCCCGGGCTCGGCGGGACCGCGCGTGCACCCCGTCACGCCGATGGCTGCGGACGCAATGCCCAGGGCCAGGAACGTCCGCCTCTCCACCCGCGGAATCCTCGCATGCGCCGACCCGGCCCTGATGACGAGGCAGAGCACCGCGGAAGCCTCGCAGCACGGGCGGACGTCGGGGCACGCACCCACCGGTAGAATCGTCGCCGCTACACAACTGTCGTTCCCACAACAGGATCCCCACAACAGCATGGAGGCGCGCGATGTCGGCATCCCAGGCCAAGGCGCTGCGGTCCCTGGCCGAGCCCATAGTCGCGGGGCTGGACTGTGACCTCGAGGACGTCGTCATCCGCCAGGCCGGCAAGCGCCGCCTCGTGCGCATCGTGGTCGACCACCACTCGGGCGGCCTGACCCTCGACCTCGTCGCCAGCATCAGCCGTGAGATCTCCCGGGTCCTCGACGAGTCCACGGTGCTCGGCAACTCGGCTTTCGTGCTGGAGGTCACCTCACCGGGCGTGGACCGCCCCCTGCAACTCCCACGGCACTGGAGCCGCGCGGTCGGCAGGTTGGTCGCAGGTCACCCCACGGTCGGGCGAGCCCGTGGTGGGGCGGGTGCTCAGCGCCGACGAGTCCGAGGCCGTCCTCGACGTCGAGGGCACCGAGATGACGATCCACTACGACGACGTGGCACGCGCAGTGGTCCAGGTGGAGTTCACCCGGATCGAGGAGGTCGAGCTCGACGAGACCGACCTCGATGCCGACGACGAGACGCCCGACGACGAGACGCCCGACGACGAGACCCCCTCCACCATCACCGCTCCTGAGGAGGGCTGACATGGACATCGACATGTCCGCGATGCGCGCCGTCGCAGTGGACAAGGAGATCTCGGTGGACCTCCTGGTCGACTCGATCGAGCAGGCCCTGCTGGTGGCCTACCACCACACGCCGGGCGCCAGCACCCAGGCCAGGGTGGAGCTCAACCGGGAGACGGGCCACGTCACGGTCTGGGCCGTCGAGGACGTCCCCGAGGCAGCCGAGGAGGGGTTCATCCCCCGCGAGTACGACGACACTCCCGAGGGGTTCGGGCGGGTCGCCTCGACCACCGCCCGCCAGGTCCTCGTCCAGCGCCTGCGTGAGGCGGAGGACGACGTCACCCACGGCCACTTCGAGGGCAAGATCGGCGACCTCGTCTCCGGAGTCGTCCAGCAGGGACAGGACCCGCGACTGGTCTTCGTCGACCTGGGCAAGGTCGAGGGCGTGCTTCCCCCGCAGGAGGCGATCGCCACCGAGGCGCACCCGCACGGCTCCCGGATGAAGGCCCTGGTCGTGGGGACCCGCCGAAGCGCCAAGGGCACGCAGGTCGTGCTCTCGCGCACGCACCCCGGACTCGTCAAGGCCCTGTTCGCCCTCGAGGTCCCCGAGATCGCGGAGGGATCGGTGGAGATCGTCGCCCTGGCCCGCGAGGCGGGGCACCGCACGAAGATGGCCGTCCGCTCGCACCGGCCCGGGCTGAACCCGAAGGGCGCGTGCATCGGGCCGATGGGATCGCGGGTGCGCAACGTCATGGCCGAGCTCGACGGGGAGAAGATCGACATCGTCGACTGGTCCGACGACCCGGCGACGATGGTCGGCAACGCGCTGTCACCCGCGCGCGTGACCTCCGTGGAGGTCGTCGACGAGGACACCCGCTCGGCGCGGGTGATCGTTCCCGACTACCAGCTCTCCCTGGCCATCGGCAAGGAGGGCCAGAATGCCCGCCTCGCCGCTCGGCTGACGGGCTGGCGGATCGACATCAGGTCCGACACCGCGCCGACGGACCCCGAGAGTGCGGATTCGGGACTGCGGTGAGTTCCGCGCTAGACTCTCCAGTGTCTGCCCAGCAAGGTCAACCGACGCGAACCTGCGTCGCCTGCCGGACTCGGGCCGACAAGTCCGATCTGCTTCGGGTCACCGCCCGGGACGGCCTGTGCCTCCCGGATCCCCGGTCCCGGCAACCCGGTCGCGGTGCGTACCTGCATCCGACCATCGGCTGCCTGGAACTGGCGGAGCGGCGCCGGGCGCTCCCACGGGCCCTGCGGGCCACAGGAGCACTCGACACCGCGGCTGTGCGCGCGTGGATCGCAGAACGGTCGCACGACGACGACAAGACCGCACTTCAACGGTTGAGGAGCGAAACGGAATGAGCACTCAATGAGCTCGCTGCTATGAGCGTGCCCACCAGCAACCAGCGGTCCATGCCCTGACAGACACCAGGGGCTCGGACCAAGACGAGGAGAGAAGTGTCGAAGGTTCGGGTCAGCACACTGGCCAAGGAGTTGGGTATTCCCAGCAAGGACGCCGTTACGTGGCTCAACGCGAACGGTGAGTATGTGAAGTCGGCGGCCTCAACCATTGAGGCACCCGTCGAACGCAAGCTTCGCGAGGCCTTCCCGGCCAAGCCGGAGGCACCGCGGCCGACCGCAGGTCCGACCCCCGGCCGGCCTGCCGCACCAGCGGCGACCCCCGAGGCCGCACCTGCTGCCGCGGCTCCAGAGGCGCCCGCCGTGTCCGCCCCCGCAGGCCCGGCCGTCACGGCCACGCCCGCTGGACCGGCACGCCCTGCCGAGCCCGCGGCACCGATCGCCCCCGTGACCCCCGCTGTCCCCGTGGCCCCAGCTGTCCCCGAGGCGCCCGCCGCCGCGGCTCCGGCAGCACAGGAGGCACCGGCAGCCAGCACCGCGGCACCGGCCGATGGCGGCACGGCCGCCCGCCCGGCACCGAGCCCACGTCCGGGGAACAACCCGTACGGCAGCCCCGGCATGGGCCGCCCGAGCCCCGGGCCGCGCCCGGGCAACAACCCCTTCTCCGGCTCTGGCATGGGCCGTCCTGCGCCCGCCGCGGCCGGCCCAGCCGCCGCTCCGCGTCCCCCGGCCCCGGCGGGTCCCGGTGGCCCGCGTCCCAACCCCGGCTCGATGCCTCCGCGCCCCGCTGTCCGCCCCGCGGCCCCAGGGCGTCCCGGCGGGCCGGGTTCACGTCCCGGCGGCCCCGGTGGGCGTCCTGGTGGCCCTGGTGGCGCTCCCGGTCGTCCGGGTGGTCCCAGCACGACCGGTGCCCGGCCCGGTGGCGCCGGCGGCGGCTTCCGTCCCGGAGGTCCGGGCGGCGCCGGTGGTGGGACCGGTGGTCCCGGTGGCTACCGCCCGGCTGGTCCCGGTGCGGGTGCGCCCGGACGTCCCGGCGGCGGTGGACGTCCCGGTGGCCCGGGTCGCGGTGGCACCGCTGGTGCCTTCGGCCGGCCCGGCGGACGGCCCACGAAGGGTCGCAAGTCCAAGCGCGCCAAGCGCCAGGAGTACGAGAACATGCAGGCGCCCGCGATCGGTGGCGTGCGGCTCCCGCGCGGCAACGGTGCGGTCGTCCGGCTGCCCCGTGGCGCGTCGCTGACCGACTTCGCCGAGCGGATCAACTGCTCGGCGGCCGACCTGGTCACGGTGATGTTCAAGCTCGGCGAGATGCTCACCGCGACCCAGTCGGTGGACGACGACACCCTGCGCCTGCTGGGCCAGGAGCTGGACTTCGACGTCCAGGTCGTGTCCCCGGAGGACGAGGACCGCGAGCTGCTCGGCACCTTCGACCTCGAGTTCGGTGAGGACGAGGGCGACGAGTCCGACCTCGTGATCCGGCCCCCGGTCGTCACGGTCATGGGTCACGTCGACCACGGCAAGACCAAGCTCCTGGACGCGATCCGCTCCACGAAGGTGGTCGAGGGCGAGGCCGGTGGGATCACCCAGCACATCGGTGCCTACCAGGTCACCGTCCCCGTGGCCGGCAACGACCGCACGCTGACCTTCATCGACACACCGGGCCACGAGGCATTCACGGCCATGCGTGCCCGCGGTGCCCAGGTCACCGACATCGCGGTTCTGGTCGTCGCGGCCGACGACGGCGTGAAGCCCCAGACGGTGGAGGCGCTGAACCACGCGCAGGCCGCCGGGGTGCCGATCGTGGTCGCGGTGAACAAGATCGACAAGGAGGGCGCCGACCCCGTCAAGGTCCGCGGCCAGCTCACCGAGTACGGGCTGGTGGCCGAGGAGTTCGGCGGCGACACCATGTTCGTCGACGTCTCGGCCAAGGGGCGCCTGAACATCGACGCCCTTCTCGAGGCCATCGTGCTGACCGCCGATGCCACCCTGGACCTGCGGGCCAACCCCAAGCAGGACGCCCAGGGCGTGGCGATCGAGGCACACCTGGACCGCGGTCGCGGCCCGGTGGCCACCGTGCTGGTGCAGCGCGGCACCCTGCGCCCGGGTGACTCGATCGTGGCAGGCGACGCCTTCGGGCGTGTCCGGGCCATGCTCGACGAGCACGGCGACACCGTGGACGAGGCCACCCCGGCACGTCCGGTCCAGGTCCTGGGCCTGACCTCAGTGCCCGGGGCGGGCGACTCCTTCCTCGTCGTCGGCGAGGACCGGGTGGCACGCCAGATCGCCCAGACCCGTCAGGCCCGTGAGCGCAACGCGCAGCTGGCCAAGCGACGTGGCCGCCGGACGCTCGAGGACTTCCTCAAGCAGCTGGAGACCGGCGAGGTCCAGGAGCTCAACCTGATCCTCAAGGGCGACGTGTCCGGCTCGGTCGAGGCCCTGGAGGACTCCCTCATGGGCATCGATGTCGGCGAGGAGGTCAACCTGCGGATCATCGACCGCGGTGTCGGTGCGATCACCGAGACCAACGTCATGCTCGCTGCTGCGTCGAAGGCCGTCATCATCGGCTTCAACGTCCGGCCGCAGGGCAAGGCCACCGAGCTCGCCGACCGCGAGGGTGTGGACATCCGGTACTACAACGTCATCTACTCGGCGATCGATGACATCGAGGCGGCCCTCAAGGGCATGCTCAAGCCGGAGTACGAGGAGGCCCAGCTGGGCACCGCCGAGGTGCGCGAGGTCTTCAAGAGCTCCAAGTTCGGCACCATCGCCGGAACGCTCGTGCGCTCCGGGGAGATCAAGCGCAACAGCAAGGCGCGCCTGGTCCGCGACGGTGTCGTGGTCGCGGACAACCTGGCTGTCGGCTCGCTGCGGCGGTTCAAGGACGACGTCACCGAGGTCCGCGAGGGCTACGAGTGCGGCATCGGCCTGGGGTCGTTCAACGACATCAAGGTCGATGACGTGATCGAGACGTTCGAGATGCGGGAGAAGTCCCGCGCCTGAGTCGTGGGGGAGCAGCGGTGTTCGTCGGGATCCTGGACGTCGACCTGCTGCTCCCCGACGACGTGCGCTCGCTGAAGGACAAGCGTGGCCACGTTCGGGGGCTGGTGGCGCAGCTGCGTCGCCGGTTCGACGTGGCGGCGTCTGAGGCTGGCCATCTGGACCTGCACAGGCGCACACTTGTCGGGGTCGCGGCGGTGGGCCCTGATCGGGCGCACTGCCAGAAGGTGCTCGATGCCTGCGAGCGGTGGGTGGCGGAGCTGCCGGAGTACGAGATGATCGGCGCCCGGCAGCGGTTCGTCGGTGACGACGACTGAGGTCGGGCGAGTGCAGTGACTGGTAACGCAGACGCGACGAGGAGAGGCGGACATCGTGGGAGCCCATGAGGCGCGAGTTCGCCGTTTGGCAGACCGGGTGAAGGTGATCGTGGCACAGACCCTGGAGACGCGGGTCAAGGATCCGAGGCTCGGATTCGTGACCATCACCGACGCCCGGGTCACGAATGACATGCGTGAGGCGACCGTGTTCTACACGGTCCTCGGAACTCCCGAGGAGCTGGCCGAGACCGCCGCCGCGCTGGAGTCCGCCAAGGGGATCCTGCGCACCGAGGTCGGTCGGCAGACCGGCGTGCGGCACACGCCCTCCCTGACGTTCATCGCCGACGCCGTCCCGGAGAACGCGCGGCACATCGACGACCTGCTCGCGAAGGCGGCTGCGACCGACGCGGCGGTCGCGGCCGTGCGCGTCGGGGCGGAGTACGCCGGCGAGCCGGATCCCTACCGGGCCCCGCGTGAGGACGAGGACGCTGCCTCGCTCGACGACGAGGTGTCCGCGATCGCCCCACTCGCAGAGACCGACCACTGAGTTGCCCCAGACCGCCTTCGACGCGACAACGGTGAGGTCCACGACACCTCCCGAAGGCATCGTTCTCGTCGACAAGCCCGCGGGCCTCACGTCCCACGACGTGGTCTCCCGGATGCGTCGGCTCGCCGGAACCCGCCGCGTCGGCCACGCCGGCACGCTGGACCCCATGGCCACGGGCGTCCTGGTCGTCGGCATCGGGCGGGCCACGCGGCTGCTGGGACACATCAGCGGCTCGGACAAGACCTACTCGGCCACCATCCGCCTCGGCTGGGCCACAGTCACCGACGACTCCGAGGGCGAGCGCCTCGACGGAGCGCCGGCCCAGGAGCTGACTCCCGACGAGCTGGCACTGGTGATCGCCACGCTGACGGGCCCGATCATGCAGCGCCCGTCATCGGTGTCGGCGATCAAGGTGCAGGGACGCCGGTCCCACGATCGTGTGCGTGGCGGCGAGGACGTTGAGCTCGCGCCGCGGCCGGTCGTCGTTGGTCGGTTCGAGGTGCTCGAGGTGCGTCCGCAGCCGGAGCTCGGGGCGCTTGATCTGGACGTGCTCGTTGTCTGCTCATCAGGCACGTACGTCCGTGCGCTGGCTCGCGACCTCGGCGCGGCCCTGGGCGTCGGCGGTCACCTGACAGCCCTTCGTCGTGGGCGTGTGGGCTGCTTCGAGCTCGACCGGGCTCGCACGCTCGAGCAGCTGGCGGAGGACCTTGACGTGTTGGACATGGCCTCGGTCGCCCGCAGGGCCTTCCCGTGCGTCACCCTGACCGATGCCGATGCCAACGCCGTACGGCACGGGCGGACCATCGAGCTGGGCATGGCGTGGGCACGGGCGACGAGGCCCGAGCTCATCGCCCCATCCGTGCTGGACGCGCACAGTGCCGCCCTGGTGGCGGCCCACCCGCACACCCCGGATTGGGCCGACCGCGGAGCTGCTCCTGCGCATGCGCTGTTCGCGTTGGACGGGGAGTTCCTTGCCCTCGCGCGGCCGCGTCCGGACGACACCGCCGAGTACCTCGCGGTCTTCTCCCAGCCCTGACCCCGTCGAAGGCCCGGCCCCGCGCCCTGCAGCAGCCAAGCGACCGCAGCCGCCGCCGCCGCCGCCGCGAGGTCAACTTGGGTTGGAGTTGCCGCAAGTGCAGCAACAAGCGTCCAAGTTCGTCGCGGTGCGACGGCTCAGAACACCAGCGGCGTGGCCTGAACCTCGCGCATCCATTCGGTGATCGCGTCCGGATCGCGGGGGAGTGCCCCGGAGAGGTTGACCGGCCCGGTGGGCGTCACCTGGATGTCGTCCTCGATCCGCACGCTGATCCCGCGGTACTCAGCGGGAACCGACAGGTCGTTGACCTGGAAGTAGAGTCCGGGCTCGACCGTGAGGACGTGGTTCGCGCCGAGCGGTCCGTGGGTGTAGGCCTCCTCGCGGGCCTGGGCGCAGTCGTGGACGTCGAGTCCGAGGCTGTGCGAGACCCCGTGCAGGGTCCACCGTCGATGGTGACCCGCCCCGGGCTGCGCGTGGTCCTCGCTGCAGGAGACGTCCGGGGTGACGTCGAGGATGCCCCACGAGTGCAGGTGCTCGGCGAGCACGCGCATGCAGGCGCGGTTGGCCGCGAGGAAGTCGTTGCCGACCCGGCACTCGGCGATGCCCGCCTCCTGCGCCTCGAGGACGGCCGCGTAGACCTTGCGCTGGACGGGCGACCACTCCCCGCTGAGCGGGAACGTGCGGGTGACGTCGGCGGTGTGGATCTCCTCGGTCTCGATGCCCATGTCGGCCAGGAGGAGGTCCCCGCTGCGGATCTGGCCGTTGTTGCGCCACCAGTGCAGGGTCGTGCCGTGCGCCCCGGCCCCGACGATGGAGGTGTAGCCGACCTCGTTGCCCTCAAGGCGGGCGCGCCGCCAGAAGGTGCCCTCGAGCCAGCGCTCACCCCGGACGGGGCGGTCGAGGACCAGCGGGACCTCACGGGCGACGTCGGCGAAGCCGCGCGCGGTCGCGTCGCAGGCATGCTGCAGGCGGGAGATCTCCCAGTCGTCCTTGACCAGGCGCAGCTCGTCGATGACGGCGGCGAGCTTCTGGCCGGTGCCGCGGGGGAGCAGGGGATCGACGATCGCATCGTGCCCCGTCAGCACCGCGCACTCCTCCCCGCGCCATGCCGCCACGGCGTGGGGGAGCTCGGCCAGTGGGCGACAGTCAAGGGCCAGCACCTCGCCCGTCTCGGCGGGAGTCGGCACGTTGCCCACCCAGATGGCGCCGAACTGGTGGTCGGTGAAGTACCCCTCTGAGCCCGCGTGGTGGTACTCGCGCACGTACAGCGTGGCATCGTGCCCCGGGCCCGAACGTGCGGGTGCCATCACCAGGACAGCGCCCTCCACGGTCTCGCCGGTCAGCCACACGAAAGCCGAGGAGGTGCGGAACGGGTACTGCGTGTCGTTGGCGCGGGTCCTCAGGAGGCCGGACGGCACGACGATCAGCTGCCCCGCGAAGTGCTCCGAGAGCGCGGCACGTCGGGCCGCGGTGTGCTCGGAGACTCCCGAGCCCTGCGCAGGGTGGGGCATCCGCGGTGCTGGCTCCCATTCGTGGCCCAGCCATTCGACCAGCTCGGGGCTCATCGTCGGGCGCCTGCGGACCGCGGGGGGAGTCAGGTCCGCCGCGTCCTGGCGTACCTCGGGCAGGCTGCGGACGTCATCTGTGGCCATGCCTGACGAGTCTAGGGCCCGCTGGATCGATCGGTCAGGACGCCAGCGTCCCGGCCACGTAGGACGGATTCCGCGATGGTTCGGCTGACATGGCAGGGTATGCGCATGCATGTCTGGCGAGGGTGCGACGAGGTCCCCAGTGACCTCCCCGAGACCTCCGTCACGGTTGGTGCGTTCGACGGCGTCCACCGCGGGCACCGGATCCTGCTCGACCGGACGGTGGCCGCGGCGACCGAGGGGCTTCTGCCCGTCGCGATCACATTCGATCCGCACCCCCTGTCGGTGATCCGACCCGACATCGCTCCGCAGCTGCTCACGTCGATGGAGCATCGCCTCGAGCTCTTCGAAGCTGAGGGGATCAGCGGGGTCCTCATCATGGAGTTCACCCCGGAGCTGGCCGCCGAGTCGGCGGAGCGCTTCGCCTCCCGGGTCCTGGCCGACACCCTCAACGCCCGCCATGTCGTGGTGGGGAGGAACTTCCGCTTCGGGCACCGCGCGGCCGGTGACGTCGCCCTCCTGGCTGAGCTGGGACGCGAGCTCGGTTTCGACGTGACGGTCGTGGACCTGGAGCCCCTGGAGGCCAGTGGGGCGGCCTCTGAGGCGCCTGACGCGCCCGTGGCGGTGTCCTCGACCGAGATCCGGGCACTGGTGGCACTCGGTGATGTTGCCGGGGCTGCGGCGGCGCTGGGACGGTCACATCGCGTGTCGGGTCCGGTCGTGCACGGGGATCATCGTGGTCGGGAGCTGGGCTATCCCACGGCGAACGTGGACGTGGCTGACGACGATGGCGGTCCCCGGGGATGGGGTGTACGCCGGGCACTTCCGGGCAGAGGGTGACGGCGGAGGCTGGAGGCCCGCGGCCATCTCGGTGGGCACCAACCCCACCTTCGACGGCGAGACCCGGCGGGTTGAGGCGTTCGTGCTGGACGCCCCCGAGGGCTTTGACGTGTACGGCCGGTGGGCGGACGTGGAGTTCGTCGAGCGGATCCGAGCGATGCTGCGCTTCGACTCGGTCGAGGACCTGATCGTCCAGATGGACGACGACGTGCGGAGGGCGCGCGTGTTGCTCGACCGCTGAGTGTCGGCGGTCCACCGAGGGCCAGGGGCGCTCGGCTACTTGTGGGTGCCGAAGTTCTGCGTCCAGTAGACGCCCCACTTGCCGGCGCCCTCGACGCGGCCGATCCCGAGCTCCTTGTACTTGCCGTTCATGATGACCTTGCAGTGACCCGGGCTCTTGAGCCAGGCCTGGACGACGGCCGCCGGGTCGGAGAGGCTGCGCCCGGCCGCGATGTTCTCCCCCGCGGCGCGGTAGCTGTAGCCAGCGGCGCGCATGCGTTCGAAGGGGGACCGGCCCGAGGGTGTGTAGTGCGAGAAGTAGTCGGCAGTGGCCATGTCGGCGCTGTGGGCGTTGGCGGTCCCCGCGAGGACGCCGTTCCACGACACCGGCCCGACGGCCTTCATGCGCTTCCCACCGCACTTGCGCGAGTGGGACCGAGCCTCGTTCGTGAGGCGCAGGGCCTCAGCTTCGAAGTTGTCCTGGGCTCCGGATCCATCGACGGCGCTGACGACGAGCCGCACCGATGCCGGGGCTGGTGCTGCGGCTGCCGAGACCGCCGGTAGGCCCGTGAACGTCACGCATCCGACGGCCAGCACGGTGGCCAGCTTCCGTAGGCCAGGCGTCAGGGCGGTACTCATGCCCCAGTCATCGGAGAGGCCCGACCCATTGTGCAGTCCGGCCGGGTGAATTCCCCCGATCGGTGGGCCCCCAAATGGCCCAATGGCCCCGGAATGGCCGCGTGCCCGGCCCCGGGAGTTCCGGGACCGGGCACTCGGTCAGCTCAGGCGCCTGGGCTCAGCAGCCCAGCCTGCCTTGGTTCACTCCTCGCGGCGACGCCGTCCGAAGGTGACCATCAGGCCGCCGACGAGCATGATCAGCAGTGCTCCACCAACCATGTTGCCGACGTTGTTCGCGCCGGTGGCGGCCAGGGCCTCGTCCTCCTCGGCGGCGACGACGGCCTCCTCCTCCTCAATCCCTGCCACCGGGGGCAGCTCGACCGGTGTGGTCGTGGCGTCCTGCAGCCCTTGGAAGGTGACCACGTTGATCAGAGCCTGGCCGGTGACAACGCTGTCACCGACGACCGCCTGGTAGGTGAAGGTCTGGCTCGTCCCTGCTGCCAGCGTCACGTTCCAGGTGATGGAGGTGAGATCGGCACTGGGAACACCGCCGCCGGTGATCGTGGAAGCAACCACGGTCAGGCCCGGGGGCAGGGTGTCGACCACCGGCCCGGTGATGGGCAGGCCACCGACGTTGCTGACCGTCACTGTGTACTTGATCAGGTCAGTCGGCTCGACCGTCGGGCCGCCATCAGCGATGGCCGAGGTCTTGTCGAGACCTGGGATCCCGTTCCGAGTGTTGGTCACCGTGACGGTGACTGGCGTGGCGCCGATGACCGCGGGGCTGGGGCTGATCGAGGTCAGCGTCCATCCAGCGGGCACGACGGGCTCGGTGACCACGCAACTGACTCCAGTGGGGATGCCGGTGTAGGTGACCGTCCAGTTGTTGGCCTGATTCAGGACAACGCCCGTCTTGTCGTAGGCCTCACCGGGGGTGCAGTCCACGTTGACGGTGAAGTCGGTGGACGCCCCAGCGATCGGGCCGACCACAACCTTCTTGACCACCAGGTCGCCCAGGGTGCGGGTGTTGGTGACGGTGATCGTGACCGGGGTCTCACCCTCGACGATGGTCACCTCGGCTGGGCTGATCGAGGTCAGCGCCCAACCAGCGGGCACGGACTGGCTCGGTGACCACGCAGCTCACTCCAGTGGGGATGCCGGTGTAGGTGACCGTCCAGTTGTTGGCCTGATTCAGGACGACGCCCGTCTTGTCGTAGGCCTCACCGGGGGTGCAGTCCACGTTGACGGTGAAGTCGGTGGACGCCCCAGCGATCGGGCCGACCACAACCTTCTTGACCACCAGGTCACCCACGGTGCGGGTGTTGGTGATAGTGCAGATCACACCGATGTTGGGCATCTCGAAGGTGCCCTCCTCCGGTGTGAACTCGGACTCACCGTCCGTGCACACCAGTGCACTGGTGTAGGTGCCCAGGTTCTCTCCAAGCACCTCGGACACGCTGACCGTATCGCCGGAGTACACCAGGGTCGAGGCCTGGTTCTCGCCGTCGATGAACTCGGCGGAGCCGTCGGACGTGGAGGTGGCTTCGGCTGGATCGTCCAGTCCACCCTCGATCGTGAGGGCAGCGGTGTCACCATCGGCGCCGTTGATCCACTGCTTCTGGAGCACCAGCGCGTTCGAGGTGCGCGTGTTGGTGAAGGTGCACACCACGTCAGCCGGCTCGAGCGGCATGGTGAACTCACCGTTGTAGCCGCCCTCGTAGGACAGCCCGTCCTTGTCGGTGCACGTCAGGTTCACCGTGTAGCTGCCCTTGGTCGCACCGAGGGACTCGCCGAGGTCGACGGTCTGGCCGGCGTACACGTCAGCGACGACCGTGTTGACCTCGTCGGTTTCGGATGCGATTCCGCTGGCGGTGGAGACGACCGGCTCCTCCGTGGGCTGGCCGTCGATCGTCAGCGTGGTGGAGTCACCCTTGGCTGCGTTGATCCACGTCTTCTGCAGCGTCAACTCGGCCTTGTTGAGGGTGTTGGTGATGGTGCACGTGGCCGACTCCGCGAGGGCCAGCGTGACGCTCGCGCCTTCCTGTGTGCCGCCGACGCAGCTCCATGCGCTCGCCGTGTATCCCGCCGGACCGGACTCGGTGAGGGCGTAGCTGCCGGCGCTGACTGGAGCGTCGGTCACCGCTGCGCCACCGGTCTTGCCAGTGATACTGGTCGGGCCGGTCGCGGCTAGCATCCATTCAGTTGCCGCCGTGGTGTAGCCGCTCGCCCCGTTGTCCACCCTCTTGATCAGGGTCAGGTGGGCCGCGTTGTCATCGTTGACGAAGGTGCAGGTCTTGGTCTGACCGAGGCCCAGGGTCACGCTGTCGACCTGGACCCCCGGGTTGTCGTCGCAGGTGAGCGAGGTGTTGGTGTACCCGGCGATGATGGTCTCGGACAGGTCGTAGGTGCCGACCTGGTCGGTGGCCTTCGCCCCGGACTCAGAGCCCGTGACGTCGTAGGCCCCGGCTGACAGTGTCCAGTCACCGGCCAACTGGGTCCCACCGTTGTCGTTCACGACGTGCTTCTTCAGGTACAAAGCCGGCGCGTTGTCATCGTTGACGAAGGTGCAGGTCTTGGTCTGACCGAGGCCCAGGGTCACGCTGTCGACCTGGACCCCCGGGTTGTCGTCGCAGGTGAGCGAGGTGTTGGTGTAGCCGGCGACCGCCGATCTCGGACAGGTCGTAGGTGCCGACCTGGTCGGTGGCCTTCGCCCCGGACTCAGAGCCCGTGACGTCGTAGGCCCCGGCTGACAGTGTCCAGTCACCGGCCAACTTGGTCCCACCGTTGTCGTTCACGACGTGCTTCTTCAGGTACAAAGCCGGCGCGTTGTCATCGTTGACGAAGGTGCAGGTCTTGGTCTGACCGAGGCCCAGGGTCACGCTGTCGACCTGGACCCCCGGGTTGTCGTCGCAGGTGAGCGAGGTGTTGGTGTAGCCGGCGACCGCCGACTCGGACAGGTCGTACGTGCCGGCCTGGTCGGTCACCTTCGCCCCGGACTCAGAGCCCGTGACGTCGTAGGCCCCGGCTGACAGTGTCCAGTCCGCGGCCAACTTGGTCCCACCGTTGTTGTTCACGACGTGCTTCTTCAGGTACAAAGCCGGCGCGTTGTCATCGTTGACGAAGGTGCAGGTCTTGGTCTGACCGAGGCCCAGGGTCACGCTGTCGACCTGGACCCCCGGGTTGTCGTCGCAGGTGAGCGAGGTGTTGGTGTAGCCGGCGACCACCGACTCGGACAGGTCGTACGTGCCGGCCTGGTCGGTCACCTTCGCACCAAACACAGAACCGGCCACGGACAGGGCGTCGGCATACAGCGTCCAGTCACCCGCCGACTTCGCCCCACCGTTGTCATTGATCACGACCTTCTTCAGATACAAGGCCGGCGCGTTGTCATCGTTGGTGATGGTGCACACCACCGTGCCGCCGTTGGGCACGGTGACCGAGCCGGCATTGTAGGCAGTACCGGAAGCTTCGGCGCCGGTGCACGACCAGTCGCCCTCGGTGTAGCCGGCCACGTTGTCCTCGCTGAACGTGTACTCACCAGGCTCGACCGTGAACACGTTGCTGGAGTACTTCACCGTGTCCGCTCCGTCAGCCGTGCCGTCCCCGAAGGTCAGTGAACCGGCCGACGTGGTGAGTCCGAACGCCGACCACGTGGCGGTGCCGCCGTTGTCGTTGACCACCCGCTTGACCAGCTGCAGGCTGCCCGGCGCGGGAGTGTTGTAGAAATTGCACACCGCGTTCTGTGGCTCGTCGAAGTCGGCTGCCACGGTCGCCACAGCCGTCGTCCCGGCCGCCACACAGTTGTCCCCGTCGACGTGATCGAACTGATACTCCGGACCGACGAGCTGATTCTCGGTGAAGGTGAAGTTTGTCCCAGTCGTCGCTGCGATGACCTCGTTCCACACTGCGGGGTTGTTCTTGCAGGCGTCCCCACCGAGCAGCGAAACCTTGTCGCCACAGAACTCCCACGAGTCAGCGGGGGCCAGCTGCCAGCCGCCTTCGGGGTCCGGGATGAACTTCCGCACGGTGATTGACGGATTCTGGAGGACGTCCTTCGCCGGGTGCGGAACCGTACGAGCCGCGACGTTTGCGAAGTCGTCACCCTCCCCGTTCGGGATGTTGGCCGGGTCGGCGTTGCCCAGCTTCACAAGCTTCACGCCCGTGCAGGCACCCGCGTCGTCGCTGAGACGAAGGTGATAGTAGAAACGAGCCGAGCCAGCCTTCTCGAACTCAACCTTGACGGTGGCAACAGACGTGCTGCCAAGGTCCTTTACACCGACCAGTGACGCATTCGCATCGTCGTCGGCGAGCCCACCGATCTCCTCGATGAAGTCGCCGGATCCTGGGTCACTCGGATTGCCGACAGGCCGGACGCCCCCGACCGGGTCCTGAATCCAGCCCCCAGCGAACGTGCCGTCGTAGAACAGGCATTTCGCGTCCTGCGTGTCGAACGTGATGCCGACGAAGCCGGCGGCCCGCCCGGAGGACGTGATCGTGAAACGCAGGTTGACGTAGTCCAACTCGCGATATGTGGTCGAGTTGCCGTCCGTCCACACGTCGTTGCCATTCGTGGGAGCGGCATCCGGATCAGGGTTCCGCTCGCCCTCGTGGTCAGCAACCGTCATGCAGCCTGGGCAGTTACCGGCGTCCACTGCAGGAACGATCTCGGCTTGCCGGGCGGACCTGGCTGTGGCCGGTACCTCGACGGGCTCAACGACGGCGGCCGGGGCCGACTCGTCGGCGGGTGACTCCTCGGCCGGCGGGGCAGGGTCGTCAGCCTCCACGATCGGGGTCTCGTCGACGATCTCTTCCTCGACGGGCGGAACCAGGATCGCCTCCTCTGCGGCGGCGGCCTGCTCCTCGGCGGCCTTCGCGGCGGCGTCTGCGGCGGCCTGCTCCTCGGCGGCCTTCGCGGCGGCGTCTCCGGCGGCCTGCTCCTCGTCGGCCTGCGCTGCCGCCTCATCAGCCTCCACCGAAGACAAGGTTGACTCAGTCGGTGCAACTTCATCAGCTACCGCTGGCAGAGCCGCCGCACCGATGATCAGGGCGGCGGCGGTGATGCCGGCCAACCAGCTCGTAGCCGATCCACGCTCAGCGCTGAAGAGCTTCCGCTTGCTTGTGAACATTCTTTTCTCCTAATGAACTGCCGCCACGCTCGCCAGGCTCGGGACCTTGGTCCTTCCGAAATGGGACCCAATGGCCCAACAACGGGAGAGACATGCCTGATATCGAGAATGTTCCTCCTGCTCGAAAAGGGCTGTCAAAGAACGTGCGCTGCGTGGTTGGTCGACTACATTCCGTCGATCATTCCTCACAACTTGTCCCCCAAATGGGCGCTTGCCCAGCGCTCATAATCCGGTTCCGTTCCGCTGGAAATCCGCCACTGCCGTCCCATTTGCGGCCCGTCGCGACAACGCCATTCGAAGACGCGCGCTCCGGCGTGGAAGAACGAGGGTGCCAGCCACACCCAGACAGGCCCCCTGGCGATGGCCACGGTCACCCAATCGGCACGTCCCCACATGCCCCCTCTGGTAACCTTGGCCCGACGGCCATGGGGCGGGCGCCCCGAGGACCGCGACTTGAACCAGCCAGGCAGAAGGCCGCTGGTGATCCACGCGCCCGAGAGGAATGCACAGGCATCTATGTCTCTTGACACGGACACCAAGAAGTCCATCATCGCCGAGTACGGAACCAAAGAGGGCGACACCGGCAGCCCCGAGGTCCAGGTCGCAATGCTCACCAAGCGCATCTCGGACCTCACCGAGCACCTGAAGACCCACAAGCACGACCACCACAGCCGGCGCGGCCTGCTGCTGCTGGTCGGCAAGCGTCGCCGCCTGCTCAAGTACCTGCAGGCCACCGACATCGAGCGGTACCGCGCGCTCATCGAGCGCCTCGGCATCCGGCGCTAGCACCCCAGGAGCGGTACCCATGAGGGTGCCGCTCCTGGCGCTTGCGCCACCTGCCCGCGGCGACCACCGGCCGGCTGGACATCCAGCCCCGCGCCGGCGCCGCACCTCGCACTTCCCTGCACGACAACAACACAACACAGAGGGTCAGGCCCCCAACGCATGGTCTTGCGGTGGTGGTCCCCGGAACAGCCCGATGGGGACGACACGATGTCGCCCCCGACCACGGTTCCGTGGACTTCTATCCAAGGCCCGCACCGGCGCCGACCCTCCCAACACACAAGGAGGGCACCCGTGGAGGGTCCCGAGATCCACTCGTCCGAGGCTGTCATCGACAATGGCGCCTACGGCACCCGCACCATCCGCTTCGAGACCGGGCGCCTCGCCCGTCAGGCCGCCGGCTCGGCCGTGGCCTACCTCGACGAGGACACCATGCTGCTGTCGGCCACGACGGCCGGCAAGCACCCCAAGGACCAGTTCGACTTCTTCCCCCTGACGATCGACGTCGAGGAGCGGATGTACGCCGCCGGGCGCATCCCCGGGTCGTTCTTCCGCCGCGAGGGGCGGCCCAGCGAGGACGCGATCCTCACCTGCCGCCTCATCGACCGCCCGCTGCGACCCACGTTCGTCAAGGGACTGCGCAACGAGGTCCAGGTCGTCATCACGGTGATGAGCCTGAACCCCGCTCACCTCTACGACGTCGTCGCGATCAACGCCGCATCGATGTCCACCCAGCTGTCGGGCCTGCCGTTCTCCGGTCCGATCGGCGCCACCCGCGTCGCCCTGATCCGCGGCCAGTGGGTGGCCTTCCCGACCCACGAGCAGCTCGAGGGCGCGGTGTTCGACATGGTTGTCGCTGGCCGTATCGCCGGTGACGACGTCGCCGTCATGATGGTCGAGGCCGAGGCCACCGCCAACACGGTCGAGCTCGTCGCCGGGGGAGCCAAGGCCCCGACCGAGCAGGTCGTAGCCGAGGGCCTCGAGGCTGCCAAGACCTTCATCCGGATCCTGTGCGACGCCCAGTCCGCCCTGGCTGCGAAGGCCGCCAAGGAGACCGTCGAGTTCCCGGTGTTCCCGGACTACCAGCCCGACGCGTTCGAGGCCGTCCAGGCCGCGGGCACCGACGAGCTGGCTGCAGCCCTGGTGATCGCCGACAAGCAGGAGCGCGAGACAGCGATCGATCGCGTCAAGGGCCAGGTCGCCGAGCGCCTCGCCGAGCAGTTCGCAGGCCGCGACAAGGAGATCAGCGCCGCGTTCCGCTCGCTGACCAAGAACCTGGTCCGCCAGCGCGTGCTGCGCGACCAGGTCCGCATCGACGGTCGTGGGCTCACGGACATCCGTCCGCTGTCGGCCGAGGTCGAGGTCGTCCCGCGGGCGCACGGCTCGGCGCTGTTCGAGCGCGGCGAGACCCAGATCATGGGCGTCACCACGCTGAACATGCTCAAGATGGAGCAGCAGCTCGACACGCTGTCCCCGGAGACGCGCAAGCGCTACATGCACAACTACAACTTCCCGCCCTACAGCACCGGTGAGACCGGCCGCGTCGGTTCGCCGAAGCGCCGCGAGATCGGACACGGCGCGCTGGCCGAGCGGGCGCTGCTGCCCGTGCTGCCCAGCAAGGAGGAGTTCCCCTACGCCATCCGGCAGGTCTCCGAGGCCCTGGGCTCCAACGGGTCCACCTCGATGGGCTCGGTCTGCGCCTCGACGCTGTCTCTGCTCAACGCGGGCGTGCCGCTGAAGTTCCCGGTCGCCGGAATCGCGATGGGCCTGGTCTCCGACCAGGTCGACGGCGAGACCCGCTACGTCGCGCTCACCGACATCCTCGGAGCCGAGGACGCGTTCGGCGACATGGACTTCAAGGTCGCCGGCACGAAGGACTTCGTGACCGCCCTGCAGCTGGACACCAAGCTCGACGGCATCCCCGCCTCGGTGCTTGCCGGCGCCCTGACCCAGGCCCGCGACGCGCGCCTGGCGATCCTCGAGGTCATGGCCGAGGCCATCGACGTCCCGGACGAGATGAGCATCCTGGCCCCGCGGATCATCACCGTGAACATCCCGGTCGACAAGATCGGCGAGGTGATCGGGCCCAAGGGCAAGATGATCAACACCATCCAGGACGACACCGGCGCGGACATCACGATCACCGACGACGGCACGATCTACATCGGTGCCACCAACGGTGAGTCCGCCGAGGCGGCGCGCGCGATGATCAACGCCATCGCGAACCCGCAGATGCCCGAGGTCGGCGAGCGCTACCTGGGCACCGTGGTCAAGACCACGACCTTCGGCGCGTTCGTGTCGCTGCTCCCCGGCAAGGACGGCCTGCTGCACATCAGCGAGCTGAAGAAGCTGGCCCCCGGCAAGGCCCGCATCAACAACGTCGAGGACGTCGTCCAGGTCGGCCAGAAGGTCCTGGTCGAGATCAAGGAGGTCGACTCCCGCGGCAAGCTGTCCCTGCAGCCGGTCATCGAGGACGCACCCGCCGAGGGTTCGGCTGACGCCGCCTCCGACGACGCCGCCGGCGAGGGCGAGGCCTGACCCTCATGACGGCAGTGCTGCCAGGCTCCTGGTCGATCGACCCTGACCAGGAGCCTGGCTCCACCGTCACCCTGCTGACCCCCGAGCAGGGGGGACTGGTCCGCCGGACCGTCCTGCCCGGGGGCCTGCGGATCATCACCGAGCACGTGCCGGGCGTCCGCTCCGCCGCGTTCGGCATCTGGGTGGGGGTCGGCTCGCGCGACGAGTCGCACGCACAGATGGGCTCCGCGCACTACCTCGAGCACCTGCTCTTCAAGGGCACCCGACGGCGCGAGGCCATGGAGATCTCCTCCCTGCTCGACTCGGTCGGCGGGGAGATGAACGCATTCACCTCCAAGGAGCACACCTGCTTCTACGCCCGGGTGCTCGACCGCGACCTGCCGCTGGCGATCGACGTGATCAGCGACATCGTGACCTCTGCCCTGCTCCGCCCCGAGGACGTCGACGCCGAGCGCGGGGTCATCCTCGAGGAGATCGCCATGCGCGACGACGATCCCTCGGACCTCGTCCACGACGAGTTCATGCTCGGCATGTACGGCGAGACCGATCTCGGTCGCTCCATCCTGGGAACCCACGACACGATCGCCGGCATCAGCCGGGACGCCATCGACTCCTTCTACCGGGAGCGCTACAAGCCGCGCGCGATGGTCGTCTCGGCCGCCGGTGCGGTGGATCACGACGAGGTGGTGCGCCTCGTGACCGAGGCGTTCCGAGCGGCCGGACGCACTGGGGGACCCGTCGGTCCGTCCGCTCCCGGCGCGGCGCGGCGGCCCGGACGTGATCACGACCCCGGGCGTCCGAGTCGTCTCGCGACCCACCGAGCAGGCCCACCTCGTGGTGGGTGTGCCCGGAGTGGCCCGTGCGGACAAGCGGCGATACACCCTGAGCATCCTGAGCACCGCGCTCGGCGGGGGCATGTCGTCACGGCTCTTCCAGGAGATCCGGGAGCGCCGGGGCCTGGCGTACTCCGTGTACGCGTTCAGCACCGGCTACTCCGACGTCGGGCTCTTCGGTGCCTACGCGGGGTGCCTGCCGGCCAAGGTCGACCAGGTCCTCGAGCTGACCATCGCCGGCCTGGACGAGGTGGCCCGCAACGGCCTGACCCCGGAGGAGCTCGAACGCGGCAAGGGCCAGACGAAGGGCTCGATCGTCCTCGGCCTCGAGGACACCGGCTCCCGGATGAGCCGGATCGGCAGTGCCGACCTCTCCACCGGCGACCTGCCGGGCATCGACGGGCTCCTGGCCCGGATCGACGACGTCACGCTGGACGACGTCGCTCGCGAGGCAGCGGCGATCCTCGCGGCCCCAAAGTCGCTGACGGTCATCGGCCCGTTCGAGGAGTCGCGCAGGTTCTCGCTCGGCTGATCCCGCCCCCGCAGGCCAGGCCCGCCGGGCGCGCCGCAACCGCACTCGGTGGGACAATGCCCGGGTGACGATTCGAGTGGGTGTGCTGGGGGCGCGCGGGCGCATGGGCTCCGAGGTGGTCAGGGCGGTGTACGACGCGCCCGACCTCGAGCTCGTGGCAAGCCTGGATGCCGGCGACGAGCTCCAGGAGCTGGTCGCCGCCGGCTGCCAGGTGGCCGTCGACTTCACGCACCCCGAGTCCGTCATGGGCAACCTCGAGTTCCTCATCGGCACCGGCATCCACCCGGTCGTCGGCACCACCGGGTTCGACGCCGACCGCCTGGACCAGGTCCGCGCGTGGTTGGATGCGTCCCCGGGCACCGGGGCCGTGATCGCGCCCAACTTCGGGATCGCCGCGGTCCTGATGATGCGCTTCGCGGCCGCAGCCGCTCCCCACTTCGAGTCGGTCGAGATCGTGGAGCTGCACCACCCGCGCAAGGCCGACGCCCCGTCCGGCACAGCCACACGGACCGCCCAGATGGTCGCCGCCGCCCGGGCGGAGGCGGGCAGCCCGGACATGCCCGATGCCACCACCTCCGCCCTCCCCGGCGCGCGCGGTGCTGTTGTCGACGGCATCCACGTCCATGCCGTTCGCCTCCAGGGCCTGGTCGCGCACCAGGAGGTGCTCCTCGGCGGCCCGGGGGAGACCCTGACCATCCGGCACGACTCGTTCGACCGTGCGAGCTTCATGCCCGGCGTGCTGCTCTCGATCCGGAACGTCGACCTCGACTCCGGGCCTGACCGTCGGGATCGACGGCTTCCTCGGCCTGGACGCCTGAGTGCCGATCCCATGACGGGCAAGCGCATGGCGGTCATCATGGCCGTCCTCCTCAGCGCGTACCTGCTCTTCGCCGCCTCGCGGGCGCTCGACTTCGTCCGCGCCGGCGGAATCGCGCCCGTCCTGCTGGGAGTGGCGGTCCTCGCCTTCCCGCTCATCGGCATCTGGGTGCTGTGGCGGGAGTGGCAGTTCGGCCGGGCGACCGAGGCGATGGGTCGAGAGCTGGCCGCCCGCGGTGAGCTGCCCGTGGACGACCTGCCTCGCCGGCCCTCCGGACGCCCCGAGCGCGCCGCGGCGGACGCCCGGTTCGCCGAGGTCCGTACGCGCGTGGAGGCCGACCCCGACTCGTGGGAGCGCCGGTTCGAGCTCGCGACCGCCTACGACGCTGCCGGTGACCGCAAGCGCGCTCGGAGGTCGATGCGGCGAGGCGATCGCCCTGCGCTCGGGTCGGACCAGCATTCCCTGAGACGCGAGGCGGTCCACCTTCAGCCGCGGGCCCGGTGCAATGCCGTCATCGCTGATTCGCCGTAGTGCCCGGCGAACAGCGCGGCATGGACCAGAAGCGGCCACGACTGATGCAGCGGCGTTCGCGCCTGCCATCCGTCCGCCAGCGCGTGGACCTCCTCGTATCCGCCGATGATTCGGTCGCGGTGCGCGATGCCGAACAGGGCCAGCATCGCGAGGTCCGATTCGAGGTGCCCACCGTGCGCCGCCGGATCGATCAGCCACACCTGCCCGTCGGCGCCCCACAGGACGTTGCCGCTCCAGAGGTCCCCGTGCACCCGCGACGGCGGGGACGGCGGCCCTGCATCGATCTCGCCGGCCAGGAGTTCCACGACGAACCGGTCGACCTCGGCAGCCTGCGCCGAGGTCAGCCCGTGGCGGTCGCGGGCCATGCGTGCCGTCGCGGCGATGCGGTCCAGGGCCCAGAACTCCACGAAGGACCGCCGGGCTGCGTAGGGCATGGGGAGGTCGCCGATCCATCCGTCGGGGCCGGGCGCCCCAGGGGGAGGACTGCCGAACGCCGGTGCTCCGCTCCCGTGGAGCACTGCGAGTCGCCGCCCGAACTGCTCGGCCATCTCGGCAGTGGGGGGCCGCTCGACAACGCGCTCGATCCCCATCTGCGTGGTCTCCAGCTTCGCCACGGAAGGCACCGACGGGCCCGCCGGGAACACGGATCCACGCCAAGCCCGACGCCTCGGTCGCGAGGAAGCGGGCGGCGTCCGGTCCGCCCCGGCGCTTCCAGAACAGGTCGGCCACGGGCAACATCATCCCAAGGAGCGGCAGGTGGGCGCGGCCCGTCGGTGGAGTCGCGCAGCCCGCGCAGCCCGCCGGCACGTCCCGCCCGCGCACACCGCTGGCGCAGACCGGTGGACGCCAGGGGGTGGGAGGATGCCGAGGTGACCGGAACAGAGCCCACCCCCGACCCCGACCCGAAACCGAACGCAGACGCCGAGCCGATCGCCGGCACCCTCGACCCGCTCGTGTTCGACCCGATCCCCGACATCCGGCTGATCGCGTGCGACATGGACGGGACGCTGCTCGATGACGACGACGCGATCCACGACGACTTCTGGCCGCTGATCGACGCGCTGCACGAGCGCGGGGTCGTCTTCTGCCCGGCGTCGGGACGGCAGTACTACAACCTCCTCGAACGGTTCGAGCCGATCGCCGACGAGGTCGTCTTCATCGCCGAGAACGGGACGTACGTCGTCCGCGGCGGGCCGGGAGCTCAGCTCGGACTGCCTCGACGGGCAGGTCGCGCGGGAGCTCGTCGTCGTCGCGCGTGAGCTGAACGCCGGCGGGGCCGACGTGGGTGCGGTGCTCTGCGGCAAGTCCTCGGCGTACATCGAGCGCAGGGACGCGCCGTTCCTGGCCGAGGTCGACAAGTACTACCACCGGCTCCAGGTGGTCGAGGACCTCGAGACAGGTCGAGGACGAGATCCTGAAGGTCGCGATCTACGACTTCGAGTCCTCCGAGCGCGTCTCGGCCCCGGCCTACGCGCGCTTCCTGGCAACCCACCAGGTGGTCGTGTCCGGCGAGCACTGGCTCGACGTGATGGACCTGAACGCCAACAAGGGCAGCGGGATCCGCCACATCCAGGAGGCCCTGGGGATCAGCCGCGACCAGACGATGGTCTTCGGCGACTTCCTCAACGACCTCGAGATGATGGATGAGGCCACGTACTCGTTCGCGATGGCCAACGCCCATCCCGAGCTCGCGGCACGCGCCCGCTACCGCGCCCCGGGCAACGACGCCAACGGCGTGGTGCGCACCATCAAGAGCGTCCTGGGCCTCGCGTGAGCGGGATCATCAACGCCCGCTTCACCCCGGCGCCGCCGTGGCTGACCGGCAACCTGCAGACCGTTGCCGACCGCGTCCATCCCCGTCACCACGACCTCTCCGCGGTCTCCACGGAGCAGCGGCTGGTCGTCGGGATGGACGACGGGTCCGGCGACGCGCTCGCGGTTCGGATCCACCGTCCGCGGATCGGCCCGCGACCCGACCGGCCGCTGGTCCTGGTGGTGCACGGGCTCGGTGGGTCGATCGACTCGACGTACGTCCGGGCGACGACCCTCGGGCTCCTGCGTGCCGGGTACGCCGTCGCGCGCGTCGACCTCCGCGGGGTGGGGGACTCCTCGGAGCACTGCCGGATGCTCTACCACGGGGGGCGCTCCGGGGACCTGCGGTCCGTGCTGCGTGCCCTGGCCGACGAGCCCGGATCCCAGGGCGTGGCGATCATCGGCTTCTCCCTCGGCGGGAACGTGACCCTCAAGCTCCTGGGCGAGCCGCTCGACGGGCTGCCCGTTCGCGCCGGCGTCGCGGTGTCCTCCCCGATCGACCTCAGCGTGGGCACCGTGCACCTCAGCCGCCGGATGTTCGGCCTCTACGAGAAGTTCCTGGTCGAGCCGGCTCAAGGTCCGACTCCGCGCACTCCGGCCTCGCCCTCACCGACGAGGAGCGCGCGGCCATCGCCAAGGTGAGCACCCTCACGCAGTTCGACGACCTCATCACGGCCAAGCACAACGGGTGGCGGGACGCAGCCGAGTACTACGTCGTGAACTCCAGCGGCCAGTTCCTGCCGCACATCACCGTCCCGACGCTCGTGGTCCACGCCCTGGACGACCCGATGATCCCCGCCGCGCCCGTACGAGGCGATCGACTGGGCGGCCCTCGAGGCGGCCACGCCGGTGCGCAGGGCGATCACCCGCACCGGCGGGCACGTGGGCTTCCACGAGCGCGGGGCGGAGCTGCCCTGGTACGTCGGGCGGACGGTGGAGTTCCTCGACGCGGTCTGAGCGCGGATCAGCCGGACGGCGCGTTGAGGCGGCGGTACAGGTCCTTGGTCGCGGGGTGGAGGTCGGCGAACACCGCGAAGTTGCGGTCGTGGACGGCGCGGACGTCGGGGTCCGGGGTGAAGCGTGCGCGCACCTGCACCGTCCGCGCCGCGGCGTCCAGCGAGGGGAACCATCCCGCGCCCCACGACGGCCACCAGGGCGGCGCCGGCGGCCCCGGCGTACTGCGGGTCGGCCACGGCCGCGACCGGGTGCCCGGTGACGTCGGCGAGGATCTGGCTGGTCGCGTCGGACACCGCACCCGCCGCCGGCGAAGCGCAGCTCGTGGGAGGGCCGGACCTTGCGCGCCCTGCGCCCTCCAGCAGCAGCCGCTTGTTGTAGGCGATGCCCTCGACGACCGCGCGGATCATGTGCCGCTTGCCCGTGTCCAGCCCGATGTTGAGGAACATGCCGCGCACGTTCGGGTCCTCGAACGGGGACCGGCTCCCGTGCAGCCAGGGCGCGAACAGCAGGCCACCGGATCCGGCGGGCACCTCCGCGATCGTGGCCGGTGAGGTAGTCGATGAGCGAGGAGTACTCCTCGTCCTGGCCGCTGGGTCGCTCGCTGGCGTCGAGGTACACGCCGATCTCGTCGAGGGCGAGGTGGTCGCGCACCCACTCCAGGCACTTGCCGGAGGTCTCCTGCTCGCCGAAGTAGTTGTAGCGGCCGTCCTCGCGCGCCGGGGACCGAGGCCATCATCGCGCGGGTGTCGACGATCCGGCGGTCCGTGACCGTGGACACCCACCCGCTGGTCCCGACGTAGACGTGCGTCGACCCGACGTGCGTCGCCCCGGCACCGACCCCGATGAGCGAGGCGTCGCCGCCACCGGCGAAGACGGAGGTCCCGGCGACCAGGCCGAGCTCGGCCGCGGCGCTGCGGGCAAGGCCGCCGACCTCGGCGGACAACGGGACGATCTCGGGCAGGTGCCCGGCGCTGGACACCGAGGCGCTCCACGAGCCACGGGCTCCACTCGCAGCGACCGTTGCGGGTGTCGGCCAGGAACGTGGCGAAGGCCGAGTCGGCGCTCATCGTGAAGCGCCCGGTGCATCGGGCCGTCAGGTAGTCCTTCGCGTCGAGCCAGCGATGCGACGCGGGCGAACGCCTCGGGCTCCTCGTCGGCGACCCGCAGGTACTTCCAGAGCGGGTCCTTGGCGCTGGCGCGCCACCCCGCCGGCCACGCGCAGCCACGGGAGCAGCAGCGGCAGCGCCGATGCCCGCGACCCTGGGCCCGCCCCGCGTCAGCGAGCGCCATGCGCGCAGTCGGGCGCTGGTCGAGGTAGCTCAGGGCGGGGCGGACCGGTTCCCCGGACTCGTCGACCAGGACCAGGCACTGCATCTGGGCGCAGAACGTCAGCCCGCCGACCTCGTCGGGTCGGGTCCCGGTCGCGTCGAGCAGCTCCGGCACGCAGTCCACCAGCGCCGCCCACCAGTCGGCGGGGTCCTGCTCGGCGGTGCCGTCCGAGGCGGTGACGAGCGTCCAGCGGTCGTGAGTGGCCGCGAGCAGCGTGCAGCCCGCTCGCTCGACCTCGTAGAGGCAGGTCTTGAGCGACGTCGTGCCGAGGTCGACGGCCAGCAGCACGTGACGGTTCACCACGACGGCGAGTATCCACCCCGCGCCGCGGGCGCACGGTCGGGACCCGCGGATCGATCCTCCACGGTTGGCGGTCCCGCAGCGCCATGTGAGCGAGGCCACCCTCGACCTGGGAGGCCGGGATGGCTGGACCGGATCCCGGCGAGGATTGCCGGACGCCATTGAGCAGCAGGAGGCACCATGTCTGACGGTTTCGCCATCACCGAGTACCCCGACGTCCCGCGCGTGATCGCGGACCTGGACGCCCTGATCGCCCAGCCGATCCGCGGGCTGCGGCGTGACGCGCTCCAGGGCTACGTCGACGAGCACTTCGAGAAGCGGTGCCAGTCCTCGAAGGCCATGACCGCCGAGGCCGCGCGAGTACATCCCGGGCGGCGTCCAGCACAACCTGGCGTTCAACATGCCGTTCCCGCTGGTGATCACCAGGGCCCAGGGGTGCCACCTGTACGACCTCGACGGCAACGAGTACCTCGACTTCCTGCAGGCCGGTGGGCCGACCGTCCTCGGGTCGAACCCGCCCGAGGTCCTCGAGCAGGTGATCGACCTGCTCGCGCACGTGCGGGCCGTCGACCGGGCTCTTCCACGAGTACGAGCTGAAGCTGGCGCGGTTCATCGCCGACCACATGCCGGCGGTCCCGATGTTCCGGATGCTCGGGTCGGGCACCGAGGGCTGCATGGCCGCGATCCGGGTGGCACGGCTGGCCACCGGGAAGAAGAACGTCGTGAAGATGGGCGGCGCGTACCACGGGTGGTCCGACCAGCTGGCCTACGGCCTGCGGATCCCGGGCACCCGCCACCACGAGGCGCACGGCGTGCCCAAGTACGTGTTCCGCCACACGCAGGAGTTCTTCCCCGGCGACCTCGACGCGCTGGAGCGCACCCTGCATGATCAACCGCGCCCGCGGCGGCACGGCTGCCGTGCTCATCGAGCCCGTCGGCCCGGAGAGCGGCACCCGCCCGCTGCCGCGGGACTTCAACGCGGGCGTGCGCGCGCTCTGCGACAAGTACGGCGCCCTGCTGGTCTTCGACGAGGTCGTCACCGGGTTCCGGATCGGGCATGTCCGGGGCCCAGGGCTACTTCGGCGTCGAGCCCGACCTGACCGTGTTCGGCAAGGTGGTCGCCGGTGGCTACCCGTCGGCAGGCGGCCTCGGCGGCAAGCGCGAGTACATGAAGCTGCTCGCGGCCGGGCTCGAGGCCGGCTCCAAGAAGGCCCTGGTCGGCGGCACCATGGCGGCCAACCCGCTGTCGTCGGCGGCGGGGTACTTCACCCTCGTGGAGATGGAGCGCCAGAACGCCGCCGAGCGGGCCGGGGCGATGGGGGACCGGCTCACCGCCGGGCTGCGCGCGGCCATCGAGCGGCGCGGCCTGCCGTTCGTCACCTACAACCAGGGCTCCATCGTGCACCTGCAGACCGTCGGCACCCTGCACTTCGCCGTGGACTTCAACCGGATCTGGGAGGTCCCGGGCAAGCTCAAGGAGATCAAGGCGCGCAAGACCGTGATGGAGGAGATGGGCGCTGCCTACACGGCCGAGGGCGTCATCACGCTCGCGGGATCCAGGCTCTACACGAGTGCGGCGCACACCGACGCCGACCATCGACCAGGCAGTGGCTGCCTTCGACCGCGTGTTCGCCCACGTCGAGGGAGCACGGCAGTGAGCGAGGCAGAGGCTCGGCGCGAGCTCGTCGAGGCGGGCCATCGCCTGCTCGCCGAGTGGGCTGGTGGCGCGCACGTGGGGCAACCTGAGCGTGCGGCTCGACGATCGGACGATGCTCGTCACGCCCAGCGGGATCGCCTACCCGGACCTGACCGAGGCGATGATCGTCCGTGTCGACCTCGACACGGACGAGTGGACCGGGCTCGTTCAAGCCCAGTGGCGAGTTCAAGTTGCACCGCGAGACCTACCGGCGCCGGCCCGAGGTCATGGCCGGGGTGCACACCCATCAGGCGGCTGCGTCCATCTGCGCGTCGGCCCGCGTGGGAGTGCCCACGCCGTTCGGGGAGGTCCCGTGCGCGCCCTACGCGCTGCCCGGGACGAAGCGGATCACCGACGGCACCGTCGGGGCCCTCGGCGACGGTCCGGCGGTGCTGATGGCCAACCACGGGGCGTTCGCGGTCGGCGGCACCCTCGAGGAGGCGTTCGACCGCGTGGCGCGCCTCGAGCGGGCCTGTGCCGAGTACGTGGTGGCCAAGCGGCCGCGCGAGGGCTCGCACCTGCCCGCCGACGCCGATGCGCCCTGGGACCCCTCGTGCCTGCGCGCCGTGCGCCTGGCCGACGGCACCGACGCGTGGATGTCCACGGCGCCGTTCACCGTGCGCTTCTCGATCCTGGGCAGGTCGCTGCCCCCCGTGCTCGACGACCTCGCCCAGCTGACCGGACGGCACGTGGCATCCTCCTCGTCGCTGCCGCGCAGGCGCCCCCGCTCCGACGCCGTCCTCGTCGCAGGTGAGGGAGCGCTCGTGCTCGGTGCGGACCATGAGGCCGTCGGGATGGTCGTCGAGAAGGCGGCCCGGGCGTGGATCGGCGCAGCCGGCCTCGGTGGGGCGAAGGCGCTGCCCATGTGGGAGGCGCTCCTGATGAGGCTCGTGTACGTGCGCTCCTACTCCAAGCAGGCCGCCGCCGCCCACTCCACGCGCCCGACCACAGGCTGACAGCCCCCGACCGATCGGTCCACTATCGCGCGGCTCGATCCCGGATTCGTCCGCCTCCGCGACGGGCAACAGGCGCGTTTCCGGATCGATCGCCGGCAGCGGTCTGGGCGCTCGGCGGTTATCGTGGAGGGCATGGACTGGATTCTCATCGCGCTGATCATCTTCGGCATCGTCGTGTTCATCCAGTCGCGGCAGAAGCAGGCCGCGGCCGGACCCTCCCGGCAGAACAAGGAGCTCGCGGACCGTCGCTGGCAGGCCGTGCGCCGCGTGGCTGAGGAGGACGTCACACAGCTCGGGCAGCAGATCGCCGACACCCCGGTGCCCGAGTCCCTGGATCCCGACGCGGCGCGCGACTTCGACGACGCCCTGGGCGCCTACGAGCGTGCCAAGGAGACACTGGAGGCCGCAGCGCACCCCGATGACCTCCAGTGGGTCTCGAAGTCCCTCGATGACGGCCGCTTCGCCCTGGCCACCCTGGATGCCCGGCGCGAGGGCCGAGCGCTGCCCAGCCGGCGTCCGCCGTGCTTCTTCGACCAGCGCCACGGCCTCTCACTCAGCGACGCCCAGTGGGCTCCCCCCGATGGGGCGATGCGCGACGTGCCGGTCTGCGCTGCCTGTGACGCGCGCATCAAGGACGGCCTTGATCCCCAGGCGCGCCTCGTTCCGACCGCAGCCGGGGACCGGCCCTACTACGAGGCCGGCCCGGAGTACGCGCCGTGGGCCCGTGGCTGGTACGCCGGCTCCGGGGCCTACATGATGAGCAACGTCCTCATGGGCACCATGCTCTTCAATGCGATGTACCTGCCCGCGGGCCACGACTACTTCGGCAGCGACGGGGGCGGCGATGCGGGGAGCGGTGACGGCGGCGGCGACGCCGGTGGGGACGCGGGGGCCGACTCCGGCGGCGGGGACGCCGGTGGGTTCGACGGGGGTGGGTTCGACGGTGGGGGATTCGACGGTGGGGGATTCGACTTCGGCGGGTTCTGACGAAGCCGCTGACGCGTCTCAGCGAACGGGCTCAGGCGCCCGCGCCTGGGGCTGGTGGAGTGCCTCCGGCTCAGGCATCCGCAACGCGATCGCCACGGCCACGATCAGGAGCCCCATCGCGGCCACCAGCGCCCGGGTGAAGGATCCATCAGGGGTGCGCAGCGCGGACATGACGTAGACGAACACGACCGAACCCTGGCCGAACAGCTGCATGAGGCCGTTGGACGTGCCCTCGGGAGTGGGACGGGTCACCTCCGCGGCGTACTGGAACCCGATCGGCAGTGCCGAGACCAGGAAGAAGCCGAGCACGAACCCTGAGGCGAGCAGCAGCGGCAGCGACCCGGCCAGGGTGACCCCGACCAGGCCGGGGATGGCCCCGGCGAAGGCAAGGACCAGGTAGCGCCGGCGACGCCCCTGACGGTCGGACAGCGCCGGGAGGACCACCGCCCCGATCAGGCCGCCCAGCAGCAGCACCGCGCCGAGAGTCCCCGCATCGGCCGGGGAGAATCCGCGTGGGCGCAGCATCGCCTCCACCCACGTCGTGAGGCCGTTGAAGACCCCGAGGCCGATGAACGCGATGGCCAGCACCGACCAGAAGGCCGGGACGCGCAGCGCATGCGAGAGCCCATCGAGGACCAGTGCCCTCTCCTCCTGCCCCGGCGGGCACGCAGGCGTCGGCGGGTGCTCGCGCGCGACCACGAGGAACAGCAGGGCGCTGACCATGGCGACGACCCCGTAGGCAAGCTGGATCTGCCCGATCGGCATCGACTCGACGAGGATCGGGCCCAGCACCATACCCGCTGCGGTCCCCACGAGGTTTCCGACCGTGACGACTCCGACAGCCGTCGCCCTCTGACCGGGGGCGAACCACCGGGCCGGCATCTTCGTCCACGCGTTGAGCAGCAGGGGCTGCGCGGCGGCGATCCCGACGGAGGCCGCCATCGCCATCCAGTACGAGTCCCCGGCGAGGCCACGGAGGATCCCGCAGGCCCCCATGACCACCGCGCCGAGTCCGGTGGCGACCTTGAACCCCCGGGTGTCGATCAGCCAGGCGGCGGGCAGCGAGAGCGGGATGAAGGCGAGCATGAACACCATCGCGAACGCCCCGATGGCGGTGTCGCTGACCCCGTAGTAGGCCGCCGCCTGCCCGGTGATCGGCGCGTACCCGATCCACAGGGTCTGGATCGTGACATTGACCAGCGTGAACACCGCGAGCACTGCCCACCGGTAGGGATACACGCGATAGGTGGCATCGACGGACATGGCCGCGAGTCTGCCACCGCGGCCGGGGCGCAGGTCGTCCGGCACGGGCTGACCCGTCCGTGCGCCGGCCCGCTCGCCGCGCGTTGACGGCCCGGACACCCGTGCACGGCCCTGCGTGGGGGATGATTGCCCGATGGACCCTCAAATCGTCAAGATCATCGCCCTCGTGCTCATCGTCTGCCTGGTCGGCATGGTGTTCATCGGCTTCCTCTGAAGACACCCACCCGACAGCGATGTGGCCGGCCCCCGAGGGGTGCCGGCCACATCGTCGTCCAGAGGTCAGTCAGACAGGTCCGCGCCGATGACGTTGATCATCTCGACGACCTTGTTGCTGTAGCCCCACTCGTTGTCGTACCAGGCGACGAGCTTCACGAACGTGGAGTCCAGCGCGATGCCGGCCTCGGCATCGAACACCGACGTCATGGCCTCGCCGACGAAGTCCGTGGAGACGACCTTGTCCTCGGTGTAGCCCAGGACGCCCTTCATCGGGCCCTCCGAGGCTGCCTTCATGGCTGCCTTGATCTCGTCGTAGGACGCCGGCCGCTCCAGCTCCACGGTGAGGTCGACGACCGAGACGTCCGAGGTCGGAACGCGGAACGCCATGCCGGTCAGCTTGCCGTTGAGCTCCGGGAGCACCTTGCCGACAGCCTTTGCCGCACCGGTGGAGGACGGGATGATGTTCTCCAGGATGCCGCGGCCGCCGCGCCAGTCCTTCATCGACGGGCCGTCCACGGTCTTCTGCGTTGCCGTCGTCGCGTGCACGGTCGTCATGAGGCCGCGCTTGATGCCGAAGCTGTCATTGATGACCTTGGCGATCGGCGCCAGGCAGTTGGTCGTGCAGGATGCGTTGGAGATGATCGCCTGGCCCGCGTAGCTGTCCGAGTTGACCCCGAACACGAACATGGGGGTGTCGTCCTTGGACGGCGCGGACAGGATGACCTTCTTCGCCCCGGCCTCGAGGTGCTTGGACGCCGACGCGTTGTCCAGGAACAGCCCCGTGGACTCCACGACGACCTCGGCACCGATGTCGCCCCACGCCAGGGCAGCCGGGTCGCGCTCGGCGGTCAGGCGGATCGTGTTGCCGTTGACGATGAGGTTCGTGCCCTCCACCGAGACATCGCCCTTGAAGCGCCCGTGCACCGAGTCGTACTTGAGCATGTAGGCCAGGTACGCCGGGTCGAGCAGGTCATTGATCCCAACGACCTGGATCGTGTCCGGGTAGTTCTGGACGGCGGCACGGAACACCATCCGGCCGATCCGGCCGAATCCGTTGATGCCTACCTTGATAGCCATGTGTTTCCCTTCCATGGGGTACGGGGGCGTGTGCAAGCACAGACAACCCTACTAGCCACCGATGGGCATCGCCTGCTGGCCGAATGGCCGCACAGCGACCGTCCGGCGAACCCCGAGGGGTACCGCTGGCGTGCTCAGGCAGGGCTCGTCGTGGGGTAGCGGAGGTCGCTGCGCCGGTTGTAGCCGCCGCCGTAGGAGGCCAGGTCGAAGAAGAACGCCAGGGCGACGAAGAACCACTCGAAGCCCGACACGCCCCCGGCCGTCCACCACGAGATCAGCACGTAGACGAGCGTGGTGTAGGGCAGGAGGAAGAACCCGATGAGGGGGATCACCCACGAGCCGTCGAAGGCCTTGGTGATCTCGTCGTTGAACAGGGCCATCAGCGCCAGCGCCAGGCGGGGGGCGAACGCGCCGAGCATGAGGACGAAGCAACCGCACATGAGGGACTCCTTGTCACCGGGTGATGCGCCACACCGTAGCCAGTCCGAGCCTGCGCCGCGAGCAGGCGCGCAGGCGGTAGCGTGACGCCGCCGACGACGCCCGCACCACGACACGGGCACCACCCCCCGGAGGAAGCACATGCCCGAGCTGAGGTTCCGCAGCGACATCACCGTCGAACTCGTGAAGCACGCTGCCAGTGACGCCGACGTCATCTGGGCGGCGCGGGTCTCGACCAAGGGTGAGCAGTCGCTGGAGGACCTCGACGCGGACCCGGCGAAGTCCTCGGGCCTCATCAACTACCTCATGCGCGACCGGCACGGGTCCCCGTTCGAGCACTCCTCGATGACCTTCTTCGTCCAGGCGCCCATCTTCATGTGGCGCGAGCACTTCCGGCACCGGATCGCCTCGTACAACGAGGAATCGGGTCGTTACAAGGTCCTGGAGCCGACGTTCTACGTCCCCGCGCCCGAGCGCAAGCTCGTCCAGGTCGGCAAGCCCGGCTCCTACGAGTTCGTCGACGGCACCGTGGAGCAGCACGAGACGGTGCGCACCGAGACCGAGAAGGCCTGCCGCACCGCCTACGCGTCCTACGAGGCGATGCTCGCGGCCGGCGTCGCCCGCGAGGTCGCCCGGATCGTGCTGCCGCTGACCATCTACTCGTCGGCCTACGTCACGATGAACGCCCGCGCGATGATGAACTTCATCTCGCTGCGGCGGCACAGCGACGACGCGCGGTTCCCCAGCTTCCCGCAGCGGGAGATCGAGATGGTGGCCGAGCGCTACGAGCAGGAGTGGGCCACGCTCATGCCGCTGACCCACGCCGCCTTCGTCGCCAACGGCCGAGTCGCGCCGTAGCCGCGCCGGGTAGGCTCCGAGCCGTGACTGCGATCTCCACGCGTGTTGTCAACGGTCGGACCTACCGGCGCGATCCGGTGCGGACCCACAAGGTGGGGATCGGCGAGGACCTCGGCGGCGTGATCGCGATCTACGCCGCCGAGCGGATCACTGCGCAGACCACGCTGTGCCTGTCGCAGAAGTTCGTGTCGATCTGCAACGGCGACGTCCGGCACATCAGCGACGTCCAGGACAGCTGGCTCGCACGCCTCATCGTCAAGTACGTCACCAAGAACGACAACGGCGACATCGGCTACAGCCACCCCAAGAAGATGCAGGTGGCCATCGACGAGGTCGGCTACCCGCGGATGATCGCTGCGGTCGTCGGCGGCGGTGTCGGCAAGTTCGTGCTGCGGCGCAACGGTGACTTCTACCGGATCGCGGGCCACCACATCTCCGAGATCGACGGCTTCAACCCCGATGCCATGCCCCCGTTCGACCAGTACGCGATGCTGCCCTCGAAGCACCCGGACGCGATCTGCGAGGAGCTTGCCCAGCGCTTCGGGTGTGCCGCGTACATCATCGACGGCAACAACATCAACGTCGAGGTCGTGGGGCGCAGCAGCAACCTGCCCATGCCCGAGGCCGACGCCCGTGAGGTCATGCTGGACAACCCGATGGGCCAGGGCGACGAGCTGACCCCGGTCTTCCTCATCACCCCGGAGGCCTGAGCCCGGGGCGCACCGGCTCCGCGTCACGGCGAGGAGGCGGCAGGGCCGATACCGTGTCGTCATGGCATTCGATCCCACCAGCCCTGCCCCGTTCGGTCACATGCTGACCGCGATGGTCACCCCGTTCACCCCCGATGGCGAGGTCGACTACGACGGCGTCGCGCGCCTGGCGACGCACCTGGTCGACGTCGTCGGCCATGACGGCCTGATCGTCAACGGCACCACGGGGGAGTCCCCGACGCTGCGCGACGCCGAGAAGATCGCCTCGCTCAAGGTGGTCCTGGAGGCAGTGGGTGACCGCGCGACGATCATCACCGGCGCCAGCAACAACGACACCCGGCACTCCATCGACATCGCCCGCGCCGCCCAGGACGCCGGGGCCCACGGCCTGCTGCTGGTGACCCCGTACTACAACAAGCCGCCCCAGTTGGGGATCGCGGCGCACTTCCTGGCGATCGCGGACGCCACGGACCTGCCGATCATGACCTACGACATCCCCGGGCGGACGGGCGTGCCGATCGAGGCCGACACGTTCGCCCGGATCGCTGAGCACCCGCGGATCGTGGCCAACAAGGACGCGAAGGCGGACCTTGCGGCGGCCGCCGCGGTCATCGCGAGCACGGACCTGGCCTGGTACTCCGGCGATGATGCCCTGACCCTCCCGCTGCTCTCCGTCGGCGCCGTCGGTGTGGTCTCGGTGGTGGGACACGTCCTCGGCGCGCGGATCGCCGAGATGATGGCCGCCCATCGCGCCGGTGACGTGGCCCGCGCGACGGCGCTCAACGCCTCGATGATCCCTGCCTACGTGGGCATGTTCCGCACCCAGGGCGTGATCATGGCCAAGGCCGCGCTGCACGAGCTGGGACTGCCCTCCGGGCCGGTGCGCCTTCCCCTGGTCGACGCCACGCCCGCGCAGGTCGCCATCCTGCGAGCGGACCTCGCCGCGGCCGGGGTGGCGGGATTCGACGCGTGAGGCCCGGCCATCACGAGCTGCCCCCGCCGACACCGCTCGAACCGGGGGTGCTGCGGGTCGTGGCCCTCGGTGGGATCGGCGAGATCGGGCGCAACATGGCTGTCCTGGAGATCGACGGCCGGCTGCTGATCATCGACTGCGGGGTCCTGTTCCCGGAGGAGTCACAGCCGGGTGTCGACCTGATCCTCCCGGACTTCTCCTACATCGCCGATCGTCTGGCAGACGTCGAGGCGATCATCCTGACCCACGGACATGAGGACCACATCGGGGCGGTGCCCTTCCTGCTGCGGATGCGCTCTGACATCCCCCTGATCGGGTCCCGGCTCACGCTGGCCATGGTGGAGGCCAAGCTGCGCGAGCACCGGATCAAGGCGTACTCGCTGGAGGTGCGTGAGGGTCAGCGCGAGCAGCTCGGGCCCTTCGGGTGCGAGTTCTTCGCCGTCAACCACTCCATCCCCGACGCGATGGCCGTGGGCGTGCGGACCTCCGCGGGCACGGTGCTGCACACCGGTGACTTCAAGATGGACCAGCTGCCCCTGGACGGGCGGATCACCGACCTCCGCGGGCTGGCCCGCCTCGCCGAGGAGGGGATCCACCTGGCGCTGGTCGACTCGACCAACGCCGAGGTCCCAGGGTTCGTGCCCGCCGAGGCGGACATCGCGCCTGTCCTGGACTCGGTGTTCCACCGGGCGCACGGGCGCATCATCGTGGCCAGCTTCGCCTCGCACGTCCACCGGATCCAGCAGATCCTGGACACCGCCGCCAACCATGGTCGCAAGGCGGCGTTCGTCGGTCGGTCCATGGTCCGCAACATGGGCGTGGCCCGGGACCTGGGCTACCTGACGATCCCGCCAGGGCTCCTCGTCCGGTCCGATGACCTCAGCGGGCTCCCCGACGACGAGGTCGTGCTCATCTGCACCGGATCCCAGGGCGAGCCGATGGCCGCGCTGTCGCGGATCGCCAACGGGGACCACGCCATCACCGTGGGACCGGGCGACACCGTGATCCTGGCCTCCTCGCTGATCCCGGGGAACGAGAACCCGGTCAACCGCGTGATCAACGGCCTGACCCGCTGGGGCGCTGACGTGGTGCACAAGGGCAACGCCCTGGTCCACGTCTCGGGTCACGCGTCAGCCGGCGAGCTGCTGTACTTCTACAACCTGCTCACCCCGGCCAATGTCATGCCGGTGCATGGCGAGCCACGGCACCTGCGGGCCAATGCCGCGCTCGCCGTGCGGACCGGGGTGCCCGCCGAGCGCGTGCTGATCGCCGAGGACGGCGTGGTGGTCGACCTGGTCGAGGGTCGTGCCTCGATCGTGGGCGCCGTCCCGTGCGGGCACGTGTATGTCGACGGGTCCTCGGTGGGCGACATCACGGAGGCCTCGCTCAAGGACCGCCGGATCCTGGGCGAGGAGGGGTTCATCTCGGTCTTCGTTGCGGTTGACCTCGAGTCCAGCCAGGTCGTCGCCGGCCCGGAGCTGCACGCCCGCGGCTTCGCGGAGGATGAGGAGATCTTCCGCGACGTGCTGCCGCAGGTGACCCGCGCGCTGGAGGAGGCACTTGTCCACGGCGGCACCGACGCCTACGCGCTCGAGCAGGTGGTGCGTCGCCACGTCGGACGCTGGGTCAGCTCCACGCACCGGCGGCGGCCGATGATCGTCCCCGTGGTCGTCGAGGTCTGATCAGAGGTCCCTGGCGCCCACGCAGGCGCCGGACCAGGGCCGCAGCACGACACGAAGCGGCGCGGGTCGCAGGACGCCTCCGCGGACGCCCCGCCCCCGGTAGCCTCGCGCCATGGCCACCAAGTCCCCTGCGCGCGCCCGCACGTCGGGTGCCTCACGAAGCTCCCAGGGGGGCAGCCGCAAGGGCTCGACGCGATCCGGGCAGTCCCGCGGCGCGACGTCACGTTCGGTCCCGCGCACCGCCCCCAAGCCGTCAGCGCGCCGTCAGCCCGGTCCGGTCGCGCGTGCGGTCCGTGCGCTGGGACGTGGCGTGGCGCGTATCTGGTTCCTCCTGGCGGCCATCCTCGGGGCCGTGGCACGCGCCGTCGGGCGCAGCGCCCGGGACCTCGATGCCACGCACAGGCGCGACGGCGTCGGTCTCCTGCTGTTCACGCTGACGATCATCGTCGCGGCCGTCACCTGGTTCTCCGTGGACGGGTGGCTGACCGGTGTCGTCACCGCCCTGGTCACCGGCACGTTCGGCGCGCTGGACGTGGTGGTCCCGCTGTTCCTGCTCTGGGCCACGTTGCGCGTGCTGCGCCATCCCGACGAGGGATCCACCACCGGTCGGATCGCGATCGGCAGCGCGATCATCCTCGCCTCGGCGTGCGGCATCTGGTCGCTGGTGAAGGGGGCACCCAGCCCCAGCGACGGCTCGGAGGCGATGCGCGCTGCCGGGGGGTGGGTCGGCTGGCTCGTCACCGCTCCCATCGTGTCGGCCGTGGGGATCTGGCTTGCGTACCTGTGGCTCGTGGTCCTGCTGGGGTTCGGCCTCCTGGTGGTGACGGCGACGCCGATCCACACCGTGCCCGAGCGGCTCGGCGCGCTTCGCGACGCCCTGCTGCTGCGCCGGACCCCCGCGGTTGCACCAGCAGAGGGCGAACCACCTGCCGGTGACATGGCCGTCGACGGCAGGGCCAAGCACGCCGAGCTGGCCCAGGATGCCGAAGCCGACGCCGCAGTGGCACCTCCGGATGCTGAGGCCGTGGGGGCTGATGTCGCAGCACCCACGAAGGGCAAGCCCTCGGCCGTCACGGCCGTCCGTGCCCGGGCGCTGACCCTGATGCGCGGCCTGCGCCATCCCAGGCACGACCACCCGGTCCCGGCCTACGACGGCCCGCTTGACGGCGACGAGGCGTTCGTCTCCCCGGTCGCCACCGCGCCGTCAGACCCAGGGGTGGATGACCCCACCCTCATCGACGCGCTCTTCGACGCGGACGGGCACCTCGCCGATGGGACCGGTCCGCACGACCAGACAGTCCAGGTGGCCGGCATTGCGGCAGCCGAGGCGGTCGGTGCGGGAGCCGGCCCGGCCGACCCGAACCTGGCCTCGCTCGTGGCCGCAGTCGATCCCTCGGCGACCGCCAAGCCGGGCAAGCACAACACCGTGGCGATCTCACGGCCCGAGCAGCTGCGCCTGCCCGGCGCGCCGGACTACCGGCTCCCGGCGCCCACGATGCTCAAGGCCGGGACGGCCCCGAAGGCACGCAGCGTCTCCAACGACCGGGTCGTGGCGTCGCTGACCGATGTCCTCACGCAGTTCGAGATCGACGCCCAGGTCACCGGCTACATGCGGGGCCCGACGGTCACGCGCTACGAGGTGGAGCTCGGCCAGAGCGTGAAGGTCGAGCGCGTCACCGCCCTCACGAAGAACATCGCCTACGCGGTCGCAACATCCGACATCCGGATCCTGTCCCCGATCCCGGGCAAGAGCGCGATCGGGATCGAGATCCCCAACACCGACCGGGAGATGGTGTCCCTCGGCGACACGCTGCGGGCGCCGTCGGCGCAGGCCGACCATCACCCCCTGCTCGTCGGACTCGGCAAGGACGTGGAGGGCGGCTACGTGTGCGCCAACCTCGCGAAGATGCCCCACATCCTGGTCGCGGGCGCCACGGGCGCCGGGAAGTCCAGCTGCATCAACGCCATCGTGACCAGCATCCTCATGCGTTCCACGCCGGCCGAGGTCCGGATGGTGCTGGTCGACCCGAAGCGGGTCGAGCTGACGGCCTACGAGGGCATCCCGCACCTCATCACCCCGATCATCACGAACCCGAAGAAGGCCGCGGAGGCACTCCAGTGGGTCGTCCGCGAGATGGACGCCCGCTACGACGACCTCGCGCACTTCGGGTTCCGTCACATCGACGACTTCAACCGAGCAGTGCGCTCCGGGACGCTCGCGGTGCCTCCCGGACTCGCAGCGGGTGCTGGCGCCCTACCCCTACCTGCTGGTCATCGTCGACGAGTTGGCCGACCTGATGATGGTCGCACCGCGTGACGTGGAGGAGTCGATCGTCCGGATCACCCAGTTGGCGCGCGCGGCGGGCATCCACCTGGTGCTGGCGACACAGCGCCCGAGCGTCGACGTCGTCACGGGCCTGATCAAGGCGAACGTGCCCTCACGCCTGGCGTTCGCAACCTCGAGCCAGACCGACAGCCGCGTCATCCTGGACCAGACCGGGGCCGAGGCCCTCGTCGGCCAGGGGGACGGCCTGTTCCTGCCCATGGGCGCCTCCAAGCCCATGCGGATCCAGGGCGCGTTCGTCCCGGAGTCCGAGATCCGGGCGGTCGTGGGGCACGTGAAGAAGCAGCTGGCGGCCCAGTACCGCGATGACGTCCTCACTGAGGCCGCGGCGAAACGCGATGTGGATGACGACATCGGCGACGACCTCGACCTGCTTGTCGCCGCCATCGAGCTGGTGGTCACCACGCAGTTCGGCTCCACCTCGATGCTCCAGCGCAAGCTGCGGGTCGGGTTCGCCAAGGCCGGTCGGCTCATGGACCTGATGGAGTCCCGCGGCGTGGTCGGACCCTCCGAGGGATCCAAGGCCCGCGACGTTCTGGTCAAGACCGACGACCTCGACCAGGTGCTCGCGGACCTGCAGCACGGCAGCTGACGTTCCCAGTGGCCTACGCTGACGGGGTGAGCAGGACCCGCGTTGCCCTGGTGACGCTCGGGTGCGCCCGCAATGAGGTGGACTCCGAGGAGCTGGCCGGCCGCCTTGCCGCCGAGGGCTTCGACCTCGTTGCCGACTCCGACGATGCCCACGCCGTGCTGGTCAACACCTGCGGCTTCATCGAAGCGGCCAAGCGCGAATCCGTCGACGCCCTGCTCACGGCGGGTGGCACGACCCCCGATGGCCGGCACCGCACGGTCGTGGCGGTCGGGTGCATGGCCGAGCGCTACGGCACCGAGCTCGCTGCGGAGTTGCCCGAGGCCGACGCCGTCCTGGGGTTCGACGACTACCCCGACATCGGCGAGCGACTGCGCGTCCTCGTCGACGGCGGCACCCTCACCAGCCACGTCCCCCGCGATCGGCGCGCCCTGCTGCCCATGGCCCCCACGGACCGGCCGGGATCGGACGTGCACGTTCCAGGGCATGGCGGCCACTCCGGCTCGACGACGGGCGGTCCGGACGGTGCCGACCCGGCCGGCTCGGGCTCGGTCGGACCCGGCTGGATCAGGCGGCGCATCACGTCCGGACCGGTCGCCTCGCTCAAGATCGCGTCGGGCTGTGACCGCCGGTGCGCGTTCTGTGCCATCCCGTCGTTCCGCGGGTCGTTCGTGTCGCGGTCGCGCGCCGATGTTGTCGCCGAGGCCAGGTGGCTCGCCGGGACCGGTGTGCGCGAGCTGGTCCTGGTCAGCGAGAACTCCACGTCCTACGGCAAGGACCTCGCCGACCAGCGGGCGCTTGAGGAGCTGCTCGCCGACCTCGGGTCGGTCGAGGGGATCGCGCGGATCCGTGTGTCCTACCTGCAGCCGGCGGAGGTGCGACCGGGGCTGGTCCGCACGATGCTCGAGGCCCCACGCGTCGCTGACTACTTCGACCTCAGCTTCCAGCACGCCAGCGCGCCCCTGCTGCGGCGGATGCGGCGGTTCGGCGGGACCGATGCGTTCCTGGACCTCATCGACTCGATCCGCTCCGCAGCCCCCGAGGCTGGTATCCGGAGCAACGTCATCGTGGGGTTCCCCGGCGAGAGTGAGCGAGACGTCGAGGAGCTGATGACCTTCCTCGGCTCTGCCCAGATGGATGCCGTCGGCGTCTTCGGGTACTCGGACGAGGACGGCACCGAGGCGGCAGGACTGGCCGGCAAGCTCGACGAGTCGGAGATCCGGTCGCGCGTGATGGAGGTCAGCGATGTGGTCGACGAGGTGATGGCCCAACGCGCGGAGCAGCGTATCGGCGAGACCGTGGAGGTCCTCGTGGAGCACGTGGATGGGATGGCCGCCGAAGGGCGTGCGGAGCATCAGGGGCCCGAGGACGGCTCGACGACCGTGCACCTGACCCCGGACCTGCGTGGGCGCGTGGTCCCCGGCTCGATGCTGCGCGCACGCGTGGTCGCGACCGAGGGTGTCGACCTTCAGGCCGTGGAGGTCTCCGTTGTCCGGCTCTGATCCGATGGACGCCCCTGTTCCTGAGGCTGGCCCGGAGGCTGGTCCGGAGCCCGGTCCGGCGGCCCTGCCGGAGGCTGCCAAGGCCGAGATGTGGAGTCGGGAACGGGTGGTGACCGGGTGGGCCCAGCTCTGGAACCTGCCCAACATGCTCACCCTGCTCCGGATCCTCATGATCCCGCTCTTCTGGTACCTGCTGATGTATGACGATGGCCAGAATGACGCGACCCGAGTTGCGGCAACCCTGGTCTTCTTCCTGGCTGCAGTCACCGACTGGCTCGATGGTTGGCTCGCCCGCAGGCAGGGGCTGGTCACGACCTTCGGCAAGATCGCCGATCCCCTGGCCGACAAGGCCCTGACAGGTGTGGCCCTCATTGGCCTGTCGGTGCTCGATGAGCTGTGGTGGTGGGTGACGATCCTGATCATCAGTCGCGAGGTCGGCGTGACGTTGATCAGATTCGTGGTCCTCAAGCATGGGGTGATCCCGGCAAGCAGGGGAGGCAAGGCCAAGACCCTGTTCCAGATGGTCGGCATCACGTTGTTCCTCCTTCCCATCGCCCCGGACATGACCCTGGTGATCTGGATCCGCGACGCGGTCATGGCCATCGCCGTCGTCCTGACAGCCCTGACCGGGATCGACTACGTGAGCAAGGCCTACTGGACACGAAGCGATTCGAAGTCCGAGAAGGCCGCCCGCAGGGCTGCCGGGTGACCGGATCGCCGGATCCGCAGCGTCGGCGCGCCCAGGTCATGGAACTGATCGCCCTTCTGGAATCTGATGGCGCGACAGTGGCCACCGCCGAATCGGTCTCGGGCGGCCGTCTCGTGGCGTCCATGACCTCCGTGCCCGGATCGTCGGCCGTGGTCCGCGGCTCGGTGGTCGCGTACGCGACGGATGTCAAAGCCTCCGTGCTGGGAGTGGATTCCGCAGTGCTCGGCGAGCAGGGGCCCGTATGCGCAGAGGTCGCCGAGCAGATGGCGCGGGGCGTACGTGAGCTTCTGGACTCCACCTACGGGGTCTCGACCACCGGGGAGGCGGGTCCGGATTCTGCGAGCGGCAGGCCGGTCGGGACCGTGTTCGTGGCCGTGGCCAGCAGTCGGGGCACAACGACGCGCAGGCTCGAGCTCGCGGGCGGACGGGATCAGGTGCAGGAGGGGGCTGTCGACGGCGCCGATGGGCCTCTTGTCCGAGGCACGCGCGGCCGCCCGAGCCGCTGCGGGACCTGGCACTGCGACCCTTCGCGGGAACAACCGCGACTGACTGCGCGTTCAGGTGACACCTGGCGGCACTCGTGAGGGTCTCGCGCTAAGGTGGGCCATGGAGGGAAGGGGTAGGCGATGGTGATCCTGCGACGCGTTGTCGGCGAGCAGTTGCGTCGCCTGCGCCAAGACCAGGGCCGGACGTTGCGCGACGTCAGCTCGGCGGCGCGAGTCTCACTCGGTTATCTGTCTGAGATCGAGCGTGGCCAGAAGGAGCCGTCAAGCGAACTCCTCGCAGCCATTTGCTCTGCCCTCGATGTCCCCCTCTCGATCCTGCTCCGCTCCGTCAGTGACGAGGTGGCCGCCGTGGAGGCCGCACAGGCCAGCGTGGCGCACGCCGCCTGAGGCGTCGTCCGATCGACGGGGCGGTCGCCCATCGATCGCTGGCGCCCGCTCGCCCCGCGATCTCGCTGCGTCCGCCCGATCTACTTCCGGCCGCTTCGACGAGGCTCCTGACCTGATCCGTGGCCCTCCGGCGAATCCGCGGCAATCCGTCGCAGCGACGTCGCGCCCTCGCTGTGCTCTCAGCGCCGCACCCGGTAGCCGGACGGGGTGAGTCCGAATCCTGCTGCCTCCAATGCCCTCCTCACATCATCAGATCCACCCGGTTCCATCACGGCCCTGCCGTTGACCTTGGTGACGGTCAGCGCGCCGACTGATCCGGACATCACGGCGTCATGGAGCAGTCGAGCAGCCGTGACCAGCTTGCCCGAATCCTCTGGTTCCGCCGCTGACTCCGAGGCGAAGGTGAGCAGGGTGTGGCCGCCACGCTCCACATAGAGCACCGGCGCCCCGGCCATGAGGACCACGTGGCACCCCGCTCCCCGCGAGGGCCGATGAGGTGACCCGGGGCCGCCGGCCCAGTCACTGCTCGGCCACTCGAGGGCTGCGCCGTACGGGTTCGCCGGATCCGCCGTGGCCAGGACCAGGTGGTCCGACTGCCCGTCGGTCATCTCCCGCTCAACCGCCCGCAGCTGGTCCACGACGCCCGTCAGGGCGAACTGCGACGCGCCGAGCCCCTCGACTGCATAGACGCGCTGGACCCGGCCGCGCTCCTCCATCGTCGAAAGCGTCCGATAGGCCGACGCGAATCCTCCGGGATCCCCTGAGGCCAGCACCGCCCCCCGTGTGACGATGCCCAGCCGATCCAGGTGAGCCTCAGCGCGCGCGACGGCAACGACCTCACGAGGGGGCAACGCGGCGGGAAGTGCGAACCACCTGCCTGGGAGCTCCGGCACGGACCCGGAGCGACCTGCACTGGGCCGTGGCGGCGGTGCCGAGGGCGGGTCACCGCCCCACGTGCCCGCCGCCGCAGGGCCGCCCATGCCGTCCGGTGGGCGCCGCCAGAGATCGGCGTAGCGGCCACGCGCTGGTCGTCGCGCGCGTTGACCGCCGCCAGCCCTTCCGCGTCGTCGCCTGCCATTCGAGCGGTCCAGCAGAGCGCGGACCGGCTCGATGGTGTCATTGCTGACCAGCCCCGCCCAGAGCAGCTCCAGCAGCGACATCGCCACATGGCTGGGATCCAGGTCGGGGTCGCTCATCCGATGCTGGAGGTCCGTCAGGAACCAGCCACCTCCGGAGCGGAGCAGCTCCAACAGCTCGTTCGCTGTTGGAGAGTCCGGGGTCTCGGGGGCCCTCGGCAGCAGGAAGCCGACGTCCGAGGGGGCGAGAGCGATCCAGCCATCACCCCCGGGGAGTGGCGCGCTCCCGGTCCAGACCACCTCCCCGGTGGCCGTGAGCTCGTCCAGCATCGACGGGGCGTACCCGGCGACCCTGAGGGGCAGGGTCGACTCCTCGAGTGCAGACGCCGGAACGGCGAGCCCTGCCATCGACCGGATCGCCTGCAGGACCCCGTCAGGGCCTCGCAGCCGGGTCGATGCGCGTGGGCCGACACCCTGCCAGCGGCCCAGGAACGTCGCCAGCGCTGCCTGGGACACGGGCTCGATCTGCTGGCGCAGGAGGGCCACTGAGCGGCGCTTGATGAGCCGCAGCACATCGGGGTGGCACCACTGAGGGCCGGGGGAGTCCGGGACGAACCAGCCCTCGATGATCCTGCCGGCCGACCGGCTGATCGACAGCCGCTGCGAGATCACCGCGGGCGGAAGTCCGAGATCCCGTTGCACGTCGTCGATGGTGAACGGCCCGTGAGTTCGGCTGTAGCGCGCGATCAGGTCGGCCAATGGATCGGCCACTGGTCGCAGATGAGCCTCGGCGAGGCCGGGGGGGATCGGCGCCCCCAGGCCATCACGAAGGCGCGCTGCATCCTCAACGCCCGCCCAGACCTCACGCCCGGCGACCCGCGTGCGCAGGATTCGGCGCTGCGCCTCAAGTTCATCGAGCCACGTCGGATCGACTCCGCGCACGGAGGCCTCGGCCGTGCTGAGCGGCCCAAGGACCCGAAGCAGGTCTGCGACGTCCTCCGGGCCACGTGCGCGGCGTTCCTCGGTGAGCTGCTGGATCTGGGCGACGACCTGAGTGATCGCATCCGGCTCGAGGAGGTCGCGCAGGTCGGTCTGGCCGAGGAGCTCCCCGAGCAGCGTCGGGTCGAGGGTGAGGGCGGCTGCGCGGCGTTCAGCCAGCGGCGAGTCCCCCTCGTAGAGGTACTCGGACACGTAGCCGAACAGCAGGGAGCGGGCGAACGGCGACGCAACGGCCGGGGTGACCTCGATGACGCGGATGCGCCGCTCCTGGACCGAGGCCATCAGCGCCACGAGTGCGGGGACGTCGTACACGTCCTTGACGCATTCCCGGACCGCCTCCAGGACGATGGGGAAGGTGGGGTGCTCCGCGGCGATCTGGAGCAGCTGCGCTGAGCGCTGACGCTGCTGCCAGAGCGGCGCGCGGCGGCCGGGCCGAGGGCGTGGTAGCAGCAGGGCCCGTGACGCGCACTCCCGGAACCTTGAGGCGAACAGCGCCGAGCCGCCGATCAGGCGCGTGACGTCCGCCTCGACCTCGTCGGCCGCCGGGAACAGGCATGCCGTGGCCTCGGTGAGCCAGTCGTCATCGGGGAGGTCCGGAAGTCGGGCCACGATCCCGTCGTCGCCGTGAAGGACCGCAGCATCGACACCGAATCGGCGCCCAAGCCGCTCCCGGGCCAGCAGGGCCCATGGCGCGTGGACCTGGGCACCGAACGGGGACAGCACGGTGATCCGCCAGTCCCCGAGCTCGTCGCGGGTGCGCTCGACGACGATCGTGCGGTCGGTGGGGACATGGCTGCCTGCCGCCTGCTCGGCCACGTAGGCGACCAGGTTGGCTCCCGCCCAGGTGTCCAGGCCCAACCCGGAGAGGTGGGCCCGGGCCTCGTCCGGAGCCCTGTCCGACAGCTGGCGCGTGAATTCGCCGATGGCACGGCCCAACTCGGCGGGCCGCCCCACATTGTCCCCGCGCCAGAACGGCAGCCGTCCCGGCGATCCCGGGGCGGGCACCACGTTGACGCGGTCGTGGGTGATCTCGACGACCTGCCAGCTGCTCGCCCCCAGGGCGAAGACATCGCCGACCCGTGACTCGTAGACCATCTCCTCATCGAGCTCGCCCACCCGCCCGCCGCCGACGATGTGGACAGCGAACAGCCCCCGGTCGGGGATGGTGCCACCCGACGTCACGGCCAGCTGCTGGGCGCCGGGCCGCGCCTTCAGGACATCGTCGCCACGGTCCCACACGATCCGCGGTCGCAGTTCGGCGAACGCGTCGGAGGGGTACCTGCCCGCGAGCATCTCCACGACGGCCTCGTACACAGCCGGTGTCAGGTCGGCGAACGGTGCGGTGCGTCGCAGGAGGGCGAGGAGGTCAGCAGCTGGCCAGTCGTCCATCGCCACGCACGCCACGATCTGCTGGGCAGCGACGTCCAGCGGATTGGCCGGGATCCGCAGCTCCTCGATGGCACCCGATCGCATGCGCTGGACGACCACGGCGCTGGTCAGCAGGTCCGAGCGGTACTTCGGCAGCACGACACCGGTTGAGACCGCACCCACCTGGTGCCCCGCACGCCCGACGCGCTGCAGCCCGGAAGCCACGGACGGCGGCGCCTCAACCTGGATCACGAGGTCCACGGCTCCCATGTCGACCCCGAGCTCCAGGCTGGAGGTGGCCACGACCGCCCTGAGCCGGCCCGTCTTCAGCTCGTCCTCGATGTGGGCCCGCTGCTCCTTGCTCACCGACCCGTGGTGGGCGCGCGCCAGGACGGGGGCGGCGCCGAGGGACGCTCCCGACTGGGCCATCACCTCGGCAGGCGCCGGTACGCCTGGGGCGGCCTCCACCCTTGTGCCGCTCCGTTCGGCGTGGATCTCGTTGAGCCTCGCAGTCAGTCGCTCGGCCAGACGTCGGGAGTTGGCGAACACGATCGTGGACCGGTGGTCCTCGATGAGGTCCACGATGCGCTGCTCGACGTGGGGCCAGATCGAGGCGCTTGGGGAGCCGTCGGCGCCGGGGCCGGTGCCGAGCTCACCGAGGTCCTCCACCGGCACCTGGATGGTGAGCTCCCACTCCTTGGCGGTCCCCTGCTCGAGGATCTCGACGGGGACATCGCCGCCGAGGAAAAGCGCCGCCACGTGTGTCGGACGGACCGTCGCGGACAGCCCCACTCGCGGGATCCTGCGTCCCGCCAGGTGATCGAGGCGGGCGAGGCTCACGGCCAGGTGCGCACCGCGCTTGGACCCGGCGATGGCATGCACCTCGTCGATGATCACGGACTCGACTCCGGCCAGGATGCTGCGAGTAGCTGACGTCAGCATCAGGAAGAGCGACTCAGGCGTCGTGATCAGCACGTCCGGCGGACGCCTGGCCATGGAACGCCGCTCCGCCGTGGGTGTGTCCCCGGTGCGCAGGGCGACGCTGATGCGTGGGACCGGCAGGCCGAGCAGCTCGCACTGGGTCGCGATGCCCGAGAGCGGTGCTCGCAGGTTGCGCTCGACGTCGACGGCCAGGGCCTTGAGCGGGCTGACGTACAGCACCCGCACGCCTGGCTCATCCCGCGGAGTCAGGCATCGATCAATGGCACAGAGGAACGCGGCGAGGGTCTTCCCTGACCCGGTGGGGGCGACAGCGAGTACGTCGGCCCCCGCCTGGATCCGCGGCCACGCGGCTGCCTGGACCTCCGTGGGGGACGCGAAGGCAGCCGCGAACCAGCGCCTCGTCGGCTCGGAGAACACGGACAGGGGATCCACGGCGACCATCTTGGACCCTGCGTCGGACATCGGCCGCCCACCGTCCACAGTTCACGCGAACACAGGCGGGATGGCACGATCTGCGTGTGCGTCTCACTGACTTCTGGGAACGGATGGACCTGACCTTCGGGCGGGCCTATGCGCGTTCCTGGGCCTGCGACCAGCACCTTGCCGCCCTGGGCGGGCGCACTGTGGAGCAGGCCCTCGCCGACGGCGAGGACACCCGTGACGTGTGGCGCGCAGTCTGCGCGCACGCAAAGGTTCCCAGTGACCTGACCTGACCGGCGTGTCGACGGCGGTCGAACACGTGTTCGTACTACAGTGAGCACGTCAGTCGGCGGACGGCCCACGCGGGTCATCCACAGGATGGCATCAGAGCGGGTCACAATGTCGGTGGCCCGGTCTAGTGTCCGAACCTGTCAGAGCAGAGGGTGCCGTCGGCGCCACAAGATCCTAGGAGTGGGAATGGCTGGACAGGACCGGGAGAAGGCACTCGAGTCAGCGCTGCTGCACCTCGAGAAGCAGTTCGGCAAGGGGACCGTGATGCGGCTGGGGGACCAGCCCATCGTGCCCATGGACGTGATCCCGACCGGCTCGATCGCCCTGGATGTGGCGCTGGGCATCGGTGGCCTGCCCCGGGGACGTGTCGTCGAGATCTACGGCCCGGAGGCCAGTGGCAAGACGACCGTGGCCCTGCATGCGGTGGCCAGTGTGCAGAAGGCGGGAGGAATTGCCGCCTTCATCGACGCGGAGCATGCCCTGGACCCGGTCTACGCCCAGCGCCTCGGGGTGAATCTCGACGAGCTGTACGTCTCGCAGCCCGACACCGGCGAGCAGGCACTTGAGATCGCCGACACCCTGGTGAGATCCGGTGCCGTCGACCTGATCGTCATCGACTCGGTCGCCGCCCTGACGCCCAAGGCGGAGATCGAGGGTGAGATGGGCGACAGCCACGTGGGGCTGCAGGCCCGGCTCATGAGCCAGGCCCTGCGCAAGATGACCGGCGCCCTGAGCAACACCAACACGACGATGATCTTCATCAACCAGTTGCGCGAGAAGATCGGCGTGATGTTCGGCAGCCCGGAGACCACCACCGGCGGCAAGGCGCTGAAGTTCTACTCCTCGGTCCGCCTGGACGTCCGGCGCATCGAGACGCTGAAGGACGGGACCGAGCCAGTGGGCTCACGCACCCGGGTGAAGGTCGTGAAGAACAAGGTCGCCCCACCGTTCAAGCAGGCCGAGTTCGACATCCTCTACGGCTTTGGCATCTCCCGCGAGGGTGGCCTGATCGACATGGGTGTCGAGCAGGGATTCGTGCGCAAGGCGGGAGCCTGGTACACCTACGACGGCGATCAGCTCGGGCAGGGCAAGGAGAACGCACGCGCCTTCCTGCGCGACAACCCGGACCTCGCCGACGAGATCGAGAAGCGCATCAAGGAGAAGCTGGGCATCGGCCCGCAGGTGGATGCACCGATCGACCTCACGGCAACCGAGGCTCCCCGGCCGATCGACCTCTGATCGGTGCCGGGCGGGCGATGGGCGAGCGATCCGCCGGAGGACCCAGAGGGTTCGCCGGCGGATCCGGAGCAGGTTGCCAGGACCATCCTCCTCCGACGGCTGGATTCCGCCCCCCGAACGCGCGCGGAGCTGGCCACCACCCTGCGGGAGCGCAACGTCCCCGATGAGGTCGCCGTTCGGGTGCTCGACCGGTTCGAGGAAGTCGGCCTCATCGACGATCAGGTCTTCGCCCGCATGTGGGTGGAGTCCCGGCATCGTGGCAGGAACCTCTCCGCTCGGGCGCTGCGCGGTGAGTTGCGCCGGAAGGGCGTCCCCGACGCGATGATCGACGACGCCCTGTCACAGGTGAGCGCTGAGGACGAACTGGCGGCTGCGCGTGATGTGGCTGTCCGCAAGGCTCGCTCGGTGGCGGGCCTGCCACGTGCCACACAGGTCCGACGACTTTCAGGCGTGCTTGCGCGAAAGGGCTATGGCCCCGGGCTGGCCTCGCAGGTCGTTCGCGAGGTCCTCAATGAAGAAGTCGCTGACGACAGTCTGTGACCTCAGCGCATCGGGCAGCCTCGTGGAGGAGTCACGGTTGCCACCAACCTCTGTGCAGCGCCTACCCTTGGACCCTGATGGACATGACATTCACCGCCGGGCGCACGTACCAGGTCCGCACCTACGGGTGCCAGATGAACGTGCACGACTCCGAGCGCATCGCCGGACTGCTGGAGTCCCACGGCTATGTGCTGCCAGAGGCCGACCAGCAGGCTGACGTCGTGGTGCTCAACACGTGCGCTGTCCGGGAGAACGCCGACAACAAGCTCTACGGGAACCTGGGCCATCTTGCCTCAGTCAAGCGAACCCATCCGGGCATGCAGATCGCCGTTGGCGGCTGTCTGGGCCAGAAGGACAGGGAGCACATCGTGACCCGGGCGCCGTGGGTCGACGTCGTCTTCGGAACGCACAATGTCGATGCGCTGCCGGCCCTGCTGCGCCGTGCTTCGGTTGCCCACGAGGCGCAGGTGGAGATCGAGGAGTCCCTGCAGACCTTCCCGTCCACGCTGCCGAGCCGTCGCGAGTCCGTCTACGCCGCGTGGGTGGCGATCAGCGTCGGATGCAACAACACCTGCACGTTCTGCATCGTTCCCAGCCTGCGGGGCAAGGAGCGTGACCGGCGACCTGACGAGATCCTCGCCGAGGTGCAGGCCCTGGTCGCCGACGGCGTCATCGAGGTCACGCTCCTCGGGCAGAACGTGAACGCCTACGGTGCGGATTTCGGTCAGCGCGACGCCTTCGCCGACCTCCTGAGGGCCGTCGGCGCGGTTCCGGGGATCGAGCGGGTGCGATTCACCTCCCCGCACCCCCGCGACTTCACCCGCGAGGTCATCGCCGCGATGGCCGAGACCCCGACCGTCATGCCCTCGCTGCACATGCCCCTGCAGTCCGGTAGCGACCAGATCCTGCGCACGATGCGCAGGTCCTACCGCCGCGATCGCTTCCTCGGAATCCTCGACGACGTCCGTGCGGCCATTCCGACGGCGGCAATCACCACGGACATCATCGTCGGCTTCCCTGGGGAGACAGAGGCTGACTTCATCGACACCCTCGACGTGGTGGAGCGCGCGCGGTTCAGCGCCGCCTTCACGTTCCAGTACTCACCTCGACCGGGAACGCCGGCGGCCGAGATGGAGTCCCAGGTCCCCAAGGCGATCGTCCAGGAACGCTACGAACGCCTCATCTCGGTCCTCGAACGCATCTCCTGGGAGGAGAACCTGCGGCTGGTGGGCACGACGGCCGAAGTGCTCGTTGCCGAGGGCGAGGGGCGCAAGGACCAGCAGACCCGGCGGATGTCGGGCCGCGCCCGGGACGGTCGTCTGGTGCACTTCTCCGGCGCAGAGTCCGCACGACCCGGAGATTGCGTCACCGTCAGCCTCGAGGCCGCTGCACCTCATCACCTCACCGGCACCGCCGTCAGCATCCGCGCCACCGGCGCAGGGGATGCATGGGAGTCCGGTTTGGCGTCATGCGCGTCGAACGCCACCGCGAGCGGGTCCAGTGAGCCCGGTCCCGTGGTGCTGCGGGCATTCCTGGACTTCGACCTGTTGGCTGACGTGACTGCCGCGATCGCGTGGCCACCTGTCGTGGCAGTCGTGGGACCGACTGCGTCCGGCAAGTCCGAGGTGGCCCTCGAGGTTGCGCAGGCCATTGGCGCGGAGATCGTCAACGCGGATGCCTTCCAGGTCTATCGAGGGATGGACATCGGCACCGCGAAGCTCGTCCCTGACCGTCGCAGGGGGATCACTCACCACCTCTTCGACGTCCTGGATGTCACAGAGGAGCTCAGCGTCGCGCACTATCAGGAGCTCGGGCGCGCGGTTCTCGCGGACCTGGCGCAACGCGGCGTGCCTGCGGTGCTCGTGGGAGGTTCGGGGCTGTATGTCCGCGCCCTGCTGGACGACCTCCGGTTCCCGGGAAGCGACCCTGAGATCCGAGCACGGTGGGAGGCCCGCCTCGTGGAGGTCGGCAGCCTGAACCTCCATGCCGTCCTTGCGGCCCGGGATCCTGAGGCGGCCGAGCACATCCTGCCCAGCAACGGGCGACGCATCGTGCGGGCGCTTGAGGTCGGCGAGCTCACGGGTCAGCCGTTCACTGCACAGCTGCCGGTGGACGGGCCTGCGCTGGTGCCGCACGTGAGCGTCGGGCTGGACCTCCCACGCGACGCCCTTGATGAGCGCATCCGGATCCGGGTCGACCGGATGTTCGACGAGGGCCTCGTCGAGGAGGTCCGTGGTCTGCTTGGCGTGGGCCTGCGCGAGGGCAGGACCGCCAGCCGCGCACTGGGCTACCCGCAGGTGATCGCCCTCCTCGACGGTGACGTCGACCGGCCTCAGGCGCAGGAAGCCATCGTGATCGGCACACGCCGCTTCGCCCGTCGCCAGCAGCGGTGGTTCCACCGGGACCCGAGGACGACCTGGCTGGATGCCGACGCACCACCGTCATCCACAGCCTCGATCATCACGGCTCTCATGGCCGGACCTGCCCGTAGGCTTGGCCCATGAGCAGAGCCGGGGTTCCCTTTGTCAAGGGCCATGGAACCGGCAACGACTTCGTGATCCTGCCGGACCCCTCCGGCGAGCTGACCGTGACCGCGTCGCTGGTCCGCGCCCTGTGCACACGCCGTCTGGGCATCGGAGCCGACGGGGTCCTTGTCGTCGCCAGGACCGAGGCGCATCCGGAGGTGGCTGACCAATCCGCGCTCGCCCCATGGTTCATGGACTACCGGAATGCTGATGGCAGCATCGCCCAGATGTGCGGCAACGGCGCCCGGGTGTTCGTCGCGCACCTGCTCGACGAGGGTCTGGCAAGCGCGGGAACCTTCCACATCGCGACCCGTGGGGGGGCGCGGCGGGTGACCGCCACAGAAGGGAGCGCGATCCAGGTGGACATGGGCAAGCCTGCGTTCCTCGACCGCGAGGACATCCTCGTGCGCCCGGCAGATGCATCTCCGGGCGCGCCCCCATCGTCAGCAGTCGGGGTGCTGATGCCCAATCCGCACGCCGTCGTCTGGGTGGACGACGTCGCTGCTGCAGGCGCGCTCCTCGGCGCGCCGGTCGTGGAACCCGCCGGGGCCTTTCCCGACGGCGTCAACGTCGAGTTCGTGTCCGTCCTGGCCGAGGATCATCTGCAGATGCGGGTCTTCGAGCGTGGTGTGGGGGAGACCCTCAGCTGCGGCACCGGGGCCTGTGCGGCGGCTGTGGCCACGCTTCGCCGCGGCGGGGCGGTCCCGGACGGACGACGGATCCGCGTTGATGTCCCCGGTGGGACCGTGGGGGTCACCTGGAACACAGACGGCTCCGTGGAGCTCGACGGGCCGGCCCAGATCCTGGCCCGAGGTGAGATCGATCCGCTCTGGTGGGAGATGAATGTCTGAGACCCCTGACCTGCTCGACCGACAGGCGCTGCGTCGTGTCCCCGGGCTGAGCACCGAGCTCCAGGACATCACGGAGGTCGAGTACCGGCAGGTCCGCCTCGAGCGCGTGGTCCTGGTCGGCGTGTGGACCACGGGAACGCTCGCGGACGCCGAGCGATCCCTGGCCGAGCTCGCCCGACTGGCTGAGACGGCCGGTTCGGTGGTCTGTGACGGCCTCATCCAGAGGCGGGACAAGCCCGACACCGCGACCTACATCGGAGCCGGCAAGGTCACCGAGTTGCGCGAGGTCGTCAACGTGGTCGGGGCGGACACCGTCATCTGTGATGGTGAGCTGACTCCGGGCCAGCTGCGCCGGCTCGAGGAGCTCGTGAAGGTGAAGGTCGTCGACCGCACCTGGCTGATCCTCGACATCTTCGCCCAGCACGCCCGGAGCCGCGAGGGCAAGGCCCAGGTGTCGCTGGCCCAGATGCAGTACCTGCTTCCACGGCTTCGTGGGTGGGGGGAGTCCCTGTCCCGACAGGCCGGTGGTCGCGTGGCCGGGGGTCAGGGCATCGGGTCCCGTGGTCCCGGCGAGACGAAGATCGAGACGGACAGGCGCCGCGTCCGGGAGAGCATCTCCCGGTTGCGCCGCGAGATCGCCGCGATGTCGACCGCACGACGAACGATGCGCAGCGCCCGACGACGGGGCAAGGTCCCCTCGGTCGTGCTGGCCGGCTACACCAACTCCGGCAAGTCGAGCCTGCTCAACCGCATGACCGGTGCGGGCGTGCTGGTCGAGGACGCACTGTTCGCCACCCTCGACCCGACCGTACGCAAGGCCACGACCCCCTCGGGCCGCTTGTTCACGCTCGCCGACACGGTCGGGTTCGTGCGCCACCTGCCCCACCAGTTGGTGGAGGCGTTCCGCTCCACGTTGGAGGAGGTGTCCGATGCAGACCTGATCCTCCACGTGGTCGATGGCTCCGACGTCTTCCCCGAGGGACAGATCGCTGCGGTTCGAGAGGTCCTCGCCGAGATCGGCGCGGCCGAGGTCCCCGAACTCATCGTCATCAACAAGTCCGACATCGCCGACCCGATGGTGGTGGCTCGGATCAGCTCACGCGAACCTCACTCGGTGGTCGCCTCGGCCGCGACTGGCGCGGGCATCCCCGAGCTGCTCGCAGCCGTCGAGCTCGATCTCCCGAACCCGACCGAGCAGGTGGACCTCCTCGTCCCGTTCGATCGCGGCGATCTCGTGGCACGGGTGCATGAGGAGGGTCGGGACGTCCTGATCGAGTACACCGGCGAAGGTGCCCAGGTCCGCGCGGTGGTGGGCGAGCAGCTGGCGGCGGAGCTGAACGACGCCGAGGTGGGGCCGGCCGACAGCACAGCCCCCGAGGTCGCGTCTGCCAGCGACGCAGACCCGGACGGCGAGCCGGCCGACAGCCTGGCCCCCGAGGCCAGTTCGAAGTGAGCGACCCGGAGCACGAGGCCGAGGACGCCGACACGCCACGCACACCCGATGTCGCCGACCTCCTCGAACTCGCGGTCAGCGAGCTCGGCGGCGAGCCTCGCGTCGGTCAGGCCCGGATGGCCAGTGAGATCGGTCATCAGTTCGACGGCGGCTCCGGCACGGTCCTCGTCCAGGCGGGAACGGGCACCGGGAAGTCGTTGGCCTACTTGGTCCCGGCCTCCCGACACGCCGTCCGGACGAAGCACCCCGTCGTCATCGCAACCGCGACCCTGGCCCTGCAGCGCCAACTCATCGACAAGGACCTTCCGGTCGTCAGCCGTGCCCTTTCGCCCGCGCTCGGGCGCGACGTCACCTTCGCTGTGCTCAAGGGCCGAAGCAACTACCTCTGCCTCGACAGACTCAACCGCGGCTCGCCGGACCCGGAGGAGTCCGCGCTGTTCGACACACCGACGACGCGCTTGGGCCGGCAGGCTGCGCGGCTGCAGAAGTGGGCTGTGACCACCACCACAGGGGACCGCGACGATCTCACTGAGCCGGTGGACGGTCGCGTGTGGTCCGGGTTGTCGGTGACAGCGCGGGAATGCCCGGGGGCCACGCACTGCGCCTACGGCCAGGAGTGCTTCGCTGAGGCTGCGAAGGCTCGGGCGCGCGAGGCCGACCTGATCGTCACCAACCATGCGCTCCTGGCGATCCATGTCCAGGGCGACATCCCTGTGCTGCCCGAGCACGGCGCGGTGGTGGTGGACGAGGCCCATGAGCTCGTCGACCGGATGACCACCGCCCTGACCCGCGAGCTGTCTGGCCCTGTCGTCGAGCGCGCAGCCGGACGCGCGCGGAAGTTCCTCGGCCCGGAACTCACCGACCCGCTGCTGGATGCGGCTGGTTACCTCAGCGATGTGCTGGCTGAGATGGTGGAGGGTCGACTTCGGACGTTGCCCGAGGAGCTCGTGGTCGCTCTCACCGCGCTGCGCGATGCGGGTAGGGCTGCCCTGGGCAGGATGCGCGGGGACAGCGCCGATGCGCCGGAGGCTGCCGCAGACCGGACGACCGCCCGGGCGGCGATCGAGGGCATCCATGAGGTCGCGGCCCAGGCCCTGCTTCTCAGCGCGGCGTCTGTGGCGTGGGTAGGCGGTCGCTCCGGTGCCCCGCCGAGCCTGCATATCGCCCCGATCTCCGTGCACGACCTCCTCGAGTCCAACCTCTTCACCGGTCAACCTGTCGCGCTGACAAGCGCGACGCTGGCCATCGGTGGGTCGTTCGAGCCGCTTGCCGCCAGCCTCGGGTGCCCCCCCGGCTGGCACGGGCTGGACGTCGGGTCGCCGTTCGACCACAGCAGGCAGGGGATGCTCTACTGCGCAGCCGACCTGCCCCGGCCCGGACGTGACGGGATCAGCGAGCTTGCGCTCGAAGAGATCGCAGATCTGCTCGACGCCGCGGGTGGTCGCACCCTGGCTCTGTTCTCCTCATGGCGCTCGGTCGAGCGGGCAGAGGAGGTGCTCCGCCGTCGAATGGCAGGACGTACCGACCGCCCGCTGATCGTGGCAAGGCGCGGGGACGCCATCGCGGGGCTGGTCCGGCAGTTCGCCGAGGACCCCCGGGCATCGCTGCTGGGAACGCTCTCGCTGTGGCAGGGAGTGGACGTCCCCGGTCCGTCGTGCACGCTGGTGGTGATCGACCGGATCCCGTTCCCCCGGCCCGACGACCCCGTGGTCTCAGCGCGGCAGGAGCTCATCGACGCCCAGGGCGGCAGTGGATTCACTGCGGTGTCGGTGCCGCGGGCAGCCCTCATGCTCGCGCAGGGGGCCGGGCGACTCATCCGGACCCCCGACGACCGTGGTGTGGTGGCGGTCCTCGACTCCCGACTGGCCACGACCGGCTATGGCGCGCGACTGCGCGCCAGCCTCCCGCCGCTGTGGTGGACGACCGACCTTCCCACCGTCGTGGCCGCCCTGGGGCGGCTCGATACAACCCTCACAGCCGCATCCTCGGCCGACGCGCTTCCGGGTCGGGACGAGGAGCCTGGTGGCAGTCACACCCCCGTGATCGAGGGCAGCCGAGCCATCCGGATGGCATGCACCATCGAGGCGTGGTCGGACTCCGCCTGGTCCGCGTACGCCATCGCCCAGCTGCCGATGGCCTCGTCGAACTTGCTGCTCCGCCCCAGGTAGGCGCTGATCGCGAGCCTGTCGCCCGATCGCGCGTGGGCCCGCGCCAGGGTCCAGCCGCAGGCGTGCAGGTACATCTGCAGGCTTCCCTCATCCAGGGCGGACAGGTCCGGCGAGAACTTCATGTCGCGAAGCTGCCGGACGTAGGAGTCATGAACCACGTTGTGGGCATCCGTCGCCGAGGTCCACCCTATGAAGATGTCCGAGGCGGCCTGCATGAGCCGCTGACCCGCCACGACGCGTGCGCCGTGGTGGCCGAACTCGCTGGGTTGCGTGTAGGGCTCCAGCACGGAGGACGTGGCCTCCTTGAACTGCAGGACGAGCGGATCAGTGCCGTCCACGCCCTGCATGAGCAGCACGTAGCAGCGGGTTCCCACGCTGCCGACGCCGACCACCTTGCGTGCCACGTCGACGACATCGAACTGGTCGAGCAGTGCGGCGCGGTCGGAGACCAGCGTGTGCCGATAGGTGAGCATGGCGTCAAGTCCCAGGAGCTCGGCATGCTCGGCACCGACTCTGGTCAGCAACGGCGGATCCTCCACGAACCGGCGCACGCCGTCGACAACGGTGGTCAGCTTGCCCATGGCCTGCAGGTTCGTCCGCCGCCGAGCCCCCTCAATGGAGCGCTCGACGCGGGCCAGCGCCGACTCGGGCGGCATGGAACTGGCAAGCCGGCCGATGTCCGAGACATCCAGGCGGGAGTACCAGACGTCCAAGGTGCCCATCTCGGCGAACGAACGCATGGCCTCCCGATATGCCTGGGCCGATGTGCGCGCAAGGGCTCGTTGCGACGAGGTTCGCCACCCGTTGGACCGAGCCGTGAGAACAGCCGAGGCGGCCAGCCGCTTCACATCCCACTCGAAGGGGCCGGGGTGGGTCTCGTCGAAGTCGTTGAGGTCGAACAGCAGGGTGCGCTCGGGTGAGGCGAACATCCCGAAGTTGGCGATGTGCGCATCGCCGCACAGCTGCACGATCAGGCCGGTGTTGGGCTGGCTGGCCAGGTCAGCTGCCATGACGACCGCCGACCCGCGGTAGAAGGCGAAGGTGGAGGTGCTCATGCGACCGTGACGGATGGGAACGAGGCTGGCGATCCGGCTGCTTCCCTGGGCGATGAGCAGGTCCACCGGATCAGGCCGCTCCGGGGGAGCTTCCCACGCGGCCAGGGACTGACGGGGCAACGCCTTCCGTGCCTCGGCGCCCCACTGTGCCCGCTCGCCAGGATCCAGCTTGGGTGTCACGTCTCGAAGACTAGGCCAGCACTGCCTGTGAACCCGAGGGGTGGCTCAGCTCAGACCCGCCGGAGCACGGCCACCACAGTGCCCATGATCACTGCGTTGTCGCCGTTGATCGGCTCGTAGGCGGGATTGTGGGGCATCAGCCAGCTGTGACCATCGCGCTGCTTGAGCGTCTTGACGGTCGCCTCGTCCTCGAGCAGGGCCGCGACGATCGCCCCGTTCTCCGCGGATTGGCCAGCCCTGATGACCACGTAGTCCCCGTCGCAGATCGCGGCGTCGATCATCGAGTCGCCCTTGACCCGTAGGAGGAAGAGGTCTCCGTCGCCCACCAGCTCGCGCGGCAGGGGGAAGACCGTCTCCACCACCTGCTCGGCCAGGATCGGCCCACCTGCTGCGATCTGCCCGACCACGGGCACGAAGACGGCGTCGGGACGCGCGTCCGCGCTGTCCGTCGGGTCCGCGGCGTGACCGTAGGGGTCCAGGACCTCCATGGCGCGCGGGCGGTTCGGGTCGCGCCGAAGGTACCCCTTGGACTCCAGCACCTTCAGCTGGTGGGCGACGCTCGAGGGGGAGTTCAGGCCGACGAGCTCGCCGATCTCCCGGACGCTCGGCGGATATCCGCGACCCTCGACCGACTCGCGGATGACCTCAAGGACCCGGCGCTGCCTGAGCGTGAGCCCCACGTGATCCTCAGCGGAGTCGGGGAGTGGATGGATCGTGGCCATGATGCCCTCCAGTTCAGTCGCTCCTGAGCGTCTGACATCGCAATGTCAGACCCCTGCGCGAGCCTTCTAGCAAGGCGGTCGATGTCTGACCACCTGGACGTAACGCTACAACCGGCACACCGATTGTTCAAACATCTGTTCGATTGGGACTTGAGCGTGTCGGTCGGCGGTGGTACAACTAGCACAGGTGTTCGATAGAACATCCGTTCGAGGAGGAGGTCGCGATGTCCACATATGGAGCCGCTGCAGGGTGGGCCCCGATCAGCCGGGACTCGGCAGCTGACGTTCGCCTGACCCGCCGAGGCCGGCTGGCGCGCAGCGCCGCCCTTGCGACTCTCGTCGCACTGCTCGCCGTGAGCGTCGTCGACGTCGCGGGGGGCGGGCGCGCATTGGCGGCCGACGCATCGACCCCACAGACGGTCAGCACCCGGACCGTCGTGGTCGAGCAGGGCGACTCCCTGTGGCTCATCGCCGGGCGCGCAGCACCGGCAGCGGACCCCCGTGAGGTCGTCACGCGTATCCGCGAGCTCAACGCGATGCGCTCGAACCTCATCCAGCCCGGCCAGGTGCTGCTCGTTCCCAGCGACCTCTGAGCACCCGCGCGGCAATTCACGCCAATGCTTGCGTCTGGGGCGAGCAGGGTCTACGGTTACCACATCTAGTAGTTACACCCGTGTAAGTCATCCACAGGTTGTGGTTGATCATCCACAGGTTCTGGACAGGTAATCCCCAGGGTGATCCCCAGGTGAGGGCCGGTCCGTCGCAGCGAAGCCCGCCCGACCTGAGTGGAGGTGACCGATGTTCTGCCCGTTCTGCCGTTCATCGGACACCCGCGTCGTTGACTCACGCGCCACGGAGGACGGCACCTCGATCCGTCGGCGCAGGCAGTGCCCCTCGTGCAGCCAGCGCTTCACGACTGTCGAGACGATGAGCATGCTGGTGGTCAAGCGATCCGGGGTCGTTGAGCCGTTCAGCCGGGACAACGTGGTCAGCGGTGTTCGCAAGGCCTGCCAGGGCCGACCGGTGAGCGAGGACGACCTCGCCCTGCTTGCGCAGCAGGTGGAGGACGGGCTTCGAGCGTCCGGTCAGGCTGCCATCGCCTCCCACGACGTCGGCCTGGCGATCCTCGGTCCCTTGCGCATCCTCGACGAGGTGGCCTACCTGCGATTCGCCTCGGTGTACCGGTCCTTCGAGTCGCTGGCTGACTTCGAGGCCGAGATCACCCTTCTCCGGGCCGATCCGGAGGTGGGCTCCACCTCGGTGGACCTGCGCACAGGAGCGACCTGACCCGCACTGCCGCAACAACCGCACCGGGATCCGGTGCCCACAGAACGATCGACAGCACGTCCATCCGCCCGGGTCACCGGGGTACCACCGCGGCCCACCGCGGACGATCCAATAGGAGAGCGCATGACCCGAGCATCGTCGGACAACCCGAAGGCTGCCGAGACCCGCACCAGCTCAGAGAGGCGCCCCCGCGTGGTTCCCAGCGTCCGATTCGAGCGGGTCTTCACCACCGAGGGGGTCCATCCCTACGACGACGTCGTGTGGGAGAGCCGGGACGTCGTCCAGACGAACTGGAAGACCAACGAGACAGTGTTCGAACAGCGCGGCGTGGAGTTCCCGGACTTCTGGTCGGTCAATGCGTACACGATCGTCACCACCAAGTACTTCCGGGGTGCCGTCGGAACCGAGCAGCGCGAGCACAGCCTGCGCCAGCTGATCGACCGCGTGGTTCTCACCTACGGTCGCGCAGGACGTGAGCACGGGTACTTCGCCACCGAGGCCGACGCCGAGATCTTCGAGCACGAGCTGACGTGGATGCTGCTGCACCAGGTCTTCTCGTTCAACTCCCCGGTGTGGTTCAACGTGGGCACCGCGTCCCCGCAGCAGGTCAGCGCCTGCTTCATCCTCTCCGTGGACGACACGATGGACTCCATCCTGAACTGGTACCGCGAGGAGGGCTGGATCTTCAAGGGCGGATCCGGCGCGGGCCTCAACCTGTCGCGGATCCGGTCGAGCAAGGAGCTGCTCTCCAGCGGCGGGACCGCCTCAGGGCCGGTCTCCTTCATGCGCGGCGCAGACGCCTCGGCAGGCACCATCAAGTCCGGGGGAGCCACTCGGCGTGCCGCGAAGATGGTGGTCCTCGACGTCGACCACCCCGACATCGCGGAGTTCATCGCCACGAAGGTGCGCGAGGAGGAGAAGATCCGCGTCCTGCGCGATGCGGGCTTCGACATGGACCTCGGGGGCAAGGACATCACCTCGGTCCAGTACCAGAACGCCAACAACTCGGTGCGGGTCTCCGACGAGTTCATGCGGGCCGTCGAGGACAAGCGCGAGTTCGGCCTGGTGGCACGTGGGTCCGGTGAGGTCATCGAGACCGTGGACGCCAATGCGCTCTTCCGGTCCATGGCGGAGGCAGCCTGGGCCTGCGCAGATCCCGGTATCCAGTACGACGACACCATCAACGACTGGCACACCAACCCCGAGACCGGCCGGATCACCGCGTCCAACCCCTGCTCGGAGTACATGAGCCTGGACAACTCCTCGTGCAACCTGGCGTCGCTGAACCTGCTGAAGTTCCTCAAGGACGACACCTTCGACGCGCCGCTGTTCAAGAAGGCGGTCGAGTTCATCATCACCGCGATGGACATCTCGATCTGCTTCGCGGACTTCCCGACCGAGGCGATCGGCGACACCACGCGCAAGTTCCGCCAGCTCGGCATCGGCTACGCCAACCTCGGTGCGCTGCTCATGGCCACCGGCCTCGCCTACGACTCGGACGGCGGGCGGGCGCTCGCGGCGTCCATCACCAGCCTCATGACGGGCACCGCGTACAAGCGCTCCGCTGAGCTCGCCTCCGTCGTGGGTCCCTATGAGGGCTACGCGCGCAACAAGGACGCGCACACGCGGGTCATGCGCAAGCACGCCGCCGCCACGGACGCCCAGCGGACGCACTCGTCGCTGGACTCCAGCATCCTGAAGCTCGCATCGCAGGTCTGGCAGGAGGGCATCCAGATCGGTGCCGTGCACGGCTGGCGCAATGCGCAGGCCTCTGTGCTGGCGCCCACGGGCACCATCGGCTTCATGATGGACTGCGACACCACCGGCATCGAGCCCGACTTCTCCCTGGTCAAGTTCAAGAAGCTCGTTGGCGGCGGATCCATGCAGATCGTCAACCAGGTCATCCCGCGGGCTCTGATCCGCCTGGGCTACACGGGGGAGACGATCGAGGCGATCGTCGAGTTCATCGCCGAGCATGGCCACGTCATCGGCGCCCCGGCGCTGAAGCCCGAGCACTACTCGGTGTTCGACTGCGCCATGGGGGAGCGCGCCATCACGCCGATGGGGCACGTGCGCATGATGGCTGCCTGCCAGCCCTTCCTGTCCGGAGCCATCTCCAAGACCGTGAACATGCCCGAGACGGCCTCGGTCGAGGAGGTCGAGGAGATCTACTTCCAGGCCTGGAAGATGGGGATCAAGGCGCTGGCGATCTACAGGGACAACTGCAAGGTCGGTCAGCCGTTGTCCGACGCCAAGGCCAAGAAGGCCGACGCGGACGTCCCCACGGTGGAGGTCGAGTACCGCCCGATCCGCAAGCGCCTTCCCAAGTCACGGCCGAGCCGGACGGTGTCGTTCGCGGTCGGGGGTGCCGAGGGGTACATGACGGCCGGCTCCTACCCCGACGACGGCCTCGGCGAGGTCTTCCTCAAGCTCGGCAAGCAGGGTTCCACCCTCGCGGGCGTCATGGACGCCTTCTCGATCGCCACCTCCATCGCCCTGCAGTACGGCGTCCCGCTCGAGGCGTTCGTCAACAAGTTCGTCAACATGCGCTTCGAACCCTCTGGCATGACCGACGATCCGGACATCCGGATGGCACAGTCGATCGTGGACTACATCTTCCGTCGTCTGGCACTGGACTACCTCGACTATGACAGCCGCGAGGCGCTGGGCATCTTCACGGCCGAAGAGCGTGCGGCGCAGGTCGCAGCGACCTACGGCGGCGCGCAGCTGGAGATCGACGTCGAGGGCCTGGCTCAGTCCGTCCCCGTCGAGGGCGCGCCCACCATTACCAGCGCACCCGTCACAGCAGGCCGGGGCGCGAGTGGCCTGTCACTGAGCGGCGTTCACTCCTCGGCCGAGCTGCTCGAGGCGATCAACGGCAAGGCGTCGGACGCACCACTGTGCATGACCTGCGGCGTGAAGATGCGCCCGGCGGGCTCGTGCTACGTGTGTGAGGGCTGCGGGAGCACCAGCGGCTGCAGCTGATGTGAACGCAACTCACCACAGTTGACGGCGCCGGCTCTCACTCGAGGGCTGGCGCCGTCGCGCAACCCGCCGTCCTTGCCGCCTGGCCCACGTCAGCAGGTGGGTCAGGTGCCAGAACACCGACCAGCCGGCCGATGTCGGGCTCGATCGTGCCTTCGGGGCTGCATGTGGACCGCCGGCTCCCCGGCGGCGTGGCACCGACATCGTTCGCCTGCCCGCTCCTAGGCTCTGGGTGCATGCAGACCATCCAGGTCGGCAGTCAGGAAGAGGACCATGACCGATCCCACCTCAACGCCACCCCCAGAGCCCCCGGATCCGAACGCCTCCCCTGCGGAGGACCTCCCCTCGGCCCTGGGTGACTCGTCCTTGGCTCCGGAGCCCCCCGTCGACGACGCGATCACCTCGGCCAGCACCCCGCCGCCCCCGCCGCCTCCGCCCTCGGGTGAGATCCCCCCGCCACCGCCCGGTGCCGGGTATCCGCCGCCCCCACCGCCGCCGCCCCCCGGTGCGGGATACCCGCCGCCACCGCCGCCACCCCTCCTGGCGCTGGATACCCGCCGCCACCCCCTGGTGGGGGATACCCGCCGCCACCACCTCCGGGTTACTCGGCGCCGGTTGGTGCCACAGCGCAGCGGGCACCGTTCTCAGCCACCGATGCCATCGGTTACGGGTGGAAGGGCTTCACCGCCAACATCGGGCCTCTGGTCATCATCGGGTTGGTGCTGATCGTTGCGTCCGGGCTCAGCAACTGGTTGTCGGCGGGATTCGACAGCAGGATCCTGTCGGTGTTCGGTGGGCTCCTGGGGGCATTCATCTCCCTGGTGATCGGCCTCGGCCTGATCCGCGCCGCCCTGGCGATCCTCGATGGGGGTCGACCCACGGTCGAGCAGCTGATCTCCACCAAGGACATCGTCCCGTACATCATCGCCTCCCTGCTGGTGGCAGTGATCGTCACGATCGGATTCATCCTGTGCATCATCCCCGGTCTCATCGCGGCGTTCCTTCTGCAGTTCTTCGGCTACGCGATCATCGACAAGAAGGCTGACGCCGTCACCACGGCACCCGAATCCACGCCCGTCGGCGCGATTCGGGCCTCCTTCGAGATCGTCGCTGCCAACGTTGGGCCACTGATCCTGCTGGCCGTGCTGTGCTTCCTGCTCAACATGGTGGGCGCGCTTCTCTGTGGAGTGGGCCTGCTGGTCACGTTGCCGGTCACCGCGATCGCAGTGGCCTACGCATGGCGGTACTTCTCCGGGGGCCGGATCGCCGTCCCCGCGTCCGCCTGATCCCTCGCTCAACCGCAGGAGCCCTCAGCCGCACTGGCTGGGGGCTCCTGCGCATCCAGGCACGTGCCTCAGCACGGGCACGTCGTCAGCACGGCTGCGTCGAAGGGCGCCGAGCACTGCAGGTCCGGCCGCCCCCCGGCGCGGCGGTCCCTGATTCTGCGCGGGTGTCGCGGGTACCTTCTTCCTCAGGGCCCGGGCGCTCTGCGGAGGGGAAGCCGCAGGATGTTCGGGCCCCTCAACGTCTCGCACGCGCCGCTTCAACCTCCGGTCCGCCACGACCGTGCAGGAACCGTACTGCCCACCCTGTGTCATGCACTGGGTCCGCAGGGTAGCCTCGCGGGACACACCCCAGCACGGGGGATCAGCGATGAGGGGCAGGCATGACGGAGAACGCACGGGTGATGTTGACCCCAGATGGAAGGGCCAGTCTCCAGGCGCGCGTTGACGAGATCGCGCAGGAGGAACTCCCCGCGATGCGCCCCCTCCTGGTGGAGGACGAACGCGACGAGCGGGTCGTGGCGGACTTCGAGCGACTCCAGGCGGAGCACGATCGACTCCAGGTGCTCCTGGGGACGTCGGGGACCCTGGACCTCGGGAACCTCGGTCCCCAGATCACCCTCGGTAGCCGAGTGGCCGTCACTGACGCCGAGGGCCAACGCCTTGTCGTCAGGATCGTCGATCCCGTGGAGGCCTACCTCGACGAGGAGCGCATCAGCGACGCCTCGCCCCTGGCCACCGCGCTCCTCGGCCACACCGTCGGCGACGAGTGCGTGGTGGTGGCCCCGGCAGGCACATGGACCGCCACCGTGCTCGCCGTGGGCGAGGAGATCTGAGCACCACTGTCCACAGATCCACCCGGACCGTCTTCTCGATCCCGCGATCGAGGACCACGGTTGGGCCATGACAGCCGAACCGCTCCTGCCCCCGATCACCTGTCCCAGCAGTCTCGTCGCCTCCTGCGGGCCACTGCTCGGGTTCGCTCCGGAGAACTCGCTCGTCGCGTTCATCCACGGCGTTCCCGGCAGGCGGTCGCCAGTCATCATGCGCGTCGACCTCCCAGTGGGTGCGCCCACGACATCTGCCGCGCGCCAGACAGCCCTGAGCGTCTCGGGAACACGCGGGATCGCCATCGACTGGGTCGCGTGGGTCAACGATGAGGACCCCACAACCAGGGACAACCTGACCAGCGCAGCCTTCGTCAAGGAGCTGGCTGCTGAACTCGACCTGCTCGGCATCGAGGTGGGAGCGAACTTGAGCACCAACGGCCGGATGTGGTGGTCACACACCTGCACCGACCCCTTGTGCTGCCCGGTCCAGGGCACTGCGCTGGATCCCGTCGTCATGAACGCGGTGCGTGCGGAGTATGTCTATGCCGGCTTCGCGCCCCTGGGCAGCCGCGAGGAGCTCGCCGGACGGATCACGCGTGACGAGCAGCGATCCAACGATGTTCGTCAGGTGATGCTACGCAGACCTCCGGCCAAGCCCACGCAACGGTGGCGCGACGCCCAGATCAGGTTCCTCTCCGAACTGCTCCTTCCTCAAGGTGCCTGCGACTCGCCGCCAGACATCCCGATGAGTGCCGCACGCGCAGCGCGTGTGCACCGGGCGCTGGGCGACATCCGCGTCCGGGATGTCGTTCTGCACCGACTCGTCGTCCGCGGACCGGACTGCACCCGATGCTGGGAGTCCACGACCCAGACCCTGTGTGACGTCGTCCGGAGCGCACCCGAGGGCGAGTGCTCGCCGGCCGCCACCGTCCTCGGGCTCGTCGCCTGGCTGCGCGGGGAGGGCGCACTGGCGACGCTGTGCGTCCGTCGTGCTCTGGATGAGGAGCCCACCTACCGACTGGCAACATTGGCAGCCGGACTCATGTCGCAGGGAAGCGATCCGCGTCTCTGGCGTGAGTCACTGGCCACCCTGCCCGAGTCCGAGTGCCGATATCCGGGAGGCCGACGAAGTCCCGGAGGCCGATGAGCCGCACGCCCGGCACGCGCTTTCGCACGTGCGCTCCAGCACCCGGTATGGCTCTGAGCCCGACACGCAGGACGAGCCCCGCTTGCACCACCCACACAGCCCGTGTACCTTCGGCGTCAGGTCAAGAGTCCCAGCATCAAGCCCTGGCTTGCTGGGCGGCAACCCTCCGACCGCGGTGGGGTGCCCCAGGTGAGGACCTGGTTGCTACCGCCCCGGCGGGACGCAGCAAGCGCGGGTCTTGCCACCAGCAAGGCCCCGGACCCCGACGAGGGTCTGGGACTCGGTCCTCCGATTCGCAGGCCAACGTCATACCCGCAACAGCCCCCCGGGGCCATCACGAGGAGACGTCGACATGAACAACGCCTGGTCCTTCGAGACCCGCCAGATCCACGCCGGGCAGAACCCGGACACCGCGACCAACGCGCGTGCCCTGCCCATCTACCAGACCACCAGCTACACCTTCGACAGCACCGACCACGCCGCGAACCTCTTCGCGCTCAAGGAGTTCGGCAACATCTACACCCGGATCATGAATCCGACCCAGGCCGCCGTCGAGGAGCGCATCGCCTCCCTCGAAGGGGGCGTCGGGGCGCTCCTGGTCTCATCCGGCCAGGCTGCCGAGACCCTGGCGCTGCTCAACATCGCCGAGGCGGGGGACCACATCGTGTCCAGCCCCAGCCTGTACGGCGGCACCTACAACCTGTTCCACTACACCTTCAAGAAGCTGGGGATCGAGGTCTCGTTCGTCAAGGACCCCGATGATCTCGAGAGCTGGCGTGCCGCGGTCCGGCCGAACACGAAGGCCTTCTTCGCCGAGACGATCTCCAACCCGAAGAACGACATCCTCGACATCGAGGGCGTCGCCGGCGTTGCCCATGAGGCCGGCGTCCCGCTGGTCGTCGACAACACGGTCGCCACCCCGTACCTGATCCGCCCGATCGAGTTCGGCGCCGACATCGTCGTGCACTCCGCCACGAAGTACCTCGGGGGCCACGGCACCGCGGTGGCCGGCGTGATCGTCGACTCGGGCAACTTCGACTTCGGCGCGGACCCCGAGAAGTTCCCGAACTACAACCAGCCGGACCCGAGCTACCACGGGCTGGTCTATGCCCGGGACCTCGGCGTCGGCAGCGCACTCGGCGCGAACCTTGCGTTCATCCTCAAGGCGCGCGTCCAGCTGCTTCGCGACCTCGGAAGCGCCGTCGCCCCGTTCAACGCGTTCCTCATCGCCCAGGGTCTGGAGACGCTGAGCCTGCGGATCGAGCGGCACGTGGCCAACGCCAAGGCCGTCGCCGAATGGCTCGAGGCCCGCGACGAGGTGGAGTCGGTCAACTACGCCTCGCTGCCGAGCAGCCCGTGGTACGAGCTGGGTCGCAAGTACGCCCCGCTGGGCACCGGTGGTGTGCTTGCCTTCGAGATCAAGGGCGGTGTCGATGCCGGGCGCGCCTTCGTGGAGGCCCTCGAGCTGCACAGCCACGTCGCCAACATCGGCGACGTCCGCAGCCTCGTCATCCACCCGGCCTCGACGACTCACTCGCAGCTGAGCGAGGAGGAGCAGCGGGCCACGGGTGTCACCCCGGGCTTGGTGCGCCTGGCCGTCGGTATCGAGAACATCATCGACATCCTCGCCGATCTCGACGCGGGCTTCCGCGCCGCCAAGAGCGACTGACGATCCTCCCTACAGCAGCCTCCCGGCGCACCGTGACGCCGGCTCCCTGATCGGAGCCGGACCAGCGGCGCCGGGGGGCTGCTGCGTCTTCAGCTGACGCCCCCAGCGCCACCTGCGATGCCCGACCGGAATTCCGGGGCTCGAACCACTACGGTGGTCGCTGACACGCCAGGGAGGCAGCAATGAGTGGAGTCGTGGTGGGGTACGTCGCCAGCCCAGAGGGGGACGCGGCAGTGCGCCAGGGGATCACTGAGGCGAAGCTGCGGGGGACCACGGTCGTCGTCGTCTACTCCGACCATGGCGAGAAGCTCGACAGTGCCACCGCCGTGGAGCGCACGGAGGCACTGGACCGTGTGCACGCCATCCTGCACTCGGCGGACGTGGAGCACGACCTCCGCCACCTGGTACGCGGCAAGGACCCCGTCAATGACGTGCTGGACACCGCAGACGAGCTGCAGGCTGACCTCATCGTGATCGGAATCCGCAAGCGCTCGCCCGTGGGCAAGCTCGTTCTCGGCTCGAACTCGCAGTCCATCCTGCTCGAGGCGTCCATCCCCGTCCTCGCAGTCAAGGCCTGATCTGTCCAGATTCGTCTGGAATGCGTAGTTTGCCCTGACCTGAGGCCGGGAACAGACCGGGGCGCATGCGTCGTTGTAGCAGGGGTACCCGCCCCTGCGCGGACGCGTGACAGAATGAACAACGTTCCCGGGACCGGCGCAATGCGTGCGCGCCTGGACGTCGAAGTGAGAGGCAACCGCTGGTGAGTCCGAAGAATGCCGTCGCGATCGAGTCGACAGAGCCGAGCGAGGTGACCGCGGCGAGCGCCACGGCCCCTGGCAGGACCGCGTCCAAGCGCGCCACGAAGAAGGCCCCCACGGTATCCGCGGAGGCGAACCCGGACAGCCCCGCCGACGAGACCCGCGCAGCCCCCGCGAAGAAGTCCGCCACCAAGAAGGCGGCGCCAGCCACGGGGTTGACCACGAAGAAGGCTGCGGAGGCTCCCGCCTCCGACCAGATCGTGGAGAAGGCGCAGGTGATGCCTGCCAAGAAGGCGACGGCGCGCAAGTCCACGGCGAAGAAGGCCGTCGGCGCCAAGGGTGCTGCGACCACCGGGCCCACGACCGCCCCCCCGTTGGACGTGGATGCCGAGGACGATCCGAACGCCGAGCCGGTGGTGGACCTGTCCGACGTCGAGGAGATCGACCTCGATCTCGAACTCGACGTCGACGCGCTGAGCCCGGAGGCTGCCAGCACCGAGCTCGCCGGCGCTGCATCGCTCGAGGCCGAGCTCGAGGTGGACCTCGCCAAGGATCTCGAGGAGGTCAAGGCCGAGGAGGTGCCCGCGGCCCCGGCAGCTGCCGCAGACTCCACCGAGACCGAGGCCTTCGAGATCTCGGATGCCGACATCGAGGACGAGCCGCAGCAACAGGTCACCGTGGCCGGTGCCACCGCAGACCCGGTCAAGGACTACCTCAAGCAGATCGGCAAGGTCGCCCTGCTCAATGCCGAGCAGGAGGTGCAGCTGGCCAAGCGGATCGAGGCGGGCCTGTTCGCCGAGGAGAAGCTCAACTCCGGGATGTCGCTGGACCCGAAGCTGCGGCGTGACCTCGAGTGGATCGCGGAGGACGGCCGACGGGCCAAGAACCACCTGCTGGAGGCCAACCTGCGCCTCGTGGTCAGCCTCGCCAAGCGCTACACCGGGCGCGGGATGCTCTTCCTGGACCTGATCCAGGAGGGCAACCTGGGCCTGATCCGTGCGGTCGAGAAGTTCGACTACACCAAGGGCTACAAGTTCTCGACGTACGCCACCTGGTGGATCCGCCAGGCGATCACCCGCGCAATGGCCGACCAGGCCCGCACCATCCGGATCCCGGTGCACATGGTCGAGGTCATCAACAAGCTGGCCCGCGTGCAGCGCCAGATGCTCCAGGACCTGGGCCGCGAGCCGACTCCCGAGGAGTTGGCCAAGGAGCTCGACATGACGCCCGAGAAGGTCGTCGAGGTCCAGAAGTACGGCCGCGAGCCGATCTCGCTGCACACCCCGCTCGGTGAGGATGGCGACTCGGAGTTCGGCGACCTGATCGAGGACTCCGAGGCGATCGTGCCCTCGGACGCGGTCTCGTTCACCCTGCTCCAGGAGCAGCTCGACGGCGTCCTGGACACCCTGAGCGACCGGGAGGCCGGCGTGGTCAAGATGCGCTTCGGCCTCACCGACGGCCAGCCCAAGACCCTCGACGAGATCGGCAAGGTCTACGGGGTCACCCGGGAGCGGATCCGCCAGATCGAGTCCAAGACGATGTCCAAGCTGCGGCACCCGAGCCGCTCACAGGTCCTGCGCGACTACCTGGACTGACGGGCGTGGGGGTTGCCGGTGCCGGCGCGGCGGGGCCGCGACTGATCCGGATCGATCACGATCCTGTCCCGGCGAACCCGGGCAGGATCGTGGAGCGAATGGCAGTTCGCGCGGTGATCCGGCGGGGCGACCTGCTCCTGATGGTGCACTCGAGGGTCGCCGGCGACTACAAGTTCCCCGGAGGGGGCGTCGAACCGGGGGAGTCCGCGCACCAGGCCCTCGTACGTGAGGTGTCCGAGGAGTGCGGCCGCACCCTCACACAGGTCGGGGACGTGTTCATCAGGGCCGTCGAGCACCGGGACGCGCGCGAACCCGGGGCGTTCTTCCGCTCGCAGTCGGACTACCACCGGTGCGACGTGGGTGACGAGGTGCACGACCAGCGCCTCGACGACTACGAGCATGATCTGGCGTTCACGCCCGTGTGGGTAGCCCTCGACGAGGCGATCAGGGTCAACCAGCGGGTGCTGGCCTCCGGCAACGCCCAGACGTGGGTCCCCAGGGAGACCCGGGTCCTGGGTGCGCTTCGTCGTCTGGACTGAGGTGAGCGTCCCCTGGTTTGCGCCACCGCGGGTTGCAGCCGAGCACGCCGACTCCCCGGATCGAGATCCGCGCCAGTCGGGCGCACCGTGGGTCGAGGGCGAACTCGCAGTTCTCGACCTCCTTATCGAGGGCATTCCCGGCAAAGCGGAATGGCACACAGGGCATATTCAATCGGAATGATGCCGACTCCTTGACGCGCGCTTTACGAAGGCTCCACACTCGCGCCCATCAAGGCCCTGGGACGGTCTCGGGGCGCCTGAGTGGCAAGGGGAGCGAGCATGGACCGTCACGATGGCTGGTCAGGTGAGGGTGCGATGCCCTCGACCGGGACGGGGACGGTCGAGTCCCGAGATCCCCTGCCTCCGACGCAGGGAGCAGAGCCGGCGGTACCCCCCAACGGGCGCCCCGGCCCGGTGCTGTCGCGCCGGTTCTTCCTCGCATTGACCGGAGCCGGAACTCTCGGCCTGTTCCTGCGTGGACCCAGTGGCAGCCAGCTCGTGCACGCGGAGCCGCTCGCTGGGGGCACGCTCGACCCCGCGAGCATCCGGCAGTTCGTCACCCCGCTGTTGATCCCCCCTGTGATGCCCCGCTCGGGGACGTTCCAGCAGAGGGGCGGCAAGAACGGTGACTACTACGAGATCTCGATGAAGCAGTTCTCCCAGCAGATCCTTCCCGAGGGACTTCCGGCGACGACCGTGTGGGGCTATGGGGCGGTCACTGCGGCCAAGCGCGGGCTGCTGCTCCACAACGCGCCGTCGCTGACGATCGAGGCCCACTGGAACCGCCCGGTCAGGGTGAAGTGGATCAACGACTTGAAGGACGCGAACGGCAACTTCCGGCCGCACCTGCTACCCGTCGATCCGACGCTGCACTGGGCGAACCCGCCGGGAGGGGAGATGGGGCGCGACACCCGACCGCCCTTCACCCCCGGGAGCTACACCGGCCCGGTGCCGATCGTGACCCATGTGCACGGCGCCGTGGGAGTCCACGATGACAGTGACGGCTACGCCGAGGCCTGGTACCTGCCAGATGCGGCCGACATCCCGGACGAGTACGCCACGCAGGGCACCTGGTACGACTTCTTCGCGCGCAAGGCGGCGGGCAACTACGGCGTGGAATGGGGACCAGGGTCGGCCACATTCCAGTACCCGAACAACCAGCGAGCCTCGACGATCTGGTACCACGACCACACCCTCGGGATGACCCGGGTGAACGTGTACGCCGGGCCGGCAGGCTTCTTCCTGATCAGGGGCGGACCGTCGGGGGACGACACGGTGCTGGACTCGCGGACTGGGGCTCGGGCCGTCCTGCCCGGGCCGGCGCCGAAGGAGGGCGACAAGTTCCCCGCCAACAAGGCCTACTACGAGATCCCGATCGTCATCCAGGACCGGACCTTCAACGCGGACGGCTCGCTCTTCTACCCCGACTCGCGAGCGTTCTTCGACGGGTACGAAGGCCCCCATATCCCCGAAACGGACCTGTCACCCATCTGGAACCCCGAGTTCTTCGGCAACACGATGATGGTCAACGGAAACACCTGGCCCTACCTCTCCGTCGAGCAGCGTCGCTACCGGTTCCGCTTCCTCAACGGCTGCGACTCCCGCTTCCTCATCCTCGACTTCACGAGCATCCCCGGCGTCGAGGTGTGGCAGATCGGCAACGACGGGGGCTTCCTGTCCCGGCCGGTGAACCTCACGGACGAGCATGGACAACACCCTGCTGATGGCCCTGGCCGAGCGGGCGGACGTCATCGTGGACTTCTCCCGCGTCCCGAAGGGGAAGTACGTGCTGGGGAACGTGGGCCCTGACGAGCCCTTCGGCGGTGGCGAACCCGACGAGGACTTCGACGGTGCGGACCTTCAGACGACCGGTCGGATCATGCAGTTCCGGGTCGGTCCCCGTCGGGGGCACGGACCTCAGCACACCTCCGGCCTTCCTCCGGCTGCCAGCGATCGTCGCGCTTCCGGCAGAGAGTGCCACGCGACCCCTGGCCCTGCTCGAGATGATGTCCATGTACGGATGGGACGGGCCCGCCTCGGCGCATCTCGGTACCGTGGACGCGGAGGGCTGGGGCAAGCAGCAGATGTGGAGCGACCCGGTGTCGGAGACCCCGGCGGTGGGTGACGTCGAGGTGTGGGAGTTCTTCAACGGCACCGCCGACGCTCACCCCATGCACATCCATGAGGTCGTGTTCGAGGTGGTGAACCGCCAGCGCCTGGCCGCGGACGAGGAGGGGGTCGCCACGCAGCCGTTCCAGCTCGACGGCGACGCCATGCCTCCCGAGCCGTGGGAATCCGGGTTCAAGGACACCGTCATCGCCTACCCCGGGCAGGTCACCCGCGTGAAGATGAGGTTCACCAACCCGGGCCAGTTCACCTGGCACTGCCACATCGTGTCCCACGAGGACAACGAGATGATGCGCCCCTACCGGATCGGCCCGGAACAGCCCGGACAACCGATGCCCCACCACCACGACCCGGGGATGTGAGGTCGTCAGCGTGCGACGTCACGGCGAGCCGGCCGCCTCACACCGCCGCCAGCGCCTCCGCGTCGATCGACAGCGTGCGCAGCAGCTCTGCTGGCGTCGTCAGGCCCGCGACCGCTGCGTCGACCCCGAGCCGCTGGAGCGGCCTGAAGCCCTCCGACGCCGCCGCTGAGGTGATGGCCATCTCGCCGGCTCCGGCCATCAGGGCGGCTCGCACAGCCCGCGAGATGGGCAGCATCTCGTACAGCCCCACACGACCGGAGTAGCCCGACATCCCGCAGGCTCGACACCCGACCGGGACCAGGCACGCTGCCGCCTCGGCCTCGGTCATGCCCAGTCGGCGACGGGTGTCGGAGTCCGCGGGGGTCCGAGCTGCGCACTCCGAGCATGGCTTGCGGACCAGCCTCTGCGCCATCGACAGCGTCAGGGACGATGCCACCAGGTAGCTGGGCACCCCCATCTCCACCAGCCGGATCACCGCCGACGCGGAGTCGTTGGTGTGCAGCGTGGAGAGCACCAGGTGACCCGTCAGCGCAGCCCGGACCGCCAGCTCGGCGGTGACCTGGTCGCGGATCTCGCCCACCATGATCACATCGGGGTCCTGACGCAGCGCCGAGCGCAGCCCGGCCGCGAAGGTCATCCCGGTCTTGTCCGAGACCTGCACCTGGGCCACGCCGGGCAGCTCGATCTCGACCGGGTCCTCGAGGGTGATCAGGTTCCGCTCGTCGTTGACCATCTGCGAGATCGCCGCATAGAGGGTCGTCGACTTGCCCGAGCCGGTCGGCCCCGTGATGAGGACCAGCCCCTGCGGCAGGTGCAGCGCGTTCTGCAGGATCAGCTCCTGGTCCAGGCCCATGCCCAGGTCGGTGAGGCTCGGCAGCGACGCCTGGTCGGACAGCAGGCGCACCACGATCTTCTCGCCGTGCATCGTGGGCAACGTGGACACACGCAGGTTCCGGTCGCGGCCGTCGACGCGCAAGCGGGCACGGCCGTCCTGGGGCACACGTCTCTCAACGATGTCGAGTCCCGACACGATCTTGGTCCGCGCGACGATCGAGGAGTGTCCGCTGCGGGGCAGGTACATCAGCGGACGCAGGGTCCCGTCGATGCGCACCCGAACCCGAACACCGTCGCGCATCGGCTCGATGTGGACATCGCTGGCCCCCGCGCGGACGGCGGCGGAGAGGATCTGATGCACCGCGGCGACGGCACCCTCATCGTCGCCAGCCTCAAGGCTGACGTCCTCGTCGACGGACAGCTCGGACACGAACTTCTCCAGCGCATCCTCAGTGACCGCCTGGCTCCAGAGCTCGGCGATCTTGGCTCGCAGCTGGGCCTCGGCGGCGACGACCACCTCGAGGCGCAACCCCTGGGCACGCATGCGCAGGTCGTCGAGGGCGAAGACATCGACGGGGTCCGCCACAGCCACCCGAAGCACCCCTTCACGCACGGTCAGGGGCAGGACGACGTGCTGCAGCGCGATGCTGTGCGGGATGCGCCGGGCCACTCCGGGGTCGATGATCTGCAGGTCGAGGTCGACGGCCTGCAAGCCGTGCATGTCTGCCAGGGCGGCAGCCACGGCAGCATCGCTCACGAGGCCGCCATCGACCAGCACCCGACCGAGGCGGCGGCGGACGGTCCGCCCGTCCTGGGCCTGGGCCTCGAGCGCAGCGTCCAGCTGCTGCGGCGTGATGACACCCCAGCCGACCAACGTGTCGCCGAGCTTCCTGCGCGCCATGGTGCGTCCCCTTCTCCCGGGGTGTTCGTCGGCATGCGGAGGAGCAGGGTTGAGCCGAACGGGTGTGGACGGCTGCGGTCCGCGACCTACCGCTGCGGCGCCCACACCACGGCTGTGCCACGCGGGATACCGTCAGGGCATGCGCTTCCTCCATGAGCTGCCGGCCCACGACCTGACCTATGACGACGCCTTCCTGGTCCCGACCCGCTCGGCCGTCGCGTCCCGGTTCTCCGTGGACCTCACCGCCCCGGACGGTTCCGGAGCAACCATCCCGATCATCGTCGCCAACATGACAGCCGTGGCGGGGCGGCGGATGGCCGAGACGGTCGCTCGCCGCGGTGGTCTCGTCATCATCCCGCAGGACATCCCGGTGGAGGTGGTCTCGGACGTCGTCGCGTGGGTCAAGGCCCGCCACCCGGTCTACGACACGCCCGTGAGGCTCTCACCGGACGAGACCATCGGGTCCGCCCTGTCGCTGATCCACAAGCGCGCCCATGCCGCCGCCGTGGTGGAGCGCGAGGGCGTGCCCGTGGGAATCGTGACCGAGTCGGACTGCGCGGACACCGACCGCTTCAGCCGCGTGGCCGACGTGATGAGCGAGGAGGTCTTCACCCTCCCCGACGGCGTCGAGCCCCGTGAGGCCTTCGAGGCCATGTATCGCGTGCGGCGCAAGGTGGCCCCGATCGTGGCCCCGGACGGGACCATGGTGGGCGTCCTCACTGCGTCAGGCGCCCTGCGCGCGACTGTGTACACCCCCGCGCTGGACGCCTCCGGGCGACTGCGCGTGGGTGCGGCGATCGGTGTCAACGGCGACGTCCGGGGCCGCGCCGAGGCCCTGCTCGCGGCCGGCGTCGACATCCTCGTCGTCGACACTGCGCACGGCCACCAGGAGAAGATGATCGAGGCGCTCGGTGCCGTCCGCAGGGCACGGCACGTGGCCCCGGAGGTGCCCTTGGTCGCCGGCAACGTCGTGACTGCCGCGGGGACCCTGGACCTGATCGAGGCCGGGGCAGACATCGTCAAGGTCGGCGTCGGGCCGGGCGCCATGTGCACGACCCGGATGCAGACCGGGGTCGGCCGTCCGCAGCTGTCCGCCGTGGTGGACTGCGCCACCGCAGCCCGCAAGGAGGGGCGCTGGATCTGGGCCGACGGGGGAGTCCGCCACCCGCGCGACGTCGCGATCGCGTTGGCCGCCGGCGCCGGGGCGGTGATGATCGGCTCGTGGTTCGCAGGCACGTACGAGTCGCCGGGCGACCTGCAGATCGACCCGTCCGGCAAGGCGTACAAGGTCAGCTTCGGGATGGCCTCGGCGCGGGCCGTGCGCGGGAGGACCTCCGACGAGTCGGCGTTCGACCGCGCCCGCAAGGCCATGTTCGAGGAGGGCATCTCGCATTCGCGGATGTACATCGACCCGGCACGGCCCGGTGTCGAGGACCTGCTCGACTCGATCACCTCAGGTGTGCGCTCGGCGTGCACCTACGCCGGTGCGACGACCATGGCCGGCTTCCACGAGCGGGCGCTGCTCGGCGTCCAGTCCGCCGCCGGGTACGCGGAGGGGCGCCCCCTCGACCGGTCCTGGTAGCACCCACTGACCATGCACCTGTCCGTCCCCGAGCAGCTCCCCATTGCCGCCCACGTCGAGGAGATCACGCGCGCCCTGCGCGATCACCAGGTGGTGATCGTCGCCGGTGAGACCGGGTCGGGCAAGACCACGCAGCTGCCCAAGATCGCCCTGGCCGCGGGCCGCGGGACGCAGCGGGATGATCGGGCACACCCAGCCGCGGCGGATCGCCGCCCGGACGCTGGCCGCCCGCATCGCGGAGGAGTGCCAGGTGGAGCTCGGCGCCGAGGTCGGGTTCGCCGTGCGCTTCACCGACCGGACCGCGAAGGGCACGAAGGTCAAGGTGATGACCGACGGCATCCTGCTCGCCGAGCTCCAGCGCGACCGGGACCTGCGTCGCTACGACACGATCATCATCGACGAGGCGCACGAGCGCAGCCTGAACATCGACTTCCTGCTGGGCTACCTCACGCGCCTGCTGCCGCGGCGTCCCGACCTGCGCGTGGTCGTCACCAGCGCCACCATCGACGTCGAGCGCTTCTCGGTGCACTTCGGCGGCGCCCCGATCATCGAGGTCAGCGGTCGCACCTACCCGGTCGAGATCCGCTATCGGCCGACCGAGGACGTCGCCAGCGACGACGTCGACGCCGTCTGCGAGGCGGTCATGGAGTGCCTGACGTCGGGCGACGGCGACGTCCTGGTCTTCCTGTCCGGCCAGCGCGAGATCCACGACGTTGCCGATGCGCTGCGCCCGATGCTCGATGTCACGACCACGGTCCTGCCCCTCTACGCCCGACTCAGCTCGGCCGAGCAGCACCGGGTGTTCGCGCCCGGCGGCGGGCGCCGCGTGGTCCTGGCCACCAACGTCGCTGAGACCTCGATCACCGTGCCCGGCATCCGCTACGTGGTGGACCCGGGGACGGCCCGGGTGTCGCGCTACAGCAAGCGGCTGAAGGTCCAGCGCCTGCCGATCGAGCCGATCTCGCAGGCCTCGGCCAACCAGCGCGCGGGACGGTGCGGCCGGGTGCGCGACGGCATCGCGATCCGCCTGTACGCCGAGCAGGACTTCCTCGAGCGCCCCCAGTTCACCGACCCGGAGATCCTGCGCACGAACCTGGCCTCGGTGATCCTGCAGATGGCCGCACTGCGCCTCGGCGAGATCGAGCGGTTCCCGTTCCTCGACCCGCCGGACACGCGACAGATCCGCGACGGGGTCGCGCTCCTCCAGGAGCTGGGCGCGCTGCAGGAGTCCGACGGACCACCACGCCTCACCCCCCTGGGCAAGCGGCTCGCTCGCCTTCCCCTCGACCCCCGCCTGGGCCGGATGGTCCTGGCCGCCGCCGAGGCGGGCTGCGTGCGGGAGGTCGTGGTCATCGTGGCGGGCCTGACGATCCAGGATCCACGGGAGCGGCCGGAGGCTGAACGTGGCAGGGCTGATGCCGCCCATGCCCGCTTCGTCGACAAGCGCTCGGACTTCTCCACCCTGCTCAACATGTGGGACCACATCCGCACGCTGCGCAGCAGCACGTCGGCCAGCGGCCTTCGACGCGCATGCCGGGCCCAGTACCTGAACTACCTGCGCATCCGCGAGTGGCAGGACCTCGTCGCCCAGATCCGCGAGGTGCTCTCCAGCCTGGGGATCAGCTGGAGCAGCGGGCGTGACGACCACGACGGCATCCACCGCGCGCTGCTCACCGGCATGCTGTCCCAGGTCGGCCTGTGGGATCCGTTGCGCCGCGACTACCTCGGCGCCCGGGGCGCCCGATTCGTGATCTTCCCTGGATCGGCGCTGGCCCGCACCAACCCCGACTGGCTGATGTCCTCCGAGCTCGTCGAGACCTCGCGGCTGTTCGCCCGCCGCAACGCGGCGGTCAAGCCCGACTGGATCGAGGAGGCTGCCGGGCACCTGCTGTCCCGCTCCTACTCGGAGCCGCACTGGTCGACCAAGCGCGGGGCGACGGTGGCCGTGGAGCGCGTCACGCTGTTCGGCATCCCCGTGGTCACCGGCCGGACAGTCGACTACGGTCGCATCGACCCGCCCCTGTGCAGGGAGCTGTTCATCCGTGGGGCGCTCGTCGAGGGCCAGTGGAGCACGCGGCACCCGTTCTGGCATGCCAACGTCGCCGCCGTCAGGGCTGCGGAGGAGTTCGAGGCGCGTGGCCGGCGCCGCGGGCTGGTCATCGACGACGACGGCGTGTTCGCGTTCTACGACGCCCGGCTCCCGGCTGACATCACCTCGGTCCGGCACTTCGACTCATGGTGGAAGAAGGCATCGCGGCAGACACCGGACCTGTTGACGCTCACCCCGTCCGACATCCACGTGGCCGGCGAGGACCTGCCCGACGAGGGCGACTTCCCGCTCCGGTGGAGCGCAGGACCCGAGGTGACGCTGAACCTGTCGTACGCGTTCGAGCCCGGCGATGCCGCCGACGGGGTGACGGTGGACGTGCCCCTGGCCGTGCTTCCGGGCCTGGATCCCGCTGATGTCCCCGGAGCCGCCCCGGGGCTGCGTGGCGACCTGGTCACAGCACTGCTGCGAAGCCCCGCGAAGGCGATCCGACGCCAGCTCGGACCGGCCCCCAATCTCGTGCCCGAGGTCCTGGACGCCCCCGAGCTCGCAGACCAGCCGATCCTCGAGGCCGTCGCTGCGGCCGTGACCCGCATCACCGGGGTCCGGGTGCGGGCCGATGACTGGGACCTCGCGCGGGTGCCGATGCACCTGCTGCCGCGCTACCGGGTCGTCGATGAGTCCGGGAAGGTGCTTGGTGAGGGTCGCGACCTCGCCTCCCTTCAGCGCCGGCATGCCCCCGACCGCGCTGCGATGCTCGCGCGGGCAGCCGACGACATCACCGTCTCGGCGGCAACCACGTGGATCTTCGGCGCCATCCCGGAGTCAGTGCAGCGGGTCGTGTCCGGGGTGCCGGTCATCGGGTTCCCGGCGCTCGTCGACCGCGGCGCGTCGGTGGACCTCGCGGTGCTCTCCGACCCCGGTGAGGCAGCGCGCTCGCACCTGCGCGGGGTCCGACGGCTCGTCGCGATGGCGGTGCCCAGCCCGGCTCCCCGAGGGTATGCCGGCCTGGACATGAGCGGCCGGCTGATCCTCGGTCGGTACCCGCACGGTGGGGCCCAGGCCCTCCTCGATGACTGCGCCGACGCATCCATCGACGCCCTGCTCGCCGGGGTCCCGGTTCGCGATGCCGACCAGTTCGCCGCTGCCGTCGCACGGATCACGCTCGAGCTGCCCCGACGCTACGCGGGCACGCTGGCACAGGTGGTCGTCGCCTTCGAGCTGGCCTGGGAGGCGGAGCGTCGTGTCGACGCCCTGACCTCGCCGGTGGTCGCCGACTCGGTGGCCGACATCCGCGCCGAGCTGGACCGACTTGTCGGTCCGCGACCGGTCACCCGGATCGGTGCCGCGAACCTGCCCGACCTGCGCCGATACCTGCAGGCCCTGGTGTGGCGGGCCTCGAAGCTTCCGGACGACCCTGCCGCGGACTCCCGCCGGTTGGACGCGGCCCGCACCGCGGAGGCCCTGATGGCCCACACCATCGCGGAATGGCCGGTGCCGGATCCGATGGCGCAGGGCGAGCCTGCGCGCGCCGCCCGAAGGATGATCGACGAGTACCGGGTCAGCCTGTTCGCCCAGCACATCCGTACGGCTGTGCCCGTCTCGGAGCGGCGGATCGAGAAGTTCGTGGCCGGGTTCAGATCCTGAACGGGAGCTTGAGCAGCTTCTTGATCGACACGCCGGTCGCGAGCTTGAACTCGGCACGCGCCTCGGACATCGCCGAGGCGTAGGTGGCCCTGGCGCTGGCGATCGACCGCTCGTAGGCCTTGCGATCCTTGCTCGCTGCCGCCTGGAAGTCGAGCCACGCGTCGAGGCGCTCCATGTCCGTCGTGGTGTCCTCGAGGTCGGAGACCAACTGCGCGCGCTCATCGGCCGTGTCGGTCCGCAGGGTGTCGCGCCCTGACTTGAGGGCCAGCTCGAGGGTCACCCCGGCGATCGCGGTGGCCTCCCGGTAGGTGGCAAGGGCCTCAGCGATGACGGGCTTCCCGGTCTTCACCAGGTAGTCGGCCAACGCCTTGTCGATCGTGGCGGTCCGCCGCGCGAGGGCGGACTCACGTGCCGTCCGGTACTCCTGGTGCACGGGCGCCACGGTGCGCCGGTAGTCGCGTCGGACCAGCCGACGCTCAGCCTTCGAGGTTGCCTGCTTCAGCTCGGCGGATCGCTGGGCCCGGGGTGCCAGCAGGGCCTTCGCGCGCACGGCGCGTGCGGCATCGATCTCCAGGGCGTAGGTGGCCCGCGCCTCGCGCACGACTCGGCGCAGGGTGCCCTCTGGGCTGTCCTCAAGAGCGGTGATGTTCGGGTCCGAGGATCGGGATACCTGGTCGGCGAACACCGGCACAGCGGACGTGCCTGCAAGGAGGGCCAACGACACCCCCACCGCCGCGAACTTCCCCGCTACCGACACCCAGCGCCTCCCGAACGATCCCCCTGTGCACAGACTAGCGCTCAACATGCCCCGCCCCCAAGGCGTCGACGCCGACTCACCAGAACGGCCCAACCCATGTGCCGCTGTTAACCTCGCGGAGGGAATCCGGGCGGCTGTGAGGCGGGCCAAGCCCAACTACAGCGCGAGGAGCAGTGCGACCCACGCCGTGCACACCAGCAACGCGATACCCGAGGTGAGCAGCCCCCAGATGGCGCCCACGCGGCCGACCCTGCGCGACATCCCCACCAGCAGGCCGACACCGCTGCTGAGCAGGCCGATCGGGGCCAGCACCCACGCCACGATTCCGATCAGCGGGATCAGGGAGAGGAACATCGACACGGAGCCCAGCGTCGCCCCGACGACGGCGGCGTTGTTGCGCATCACCAGGACCGGGGGCGCGGCCGGGGGAACGAACGGTGGGACCTGGCTCCATGCGGCGGCCGCCTGGGCCCGGGTGTGCGCCCATCCCGGCGACTGCCAGGCGACGGCCTGCGGGGCGGCGCCGACGGCCTGCGGGGTGGCGCCCACAGCCTGCCACCCGGAGTTGGTCGCACCGTCGGTGCCGGGATTCACGGGCTGCACCCCAGGTGCGCTCGGACGCGGCAACGCGACGGTGTCGTGGGTCAGGATCAGCGTGTCGTGCTGATCGTCGGGCGTGGCCATGTGCGGGAGCCTACCCCGCGTCACTGCTGGGAGAGCAGGACCAGCGCGGCGGCCCACACCGACGCCGTGAGCATCAGTGCGCCCAACTCGATGAGGATGGAGAACCCGGTGGCCTTCATCGCCACCCACGTCGAGTCCCTGGCCAGCGTCCAGTCGCGCAGCCGCACCTGCTCGGCGAGGTAGAGCCCGCCGATGAAGCCCACCACGAGGCCGACGACCGGGATCAGGAAGAATCCGGCGATCGCTGCGACCCCGCCGAAGAGGATCGAACGGCCGGGGACCCCCGCCGCAGTCATCGACTTGTGCGGCAGGAGGTACTTGAGCACCTGGCCCACCGCGATGATGAGTGCCATGACCGCGAAGGCACCCCACGCGATCGCGCCACCGGTGACCACTGCCCACACCAGCAGGGCGCCCAGGGCGAGGAAGGTGCCCGGGAGGACGGGAACGACGATGCCAGCCGCAGCCACGACCAGCGCGGCCCCCACTGCGACGTTGAGCAGGACCTCGTTCACTCAGCGCTGGTCAGCTCACCGCTGCCCGCATGGTGGACGGCTCCCGACGACTTCGCGATGCGTGCCGAGATGTCGCGCAGGCTCGCCTCGTGGGCCCGGAGGTGATGGCCGCAGAAGAGCAGGTGCGCCCCGGACGAGAGGGTCGCACGCGCGATGGCCTGGGCCCCACACCGGTCACACCGGTCGGCGGCGCTGAGCGCCACCTCGATCTCAAGAGTGCCAACCATGTCCCCTCCTCGGTTCTCGTGGACTCCAGTGTGACATCCCGGACCGACATCCGCTGGCACGTTCGCCAGGCGCGCAAACGCAGCGGCAGCGGGGTCCGCCACGCGCTGCGTTCACGGTTCGATGACCCGGGGCTGTCAGTCCGCCCCGGTACCCTTGGCCCGTGACTGCAGAACCCCTGGAGCCGACGCGGCGATCGCGGCGTGCAGAGAAGCCCGCCGGCGGCTACTCCGCGAGGAACCTGTCCGTGCTCGAGGGGCTGGAGGCGGTGCGCAAGCGCCCCGGGATGTACATCGGCTCGACGGACTCCCGCGGCCTGATGCACTGCGTCTGGGAGATCCTGGACAACTCGGTCGACGAGGCCCTGGGCGGGTGGTGCACGCGGATCGACATGATCCTGCGCGCCGACGGCTCGGTCGAGGTGCGTGACGACGGTCGGGGCATCCCGGTGGACGTCGAGCCCCGGACCCGGCTCACCGGGGTTGAGGTCGTGATGACCAAGCTGCATGCGGGCGGGAAGTTCGGCGGCGGCTCCTACGTCGCCACGGGCGGCCTGCACGGGGTCGGGGCCAGCGTGGTCAACGCCTTGAGCTCGCGCCTCGACGTCGAGGTCGACCGTGATTCGCGGGTGCACCTGATCTCCTTCCGCAGGGGAGTCCCCGGCGTCTTCGACGGCGAGGGGCCGGACGCGGACTTCACGAAGAAGTCCGGCCTGATCCAGGGAGGCTCCTGCCCGCGCACCAGGACGGGTACCCGGGTGCGGTTCTGGCCGGACGCGCAGATCTTCACTGCCGACGCGCAGATCGACCTCGGCCTTGTGCACGCGCGCGCGCAGCAGACGACCTTCCTCGTCCCCGGGCTCATGATCGTCGTGCGCGACGAGCGCGACCCTGAGGCCCCCGAGGAGCGCACGTTCGCCCACCGGGGCGGGATCGCCGAGTTCGCTGAGCACCTGGCCACCGGGGAGGCCGTCTCACCGGTCCTGCGCCTGGCCGGGTCCGGGAACTTCACCGAGACGGTGCCGGTCCTGGACAAGCGCGGTCACATGGTCCCCACGGAGGTCGAGCGGGAGCTCGTGGTCGACGTCGCGCTGCGATGGGGCAACCACTACGACACCGAGGTGCGCTCGTTCGTCAACATCGTGGCCACGCCCAAGGGCGGCACGCATGTGGCCGGCTTCGAGCGGGCCCTGGTCAAGACCCTCAACGACTACCTCACGTCGGCCAAGATCCTGCGGGCCAGCGAGGGCGCCATCACCAAGGAGGACGCCCTCGAAGGGGCCACGGCCGTGATCACCGTGCGCTTGGCCGAGCCCCAGTTCGAGGGCCAGACCAAGGAGATCCTGGGCACGCCAGCGGCATCGCGGATCGTGGCCGCGGTCGTCAGCAAGGAGCTCACCGCCTGGCTGACCAACCCGCCCCGTGGGGACAAGCTCGTCGTCAAGGCGGTCGCCGAGAAGGTCGCCAACGCCATGCGCGCCCGCGTCGCTGCCCGGACCCACCGCGACGTCCAGCGGCGCAAGAACGCCCTGGAGTCCTCCTCCATGCCGGCCAAGCTCGTGGACTGCCGCAGCGAGGACCTCGAGCGCACGGAGCTGTTCATCGTCGAGGGCAACTCCGCGCTGGGCACGGCCAAGCTCGCCCGGGACTCCGAGTTCCAGGCCCTGCTGCCGATCCGCGGCAAGATCCTCAACGTGCACAAGGCCACCCTGGCCGACATGCTCAAGAACGCCGAGTGCGCGGCGATCATCCAGGTCCTCGGCGCCGGCTCGGGGCGCACCTTCGACATCGAGGCCCTGCGCTACAGCAAGGTCATCCTCATGGCCGACGCCGATGTGGACGGCGCCCACATCCGCTGCCTGCTCCTCACCCTGTTCCACCGCTACATGCCCCAGATGCTCGCCGAGGGGCGGGTGTACTCCGCGGTCCCGCCACTGCATCGCGTCGAGGTGATCGCCTCAGGCGGGAAGAAGGCGGAGGTCCGGTACACGCACTCCGATGCCGAGCTGAAGGCAGTGCTCGCCGAGCTGACCAGGGCGGGGCGCCGCTGGAAGGACCCGCAGCGCTACAAGGGCCTCGGCGAGATGGACGCGGCCCAGCTGAAGGAGACCACGATGGAGCCCGGCAAGCGCACCCTGCGCCGGGTGCGCGTCGAGGACGCCCACGATGCCGCCACGGTCTTCGACCTGCTGATGGGCTCCGATGTCGCCCCGCGCAAGGAGTTCATCGTGGCGGGGTCTGCGGGCCTCGACCGTGAGCGCATCGACGCCTGAGCCCAAGCGTGGCGGGTGGCCATCCGGCAGACCCAGCCGCACGTGCAGGCTATGCGTCCACCGGCAGCAGTGCCCCGGTGTCGACGTCGTAGACCGCGCCTCCCACCACGAGGTCGCGGGGGAGCAGCGGGAAGCTGCGGATCCGTTGCAGGTCGCGCTTCAGCGCGGCGACCTCGTCCTCGACGGTGCGGAACTCCATGCTGTAGGTGTCCACGCCGTACTGGTCGGCGATCATCGCGTGGATCTCCTCCTCCGCGGTCCCGACCATCTTGCAGCGGGTGTGCGGCAGGACGAGCACGCGGGTCACATCGAGGAGGTAGGTGGCCAGGACGAGGGTTCGCAGGACGTCGTCGGTGACCCGCGCGCCGGCGTTGCGCAGGATCTTCACGTCACCGGGGGCCATGCCCACGATCCGCAGCGGATCGATCCGCGAGTCCATGCACGTGATGACCGCCAGTCCCTTCGCAGCGCGCCCGCTCAGGCCCAGGCCCCGGAAGGTGGCGGAGTACTGCGCATTGGCGGCCATGACGTCGGCGAAGGCCTCCGCGGGGAACCCTGCACGCCGCGACTCCGGGTGCGCCCGGCCGGGATCGGGGGTGCTCACTGCTCGCTCCCACCCGACGAGTGCCCGGGGAAGATCCCCATCCCCGGATCGACGATGGGTGCTGCGTTGTTGACGGCCAGTGCCGCCTCGCCGAAGCCGACGGAGATGAGCGGCACCTTGCCCGGGTAGGTGACGATGTCGCCTGCGGCGAACACGTGCGGGAGGCTCGTGCGCATCGCGGTGTCGACGACGATGTGCCGCTTGAGCAGTTCGACGCCCCAGGTCGCGATGGGGCCGATGTTGGCCACGAAACCCAGCGCCGCCACGACGGTCTGGGCCGGCAGCAGGGTCACCTCACCGGTCACCTTGTGCGTGACCTCCACCTGCGAGATCCGGTCCCCGCCGCGGATGGCGCTGACCTCGCACGACGTGAACAGCGCCACCCCCATGTCGCGCACGGTGTCGATCATCGACCCGTGCGCGCGGAACTGCTCCCGGCGGTGCACGAGGCTCACGCTGCGGGCCAGCGGTTGCAGCGCGTAGGCCCAGTCGAAGGCGGAGTCACCGCCGCCGACGATCACGATGTCCTTGTCGGCATGGTCGGCCAGCTGGGGCACGAAGTAGACCAGGCCGCGACCCTCCCACCCGTCATCGGCCGGAAGTGCACGCGGGGTGAACGCGCCGATCCCGCCGGTGATGATGACCGCCTTGGCCGAGATCACGGTGCCGGCGGAGCCCGTGACGGTCACCGGGCCCTCCAGGGGGGCGTCGAGCCCCGCAGCCTGCTCGCCCAGGACATACGTGGGGGAGAACGGAGCTGCCGAGGCCACGAGGTTCTCGACCAGGACGCGCCCCTTGACCGAGGTGTACCCGGCGACATCGAAGATGTCCTTCTCCGGGTACATGGCCGTGATCTGCCCGCCCGCCTCGGGCAGGGCGTCCATCACCACCACCGACCAACCGCGGAAACCCGCGTAGTAGGCCGCATAGAGCCCGGCCGGGCCCGCACCGATGATCAGGACGTCGCACTCATGGGTCACGGGCCCAAACCTACTTCGAGGGGCACCACGAACCGGCTGCCGGGTCAGGGCGTGTCCGGGGTCCGGTCAGATGCCCAGGGAGGTGATGTACTCCTTCACGATCCCGGCGCTGCGGGCCAGGGCGCGCTGCTCGCTGTGGGCCAGCGGCTGCGGGAAGACGTCGAGGTTCCCGCCCCCACCCACCAGCCGCGGCATCGCGACCGTGACGTCGGACACCCCCGCGACCTCGTCCGTCACCCCGCAGGTGGTCATGATCGCCCGCTGGTCGCGGATGATGACGTTGACGATCCTGGCCAGGGCGGCCCCGATGCCGTAGTACGTCGCCCCCTTGCCCTCGATGATCTTGTACGCGGCGCGGCGCACGTTCTCGTCGATGTGGGCGCGATCCTCCTCGGTGATCCGCAGACCCTTGCGCTCACAGAACTCCGCAAGGCCCATGCCCCCGATCGTCACCTGGCTCCAGGCGAGCACCTCGGAGTCACCGTGCTCCCCGAGCACGTACCCGTGGATGTGCCGGGCGTCCACTCCGATGTGCCGGGAGAGCAGGGCGCGGAAGCGGGCGGTGTCCAGGGTCGTCCCCGAGCCGACCACGCGGCGCGTGGGCACCCCGTGGCGCCCGGCGATCCGGGCGGCCATGTGCGTGGTCACGTCGACGGGGTTCGTGGCCACGACGAGCCTGGCCTCGGGGGCGTTCTCGAGCACCCTGGGCACGATCGCCTCGAACACCGCCGCGTTGCGCTCGAGCAGCTCCAACCGGGACTCGCCGGGCTTCTGGTTGGCCCCGGCGGTGATCACCACGGTCGAGCACTGGGCCAGGTCGGCGTAGTCACCGGCGTAGATCTCGATGGGGTTCGCGAACGGGACCGCGTGATAGATGTCGTTCGCCTCCGCATCGGCGCGCGCCCGGTTGAGGTCGACGAGGACCAGCTCGCGCCCCACGTTGCTCATCACCATGGCGTAGGCCGCGGCTGAACCCACGAACCCGCTGCCGATGATCCCGATCTTGCCGCGCTTGACGTCGTTGACACCCATGGAGCCTCCTGGTCGGTATGGCCCCATTCTCCCCGTCCGGAGGAGTTGTGCCGCCAGAGGCGCGCTCCCGGCGACGGCGGACGGGACTAGATTCCTCCGTGGACGTTGGGCGGAGGTGGGGCGTGGCCGGCTGGATGCAGGCAGCGGGACGACGGTTCGCGGGCAGCACCCTGGGCGATGCCATGGTCATCGCGTACCAGACCCGCAGCACGGGCCTGGCTGCCGAGGCCTCGTTCTGGGCGGTGTTCGCCCTTCCGTGGCTGATCATGGGGCTGGTCGCCGGGCTCTCCCGGTTCCAGGGCCTGCTCGACGTCGACGCCGTCGAGCAGTTCCGCTCCAGCGTGCTGGATGTCGCAGACCAGGTCCTGACCCCCGAGGCCATCGACGACCTGCTGGTGCCACTTCTCGACAGCCTGTTCGGTCGCGGGCAGACGACCTTGGGGATCATCGGCGTCGTGGTCGCCATCTGGGCCGGCTCACGGGTCGTGGACGCGCTCGTCAACGCCATGACGATCGTGTACCAGCGCGAGGGGCTCAGGTCCTTCATCAGCAGCAAGCTCCTCTCCGTGGGCGTCTACGTCGCCGGACTCGGGGTCCTGATCGTCGCCATCCCCCTGATCCTGGCCGGGCCCACGTTCCTTGCGCGGATCGTCCCCGGCGTCGAGGGCACGCGCATCGCGGTGTTCCTGACCGTCGCCCAGATCGCGGTCGTCCTGCTGCTCGTGGTGTCGCTCTACCACTGGGCCGTCCCGCATCGCACGGCGTGGACCTCCGACGTCCCCGGAGCCCTGATCGCCATGGCGCTGTGGGTCACGTTCTCCTGGCTGCTGCGCTGGTACTTCGCCTGGATCTTCCGTGCCGGATCGGTGTACGGGGCCATCGCCGCTCCGGTCGCAATCATGTACTGGGTCTACGTCACCGTGCTCGCGCTGATGCTCGGGGCAGCATTCAACGGAGCGCTGGCGATCCGGCGTGGCTGGTTCGTCCGTCCGGACCCCGCCGGACCCGGCCCCGCCGGCCTTGACCCGCCGCCCCCGCCCCCGCAGCCGCACCCGCCCCCGACCCCGAGGCGTCACCCGAGCGATCCAGCGAGGACGGCGGCTGACCGGCGCGACGCACCGGCCCGGGCGGGGCATCCTTCGGGTGTGAACATCGTCTTCGTCGAGCCGCGCTTCCCCGACACCCAACGCCGGTTCGTCCGAGCGTTGCGGGCGGTCGGGGCGTACGTCATGGTCATCAGCGAGTACGACTTCGACCACTACGACGAGGAGCTGAAGTCGTGGATCGACTGGCACTACCGCGTCGACTCGGTCACCGACGAGGCTGCTCTCGAGTGGGCCGTGCGCCAGGCGCAGCGCCACACCTGGGTGGATCGACTGGAGTGCTCGATCGAGTCGCACGTGATGCCGGTCGCCCGGGTCCGCGAGCGGTGCGGGATCCCCGGGACCTCGGCCCGGGCCGCGTACCTGTGCCGGGACAAGCCCACGATGAAGCAGGTCCTGCGCGAGGCGGGCATCCCGACCGCGGCCTCGGCCGCCGTGGAGACGACAGCGGATGCGCTGGACTTCGCGAGATCGGTGGGATACCCGCTGATCCTCAAGCCCCGGGATGGCGCCGGGGCCGCCGGCACCCACCGCGTGGACTCCGACGAGCAGCTGGCGGCGGCGTGCGCCGCATCCGGTGTGGATGCCGGCACCTCGGTCGCGCTCGAGGAGTTCGTCGAGGGTCACGAGGGGTTCCTGGACACGATCACCATCGGCGGCCACGTCAGCCATGAGTTCGCATCGCACTACTTCCCCAACGTCCTCGAAGCCATGCGCACGCGCTGGATCTCACCGCAGATCATCGCCACGAACCGCGTGCTCGAGGCAGAGTACGAGGAGGTGCGCGAGATGGGCAGGCGGGTCATCTCGGTCCTGGGCCTGGACACCTCGGCCACCCACATGGAGTGGTTCTTCGGACCGAAGGGGCTGAAGTTCTCCGAGATCGGCGCCAGGCCACCCGGCGTGGGGCAGTGGGACATGTACAACGAGGCCAACGAGATGGACCTGCACCACGAATGGGCCCACGCGCTCATGTACGGCCAGCCCAAGCACTCCCCGAGCTACCGGTACTCGTGCGGGCTGATCGCGCTGCGGCCCAACCGCGACGGGGTGATCAGCGGGTACTCGGGCCTCGAGGAGGTGCACCACAGGTACGGCCACCTCATCACGACCGCGCACTTCCCGTCGCCGGGCACCCCCACGCAGTCGGTCGAGGCCGGGTTCCACGCCAACGCCTGGATGCGCCTGCGCCATGAGGACTTCGACACGCTCAAGGACGTGCTGACCGACGTGGGACGCACCGTCCAGGTCTGGGCCGACTGACTCGGAGCTGACCTCCGGGTCAGCGAGTTAGGCGACCCTTACTGACTGCGGTAGGCTGATGGTGTGGCCAAGCCGAAGAAGAAGTGCTGCCTGGACAAGCCCCGGTGCACACGATGCCCGATCCGCATGCTCAAGGACGGCACCCTGCCCGCCGGCTACACCGTGAAGAAGCGCAAGCTCGTCCGGGTCTGAGACTCAGCCGGCGTCGGGCTCAGCGGCCGGCGGCCTCAGCGCGTCGAAGCCGGGCCACCACGACGCGCAGCATGGGGAGCAGCACCTCGGGATGGTCCTTGACCACTGAGTCGAACTCCCACTTGGGCAGCGCGAACGTCACCAGCCCCGCGTCCCCGGCCAGCACGTCGGCCGAGCGCGGCTTGCCGTCGACCAGCGCGAGCTCTCCGAAGTAGTCGTGGGCGCCGAGCGTTGCGACGACCGTGCCGTTCACCCGCGCGCTGGCCGTCCCGGTCAGGATCACGTGCATCTCCACCCCCTGGGGTGAGAACGCGCGGAAGCCCGAGACAGGTTGGCCGGCATGGATGATCTCGGCGCCCGGGGGGTACTCGGTGACCCGGCCCCCATCCGCGAGGCGCCGCAGGACGGGCGGGCGCAGCCCGGTGAACAGGTCCACGGAGCCCAGGACGCTCACGATCTGGTCGGTCTGCATTGCGTCCTCCAGGTTCGGTCGGCGTCGTACGCCGGAGCGGCACATCATGCCAGTGGCGTCGGCACCATGCTCATCCGGAGATGCACAGGCCGCGCGGGCGAAGTGCGCAGCCATGGACCCCGGGTGATGTGAGAGTCTTGACCAGTCCCGCCGCAGGAGGTGCCATGGCCAAGCCGACCACAGGTCGAGTGGAGCACGTCCCGGAGCCGGACCCCGACCAGATGGCGGCGGACACCCTGATGACGTCGGTGTTCACCGGGGTCTGCCTCATCGCCGCGACCATCGTCCTGGGGAGTGTCGGGGCGATGGGCCTGGCCGCCGGTCGCAGCGTCGGGGGGACGACGGGCGCCAAGGTCGGCCTCGCCATCGGGTTGGCTGTCGGCATGGCGCTGATCGCATGGCTGTTGCGCCGGTTCGCCGACCGCATCCGGGCACGCAGCCTGAACCTGTACCGCGGGGCATGGATCGGTTCGATCGCCTCGCTGGTGATCATCGTCCTGATGGCCTACGTCCCCCAGGTGGCCTTCCCCCAGTACTGCCCGCCCGGTCAGCTCTGCGTCAGCGGCCGCCCCTGACCCCAGGTGGCGCCCGCTCCCCAGGTGCGAGTGCCGGTCAGCCCCAGCGGAGGTTCGCGACCAGCTTCCCGTCGACCGACCGGTCAGCCAGCCGCTCAAGGCCGTGCGGGATCTCGTCGAAGCTGATCACCTCGATGTCCGGGGGGTGCAGATGGCCCTCGACTATCAGGAGCATCAGCCGCTCCAGCCCCCAGGTGAGCCACCGCCGCCCCTCGAACCCACCGTGCGTGTAGGCAGCCCCCAGCGCGACCTCCGACACCGTGGGGGCCAGGCCGAACTCCGGGATCGTGCTGAGGTCCGGGCGCCCCGCGATCGCGACCAGGTGACCCGCGTGCCGCAGCATCTGCAGTCCCTGGGTGGCTGACCGGGCAGACACGGTGTCGATGATCGCGTCCACCCCTCCTGGTGCGATCCGGCGCACCTGCTCGGCGAAGTCCGGGGCCCGGTAGTCCACCACGTGCAGCGCGCCCAGCGCCCGGACCACCTCCTCGTTCTCAGGCCGCGCCGTGGCGATCACCTTCGCGCCGAAGAGCTTGGCCAGCTGAACGGCGAACGAACCGACGCCCCCCGAGGCCCCGTGGACCAGGACGGTCTGCCCGGAGACCTGCCGCAGGCGGCGCTCCACAGCGTCCAGCGCGGTCAGCCCCGGGGTCGGCAGGCTGGCCGCGGCGATGGGGTCCAGCTCCGGGGGGATGACCGCCAGTGCCTCCGGAGGGACCGCCACGTACTCGGCGAAGCCCCCCGGCTCGCGAAGGTCCTGGTGGAAGACGACACGGGTGCCTGGCCGGGGGAGCATCCACCCGGTCTCCCGGCGCGCGGCGGGCTCGGCGTGGACGGCCACCACCCGCCCCGCGACATCCAGGCCGAGGACATGCGGGTAGCGCCATGCCGGATCGCCCACGGCGGCGCTCTTGAAATCCACCGGGTTCAGGCCCACGGCCTCCACGTGGACCAGCACCTCGACCTCACGGCGCTGTGACGCGGGGGAGCGCCACGGGCTGGGGAGGTCCGCGAGCCGCAGGGATCCAGGGGGACCGGGGTGGTCCAGCAGCCAGGCGCGCATGGCCCCCAGCATCCCACCTGGGCGGCCCCCGATGTGTCGTGCGAGGGATGGCGCGCCCTCAGGCGAGGAACATGCCGATCGCTGCGAAGATCGCCGTGTACACGGCCATCGGGATCACCGTGACCCGGATGATCGCCCCCTCCGCACCGAGCATGCCACCCACTGCTGCGACCGTCACCACGTTGGTCACGCACACCATGTTGCCGGCGTTGGCCCCTCCGACCTGTTCCGCGAGGACCACCCCTGGGCTCACGCCCACCGTGTCGGCCACGGACTCCTGCAGCGCGCCGAACATGAGGTGGCTGAAGGTCGCGCTCCCCGACACGAAGGAGCCCAGGGCGCCGACCCACGGGGCAGCCAGGGGCCAGCCCGCACCGATGCTGGCCGCAGCTGCGCCAGCCAGCTCCAGGGGCATGGACTGCAGTCCGGACGAGTTGACCCCGGAGTTGAGGAAGACCCGGACGATCGGCACCGCGGCGACCAGCACCAGGGCGGATCCGATGACGGCCTTCTGGGTGCTGCGTGCCGCCTCGCGCAGCTTGGGACCGGTCAGGTGGTGCAGCCACGCGGTGAACGCCGCGACGATCAGGAAGATCGCGCCGGGGGAGTACAGGGGCTCGAACCCTGCCGAGATGTCCGTCCCGAGGATGTTCTCCCAGCTCAGCGTCCACGAGTTGAGGGTCGCCGTGACCACCTCGACCACCCTGGTGACCAGCAGCAGGACGGTGAGCAGGACGTAGGGCGCCCATACCCGCGCGGTCGACAGGTGCGCGGCCTCGGCCTCCGCAGCGGTCTGCTCGACCATCGCCTCGAGCTCGGCCGGATCGATGTAGCCGGCCGTGACCGACCACGGCGACTTCGGCACGAGGACGCCCAGCTTGACCACCGTGAACAGGATCGCCATCCCGGTCGCCGCACCCAGGATCCCGCCGAACTCGACCCCGAGGAAGCGGGTCCACAGGTACGCCGGGACCGAGAAGCTCAGGGCGGCCACCACTGTCAGCGGGATCATCTCGACGAACGGCCGGCGTCCCTTCTCCGTGGCGAACACGTTGGTCAGGAACCACAGCATCAGCAGCGGGATGGTCATCCCCGCGACCACGTCGATGGCCGCCGTCTGGATCGCCACGTCGGTCATCGCCTGGGCATCGACCGGGTTGGTCCACTCCCGGCCGGTGCCCTGGGTGAGCCCGACGATGATGGGCGTGCCGACGGCTCCGAAGGTCACGGCCGACACGTCGGCCACCAGGGCCAGGCACACCGCCGCCATCGCGGGGAAGCCCAGCGCGATCAGCAGGGGCGCGGCGACCGTCGCCGGCGTGCCGAACCCTGCGGCACCCTCGATGAAGCACACCAACAGCCACCCGACGAAGAGCATCTGGATCCGGCTGTCCGGGGTCACGCGCAGGACGTCGAGGCGGATCAGCGCCAGGCCCCCGCTGGCGCGCATCACCCCGAGGAAGGCCAGCGCCCCCGCCACGATCAGGACCACCGAGCCCGCGATGATCAACCCCTCGATCACCGATGCCGATATCTGCAGGGCGGGAACGCCCCACGCGAGCATCGCGAGCAGGATCGTGATCACCAGCGCGATGGGCATGGCTCGGGAGGCCGGCATGCGCAGGACCACGAGCAGGATCGCCACGGAGAGCACGGGCATCAGTGCCGCGATCCATTGCCCGATGGTCATGGGGGTCCTCCGCTCGGATCTCCGCGCCCACGCTAGCGGGGCCGCCTCACGCCGCGCGCTGTGGATCGTGGCCGCCGATAGGGCGACAGAGCGGCGCGCTGATGGCCGCCCGCCGAGGACCGCGCACTATATGCGGAGAAGTCCGATTTCGCGTGCAATTGCATCAGATCGGCGTGTCTGGCACGGTATGCATGGAGATGGTCGCGGTGGATGGCTCGTGGACGTGCTGGTCCCGGTTCGATGCAGGAGGGATGCCTGATGAGTCTGGCACGTGCACGCGGCGCCAGGAGCCTGGCGACTGCCACGTGCGCCCTCCTGCTCGCGGTGGGCGTGCCCTGCGCAGCGCAGGGCGTGCAGACACCGCCTGAGCAGCCGCCGGGTCAGTCGGGCGCGATGCTCGGGACGCTGTCGCTCATCCCCTGGTACACCTCGCCGTCCCTGGTCCAGCTGCGCAGGGAGGTCGATGCCCGCTGGCCCAACCGCAGCCGCAGCAGCGACGGCGCGGTCGGTGACAGCCGGCATGCCTCAGGGTCCAACAGCCACAACCCCGTGGGCGGTGGTGGCGGTCCCCAGGTCGGCACGCGGGGCGCGGTGCACGCGATGGACATCACGACGTCCGGCATCGACGTGTCGGCCCTGCTCGCTGCCGTCGTCGGGGACTCCAGGGCGTGGTACGTGATCTACGACGGCCAGATCTGGAGCCGGACCACGGGTTGGGCGCCCATCGCCTACCGAGGGGACCCGCACACGACGCACATCCACGTGAACCTCAGGGAGGACGGCCAGTCCTCCGCGGTGGCGGCCGAGACCGACACCCGGCCCTGGTTCGGCGCGGGCTCCGCCTCGCCGGCATCCCTGGCACGTCCGTCGTCGGTGTCCCTGACCACTGCCCAGACCCGTCGCCTGCAGAACGCCCTGCTGAGTCGGGGGTACCCGATCCCCGCCGGAGCCACCGGTGCCTACGGGTCGCAGACCACGGCCGCCGTGGCGGCGTTCCAGCGCGACCAGGGCTGGAGTGGTAGCCAGGCTGACGGCATCGCTGGGGCCGAGACCCTGCGGCGCCTGGGCGTCACGACCTCAACGGGGACGTCCGGCAGCCGCGGCGCGTCGGCCGGCACGACGCGGGTGACGTCGCCCCAGAAGTCGAACGCCGGGGCTGCGACATCGACTGCCCGTTCGACGAACGGCTCGTGGGACCCGAACAACGGCCGCCTGGTCTACGACCTGCAGGCGGCACTGATCGCCAAGGGGTACTCCATCCCGGCCGGCCCCACCGGCTACTTCGGGACGCGCACCAAGAAGGCCGTGGAGGCGTTCCAGAGGTCACTCGGCTTCACCGGCAGCCAGGCCGATGGCATCCCCGGGAAGCAGACCCTGCGCCGTCTCGGGGTGTAGCGCGGGCCCCGGCAGCCGACTACGCCGGAGCGGACACGAGCGTGGGCACCCAGAAGCCCACCTCGGCGCCCCCGCCCGGACGGTTGGCCGCGAAGGCGTGACCGCCGTGGGACTCGGCCACGTCGCGCACGATGGCCAGGCCCAGTCCGGACCCCGGCAGCGAGCGCGCGGACGTCGAACGGTAGAAGCGGTCGAACACATGGCCAAGGTCCGCCGCGGCGATGCCGGGGCCCCGGTCACGGACCCGCACGGCACCCCGGTCCACGGCCAGCTCGATCGGGGCGCCGTCGGGGGAGAACTTGCACGCGTTCTCCACGAGGTTCCACATCGCACGGGCGAGCAGGGCCTCATGCCCGAGGACCACCGAGTCGTCCACCGCCAGAGTCACGTCGCGACCCGTCCTGCGTCGGGCCCTGGCGGCCACGGAGCGTGCCATGGGGGCCAGCTCCACCGTCGTCATGGGGGAGTCGGCAGGGACTGCGACAGCCAGGGTGACCACCTCGTCCACCAGCGTGGTCAGCTCCCGGGTCTCGCCGTCCAGGTCGGCGATCACCCGTTCGCGCACCTCTGGGGGCATGGCCTCGAACTGCCGGAGCAGGCTCACATTCGTCCGCAGCGAGGTCAATGGCGTGCGCAGCTCATGGCCGGCGTCCTGGACGAGGCGCTGCTGGTCCTCACGGGCCTGGCCCAGGCGCAGCAGCATCGCGTTGAAGGAGGTCGCCAGCCGCGCGACCTCGTCGGATCCGACGACGGGCACATCGGTGTCCAGGCGACCCGTCGCGGTCACGGCCTCGGCAGCGTCGGTGAGCTCGACGAGTCGCGACGACGTGCGACGGGCCAACAGCCAGCCGGCCACACGCGGCCAGGAGCGCCACCAGCAGCCCGATCGCCGCGAGCAGCCAGGCCAACGAGGTGAGGACCCGGACGTTCTCCGAGACATCTCGGCCCACCTGGACGGCTCCCTGCGAGCCACCTGCGGTCTGCGTGACGACGCGGTAGGGACGCGACTCGATCGTGGCATCGACAAGCCTCGCGACGGGGGTCGCCGAGCTGGCGATGAGCCGGTCCTGCTCATCGGTGGGCAGGGCGACGTCCTGCGGGTCGCTGATGACCCTGCCGTCGGGCAGGAGCACCTGGGTGGGCAGGACGAGCTCGGAGCCCCGCCCGCCGCGACCGTCGCGGCCGTCGTGGTCGTCCACGACCTGGCGGGGCAGGTCGCCGGTCGCCAGCTCGCGTGCCAGCGGCGTGGAGACCTCGAGCAGGGACTGGTCGATCTGGGCCTCGAGGCGGGAGGCCATGGCCACGTAGCTCAGCGTGCCCATCAGCACGGCAACCGCTGTGACGACGCCGCCGAAGAGGATCGCCAACCGGGTCTGCAGCCGCATCTCAGTCCTCCCGCAGCGTGTACCCCACGCCCCGGACCGACCTGATCAGCGTGTCGCCGGGCACGTCGAGCTTGCGTCGCAGGTAGCCGATGAACACCGCCAGGTTCTTCGACTCCGGGCCGAAGTCGTACCCCCAGATCCGGTCGTAGATCACGTGGTGCTCCACGACGATCCCCGAGTTGCGCATCAGCAGCTCGAGGAGGTCGAACTCGGTGCGCGACAGCGACACCTCAGTGCCGTGCGCCCAGACCCGACGCGCCGCCCCGTCGAGGCGGACCGGGCCCACCTCCAGCACCGGATCGCGCTCGGCGCGCTCGGCCTCGGCGACCGGAGGCGGCAGCTGGGTGTCCACCCGACGGAGCAGGGCGCGGATCCGGGCCAGCAGCTCCTCGAGGTCGAAGGGCTTGGCGACGTAGTCGTCGGCCCCCGCATCGAGGCCGGCCACGCGATCGGACGTCTCGGTCCGCGCGGTCACCATCAGGATCGGCACCCGGTTGCCCTCGGCGCGCAGCACGCTGCACACCCCCAGGCCGTCCACGCCGGGCATCATCACGTCGAGGATGACCACGTCGAAGGATCGCGCCCGGGTGGTGGCCAACGCCTGGACGCCATCTGCGCAGGTGGTCACCTCGTAGCCCGCCAGCTCCAGCGCAGTGGCCAACGACTCCCGGATCGCCCGGTCGTCGTCGGCCACCAGCACTGTCGGGCTCATCGGCTCAGTGTGCCCGATGTCAGGCAGACGGAGTCGCTGAGGTCGTGGCACTGTCGTCGGCGCCGTTGTCGGGCCCGTCGCCGTCCATGTCCCCATGGCCGCGGCCGCCACGGCCCTGGAACTCCTCGACCGAGGTCACCGTGAAGTCCTTGTCCATCTTGACCTCGACCTCGGTGCCGTCGGACTTGCGCACGTGGGCCTCGTAGGTGCCCTCGGAGTCGGTCTCGACCCGCAGGACGGTGCCACCGGACACGGCGGCCTTCGCCGCGGCGGTCGCCTTGGCGGCATCGTCGCCGGTCAGCGGGGTCTCACCGTTGCCCGGGCCCCCGTGGCCGCCCCCAGGGCCGCGGCCCTGGAACTCCTCGACGGTGGTCACGTTGAAGTCCTTGTCCATCTTGACCTCGACCTCCGTGCCGTCGGACTTGCGCACGTGGGCCTCGTAGGTGCCCTCGGAGTCGGTCTCGACGCGCAGCACGGTGCCACCGGAGACGGCGGCCTCAGCCGCGGCGGTCGCCTTGGCGGCATCGTCGCCGGTCAGCGGGGTCTCCGCGACGTGCCCGCCGTCCTGGCGTGCTTCTGTCGATGCGCTCGGGGTCGGATCGGCAGTCGTCACGCTGCTCGCCACGGGGGATGCGGTCGCCATCATGCCGGCAACAGCCACGGCGGCGGCCCCCAGGGCGACGCCGGATCCGATCTTGAGTGTGCGGTTCATCGTTGTGTTCCTTCCTCTGTGGACTGGTCGGTTCTCGACCGTGGATCCACTGTGACCGGCCACGGTAGGAGGTCGATCGCGTGAGGGTAAGGACCCGGTGTGAGCTGCGCGGCTCACCTGTGAGGGTCAGTTCGCCCCCGCTTTCCGGACGCACCCGGGTGGGCCGGGAGGCCGGTCGACCGGTCGTCGCCGCCAGCGGTGGTCAAGAATGGCGTCATGCGCAACGTGGTGATCATGGGTGCCGGCGGCAGGGACTTCCACGTGTTCGCGACGGTCTTCCACGACGACCCCACCGTCCGGGTGGTGGCCTTCACCGCCGCCCAGATCCCTGGGATCGACGACCGGACCTATCCACCGTCCCTGGCAGGTCCGCTGTACCCCGAGGGCATCCCGATCGTGCCCGAGGAGGAGCTGGTCACCCTCATCGCCGAGCAGGACGTTGACGAGGTCGTCTTCGCCTACTCCGACGTCGCCCACATGGACGTCATGCACAAGGCCTCGATCGTCATGGCGGCCGGCGCGGACTTCCGCCTCGCCGGTCCGGCGGCGACCATGCTGCCGAGCACCAAGCCGGTGATCGGGATCGGCGCCGTGCGCACCGGCTGCGGCAAGAGCCAGACCACCCGGACGGTCGGCCAGCTGCTGCTCGACGCCGGCCTGCGGGTGGCCCTCATCCGGCACCCGATGCCCTACGGGGACCTCGAGGCGATGCGCGTCCAGCGGTTCGCGACCCTGGCCGACATCGACGCCAGCAACCCGACCGTCGAGGAGCGGGAGGAGTACGAGGCGCCCGGTCGAGATGGGCATGGTCATGTACGCGGGGGTGGACTACGAGGGCATCCTGCGCGCCGCGGAGCAGGAGGCGGACGTCATCGTCTGGGACGGCGGGAACAACGACTTCCCCTTCGTGCGCCCGGACGTGATGATCACCGTCGTGGACCCCCTGCGGCCCGGCCACGAGTCGTCCTTCCACCCCGGGGAGACCACCCTGCGCATCGCCGACGTGGTCGTGGTGAACAAGATCGACAGTGCCGACCCGGCAGACGTCGACCGCGTGGTGGCCGCCGTCGGAAGGCTCGCGCCCGGCGCCGTGATCATCCGCGCGGAGTCACCCGTGACCCTCGACGCGGGGGAGTCCCTGGTCGGCAAGCGGGTGCTGGTCGTCGAGGACGGCCCCACGCTGACCCACGGCGGCATGCCCTTCGGCGCGGGGACGGTGGCCGCGCGGGCAGCGGGTGCGGCGGAGATCGTCGATCCACGGCCGTACGCCGTGGGGTCGATCGCCACCACCTACGTGACCTACCCGGGCACCGGGCCGATCCTGCCGGCGATGGGGTACGGCGACCAGCAGCTCGCCGACCTGGAGGCCACCATCCGGGCCACGCCGGTGGATGTCGTCGTCTCCGGGACGCCCATGGACCTGGGCCGGATCATCACGATCGACCAGCCGCTGCGTCGCGCGTCCTACGTGTTGCACGAGATCGGCACGCCGACCCTGGCCGACGTGCTCGCCCCCCACATCGCCACGTGGGGCGGGCGGAAGCACGACTGACCTCGGGGCCTTGGGCCCGAGATGCCGATGAGAGGTGAGCCCAGATGCGGTGGCACTCGGTCGGGACCCACGGTCGAAACGCACGACGGGGGTGCGTGGTTGCGGGACTGGCGGCGGTCCTGATCCTTGCGGTGGGATGTGGATCCGCCGCGGACGATGGGGAGGGCGCCGTTGCCTCCGGCGATGTTCCTTCGCAGGCACCGAACGCCACCACCAGCGAGTACCTCCCCGGGCTCGAGGCCGACGTGTACCTGCCGGTGGGACCGTCGGGAGAGGGCGGGGTCCCGGTTGTCCTGCTCGTGCCCGGCGGGGGATGGCAGACCGCTGACCGCCGTGGCCTTGCCCCCCTGGCAGAGGAACTGGCAGGCGCCGGTTTCGTCGTCGTCAACTCAACCTACCGTGCCGGCGAGGACGGCCAGGAGTTCCCCGTCCCGCTCCAGGACGTCATCTGTGCCTCCGGGTTCGCGGTCGACGCCGCCCGCGCGGCCGGACTCGATGGTGGACCGGTGGTGGTGCTCGGGCATTCGGCGGGCGGGCACCTCGCCTCCCTCGCCGCGCTCACGGGCGACGAGCTCGCGGGGCAGTGTCCCTACCCGGTGCCGGCGATCGACGGGCTCATCGGCCTGGCCGGGGTGTACGACGTGCGAGCCTTCCAGTTCGCACTGGATGACTTCTTCGGCGGCACACCCGCGCAGACGCCGGACGCCTGGCGCCAGGGGGACCCGGTGGCGCTCCTCGACTCCGGACGTGCCCCCGAGGACCTGGAGGTGCTCCTCATGCACGGCGACGGGGATGATGACATCCCCTTGCGACAGTCGCGGACGTTCGAGGAGGCTCTGACCAGCGCGGGGGTCCCTGTGCAGCTGGAGGTCATCCCGGGCGCGACCCACCAGTCGATCTACACGGCAGAGGTGGCCGCCCCCGTCGCCGTGGACTGGATCAGGGACCTCGCTGCTGGGCGCTCCGGCGGCTGACGGTCTACTGTCGGCGAGTGCCCACCTCAGGGAATCCCGACATCCGCTTCGGCCTTGATGGGCGCGTGTGCCTGGTCACCGGGGCGGCAACCGGGATCGGGGCCGCCTGCGCCAGGCGGTTCGCCCGGGACGGCGCGATCGTCGTTGTGGCCGATGTCGACGACGAGCGCGGGAGCGCCGTCGCTGCCGAGGTGGAGGGTCGGTTCCTGCACTGCGACGTCGGGGTTGGCGGCGAGGTCGCCGCCACGGTCGAGGCGGTCATGGGGGAGTTCGACCGGATCGACGTGCTGGTGAACAACGCCGGGATCTCCCGCTCGGCACCGCTCCTGGACGTGACGGAGGAGGACTTCGACGCTGTCCTTCGGGTCAACCTGAAGGGCGCCTTCATGATGGCGCAGGCGGTGGCGAGGCACATGGTGGCCGCGGGGCGGGGGAGCATCGTGAACCTCAGCTCCGTCAATGCCACCTTCACCATCCCGACGATCGCCAGCTACAACATCAGCAAGGGAGGCATGAACCAGCTGACCCGGGTCTTCGCCCTCGAGCTGGCCGACAAGGGCGTCCGGGTCAACGCGGTCGCCCCCGGGACGATCGCCACCGAGATGGCGGCCGCCTCGGTGCTCGTCGACGAGGCGGCACGTCGCAGGGTGCTGAGCCGGACCCCGATGAGGCGCTTCGGGGAGCCGTGGGAGGTCGCTGACCTGGTCACCTTCCTCGCAAGCGACGCCTCCAGCTATGTGACCGGCGAGATCGTGGTCATCGATGGTGGCCGCATGACCTTGAACTACACCGTGGACGTGTGAGTCGATCCGACCCCGAGCCCACACCGAGCGGGTCACCCCGAGGAGAGCACATGACCGATCCTGTCCGCACGATGCTCGGCCGTCGCCTGCGCCTGGGGGTGATCGGCGGCGGCCCTGGATCCTTCATCGGCGGCATGCACCGCAGGCGCGGCACGCCGTGACGACCGCTACGCGCTGGTGGCCGGGGTCCTGTCATCGGACCCGGAGCGCTCCTATGGAGCCGCAGTGGGGCTCGGAATCGCACCTGATCGGGCCTACTCGTCGGTCTCCGGCATGCTCGCAGCCGAGGCCGGCCGGGATGACGGCGCCGAGGTCATCGCGATCATGACCCCCAACGACAGCCATTTCGAATACGCGATGGCAGCGCTCCAGCACGGCCTGGACGTCATCTGCGACAAGCCCATGACCAACACGGTGGCCGAGGCCGAGGCCCTGCACCAGGCAGTGCTGGAGTCCGGGCTGGTGTTCTGCCTCACCCACAACTACACCGGGTACCCGATGGTCCGACAGGCCCGCGCCATGGTCGCTGCCGGGGAGCTGGGGACGATCCGCCTGGTGCAGGTCGAGTACGTTCAGGGCGGGAAGGCCGATGAGTCCGCACCGCCGCCGGAGCCCGGCAACTGGAAGTTCGACCCGGTGCGCGGGGGCCCCTCACGTGTCATGGGCGACATCGGCACCCACGCCCACAACCTCGCACGCTTCATCACCGGCCTGGAGGTGTCGGAGGTGGCCGCAGACATCGGGGCGGTCGTGCCCGGCAGGACGATCGACGACTTCGCCGGGGCCCTGCTGCGGTTCGACAACGGCGCCCGGGGGAGCTTCTGGGTGACCCAGGCGGCGGCCGGGATCGAGAACTGCCTGCGCATCCGGGTCAGCGGGTCGCGTGGCAGCGTCGAGTGGATGCAGGAGGTCCCGCAGGCCCTGTCCTTCACGCCGCTCGGCAGTCCCGCCCAGGTGCGGACCCCCAACGGCCCCGGGACGCTGCCCCTCTCAGCACGGTCCACCCACCTGGTGGCGGGGCATCCGGAGGGGTTCCCCGACAGCTTCGCCAACCTCTACTCCGATGCCGCCGAGGCGGTCGCCGCCCGACGTTCGGGGCTCGACGCCGATCCGCTCGCCCTGCACTTCCCGACGTCATGGGACGGGTTGGTCGGCGTGCGCTTCGTCGATGCGGTCATTGCCTCCAGCGCCGCGGACGGCCGTTGGACGGCCTGCTGAGGATCCGTCCGGATTCACGTAACAGAGCGAGCGATCGCGTGTAACCCGGCCCTAACCCGGCGCGTCTACCGTGGGGACATGGAGGTCGCCCCGAGACCCATGCTGAGACCTCCGGCTTCGCCATCCACGCGCAAGGAGGAGCTCACATGACGATCCACACGCGGGAATCCACCTGGGAGTCGCTCGACCGTCTGGCGCATCGGGCGCACGTGGACGTGGGTTCGACGCAGTGGTGGGCCGCCCTGTCCAGCGATCTGGAGGAGCTGGCAGAGGAGCTGGTCGTGGGCGACGTCGGCGGCCTCGCGGCCCAGATCATCGACGACGCCCCGCACTTCGCGGCCTCTGCGCGTCGCCTGCCCGCGTTGGACCAGCAGCTCCAGCATGACGTTGCTCGCCTGCGCCGTGTTGTTGCCCTGCGCTCCGGTTCGGTGGTCGCAGTGTGCCGTGCAGTGGAGGGGATTCTCGCTCAGGTTCGCACGCTGAACAGGCTGTCCGGCGGCCTGATGCTCGACGCCTACGAGCGGGACATCGGCGGCGACTGACATCCGTTCTGATCGGCGGGTGGCTGCGGCGGTAGCGTGCTCCTCCGACCCTGGGTGGGCCCCGGGGCTCCGTGAGCATGCGCCGGATCAGCAGGATGGTGAGCGCTCACGGCCCCGCAGCCGATAGTAGATTCCATGTCGTGGCTGGGGACGGGCTCCTTCCTTTGCCCGAAGCGGAAGGATCGTGCTCATGGCACCTCTCGACGAGGTCGAGGCCCCTGCCGGCACCCGGGAGCTGATCCTGGACACGGCCCAGGAGTTCCTCGTGGAGGGGCGGCTGCGGGACTTGACGGTGAGCGCCCTGATGGAGCCGATCCCGGTCACCAGGGAGGCCTTCTACAAGCACTTCACCTCCCGGTACGACGTCGTGTCCGCGCTGCTGGGCCGGTTCAGCGTCGAGGTCGCAGAGGACTTCGGGTTGTGGCTGCACGGCGACGACCCGGCGCGCGACGTCCCCGCTATGTTCGATGCGGCCTCCTACACCTACGTCCGGCGGGCGCACCTGCTGCGCGCGGTGGTCGATGCCGCACCCCTGGACGCCGACCTGGAAGCGGTCTGGCGTGCGTTCCTCGACCGGTTCATCGAGGCCACCGCCACGCGCATCCGCGCGGACCAGGACCAGGGCATCGCGAACCCAACCCTGGATGCCGGTCTGGCCGCCGCCGCCCTCATCCACCTGGTCGAGCGACTCATCACCCAGGAGCTCGCCGCGGCGAGCCCGCCCTCCCGGAAGGAGGTGGCCGACGTCCTGACCCACACCATGCTCGGCATGCTCTACCCCGCCCTGCGGGAGCACGCCCAGCCCTCGAGGCCTCGCCACGGTCAGCGTCGTGCAGTGGACAGCTGACACAGACCCGTAACGGCTGCTGAGGAGGTTGGTTCTGCTTGGGCATTGCCCGGACAAACCATGGTCCGACGATCCCCTCTCGGGCCAGCATCTCGGCGCTGGTGCGCGTTACACTTCGTAACCACGGGACGAATTCGTGACCTGGGCCACGGTCCGGTCCAATGCCAGGGATCACCCAGGTCTGAACCGGAGCCGTGAGCGTCGGGTGGCCTGGCGCGCCGGGGACACCAGGCCAGCCGACGGTCTCGGCCGGTTGTCGCTGACCGTGGCCCGGGCGGAGGCGCGCAGCCCACGGATGTCGCAGAGCGGGCACCGAGAAAGCCGGCCTCCCGAAGGAAACCGGCCCGACCTGCCCTTCGGTGGGCGATACAGGAATCGAACCTGTGACCTCTTCCGTGTCAAGGAAGCGCGCTAGCCCCTGCGCCAATCGCCCGTGCTGTAGATCGTACGAGGTGGCGACGGGATTTGAACCCGTGTACACGGCTTTGCAGGCCGTTGCCTCGCCTCTCGGCCACGCCACCGTGAGTCCTCGATCGGACCCCTTGCGAGCGGACGACGGGATTCGAACCCGCGACCCTCACCTTGGCAAGGTGATGCGCTACCAGCTGCGCTACGTCCGCAATGCCCCGTGGGCACCACCGAAGGATAGCCCATCGCGGCAGCGCCGACCAAAATCGGACGCCCGCCGCGGGCAGACAGGGGAACCGCGAGATGTCTAGTCTCGCGGTGTGCCCACGACTCCCCGCGCCCCGATCGCGGTCGCGGGACAGTGGACCGCCACCGGCCTGCTCGAGGTGACCGATGACCCCGCCGCCCTGGACGGCACGGGCCGGTGGATGGTCACGATCTCCTTCGAGGGGCGCGCCACTCTCGCCCGATTCGCCACCTGGGAGAGGCGATCTCCGGTGGGCGATGAGGTCGGGCACTGGACCGGCCCAGGTGCGTCCTCGTGGACCTCGTCACTCGACCAGGACGCCTACGTCGCCGCGGTCGAGGCAGTCCGCGCCCACATCAGCAGGGGAGAGGTGTACCAGGCCAACATCTGCCGCATCCTGCGAGCTCCTGTGGACCCGGCCGCCGACATCATCGCGCTGCACGCGAAGCTCGTCGCGGGCAATCCAGCTCCGCACGCGGGCGCCCTGCGCCTTCCGGAGCACCGGGTCCAGATCGCCTCGGCGTCGCCCGAGCTCTACCTGCGCCGCGACGGGCAACGCCTCATGTCCCGACCGATCAAGGGCACCGGTGTGCGCCCAGCAGACCTGCTGGCCAAGGACGAGGCCGAGAACGTGATGATCGTCGACCTGGTCCGCAACGACCTGGGACGCGTGTGCTCCACCGGCTCGGTCACGGTGCCCGGCATGCTGGAGGTGGAGGCCCACCCGGGGCTCGTCCACCTCGTCTCGACAGTGGCCGGCGACCTGCGTCCCGGCACCAGCTGGCGGGAGATCCTCGGAGCCACCTTCCCCCCGGGTTCGGTCACCGGCGCGCCGAAGCTCGCGGCGCTGGACATCATCCGCGCACAGGAGGCAGGGCCCCGGGGGCCGTACTGCGGGGCCTTCGGCTGGGTGGATGCCGACGCCGGCACCGCGGAGCTCGCGGTCGCGATCCGCACCTTCTGGCGAGAGGAGTCGGAATCCGGGACCACCGTCGCCTTCGGCACCGGCGCGGGCATCACATGGGACAGCGATCCACGGGCAGAATGGCGCGAGACGATGTTGAAGGCGGGGCGGCTGCTCGCAGTCGCCGGTGATCAGGAGGTTCCGTGAAGTTCTGGGTGGCAGGGGGACTGGTCGCCGCCGAGCAGTCGGCTGTGGCCGTTCTGGACCACGGCTTCACCGTGGGCGATGGCGTGTTCGAGACGCTCAAGACCGTCGACGACGCCTCCGTGGGCGTCGTTCCCTTCGCGATGGACCGGCACATCGCGAGGCTGGCCCGCTCCGCAGCAGGGATGGGCATGGCGATGGCCGACGCCGTCGAGGTCCGGGACGCACTGCTGGCGGTCTGCGCTGCCAACCCCGAACTGGCTGGTGGCGGACGGCTGCGGATCACGTTGACCTCAGGTCCGGGGCCGCTCGGCTCCGACCGGAGCCCCGGGGCCTCAACCCTCGTGGTCGCCGCGTCCCCGTCGTCCCCATGGCCCGCGGCAACGACGCTGGCCCTGTCGCCCTGGCCGCGCAACGAGCGCAGCCCCCTGGTGGGCCTGAAGTCCACGTCCTACGCGGAGAACGTCCTCGCGCTGGCGCACGCCAAGTCCCTGGGAGCCGGGGAGGCCCTCATGGGCAACCTGGCCGGAGAGGTGTGCGAGGGCACAGGCTCCAACGTCTTCGTCGTCGAGGGAGGTCGGATCATCACGCCCCCGCTGACGAGCGGGTGCCTGGCCGGGATCACCCGGGCCCTGGTGATCGAGTGGTGCGCGGACGCGGGGATGGAGATCGACCAGCGTCCTCTGGCGATGTCCGACCTGGACGGCGCGGCCGAGATCTTCATCACGTCATCGACGCGCGACGTGCATCCGGTGGACGCCGTGATCGACGACAGCGGCCAGCGGATCTGGGCGGCTGGGGACGCGACCCTGACGAGTGCGGCCGCCGAGATCTTCGCCTCGCGATCCTCTGACCAGTGGAACCCCTGACCGACGATCGCAGCATTCGCGGTCGGGTCAGACCTCCTTGAGGCCCTCGCCGAGGATCATGTTGATGCATCCGTCGATGTCGACGGTCGTACCCTCCTCGCCCACGGCGACGATGTCGAACGTCCGACGGGCGAAGTGCTCGATGTGTGCGCGGTCGCACTCGAGGACCGCCTGGCCGGTGGGGGAGTTCAGCGCCAGGAGGATCAGGGGCTCGTCACCGTGGTTCTCGGGCCAGATGACGATGTCGCCCTCGCCCGAGGGACGCTGCAGGCCTTCGAGGATGAGGTCGCGCGCGAACATCCACTCGATGTCGGCTGCCCCGGTGCGAAACGTCGCGCGCACGGCGTAGGGCTCGTCCGAGCGATACTCGAGCTCGCACGGCACCTCGATCGTGCGGTCGGAGTCGACCACCATCCGAAGCGACAGTTCTGCTGTCACTGCGGTCGGAATGCTGCGGGACATCTGGCTCACCTCTCAGGTCAAGGCAATAACATCACCTTCGTACCCGAAACAGGTGTCACGTACCGCGACTAACATGTGAGTCGTGTCACGAATTCCGTCCGAGGATGACCCGAAACCGGCCAATGACGGCAACTCGGGCACGACATCCGACGAGGATCGCGACGAGGGCCTGCGGTACCAGATCAGGGATGCCTCAACCGCCGCGTTCCAGCGGATCGAGGCAAGCACCCCGCCGAGTGTCTCCACCCGGTTGCGCGCCTTCCGGGAGGCTCTGCGGCGCAACCGCGGGCTCGACACCGCCTGGCGGGTGATGGTCTTCGCCCTCGGCATGACCCTGGTTGTCGCCGGGGTCATCATGTTCGTGATTCCCGGGCCGGGTTGGGCCACGGTCATCCTCGGACTGGTGGTCCTGGCCTCCGAGTTCGGCTGGGCCAACCGGGCGCTCACCCCGGTCAAGGACGTCGCCCGCCGGGCCTCCGAGGCCGCCATGGACCCGCGCAGGCGCAAGCGCAACCTCATCCTCGCCGCCATCGGCGGGAGTCCTGCTCGGCATCGCCCTCGTCTGGTACCTGACGAGCTACGGCCTGACCCTCGGGACCGATCCTGGCCGTGATGGACGCGATCCTCGACTGGTTCAAGGGCCTCTTCGGCTGAGTCCGCGTCAGTTTGGGGTGCCGCCGGGGGTGTTGGTAGAGTTCCGGTCTCCGGGCGATTAGCTCAGCGGTTAGAGCGCTCGCTTCACACGCGAGAGGTCACAGGTTCGATCCCCGTATCGCCCACCCGGAGAAGCCCCACCCAGTGGGGCTTCTTGCGTTCCTGCAGTGATCAGGGCGTCCTTCCGAGCTGGATCTCGGAGTCTGCCGCCACGTCGCCGCGGCGTCCGAGGGGCCTTGTCGCGAGCAGGCTTCGCGTGGTGGGATCGGCGCATGCAGATCGCCACATCCGACGACGGCACTCCGATCGCCTTCCATCAGGTCGGTGACGGTGCCCCGGTCGTCATCGTTGGAGGCGCGTTCTCGACTGCCGAGGCGGGTGCTCCGCTTGCTGCGGCGCTCGCGGCCGCTGGCCTGCGCGGCGTCACGGTGGACCGCCGCGCCCGCGGGAGCAGCGGTGACACCGCGCCGTACCGGCCGGCGCGAGAAGCCGAGGACCTCGCGGCAGTCATCAACGCGATCGGCGGCGAGGCTGCGGTGCTCGGCCACTCCTCCGGCGCCGTGCTGGCCCTGTTCGCCGCCGCCGAGGGCGTGCCCATCACGCACCTGTTCCTCTCGGAGCCACCGTTCCACTTCGGCGAGGGCGAGCCGCCGACGGACCTGCCCCAGCGACTGCAGGCGCTTGTCGACGAAGGACGCCCGGAAGAGGCTGTGGTCCTGTTCCAACGCGAAGCCGTGGGACTCCCGGAGCCCATGATCGAGCAGATCCGGTCCAGCCCCATGTTCCCCGCCCTGGTCCCGCTCGCCCAGTCAACGGTGTACGACGCGCTGCTCACCAAGGCCGTCTCGACCCCCACGGCGGCCATGCTCGGCGTGGGGGTCCCCGTGACGATCCTGCGCGGCGAGCCGACGTTCCCCATGCTTGTCGCGGCGGCCGACCGGCTGGCCGAGATGATCCCGCACGCGGAGCTCGTGGTTGTCCCGGAGTCACATGACCACGGGGTCGATCCGGAGGGCACCGCCCGTGAGGTCCGCGGCCGGCTCGCGCCCCCTGGACCTCCTGGGTCGTCAGGCTGAAGGACGACGAGCACCTCTCGCCGCGAGTGGCCCGGCGTGCGAAACTCACGCAGATGCAGGCTCACCCTGGCGAGTTCGAGTTGACGACGGACGAGTTGCGAGCGGTTGCCGCGTACGCCGCGGCGTGCGCCGAACCGGTACTCGTCCTCTTCCAGAAGGACGTCCCCGATGACCCTCGCCCGGCTGCTGCCCTGCAGGCCGCGCGGGTGTTCGCCGAGGGGGGCCCCCGGTCGCGCCTTCAACGGAGTGCGGCGGCCGACGCGCATCGCGCAGCCAGGGACGCCGCGACCGAGGTGGCGCGGCACGCAGCGATGGCTGCCGGGGATGCGGCCGCGGCGGCATATCTCCATCCGCTGGCCCGGGCCACGCAGGTGCGCCACATCCTGGGGTCGGCCGCCCATGCCGCCCGGGCCGCCGAGCTCGCGCGTGGCGATGATCCAGTCGTGGCCGAGTATGTGATCACGGCCGCCGCCAAGCGGGCGACGCCGGGGGTCCTGTGACGTGCTGGCCCGCTATCCGCGGGCGCCGAAGGGGCGCACTCGCGTCGCGGTCCTCATGGGACGGCTCGACAGCCTGCTCCGGGACCCGCCTCCGACGCCCCGCGTCGTCGACGACCCCGGGCCGTTCTTCCACGGGACCAAGGCCGACCTGCGTCCGGGTGACCTGCTCACGCCGGGCTGGCGATCGAACTACGGCTCGCGGCGTCAGGCCAACCACATCTACTTCACAGCCTCGCGCGAGGGCGCGCCACTGGCCGCCGAGCTGGCCCACGGCGAGGGGCAGGGACGGGTCTACCGCGTGGAGCCACTCGGCACGATCGAGGACGACCCGAACGTCACCGACAAGCGCTTCCCGGGGAACCCGACCCGGTCCTACCGAACCAGAGAGCCGTTGCGGATCATCGAGGAGATCACCGGGTGGGATCCTCCTGCACCGGAGATGATCCAGCACATCCGTGAGCGCATGGGCGAATTGGCCGCGCTCGGGATCGAGGCGATGGACGACTGACCCGGGGACCCTGGCGCTGGATCCCAGCCGCAACCAGGAACGGGGCCAACAATGGTGGGAGGCCTCGCCAAGCCCGTCAGCATTGAGGCGAGGCCTTCCCGAGGCGCAGACACGCCCGAGCGCATCGACGAGTTGACCATGGGACCGGCGTGAGCGACGAGCACAGCGAGCCCGGCGGGTGGTTCGTTGCCCTCCACGTGCGGCGTACCGTCGAGGACGTGTCCACACCGACGATGACTGTGACCCTGCCTGACGGGCGCCTTGTGATCTGGTCGCCGCGAAGCCCGCACCTGTCCGGCGACCCCGAGCTCGTGGCTGAGGTACGGGCATGGCTGACCCGCGAATGGGTACAGGCCGCGACGCCCGGATCAAGGGAGCCCCTGCTGGAGAGCAATCAGGGTGCTGCGTTCATGGCGATGTGGGGAGTCGCCCAGGGCGCAGGCCAGGTGGACCCGGCGCGCGTGACCTCCGAACTGCCGCTGTCCATCTGGCCGCCGGAGAATCCCGAGGTCGGACACGCCATCGACGGCATCCGGTGGGACGGGTCCATCTGGGTCGCGGCGGGCGCCGAGGGTGTCGCGAGTGTCCCCGCCCGCCAGGACGACCCGCCCCGGGAGGGGCCGGGCTCCCGCGCGTAACTGCGCGATCCCGGTCCCACAACCATGGACCGCTGCCTCTCGACCCCCAGCACCTCGCGCACTAGGGTGCCGTTCACCACGCACCTGCGCGATCACGGCCCCTGAGCCCTCGGCGTGCGCCGGCACTCCGAGTCCACCCACCCCATTGGATAGGAGAGTCAAGGAGGAGCGTCACATGAAGCGGATCCGCACGATGGTGATCGCGGTACTGGCAAGCCTGCTCGTCCTGCCGTGGTCGGCAGCGCAGGCCCAGGCAGCGACAGCCAGCAGCACCTTCAACCTCAACGCCACCGTCATCGACGGCGGCCAGCAGATCGTCGCGGTCACCGTGGAGGCCTCCCGGTACCGCATCAACCCGCGCAGCCTCAACGTCAACACCTTCCAGGTCCGCGCCAAGGGCAGCCAATCCCTACACGTCCCTGGATCCCAGCACGGTGTTCGGCACCTACGACCAGAACCGCACCGTGACCGACGTCGCGCCTCACCAGGGGCGGCGACATCGTCATCTCGCTGTTCTCCGGTGAGGACGCCCCTGCGGCATTCACCTTCGGCTGGGCGAACAGCGTCGGGCGCAACGTCATGCTCAACCTCACCTACACCCTCACCCAACGATTGCCCATCAGGGCAGGTGGGCGGGCCCTGACCTTCTCCACGCTCACCCAGGGCAAGGTCGTCGACCCGGAGGTGGACGCCTTCGGCGCCGGTGTCGCAACCAGCGGACTGAAGTACCGGCTCTACACCCCTGCGCGGGCGACAACGGGCAAGCGACGGCCGCTCGTCGTATGGCTCCATGGCGGCGGCGAGGGCGGCTGGGAGCAGGCGTACAACAACGACCTGCCCCTGATTGCCAACCGGGGAGCGCTCGGCTTCACCACCAGGAGCGCGCAGCGCATCCTCAGCGGCGCCTATGTGGTTGCCCCGCAGGCCAACGACTTCTGGCTGAACGACCCGGCCCAGGGGTACGCGGCCAAGTTGAAGGTCCTCATCGATGAGGTCGTCGCAGCGAACCGCATCGACGCCAAGCGGGTCTACGTGGTCGGAGCGTCCAACGGCGGCTACATGACCATGAAGATGGCGGCCACCTACCCGGGCTACTTCGCCGCGGCGGTGCCGACCTGCGCGGTGCGCGTGTTCAACGGCACGGTGATGATCACCGACGCCGAGCTGGCGGCGATGCGCACCACGCCGAACTGGTTCGTGGCGTCGGTGATCGATCCGGTGGTGCCCTACGCCGACAACACGGGCTACGCCGTCAACCTGATCGGCAACGCGCGGGTGACCCCCTACCCGGACGTGGTCTGGAACGGGCATACGTTCAACGCGCACTGGTCGTGGATCTACGTCGCGCACAACGACCCGGTGAACGGCCGCAAGCATCTGTACCAGTGGATGGCGGCGCAGAGGCTCAGCTGACCATCGGGATGGCTGTGGGGCCCGCACAGCACAGTGTGCTCGCTGCCGGTCCCGCGGCCAGCCCGCGTGCATCATCTGGCCACCCTCCGGTTGCCGATCGCCGAGCGGCGAGAGGACCTGCCGTGAATCGGACCTGTCGCGAGACCTGACCGTGGCCTCGAATTCCAACTGGGGTATGACTCCGCAGCAGAGCATCGAGCGGGAGTGCGCGATCCGAGGTCGCCCTGAGGTGATCGAGGGCTGCCGTGAGCTCATCCGAGGAGGGGCGGTTGATCCCGGCCTGCTCCTGGCGCTCGGCGGCCCTGGAGCACGCAAGTTCCTCGACGGTCGAGGGCATGAGGACACCTACTGGCCGCGGGTCTGGGGCACTCGGGGGCTCCTGTGGGCCTGGGACTCCTCGGCAGTCGACGAGATCCGGCTCGCGCTCGTCGACGACTCCTGGCGTGTTCGGGAGATGGCCCTGAAGGTGATCGCCGGGCATCAACTCGGTGACCTCCTCGCCGACGTGGCGCAGTCACGCAGCGACCCGGTGTCCAGGGTTCGGGAGGAGGCCGACCGTGCCCTCGCGCTGCTCACCGCGGCTGGCTCATGAGCCCTCGCATGCCCGGCCCCAAGGCGTCGTCCGCTGGGTCAGTCCGAGTGCCGGCCCCGGCTCTCGCGCAGGCGTCGACCCTCCTCGACGTCGCGCTGCTCACGATCGGCATCCTTGCGGATCTTCGTGTCGTCGCGCGGGCGGACGCTGGAGGGTCTCCTCGGCGGGGATCCCGGCCTGCAGCTCGCGACCGCGCTCCAGCTCGCTGTCGAGCTCGGCCCCGAAGAGCAGGGCGATGTTCGTGATCCACAGCCAGACCAGGAACACGACGGCGCTGGCCATGGCCCCATAGGTCTTGTCGTAGGACCCCACGGTCGCTACGTAGACGCCGAACAGGGCTGAGGCGATTGCCCACAGCGCGAGGGCGGCGGTCGCCCCCACACTGATCCATCGGAACCTCGGCTGCTCGATGTTGGGTGTGGCGTAGTACAGGATCGCGATGATCAGCACGACCGCCAGCAGGATGGCCGGCCACTTGGCGATGCTCCACGCCGTCATGGCCGCGTCGCCCCAGCCGATCGCATCCCCGACTGCCCTGGCCACCGGACCGGAGAGGACGAGGGCCAGGGCGACTGCGGCGGCGAGCACGACGGCCGCCAGCGTCACCACCAGCTGCAGCGGACGCAGCTTCCAGAAGGGACGTCCCTCCTGGATCTCGAAGATCCGGTTCATGCCCCGGCCGAACGACCCGACGTAGCCCGAGGCCGACCACAGGGCGGTGAACAGCCCGAGGACGAAGGCGATCCCCGGGCGGGCCGAGGACTCGCCAAGCGTCTCCAACGTCGGCCGGATGACGCTGTCGGCTGATGGGATCCCAAGATCCTGGGCCACCCCCGCCAGGGCGTCTGCCGCGGCGCCGGACTGCCCGAACAGGCCCACCACGGACAGCAGGGCGATGAGCGCCGGGAAGATGGCCAGGACCGCGTAGAAGGTCAGCGCGGCCGCGACATCCATGCACTGGTCGGACATGAACTCACGCGACGTCCTGCGCAGGACGTAGCGCCACGTCGGCCTGGTGAGGTCAGTGGGTTCGTCCACGTCCGCGCGGCGGGCGGAGCGGATTCCTGTGGAAGCCATGGCCGATCCTTCCGTTGAGTACGCAGGGAGGTACCCCCGGTGGCGCCGGCCATACCCACACAAACAGGGCTGTCTCGTGCAGGGAGGTCTCGGACGCGTATGTCGGGGACCAGTGCGGGTAGGCGCGGTGGTGTCCCTCATCCCGGCTGCGAACGAGAACCCCTCCCGTCGGCCCCGCGCGCCCGTCAGGACGATCGCCACCACCATCGCAATGGTCCTTGGCACCGTGCTGGTCCTGCTCGTGCTCCGGGAGGTCGCCCGCGTAGTCGAGTGGATGATCGTGGCGCTGTTCTTCGCGGTGGCCCTCTATCCCGCTGTCGGCTGGGTGGAGACGCGATGGGCGGGTGGCCGGCGTGCGGTGGCCACCCTGATCGTCTTCCTGATCATGGTGGTCATCCTTGCGGGCCTTGTGGCTGCCTTCACGGTGCCCCTGGCACGCGAGGGGACCGCCCTGGCCGAACGGCTGCCGGAGCACATCGATGATGCGCAGGCCGGGCGCGGCCCAGTGGGCGACTTCCTGGAACGAACCCATGCGTTGGCCTACATCCAGGACAACCAGGACCGGATCAAGTCCCTCGCCAGCGGCCTGACCACGTCGGCCGCCGGGTTCCTGCAGCGCGTGGCCACCGGCATCGCGGGAGTGGTGACGATCTTCGTCCTGGCCTACCTCATGGTGCTGGAGGGCCCCAAGGTCGTGGACGGTTCACTGAACATGGTGGACCCGGACATCCGCGCGCGCGTTCGCGCCGTTGCCGGGGACTGCGCCAAGTCGGTCACCGGCTACCTGTCGGGGAACCTGCTCATCTCAGTCATCTGCGGTGTGGCCACCTACATCGTCCTGATGGCCACCGGCGTCCCGTTCGCCGCGCTCATCGCCCTGTTCGTGGCCATCGCTGATCTCATCCCGCTGGTCGGCGCGACATTGGGCGCGATCGTGTCGCTGACCGCTGCGGCCGTCCACTCCATGCCGGCACTCATCGCAGTGGCCATCTTCACCGTGGTGTACCAGCAGGTGGAGAACCACATGCTTCAGCCACTGATCCTCTCGCGCACGGTCAAGCTGAACCCGCTGACTGTGCTGATCGCCATCCTCATCGCCGTCGAGTTGGCCGGACTCATCGGGGCCCTGTTGGCCATCCCAGTGGCGGGGATGATCCAGGTGATCGGCCGGGACCTGTGGGACCACCGCCGTGGGCGACCCAAGGACGAGGCGACAGTGGGGGAGGACCAGGTCCCCGTGCGCCCGCAGGCAGCGGCACCGGCAGACAGGGCATCGGTCGTCACCCTGCCCTGACCTGTCGGGTCGCCTGAGCACGGCCGCTCCACGGGATGGGGCGGCCGTGCGGTATGGAGCCGAGCAGGGCGGGAAGTTGCGCGCAGGACATCGGAGGCCTGCGTGGACAGAGACGAATCACCCGCCTTCGGGACCGACCTGTCCGAGGAGCTGGGATACGACCCGTTGACGGGACTCGCCAACCGGGCGGAGCTCATGCGCCGGCTGGAGAACCTCACGCTTCCGTGGGGCCGGCGCAGGGCCACCGCCTTTGCCGTCCTCGTCTTCAACGTCGACAGGTTCCGCGACGTCAACGAGCAGTTCGGCGAGGCGGCCGGCGACGAGGTGCTCGCCACGCTCGGCTATCGCATGCGCATCCGGTCACGACCCGGGGACCTGGTGGCCCGGTACGGCGACGACACGTTCGTGACCGTCCTCGGGCGGGTCAGCGGACCGCAGGAGACCCAGAGGGCGTTCGACCGCATCAGGCTGGCGCAACTCGAGCCGATAGCCGTGGGTCGGCAATGGGTGAGCGCCTCATTGAGCGGAGGCTTCGCCGTGGTGACCCATGGCGAGCATCCGCATTCGACCCTGGAGCGAGCTGGGCGCAACCTCTGGGCCTCACGTGACGACGGCGGGACCGACGGGGATCCCGAGGGGCGTTCCTGATTTCATGGGTGGCGCGACCCAACGGCTGCCATCCACACGCTCCAGGGGAAGGGAAGGCGGCCGGCTTGCGGATCGATCGCAAAGTGACAACTATTGACGCTTCGCCCGCCGAAAGTTGCGGAGTCCGAACGTCGCTGACGCTCTATGCCCGGTTTCGCCGTGCGTGGGCCCCGGTACCGACGCCTGGTCCTTCACATCGCCACTGAGATCGCGGCAAGATCAAGGCAACAAGCGTCCGGGCCGCCGTGGAATGCCCGACGTGTCCAATCCAGTCACTGGAGGTCCTATTGATGGCACCCAGGCCCTACACTCCTACCCTGCTGTTGGCGGCGCTCAGCCTGCTCCTCTTCACTGCCTCGGAGTCTTCCAATCCCCATGCCCCCCAGCATGGCGCAGCCTCACCCGAGCTGAACAACTGCCAGGAGCGTCCCTACTCAGCTTCGAGTCCTTGGAACACGCCGATCGCGTCCGACGCGCCGACCGATGAGAGGTCAGCGGACTACATTGCCACCCTCACTGCAACTGACATGACCTTGACCTCCGACGTTGACCAGTACACGGTCGGCGTGTATTGCGTCGATGAGGAGGTCCCCCTTCGCGCGGTCCGCCTCGCGGGCTACTTCTCCTCCTATCTGACAGGCGCCCGAAAAGGGTTCGGAACGGCTCCCGTGGTCCAGGGTCTACCGATCCCGCGATGGGTGCAGCCACCGAAGGGTTCCGATGGCCAGGTGGTCATCCTGGATTCACGCAACGGGGTCGAGTATGGGTTCTGGCAATTCGCCTGGGCGAATGGCGAAGCAACTGCCACGAACGGCTACCTGACGCGAACGGACAACACGTCGACAGGTGTATTCACGGATGGTCTCGCGGGGCGGGGGGGTGGCTTTCCGTACCTCGGGGGTCTCGTTCGCGGTGGTGAGCTGGAACACGGTCAGGTTGATCATGCACTGGCGTTTGCCTACCCCTTCCCCTCACCGGAATCAGTGGCCCCGGCGTCCAAGTCCGATGGCCAAGGAATCAGGGGTCGCGACCTACCGGAGGGGTCCAGACTTCAACTCGATCCGTCGTTGACTGTGCAGGATCTCGAGGCGTACGGAGTCGAAGACCCAGGGCTCGCTATTGCGCGAGCGCTGCAGAAGTACGGAATGTATGTCGTCGACAACTCGGGGTCTGCCAAGGTGTACGTCGAAGACCGATCGACCGCCCTGTGGGACGCCAAGGTCAACCGACACATGTTGGGATCAATCCCGTGGACCGCTTTCCGCGTGCTTGAACCCTCGAGGTAGCGTCCGCGCCCTTCGAGGAATTCCCGTCGGTTGGGCGGAGCCTCTATCCGAGATCGGGCCGGACAAGTGAGTATGGCCACTTGATTCTTGCCGGTAGTCCTAAGAGAACGGGGGATGAGGGACGTGATGGAGGGGATTGCGATTCCGGGCGTGATCATCGTCGATCTGGCCAAACGTATGGGTGGGACGGAGACCCGAGTCCTGGAGACGGCGATCGCCCTCCGTGCGCGAAACGTTTCCGTCACGGTCGTGTGCCTGGCAGGAAGCCCTATAGCGTCGGCCTGCGCAGATCGAGGCCTGCGCGTTGTTCTCGTGGCCAAGGAGAAGTGGGACCCACGTGCGGTCCTGAGCATGCGAACAGTCCTGGCCGAACATCCGGGCTGGGTTGTCGACTCGCACAACGCACAGTCGCAGCTGCTCGTGCTCCTCGCCGGTGCCGGACGTGCCGGGCAGGGGGCCCGCGTGGCGACGGTCCACAGCGAGTATCGCCTCTCCGAGCCGAGGAGGATCGGCCTCTCATGGCACGAACATGTGCTGCGCACATGTGTTCGGAGCAATTGGGTCCTTGTCGCTGTTTCGACGAATGTCCACGACTACCTGACCCAGTTGGGGGCGGACCCCGAACGGGTCCAATTGATCTGGAGTGGCCTCACCTCACGTGGGCCGACGCGTAGCCGTGAGGTCGTGCGGGACGAGTTGGGCCTCGGGGAACAGGACTTCGTGGTCACCGCGGTCGGTCGCTTGGTCGCAGTCAAGAACCTTCAACTCCTTATCCGGGCCGTTGCAGGGATCGCCGAGCAACGCCCGGAGCTGAGACTGGTCGTGGTCGGCGACGGCCCGTGTCGCTCAGAATGGGAGCAGATGGCGCACGCGCTGATTGGCGCACCCCAGGTTCGATTCATCGGCCACAGAACGGACGTCACAGACCTGCTCGCAGCAAGCGATCTCCTGGCCATCACCTCCACGACAGAGGGCCTCCCATACGTCCTCATCGAAGCCGCCTCCGTGGGCACGCCCGTCCTAAGCACGTCGGTGGGTGCGATCCCGCACGCCTTCGCAGGCGACACCGTTGCCCTGCTCCCTGTGGGGGTGCAGGCGCAGCCCATAGGCGAATACGTACTCGCTGACGAGATCGAAGGACTTATTCAGGACCCCACCAGGCGGCTCGGACTCGCCATCCGGGCCCAAGAGGTGCAACAGAGCCGATTCTCCGTCGAATCGATGCTTGAAGGTACTCTTCACGCGTACGAGACGGCCGCGCGATGAGAAGTTGGACCAAGAATGAACAATGAGGTCACTGGTAGCCTCCTGTGGACGACCTTCCGTCGCTTCTGGTGGGCGGTTCTGGTAGCGATGCTGGTCGCTGGAGCGCTGACGACACTCACCCTGAACGCCAAGCCACCGAAGTACGAGTCCGAGGCGCGGCTGCTCATCGGGCCCCTGACCGGCACTACGGACTCCCTGCGAGCGTCTGCTTCCTTGGGCCTGACCTATCAGGACGCCTTGAAGACGACTGAAGTCCTCGACCGTGTAGCGTCCGAGGCCGGCGTCAACGGCTTGTCAGAGTCGCAGTTGCACTCGTTGGTCAACGTTGCCTTCAACGACAAGTCCCGTGTGTTGACGATCCTGGGGGTGGGCGAGGACCCAGCGGTCTCTAAGCATGTGGTTGAGCTGATGGTGGAGGAAGTCGCCAATCTCCAGGAACAGGTACCAGATGTCGAGGTTGTGCAGAATGCAACGTCCGACGTCCTTCAGCAGGCCAGGACCAGACGCGCAAGCGGCGCGGTGACCGAGATAGTGCCGGCCTCCCTGCCCCAGGACTCCGTCGATCAGCGTGAACCGCTCCTGGTCGGCCTAGCCGCCCTCCTGGGGGGCGCCCTTATGTTCGCGGGTCTGGTCGTCTTCATGGCGGGCAGCAAGGCTCACGTGCAACGGACCCAGGCCGACGTGTCCGACGATAGCGTCCCGATCTGACGGTCCCGACACCCGCTAATGGAGGTTCGAAGAGAGTGATTCATGGCGCCGCGAGGTGGCCGGACTGGGTCACCGCGACCGCACTGGGCCTGCTGTTCGCGAACGTGGGTGTCCTGCTGGCCCAACGTGCTGGGCCCGGCGAGGCGGCTCTGATCCCTTACTTGCTGCTCGTGGTGCCCGCAACCTACTGGCTGGTCGTCCGGCGTGAACCCCTCATCTGGAGCTGGCCCACAACTCTGGTGCTGGCATTCGTCGGAGCAGGCCTGATGTCGACTGTCTTCTCCGACAACCCGAACCAGAGCATGGCGACCATGGCCGAGTGGATCCTGGAGGGTCTCCTCTTCTTCATCGCCGTGACCAACAGCGTGAGGAGCCTGGCAGCTCTACGCCTGTGCACAGCGGCGATCGTCCTGGCCGGAGCCTTCGTCGCATTTGTGGTCGCCTACCAGAATGTCCGAGGCAACTTCTACAACCAGTACTTCGGCTTCGGCCAGATGGAGCCTCCGTACGACATCACTTCGGCGGAGAGTTCGCCTCTGGAGGACCTCTCGGTTGAAGGTACGTTCAGAGCTGGAGGGATGATCGGCGAGACCAACTACTTCGCCATGATCATGATCTCCCTGGTCCCCTGGGCCGGATATCTCTCCATCACGGCGAGGTCAGTCTTGGCACGCCTGTTCTGGGGTGGCTGTGGCCTCCTCGTTCTCTATGCCGTACTCCTGGCCTACTCGCGAGGTTCGCTGGCAGCGACCGCGCTGGTGCTGATCGCGCTGGCGATTCTCGGCGTGCTGCCTCGGCGGACCTTCTGGTACTTGCTGCTGGCTGGTTCCATCGCTCTGGCAGTGATACCCGCCCTCGCTGCCAGACTCGCAACCTTGTCTCTCGGGAACCTGGAGGACGATGCATCGGCTCTCGGACGCTTCTCCGAGGTGATCGCAGCAGTTCGGGCGTACGCGGACCGCCCCCTTGTCGGTTTGGGTCCAGGACAGTTCCCCTACTTCTACCATGATTACGCGGGAGTGCTTGCCGGCGGAATCCACGACACATCACCCCAGCGCGTGGCGCACAACTTGGTCGCTGGCCTCGCCGCCGATCTCGGGACCGTGGGGCTGCTGGTGTTCCTTGTGCTCATCGCAGTCGTTCTGACGGGCCTCCTGCACGCCAGGCAAGCGCCTCAGTTGAAGGTCGCAGCCGTTGCCGGGATCACGTCCTTGGCGCTCTACATGGCGTGCAGCCTCTTCCTCGCCTTGGGGTACGCCCGATACCTCTGGCTCTACGTGGCCCTGAGCGCAGCCATCGTCTTCCTATCGAGAAGGTCCGACAGTCAGGCCAGCAGCAACCTCGTGGTTGCTCCCGCAGCCATGGAGGGGGTGAGTTGACCGACAAGCCGTCCGCGCCGTCAGCCCCCCTGTCGTCAACCATTCGCGGTTCGTCCATGCTTCTCTTCGGCAGGTTCCTGGCCATCGGGGCCAACCTCGTGGTGCAAGTCCTGCTCGTACGCAGCCTGCCCCAAGCTGAGTACGGTGCGTTCGCCTACTGCCTGGCCATCGCCAACATCGTGACAGTCCTTGTGTCCCTGGGCATGGAGCAGACGATGTCTCGCTACGCGGCCATCTATGACGAGACGGACAATCACGATCGGCTTTCCGGTGCGATCCTGTTCTTCGTTGCTGTGGTCGTCGCACTCGGCGCCGTGGTCGTGGTCGCCGCCATCATCGGTCGCGACTCGATTCAGAGGAACGTCGTCCACGACAGGATGACTGTCGAACTGCTGGCGATGATGATCCTCCTCGGACCCCTCCAGGCGCTCGACACTCTGGCCAGCACACTCTTCGCAGTATTTGCACGCCCCAAAGCGATCTTCTGGCGGCGTTATGTCATCAGTCCCGGATTGCGCATCGGAGTGGTCGTCGTTGTGCTTGCGGCCAACGGGTCCGTCTTCATGTTGGGAGCCGGATACGTCGTCGCATCGATCGTTGGGTTGCTCATCTACCTCCCCCCACTGACCATGATGCTTCGACGGCGGGGCGTCTTCGTCCGCGGCACGAAGTACGTCTTCCCCATCCGCGAACTGATGCGCTTCACGGCGGGCGGGGTTGCGGCCGACCTGCTGGTGATCACCCTCTTCGCCTCGGACGTGATCATCGTCGGGAAGATCTCAGGGCCAAAGGACGTCGCGCTGCTTCAGGCCGTACAGCCCCTTGCCAACGGCAATCTTGTTGTCTTCTTCGCGCTGGTCCCCCTCTTCATCCCTGTAGCCTCCCGTCTGTTCGTCAACGGAGCTACCCAGGATGCTCGGGACTTGTACGCGCGCGCCTCAGTATGGATCGCGGTCTTCACCTTCCCCGTCGCAGCGATCACAATCTGTTGCGCTGTCCCAGTCGTAGATGCCTTCTTCGGGAACACATATGCCTCAGCCGCTCCGATTCTGGCCATGCTGTCGCTGAGTCAGTACCTCCTTGCGGTCTTCGGATTGACCACCCTGACGCTGAAGGCACACGGCAGCCTACGGAACCTGGCCTACGCGAATATCCTCGTGGTGGTTCTGAACATCACCCTGAACATCTCCCTCGTACGGGCCTACGGGCCGGTTGGAGCGGCTATGGGCACCCTCGGTGCCACAACGGTCCTCACCGCGGCGAAACTGGGAATCATGCGCCATGACCTGGGGATCTGGCCCGTTGAGCGCGTCAATGCGAGGGTGTTTGCCAGCATCGTTGGATACGGGGCACTCATAGCGATCTTCGTAGCCGTCTCAGATGCGGGCCTCGTTGTCATGATCCCCTTGGTGTGCGCCGTATCACTTCTCCTGGTGCGGACGACGAGACGTGAGCTCGCGGTCCTTGAGGTCTTCCCGGAGGCCGGGAAGCTGGCACCCGTCCGGAGATTGATGGCGTAGAGGCCGAGGTCCCCAGGTTCATCCCGCTGGTCGTCGTGCCCCGACCGGCGACGCGAACCTCGTCGCCCGGATCTCCTGTGCGGTCCGTGACGGACGGCTGTGCGGATGACTCACCCCGGGCCTGCCCACCCACCTGGCCTCGCCGATTGCACGGTGGCGCCTCACCAGGATAGAGGAGACCGTCGACCGCGGTCCTTCAGGCCGCAGGAGCGGCTGTCGATAAGGTCTGCATGGCCACGTCATCGCACGTTCTCCGTCGGTCCGTCGCAGTACTCGCGAGTGGGATCTGTGCCCTCGCCACCTTCGCAGGACCCCTCACCCCGGCAACAGGCGAACCTGCGGGGGTCGCTGTTGTGGACACTCGCAGCTCCTCCGGCAACTCGAATTCGCTTCGACTTCCCGCTTGGTCGGCACAGGCCGGGGACCTTCTCGTCGTCGCAGTTGCCCACCAGACATGGCGCAAGCTGGACGTGTCGGTGCTCGCTGATGGCTTGGGCTTTGATCGTGTGACGGAGGTGCGCAATGCACAGGGCATCGAGACCCTGACGGTCTTCCGCGCGCAAGCGAACGCCGCGTGGACGGGCACACCTGTTGTGCGCCTGCCCGGGAACACGGGAAGTTCGGCCGCTGCCGCGGTAAGGATCGTTCACGCCGTGGTTGGGGCGAACGGGGCAAACGCGCTGGGCACACCAGGACTCAACGCCGGACCGACACGCAGCCAGGGGGACAACGCGAACATGAAGGCGACAGTCCACGCAGCAGCAGGCGACCTCACCCTCGGCCTCGGAACCAACCGTCTGAGGTTGTTCGCGGTCCCCAGCAATCAGACGGCCTACGTCAGCAACGTGTCCAGCGGGGCCAGTGGCGAAAGGATCTCGGTGTCGGCGTGGGGATCCATGGCGTCGCTGACCGGTAACCAGACCCTCGGAGCAGACGGGGATCTCAGAGGTCCGACCGGCAACGTTGACGACTGGGCGGCTGTCGCCATCCCCGTCAAGGCCTCGGCGAGCCCGCCTGGGGCGACGAGCAGCCCGACCCCCAGCGTCAGCCCGACCCCCAGCGTCAGCCCGACCCCCAGCGTCAGCCCGACCCCCAGCGTCAGCCCGACCCCCAGCGTCAGCCCGACCCCCAGCGTCAGCCCGACCCCCAGCGTCAGCCCGACCCCCAGCGTCAGCCCGACCCCCAGCGTCAGCCCCGGGACCTGTCCGGATCTGGCCGCAGGACTGTGCCGGCCGTATGACGCCAACTCACCATGGAACACCCCGATCTCAGCGTCCCCGATGCTGCACCCTCGGTCTGCTGCAATGGTGACCGCGGTTTCCGACAATGGGTTGCCGCTGACCTCCGATGTCGACCAGTACACGATCCCCGTGTATCGGTATAACACCTCGACCCCAAGACAGACGATCGTGATGTCTGGCTACTTCTCGACATACGACAAGGGCGACAACTCACGCGTGGGATATGGGTTTGCCGCAACGATCACCGGGGTGCCGGTCCCCGTTGGGGTTGAAGCGGGAGTCGGATCCGACGGCCAGATAGTCTTCTGGGACCCGAGCAGCGGGTCCGAGTACAGCTTCTGGCAGTTCTACCGAGACTCCTCGGGGGTCTACCGTGCGACGAATGGCTACCGCTACCACACCACCGAGGGCTACAACGGTCGCTTCGCCGACGGCCTGGCTGGAAGAGGGGCCGGCACGCCCTACTTCGCCGGGCTGGTCCGCAAGTGGGAGGTCGACAGTGGGCGCATAGATCACGCTCTCGCCTTCGCTTACCACGCCCCGTCCCCAGAGTTCGTCTATCCCGCGTCCAAGTCCGACGGAGGTAACTTCGGAGGCGTTGCGGGTGTAGACATCCCGGAGGGCACGCGGATCCAGTTGAATCCTTCGCTGACGGACGCGGACTTCAGCAGAATGGGACTCTCGCCAGCCGCCCGCACGATAGCTCGAGCAATGCAGGTGTACGGGATGTACGTCATTGACAACTCCGGGTCATCAAAGGTGTACCTCGAGGATCGACGAACAGCAGGGTGGGATTCGACAATCGGCCGGAGCCTACTCAGCGCCATTCCGTGGGGCGAGTTCCGAGTCCTTGCCTGAGGCTGACCCAGCCTCGGTTCCCCGGACCGCGGGGCGTTGCGACCCTCGGAGCAAGCTACAGACGACCCGACCTGATCGGCCCAAGCCCCGCTGATGACCCGTGGGACTCACCGCCCATCGAAGCTTCCGACTGACAGTGCGCGAGGCCGAGTGCTCCGCCATGCCTACCGGGCCTTCTGCCCCTTCGTCAAGCTCAGCCCAGGACTCGTCTCCCCCAAGGCTCAGTTTCAAGGGCACCGTGAGCAGCCGTGCCTCCGTTTCGCGGGCATCTTCGGGCTGGGGGCGCGCGGACCAGACGGGGCGCGCGCCCCGCGCCCGTAGAGGGGACCGTTTCGGAGGCTCCCGACTCGTTGCCCTCAGCCAGATGTGGGTGCGATGATGCGCTCTCAAGTCGGCCGGAAGGTACTCTCTGTGCTACAGCGACGGATTGAAAGACCTCGTTCGCGGTGGCCCGTGCTGATGGGGGTGCTGCTCCTCTGGTCAGCACTGCTGCCTGTCAGTGTCAGCCCAGTTGCTGCCAGCCCGGATCCCAACCCCATCACGCTCGAGAACCAGTTGCCGGGGACCGTAGCCTGGCGACTTGGTGTCGCGCCGGGGACGCAGACGGCGAATGACGTCGAGAAGCAGGTCAAGGGCTACGCGTCGGCGACCAGTGTCAACAAGGGTCAGTCCATCGACCTGATGGTCACCGTCAACCCGGCTCAGTCGGTCACGGTCCAGATCTTCCGCATGGGCTGGTACCAGGGCCTAGGCGGTCGGCTCGTAGCGACTGTTGGCCCGATCCCGGCGGTTGCGCAGCCCGCGTGCCCGATGCAGCCGGACACCGGGCTCATCGAGTGCGCGTGGAATCCAACCACGACCCTGTCCGTGCCGCCTGACTGGACCAGCGGTATCTACCTTGCGCTCCTGACCAATGCTCAGGGATTCCAGAACTACATACAGTTCGTCGTACGGGACGATGCGCGCCCAGCCGACCTGCTCTACCAGCAGAGTGTCGCCACATATCAGGCGTACAACAACTACCCGAATGATGGCTCCAAGTCCTGCGGCAGCACCATTCCCGCGACAGGCAAGAACCTCTATGACAATCAGAGCTCAGCCCCCACCACGATCTCCACGAAGCCGAGAGCGGTCAAGGTCTCATTCGATCGGCCGTACGCATGCAGTGGCGCGGATGATCTTGTCTCCGCCGACTGGTCGTGGGAGCTGTACTTCATCAGGTGGTTGGAGAAGTCCGGCTACGACGTCGCCTACTCGACGAACCTCGACACACACGAGCATGGCGAGCGGCTTCGCTCCTACAAGGGCTTTTTGAGCGTGGGGCACGACGAGTACTGGTCTGGAGCCATGTTCGACGCCGCCGAAGCCGCGCGTGACGCCGGCGTGAACCTCGCCTTCCTGGGATCGAATGACGTCTACTGGCAGGTCCGCTTCGAGCCGTCCACGGCCGGCGTTGCCGACCGGGTCATGGTTGGCTACAAGAACACCCCCACCAACACCTACTCGACGGTCGATCCAATATCGGACCCCACCAAGCGCACCGTGCGCTTCCAGGACCCTCCGGTGAACAGGCCGCCGCAGCAGCTCATCGGCTCGAGCTTCGTATCAAGCACCGGTCGCTCGGTCCTGAACACGGATCTCGTGCTGCGCAACTCCACCCACTGGATATTCAGTGGTACGTCCGTGTCCGACGGGGATCGCGTTCCCGGGCTGGTCGGCTACGAAGCGGACGGCGTCAGCTGTCATTACCCCCTCCCCGCGAACCAGTCCTACACCCTCCTCTCGGATTCAAACTTCGTGGACAGTGACGACCTGACCCGCTCATCCAATGCGGCGATCTATCAGGCCCCCAGCGGAGCCTGGGTGTTCAACGCGGGAACCATGTCATGGAGCTGGGGTCTGGATGACAAGGTTGATCCACGTGATCCGACTCGAACGACGACTCTGGGGGATGCGCGTATCGCCCAGATGACCAAGAACCTGCTAGATGTCTTCATAGGGGCCTCAACCCCCGGGGCCGCGCCGGCGAGCGCGCCCGACTGTTCCTATGACCGAAGCATGTCCTTCGAGGGCGGAATCTCCACGGGCACGGATGGAGCGAACCGCGTGATCGGGTCGGTCGGCATCAACTCGGCCACCCCCATACACGGCTCCGGATCCGCTTCGATCAACGGGGCGCAGTCGTACCTCGACGAGTTGACCACTGCCGTGGACGACCTGTCCGTGGCGTTCAGCCTGCGCCTGGCTCAGAAGCCGACTGTTGACGTGCGCCTTGGCGTTATCTCCAGCCTGGTCTCTGACGCCGGGAACCTCGTCCTCAGGGCCAACTCGAACGGGACCACGACCCTCCAGTTGAGGAACGGCTCTGTGCGGGTGGGATCGGACAGCCCGCCTCTCGCCGTCGGAACCACGTACCACCTACGCATCCGGCAAGTCCGGGGGTTGGGTGCCGACGCAGTGCTTCAAGCGTGGGTGCAGCCTGCGGATCAACTCGAGGGCGCACCCTTCGCGCAGACCACGGCGGGTGCGTGGACGACCCGGGCCGATCGCGTCCGCCTCGGCTCCACCACGAACAACTCGACAACTCCTCCGGTCCTCAACGCCGACATCGATGATGTGCGCATCCTGGGCAAGCCCGCGTCCATAGCTGCAACTCAGCCGGCGGCGCCGACGGGGTTGACGGCCTCGGCGGTCAACGAGACACGGGTGAGCCTGTCCTGGGTCGACGCCTCGAACGATGAGTCCGGGTTCGTGCTCCAGCGGTGTTCCGGGTCGTGCGCCACGTGGGCCCCGGTCGGGCCAGGCACTGCCCGCGGGAACCACCTCCTACGACGACCAAACCGTGTCAGCCTCCACCGACTACCGGTACCGGGTCGCAGCCGTGAACGCCAACGGGCAGTCACCCTGGTCCCCGGAAGCCACAATTACCACCCCATCAGCAGCACCGCCTACGCCGACCGGGTTCACGGTGGTGCAGTCATCGCTGACCACGGTGGACGTGTCGTGGGATCCGGTCCAGGCGGGCAGCAGCGTGCTGGTGCAGCGGGCCTCGAACTCGTCGTTCTCCGACTCGGTGACCAGCACGGTGGCCCCGGGATCGACGACGTTCACTGACAGTGCCCCAGAGGGGGTGCACTGGTATCGGATGGCGGCCACACGCAGCGGGTCGACATCGGCGTGGACCGCAGCCGTGCGTGGATCTCGGGTCAAGGAGATGACCTTCGAGTCCGGTTCCCTGACCGGCAATGATGCAGCCGAGAAGACCACGGCCGCGGGCACGCTGACGTTGAACCGAACCTCGCCGCTGTCGGGGACGGTCTCGGTGACCGTTCCCCAAGGCAGCGTGGCGGCATACGTGGAGCAAACATTCACCGCGGCCGACGAGGTCTTCACCACGTTCCGGTTCCGTCCCGGCCCATTCGGCCAGTCGGACGTCCGCATCGCCCAGATCGTGCACGGCACCGGCACATCTGCGGTGACCAGTGGTGCACTGCTCCTGAAGGCAAACGGCGTCCTCCAACTGCGCAACTACAACACAGTGGTCGGCTCGGGCACGACGTTGACGGTGGGGACGACCTATCAGATCGGCCTGCATGAGGTGCGCACCAGCGCCTCAACAATGAAGCTCGAGGCATTCATTGCGCCAGTCGGCGTGAACTTCGGCTCCCCGTTCGCCTCCACGGCCAGCACCCCTCTGGGCACGACCGTGGGTGCCGGAACCGTGCGAGTGGGAGCCACCGGCAGCTCCGGAGGACTCCAAGCCGACATTGACGACATCAAGATCGACACCAAGTTCATGCCCTCGGTGACCACCCCATCAGCCCCGACCGCGCCGGCGGCGCCGACCGGGTTGACGGCCTCGGCGGTCAACGAGACACGGGTGAGCCTGTCCTGGGTCGACGCCTCGAACGACGAGTCCGGGTTCGTGCTCCAGCGGTGTTCCGGGTCGTGCGCCACCTGGGCCGCCGTTGGCCAGACGCTGCCCGCGGGAACCAGCTCCTACGACGACCAAACCGTGTCAGCCTCCACCGACTACCGGTACCGGGTCGCAGCCGTGAACGCCACCGGGCAGTCACCCTGGTCCCCGGACGCCACCGTCACCACCCCATCAGCCCCGACCGCGCCGGCGGCGCCGACCGGGTTGACGGCCTCGGCGGTCAACGAGACACGGGTGAGCCTGTCCTGGGTCGACGCCTCGAACGACGAGTCCGGGTTCGTGCTCCAGCGGTGTTCCGGGTCGTGCGCCACCTGGGCCGCCGTTGGCCAGACGCTGCCCGCGGGAACCAGCTCCTACGACGACCAAACCGTGTCAGCCTCCACCGACTACCGGTACCGGGTCGCAGCCGTGAACGCCACCGGGCAGTCACCCTGGTCCCCGGAAGCCACCGTCACCACCCCATCAGCCCCGACCGCGCCGGCGGCGCCGACCGGGTTGACGGCCTCGGCGGTCAACGAGACACGGGTGAGCCTGTCCTGGGTCGACGCCTCGAACGACGAGTCCGGGTTCGTGCTCCAGCGGTGTTCCGGGTCGTGCGCCACCTGGGCCGCCGTTGGCCAGACGCTGCCCGCGGGAACCAGCTCCTACGACGACCAAACCGTGTCAGCCTCCACCGACTACCGGTACCGGGTCGCAGCCGTGAACGCCACCGGGCAGTCACCCTGGTCCCCGGAAGCCACCGTCACCACCCCATCAGCCCCGACCGCGCCGGCGGCGCCGACCGGGTTGACGGCCTCGGCGGTCAACGAGACACGGGTGAGCCTGTCCTGGGTCGACGCCTCGAACGACGAGTCCGGGTTCGTGCTCCAGCGGTGTTCCGGGTCGTGCGCCACCTGGGCCGCCGTTGGCCAGACGCTGCCCGCGGGAACCAGCTCCTACGACGACCAAACCGTGTCAGCCTCCACCGACTACCGGTACCGGGTCGCAGCCGTGAACGCCAACGGGCAGTCACCCTGGTCCCCGGAAGCCACCGTCACCACCCCGTCAGCCCCGACCGCGCCGGCGGCGCCGACCGGGTTCACGGTGGTGCAGTCATCGCTGACCACGGTGGACGTGTCGTGGGATCCGGTCCAGGCGGGCACGCAGCGTGCTGGTGCAGCGGGCCTCGAACTCGTCGTTCTCCGACTCGGTGACCAGCACGGTGGCCCCGGGATCGACGACGTTCACTGACAGTGCCCCAGAGGGGGTGCACTGGTATCGGGTGGCGGCCACACGCAGCGGGTCGACATCGGCGTGGACCGCAGCCGTGCGTGGATCTCGGGTCAAGGAGATGACCTTCGAGTCCGGTTCCCTGACCGGCAATGATGCAGCCGAGAAGACCACGGCCGCGGGCACGCTGACGTTGAACCGAACCTCGCCGCTGTCGGGGACGGTCTCGGTGACCGTTCCCCAAGGCAGCGTGGCGGCATACGTGGAGCAAACATTCACCGCGGCCGACGAGGTCTTCACCACGTTCCGGTTCCGTCCCGGCCCATTCGGCAAGTCGGACGTCCGCATCGCCCAGATCGTGCACGGCACCGGCACATCTGCGGTGACCAGTGGTGCACTGCTCCTGAAGGCAAACGGTGTCCTCCAACTGCGCAATGCCAACAGCACGATCGGGGGCAGCCAGAAGTTGACTGCTGGGACGCATTACCGGATCGGCCTGCATGAGGTGCGCACCAGCGCCTCAACAATGAAGCTCGAGGCATTCATTGCGCCAGTCGGCGTGAACTTCGGCTCCCCGTTCGCCTCCACGGCCAGCACCCCTCTGGGCACGACCGTGGGTGCCGGAACCGTGCGAGTGGGAGCCACCGGCAGCTCCGGAGGACTCCAAGCCGACATTGACGACATCAAGATCGACACCAAGTTCATGCCCGGTGCATAATCTGGCGCGCGACGGGTAGTAGATATTCAGCGCTGTGTCTTGGCCTGTAGAATTCGGGCCTCGTCGATAAAGTAAGCGAGGTTGGACCTTGAGTCTATTTGTATTCTGGGCGAGCATCTTGGTCATCGCGACTAAGGTCACGCTTGACGAATCCATCCAGGGGCAGGCCCTGTTGTTGGGTGCCATTGTTGTCGCCATTTTGGCTTTTCTCGCCCACCAGAGGTCCCGACGGGTCACGCAGGAGGCGCACGCAGTCAATCGCGTCGATGGCTGGCGGGTCATGGAGACCGAGATTCGCCGAGCCAGGCGACATGGCCGCAGACTCAGCCTCTGCAGCGTGGCTGTCGAGGGACCCAGAGCGGCAGATTTCGTCGCGGGGATCGACGCGACACTTCGAGCCGACGACACAGCCTTCGTCAGCAATGGAGTCGGCTATTTCATCCTTCCGGAAGCAGACGGGGACTCGGCCCTGGTGGCCGCGAGGCGGATCAAGGCCGGCCTGTCCAGGGCGGGGCTCGCGGCGGACCTGACAATCGCGACCTATCCAGACGACGCACTGACCGTCAGCGGACTGATTGATCGGCTCCGCTCGGATTCTGCTCGAAGAGTCTCCATGGTGGAGCAGGAAGAGACAGCTGGCAGCGCGTTTTCAGATGAGGAGGTGTGAGTTCTCGTGTATCGCCTAATTAAGCGCCCGATCGATTTCGTGGTCGCACTCTTCTTCTTACCGTTGCTGCTCCCTGTCTTCGTATTGATCGCCACCGCCATCAAGGCCTCAGGGGTCGAGAATCCCGTATTCTTCACGCAAATACGGACCGGTCGAGACGGCCGGCAGTTCAAGATGTACAAGTTCGCGACGATGGTGCACAACGCCGAGGATCTGAAGGCCAAGTACCAGCATCTGAATATCCTTCCCCCTCCGGACTTCAAAATCCCAAATGACCCGAGAATAACGCCCATTGGAAAGTTCCTTCGACAAACAAGCCTGGATGAACTTCCTCAACTCCTGAATGTTGTCAAGGGCGACATGGCGCTTGTAGGTCCCCGACCAACGTCGTTCGGCCCCTCAACCTGGGATCCTTGGCACAGTGAGCGCCTTGATGTCCGTCCCGGGCTCACCGGCCTGTGGCAGGTCATAGGGCGGGGTGAGATGTCGTTTGACGAACGCGTCCGACTCGATATCGCGTATGTGCGCAAGTTCGGTCCGCGGTTGGACTTGAACATCCTCGTCGGCACCGTCAGGTCCGTTTTCCAGCGAACAGGCCGATAGGTCGAAGGTCCTTGAGTCCCACGAATGTGGCCCGGGCGTGGAGTCCTCGGCGCTGCAGTCATGGCAGGCAGGAGTTGGGTGCCAGTGCTTGGTGTCATTGCAGCGTCACTCGGGGTCGTGACCGGGTACGTATACGTAGGCTATCCGATGACGGTCGTGGCCCTATCCAGACGAAAGGCCGTCGAGAGCCTGGACTCGTCAACACCCCCCTTCGTCAGCGTGGTCGTTGCGGCCTTCAACGAGTGCGACAGCATTGCGGGCAAGGTCAGGAACCTGTTGTCACTGGAGTACCCCGCAGATCGGATTCAGTTCGTCATCGTCACTGACGGCTCTGATGACGGGACAGAAGCCGTGGCACGGCGCGAGTCAGGGGGGCGGGTTCGCGTCCTGCATCGACCAGGACGCGAGGGAAAGGCCCGCGCCATGGAACGTGGCGTTGAGGCCTCGAAGGGCGACGTGATCGTGTTCATGGACGCCAACAACCTGTGCCCACCAGATGCCATCTCCGAGTTGGTGAGGCCCTTCGCCGATCCCCAAGTCGGGGCAGTCACCGGCGCCAAGGTCGTGGACGGGGGAGTCGAGGCCTTGACAGTGGGGGAGAAGCTCTACTGGCGCTACGAGTCGGCGATCAAGCAGGCCGAGTCCCAGTTGGGCTGCTGTACGGGAGTGATCGGGGAGTTGCTGGCCGTACGACGCGAGCTGGTACCGGTGTTCCCCCCTGGGCTGGTGCAGGACGACTTCTTCATCGCCATGCAGGTCGCGCGAGCCGGATTCAATGTTGCTTACGCGCCGCGGGCGCTCAGCCTGGAGCCAACGGCCTCCTCGGCCGAGGCTGACGCAGTGAGGCGTCGTCGGATCGCTGCCGGCCGCTGGCAGGCGCTCGCCTGGTGGAAGGAGACCCTCCCTCTGGATCGGCCAGTTGTGCTGTGGGAAGTCACCTCCCACAAGTACCTACGTCTCCTACTCCCGTTCACCATGGCCGGCTCATTCATAGCGAACGCCGCGGACGTAGCTGTGGGAGTGGGGAAACGCGACCAGAGGCTCGCGCGCGCGGCCCTGGTGGGTCAGCTGGCGTTCTACGGCCTTGCCTGTTTGGGACCCAGGACCCCGGGGCCCCGCCAGTTTCGAGCGGCGGCCTCGGCCGCGCGATACCTCACGAAATCCAACCTCGCCTCGGCAGAGGGGCTGCAGCACTACCTGACCGGTCGGAAGACGCTTCATCTCTGGCAGAAGGTCGAGCGTCTTCCTGCTCCGGCGATCCCTGCACTTTCTGGGAGCGGAGGAACACAATGAGGGCACTCGTGACTGGTGCGGCTGGGTTCATCGGGAGTCACCTCGTCGAGGCTCTTCTCGCACGTGGGTTCAGGGTGACGGGTGTCGACTCGTTCACCCCCTACTACAGCCGCCTGCGGAAGGAGGCCAACCTCGTGGGGCCCCTGGCCTCGGGCGAGTTCACCCTGGTCGAGTCCGATCTGGTCGACGCCGACCTCACGCCCCTGCTGGAGGGGGTCGATGTCGTCTACCACCTGGCGGGGCAACCGGGCGTTCGAGGTTCCTGGGACTCAGGCTTCGAGGAGTACTTGCGGCTGAACGTACTGGCCACACAGAAGTTGCTCGAGGCCAGCCTCAAGGCGGGAGTGGGCCGCGTCGTCTACGCGAGCAGCTCGTCGCTCTACGGCAACGCGGACCGATACCCCACGGCGGAGGATGACGTTCCGGCCCCATTCAGCCCATACGGAGTCACCAAGCTGGCTGCCGAGCACCTCTGCAGCCTGTACACCGCCAACTTCGGGCTCGAGACTGTCAGCCTGCGTTACTTCACGGTCTTCGGCCCTCGGCAACGACCCGATCTGGCAATCATGAAGCTGATCGATGCGGCTCTCACCGGCAGGTCCTTCCCGCTTCATGGCTCCGGAACTCAGATCCGGGATTTCACGTTTGTGGACGATGTCGTGGACGCGACCCTTCGCTGTGGGTTGGAGCCCGTCAAGCCAGGGTCTGTCTTCAACGTCGCGGGCGGCTCACCCGCGACGATGAACGAGATCATCGACATGGTTGGTAGGTTGGCCGCGGAGCCTCTGAATATCGTAAGGACTCCGTCCGTGGCAGGTGACGTGACTCGGACTGGTGGTCGAACCGACCGGATCAACGCCGCCCTCGGGTGGAAGCCTAAGGTCAGTTTGGGCGAAGGGCTGGCTCGGCAGTTCGATTGGGCGCAGTCCGCATTCCTCCGGGTCTGACGGAAGGATCGGGCCCAAGCCCGGGCGGCCTGGCCTTCACGCGGGCGGGGCCTGGTTGCCTCGAATCTCTCGGTCGGCGATCATCGCCCGCGACCCGCCCCACGACGACCGTGGCGCCCACCTCGTCATCTCGGACCACGTACTGGCTGAGGCCCGCGTCGGTGAGCAGCTCCTGCGTCCCCGCGAGCAGGTGGTTGCTCGTCTCGACCAGGAGGTGGCCACCTGGGGCGATCCACGTCCCGGCACCTGCCACCGCCCGTCGCTGCACCTCCAGCCCGTCGGCACCCCCGTCGAGTGCCCTCGTGGGCTCGTGCTGCCTGGCCTCGGGTGGGAGGAGCCTGATCTGGCCCGTCGGCACGTAGGGTGCGTTCACGACGACGACATCGATGCGGCCCGCCAGCGCAGGGGGCAGCGCCGCGTACAGGTCACCGTGGTGCACGTGCGCCGATCGGTCTGCGAGATTCCGCCGGGCGCACCGCACGGCGGCTGCGTCGATGTCGGCAAGGTGCAGCTCGACGCCCGCAACGCTGGCGGCGACCGCAGCACCGACGGCACCCGATCCGCAGCACAGGTCGAGCACCACGTCACCCGGACGGGCCAGCGCCACGGCCTGCCGGGCCAGCAGTTCGGTGCGCCGGCGTGGGACGAACACGCCGGGATCGACCGCGACCCGCAGGCCGAGGAACTCGACCCATCCGAGCACCTGCTCCAGGGGCTCGCCCGAGGCCCGACGTCGCACCCAGGACTCGAGCTGGGCAGGCGTGCGGGCCGACGAGACGAGCAACTGCGCCTCGTCCTCGGCGAACACGCACCCCGCGGCGCGCAGACGCGCCACGACATCGAGGTGGACCGAGTCGGATGCTGCATTGGTTCCCAGAATGCGCGCACGCTATCGCAACCCGGTCACCGACGAACAGCCTGCAAGTCAGGGGCGGAGGTGATGCGAGGATTGCCGCATGCGTCCGATCCGCCAGTCCTCGAAGCTGCTGAACGTCCGTTACGACGTCCGCGGACCCATCCTCGTCGAGGCCAACCGGCTCGAGGCTGAGGGCCACTCGGTCATGAAGCTGAACATCGGCAACCCTGCCCCGTTCGGCTTCGGGGCGCCCGAGTCGATCCTGGTCGACATGATCCACCACCTCCCCTCATCGCAGGGGTACTCGGACTCCCGGGGCATCTACGAGGCGAGGACGGCGGTGGCGCAGTTCTACCAGGACGAGGGACTCCTGGATGTCACGGTCGATGACGTCTTCCTCGGCAACGGAGTCAGCGAGATGATCTCGATGACCCTGCAGGCGCTGGTCGACGACGGCGACGAGATCCTCGTCCCGGCGCCCGACTACCCGCTGTGGACCGCGGCCGTGACGCTGACCGGCGGGCGCGCGGTCCACTACCTGTGCGACGAGTCCGATGGCGTGGAACCCCGACCTGGAGGACATCGAGTCACGGATCACCGAGCGGACGAAGGCGCTGGTCCTGATCAACCCCAACAACCCGACCGGAGCCGTGTACTCGCACGCCATCATCCGGGGGTTCGTGGAGCTCGCCACGCGCCACGACCTGGTCCTCCTGGCCGACGAGATCTACGAGAAGATCCTCTACGACGGGGCCCAGCACGTGCACGCCGCGACGTTCGCGGAGGACATCCTCTGCCTGACGTTCAGCGGCCTGTCCAAGGCGTACCGGGTCGCCGGGTTCCGCAGCGGATGGGTCGCGGTCACCGGTGCCCGGCACCGGGCCTCGGACTTCCTCGAGGGGCTGACCCTCCTGGCCAACATGCGGATGTGCGCCAACGTGCCCGCCCAGCACGCCATCCAGACCGCCCTCGGAGGCCACCAGAGCATCAACGACCTCATCCTGCCCGGCGGGCGGCTGATGGCCCAGCGCGACGTGGCCCATGAACTCCTGACGCAGATCCCCGGAGTGTCCTGCGTCAAGCCGGCTGGTGCGCTGTACCTGTTCCCCCGGCTCGACCCGGAGGTCTACCCCATCGACGACGACCAGGCCTTCGTCATCGAGCTGCTGCGGGCCACGCACATCCTGATCACCAACGGCACGGGCTTCAACTGGCCCACGCCGGACCACGTGCGCATCGTCACCCTGCCCAGCGTCGAGGACCTCACGTTCGCCATCGACCGGATCGCCGGATTCCTCGAGACCAAGCGACGCTAGGGCGGCCCCGCCGTGGCCCTGACGTGGGTTGCGGGTACGGACGCCGCGGGTTGCGGGTATGGACGCCCGGCCGGCGGGTGACCTAGGTTTGCCTCTCCGAGGACCCACGCGTCGAGGAGGACCCATGGCCGCCACGTTGAACCCCTACATCAGCTTCGCCGGCAACGCCCGTGCCGCCATGGAGCACTATCGCGACGTCTTCGGCGGCGACCTGACGTTCAGCACCTTCGGTGAGTTCGGCCAGGCCGGCACGCCGATCGAGGACCTGATCATGCACGGGAACCTGCAGACCCCCAGCGGCTTCACGCTGATGGGCGCGGACACCCCTCCCGGCATGGACCACCAGCCCGGTGGGGCCATCACGATCAGCCTCAGCGGGGACGACGAGGCCCAGCTGCGCGGGTACTGGGACGGCCTGGCCGAAGGCGGTTCCGTGACGATGCCCCTTGAGAAGCAGATGTGGGGCGATGTGTTCGGGCAGTGCACCGACAGGTTCGGCGTGAGCTGGATGGTCAACATCGCCGCCACAGGGTGACCGCCGCCTGGACGCGGCGACACGCCATGCAGGATGCCCGCGGTGGCACGCGGCGACACGCCATGGAGGAGTTGGTGGCTCCCGAGTCCTGATGTGTCGTGGGCGGCGAGAGGGCGGCGGTGCCGCTCGTGGGGAGGATGACCGTGAAGCCGTTCGTCTCAGCACCGTCGCTGCTGGCGTTGCATGCCATTCGACTCAAGGGGATGGCCGATGAGATCAAGGTCGCCCGACGATTCTCGCTCGACCTCGACGAGGTCACAGAGCACCTGCTCGACTTCGAAGCCCACGGATGGGCCCAGCGCGTGGATTTCGCGGGCGATCGGGGGTGGGCGCTGACGGAGGCCGGACGTCGGGAGGATGAGCGGCAGCTCGCCGCTGAGCTGGCCGAGTCCGGCGCGTCCGGGGTGGTGGGCGACGCGCATTCGGCCTTCCTGCCGCTGAATGCCCGCTTCCAGGCTGCGTGCACCGACTGGCAGCTCCGCCCCCTCATCGACGCGCCCATGGCGGCCAACGACCACACCGACTTCCGCTGGGATGGCCGCGTCCTGGACTCCCTGGGTTCGCTGGGACGCCGGATGGCGCCGCTGGTCGACGCAGTCGCGGATGAGCTCGCCCGGTTCAGTGGGTACGCCGATCGGTACGCTGACGCGCTCGCACGCGTGGAGCGCGGCGAGCGCGGCTGGGTCGACGGCGTGGGGATCGACTCGTGTCACGCGGTCTGGTTCGAGGTCCACGAGGACCTCCTCGCCACGCTCGGCCGCCAGCGGGGCCAGGAGTAGGCGTGCTGCCCTGGGGCGCAGGGGGACGGGAACGCCGAATCGCAGCGGCAGCCCTGCCCACCCGCGCGGTAGCGGCGCAGGAGCAGGATGGGGTGCCGTGACATGGTCGCGTGGCTGGTTCCCCCGGCTCGGGCTGGCGGCAATCCTGGCCCTGACCGGGTGCGCGGACCGGTTGCCTGAGCCGATCCCGCTGCCGCCTGTGTCCCCGCCAGTGGCACCCGATCCCACTGTTGCCGGCTACTACGCGCAGGTCGCCACGTGGGCAGACTGCCCGCTCGCCCACCGAGAGTGCACGACGCTGACCGTTCCACGTGACTACGCCCACCCCGATGCCGGGTCCCTCGAGCTGGCCCTCGCCCGTGTCCCGGCCCGGAACGCACGCACGAGGCTGGGCTCGTTGGTCATCAACCCGGGAGGACCCGGGCTCTCAGCCGTGGGCGCCCTCGACGGCGCTGCGAAAGTGGTCGGCGGCGAGGTCCGCGACGTGTTCGACCTCGTCGGCGTCGACCCGCGGGGGGTCGGTGGATCCACGCCGGTCAGCTGCGTGACCGACGCCCAGCTCGACGCCTGGCGCAGCCCGGGCTACGACGTGGCTGCCCAGGGCGGCCCCGCCCGGCGCGCCGCGGACGCATCCTCCATCGCCGACGGGTGCGCCCACGACGCCGGCGACCTGCTCGCCCACGTGGACACCGCGTCCGCGGCCCGAGATCTCGACATCGTCCGCGCGGTCCTCGGCGATGACCGGCTGACGTACCTGGGGGTCTCCTACGGCACGGAGCTGGGCGCGAGGTATGCCGACCTGTTCCCGGCGCGGGTGGGCCGGATGGTCCTGGACGCCGGCCTGGACCCCACCATGGACGACACGCAGCGCACGCTCGGCCTGGCCGCGGGGTTCGAGTACGCGCTGGGCAGATACGTGGCGTACTGCCTGAACTCCGCGAGCTGCCCGCTGCCCGCACCCAGCGCGGCAGCCCTCGACCGGTTCCGCGACCTGCTGACCGACCTTGCCACGCAGCCGCTGGCGACCGGCTCTGGCCGTGACCTCACCGCACCTCTGGCTGTCGGCGCGCTCATGCAGGGCGTTGCCGACGACCAGACCTGGCCCGACCTGAGCACCGCGCTGACCGCCGCACTGGACCGGGCCGATGGCGCTCCCCTGATGGCGATGGCCGACGCCGGCGCGGGACGGAGCACTGACGGGCACTACCCGGGGAATGCGTTCGAGGCGTCGACGGCGATCACCTGCCTCGACTCCCCAGCCCGGTTGACCACCCGAGCAGCTCACCGCGTACTCCCAGCAGCTGGCCGAGGCGTCCCCGACCTTCGGGCGGTTCCTGATCGACACCGCGGCCCTCTGCGGCGCGTGGCCGGTGCCGCCCAGCGGGACAGCCGCACCCACGACAGCCTCTGGGGCGGACCCGGTCCTGGTCGTCGGGACCACCCACGACCCCGCGGCGCCCTACCCGTGGTCGACCGCCCTGGCCGGGCAGCTCGAGTCCGGCGCACTCCTGACCTACGACGGGTTCGGGCACACCGCCTATGGGCACTCGAACCTCTGCGTCTCCGATGCCGTCGACGGCTACCTGCTGACCGGAGCGGTCCCCAGCACGCGCAGCTGCTGACTGCGGACGGAACCCCCTGGGGCGTCGGCTGCCCAGCCCGTTGACGCTCGGAAGCGCGCAGTGGTTCACTGCAGGACGTCTCAGAGCACCCGTTTCGGGCCCGATCCGGGTGCGGACAGGCAGAGGCACGTTGACACCGGTGCATCACCGTCGCCGTGGACGCCTTGGTTCCGGCCGCGCACCGCTCCCCGGGCTCACCTCACGTGACGCATGCCCGGGAACCGCGAGGGGCCAACCGGCCCCCGAGCTGCTGCGAAGGGATCATCCATGTATCCACGGTTGGGCAAAGCTGTCATCGGTGCGCTGGCCTTCGGGCTCGCCGCCACGGTCGCGGGCTCGGGGGTCGCCGCCACCATCCCTGAAGGGGGGGTGGCGCCACAGCAGGCGAAGCAGAAGGGGGAGGACCGCGGCGTCGAGCGGCGGGTGGACAAGCTCCTCGCCCAGATGACGCTGGAGGAGAAGCTGCAGCAGATCCAGCTGCTGTCCGACGGCCAGATCACCGACGAGGACGCGCGCAACGGGGTCGGGTCGGTCTTCAGCCTGATCGACCCGGTGAAGATCAACCACTTCCAGAAGCTCGCGGTGGAGGAGTCCCGGTTGGGGATCCCGATCCTGTTCGCCTACGACACCATCCACGGCTACCGGACGATCTTCCCCGTCCCGCTCGGCGCGGCGAGCAGCTTCGACCCGGATGTGGCCTACCAGGGCGCCCTCTACGGTGCCAGGGAATCGGCGGCGGTCGGCCTGAAGCAGATCTACAGCCCGATGGTCGACGTCTCCCACGAGCCTCGCTGGGGCCGGATCGTCGAGGGTGCCGGTGAGGACCCGTACCTGGGCTCGGAGTTCGCGGTCGCCCAGGTGAAGGGCGCCCAGGGCACCGACTACAGCGCGCCCGACAAGGTCGTCACCAGCGTGAAGCACTACGCCGCCTACGGCCAGCCTGAGGGCGGTCGGGACTACAACACCACCGACATGTCCGAGCAACGGCTGCGCAACCTGTACCTGCCGCCGTTCAAGGCCGCCATCGAGGCCGGAGCCGACACCGTGATGTGCTCCTTCAACGCGATCAACGGTGTGCCCGGCTGCGCCAACAAGTACCTCGAGACCGACGTGCTGAAGAAGGAGTGGGGCTTCGACGGCTTCATCGAGAGCGACTACACCGCCGTCGCCGAGCTGCGGGTGTGCCCGCCGAAGACCCCGGACACCGGGTCGTGCGGCCACGGTGTGGCCGCTGACGGCCCCGACGCCGCCGCGCAGGCGCTGAACGCGGGCACGGACTCCGAGATGGTCAGCACGTTCATCCGCGACTACGGCGCCCAGCTGAAGGCCGACGGTCGGATCTCGCATGAAGCGCATCGACGATGCGGTGCGCCGGATCCTGCGCGTCAAGTTCCGCGCCGGGCCTGTTCGAGAACCCCTACGTCGACCCGAGCCTCACGGAGTCCAAGCTCCTGCTGCCCGACGCCGTTGCCGCCGCACGCGAGGCAGCCGGCCGCTCGATGGTGCTGCTGAAGAACGAGGGCGGCGCCCTTCCGCTGACCACCGGCAAGAAGATCGCGGTCATCGGCCCGCTCGGGGACAACCAGCACGACATGCTCGGTCCCTGGTGGGGCAACGGGCAAGGACGAGGACGCGGTCACGGTGTACGACGGGATCAAGGCCGTGAACCCGGACACCACCTTCACTGCGGGCTGCACGATCGCCGACAAGGAGCCGCCGAACAACACGCCGGCTGACGAGTGCGGATCGGATGCGGGCTTCGCCGAGGCGGTCACCGCCGCGCAGAATGCCGACCAGGTGGTCCTCGCCCTCGGCGAGTCCCGCGGGCAGAGCGCTGAGGCTGCCGCACGCAGCGAGATCGACCTGCCGGGCCTGCAGGAGGAGCTGATCGCGGCCATCGCCAAGACGAACAAGCCGTTCGTCGTCGTGCTGTTCAACGGCCGTCCGTTGACCCTCGACGGCGTCGTCGGCCCGTCCCCGGCGATCCTCGAGGCGTGGTTCCCAGGCACCCAGGCCGGAAACGCCGTCGCAGACGTCCTCTTCGGGACGGTCAACCCGGGTGGCAAGCTGCCCGTGTCGTTCCCGGTGAACGTCGGACAGGTTCCGATCTACTACAACCACGAGCCCACCGGTCGCCCCTGCGACGTGAAGTCGAAGTACAACTCGCGGTACCGCGACCTCGCCACCTGCGATCCGCTGTACCCCTTCGGATACGGGCTGAGCTACACAACCTTCGAGACGACCAACCTGAACCTGAGCACCGACAGCGTGCCCAGCAACGGGACGGTCACCGCGACCGTCGATGTGACCAACACAGGGACGGTCAAGGGCGACGAGGTCGCGCAGCTCTACATCAATGACCCCGTGGCCAGCCTCTCGCAGCCCGTGCGACGCCTGCGCGGCTTCGAGCGGGTGACCCTCGACCCGGGTCAGACCACGACAGTCACCTTCACCCTGGACCGTGACGACTTCGGGTTCTACGACAACCGTGGGAAGTTCGTCGTCGAGCCGGGACAGATCGACGTCTACGCAGGCAACAGCTCCACAGCCAGCCTCATGAAGTCGTTCACCGTCACGGGCTAGCTGCTCCACTGAAGTCGGGACCCGCGGTGCGGGTGCGCGTGAGTTCGATGGACTCGGGCGTACCCGCACCGCGGGTCTCGCGTCGACGCCATGAAGTGCGGCCATCGCGTGGCTGACCGCCGATGGCTCGACTACCGCTCGCCGGTGCGCCCGGACTGGCGCTCCAGCGCCTCGAGCGCCTCCGGGTTCCCGCGGACGAAGGCCCGGACGTAGGAGGTGAGCCGGCCGTCGTCGAGGACCCGGCCCGACGAGCGCAACGCGCGGGGGAGCGCGGCCCGGAACTCCACCAGCTGCTCCTCCTTCACCACGGCGAGCAGGGCAGTGGATCCGACGGGGACCGCGTCACCGAGCAGGGCCACCAGGCCGTCGACCTCGCGCAGGCTCGCGCGCCGCCCGACCAGCCCGCCGATGACCGCTCCCACGGCCGCGCCGACCAGCGGCATGGTGAGGAACACGCCGATCACGATCCCCACCGCCGCGCCCGTGCCGATCCCGTAGGACAGGGTCCCGCCGCTTCCCTGTTGCAGCATCGGGCGTCGCCAGTCCCGATGCAGGATCCCGGAGCCGGCAACGGCTCGATCGAACGCGCCCGGTGCTGTGACCTCGCGCAGGTCGGCCAGCGCCTCGTCCGAGTCGGCGTACAGCGCGACGACGAGGACGTACTCATCGCTGGACATCAGCACCTCCACCCCGGGTGGCTCGCTCCCGCCCTGACGCTACCGTGATCGGGCCCGCAGGGTCCGTCCGCATCCATGCGGTGGCCCGGCGACGACTGGGTAGGCTGGCCCCGACACACCAACTGTCCGGCGATGGCCGGGATCGCATCGAGGAGTCCCATGTCCGCGCAGGTCACAGTCGTCGTCGCCGGGGAGCCGCAGGTCCGGGACATCGACGCCACGACGACGTGGGCCGACGTCCTCGGCGAGGTGGTCCCCGGGCTGCGGGGCGTGGCCGTCGCCCGCGTCGACGGGGAGCTGGTCGACCTCGACCAGCCGGCCCGCCCGCTGGCCACCGTGGAGCCGGTCATGGTCACCGAGCCCGACGGCCTGCGCGTCCTGCGCCACTCCTGCGCGCACGTGATGGCCCAGGCGGTCCAGGACCTCTTCCCCGAGGCGAAGCTCGGCATCGGACCGCCGATCGAGAACGGCTTCTACTACGAGTTCGACGTCGCCGAGCCGTTCGATCCCGAGGACCTGGCCCGGATCGAGAAGCGCATGGTCGAGATCGTCAAGGCGGGTCAGCGCTTCGTCCGCCGGGTGGTGTCCGAGGCCGACGCGCGCATCGAGCTCGCCGACGAGCCGTACAAGTGCCGCCTGGTCGGCAGCGAGGGCGGCGCCGACGTCATGGAGGTCGGCGGCAGCGAGCTGACCATCTACGACAACGTCGACCTCCGCTCCGGCGAGACGGTCTGGGGCGACCTCTGCCGCGGACCGCACGTGCCCACCACCAGGATGATCGCGCCCAACGCGTTCAAGGTCATGCGCTCGTCGGCGGCCTACTGGCTGGGAAACCAGGCCAACGAGCAGCTGCAGCGGATCTACGGCACCGCGTGGCCGGACAAGGACGGCCTGCGCGGATACCTGGCCTTCCTCGAGGAGGCCGCCAAGCGCGACCACCGCCGCCTGGGCATCGACCTGGACCTGTTCAGCTTCCCCGACGAGGTCGGCTCCGGCCTGGCGCTGTTCCACCCCAAGGGCGGCATCATGCGCCGCACGATGGAGGACTACTCGCGCCGCCAGCACGAGGCGGCCGGCTACGAGTTCGTCTACACGCCGCACATCACCAAGGCACAGCTGTTCGAGACCTCCGGGCACCTCGAGTGGTACGCCGACGGCATGTACCCGCCGATGCACGTCGACGAGGAGCGCGACGCCGAGGGCAACATCCGCCGTGCCGGCGCGGACTACTACCTCAAGCCGATGAACTGCCCGTTCCACAACCTGATCTTCCGCTCGCGCGGGCGGTCCTACCGTGAGCTGCCGCTGCGGCTGTTCGAGTTCGGCTCCGTGTACCGCTACGAGAAGTCCGGCGTCGTGCACGGGCTGACCCGCGTGCGCGGGATGACCCAGGACGACGCGCACATCTACTGCACCAGCGACCAGATGCGCGACGAGCTCACGTCGCTGCTCGGCTTCGTCCTGGACCTGCTCAAGGACTACGGGCTCGACGACTTCTACCTCGAGCTCTCCACCCGCAACCCGGACAAGTTCGTCGGCTCCGAGGACCTCTGGGAGGAGGCCACCGCGACCCTGGCCGAGGTGGGCGAGGCCTCCGGCCTGACCCTCGTGCCCGATCCCGGCGGGCGCCGCCTTCTACGGCCCGAAGATCTCGGTGCAGGCGCGCGACGCGATCGGCCGCACGTGGCAGATGTCGACGATCCAGCTGGACTTCAACCTGCCTGAGCGCTTCGAGCTGGAGTACCAGGCCGCCGACGGCACGCGCCAGCGCCCGGTCATGATCCACCGCGCGCTGTTCGGCTCGGTCGAGCGGTTCATGGGCGTCCTCACCGAGCACTACGCCGGTGCGTTCCCGCCCTGGCTGGCCCCGGTCCAGGTCGTCGGCATCCCGATCACCGAGCGCCACGTCGACCACCTGCACGAGGTCGCCGCGGCACTGCGCGCTGCCGGGGTGCGGGTCGAGGTGGACAGCTCCGATGACCGGATGCAGAAGAAGATCCGCAACGCCCAGAAGCAGAAGGTGCCCTACATGCTCATCGCCGGTGACGAGGACGTCGCCGCCGGCGCGGTCAGCTTCCGCTACCGCGACGGCACCCAGCGCAACGGGGTGCCGATCGCCGAGGCCGTCGCCGAGGTGGTCGCGGCCATCGCGGACCACCGCCAGGTCTAGACGGGAAGCCCGCCGTGGAGCAGAACGCCTGGGACGTGCTGTGGACGCCGCACCGGATCGCCTACATCAAGGGGGAGAGCCGGCCGGCCGACACCGAGGCCGGTCCGCAGTGCCCGTTCTGCCGCACCGATGACCGGGAGGAGGGGCTGATCGTCGCCCGCGGCGAGCACACCTACGTGGTGATGAACCTCTTCCCGTACAACCCGGGGCACGTGCTGATCTGCCCGTACCGGCACGTCGCGGACTTCACCGACCTCACCGAGGAGGAGTCCGGCGAGCTGAGCTGGTTCCAGGCCCGGATGATGCGCGCGATCCGCGCGGCCAGCAGTCCGGCGGGGTTCAACATCGGGCTGAACCAGGGATCGGCCGCCGGCGCCGGCATCTCCGGGCACCTGCACCAGCACATCGTGCCGCGCTGGCCCGGCGACTCGAACTTCATGACCACCGTCGGCGGCTCACGCACGATGGTGATGCTCCTCGAGGAGTCCCGCGACCTCTTCGCCGAGGCCCTGGCCGCCCTCGACTGACGCCCGACGCGCCCCCCGCCGCATCCCCCGTCGCGACCGACCGACCGACGATCTGCTCCCGCTTCGACTGTCGGCTCCCCTTTGGACGGGAGCGGATCGTCAGGACGGGAGCAGATCCTGGGGTGCTGCCGTTCGGCACGCGGTGACGCCTTCGCCGGTGGGGGCGCCCTGGCTGGCCCGGGCGTGACGTCCGGCGGGACCTATGGCACCACGTTGGGGTCCCGGCGCGTGGTGGGATGGGCCCATGCCCCAGCCGACCCGTTCCGTGATGGATGCCAACGAGGCCGTGGCCCGCGTGGCGCACCTCTACAGCGAGGTCATCCCGATCTACCCGATCACCCCGGCCTCGCCGATGGCCGAGCATGCCGACGCCTGGAGCGCCAAGCAGCGCCGGAACCTGTGGGGGACGGTCCCCGAGGTCACGTCCCTGCAGAGCGAGGCCGGTGCCGCCGGCGCCCTGCACGGGGCGGTCACCCGAGGCGCCCTGGGCACGACGTTCACGGCCTCCCAGGGCCTGCTGCTGATGATCCCGAACATGTACAAGATCGCCGGCGAGCTCACGCCCACCGTCATCCACGTCGCCGCCCGCACGCTGGCGACGCACGCGCTGAGCATCTTCGGCGACCACTCCGACGTGATGTCCGCCCGGCAGACGGGGTTCGCGATGCTGGCCGCGTCCAGCGTCCAGGAGGCCGGCGACTTCGCCGCGGTGGCCCACGTCGCGACGCTGGCCAGCCGCGTTCCGTTCATGCACTTCTTCGACGGCTTCCGGACCAGCCACGAGCTGGCAACGATCGACCTGCTCGACGAGCAGACCCTCCTGGACCTCGTCGACCCGCGTGATCTCGCCGCCCACCGGCTGCGCGGGCTGGACCCCGATCGCCCGGTCCTGCGGGGGACGGCCCAGAACCCCGACGTGTTCTTCCAGGCACGCGAGGCGTGCAACCCGTTCCACGAGGCCGTCCCGCGCATCGTCACCGAGACCTTCGACCGGATCGCCGAGGCCACGGGGCGTCGCTACGGACTCGTCGACTACGTCGGCCACCCCGAGGCCGACCGCGTCATCGTGCTGATGGGCTCCGGGGCTGGTGCGGTCAGCGAGGCCGTCCACACGCTGGCGAACCGGGGCGAGAGGGTCGGGCTGCTGGTGGTGCGGCTGTACCGGCCGTTCCCCGTCGCCGAGCTCATCGCCGCCCTCCCTCCGACCGTGCGCACCCTCGCGGTGCTGGATCGCACCAAGGAGCCCGGAGCGCCGGCCGACCCGCTGCACCTGGACGTCATGGCCGCGCTGTTCGACCCGCGCGCGGCGGCCCACTTCACCGCCGGCCTGCCGCGCACCATCGGGGTGCGCTACGGGCTGTCCAGCAAGGAGTTCACCCCGGCCATGGCCGCCGCGGTGTTCACCGAGGCAGGGACCCCCGCGCCCCAGCGCCAGTCCGTGGTGGGGATCGTCGACGACGTGTCGAACAACTCCCTCGAGGTCCCCATCGACTTCCCGGCCGACACCTCCCGGGTCAGGGCCGTCTTCTTCGGCCTCGGGTCCGACGGCACCGTGGGCGCCAACAAGAACACCGCCACCATCGTGGGCGGCGCCACCGACCTCAACGTGCAGGCGTACTTCGTCTACGACTCGAAGAAGTCCGGCTCCGTCGACGGTGAGTCACCTGCGCTTCGACGAGGACCCGATCACCAGCACGTACCTGATCAGCGAGGCGACGTTCGTCGGGGTCCACCAGTGGGGCCTCATGGAGAAGCTCAACGTCCTGGCCGTGGCCGGGCCCGGAGCCCGGGTCCTGCTGAACGCGCCGTACCCTGCCGACGAGGTGTGGGACCGGCTGCCCAACGAGGTCCAGCAGCAGGTCCTGGCCAAGGACCTCGACCTCTGGACCATCGACGCCACCGCCGTGGCCCGCAAGGCGGGCATCGGGGGTCGCATCAACACCGTGATGCAGGCGTGCTTCTTCGCGATCTCCGGGGTGCTGCCCCTCGAGGAGGCCATGCCGCGGCTGACCGAGGCGGTGCGCAAGAGCTACGGCAAGCGCGGAGCCGTGGTCGTGGAGCGCAACCTCGCCGCGATCGACGCAGCCACCGACCAGCTGCACAAGGTGCTGGTCCCCGAGGTCGCGACCTCGACCCTGCATCGACGTCCGGCCGTCCCCGAGCACGTCCCGGAGTTCGTCGCGCGTGTCACCGCGCGGATGATCGCCGGTGAGGGTGACCTCCTGCCGGTCAGCGCCCTTCCTGTGGACGGGGCGTTCCCCACCGGCACGGCGGCCTACGAGAAGCGCACGATCGCGACCAAGATCCCGATCTGGGAGTCCGACCTCTGCATCGACTGCGGCAAGTGCACGATCGTGTGCCCGCATGCTGCGATCCGGATGAGCGTGTTCGACCCGGCGCAGAACCCCGCACACGCGGAGCATCCGTCAAAGGGCTTCCGCAACCGGGAGAAGCCGGGCCTGGAGATGACCATCCAGGTGGCGCCCGACGACTGCACCGGCTGTGGCGTGTGCGTCGGCCAGTGCCCGGCGTTCGACAAGTCGGAGGTCCGGCGCAAGGCGATCAACATGCGGCCCATCGAGGAGCACCTCGACGTGGAGCGGACCCGTTGGGACGCCTTCCTGGACATCACCCCCGCCGACCAGTCCCTGTGGTCACCGGACAGCGTGAAGACATCGCAGATGCGCCAGCCCCTGTTGGAGTTCTCCGGTGCCTGCGCCGGGTGCGGGGAGACCCCGTACCTGAAGCTCATCACCCAGCTCTTCGGCGACCGGCTGCTGGTCGCCAATGCCACCGGCTGCTCGTCGATCTACGGCGGCAACCTGCCCACCACCCCCTACACGGTCAACGGCGACGGCCGCGGACCGGCGTGGTCCAACTCCCTGTTCGAGGACAATGCGGAGTTCGGGCTGGGCATGCGCCTTGCCTACGAGCGCCAGCAGACCCACGCCCTGACCCTCCTCGCCGAGCTGGAGCCGCAGCTCGGCCTGGACCTGGTGGGCCGGATCGCCGGCGGCTACACGGCCGGCGACGACGCGGGGATCCGCGCGCAGCGGGCCCACGTCGCCGAGCTGGTCGAGCGCCTGCATGCCCTGGCCGACCAGGACCCGCGCGCCGCCGCCCTGATCGACCTGTCGACGGCACTGGTCCGGCGCACGTTCTGGATCGTCGGCGGCGACGGCTGGGCCTACGACATCGGGTACGGCGGCCTGGACCACGTGCTGGCATCCGGGCACGACGTCAACATCCTGGTGATGGACACCGAGGTCTACTCCAACACCGGTGGCCAGCAGTCCAAGGCCACCCCCCGCGGCGCCGTGGCGAAGTTCGCGGCCGCCGGCAAGGGCCTGCACAAGAAGGACCTCGGCCTGGAGGCGATGGCCTACGGCGACGTCTACGTGGCGCAGATCGCGCTGGGCGCCAGCGAGGTCCAGACGGTCAAGGCCCTGGTCGAGGCCGAGGCGCACACCGGCCCGTCGCTGGTGATCGCCTACTCCACCTGCATCGCCCACGGCTTCGACATGGCCGACTCGATGGGCCACCAGAAGCTGGCCGTCAACTCCGGGCACTGGCCGCTGTACCGCTACCGCCCGGGCGCAGCAGACGGCGCGCCGTTCCAGTTGGACTCCAAGGCACCGAGCATCCCGTTCGGGGACTTCGCGCAGAAGGAGGCCCGGTTCTCGATGCTGTTCCGCTCCGACCCAGCGCGGGCCAAGGAGCTCATGGCGCGCTCGGAGGAGGACATCGCCGAGCGGTGGAGGTACTACGAGCAGCTGGCCGGGGTGCAGCGCGCTGCACCGCCGCCGGATCCGGACGGACGGCGTGCCCGCCGCAGCGATGAAGGGGAGAGCGACGAATGAGCGTGGACCTGACCAGCAAGTACCTCGGGCTGACCCTGCGGACGCCCGTGGTGGCCTCACCCGGACCCGTGACCGGCGACCCGGACCAGTGGCGCCGCCTGGACGACGCCGGCGTGGGGGCCATCGTCCTGCCCAGCCTGTTCGAGGAGGAGATCGAGTCGGAGTCCTGGTGGGTCTCGGACCTCCTGGACGAGGGCCGTGACACCGTCGCGGAGGCGGCGGACTACCTGCCCGAGTTCGAGGACTACTCGATCGGCCCGGACCGCTTCCTGGACCTCGTGACCCGCGCCAAGGAGACCGTCAGCGTCCCGGTGATCGCCAGCCTCAACGGGACCACGAGCGGCGGCTGGGTGAAGTACGCCGCACGCCTGGCCGACGCCGGCGCCGACGCCATCGAGCTCAACGTCTACGACGTCATCACCGACCCCCGGGTCACCGGCCTCGAGGTGGAGGAGCGGGTGATCGACCTGGTGGGGTCGGTGCGCGCCGAGGTGCCGGTCCCGGTGGCGGTGAAGCTCGGCCCGTGGTTCAGCGCCCTGGCCAACATGGCCACCAAGCTGGCCGACGCCGGAGCCGACGGCCTCGTGCTCTTCAACCGGCTGTACCAGCCCGACATCGACCTCGAGGTCCCCTCGGTGCGTCCACGGCTGATGCTCAGCGTCCCGGGCAACGTGCGGCAGTCGGTCGCGTGGATCGGCATCCTCTCCGGGCAGGTCCCGCTCTCGCTGGCCGCCAGCGGGGGAGTGGACTCCGCCGAGGACGTCGTGAAGCTGATCCTCGCCGGAGCGGACGCGACCATGACGACCGCGGCGCTGCTGCGCCACGGGCCCGGTCACGTGGCGACCCTCGTGAACGGCCTCGAGACCTGGCTCGACGAGCGCGGCTACACCTCGGTGGCCCAGGCCAAGGGGTCCGTCTCGTTCAGCAAGGCCGCGGAGCCGGAGGCCTACCAGCGCGCCAACTACTACCAGACACTGCACTCGTGGGGGCCCGTCCGCTGATCCCTGGCTCGCTACAGTGTGCCCGTGTCGGCAGATCAGTCCACGGGCCTTGAGGCTGCCGTCATCTTCGCGGTCCTGGTGCTGGGGTTCACCTCCATCGCCGCGGCCCTGGGCCGGCGCCTGATCACCGCGCCCCTGGCCTTCGTGGCTGTCGGCGCGGTCCTGGGGCTGGCTGTCGACGACCTCGGCGAGGCGGTCACAGCAGGGACGAAGCTCGTCGCGGAGGTGACGCTCGTCCTGATCCTGTTCCATGACGCAGCCCAGGTGCGTCCCCGGGAGATCCGCTCGGACGGGGGGCTGTACGCGCGGCTGCTGCTCGTCGGGTTTCCCCTGACGATCCTGGCGGGCTACGTGCTGGCCCGCGCGCTGTTCCCCGACCTCCCAGTGATGATGGCCCTACTCCTGGCCGCAGCACTCGCCCCGACCGATGCCGGGCTCGGGGCGCCCACCGTGCTCAACCCGGTCGTCCCGACCCGCGTCCGACGTGCCCTCAACGTGGAGAGTGGGCTCAACGACGGCCTGGCCACGCCGGTGGTCCTGTTCGCCATCGCCGTCCTCGCCGGCCAGGAGGGGCTGGCTCCCCGGGAGTCGATCGCGGACGCGCTCATCGAGCTGGCCGTGGGGGTGGTCGCCGGGATCGTGGTCGGTGGTTCGGGAGGTGCGCTGCTGGGATGGTCGCGGCGTCGCGGGATGAGCACGCGGGCCAGTCGCACGCTCGGCGTGCTCATGATCCCGCTGCTGGCCTACAGCGCGGCACTGCTCACGTCCGGGAACGGATTCGTGGCCGCATTCATCTCCGGCACGGCGTTCGCAGGCTCGGCCGCGTGGATCCATGAGGAGGAGTCCACACTGCTCGGCACCGAGGAGCTCTCCGACCTGCTCGGCTATGCGGTGTGGCTGGTCCTGGGGCTCGTGGCGGTGCCGCTCGTGTGGCGCGAGGCCGGCTGGCGGGAGCTGCTCTTCGCCGTCCTGGCGCTCACCCTCGTGCGGATGGCCCCCGTGGCCCTGGCCCTGATCGGCACCGGGCTGCGCCCCCGCACGGTCGCGTTCATCGGATGGTTCGGCCCCCGCGGGCTCGCGTCGGTCGTCTTCGCGCTGATCGCCCTGGAGTCCCTCGACGTCGACGACACGCTGCGAACCGTACTGGCGACCATCTGCCTCACCGTGCTGTTGAGCGTCGTGGCCCACGGCTTCTCCGCCCAGCCACTGGCCACCAGGTACGGCGCCTGGGTCACGAGCGCCGCGCCGGCCGCCGAGCTGGCCGACACGGATCACGACGCCGAACCACGAACCCGGGGTGCCCGGCTGTGGCGCTGATCCCGCGGCGCCTCAGTCCTCGTGCGGGATGACGGCTCCACCGAACGGAGCCTCAGTGATCGCGACCTTGGGCTCGGGGACGAAGTAGTTGGGGTCGTCGGGCGTCCCGCGGACCTTGACGGCGTTGACCAGGATGACCGCGAAGTAGGGCAGCATGATCCCCGCCGCGACTGCGATCCAGCGCCAGAACCCCGGCACGACGACGGCGACCACGATGGCCACCATGCGCATCCCCATCAGGAACAGGTACTGGCGCTCGCGGTGGACCAGGTCCGCCGACGGGCCGGGCTGCGCCGATGTGATGCGATGGACCTCGACCCGACTCACCCGCTCAGCCTACGACCGGGCCGCCGATACGGCATCCTGCACAGGTGAGCATCGACCACCACGAGGAGACCCCATGACCAACAGGACCTACCGCCTCACCGAGATCGTCGGAACCAGCCCGGAGGGCATCGACGCAGCGATCCGCAACGGGGTGAGCAGGGCCGGGAAGACCATCAGGCACATCGACTGGTTCGAGGTCGAGCAGATCCGCGGGTATGTCCGCGACGGCGAGGTCGACCACTTCCAGGTGTCGATGAAGATCGGATTCCGGCTCGAGGACGCCTGATCAGACTGCTTCGCTGGCCGTCGACAGGTTGAAGTCGTCGATCGCCAGCGGGGCGATGCGTGCGCGGGTGAACCAGTCAGCCCACTCGCGCGGGAGGCAGTCGACCGGCGATCCGGCGTCGGCGACCCGGTCGAGCATGCCCAGCGGGGAGTCGTTGAACCGGAAGTTCCCCGCGGCCCCGACCACCTGGCCGTCCCGGACGACGTAGACCCCGTCACGGGTCAGGCCGGTGAGCAGCAGGCTCTGGGCGTCGACCTCGCGGATGTACCACAAGCAGGTCACCAGCAGGCCGTCGCCGACGCGGGCGGCAAGGTCGTCGAGGCTCCCCGAGCATCCCTGGACCCCGGCGAGGATGTTGTCCACGAAGGGCGTGTGCGCGATCCCCGCGAGCCCCGCGGAGTGCCGGGTCGTGACCAGCGCGCGCAGCGTCCCATCGGCGACCCAGTCGGTCGCGCTGCGTGCCAGGCCCGCGTCGAACGTGCTCGAGGCTGCCGACGACACCGTGTCCTGGACATGGTCGGCGCACTCCAGCCCCACGGCGTCCGGGTCCGAGCGCAGCCAGACCGGGCGGGAGGCGAGCCGATCACCCACCCGCGTGCCGCCGCCGGGCCGGCTGAAGGCGCTGCGGCCCTCGACGGCGTCGCGGGCCCCAGCGGACCACAGCAGGTAGATCAGCATGTCTGCCGCCGCAGACGCTGAGAGCAGCACGCGCTGCCTGCCCGGGGCGACGTCGATGCGCGTGGCCTGGGCCTGCAGTCCCCGGCGCACCTCGTCGGGGGTGCCGGCGATGTCCATCTCCGTGAAGCGTCGCCCGGACCGCCCGGCCCAGGCCGAACGTGTCCCACCCGCGGACTTCCCGCACAGCTCGAAGCGAGCCGCCGGCTGGTCGTGGCGCAGGCGCAGGCCGCTGGTCGTCCCGAGGTAGGAGCTCGTCACGGTGTGCTCTGCGTAGCCGAAGTGCCGGATGTCCGTGGCGGGCAGGACCTCGCTGAGCAGGGCGCTGACCGGCGCGAGCTCGTCGGGGGCCGAGTGGACCGGGGGCAGGTCCCATGTGGGGCTGGCCGGCCGGGAGGGGACCTCCGGTGCCGAGTCCTGCGCCGGGCCGGCCCCGAGCGCCTCGGCGCGGGCCTGCGCGACCAGCACGCCCAGCTCGTCGGCGGTGCGGACGACCGCGCTGCTCGTCCCCGATCCGATCCCGCCGGGCACCTCCGGATGCGCGACGATATGGACCCGTTGCTGGGCGGTCATCCCGTTCGTCGTCAGCGTCGAGTTGGCCCACCTCAGGTTGGCGCTCGTGCTGTTCTCGACGACGACGGTCCCGCGGTCGGGCCCGAGCAGCTCCAGCGCGCGCTCGACGAGCTCCTGGGGCCTCATGCCTTCGCCTCCTGCCGGGTGTTCAGGACGTTGATCCCCTCGAACACGGCCACCGGGCACCCGTGGCTCACGGGGGCGACCTGGCCCGGTTGCGCCTTGCCGCAGTTGAGCGCCCCGCCCAGGAGGTAGGTGCTGGGCCCGCCGAGCGCCCTCAGGCCGGCCCAGAACGTCGGCGTGCTCGACTGGTAGGCGACATCGCGGACCTGGCCGACGATCCGACCGGAGCGGATCCGGAAGAACCTCTGACCCGTGAACTGGAAGTTGTAGCGCTGCATGTCGATGGACCACGACTTGTCGCCCACGATGTACAGGCCGTCCTCCACGCCGCTGATCAGGCCCTCGAGGTCCGGCCCCGAGGGATCGGGCTGCAGGCTCACGTTGGGCATCCGCTGGACGGGCACGTGCACCGCGGAGTCGGCGAACGCGCACCCGTTCGAGCGCCCGAAGCCGTGGTCGGCGGCCATCCGGCGGTCGAGCTGGTACCCCACGAGGATGCCGTCGCGCACGAGGTCCCAGGACTGGGCAGCCACTCCCTCATCGTCGAACCCGACGGTGGACAGCCCGAACGCGGCCGTGCGGTCACCGGTCACGTGCATCAGGGGCGAGCCGTACTTCAGGCTGCCGAGCTGGTCCAGGGTCGCGAAGCTGCTGCCGGCGTAGTTCGCCTCGTACCCCAGCGCCCGGTCGAGCTCCGTGGCGTGCCCGACGCTCTCGTGGATCGTCAGCCAGAGGTTGGTCGGGTCGATGACGAGGTCGTAGTGGCCCGGCTCGACCGACGGCGCGACGGCCTTCTCCGCGAGGAGGTCGGGCAGGGCTGCCAGCTCGGACTCCCAGTCCCAGGAGCCGTCACCCACGAGGTACTCCCAGCCGCGCGCCACGGGCGGGGCGCAGGATGCCATGTCGTCGAAGCGCTCGTCGGTCACGTGGAAGGCCGAGAAGTCGCCGGCGACCCGGGTGCGCTGCTGCAGGGTGTCCGTGCCCGAGCTGTCGGCGTAGTACGTGATGTCGCGGAAGGCGTGGAAGCCCGCGTCCACCCGCTGCACGTGCTCGCTGGCCAGCAGGGCAGCGCTGCGGGACTCGAGCAGCGCGAGCACCTCGGTGTCGGGCACGAGGAAGGGGTCGATGGCCACCGGGTTGGCCCACACCTGCCCGGCGTGCACCGGCTCGCGGAGCCAGCTCGACCCGCTCGCGTGCCACCGGGGTGGCCACCCGGGCCATCGCCACCGCGAGCACGGCGACCTCCGCGGCGGCCTGCGGGGAGACCACGTCCCCGGCCGCGAAGCCCCAGACGCCGTCGACGAGCACCCGCACGCCCAGGCCGGTGACGCTGTCGGCGACGACGGCCAGCGGTCGCGCATCGCGGGCGGAGGCCGACCGGGTCCGCTGCCGCGAGATCCGGACGTCGACGTGCCCGGCCCCGTGGGCCCGACCAGCGTCGATCGCCGCCTGCGCGCTGGCAGCGAGCGGCAGCGCCCGGAAGTCGGCCTCGACCACGTCGAGGGCCACCTGTCCACTCAGTCCCCATTCCACGCCGGCCACAGTAACGCCGTCAGGGTGATCCCGCGGGAGTGACGTGGCAGAGTTCGGCCATGCTGATCGAGCTGCGCGTCCTGCTCGGCCCGAACGCCGACATCCCCGGGCCCGCCGTCCGCGTCACGCTCGCCGGACCCACCGAGCCGGGGCTGGACCTGTGTGCGGTCGCGGACCGGATCGCGCTGGCGGCCGACGCGTACGTCGGTCCGGCCGTGAGCCGGACCGGACGTGACGGGACCGTGGTGGTGGCCCTGCCCTGGTCCAGGGAGGGGACCGGCGAGGCGATCGGCCACGCCCTCGTCGAGGTCCTGCGGATGGGCCCGGACGTCCCGCTCGACGACCGGATCGCCGCCGTCGCCGGTGCGGTGCGCTCCGCGGACCCCGGGGACCCGCCCCGCCTGCTGGACCCTGCGGTCCCCACCGTCGCCGTGACCGGGACCAACGGCAAGACGACCACGACACGACTGCTCGGGCGCATGGCCGCGGAGGCCGGGCTGCGCGCCGCGTGGAGCAGCACGGACGGGGTGTTCGTCGAGGGCCGGTGCATCGAGCCGGGGGACTGGTCCGGGCCCGGGGGCGCGCGGATGGTGCTCGGCGAGCCCGGGGTCGGGTTCGCCGTCCTGGAGACCGCCCGCGGCGGGCTGATGCTGCGCGGCATGGGGGTCTCCGCCGTGGACGTGGCAGTGTTCACCAACGTCAGCCCCGATCACCTCGGGCTGCAGGGGATCGACACCGTCGAGATGCTCGCGTGGGCGAAGTCCACGGTCGTGCGGGTCGTGCGCCCCGGCGGCTGGGCGGTGCTCAACGCCGAGGATCCGCTGGTGAGCCAGTACCACGACGCGGGCCCGGGGCAGCCGTGGTTCTTCGCCCTCGACCCCGACGGGCCCGGTGCCAGCCTCGCACGCGAGCTCGGAGCACGGCTGACCACCGTGCGGGGCGGCAGGATCATCGTCGAGGGGTGGCCTGGGGGCCCGATCGACCTCGGCGCGGTCATCGACATCCCCGCCACGATCGCCGGGCTCTCCCGGGAGAACCTCGCCAATGCCCTGGCGGCGACCAGCGCGGGGCTCGCCGCCGGCCTGCCCCCCGAGGCTGTGGCGGCCGGACTGCGCAGCTTCCTGCCCGACGCCGCGACGAGCCCGGGGCGGATGAACATCTGGAGCGCCCCGACCCCGGACGGTGGCTCGGCGACGGTCATCCTCGACTTCGCGCACAACGAGGCCGGGGCCGAGGCGCTGCTGCGGGTCGGGACCGGACTGCGCCGCCCCGGCGCCCAGCTGCACGCCTCCATCGGCAACGCAGGGGACCGGACCGACCAGGGCATCTTCGACGTGGGCCGGCTCGCGGGGGAGGCGGCCGACACCGTGCAGCTGGCCGCCAAGCCGCACTACCTCCGCGGGCGCACGCAGGAGGAGATCGACGCCCTCCAACGTGCCGGCATCCGCAGTGCGGGCAAGGAGCCGTTCGAGGAGGTCGCCGACGAGCCCACGGGCCTGCGCACGATCCTGGCCCGATCCCACGACGGCGACGTGATCGCGATGATGATCCACCAGGACCGGGCGGCCTGCGTGGCGCTGCTCGACAACATGGGCGCGGTCGCGGACGATCCCGCGACGATCCGCGCCAAGGTCGAGGCAGCCCGAGCCACGATCACCTGACCCGCGTCGGAAGGGCGACCCGATGCGCTACTCGTGCATGGCCGAGTGGCCGAGCTCCTCCAGCTGGGAGTAGACGGCATCGGTCTGGTCGGCGCAGATGGCCACGACGTCGCCGGCGTTCGCCTGCTCCACCGCCCAGCGGACCGCGTCGATCTCCAGCGGAACCGCCCGCACCTCCTTGGCACGGGCGCCCTCGGCCATCGCCTCGCGCACGCCCTGCTCCAGCAGCGCCGCGACCTCGCCGGGCTGGCGACCGCGCAGCTTGAGGTCCTCCTTGACCACGCACAGGTCGAAGTGCCGGGCGCCCGTGCGGCCCAGCTCGAGGATGTCGGAGTCGCGGCGGTCCCCGGCCGTGCCGAGGACGCCGATCCGGCGTCGCTTGTGGACCTCGGCACGTGCCGCGTCCAGGCCCTCGGTGTAGGACGCGATGAACTCGCCCAACGCCTCCAGCCCGGCCGGGTTGTGCGCGTAGTCCACGAACACGTTGACGCCGTTGACGTCGATGTGGTTCAGGCGTCCCGGGGCCAGGTGGTAGCTGGTCGAGAACGTGCGCAGGCCGGCACGGATGTCGTGCAGGTGCGCCCCGCCGGCGAAGCAGGCGCCCGCAGCCGCCATCGCGTTGGCCACGTTGAACCGGGCCTTGCCCCCGAACGTGGCCGGCAGGAGGTGGGTGAACGCCACCTGCATCGAGCGCTTCCCCTGGCGCAGGACGATGGACTCGCCGAGGTCGCCCTTCTCGAGCACGAGGGCCAGGCCGCCGTCGCGGCAGTGCCGGTCGACCATCGCCCGGGTCGGGGAGCCCGGCTCGGACATGGTGAACCACACGATCTCCCCGTGGCAGCGTCGGGCCATCGCCGCGACGTGCGGGTCATCGGCGTTGAGCACCGCGTGACCGCCCCTGGGCACCGCCTCGACGACGACGCTCTTGACGTCCGCGAGGTCGTCGAGGGTGTTGATGCCCCGAAGCCCGAGGTGGTCGGAGGCCACGTTGAGCACCACGGCAACGTCGTTGCGGTCGTAGCCCAGACCCTCGCGCAGGATCCCCCCGCGGGCGACCTCGAGGACGGCGAGGTCCACGCGCGGGTTCTGCAGCACCATCCGCGCGCTCTTCGGGCCGGACGCGTCGGAGCGGATCACCAGGCGCTCGTCGATGACGACGCCGTCCGTGGAGGTCATGCCGACCTTGCGTCCCATGCCCTTGAACACGTGGCCGATCATCCGTGAGGTCGTCGTCTTGCCGTTGGTGCCGGTCACCGCGATGATCGGCACCCGGCTCGGGGTCCCCGGGGGGAACAGCAGGTCGATCACCGGCTTGGCGATGTACTGCGGCTCGCCGATCGTCGGGTGCGTGTGCATCCGGAAGCCCGGAGCCGCGTTCACCTCGCAGATGGCCCCGCCGACCTCGCGCACCGGCGCGGTGATGTCCGGCGCGATGAAGTCGATGCCGGCGACGTCCAGGCCGACGACGCGGGCGGCCTCCTCGGCGATCTCGATGTTGTCGGGGTGGGCGTCGATCGTGCGGTCGATGGAGATGCCGCCGGTGGACATGTTCGCGGTCAGGGCCAGCTTGACCATCACGCCCTGGTCGGGCACGGCATCCATGGCCAGGCCCTGGGCGCCCACCAGCGCGATGGCGGCGTCGTCGACCCTGATCCTCGTGAGCACCTTCTCGTGGCCGACGCCCCGGCGCGGGTCGGCGTTCGTGGCCTCGACCAGCTCGGCGACCGTGCGGTGCCCGTCGCCCACGACGTGCGCGGGGACCCGCTCGGCCACCGCTGCGATCCTCCCGCCGACGACGAGGAACCGGTAGTCGTTGCCGGTGATGAAGCTCTCCACCTGCAGGTAGCCGCTGCGCGACTCCTCGCGGGCCACGTCGTAGCCGGCCTCCAGCTCCGCGTCGTCGGTGATGTTGAGCACGACCCCGCGGCCGTGGTTGCCGTCCAGGGGCTTGATCACGACCGGGTAGCCGATGCGGCGGGCCGCCTGCAGGGCACCGCGCAGCGTGCGCACCGAGTCGCTCTTGGGCACGGGGAGCCCGGCGGCGCTCAGGAGCTTGTTGGTGATGTCCTTGTCGCTGGCGATGTCGACACCCAGCGCGGAGGTGTGCGAGGTCATCGTCGCGCGGATCCGCTGTGCGTAGCGACCCTGGCCCAGCTGCACCAGCGAGGCGCTGTTCAGGCGCATCCACGGGATGTCCCGCGAGACCGCCTCGTCGACCAGCGCCTGCGTGGACGGGCCGAACGCCGTGCGCTCGGCGAGCAGGAGGAACTCCTCGAACTCGGCATCGAAGTCGAACTCGGGGTCGTGGCTGACCAGGTCGTTGACCATCCGCACGGCGAGCTTCCCGGCGGCCAGCGCGACGGACTCGTCCTGGTAGCCGAAGATCACGTGGTAGCGCCCGGGCTCACCGGTGCTGCGCGTCTTGCCCCGTCGTGTGTCGTGACCGACCTCGTTCTGCAGCTGCAGCGCGATGTGCTCAGCGACGTGGCCCGACCCACGTGCCCTCGCGCAGGCGCTCCGCGAAGCCGCCCTTTCGCCCCCGCGAGCAGGAGTGCTCCCCGACGCCGGGGAGCCAGGCCAGCAGCTGCTCGGTGAACCCGGGCAGCGTGTCGCTCGGGTGCTCCTCGAGCGAGCCGAGGTCCACGACCAGGTGGATCGCCGGCCCGTAGGACCAGATGTTCGGCCCCCGGTAGACCCGGGTCTCGACGATCGTGAGGTCCGGCGCGGCCGGACCGGTCGGCACGGGGCGGTCGGTCGTCACGATGGCTCCTTGTGCTGCTGCTTGGTCCGGCGTCGGCGACGGGCGTTGCGGGCGACCACCGAGTCATCCACGCCCTCGGCGGCCACCCGGCGGGAGATGGTGGCCAGGTCGTGGGTGGGTTGGGGCAGGTCGCGCGGGTCCACCGCGCTCTGGTCACGGTAGGACACGAGGGTGCGTGAGGCGAGGTCGAAGCGGGCCCCGTTGGGCAGGAAGTGCACCCCGGCGCCGGAGATCATCAGCGGTGCGGTGCCCCGCGCCATGGCCGCATCGGTCACGGCAGTGCGCATGTCGACGCAGAAGACCGAGCCCTTGCCGATCACCTCGAGCTCCGTCTCGTCGGTGACCAGGATCGCCGTGTCCTCGTCGAGCCCGATCCCCAGGAGGTCGGGGGAGGAGGCCACCAGGTTGATGAGCCTCCCGAAGCGCTCCCGCTGGGAGAAGTGCTGGTCGACGATCACGCCGGGCAGCAGCCCGAGGCCCTGGGCGGCGGCGACCATGCGGAACTTCGGCTGCGCCCCGGGGGAGCCGTAGGCGACCATGTGCTCGCTGACCACGGATGCCCCGGCCGACGTGCCACCCACGATCACTCCACGCTCGTAGGCATCCACGACCGCATCGCCGAAGCGCGTCCCGCGGATCGCGGCGGAGAGCTTCAGCTGGTTGCCGCCGGTGAAGAAGACCCCGGACGCCCAGGCAACCGCGTCCCTGTGCTCCTGCTTGTCGGCCTCACGCCGGTCGCGCGGGCGGGCCGAGACGACCTCGGCCACTCCGAGCCTGGTGAACAGCTCCTCGTAGAGCTCGACGATCTCGGGGCCGAGCGCCGATGCCGTGGCGCAGACCACGATCCGGGCCTGGGATCCGCCGGCCTCGGCGACGAAGCGCCGGAGGATCCGGGTCGCGCCGAGCTTGTCCTCAGCGCCCCCGATCGCCATCAACCGACGCTGGGGGAACTCCGCTGGGGCGCTGCTCACCTGTGGCAGGGTAGTGGGTGCGGGGCCCGAACGCGGCCGCCGGGATATCGAGGACCCATGAACGTGGCGAGCAGGCGGCTGCTGGTCGTGCGCCATGCGAAGTCGGCGTGGCCCGCCGGCGTGCCAGACCGTGAGCGTCCCCTGGGCCCGCGGGGGCTGCGCGACGCCCCGCAGATGGGGCAGCGCATCCGCGGGCTCGTCGGCGCTGTGGACGTGGCCGTGGTGAGCCCCAGCCGGCGCACCCAGGAGACCTGGTCGCTGATCAACCAGGAGCTCGGCCACACCGGTCCGGTGGTCACCGACCCGCGTGTCTACCAGGCCTGGGGCGCGCACATGCTCGACCTCGTCCAGGACCTCCCCGAGGACGCCAGCACCGTCCTGATCCTGGGCCACGAGCCGGGCGTCTCGGAGCTGGTCCTGAGCCTGGCGGGTCCGGGGCATGAGGAGCTGCGCGACCAGGTGGCCGTCAAGTTCCCGACGTGCGCCGTGGCCCTGCTCAGCGCGGAGCGGCCGTGGTCGGAGTTCGCCCCGGGCTGCGCAGCGCTCGAGGAGTTCAGGACACCGCGGGGCTGACGGGGCCGATCCCGGCGGCGGCGTCGGCCTCCTCGACCTCCTCGCGGGAGATGCCCATGAGGTAGAGCACCGTGTCCAGGTAGGGCACGTTGATCGCCGAGTCGGCGGCAGCCTGCACCACCGGCTTGGCGTTGAACGCGATGCCGTGGCCGGCCGCCGAGAGCATGTCCAGGTCGTTGGCACCGTCACCGATCGCGATCGTGCGGGTGGTGTCGATGCCGAACGCGTGCCGCGAACTCGCGCAGGGCCTGCTCCTTGCCGGCACGGTCGATGACCGGCCCCCGCACCCGGCCCGTGAGGTGGCCGTCGACGATCTCCAGGCCGTTGGCGCGCACCGCATCGACGCCCAGATCCGTCGGCCAGCGGGCCGATGACCTCGGTGAAGCCGCCGCTGACCAGCGCGATCCGGTAGCCGAGTCCCTTGAGCGTCCGGCAGAGCGTGCGGGCGCCCGGCGTCAAGCCGGATCTCGGCACGGGCCCGCGTGATCACCTCCTCGGGCAGTCCGGCCAGCGCGGCGACCCTGGCGTGGAGCGACTCCGCGAAGTCCAGCTCCCCACGCATGGCCGCCTCGGTGATCGCGCGCACCTGCTCCTCCTTGCCGGCGAACCGGGCCAGCACCTCGATGACCTCGTCCTGGATCAGCGTCGAGTCGACGTCCATGACGACCAGGTGCAGCCCCCGGCGGGCCAGGCCCCGCGGCTGCACCGACACATCCACGTCCAGGTCGTGGCAGCGCGCCACCAGCTCCCTGCGCAGCACGCCCAGATCGGGGGCCAGGACCTCCAGGGCCAGGACCGTGACCGGGTAGTCGGCCACACGGTCGATCCGGATGATGTTCGCGCCGCCGGCGGCCATGGTCGAGGCCAGCGCGCTGACGTCGGCGCCCGTGATCGCCTGGCCGACGATGGTCACGGTGCAGTTCGACAGCATCCCGGCGACGTCCGCGGCGTGCACGTGCCGCACCGACACCTCGAAGCCGGGGACCGCCGAGCGGAGCTCCCCAGCCAGGAGGTCCTGGGACCCGAGGGGAGCCAGGAGCACGGCGCCGAGGACGAGCTGGCCGGCGACGACGACCTGCTCCACATCGAGCACCGTGGTCTCGGCCAGGGCCCCGAACATGCGGGCCGTCACACCGGGGCGGTCGACGCCGACGACGGTCGCATGGAAGGTCGTGTCACTCACGAGGTGCACGCTACCCGGCGGAAGCCGGCCCCCCGGGGGCGCGACGTCGCGTCAGGTGCGGCGCTCCACAGCCGTGGTGGGCCGCGCCTCCCGCTGGGGGGACGCGAGCAGGGGGGCGTTCAGTCCGCCCACCACGCCGGCGATCACGTCCTCCACCTGACCCACGACCTCCTGGACCGCCGCCGCCCTGGCGCGGAGCTCGCCGGCGGTCACGGCCGCACCGTCCTCCACCCGCGCGAGGTCCAGGGCGTCGTGAAGGGCGCCCAGCCGCACGAGCAGTGCCTCCACCTGGGGATCGAGGTCCCGGGGGAGCCTGCCCAGGGCGACCTCCCAGACCCGGGGAGCCGACCGCGTGGCTGCCCGGTCCAGGCCGAGGTGCTCGAGGCGTTCGGCGGCTGCCGTTGCGGACTCGGCAAGCGCCCGTGCACCGGAGCGCGCCGTGAGCATCCCGGCCATCAGCGCGCTGAGGTCGGCCGAGCCGAGTGCGTCCCAACGCCAGCCCGTGGGCTCATGGCGCAGCAGCCCGACGCCGACGTCACCACGGCCCAGCAGGACCGCCGGGACGGGCGGCCCGACCGTGCCCGCCGGCCATCCGATGGTGCGGCCGGGTCGCGGGAGGAGCAGCCACGTGCCCTGCGCCCCTGACCTCCGCACGGCCCGCAGGAGGTCGGGCAGCGGGGTCGGGGCGGCACCCCTCACGCTGCCCACCGCAGGAGCGTCCGGAGCCGCGCTCGCCATCGCCTCGAGCAGGTCGTCGGACCCGGCGGACCCGCGCAGCCACGATCCCAGCCACACGGCAATGGCGGTCATCTGCGCAGCACCCACCTGAAGGAGGGTAGGGCACGGCGCGGGCCGGCGCGCCCGTTGTGCGCGGGTAGGGTGGGCGCGTGGTCGAGGTGCTCAGCTTCCGCGAGGTGACCGTCCTGCGCGGGGGCCGCCCGATCGTCGACCGCCTCGACTGGCAGGTCACCGACGACCAGCGCTGGGTCGTCCTCGGGCCGAACGGGGCCGGCAAGACCACGATCCTGCAGCTCGCGGGGGCCCAGATCCATCCCACCTCCGGTCGGGTGGAGGTGCTCGGGGAGGCGCTGGGCTCGGTCGACGTGTTCGACCTCCGACCGCGGATCGGCCTGGCCAGCGCCATCCTGGCCGATCGCATCCCCGCTGACGAGCTGGTCCGCGATGTCGTCGTCACGGCGGCCTGGGCCGTCACCGGTCGGGGCCTCGAGGCCTACGAGGACCCTGACACCACCCGAGCGCGCGGCGTCCTGGAGCTGGTGGGCGCCGACACCCTGTCCGAGCGGCGATTCGGCACGCTGTCCGAGGGGGAGCGCAAGCGCGTTCAGATCGCCCGGGCCCTGATGACCGACCCGGAGCTGCTGCTGCTCGACGAGCCTGCCGCCGGCCTCGACCTCGGTGCCCGCGAGGACCTCGTGACCCGCCTGGCAGGCATCGCGACGGACCGCTGGGCACCGGCGCAGGTCCTGGTGACCCACCACGTCGAGGAGATCCCGGCAGGGTTCACGCACGTGCTGCTGCTGCGGCAGGGCCGGGCGGTGGCCTCCGGGCCCATCCACGAGGTCCTCACCGGCCGCAACCTGAGCGAGACGTTCGGCACCCGGCTGCGCAGCGGGCATGTCCGCGGGCGCTACTGGGCCAGGGCGGTGCCCGCGGACACCGTGGCACGCGGTCGGCGGGGCCGGGAGGTCCTTGAGGTGCTCGACGCTGCCTACACCGGAAAGGGACGGATCGGGCGCCGGAGACTAGGCTGGGCACGTGGATGCCGGGGATGCATGGATCGTGTGGCTGGTGGTCGCGCTGGTCCTGGCCGGGGCGGAGGCCGCCTCGGCAGGGCTCCTGCTCATCATGTTCGCCGGCGGGGCCCTGGCGGCGTCGGTCGCAGCGGCCCTCGGCGCCGGCGTGGTCGGCTCGGCGGCGGTCTTCAGCCTGGTCAGCATCGGCCTCATCGCGTTCGTCCGACCGATCGCCAAGCGGCACGTGTACCAGCCTCCGCTGGAGCGGTCGGGCACCGCGGCGCTCGTCGGAACCCAGGCCATCGTCCTGGAGGTCGTGGACGCGAACAACGGCCGGATCAAGCTCGCAGGCGAGATCTGGTCGGCTCGAACCCTCGATGAGGACGCCCGGTTCGAGCCGGGCGAGAAGGTCGCGGTCTTCGAGATCGACGGTGCCACCGCAGTCGTCGGATAGCCGGCACCGGCCGGGAAGAGTCACCACAAGGGAGGGAACCGTGGAGAGCCTGATCATCGCCGTCGTCCTGGCACTGATCGCGATCCTGGTCGTGTTCAGCACCATCAAGATCATCCCGCAGGCACAGGCCGGGATCATCGAGCGGCTCGGGCGCTACAACCGCACCCTGGACCCGGGCCTGACGATCATCATCCCGTTCATCGACCGGCTGCGGCCCCTGATCGACCTGCGCGAGCAGGTGGTCTCCTTCGCGCCCCAGCCGGTGATCACCTCCGACAACCTCGTGGTGAGCATCGACTCGGTCATCTACTTCCAGGTCACCGACGCCAAGGCGGCCACCTACGAGATCCAGAGCTACCTGCAGGGCGTCGAGCAGCTGACCGTCACCACCCTGCGCAACGTGGTCGGATCCCTGGACCTCGAGGAGACCCTGACCAGCCGCGACAACATCAACGCCCAGCTGCGCGGGGTGCTCGACGAGGCCACCGGCAAGTGGGGCATCCGGGTCAACCGGGTCGAGCTCAAGGCCATCGACCCGCCGGCCAGCGTGCAGCAGTCGATGGAGAAGCAGATGCGCGCCGACCGCGACAAGCGCGCGGCGATCCTGTCGGCGGAGGGCAGCAAGCAGGCAGCGATCCTCGAGGCCGAGGGCGGCCGCACGGCGGCGATCCTCAAGGCCGAGGGGCAGGCGCAGGCCCAGGTGCTGCGCGCGCAGGGCGAGGCCGAGGCGATCGCCAAGGTGTTCAACGCGATCAACTCAGGGCACGCCACCGACCAGGTCATGGCCTACCAGTACCTGCAGTCCCTGCCGCTGCTGGCCCAGGGCACCGCGAACAAGGTGTTCGTGATCCCCGCGGAGCTGTCCGGGGCGCTCGGTGCCGTCAGCCGCGCGTTCGCGGCGCCCACGCCCGGGGCGCCCGGGGCGCCCTCGACGTTCGACACGTTCGCCACGCCGAGCCCGACCCCGGCCCCTGCCCCGGAGGACATCGTCGACGCGGAGGTCGTGGAGCAGCCACCGGCGGAGCAGCCGCCGGGCGCCACCGGCACCGCCTGATCGAGGTGACCGCCGCGGTCACCGTCCTCGATCCGTCGGACCCCCGGGTCCGGGACTTCACCACGCTGACCGACGTCGCCGCCCGTTCGGTGCGCGAGCCCGCTGAGGGACTGTTCATCGCCGAGGGCGCCAAGGTGATCCAGCGTGCGCTGGCCGCCGGCTACCGCCCCCGTGCCGTCCTCACCGAGGCGAAGTGGCTGCCGGAGCTCTCGGGCAGCCTCGAAGGATCCGGTGCCTCGGTCCTGCTGGCGAGCCCGGACATCCTGCGCGGCGTCACCGGGTACCGCGTCCATCGGGGAGCGCTTGCGTCCTTCGAGCGCCGCCCGCTCCCGAGGCCCGCTGACGTGCTGCGCGATGCCCGGTTCGTGGTCGTCCTCGTGGACCTCGTGGATCACACCAACGTCGGGGCGGTCTTCCGCAACGCCGCAGCTCTGGGAGCCGACGCCGTCCTCGTGACCCCGGGGTGCGCGGACCCCCTGTACCGGCGCTCGGTGAAGGTGTCGATGGGCGCCGTCCTCGGCGTCCCGTGGACCAGGACGGACGAGGATCCGTTCGCGCACCTGGCCGCGTTCACCACTCTTGCCATGACCCTCGGGCCGGGGGCGATCGACCTGGCAGGGGTGGAGCCGGCATCGGGGCGCCGGGCCGTCCTGCTGGGCACCGAGGGGTCCGGGCTCCCGGCGGAGCTCGCGAACCGGGCCGACCTGCGCGTGCGGATCCCCATGTCCGGCGGGATCGACTCCCTGAACGTGGCCGCGGCCAGCGCGATCGCGCTCTACGCCCTGAACCCGCGCACAACCGTCGTCGCCTGAGGGGCGGTCCGACGACAGGCGCACGTTGGGGCCATAATGGCCCACCACCAACGCCTCGGGGAGGATGTCATGGGCCGTTTCCGCAGCAGCACCTGGTCGAAGGTGCTGCTCACGCTCGGCGCCATCGGGCTGTTCATGACCGGCATCCTCGGTTGGTTGAACGCAGCCGTCGTGAACGGTGAGAACTTCGCCGGCCTCGTGAACGAGGTGCGCCAGGACGAGGCGGTGAAGACCGAGATCGGCCAGGCCGTCGCGGTGGCCGCCCTCGACGCGAAGCCCGACCTGATCGCCGTGGAGCCGGCGATCGCCGCGGGCGCAGCCGCCGTGGCGGGCAGCCCGATCCTCGACGGGGTGTTCACCCCGGCCATCCGCTCGTTCCACGACGCCATGACCGAGAAGGGCAGCGACTCGGCGGTCCTGAAGCTCGCCGACCTCGGGGCCACGGCGACCACGGCACTGGAGAAGTTCGTCCCCCAGGCTGCCGACATCGTGCCCGAGAACCTCAACCTGACCCTTGCCGAGGTCGGGGGCCAGGAGGGCATCGCCGGCCAGATCATCCCGGTCATCCAGGCGGTGTCCACGTTGGCCTGGGTCGTCCCGGCTGTCTCCCTGATCCTCGTGGCACTGGGACTCTGGCTGGCGCCCAAGCGCCGCCTGGCCCTTGTCCGGTTCGGCTGGATGCTCCTGATCGTGGCGGGCTTCCTCGGCCTGGTCGTCCTGGGGCTCAATGCCGCAGCCCTGTTCCTGGACGACTCCACGCTCACGGGGGCGGTGATCAGCGCAGCCCTGGCCGTGTTCAGCCAGCCGCTCTCGGTGCGGTTCATCGCCATGGGTGTGGTCGGTGGCCTGCTCGTGGCCTCGGCAGGAGCCCTGCTGCCGCAGGTGGCCGTCGGGGAGCATGCGCGCTCTGCCGTCAGCCTGGCCACGCGCCGTCCTGCGGCCACGGGCTGGGCGATCGCGCGGGCACTGCTCGTCATCGCCGTGGGCCTGCTGATCGTGCTGTTCCCCACGATCAGCTCGCAGGTCGTCGCCGTGGTCGCCGGACTCGTCGTCCTGTTCTACGGGGTGACCGAGCTCGACGTCATCGCCGAACGATCGCGGGCCGAGGACGAGGCGGACAGGCAGGCCGCGCGCGCCTCCATGGGCGAGGTGCCGGAGAAGCGCCGATCCAAGGTCCGCTGGCTCATCCCGGTGGCCGCTGCGGGGGTGGGCCTGCTGGTCCTGGTTGCGCTGATCATCCCCGGCAACCTGCCCCAGGACGGCAGCATCCAGTCCGCCTCCGCGGTGAACACCACGAGCTGCAACGGGTTCGACGCGCTGTGCGATGTGCCCTTCGACGAGGTCGTGATCCCTGCATCGCACAACTCGATGTCCATCGCGGACGGCACGTGGTTCCTGGCCGAGCAGCCCAAGGACATGGTCGAATCGCTCGACGACGGCATCCGCGGCCTGCTGGTGGACACGTGGTACGGCCAGCCGACAGAGGATGGTGGTGCCATCACCGCGCCGGAGTCACTGGCAGGTGCAACCGCGGAGCTGACCGCGACCTACGGCAAGGACGTGGTCGCCTCGATCCAGCGCACCATCGACCGTGTGCGGCGCTCGAAGCCGTCCGGCCCCTCCGAGCCGTACTTCTGCCACACGGTGTGCGAGATCGGCGCTGAGCCGATGGCGCCGGTGATGGACCGGCTGAACACGTGGATGGACGCCCATCCGCGCGAGGTCGTCGTCCTGTTCATCCAGGACACCGTCACGCCCGCGGACACCGACGCGGTGCTCCAGAGGGCGGGCCTGGCGGACAAGGCGTACGTGCACCCGGACGGCGCGCAGTGGCCGACCCTGGGCGAGATGATCGACTCGAACAAGCGCCTGGTGGTCCTCATGGAGAACAAGGGCGGCGGCGACCAGTACCCGTACCTGCACCAGGGCTTCGACCTCGTGCAGGACACCGAGTACACCTTCAAGACGGCTGCGGACTTCGACTGCTCGCTCAAGCGCGGCAACGCCGACAACCCGCTGTTCGCGGTCAACCACTGGCTCGCCAGCTTCACGAAGCTGATCTCGAGCGCGGAGGAGGTCAACGTGTACGACGTCCTCAAGCCGCGCATCGACCAGTGCGAGATCGATCGGGGCCGCAAGCCCTCGATGATCGCGGTCAACTGGTACGACCGTGGGGACCTGTTCCGCGTCGTCAACGAGCTCAACGGCGTCGGGTAGCCACGCCGCAGGCGTCCTCCGGTCGATACCTGACAGGATTGCCCGGTGCGCGCCGTCTACCTGACCTCAGTCGAAGCTGCCAGCGGCAAGTCCGTCGTCGCCATCGGGCTCATGGAGACCGTGACCCGACGAGTGATCCGGGTGGGGTACTTCCGCCCGGTGATCCGGTTCGACGACAAGCCGGACAGCCAGATCGAGCTGATGCGCTCCCGCTACCGGCTCGACCAGACCTACGACGAGTCCTACGGTGTCACCGGACGGGACACCCGTGACTTCGGCGGTGCCCATGTCGACCCGGCCCTGGTCTCCCGGATCATCGAGCGCTACCAGTCACTGGCCTCCCGCTGCGACATCGTGCTCGTTGAGGGGACGGACTACCAGGGCGCGTCCAAGGCCTTCCAGTTCGCCCTGAACGCCGAGATCGCCTCCAACCTCGGGGCCACCGCACTGATCTGCCTCTCCTCGGCCGAGCACCGGCCCGACCAGGTGAACGGCGCCCTCAACGCGGCGATCGAGGGCCTGGCGGATCGCGGCGTGCCGACGATCGGGGCCTTCGTGAACCGGGTCCTGCCCGTGGACGCCCAGGCCATGTCCGAGGCGGTCAGGAACTCCTCGGTCCCGGTGTGGCTCCTGCCCGACACACCCTCGCTGGGGTGGCCGACCATCCGCGAGATCGCGGCAGCGACCGGGGCCCGCATGATCGCCGGCACCGAGGAGGACCTCGGGCGCGCCGTCCCTGACGTGAAGGTCGCGGCCATGAGCGTCCCGCGGCTGATGGACCGCCTGCGTGACGGCACCCTGGTGGTCACCCCCGGCGACCGTTCCGACGTGCAGATGGCGGCGTTCGCGACCCGGCAGTCCGACGCCATCCCCGCGGTCTCCGGGCTGCTCCTGACCGGGGGCCTGGCTCCCGACCCGACGATCCTGAGGTTCGCCCAGGGGATCAAGGACAAGGCCCTGCCGATCCTGGTCACCGACATGGACACCTACGAGACCGCGGCGGCGATCGCGGGACTGCAGGCCGAGATCGGCCCCGACGACGCCCTGAAGATCACTGATGCGCTCAGCCTGTTCGAGGAGAACGTCGATGAGGCAGAGCTCGAGGCACGGGTCGAGGTGACCCGCTCCACGACCATGACGCCCATGATGTTCGAGCACCAGCTCATCGAGAGGGCGCGCTCCCAGCGCAAGCACATCGTGCTGCCCGAGGGGGACGACGACAGGATCCTCGAGGCGGCCGACCGCCTGATGCGCCGCAACGTGGTGGACCTGACGATCCTCGGACGCCCGGACGCACTGGCCGAGCGTGCGCGCGTCCTGGGCCTGGACATCTCCGGCGCGACCATCATCGACCCGCAGACCGACCCCCTGCGCGAGGAGTTCACCGACGACCTGTTCGAGCTGCGCAGGGCGAAGGGCCTGGCCCGCGACGCGGCCTTCGACCTCGTGGCCGATGTCTCCTACTTCGGCACGATGATGGTCTGGAAGGGGCTCGCCGACGGCATGGTGTCCGGCGCCGCGCACACCACCGCCCACACGATCCGCCCCGCCCTGCAGATCATCAAGACCTCACCGGGCGTCTCGATCGTGTCCAGCGTGTTCTTCATGGCCCTCGAGGACCACGTGCTCGTGTACGGCGACTGCGCGGTCAACCCCGACCCCGACGCCACCCAGCTCGCGGACATCGCGATCTCCTCGGCGACGACCGCGGCCGGCTTCGGCATCGAGCCGCGGATCGCCATGCTCAGCTACTCCACCGGCTCCTCGGGATCCGGTGCCGAGGTGGAGAAGGTCCGTGCTGCGACCGACCTCGTGCGCCAGCGGGCCCCGGAGCTGCTCGTCGAGGGTCCGATCCAGTACGACGCGGCCGTCGACGTCTCCGTGGCCCGGTCCAAGCTGCCCGGCTCGGCGGTGGCCGGGCGCGCGACCGTGTTCATCTTCCCCGACCTCAACACCGGCAACAACACCTACAAGGCGGTGCAGCGCTCTGCCAACGCAGTGGCGATCGGCCCGGTCCTGCAGGGCCTGCGCCTGCCCGTGAACGACCTGTCCCGCGGGGCGCTGGTGGAGGACATCATCAACACCGTGGTGATCACGGCCGTCCAGGCCCAGCAGGTGGCCGACGCCTCGCTGAAGGAAGGTGCCCCCGCATGATCGTCCTGGTCGTGAACGCCGGCTCGTCGTCGCTGAAGTACCAGCTCGTCGACACCGAGTCCGAGGTCGTCTGGGCAACCGGGCTGGTCGAGCGGATCGGCGAGGACGAGTCACCCCTGACCCACCGGACCCGCATCCGGGGGGGCGCGGACTCAGAGCTGCTGGAGACGAACTCCACCGCCACCATCGCCGACCACGGTGAGGCGTTCAAGGCGCTGACCAGCGCCTTCGAGGGCACCGGGGCCGTGTCCGAGGTGGGGGAGCTTGCGGGCGTCGGGCATCGTGCGGTCCAGGGAGCGGACCAGTTCAGCGAGCCCACTGTGGTGACACCCGAGGTCATCGACGTGATCCGGGAGCTGATCCCGCTCGCCCCGCTGCACAATCCGGCCACGGTGGCCGGCCTGGAGTCGGCGATGGCGGCGTTCCCCGACGTCCCGCACGTGGCCGTGTTCGACACCGCCTTCCACTCCACGATCCCGGCGGCGGCCTACACCTATGCCATCGACCAGACGGTCGCCCGCACGCACAAGGTGCGCCGGTACGGGTTCCACGGAACCTCGCACAAGTACGTGACCGCCAAGGCCGCCGAGGTCCTCGGCAAGCCCGTGGACTCCGTGGACCTCGTCACCCTGCACCTGGGCAACGGCGCCTCGGCCTGTGCGGTCCGCGGCGGGCGCAGCGTCGAGACCTCCATGGGCCTGACGCCCCTGGAGGGCCTGGTGATGGGCACCCGGTCCGGCGACATCGACCCGGCGCTGGTGTTCCACCTCATGGCGACCGCGGGGATGTCGGCGGCGGAGGTCGACACGATGCTCAACAAGCACAGCGGCCTCATGGGGCTCTGCGGGCAGAACGACCTGCGCCAGGTGCACCGCCTGGCCGCCGAGGGCGACGCCGACGCCGAGCTCGCCCTGTCCGTCTACGTCCACCGCATCCGCAAGTACCTCGGTGCCTATCTCGCGGTGATCGGACGCGCTGATGCGATCGTCTTCACCGCCGGCGTCGGCGAGAACGATCCCGAGGTGCGCCGCCGGGTGATCGCCGGCCTGGAGATGATCGGGGTGGCCATCGACACCGAGCGCAATGCCACGGTCCGCGGGAGTGCCGTCCCCGTCGACCTGTCGTTCCCGGGTGCCCCGATCCGCGTCCTGGTCGTGCCGACCAATGAGGAGCTCGAGATCGCACGGCAGACAGCCACGGCCGTCACAGGGTAGGCACAGCAGGGCGGCGCTGGCCCCGTGACGCGATTGCGACGCAAGTGGGAGGCGCCTTCCATGGACAGCGGGACGCCGGTGGCCCCACTCTGGGGCCACTGGAAGGAGCCCCACATGACGACCATCACCCCCGAGGCGCTCGACGGTCCGATGCTGCGAGTGATCACGTTCTCCAGCGTCCAGTCACGGCTCATGCACCTGCTCGAGGACCGCCGCGGGATGGCCTCGTGGTGGGCGGAGATCGCCCGGCAGCTCGATGAGCTGGCCGATGCTGTGCGCCTCGAGCCCGGGGACCTCGTGGACGTCGAGGGCTTCACCGAGCAGATCCGCGATGATGCTCCCCACCTGATGAGCCGGTGGCTGCGCCTGTCCGGCGAGCGCGAAGGCCTGTTCGACGCGGTGTCCCACGTGCGGTTGCAGGTCGCGCGGGACGCCGGGGATCCCTCCGCCGTCGAGGCAGTCAGCCCGCGCGATCCGTGAGGTCCTCACCAGGGCACGACGGTTCCAGGAGCGTACGACGGAGGTGCTGTTCGACGCCTACGCGCGGGACCTCGGCGGCGAGTAGCTGCCACCAGGTACCGGCTCAGCGCAGGCCGTGCTTGTCCACGGCGTTGTCGATCAGCCGGCGGAAGGCCTCTCGCCCCGATGCCGAGAGGTGCACCCGGTCGCCGACGAACCACTCGGGATGACCGGCGCTGTGCGAGTACCAGTCGATGATCCGGACCCGCTTCGACGTGTAGCTGGCATCGCACGAGTGCAGCGTCCGGACGTTGCCCTCCTCCCAGCTGCGGGGGACACGCGCGGTCACGAGGAACACCCGACGGTTCCTGCCCGCCGTGTCGACCACGGACTTGCAGGCGCCCAACGAGACGGTGCCATTCGTGCCGAGCTCGACGACGAGATTGCGCGGGAGGGCGGACCCGAAGCTGCGCACGATGCCCGGTGCCGTGCTGAACTGCCGGCCGACCTTGGCATGCACCCGGAATCCGTGGGAGTTCATCCAGGGCGTCACGCTCACCATCAGGGAGTCACCGACGGCCAGCCGGCCACGGGGGCCGGCCGCCCTGGGGGCGCCGGCGGCGACGCTCACCTGCTCGACCGCGAGGGCAGGCTGCCCCGCGGACTGGTCCACCGGTGCGGCCACCGCCGCAGTCGGCTCGGGTGACGGCGTGGCGACGGCCTCGTCGGCCACGGCCTGGGCCGGCATCAGCAGTCCGCCGATCAGCAGAGCCGCCGTGGCGACCACCCCGAAGCGCACGCTACGTTCACCCCTGCTCACGCTGTGCAGTCTGCCAGCCGCGACACGCGGAGTAAAGGCGGCGATGTCCCACGAGGCCGGCTATTCAGGCTGTAATGTTCGCGCGCACGTCCAGAGGAGGCCCGATGAAGTCCGAGACGCTCGTCAGGCAGTTGCGCAACCCGGCCTCGGCTGCCGTTGCGGGCATGATCTTCTCGATCATCCTCATCGTGGTCCTTGTGTCGATCCACGCCTCTGTGCCGGCGGGACGGCCGTCCACGGACTGGCTGACCGATCCGGATCGGCGGCGCGGGGTGCAGGTCGCGGTCAGCCTGATCCCGTTCGCGGGCATCGCCTTCCTCTGGTTCATCGGGGTGATCCGCACGCGTCTCGGGGATCGCGAGGACAAGCTCTTCGCGACGGTGTTCCTGGGCTCGGGCCTGATCTTCGTCGCCCTGCTGTTCCTGGCCGGCGCGATCCTGGCCACCCTGCTGGCGCTGTTCACCCGCGGTGTCCCGGTGGACGCCGACTCCATGGTCCTGCTCATGGTGTTCACGAAGTCCCTGATGGGGATGTTCGGCGCACGCATGGCCGCGGTCTTCACGATCTCGGTCTCCTCCGTGGGGATGCGGACCGGGATCCTCCCCCGTTGGCTGGTCGCCCTTGGCTACCTGACCGGGATCGCCCTGCTGCTGACCCCGCCCCTGTCCAACTGGAGCCAGCTGCTGTTCCCGACGTGGGTGCTGCTGTTCAGCGTGTCCATCCTGGTGGCCTCACGGCACCTGCCGGAGGACGCGTGACCTACGCGGTGCTCCCCAGGCGCGCCGGACGCAGGTCGATGTCGCGCACGTCGGTACCTGCGCGGTCCCACATCTGCTGCTCCACGAGGTCCCGGACGTCGATGGCCCCGAGCTCCTTGTCGCCCAGCACCGCGTCGAGACGGGCATAGAGGTCCCCCAGCGGCGCGGTGGTGATCACCGAGGTGACTGTGGACCGAGGACGGTCGGGCAGCTGCTCGAGCACCTGGTCGCGGACCAGGCGGATGGCCTCGGAGTCGCCCTCGGCCGTCACAAGGGCGGTCAGCCAGATCGTCCCGCGTGCGGACGTTCGCAGGATCTCCATGCCCGGCAGGCAGATCCGCCGGGCCAGGTCCTCGACGTCGATACCCCTCGAATCGACCTCGAGGACCATGTCCACGACGAAGTCGTCCATGTGGTCCACGCTGCGCCCCATATCCGACCTCCTGGTGCCGTGCTGGTGGCTCCATGGTGGCCGCGATCCCCCCCGTGTTCGTGAAGGCGCGCCGGGCCGCGCAGCGGCAGTCCGGCCCGCGGGAGTCAGGCATGCGGGCCTCCAGCGCCGCTGTTAGGGTCGCGGTCATGCGCTGGCTCGTGCCCGGGACATCTGCGTCGGGCGAGGTGGCCGACGCCTACGACTGGCCCGCTGCGCGCTGGGTGCGCACCTGCATGGTGATGGGCCTCGACGGGAGCATCGCGGGCCCGGACGGCCTGTCCGGGTCCATCTCCTCGCCCACTGACCGTGCGGTGCTCTCCGCGATCCGGCGGTTCGCAGACGCGTACCTGGTGGGTGCCCGGACGGTGCGCATGGAGCGCTATGGCGCGGTGCGGGCGCGTCCCGAGGCCATCGAGCCCCGCCTCGCAGGCGGGCAGCACGCGGCCCCCACGCTTGCCATCGTGTCGGCGACCTGTCACTTCGACTGGGACGACGCGGCATTCACGGCCTCCGACAACCGCCCGATCGTGCTGACGGTGGAGCGCAGCCACCCGACTGCCCGGGCGGCCGCAGGACGCTGGTGCGAGGTCGTGGTGGTGGGGGAGGAGCGGGTCGAGCCCGCTGCAGCCCTCGACGCCCTGGCTGCACGAGGGCTGACGCGCGTGACCTGTGAGGGCGGCGACTCGCTGCTCTCCGAGATGGTTCGCGCGGACCTGATCGACGAGGTCGACCTGACGCTGGCGCCTGTCCTGGCCGCTGCGCCCCGCCCCGCAAGGCCGGGACCAGCCGTGCTGACAGGGATGCGCCTGGCCCACCTGGGCGAGGACGACGGCTTCCTCTTCGCCCGTTACGTGCGTGGAGCCTGACCCGTGGACCTGACCCTCCTGGCCCGCCTGGTCGCCGAGCACCCCGATGCCCTGGCCCATCCGGTGGCTCCCGTGCGGATCGGCGGGGTCGTGCGCGACCTGGACGCGGAGCCGATGATCATGGGCGTGGTCAACCTGTCCCGGGACTCCACCTACCGGGACAGCGTGGCCGTGTCGCCCCAGTCCGCGGTCCGGCGTGCCCTGATCATGCACGCCCAGGGGGCGGGCGTGGTGGACCTCGGGGCGGAGTCGAGCACCCTGCGGGCCGCGCGGGTGGGGGAGTCCGACCAGGCCGCGGCGCTGGTCCCCGTCATCGAGGCGCTGACGGCTGTCGGGGTCACCACGTCGGTGGAGGCCTACAGCCCCCAGGTCGTGGAGGAGTGCCTGGGTGCCGGGGCCTCCGTCGTGAACCTCACGGGGGCGACCGGGCTCGAGCGGATCTACGACCTGGCCGCGGCCCGCGACGCCGCGGTGGTCCTGTGCTTCGTCGCCGGGTCCACAGTGCGCGACGTGGGCGAGGTCACCCTCGATGGGGACCCGATCCCGGCGCTCATCGACTACTTCGCCGCGCGGATCGCGCAGGCGCGCTCCCACGGTGTCGAGAACCTGATCATCGACCCGGGCCTGGGGTTCTACTACGGCAACCTCACCGACCCGACCGTGCGCGTCCGTCACCAGGCGCAGGTGCTGCTCAACTCCTTCCGGCTGCGCGTGCTGGGGGTGCCCATCTGCCAGGCGCTGCCCCACGCGTTCGACCACTTCGAGGAGGAGTTCCGGACCGCCGAGGGGGTCTTCGCCGTCCTGGCTGCACTCGGCCGGGCGAACCTCTACCGGACGCATGAGGTCGCGCGGGTGCGGGCAACCCTGAGGACACTGGATGCCCTCGGCAGCCCCGCCTGAGTGGACGACTGCCCCTGACGATGGGAACCGGACCGGCGTTGGGCCCGGCTGCTCAGGCTGGTACCGCGACCGGGGTCCGTGTCGCCCAGTAGGCGCCGAGCAGGACGAGCGGGAACCCGAGCACCATGCCCCCGGTCAGGGGCTCGCCGAGGACCAGGATCCCGAGGCCGATCGCCACGGCCGGGTTGATGAAGGTGATGACGGTGGCCCGAACGGGTCCCGCGAGGGCGATCAGGCGGAAGAACAGCACGAAGGCCAGGGCCGTGCACACGAGCCCGAGCACCACCACCGCCCCCAGGACGTCCCCGGAGACCCCGCCCCCTGAGAACCCGCTGACCGTCCACGGCAGGTAGACGACGGCAACCACGGCCACCGAGACGGCGATCACGCCGATCGAGGGCACGCCGGCCAGGACGGTGTTGGCGATCACCGGCGCTGCCGCATATCCGATCGCGACCAGGAGCAGCTCCACGACGGAGAGCAGGTCCACCCTGCCCGGAGAGCGAGTCGATCCCCACCAGGCAGGTGACCCCCAGGATCCCGACCCCGAGGCCGCGCAGCCGCACCGGCGCGAACGCGTTCGGATCGCCACGCAGCCGCGCGATCAGCACGCCGATGAGCGGCACCGTTGCGAGCATGAGTCCAGCGAACCCGCTCGTGACGCGGATCTCGGCGTGCCCGAGGAGCAGCCACGGTCCGGCCATCTCCAGCAGGCCGAAGGCCACGACCCACTTCCACAGCCCCAGGGCGGGCCGCAGCGCGCCCTGGTGTGCGGCCAGGGGGAGCAGGATGACGGCCGCGAGGAGCGTGCGGGAGCCGGCGACGGCAGCAGGGCTGAGCTCCTCGACGGCCACCTTGATGAGCAGGTACGGGATACCCCAGATGACCGACATGGCGGCGAACAGCAGCCACGCCTGACGGGTCATGTGCCCAGGATCGGCGACGGGTGCGGATGCCACCGCGTCAGACTACGTCGAGGCGGATGTAGCGGTGGGGACCGATTCGCGGCTTGATCCACTCCTCACCCACCACGGTCCACCCAGCCCGCTCGTAGAACCCCAGCGCCGAGGATCGCGCCTCCGCCCACAACGAACCAGCACCCCGCTCACGGGCGAGCGCCGCCGCCTCGGCGAGGACCGCTCGACCGATCCCCGTGCCACGCTCTGCCTCCTCGACGACCATCGACCGCAGGCGCCAGACCGGCTCCGGCAGCCGGCCCGGCCCTGGCCACGGCTCGGGCAGGACGGTGGCCGCCCCGATCACAGAGCCGTGTCGCAGTGCCGCGACGTGCAGCGCCGTCCCGGGGGGCGGTTGGTCACCGGGCAGCGGACCGTCGGGGCGCAGGACGGCCAGCTGCAGTGGCCGGACCTCACCGAGCGTCAGCAACGCGCACCACCAGTCCCACGGTGCACAGGGTAATGGGGCGTGCCGACGCGTGTGAGGGGCGCGGCGCCCTTGCGGACGTCACCCATGCACGACCGTCCTGGGGCGCCCTCTCGCCCATCGGCTCCTCCGAGCCGCGCCGGCCGCATCATCCGCGAGGGACGCCGACGTCCCGATCCGGGGAGATATCTCCCAGTAATGGTGTCCGAGGGGGGACTTGAACCCCCATGCCCCTGAGGGCACTAGCACCTCAAGCTAGCGCGTCTGCCTATTCCGCCACCCGGACGAGGTGATCCCGCGAGCCTCCGCAGGAGCCCGCTCAGGATAGCAAGCATCATCGACCGACCACCAATCGCCGCTCGCCGGACGTCCCGGCCTCGGCGGCCGATCAGGGCAGACGACCCCCGAAGGCCATCGCCAACCGGATGAGCCGGTCCTGCCCACCGGAGAACTCCGCGAGGACGTCCTCGGACGTCGCCTCCTCCGGGGTCAGCCATGCGAGGTCGATCGCCGACTGGCTCGGCTCGCAGTCACCGTCCACCGGGACCACGTAGGCAAGTGCCACCGCATGCTGGCGCGGGTCATGGAATCCCGTGACCGTCGGATCGGGGAAGTACTCCACGATGGTGAACGGCGAGATCGAGACCGGCAGCCGGGGGAGGGCCACAGGTCCGAGGTCCTTCTCCAGGTGGCGGATCAGGGCATCGCGGATGCGCTCCTTGTAGAGGACCCGCCCGGCCACGACGGCCCGCGACAGCGTCCCGTCCGGCCTTGCCCGCAGCAACAGCCCCACCGACGTGATCCGCCCGGCGGCATCCACGCGCACGGGTACCGCCTCGACGTACAGGATCGGGAGCGTCCCACGGGCTGCGGACAGCTCCTCGTCGCTGAGCCAGGGGGACACCACACCGAGGGTCTCACTCATGGATCAGATTCTGCACGCTGCCGGCCGCCCGCGCGCAACCCGAACGCGGTCCTGACACGGCAGGATGGGCCCGTGTCCGATCCCCGAGATCCTGCCCTGGGTGCCCTGGCCGGCGCCGAAGCCGACGTCGTCTCCCTCATCCGCGACCTGATCCGCATCGACACCACCAACGCGGGCGACCGACCGGAGACGGTCGGGGAGGTCGCCGCCGCGGAGTACGCCGAGGCAGCCCTGCGTGAGGTGGGCTTCGATCCCCGAGCCCTTCCACACGAGCTCCGCCCGACGCGCCGGCATGGTGGTGCGCATCCCGGGCACGGATCCGGACGCTGCCCGACGTGCGCTGCTCCTGCACGGTCATCTCGACGTCGTGGCCGCCCGGGCCTCGGACTGGACACACCCGCCGTTCGCCGCCGAGATCGCCACCGACGCGGACTCCGGCCTGGACATGGTCTGGGGCCGTGGGGCAGTCGACATGAAGGACATGGTCGCGATGATCCTGGCGGTGGCCCGGCACTGGGGACGGACCGGGATCCGCCCACGTCGCGATGTCGTCCTGCTGCTGCTGCCCGACGAGGAGGCCGGCGGGGCGCACGGGTCGCACTGGCTCGTCGACAACCGCCCGGACATCTTCGAGGGCGTGACCGAGGCCGTGGGTGAGGTCGGCGGCTTCTCGATGACAGTGCGCGACGACCTGCGCCTCTACCTCGTGCAGACCGCCGAGAAGGGGATCGGATGGCTGCGCCTGCACGCCGCTGGCCGGGCGGGCCACGGGTCGATGCTCAACGACGACAACGCGGTCACGTCCCTGTGCCAGGCGGTCACCCGGCTCGGGGAGCACAAGTTCCCGGTGCGGGTCACCGACACCACGCGCGCATTCGTCGCCGAGCTGTCCGATGCGCTCGGTGTGGACCTCGACCCCTACGACACGGAGCAGCTCACCCGCGCACTGGGACCGCTCGCGCGCATCGTCGGGGCGACCCTGAGCAACACGGTCAACCCGACCATGCTCGAGGCCGGCGCCAAGGTCAACGTGATCCCCGGTGAGGCGACTGCCCACGTGGATGCCCGGTTCCTGCCGGGCCTCGAGGACGAGATGCTGGCCACCATCGACGAGCTCCTCGGCGACCGTGTGACCCGCGAGTTCGTCACCCGTGACATTGCGCTGGAGACATCCTTCGATGGTCCTTCGATTGACGCAATGGCCGCTGCCCTGCGCGCCGAGGACCCGTATGCCCGCGCCGTTCCGTACACGCTGTCCGGGGGCACCGACGCCAAGGCGTTCTCCACGCTGGGCATCCGCTGCTACGGCTTCGCCCCACTGCAGCTGCCGCCCACGCTGGACTTCGGCGCACTGTTCCACGGCGTCGACGAGCGCGTGCCCATCAATGGCCTGCAGTTCGGGGTCCGGGTGCTCGACCGGTTCCTGCGCTCGGTGTGACCTGAGGCGGCGGCGCGCCGAAGGCGCTCGCCGCCTCCGTCGACCGCCGGGTTCGGTCCCAGTCACGCCAGCGGGGCGCTTGGTGCGTCGTGAACCGACGAAGCCAGCAGGCGTTCGCCAGCTCCACCCGAGGGTCGAGCCGTCGGGTGGACCCTCCCGGATCGTCGCGAGGCGGGCCGCCGGCTGGGGCGCATCGAATCACGCTCCCGCCGCCACCCGCGGCTTGCCTGGGTCCGGGGGACCTGGCGGTCCGCGTTCCAGTGACCAGCCGGCGTGAGTCTTCAGCACGTGATGACGGCGGCACAGTGGACCGAGATTCTCGGCGGTCGGTAGCGCCGATCGGCCACGGGACCATGTGGTCGAGGTCGCATCGCTGTGCCGCACGGCTGCACCCTGGCATCCGGCAGTGCGGCTCCCGGGCACGCACCAATCGGGCCAAGCCCTCGCTCGGGACATAGGTCCGCGACCCCGTGGCGACGACTGCTCCGGTGGCGTCGGTGATCCAGGCGCGCCACCGCCCGTCTGCCGCCAGCGCCCTGGCCAACTCCGCGGGGATGGGGCCGAGGCCCTGTATCTGAGCGGGGTCCTCGGCGATGCCGAGCAGCGTGCCGAGGGGTACCACGACGTTGATCTCCGGGCGTCCCGCAGCGGGGTGGGCTGATCCCTTGCCCACTCCATCGCCCGCCGCCTGGCTGAGCCCCTCGGTCTGGCCGAGGAGCAGGTCCACGAGCGCATCGGCGCGCACCTGGTCCCGTGAGCGCTCCGGGTCCTCGAGGCCCTGGGCTATCGCGCTGAGACGCCGATGGATCCGATGGGCATCGGTGGCACCGATCAGCGCGTGCAGGACAGCCATTCCGTGTCGATCCTCGAAGACCTGCACGCGGCGATCGGCTCTGGCCCGGCGGCGCAGGACCGCCTCCTCGTCGGGGGCCAGCCGGAGCCGGATCACCCGTGCCGCGCGCGCGACGTCCGCGGAGGTCCACGCCCTCAGACCGGACGCGAGTCGCCCTCGCACCCGTTGCACAACCTCGACCACGATCCGTCGGGCGACGTCGTCCGGAAGCCCGGCCAGCTCGCGCACGACGAGCCGGGCGCCCCACGCCGAGATCGCCGCTGATGCCACCAGCGACGACAGGCCGGGATGGGCCACCAACTCGCGTGCCGCGGCGATGCGGTTGCCCATCGACAAGGGAGAGACGCGCAGCGCGAGGGCCAACTCCTCCCGAGCCGGCTCGCTCACGCGGGGGGACGGCGGTGGTGGGGTGAAGGTCACCTCGTCGGAGCCGGCGGCTGCAACCAGCGCAGCCGCGGAGCGTGCTGCCACCCACGCGGCACACGCCTCCCAGCCGGCAGCCACGACCACCTGGCACGCGCATGGCCACCCGGGCGCATGTCCCGGACTCGGCCACCCCGCCGCGGCCTCACCTGCATGAGGCTCGGGACAGGGACCGGGAGCCGACGCCAACTCGAGGGCCGCCGCCAGCTCAGGGCCGGGCGGCAGCCACAGCAACCCGCGAACGTCGTCGCGCATGGGGACATCCCACCAGTCCGGACCGGTCCAGTCGGGCCGCTCGTCGAGCCACCACGCCCGAAGCAGCCGCTCGAATCGCTCGTCCAGCACGGCGCGAGCGTCCGCGGGGGAGCCATCCTCACCCTGCCTCCCGCCAGGAAGGGGACCGGCTCCCTGCTCCCGCACGCCTTCAACCACACTCACCGGTGCACCCCCGCACGACGCCGCCGCAGGCCGCCACCATCACCGTGGGGGAGTGGGGGCGTTGTTCGAACATGTGTTCGATCCTATCAGATCACCGGGGATCCGACCTCACGCCACCGGCATCTGTGGATGCCGCCGGGTCGGTTCAACCCGCCGGTCCTGCACGCGTCGTCGGCCTCAGCCTGACACCTCATCCAGCGCGTCCCGGATCTCCACCGGCAGCGTCAGGTCCTCGGCACGCAACGCCCCGCGCAGCTGCGCCGCGGTCCGGGAGCCCAGCAGGACCGAGGCCACACCGGGTCGGTCCCGTACCCACGCGACAGCAACCTCGACGGGCGCGACCCCCAGCCCCTCGGCGGCCGTGCACACCGCGTCCACCACTCGCCGGTGCGGCACGTCGAGGTACTCCCGGACGAACCCCCCGAGGTGCGGGGAGGCCCCGCGCGAGTCCGCGGGCGTGCCGTGACGGTACTTCCCGGTGAGCACGCCGCGCCCGATCGGAGACCACGCCAGGAGCCCGGAGCCGACCGCCCCGGCCGCTCCCAGCACGTCGTCCTCGCCCTCACGCGCCAGGAGGGAGTACTCGACCTCATTGGCCACCAGGGACAGTCCGTGGCGGTGTTCGGCGTTCGCGGCGGCCAGCGTCAGCTGCCAGGGCGCGTAGTTGGAGACGCCGACGTAGCGCGCCTTGCCCGATGCCTGCGCCGCTGCCATCGCCGACAGGGTCTCCTCGATCGGCGTTGCCTCGTCCCAGCCGTGCACCAGCCAGAGGTCGACGTAGTCGGTGCCGAGCCGCTCGAGCGAGCCGTCCAGCGCCCGGAGCAGGTGGCGCCGGGACGCGTCGAACCGGCGCTCAGGAGTCCGGCGACCGCCGGCCTTGGTGACGATCACGACCTCGTCGCGGACACCGGCCTCGGCCACAAGGCTCCCGAGGAGCTCCTCGGCAGCGCCGGAGGCGTACACATCCGCGGTGTCGAACAGGGTCCCGCCGGCCTCGACGAACAACGAGAACTGGTCCCGGGCCTCGTACTCGTCGGTGTCGCGACCCCAGGTCATGGTGCCCAGACCCGTGCGGCTGACCTGTAGGCCGCTGCGTCCGACCACCCTGCTCTCCATGGCGCGCCACGTTATCGGGTGGGGGAGCAGCCCTACGTGAACGGCTAGGCTCGGCGCGGCGCGGCGCAGGCCGTGACGGCCACCAGGAGGCGCACGTGCGGGGCAGTCCAGGAACGCTGCGGGGGCTACGCCGGGTCACGGACGCGGCGGAGGGGCACCGATGATCGCCACGCTCGCACCACTGGCCAGCTCCGCGGCGGAGGCCGCCCCGACCGACCCGATCACGTGGGCGCAGGCCGTGATCCTGGGCGTCCTGCAGGGCCTGACGGAGTTCCTGCCGATCTCCAGCAGCGCCCACCTGCTGATCTTCTCCCAGCTCTTCGGCTGGTCCGACCCGGGGGCGGCGTTCACGGCGGTCACGCAGATCGGCACGGAGACCGCCGTCGTCCTCTACTTCGCCAAGGACATCTGGCGGATCCTGCGCGCGTGGTTCGGCCAGTTCGCGCACCCGGGGACCCGCGGTGACCCGGACGTCCGGATGGGCTGGCTCGTGATCATCGGGACCATCCCCATCGCCCTGCTGGGCTTCGTGTTCTCCGACCAGATCGAGACCGTCGCGCGCAACCTCTACCTGGTGTCCTTCACGCTCATCGCCTTCGGCATCCTGCTCGGCATCGCCGACCGCACGGCGCGCTCCATCCACGACCTCGGGGAGCTCACCGTCCGGGACGGGATCATCTACGGCTTCTGCCAGGCCCTGGCCCTGATCCCAGGCGTCTCCCGGTCGGGGGCGACGATCTCCGCCGGCCTGTTCATGGGCTACACCCGCGAGGCCGCGACGCGCTACGCGTTCCTCCTGGCGATCCCCGCCGTGCTCGCCTCGGGGTTCTACCAGGCGCTGGACATCGGATCGGACCCTGCGGTGGCGTGGGGCCCGACGATCCTGGCCACGATCATCGCCTTCGTCATCGGGTACGCGGTCATCGCCTGGCTGATCAGGTACGTGTCCAGCAACTCGTACATGCCGTTCGTGATCTACCGCATCACGCTCGGGACTGTGGTCCTGATCCTCCTGGGGACAGGGGTGCTCACCAGCGCCTGATGCCTGCCCCTGACGCCTGCACCTGACCCGCGGGCCGGCGGGCCGTCACAGCCACTTGGAGCGCTTGAAGGCCCGGAACATCAGGGCCAGGATCGTGGCCATCACCAGCAGCACGGCGGGGTACCCGTAGCGCATCGAGAGCTCGGGCATGTGCTCGAAATTCATCCCGTAGATGCCCGCGATTGCGGTCGGAACGGCCAGGAGCGCGGCGTACGCGGCCATCTTGCGCATGTCGGTGTTCTGCTGCAGGCCCTGACGGGCGTTGGACGCCTGCAGCATGGTCACCAGCAGGCTCTCGTAGGACTCGACGTAGTCGTTCACCCGGAGCAGGTGGTCACCGAGGTCGTGGAAGTGCGTGCGCATCCCGTCCGGGATGTTGGGCATCCGACCGTCCACGAGTCGCTGGGCGTGGGCCACCAGCGGCGAGACGGCGCGACGCAGCTCGAGGTTCTCGCGCTTGAGCAGGTAGATCGTCTCGCTGTCGTCGGTGACTGCCGGGGAGAAGACCTCCTCCTCGATGGTGTCGAGGTCCCTGCCGATCTCGTCGGCGGCGTCGAGGTACCCGTCGACGATGGCATCGGCGATCGCGTGCACTGCAGCCAGCGGCCCCAGGGCCAGCTGCTCAGGCCTCGCGGTGGTGTCGACGCGGACCTGGCCGAGCGACCCGACCGGCCCGAGGCGCACAGTCACCACGTACGAGGGTCCCAGCATCACGGCGATCTGCCCGGTCTCGATCGCGGACGTGGGATCGTCGTAGATGACGACCTTGAAGACGATCAGCGCCTCGTGGCCCTCGGAGAACTCGGCCTTGGCCCGCTGACGCGGGTTGAGTGCATCGGCGATCCAGAGCGGCGGGAGAGCGAAGACCCCGGACAGGGCATCGAGCTCCTTGCGCGACGGCGACGACAGGGCGATCCACACGAAGTCCGAGGGATCGGCCGTCGCGCGGTCGTACATGGCCTGCACCAGCGACACGGCGTCGGGGGTGAGCGTGCCGGAGGAGCGGATGACCTGCGACTGCGCCGCATCGACCTCGACGCCGCCGCAGTAGCGCCCGATTCCCACGATCACATCGGCATGATCGCACCCTCCGTCAGGAAATCGCTACGCTTCGCGTCCATGACGACCGTCCTGCTCGTGCGCCACGGCCGCACCTCGGCGAACGCGACCGGGATCCTTGCCGGGCGGGCACCGGGTGTCGGACTCGATGCCATCGGGCGCCGCCAGACCCGGAGCCTGGGCACGCGCTTGCGACAGGTGCCCCTCGACGCGGTCGTGCACTCGCCCCTCGAACGCTGCGTGCAGACCGCGGACGCGCTGCTGGCCAACCGTCCCGACGTCCCACGACACACCGATGAGCGACTCAGCGAGTGCGACTACGGCGACTGGACAGGTCGTGCCCTGGCCGAGCTCGCGAAGGACCCGCTCTGGCCCGTGATCCAGCAGACCCCCTCGTCCGTGACGTTCCCGGGAGGGGAGTCCATGCTCGCGATGTGCGAACGCGCAACCGGGGCGGTGGCGGACTGGGTCGGGAGGCACCCGGACGGCGTGCTCGCCGTCGTCTCGCACGGGGACGTGATCAAGGCGATCCTGTCGCACGCGCTGGGCCAGCCCTTCGACCATTTCCAGCGGATCGCGGTCGGTCCGGGGTCCCTGAGCGTCCTGCGCTACCAGGGCGATCGGGCGATGGTGCTGCGGATGAACGACACCGGCCGCTCGCTGCCCGTGCACCCCGCTGCAGGTGGCCCGACCGTCGGCGGCGGGGCGGGATGAGGGCCCCTCGACCCATCGAGCTGGCCCATTCACCGTGGGGCAGGTGCGTCCGACCCCGGCTAGTCTGACGCCCATGCCGCGACAGATCCTCCTCCATGACCCTGTGGAGCGCTTCGTGACCGGAACGGTCGGCATGCCGGGGGAGCGCACGTTCTTCCTCCAGGCGCGCTCGGGGAACCTGATCACCAGCGTCGCCCTGGAGAAGGTCCAGGTGGCGACACTGGCCGACCGGCTCGAGGAGCTGATCGCTGATGTCGTCCAGCGGCTCGCCATCGACGTCCCGGAGCCGGGTCCGGTCGACCTCGACGCCCTCGAGGTCCCGCTCGTCGAGGAGTTCCGGGTGGGGGCGATCGCCTTCGGCTGGGATCCAGCGACCGACCAGATGCTCTTCGAGCTGCACGGCCAGGGCGCCGAGGAGGATGTCGACCCGACGGAGCTCGACGATGAGGACGACGGTCCACCGGTCCTGCGGGTGCGCACGACACTGCGCCAGGCGGTGGACTTCATCGCCCGCGCCCGCAAGGTCGTCTCAGCCGGCCGGCCGCCGTGCCCCTTCTGCCAGCAGCCGCTGGACCCGGGGGGCCACATCTGCCCGCGGTCGAACGGCTACAAGCGGTGACACACCCTCCGCAGGCACTCGCCTCGGGGGACCTGCACGTGCTCGGCCGCCTCGCGGACGCCTCCAACCTTGCCCTGCTGGCCGAGGTCGCCACGGACGAGGGACCGCTTCGCTGCATCTACAAGCCCGTATCGGGGGAGCGCCCGCTCTGGGACTTCCCCGGAGCCGCACTGGCCGCCCGGGAGGTGCTCACCGCGGAGGTCGCCCGGTCCTTCGGCTGGGACCTCGTGCCGCCCACGACCTGGCGCGAGGAGGGTCCCTTCGGTGCCGGGATGTGCCAGGTCTGGGTGGAGGCCGTGGACGCGGACCCGGTCGGGCTGTTCGCCCAGGGGCAGGTACCGGGGGGGTGGCGCGAGGTCGCCGAGGGCCGCGATGCCGACGGGTCGACGATCGTGCTGGCCCATGAGCCCAGCACCTCGATGCAACGCCTGGTGATCCTCGACGCCCTGGTGAACAACGCCGACCGCAAGGGAGGTCACATCCTGCGCCGCGCGGACGGATCGCTCGCCGGGATCGACCACGGCGTCACCTTCCACGAGGAGAACAAGCTGCGCACGGTCCTGTGGGGCTGGGCCGGCGAGGCCATCCCCGCGGACCTGCTGGCCGAGGTCGATGACGGGGCCCACGGCTTCCGCGCGCTGGTGGAGCAGTGGGGGAGCGACACCCCGACCAGGGCCGCGCACCTGTCGGGACCGGAGGTCCAGGCAGCCCTCGACCGCCTGGATGCCCTCCTTCGCGACGCGACCTTCCCGATGCCCGGAGCGGGCTGGCCGTCACTGCCCTGGCCGCCCATGTGACGGCTGCGCGCCGCTGCCGCCCCACCGCGTCACCTGCCCGCTGAGCCCGTCCACGACCACGTCCGCCGCCGACCGCGTCCCGTCGTCGGCGAAGTGCACCTCCTCACGGGACTGCCAATCCCGCCACTGGGCCTCCATCGCAGGCCCGTCGCGCTCCAGTCCGCGCTGGAGGCGGACGTCCGGTGGAGCCTCGACCCAGACGACCAGGCTCGCGCGCTCACGGATCAACGCCGACCCGCTGGCGCATCCCTCGAGGACCACCACCGGAGCGGGGGGTACCGTCACCCATTCGGCGTAACGCCCCGCTGCCCAGTCGAACCTCGGGTGCACTCCGGGGAGCCCGGAAGCCCACCCCACGAGCAGCCAGGCCTCGACCCGGGCGGCCAGGGGTGCCCCCAGCACCTGGTCCCAGCCCTCGTACAGGTCATCCATGTGCACCAGGGGAGCACCACCGAGCGCGGATGCCAGCGCAGCGGCCAGGGTGGTCTTCCCGGAGCCGGCCGGCCCGTCGATGCACACCAGGCACGTGGACCCGCACCGCGGCGCCGCGGCCAGGATCCTGGCAACGATCTCGGGCACGCACTCCGGGGACGGCATCGGCACATCATCGCGCGCTGGCGGGTCGTGGGCCATCATTGGTCCATGGGCACCCCGGGCGACCTGGTGGACGTGTGGGCGCGATCGCCCCGCGTGGTGGTGCTCACCGGCGCTGGAGTCTCGACCGACTCCGGGATCGCTGACTTCCGCGGGCCCAACGGGCTGTGGACCCGAAATCCGTCCGCCCAGGCGATGTTCGACATCGGTACATACCTGCGCGACCCGGAGGTCCGCCGGATGGCGTGGGCCAACCGACGCCAGAACCCGTCCTTCTCGGCCGAGCCGAACCTGGGCCACCACGCCCTGGCCGCGCTTCAGGGCTCCGGTCACGTGGCGGTGCTGCTGACCCAGAACATCGACGGCCTGCACCAGCGCGCCGGATCGGTTGGTGTCCTCGAGCTGCACGGGACGATCTGGGAGGTCTCCTGCCTGTCCTGCGGCGCCCGATGGCCCACCCCCGAGGTCCTGTCCAGGCCGGAGCCGGACCCGCCGTGCCTGATCTGCGGCGGGATCCTGAAGACCGCGACCGTCTCGTTCGGCCAGCCCCTGGACGCCGATGTGCTCGACGCCGCGTTCACGGCCGTCGCGCAGTCCGACCTGCTCGTGGCCATCGGCACCTCCCTCCAGGTGACCCCGGTGGCGAACCTGGCCGGCGTGGCCGACACCCTGGCGATCGTCAACGCGGAGCCGACCCCCTACGACGACATCGCCGAGGTGGTCGTGCGCGACTCGATCTCCGAGGTCCTCGACGTCGTCCGCAAATCGCTGGCCGGGGCATCTGGGGGAGGATCAACGTCATGACCGTCCTGCACACCGCCCGAGGCGACTTCGAGACGATGATCGCCGGCCCCGACGACGGCCCCGTCGTCATCCTGCTCCACGGCTTCCCCGAGCTCAACCTGTCATGGCGCCACCAGGTCCCGGCCCTGGCCGATGCCGGGTACCGCGTCGTCGCCCCGAACCAGCGGGGGTACGCGGGCTCGGTGCGCGACGGGTCCTTCTCCACGGCGGACCTTGCCGCCGACGTCGTCTCGATGCTCGACGCGGTCGGAGCCGAGCGTGCCGTGGTGGTGGGGCACGACTGGGGCGGGGGAGCGGCATGGACGGTGGCACTGCAGCACCCGGAGAGGGTGACCGCCCTCGTGGCCATGAACTGCCCGCCCCCCCGCGTGCTCGCGGAGCACCTGATGCGAAGCCCGCGGCAGCTGCGCAGGTCGTGGTACATGTTCTTCTTCCAGCTGCCGGTGCTGCCCGAGATGTTCGTGAGCCGATCGATGCCCGGGATGCTGCGCGGTGGCTCGTACGTCCGCGAGGTCTGGAACCGCGAGACCCTGACGCCGTACGCCGAGGCCTTCGCGACGCCGGAGGACGCCCGGGGCCCCATCAACTGGTACCGCAGTGCCTTCCGTGACGCCCTGCGCGGCTCAGGACGGCGCGCGCAGCCGATAGCCGCGCCGGTTCTGGTCATCTGGGGGGTCCACGACGCCTTCCTCGGCCAGGAGCTGGTCAGCCCGCAGTCGCTGCGGGGAACGCTCGCCTTCCCGAACTCCGCCACCGTCGTGCCCATCGAGTCGGCCGGGCACTTCGTCCAGAACGAGGCGCCCGACGAGGTCAACGAGGTCCTGCTCGGGTGGCTGAGGACGAACGCGCCCGTCGCCGGCTGAGCCGCGGCTCGCCTGTGTCCAGCCTGGGGACTCCCGGGCAGATCCGTGCTAACGTTGAACTCGCTGCAACAGCAGGTTTCGCCACAAGTTGGGACGCCCGCGGATCACTCCGACGGGCATTTTGATTATGGCTGGCCAATCGAGGCAGCCCAGGGATCGGCATCAGCGTTGGCCCTGCAGACACAGCACACACAAAGGAAACACGAAATGGCACAAGGCACAGTCAAGTGGTTCAACGGCGAGAAGGGCTTCGGCTTCATCGCTCAGGACGGCGGCGGACCGGACGTTTTCGTCCACTTCTCGGCCATCGCGGCTGACGGGTACCGCTCGCTCGACGAGAACCAGCGCGTCGAGTTCGACATCACGCAGGGCCAGAAGGGCCCGCAGGCGGAGAACGTGCGCGTCATCTGACCGCCGCTCAGTCTTGAGAGGGCCTCCACCGAACGGTGGGGGCCCTCTCGCATGCGTGGGGCGGTGGCCGGGGGAGTGCCGCCGGGGGAGTTGCCCCGGTTCATCAGCGGGGTCGAGGAGCCGATACATGGGCCATGGCCCCCGCTGCGAAGTCGACGTTCACCGTCGACGGCCGCCGCGTGGGCTGGCACCGCTACGGCGACCCGGCCGGTAGGCCGATCCTGTTCGTGCACGGCTGGGGGATGATGCTCCCGGGCTACCGCAAGGCTCTCGACGCACTGGCAGCCAACGGTTGGGCCGTCCACGCATGCGACCTGCCCGGGTTCGGGCGCTCCGAGCCCCTGGCACTGCGAAGTTCCTCACTTGCGGGCTACGCGGAGTTCGTCGCGCAGGCGCACCGGGTCGGACCGCTGCAGGGCGAGCCGGTCGCCGTTGCTGGACACTCGTTCGGCGCGGGGATCCTCGCTCGGGCAGCGGCCGCTGAGCTGACGACCTTCGCGGCGCTGCTGCTGGTCTGCCCGGTCGGCGGGGCTGGATCCTCGGTGGGCTCGTGGCTGTCGCTGGTGCGCGGGATGGTCCTCGAGTACAACCAGGAGCTGGCGATCAGGGCCTCGGACTCGGTGACGGCCATGCTGCGCCACCCCCTGCCGCTGTCGCTGTCCGCGTATGCCGCCAAGACCGCGGACCTCACCGGTGAGCTGACGACCCTGCATCGTCGGGCGGTGCCGGCACATCTCGTCCTGGCCGACCACGACTCGATCGTGCCCGCAGGACGGCTGCGCACCGCGCCCTCGGCGTCGACCCGGCTCGTGGCCGGCAACCACGGGTGGATGATGCGCAACCCTGTCGAGTTCGCCGCCAGCGCGGCTCGCCTGCTGACCCCCGCGGCGTAGCTGCCCGCAGGGCCTCGCTGCCGAGCGATTCCCGGAGCCCACCTGCCTCGTCGCGGCAGGGGAGGATCCCCCTGTCCAGGTCGACTACTACCTTACATAATGTGCATTATCGGTCAACTATTGAGAGTGCCTGCAACCCGGCTCCTGGCGATGCTGGCCAGCCGACTGCTCGGGCTGGCGGAGCACGTCCACCAGCCCGAGCGGCCGATCTCAGCCGGCGTCGCTCGCCGTGAGCTGCACCGGCGCTGAGTTCCCGGAGTCCACGGCGATCTTGCGCGGCTTGGCGGCCTCGGCCACCGGCAGGGTCAGCATCAGCACGCCGTTCGTGTACGACGCTGCGATCTGGTCCAGGTCGACGCCGTCACCCAGCGTCAACTGCCGCGCGAATGTCCCGGACACCCGTTCGGCTGCCAGCCATTCGGCCCCCTCGGGGCCGGCGGCCCGCTGCGCCCGGATCGTCAGGACGCGGCCGTCCACATCGACGTCGATGGACCCGGGATCGATCCCGGGCAGGTCGCACAGCAGGATCCAGTGGTCGCCGTCGCGGTACAGGTCGATCGGCATTGCGCGCATCGCCTGCCCGACATCGACGGCGGACGTGAACATCCTCTCGGCGAGCCGATCGAGGTCACGGAACGGATCGAATCGATTTGCCACCTCAACCACCTCCTCGTTGTCCATGAGGTGCAGTTCAAGATTAGCACTCGCCTAGGGAGAGTGCCAGCCCTCCGGGACAGTTCCGGGCAGGTCCCCTATGCGGTCGGCTCCGAGTTGTCCTCCGCAGTCGCCTCGTCGTCGACCCACTCCCCTGCGGCGATCTCCAGCTCCGCAGCCTGCTGGGCCAGCCTCTCGGCAGCCTCACGCTCACCGGCCTCATGGTGCTCGCGGGTGCGCTGGACCATCCGCTCGCGCATGGTGGCCCGGTCGAGGTGCATGGGCTCGGTGGTGGCCAGGAAGTCGAGCATGACCCGCGCGAACCGGGCAGGTTCGTCCATGTGCGGGAAGTGCTCGGACTGCTCGAAGATCTCCAGCCGGCTGCCGGGGATCACGTCGTGCGCGTGGTGGGCATGGGCAACGGGGATGACTGTGTCGCGCGCACCCCACACGATCAGCGTCGGGCGCCCCTCGGTCAGGTACAGCCGGTCCACGGCGCTCACCCGCTGGCCGCCCGGCTCGACCACGCTGCGCAGGGTGTGTACGAAGGCCGCGCGCGAGGGGCTCTCCGACAGGCTCGAGTAGCCCCGGACGACCTCGACGGTCGAGGGCCTGGGGCGAGGACGCACGGGCATCCGGGACAGGACCCGGGAGGCCGCCAGGCCCGCGTTGCGCACGTGCCGGTTGGCGATCACCGGCAGGATCAGCTCCACGCCGGGCATCGTCCCGGCGCGCAGGGCCTTGCTGACCTCCCGGCCGAACCCCCCGCTGTCGACCAGCACGAGTCGCTCGCAGTGCTCGAAGTACTGGTAGGCGAACTGCATCGCCACGCCGCCGCCCAGGGAGTGCCCCACGATCGTGGCCCGATCGTGACCGAGGCAGTCCATCAGGTCGCGCACCTGGGTGGCGAAGCCCCCCAGCGAGTAGTCGGCCCCCGGCACGTCGGAGCCGCCATGGCCGTACAGGTCGGGGGCGACCACGTGGGCGTGCTGGGCCAACGCCGGGATCACCGGATCCCAGGTCGCGCTGCTGCTGGTGATGCCGTGGATGAGCAGCAGCACGGGCAGCGAGGGATCACCGGCCACCCGGTAGGCGACTCGATGGCCGTGGATGATTGCCTGGGCCCGTCGCACCTGCTCCTGCTGCATCGCGCCTCCTCGAACCCATCTGGATCACGGGGCCGTCCCAAGAGTGCCAGTCCGCCCACCGGACCCTGACACCGCCCCCACGTTGGCCCTACCCTCGGTCACGCATGAGGTCCCCCGCGTCAGCCGGGGTGGCCGAGCGGGCCCGTCGGCGCCTGCGAAGGAGCCGTTTAGGTGCTCTTAGTGTCACGGAACCCCGGCGTGGGCGCCCACTGTCGCACGCTGCCTCCATACTGGGTCCAGACATTCCCATCCACCCTCGAGGAGCCCGCCGTGGCCCGGTTGCCCCGCCCGATCATCGCGGGCGTCACAGCTCTGGGGCTGTTGGTCGGCGGATCCCCCGCCCACGCCGACGACGCCGTCGGTGCGCCCGGCGTGGTCGCTGACCCGGTGGGCGTCGCGGCGGATGCCTCCGTGGAGGGCGCACTGGACGGTCTGGACCTGCCGGACTCGGCGCACGACGTCACCGCGACCGACACGAGCCTGCGCTCCACCGGCAACGAGGTGTCGGTGGTCGTGGAGGACGCCGACGGCGGACTGAGCGTCGGCAAGGTGCGAACCGAGACCCATGGGCAGGCTGCCGCCCTCGTCTCCGAGCTGGACACCCTGCCCGGAGTCGTCGCTGCCCCCACCACCACCCTGCGCGCCTCCGACGTTCTTCTGGACACCGAGCCGCTGGCACCGACCCAGTGGAACCTGCCCATGGTGGGTGTTCCTGGCGCGTGGCAGGCAACGCAGGGCGCCGGGGTCAGCGTGGCCGTCATCGACACCGGGGTCGATGCGACCCATCCCGACCTGCTCGGCAAGGTGCTCCCCGAGATCGACCTGCTCCCGGGCGTGACACCCCTTCCTGAGCAGAACGGCCACGGCACCCGCGTCGCCACCATCATCGCGGGCGCCCTGGACGGCGTCGGCATGGCGGGCGTCGCGCCCCAGGCCACGATCCTCCCCGTGTCGGCGCTGGATCCCGCAGGTTACGGCGACAGCAGCACGGTGGCCCAGGCCATCATCTCCGCCACGGATGCCGGCGCCCGGGTCATCAATCTCTCCCTGGGGGGCCCCGACAGGGATCCAGTCCTCGACACGGCCTGTGCGTATGCCTTCTCCAAGGGCGCGGTGATCGTCGCCGCAGGCGGCAACAGCTACCTGTCGGGCAACGAGGTCCAGTACCCCGCCGCGTCCCCCAACGTCATCGCGGTGGCGTCCGTCGACCGGACGGGCACGCCGTCGGCGTTCTCCAACACCGGTCGCCACATCGACATCGCAGCCCCCGGTGAGGACATCCTCGGCGGCCTCCCCGGCGGAGGCTACGACCTGGAGTCGGGCACCTCGTTCGCAACTCCGCACGTGGCTGCGGCGGTCGCCCTGGTCCTCTCCGCCTACCCGCAGCTGACCGCCGGGCAGGCTGCTTCGGCCGTCCAGCTGTCAGCTGCCGACGACATCAGCGGCAACGGTCGCGACGACCAGCTCGGCCAGGGGATCCTGCGCGCGGACGCCGCCGTCCAGGCGGCTCGGGCCCTCGCCCTCGATGGTCCGGCCGCCAACGCCAGGATGCGCCTGCGAGGGTTCGACGCCTCACCGGAGCCTGCATTCACCGGTCGTCGCCTCCACCTTCGTCGTCACGGTCCAGGCGCGCTACCCGGACGGGAGCTGGCGAACCAATCCCACGCCCACGCTCGTGCGGTTCGAGTTCAAGAGGGCGGGCAAGCGCAAGTACCGCACCGTCGCGGTCGTCGCCTCCGGTGCCGACGGCCGGGCGGTCGTGCAGGCGATCCCCTCGGCCAAGGGGCGCTGGCGGGCCCGGGTCAAGCAGGCGAACGGGCGCTGGTCGGCCAGTCATACCGACTACCTGAAGGTCCGTCACTGAGGTGCCCGATCGGACGCACCCCTTCCTGACGGGCGCCCATCCCCTGGCACTGGCCCACCGCGGCGGCGCCGCCGAGGCCCCGGAGAACTCCCCCACGGCGTTCCAGCACGCCGTCGACCTCGGCTTGCGCTGGATCGAGACCGACGTGCGGGCCACGATCGACGGGCATGCAGTCGTGTTCCATGACACGTCCCTGGACCGGACCACCGACGCCACCGGCCGGCTGTCCGCACTGCCGCTGGCGCAGGTCCGGGCGTCGCTGATGGCCGATGGTCAGGCCCCCATCGCCCTCGCAGAGGCGCTGCAGCGCTGGCCGCATGTGCGGTTCAACGTGGACGTGAAGTCGGACGACACGATCGGGCCCTTCCTGCGGGCCGTGGCCGACGCCGACGCGTGGGACCGGGTATGCGCCGCGGCCTTCTCCACCGCCCGACTCGCCCGCCTGCGCAGCCTCGCCGGCCCGCGGTTGGCAACCTCCATGGGTCCCTCCGAGGTCGCCCGCCTGGTCCTGGGCGTGCCCAGCCGCTCCCCCGCCTGCGCCGCCCAGGTCCCGCACCGCGTGCGGGGCGTCCCAGTCGTGACTCCCCGCTTCGTCGAGCGGGCCCACCGCCGTGGGATACAGGTTCACGTGTGGACCGTCGATGATCCCGCGGAGATGGACGCCCTGCTCGACCTCGGTGTCGACGGCCTGATCACGGACCGACCCTCAGTGCTGCGCGAGGTGCTGATGCGCCGGGGATCCTGGCCCCGGTGACCGGTGTCGATGAAGATGCGCCCCGCGATGCCTCCAGGGGCGCTACCATGGGGACGACCCGAGTCCTCGGCCAGGGGAATCGTGCCCACGGCGCGTGCCTTCACCTTCACGGTCCGCATCTGAGCGTCATCGCGTGTTTGCGGCGGGGTTTGCCGGGGAATGTAGTGGTGGTCAATCGTTGTTACTCGCTTGTGCGGCTGCACCCAGCCGCCAGGTGCGTGGCAGGCCCTATCGGGCCCACATGCGGAAAGGCACGACATCATGGCAAACGGCGCTGTTCGCGGGACGCGGCTGGGATCGACCAGCTATGAGAGCGACGCGGGCGTGGACTTCGCGACCCGTCAGATGACCACCTACGACTGTGCAGCTGGGCACGCGACCACGCTGCCCTTCTCCGATGAGGCCGAGATCCCCTTCGACTGGGAGTGCGCCACCTGCGGCGGACCGGCTGTCCTGCGCAACGGCGTCGAGCCCGAGCGCAAGCCGGAGAAGCACGTGCGCACCCACTGGGACATGCTGCTGGAGCGGCGCACGCTTGCCGAGCTCGAAGAGGTCCTCGAGGAGCGCCTCGATGTGCTGCGCGAGATGCGTGGCGAGGAGATCCGCCGCTCAGCCTGAGGCGACTAGTCGTTCGGGCCGGCGATCTCGCCGCGCACGACCTTCGGACCGGGTTCCGGCTCACTGCCGGCCCGGTCCGTTGCATGTCCCGACTGCGTACCCTGCCCGGTGGGGTCCCCCTCGACCACCTGCCCGGGGATGACGTCGCCCGGGACGACCGTCGTGCGCTGCGCGCCTGAGGCGTCGGTCACGGTGATCACCGACACACCACGCTTGCGCATGGCCGCCTCGGTCCCACGCAGGAGGTGTCCCGAGACCCAGCGCTGGACCGCCGGGACCAGCAGCACGCAGGCCGACGAGGTCAAGCACCAGTCCGGGCAGGGCGATGAACACCCCGGCAGCGATCCGCCAGCCGCGCACCGGTGGCTGGCTGCGCGCACCCCAGCGGATCACGGCCAGGCCGGCGACCATGTCCAGGAGCAGCACGAGCAGCGGCCAGGCCGGGTCCGAACGTGTCGACGAGCGCCAGGACGGCGGCAACCTCGGCGACCGCCAGGAGCGCGAGGAGCGCGAGGGTGACGAAGCGGGCCACTAGCGACCTCCTGCCGACCCGCGGCGCGAGGCCCGGGCGTCGCGCCGCCGGCCCACAGCGGACCTGGCCTTCTCGGCGCGCTCCTGCGCGCCCCACACGGTCACCCGCCACAGGGCCTCGCGCACGATGCTCCCGCTCATCTTCGACGTCCCGAACTCGCGCTCCACGAAGGTGATCGGGACCTCGGTGACGCGCATCCCCGACCGCACGGTCCGCCGGGCCATGTCGACCTGGAAGCAGTACCCCTGCGAGGCGACATTGTCCAGTTCGAGCGCGCGCAGGGTGCTTGCCCGGAAGACCCGGTACCCCCCGGTCGCGTCGCGCAGCGGCACGTCGAGGGCAATGCGCGTGTAGAGGTTGCCCCCGCGGGAGAGCAGCTCCCGGGACTTCGGCCAGTTCACGACCTCACCACCCGGGATCCATCGCGATCCCAGGACCAGGTCCGCATCGCGCAGGGCGTCGAGCATCATCGGGAGCTGCTCGGGCCGGTGCGAGCCATCGGCGTCCATCTCGATCAGGACCTCGTAGCCACGCTCGAAGCCCCAGGCGAACCCCGCCATGTATGCGGCGGCCAGTCCCTCCTTGCCCAGCCGGTGCAGGACGTGGATGTGGTCGTCGGCTGCCGCGAGCTCGTCGGCGATCTGCCCGGTGCCGTCCGGTGAGTTGTCGTCCGCCACGAGGATCTCGGCCTCGGGCACTGCTGCACGGACCCGGCCGGTGATCCTCCGGACGTTCTCCATCTCGTTGTATGTGGGGATGATCACCAGGATCCGGCCGAGGTCGGTGAAGGTCTCAGTCACCGCATCATTGTCCCATGGGCCCGGGCAGTGGGTCGGCCCGCGGCCCGGACGGGCACGGACCTACCGGTCGGCGCGCCGGGCCTTGCGCCGACGGCGCCGGCGCATCACGCCGAGCCCCAACCAAACGAGCGCGCCGAAGACGGCCACGACGATCGTGTAGAGCCACACCGGCCAGGTGAAGTCCCAGAAGAGGAACTGCAGCGTGATGGACTGCCGGTTCTGGAGGATGAAGATCAGCAGCACGCCGAGGCCGGTGAGCGAGGCGATCGCGCCCGCGCCGATGCCGGCCTTGGACTCCGTGGCGTCCGTGTCGAGGTCCATCGTGCACTCCCCTAGGGTTCGACGGGCTCCTCCCGCATGGGAGCCCGATCAAGTTCGGCGACAGTCTGCCAGAACGGATCCTCGCGGTGCAGGATGGAGCCTCCGCCGCCGCGCGCGCCGGGCAGCGCTGGTAGCGTCGCGGGCATCGGCAACGGGAGGCGAGTCAGATGGCGCGCACGGTCAGGATCGGTCAGGTCGAGGACTTCCCCGCGGGGGCCATCACGGAGGTGGACGTCGAGGGCACGACCGTGATCGTCGTCCAGGACGCAGAGGGCCTGTGCGCCGTGCGCAACCGCTGCCCGCACCTGGGTCTGTCACTCACGTCCGGCCCCGGGGGGCGCAACTACAGCGACGGGGTCATCCAGTGCCCCTGGCACAACTCGCGCTTCGTGGTGCGCAGCGGGGAGAACCTCGACTGGGCTCCCGGGATCGCCGGCCGTTCAGTCCCCGCCTGGTCGCGCAAGCTCCTGTCCGCCGGGCGCAAGCCAGCCCCGCTGACCACCTACACCGTCCACGTCGAGGACGACGGGGTCTTCATCGAGGTGTGACCACCTCGGGCATGAGCTCGGGGCGTGCCGCTACGACGGCTTGCGCATCGCGAGCAGGGCGAACACTGCGAGGGCAGCTGCCCCGACCTGCAGGGCGAGCTTGATCCAGTCGATGCCGCTGGTGTCCCCGACGCCCAGCAGCTGGGCCACTCCCCCGCCGACGAGGGCGCCCACAGCACCTGCGCCGATCGTGGCGGGGATGCTGATGTCCTGCTTGCCGGGCATGACCAGACGAGCCAGTGGACCGATGATGATCCCCGCGAACAGCGCCCCGATGATGGTTGCGATCCAGCCGCCCATGCCATCCCCTCCTGAAGATCGTGTGCCGGACAAGTCTGGCAGGTGTCACCCTCGACGTGCCTGTCGGCGGTAGGCAAGTGCACAGCACGACGAGCGCCACCAGCGCAGCGAGCTCGGGCAGCGAGCCCATTTGCATCGCCGGGGTCAGGCCCGAGCGCATCGGCACCGCGGTCACTGTCGAGTCCGCGACGAACTCCGGGGTCTGCCAGGTGGGGCGCCCATCGGGTCCGATGACCGCGCTGATGCCCGAGGTCGCGGCGACCAGCGCCGTCCGCCCGGAGGCGACCGCCTGGACCCGGGTGATCGCCAGCTGCTGCTCCGGCTGGCCGGTCCCGCCGTAGGTGGCGTTGTTCGTCTGCACCACCACGACCTGCCCGCCCGCACGCACAGCGTCACGGACCAGTTCGTCGTAGGCGATCTCGAAGCAGATGACGACGCCCGTCGGCACCGGGCCGATCGTGAGGAACCCGACCTCGTCGCCGGGCGCGAAGTCCCGGGGGATGCGATCGAACCGGGTGATGAAGCGGCTCAGGACGTCGCGGAGCGGGAGGTACTCGCCGAACGGCACGGGGTGGCGCTTGACGTAGGACTCCCCCGGCCCGCTCACCGGATCCCAGACCAGGCTCACGTTGAGGACCGTCCCGGGATGGTCATCACGCGGCGGGTCCGCGGGGTTGAGCAGCACCCCGCCCACCAGGATCGGCGCGCCGATGGCATCAGCAGCGCGATCGATCTGCTCACCGGCATCAGGGTTGCGCAGGGGATCGATGTCCGAGGAGTTCTCCGGCCAGATGACAGCGACCGGCTGGGCCTGCTGCCCGTCGGCCACCTCGCGGGCGAGCTCCTCCGTGACGCGCACATGGTTGTCCAGGACTGCGCGGCGCTGGTTGTTGAAGTCCAGTCCCAGCCGGGGGACGTTCCCCTGGACGATCGCCATCTGCTCGGGGGGCCCGTCGGGACCGCCGAGGCCGGCGCCCCGCGAGAGTGCGCCGCCGAGGACGATCGCGCCGATGACGCCCACCGGGACCAGCGCCCCGCGGATCCGTCCAGCACGCAGGGAGTCCACGCACGCCAGCGTCGCCGTGCCCGCGAGCGCCACCGCGAAGGTGACCAGCGCGGGCCCGCCGAGCGCTGCCCATCCGACGAGGGTGGTGTCGGCCTGGCCGAACGCGAGCCGTCCCCACGGGAAGCCGCCCCACGGGATGCGACCGCGCAGGGCCTCCATCACGACCCAGAGCAGCGGCACCGTCAGGATCCAGCCCGCTCGCGCCAGGAGGCCCGGTACCAGGGCGCCGGCACCGGCCCAGAACGCCGCGCACAGCAGCGACAGCAGCACCCACGCATCGGGCCCGAGAACCCGGAGCCACTCGAGCAGGACGAGGAAGAACACCATCCCCGACACGAGGCCGAGCAGGGCTCCGCGACCTCGGGTCAGATCCCGGAACGCCCAGATGAGGCCGGCGAACGCGGGGACCGCGGCCCATCCCGCGAGCAGGTCGATGGGCGCGAACGCGCAGGCCAGCAGCAGCGCCGCCGCCGACCCGCCGGCCAGGCGCAGCGGGAACGCAGGAGCCCCCAGCCGGGACGACGTCGTGGCGGTCACCGGGACATCATCCCCGACCACGGCAGTGCCCGCCGCCGCCTCAGCTCACTCCGGGGGCTGGCTGACGATTCCGACCGTCAGATGTCGGAATCGTCAGCACAGGGCGACCACCGTGCCGCGTGCCGTCGTGATGAGCAGCGGCTCGGCCAGGACCTCCGCCGCGTTCGCGCCCCGCTCGGGGGTCCCCCGGCACACGACGTGGGCGGCGAACTCGATCTCGCGGCTGCGCCGGCCGGCGCGGACCAGGGTGGCGCTCACCTCGACGACGTCACCGCCCCGCAGGGCATCGCGGAACTGGACGTCGGAGTAGGAGGCGAACAGGCCCTCATCGCCGTCGGTGCGGATCATCAGCTCCGTGGCCACGTCCCCGAAGAGCGCCAGCACGTAGGCCCCGTCCACGAGGTTGCCCGCATAGTGGGCGTGCGAGTAGGGGACGTAGCGGCGGTGGGTCACCTGCAGCCCCGGGTCCACGCCTGCGGGGGCACTGCCCCGGGTCCCGTCGGGCACGCTCATGCTCATCCCTCCCTGACCAGTCGGTGGACGAGGTACGAGGCGACCTCGCCCGGTGTGGTGCCCTTGCCGAAGATGCGGTCGACTCCCAGCTCGTCGACCATCGACTCGTCGAACCGTGGACCGCCCACGATGATCACCGGCCGGCGCTCGCGGGGGAACGCCTCGCGGAAGGCGGCCGTCAGCTCCTTGGTGTTGTGCAGGTGGGCATCGCGCTGCGTGACGACCTGTGAGACCAGCACGGCGTCGGCCTTCACGGCCGCAGCCGTGGCGACCAGCTCCGGTACCGACACCTGGGCCCCGAGGTTGTGCACCGCGAGGCCGGTGTAGTACTCCAGCCCCTTCTCCCCGGCGAAGCCCTTGATGTTGAGGATGGCGTCGATCCCGACGGTGTGCGCATCGCTGCCGATGCACGCCCCCACCACGACCAGGGGCCGGCGCAGTCGCTTCTTGATCCGCGCATTCACCTCCTTGGGCGTCAGCAGGGGGTAGTCGCGCTCGACGACCTCCACCTTGTCCAGCTCCACGAGGTGGTTGACCCGGCCGTACACGACGAAGAACGTGAAGTCCGGGCCCATCGCGCGCGCGTGGACCACCATCGCCGGGTCGATGCCCATCTTGCGCGCCAGCTGCGCCGCCGCGCCCTCCGCCCGCTTGTCGTGGCCGACGGGGAGGGTGAAGGACACCTGGACCATGCCGTCCCCGGTGGCGTCACCGTAGGGCCGGATCACCCTGCGTGCGGCGTCGTCAGGTGGACCGGTGACCGCGCTCATCGTGGCACCTCCTCGAGGATCTGCGACACGGGGTTCAGGTATCCCTCCGCCCGTCGCACGACCCCGTCGAGGCCCTTGCCACGGTCCGCCGGGCGCTTCATGAGGCCGAACGTGCCGTCCGCGATCGCCGGCAGCAGCCCGTCGTCGACGATCCGGGCCAGGAGCTCCAGGGCCTCGTCGAGCACATGATCGGCGCGGGTCGCGATCAGCCCGCCGGGGGCGGGCTGGAAGTCCTCGGCCAGCCCGGCAGCGGCGTTCATGACGTAGCGGACGTTCTGCAGCGCGAGGTCCCGGTCGGACAGCCAGGGCGTCACCACCGCCTCGGTCATCATGCCCACCAGCAGGATGCCCTGGCCGGTCAGGACCCCGGCCAGGTTGAAGAACCCGTCGAGCAGGTACCCGCGGAAGATGTCGCCGGTCATGTGCTTGGTGGGGGGCATCCACTTCAGCGGCGCGTCCGGGAACAGCGTGCGCGCCAGCAGCGCGTGGGCGAGCTCGAGACGGAACGAGTCAGGGATCTCGGGGTTGATCTCGAAGGCGTGCCCCAGGCCGAGCTGCCAGTCGGCCAGCCCCGCCTGCTTGGCGAAGTACTCGTTGAGCAGCTGGCTGACCGTGACCGTGTGCGCCGCGTCGACCGCGTCGGCGGTGGTCAGGTAGTTGTCCTCGCCGGTGTTGATGATGATCCCTGCGCGGGCATGCACCTGCCGGGCGAAGTGCTGGTCGGTGAAGGTGCGGATCGGGTTGATGTCGCGGAAGAGGATCCCGTACATGGAGTCGTTGAGCATCATGTCCAGGCGCTCCAGCCCGGCCATCGTGGCGATCTCGGGCATGCACAACCCGGAGGCGTAGTTGGTCAGGCGGACGTAGCGGCCCAGCTCCTTGGACACGTCGTCGAGCGCGGAGCGCATGATCCGGAAGTTCTCCTGGGTCGCGTACGTCCCGGCGTACCCCTCGGTGGTCGCCCCCTCCGGGACGAAGTCCAGCAGGGACTGCCCCGTCGACCGGATGACGGCGATGACGTCGGCACCCTCGCGGGCGGCGGCCTGGGCCTGGGGGACGTCCTCGTGGATGTTCCCGGTCGCCACGATCAGGTAGATCCAGGGGGTGTGGTCCACCGGGTGGCGGGCGAGGAGCCGCTCGCGCGCGGCGCGCTGACGGTCGATGCGGCGCACCCCCGCCCGTGCAGCTCGCACTGCGGCGGTGGTGGCTGATGACGCTGCACGCCCCTCCGGCAGGCGGAACCCGACCGAGCCCGCGGCCGCACGCTGGGCGAGGGTCAGCAGCGGCGATTCGACGCCGATCCCCGACCGCCGCTGCGCCGCCAGCGCGTCCCACACCGGCAGGGCCACTCCGTGCTCGAGGCCGACCTGCTCCGCCACGCAGTCGGCAAGCCGGTTGACCCACGGGATCCCCTCCGCGTCCGCGCCCTCGAGTCCGGCCATGCGCAGCACCGCCCGCTCGATGGACACAGTCGTGTGCGCGCAGGCCAGGTCCACGACAGGACGGCCGGCGACGGCGGCCAGCTCGCGTGCCCGCGCGACCTTTGCCGGTGTCCAGTTGCAGCATCATGGCGCCACGCTCCCAGAGTCGTGCAGGGTCTCGCCCGCCGATGAGTCGCGAGCCAGATGGATCGTGCGCCCGTCGAGCACCGTGGCCAGGCAGTGCGGTGCGGGAGCCCCCGGCTCCAGGAGCGGGAGCCCGGGAGTGCCCGAGCGCGGGTCGGTGCTCCAGTTCGCCACGCGCGAGTCCGGGGTCTGGACCACGAGGTCCTCGACCGCCCACACTGCGTACGTTGCCGGGGCCCCGACCTCCAGCACGCCGGCGTCATCGTTGCGTGCGGCCCGCCACCCGCCGCGGGTTGCCGCCGCGAACGCGGCGCGTCCGCTGAGCCGGGCCGCCGGGTTGTGGTGCCACATCGCAGCCCGGACCCACTCCCACGGCTCGATGGCGGTCACTGGGCTGTCCGAGCCCAGTGCCAGTGACACGCCGGCGCGCACAAGCCCGGCGAAGTCGTGCAGCCCGCTGGCCCGCTCGGACCCGAGGCGGGTGGCGTAGGCACCGTCAGGCGCCCCCCAGTGGGCGTCGAACAGCGGCTGGACGCTGCCGATGACGCCCGCCTCGGCCAGTACCGCGGCATGTTCCGGACCGGCCATCGTCAGGTGCTCGATGCGGTGCCTGGCGCCACGCACGGCCGGCAGGCCGCACTGGTCCATGGCGACCCGCAGCCCCTCCGCGACGGCATCCAGGGCCGCATCGCCGATCGCGTGGAAGCCCGCCTGCACGCCCGCACGCGTGCAGGCCACGAGGTGCTCGGCGACGGCGTCGGGGGCGAGGTAGCGGTTGCCGGTCGCGCCCGGCTCGTCGGCGTACGCCTCCCGCAACCAGGCTGTGTGTGATCCGAGTGCGCCGTCGACGAACAGGTCACCTGCAGCGCCCACGGCGCCGAGGTCCAGGGCCGCTCCCGGCCCACCGGGCTGCCCCCAGTAGGCCACGAGGTCCGGGCCGGGGGTGGTCCGCGCGAGTTCGATCAGGGCGACGATGTCCTCGGCGCCGTTGATGTCCGGGCCCCCGGCCTCGTGCAGGGCCGCGACCCCCGCGGCGGCCGCGTGCTCCCGGGTCGCGCGCTGGGCGGCCTCACGCAGCCCACCCGGCATCTGCTCGGTGACGTGCTGGCGGACGAGGTGGTGGGCGTGGGCCGTCACCCTCCCGGAGTCCTCGAAGCCGCGGGCGGCGCGCAGGTCGGGCACCAGGGCGATCAGCGCGCTGGACACCAGCCCCGTGTGCACGTCGACCCGCGACAGGTAGACCACCGAACCCCAGGTGGCGCGGTCCAGCTCCTCACGTGTGGGCAGGGTCGGGTCCGCCCAGAGGGTCTCGTCCCAGCCGTGCCCGACGATCGGCCTGCCGCGCAGCTCGCGCGCCTGCGCGGTGAGCACCTCGAGCATCGCCTCCCTGCTCTCCACGCCCCGCAGGTCCAGGCCCAGCAGCGTCATGCCCGTGGCCGTGTGGTGCACATGGGCATCGACGAAGGCGGGCGCCACCAGGGCGCCGTCGAGGTCCACGACGACGTCCGCCGAGTCCTTGTGCAGGTCGGCGCCGGTCGCCGGACCGATCCAGGCGATCGTGCCGTCGACGACCAGCATCGCCCCCGCGCCCGGGACCGACGGGGCGTAGACGGGCCCACCGTGGAGCAGGATCCTCACCGCTGCTCCACGGCCAGGCGCGCGTCGAACAGGGCGCGCACGCCCGCGTCGGTGCGCAGCAGGTCCAGTGCGTAGGCGGCGTGGCCGCGGGTGTAGCCGTTGCCGATCAGCATGGTGACGTCGGCCGCGAGCCCCTCGGCGCCCAGCGCGGCGGCGGTGAACGACGTGGCCATCGAGAAGAAGATGACGGTCCCACCCTCCGCGGTGGCCAGCACGGCGCCGTGCTCGCAGCCCGGGACTGTCACGCACACGATGGTGATGTCCGCGGGTGCCCCGAGCGCCCCGAGCACGGCGTCGGCCACGGCCACCGGATCCCGCGCGTCGGCCAGCGCCACGACGTCGGCGATCCCGGAGTCGCGCAGCACCTGGGCCTCCCGCTCCACGGGCACGATCCCGACTGTGCGCCCTGACCCCTCCGCGCGCGCGGCGGCCAGGCTCAGGGACCCGCTCTTGCCCGCACCGCCCAGGACCGCCACGGTCGGGGTGATCCCCCGTGACCGGTACTCGCGCACGACCCGGGCGGTCAGGGCGGGGGCGCCGCAGACGTCGTTGACCGACATCGCGAGCTCCTCGGGGAGGTCCTCCGGGAGGATCGCCACGATGGACCGGCGGAAGAGGATCGCGGTGCCGTCGCAGGGCACCTGCTCCGACATCCCGTCCCAGGACGCCAGGCCGTCGGTGATGAGCAGCGGCGTGAGCGTCAACGAGACGAGGGTGGCGATCCGGTCCCCCGCAGCCAGCCCCAGGGGCGACTCCGGGCCCACCTCCTCGACGACACCGATCAGCATCCCGCCCGACCCGGTCACCGGGTTCTGCATCTTGCCGCGGCCGGCGATGATCGCCGCGACCTCGGCGCGCACCCCTGCCCCGTCGCCGGCGTGCTTCTCGTACAGCTGGTGGAAGCTCGCGGCGTCGAGGTTGAGCCGGCGCACGCGGACCCGCACCTCGTCGGGGCCGATCTCCGGCGACGGGTCGAGGCGCCACGCCGCCTGGGGCAGCACGCCCGTCGGCTCGAGAACGCGGTGCACGCCGACGGCGCGCGAGGTGCGGTGGTCCATGGTCCTCCTCAGTCCCGGGTCCAGCCTATCCCCCGGCCGACACGAAGATACTCCTTCCAGATGATGGCCACGCAACGATTCTTTCCGATATGCTTGCCGAATGACGGACATCCTTGACCCGTTCCTGCCGACAGCCGTTCAGGACCTGCACGTCCCGGAACAGCCGTACATGTACCAGCGGGTGATCCTCTCCGAGCCGGACTGGACCCGCTTCCCCGGGTGGGCCGACGTCACCGAGGAGCAGTGGCGCTCGGCGCAGTGGCAGCGCGCGCACTGCATCAAGAACTCCCGGCAGCTGCGCGCCCTCATGGGCGACCTGCTCGAGGAGCGCGCCTACAGCGACCTCGACGCCGACCTGGCCTACAGGGCCACGATGTCCATGCTCGTGCCGCCGCAGATGCTCAACACGATGATGCGAGGCGTGGACCCGTCCGGGCCCGGGTCGCTGACCGACGCGTTCTACGCCGACCCGATCCGCCGCTACATGCTGCCGATGCTCACCGACCGGCTCGTGGAGTGGGGCAGCCATCCCTACGCGTCGCGGGACTCCCTGCACGAGCAGGCGATGTGGGTTGCTGAGGGGCTCACCCATCGCTACCCGACCAAGGTGCTGGCCGAGCTGCTGAGCACCTGCCCCCAGTACTGCGGGCACTGCACGCGGATGGACCTGGTGGGCAACTCCACGCCCAGCGTGGACAAGATGAAGCTGGTGCTCAAGCCGGTCGACCGGCAGGAGGCGCACATGGCCTACCTGCGCACCCACCCGCAGGTCCGGGACGTGGTGGTCTCCGGTGGCGACGTCGCGAACCTCCCCTGGGCCCGGCTCGAGTCCTACCTCGACGAGCTTCTCGACATCGACAACATCCGCGACATCCGGCTGGCGACCAAGGCCCTGATGGCCCTTCCCCAGCACTGGCTGTCCCCCGACGTGATCGACGGCATGGGTCGGGTCGCGGCCAAGGCCCGGACGCGCGGGGTCTCGCTGGCGATCCACACGCACGTCAACAACGCAGCGTCGGTCACGCCCCTCGTGGCAGAGGCCGTGCGGGCGATGTTCGACGCCGGCGTCCGGGACGTCCGCAACCAGGGCGTCCTGCTCGAGGGAGTGAACGCCACCTCGACGGACCTGCTCGACCTGAGCTTCACGCTGCTCGACGGGGCCGGGATCATGCCCTACTACTTCTACATGTGCGACATGATCCCCAACGCCGAGCACTGGCGGGTCCCGCTGGCCAAGGCCCAGGACCTGCAGCACTCGATCATGGGTTACCTGCCCGGCTTCGCCACCCCACGGATCGTCTGCGACGTGCCCTTCGTCGGCAAGCGCTGGGTCCACCAGGTGCACACCTACGACCAGGTCCTGGGGATCTCGGAGTGGACCAAGAACTACCGCACCGGCATCGAGTTCGACGATCCCAACGCCCTGACCCGCAACTACCGCTACTACGACCCGATCCACACCCTGCCCGTCGAGGGCCAGCGCTGGTGGACCCGGCACGCCGACGAGGACCCCAGCTGAGGGGTGCGGCCCGAATTCGCGCGTGCTGCACTACTGGACGTGCAGGTCCTCGAACGGCACCGACAGCACGACGGTGGTGCGCGTCGACACCCCGGCGATCGCGCGGATGTCACTGAGGAGCGCCTCGAGGGCGATCGGGGATGACACCCGGACCTTGAGGATGTACGCCTCGTCACCGGCCACCGAGTAGCACGCCTCGACGCCCCGGACCTGCGCGATCTTCTTGGGGGCCTCGTCCTCCGCGGACGCGTCGAAGGCCTTGATCGAGACGAAGGCCGTCAGGGGCAGGCCCAGCGCCTCCTGGTCGATGACCGCGCGGTAGCCGCGGATCACGCCGCGCTTCTCCAGCCGGCGGACCCGCTGGTGCACCGCGGACGTGGACAGGCCGGTCTCCTTGCCGAGGTCCGTGAAGGACATGCGCCCGTCCTCGGCCAGGAGCGCGACGATCCTGCGGTCGATGTCCTCCATGCCCGCGATCCTAGCCGCGGGCGAGCGCGCGCCCGATGACCAGCCTCTGGATCTGGTTGGTGCCCTCCACGATCTGAAGGACCTTGGCCTCTCGCATGTAGCGCTCGACGGGGAAGTCCGTCGTGTAGCCGGCGCCCCCGAGGACCTGCACGGCGTCGGTCGTGACCCGCATCGCGCAGTCGGTCGCCAGCAGCTTGGCGCGCGCCGCAGGGAGGGTGAAGGGCCGCCCGGCGTCCTTGAGACGGGCCGCTTCCAGGAGCAGCGCGCGGGCCGCATGCACCTGGGTGTCCATGTCGGCGAGCATGAACTGCAGGCCCTGGAACCCGGAGATGGGCTGGCCGAACGCCTGCCGGTCCCGGGCGTAGCGCACGGCCTCCTCGAGGGCGCCACGAGCCAGTCCGACAGCGCAGGCGGCGATGCCCAGCCGGCCGGCGTCGAGGGCCTGCATCGCGATCCGGAACCCGTCCCCCGGCTGTCCGACGAGGTCCTCGGCCGGGACCATCGCGCCGTCGAGGACGACCTGGGCGGTGGGTGAGGCCATCATCCCCATCTTGTGCTCGGGGGTGGCGAACGACATCCCGGGCGTGGCTGCGGGGGCCACCAGGCAGCTGATGCCCTGGGCGCCCGTCCCCCCGGTGCGCACCATCAGGTTGTAGAAGTCCGCCACGCCCGCGTGCGTGATCCAGGCCTTGGTCCCCGTCACCTGGTACTGGTCGCCCACCAGCTCGGCGCGCGTCCTGAGGGCGGCAGCGTCGGAGCCGCAGTGCGGCTCCGAGAGGCAGTACGCCCCCAGCGACTCACCTCCCAGCATGCTCGGCAGCCAGCGCGCCTGCTGCTCCTGCGTCCCCCAGGCCACGACCGGGAAGCACGAGAGCACGTGCACCGACAGGCCCAGTGACACGGTCATCCACCGGGCGGCCAGCTCCTCGAGGACCTGCAGGTACACCTCGTAGGGCTGTCCCCCACCGCCGAGCTCCTCGGGGTAGGGCAGTGCCAGCAGGCCGGAGCGACCCAGGGTGGCGAACACCTCACGGGGGAACTCGCCGGCCGCCTCCGCCGCAGACGCGCGTGGGGCCAGCTCGCGGTCCGCGATCTCAGCGGTCAGGTCCAGCAGGTCGGCGGCCTCGCGCGTGGGCAGCATTCGATCGTCCATATCGTCACGCTACTCCCCGGTGCGATGGCAGTATGCGACACATGCTGATGCTGCTGGACTCCGCCGGGCTGTACTACCGGGCCTTCCACGGGGTGCCCGAATCCATCACCGCACCCGACGGCACGCCGGTCAACGCCGTCCGAGGATTCCTGGACATGTGCGCGGCGCTCGTCGCCTCCCGCAGGCCGACCGGTCTCGTCGCGTGCTGGGACGACGACTGGCGCCCGCAATGGCGGGTCGACCTGCTCCCCTCCTACAAGGCGCACCGCGTCGCCGCCGACGGGGCCGAGGACGAGCCCGAGTCCCTTGCGGTCCAGGTCGGGATCATCACCGAGGTCCTGGCCGCGCTGGGCCTTGCCCGCGTCGGTGCCGCGGACTTCGAGGCCGACGACGTGATCGCCACCCTGGCGCGACGACACGCCGCTCGGGGTGAACCGGTCGAGGTGGTCACCGGAGACCGCGACCTGATCCAGCTGGTCGACGACGCCGCGGGGATCCGCGTGCTCTACACCGGTCGGGGGATCCGGCGGGTGGAGGTCCTCGACGAGGCGGCGGTGGTCGCAGCGCACGGCGTCCTGCCGCAGCAGTACACGGACCTGGCGATCCTGCGTGGCGATCCCTCCGACGGCCTTCCCGGCGTCCCCGGGATCGGCACCAAGACCGCAGCCGGACTCCTCGCGCGCTTCACGGACATGGCGGGCATCCTGAGCGCTGTCGATGCGGGCAGCAGCGGCGTGAGCCCCCGAATCAGCGCCTCCCTGCGGGACAACCGCGACTACCTGGAACGCGCCGAGAAGGTGGTGCGGGCCGCCGATGTGGGCATCGACGAGGTCGACGTGCGCATCCCCGACCACGCCGCAGACACTGCGGCGCTGACGGCCCTTGCCGGGCGTTGGGGCATCGAGGCACCGGTCTCCCGGTTCCAGGACGCCCTGGCGACCTCGGTCGCCGAAAGGGCGTGACGCGCGGGTCAGTGCCGGACGGTCCCGGGCGCACCGAGGATGACCGTCGGGCCGCTGCCGCGGCGGGGCCGTGGCAGATGATGGCCGCGCACGTCGACCGACTCGATCTCGCCTGCCTGCACCTCCACCACGATGCGCCGCGCACGACGGAGCCACTCCTGGTCGGAGACCCTGGGCACCAGCACCACGGGGACCATGGTGTCCACCCGGCCCAGCGGGCCGAGGTCGGCGCCCTCGTCAGCCAGGACGATGATTGCGGACAGGGAGTCGAGATGGGCGCTGCGGGCCACGGAGTCCAGGCACGCCCGGCCAAGCCCCCCGTCGGCCAGCACCAGGGCACGGCCCGGCATCCAGTCCAGGGCCCCGCGGACGGTCTGCGGTGACGTCCCATGGACGCACAGGGCGGCGACCCGGCCCAGCCCCGTCCCGCGCACAGGCCTGGCTGCGCACTCCCGCCCATCGGCGAACAGCGCGGCCAGGAGTCCCCGCTCGAGATGCAGTGTCCGCTGGCTGATCACCGTTCCATCCTGCTCCGCGATCCGGCCCGTGCCAAGGTCGGATGGCCATCACGCGGGTCACGATTGCGTCCCAATCCATGGGCTCACTCCGCGATCGTGACGGCCACCACCCCACGGCGGATCGAGTCGATCGCGGTCCGTGCCGACCCGGCCAGGGGCGATCCCGGGCTCGCAGCCACCAGCTGGCCGAGGAAGTCCATGACCTGCTTGCTCCACCGGACGAAGTCCCCCGCCGTCAGGTCCGTGCCGCCCAGGACCGAGCGGAGCGTCCCACCGGCCGCCCACCGGTGGATCGCCCACGCGAACCCGAGGTCCGGCTGACGGGTGGCGGGCAGGCCGTGGCGTCGCTCGAGCACCTCGAGGGCACCCCAGATCCTCATGGTCGCCTCCAGCGTGGAGTCGATCGTGCCCGGCACCCGCGGGGGCGTGGCACCGGGCTCCGAGCTCCCCCGGGTCTCGTACACCAGGGCGGAGCATGCCGCGGCCAGCTCCGGGGGGCTCAGCGTGTCCCAGAGGCCCTCTCGCAGGCACTGCATCGCCAGGAGGTCCGACTCGCCGTAGATCCGGCTGAGCTGCCTGCCCGCCTCGGTCACGCTCGGGGTGTCGACGGGGCCGCTCAGGTAGCCCAGCTCCATGAGCACGACGCAGATCCGGTCGAACTGCCGCGCGATGGAGTTCGTGCGGCCCTCGAGCCGGCGCTGGAGTCCCTCGGTCTCGGTGCGCAGGCGGTGGGCCCGCTCCGCCCACCGGGCATGCTGCTCCCGGTCCGCGCAGCCGTGGCAGGGGTGTGCGCGCATCTGGGCGCGGAGGTGGGCCAGCTCGGCGTCCTCATCGTGGGCGCGCGCGCGGCGCCCGGGTCGGGCGATCTCGATCCCGTCCGTGCGCGTGCGCAGCAGCGCGGCCAGCTCGCGCCGGGAGTTGGCCGACCTCGGGGAGAACGAGCGCGGGATCCGCACGCGGTCCAGGACCTGGGGGGGCACCGGGAAGTCGACCGTGCCCAGCCGCCGGACCTGCCGGTCGATGGTCAGGACGAACGGCCGCGGGTCCTCGCCGAGCGACAGCCCGGGGTCGATCACGACCGCGACCCCGGCACGTCGGCCGGTGGGCACCACGATCACGTCGCCCGGGACGAGGTCGGCAAGGGCCTCGGCGGCCTCGCTGCGGCGGGCCGCGGCCCCCGCCCGCGACATCCCCTTCTCCTTGGCGGAGAGCTGCTGGCGGATCGCCGCGTAGGAGGCGAAGTCGCCGAGGTGACAGCTCATCGACTCCTCGTAGCCGGCGACCGCCTCGGAGTTGCGCTGGATCTGGCGGGCCAGCCCGACGATGCCCCGGTCTGCCTGGAACTGGGCGAACGAGGACTCGAGGGTCTCGCGCGCTGCGGACTTGCCGAGGCTCCCGACGAGGTTCACGGCCATGTTGTAGGAGGGCCGGAAGCTCGAGACCAGCGGATAGGTGCGGGTGGAGGCCAGCCCGGCCAGCGCCGCGGGATCGATCCCCTGGTGCCAGACCACGACTGCGTGGCCCTCGACATCGATCCCGCGCCGACCAGCACGCCCGGTCAGCTGGGTGTACTCCCCCGGCGTGATCGGGGCGTGCGTCTCGCCGTTCCACTTCACGAGCCGCTCGAGGACCACGGCCCGGGCGGGCATGTTGATCCCCAGGGCCAGGGTCTCGGTGGCGAACACCACCTTCACCAGCCCCTCCTGGAAGAGCTCCTCGACGGCCTCCTTGAAGGTGGGGATGAGCCCTGCGTGGTGGGCGGCGATCCCGCGCTCGAGGCCATCGAGCCACGAGTCGAAGCCCAGGACCGACAGGTCCGAGGGTGGGAGGTCGACGAACCGCGCCAGGACCCGCTCCCGGATCTCAAGGCGCTCAGCCGGGGTGGTGAGCTGCAGCCCGGCATGCAGGCACTGCTCGACGGCTGCCTCGCATCCTGCCCGGCTGAAGATGAAGTTGATGCAGGGCAGCAGGTCCGCGCGCTGCAGGGCCCGGATGACGTCGGGGCGCTGGGTGCCCGGCAGCGGCCGCGGCCTGCGACCACCGCGCTCCGGCCGGGTGGGCGCCGGGCGGCCCGCTGCGGGCCGGTTCGGCCCACCGATGCGCCCCGCACCTCCGCGGAAGTCCCTGCGCGACTTGTCGATGCGCTGGTCGTTGCGCGCCAGGCGCACCAGCTCGGGGTTGACCGCCCTCCCCCGCTCGTCCACGAACAGGTCGTGCAGGCTCCCGTCGGCGATCACGTGCTGCCACAGGGGCACCGGGCGGTGCTCCTCGACCACGATGTCGGTGTCGCCGCGCACCTCGGCGAGCCACGCACCGAACTCCTCGGCGTTGCTCACCGTCGCCGACAGCGCGACCACGCTCACGTGCTCAGGGAGGTTGATGATGACCTCCTCCCAGACCGGTCCGCGCTCGCGGTCGGCCAGGTAGTGGACCTCGTCCATCACGACGAACTCCAGCCCCGTCAGCGTGTGCGAGCCCGCGTAGAGCATGTTGCGCAGGACCTCGGTGGTCATCACCACCACCTGGGCCTCGCTGTTGATCGAGTTGTCACCGGTGAGCAGCCCGACCCGCTCGGAGCCGTAGCGCTCGACGAGGTCGTTGTACTTCTGGTTGGACAGGGCCTTGATCGGCGTCGTGTAGAAGCACTTCGTGGACCGTTCCATGGCCAGGTGGACGGCGAACTCCCCCACCACCGTCTTGCCCGACCCGGTGGGAGCCGCCACCAGGACCCCGCGCCCCTGGAGGATGCTCGCGCACGCCCGCTCCTGGAAGCCGTCCAGCCCGAACTCGTAGAGCCCGCGGAACCGGGACAGCGCAGCATCGTCCATGGCGCTGACGCTACCGGGGCACGAGCACCTGCACCCCGTCCGGCACGGCAGTCACGGTGACGGGTAAGCTCGGCGACCCGCTCGCCGTCGGCGTAGGCGATCTGGCCCGGAGCCTCGAGGGTGGCCGAGCGCACGCGGCGGGACTCGACAGCGGGATGCTCGAGGTGCTTGCCGGTGTAGACCTTCGGGAACACCGCGAGCAGCCTGCGCCGGGGCATGCTGTGCACCCAGATCAGGTCCAGCAGGCCGTCGTGCATGTCGGCGCCGGCGCACACCTGCATCCCGCCGCCGAACGCCGGGCCGTTGCCCAGGGACACCAGCATCCCGTCGTCGACCACCACCTCGCCGTCCAGCTCGGCCCGGTACGGGATCGGGCGGAAGGTGCGCAGCACCGAGAGCATGGAGCGGATGTAGAGCGCCGTCCCGCTGGGCCAGGTCATCTGGTTGGCGCGCTCGTTGGCGCTCGAGTCGAAGCCTGAGGACATCACGCACAGGAAGTGCCGGATCGTGCCGTCGGCCGCCTCGATGCGCCCGACGTCGAACGAGCGCGGGACGCCGGCGAGGATGACCGAGACCGCGGCCTCGGTGCCCGACCGGCTCAGGCCGATCGAGTTGGCCGCATCGTTGCCGGTCCCCAGCGGCACGACCCCCAGGGCTGTGTCCGTGCCGACGACCGCCTGCAGCGCCTGGTTCACCGTGCCATCGCCACCGACCGCCACCAGGATGTCCAGCCCGTCGGCCATCGCCTTCGCCAGCAGGGCCTCAGCCTCCAGCGCGGACTCCCCCTGGATGACCACCACGTGGTCCCCCCGGCTGGCCAGGCCGCGCAGGACGGCAGCGCTGTGCCGACGCACCCGGCCCGCGCCGGACGCGGGGTTGACAAGGACTCCGATGCGTCGTTCCACAGGCGAGCACGCTACTGCAGTGCGCGGCCGGCTCAGGCGTCCAACGGCGAAGTCTCGTCATCGCCCCACTGGGGCTCGACGCTGCGACGTCGCGACCGGCGCCGGTCGTTCAGCCAGCTGAAACCGCCGGCCAGCAGCATCAGCAGGAGCATCGGGACGGCCAGCAGCGCCAGGTTGAAGGGGTCCCCGGTGGGCGTGGCCGCTGCCGCGAACACCACGACACCGAGAACGATCCAGCGCCACCAGGACCAGAGCCGTCGCGCCGAGAGCACCCCGGCGAGGTTCAGCCCCACGACCAGCAGCGGGAGCATGAAGCCCAGCCCGAAGACCAGCATCATCCGAAGGAAGAACGAGAGGTAACGGTCGACGGAGATGATGTTCTCGATGTTCTCGGGCGTGAACCCGAGCAGGATCTCCAGGCCCCGGGGCATGACCCAGTAGGCCAGGGCGGCACCTCCGAGGAACATCGGTGTGGCGACGGCAGCGAACCCGAGTGCCCAGCGACGCTCGTTGCGGTGCAACCCCGGGGTCACGAACCTCCACAGCTGGTAGAGCCAGACCGGGGTGGCAAGCAGGATCCCGGTGACGCCGGCGACCTTGAGCTGCATCACGAAGGGGTCGGCGACGCCGGTGAAGGCCAGCGTCATCTCGCGGCCGTTGGCCTCGTTCTCAGCGACGACCGCGTCGAAGGGGGCGCGGATGACCGCGAAGATCTCGTCGTAGAGGAACCACGCCACTGCCATCCCCACGCTGACCGCGAGCAGGGACTTCACCAGTCGCGAACGCAGCTCACCCAGATGTTCGCGCAGGGGCATGGCCGCCCCGGCGTCCGCGCTGCGGCCCTTTGTCCCGCCGGGCACGGGCGGGGCGCTCACGCCTGGCTGGGGGGCTGCGGCTGCAGGGCTGAGGGTGACGTGTTGGACTGCGGCTGCAGGGCGTTGTCACCGGAAGCAGCGTCGACGGCCGGGATGATGGGCGTCGGGTTGGCAGGCTGTTGCACGGGCGGCAGCGCGGCCGGTGCAGCCGGCGCGGCTGCGGTGGGCTCGGTGGCCGCGTCCCCGTCGACGAGGCCCTTGGTCTCGGCCTTGAAGATCCGAAGTGAGCGGCCCACGCTGCGAGCGGCGTCCGGCAGGCGCTTGGCCCCGAAGAGCAGCACGATCACCAGCACGAGGATGAGCAGCTCAGGGCCGCGGATGTTGGGCATGGGACCCTCCTGCGTCAGGACCCGCACGTGCGGGATGATCAGAGCGTACGACCGCGCATGCCCGATTCCCAACCCGTCACGGTCGCGGCGCCCGTCAGACCTCCTGGTCGGCCACCAGCACGATGTCGTCGACGGAGGCCAGCCACAGGGCGAAGTCGAGCAGGTAGTCGCGGGTCAACGGCGGGCAGGTGCGCTCGATGACCCGGGACTCCAGGTACTCGAGCGGGATCGCGAGATGGTCCACCCGGACCCCTGCACCGGTCAGCAGCTGCACGACGTCGTCGTCCGCCGTCTTGCAGACGCTGTCGGCACAACCGACGCAGGTGAACGTGTACGTCGACCAGCCGAGCTCCCGTGCAACAGTCACCCGCACATCGTTCGGGACGAGGTCGACGTCCCCACAGCGTGGGCATGTCGCCTTGATGGTTGTCATCGCATCCACCTCCTCAGGTTGCCTGGATGCCAGTCGCATCGGTGCCTGCGGACGTGGACTTGAGGCCCTGGACGCATCATTGACCGCGGAGGGTGCTGATGCAACTACTCAGAGGCTACTCGCGATTCCCTGAGGATGCTGGCGCTGCATTCGCCGCCACGGTGGCCACCAGCTCGGTCCGGAGCCACTGCGGCTCGCGAAGCACGACGGCGCCGGCGGACCCGAGCACGAGGCGCCGGGCCCAGGTGAAGTCCCCGACCGGCATCTCCGCACGTACCATCGCCCCGGGCAGTGCCCACCTGCGGGTCACGGGGTGGCGCTCCAGCAGGGGTGAACCCTCGGGGACGTCGACCTGGACGGAGCGCCCCGTCGAGCCCAGCGCCACCGACATCGGCTCCACCTCCGCCACGGTGCTCGATGGTGCGGGCCGGCTGGTCGCTCACCTCGATGGCGCGGACCCGGTCCACGCGGAACATCCGCAGCCCACCGGCCGAGCGGCAGTACCCGCGCAGGTACCCGTAGCCGTCCACGACGACGACTCCCAGGGGGTCGACGACCCGATGGGTCACCTCGTCACGGACGGCTCCGAGGTAGGTCAGGTCAACCGCCCGGCCGGCGGCCAGCGCCCGCTCCACCGGCCCGACGACCTCCTCGGGCAGGTCGACCCGCACCGCGAGGGCCCCGGGGGCCGGCGCATGCCGCCCCAGGGCGGCAGCCAGCTTGGCGGTGACCGACGCGAGCTCGCCGCTGTCGGCGCCCCCGGGCACGGCTGCCAGGGCGTTGAGCGCCACGATCAGGGCGAATCCCTCGTCCGGGGTCAGGGTCAGCGGCACATCGAGGTCGAGGGCGTCGATCACCTCGATGCCACCCCCGTCCTCCCAGTACTGGATGTCGAACAGCGTCCAGTCATCGGCCCCCGAGGTGATGACCGAGCCGAGGTCGGCCATGAGCTGGTCGGCCGTGATGCCGAAGTGGGCGGCGGCGTCGGCGACGCTCACCCCGCTGTTGGCTGCCAGCCACGGGACCAGGGCCAGCAGCCGGGCGAACTGGGCGGTGCCCGGGCCGCCGGCACGCGCGGCGGTCGTCACGGCGCGACCCGCGGGGGGGGCCGGGGAGGTCAGCGCCGCGTGCAGGGCCTCCAGCTGCTTGCGGGCCTCGTCCACGGCCCGATCCGGACCCAGGACGCGGACGCCCGTCCCGTAGGCCAGCACGGACGCGATCCCTGAGGCGAGGTCCTCGACCGGCAGCGACACGACGTCGGTACCGTCCGCGCCCTGGCCCAGCGGCACCGCGCCCAACCTCAGTGCGGCCGCAACACCGGGCGCCAGGGCCACCTCGACGAGCACGGCGTCGCTGCGGGCGAACCGTCCGATCGCGTCGGAGGCGTCGAACCCCGCCGGCACCTCGTAGGCCTGTCCCTGTGGATCTGCTCGCACCGGGCCCTCGATCCGCGAGGCGCGGAACACCCGCACCTCCTCGCGGTCCGTGTCGAGGCCGACGACGTACCAGTGGGCACGCCACCAGACCGTGCCCCAGGGCTGGACGTGGCGCAGCTCCCCCGCGGACCCGGGACCCTTGCGGTACTCGAACGTGATGGCCGTTCGCGTGCTGCACGCCTCGATCAACGTGTGCAGGGCCGGGGACTCCAGGGACAGCCCGGCGATGGGCGCCGAGCCCTGCTCGGTGGAGCGCATCCCGAGCTGGGCCTCGACCTTGCGCAGGGCGTTGAGCGCCGCGGGCGCCAGGTCGGCGCGCTGCCACACCCGCGCAGCGAGGCCGAGGATGGCCAGCTCACCGCGGCTGAGGTCCAGGGGTGGCAGCGTCCAGTCGCCCTCGATCCGGTAGCCGGTCACGACCCCGGAGGCATCGGTGAGCGTGACCACGGGCACGCCCATGGCGCGCAGCTCGTCCTTGTCGCGCTCGAACATCCGCTCGAACGCCTCCACTGAGGCCTCCGGGTTGTACCCGCGGACGACGGCGCGGATGTGGTCCCGGTCCAGTCCGGTCCGCGTGCCGCGCAGCGCCATCAACAGGTTGAGCAGGCGCTCGGCCTTGCTGTAGGGCTGGACCCCCTGGGCCATCAGCGAACGGCGAGCAGGTCGATCACGAAGATCAGCGTCTTGCCGGACAGCGCATGCCGGCCATTCTCGCCGTAGGCCAGTCGCGGGGGGATGACCAGCTCGCGGCGCCCGCCCACGCGCATCCCGGGGATCCCGTCCTGCCAGCCCTGGATGAGCCCGGACAGCGGGAACGTGATCGACTCGCCGCGATCCCAGGACGCATCGAACTGGTCACCGGTGTCGTACTCGACGCCGAGGTAGTGCACGGTCACGCGGGCGCCGGGGACCGCCTCGGCCCCCTCACCCACGACGATGTCGCGGATGACGAGATCCACGGGTGCGGGGCCCTCCGGGAAGTCGATCTCGGGCTTGGTCAGGTCAGCCATGGGGGTTCCTCTTCCGATGGGATGGGGCGGATCACGCGGCGGGGGTCGCCTCGATCAGGTCGACGACGAACACCAGGGTCTCGCCCGGGGCGATGTCGGCCCCGGCGCCGGTGTCGCCGTAGCCGAGCTCGGCGGGGATGACCAGCAGGCGCCGACCACCGGGCTGCATGCCGACCAGGCCCTGGCCCCAGCCCTGGATCACGCCGTCCAGCGGGAAGGTCGCGGGCTCGCCGCGCTGCCAGGACGAGTCGAAGACCTTGCCCGACTGCTGGCCGACGCCCACGTAGTTGACGGTCACCGTGGAACCGGGGGTGATGGCGTCACCGGAACCCACGTACACGTCGGCGACACCCAGCTCGGTGGCGGGGGCGAACCCCTCGGCCAGCGTGATCGTGGGCTCGGCGTCCTTCGCGCCCGTGACCGTCACGTCCAGGCACTCGTAGCTGGTCTCCGTGGCGGACCCCGCGGGGCAGGCGGACTGCGGTGCGGCCACGGCAGGTGACGTCGCCGCCGGGGCCGAGGAGGCGGCCGGCGTGGACGCGGTGCTGCCGTCCGATCCGGTCCAGCAGCCCGCCAGGACGGCGAGACCGGCGACGACGAGGGCGAGGGTGCGCAGCGGCGCAGCGGTTCGGCGATTCACGCAGCGCACTCTAGTTGGCCCTCGCACAATCCCGGCAATCCCCCCGGGCAGCGCCGTCACATCGAGTCGATCAGCCGCTGCACGCGCTCGTCGACGGCCTTGAAGGGGTCCTTGCACAGGACCGTGCGCTGCGCCTGGTCGTTGAGCTTGAGGTGGACCCAGTCCACGGTGAAGTCCCGGCGTGCGGCCGTCGCCGCGGTGATGAACTCACCGCGCAGGCGGGCGCGGGTCGTCTGCGGCGGTTGGGACTTCGCCGCGAACACCTCGATGTCGCTGCCGACCCTGGCGGCCATCCCCTTGGCCTCCAGCAGGTTGAACAGGCCCCGGGTGCGGGAGATGTCGTGGTAGGCGAGGTCCAGCTGGGCGATCCGTGGCGAGCTCCACGACAGGTCGTGGCGGTCGATGTAGCGCTGCAGGAGGCGGTGCTTGATCACCCAGTCGATCTCGGTCTCCACCGAGGCCAGGTCATCGGTCGAGACCGCGTTCAGCGTGCGCCGCCACAGGTCCAGGACGCGTGCGTAGATGGGCACGGCCGCCAGCCCGCTGCTCTGGGCGAACATCTCCACGCGCTCCAGGTAGTCCACCTGGATCTGCCACGCGGAGAGCATCCGGCCGTTGGCCAGCCGGACCGCCCGCGAGCCGGTGAGGTCATGGCTGATCTCCCGGATCGCCCGGATCGGGTTCTCCAGCGTGTGGTCACGGATGCTCACGCCGGACTCGAGCATCCGCAGGACGAGGTCGGCACTGCCGACCTTGAGCAGGGTGGTCGTCTGGCTCATGTTGGAGTCCCCGACGATCACGTGCAGGCGCCGGAACCGCTCGGCGTCGGCGTGCGGCTCGTCACGGGTGTTGATGATGGGCCGCGAGCGGGTCGTGGCCGAGGACACGCCCTCCCAGATGTGCTCGGCGCGCTGGCTCAGGCAGAACGTGGTGCCCCGCGGGGTGGGCAGGACCTTGCCGGCGCCGGCGATCAGCTGGCGCGTCACCAGGAAGGGGATGAGTGCCTCGGAGACCTTGGAGAACTCCCCCATCCGCCCGATGAGGTAGTTCTCGTGGCAGCCGTAGGAGTTGCCGGCGGAGTCCGTGTTGTTCTTGAACAGGTAGATCTCGCCGTCGATCCCCTCCTCAGCCAGGCGGCGCTGGGCGTCGACGACGAGACCCTCGACGATCCGCTCGCCGGCCCGGTCGTGGATGACCAGCTCCCTGAGGTCGTCGCACTCGGCCGTGGCGTACTCCGGGTGGCTGCCCACGTCAAGGTAGAGGCGGGACCCGTTGCGCAGGAACACGTTGGAGCTGCGACCCCAGGCCACGACGCGCCGGAACAGGTAGCGCGCCACCTCATCGGGACTCAGGCGGCGCTGCCCGCGGAACGTGCAGGTCACGCCGTACTCGGTCTCGATGCCGTAGATCCGCCGGCCGAGCGGATCAACCATCGGCGAGCTCGCGCAGCCGCTCCGGGCCGATCCGGCGGAACGTGCGGCGTGGGCGGTCGCGCTGGAGCAGGGCAACCTCGAGCTGGGCCAGCGGCACCTCCCGGATCCCCGAGGCACCGTTGCCCGAGCCGGCGGGGGCTGAGCGAGCCAGGGCGGCGATGGCCAGCCGAACCCCCTGGGTCAGGGACATGTCCTCGACCCAGTTGTCCGACAGGTGCGCGGCGATCGAGTCCGACGACCCGCCCATCGCGACGAATCCGTGCTCGTCGGCGACTGACCCGTCGAAGGTCAGGCGGTAGATCTGGTCGTCGCCGGGCTCGGTGCCGACCTCCGCGACCACGAGCTCGACCTCGTAGGGCTTGGCGGCCTCGGTGAAGATCGTGCCCAGCGTCTGGGCGTAGGCGTTGGCCAGGCTGCGGCCGGTCACGTCCCGGCGGTCGTAGGCGTATCCGCGCATGTCGGCCAGGCGGACGCCGGCGACCCGCAGGTTCTCGAACTCGTTGTACTTGCCGACCGCCGCGAAGCCGATGCGGTCATAGATCTCGCTGATCTTGTGCAGGGCGCGCGACGGGTTCTCCGCGACCAGCAGGATCCCCTCGGCCACCTGCAGCACGACGACGCTGCGGCCCCGGGCGATCCCCTTGCGGGCGTAGTCGGCCTTGTCCTTGATCAGCTGCTCGGGTGAGACGTAGAACGGCATGCTCACGACCTCACGCCCCCATCTGCGCGACGGGACCGTCGGGGCGCTGCATCCGTCGGTCGACCACGGCCTGGCAGATCCGCTCGAGCTCGGTGGGGTCGACCCGACGGAACCCGTCGGCGTCCACCACGGCGACCACCGGGAAGATCTTGCGCGCCAGGTCCGGGCCCCCCGTGGCGGAGTCGTCGTCGGCGGCGTCGTAGAGCGCCTCCACGCAGACCTCCACGGCCTGGGTCTCGGGCATCTGCTGGGTGATAGAGCTTCTTCAGCGCGCCGCGGGCGAACATCGAGCCGGATCCCACCGAGTAGAAGTCGTGCTCCTCGTAGCGCCCGCCCGTGACGTCGTAGGAGAAGATCCGGCCCGTGCTGCGAGCCAGGTCGTACCCGGCGAGCATGGGCACGGCAGCCAGCCCCTGCATGGCCAGGCCGAGGTTGGAGCGCAGCAGGGACGCGAGCCGGTTGGCCTTGCCGTCCAGCGACAGCGAAGACCCCTCGATCTTCTCGTAGTGCTCGAGCTCGACCTGGAACAGGCGCACCAACTCGATCGCGATCCCGGCCGACCCGGCGATGCCGATGCACGCGTGCTCATCGGCCGGGAAGACCTTCTCGATGGTGCGCTGGGCGATGACGTTGCCCATGGTCGCCCGCCGATCACCGGCCATCACGACGCCATCAGCCCAGGTGGCCGCCACGATGGTGGTCCCGTGCGGGGCGTCGATGGAGCCCGGCCCGGTGTTGCCCAGGTGACCGAGCAGGTCGGGGCGGTGCTGGGAGAGGAACTGCGCGAAGGAGGCCTCCCCGACCATCGAGAAGGCAGACGGCAGAGGGCTGTCGGACACCTACTGCCCGCCCTTCTGGACGAAGCCGCGCACGAACTCCTCGGCGTTCTCCTCGAGGACGTCGTCGATGTCGTCGAGGAGCGCGTCGACGTCGGCGTCGAGGGACTCCTTCCGGGCAGAGGCGGCGGGCAGTGCTGCCGCCTCCGGCTCGTCGTCGGGCCGGGCCTTCTGGTGCTCGCTGGACTGGCTCACGTCGTCCTCCTCATCGCTGCACTGACGACACTAGTGCTCATCGCGGGGCCCCACACGCCGACCCCGCCCGAGTCGCTCGCGCGCGCCGCGCGCGATCCTCAGGTCCCGCCCAGGGCGCCCACCAGCGCGGCGACGCCCTCCACCGACGCCATGAGCTCCCCCACGTGCTCCCGGGTCCCCCGCAACGGGTCCGGTGTCGGCACCCGGACCAGCGACGAGCGCCCCGGGACGTCGAAGATGACCGAGTCCCACGAGGCGGCCGCGACCCGGTCGCCGAACCGGCGCACGCACTCGCCGCGGAACCACGCCCTGGTGTCAGTCGGCGGATCCACCATCGCGCGTCTGACCTCGTCGTCCGTGGTGAACCGGCGCAGCGAGCCACGCTGCTCCAGGCGGAACGCCAGCCCCCGCTCCGGACGGGTGTCGGCGTACTGCAGGTCGATGGCAGCCAGGCGCGATGCCGACCAGTCCAGCCCGTCGCGGCGCCGGTAGCCCTCGATCAGCGAGAGCTTGGCCACCCAGTCGAGCCGGTCGGCCAGCTCGCGGGGCTCGATGGCCAGCCCCTCCAGGACCTCCGCCCAGAGGTCGAGCACCACAGCCGTGCGCGCGTCGGTCCCCCCGGGCTGCGCGGCGCAGTGCACCCGGGCCGCCTCGAGGTACGCCTGCTGGACCTCCAGCGCGGTCAGGGGTGGCCGCCCGAGGCATTCCAGGGGGGCCGCCAGGTCCAGGTCGTGGGACACCCGGTGCATGGCGCCCACCGGGTTGGCCAGGGTGATGCCCAGGTCGGGTCCACCGGCCTCGATCATCGACAGGACGATCGCCGTCGTCCCCAGCTTGAGCAGGGTTGCGGACTCCGAGAGGTTCGCGTCGCCCACGATGACGTGCAGGCGGCGCCAGAGCGCCGGATCCGCGTGCGGCTCGTCCCGGGTGTTGATGATCGGTCGCTTGAGGGTGGTCTCCAGCCCGACCTCGACCTCGAAGAAGTCCGCCCGGCTGGAGAGCTGGAAGCCCTGGCCACGGCCGTCCTGGCCCAGCCCCACGCGGCCCGCCCCGGTGAACACCTGCCGGGTCACGAAGAACGGGATGAGTGCGTCCACCACCGCCTTGAAGGGCGTCCGGCGGTCCATGAGGTAGTTCTCGTGGGTGCCGTACGACGCACCCTTGCCGTCGGTGTTGTTCTTGTAGAGCACGATCTCGTGCCCGCCGGGCAGCCTCTCGGCCTCGCGCGCTGCCTCGGCGGCGATCAGGGTCCCGGCGCGGTCCCACACGACCGCGTCCCACGGGTTGGTGACCTCCGGGCTGGAGTACTCCGGGTGCGCATGGTCGACGTAGAGCCTCGCGCCGTTGGTCAGCACCACGTTCGCGGTGCTGATGTCATCGGTCAGCTGTGCGGGGTCCGCCTCAGCCCGGGTCATGTCGAAGCCGCGCGCGTCACGCAGCGGCGACTCCTCGTCGTAGTCCCAGCGATTGGCCAGCGAGCCGGAACGGCCGGCGGCCACCGCATGGGCGTTGACGACCAGCCCCGACATCCGGACCGGGTTGGCGTTCGGGTGACCGGGATGGCTGATTCCGAACTCGGTCTCCAGCCCCATCACCCGGTGCACCGACATGGGGCCAGCATAGGGCTGGTCCCCGAGCGCTCTGGGCCATGCGTCGAGGGCGGGGCTCCCTGCGGAGCGCCCGCCCTCGACGGTCGATCGTGTTCAGTTGTGTGCAGGTCGATCCCTACCGCTGAGGCGCTCCCGGCAGGTCGAGGATCTCGCCCTTCAGCGTCTCGGCACGGGTGCCGAAGATCGCCTGCATGTTGTCCCCGACCTCGAGGACGCCGGCGGCGCCCAGAGACTTGAGCTTGGCCTTGTCGACCTTGCTCTTGTCGTTGACCGAGATCCGCAGCCGGGTGATGCACGCATCGACGCTGGTGATGTTCTCGAAGCCGCCGAACGCTGCCAGGACCTTCGCTGCATGGCTCATGTCCGCTTCGATGTCGGCGGCCTTGATCGCCGCCGCCTTCTGCTCGTCGGTCAGCTGGACCTCGTGCTCGCCGTAGTCAGCGATGGCGTCCGCGTCGGACTCACGGCCGGGAGTGGCCAGATCCTTCCACTTCACTGCCCACGTGAACACGAAGTAGTAGATCGGGATGTAGATGAGACCCAGGATGACCACGTTCCACCACGGTTCCCGCCCGGGCAGGATGCCGAACAGGAAGAAGTCGATCAGCCCACCGGAGAAGGTCAGGCCGATGGACGTGCCGGTCATGTACATGATCATGAAGGACAGGCCCGCGAACACCGCGTGGATGCCGAACAGCCACGGTGCGATGAACAGGAACGTGAACTCGATCGGCTCGGTGATTCCCGTGAGGAACGAGGTCAGCGCCGCCGACGCCAGGATGCCGGCCGCGATCTTGGCCTGGCTGGTCTTGGCCTGGCGGTACATCGCGTAGGCGGCGGCCGGGAGGCCGAACATCATGAACGGGAACTTGCCGGTCATGTAGCGGCCGGTCGCGTCCCCGGCGTTGTCGACGAAGGGTGTGTCGTCGGCGAGCTGGGCGAACCACATGCGCTGGTCGCCCGTGATGATCTCGCCGGCCTTGTTGGTGTACTCACCGAACTGGAACCAGAACGGGCTGTACCAGATGTGGTGCAGTCCGAAGGGGATCAGCGAGCGTTCGACCAGGCCGAAGATGAAGACACCGATGGCGCCGAGGCCCTTGATGGCGTCCGCGAAGGAGTTGATCGCCTCGCCGATGGGCGGCCACACGAAGCTGCCGACCAGTCCCAGGAGCAGGGCGAATGTCGCCGTGGCGATCGGGACGAAGCGCTTGCCTGCGAAGAACCCCAGGTACGGGGGCAGCTCGATGCGGTACCACTTGTTGTAGCACCAGGCAGCCAGCGCACCGATGATGATGCCGCCGAAGACGCCGGTCTGCAGGGTCGGGATCCCCAGGATGTTCGCGAACGCCGGCGAGGGCAGGTCGCTGAAGTAGCTGAGGTCCGACGTCGATTTCAGGACCGTCGTGACGACGGCATCAGCGGGTGGGCAGGTGTCGGGGACCACCCCGGTGGTGCCCTGGGGGGCGCAGGTGATCGTGTTCACGTTCTGGATCGACATGAACACGCTCACGGCCTTGTTGAAGACCAGGAAGCCGGCCGTGCCCGCCAGTGCGGCCACGCCCGCGTCAGCGGTCAGGCCGATGGCCACGCCGATCGCGAACAGCAGGGCGAGGTTGCCGAAGATGATGTCGCCGGCGCCGACCATCGTGTCGGTGATCAGCTTGAACATGCCCGCACGGGACGGTGTCGACGTCGTTGATCTGCTTGTACATGTTCTGGGCACCGGCGCCGAGCCCGAGGAGCAGACCCGCGGCCGGAAGGATGGCGACCGGGACCATGAGCGCCTTGCCGACGCGCTGGAGCTGGCCGAACAAGCCGATCTTCTTCTTCTTGGGGGGTGCAACCGCATTGGCGGCCATACGGTCCTCCACGTGAGAGTAGGTGCACTTACAGCACGCAACCTACTCAGATCGGACCGCGGTGGCGCGGTGGCTCACAGGTACTGGCCGGTATTCGCCACCGTCTCGATCGAACGCCCGGCCTCCGTACCCTTCTTGCCCGCGACCAGTGTGCGGATGAACACGATCCGCTCGCCCTTCTTGCCCGAGATGCGGGCCCAGTCGTCGGGGTTGGTGGTGTTCGGAAGGTCCTCGTTCTCGCGGAACTCGTCGATGCAGGCCGTGAGCAGGTGGGCGACCCGGATGCCCTTCTGGCCGGTGTCGAGGTACTCCTTGATCGCGTTCTTCTTCGCCCGCGCCACGATGTTCTCCAGCATGGCCCCGGAGTTGAAGTCCTTGAAGTACAGGGTCTCCTTGTCGCCGTTGGCGTAGGTGACCTCGAGGAACCGGTTCTCCTCGGACTCCACGTACATCCGCTCCACGGTGCGCCGGATCATCGCCTCGCAGGCCGCTTCGGCCGAGCCGCCGTTCTCGGCGAGGTCCTCGGGGTGCAGGGGCAGGTCCGGGGTGAGGTACTTGCTCAGGATGTCGCCCGCTGCCTGGGCGTCGGGTCGCTCGATCTTGATCTTCACGTCCAGGCGGCCCGGGCGCAGGATCGCCGGGTCGATCATGTCCTCGCGGTTCGAGGCGCCGATGACGATCACGTTGGCCAGGCCCTCGACGCCGTCGATCTCCGAGAGCAGCTGCGGGACGATCGTGTTCTCGACGTCCGAGCTGACCCCCGAGCCACGGGTGCGGAACAGCGAGTCCATCTCGTCGAAGAAGACGATGACCGGCGTGCCCTCGGTGGCCTTCTCCCGGGCCCGTTGGAACACCAGCCGGATGTGCCGCTCGGTCTCGCCGACGTACTTGTTCAGCAGCTCGGGGCCCTTGATGTTCAGGAAGTAGGAGCGACCCGGCCGACTTGCCCTCGCGCTCGGCGACCTTGCGCGCCAGGGAGGCCGCGACCGCCTTGGCGATCATCGTCTTGCCACATCCGGGCGGGCCGTAGAGCAGGATCCCCTTCGGCGCCGCCAGCTTGTGCTCCTTGAACAGCTCGGCGTGCACGTAGGGCAGCTCCACGGCATCGCGGATCATCTCGATCTGGCCGGCCAGGCCACCGATGTCCGAGTAGTCGACGTCGGGCACCTCCTCGAGCACGAGCTCCTCGACCTCGGACTTGGGGATGCGCTCGTAGACGTAGGCCGACCGGGGGTCCAGCAGCAGCGAGTCGCCGGCGCGGATCGTCTGGTCGAGCAGGGTCTGGGCCAGGCGCACCACCCGCTCCTCGTCGGTGTGCCCGATCACCAGCGCGCGGTCACCACCGTCGAGCAGCTCCTTGAACATGACGATCTCGCCGGTGCGCTCGTACCCCATGCCCGCGATGACGTTCATGGCCTCGTTGAGCATGACCTCCTGGCCGGGCACGAGGTCGCCGACCCCGGGCGCCACGCTCACCCGCAGCTTGCGGCCCTGGGCGTGGATGTCGACCGTGCCGTCGGGGTTGTGCCCCACGAACACGCCGAACCCGCTGGGCGGGTCGGCCAGCCGGTCGACCTCTGCCTTCAGGGTGACGATCTGGTTGCGGGCCTCGCGCAGGGTGTCGGCGAGGCGTCGGTTGGTGTCCGACAGTCGATCGAGCTCGTCCTGCAGGGATCGAAGGCGGCGCTCCACATCGGGGGGCACGACCGGACCTGTCATGGCACACCTCCTGCGCTGGTCCTTCGGACTCTACCCAGTGATGCCTCGTTGGCGCAGCAAGTCATCGCCGGGCACGGCGCCGAGGGCGCTCGGGTGAGGTGCGGGTGCGGCGTGTGGGGGTGCGTGTCGCGCTGGACGCACGGCTGCGGGCGGGCGTCAGCGGGGCGTCAGGGCAGCGCTGGGCGCCGTGGGGGGCTGTCGGGACCCGCCTCGGGCGCTCCTGCGTCCGGGGTGCCTGGCGCCGGAGCCGGACCACCGGGGCCGGTGTAGTCCTCGCCGTAGGCGCCCTTCGCAGGGCGGCTGCGCTTGGCGGGCAGGACGGTCCCCGGTGCCAGCCGGCGGCTGGTCAGCAGGAAGCCCGTGTGGCCGGTCATCCGGTGGTCCGGGCGCACGGCGAGGCCCTCGAGGTGCCAGGTGCGCAGCATCAGCTCACTGGCTGCCGGCTCGGTGAAGCGACCGTCCGCGCGCAGGGTCTCGGCCATCCGCGACAACTGGGTCGTGGTGGCCAGGTAGGCCACGACGATCCCACCGGGCATCAGCGCGTCCGCCACGGCATCGACGCACTCCCAGGGGGCCAGCATGTCCAGGACGACGCGGTGCACGCCAGTCTCCGTGAGCCGGTCCTGGAGGTCGCCCACCGCGACGGTCCAGTTGGGCTGCGGTCCGCCGAGGAAGCGCTCGACATTGGCGGTCGCGATCTCGGCGAAGTCGGCGCGCCGCTCGAACGACGTGACCCGTCCGGTCGGCCCCACCGCGCGCAGCAGGGAGCACGTGAGGGCCCCGGAGCCGACGCCGGCCTCGACCACGTGCGCCCCGGGGAAGATGTCGGCGAGGCCCACGATCGCCGCGGCGTCCTTCGGGTAGATGACGGTCGCCCCTCGCGGCATCGAGAGGACGAAGTCGCGGAGCAGCGGGCGCAGCACCAGGTACGGGACGCCCGCCAGAGTGGTCACGACGACCCCCTCGGGCTGGCCGATGAGGTCGTCGTGCGCCAGGGCGCCCTTGTGCGTGTGGAACTCCTTGCCCGGGACCAGCGCGAAGGTGTGGTGGCGGCCCTTGGGATCGGTCAGCTGGACCAGGTCGCCCGGCTGGAGCTGTCCGTGCCGGTCAGCCCGGGGCGTCGGCGTCGGTGCGGAGACGCCGACAGCGGTCGGCTCGGTCGATGGGGGTGCGGCTCGGTCGAGGGGGTGGGCTCGGTCATGGGCTGACCCTATGCGCCGACTCGGTGTGCCCGGCTCAGCCCTTGAGCGCCGCCTCGACGTCGGCGACGAGCAGCACGCCGTACACCAGCCCGTCGGGGTCGACCACGAGGAGCTCCTCGCGCCCGCGACGGGCCACCTCCGCCAGCAGATCGGTCCCCGCCAGGTCACGGGCGATGGCGCCATCTCCGTCGATGGGCCGGGAGACCGACGAGACCGAGACCCAGGGCCGGCGCTGCTCCGGCACGGCGGCGATGGCGTCGTGCTGTCCGATACCGGTGGGGACTCCCCGGGAGTCCACCAGGACGAGCGCTCCGGCGCCGGCGGCGTTGGCCCTGCGGATCGCCTCGGCCAGCGGCAGGTCACGGTCAACCGGGATCGCCCGCCGCGCCAGTCCCCCGGCGGTCAGCGTGCTGGCCCGGGCGCGCAGATCCACCGCGCGCAGCTGGGCTGTCGCTCCGGTGTAGAGCATCGCGGCGACCAGGCCGGCCACCACGTACATGAGCAGGTCGGCAGAGACCCCGGTGAGCAGCGACAGGGCCAGTGGCGACAGGAGCGTGAGCACAGCCAGGGCGCGGCCCACCCACGCCGCAACCACGGTGCCACGACGCTCCGAGCCCGAGGCCGCCCAGATCAGGCAGCGCAGCACGTTGCCCCCATCCAGCGGGATCCCGGGCAGGGAGTTGTAGATCCCGATGATCAGGTTGGCCCAGGTCAGCGCGCGAGCCAGCGCGCCGGCAGCACTGGCCGGATCCAGCACCCTCGTGGCGGCGTAGCTGACGCCAGCGAGCACGAACGTGGCGATCGGTCCGGCAGCAGCCACGGCCGCCTCGGCCATCGGCGCCTGACGGCTGCGCTCGAAGTGGGTGACCCCTCCGAGCAGCTGGAGCACGACCCGGTGGACCGGGAAGCCGAGGGCCCGGGCAAGGAGCGCGTGCGCGAACTCGTGGATCAACGTGGCCAGGCTGAGCAGGACTGCGAAGGCGAGGGCCAGGACCCACGGGCTCAGCACCCCGTCAAGCGTGAAGGCCGGGATCCACAGGTAGGCAAGCAGCGCGACCCCCAGGATCCCGCTGGGCGGGATCTCCACGGGGATCCCGGCGATGCGGGTCGTCGGGCTGGCCACCCCACCATCGTAGGCGGCCCACCGAACACCGGTGCCCGCACCCGAGCCGCGCAGGACGCTGTGAGGCGATCCACCCGGTCGACAGCGATCTGCTCCCAGAACGTCGATCTGCTCCCGTCCGTTGGGGAGCAAACCGCGGGATCGGGAGCAGATGCCGCAGCGCCCCCCGAGGAGAGCGGTGACGTGCCGAGTGAGGCATCGGCGGTGTGCGTGGGTCGCGTCGTGCGATGGTCGCGGCGTGGCGTGGTCACGTCACACTGGGTGGCGTCGGGTACGCGGTGTCGGACCCCGGACGTAGGTTGTGGCCATGCCCGATCCGAGCGACCTGAGCCAGCGTCCCATTCGTTCGCTGTCGCCGTCGCGCGCCCTGGACTTCCAGTCATGCCCGCTGCTGTACCGGTTCCGGGTCCTCGATCGCCTGCCGGAGCCGCCCAGCCCGGCGGCTGTGCGTGGCACGCTTGTGCACGCGGTGCTCGAGGCGCTCTACGACCTCCCCGCCGGGCAACGAACCCTGGACGAGGCGATTGCCCTCGTGGGGCCGCAATGGGACCTGCTCGTGGCCGAGCGCCCCGAGGTGGTCGGGATGCTGGCCGACGCCGACACGGACCCGCTCGACTGGCTGCGGGGCGCGGGTGACCTCGTCGAGTCGTACTTCGCCATGGAGGACCCCACCCGGCTCGAGCCGGCCGCTCGCGAGCTGCAGGTGCAGGCCGAGCTGCCCTCGGGGCTGGTACTGCGCGGGCTTCGTCGACCGCCTCGACCAGGCGCCCACCGGGCAGCTGCGCGTGGTGGACTACAAGACCGGCAAGCCACCGGGCGTCGGGTTCGAGGCCCGGGCGATGTTCCAGATGAGGTTCTACGCCCTGGCGATCTGGCGCATGCGCGGCGAGCTGCCCACCATGCTCCAGCTCATGTACCTGTCCACCGGAGTCGTCCTTCGCTACGAGCCCGACGAGCAGGACCTGCGCGCGATGCAGCGCAAGGTCGAGGCGCTGTGGACGGCGATCGAGCGCGCCATGGAGTCCGGCGACTGGCGTCCCAGGCCCTCGGCGCTCTGCAAGTGGTGCGCTCACCAGGCGCTGTGCCCCGAGTGGGGTGGGACTCCCCCACCTCTGCCGTCGGTGAACGCTGCTCGTGAAGCCCCTGCTGTGGACGAAGCCACGGACGACGCGCCAGCGGCGACACTCACCGGCGAGGTGAGTTCGCCAGCGTAGGACCCTCGGGGTTTCCGGCGGCAGATGCCAGGATCTGACAGCCCGGCCCAGGATCTGACAGCCCGGCCCGGGATCTGACAGCCCGGCCCGGCCGCAGTCCCTACTCCGTCCGGATGGCCATCAGCACGTCGAGGTTGGCTGCGCGCCGGGCCGGCCACACGGCCGCCAGGACGCCGACGATCGCGGTCGCCACGAGAACCACGATGATCAGCGTCCACGGGATCGCCAGCTCGGTGATCCCGTCATCGACCAGCAGCCGCTGGAGGGCGACCCCCAGCAGCAGCCCGAGGGCCACGCCGGTGAAGGCGCCGAAGAAGCTGATGACGATCGACTCCCAGCGGATCATCGTGCGGACCTGCTTGCGCAGCATCCCGACGGCCCGCAGCATCCCGATCTCCCGGGTGCGCTCGATGATCGACAGCGCGAGGGTGTTGATCACCCCGAAGATGGCGATGATCACGCTCAGCCCGAGCAGGGCGTAGACCAGGCTCAGCAGCTGGTTGATCTGCCCGGAGATCGACTCCTTGAACTCGGTCTGGTCCAGGATCTGGACAGTCGGGTACTGGGCCTGCACCTTGTCGAGCTCGGCACGCACCGCAGCGAGGTCCGCGCCGGGCTCCAGGGGTGCGTACAGGAACGAGTCGACCACGGGCAGCCCTGCGGCCTCCATCGTCTCCAGCGACACGGCCCAACCGGAGAACGCAGCCTGGCCCTCATAGATCTGGGTGAGCTCGAGTGAGTCCTTGTTGCCGTTGCCCCAGGTGACGTCGACCGTGTCGCCGATGGCCGCACCCGACTTGGTGGCGGTCTCCGTGTCGACCACGATCCCACCGGAGGCCAGGGAGGCGGCCTCCATTCCCAGCGTCTGCACCTGCCCGATGGTGTCCGGCTGCACGCCGGTGACCAGCACCTCGCCCCCGTCGATGACGGCCGGGACCTGCCGCACGCGCGAGACCAGGGCGATCCCGGGAACGGCCTCGATGGCGTCGCCGACCTCGGTGGAGAACGGCACGAAGCTGGTGGGCTGCACGATGAAGTCGGCAGTCACGACCTCGTCGACCAGCGCGTCGGTCGACTTGGTGGTGGAGGAGCCGAGGACGCCGATCGCGGTGACCAGGGCAAGCCCCACGAGGATGGCGGTCGCGGTCGCAGCGGTCCGTCGCCGGTCGCGCTGGGCGTTGCGCACAGCCAGCGTCCCGACGGAACCCAGGCGGGTGACGGGGGCACCGACGGCGCCCACGAGGCCACGGCTGAACACCGGAGCCAGGATGATGATGCCGAGAAGGAGCCCGAAGGCGCCCAGCCCGGCGACCGTCAGGCGCCGGGGCAGGTCCGCGCTGAGCACGGCGACGAGCAGCGCGAGAGCTCCGAGGCCGGTGAAGAGCCCACCGACGATGGCGCGCACACGCAGGCCTTTGGCCGGAAGAGCGATGTCGTCGCGCATGGCGGCCACCGGCGGCACCTGCGAGGCGCGCCGCGCGGGGAACCACGCCGCCACGACCGTCACGATGACGCCGACCGACATGCCCAGCACGAGCGTGCGGGGTGCCAGGACAAGGTTGCCCGCCGGGAGCTCCGCCCCGATGACTCCGAGCAGCGCGCGCAGCCCGAGCGCCACGCCGATGCCCAGCAGGATCCCCAGCGCACCGCCGAGAAGGCCGAGCAGGAACGCCTCCCCGACCACCGACCAGGTGATCTGGCGCTTGCTGGCGCCGATCGCCCGCAGGAGCGCCAGCTCCCGGGTGCGCCGCGCGACCAGCATCGAGAAGGTGTTCAGGATGATGAAGGTGCCCACGAAGAGCGCGATGAACGCGAAGACCAGGAGGAAGGTGTTGATGAAGCCCAGCGCGGTGCTGAGCTGCTCCGCGGCCTCGTCCTGGAGCTCCTGGCCGGTCGTCACCTTGTAGCCGGCACCGAGCAGGGCGGACACATCATCGCGAAGCTGCTCCGGGGACGTGCCCTCGTCCCCCACGACCGAGACCTGGTTCCACGCGTCCTCGCCCAGGAAGGTCTCCTGGGCGTACTGCCGGTCGAAGAGCGTCAGCGTCGCCCCGGCCAACCCGCCGCTGACCCCGTAACGGGCCAGTCCGACGAGCGGCGCCTCGATGCGTGGTCCCTGGGTGACGACCGTGACGGTGTCACCCACCTTGAACCCACCCTTCTCGGCGGTCTGCAGGTCGACGACGATCTCCTCGGGTGCGCTCGGCGCGCGACCCTCGACGATGGACAGCCCGCTCAGCTGCGGATCGTCCGGGTACTCCGGGAAGGAGAACCCGAACTGCGGTGGCCCGTTGCCCCCGATGGGGTCCCCGGCAGGGTCGATCAGGGTGACGCCCAGCACCTGGACGTCGCCGGTCGCGCGGGCCACCCCCGGCATGTCGCGGACCTCGTCGAGCACGGACTCGGGCACCACCGAGACCACCGAGCCGCGACCGTCGTCAGCGCCCACCTCGAGCTGCTGGGTCACGACGACGTCGGCGACCTCGTTGCTGAACAGCTCGTCGAAGGTGCCCTTGAGCGTGTCGGTGAAGATGAACGTGCCCACCACGAAGGCGACCCCGAGCACCACGGCCAGCCCGGACAGCAGCATCCTCGCCTTGTGCGCCTTCAACGAGCGCCATGTTGCCTTGAGCATGCGATCAGCCCTGCTCGGGCGCGGACTCCGGGGCGGCGGCTCGCTGCTCCTGTGAGCCGGGGCGCGCCGTGCCCGGCGGGTACTCGATGCTCACCGGCTCGGAGACCACGGCACCATGGGCGCCCACAGCCTGCTCGAAGGTCATCATCCGCTCGAGGATCGCCGGGGCATCAGGATCGATCAGCTCGTCGACGAGGACCCCGTCCGCGAGGAACACCACACGGTCGGCGTAGGCCGCAGCGTGGGCGTCGTGGGTGACCATCACGATCGTCTGGCCGAACTCGTCGACGCTGCGCCTCAGGAAGCCGAGCACCTCGGCGCCCGAGCGTGAGTCGAGGTTGCCGGTCGGCTCGTCGGCGAAGATGATGTCGGGCCGTGTGGCCATGGCGCGCGCGCAGGCCACGCGCTGCTGCTGGCCGCCCGAGAGCTCGCTGGGCCGATGGGTCAGGCGATCGGCCAGGCCCACCGTCCCGACGACGAGGTCGAACCACTCCCGGTCGACCTTGCGACCCGCGATGTCCATCGGCAGGGTGATGTTCTCCTCGGCCGTCAGCGTGGGCACGAGGTTGAAGGCCTGGAACACGAAGCCCATGCGCTCGCGGCGCAGGCGGGTCAGGTCGTTGTCCTTCAACGTGGTCAGGTCCGAGTCGCCGATGTAGACCTTGCCCTCGGATGCGGAGTCCAGGCCGGCCATGCAGTGCATGAGGGTGGACTTGCCCGACCCCGACGGGCCCATGATCGCGGTGAACCGCCCGACCTCGAACTCCACATCGACCGAGCGCAGGGCCACGACCTGGGTCTCGCCCTCGCCGTACATCTTGCTCAGGCCGACGGCACGTGCCGCGGGACCACTGGGCTGGGACACGTCGATCGCGGCAGTCGCCTCGGACATGGGGGCACCTTCCTTCAGGCAGGGTGCCCAGTTTAGGGGCATTCAGCGCGTGCCGGCCTGCTCGCGTCCACACCCGGGACGCAGGCCGGTCGAGCGCTGGCGTTCCTCGGCCACGTCGGGCCTCCGGGAGGGCGGGCTGCCAGGGCGGCCACCCTCCCGGACGCCTCGATCACGGCTCGATCACGGCTCGATGGTCACCTTGATCGCGGTCCCGCCGATCACCGCCTCCACGCCCTCGACGAACTGGTCGAGGGTCATGCGGTGCGTGATCAGGTCCTTGACCGGCACCTCGCCGGAGGCGATGTACTCCAGCGCCCGACGGTTCTGCGCCGGGCTGGAGCCGTTGGCCCCGACGACGGTCAGCTCGCGGTAGTGCACGACGTTGGAGTCGAAGGTGATGGTCGGCTTGTCCTTCGGCAGCCCGCCGAAGAGACTGATCCGGCCCCGCAGTGCAGCCATCTGCAGGGCATCCTCCTGTGCCTTGCCGGATCCGGCCGCCGTGATGATGACGTCGACGCCCCGGCCCTCGGTGAGCCGCATCACCTCGGCGATCGGATCGACCTCGGCCGAGCAGATCGCCTCGTCGGGCTTGACCCGCTCGGCGGAGAGGTCCAGTCGCTCCCGGGACAGCTCGATGAGGAAGACCTGGCGAGGCCCCGCGGGCGCGGGCCAGGCGCACGTGGATGCACCCGATCGGCCCGGCGCCCACGACCGCCACGACGTCGCCGTCCCCGACGCCCGCCAGCTCCTGGGCGTTCAGGGCGCAGGCGAACGGCTCGGCGACCGAGGCCTCGGCGAAGGACACGTGGTCCTCGATCCGGTTCAGGCCGTCGACCTTCAGGACCTCCTCGGGGACGACGATGTACTGCGCCAGCCCGCCGTCCCAGTGGTAGCCGACCGCCTTCTGCGTCGGACACACCGTCTGCCAGCCGCGCCGGCAGTACTCGCACTCCCCGCACGGCACGGCCGCGATGACCTGGACCCGGTCGCCGACGACCCAGCCGCCGACGGCGTCCGACCCCACCTCGACGACCTCCCCGGCCAGCTCGTGTCCCAGGACGCGGGGCGGGTCGAGGCGGTGGTGGCCGTGGTGGAAGATCTTGGCGTCCGTCCCGCAGATCGAGTTGGCACGGACGCGCAGCTTGACCTCCTTGGGACCCGGCATCGGCTCGGGGATGTCCTCGATCCGGACGTCCTCGGGGGCGTAGTAGCGCACAACCTTCATGAGTGAACCTTTCGTGTGAGTCGTATGAGCTGTCAGCGATCGATCAGCCAGGACCGGGTCAGGAGATGGTCACGCTGTCGAGTACGGCTGTGACATCCGAGCTGGTCGTGGCCGCCTCCAGGGCTGCCACCTTGTCGTCGTCGAGGAACACGTGGGCGATGCTGCCCAGCAGGGCGAGGTGGTCGTCGCCGGCGCCTGCGATGCCGACCACGAAGTGCGCCAGCTCGCCGTCACCGTTCCAGTCGATCCCCTGCGGGTAGCGGATGAACGACAGGCCGGTGGACCGGATGGACTGCTTCGCCTCGTTCGTCCCGTGGGGGATGGCCAGGTGGTTGCCCACATAGGTCGACACCGACTTCTCGCGGTCGTGCATGGCCTGCACGTACGCCGCGTCGACAACGCCCGAGGCGACCAGCAGCTGCCCGGCCTCGTCGATCGCCTCATCCCTGGTTCGCGCCCTGCCGTTCATGACGATGGCGCGGTCGGGAAGCAGGTCGCGCAGCCGGGGCGGCTGGGTGCTGGCCCCGCGGCCCGCTGGCTCTGTTAGGTCCACGGCCCGGGGAGCGGGCACCGAGGCACCGCGGTTCGCCTGGTCGAGCATCCCCACGATGTCGTCGTAGCGGGGGCTGGCCATGAAGTTGTCCACCGAGACGTGGATGGCCGACGGGGTCCGGGGCCTCGCCCGCTCGGTCAGGTCCTGGTGGGTGACGACCAGGTCGTAGGTGTCCTCCAGGTTGGCGATGGACTTGTTGACCACGGTCACGTCCGAGAAGCCCGCCTCCTTGATCTTCTTGCGCAGCACCGAGGCGCCCATGGCCGAGGAGCCCATGCCGGCGTCGCAGGCGAACACGATGCTCGAGATGGGACCGGTGTGCGCGTCCCCGGAGCCGCTGACCATCGACGACGCTATGGAGTCCTTGCCCTTCATCGCCACCATGCTCTGCGTGGCGACCTCGAGGTCGCCCTCAGCCCAGTCACCCTTGTCGGTCTTCAACAGGAAGGCCGCAACCAGGAAGCTGGCCGCTATGCCTCCGATGACCGACAGCGTCACGCCCAGGTAGTCGCCCGACGCGGTCTGGGCGTAGATGGCGAAGATCGACCCGGGAGCCGCGGGTGCCCGAAGTCCGGTGCTGAAGAGCACGTTGATGAAGATCTGGGTCATGCCACCGGCGATCGTCGCGAGGATCAGGCGGGGCCGCATCAGCACGTAGGGGAAGAACACCTCGTGGATGCCGCCGAAGAACACGATGATCGCCGCACCGGGGGCGGTCGCCCTGGCCACGCCCCTGCCGAAGAACATGTAGGCCAGCAGCAGGCCGGTGCCGGCGGCCGGGTTGGCCTCGAGGAGGAACAGGACCGACTTGCCCGTCTCGGCCGCCTCCTCGATCCCGAGGGGGGTGAGCACGCCGTGGTTGATGGCGTTGTTGAGGAACAGCACCTTCGCCGGCTCGATGAAGATCGAGGTCAGCGGCAGCACGTTGTTGGTGACGAGGAAGTCGACCGCCTGGCCCAGCCTGTCGATGATCCACATCAGCGGCGGCGCGAGCACGAACATCCCGAGGACGGCCATGATGGCGCCCCAGATGCCGGCGGAGAAGTTGTCGACGAGCATCTCGAACCCGGGCTTGATCCTCCCGGTCCACAAGCCGTCGATGCGCTTCATCACGTACGCCGTCAGCGGGCCCATGATCATGGCGCCCAGGAACATGGGCACGCTGTTGCCGTCACCGATGAACAGGGGGTCGCTGGTGGCCATGATGACGCCGATGACCGAGAACCCGCCCACGACGCCACCGCGGACCCCGTAGACCATCTTGCCGCCGGTGTAGGCGATCAGGATGGGGAGCAGGTAGAGGATCGAGGGACCCACCATCGTGGCGATCTTCGCGTTCGGGGTCCATCCCACCGGGATGACGAACGCGGTGATCAGGCCCCAGGCGATGATGGCCGCGATGTTGGGCATGATCATGTTCGACAGGAACGTGCCGAACTTCTGCACCCGGACGCGCAGTGAGGTACCGGCAGGCAAGGAGTAGTCGAGCTGAGAGGCCATTGCTGATTCCTTTCCTGAACTTGGTCCTGGATTGGTCCGCGTGCGGCACGCCCACGCGGCACGGATGTCGTTCGTCGACCCGAACGGGAGGCTCCTGCCGAGTCGATAAGGGGAGCCTAGACTTAGCGCTGCACGTCTGTACAGAACCAAAGTGCATCGAGTTGTGTCCGTCACGGGGTGGTGACCCCTAGGATCAGATGCGTGACCGACCCGATCACCGACAAGGGCACGGAGCTGCTGATGACCGCGGCGGTCATGTACTACGAGCAGTCGGCCTCGCAGCAGGAGATCGCCCACCGGCTGGGCGTCAGCCGCCCGACGGTGAGCCGGCTGCTGAACCGCGCCCGCGAGATCGGCATCGTGCGCATCGAGATCGTGCCGCCGCACGTCGACCCGATCGCTGTCGAGCGCCTGCGCGACCGGCTCGGCCTGCGCGGCCTGCACGTCGCATCCGGCCGGGCCAACGAATGGGACCCGGGGCCGTTGCTGTCCGCCCCGTTCGGGGTGGCACTGGATGCTGCCCCGCTCAAGGGCGGGGACATCGTCGTCGCCTCGTGGGGCCGGGCGGTGTACAGCGTCAGCCGAACGATCCGCCGATCACTGCCGGGGGTCGTGATCGCCCCGGCCATGGGCGGCAACGCAAGCGACCGCGCGTGGTTCCAGCCCAACGAGATCGTGCGCACCCTGGCCGAGGCGTTCAGCGGCCGACCCGTCTACCTCAACGCACCCGCGCTGGTGTCTGCGGGGCTGGCCGAGCCGCTGCGCTCGGAACCGTCGATCCGCGACGTGGTGGAGCTCTGGGACAGGGCCAAGATGGTCCTCGTCGGGGTCGGGGCGTGGCCCAAGCCCGACCCGAGCTACGCGGCGGCGGGCTTCCCGGTCGATGATCCGGCACTGGCCGAAGCTGTGGGCGATGTTGCGGGCTGGTCCTTCTCGATCGATGGCGAGGTCCTTCACCTCCGGGGCGACCGCGTGCTCCTGGGGGTCACCGCGGAGCAACTGCGCGCGATCCCGACTGTCATCGGCTTCGCCGGCAGTGCCTCCAAGGCGCACGCTGCGATCGGCGCCGCACGCGCCGGGCTCATCAACGTCCTCATCACCGATGCCGCGACAGCCCGGGCGATGGACGCCTACCTGGACGCCGAGGCGCCTGCCTGATCCTGCGACCCCGTCGGCGGCCGGCTGCTCCCCGGCGATCAGCGCGGCCAGCCCGGCCACGTCCAGCCCCACGAGCGACTCCCGCACCACGATCCGCTCGCCTGCCTCCACGGGCACCGCGTGCGGGATCGCGACCACCATCGCACCGGCCGACCACGCGGCCCGCACACCGTTCAGGGAGTCCTCGAGCACGACGGCCCGGGTGACGTCGATGCCCAGCAGGTCGGCGGCGTGCAGGTAGGGCAGCGGGTCGGGCTTGCTGCGGGCCACCTCGTCGCCGGCGACGCTGACCGGGAAGACCGGCAGCCCCGACCGGGCGAGGAAGGCCATCACGAGGTCGACGATCGGGCGCACGGAGGCCGAGACCAGGGCGAAGGGAACGCCAGATCCGGCGACGTCGACGAGCAGGTCCGCGGCACCCGGCTGGATGGGGATCTCAGCGCCTGCAAGCCGTTCGAGCATCCCGCCGATGAGCATCTCCCCGATCTCTGCGTCGGTCCGGTCGGTGCCGGACACCGTGCGCATGTACGCAGTGGCGTGGGCCATCGAGGCGCCCATGATCGCCCGCTGGTCGGCCTCCGACCACGTGCCGCCCAGGGTCGCCAGGGTCTCGTGCTCGACCTCGAGCCACACCGGCTCTGTGTTGACCAGCAGCCCGTCCATGTCGAACAGGATCGCGGAGAGACTCATCGGGTGCGCCTCCTCCTCAGCCTGCGTTGTAGTAGCTGGCCTCGGGGTGATGCACGATCAGCGCCGAGGTCGACTGCTCCGGGTGCAGCTGGAACTCCTCGGAGAGCTCCACGCCGATCCTGGAGGGGTCGAGCAGGTCGACCAGCACGGCCTGCTGCTCGACGTCCGGACAGGCCGGGTAGCCGAACGAGTAGCGCTCGCCCTGGTAGGACTGCTTGGTGACCAGCTGCGTGCGGTCCACGGCGTCGTCGGCACCGATGCCCAGCTCGGCACGGACCCGGGAGTGCCAGTACTCGGCCAGGGCCTCGGTGAGCTGGACGCTCAGCCCGTGCAGCTCGACGTACTCCCGGTAGGAGTTGGCCTCGAACAGCTCGGCCGCCGCCGCCGAGACCGAGGACCCCATCGTCACGATGTGGAAGGCCACGACGTCGGGGCGGCCCTGCGCCAGCACGGCCTCGCGGGGCCGGAAGAAGTCGGCCAGGCACAGGTGCCGGTCACGGGTCTGGCGCGGGAAGGCCAGCCGGTGCAGCTCGACGGGCTGCCAGCCGTTCTCCAGCGGGCGCTCCCCCGCCTCGCGCCAGCCCGGCCGGATCGAGGATCACCAGCTCGTCACCCTCGGACCAGCACGGGTAGTACCCGTAGATGACCGCTGCCGCGAGCAGGCCCTCGGTGTGCACCCGGTCGAGCCACATCCGCAGCCGCGGGCGACCCTCAACCTCAACTAGAGCGTTGTAGTCCGGGCCGTCCCCCCGCGAGGACTTCAGGCCCCACTGGCCGAGGAAGAGCGCCCGCTCGTCGAGGTAGGCGGAGTAGTCCGCCAGCGGGATGCCCTTGACCACCCGGGAGCCCCAGAACGGCGGCGTGGGCACCGGGTTGTCGACGGCGACGTCGCTGCGCGCGGGGATCTCCCCCACCTCGCGGGTCGACCCTCCCCGAGCGGGCGACCTTGCGCGCGCGCAGCGCCGGGAGCTCCGCGCCGGGCTCGCCGCGCTTGACCGACATGAACGCATCCATCAGCCGCAGCCCCTCGAAGGCGTCGCGGGCGTAGCGCACGTCGCCGGCGAAGATGCCCGCGAGGTCCTCCTCGACGAAGGCCCGGGTCAGGGCGGCTCCGCCCAGCATCACCGGCCAGCGCTCGGCGACCCCGCGGTCGTTCATCTCCTCGAGGTTCTCGCGCATGACCACCGTGCTCTTCACGAGCAGCCCGGACATGCCGATCAGGTCGGCGTCGTGCTCGGCAGCGGCCTCGAGGATCGCGTTCACCGGCTGCTTGATCCCGATGTTGACGACCTTGTAGCCGTTGTTCGTGAGGATGATGTCGACGAGGTTCTTGCCGATGTCGTGGACGTCGCCCTTGACCGTGGCCAGGACGATCGTGCCCTTGCCCGCGGACTCCTCGCCCTCGACCTTCTCCATGTGCGGCTCGAGGTAGGCCACGGCCGTCTTCATGACCTCGGCGACTGTTGAGCACGAACGGCAGCTGCATGTCGCCGCGGCCGAACAGCTCGCCGACCTCCTTCATGCCCGCCAGGAGGGTGTCGTTGATGATCGCCAGGGCCGGCTGGGTCTGCCAGGGCCTCGTCGAGGTCGCCCTCGAGGCCGGAGCGCTCCCCGTCGATGATCCGGCGCTGCAGCCGCTCCCCCAGCGGCAGGGCCGCGAGCTCCTCGGCCGCGGACTCCTTGGACGCCTGTGCGCGTGGCCCCGGTGAACAGGTCGAGGAACCGGCCCAGGGGGTCGTAGCTCACGGTGCCGTCCGCGGCGTACTCGCGACGGTCGTAGACCAGGTCGCGGGCGACTGCCAGCTGCTCCTCGCCGATCCGGGCGATCGGCAGGATCTTGCTCGCGTGCACGATGGCCGAGTCGAGGCCGGCCTCGATGCACTCGTGGAGGAACACCGAGTTCAGCACCTGCCGGGCGGCGGGGTTCAGGCCGAACGAGATGTTGGACAGCCCCAGGGTGGTCTGCACGTCGGGATGGGCGTGCTTGAGCCGGCGGATCGCCTCGATGGTCTCGATGCCGTCGCGGCGGGTCTCCTCCTGACCGGTGGCGATCGGGAACGTCAGGCAGTCCACGAGGACGTCCTGCGGGGGGATCCCGTGGTTGTCGCGCAGGTCGGTGATGAGGCGGTCGGCCACCCGCAGCTTCCAGTCCGCGGTGCGGGCCTGGCCCTCCTCGTCGATGGTCAGGGCGACGACCGCAGCGCCGTACTCCTTGATCAGCGGGACGATCTGCGCGAACCGCGAGCCCGGGCCGTCGCCGTCCTCGTAGTTGACGGAGTTCACGACCGCACGACCGCCGAGCATCTGCAGGCCCGCCTCGAGCACGGCCGGCTCGGTGGAGTCCAGCACGATCGGCAGCGTGGAGGCGGTGGCCAGCCGACCGGCGAGCTCGCGCATGTCGCCGGCGCCGTCGCGGCCCACGTAGTCCACGCACAGGTCGAGCAGGTGGGCGCCGTCGCGGATCTGGGCGCGGGCGATCTCGACGCACGCCTCCCAGTCCTGGGCCAGCATCGCCTCGCGGAACGCCTTGGACCCGTTGGCGTTCGTCCGCTCCCCGATGGACAGGTACGAGGTGTCCTGGCGGAAGGGCACCGACTGGTAGAGCGAGGCGGCCGCAGCCTCCTCGATGTGGTCGCGGGGGCGGACCTCGCGCCCGCCGACCCGCTCGACGACGGCGCGCAGGTGCTCCGGGGTCGTGCCGCAGCACCCGCCGACCAGGGCCAGCCCGTAGTCGCGGGTGAAGTGGTCGTGCGCGGCCGCCAGCTCCTCGGGGGTCAGCGGGTAGTGCGCACCGTCGGCCGTGAGCACCGGCAGGCCCGCGTTGGGCATGGCCGACACGGCGACCCTCGCGTGCCGTGACAGGTGGCGCAGGTGCTCGCTCATCTCGGCCGGGCCGGTCGCGCAGTTCAGGCCGATGACGTCGATGCCCAGCGGCTCCAGCGCGGTCAGCGCGGCGCCGATCTCGGTGCCGAGCAGCATCGTGCCGGTGGTCTCGACGGTCACCTGGGCGATCAGCGCGCACCTGGCGCCCTGACGCCGCCATGGCACGGCGGGCTCCGATGAGCGCGGCCTTGGCCTGCAGGAGGTCCTGGGCGGTCTCCACCAGCACCGCGTCGACGCCGCCCTCGAGCAGGCCGGCAACCTGCTCGGCGTAGGCGTCACGGAGGGCGGCGAAGGGCGCGTGCCCCAGCGTGGGCAGCTTCGTCCCCGGCCCGACGGAGCCCAGGACCCAGCGCGGGCGGTCGGGCGTGGAGTAGCCGTCGGCCACCTCGCGGGCGATGCGGGCGCCGGCCGAGGCCAGCTCGCGGATCCGCTCGGGGATGTCGTACTCCCCCAGGTTCGCGAGGTTGGCACCGAAGGTGTTGGTCTCGACGCAGTCGACGCCGGCATCGAAGTAGGCCGCATGGACCGCGGACACGATGTCGGGTCGGGTCACGTTGAGGATCTCGTTGCAGCCCTCGTAGCCCTGGAAGTCGTCCATCGAGGGGTCCTGGGCCTGCAGCATCGTGCCCATCGCACCGTCGGCGACGATCACGCGCTCGGTCAGGGCAGTGAGGAAGGAGGTCGTGGGCATAGTCCTCCAAGCCTACGGGCGCAGGCGCGAACTCGGGGCATCGCTGCACCAGCCACCGTGGTCGGAACGGGGCCTCCCTGCACCTGTGGGAGGCTCGCGTCAGCCCGTCGGATGGCCGGCCCGTGGTACCGTGGGCATGTCGAGCCGGCCCGTCCGGAGCGGTGTGCGGTACCGCCCGACGGGCGCTGACCCCGGGGATGCCTACTGGCCCCGCCCATTGATCGGCAGCGCATCCGCTGCTCAGTTCCACCCCCCCGAAAGGCCCCTTCGATGGCCATCAGCTTCGGCATGCTCAGCACCTATCCGCCCACGCAGTGCGGCCTGGCGACCTTCTCCCAGGCCCTGGTGACCCACCTGGTCGGGGGCGGGGCCGACGTCGGCATCGTCCGCGTCGTCGACACCCCTCAACCCCCTGAGCCGCTGGTCGTGCACCAGCTGGTCTCGGGCGCCCTGGGCGCCGGGTCGCAGGCCGCCAGCGCCCTCAACCAGCACGACGTGGCGATCATCCAGCACGAGTACGGGATCTTCGGGGGGCCCGACGGGGAGGACGTCCTGGACGTCCTCGCCGGCGTGCAGATCCCGGTGATCTCCGTGCTGCACACCGTGCTCACCAGCCCCACGGCCAACCAGCGGCGCGTCCTGGCCGGGGTGGTCGACGCCTCGGCGATCGTGGTGACCATGACCCAGACCGCCCGGCAGCGGCTGCTCGACGGCTGGGACGTGGACCCCGGTGTCGTCATGGTGATCGCCCACGGCGCCGAGGACAACCGGGCACCCGAACCCGGCACCGGCGACATCACCGGCTGGGAGGACGATGGGTCCCGTGCCTCGTCGACGGCCTGGGACCCCGTCCCGAGGCGCTCGACGATCCTGACCTGGGGCCTGCTGGGCCCGGGCAAGGGCATCGAATGGGCACTCGAGGCCATGGCGGGCCTTGCCGACCTCGACCCACGACCGCTGTACCAGGTCGTCGGCCAGACCCATCCCCGTGTCGTCGAGTGGGCCGGCGAGGCCTACCGCGATGGGCTGCAGGCGCAGGTCGCCGAGCTCGGGCTGACCGGGCACGTGGAGTTCGACGGGCGCTACCTCGATGGGCCGACCCTGCGCGGGATCGTGCGCGCTGCGGACATCATCCTGCTGCCCTACGACTCCCGGGACCAGGTCACGTCGGGCGTGCTCACCGAGGCGGTCGTCGCCGGCAAGCCCGTGGTCTCCACGAGCTTCCCGCACGCCGTGGAGCTGCTGACATCCGGGGCCGGGCTGCTGGTGCCGCAGCGCGACCCTGATGCGATCCGCGATGCCCTGCGCACGTTGCTCGCCGATCCGGTCCTGACGGCCGGGATGGCAGGGGTCTCCCGGTCCCTGGCCCCAGGCCTGCTGTGGCCGGCCGTGGCCGACCAGTACATCGCCGTTGGCGAGGACCTGCTGGCCGAGGGTGCGCGGTCCGTCGCATGACCCTTCGCACCCTGCCTGATGCCCGCTTCGAGCATCTCGAGGCGATGACCACCCCCGACGGCCTCTTCGAGCACGCCCTGCTGACCGAGCCCCGTCGGGACCATGGGTACTGCCTGGATGACGTGTCGCGCGGCCTGGTGGTCGTCGTCCGCGACCCGGACCCCAATGCCCGCGTGCGCGAGATGGTGAGCGCCTACCTGCGGTTCACCGCCGAGGCGCAGGACGGGAACGGAGCCTTCCACAACCGCAGGAACACCGACCGGCAGTGGACCGACACGCCGTCGGTTGACGACCACTGGGGGCGGGCGCTGTGGGCCGTGGGCACCACGGCGGCCCTGACGAAGGGCTCGGTGCGCGACCAGGCGCTGGCCGTCGCGGCAAGCGGGATGCGGGTGCGCTCCCCGTGGCCGCGCGCCATGGCCTACGCCGCTCTCGGAGCCGCGGAGGTCATGGTCTCCGTCCCCGGCGACCGGGCCGCGCGCGAGCTGCTGGTCGATGCGCGCAGCCTGCTGGGTCGACCGCGGATCGCCCACGGGTGGGCCTGGCCGGAGCCTCGGCTGACGTACGCCAACGCCGTGCTGCCCGAGGCCCTGATCGCGATCGGCCGCGCACTGAATGACGAGGCAGTCATGGCCCACGGGCTGGAACTGCTGCGCTGGCTGCTGGACCTCCAGACGATCGACGGTCACATCTCGGTCGTGCCGGCGGGCGGGTGCGCCCCTGGGGACTCGCTTCCGGGCTTCGACCAGCAGCCCATCGAGGTCAGTGCGCTGGCCGAGGCCTGCTGGCGGGCCCACGCAGCGACCGCCGACCCCCAGTGGCTGGACGCCGTCGTGCTGTGCGCCGAGTGGTTCCTGGGCGCCAACGACGTGGGCCTCACCCTGTACGACGCGACCACCGGTGGCTGCGCGGACGGCCTGCACGAGACGCGCATCAACCGCAACCAGGGGGCCGAGTCGACCTTGGCCGCCCTCGCGACCCTGCAGCTGGCACGCCGCCCCGCGCTCGTCCCGCCCCGATGACCGCCTCGCTGGTCACCCGGACCGATGTCGTCCTCAGGCCCGACCCCACCAGGGTGGTGACGACGATGTTCCTTCCCGGGCAGGAGATGCTCACCTCCGGCCACTCCCGCGCCTCAGCGGTGCTCGAGCGGGTCCTGGCCCTCAGCGACGAGGAGGTGGATCGCGCACTTGGACAGGCGCTCGAGGAGTTCGGGGGCCGACATCGCGACCTCGCCGCCACCTTCGACGAGCGGTTCCGGCTCATCGAGCATCGCCTTGACGACCCGGGATCGTTGTCGCAGGCGCATCGCCTGCTCACAGGCGCGTACTTCAGCCAGGAGTACGCGGTCGAGTCAGCGGCACTGTTCAACCCCTCGATGGTCCTGCACCCCGACCAGACCTCCCTGCCCGAGGGCACGACCCGCTTCCTCATGAGCGTTCGCGCCGTGGGCGAGGGCCATATCTCCAGCATCGAGTTCCGCGTCGGCACGATCGACGCAGCCAACCGCCTGACGTACGACGAGCCCGGACGGCCGCTGGTCCAAGCCACGTCGAAGCCGCTGCAGTACTCCAAGGCGCAGTTCCTCCACCAGTTGGGACACCGCGCGACGGACGCCGACGATGCGGTCCATTACGTGCTCGACGAGCTCCCGGAGACGTTCGACCGGCATGCCCTGGAGCACGCGATCGCGACCCTGGGCACGCAGCGGCTCACCCGAGGACCGGGCCGCAAGGCGATGGAACGCCTGGAGCTGATCGCGGACTCGCAGTACGCGGTGGAGTTCCCGGCCGACTCGAGCCTGACCGAGCGCATCCTCATGCCCGGGGCCCCCGCCGAGAGCCACGGCCTGGAGGACCTCCGACTGGTTCGGTTCACCGAGGCGGACGGCACCATCACCTACCGGGGCACCTACACCGCCTTCGACGGGGTCAAGGTCGCCCCAGCCCTCCTCACGACGACTGACTTCCGGAGCTTCCACAGCCATCAGGCCGTCGGACCAGCGGCACAGAACAAGGGGATGGCCCTGTTCCCCAGGGCCGTCGGCGGTCGCTTCCTCGCGCTGTCCCGTTGGGACCGCGAGACCTCCAGCCTTGCGGAGTCCGCTGACCTCTGGCACTGGGACACCGGACCTGTCCTCGCTCCGCCCAGGAACGCCTGGGAGATCGTCCAGGTGGGCAACTGCGGGTCGCCCCTGGAGACCAGCGAGGGCTGGCTCGTCCTGACCCACGGGGTAGGGCCGGTACGGCAGTACGGGATCGGCGCGATGCTGCTGGACCGCGACGATCCGACTGTCGTCCTCGGCAGCCTGCCCGAGCCACTGCTCACCCCGACCCCCGACGAGCGCGAGGGGTACGTGCCCAACGTGGTGTACTCGTGCGGATCGATGATCCACGGCGACACACTCGTCCTGCCCTACGGCTGCAGCGACTCGTCGATCCGGGTTGCCCTCGTGGACCTCGACGGACTGCTCCTCGCCCTCCGGCGTCGCACGTAGCAGGACGGCGGCCTGCGGGAGCGAGGGGTTCCCGCAGCCCGACCGGCCCGGCGCGCCTGTAGCCACGGGCCCTGCTGGCGCGTACTGTCGAGGGTGCGGAGCCATTCAGGCTTCCGACCACGGGAGTCCCGATGGCAGACAAGTCCCCCCGCCAGCACATGGCGAAGAAGTCCGGCAAGTCGCTCAAGGAGAAGCGGGTCGACAAGCACGCGAAGTCCGACCAGCGCAACCAGGTGGCCACCACCCTCCCGGACAAGAAGCGCTAGCAGTTCTGATCCGGTAGGCCGAGCCCCGCCCGAAGTTGTGTGGGTGGGGCTGTCGCCGCGTGACCTGCGTGCCGCGGGTCTGGACTGTGGACGAAACGGACAAGCCAGCCCTCTGAGGGACGTATCCTGTGCTCCGGAAGATCGCACTCGGCAGCATGAGGACCGTTCATGATCCACCCACCCACCCACCCCCGTGCGGGGACCATCGCCGCGTGGCTTGCCGCCGGCCTGTTGCTGGCCGGCTGTTCGAGTGCCCCGGAGGAACCCGCCTCGCCTTCCAGCGCGACGCCGAGTGCCTCAGCCAGCGCCGTCGCGAGCGGGAGCGCGTCACCCGGCCCGACGTTGACGCCGCAGGAGCAGCAGGCGGTGGAGGAGGCGGCGGCGGTGGTTCTTGCGTACCGGCAGACGACTCACTGACCTCTACTGCGGCGTGCGCACCAACCTCAATGACCTGAACGACGTGGCCACCGGTGACCTGTCGCAACGACGACCTCCGAAGAACATCAGAGGAGCCTTGGGGATGGGCTGGCGATCGGAGCCCAGAGGGCGCGCGTCTGGAGCTCGTCTCCGTCGAGCCCATCGAGCGTCGACCTGGATGACGAACCCGAACACCGTGGTCGTCCGAGGCATGCGTCGATGGCACTGCGGTAACGAGCGTCGACCCGGATGGCGTTCGCACTGGAGGCGTCCGCGAGCAGGCGGACTACACAGTCACGACGACCATCGTACCTCCCCGCTCCAGGGTGGGCCGTCACCCGAACTCGAGTCGCCGAAGACCCCGCGGACCGTGCCGTGTTGACCGCGGCACTTCGTTGGCCGCGTTCGCCTGCGGTGTGGCGTGCTCCGCCACTCGCCCAGCTCCGGCGCAGCCGACTCGCGCCAGGTGCGACGCGCGAGCGTCGACGCAGCTGCGACGGGACCGGTGGCGCTGCGGTTGACGTCAATGCTGGTCACAACACCTCCTCCCCCGGTTTCCCCTCCGGTGGGGGTGCCGGGACCACCCAGGCGGGCTCCAGGTCGCCCGGCAAGAACGTGTGCACGTTCAAGGGCGAGGAGATCAGCTGCACGTCAGCCGACGGCGTCTGGTCCGAGGAACGCCAGTGCTTCGTGCAACGGGTCTCCCCGCAGCCGGCGGCCGATCACGCGATCTGGGAGGGCCGCGACGAGGGGACGATCTACCAGTGCGTCCAGCCCGGTGCGGCATTCAGCGCGGGTGTCGGCACCGGGTTCTGGTTCTGGGCGCCGAGTGCGGGGAACGCGGGCGCTCCGGTCCTCGTGGACCCTGTCACCCTCGCCGAGAAGGCCATCGAGCGCATGGAACTCGAGTCCCCCGCGATCGGGATGACTCCGCTCAACCCCGGGGCACCGCTGCTCGTCGGAATGGATGCCTGGCTCTGGATCGACAACGCCGGACCGACCGGCTACGGACCGATCACGCGCACCGCCACGGCAGGGCCGGTCTCGGTGACCGCCACGGCCCGGGTCGCGAAGGTCATCTGGGACCTCGGTGACGGGACCCGGCTCACCTGCCGCAACGAAGGCACCGCCTGGTCCCCGGACCAGGGCACCGGGCCCTCGCCGACGTGCGGCCACCGCTACCTCGCTCCCTCCACGGAGGAGCCAGACGGTGTCTTCACTGTCGGCGCCACTGCCCACTGGCAGGTTGAATGGGCCGGCGCCGGTCAGTCCGGCCAGATCACCTTCACGATGCACGGCGAGCGCGAGCAGCTCGTCACGGAGGTCCAGGTGCTCCAGACGGGGTGAGGTCTGGCAACCGCTCCACCTCTGGTCGTTGCGTGCCCCCCCGGTTACCTTGAGGCAGGACGATCGGGCGCAGGCACTTCCCCTTCACCGGCAGGTGCGCTGGGCACAGATGGGGGACGGTGATGTGGCGACTCTCAGATCCGCTGAGGGGTTGGTGGCCCTCCGTCGCCGGGGCTGCGTTCGCTGGAGGGCGGGGAGCCCCGCGTGCGCTGACAGCTGTTGCGGCAGTCTGCCTTGGCGGCGGGGCTCTGCCTGCCCGCCGCGCCGCCCGCGACAGCCGTGCCGTCCGCCCCACCGGTCTCAGTCGCATCGGCGATTCCCCCCGCCTCGACTGTGAGCCCTGCGGCAGCCAGGTCGAGGGCCGTCGTCACGGCCGTGCTCACCCACACAGCCTCCGGGCGACCCAGGGTGAAGGCACGTTCGAATGCCACGCGGGTGCAGATCTCCTACCGCACAGCCAAGGGCGCGAAGCGCTCCGTGACCAAGCGGCTCCGGAAGGGGCTGATCTCCATCACGCTGCCCGCTGGTGCGCGATCGATCCGCGTGCGTGCCCGGGCGACCTCGCGGCTGGCGGCCAGCCCGTGGGTCCGGGCGTCACGGCCGACGGCCGCTCCCTTCCCTGCCCTGCCAGCCCAGCAGCCCCAGCCGACGTCCACCCCCGCAACCCCGCCGTCACTTCCAGCGCCGTCGTCGCCTTCAACCTCGTCTCCAACGCCCACGCCATCGCCCACCCGTGCCCCGGCAGAGACCATCCCAAGTGGGAACACAGCCAGCACCGGCGGCTCCTCGTATGCCATCTCGGGGGCGAACATCCCACGCGGCGCTGACGCACTCGTCCTGTACTCCAGGACGGTGACGCAGACCGTGTCGCCGGCCAACCAGTGGGGCGCGGAGATCGCCGTCACCAACGGCCAGATCACCGAGATCCGCGACCGCCAGGTGACCGCCGCAGGTGGCATGCCGATACCGGCAGGTGGCTATGTCCTGTCCGGCAACGGCGCTGCCCGGCTCTGGCTCCTGAGCAACGCACGCCTCGGTGCGACCGTGGCTGTCAGCACCGCGACGGCCCCAACCCCCACGCCACCGCCACCGCCACCCCCACCCCGACCCCGACCCCCACCCCCACCCCCACACCGACGCCTCCCCCGCCTCCCCCTCCGCCCCCTCCCCGGTGCCCAGCGGGCAGTGTCCGGCTGACGTTCGACGACGGCCCGGTGAGCACGGGCAGCACCGAGAGCATCCTGGACACCTTGGCGCGATATGGGCGCAGGGCGACCTTCTTCGTGGTGGGCCGCAGCGTGCAGGCCAACCCCTGGCTGGTGCAGCGCGAGGTGAACGAGGGTCACCGTGTCGGCAACCACACGTGGGATCACCCCTACCTGACCCAGCTGACCACCGCTGAGGTCCGGTCCGAGCTCACACAGGCCTCCGACGCCATCGAGGCGGCCACAGGGACCCGGCCCACCGAGTGGCGCCCGCCGTACGGGGACTGGAACAGCACCGTGCGCAGCACCGCCAGCAGCGTCGGGCTCCCCACGATGACCCTCTGGGACACGGCGACGGACTCAAACGACTGGAAGGGTGGCACGCCGCAGGAGATTGCCGACAGGGTGGTCACCAACGCGTTCGACGGAGCCACCGTGCTCATGCATGACCGGATCGACAACACCGCCATCGCGCTTCCGCTGATCCTCGACGGACTCAACAGCCGCGGGTTCTGCACGACCTGACCAAGTGCGGGCCAAGGCGAAGTGGAGTGCTCAGCGCCCCCGCGCTGCCCGGTACCGCGCGATGAGCGCGTTCGTCGAGGAGTCCAACGATGGCTCCGCCTCGCCCGTCAGCATCGGCGCGATCGAGTCCGCGACCACCTTGCCCAGCTGGACGCCCCACTGGTCGTAGGGGTTCAGGTCCCAGATCATGCCCTGGACGAACGTCGAGTGCTCGTACAGCGAGATGAGCGCACCGAGGGTGAACGGGGTCAGCGACTCGGCGACCAGCATGCTGTTCGGCCGGTTGCCGGGCATCACCTTGTGCTCGACGAGGTCAGCCGGGGTCCCGTCGGCCACCACCTCGTCGGCGTTGCGCCCGAACGCCATCACCCCGGACTGCGCCAGGCAGTTGGCCACGAGCAGGTCCTGGTGGTTGCCCACCTCGTTGATCGGCCGGGCGAAGAAGATGAAGTCCGCCGCGATGATCGTCGTGCCCTGGTGCAGCATCTGGTAGAAGGAGTGCTGTCCGTTGGTGCCGGGCTCGCCCCAGAACGCCGCGGACGTGTCGTAGTCCACCGGCTCACCGGCGGCCGTGACGCGCTTGCCGTTGCTCTCCATGATCATCTGCTGCAGGTAGGCCGGGAACCGCAGGAGGTACTGGTCGTAGGGCAGCACGACATGGTCCGCGATCCCGAGGAAGTTCCGGTTCCACACGCACAGCAGGCCGTGGAGCATCGGGAGGTTCTCGCGCGCCGGGGCGGTCCGGAAGTGCACATCCATCGCGTGCAGGCCGGCGAGCAGCTCACTGAAGTTGTCAGGTCCTATGGCGATCATCGTGGACAGGCCGATCGCCGAGCTCATCGAGTAGCGCCCTCCGACCCAGTCCCAGAAGCCGAACATGTTGGCCGTGTCGATGCCGAACTCCGCGACCTTCTCGGCGTTCGTCGAGATCGCGACGAAGTGCCGCGCCACGGCCGCGGCGTCCCCGCCGAGACCGGCGAGCAACCAGTCGCGCGCTGTGCGCGCATTCGTCATCGTCTCCTGCGTGGTGAACGTCTTGGACGCCACCAGGAACAGGGTCTCGGCCGGATCGAGGTCGCGGGTCTGCTCGACGAAGTCCGAGCCGTCCACGTTCGACACGAAGCGCATCACCAGGTCGCGGTCCGAGACGTGCCTCAGCGCCAGGTAGGCCATCACGGGACCGAGGTCGGAGCCGCCGATGCCGATGTTCACCACGTTGCGGATCGGACGACCGGTGAAGCCCAGCCACGTCCCGGCGCGGACCTGGTCGGCGAACGCCCCCATCTTGGCCAGGACCGCGTGCACGTCCGCCGCGACGTCCTGCCCGTCGACCACCAGGGTCGCACCCGGCGGCAGCCGCAGGGCGGTGTGCAGCACCGCACGGTCCTCGGTGTTGTTGATGTGCACGCCAGTGAACATCGCCTCACGCCGCCCGGCCAGGTCACGCTCCTCAGCCAGCGCGACCAGCAGGTCGAGCGTCTCGCCGGTGATGCGCTGCTTGGCGAAGTCCAGGTGCCAGCCCGCGCCGTCGGCGGAGAACACCGACGCGCGATCGACATCACCCGAGGTGTCGAACAGATCCCGGACTGAGGTGGCGGACAACGTCTCGGCGTGTGCGGACAGGGCCTGCCATGCGGCGGCAGAGGTGAGCGGCGACTGGGTCATTGAGGTGCCTCCTTCGACCGCCCCAGACTAGGAGAGGTCGACCCCGAGAAGCGTGTCGAGCAGCACCCGCACCCGACCGGGAGCCTCGCGATCGAGCCCTACTCCAGCCACCGCCTCCGCGGCCCAGTGGTCGATCAGCGCCAGGGCGCCCGGTGCGTCGAGGTCCTCGGCGAGCCTGCCCCGCACCGAAGCCAGGAGCTCGTCGGAGGAGGGACCGGACGCCGCCTGCACGCCCTCGCGCCACCTCAGCGAACGGCGCTCGGCGCGCTCGAGGTCAGCCGGGGTCCACTCCCAGTCGCTGCGGTAGTGGTGGTCCAGCAGGGCAAGGCGAACGGCCGCCGAGGGCACCCCTGCGCGGCGGAGCCTCGAGACGAACACGAGGTTGCCGCGCGACTTGCTCATCTTGTGCCCCTCGTAGCCGACCATCCCCGCGTGCACGAAGTGCTTGGCGAAGGGCGTCTCCCCCGTCGCGATCCCGGCCTGTGCGGCGCACATCTCGTGGTGTGGGAAGGCGAGGTCCGAGCCGCCGCCCTGCACGTCGAACCCCATCCCGAGGTGGTCCAGGGCGATCGCCGTGCACTCGATGTGCCAGCCGGGCCGCCCGTGCCCGAGGTCGGTGTCCCACGCCGGCTCGTCGGGGCGCGCCGCCTGCCAGAGCATGCAGTCCAGCGGGGTGCGCTTCCCCGGGCGGGTGGGGTCACCCCCGCGCTCGGCGAAGATCTCCTGCATCGCAGCCTGGTCCAGCCCGGACACCTCGCCGAACCCCGCGGCCGCCGAGGTCGTGAAGTACAGGTCGCCGTCCACGTCGTAGACCGCCCCCGCCTCTCGCAGCCGTCCGATCCACTGGACGACCGACGGGATCGACTCCACCGCCCCGACATAGTCCCGCGGGGGCAGGACGTTCAGGGCTGCCATGTCCTCGGCGAACAGCGCCGTCTCGGAACGGGCCAGCTCGCGCCAGTCCTGCCCCGTGGCCACGGCGCGCTCGAGCAGGGGGTCATCGACGTCAGTGACGTTCTGCACGTAGTGCACCTCGTGCCCGAGGTCGCGCCAGTAGCGGTTCACCAGGTCGAACGCGACGTAGGTGGAGGCGTGTCCCATGTGGGTGGCGTCGTAGGGCGTGATCCCGCACACGTACATCCGGGCAACAGGGCCCGGCTCGGTCGCGCGGACCTGCCTGCTGCCGGTGTCGAACAGGCTCAGGGAAGGACCCCGACCGGGCAGCTCAAGGGGGTCTCGCCCCGTCCACGACTCCACGGGTCCACACCCTAGGCCCTGACGGACGCATCCGCCGTCGCGCTGTCGGGCGCGACGTAGGCTGTGGTCGTGCTCGAGATCCTCAGGCAGCGCCGGTGGGTGGGCTTCACCGTGTTCATCCTGGCGATGCTCGTGCTCTGCGTGTTCCTGGCCCGCTGGCAGTGGAACCGCTACCAGGTCCGGCTCGGCGAGAACGACCGGCTCGACGCGGCCCTGTCGGCTCCGGCAGTGCCCGTCGACGCGCTGCTCGAGGCCGCCCCCGCTGGCGCAGGCGCCCCGGCACTGCCCGAGGACCTGGAGTGGCGCACCGTCACGGCCACCGGCACCTTCGACGCAGCCGGGGAGTTGGCCGTTCGTCGGCGACCCCTGGACGGGCGCAACGGGCTCTGGGTGCTCACGCCGCTGGTGACCGACTCCGGGGTCCTGCTGGTCAACCGCGGCTGGGTCGCCGCCGGCAGCGACGCGACAGCCACACCCGACGTCCCAGCCCCGCCCAGCGGACAGGTGACCGTGACCGGGCGCCTGCGCCCGGGCGAGGTCACGGAGCAGGTCGAGGCACCGCCGCAGGGGCAGGCCTGGGCCGCCGATCCACAGGTGCTCGTCACCCCCGCGGGTGCGCTTCGCTACAACGCCTACGTGCAGCTGTCAGGCAGCACGCCCCCCGCCGACTCGGGACTCACCGGCCTGCCGGTCCCGGGACACCGTGGCCTGAACAACCTCGTCTACTCGGTGCAGTGGCTGCTCTTCGGCCTGGTCGGACTTCTCGGCTGGTGGCGGCTGATCCAGGTCGAGGGCCGACGCTCGGAGGAGTCCGAGCCGCTCGACTCCGAGTCGGCCGCTGAGGAACCGGCCACCTGAGCCCCCTTGCCGACGCCGCCCGCCGCGCAGCCCGGCGCTCAGCCGCTGACGGTGCGGTCGGTGCTGGTGCCGTTCCACCGGTCCACGTGGTCCAGGACCTCGATGAGGCTGTGCACGACCGCGTCCGGGGTCCCCTCGACCGGCCCCCGCTGGTCGTCGGGGATGTCGCTGTGCGGTACGAGGATCGCGCGCATCCCGACCTGCTGCGCGCCGTGCACGTCGTCCCACGCCCTGTCGCCGACGAACACCGCCCGACCCGGGTCGGAGACGCCGACGGCCCTCATGGCCGCGACGAACGCATCCTCGTGCGGCTTTCCGACAGGCAGCTCCGAGGAGTACACCGCCCCGTCGATCAGGTGCAGCAGGCCGTCGCGCTCGAACACAGCCTCGTGGTGGGCGCGGGGCCAGAGGGTGTTGGACAGGACACCGACCCTGATCCCCCGCTCCCGCAGCCCGATCATGAGCGGTGCCGCCTGCGGGTCGGCGTAGGTGTGCGGGTCCCACGCGTCGAGGTAGGCCGCCATCGCCACGCTGTGCCGGGGGCTCTCGAGATCGATCCCGCAGTCGAGCAGGACCTGCTCCAGGCGCCCGGCTCCCGTGGCCCCCGCGCTGGTGTGCTGCACCTGCCAGCGCTGGATCTCGGCGGCGAACAGCTCATGGGCCAGCGACGCGGCCCGACGCGGGTCGTAGACCGACGTGTACGCGTACCACGCGGCCGTCAGGTCGACGTCGTGCCAGGGCGTGAGCGTGCCACCCCAGTCGAAGATGACGGCCTGGATCCCCGCGCCCGTGGCGCTGCCGCCAGTACCGCCCGTGCCGGTCGCCGGGGCGCCCGTGGCGCTCTCCCCTGAGGCGCCGGCCGTCACGGCAGCGCCAGGATGCGCGCGGTGATGGTGACCACGGCCTCACTGGCGGCGACATCCACCCTCTCGCCACTGGCGCGGTCCTTGACCTCGATCAGGCCCTCGGCCAGCTTCTTGCCGACCACGACGATGAGCGGCACCCCGATCAGTTCGGAGTCGTTGAACTTGACCCCCGGCGACACGCCCTTGCGGTCGTCGAGGAGCACCCGGAAGCCGCCCTGCTCCAGCTCGGCGGCCACCTGCTCCGCGGCCTCGAAGACCGCCGCGTCCTTGCCGGTGGCCACGATGTGCACGTCGGCCGGCGACACCTCACGGGGCCAGATCAGCCCGCGGTCGTCGTGGTGCTGCTCGGCGATCGCCGCCACGGCACGGGAGACGCCGATCCCATAGGACCCCATCGTCACCACGACCTGCTTGCCGTTCTCGTCGAGGACCTTGAGGTCCAGCGCCTGCGCGTACTTGCGCCCGAGCTGGAAGATGTGGCCGATCTCGATGCCGCGCGCCTGGGTGAGCCGTCCCTCGCGCCCGGCAGCCGCGCAGTCCGGGCACAGGTCGCCCTCGCGCACCTCGGCCACATCGATCGTGTCGTCACCGGTGAAGTCCCGACCGGCGACAAGGTCGAACACGTGCCGGCCGTGCTCGTCCGCCCCGGTGATCCAGCGGGTGCCTGCCACCACTCGCGGGTCCAGGAGGTACCTGATCCCGGACGCCGACTCCTCGCCGAGCGCCCCGGGGCCGATGTACCCCTTGACCAGCGCCGGGTTGGCGGCGAAGTCGGCCTCCTCGAAGGCAACGGGCTCACCGGGGAGCAGGACGGCCTCGAGTCGCTTCATGTCCACCTCGCGGTCACCGGGCAGGCCGATGACCAGCGGATGCGCCGTGCCGTCGGGCATCGCGACCTTGACCACCACGTTCTTCAGGGTGTCGCCGGCCTCCCAGGGGCGGTCGCCGCGGGCCAGCTCCGGACGCGCGTTGGCCAGGTCCACGAGCGTCTCGATCGTGGGGGTGTCCGGGGTGTCCTCGACGTGGGCGGCAGGCAGGCCCTCGAGGGCCACCTCAGCGGGCGGAACGCTCGCCACGGCCTCGACATTCGCTGCGTAGTCGCACACCGGGCAGCGCACGTACGTGTCCTCACCGACCGGGCAGACGGCCAGGAACTCCTCGGACGCCGAGCCGCCCATCGCGCCGGACATCGCCGAGACGATCGTGTACTGCATCCGCAGCCGGTCGAACGTCGAGATGTACGCCTCGCGGTGCCGCGCGTAGGACGCCACAAGGCCCTCGTCGGTGGTGTCGAAGGAGTAGGAGTCCTTCATCACGAACTCGCGGCCGCGAAGGATGCCCGCGCGCGGACGAGCCTCGTCGCGGTACTTGGTCTGGATCTGGTAGAGGCTCAGCGGGAGGTCCTTGTACGAGGAGTACAGGTCCTTCACGGTGAGGGTGAACATCTCCTCATGCGTGGGCCCCAGCAGGTAGTCCGCGCCTCGGCGGTCCTGCAGGCGGAACAGGTTGGGCCCGTACTCGGTCCAGCGGTTGGTCCGCTCGTAGGGCTCGCGCGGCAGGAGAGCCGGGAAGTGCACCTCCTGGAAGCCCGCGGCATCCATCTCCTCGCGAACGATCCGCTCGACGTTGCGCAGCACGCGATAGCCCAGGGGCAGCCAGCTGAAGACCCCCGGGGCGACTCGGCGGACGTACCCGGCGCGCACCAGCAGGCGGTGGGATGGGACCTCGGCGTCCGCCGGGTCCTCGCGAAGCGTGCGCAGGAACAGCGTGGACATTCGGGACAGCACGAGGGGTCTCCTCCAGATCCGGGGCGACGGCCGCGCCCGGGGTGGTCGGGCGGGCCGGGGATGCCCGGCAAGGATATCCCGGCGTGGCAGGATGGCGGCCGTGCCCGGCGAGCTGAAGGTGCTGACATCGCGCCACCTCCCGGAACTGCTCGCGCTCGTGGACCGCGACCCCATCACGCACTGCTTCGTGGCATCGCGACTGGCCGATCCGATGGACCCGTGGGCCCTCGGCGGGCTCGTGTGGGGGTGGTTCGAGTCGGGTCGGTTGCGCTCGGCCGTGTACACGGGCGCCAACCTGATCCCGATCGAGACCACCCCCCTGGCCCGCGCGTCCTTCGCCGACAACGCGCGCCGGCTGGGACGTCGCTGCTCGTCCCTCGTGGGGCCGGCCGACGAGGTCCTCGACCTCTGGCGCCTGCTCGCCCCGGCCTGGGGCCCCGCCCGCGAGGTCCGCTCCACCCAGTACCTGATGGCGACCGCGGCGCCAGCCACACGTCCTGCCCACCCCGGCCTGCGACCGCTGCGTCCCGACGAGCTCGACCTGCTCATGCCGGCCGCGGTCGCCATGTTCACCGAGGAGGTGGGGATGTCGCCGGTGGCCCATGGCGGCGGGCCTGCCTACCGCGCCCGCCTGGCCGAGATCGTCCGGTCGGGTCGCGCCCTCGCGGTCGTCGAGGATGGGCGGCTGGTGTTCAAGGCGGAGGTCGGGTCCACCACCGCACGGGCCTGCCAGATCCAAGGGGTCTGGGTCGACCCGGCCCTGCGCGGCCGCGGGCTCGGCGTGGCCGGCATGGCCGCCGTCGTCGATCACGCCCGAGCGCACATCGCGCCGATCGTCTCCCTCTACGTCAACGACTACAACCACGTCGCGGTCGGCACCTACCTGAGGGTGGGGTTCCAGACCGTAGGAACATTCGCAACGGTCCTGTTCTGACGGGAGCCCACGTCCCGCTGCCTCCCAGCGCCCGCGCCGCCCCTCTGTCGCGGGCGGCCACCTCCTGTGCGGTCCTGGGCCCCCACCTCCGGTGCGCGGCAACGCCGTCCAGGTATCGGGCGGTCCGGGCCATCCACGCGCGGGGCGGGGCGTTGTCGGCCACATGCGGCCCGCAACTCGCAAGCGCCGCCCGAGATGGCATGGAATGCGCACTGAGAGCGCCTCACGCGATGGCGAGGACCGCCGCACCCGCGATCCGCCCCTCGTGCAGGCGTGCCAGGGCCTCATTGGCGTCGGTCAGGTCGAACACCGCGGTCCTGGTCCGGATCGGGATCGCAGCAGCCAGGGCGAGGAACTCGCGTGCGTCGGCGCGAGTGACGTTCGCGACGGAGCGCAGCGAGCGCTCACCCCACAGCAGGTCGTAGTCGAACTGCGGGATGCGGTCCAGATGGATCGCATTGACTGCGACGATCCCCCCGCGTTCGACATCCCTCAGGGCGGCCACCACCACGTCGCCGGAGGGCGCGAACGTGATCGCGGCGTCCAGGGCAACCGGCGGCGGCTGGCCGTACCCGCCCGCCCAGGTGGCACCCAGTGCCCGTGCTGCGTGCTGCTCGCCCTCCGACCGCGTGACGACGTGCACCTCGCACCCGGCATGGACCGCCAGCTGGATCACGATCGTCGCCGAGGCCCCGAACCCGTACAGGCCCAGACGGGTCCCTCGAGCAGAGGCAAGGTCCACCCCGGCGATCCGCAGCGAGCGGTAGCCGATGACGCCCCCGCAGAGCAGCGGCGCGGCCGACAGGTCGTCGAATCCCTCGGGCAGCGGGTGGACGAAGTCCGCTCGCGCCGTCATTGCCGTGGCGTAGCCGCCGTCACGGTCCCAGCCGGTGAACACGAGGTCGGCGCACAGGTTCTCCCGCCCTGTCGTGCAGAACCGGCAGGTCCCGCAGCAGCCACCGGTCCATGCGACCCCCACGCGCTGGCCCACCCGGTGGGCATCGGCGTCCACGCCGGGGCCGACAGCCGAGATGCGCCCCACCACCTGGTGGCCGGGCACGATCGGGCGTCGGTGCGCGGGCAGGTCACCGGTCACGATCTGCAGGTCGGTCCGGCAGACGGCACACGCTGCCACGTCGAGGAGGACCTCGCCCGCGCCAGGGCTCGGATCAGCCCGCTCGATCCGGGTGAGCCACCGCGCCCCGGGCCGGGGGTCGGGCTCCGACAGCTCCATGGCGATCATCGCCAGACCTCCGCGTCGGCGATGATTGTGTCCATGGACTGGATCCGGCGGAACATGACCACCATCGGCATCCTGGTGGTCGTCGCCATGCTCCTGCCCTTCCTCCTGGTCCTCTTCGGCGTCGTCGCCTTCTGACAGGCGGCGCCGTCACGTCGAGGCTACTTCCTGCCGCCGAGCCCGCGGCTGCGGATGATGGAGGCGACCTCCTGGTTGAACACGCGCTGGATCGATTCGGAGTCCAGGGTGCCCGACACGGTCTCGTACTTGCCCTCGGCCATGCCGATGCACACGCGGTGCCACGCCGTGCCGACCGCGAACGTCATCGTCCCGGCCACACCGCCGGTGATCACGCCGCCGACAAGCGTCCCGACCCCGGGCACCAGCTTGAGCAGGCCGGTGGCCGCGGCACGGCCGGCCTGGGTGGTCACGGTGGTCGCGGCGAGGCTGGCCACCGTGGCGCGCTGCATCGGGATGTCGTAGATGTTGGCGATCTTGGCCATCATGCTGATCTGGATCGGCACCAGCACCGCCGCGTCAGCGAACGGGATCGGCGTGAACCCCGCCCCGGTCGCGGCCGCGGTCGCGGCGTTCACCGCCTTCTCGGCAGCCTTAGCCTTTCGCGCGGGGTCAATCTTCTGCGCGGCGGTAAGGGCCTCGGCGGCCTCGTCCGGAGCGCAGCGAAAGGTGGCATCGAGCAGGTCCAGCAGCCCGTGCTGCTCGACCCCCGTGAAGGTGTCGGCCAGCGCATTGACCATGACGGCCCGGCCGTCGTAGATGGGCAGACCCATGCCCTCGACCTGACTCGCCAGCTCGATCGCGTCCGGTGCGAGGAACAGCTGCCCGTGCACATCCCGACGTCCGGGGACCTGCGTCATCACCAGGATCACCGGGAGCCCGACCGCGGCGAGCTCCCGGATGAAGGCGGCCTCGGTCTCCTCGAAGCGCCGGTCCGTGGCACGGACGCAGTACCACGCCAGGTGGACCTGCTCGGCGAACGGCATCGCACGGCTGTTGTCCACGAACTTCTTCAGCTCGTCGATGATCCGGGTGGTGTCCCGGCCGACCTCGAGGCCCTGGGTGTCGTAGATGCCCAGCTTGCCCGTGCGATGCACGTAGAGGTGGCTGCCCTGGGTGACGGGGCGCCCGATGCCGGTGGCAGCGACGGACTCGCCGAAGATCGCGTTCACGAGCGTCGACTTGCCGACGCCGGTCTTGCCGAACACGGCCAGGTTGAACCGGCCGATCTTCACCTCCGCGTCGGCGAAGGCGGCATCGAACGCCTCCTGGGACCACCCCGGGACCTGACCAGGAGCCGGCGGCGCCGGGGCAGCAGCCGGAGCCGCCGGGGCAGCAGCCGGGGCAGCCGGGACCCGGGCGCCCCCGCACCCTGCCCGGACCCGGGCGGCTGGCTGGTCACGCTCACCCCACCGAGACCGACGGGCTGCCCTCGGTCTGCATCTCCTCGGCCAGGCGCATGGCCTCCTCGATCAGGGTCTCCACGATCAGCGCCTCCGGCACGGTCTTGATGACCTGGCCCTTGACGAAGATCTGGCCCTTGCCGTTGCCGCTGGCCACGCCGAGGTCCGCCTCGCGCGCCTCCCCCGGCCCGTTGACGACGCAGCCCATGACAGCCACGCGCAGCGGCACCTCCAAGCCCTCGAGCCCGGCGGTCACCTGCTCCGCGAGCGTGTAGACGTCCACCTGTGCCCGCCCGCACGAGGGGCAGGACACGATCTCCAGGCCGCGCTGGCGCAGGTTCAGGCTCTCCAGGATCTGCATCCCGACCTTGACCTCCTCGACCGGGGGCGCGGAGAGTGAGACCCGGATCGTGTCCCCGATCCCCTTGCTCAGCAGGGCCCCGAAGGCCACCGCGGACTTGATCGTGCCCTGGAACATCGGGCCGGCCTCGGTGACGCCGAGATGCAGCGGGTAGTCGCAGGACTCGGAGAGCAGCTCGTAGGCCCGCACCATCACGACAGGGTCGTGGTGCTTCACCGAGATCTTGATGTCGTGGAAGTCGTGCTCCTCGAACAGGCTGGCCTCCCACAGTGCGGACTCCACAAGGGCCTCGGGAGTGGCCCTGCCGTACTTCTTGAGCAGGCGGGGGTCCAGCGAGCCGGCGTTGACCCCGATCCGGATCGGGGTGCCGTGGTCGCGCGCCGCAGCGGCGATCTCCTTGACCTTGTCGTCGAACTGCTTGATGTTGCCCGGGTTGACGCGGACCCCGGCGCAGCCGGCCTCGATGGCCGCGAAGACGTACTTCGGCTGGAAGTGGATGTCGGCGATCACGGGGATGCCGGACTTGCGGGCGATGTCGGGCAGGGCGTCGGCGTCGTCCTGGGACGGGACCGCCACACGCACCACCTGGCAGCCGGACGCGGTGAGCTCGGCGATCTGCTGCAGGGTCGAGTTCACGTCGGAGGTCAGGGTGGTGGCCATCGACTGGACGCTGATGGGCGCGTCGCCGCCGACCGCGACCGGGTGGGTCGGGTGCTTCAGCAGGATCTGGCGGGTGGTCCGCCGCGCGGCGAGGACGGGCGGCGGAAGCGGGGGCATCCCCAGGTTGACGCTCATGGGGTCAAGTATCCCGCCCCGGACCCGATGACGCCTGACTCCGGGTGTGGCGGCTGCGCAGGATGACCTGGATGCCCGAACCGGCCAGGAGCCCGGCGAACAGGACGAGGGCGATCCGCTCGGGCAGCCACTGGCCCACCGCGGCCCCGAGCAGCCCCGCCGGGGCGCCCACCAGGCCCGCGACGAGGGCGACCCGCACCTCGATGAGCCCGTTGCGCCAGTTCGTGACCGACGCGGTCAGGGCCGTGAAGACGACGACCAGCAGGCTGGTGCCGCGCGCGGTGTCGGCGTCGTCGCCGGTCAGCAGGACCAGCCCGGGGACCATGATGATCCCCCCGCCCACGCCCAGGAGCCCCGCGAGCGTGCCCGACGCGACGCCCACCAGGATCAGCAGGGCTCCCTCCCACAGCCCCCCGACGCCCAACAGCGAGCCCGAGCCGGCGCCGAACACCAACCGGGCAGCTGTGGCGAGGCTGAGGATGCCGAACCACAGCTGCAGGGTCGGGATCGGGGTCCGCGGGAGGAGCCGGGAGCCCAGCTGCCCCCCGATCACGCCACCGACCAGGAGCAGGAGTCCCGCGCCCAGGTCGATGTTGCCGTTGACCGCGTACCCGCTCGCCGAGGCGGTCGCGATCGGCACGATCGCCAGCAGGCTGGTGGCGCCCGCCCGCCGCTGGTCGAGGGCGAACCACGCCACCAGCAGCGGGACCATGATGATCCCGCCACCGACGCCGAACAGGCCCGAGAGCAGCCCCGCAGCCACGCCCACCAGGGCGGCGCGCAGCATCCACGGGGTCGCGCGACCAGCGGATCGCTGCGGGACGACGGGAACGCCGAAGGGCTCGTCGCCCTGGGCCGCGGGAACAGGCACGGATTCGGCGCCCTGCAGGGGGTCGGGGTCCGGCATCGGCCGGGTCAGCCGTAGATGGAGATCGGGTTGATGACGTCGGCCAGGATCACGACGCTGGACACGGCGATGAGGACGATCCCCACCCCGTAGGACAGGGGCAGCAGCCGTGAGACGTCGACCGGACCGGGGTCGGGCCGACCGCGCCAGCGGGCCAGCGTCCGCCGACCCCCCTCGTAGATCGCACCGGCCACATGACCGCCGTCCAGCGGCAGGACGGGCACGAGGTTGAACAGGAAGAGGAACAGGTTGAGGCTGGCCATCAGGCTGACCAGGATCGCGAACTTGGCCTTGACGGGCTCCTCGGCCGCGACGACCTCACCGGAGATCCGTCCGACGCCCACGACGCTGACGGGGCTGTTCGGGTCGCGCTCCTCGCCGGAGAGCATGCCCTGCGCCAGCTCGTAGACGCGGACCGGGAGCGTGATGAGGGCCTGTGCGCTGCGTACGGTGACGTCCCACATCGTCGCGGGGACGGCGCTCACGGGCTGGGCGACGTACTGCGTCTGCGGGGTGACGCCGATGTAGCCGGTGGCGACGATCTCCTCGCCGACCACGCCCTGGTCGTCGACGACCGGACGGTAGGCCGTGGCCATCGGGACCTCGACCTCACGGGGGCCGGTCGCGGTGTCCAGGCCGAGCACGACGGTCTGGCCGGGGTTCGAGCGGGTGACCGCGGTGAGCTCGGTCCAGACCGAGACGGGCTGGCCGTCGATGGAGGTGATCCGGTCACCTGCCACGATGCCGGCCACCGCCGCGGGTGAGACGGGGTCCCCGGACGTGCACTCCGGGGCGTCGCGGACGGTCGTCGGGTCGGCCACGGCGGCAGCGGCGGCCTCCTCGGTGGCCATGTAGGAGGGCACGCACTTGCCCACCTCGGCCACGGTCGTCGTGGGGGTGGGGATGCCGATGCCGACCAGGAGCAGGGCGAAGAAGAAGATGGCGAGGATCAGGTTCATGGTGGGGCCGCCGAGCATGACCACCACCTTCTTCGGCGCGCTCAGTCGGTAGAACACGCGGTCCTCGTCGCCGGGCTCGACCTCCTCCCACGCTGCAGCGCGGGCCTCCTCGGCCAGCATCTGGAAGCGGCCGGTCGTGCCCCGACCGGCGGTTCCCTCGGGGGCGCCCTGCGGCGGCGGGAACATCCCGATCATCCGGATGTAGCCGCCGAGCGGGATCCACTTGAAGCCGTACTCCGTCTCCCTGCCCCGCTTGGACCACATCGTCGGGCCGAAGCCGACCATGTACTGGGTGACCTTCACGCCGAAGCGCTTGGCCGGCACCATGTGCCCGACCTCGTGGAGCCCGATCGACATCCCGATGCCCAGGGCGGCGAGCAGCACCCCGAGCACGAACAGCACGGAATCCATCAGTGCACCCCCGTCGCGATCCGCGACCGGGCCTCGGTTCGGGCCCAGCCGTCCGCCGCGCTGACCGCTGCCAGCGTGAAGTCGTCCCCGACCACGGGGGTGTGGGCGGCCAGGACCGCCCCGATGGTGTCCACGATCCCGATGAAGTCGAGGTCCCCCACCCGGAACGCGTCCACCGCGACCTCGTTGGCCGCGTTGAACACCGCGGGCGCCGTCCCACCGGTGGCACCGGCGGCGCGGGCCAGGCGCACGGCGGGGAAGGCGTCGTCGTCGAGGGGGTCGAATGTCCAGGTGTGCGATGAGGTCCAGTCGCAGGCAGGAGAGGCGTCCGCGACGCGCTCGGGCCAGGTGAGCCCGAGGGCGATGGGCAGGCGCATGTCCGGCGGGCTGGCCTGGGCCAGGGTCGACCCGTCGACGAACTCCACCATCGAGTGGATCACCGACTGCGGGTGCACCATCACCGTGATCCTCTCCATGGGGATGTCGAAGAGCAGGTGGGCCTCGATCACCTCGAGGCCCTTGTTGACCAGTGTGGCGGAGTTGATCGTGATGACCGGGCCCATCGCCCACGTGGGATGGTTCATCGCCTGCTCGGGCGTCACGTCGGCGAGCTCGGCTCGGGAGCGGCCGCGGAACGGTCCGCCGCTGGCGGTCAGCACGAGGCGGCGCACCTCGTCGGCACGACCCCCCACAAGGCACTGCGCCAGCGCTGAGTGCTCCGAGTCGACCGGAACGATCTGCCCCGGCGCGGCGGCGGCTGTGACCAGCGGGCCGCCGATGATCAGCGACTCCTTGTTGGCCAGGGCCAGGCTGTGCCCGGCGGCCAGCGCGGCGAGGGTGGGCTCGAGCCCGACCGCCCCGGTCATCCCGTTCAGGACGACGTCGCACGCCCGGCCGGCCAGCTCCGTGGCCGCATCCGGGCCGGCGAGCACCTCAGGACGATGGCCGTGCGGCAGGGTGCTGGCGAGCGCAGCCTCCAGGGCCGGGCCGCCGTCCGGGTCGGCCACCGCCACGACGGGCACGTCGAAGGCCGCCGCCTGCTCGGCGAGCAGCGCGACGTTCCCACCTCCGGCGGCCAGCCCGACGACGCGGAACCGGTCCGGGTTGCGCGCGATGACGTCCAGGGCCTGGGTGCCGATGGAGCCGGTGCTGCCCAGGAGGATGACGTCCCTGCGCGCGGTCATGGCGCCATTGTCGCCGATCCGCGGGCGATGGGCGTCCACGGCAGGTCAGGACCGTGTACGGGTCAGCACCGCGGACCGGTCAGCACCCGGCGCGCCCATCACCTCCCGGTTCCCGGTCGTGCGCGGATGCGAGTGGCGACCCGGCATCAGGGTGCAGGAGAATCAGGTGTGACCAGGAACCAGAACGACGCGATCAACCTCCGACTCGCACTGCTGGGCCTGCCCCTGCCCGAGGGCTCCGGCGACTCCGAGGCCGCCCGGCTCGCCCAGCCGATCCTGGCCCGCCAGAGGGAGTTGAGCCGTCGACTCGCCGACCGGCTCTGCGCAGCCGACGGGCGCATCCAGGCCTTCCTCGACGACTACCTCGCCGAGACCGGTGAGCTCCCGAAGCTGCCCCGGCGGACGTTCGTGCTCGACGAGCCGGGCCTGGCCCGCGAGCTGTCGCTGCCCTTCGACGGTGACAGCTTCGCCTCGCCGCTGCTCACCAGCTACCGCCTGGTCAACGGAGTGCTGCACAACCCCGCGAACGACCGCCGGACGACTGCCGGGGTGTTCCACATCGCCGAGGGCGGCCTGCCGATCCCCGACGACAAGATCGCCGTCCCGAAGGTGGCATTCGCCCGCCTGCTGGCCAGTGCGTTCGAGCCGCCCGAGGTGGACATGGTGCTGCCCTACTCGGCCAACCAGCCCACACCCGCGGCGTGCTTCGTCTCGCTGCAGCTGCGCCCGCTGGTCGCCCCGGAGGTTCCCGGGTCCGTGCGGGAGAAGCGGATGGAGACGCGGTTCATCGTTCCCGGCGGGCTCGTGGCCAACCTCGACTTCGTGGAGGGCATCTTCGGCAACGGCGGGGACCCGTACCTGCCCGAGAACGACGCGTCCCTGGCCCCGGAGACGTGGACCGGCCACACCGGCTGCGTCATCCTCGCCCCGCACCTGACCCGCATGACCAAGAAGGAGCTCGGACTGCCCCACGTCGACGACGCCACGGACCGCCAGAGGCGTGACGGGGTCTGCTGGGAGGCCGAGGACGAGCGGTACAACAACGGGCAGGCGTTCAAGATCTGCGCCCGTGATGCTCGCGGCGTCATCGTGACCGTGATCGCCGACAACTACTTCGGCTACTGCAAGAAGGAGGTCAAGACCCAGATCTCCTACTCCGCGAACCTCTTCGGCAACGCCGAGGAGGAGCATGCCGGCGGGGCCCTGGTCTTCCCGAGCTACAACCTGGGCCAGGAGTACACCGAGAACCGCTGTGGCGACGCCTACACCCTGGCCGAGGTGCTCGAGCGCGATCCCGAGCGGTTCGCCGCCCAGCCGGAGGGTCACGCCCTGGACCTGGTCCAGCCGCGGATCGTGCTCGTCCCCGGGGGTGCGCGCTACTCGCTGCGTGACATGACCGTGTCGTGGCAGGGTCCCGACGGCCGGCCCAGCTCGATCGCGTTGCGCGCGGACAAGTGCTACCTGAGCCCGAACGGGTACCGGGTGCAGATGCTCCACCAGCCCTATGACCGGACGGCGTGGTCCTTGACGGGGACCGTGCCGCTGGCGACCTCGTGCCACAAGCCCGCCACGGTCTCCGGCGGCGGCAAGTCGGAGATCTCCAAGGCCATCACCGACGCGTTCATCTACGGCTCGGCCTACGTCGCGGACTTCGACGACGACATGGACCGGGTCGCGGCCATCCTCGACCGGGACTACGCCCAGCGGTTCCTGGACCCGGCCCGCAACGGCCAGGACCACCGGCGGATCCTGTCCGAGGACCGTTCGATCGGGTCGGTGATCAAGCTCCTCACGCCGTCGCGGACGGAGTACTCCGCCGAGCACAACGCCTGGCTGGAGCGCATCCCGGTGCACGTCAAGGAGCTGGTCTACGTGGTCAAGCGCTCCTACCGGCCCGAGTGGGGCGATGACTGGCGCAGCCACTTCAGCGTCGTGATCATCAACGGTCGGCAGGGGAACTCCCTGCGCCTTGACGGAGCCAAGGTCACCGTCAACATGCTGCGGGTCGGCTTCAACCTCGACGGATCGTGGCGGCTGTTCGGGCTGCGCCATGACTTCTCCCCGGCGACCAAGGTCCAGACCCAGGACGACATCACCGCCTCCACGGTCGTGCCCGGCTCCCAGGTCGGCCTGGACCCGGCACGCTCCTACAAGCTCGTGGAGAACTGCGAGGAGCTGCTCTTCCAGCGCCCGGACGATGCGATCCACCGGGGGTACGACAAGCAGGCCGAGCACGACCTGGCCGCACCCGGCACGTTCATCTCCAACTTCCAGCCGCTGACCCGCGACGATGCGCTGGCCATGCGCGACGACGCAGTGGCCTTCAGCGCGTTCAGCGACCCGATGGCGCAGATGATCAGCCGCTTCGCGGACACGCCCGAGGGTCAGGGGCCCGAGTTCTTCGTGTGCTCGGCCAACCCTCGGCTCGTGGGCGGCAAGCCGTCGAAGAACCCGCGCTACCTGCAGCCCAGGCCGGACCACGCCGACGCCGCGGCGACCTCGGTCGCCGAGCTGTCCTCGCGCCTGGTCCGCCGCCTGCGCACCGACGAGCCGCTGATGCTGCCCGTGGACGTCGTCGCTGCCGGTCGCCGCAACAACCCGCCGGACGGGCCGGTGCCGCCGCTGTGCTCGTTCAACCCGCTGCACTACATGGAGCTGCCCGAGCTGTTCATGGAGTTCATCTCCTCGATGACCGGCAAGTCGCCGTCCACCACCGGTGCGGGGTCCGAGGGTGCGCTGACCAAGGGCCCGTTCAACGCGATGCCGGCCGTGATCGACCTGAACGCCTCGCTGCTGGCCTACGCCCTGACCGGGTACGACGGATGGCTGTCCGCGGCCGGCTGGGTCGGGCCCAAGGTCCGCGTCGACCATGACATCTCGCTGCTGATCCCCGAGACGTTCTCCCGGATGACCGAGGAGGAGCGCGACGCCCACCACCTGATCGCCCAGGGCGCACTGGAGAAGCTGGTCGACTTCGAGCACGACGGCAGGATCGTGGCGGCCAGCCGGCTCGGCTACCGGATCACCGACAAGTTCGCGTCCACCTTCTTCGGCCGGATCTTCCTGCACCCGCACATGGTCCTCACCCCGGAGATGCTGCGCCCCGAGCTGCAGGACGTCGCGGTGTTCGCGGAGTCCGTCGCCACGATCGTGACCACCCATGAGCGGGTTGCCCGCTCCTACTTCGACGACGGCACGATCTCCCTGGCGATCCCGCCCCTGCGCGCGCTCCTGGAGATCATGGTCGACGGGGTCACCTCGGAGGGCTGGACGCTCGCCACCCCGGAGTTCCGTGCGATGTTCACCCGCGAGTCCGTGCTGGCCTCCGACTGGTACGCCGCCCGCCTGGACGCCAAGCAGGCCGCCGCCAGCGGACGGGCCGACGCGGGGCTCGCCGCGATCGAGCTCTTCGTGTCCACGCCGGGCAACGATGAGCCGTCCGCCCGGCTGGGCATGGCCGCACGCGTGGCGGCCGCACGAGCCGAGGCGCAGCGGCTGTCGGGGCCGGCGTTCCGCGAGCAGCTCGTCGGTACGGCGGGCAGCACGCCGCTCTGACCTGCCCGAGCAACAGGAGACCGACCGTCACCGCAAGTACTGTGTGCCCGACCCAGCACAGCGGAGGCGACATGTCGGTGAGGGCGGAGTACGACCAGCGGCGGATGGATCCGCCGGAGGCGGCGGCACTGGTGCGCGACGGCGACACCGTCGTGCTCCCGATCGGGGCGGGCGAGGCGCCGGCCCTGCTGCACGCGCTCTCGGACCGGCGTCGTGAGGTCCATGGGGTCACGGTGTTCCAGCTCCTGCCCCTGGTGAAGGCCGGGTACTTCGATCCCGAGACCACCGAGCACGTCCGGCACAGCACGGCCTTCCTGGGCGGGACGAGCCGAGCGGGTGCAGCCGACGGGTGGGTGGACTACTGCCCCGCGCACTTCTCCGAGATCCCGGAGCTGCTCCGCCGGGGCCTGCTGCCCTGCGACGTGGTGTTCGCGCGCGCCTCGTCGATGGACGAGCACGGGTACTTCTCGCTCGGGCTGTCGGCCGACTACACCATGGCTGCCATCGAACGGGCCCGGGCGGTGGTCCTGGAGGTGAACCCGCAGGTGCCGTTCTGCTTCGGCGACTGCCACGTGCACATCTCGCAGGTCGCCGCCCTGGTCGAGAGCACGGACCCGCTCGTCGAGCTGCCACATCCGCCGCTCGGTCCGGTCGAGCTCGGGATCGGGCGGTTCGTCGCCGAGCTGATCCCGGACGGCGCGACGCTGCAGATCGGCATCGGCGCCATCCCGGACGCCGTCGTGCAGCAGCTCGGCGAGAAGAACGACCTCGGCGTGCACACCGAGATGTTCGGCGACGGCATCCTGTCCCTGCTGGAGTCGGGAGTCATCACCAACGCCCGCAAGAACCTCCACCGCGGCAGGATGATGGCGACGTTCGCCCTGGGATCACACCGCCTGTACGAGTACATGCATCGCAACCCGGCTCTCGAGATCCACCCGGTGGACGTCACCAACGACCCGTTCCTCGCCGGCCAGAACGACAACCTGCACTCGATCAACGGCACCCTCGCGGTCGACCTGATCGGGCAGTGCGGCTCGGAGACCCTCGGCCACCTGCCGTACTCCGGCACGGGTGGGCAGGTGGACTTCGTCCGGGCTGCGAACCGCTCGAAGGGCGGGAAGGCGATCATGGTCGTGCCCTCGACCGCCCGCGGTGGCTCCGTGTCGAGGATCGTGGCCGACCCTCGCCCCCGGCACCCACGTCACGACCGGGAAGAACGATGTGGACTACGTCGTGACGGAGTACGGGGTCGCCCGACTTCGCGGGCTCTCGGCGCGCCAGCGTGCGGTTGCGCTGATCGCGATCGCACACCCGGACTTCCGCGAGCAGCTGGTCGACGACCTCGCCCGCCTGCACGCGAGGTGACCACTCGGGCGTCAGGTGTCTGTGCCCCGTACCGCGTACCCTGTTCACGGACCCACGCCCACGTCCACCCAGGGAGAACCAGATGAGTCTCGACGTCGCCATGACCACCGGGGGACCCACCCTCCCCCAGGAGCGCCGGCTGGTCACGGCCATCCCCGGGCCGCGGAGCATCGAGCTGCAGGCTCGACGCACCAAGGCCGTGTCCGCGGGCGTCGGCGGCACGCTGCCGGTGTACATCGTGGCCGCCGGCGGGGGCGTGCTGATCGACGTGGACGGCAACTCCCTGATCGACATGGGCTCCGGGATCGCGGTGACCACCGTGGGCAACTCCGCCCCGGCAGTGGTCGAGAACGTGCAGCGCCAGGTGGCGGAGTTCACGCACACCTGCTTCATGGTGACGCCCTACGAGTCCTACGTCGCGGTCTGCGAGGCGCTCAACGAGCTCACCCCCGGCGACCACGTGAAGCGCTCGGCGCTGTTCAACTCCGGGGCCGAGGCCGTGGAGAACGCCGTGAAGATCGCGCGTGCCTACACCCACCGCCAGGCGATCGTCGTCTTCGAGCACGGGTACCACGGACGCACCAACCTGACGATGGGCATGACGGCCAAGAACATGCCCTACAAGCAGTCGTTCGGCCCGTTCGCCCCCGAGATCTACCGGGTCCCGCTGAGCTACCCGTTCCGCGACGGGCTGACCGGCGCGGAGGCAGCAGCCACGGCCATCAGCCGGATCGACAAGGAGATCGGCGCGGACAACGTGGCCGCGATCATCATCGAGCCGATTGCCGGTGAGGGCGGCTTCATCGTCCCGGCTGAGGGCTTCCTGCCCGAGCTGGTCGAGTTCGCGCGCGCCAACGGGATCGTGTTCGTGGCCGACGAGATCCAGACCGGCTTCTGCCGCACCGGTGACTGGTTCGCCTGCGACCACGAGGGCGTCGTCCCGGACCTGATCACCACCGCCAAGGGGATCGCCGGCGGGCTGCCCCTGGCCGGTGTGACAGGTCGCGCCGAGATCATGGACGCCGTCCATGTCGGCGGGCTCGGAGGCACCTACGGCGGCAACCCCGTGGCCTGCGCGGCCGCACTGGGGTCGATCCAGGAGATGCGCGACGGTGACCTGAGTGCCGCCGCACGCCGCATCGGCGAGCTCATGGTTCCCCGCCTCGAGGCCCTTGCCGAGCGCTCCGGGCGCATCGGCGACGTCCGCGGCCGCGGTGCGATGATCGCCGTCGAGATCGTCGCGCCCGGGACGAACGAGGCCGACCCCGCATCGACGGCTGCCATCGCCAGGGCATGCCATGCGGCAGGTGTGGTGGTGCTGACGGCCGGCACCTACGGCAACGTGCTGCGCTTCCTGCCCCCGCTGAGCATCCCCGAGCACCTGCTCGACGAGGCCCTCACGGTCATCGAGCAGGCCTTCGACGCACTCGGGTAGCACTCCGTCCGCCACGAGCCCGACCCTCGGAGGTACTGGTTCGTGAGGAGTTCGACGCAGCCCGTTGACATCGCCGCAGCAATGCGGCTACCTTCTATGACAGGTCGCTCAGCGACCCGCGAAGTCTAGGGTTGTTACTGCGCAGCAGGCAAAACCTGAACTTTGATGAGTTGTCGTTCTTCGGAGCACAACGCGTCAATGTTCAGGTTTTTTTGTTGCCCAAAATCGGCTCGCGGACCCGCCCAACCGAGAATTCGAAGGAGTAAATCGTGGCAACAGCGACGAAGTACGACCTGCTCGCCGAGGAGATCCTGCGGGGTGTCGGCGGCGAGCACAACGTGGCGGCGGTGACGCACTGCGCGACCCGGCTGCGCTTCCAGATCAAGGACCGCGACAAGGTCGACAAGGCGGCCGTGGAGAACACCAAGGGTGTCATCACGGTGGTCGAGGCCGGCGGCCAGTTCCAGGTCGTGATCGGCAACACGGTGTCCAACGTGTACGAGTCGATCGCGAACAGCACCAGCATCTCGACCAGCGCCGAGGGTGGCGCGCAGGGCGGGTTCCTGGGCAAGGCGATCGACCTGATCACCTCGATCTTCACCCCGTTCCTGTGGGTGCTGGCCGGCACCGGCCTGATCAAGGCGTTCCTGGCCGTGGCGGTGAAGATCTGGCCGGACTGGGCAGCCACGGCGCCAGCTACGCGATCCTGTTCTCGGCCGCGGACGCGATGTTCCAGTTCCTGCCGATCCTGCTGGCGATCACCGCGGCCAAGAAGTTCGGCGCCAACCTCTACACCTCGGTGGCCATCGCCGGGGCGCTGATCTACTCCGCGACGATCGCGGTGATCCCCGGCGCCGACGGGGTCACCACCACGCTTGAGCGGCTACGCCGCCTCCGGCGGCGAGCTGACCTTCTTCGGCATCCCGGTGATCATGATCAGCTACCTGTCCGGGGTCATCCCGACCATCCTGGCGGTGTACGCCCAGTCCAAGCTGGAGAAGGTCGCTCAACCGCGGCATCCCGGAGACCTTCCGCAACTTCGTGGTCCCGATGCTCACCGATCGCGATCATCGTCCCGCTGACCTTCATCGTGATCGGCCCGATCGCCGACTGGGTCGGCACGACGATGTCCGACGCCATCAACTCGGTGTGGAACCTGTCCCCGGCCGTCGGTGGCGCCATCATGGGCGCGTTCTGGCAGGTGTTCGTCATCTTCGGCATCCACTGGGGCTTCGTCCCGGTCATCGTCCAGGACCTGTCGGTCAACGGCTACTCGCTGCATCGCCGGCCCGCTGTTCGCCGCCGTCCTGGCCCAGTCCGGTGCCGCTGCCGCGGTGTGGCTCAAGACCCGCAACAAGGAGCTCAAGGAGGTCGCCGGCCCGGCCACGATCTCGGCGTTCCTGGCCGGCATCACCGAGCCCGCGATCTACGGCGTGACGCTGCGGCTCGAAGAAGCCGTTCATCTACGCCTGCATCGGTGGTGCCGTCGGTGGCGCGATCATCGGCGGCGCCGGCTCGGCCCCAGTCGGCTTCGTCCTGCCCGGTGCGATCACCATGACCGCGGCGATCGACGGACCCGGCAACTTCACCATGTTCGTGATCGGCGTGGCCGTGGCGATCGCGATCGCGTTCGTCCTGACCATGGTCCTGGGCTTCAAGGACATCCCCGAGACCAAGCACGTCGCCGGGCCTGAGGCCGCCGCCGATGAGGGCGTCGTGGCCTCCGAGGCCGCCGCCATCACCGCCCCGGTCGCCGGCACGGTCGTGCCGCTGGCCGCGGTCCCGGACCCGGTGTTCTCCTCCGGGGCGATGGGCAACGGCCTGGCCGTCCTGCCCACCGAGGGCAAGGTGTACTCCCCGGTCACCGGCACCGTCACCGCGCAGATGCCGCACGCCTACGGCATCACCGCCGACAACGGCATGGAGGTCCTGATCCACGTCGGGATCGACACGGTCAAGCTCGAGGGCAAGCACTTCACCCCGAAGGTGGCCAAGGGCCAGCGGGTCGACGACGGCCAGCTGCTCGCCGAGTTCGACGTCGACGCCGTCACGGCCGCCGGCTACAACCCGATGGTGATCATGGTCGTGACCAACTCCGGTGACTACGCCGCAGTGGTCCCGATCGCCGAGGGCGAGGTCAGCGCCCGCGAGCTCGTGCTCGACGTCGTCAACTGACCCAGACCGGGGTGGGCCGGCTGCCGGAGACGATCCCGGCCGGCCCACCCCCCCACCCGTGTCGCACCCGTCACCCAGACCCATCCACCACACAGAGAGCGAGACACCACCATGACACGCACACCGCCACCCCATTCCCCAAGGGCTTCCTCTGGGGCGGGGCCACCGCCGCCAACCAGCTCGAGGGCGCCTACGACGAGGGCGGCAAGGGCCTGTCCATCCAGGACGTGACACCCCAGGGGATCATGAACCCGAGGGTCGCCGGGCCGACGCCGGACAACCTCAAGCTCGAGGGCATCGACTTCTACCACCGGTACGCCGAGGACATCGCCCTGTTCGCCGAGATGGGCTTCTCGGTCTTCCGGCTGTCCATCGCCTGGTCGCGGATCTTCCCCAACGGCGACGAGCTCGAGCCCAACGAGGAGGGCCTGGCCTTCTACGACCGGGTGTTCGACGAGTGCGCCAAGCACGGCATCGAGCCGCTGGTCACCATCAGCCACTACGAGACCCCGCTGCACCTGGCCGAGAAGTACGACGGCTGGGTCAGCCGCGACCTGATCGGCTTCTACGAGCGCTACGTCCGCGTCCTGTTCGACCGCTACGGGTCCAAGGTGAAGTACTGGCTGACCTTCAACGAGATCAACTCCGTGCTGCACATCCCGTTCGGCAGCGGCGGGATCAACACCCCGAAGGAAGAGCTGTCCACGACCGACCTGTACCAGGCGATCCACCACGAGCTGGTCGCCTCCGCCCTGGCCACGAAGATCGCCCACGAGATGATGCCCGACGGCGAAGGTCGGCTGCATGGTCATCTCGATGCCGATCTACCCGCTGAGCCCCAACCCCGACGACGTCGTCGCCGTCATGCACGCCGACCACGCCAACCTGATGTTCGGCGACGTCCACACCCGCGGCGCCTACCCCGGCTACGCCCTGCGCTTCTTCCGGGAGAACGGCATCGAGCTGGACATCACCGACGAGGACCGCGAGCTCCTGACCAACACGGTGGACTTCGTGTCGTTCTCGCTACTACATGAGCATCTGCGAGACCGCCGACCCCGCGAAGAAGGCCCACGGCGAGGGCAACATCATGGGCGGGGTTCCGAACCCCACCCTGCCGGCCTCCGAGTGGGGCTGGCAGATCGACCCGCAGGGCCTGCGGATCGTGCTCAACCAGTTCTGGGACCGCTGGCAGAAGCCGCTGTTCATCGTCGAGAACGGCCTCGGGGCCAAGGACGAGCTCGTCGAGGTCGACGGCGTCAAGACCGTCCTCGACGACTACCGGATCGCCTACCTGAACGACCACCTCGTCCAGGTCGGCGAGGCCCTCGCCGACGGTGTCGAGCTCTGGGGCTACACCACGTGGGGTCCCATCGACCTCGTGGCAGCCAGCACCGCGCAGCTGTCCAAGCGGTACGGGTTCATCTACGTCGACCGCAACGACGACGGCACCGGCACCCTCGACCGCTACAAGAAGAAGTCCTTCGACTGGTACGAGGAGGTCATCGCGACCAACGGCGCCAGCCTGGTGGACCAAGTCCTGACGCTCTCCCGACGCCCGGGCCATGATCCGTGCGGGTTGCGCGGCCGCGTGGCCGCCCGACCTGCACGGATCATGATCAGGCTGCGCCCGGCACCCCTGTCCCTGCGCTCGACCTCGCCCCTGGAAGGACCCACCGATGACTCGCAAGGCCGTCTTCCTCGACATCGACGGAACCCTGCTCAACGAGACGGGGCTGGTGCCCGCGACCGCCCGGACGGCGGTCCAGCAGGCCCGGGCCAATGGGCACCTCATGTTCCTGTGCACGGGTCGGTCCCTGTCCGAGATCTGGCCGGAGATCATGGACATCGGCTTCGACGGAGTGATCGCCGCGGCCGGTGGGTACGTCGAGGTCGACGGGCGAGGTGCTGACCCACCAGAACGTGCCGGTCGACCAGGTCCGCCGGGTCGTGGCCTTCTTCGACGCGCGTGGGATCAACTACTTCCTCGAGGCCAACTCCGGGCTCTACGGCAGCGCCGGGATCAAGGCCCAGCTGCGCCAGATGCTCTACGGCGGCGTCACCGACGAGAACGTCCTCGCCGAGCTGGAGCGCGGATTCGGCCCCTTCATCGACCACGTGGTCGTCGGTGAGGACCCGGCGCGCGAGGACATCAACAAGATCTCGTTCCTCGGCTCCGACACGTCCTTTCGAGGTGATCCGGGCCGAGTTCGCCGACACGTTCACCGTCATCCCGGCGACCGTCCCCCAGTTCGAGCCCAACAGCGGCGAGCTGTCCATCGCCGGCATCCACAAGGCCGGGGCCATCGAGACCCTGTTGGAGCACCTGGGCATCACCGTCGAGGACACGATGGCCTACGGCGACGGCCACAACGACCTCGAGATGCTGGAGTACGTCCACATCGGCGTGGCGATGGGCAACGCCCACCAGAAGGTCAAGGACGTCGCCGACGACATCACGGGCAGCCCCGACGAGGACGGGATCCTCACGAGCTTCACGAAGTACGGCCTGATCTGAGCCATGGCTCGCGACGAGCTGGAGGCCGCAGCGCCCGGGCGCGTGTTCCGGGTCCCGGCGCACCGCCGACCCACTATCGTCCGATCGCCGCCGCGCGCAGAATGGCTCCCGAGGAGGTGATGGCGTGCTCCGGGTCAACCGGGTGATCAACAACAACGTCATCAGCGTGCTCGAGGACGACCGCGAGGTGATCCTCACGGGTCGGGGCCTCGGGTACCAGCAGCGATCCGGGCGGCACCTACGACCCGGCACGGGTCGAACGCAGGTTCGTCCTCGACGACGACCGGTCCGCCGAGGGCTTCACCAGCGTCATCGCCGAGATCCCCTACGAGATCCTGGCCCTCTCCAACGACATCGCCGACCATCTCAAGGCCACCCTCGACCTGAACCTGACCAGCGCCATGCAGCTGGCGATCGCCGACCACATCCAGTTCGCGCATCCAGCGGCTGGCGTCCGGTCAGCGCCTCGAGCACGCGATGCTCTGGGAGCTGAAGAGCACCTACCGCCGCGAGTTCACCGCCGCCCTGGAGATGCTCGAGATGATCCGCGCGGCCACGGGCGTGATCATGCCCATCGACGAGGCCGGGTTCCTCACGATGCACCTGGTCAACGCCGAGCTGAACGGCGACATGTCGACGGTCGTGAGCACCACGACGACCATCCAGGACATCGTCGGGCATCGTCCGCAACCAGCTCGGCGTGCCGCTGGAGCCCGACTCCGTGGCCTACGCCCGCTTCATGACGCACGTGAAGTTCGCGGTCCGGCGGATCGAGGACGGGCAGCTGCTCGTCGGGACCGACTCCCAGCTCTACGACATGGTGCGCGCGAAGGACCCGAAGGCACACGAGGTCGCGCTGGCCATCGCCGCCTACGTGCAGCAGCGCTACCAGGTGGAGCTGCCGACCGAGGAGCTGCTGTACCTCATGGTGCATGTCAACCGGTTGCGCCACCGCGACGTCGGGGACCCGTGAGCGACATCGACGCCCTGGCCGGGGGGATCGTGGCCGGGGTGGGGGGGCCGGCCAACATCCGATCGGTCGGGCACTGCACGACCCGCCTGAGGCTGGTCGTTGCCGATCGTGGCGCCGTCGATCGCGAGGCGGTCCGCTCCCTGCCCGGAGTCATGAGCACGGTCGAGCGCGGCGGGCAGTTCCAGGTCGTGGTCGGCCAGCACGTGGGCCAGGTGGACACCCAGGTCCGGTCGCTGGTCTCCACGGCTCGGGACGGCGCGTCCGTCGACGAGGCGCCGATCCCGATGTCGTGGCTGGACCGCGCCTTCAACCTGCTGACCGGCACCTTCCAGCCATTGCTGTGGGCGCTGGTGGGTTCGAGCATGATCAAGACGTTCCTCGCGGTCGCCGTCGAGCTCGGCCTGATCAGCGTGCAGAGCACGACCTACGCGATCTGGGCGGCCGCCGGCAACGCGGTGTTCTACTTCCTGCCTGTCCTCGTGGGCATCAGCGCGTCGATCAAGCTGGGGGCCAACCCCTACGTCGGCGGGGCGATCGCCGCGGCCCTGCTGCACGCCAACTTCACCCAGATCGGGCCCGTGGGCACGCGCGCGTCCTTCCTGGGCATGCCTGTGGTCGTCATCGACTACGGCCAGTCGGTGTTCCCCGCGCTGATCGCCGCGATCCTCCTGTCGGTGATGGAGCGCGCGCTGCGCAGGCGGCTGCCCCGGAGCCTGCACCTGATCCTGATCCCCACGATCTGCCTGGCCGTCCTCGTGCCAGCCACCGCGATCCTGTTCGGGCCGGTCGGGAGCTACGTGAGCGAGGCCCTGTCGGCTGCAGTCGACTGGCTCTGGCAGCTGAGCCCCGCGGTGGCCGGCGCGCTCATGGGTGGGCTCTGGCAGGTGTTCGTGATCTTCGGCGTCCACTGGGGATTCGTCCCCGTCATGCTCAACGACCTCAGTGTCCAGGGCCACTCGCTGCTGACCGGCCCGCTGGTGGCTGCTGTGCTGGCCCAAGGTGCGGCAGCGCTGGCCGTGATGATCCGCACGCGCAATGCCGAGATGCGCTCCCTGGCCGGGGCAGCCTCGGTGAGCGCCTTCGTGGCAGGAGTGACCGAGCCCGCCATCTACGGCGTCACGCTGCGCCTGCGCAGGCCGTTCCTCTACGCCTGCATCGGGGGCATGGTCGGGGGCGCGATCGCCGCGGCAGGTGGTTCGGCGGCGAACTCCTTCGTGTTCCCGGGCCTGATCACCCTGCCCGCCTACATGCACGTCGGCAACTTCGCGCTGCAGCTCACCGGCACCGCCTCCGCCGTCGCGATCGCGTTCGTGCTGACGCTGGTCCTCGGGTTCGACGACCTGCCCGCCACGACCACGCGCGAGGCGGACGGTCGCTGGGGCGGCGGGTCCGCGCGGCCCGCGCCCGTCGGCGCGACCGCGGGTGGGCGCCGAGCCCGCTGAGCCGGCCGTCGGGACTCCGGACGCCCCACCGGTGCGCGAGCCTGGACCGCTCATGATCGCCGCGCCGACCACCGGCGAGCTCGTGGCGCTGTCCGAGGTTCCCGATCCCGTCTTCGCCCGCGGCCTGATGGGGACCGGCGTGGCGATCCGGCCCACGAACGGGGTGTTCCGCTCCCCCGTCGACGGCACGGTCACGTCCCTGGCCCGCGCCGGACACGCGGTCCGGGTCACCTCCGCCGACGGCGTGGACATCCTCATCCACATCGGGATCGACACGGTCCACCTCGGCGGCCGGCACTTCGACACCCTCGTCGCCCACGGCCAGCAGGTGCGCGTCGGCTCGCCGCTGATCCTCGCGGACCTCGACGGGCTCGTGGCGCAGGGATACGAGACCACGACCCCGATCATCGTGACGAACTCGGCGGCCTTCGCCTCGGTGGACGTGCTGGCCACGGGCCACGTCGCCTCAGGCGACCCGCTGCTGGGCGTCGACCTCGAGCCCGCGAGCTGAGCGCCCGCTGCGCGCGTCAGGCTCGGGGCGTGCGCTCCTGGACGACCCACTTCTCGCCGTAGCCCGTCGCGCAGCAGGTCCAGGAAGGGCACCGGCTCGAAGGACTCGGGCCCGATGACGCCGGAGCCGCTCCATGCCCCGGACGCGAGCAGCTCGAGGGCGACCACCGGGTTCATGGCGGTCTGCCACACCACCGCCTGGGCACCGTACTCGGCCATCGTCCACTCGTTGTCCGACACGTGGTAGATGTACACCTCGCGAGGGGCGCCGTCCTTGCCCTTGCCCGTGACCCACAGCCCGGCGCAGGTCTTGCCGGTCATCCTGTCCCCGAGGGTCAGGGGGTCAGGCAGGCAGGCGGCAACGACGTCACGGGGCGACACCTGGTGCCCGCGCACCGTGACCGGCTCGGTACGGTCCAGGCCCAGCTTGTTCAGCGTGCGCAGCACCTCGATGAACTCGTCGCCCAGTCCGAACTTGAAGGTCACGCGCTTCGCGTCGATGACCCGCGGCATGAGCACGACCTCCTCGTGCTCGACGTTGACGCACTCGACCGGTCCGATCCCCTCCGGGAAGTCGAACACCTCGGGCTCGCTGAAGGGCTCAGTCGTGAAGAAGCCGCGCTCCCTCTCCCAGATCAGTGGCGGGTTCAGGCACTCCTCGATGGTGGTCCAGATCGAGAAGGAGGGAGCGAAGTCGTAGCCCTCGACGACGAGGTTGGAGGCGTCGCGCACCCCGAGCTCGTCGATCTCGCTGAACAGCTCGTCGGAGGCGTAGCGGGCGAAGACGTCCGCCAGCCCCGGCTCCACGCCCATCCCGACGAGGGCGAGCTGCCCGCTGGCCACCCACTGGTCGTGGTGGGCGAACTGCTCGTCGCCGAGCATCACGCCGGGCAGCGCAAAGGGCTGCTCGGGGTGGCGGCTGGACAGGCTCATCGCGGTGTCCATGTAGTTGGCCCCGGCCAGGAAGGACCCCTCGAAGACGGACAGGACGTAGCGGGGGTCCACGGCGTTGAGGACGTGCGTGATCGCATTGGCGCGGCACAGGGCGGCCACCGCGTGCGCGTCGCCGGCGTCGATCCTGGCTGCGGCGAAGCGCGGGTCCCCGATCCGGGCCACAAGCGCCTCGGCCCGCGCGAGGTCGTAGTCGGCCACCAGCCAGGACTCGAAGAAGTCGCGACGCGCGGCGATCAGGGCTGCGGAGGATCCGACGCCACCGGCGCCGACGACGAGGACTCGCATGCTGGACTCCTTGGGGTGAGCTGCTCCCGGAGGTCGGGGCCGCTGGGTGTCTCGATGCCGAGGCTATCCGGTAAGGGACTTATGCATCTGGTAAGGTACTTATATGCCCGTTTCGGAGGACCGCGCATTCACCGTCAACATCCTGGGAACACTGGCACAGACCATCGTCGACCGCCAGTCGATCGGGATGGGTGCGGTGGCCGGCTTCGGGGGGCACGCCCCCGCCGCCCTGATCACGCTGCGCTTCTACCCGCAGCGCCCGATCTCCTTCCTGGCGCACAGGCTGCGCATCAGCCACCCCGGCGCGGTCCAGCTCGTGGATCGTCTTGCGGCGGCGGGGCTCGTGGATCGGGTGACGGCCGTGGACGGCCGATCTCGGCACCTCGTCCTGACCGAGCAGGGGCAGACCATCGCCTCAGCGGTCCTCGCCCAGCGCCGGCGGGTCCTCGACCAGGCACTGTCGGCGCTCGGTGACGAGGCGTGCCGCTCGCTGTCGGCGACGCTGTCGATGATGCTCGAGGCCCTGACCGACGACCTGCTCACCTCGGAGTTCATGTGCCGGATGTGCGACGAGCTGGCGTGTCCCGACGACCGCTGCCCTGTGGAGCGGGCGGAGCCGGCGCCCTCGGACCGGCGTGGCATCGGGTATGGGGTCAACTGACCTACTGGCCCTGCAATCCGGGACGCCGGCTGGCTACGGTGCGCACGTGACCACGATCAGCAGGCAGCCCACAGCGTCGGTGCGCCGCCAACGCACAGCATGGGTCGTCGTGGGCGTCGTGTGGGGCACCTTCACGGTGATGGACCTCGCGGGCGTCTCGGGGATCGCCCACACGCTGGTCAAGGGCCTGCTCATGCCGTCCCTGCTCCTGTGGGTCCTGGCGGCCCTGGGCAGCCGCAGCGCCACGGCTGCTCGTCGCCGGGCTGGTCCTGGCCACCGTCGGAGACGTGGGCCTGGAGTACGACGCGACCTTCCTCCTCGGGATGGCGGGGTTCCTGGCGATGCAGGTCTGCTACATCGCGGGCTTCATCGGCCTGGGCGCTGGGGTGCGGACCTCGCGGCTGGCGCTCGTCACGATCGGCGTACCTGTCCTTCTGGGCGATCGCCAACATCGTCCTCGGCCCACGGTTGGGCGACCTGCGAGTCCCGATCGCCGTCTACAGCATGGCCCTGTGCGTGATGGCCATCTTCGCGGCGCGCACGGCGCTCCCGCGGATCGCGGTCGGCGGCCTGCTGTTCCTGGTCTCGGACATGCTCATCGGGGTCGACCTCGCGGACCTGGGCTTCCCCGGACGGGGCATGGTCGTGCTGGTCACCTACCTGGGTGCCCAGTACCTCATCGCCACCGGGTGGGCGCGCCGGGTCGACCCGCACGTGGTCGTCCCGGCCTGAGGGTCACTCCCCCGGGATCCGGGCGTCGAGCAGTGGCTGGCGAGGGTCCCAGGTGGTTCCCGTCGCGCTCGTCCCTGCGCCGGCGCGCCATGGCCGAGAGCGCCTCGAGCACGACCCGGTTGCCGAGCAGGGCGGTGATGTCGGCATGGTCGTAGGGCGGTGAGACCTCGACGACGTCCATGCCCAGGATGGGCAGCTCGTAGCAGATCCGCCGCACGGCATCGAGGAGCTGACGGGAGCTCAGTCCGCCGGGCTCCGGCGTCCCGGTCCCCGGCGCGTGGCCCGGGTCGCAGACATCGATGTCGACCGACAGGAACACCCCGTCGCAGTCGTCCAGGGCGATGGTGAACGCCTCGCTGAGGCACTCGTCGAGGCCTCGGGCGACGATCTCGGTCATCTCGAAGCTGCGCATCCGCTGCTCGGCCATCCAGTCCAGGACCTCCGGCGGCGGCCAGTAGCCGCGCAGGCCCACCTGCAGGAAGCGATCGCCGCGCGCCGCACCGGACTCGATGAGACGGCGCATCGGCTGGCCGTGGCCGATCAGCGACCCGAACTCGATGTCACCCGTGTCCGCGTGCGCGTCGAAGTGGATCACCGAGACCCGGCCCCAGCGATCGCCGCCGCGGGCGACCCCGGTGACGTCGGGCCAGGTCACCGTGTGGTCCCCGCCCAGGATGATGGGGATGGCCCCGCCGGCGGCGACCGTGGTCACCGCCGCCTCGAGGTCGGCGCACGAGCGCGCGGCGTCGCCGGAGAACATCTCGACGTCGCCGGCGTCGACCACACCGAGGTCAGCCAGCCCGTCCACGCGCATGGCCAGCGACGGCCGCGATCCGTCATGGGCCAGGTAGCAGGTCTCGCGCATGGCCTTGGGGCCGAAGCGCGCGCCCGAGCGGTAGGACGTGCCGCCGTCGAACGGCGCGCCAAGGATCACCACGTCGGCGTCAGCCCAGGTCTCGGGTGAGTCGAGGTCCGCCCTGGGCACGCCGAGGAAGGTGATGTCCGGGCCGAACTGGGTTCCGTAGCGCGCCATGGCAGGCACAGTACCGAAGTGGAGGCGCCCCCCGGTGAGGACGATCACATGGCCCCGCCGTTTGGGCATCCGACGGACAGGGGATGACTCAGTCAGGTCGCAACCCGGATGTACGAGGGGTCATCCGGGCGGCGACCATTCCACGCCCGGGGGTTGCAGGGCCGGCAGGTTCAGGACTTGGGTGCGATGCGGGACTCCCACCAGCTGCGGTCCTCGAGGAACATGTCGTCGCCGTCGAACTCCATGCAGCAGGATCCGATCACCCCGTAGCAGTCCTCGCACAGCCAGGTCGAGCCGAATCCGAACACCGCCGCTCCGTGGCATCGGGAGCAGATGTGGGCCAGCGTCTCCATCTCCACCTCCTTGCTCCTCCTGATGCTCCCACTGTGGCCGCGCACCGGCAATCGGTTGCGTGGGCCTGGTGTGACCCGCGCGCCAGCGGACCTGATCGCGGTTGCCCCGTACGCTTGCCCCGTCCGGGGAGGTGGGGTCATGGTGGCGGGTCCGGCAAGGTTCCGCGGGGGTCGCTCTCGTGTTGTCTGGGGCGCAGCGCTGGCTGCGGTCGCCCTCGTCGTCGCATCGGTCGCAGCGCCGGCCCCCGCGTCGGTGGTCCCGGATGCTGCAACGTCGCGAGCGTTCGAGCTCCCGGGTGGCGGGACGCGGGTCTTCGAGGGCAAGACCTACGTCGCCCTGTACGGCCATCCGGGCACCCGCGCGCTGGGAGTCCTCGGGGAGCAGGGCCGCTCAGCCACGATCCGCAGGGCCAAGAAGGTCGCTGCCTCCTACCGTCCCCACACCGATCGCCGGGTGGTCCCCGCCCTGGAGATCATCGCCACGGTGGCCAGCGGTTCCGCGGGACGCGATGGGGACTACTCCGCCGAGTCCTCGGTCGCGAAGCTGCGACCCCTGGTGGAGGCAGCCGGGAGCAACGGCGTGTACGTCGTGCTGGACCTCCAACCCGGTCGCACCGACTTCCTGACCCAGGCCAAGCGCTACAGCGCGCTGCTTCGACTGCCCCACGTGGGCCTGGCCCTGGATCCGGAGTGGCGGCTGAAGCCCAAGCAGCGCCACCTGCGCCAGATCGGGTCGGTCAGTGCCGCCGAGATCAACCGGGTGTCGGCATGGCTCGCCGACCTCACCCGGGACGCGGGGCTGCCGCAGAAGATGCTGCTCCTGCATCAGTTCCGCACGTCCATGATCCGCAACCGGTCGTCGCTGGACACGTCCCACAACGAGCTCGCCCTCGCCATCCAGATGGACGGGTTGGGCAGCCAGCCCGCCAAGCGCGCGACCTGGAGCGCCCTGCGCAGGGGCGCCCCCAAGGGCATCGTGTTCGGCTGGAAGAACTTCATCGACGAGGACCGGCCCATGCTGGGCCCGAAGCGGACCATGGCGATCAGCCCCGAACCCCGCTGGGTGTCCTTCCAGTAGCCGCCCGGGACTCCGCGACGAACTTGGGATCATCTTGCTGCACTATCGGCAAGACGATCCCAAGTTCCCGCCCCGCAGCGCCAGGCCCCGCCCGGCCCGGCCGGACCCCGCCCGTCCCGGCCGCGGCCGGAGAGCAATTCGGGTGCCAGTTGCTCGACTTGCGGCAACTGGCACCCGAATTGGCGCACGGGCGGGATCAGCCGTGGGTCGGGAAGCCCAGGTTGATGCCGCCGTGGCTGGGGTCCAGCCAGCGGGAGGTGACGACCTTGCCGCGGGTGAAGAAGTGCACGCCCTCGGTGCCGTGGGCGTGCGTGTCGCCGAACAGCGAGGCCTTCCAGCCGCCGAACGAGTAGTACGCCATCGGCACCGGGATCGGCACGTTGATGCCGATCATGCCGACCTCGACCTCGTCCTGGTAGCGCCGGGCGGCGCCGCCGTCGTTGGTGAAGATCGCGGTGCCGTTGCCATAGGGGTGGTCGTTGACCAGCTTCAAGCGCGGCCTCGTAGCTGTCGACGCGCACCACCGAGAGGACCGGGCCGAAGATCTCGTCGGTGTAGATGCTCATGTCCGGGGTGACGTTGTCGAAGAGCGTCGGCCCGAGCCAGAAGCCGTCAGCGTCCCCGTCCACGACCGGGTTGCGCCCGTCGACGACCAGGGTCGCACCGGCAGCCTCGCCCGCGTCGACGTAGGACACGACCTTGTCCCGGTGCACGCCGGTGACCAGCGGGCCCATGTCGCAGCCGCGTCGGCCGTCACCGGTGCGCAGCGTGGCCATCCGCTCGGCGATCTTGGCCACCAGCGGGTCGGCGCTGTCGCCGACGGCCACCAGCGCGGAGATCGCCATGCACCGCTCCCCCGCCGAGCCGAAGCCGGCGTTGACCGCGGCGTCCGCGGCGAGGTCGAGGTCCGCGTCGGGCAGGACCACCATGTGGTTCTTCGCCCCGCCGAGGGCCTGGACGCGCTTGCCATGTGCCGTCCCCGTCTCGTAGACGTACTTCGCGATCGCCGTCGAGCCCACGAAGGAGATCGCCTTCACATCGGGGTGGGTGAGCAGCGCGTCGACGGCCACCTTGTTGCCGTGGACGACGTTGAACACGCCGTCCGGGAGGCCGGCCTCCTTCCACAGCTCAGCGACGAAGTTGGCCGAGCTCGGGTCCTTCTCGCTGGGCTTGACGACCACTGTGTTGCCGGCGGCGATCGCGATCGGGAAGAACCACATCGGGACCATCGCCGGGAAGTTGAACGGCGAGATGATGCCGACGACGCCCAGCGGCTTGCGCATCGAGTAGACGTCGACGTTGCTGGAGACCCCCGACGAGTAGCCGCCCTTGAGCAGGTGCGGGATGCCGCAGGCGAACTCCACGACCTCCAGCCCGCGGGTGACCTCGCCGAGGGCATCGGAGAGCACCTTGCCGTGCTCATCGGTGATGATCGCGGCGAGCTCCTCCTTGCGCTCGTTGAGCAGCTCGCGGAAGGCGAACATGACCTGGGTGCGCCTGGTCAGCGAGGTCGTGCCCCACTCGGCGAACGCGGCCTTGGCGGCGGCGACGGCCTCGTCCATGATCCGGACCGACGCGAAGTCGACGGTCCCGCTGACCTTGCCGGTCGCCGGGTCGTAGATGTCGCCGCTGCGCTCCGGATCGATCAGGTCCACGGCCCGGTCGCGAAGGGCGGTCAGCGCCGCGCCGACCCGGTCTGCCGGGCAGCTCGGGCTCGGTGGCGACGTACGGTGCCGCCGTTGATCCAGTGGGTGACGTGCTTCATGGGAGCCTCTCGGTTGGCGGTCTCGGGGACATGTGGCTGATCAGGGCGGGGTCGTGCGGTGTGTGGTGGGAGATGGGATCCAGTGTCGTTCATGAGTCGAAGCCCAGTCCCATCCGGTCCAGGGCGCGCAACCAGGGGTTGCGCCGGCCCCCGGAGTTGTCCGCCCGGTCCAGTGACCACCGGGTCAGCGCGACAGCGGGGCTGCGCACGGGCTCGGGCGGGAAGGGGATGGGCCGGGTGCCGACCATGGTCAGGCGGGTTCGCTCGGTCTCGCGGCCGGCGAGCAGGTCGAGCATCACCTGGGCGCCGAAGCGCGTCGCGCCCACGCCCAGGCCGGTGTACCCCACGCTGTACGCGACGCGGCCACCCATGGCGGACCCCCAGAAGGCGCTGAACCGGGAGCACGTGTCGATGGCACCGCCCCAGGCGTGCGTGAACCTCACGCCCTCGAGCTGCGGGAACGTCTGGAAGAAGTTCTCGGCCAGCACCGCATTCGTCGCATCATCGCGGTTGAGGTGCGGCCCCATCCGGCTGCCGAAGTGGTAGATCGCTTCGAACCCACCCCAGAGCAGCCGGCCGTCGGCGGTGGGGCGCGTGTAGTGGAACTGGTTGTTGCTGTCACCGACGCCACCGCGGAACGCCCAGCCGAGGCTGTCCCACTGCTCGACGGTCAACGGCTCGGTCATGAGCGCGTAGTCGTAGACCGGGATGATGAACGGCCGGACGCGGCGCAGGAGGTTCGGCCAGGCGCTGGTCCCGAGGGCCACCTGGCGAGCCGTCACCGTCGCGTGGGCCGTGCGCACCTCGACCGCGGACGCGGTCGCCGAGAGGCCGGTGACGGCAGTGTTCTCGTGCACCCGGACGCCGAGCGAGCGCACGACGCGGGCCAGCTCCCAGTTCAGCTTCGCGGGGTCCACCAGCGCCACGCCGTCGCGGTTGAGCACGCTGCCCCGGTACAGCGGGGAGTTGACCATCTCGCGTGTTGCCGCGCCATCGAGGAACTCCAGTCGCTCCCCGTAGGGGGCCACGAGCTCAGGGAGCGCAGCCAGCTCGGCGACCTGGTGGTCCTCGGTGGCGACGTCGAGCTCACCGGTCCGGGCGAGGTCGACGTCCATCGCGTGGCGCTCGATCGTCGCCACGATGGCCTCGAGGTTGGCCTGGCCCTGGCGTGTGAGCTCGGTCATCTCATCGGGCCAGCGTGACAGCCCGTTGCTGAAGCCATGGGTGATGGAGGCGGCCATGAACCCGCCATTGCGACCGGAGGCACCCTCGGCGATGCGACCGCCCTCCAGGACGAGCACGTCCAGGCCGGGGTCGGCCTCCTTCGCCAGCAGGGCGGTCCACATCCCGGTGTAGCCACCGCCCACGATGACGAGGTCGGCTGTGGTGTCGGCGACCAGGGCCGATGCAGGGTCCGGGCGCTCCGCTCGGTCCAACCAGAAGGGTGCGTGGGTGACGTCGGCCAACGCTCGTCGTGACGATATCCGGACACTGCTGCGCGAGTACGGCACCAGATATCGCACTCCAGGTCAGCCGCCCCGGGTCCTCCGGACGATACGGCCGCGCGGTCGGTGATCGAACGCCACCCTGTGAACCGCAGCGCCACCAGTGTAGCGGCGCGACCCGTCCTGCGCCCCGCGTGCGGCATCCTGCCCACGCAGGTGCGGCACCCGGGACCCGCCGCGGTCGCGCCCGATCCACTAGATTGACGTCAGTCCACATCGCGCGCCGAGCGCCCGTGCAGACGGGAGGTGCCCCATGGGTGAGCCCACCGTGGGGTCGCCGCTGTCCATGCACGACCCGCGGCAGGTGGGTCCCTGGACCATCCACTCACGGCTCGGAGCCGGTGGCATGGGCGTGGTGTTCCATGCCTCCGCCCCCGGGTACGAGGGCGTCGCGCTGAAGGTGATCCGACCGGGACTGCTCGACGCACCCGCCACCCGCGACCGGTTCCGCCGGGAGGTCGCGATCCTGCGCTCGGTGCGCGATGCGCACATCAGCGAGTTCCTTGCCGCCGACCTCGAGTCCGAGCCCGCGTGGCTCGCCGTGGAGTACATCAGCGGCCCGACCCTCCGCGACGAGATCGCCGAGAACGGCCCTCTGTCTGAGGACGCGTGGTGGAAGCTGGCTGGCGGGATGGCCCAGGCGCTGGCCGTCCTCGACGTGCACCGGATCACCCACCGCGACCTCAAGCCCGGCAACGTGATCCTCAGCGAGAACGGCCCCGAGCTCATCGACTTCGGCATCGCCCATCCGGAGGACGCCACATCCCTGACCGCCACCGGGCTCGTCACCGGCAGCCCCTCGTGGCTCTCCCCCGAGCAGGCGACCCTGGAGCCGACAGGACCCCCCAGCGACATCTTCGCGCTCGGATCGCTGCTCGCGTACGCGGCCACCGGGCGTCCCCCGTTCGGCGAGGGCGCATCCGTGGCGGTCCTGATGAGCATCGCAACGCGTGACCCTGACCTCATGGGCATCGACCCGAACCGTGCTGCCCTGCTCCAGCGGATGCTGGCCAAGGATCCTGCCCGCCGCCCGACCGCCCGCCAGGTGCTGGACCGCGTGCGCGGGAGCACCACGGGCGCGACGACGCTGACCGACGTCCCGGTTCCCGTGATGCCCCGCGGGGAGTCGGGCGCCGACCAGTCGGCGTCAGCAGGTGCTGGTGGCGAGCCGGCGGCAGCGACTGCGCCGATCGTCCCGGTGGTAGCCGCGCTCGCGCCCCCTCCTCGCCGAGAGCCCGCGAAGCCCCCACCAGCGGCACCCGTCCCGCCCGCAACGCCCCCGCTGGCGGGGCCAACCGCGCACCAGACCCTGGCGGCGACCACCGCCGGCTCGTACCTCGCCCCTCCACCGGTCAGGCCTCGCACTGCAGGCAACCCCCGGACGGTCGGTCCCCGCACGGCGGCCGCCCAGCAGCGCCGAGCCAACCGGCGCCGGGCCCTCCTGGCGCTGCTGGCAGTCCTGACGCTGATCGTGGCCGGCTGGCTCGCCGTCCAGGCGCTCGGGGGCGACTCCGGCACCGACGGAACGGGGTCCGGATCCGGGACGTCCAACGATGCGCCCGCCTCAGCGGCCGACGCACCCCCAGCACCCGGCAACGACCAGCTCACGGACGGCGACTGGCTGCTCGAGACCTACCGCCTGGACAACACCGACTCCGGACTCGTCGTGTCCGGCACCGTGCGCAACCGTGGGACGTCCACCGCCTCGGCCGACCTGACGACCTGGGTCTACCTCGGCCAGGAGTCCCTCGGGTCGGTGTCCGAGACCGTCAACGACGTCCCCGCTGGGGCCTCGGTCCCGGTGACGATGAAGGGCGACGCGGTGTGGAAGCAGGGGCAGAAGGTCGTCCTGCTCCAGGCCTCCTGACCGCGTCCCAGTGACCTACCGCCGCTCCGGTCAGACCTTCGCACGCCGGCGACGGGCACCGGCAACCTGCGCGAGGAGGACGATCGCCAGTGCACCGAAGAACATGATCGACGCGATGACGTTGACCTGCGGCGGGATGCCGCGCTGGGCAGCGCCCCAGATGTACATCGGGAAGGTCACGGTCGAGCCGGAGTTGAAGTTCGTGATGATGAAGTCGTCGAACGACAGCGAGAACGCCAGCAGCGCGGCACCCATGATGCCCGGGCGCGACCAGCGGCAGGGTCACGTACCGGAAGGTCGCCCGCTCGTCGGCGTAGAGGTCCATCGCCGCCTGCTCCAGCCGTGGGTCGAGGCCCGACAGGCGCGCCTTGACGGTCACGACCACGAAGCTGATGACGAACATGATGTGCGCGATCAGGATCGTCCAGAAGCCCAGCGGCATCTGCCACGAGCCCCAGTACATGTTCAGGAACAGCGCAAGCAGCGAGGAGCCGAGGACGACCTCGGCGGTGGCCATCGGCAGGAAGATGAGCAGGTTCGTCGCGGAGCGGCCCGCGAAGCGGTGGCGGACCAGCGCGAACGAGATCATGGTGCCGAGGATCGTGCCGACGACCGTCGCGAAGAGGGCGATCGTGGCGCTGACGCCCACCGACCGACAGATCGTCGGGTCCTGGCAGATGTTCAGCCACGCATCCAGGGAGAACTCGTTCCACCGGGTGTTCGTGCGGCCCGCTGGGCTTGTTGAACGAGAACAGCACCACGACGGCGACCGGCAGGAACATGTAGATCAGCGCCAGGGCCGCGTAGATCGCCAGGGTGTGCTCCCGCAGCCACCGCACGCTGCGCTGGAGCCCGGACTCCTGGGCCGGCGGCGCCTCGAGCAGGGCGGGGTCGAGCTGGTTGGTGGCCATCAGAGCAGGTCCTCCGTCCCGGCGCGCCGGACGTAGATCGTGACGAGGATCAGGATCGAGGCCATCAGCAGGAAGCTCAGCGCCGAGGCGATCGGGTAGTCGCGCACGATGATGAACTGGCTGTCGATGACCGAGCCGACCATCCGGTCGTTCGTGGAGCCCAGCAGCTTGGCGTTGATGTAGTCACCGGTCGCCGGGATGAACGTCAGCAGCGTCCCGGCCACGACGCCGGGCAGGGACAACGGCCAGATCACCTTGCGGAAGGTCGTGAACGGCGTGGCGTAGAGGTCCGCGCCCGCCTCGGCCAGACGGGGATCGATCTTGTCCAGGGAGGCGTACAGCGGGCAGGATCATGAACGGCAGGAAGTTGTAGGTGATGCCGGTGACCACCGCGATCGGGGTGCTGCAGGATCCGGTCCTGGGGCAGCAGGTTCAGGGCGTTCATCGTCTCCACGATGAAGCCCTCGTCGGCCAGGATCGTCTTCCACGCGTACGTGCGGATCAGGAAGGAGGCGAAGAACGGCGCGACCACCAGCACGAGCAGGAGCGTCTTGTACCTGCCGGCCTTGAAGGCGATGAAGTACGCCAACGGGTAGGCGATGGCCAGCGCCAGCAGCGGTCGCCGTCCCGGCGTACACGAACGAGCGCAGGAACTGCTCGCCGTAGCGGCTCAGCGCCTCGGTGTAGTTGGCGAAGTCCCAGTTGAAGTAGAAGCCGTCGTCGGGGTTGTCGCTGACCGGCGACTGCAGGGAGGTCGAGAACAGCGAGACCAGCGGGATGACGAAGAAGACCGCCAGCCACGCCATGCCCGGCAGCAGCAGCCAGTACGGCGTGGCCCGCGAGGAGCGCAGCCCCTTGGCCGGGCTGGCCACGGTGGGCAGGTCCTGGTTCTGGGTCTCGTTCAGGTAGGTGTCCGACGGCACTTCCCGAGGCGGGGATCTGCATCGATCAGCCCCCCGCGACCGGGGTCGGGGCCGTACCGGCCTCGACGTCGGCGGCCGAGTAGTGGCCCACCTCGAGCAGGTCCTCGTCGATGCCGGCGTTCAGGTTCTCGCCACCGTCGAAGCCGAAGGAGTGGCTGGGCTCCCACGACATCACCACGGTCTCGCCCGACCGCGGGCCGGTCGCCGGCGCTCATGTTCTGCTCGAACGCGATCAGCTCCTGGCCCCAGGGGGTCGCGACGAGGTACTGCGTCGAGACCCCGAAGAAGGAGGCGTCGGTGATGACGCCGCTGACCGTGTTGCGGCCCTGCGGCACCTCGCGCGCCGGCGCGGTGCAGGTGCAGCTTCTCCGGACGCACGCCGACGATGACCCGGTCGGAGGTCGAGCTCAGCTTCGCCGCCGGGAGCGTCAGCGTCTGGCCGAACGCGCGGACGGTCGACCACCTCGCCACGACCGACGACCTCGCCGGGGATCAGGTTGGACTGGCCCGAGGAAGTTGGCCGCGAAGGCCGTGTGCGGCGTGTCGTAGATCTCCTGCGGGGCGCCCATCTGCTCGATCCGCCCGGAGTTCATGACCGCGATGGTGTCGGCCATGGTCATGGCCTCCTCCTGGTCGTGGGTGACGTGGACGAAGGTGATGCCGACCTCGGTCTGGATCCGCTTGAGCTCGATCTGCATCTGGCGGCGCAGCTTGAGGTCCAGGGCACCGAGCGGCTCGTCGAGCAGCAGCACGTCCGGGCGGTTGATCAGGGCACGGGCCACCGCGACGCGCTGCTGCTGGCCACCGGACATCTGCGCCGGCTTGCGCCGGGCCATCGGTCCGAGCTCCACGAGCTCGAGCATCTCGTTGACCTTGCGCATCGACGTTCTTCTCACCGCGGCGGCGCAGGCCGAACGCGACGTTCTCGAAGATGTCCATGTGCGGGAACAGCGCGTAGGACTGGAACACCGTGTTGACCGGGCGCTTGTAGGGCCGCAGCGCGGTGATGTCGCGCGTCGCCCACGCGGATCATCCCGGCGGTCGGCACCTCGAGGCCGGCGACCATGCGCAGGGTGGTCGTCTTGCCGCAGCCCGACGGCCCGAGCAGGGCGAAGAAGGAGCCCGGCGGGGATGGTCAGCGACGAGGTCGTCGACCGCGTTGTGGTCGCCGTAGGTCTTGGTCAGGCGGACCAGGTGCAGGTCCTCGACCTGCTTGGGGGCTTCGGTGGCCATCGTGGTGCTCCTCCTGGTCGAGTGGTCAGTTGCCGATGAGGGTCTGGAAGGCCTGGTCGTACTTGGCCTGCTCCGAGGACGTCAGGGCCTTGAAGACCGACACGTTCGACAGGTCGGCCTCGGTCGGGAAGATGAACGGGTTCTCGACGAGGCTCGGGTCGATCTTCGCCATCGCCTCCTGGGCGCCCTTGACCGGGCAGATGTACTGCACCCAGGCGGCGAGCTCGGCCGAGACGGCCGGGTCGTAGTAGTAGTCCATGAGCGCGCTCGGCGTTGTTGCGGTGCAGCGCCATGGCCGGGACCAGCATGTTGTCGGTCCACAGCGTCCCGCCGGACTCCGGGATCACGAACTTGTACGGGATCGCCCAGCGCCGCCACGTCGCCGGACCAGCCGATGGCCGCGACGACGTCGCCCGGTCTCCAGCGCCGCGATGTAGTCGTTGCCGGAGACCTGGCGGATCTGGCCGGCGTCGATCTGCTTCTGCAGCTCGGCGATGGCGGCGTTGAAGTCGTCCTCGGTGAAGTCGGCCGGGTCGTTGCCCTGCTCGAGCATCACGACGCCGACCGAGTCGCGCATCTCCGAGAGGATCGTCACCCGGCCCTTGAGCGCCGGGTCCCAGAGCTCGGCGATCGTGCGGATCTCGCTCTTGCCGGTCAGCTCCTTGAGCGTCTCGGTGTTGAAGCCGAGGCCCGCGTACCCGGACTGCCAGGGCAGGGACTGGTCACGCTCCGGGTCGAACGGGACGTTGGCCAGCTTGTCGATCAGGTTGCGCGCGTTGGGCACCCAGGCACGGTCGAACTTCTGGGCGTAGCCCTTGCGGATCCACTGCGCGGCCATCCAGTCGGTGAGCACGACGATGTCGCGGCCGATGTCCTGGCCGGCCTCGAGCTGGGGCCGCACCTTGGCGTCGAACTCCGCGTTGTCGTTGACGTCCTCGCGGTAGTCGACCGTCGATGCCGGTCTGCTCCATGAACCGGTCGAGCGTCGGGCGTGTTGCCGTCCTCGTCGACGTCCATGTAGCCCACCCACGTCGACCAGTTGAGCTTCGCGTCGGTCGCCGACTGGTCGGGCTGGGTCCTGCGCGGGCACCTCCTCGGTGCTGCCGCTGCTCGCGGTCCGCGGCGGCCGGGCGCCGCAGGCGGCGGCCACCATCGCAGCGCCGCCGATCCCGGCAGCCTGCAGCACGCGCCGACGCGGCATCGGTGTCCCGGCCTTCGGTGTGGTGAGATCCGTCATCGTTGTCCTGTCTGGGGTCGAGTCGGGGCGTCAGCGGTCGCCGAAGATCGTCCGGTGCCAGTCCTTGCGGACCGTCGCCGGTGATGTCGGACGAGACGTGCTTGATGTTCGTGTACTCCTCGAGGGAGTAGATGCTCATGTCCTTGCCGAACCCGGACGCCTTGTACCCGCCGTGCGGCATCTCGGAGACGATCGGGATGTGGTCGTTGATCCACACGCACCCCGCCTCGATCTCCCGGCTGGCCCGCTGCGCCCGGAAGGTGTTGGTCGTCCAGGCCGAGGCGGCCAGCCCGAACGGGACGTCGTTGGCCAGCGCGATGCCCTCGTCGTCGGTGTCGAAGGGCAGCACGACCAGCACCGGTCCGAAGAGCTCCTCCTGGACGATCTCGGAGTCCTGCGCGGCCCCCACGACGAGCGTCGGCGGGTAGTACGAGCCCGCCGGCGAGGTCGCCCCCGGGGATCTGGCCACCGCGCACGACCGTGGCGCCCGCGGCCACAGCCCGCTCGACGTAGCCGTGGACGGACTCCCGCTGGCGCATCGACACCAGCGGGCCCTGGTCGGTCGACGGGATCGGTCGGGTCGCCCAGCCGGACGGTGTCCATCAGCGCCGCCACCTTCGCCACGAAGGCGTCGAGGTGCGGGCGCTGGACGTAGGCCCGGGTCGCGGCCGTGCAGTCCTGCCCGGTGTTGATCAGGGCGCCCGCGACGGCGCCGTTGGCGGCCGCGTCGAGGTCGGCGTCGTCGAAGACCACGAACGGCGCCTTGCCGCCGAGCTCGAGGTGCACGCGCTTGATCGTCCCGGTCGCCAGCTCCATCACGCGCTGGCCGACCGGCGTCGACCCGGTGAACGACACCATCGACACGTCGGGGTGGCTGATCAGGGCCTCCCCCACGCTGCGACCCGGGCCGGTCAGGACGTTGATCACGCCCGGCGGGGATCCCCGCGGCCAGTGCGTCCTCGGCGACCATCAGCGAGGTCAGCGGGGTCATCTCGGCCGGCTTGAGGACGATCGTGTTCCCGGCCGCGACGGCGGGCAGGATCTTCCACATCGCCATCTGCAGCGGGTAGTTCCAGGGTGCGATCGAGCCCACGACGCCGATCGGCTCACGACGGATCGAGGACGTGTGCGTCGCCGTCGTACTCGGCCTGCGCCATGCCGTTGAGGACGCGTGCGGCGCCGGCGAAGAACCGGACGTTGTCGATGGAGCCCGGGACGTCGAACTCGGTCGTCAGCTTGATCGGCTTGCCGGACTGCGCGGTCTCGACCTGCGCGTACTCCTCGGCACGGGCCTCCATCCGGTCGGCGAGGGCCAGCAGCGCGGCCGACCGCTCGCCGGGGGTGGCGCGCGACCATGCCGGGTAGGCGCGGCGCGCCGCGGCCACGGCCGCGTCGACGTCGGCGACGGTGGCCTCCCCCAGCGTGGCGACCACCGAGCCGTCGGCCGGGTTGCAGCACGTCGACGCTCCCGCCCGCTGCCCGCCAGATGGCGACCATCGATGAACTGGCCAAGAAGTGCCACGCCCGTCCCTTCATCAGTCCGCCCAACACCCATGGAGTTGCGCATCTACGGTTTCAGTGAGGTTCGCCACATCCGCCGAACGATATTCGTCGCGGATCTTGCGGTGGACGCACGATAACCGAACGCATGTCGGGTCACAAACGCACAGGTCCGACCAGCCCGAAGTGTTACGCGACGTTCACAAACGCCGTTCCCGGAATGCCCGGTTGGAGGCGTATCCGCCCACCGGGGTGCGTGCGCTGCCGACTACGGCGTGACGATCCGCGCCTCCTCCGGCGACTCGTCCCGGCTGAAGGCCACGATGTTCTCGGTGGTGACCCGGGCGATCTCGTCGAGGGCCTCCCTGGTGAGGAACGCCTGGTGCGCTGTCACGATCACGTTGGGGAAGGTCATCAACCTGGCCAGGACGTCATCGGCCATGACCTCGCCGGACAGGTCCTCGAAGAACTTGCCCTCCTCCTCCTCGTAGACGTCGAGGCCGACACCGCCCACGTGCCCGGACTTCAGCGCCTCGATGAGCGCGACGGTGTCGACCAGTGCCCCACGGGAGACGTTGATCAGGATCACCCCCGGCTTGAGCGCGGCGAGGACGAGGTCGTTGATGATGTGATGGGTCTCCGGGAACAGCGGCACGTGCAGGGACACGATGTCGGCCTCCTGGCCGATCTCGCTGAGGGTCACGTACTCCAGCCCGTGCTCCGCGGCCCACTTCGGGTCCGGGTACGGGTCCCACATGATCACGCGCATCCCGAAGCCCTTGAAGATCTGGCCGGTGATCTTGCCGATCTTGCCGGTGCCGATCAGCCCGACCGTCTTGCCGTGCATGTCGAACCCGACGAGGCCGTCGAGGGTGAAGTTCATGTCGCGGACCCGGCGGTTGGCCTGCGGGATGTGCCGGTTGAGCGCCATCGCCAGGGTGACCGCGTGCTCGGCCACCGCGTACGGGGAGTACGCCGGCACCCGGGCCACGAGGATCCCGTGCTCCTGCGCGGCGTGCAGGTCCACACCGTTGAAGCCCGCGCAGCGCAGGGCGATCATCTTCACGCCCTTGGCGGCCAGCACCTCGATGACCTCGCGGGTCACCTTGTCGTTGACGAAGACGCACACCACGTCCACGTCGTCGCCCACCGTCTCGACCGTGTCCGGATTGAGCCGGAACTCGCGGAACTTGGGTGTGAACCCGGCCGCGATCAGGGTCTCGCCGAGGTGCTCACGGTCGTACCTCTTGGTGTCGAACACGGTGATGTTGGTCATGGTCGAACGCTAGTCGCGGGCTTGCACCCGTTGCCATCCCAGCAGGGGGACGGGGGGAACCCGTCGGCGGGCCGTGTGGCATGGTGCCGATATGCCCCGGTCCCGCCGTCCGCTGCCCGCACCTGGGGCGTGGCTCCCCGGTGCTGCGCTGGCCGTCATCGCCGTGCTCGGTGGCGTCGCCGGGTGCGCGAACCCCGCCTCATCGCCGGTGACCGAGTCGCCGGTGACCACGCAGCTGGCGATCCCCCGACTCGACGAGGGGAAGGTCACCGGGGACATCCGGACATACTCCCTCGACGTCCAGCCGGGCACCACGGACTTCGGTCTCGGCGGCCCCACCGAGACGTACGGCGTGAACCAGTCCTACCTCGGACCCACGCTGCGGATGAGCACCGGGGACGACGTGCGCATGGACGTCCACAACGGGCTGGACACCGTCACGACGCTGCACTGGCACGGGATGCACGTCCCAGCGAAGATGGACGGCGGCCCGCACCAGCTCCTCGACCCCGGGCAGACCTGGTCGCCGACGTGGCAGGTCCGGCAACCCGCGGCGACCCTCTGGTACCACGCCCACCCGCACGGCCAGACCGCTGACCAGGTGTACAAGGGCGTCGCGGGGATGATCCTGGTCGAGGACCCCGCCGGTGGCCCCGACCTGCCCGACGAGTACGGCGTGGACGACATCCCGGTGATCGTGCAGGACAAGTCCTTCGACTCCGACGGGCAGCTCGTGTTCGACCAGCGCGGGCCCAGCTCGACCGGCTTCCTGGGCGACACCGTGATGGTCAACGGGACCATCGGCGCCTACCTGCCCGTGCCCACCACCCACGTGCGGCTGCGGCTGCTGAACGCCTCCACGGCGCGCATCTACCGGTTCGGGCTCTCCGACGACCGCACCTTCGACCTCGTCGGGACCGACGGGGGCCTGCTCACCGCCCCGGTCCCGCTCGACCGGATCCAGCTGTCCCCCGGCGAGCGCGCGGAGATCGTCGTCACCATGGCTCCCGGCGAGAGCGTCGAGCTGCGCAACTACTCCCCCGACTTCGGCGGCCGCGTCGCGGGCAACTCACGCTTCGGCACCGGGGACTACCGGGTCCTCGAGCTGCGCGCCGCCGACGCGCTGCGGGAGTCACCGGCGGTTCCCGCAGCCCTGGCCCAGTTCTCCCGGATCCCGGAGTCCTCGGCCGACCGCACGCGCACGTTCACGATCAACGCCCAGATCATCAACCGGCGCCCCGTGGACATGGGCCGCATCGACGAGGTGGTCCCACTGGGGGCCACCGAGGTGTGGGTGCTGCGCAACCGCGACCCGCAGCCGCACAACTTCCACGTCCACACCGTGCAGTTCCAGGTGCTCGACGTCGACGGTGCGCCACCCCCGCCCGAGCTGGCCGGGTGGAAGGACACGGTCTACCTGCCGCCGGGATCGCAGGTCCGGATCATCGCGTCGTTCACCGACTACGCCGACCCGGCGTGGCCCTTCATGTACCACTGCCACCTGCTGTGGCATGAGGACTCCGGGCTGATGGGGCAGTTCGTGGTCGTGGCCCCGGGGCAGACCCCGGTGCCGCCCACGGACCCCTACCCGGGGCACTGAGTGTCATCGATCCGGCAATCAGACTGCCGGATCGATGACACGACGGGGCAGGGGTCGGGCTCAGGCCTCGTCGAGGCTGATCATCACGTGCTTGATCCGGGTGTAGTCCTCGAAGCCGTACATCGACAGGTCCTTGCCGTAGCCGGAGTGCTTGAACCCGCCGTGGGGCATCTCGGCCACCAGCGGGATGTGCGTGTTGATCCACACCGCACCGAAGTCCAGGTGCTTGGCCATGCGCATGCCGCGGGCGAGGTCCTTGGTCCACACCGAGGAGGCCAGACCGAACGGGACGTCGTTGGCCCAGGCCAGCGCCTGGGCCTCGTCGGCGAAGCGCTGCACGGTCATGACCGGCCCGAAGATCTCGTTCTGGACCATCTCGTCGTCCTGGCGCAGGCCGGACACGACAGTCGGCTCGATGAAGAACCCGCGATCGCCCTGCCGCAGCCCACCGGCCACGATCTGGGCATGCTCGGGGGTCCGCGCGAGGAACCCGAGGACCTGGTCCATCTGGCGCTCGTTGTTCATGGGCGGCACCAGGGCGTCGTCGTCCGTGGGCCCACCGGCGAAGGTGGTTGCCGTGTTGCGCGCCTGCTCGGCCAGAGCCGCGACGAACTCGTCGTGGATGGCGTCGGCGACCAGCACGCGCGTGGCCGCGGTGCAGTCCTGGCCCGCGTTGAAGTACCCGGCCACGGCCAGCCACTCAGCAGCCGCCGCGATGTCGGCATCCTCGAAGACCACCACTGGCGCCTTGCCACCGAGCTCGAGGTGCACGCGCTTGACGTCCAGGGCGGCAGTCCCTGCCACCGCCATGCCGGCGCGGACGGAGCCGGTGATCGAGACCATGTCCGGGCGCGCATTCTCCACCAGGGCCTGGCCCGTGCTGCGGTCACCGGTGACGACGTTGAACACGCCGGCCGGGAGGACGTCGGCGAACAGCTCAGCCATCCGCACGGTGCTGACCGGGGTGGTGTCGGAGGGCTTGAGGACCACGGTGTTGCCCGCGGCGATGGCCGGGGCGAACTTCCAGACCGCCATCATCATCGGGTAGTTCCACGGGGTCACCTGGCCGATGACGCCCACCGGCTCGCGGCGGACGATCGACGTGAAGCCCTTCATGTACTCGCCGCTCGCCCGGCCCTCGAGGATCCGCGCCGCGCCGGCGAAGAAGCGGATCTGGTCGACCATCGGCGGGATCTCCTCCGAGGCCGTCACGGCGATCGCCTTGCCGGTGTTCTCACTCTCCAGCGCGATGAGCTCCTCGGCCTTCGCCTCGACGATGTCGGCGATCTTCAGCAGGGCCGCCTGCCGCTGCGAGGGAGTCGTCTGGCTCCAGGACTCGAACGCATCGGACGCAGCGCGATAGGCGCGATCGACGTCCTCGACGTTGGACACCACAGCCTGCGCGAAGACCTCACCAGTGGTCGGGTTCACCAGGTCGGTGGTCTCGCCCGAGACTGAGTCGACGGACTCCCCGTTGACGAAGTTGCGGATGGTGCGGCTCACTGGGTCTCCTTCGGATCGACTGGCTGGGCATCGACGCCGACTCGGGGGCGACGGCGGGCAGGGCGCGGATGCGGCGCGAGTCTAGCCCAGGGGCGCCCATCATTCCCAGCCCGGAGGCATCACTATTCGTGGCGAGGGCGAGTTACTGATGCGTATTTCGCAGATTCCGGCCCGGTCGACCACCGTTTCGCTTGCTTGTCCGGCGTTCTTGCGGTTCGATGACCCCCATGCTCCAGTCACCACGCCCTCGGGCGGTGCCCCTCGACGACACTGCCAAGGCCATCGTCGAGCAGCTCCAGCAGGACGGCCGTCGCGCCTATGCGACGATCGGCCGCGCCGTCGGGCTCTCCGAGGCCGCGGTCCGCCAGCGGGTCGCCCGCCTCGTCGAGTCCGGCGTCATCCAGATCGTCGCCGTCACCGATCCCATGCAGGTCGGGTTCCCCCGCGCCGCGATGCTCGGCATCCGCGTGGACGGCGACATCAGCGAGGTCGCGGACCGCCTCGCCGAGCTCGAGGAGGTCGACTACCTCGTCATCACGGCCGGCGGGTTCGACATCCTGGCCGAGGTCGTCTGCGAGGACGACGAGCACCTGCTCGAGATCATGAACAGCAGGATCCGCGCAGTGCCGGGCGTGCGGAGCACCGAGACCTTCGTCTACTTGAAGCTGCGCAAGCAGATCTACACATGGGGTACCAGATGACCATCAGCGAGATGTCCTTCTCCGAGTCCGGCGACGACGCGCTGGCTGAGAGGGCCCGCGACCGGCTCTGGATGCACTTCACCCGGCACTCGGTCTACGAACAGGGCGCAGGGCACGTCCCGATCATCGTCCGCGGTGAGGGCGCACGGATCTGGGACGACCAGGGCAAGTCCTACCTCGATGGCCTCGCCGGGCTCTTCACGGTCCAGGTCGGCCACGGCCGCAAGGAGATCGCCGAGGCCATGGCCCGGCAGGCCGAGCAGCTCGCGTTCTTCCCGCTGTGGTCCTACGCGCACCCGACCGCGATCGAGCTGGCCGACCGGCTGGCCACGCTGGCGCCGGCGGACATCAACCGCACCTTCTTCACCAGCGGTGGGGGCGAGGCGGTGGAGTCGGCGTGGAAGCTGGCCAAGCAGTTCTACAAGCTCACCGGCAAGCCCACCAAGCACAAGGTGATCAGCCGCAACGTCGCCTACCACGGCACCCCGCAGGGGGCGCTGTCGATCACGGGCATCCCGGCCGCCAAGACGCCCTTCGAGCCCCTGGTCCCCGGTGGCATCAAGGTGCCCAACACCAACTTCTACCGCGCCCAGCACCACGCCGACGACATCGAGGCCTACGGCCGCTGGGCCGCCGACCGGATCGCCGAGGCGATCGAGTTCGAGGGTCCCGAGAGCGTGGCCGCGGTGTTCCTCGAGCCGGTGCAGAACTCCGGCGGCTGCTTCCCACCGCCCCCCGGGTACTTCGAGCGGGTCCGCGAGATCTGCGACGAGTACGACGTGCTGTTCGTGGCCGACGAGACCATCTGCGCGATGGGCCGCATCGGCGACTACTTCGCGATGAACCGCTACGGCGTGCAGCCGGACATCATCACCTTCGCGAAGGGACTGACGTCCGGCTACTCCCCGATGGGCGCGATGATGGTCCACGACCGGCTGTTCGAGCCGTTCAGGCACGGCACGACGGCCTTCCTGCACGGCTACACGTGGGGCGGCCACCCGGTGTCCGCGGCGGCGGCGCTGGCCAACCTGGACATCTTCGAGCGTGAGGGCCTCAACGCGCACGTGCAGGCCAACGAGGGCGCCTTCCGGGCGACGCTCGAGAAGCTGCTCGACCTGCCGATCGTCGGCGACGTGCGCGGTGCGGGCTACTTCTACGGCATCGAGCTGGTCAAGGACAAGGCCACCAAGGAGACGTTCAACGACGCGGAGTCCGAGCGCCTGCTGCGCGGGTTCCTCTCCAAGGCCCTCTTCGACGCCGGGCTGTACTGCCGCGCCGACGACCGCGGCGATCCCGTGATCCAGCTGGCCCCGCCGCTGGTCGTCGGCCAGCCGGAGTTCGACGAGATCGAGTCGATCCTGCGCTCGGTCCTCACCGAGGGCATGACCCTGCTCTAGGAGGAGCCAGCATGGTCGACCCCCGGGCCTCCGCGAGCACCGCGCGAACGACCCCGTCCCGGCATGCGGACCGAGCCACGCACGACCTGGACGCGGCACACGCGATCCTGGCCGAGGCGCTCATCGGGCACCTCGGGGTGGTCCATGGCGACGGACCCCCCGTGGTGCTCCCCGTGGCCGTTGCCCCCGACGGTGACCGGGTCCTGTTCCACGGCTCGTCGGGGTCGCGGATGTTCCGGGCGCTGGCCGCGGGCGCCCCGGCCTGCCTGACCGTCACCCACGTCGATGGGCTGGTGCTGGCGCGCAGCGCGTTCGAGTCGAGCATGAACTACCGATGCCTGGTCGTCCTCGGAACCGCGGAGGTGCTGGAGGGCCCCGACAAGGATGGCGCCCTGCGCACCATCACCGAGCACCTCACGCCCGGGCGCTGGGAGTCGCTGCGGCCCATGATCGCCAAGGAGGTGGCCGCCACGACGGTGCTTGCGCTGCCGCTGGTGGAGTTCTCCGTGAAGGCGCGCACCGGCGGTCCCGACGACCCCGAGGACGCCGCCTGGCCGATCTGGGCCGGTCAGCTGACGATCCGGACCACAGCCACAGGCGTCGTCCCCGAAGCCGGCAGCGAGGACCGACCCATCCCGCTCCTGCCAGGGGCGCTGGGGTGACGGACGAAGCCGTCTCGCTGTGGTGGGACTCCCTCGGCGGGATCCCGGCCCCGCGCGCGCCGCTGGACGGCGACATCGACGTCGACGTGGCCATTGTCGGCGCCGGCTACACCGGGCTGTGGACGGCGTTCTACCTGACGCAGGCCGCCCCCGGGACCCGGATCGCGATCATCGAGGCGAACGTCGCCGGGTTCGGCGCCAGCGGTCGCAACGGCGGGTGGTGCTCGGCCCTCTTCCCCGCCTCCCCGGACCGGATCGCCCGATCGAGCTCGAGGCAGGCAGCACTGGCGATGCAGCACGCCATGCACGACACGGTCGATGAGGTCGGGCGCGTGGCTGCGGACCACGGACTCGACATCGACTGGGCAAAGGGGGGCACCCTCGGCCTGGCCCGGACCCCGGTCCAGCTGGACCGGGCGCGCGAGGAGGTCGCGCGCTGGCGGTCCTGGGGGTTCGGGGCGGCGGACCACCGGATGCTGGAGGCCGACGAGGCGCAGGAGCGCGCCGGCGCGACCTCCCTCCTGGGAGCCAGCTTCACCCCGCACTGTGCGGCGATCCACCCCGCCAAGCTCGCCCACGGGTTGGCCGAGCTCGTGGAGGCTGCAGGTGTGCGCATCTACGAGGACACGCCGGCCATCGGCATCGAGCCGGGGGTCGTGCGCACAGCGACGGGCGACGTCCGCGCACCCCACGTGGTGCGCGCCACCGAGGGGTTCACTGCCGCCCTGGCCGGTCACAGGCGCACGCTGCTGCCCGTGTACTCGCTCATGCTGGCCACCGAGCCGCTGCCCGAGGAGGTGTGGGCCAGGGTCGGCCTCGCCGCCCGCGAGACGTTCACCGACGGCCGCCACCTGATCATCTACGGGCAGCGCACGGCTGACGGCCGGCTGGCCTTCGGCGGCCGCGGGGCGCCCTACCACTTCGCGTCCAGGATCGATCCGGAGCACGACCTGGCCCCCGGCATCCACGCGGGGCTGTGGCGGGCCCTGACCGAGATGTTCCCGGCGGTCGCCCCGTTCCGCGTCACCCATCGATGGGGCGGCCCGCTGGGCATCGCCCGTGACTGGTACGCCTCATGCGGCCTCGATCGACGCACCGGCCTTGCGTGGGCGGGGGGGTACGTCGGCGACGGTGTCGGCACGTCCAACCTCGCTGGGCGGACCCTGGCCGACCTGATCATCGGGACCGACTCCGACCTCACCGCGCTCCCCTGGGTCAACCACCGCTCCCGGCGCTGGGAGCCCGAGCCGCTGCGCTGGCTCGGGGCGAACGGAGGGCTGGCCGTGATGACCTCCGCGGATGCTGCCGAGGCCCGGACCGGGCGTCCGGCTCGCCGTGCCGAGCTCTTCGGGCGGTTCCTGGGCCACTGAGAATCACGACCGGGAATGCCCCCCGGCATTGAGACCGGCCAGCGGCAGGACCACGATTGCCTCGTGGACATCACCCCAGCTGAGCTGCCAGCCCCCCGCCCCGACGCCGATGATGTGGTCGATCGTGCCGTGGCCCGCGCCGCACGCTGGATGTCCGATGCCGAGCACCACCGGTCCCGCCGCGAGAAGGCGAACCGGCGGCGGCTCACGAGGCTGCTCAAGGACCCGGCTGGCCTGCCGGTGACGATGGCCCTGACCGACGAGGTGATGCGCATCTCCGACCCCGGTCGGGCCGCGGCCACGCTGCGCTCAGCGGCGGTGTCCTCCAACCCCCGCGCCCTCGGCCTGCGCGACCACGTGGGCTTGCGGGCGGTGGGCCGGCTGTCGACGATCGCCCCCGAGCCATCGATGAAGCTCGTGCACTGGCAGATCCGCGACGCCTCGACCGGGATCATCCTGCCCGCGGAGCAGGCACGGCTGCGCAAGCACCTCGAGAAGCGCGCCGCCGAGGGCGCGCGGCTCAACATCAACGTCCTCGGCGAGGCCGTGCTCGGCGAGGACGAGGCCACGCACCGCCTCGACCGCGTCATCGAGATGCTCACCCGGCCCGAGGTCACCTACATCTCCGTGAAGATCTCGGCGATCGCCGCGCAGCTGAGCACCTACGACCACGAGGGGTCGGTGCAGCGGGTGTCCGAGCGCCTGCGCCGGCTCTACCGGGCTGCCCGGGCGACCTCGCCGCACACGTTCGTGAACCTCGACATGGAGGAGTACCGCGACCTCGCCCTGACCGTGGACGTGTTCACGGCGGTCCTGGCCGAGGAGGAGTTCCGCGACATCGAGGCCGGCATCGTGCTCCAGGCCTACCTCCCCGAGAGCCACGCGGTGTTCGAGCAGCTGCTGGCCTGGGCCCGCACGCGACGGGAGCAGGGCGGGGCGCCCATCAAGGTCCGCATCGTCAAGGGCGCCAACCTCGCGATGGAGACCGCCGAGGCCCAGATCCACGGCTGGACGCCGGCGCCGTACGGCTCGAAGGCCGACGTCGATGCGTCGTGGAAGCGCCTGGTCGACGCCGCGGTGCGCCCGGAGAACGCCGATGCCGTGCGCGTCGGCATCGCCAGCCACAACCTGTTCGACCTCGCGTGGTCCTTGGAGGTCGCTGCCGAGCGTGGGGTCAGCGGCCAGGTCGACATCGAGATGCTCGAGGGGATGGCCAACGCGGAGGCCATGGCCATCATCCACGACGTGGGGTCCGTGCTGCTCTACGCACCAGTCACGTCCCGCGACGACTTCGCCTCGGCGGTGGCCTATCTCGTCCGTCGCCTCGACGAGAACACGGCACCCGAGAACTTCCTGCGCGCCTCCTTCAGCCTCACCGTCGGGTCGCCCACCTTCGCCGAGCAGGAGCGCCGCTTCCGCGACGCCGTGCGCGCGCGGCACACGGTCTCGACCGAGTCCCGCCGGCACGCCCCGCCTGCCCCTGTGCCGACGGAGCCGGAGGTCGAGGGGCTCTTCCACAACGAGACCGAGATCGACGTGACCCGTCCCGAGGAGCGCGAGCTGATCGCCGCGGCGCTCAACCGGCACTCCTCCGGGTGGGACCGACCCGTTCCCGTCGTGGTGGCCGGAGCCGAGCGCACGGACGGCGGGGTGGAGGGCACCAACCCCAGCGCGGAGGGGTCATCCTGGTACACCTACACAGTGGCGACGACCGACCTGGTCGACGAGGCAGTCGCAGCCGCCCGCGCCGCAGTCCAGGGGTGGGACGCGCTCGGGCCCCGGGACCGCGCGCGCATCCTCTGGGAGGCCGCCCGGGTGATGGGCGAGGAGCACCACGACACGCTGGCGGTCATGTCGCTGGACGCCGGCAAGACGATGGACCAGGGCATCCCCGAGGTGACCGAGGCCATCGACTTCGCCCGCTACTACGGCCGCTCGGCGATCCGCACCCTCGACGGGTCGGCGCCCAGCAACCCGGTCGGGGTCGTCGTCGTGGTCCCCCCGTGGAACTTCCCCTACGCCATCCCCGCCGGTGGGGTCCTCGCCTCCCTGGCCGCGGGCAACGCGGTCATCCTCAAGCCCGCGCCCGAGACCGTGGCCACCGCGTGGCTCGCTGGTCCAGCAGCTGTGGCGTGCCGGGGTCCCGCGCGACGTCCTGCAGTTCGTGCCGACGCGCGACGACGAGGTGGGCCAGCACCTGGTGACCCACCAGGGCGTCGACGCGGTGATCCTCACCGGCTCGTTCGCGACCGCGCGGATGTTCACCGCGTGGCGGCCCGACCTTCGGCTGATGGCCGAGACGTCGGGCAAGAACGCCCTGCTGATCTCCGCGACCGCCGACATCGACGCCGCCGTCAAGGACCTCGTGTCCTCCGCGTTCGGCCACGCAGGCCAGAAGTGCTCCGCGGCCAGCCTGGCGATCGTCGAGGCGTCGATCCACGACAACCCCGCGTTCCTGCGGCAGCTGCGCGACGCAGTCACCACGGAGGTCGTGGGAGCCGGGCCGGACCCGGCAACGGTGATCGGCCCCGTGATCCGTCCGGCGGAGGGCCCGCTGCTGCGCGCCCTGACCACCCTGGAGCCCGGCGAGTCATGGCTGGTGGCGCCCAAGCAGCTCGACGCGACCGGCCACATGTGGAGCCCGGGGTCAAGATCGGCGTGCAGCCGGGCTCATGGACGCACCTGACGGAGTGGTTCGGCCCCGTGCTGGGCGTGATGCGCGCGCCTGACCTGGACACCGCGATCGCCTGGCAGAACATGGTGGAGTACGGCCTCACCGCCGGCATCCATGCGCTGGACACCGGCGGAGTGCGAGACGTGGATCGATCGCATCGAGGCCGGCAACGCGTACGTCAACCGCGGGACGACCGGGGCCGTGGTCAACCGGCAGCCGTTCGGCGGCTGGAAGAAGTCCGCGGTCGGTCCGACGGCGAAGGCCGGCGGCGAGAACTACGTGGCCTGCCTGCGCGACTGGGCGCCCGGCGATGTCGCGCTGACCAGCGGTGACGTCGAGGCGTGGTGGGTAGGCACGGGCAGCGCTGCCCGCGACCTGACCGGGCTCACCGTCGAGCGCAACATCATCCGGTACCGCCCGCTGCGCGCACCGGTCCTGGTGCGCGTCGACGCGGGCGACCCGGTCGACCGACCTGGAGTCGGTCCGCCGGCTCGCGGCACGCACCGGGACCAGGATCGTGCTGAGCAGCGCCGACGTCACGTGGGGCCGACACCGCAGTGGAGTCGGTCGAGGACGCCATCAGGCGCGGTGGCCAACCGCGAGGTCAGCCGCGTCCGCTGGCTGTCCGCGGAGGACCCCGGTGACCTCGCGGTCACCGGCCTCGATGCCGGGATCAGCGTCGACCGACGACCGGTCGCCGCCACCGTCGCGGTGGAGGGCCCGCGGTGGATGCACGAGCAGAGCGTCTGCGTGACCGCGCACCGCTACGGCAACGTGGGCGCCGGGCCGCAGCCCGGGTCCCGGGCGCCCGCTGATCCGGGTGCCCGGCCCGGTGATCGGCACCACGGAGCCGCTGGGCCCGTTTGCCGAGCACGCCGACGGGTAGGTAGGACGCGATGCAGGCCTTCCGAGCGATCTTCCGCCACCCGGGAACGGTCGGGATGACCTGTCGCCGGCGTTCGTCGGGCGCTTCCCGATGGCGATGCTCGGGCTTGGCGATGACCATGCTCGTGGCCACGGAGACGGGTTCGTACGGCCAGGCGGGAGCGGTCGCCGCCTCGATCACCCTGGCCGGGGCCGTCGGAGGGCCGTTCGGGGCGCGACTGGCCGACAGGTTCGGCCAGCACCGCGTCATACCGCCGCTGATCGGCGTGCACATCGTGGCCGTGGCCAGCCTCACGATCGCGGTGATGGCCGGGACTCCGATGGCGCTCTGGCTGGCCCTGGGCGTGACGGCCGGGCTGTCGGGACCGAACCTCGGCGCGATGGTGCGAACCCGCTGGGCCGGGATCACCGAAGGGCCCGACGAGCTCACGTCGGCCTTCGCCCTCGAGTCCACCCTCGACGAGGTCGCGTTCGTCCTGGGACCCCCCTTGGCCACCGCGCTGGCCGTTGCGATCGCCCCGTGGTCGGCCATCCTCACCGGGCTTCTCCTCGCCGGCTCCGGCGCGCTCGCGCTCGCGGCGCAACGGTCGACCGAGCCCGCGTCGGCCCCGCGCACGGAGCTCTCACGGCCCGGCGGTGTGGCGCTCGCCGACCCTGCAGGTGCTGACCCTGCTGATGGTCCTCATGGGGGCGATCTTCGGCGCCCTCGAGGTGTCGACCGTGGCCTTCGCGCAGGAGGTGGGCGCGGTCTGGGCCACGGGCTGGCTCCTGGGCGTCTTCGCCCTGTCCAGCGGCCTGACCGGCCTCTACCTCGGTGCCCGCCCCGGCGGCTGGCTGCTGTCAGTCCAGGTCCTCGTGGGCACCGCCACCCTTGCCGTCGCGACCGCCACGATCCCGTTCATCGGCGGACTCGGCCTGGTACGCCGCGGGCATGTTCGCCGCCGGTCTCGGGGTGTCCGGCCGTGATGATCGGGTCCATGCAGATCATCGAGCGGTCGCTGCCGCGCACCCGGCTCACCGAGGCGCTGGCACTGGCCATCTCCGGGGTCCTCATCGGCTCGGCTGCCGCCGTGGCGCTGGCTGGTGCCCTCATCGATGCCGGTGGCTCGTCCTGGGGCCTGGCGGTCGGCGCCGTCAGCGGCCCTGGCCGGCCTGGTCGTGGCCGCCCTCGCCCGCAGGGCGCTCGCGCGCGCGGAGTCGCTCGGTGCCGACGACGATCCGTCGTCCACCTCGGGAGGCGGCGACGCGCCGTCCTCCCGGGCAGCCGGGGAGGATCTGGACGGTCCCACCGCGACCGTCGAGCGCCCTCACTCCCGTGCCAACGGCGCTCCCGGAGCGGTAGGCCGGCGGAACAGTCCCTCCTGCGTGATGGAGATCATCAGCTCGCCGTTGCGGTCGAACATCCGCCCGCGGGCGAACCCCAGGCCCCGCTCCGCCGCCGGTGACGCGGTCACGTAGAGGGCCCATTCGTCCGCGCGGTACGGACGGTGGAACCACATCGCGTGGTCGAGGCTGGCGACGTCGAGGTCCCCGGACCCCACGTAGTACCCGTGCCGGCGCTGGACGGCGTCGAGCAGGGTCGCATCCGAGAAGTACGCCGCGACGCACACGTGGAGCAGCGGGTCCTCGGGCATCGGCCCGTCCGAGCGGAACCAGACGACGTCCTCCCCCGGGTAGTCACCACCCTCCTCCCCACGCGGTGGGGTGGTCGGGGAAGGCGTCACCCCACCACGCGACCAGCTGCTGGCCGAGCCCGCGGACCGGGCGGATGTCCACCGGTGGCGTGACCTCCACGAGGATCGGCGGCAGTTGGTCGACGTGCGGCTCCATCAGCTCGGCCAACGAGGGCAGCCCCTCCGGGCCGGGGACCTCGCGGGCCCGGGTCGTGTGCGCGATGGGCGTGGCCTCGGGCACGTGGAACGACGCTGACATCGCGAACGTCACCCTGCCGTGCTGGTGGGCGAGCACCCGTCGGACGCTGAACCCGCGACCGTCGCGCATCCGCTCGACGTGGAACTCGACCGGGGACTTGGGGTCACCCGGGCGCAGGAAGTAGGCGTGCAGCGAGTGCACGTAGCGCTCCGGGTCCACGGTCCGCCCCGCTGCCACCAGCGCCTGGGCCGCCACCTGGCCGCCGAAGATCCGGGTGTAGCTGACGTCATGGCTGATCCCCACGAACAGGTCGCCGGGGCGGCGCTCGAGGTCCAGGAGCTCGAGCAGGGAGTCGATCGGGTACGTGGGCACCAGCAGATGGTGTCAGTCTCCGCCCCCGCCGCGCGATCGGTCCGGATTCCGACGCATCGACGCTCCGAGGAGCGGACCAGCTTCGGACTCGTCCGCTCGATGGTGGACACGGCCAGCTGTGCGGGCGAGGTGGGCGGGAGATGCCCTGGCCGCTTGACTTGGATATTGGATCCAATCTGGTAGCGTGGCCGCACCTTCTACCTGAGGTGACCGAATGACCGTGCCCACGACGCACCGACTGTCCCCCACCGAGCTCTTCGCGATCGACACCCTGCTCTCCCCCGAGCAGGCGGAGATCCGCGACACCGTGCGCCGGTTCGCTGACGAGCACCTGCGCCCCCACCTGGCGGGCTGGTTCGAGGCCGGCGAGCTGCCGGTGCGCGAGTTGGCGCGCGAGCTCGGGTCCCTGGGCGTGCTGGGCATGCACCTCGAGGGCTACGGATGCGCCGGCACCGACGCCACCTCGTACGGGCTGGCCTGTCTCGAGCTCGAGGCAGCGGACTCGGGGATCCGCTCGCTCGTCAGCGTCCAGGGCTCCCTGGCGATGTTCGCCATCCACGCGTACGGCTCCCAGGAGCAGCGCCAGCGAGTGGCTGCCCGGCATGGCTGCCGGGCGAGCTGATCGGCTGCTTCGGGCTGACCGAGCCCGACGCGGGATCCGACCCCGGATCAATGCGCACGACCGCCGTCCGCGACGGTGGCGACTGGGTCCTGTCGGGGACGAAGATGTGGATCACCAACGGCTCGGTCGCGGACGTGGCAGTGGTGTGGGCCCACGCGCGAGGGCACGATCCGTGGGTTCCTCGTGCCGACCGACACCGCTGGGTTCAGCGCCCGTCCCATCGCGCACAAGCTCAGCCTGCGCGCGTCGGTCACCTCCGAGCTGGTCCTCGAAGGAGTACGGCTGCCGGCCGACGCCATGCTTCCCGGCGCCCGTGGGCTGTCGGGCCCGCTGGGCTGCCTGGCCGAGGCACGGTACGGGATCGTGTTCGGCTCCATCGGCGCGGCCCGCGACTGCCTCGACACCGCGCTCGAGTACGCAGCCTCACGCGAGCAGTTCGGGCGACCGATCGCCGGCTTCCAGCTGACACAGCGCAAGCTCGCCGAGATGGCGGTGGCCGTGGGCAACGGACACCTGCTCGCGCTGCACCTCGGCCGGTTCAAGGACGCCGGTGCCCTCACCACGCAGCAGGTCAGCGTCGGCAAGTTCAACAACGTGGCAGCAGCACTGCACGTGGCCCGCGAGGCCCGGGCGATCCTCGGCGGCAACGGCATCTCGCTGGAGTACCCGGTGATCCGGCACATGAACAACCTCGAGAGCGTCTACACCTACGAGGGCACCCACGACATCCACACCCTCGTCATCGGCCAGGCCCTCACCGGGATCGCCGCATACCGATGAGCGCCGATGCCATGGGCCCGCTGGCGGGGCTGCGCGTGGCCGACTTCAGCCGGGTGCTGGCCGGTCCCTACGCCACGATGATGCTCGCCGACCTCGGCGCCGAGGTCGTCAAGGTCGAGCGGCCCCCCCACGGCGACGACACGCGGTCCTGGGGACCTCCGTACGCCGCCGACGGCACGACCACGTACTTCCAGTCCGTGAACCGCAACAAGACCACCGTCTGGCTCGACCTCTCCGACGAGGAGGACCGCGCCAAGGCCTTCGACCTGGCTGCGTCCGCCGACGTGCTCGTGGAGAACTTCGCTGCGGGTACGATGGACCGCTTCGGCCTGGGCTACGACGCGGTGTCGCGCCACCAACCCGGGGCTCGTCTACGCCTCGATCACCGGGTTCGGCTCCGGCGCAGGCGCGGCGATGCCCGGCTACGACCTGCTCGTGCAGGCGATGGGCGGGCTGATGAGCGTCACCGGCCCTGCGCCGGACCAGCCGACCAAGGTGGGCGTCGCCCTCGTCGACGTCCTCACCGGCCTGCACGCGGCCGTGGGGATCCTCGCCGCCCTGCACGAGCGCGCCCTCAGCGGGCGGGGCCAACACGTCGAGGTGAACCTGCTCAGCTCCACTGCTCTCGGCGCTGGTCAACCAGGCCCAGGCGGTGGTCGGCGCCGGGGCGTGCCGCACGCGTGGGCAACGAGCACCCGAGCATCGCGCCCTACGAGACGCTGCCGACGGCTGACGGGACGCTCGCCCTGGCGGTGGGCAACGACCGCCAGTTCCGGCGCTGTGCGACGTGCTCGCGCTGGACCTGGCCGGCGCTCCGGACTACGCCACCAACCCGGCGCGGGTGGCGCACCGCGACGAGCTGGCACGGCAGCTCGGGCGGGCCCTGGCCGCACGCCCGACCGCGGGGTGGGTTGAAGCCCTGACGCGCCGCCGGCGTCCCGGCCGGTCCCGTCAACGACATCCCCGCGCGCCCTCGACCTGGCCGACTCGCTCGGACTGGCTCCCGGTCGTCCTGGCCGCAGGGGTGCCGACGGTGGCGAACCCGATCACGCCTGTCGCGCACTCCCGTGGCGCTACCGCGCTGCTCCCCCACGGCCCGCATCGGGGAGGTGCCGATGCCTGACTTCCAGCGGCCGCCGACCGCCCAGGAGGCGGTGCTGGTCGAGCTGCGCGCCCGGATCCTGCGCGGGCAGATAGCCTCCGGGCCCCGATGCGGCAGGAGGACCTGGCCGCCTCGCCTGGGGGTGAGCCGCGTCCCGCTGCGCGAGGCCCTGCGGATGCTGGAGTCCGAGGGCCACGTCATCTACGTCCCCCATCGTGGCTATCGGGTCACCGAGCTGGACCTCGACGAGTTCGAGGAGATCTACCACCTGAGGGCGCTGCTGGAGGACGACCTCGCCCGACGCGCCCTTGCCCGCCATGAACCGGCCCACCTCGACGCCGTGCGTGGCCGCCTATGCGCAGCTGACGGCCGCCGAGTCGCGCCGCCGGGGCCGACCCGGCGGCCATGGCCGCGGCGAACCGCGCCTTCCACTGGGCGATCCTGCGTCCCACGCCCAGGGCCGAGCGCATCCTGACCACGCTCTGGGACGCCTCGGACATCTATCGCGCGCGCTGGTTCGCCGTCAGGGACAACGTCGCACGGGGTGCCCAAGAGCACGCCCGAGCACTGGCCGCGGTCGAGGCAGTGACGTGGACACGCTGGTTGCCGTGCTCGCCGAGCATCGGGAGAGCGCGGTGCTCGCCCTGCGCACCCAGCTCGCCCGAGCCGCTACCGCGCCTGCCCGGAGTGCATCTGCAGCAGCGGGGTGAGGACGTCGAGCACGCTCGCGTCCTCGATCGTCGAGGGGATCTGCTCGGGTCGGCCGTCGGCGATCCCGCGCATGGTGCGCCGCAGGATCTTGCCCGAGCGCGTCTTGGGCAGCCCGGGCACGATCACGACCTCCTTGAATGCCGCCACCGGTCCGACGTGCTTGCGGACCTCGGCGACGATCTGACGGGTCAGGTCGTCCGGGTCGATCGTCACGCCGTCCTTGAGCACGACGAACGCACGCGGCGACTGGCCCTTCAGGTCGTCGGCGACCCCGATGACGGCACACTCGGCCACCGCCGGGTGGGACGCCACCACGGCCTCCATCACCCCGGTGGACAGCCGGTGCCCGGCGACGTTGATGACGTCGTCGGTGCGGCCCAGCACGTACAGGTAGCCGTCGGCATCGACGAAGCCGCCATCACCAGTGGTGTAGTAGCCGGGGAAGGCGCTGAGGTAGGAGGACACGTAGCGCTCGTCGTCGCCCCACAGTGTCGGCAGGGTGCCCGGGGGCAGCGGCAGCCTGATGACGATGTTGCCCTCCGTCCCGGGCTCGACCTCGCTGCCCTCCCCATCGAGGACCCGGACGTCGTAGCCGGGCACGGCCACCGATGGTGAGCCCTCCTTGAGCGGCAGCGGCTCCAGCCCGCGCGGGTTCGCTGCGATCGGCCAACCGGTCTCCGTCTGCCACCAGTTGTCCACGACCGGGACACCGAGGACCCTCGTCGCCCAGTGGTAGGTGTCCGGGTCCAGCCGCTCCCCCGCGAGGAACAGCGTCTTCAGGCTGGAGATGTCGTGGTCGCCGATCAGGTCGCCCTCGGGGTCCTCGCGCCGGATGGCGCGGATCGCCGTCGGGGCGGTGAAGAGCGCCTTGACGCGGTGCTCGGCGATCACCCGCCAGAACGCAGCGGCGTCCGGGGTGCCGACGGGCTTGCCCTCGTACAGCACGGTCGTGGCGCCGACCAGCAGCGGCGCATAGACGATGTAGGAGTGCCCCACGACCCAACCCACGTCCGAGGCGGCCCACCAGACGTCCCCGGGACCGATGTCGTAGACGTTGGCCATCGACCAGGCCAGGGCGACGGCGTGGCCGCCGTTGTCGCGCACGATGCCCTTCGGCCGGCCGGTCGTGCCGGACGTGTAGAGGATGTAGAGCGGGTCCGTCGCCGCGACGTCGGTGCAGCCCACGGGCTCGGCACCCGATGCCAGCTCCGCCCAGTCGTGGTCCCGCGGGCCCATGGCGGCCACCAGCTCCGGGCGCTGCAGGATGACGCAGGCGATCGGTTCGTGGGTGGCCAGGGCCAGCGCCTCGTCGAGCAGCGGCTTGTACGCGACCGTGCGATGCGTCTCGATGCCGCACGACGCCGAGAGGATCACCTTCGGCTGGGCGTCGTCGATCCGTACCGCGAGCTCGTCGGCGGCGAACCCCCCGAACACCACGGAGTGCACCGCACCGAGCCGTGCGCACGCCAGCATCCCGATGACGGCCTCCGGCACCATGGGCATCGACAGGACGACCCGGTCACCGGCCCCGACCCCGAGGGCGCTGAGCGCACCGGCGAAGCGGGCCACCTCGTCGAGCAGCTCGGCGTAGGTGAACGTGCGCTGCGTGTTGGTCACGGGGCTGACGTGCAGCAGGGCGGCCTGGTCGCCGCGACCTGCCAGCACGTGGCGGTCCAGGGCGTTGAAGCACGTGTTCAGCCGTGCGTCCGGGTACCAGCGGTACAGCGGGGCGGCGCTGTCGTCGCAGACGGCCGTCGGCGGCGTGCTCCAGGTGATCGCCTCGGCCGCCGCGCCCCAGAAGGTCCCGGGATCCGCGATGCTCTGGGCGTGTGCCTGCGCGTACGTGGCCATTGGGTCTCCCTGGTCGTCGGTGTGGGCCCAGTCTGGCCCTCGGAACGTGGTGCCCGGGTGCCACGGGGCAGGCCCTGCGACGAGCGGGCCGGACCGTCGATGAGCGGGGGTCTGCGATGCCCACACCCTCCCCGAAGGACCCCGGCTTCCGGTGCGGCTGGTAGGGCCTTGGAGGTTCGGGGACCGCTGGGGCGGGGCTCAGTCCCGGACTGTCACCGCGAGCTGGCCGCAGGCGCCATCGATCTCGCTGCCGCGGGTGTCGCGGACCGTGGTCGGGATGCCGCGCGCCTCGAGGGCGGCCACGAACGCGCGCTCCACGGCGGGATCCGATGCCGTCCACTTCGAGCCGGGTGTCGGGTTCAGCGGGATGAGGTTGACGTGCACCAGCCGGCCCCGCGCGTGCAGCCGCTTGCCGAGCAGGTCCGCGCGCCAGGCTGGTCGTTGATGTCGCGGATCAGCGCGTACTCGATCGACGCCCGCCTGTCCGGTCGCCGGCGTGTACCGAGCGGCGTCGATGGCCTCGGCCACCTTCCACCGGGTGTTCACCGGCACCAGCGTGTCGCGCAGCTCGTCGTCGGGGGCGTGAAGGCCAGCGCCAGCGTCACAGCCAACGCTCGGCGGCCAGCTTGCGGATCGCCGGCACGAGCCCCACCGTCGAGACCGTCACCGCCGCGCGCGCTCATGCCGAACCCGTCGGGCGGCGGGTGCGATCATCCGGCGGACCGCCCCGACCACGACGTTGTAGTTGGCCAGCGGCTCACCCATGCCCATGAAGACGACGTTGGACACCCGGCCGGTCCCCGCCACGTCCCCGCGCGACAGTGCGCGGCGCCGGCGAGCGACCTGCTCGACCACCTCGGCGGTCGACAGGTTGCGCGTGAGACCCGCCTGCCCGGTCGCGCAGAAGGGGCAGTTCATCCCGCAGCCGGCCTGTGAGGAGACGCACACAGTGACCCGCTCGCGACTGTTGCGGGTGGCGGGGTAGCGCATCAGCACGGACTCGACCATCGCCCCGTCGTGCAGGCGCCACACGGACTTGACCGTCAGCCCGCCGTCGCAGGTGATGTCGCGCACGTTCGTCAGCAGGGGCGGGCAGAGGCTCTGCGCCAGCGGGGTCGCGCAGCGCGGCGGGGATGTCGGTCCATTGCTGCGGATCGTCGACGAGGCGGGCGAACCAGTGGTTGCTGACCTGGTCGGCTCGGAACTTCGGCAGGCCCGCCGCGCCCACCGCCTCGCGCCGCTCGGCAAGGGTCATGTCCGACAGGTGCCGTGGCGGCTTGCCGCGGCGCGGGGCCTCGAGGACCAGCACTCCCGGGGGCTGGCTCACGTCAGCTGACCCCGCCCAGGAAGATCGCGAACAGCGTGTAGGCGACCACCGTGTTCGGGATCAGGCTGTCCAGGCGGTCCATGAGCCCACCGTGCCCGGGGAGCAGGTTGGACATGTCCTTGATGCCGAGGTCGCGCTTGATCGCCGACTCGATGAAGTCGCCCAGCGTGGCCGTCACCGTCATGATGGCCCCGACGATCGCGCCCTTCCACCAGTCGGAGTCCAGCAGCAGCACGAACATCACCGAGCCCAGGACCACCTGCAGGGTGATCGACCCGGCGAATCCCTCCCACGACTTCTTCGGGCTGATCGCCGCAGCCATCGGGTGCTTGCCGAACAGCACCCCGGAGGCATACCCCCCGATGTCGCTGGCGATGGACAGGGCGATGAAGGTGAGCACCCGGTCGGCGCCGTCCGGCGAGGCGGCGATGAGGGCGGCGAACCCGCCCATCAGCGGCGCGTAGGCCAGCACGAACCCGCTGGCCGTGGAGTCCCGGACGAAGTCGTCGACCCCGTGGCGGAACAGGCGCCAGACCACGGTGAACAGGAACAGCAACCCGTAGCCCATCAGGACCTGCGCCGCGCCGGCGAAGTAGCCGAGCACCGGCAGCGCCACCGCGGCCGCGAGCAGGGGTGTCTTGGTGAGCTGGATCCCCTTGGAGCGCATTGCCGACGCGAGCTCGTCGGTGCCGATCACGATGGCCGCCACGATCACGCCGACGAACAGCCAGAGCTGCCAGTAGAGCGACGCAAGGGCGATCGCGACCATGAGCACGCCCACGCCGATGGCGGCCGGCAGGTTGCGCCCGGCCCGGGACTTCTTCGGTTCGGCCGTATCGCCCTCCGGCGGTGGTGCGGCAGTCGATCCGCTCATGCGCGCACCGTCCTCTCAGATCTCGAGCAGTTCGGCTTCCTTGTGCTTGAGCAGGTCCTCCACCATCGCGATGTGCTTGGCGGTGAGGTCCTCGAGGGACTTCTCAGCCCGCCTGATGTCGTCCTCGCCGGCATCGCCGTCCTTGTTCATCCGCTCGAGGTGGTCCTTGGTGTGCCGGCGGATGTTGCGGATCGACACGCGCGACTCCTCGGCCTTGTGCCGCGCCAGCTTGACGTACTCCTTGCGGCGCTCCTCGGTGAGGACGGGCAGCACCACGCGGATCTGACCCCGTCGTCGACGGGGTTCACCCCGAGGTCGGAGTCGCGGATCGCCTTCTCGATGTTGTGCATCGAGCTCTTGTCGAACGGCGAGATGAGGATCATCCGCGCCTCGGGGGTCTGGAACGACGCCAGCTGCTGCGATGGGCGTCGGAGCCCCGTAGTAGTCGACCAGGATCTTGCTGAACATCTCGGGGTGTCGCCCGACCGGTGCGGATCGTCGCGAAGTCCTCCTTGGCCACGGTCACGGCCTTGTCCATCTTCTCCTCGGCCTCGAACAGCTCCTCGTCGATCATCGCTTCTCCTTGTGGTCAGGGTCCAGGGTCGGGCAGCGCCGGTCAGTCCACCGGCGCGATCAGTGTGCCGATCCTCTCACCCTGGACCGCCCGAGCGATGTTCCCTAGACGAGGAGGTTGAACACGATGATCGGCAGGTCGTTGTCCGCGCACAGCGAGATCGCAGTCGCGTCGGCGACCTTGAGCCCACGCGCCAGGACCTCGGAGTGGTCGAGGTGGTCGAAGCGCACTGCGTCCGGGTTCGTGCGTGGGATCGTCGTCGTACACCCCGTCGACGCCCTTGGCCATCAGGACGACCTTGGCCCCCACCTCGAGGGCTCGCTGCGCGGCGCAGGTGTCGGTGGAGAAGAACGGGACCCCGAGCCCCGCGCCGAAGATGACCACGCGACCCTTCTCCAGGTGCCGCACGGCGCGCCGTGGCAGGTACGGCTCGGCCACCTGGTTCATCGGGATCGCAGTCTGCACGCGGGTCTCGATGCCCTCCTTCTCCAGGAAGTCCTGGAGGGCCAGGCAGTTCATGACTGTCCCGAGCATGCCCATGTAGTCCGCGCGCGAGCGGTCCATCCCGCGCTCGTGCAGCTGGGCGCCGCGGAAGTAGTTCCCCCCGCCGATCACGACAGCCACCTGTGTCCCATCGCGCACCACGTCGGCGATCTGCCGGGCGATGCTCGAGACGACGTCCGGGTCGACGCCGAGCCCGCCCCCGCCGGCGAAGGCCTCGCCCGAGAGCTTCAGCAGGACCCGGCGCCATCCCTGCTGCGGGGCCTCAGCCCAACGCTCGAAGGTTCCGTCCAGGGTGGGCTGGTCGACCGTCACGGGGCTGATTGTGCCCTACTTCCCGATGCACGACGCCCCCGGGAGGTGTTCGTCCCGGGGGCGGTCGCTGCGTTCGATGGTGCGTGCCTCAGCCGCCGATCTCGATCCTGGCGAAGCCGGTGATCTCGGCGCCGTTCTCGGCGGCGTAGGCCTTCACGTTCTTCTTGCTGTCCTGGACCGAGGACTGCTCCAGCAGGACCCGCTCCTTGAAGAACCCGTTGACCCGGCCCTCGATGATCCTGGGCAGGGCGCCCTCGGGCTTGCCCTCCTCACGCGCGGTCGCCTCGGCGATGTGCTGCTCGTGGGCCACGACGTCGGCAGGAACGTCCTCGCGGGTGAGGAACTCGGGGCGCATCGCGGCGATCTGCATGCCGACGGCGCGCGCGGTCTCCTCGTTGCCCTCGTAGGCGACCAGCACGCCCACCTGCGGCGGCAGGTCCGCCGAGCGCTTGTGCATGTAGGTGGCGATGGTGCCCTCGAGCAGTGCGACGCGGCCGAGCTCGAGCTTCTCGCCGATGACCCCGGACATCTCCTGGATCGCATCAGCCACGGTCTTGCCGTTGGCCATCTCGGCACCGGCGAGGGCGTCGCGGCCCTCCGCGCCGATCTCGTCGGCCAGGGCGACGACCTCGTCGGCGAAGGCCTGGAAGTCGGCGTTCTTGGCCACGAAGTCGGTCTCGCAGAGCAGCTCGACCAGCGAGCCGCCCTTCGCGACGACCAGGCCGTTCTTGGTGGTGCGCTCGGCGCCACGCTTGGCGGCCTTGGCGGCACCGGAGATGCGCAGGATCTCCACGGCGGCCTCGAAGTCGCCATCGGCCTCGGTCAGGGCCTTCTTGCACTCCATCATCCCGGCGGAGGTGAGGTCGCGGAGCTTCTTGACGTCCGCGGCGGTGATCGCAGCCATGGGCTGTCCTTTCTCAGGTGGGGCGCGTGGCCCCGTAGCGAGGGCGAGCACCGTCCTGCCCGGGCTCGGGCAGGACGGTGTCAGCGGCGCCGGTCGGACCGGCTGCCGCGTCGAACGTGGGTGTGACTACTCGGCTGCCTTGTCGGCGGCGTCGGACTCGGCCTCGACCTCGGCCTCGGCGACGGCCTCGATGATGACGGCCTCCTCGACCGCCTCCTCCGCGACGGCGTCGGCGACGATGGCCTCGACGACGGCCTCCTCAGCGACCGCCTCGGCCACTGCGGCCTCCGCGACTGCCTCCTCGGCGATGGCCTCCTCGACGGCTGCGACCTCGATCGCGGCCGCGGCCTCCTCGGGGGACACGAAGCCGGCCTGGGCCTCGGCGATCTCCTCGTCGGCGACCGCCTCGGCGATGAGGGCGTCGATCACGGCCTCCTCAGCAACAGCGTCGGCAGCGACCGCCTCGGCAACCGCCTCCTCGGCGACGACCTCGGCGACGACTGCCTCGGTGACGGCCTCGACGGCCACGGCGTCGGCAACGAGCCTCGGCCTGGTGGGCCGCGAGAAGCTCGGCCTCCCACTCGGCCAGCGGCTCCACTGCCTCGGAGGTGCCCCCGCTGGCGCGGGCGACGAGGCCCTCGGCCACGGCGTCGGCGATCACGCGGGTCAGCAGGCCGACAGCGCGGATCGCGTCGTCGTTGCCGGGGATCGGGAAGTCCACGACATCCGGGTCGCAGTTGGAGTCCAGGATCGCGATGACCGGGATGCCCAGCTTGCGCGCCTCGCCGACGGCGATGTGCTCCTTGTTCGTGTCGACGATCCAGACGGCCGAGGGGATCTTGTTCATGTCCCGGATGCCGCCCAGGGTGCGCACGAGCTTGTCCTTCTCGCGACGCAGGACGAGCAGCTCCTTCTTGGTCATGCCGGAGCCGGCGACGTCCTCGAAATCGATCTGCTCGAGCTCCTTGAGGCGCTGGAGCCTCTTGTGCACGGTCTGGAAGTTGGTGAGCATCCCGCCCAGCCAGCGCTCGTTGACGTAGGGCATGCCCACGCGCGAGGCCTGCTCGGCGACGGCCTCCTGGGCCTGCTTCTTGGTCCCGACGAACATGACGCTCCCGCCGCGCGACACGGTCTCCTTGACGTAGGAGTAGGCGCGGTCGATGGAGGTCAGCGACTGGGTCAGGTCGATGATGTAGATGCCATTGCGCTCGGTGAGGATGAAGCGCTTCATCTTGGGGTTCCAGCGCCGGGTCTGGTGCCCGAAGTGGACACCGCTCTCCAGCATCTGGCGCATCGTGACGACGGCCATGGGTGGTCCTCTTTCGTGCGCGGCGGCGCCGCGCGGTCGGTTGTCACGACCACCGGCCGGCGGTCGCCCTGATGCCCCCGACTGGTCGGGCTGCCGAGGCAGACCGTTCCGACCAGGCTTCCGTGCTGGGGCATGCGAATTCGGATCCCGGAGGACCCGTGGGCACAGTCTACGACGAATCCCCGACGCCGCGGAAATCCCCTCCCGGTGATCACTGCCTGCGTCGGCGGCCCTGCGTGCGGCCCCGGCCCTCATCCACAGATCGTGGCCGGGCCACTGTCCGAGCCGGGATCGCCGGGGCACTGTTGGCCCATGATCGCCACGCGGTTGCCGACCACCGCCACCCTCGCCGCGCTGCTCATCTGCGCACCTGCCGCCAGCAGCGCGCAGGACACGATCCGCTGGGTCGCCCCCGTCTCGCCGCCTGCCGTGGTTCGGCACTTCGACCCGCCGGCGCATCCCTGGCTTCCGGGCCACCGGGGCGTCGACCTGCGGACCACGCTCGGGGCCGGCGTGCGCGCTGCGGGCAGCGGTCGGGTGACCTTCGTGGGCACGATCGCCGGGCGTGGGGTGGTCACCGTGGACCATGGGACCCTGCGCACCACCTACGAACCGGTCGAGCCGGTCGTCGAGCAGGGCCAACGGGTGCGTCCCGGCGAGACGATCGGGCACATCGCCGCCGGGACCGGCCACTGCGGCTCGGGGCGCTGCCTGCACCTGGGCCTGCGGCGCGGTCGGGAGTACCTGGACCCGATGCTGCTGCTGGGCCACGCCTCAGCGCGCCTGCGCCCGTGGTGAGCGGGAGGCACGTCACTCGTCGTCGAAGGTCCCGATCCGCGTGCGCATGCCCATCATCGCCTTGGAGTGCATCTGGCAGATCCGGCTCTCGGTCACTCCGAGCACGTGGCCGATCTCCGAGAGGGTCAGGCCCTCGTAGTAGTAGAGCGTGACGACGATCTGCTCGCGCTCGGGCAGCGTGTGGATCACCCGGGCGAGCAGCTGACGTGGTCTCCTCGTCGTCGAGGGCGTCACCGGGGGCCGTCGTGCGCTCGTCCTCGAGTCGCTCGCCCAGGGTGGAGCCGTCGCCCTGGTCCGCCGAGCCGAGCAGCTCGTCGAGGGCGACCACGTGCACGAACGACACCTGGCCGAAGACCCGGTGCAGCTCGTCGAGAGTCCATGCCGAGCTCGTCGGCGATCTCGGCCTCGGTGGGCGTGCGCTGCAGCGTCGCCTCGAGGACGGCGATCGCACGCTCGATGTCCCGGGCCTTCGTGCGCACCGAGCGCGGGATCCAGTCGATCGAGCGCAGCTCGTCGATGATCGCACCCCGGATGCGGTTGATCGCGTAGGTCTCGAACTTGATCGCGCGCTCGGGGTCGTACTTCTCGATGGCGTCGATGAGGCCGAACACACCGTAGGAGACGAGGTCCCCCTGCTCGACGTTGGACGGCAGCCCGACGCCGACGCGGCCGGCCACGTAGCGCACCAGCGGGGCGTACTGCAGGATCAGCTGCTCGCGGATCCCTGCGTCGGCCGTCTGCTTGTACTCCCGCCACAGGCGCGCAAGCGCGGCCCCGGGCTCGTCGAGCTCGCGGACGGCGTCGTCGGGATCGATCAGCGCGTCGTCGGTCGACCTCGGGCTTGCGCCAGGCGCAGCGTGTTGTCAGGCACGGGGGTGGGCCCGGTCATAGCTGCTCCTCAGTCGCTCGATCGAGACGTGGGTGTAGATCTGCGTCGTGCCGAGACTAGCGTGGCCGAGCACCTCCTGTACGGACCGAAGGTCCGCGCCGCCCTCGACCAGGTGTGTCGCCATCGAATGCCGGAGCCCGTGGGGTCCCATGTCCGGGGCGTCCGGCACATGCGCGAGGAGTCCGTGGACCGCACCGGCGCACCACCCGTGGGTCGATGCGACCGCCGCGGGCGCCCAGGAACAGCGCGTCGGCGCTGCCCGGTCCAGCCAGGCGCGGGCGCCCGACGGTCGATCCACGAGTGCAGAGCACGTGCGGCCGGGACACCGAACGGGACCACCCGCTCCGTGTCCCCCTTGCCGAGGACGCGCGCGGCGTGGCGCGACCAGTCCAGGTCGCGGCGATTCCATCCCGACCAGCTCGGAGACCCGCATCCCGGTGGCGTAGAGCAGCTCGACGATCGCCACGTCGCGCAGGTGGACCGGGTCGGCGTCATCGGCGCGCAGGATCGCGACGGTCATGCAGGCTCATCGACCTGGCCGGATCGAAGGACCTCGGGGATGCCCCGGTGTGCCGACGGGCCGACTGAGTCGGGCAGCAGGGATCGCGCGGTCGATGAGTCCCTGGCGCATCGCCCAGCCGGTGAAGCTCCTCGCGGCCGCCACGTGCCGGGAGATCGTGGACCGGGCAGCCCCTCGCCGGTCCATGCGCGCCAGCCAGGCGCGCAGCAGGACGAGGTCGATGTCCGGCAGCTGCGGCCACCCCCTGGTCGGCGGCGAAGCCCAGGAGGTCCGCGACGTCGCCGACGTAGGCCCGAACGGTGTTGGGTCCGCGCCCCCGCTCGTCGCGCAGGTGCGTGGCGAAGCCCGCCAGTGCCTCCTCGAACGCGATCGGCAGGGTCACGGCCCCATGCTGCCCCACCTCACCCGTATCGGCGCCAACCCGCCCCGGTCCGCCGCGCGAGTCCCATGATCTCCAGCAGCCCGAGGTGCGCCAGGCACTGCGGCCGGGCTGATCCCAGCGCGCGCGAGGCCGACGGCCTCCACGGTGCGACTGCCTCGCTCAGGCAGCACCTCGAGGACCACGAGCGCCCCGTCGGGCAGTCCCATCCCGGTTCCCCGGCCCGCCGTCGCACGCCTCCGCAGCGACGCTTCGCATCGGGCTCGTCGGTGGCCGCGCCGGGGCCGCGTAGCAGCGACGCGACCTCCGCGCTGTCGCTGACGGCCCGGGCCGACTGCCTCGTGGAGCAACCTGTTGGTCCCGGAGCTGGCCATCGACGTGACCGGTCCCGGGACGGCCATGACCACCCGTCCGAGCTCGAGCGCCCGGGAGGCGGTGGACACCGCCCCGCTGCGGCGGGCGGCCTCCACGACCACCGTGCCACGGGTCAGCGCCGCGATCACGCGGTTCCGGGCGAGGAAGCGGTGCTTGAGCGGCTGGCTGCCGGGCGGCAGCTCGGAGACCACCAGCCCCGAGTCGGCGATCCTGCACAGCAGCGCGTCGTGGGCCCGCGGATAGGCGACGTCGACCCCGCAGGCGAGGACCGCAACGGTGGGACCGCCCACGGCCAGCGCAGCGCGATGCGCGGCTGCGTCGATGCCGAAGGCCCCCCCGACACGACGGCCCACCCGTCCTGCGCCAGGCCGCCGGCCACCGCGGCGGTCGCGCGCTCGCCGTAGGCCGTGCACGCCCTGGCCCCCACGACGGCGACCGAACGCAGGGCTGCCGCCCGCAGGTCGAGCGGGCCGCGGATCCACAGCGCCAACGGGGGTTCGGGCAGGTCGAGGAGCTGGGTGGGGAACTCGGGCTCCCCCGGCGGACGACGACCCGCACCCCCCGCCGGGCCATCTCGACCATCATCGCGGGAACGTCCTGCGGGTCGAGCCGGCCGACCACGCGGGTCCGGCGCCGGCTCCGGACCCGGGCGAGGGCCTCCTCAGTCCCGTGCTCGGCGACCAGCTCCGCGATGCCGGGAGTCCCCGGCTCCACCGTGCAGGCCAGGGCGATGGTGCGCATGCCGCTGCGATCAGTCATCCGCACGCACCCCGACTCATGTGTCGCCACGCAGTGTCAGGGCCCGGCCGATGTGCTCCAGGGACGGTGAGTCCGGCTCCCGACAGGTCCGCGAGGCTCCAGGCGACCCTGATGGCGCGGTCGGCGCCCCGAGCACTGAGCCGGCCCGCGGCGATGGCCGCGCCGAGGAGATCGGCGGCGCGGGGATCGGGAGCCAGCGGACCGCGCAGCAGCGACGACGGCTGGGCGCCGTTCAGGGTCGGGGCCAGCCCGAGAGCTGCGCATCGACGCACCCCGCGCTCCCGCGCGACCCCGACGCGCTCGCGCACACTTGCTGAGTCGGGACCGTCCGGCTCGGAGGACCACGAGCTGCGTCCGGGGGGTCCGAGCCCGATGCGGATGTCCACCCGGTCCATCAACGGCCCCGACAGCTTGGCCCGGTACCGACGCCGGTCGACCGACCGGCACGTGCACTCCTGGCCGGCACCGTCGCCGAGGCCGCAGGGGCACGGGTTGGCTGCCAGGACCAGCTGGAACCTGCGCCGGCATGCGCGCGGTGAATCCCGCCCTGGCGATGTGCACGACCCCCGACTCCAGGGGCTGGCGCAGGGACTCGAGGCACGCCGACCCGAACTCCGCAGCCTCGTCGAGGAAGAGCACTCCCCCATGGGCCAGGGTCACTGCACCCGGGGTCGGCTGGCCACCGCGGCCACCGCCCACCAGGGCCGCCACCGTGGCGGTGTGGTGCGGGGCCTGGAACGGCGGGCGGCGCACGAGGCCACCCACATCTGCCACCACCGAGCGGATGGCTGTGACGGTCAGGGCATCATCGTCGGCGAGGTCGGGCAGGATCGTGGGCAGTCTCTCAGCGAGGAGTGTCTTGCCCGACTCCGGGCCGGCCGACCATGGACATGTGATGGCCGCCGACAGCGGCGACCTCGAGGGCGGCCACCGCCTCGGGCTGGCCGAGCACGTCTGCCAGGTCGGGCTCGGATGCCGGCGACGCGGGGCCGGGCCCCTCCCCTGCGGCTGGGTGATCCTCATCGTGGAACTCGTCGACCGTTGCCCCAGTGACCAGCTGGCCCCAGTGCCTCAGCGAGGCCACCCCCACAGCGTCGATCCCGGGGACGACGCCAGCCTCGGCGGCATTGCGCTGCGCCACCACGATCCGGCTGCGCCCCGATCGGACCCCCGCCACCGCAGCCACGACGGCACCGCGCACCGGGCGGACCCGCCCGTCGAGCCCCAGCTCCCCGAACAGGATCGCGTCCACGAGTGGCTCGGCGGGGATCTGGCCGTCCGCCGCGAGGATCGCCGACGCGATGGCCAGGTCGAGCCCTGAACCCCGCTTGTGCAGCGACGCCGGGGACAGCCCGACCGTGATGCGCACCTGCGGCCAGCGGGCCCCGCTGTTGAGGACGGCGGCACGCACACGGTCGCGGGCCTCGCCCACGGCGGTGTCTGCCAGGCCGACGATCGACATGCCGGGCAGCCCTGAGGACAGGTGGGCCTCCACCTCGACCAGGTGCGCCTCGACCCCCGTGATGACCACCCCGTGGGCCCGGGCCAGGGACATCAGGACACCCCGCGCACGTGGTCGATCTCGAAGCGACCGTCAGGGTGGCGCAGGAGCCCGACGGCATCGAGCCGGATCGGTCCGGGGTGCCCGCCCGTGGCCGCCAGCCACAGGCAGGCCAGCCGACGCATCCGGGCCAGCTTCACGGCGGTGATGGCCGACAGCGGGACCCCGAAGCCGGTGCCACTTCGGGTCTTGACCTCGCAGAAGACCAGGACGGAGCCCTCGCGGGCGATGATGTCGATCTCCCCGTGACGGCATCGCCAGTTCCGCTCGACCACCTGCATCCCCCGCTGGGTCAGGTACCCGACGGCTGCGTCCTCGCCGTCCCGACCCAGCTCCTGCCGATCCCCCATCGCCCACCACCCCCGGGGCCAACCCTGCGGGGCGCCGCGGGGATGCGGAAGGGGTCAGCCCGAAGTTGTGGACAAGTCGTCGGACAGCTCGAACTCAACGGTCCCGGGCAGGTTCCACGAGCGCCGATGCAGGGGCGTGGGGCCCAGCCGGCGCAGGGCGTCGACGTGCTCGGGGGCGGCATACCCCTTGTTCAGCGCCCACCCGTACTCCGGATGCTGCTGGGCCAGCTCGACCATGATCGCGTCGCGCTCGCACTTGGCCAGCACACTGGCTGCGGCCACCCCGGCGCAGGTCAGGTCGGCCCGGACACGCGTCTGCACCGACGGCGGCACGACCGACATGTCCGCCAGGCTCTCACCGACGGCCCGACGGGGATCGGGGAACAGCGCACCGGGCTCCTCGGGCACGTTGAGCCAGTTGTGGTTGCCGTCCAGGAGCGCCTGGTCGGGGACCATCCCCAGTGCTGCGAACGCCCGAGCCGCTGCCACGCGCAGCGCGCAGATGATGCCCACGGCATCGACCTCGTAGGGATCGGAGTGCCCGACGGCCGACGCGATGGGCCACCGTCGCAGGCGGGGCAGCAGCTCGCGCCGGGCCCGAGGGGTCAGCAGCTTGGAGTCGCGCAGGCCCTTGGGCGCCGACCCGACACCGAGGTCCAGCACGACCACGCCCACGGTCACCGGGCCGGCCAGGGCACCCCGCCCGACCTCGTCGACGCACGCGAGGGTGGAGGCCCCGGCCCGCAGCATCGCTCGCTCCACCCGCAGGGTCGGCGCCTGCATCATGGGACCACCGGGCTCGTGACGCCCGTCGGGGTGGCGCTCTGCTGGTCGGCGTAGGTCGGCAGGGTCGCCCACCGGGAGATCGGCCACATGATCACCTCGGCGGTGCCCACCACGTTCTCGACCGGGACGGTCCCGTCGTCCTGCTCCAGGTGGTAGCGCGAGTCCGCGGAGTCGCCACGGTGGTCGCCCATCACGAAGAGCCGTCCCTGCGGGACCTCGACCCGGAAGTTCACCTGGTCGGTCGGGTCCCCGGGGTAGATGTAGGGCTCGTCGAGGGGTTCGCCGTTGCGGATGATCTGGCCACCGGGCGAGCAGCACTCGATGGTGTCCCCACCGACCCCGATCACGCGCTTGACCAGGTCGTCGCCCGAGGTCGAGGGAAGGATCCCCACGAAGGCGGCCATCTCGCTGAGGACGCCGCGCAGGCCGCCGACGGGCACCGGGTCGGCCAGCCAGTCCGCCGGGTCCTTGAACACGACGACGTCACCATGACCCGGGTTGACGTTGGGCTTCCAGACCAGGATCCGGTCCCCGCGCATCAGGGTCTCCTCCATCGACCCGCTGGGGACCCAGAAGGCCTGGAGCAGGAAGGTGCGCACGACTGCGGAGATGACCAGGGCGGTGACCACGACGATTGCGATCTCGCGCAGGCCGCGCAGGAACCCCGAGCCGCGCGGCTCCGGCTCGACCTCCGCGCGCTGGGGCCAGTCAGCACCGGGGCCACCAGTGGCCACGCCCTCAGCCGCCGGGACCGACTCGACCGGGTCGTCCCGGGGGTCGAGCGGCCCAGGTACCTCCAGCGGCTCACTCATCGGACCCCTTCACACGACGCATCGATCCCGGGGGCCACACGACCGCCTCGACAGTGCCAATGATGCGTGATGCTGGGACGTTCCCACCGCCCGGGTCGCCAAGATGCGTCCGCGAGTCGGCTGAGACTGCCCGATCGTCTCCCATCAGCCAGTAGTGGTCGGGCGCCACGATGACGTCGAACGGCTGCTGATCGCTGCTCGCCCCGTCGAGGTAGGGCTCCACCAGCGCCTGACCGTTGCGAGTCAGCCGGCCGTCGGGGGTGCAGCAGGTGATCCGATCGCCGCCGACACCGATGATCCGCTTGACGAACACCGTGCCCTGCGGATCATCGGGCCGAGCCCACAGGTCCGCGCCGTCGAACACGACCAGCGACCCGCGCGGCAGGGCCCACCGGTCCACGCCGGCCTTGGCGACCAGGACGCGCTCCCCGGGTTCGAGGGTCGGCGTCATCGAGTCCGAGTCGACGGCGCGGACCTCCGCGACGAAGACGTGCGCGAGCACAACCACCAGCGCCCCCACGAGAACAGCGAGGACCCCCGCCCGGATCATCCGGCGGGGGCCCTCGTCAGCGCTCGTGGGGCGCAACGTGATCAGACGTTGTCGCGCTTCTCGCGGATCTTGGCCTTCTTGCCGCGCAGCTCGCGCAGGTAGTACAGCTTGGCGCGGCGGACGTCGCCGCGGGTGACGACCTCGATCTTCTCGATGATCGGGGTGTGCACGGGGAACGTGCGCTCCACGCCGGTGCCGAAGCTGACCTTGCGGACCGTGAAGGTCTCGCCGAGGCCGCCGCCGTGCCGGCGGATCACGACACCCTGGAAGACCTGGATGCGCGAGCGGGTGCCCTCGACGACCTTCACGTGGACCTTCACGGTGTCGCCGGGGCGGAAGTCGGGGATGTCGGAGCGCAGCGACGCTGCGTCGACGGAGTCAAGCGTGTTCATGATCGCTTCCTGGCGGGAGCCACAGGTCGCCCGCAGATGTGGGTCGGAATGGATGCCGGCGCATGCAACGCGACTCCCCTGTGGCGGCGACGCGGGACGACCAGCCCCTCAAGTCTGCCACACCGCGGGCCCGGCCCGGAAATGCGCACGATCAGTCGAGCAGGTCCGGGCGCATCGCGCGGGTTCGTGCGAGGGCCTGCTCGCGGCGCCAACGCGCGACCGCCCCGTGGTCGCCGGACGTGAGGACCTCGGGGACGGCCATGCCCTCCCACACCGGAGGCCGGGTGAACACCGGGCCCTCGAGGAGCTCCTCCATGCCACCCACCGCGAACGAGTCGTCCGCGTGGCTGGCCTCGTTGCCCAGTACCCCGGGGATCAACCGCCCGACGGCCTCGACCATCACGAGCACGGCCGCCTCGGCGCCGGCGAGCACGTAGTCCCCGATCGAGACCTCCTCGACCACCACGGGGCGCCCGGCCGCAGACAGGGTGCGAGCCCAGGGCACGACGCGCGAGTCGATCCCCTCGTAGCGTCCGCAGGCGAACACCAGGCGCGGGTCGGTGGACCACCGCGCGGCCGTCGCCTGCGTGAACGGCCGCCCGCTGGGGGTCGGCACGACCAGTCGCACCGGGTGCCCGGGATCACCCGCAGCCAGGACCGCCGTCAGCACCTCGCCCCACGGCTCGGGCTTCATGACCATGCCCGGTCCCCCGCCGTACGGGGAGTCGTCGACGGTGCGGTGCCGGTCGTGCGTGAAGTCCCGCAGGTCGTGGACCTCCAGGTCGATCAGGCCGTCGGCGATCGCACGACCCACCAGCGACAGGTGCAGCGGCGCGAGGTAGTCGACGAAGATGCTGACGATGTCGATGCGCATCAGGCCAGCTCCGCGAGCCCATCGGGAAGCTCGACCACGACGAAGCCGCCGGCAACATCGACCTCCGGGACGATCTGGCGCACGAAGGGCACCAGCAGCTCGGCCCCGTCGGTCCGGGCCACGGCCAGGACATCCTGGGCGGGCAGGTGCAGGACCTCCGAGATCCGGCCGAGCTCAGTGCCGTCGGAGTCCCGGACGGCCAGGCCCACCAGGGCCAGGTCGTGGAACTCGTCCTCGGCGGCGTCGGTCAGGTCGACCTCGGCCTCGAGGATCGCTCCGCGCAGCGTCTCGGCGGCGGTGCGGTCGGCGATGCCGTCCACGGCAAGGATCAGGCGGGCGTTCTGCCAGCGGTGGCCCTCGACCGTGATGCTCGCGGGCAGCCCTGCGCGACCCGAGAGCAACAGGACAGCCCCCGGGGAGAACCTCTCCTCGGGGGCGTCCGTGCGGACCTCGACGGTGACCTCACCGCGGATGCCCTGGGCCCGGCCGATCCGGCCGACCACCACGCGCATCAGCGCTCGTCGGCGTCCATGAAGTCCACGCGCACGGGGCGCCCGCCCGAGATCGCGCTGACCACGGTCCGGATGGCTGTGGCGGTCCGCCCGCCACGGCCGATCACGCGACCGATGTCGTCGGGATGGACGCGCACCTGGAAGGTGGACCCGCCCTGCTCATGCGGTCCCCGACGGCCGCTGCGAACGCGGACGCTGACGTCCTCGGGGTGCTCGACGATGCCCGAGACCAGATGCTCCAGCGAATCCTCGATGACCGTGCTCATGCCGAGGGGGTCTCCCCGTCGGCACCCGGGGTCTCGGTTGCCTCGCTGGCAGCAGCTGTGGCCTCGCTGGTCTCCTCAGCCGCCTCCGCCAGCTCGGCGGCGCTGACCTGGCCTGCGGCCGGCTCGACCACGGCGGCGGCAGCGGGCACCTGGACCGGCTCCTCGGGGGCCACACGCTCGGACGTGGCCTTGGGGGCCTTCGGCTTGGGCGCCTTGCCTGCCTCCTCGGCGGACCTCACGGCCGCCTCGAACGCCAGCTGCTTGTCGGCCCTCGGCTCAGCGACCCGCAGGGTTCCCTCGGCGCCCGGCAGGCCCTTGAACTTCTGCCAGTCGCCGGTGATCTTCAGGATGGCCATGACCGGCTCGGTCGGCTGCGCGCCGACCCCGAGCCAGTACTGCGCGCGATCGGAGTCCACCTGGATGAGGCTGGGCTCCCGGCGGGGCTGGTAGATGCCGATCTCCTCGATCGAGCGACCGCCGCGGGCGGTGCGCGAGTCGGCGATCACGATGCGGTACTGCGGGTTCTTCTTCTTGCCGAGGCGCTTGAGCTTGATCTTGACGCTCACGTGTGTTGGTGTCTCTTTCGGTTCGGGGGTGGATCCTCGCGACGCGGACATGGGGTTACCCAGGTTGCGAGGACCGCATGGATCATGCCGGCCGTGGTTGAGAGGGACCTCGGCCCGCATGGGACGCCCACCATTGTGCCATCCCGGACCCGGAATCCTCAAAGGCGCCACCGCCCCGGGAGCACTCCCGGCTCAGTCGCCGCCACGCAGGACACCGCGCAACCGCGCTGCGAGATCGCCGACAGGGGCCGCGTCCACCTCGGCCAGGCCCAACCACCCCGCCATCTCGCGCAACGAGCCGGCCAGGGCCTCAATGGCGCGCGGGGGCACCTCGCCCTCCTGGTGGGCGGCCTGGACCAGCAGCCGCCCCGATGCCCGGTCGGCCTTGAGGTCGACGCGGGCGACCAGCTGCTCGTCGTGCAGGAAGGGCAGCACGTAGTACCCGTGGACCCGCTGCCCGGCAGGGGTGTAGATCTCGATCCGGTAGCGCATCCCGAACAGCCGCTCGGTCCGGGGACGGAACCAGATGAGCGGGTCGAACGGGGCCAGGAGCGCCGAGGCAGGCACGCGCCGGGGCACCGTGAGGCCGGCCGGGGCGTAGCTGGGCGGCCAGCCGGGCACCGCCACCTCGATCAGCTCACCGGCCCCCACCAGCTCACGGATCGCATCCCGGGTCGGGGCCGTCGGCATCCTGAAGTAGTCGGCGAGGTCGGCTGCGGTCGCCACCCCCAGGGCGCGCGCGGCGACGGCGACCAGCTCCCGGTGCGCTTCGGGCTCGGTCGGGGTGGGTGCGGCCAGGACCCCGCGGGGCAGCACCGCCTCCGGGGCCGCGTATCGGCGACGAAAGGCCGAGTCGCGGCCGGCCGAGGTGATCTCACCGGCCCAGAACAGGTACTCCACAGCCCGCTTGACGTCCGACCAGTTCCACCCCCAGTGCGCACGCTCACCGCGCTCGATGTGCGCGAACTGCGCCTCGAGCTCCGTGGCGGTGACGGGGCCGCGAGCGCGGACCGCGTCGGCCACCTCGCGCACCAGTGCGGGCTGCTCGCGCTGAACCCGCACCATGCCGCCCCACGCGTCATCGTGCACGCGGTCCATCCGCCACCGCATCAGGCGGTGCATCCCCACGGGCAGCAGCGCGGCCTCGTGGCCCCAGTACTCGAACAGCGATCGCGGTGCGCGCCCGGAGCAGTCGTCCAGCACGGCACGGTCGTAGGGGCCGATGCGGGCCAGGACCGGGAGGTAGTGCGCGCGCGCCAGGACGTTCACCGAGTCGACCTGCACCACGCCCAGGCGCCGGACGGCATCGGCGACGGCACGGGCACCCGGCTCCACGGGCGGTCGCGGTCGCCCGAACCCCTGAGCGGCCAGGGCCACCCGGCGGGCGGCAGGCAGGCTCAGCCGGTCACGTGGCACGGGCACACCCGCCGGAGGTCAGTTGAGCAGGTTCTTGAACGCGGGCGGGAGGTCGCCCATCTTCTTCAGCGCCTCGGGATCGAGCATGCTGGGGTCGAAGGCCGCGGGGTCGAAGCCCTCAAGCCCTTCGGGAAGCGCACCGGGACCTGCGGCGGGGGCGGACTCCTCGATCGCGCGCTTGGCGGGGTTGCCGCTGCGGGACTTCTTCTTGGCCTGCTGCTGCTGGGCGCGGCCCTTGGCCTTCTTGGAGCCCCCAACGCCCGGCATCCCGGGCATCCCCGGCATCCCCATGCCCGACCGCATCTGGCGCATCATCTTCTGCGCCTCGCCGAAGCGCTCGACCAAGCCGTTGACCTCGCTGACCTGAACGCCGGAGCCGCGGGCGATTCGCGCCCTGCGCGAGCCGTTGAGCAGCTTGACGTCCGCACGCTCGGCGGGGGTCATCGACTGGATGATCGCCTGGACGCGGTCGATCTCCTTCTCGTCGAGGTTGTCGATCTGCTCGCGGATCTCGCCCATCCCGGGCAGCATCCCGAGCAGCTTGCCGAGGTTGCCCATCTTGCGCAGGGCCTGCATCTGGCTGAGGAAGTCGTCGAGGGTGAAGTCCTCGCCGGCCAGCACCTTGCCGGCCATCTTCTCGGCCTCTTTGGAGTCGAAGGCCTTCTCCGCCTGCTCGATCAGGGTCAGCACGTCGCCCATGTCGAGGATCCGGGAGGCCATCCGGTCCGGGTGGAACAGCTCGAAGTCGGTGAGCTTCTCGCCGGTGGAGCCGAACATGATCGGCACGCCGGTGACCGTCACGACCGACAGCGCCGCACCACCGCGGGCGTCGCCGTCGAGCTTGGTCAGGACGACGCCGTCGAAGCCGACGCCCTCGTGGAACGCCTTCGCGGTGGCGACAGCGTCCTGGCCGATCATCGCGTCGACGACCAGCAGGGTCTCGTCGGGCTGCACGGCGTCCCGGACCTGGCGCAGCTGCTCCATGAGCGCGGTGTCGATGGCCAGGCGGCCGGCGGTGTCCACGATGACCACGTCATGCTGGGTCATCCGGGCGATCTCGACGCCCTCGCGAGCCACCTCGACGGGGTTGCCCCAGGTGGCCTCGGGGTTCGCGCCGGTGTTGCCCGGCTGCGGGGCGAAGACCGGGGTCCCGGCGCGCTCAGCGACCACGGACAGCTGGTCCACGGCGTTCGGGCGCTGCAGGTCGGCGGCCACGAGCATGGGGGTGTGGCCCTGCTCCTTGAGGTACACCGCGAGCTTGCCCGCCAGCGTGGTCTTGCCCGAGCCCTGCAGGCCGGCGAGCAGGATCACGGTGGGCGGGTTCTTGGCGAACTGCAGCCGACGGGTCTCGCCGCCGAGCAGCTCGATGAGCTCCTCGTGGACGATCTTGACGACCTGCTGCGCGGGGTTCAGCGCACCTGAGACCTCGGCGCCGATCGCGCGCTCACGGACGCGATCGGTGAACACGCGCACCGCCGGCAGGGCCACGTCGGCCTCGAGCAGCGCGATCCGGATCTCCCGGATGGTGTCGTTGATGTCGGACTCGGACAGCCGGCCCTTGCCACGCAGGCCCTTGAAGGTCGCGGACAGCCGGTCGGAGAGGGAGGCGAACACAACACGGGATTCTACCGCCGGTGGGCGGGGTCCCCCTCCCGGCCGATCCTGCGCATGGGCAGCGCCCGGGTCATCTGGGGCCGGCGGTGCCCGATCAGGCCTGGGCGGCCCGGGTGACGCGCGCCTGGGCCACGCGCCAGTGGATGAACGTCACGACGCCGAGGCAGACCTGCGGGATCCAGGAGCAGGCGCGCCACACGAGGGCGGAAGCGACCGCCTGCTCGTTGGTCAGGCCGAAGGTCGTGAGCAGGGCGATCATTGCGGCGTCGACCGTGCCGAGCCCGCCCGGCGTGACCGGGATCATGCTGGCCATCCGCGAGATGGCGAACGCCGCGAAGGCACCCGCCAGCGTCAGGGTCGTCGGCTGGTCACCGAGCACGCCCTGGATGGCGAACCAGAGCACGGCGAACTGGGCCAGGATCACGATGTAGTTCGACACCGTGACCCAGCGCCAGCGCCCGAAGACGACGTCCTTGGTGCTGTCGCGCAGGTCGACGGCCATCCCCACGGCATCCAGCGGCTGCGCCCGTCGACGGTTGACCGGCGAGAGCATCCGGTTGCCGAGCTCGCCGACCCGCTGGGCGGATTGCTCGCTGCGCAGGATCAACCACAGCACCACGATCGTGGCAACCGTCGCAGCGACTCCGACCACGGCGATCCAGACCCACTGGGACTGCACCTGCCCGGTGGTCAGCGCGGCGATCACGCCGAACACCGGCAGCGTGAGCGTCATGAGCAGGCTCCACAGGCTCGTCACGGCGATGCCCGCGGTGGCGGCGGCGATGGGGACCGAGTAGCTGGAGAGCATGGCGAACTGGATCGCCAGGCCGAAGGCGCCACCGGCCGGGATCGTGTTGCTGATGGTGAACGAGGTCTGCCGGATGACGAACGCCGGCTTGTAGGGAAGCCCGGGGATGGCCGCCTGATACGGCAGCACGTAGACCCCGATCATGATCAGGACGCTCACGGCGATCATCGCCAGGGCGGCGGGGGTCATCCCCTGGATCTCGGCCCAGGCGTCGGCGTAGCTGCCGAACTTGGGGATGAGGCCCGCGAAGATGATGATCAGCACGACGATGGTGACGATCGCCCCGATGATCGTCTTGCGCTTGTCGAGGGCCGATGAGGCCTCGGTGGTGTCGACCGCCTTCAGCTGCCCGATCACGGGCGTCGGTGCGGGCTCGCCCGCCGGGGGCGGGGTCGTACCCGCGTCCGGGATCTCAGACACGTCGCCGCACGCCTCGGTCGGCTTCGCCGCGGCTCACAGGACCCCGCCGACGTACCGGGCGCCCGCGATCGCATCGACCGTCTGGGCCACGTCGAAGTGCGCGGATCCGGGAATCGTCGGGACGAACCCGACGAGCATCCCGTCGGCCATCACCTGCGCCTCCAGGCCTGCTGCGCCATCCGCGTCCCAGAGCGCCTCAGCCCCGCCCGGGAGCACGATCCGCACGCACACGCGGTTCATCGCCGGACGATGCACGTTGGCGATGAAGCCACGCTCGTTCAGCGCGGCGACGACCTCTTCGACCTCAACTGCCTCCATGGGGATGAATCCTGACATGGACACGGCATTGCTGCCGCCCGTCACGCAGCGGTTGCCCGCACGAGTTCCGGCTCACGCGCCGGGAACTCGGGCCTGAGCCCGCCTGCAATGGGCCACCGTGCTCGAGACCGCCTCGGGCATGGGGGTCGACACGAAGTCGGGGAACCGCGCACGGAACGCGGAGTCGTCGACGACGAACGGCCCGGTCCACTGGTGGGCCAGCGGCAGGGACTCCCGCGAGATCCGGTGGAACGGCGCGGCCAGGCGCAGCATCCGGGTCGTGACCAGGGCGGTGTCCCGTGGCTCGGGGAGCGCCTCGTTGACCAGCGCGAGGAACCCAGCGCCGGTGACGGCGGGTGCGTGCGGAAGATGCCAGATCCGCCCCGCGGTGTCCGACGCCCCGCCGAGGGCCACGAACGCGCGGGCCACGTCGGGGACGTAGGCGCATGAGTGCGGCGCATCCATCGCCCCCATCCAGCGCAGCTTCCCGTGGCCGGCGGTCGGTTCGATGGCCAGCGCCGTGATCCCGGAGTTCTCGGCGTCGGGGCCGAAGTAGTCCGACGCCCTGCCGATGACGACCTCCAGCCGCCCGGCCGCGTCCACCGCGAGCAGGCTGTCAGCCATGGCCGCCCGCGTGCGTCCCTTGCGGTCGGTGGCGTTCTGTGGGCTGTCCTCGGACATCGGGCTCGTCCCCGGTCCGTAGGCGTACAGGTTGTCGACCATCACCAGCCGCCGGACGCCGGCGGCCTCCGCGGCCGCCACCACCCGCTCCATCATCGGTGGGAACTCCTGGGGCCAACGGTGATAGGGCGGCTGCGCTGCCATGTAGACCACCTCGGCGCCCTCCAGCGCGACGCGGAGCTCCTCGAGGGAGCGGGCATCGGCGGTTCGCCAGTCGACCCCGCTCGGGGCGTTGGGACCCGGACCGGAACGATTCACCCCGCGGGCGCTGTGGCCACCCTCGACCAGCGCGGCCAGGATCGCGGAGCCGGCGGCCCCCGAGGCGCCGAGGACGACGTGCGTGGAGGTGTGTGCGGTCATGGCGACACCGTATGCGAACACTGTTCGCTTTGCAAGCGATGTTCGCATCGACGAGCCGATCCGGGTACGGTGACCCCATGCCGACCCGCCGCGAGCAGTCCCGCACGACCACCATCGCCCAGATCAAGCAGGCGGCCCTCGAGCAGGTCGAGCAGGAGGGTGCCCCTGCCCTGTCCATCCGGGGAACTGCCCGCGCCATCGGGATGAGCCCTGCCGGCCTCTACCGCTACTACGACGGCCGCGACGCCCTGCTGACCGACCTCCTGGTCGATGCCTACTCCGACCTCGGGCGCGCAGTCGCCGCAGCCTCAGGCCTGCCCATGGCCGGAGCAACGAGCCAGCTGACCGAGGAGGGCGCCGGCGTCGGCGACCCGGTAACCGCGCTGCAGCGGGCAATCGAGGCCTACCGCGCATGGGCGGTGGCCAACCGGGCGCGATTCATGCTCATCTTCGGCACCCCGGTCCCCGGCTACTCCGCCCCGGAGGAGGGCCCGACGGTGGAGGCCAACCGGGCGATGGGCCGGGTCTTCTTCACCCTCGCCGCCCTGGCGTGGGCGACGGGTCGGATCGCAGCACCCGAGCGGCGATCCGCCGCCGGGCTCACGAGCGGCGAGGTCGACGTCCACCGCCAGCTGCAGGCCGTGGCTCCCGGGTTCCCGGCGGAGCTCATCCCCCAGATGCTTGCCGGCTGGGCGCTCTGGCACGGACTGGTCACCCTCGAGGTCACCGGCCAGCTGGACTGGATCTACCCGGACACCGCCCTCTTCTACTCCGACCGGGTGGCCGAGTGGTTGTCCGGGTTCACCCGGCAGGGTGCCGCCCTGCCCCGCTGAGGCCTACTCCCCCGGGTCGGCCAGGGCGTCGGCCACCGCCTCCGCGACCGCCTCGGCCAGCTCCTCCTCCAACGGGTCACCATGGCGATCGACGAGGTAGAACACGTCGACGACCTCCGATCCCAGGGTGGAGACGCGGGCGGCGGCGATGTCGGTCCCCGTGGCCGCGATGGCTGTTCCCACGCGATGAAGCAGGCCCGGGGCATCGTGGGCGCGGACCTCCATCACGGTCGCCCGGCTTGAGGCGCCCGCAACGATGTCGACACGCGCCGGCGCCGTGGCGGGCATGTCACGGGGTCGGGCCGCCTCGTCGCGGCGGGCGAGGCGGGCCGCGACATCGAGCTGTCCGAGGATGGCACGCCGGATGTCCTCCCGGAGGCGGTCCACCGCGGGCGGATCGCCGAACAGGGGGTTGACGCCCCACACCTCTATGGCTCGGTCGCCCACGACCGTGGTCACCGCCGAGCGGACCTCGAGCCTGTGCATGGACAGGATCCCGGCGACCAGCCCCAGGAGCCCCAGCGAGTCCGGGGCCCCCACCGTGATGTCGAACCCGGATTCGTGCTCCTGGAGCAGGACGCGAACGCCCTCCCCCGAGGCCATGGCCATCTGGTCCTCGGACAGCCGGGGCTCGACGGGCAGCTCGTCGCCGGCGAGCTGGCCTCGCACGCGGTCCACGAGGTCGGCAACGAGCGAGCGCTTCCACGAGGTCCAGGCCAGGGGACCGGTCGCCAGCGCGTCGGCCTTCGTCAGGGCAGCGAGGAGCTCGAGCATCTCCGCGGTGCCGACCGCCTCCGCCACCGTCTCGATGGTCTGCGGATCATCGAGGTCCCGACGGGTGGCCGTCTCGGGGAGCAGCAGGTGGTGGCGGCACATCTCCACGAGCACGCGGACGTCCCCGGACCCGAATCCGAGGTGCTCGGCGATCTCGGGGACCAACCTCACCCCCACGTCGGTGTGGTCCTCGCCGGGCCGGCCCTTGCCGATGTCGTGCAGCAGGGCGCCGACGAGCAGGAGGTCCGGGCGGTGGACGTCACGGGTGTACGAGCACGCCTGCACCGCGGCCTCCAGCAGGTGGCGGTCGACGGTGTAGCGGTGCACCGGGTTGTGCTGCGGGGCCGAGCGGACCACGTCCCAGTACGGGATCAGCGTGGTGATGGCGCCGGCCTGGTCGAGGGCCTCCCACACCGGGACCGCGCTGCGTCCCGCCCCGAGCAGCGACACCAGCGCGTCGCGGGCAGGCGCCGGCCAGGGCACGGGCATCGGTGCGGACTCGGCGACCAGTCTCGCGACGGCGTGGCGGCTGAGCAGGTTCCCCGACTGGGCGGCTGCTGCAGCGGCGCGGAGGATGAGAGTGGGGTCGCGATCCGGCCGGGCGTCAGCGGCCAGGACCGCCTCCCCGTCCTGGAGGACCACGCCGTCGGCCAGCGGGCTGCGCGTGGGACCGCGCATCTTCAACCGCTTGAACCCGAGCTTCGGTCGTGCCCGCACGATGCGGTCCACCGCGTGCCAGGTGATGTCGGAGGCGACCCCGATCGAGCGACCGGCCGCCGACACGTCGCGGAGCAGGGTGTCGGCGCCCCCCATGCCCAGCACCTCGGCGACCGGGGCCTGCTCCTGCTTGGCAAGGCGGTCGGTGGGGCGGCTGGCGACCCGGTGCAGGGCATCGCGCACGTCGAGCAGCAGGGACTTCGCCGGGGCGAGCTCCCCGTGCGGGGCATCGGTGACCCAGGAGGCAGCCACGGCCCGCAGGACGGTCAGGTCGCGCAGGCCCCCGTAGGACTCCTTGAGGTCGGGCTCCAGCAGGTGGGCCAGCTCGCCGCTGCTGGAGGTTCGTTCCACCACTGACGCGTGCAGGTCCGGCAGCCTCCGGGGGGCGAGCGCCCGCCAGTCGGCGAGCACGGAGGTCTTCAACGCACTTGTTGCCGTCTCGTCACCGGCCACGGTCCGGGCATCCAGCAGCCCGAGGACGACCTTGATGTCGGCGGCGGCGACCCGACGGGCCTCGGACACGGTGCGCACCGAGTGGTCCAGCCGCAGCCCGGAGTCCCAGATCGGGTACCAGAGCCGGTCGGCGACCTCGGCGATGGCACCTCCGGGGTGCAGCAGCACGAGGTCCAGGTCGCTGCCGGCGCTGAGCTCCCGGCGACCGTAGCCACCCACGGCCACCAGGGTGGCCCCGGCCAGCGCAGCACCCGCAGCCTCGAACAGCTCGACCAGCCACTCGTCGGTCAGGGCAGTCAGTGCCACCCGCGCGTCGCGACTGGGCCGCGTCTGGGCGGCGAGGAGATCGGAGCGGGCGGCCAGGAACCGGTCGCCGGGCGTGAGCTCGGACGTGGTTGCGGACATGGTGGCCTCTCTGGGATCCGAGGGTCTGTGGAATGGGACGATCCGCCGCCCTGGCCGGGCGACGGATCGTCTCATCTGCCGGGCGTACCTACAGGGCGTCCGGGCCGTGCTCGCCGGTCCGGACGCGAACGACGTCCTCGACCGGGATGGTCCACACCTTGCCGTCGCCGATGCGACCGGTCTGGGCGCTCTTGGTGATCACGTCCACCACCGCGGAGGCGTCGTCATCCTCGACGAGCACCTCGATGCGGACCTTCGGCACCATGTCCACCGTGTACTCCGCACCGCGGTAGACCTCGGTGTGGCCACGCTGGCGGCCGTAGCCGCTGGCCTCCGAGATGGTCAGGCCGTGGATTCCATAGGCCTCCAGGGCGCTCTTCACGTCCTCGAGCTTGAACGGCTTGATGATCGCAGTCACGAGCTTCATGCGTTCACCTCCTCCTTGTTGCGCAGGGCGGACTGTCCGACGCCGGCGAAGTGCCCGCCACCACCGGAGGAGCCCAGTTCGTAGGCGGTCTCAGCGTGCTCCGCCAGGTCGATGCCGGCGACCTCCTCGTCGGTCGAGACCCGGAAGCCGATCGTCTTCTTGATGGCGAACCCGACCACGAGGGTGACCAGGAACGAGTAGGCCAGCACCGAGAAGGAACCGATCGCCTGCTTGCCCAGGAGGTCGAAGCCACCGCCGTAGAAGAGCCCATCCACCGTGCTGTAGCCGGACTTCGTGGTTGCGATGAAGCCCAGGGCCAACGAGCCCACCAGGCCACCGACCAGGTGGACGCCGACGACGTCGAGTGAGTCATCCGTGCGGAAGCGGAACTTCAGGCCCACCGCCATGGCGCACAGGATGCCCGCGACCAGGCCCAGGCCGATTGCGGCGTAGGGGACGATGAACGCGCAGGCCGGCGTGATCGCCACGAGGCCGGCAACGGCGCCGGATGCGGCACCCAGCGACGTCGGGTGCCCGTCGCGGATCTTCTCCAGGATGGACCATCCGATGATCCCCGCAGCGGTCGCGAGCATCGTGTTGGTGAACGCGATGGCCGCGGTCTGGTTGGCACCGAGCGCCGAGCCCGCGTTGAACCCGAACCAGCCGAAGTACAGCAGCCCGGAGCCCAGGAGCACCAGGGGAAGGCTGTGCGGCTTCATCTGCGTCTTGGGCCAGCCGACGCGCTTGCCCAGGACGATGGCCAGCGCGAGGCCGGCTGCACCTGCATTGATGTGGACCGCGGTCCCACCGGCGAAGTCCAGCACGCCGAGGTTCGCGAGCCATCCGGCGCCCTGCGCCCAGCTCGGTGCTGCCGAAGTCGAACACCCAGTGCGCGACCGGGAAGTAGACCAGGGAGACCCAGATGGCGGCGAAGATGCCCCAACCCAGGAACTTCGTCCGGTCTGCCACGGCGCCCGAGATCAGCGCCACGGTGATGATCGCGAACATGAGCTGGAACATCGCGAAGACCAGTGCGGGGATCGGGTAGTACCCGCCATTGCTGGCCGTCTGCCCGATGAGCTCACCGAGGCCGATCTGGCCGAAGCCGCCCCAGAAGCCGTTGCCCGTGTCTCCGAAGGCGACCGAGTAGCCGTAGAGCACCCAGAGGATGCTCACGATGCCGATCGCGATGAACGACATCATCATCATGTTCAGGACGCTCTTGGCGCGGACCATGCCGCCGTAGAAGAACGCCAGGCCGGGTGTCATGAGCAGCACCAATGCCGCGCTCATGAGCAACCAGGCGGTATCGCCGGTATTGATCTCCGGCATGCCCATCACTCCCTCTCGTGTATGTGCTGACCCCAGGCGGGGTCTTGGTGATGAGGCTCCATGGGCCGTGTTGCGCATCGCGCCCGTGAGTGTTTCCAGTCGATGACGAAGAGTGGGGCTGCGTTACGAACAGGTTGCCGCCCTCGGCGGGGACTGGCCCGCCCCAGCCCCTGCGGGGGCGGTCTACGCTGCCGGGATGGACCATCTGACTGTGCTCCCCACCGCCGCGACCACCGGTCGCGTCGCCCTCGGGAACTGGCTGGACGCCCAGCCGAGCGACCTGTTCGCCGATGATCGCGACCTGGCTGCCCTCGTGGCCCACCACCGGCTCGACGCCCGCGTGCCCGCCCTGCACGACGCCGGGCGAGCCGTCGCCGGACCGCTGGACGCCGCCGCTCGGCGCAACGACCTGCCGGGCAACCATCCGGTCCTCGAGGACTGGGACGGGATCGGCCGGTACACGGCCGGGGTGGCCCACCACCCGAGCCACCGCGACGCGGGACTCGCGATCTACGGCACGGGCGTGATGGCCGCCTACGGGGAGGTGGGGGTCGACGGTCGGGCCGCTGGCAGCTCGCCCAGGCGCCCCGTCGCGCCGGCGCCGCAGCGGTTCATCCTGTCGTTGTTCTACCTGACGGCCCAGGCAGGTGAGGCCGGCCACAACTGTCCGCTGGCCTGCGATGCCGGCGCGATCCGGACCCTGCAGCACCTCGGCACGGCCGAGCAGCAGGCCGCCCACCTGCCCGGCCTGCTCGATCCGGACTACGACACGAACCTGACCGCCTCGCAGTTCCTGACCGAGGTGCAGGGCGGCTCGGATGTGGGCGCCAACGCCGTGCTGGCCACGCCGATCGGCGAGCACGACGGCGGCCCGGGCTCCGAGTGGTCGATCAGCGGGGAGAAGTGGTTCTGCTCCAACACCGACGCCGACGTGTTCCTCCTCACAGCGCGGGTCGACGAGCCGCGCACGGGCACGAAGGGGCTGGGACTGTTCCTCCTCCCACGCGTGGGGCCCGACGGCACCCCCAACGGGTTCCGGATCCGTCGGCTCAAGACGAAGCTCGGGACCCGGTCGATGGCCAGCGGTGAGATCGACTTCACCGGCGCCCGGGCAACCGCCCTCGGGCCGGTCAGCGAGGGCTTCCGCAACGTGATGGACCTGGTCATCACCACCTCGCGGCTGTTCAACGCGGCCGGGTGCGCGGCGCACGCCCGCCGCGCCTGGGTGGTCGCCTCCACGTACGCACAGCACCGAACGGCGTTCGGCCAGCCGATCGCGGAGTTCCCCCTGGTCGCCGAGACCCTGGCGTGGATCCGGTCGGATGCCGTGGCCTGCCTGGCCTCCACGCTGATGCTCGCCGAGCTGCAGGAACAGGTCGACGACGGGTCGATCAGTGCCACCGACGCCGCCTTCTTCCGGGTGGCAGTCAACCTCAACAAGCTGCAGACGTCGGTGCTCGCCCACGATGCGGTGAACCGCGGGATCGAGGTCCTCGGCGGGAACGGGGCGATCGAGACGTTCAGCGTCCTGCCCCGACTCCTGCGCGACAACGTCGTCTACGAGAACTGGGAGGGCAGCCACAACGTGCTGCGCGCCCAGGTGCTGCGCGACTGCGCGCGATTGGGCGTGCACACGGGGTTCTTCGACTCCCTGGCCCAGCGCCTCGGGACGGAGCACGCCGAGGCGCTGGCCGCCGACAGGGCCGAGTTCGAGGCCCTGCTGGAGGCGCCCGCGGCGCTGCGCGACCTGCGCTTCCGGCGCCTGGGCACACGCATGGCCATCTGGGTGATGCTGGCCGCGATGGCGCCGGTTCCGGAGCTCTCCGCCGCCCAGTTCCTCACCGAGAGGCACCTGCGTGAGCTGCCGATCGACGATGGCTACCTCGCCGCCGTCGACTCACTGCAGCGCTGAGCCGTTCGGCTCAGGCGTCGAGCAGGGCGTTGACGAAGTCCTCCGGCACGAACGGTGCGAGGTCGTCAGGACCCTCGCCGAGGCCGACGAGCTTGACCGGCACGCCCAGCTCACGCTGGACGGCCACGACGATCCCACCCTTCGCGGTCCCGTCGAGCTTGGTGAGGACAAGTCCGGTGACGTCGACGACCTCGCTGAACACGCGCGCCTGCGTCAGGCCGTTCTGGCCGGTGGTGGCGTCGAGGACGAGCAGCACCTCATCGACCGGCGCCTGCTTCTCGATGACCCGCTTGACCTTGCCGAGCTCGTCCATGAGCCCGACCTTCGTGTGCAGGCGGCCTGCGGTGTCGATCAGGACAGCATCAGCTTCGGACTCCATCCCGGCACGGACGGCGTCGAAGGCGACTGAGGCGGGGTCCCCGCCGGCCGGGCCGCGCACGACCGTGGCGCCCACCCGGTCGCCCCAGGACTGCAGCTGGTCGGCGGCGGCGGCGCGGAAGGTGTCAGCAGCACCGAGGACGACGTGCTGGTCGTCAGCGATGAGCACGCGGGCGAGCTTCCCGGTCGTGGTCGTCTTGCCCGTTCCGTTGACGCCCACCACCAGGATGATCGCCGGATGGCCCTCCCTGCGGTGGGCGAGCGTGCGGTCCATGGTGGGGTCGACGAGGGCAAGCAGTTCCTCCCCGAGCATCGCGCGCACCCGGGCCGGGTCGCCGGTGCCCTCGACGCGCACCCGCGTGCGAAGGCGCTCGACGAGCTCAGTGGTGGGGGCAACGCCGAGGTCGGCCTGAAGCAGGAGGGTCTCCACGTCCTCCCAGTCCTGCTCGGAGACCGAGTCGCTGGACAGCAGGGCGAGCAGGCCCTTGCCCAGGACGCTCTGGCTGCGGGCCAGTCGGGCGCGCAGCCGCACGAGGCGGCCAGCGGTGGGGGCGGGGACCTCGAGCCCGGGCGCGGTGGGTCCAGCCGGTGCGGGGATGGTCGGGGCCGGTGGGGCGAGGGTGCCCGTACCGCGATCCAGGGTCGGGGCGGTCGGGGCGCCCACGGAGGGCGGCGTTCGCCGGCGGCTGCGGACGAGGGCAACCCCGCCCACGACGGCCACCAGGAACACGGCCAGGGAGATCAGGATGTAGGGAAGTGCGTCTTGCACGGGTCACGCCTCACGGTCGGGGACGACGGGTCCAGATGGCCTCCGGACAGGACACCATTGTCCCAGAGCACGCGGGTGCCGGTGCCCACACGTGCGAGCACCGGCACCAGAGTGGGCGCTACCGGACGCGCCAGGTGCGCGTCCAGGTCGGTGACGGGCCGTACGTCGGCCCGGCACTGGACTTGGGCACGGCCACGATGCTGACCGTCACCACCACGTTCCGGTAGCCCTTGGTCCGGACCTTGACCTTGCCCGTCTTGTACACCGTGAACGTGCACAGCTTCGAGGAGGCTGAGACCAGTCGAGTTCGTGCACGTCCGGGTCACCATCCGATTGGCCTTGGTCGACTTCTTCGCCCAGCTCACCAGGGTCGTGGTGCCCCGGCGGCTCGGGTCGGTACGACGCCTTCTTGGCCTTCACCTTGAGGCTCAGGGCGATGACCGGGGTCACCGCAGGTGACGCATCCGAGACACTGGTCAGGGATGGCGGTGTTCGTCGTGGTCACCGTGAACGCTGTACGGCGTTCCATTGGTGAGACCGGCGATCGTGCACGACGTCGAGGTCGTCGCGCAGGGGGCCCCACTGGGGCTCGGCGTCACCAGGTAGCTCGCGATGGGCACTCCGCCGGTGAATGCGGGAGCCTTCCACGAGACGGTCACCTGCTGGTTTCCCCTGGCACCGAGAACCTCGGTGGCCTTGCCCGGCGCGACCGGCGTGTAGGTGAACGCGTCGGCCTTGCCCGCGATGTTGCCGGCCCACTTGACCTGGATCGTGACTGGACCGGCAAGCGTCGCCGCAGGAACCTTCACCGGGATGGTGGTGGGAAGGGCCGGACCGGTCTGCTCAGCGACCACTCCGTTGAACGTCACCTGCGTGACGGCGCCGAGGTTCGTCCCGGTGACGTTCACGTCCGTCCCGCCCGTCACGGGACCGACAGCCGGAACGGCGCCGCTGACTGAGGACGTGACCGCCGGGAACAGGTGCACCTCAGACGGGGCACGGTCGCTGACATGGACAGCGCCATTCACGGGACTGACGGCCACGCCCCAAGGGCCGAGGAGTCCGTTCAGCGAGCGGTCGGCGTCGACTGCGATGGCTCCCCGCGCGAAGGCGTGAACGATGGTGCCCACGCCAGCGGCGTAGTCCGTCACGTAGAAAGTTCCGGTCTGCGGCTGGAAGGCGATGTCGAACGGGTTGCCCAAGCCGTTGAGACCACCCGGGAGGATGATGCCGCTGTCGATGCCGAAGATGCGCACCTGCCCGGTGTCGGGATACGTCACGTACAGGTCGTTCCCGACCGGATCGACGGCGATCCCCCCGGGCCTGTTGACGACATTGATCGTCCTCGACTCAGTGGTGTTCGTCCCCTGGAACACGTGAACCAAGCGACCATTGAACGACGCCACCAGGATCAGCCCGGTGCTTGTCACCGCCACCCCGGTCGGGTCAGGCACACCGGTCGAACGTCCGGTTCAGCGAACCGTTGGGGCGTGAACACCGAGACGGTGTCGGCGTTCCAGTTGGATACCAGGATCTCCCCTGTCACTGGGTGGATGGCGACATCCCACGGGCTCGACAACCCGGTCAGCGTCTTGGCATCGTTCTTGCTCGGTGAGCCAGCATCGAAGACGAAGACGTCGGTGCCCGAGCCATCCCCCCAGGCGGCAACGTAGGTGTTGCCGGATCCGTCCACGGCGATCCCCGATGGGCGAACCGACATGGCCAGGGTCGAGACAGAGGAGACGAACGCGGGGACTGGCATGGCGGTGAGGGACTGGCGCCCGAGGCGACCAGCGCTACGACAGACAGCACGGTAATGCCCACTCGACTCGCTCGATGTGCTCTCATGTCCTCGACGCTACGCGCCGGCAACACCCCACTGGCAGGGACCTTTTGGCACCTCGACCTCGCGGTCACCTCCCTTTCGGAAGGTCGCGCGCGCCCCGTCTACCCGGCCTGGCGCTCCCGCATCCGCTGGCTGATCACGTGGGTCACGCCATCGCCGCGCATGCTCACGCCGTAGAGCGCATCCGCGATCTCCATCGTCCGCTTCTGGTGCGTGATGACGATGAGCTGGCTGTTCTCGCGCAGCTCCTCGAGGACCTCGAGGAGCCGACCGAGGTTGACGTCGTCGAGCGCCGCCTCGACCTCGTCGAGCACGTAGAACGGGCTCGGCCGCGCCTGGAACAGCGCGACGAGGAACGCCACGGCCGTCAGCGAGCGCTCGCCACCGGACAGCAGTGACAGCCGCTTGATCTTCTTGCCCGGCGGGCGGGCCTCGACCTCGATGCCTGTGGTGAGCATGTCCTCCGGGTCAGTCAGGACCAGGCGGCCCGCACCGCCGGGGAACAGCCGGGCGAACACCTGCTCGAACTGCACGGCCACGTCGGCGTAGGCGGCGGTGAACACCTCCTCAACCCGGGCGTCCACGTCGTTGATGAGGTCCAGCAGGTCCTTGCGTGAGCGCTTCAGGTCGTCGAGCTGCTCGGTGAGGAACCGGTGGCGCTCCTCGAGCGCCGCGAACTCCTCGAGCGCCAGGGGGTTGACCTTGCCCAGCAGCGCCATCGCCTTCTCCGCCGTCCTGAGCCGGCGCTCCTGCTCGGCCCGTACGTAGGGGTACGGTGCCGGCTCCGGGGCGTTGGGGTCCACGTCGTCGCCCGGGGCCCTCAGGGAGGGCGGCACCGGCTGGTCGGGGCCGTAGTCGGCGATGAGGGCCTCGGTCTCGAGGCCGAACTCAGCCATCGCGCGGTTGGCCAGGTTCTCGATCCTCAGGCGCTGCTCGGCCCGCGCGACCTCGTCGCGGTGCACCGAGGAGGTCAGCTCCTCGAGGTCGGCGGTCAGCCCGCGGATCCTCGCCCGGAGCTCTGTGAGCTCGGCATCGGAGGCGGCGCGCGCCTGCTCGGCGGCCGTGCGCGCCTCGGAAGCGGTGACGACCGAGGCGTCGAGACGCGTGAGAACGGCCGTCCCACCGTCCGCGACCGCCTGGGCCACGGCGGCGGCGCGAGTACGGCGCTCCCGACGCTCCACCGCGCGACGCCGGGATGCACGCTCGCTGGCGGCCGCCCGCTCCAGCTGATCGGCACGTCCGGCGATCGCCCGGGCGCGCTCCTCGCTGGTCCGCACAGCCAGCCGTGCCTCCACCTCCGACCGGCGAGCGGCCTCGGCAGCCAACGCGGCCTCGTCGCGGGCGTCCGGGGACGGGTCGGAGTCCTCGGCCGGGTCCGCGCTCGCGCGGTCCATCCGCGCGGAGAGCTCGGCCAACGTCGTGCGGTCGTCAGCGAGGGCCTGTTCCGAGGCGACCAGCATCCGGTCGATGCGCTCGGCCTCCGCGCGTGCGGCGCGCGACTGCTGGCCCAGGTTGCCCAACTGCTCGGCAACGGCGGCCATCCGGGCGTCGGACTCATGGAGCCGGTCGAGCGCCTCGTCGCTGGCCCGTGCCGCGGACTCCCGCTCGGTGCGCAGCGCGACCAGCTCGAAGCGCAGCCGCTCGGCGTCGTGCGCTGCTGCCGCGAGCTCGTTTCGCGCCTGATCCAGCGACGCCGTGACCTCGACCCGGCTGGGCGCTGCCTGCGACCCACCGATGACCAGTCCGCGCCCGACGAGGTCACCGGTGCGGGTCACCACCAGCAGCCCGGGCAGGGAACTGGCGACGTCGAGCGCCGCGGCCAGGTCCCCATCCACGACGGCGACCTGGTCGAGCAGGGCAGCCAGCGCGCCGGCCGAGGGGCCGTCCGCGGTCACGCACTCGATCGCGTAGCGCGCGCCCTCGGGCAGCGGGGGCCATCCCGCACGATCTGACGCCCCCAGCTCCGCGACGAGCACCGCGGCCCGGCCCCGGTCCTCAGCGGCCAGCCACTGGAGGGCGGCCAGGGCCGAGGCGGCCCCCTCGGACAGCGCGGCATCGGCTGCGCCGCCCAGTGCCGCGCCGATCGCGACCTCATACCCGGGCTCCACGCGCAGGGTCGCAGCCAGTGTGCCGAGCACTCCCGGCACCGCTCCCCCGGCCAGCTCGCCGGAGGCGTCAGCAACCGTGATCATCGGCGCCAGGGCCTCCACGCGGGCCGCGAGGCCGGCACGTGTGCGCTCCACCTGGGACTCACGCGCGACCAGCTCGGCGATCTGGTCATCGAGGGCGGTCAACACCACCTGGGCGGACTCGAACCCGGAATCGAGGTCCAGCTCCCCCTCGTCCAGCCCGGCGATCGACGCCTCGAGGGTGCGGAACTCCTGATCGGCCCGGGTGGCACGCTCACGGGCGGACCGGGCCTGGCTGCGCAGGCGTTCGATCTCACTGGCCCGGGCCTCGGCCCGTGATCGGGCCGCATTGACCTGACCCTGCAGGCGCACCACGCCCTCGCGACGGTCGGAGGCCGCACGCACCGCTGCTCGGAGCTCCTGCTCGGCTGTGGCCAGCGCCGCCTCCGCCGCGGTGCGCACCGACACCGCCATGCTCAGCGCGGCGCGCTGCTCCTCCACGGCCCGGTTGAGGTCGGCCTCCTGGCCACGCATGGCGCGTGCCTCGTTCTCCATGTCCTCCGGGGCCCGCCCACGGCGCTCCTCCTCCGGCTCCGGCGCGAGGCTGCGGACGCGCTCGGCGGCCATGCCGACGGTGCCGGCCAGCCGCTCGCGCAGCCCCGAGAGGGCGAACCACGTCTCCTGCGCCGCGGTCAGCGCCGGGGCGTCGGCCAGGGCGGCGGCCTCGCGCACGGCCTCGGCGGACTGGGCGTTGGCCAGCTCGGCCTCGACGAGGGCCCGGCGCTCACGCACGGCGGACTCGTCGGCGATCTCCTGCTCGTACTGGTCGCTCAGGGTGTGCAGGTCGTCGGCGAGCAGCCGCAGCGCGGCGTCGCGGACGTCGGTCTGGATGACACTCGCGCGCCGTGCGACCTCGGCCTGCTTGCCCAGCGGCGTGAGCTGGCGGCGCAGCTCGGTCGTGAGGTCCTGGACCCGTGTGAGGTTGGCCTGCATCGCGTCGAGCTTGCGGACTGCACGCTCCTTGCGCTTGCGGTGCTTCAGGACGCCCGCGGCCTCCTCGATGAAGCCGCGGCGCTCCTCCGGGGTGGCGTGCAGGATCTGGTCGAGCTGGCCCTGGCCGACGATCACGTGCATCTCCCGGCCGATGCCGGAGTCCGAGAGCAGCTCCTGGATGTCCAGCAGGCGGCAGGCGGAGCCGTTGATGGAGTACTCCGAGCCCCCCGAGCGGAACATCACGCGCGAGATCGTGACCTCGGAGTAGTCGATCGGCAGGGCCCCGTCGGAGTTGTCGATCGTCAGCGACACCTCCGCGCGCCCCAGGGGCGCACGCCCGGAGGTGCCGGCGAAGATGACGTCCTCCATCTTGCCGCCGCGCAGGCTCTTGGCGCCCTGCTCGCCCATCACCCAGGCCAACGCATCCACGACATTGGACTTGCCGGATCCGTTGGGCCCCACCACGCACGTCACGCCCGGCTCGAAGGCCAGGGTCGTCGACGACGCGAAGGACTTGAAGCCCTTGACGTTCAGGCTCTTGAGGTGCACGGACCGAAACCTACGCGATGGGCGGGCCTGCGCCCGGCAACGGCCTCAGGTCAGACGAGGGCGGTGTCCTGGGACGTCAGCAGTGCGAGGTCCAGGTCGTCGTCCGGGAAGTCGACGGTCCCAGCGCGACGCAGCTCGGACAGCTCCGCCTCGAGCTGGCGGACACGGGCCCGCAGGGTCGCCAGCTCGGCGACCGTCCGCGGATCGGGACCACCCAGGACGCCGTAGATCGCCTTGCCCATCGCAACTCCTGCCAGAACGGGGTCCGACCCGGACCGTGGTCAAGGGTGGCAGCCAACCAGGTCCGGGTCAAGCGCAGCGATATGTCAGCGCGATATGTCGACCTGCTGGACCCTCCCGGCGGATCAGCGGCAGGTGAACGAGCGGAATCCACCCTCTGCGGGTCCCCAGCGGGCGTCCACGAACTCCACGCGTCCCGGGCGGCGCACGATCCTCGGACCGGTCCCGTGCAGCCAGTCGAGGACCTTCTGGCAGGCCGCCTCTGGGCCCTCGACGATCACCAGGACGTCGCCGTTCGGCCGGTTCTCGGCCACGCCCACGAGCTTCAACGACTGGGCCAGGGACATTGTCGACCAGCGGAACCCGACGCCCTGCACGTAGCCCTGGACGGTGGCGGTCAGCCGGACCGGGGACTCAGGTGTCGACTCCTGCACCCCACTAGTGTGCCAAGCGCGGCGCCGGCTGACACCTCGGGCAGAAGTGGCTGGACCGGTTCATGAAGCGCTCGCGCACGATCGGCGTCCCGCACCGTGGACAGGGCTGGCCCGCTCGCCCGTAGACGGCCAGCCCGCGACCGTAGTAGCCGCTCTCGCCGTTGACGTTCACGTACAGGCTGTCGAAGGACGTGCCGCCCTCGGCCAGGGACGCCGCCATCACGGCCGTCGCCGCATCCAGCACACCCATCAGGGTGCGGGTGCTGAGCTTGTCGGCCCGTCGCCGGGGATGCACCCCGGCGGACCACAGGGCCTCGTCGGCGTAGATGTTGCCGATCCCCGAGACCAGCACCTGGCCGAGCAGCAGTCGCTTGACCTCCACCCGGTGCCTGCGCATCGAGCGAGCCACGGACCGCACGTCGAACACCGGGTCGGTGGGGTCGGGGCCGATGTCGCGGACGGGTTCGGGTACGAGCAGTCCTCGGGGATCGAGCACCAGCGGGCACGCCGCAAGCCATCCGAACGTGCGCTGGTCGAGGTACCACAGGAGCTGATCCCCGAGGTCGAAGCGGGCACGTGCGTGCCGGTGGGGCGCGCCGGGGTCCAGGTCGGCCTCCGCGCCGATGTCCACGGCCTGCGCCCCCGGACAGGGACTCCACCCGGAACTGCCCGCTCATCCCGAGGTGGGCCGCGAGGACGAGGTCCGGGTCGTCGGTGAGCAGCCAGAGGAACTTCCCGCGGCGCCCGGTCGCGGTGAGCGTGCGGCCCGCCAGGACCGACTCGAAGTACCCGGCGCCCTGCGCCTGCCGGCGGACGGCTCGGGGGTGGAGCACCTCGACGGAGTGGATCTGCCGGTGGAGCGCGTGGGCTGCGAGCCCCCGGCGGACGACCTCCACCTCGGGGAGCTCGGGCATCAGGGGACGGCGTGCTCGGGATGGGCCACGAGCAGGGCCTCGTAGGCCATGGCCGCGGCCAGCTGCTCGGCGAACTTCTTGGAGGGCCCGCTGCCCTCACCGAGGACAGCATCCCCGACGTGGACCACGGCGGCGAAGTGCTTGGCGTGGTCGGGACCGCTGGCGGTCACCTCATAGCTCGGCACCCCCGCCCCGGTGCGCGCGCCGAGCTCCTGCAGGGACGTCTTCCAGTCCAGCCCGGCCCCCATGCCGGCGGCCAGGGCCATCCGCACGTCCAGGAGCCGGTGGACGAGGTCCGCGGCCGCGCCGAGGCCACGATCGAGGTACACCGCCCCGAGGATGGCCTCCATCGCGTCGGCCAGGATCGAGCTCTTGTCCCGGCCGCCGGTGGTCTGCTCTCCGCGGCCGAGGAGCATGAACTCGCCCACGCCCAGCTCGCGCGCGACCTCGGCCAGGGTGCGGGCGTTCACGACGGCCGACCGGAACTTGGCCAGCTGGCTCTCAGGGACGTCCGGGTGCGCATGGAACAGCGCGTCGGTGACCACGATGCCCAGCACGGCGTCCCCAAGGAACTCAAGGCGCTCGTTGTGGGGCAGGGCCCCGTTCTCGTAGGAGTAGGACCGATGGGTCAGGGCATGGCGCAGCGCCCCGAGGTCGATCTCGACCCCGAGGCGCTCGGCGAGGACATCGAGGTCGTCGCGTGCGGGCAGCCCCACAGGCGCAACTGCTCGGACGGGCACCGGCGACGCGATCAGACGTCGAGGACTTGCCGCTTGGCGTAGGTGCCGCACGTGGGGCACGCGGTGTGCGGCAGCTTCTGCGCGCGGCAGCGGTCGCAGGTCACGAGGGTGATCGGTGCCGCCTTCCACTGCGAACGGCGGGCGCGCGTGTTGGAGCGGGACATCTTCCGCTTCGGAACAGCCACGTCAGTCTTCCTTCTCAGTCGTTTCCAGTCCGGCGAGGCCAGCCCACCGGGGGTCGATCCGGTCATGGGTGTGCGTGGGGTCCTCGGCAAGCCGGGCACCGCACTCCACGCACAGTCCGGGGCAGTCGGCCCGGCACAGCGGGGCCAGCGGGAGGGCCAGCACCACAGCGTCGCGCACGACCGGGTCAAGGTCGAGGAAGTCCCCGTCCAGGACGGGCAGCTCCTCCTCCTCGGGCCCCGGCTCGTGGAGGTAGAGCTCGGTCAGCGACACGGTCTGGTCCCAGGACACCGGGTCCAGGCATCGTGCGCACTCACCACTCACGGTGACCGACGCGGTCCCCGAGACGAGCACACCCTCCACCACCGCTTCGAAGCGCAGGACCAGCCCCATGTCGGAGCCGGGCTGCACCACGGCCACGCCACCGCCGAGGTCGGCGGGTGCGGGGACCGTGCGGTCCACCTCCATCATCGACCCTGCACGGCGACCCAGGTCCCGGATATCGAAGACCAGGGGGTCGCGAGGATCGAGGTTGGACATGGACCTTCCCGATGGCATCACACGTATGGCCCTCGGCGTGAGGGCCACCGGAGCAGGATACCGCAGCCGCGGTCAGGGGAGGAAATGCTGCGATCTTGCCACTGCCGCTCGGGACCCCGCCCGGACCCCTGACCTGCCTACCGGTCGCGGCCGCCCTCGGCGGGGTTGTACGTGTAGCGCTCGCGGATGCGGTCGCGGCCCTTCTGCACGGCCGTCAGGGTCTTGGTCAGGCTGGCCTCGAAGGCGGCGAACTTGTCCTCGACGTACTGGTCGATCTCGTGGCGCATCGCCTCGGTCTCGGCCAGTCCCTGGGCGCGGATCGCGTCGGCCTCGGCCAGGGCGGCGCGGGTCACCTCGTGCGTGCTGACCATGTGCGCCTGCTGGGCCGCGGCCTGGTCGATGATCGCCTGCGCCTCGCGGGTGCCCTCGGCCAGCATCCGCTCCACCTCGCGATTGGCCTCGGTGACCATCCGCTCTGCCTCGCGGAAGCCCTCCTCGACGACGCCGACACGGTCGGCGAGCAGCTCCTCGGCCTCCTGCACGGAGGTGGGCAGCATCCGCCGGATCGCGTCGAGGAGGTCGAGCACCTCGTTGCGGTTCACGACGCACCTGTCGGACATCGGCATGGCTCGGGCCGCCTCGACGATGTCGGACAGGTCGTCGAGCACCGTGTACACGTCGGCAGTACGGGGGTCCGCGGCCGCGACCGGGTCCTGCGTCATTCCACTCCTCGGATCAGTTGGCGGACAACTTGGCCTGGAGGGCCGCGTGGACCCTTTCAGGGATCAGTCCGCTGACGTCCCCACCATACGTCGCGACCTCCTTGACCAGCGAGGACGACAGGTACGAGTAGAGCGGATTGGTGGAGATGAACAACGTCTCGATGCCCGCCAGGCCGAAGTTCATCTGGGCCATCTGCAGCTCGTAGTCGAAGTCGGTGATCGCGCGCAGGCCCTTGACGATGGCGATGATCCCGTTGTCCCGGCAGTAGTCGACCAGCAGCCCGTGGAAGCTGTCGATCCGGATGTTCGGGACGTGGGCCAACTCGGCGCCCAGGAGGTCGATCCGCTCCTCGATGGTGAACATCGAGGTCTTCTTCTTGTTCACCAGGACGCCGACCGTCACCTCGTCGAACAGCGCCGCCGCGCGCATGAAGACATCGATGTGTCCGTTGGTCACCGGATCGAAGGATCCAGGGCAAACCGCTCTGCGCATCATCGGACCTCTCCATCGGACGCGGACTGACCGTACCAAAGGGTGGTCGCCCCATAGGCCCTCTGCCGCAACGCCACGATGCCCGTCGGCCAGGCGAACTCACCGCCACGCGTGGCCCTCTCCACCACCACGACCGCCTCGGGGGCCAGCCATCCCTGGCTCAGCACGGCCAGGACGGCCTCCACCTCCGGTGCCCCCATCGCGTACGGCGGGTCCGCGAGCACGAGGTCGAACGGTTCGGGCGTGCCCGCCAGGTGCGCGCTGACCGACGCGGCGACGACGCGGACGCCGGGCACGCCGACGACCTCGGCGTTGGCGCGGGCAACAGCGGCACTCGGTCGATCGCGCTCCACGAGCACGACGGCCGCCGCCCCGCGGCTGGCCGACTCCAGGCCCAGGGCCCCGGATCCCGCGAACAGGTCCAGCACCCGGGCACCCACGAAACCACCGAGCAGATGGTCGAGGGAGGCGAACAGGGACTCGCGGACCCTGTCGGTGGTCGGGCGCGCCCCGCCCGGGGGAACCGCGATCCGGCGACCGCGCGCCGCCCCCGCGATGATCCTGGTCACGGGGCCCATCGTGGCATGGAGAGCGCGAGGCGGTGGCCGGTGGGCCGCCGCCGGGCTTCACCTGTGCGGCCGCTGTGGGACTGTCGCTCTGCGTGGTGGTGAACGACTCCGCGGCCGCCCTGGTCGGGGCTGTGCTGACGATTCCGACCCTCCAGCGGTCGGAATCGTCAGCACACGCGGGCTGGAGGCCGGGAACGGACTGCAGGGACGGATCCCGGTCCGAGCGATCAGAGGAGGAACTCCAGCGGGTCGAACTCGTCGATCGGGATGATCCGCACGCGCGGCAGGCGGACGTTGAAGGCCTTGGCGTCATGCTCGAGGTCGAGGAACTCCAGCCCCTGGTTCGCCAGCGCCAGGAACCCGCGGTTGCGGAACTCCGGGAAGCCGATCGCAGCCACCCTGCGACCGTCACAGACCCGTTCCAGCTGCGGCAGGAAGTCACCGTCGTGGCTGGCCAGGACGACATCACCGGATCGGCCGACGAGCGCCTCCAGGGTCCGCTGGATCGCGATGTCCACCACCTTCTCGTTGGACGCCCCGGACAGCGCCACGGGCCGGAAGCCGAGGGCCAGCAGCGCCTGGACGAACGCGTGGGGCAGCTCGCCGTTGGCGACCAGGAAGAACAGCCCGGTGACGGGCTGGTCCCAACGCTGCTCGAGGAAGGTCAGCAGCCGGTCCCATCGCGGGCGCTCGTCCGGACTGGGTCGGTGGCCGAGGATGTTGCCCAGGGTCGCGTCGATGTTCTCCCCGTCGACGAGCAGGTAGGTGTTCCGACCGACTGCCATGCCCCGACCCTAGCGGGGCTGCGCGGTTGGCTCACCCCAGCGCCGGCTCACGTCTTCTCCAGGTACTCCGCGTGCTCGGGGTCGAACTCGCGGGCGAGGGTGCGTGCCAGGACCGGGTGCCCGGCAAGGTCGGGGTCCGCCTCGACCAGCCGGGTGGCCTCCTCGCGGGCGCGCAGGATGACGTCCTCGTGGTCCAGCACGGACAGCAGGCGCAGCGACCGACGCGAGCCCGACTGGGCGGCGCCGAGGACGTCGCCCTCCCGTCGGGCGGCGAGGTCGTAGCGCGAGAGCTCGAACCCGTCGCTGGTGGCGGCCACGGCGGCCAGGCGCTCCCGGGCATCGGTCCCCTCCGGGGACTCGGACACGAGCAGGCACAGCCCGGCGTGGCTCCCCCGCCCGACCCGGCCACGCAGCTGGTGCAGCTGGGACACGCCGAACCTGTCCGCGTCCAGCACGATCATCAGGGTCGCGTTGGGGATGTCCACCCCGACCTCGATGACGGTCGTGGCGACCAGGACGTCGATCCCGTCGGCGCGCGCGGGGTCGGCGAACCGCGCCATCACGTCGTCCTTCTCCGCGGCGGTCATCCGCCCCGTCAGGGCCGCCAGCCGCAGCCCCGAGAGGGCTCCGGTGCGAAGCTCGGGCAGGACCGACTCCACGGCGGCCCCCGCCCGTGCCGCTCCCCCGCCCGCACCCGACTCACCCTCGGCGGGGTCCCGCAGCGCGGGCTCCCCGTCGGCCTCGGCCACCCCCGCCTCGATCCGCGGGCACACCACGTACACCTGCCGTCCCGCCGCGACCTCCTCCCGCGCCCGCTGCCAGGCACGTGCCAGGAAGTCGGGGCGCTCCACGGAGGGCACCACATGGGTCACCAGCGGCTGGCGACCCGCGGGCAGCTCGCGGAGCGTGGAGGTCTCGAGGTCGCCGAACACGGTCATCGCCACCGTCCGCGGGATCGGCGTGGCGGTCATCACCAGGGTGTGCGGACGTGTCGACTCCCCCGTCTTGGCCGCCAGCGCAGCGCGCTGCTCGACGCCGAACCGGTGCTGCTCGTCGACGACCACCAGCCCGAGGTCGGCGAACTGCACCCGCTCCTCGAGGAGGGCGTGGGTCCCGACGACGATGCCCGCCGCTCCGCCTGCCGCGTCCAGCAGGGCCGACCTGCGTGCCGCGGCCGCCTGTGAGCCGGTCACCAGGGCGATCCGGGTGGCGTCCGCACGCCCCCCGAGCATCCCGCCCTGGGCCAGCGGACCCAGCAGCGCAGCGATGCTGCGGGCGTGCTGCGCGGCCAGCACCTCGGTGGGCGCGAGCAGCGCGGCCTGCCCGCCGGAGTCGACGACGCGGAGCATCGCCCGCAGCGCCACCACGGTCTTGCCCGAGCCGACCTCCCCCTGGAGCAACCGGTGCATGGGGTGGCTGCCGGCGATCTCCTCGTCGATCACCTCGGCCACCTCGAGCTGCCCGTCGGTCAGGGTGAACGGGAGCCCGGCGTCGAACTCGTCACGCAGGCCCCCGCTGCGACCCGGCCTCGGGACCGCCGGCGCGGCGGTGATCGCTGCGCGCCGCTGGGCCAGGACGACCTGCACACCGAACGCCTCATCCCAGCGCAGCCGCTCGACCGCGCGCCGCGCCTGGGCCCGGTCGACCGGCCGATGGACCCAGTGCAGGGCCGTGGGAAGGTCGATCACGCCCACCCGCTCGCGCAGGTCGTCGTCGAGCGGGTCGGGCCAGGTCGCCGCCTCGGGCAGCGCCATCCGCACGATCCGGGCGATGGTCCAGCTGTTGACCTTCTCGGTCGCCGGGTACACGGCGATCAGCCGACCCGCGTAGTCCGCGGCCGCCTCGTCGGCGGCTTCCTCATCGACGAACTCGTGCTCGGGGTGCAGCAGCTGGCGCCGGCCGTTGAAGACGCCGACGGTTCCCGCGAAGAGCCCCAGGCGCCCGACCCGGAACTTCTTCTCGATCCAGTCCTGGTTGAAGAAGGTGAGCGTCAGCTCCCCGGTCCCGTCGGTGACCACCGCCTCGGTGATGCTGCGCCGACGCCTCTGCCCCGGCTTCGACGGCAACGGGCGGGACTTCGCCGACGCGACCCGAGCCAGGACCGTGACCTGCTCGCCGACCGTCAGGGAGGCGAGGTCGGTGAGCTCCCCGCGCTCTGCGTAGCGGCGTGGATAGTGCGCAAGGAGCTCCTCGAGGGTGGTGATGCCCAGGGCGCCCAGGGCCTTGGCCGACTTGCCGCCGACGACTCCGACCAGATCAGGCACCGGCTACTCCACGCCGATGATCGCGTGCCAGCGGGGCTGCCCACCCTCGTAGCCGACCACCTCGACCTCCGGGTGGTTGCTCTCCACCCAGCGCTCGATGCCGTCGAGCAGGTCCGGCGGGGCATCCGCGCCGAGCACGATCGTCACCAGCTCGCACCCACCGCGCGCGAGCATCCGGCCGAGCACAGCGTGGGCCACCTGCTGCACGTCGGAGCCGATCTCGAGGATGTCACCGGCGATGAGGCCGAGCTCGTCACCGACCTTGCACGTGCCGGCCGTGGTGACCGCAGCCCTGCTCGCCGTGGTCAGCCCGGCGTACTGCGTGGACGACGAGGCGCGGCTCATGCTCACCACGTCGTCATCGAAGGCCTCGGTGGGGTCGTGCACCGCCACGGCGGCCAGCGACTGGACGATGGACCTCGTGGGGATGACCGCGACCCTGTGCCCGCTGTCGCGCGCAGCGATGCCCGCAGCCTCGGCCACGGGCCGGGAGTCCTTGTCACCGGGGAGGAGGACGACCTCGTGGGCACCCGTGGCCTCGATCCCGGCGAGCATCTCCGCGGTCGAGGGCCGGCCCAGCTCCGGGGCGCGCACGACGGTCACGCCGCTGGCCTCGAGCAGGTCCGCCACGCCAGCACCGTGCGCCACGACCACCAGCGCCCGGCCCTGCGGCTCGCCCCCGGCGTCGACGACGGCGGCGAGGTAGGTGATCCGGATCCGGTGCGGGACGCCGACGCCCAGCGCAGCCTCGACCGCAGCACCCGCGTCGTCGACGTGCACGTGGATGTTCCAGAGCTGGTCCCCGCCCACGACCACCAGCGAGTCCCCCAGCCCGGCCAACCGGGTCTTGAAGCCCGGGATGGCGTCGTCAGGCGCGTCGAGCAGGTACATCACCTCGTACGCCGGCCCCCCGTAGCCGTGCAGCATGTGCTCGGGGTCGGCCAGCGAGTCCGGCTCCGGTGCGAGGCGGGCGAACTCGGGCAGCTCGCGGTGGACCCCGGTGACCATCTCGAGGAGGGCGTCGGTGAGCACCACGTAGCCACGGCCGCCGGCGTCCACCACACCCGCGCGGCGCAGGGCCTCGAGCTGGCCTGTCGTCGCGGCCAGGGCCGTGCGCGCGGCCTCGGCAGCGGCCTGGGTCACCGCCTGCAGGTCTCCGTCGGTCTCCTCGGCGATCTCGGTGGCCGCCGCCGCAGCAGCCCGGGCGACCGTGAGGACCGTGCCCTCCTTGGGGTTGGACACGGCGCTGAAGGCGGCCGAGGAGGCCCGCGTGAGCGCGTCGGCCAGCCATGATCCGTCCATGGGCCGGTCGAGGTCGGCTGCCCGGGTCGCGGCGATCCCGCGCAGGAGCTCGGACATGATCACCCCCGAGTTGCCGCGGGCGCCGAGCAGCATGCCCCGGGCCAGTGCCGCCAGGCGGGCGTTCCCCGGCGCCGCAAGGTCGTCCTCGACGGCCAGCATGGCCGCGACGCCGGCCTCCAGCGTCAGGTACATGTTGGTGCCGGTGTCGCCGTCGGGCACGGGGAAGACGTTGAGGGCGTCGATGGCGCGACGGTGGGTCTTCATGCTGTCCAGGGCCAGCGCGGCCCACCCCGTCAGCGCCTCAGAGTCGAGAATCGTGCGCATGGCCCTCCTGTCCGCTCGGCCCCAAGGCTAGTGGCCCGACCTCGCGCCACGCGGTCGGCGGGCACCTGCCGACGGCGATTTGGGTGCTGCTCGCCGATTCGGATATCCTTGCTGCCGTATCACTCGGGCCGTTCAGGCCTGCCCCCATCGGAACTGGAGTACGACTATGGCTGCCAACTGCGACGTCTGCGGCAAGGGACCCGGTTTCGGCCACAGCATCTCGCACTCCCACCGGCGGACCAAGCGTCGCTGGAACCCGAACATCCAGTCGGTGCGCACCGTTGTGGGTGGCACGCCGAAGCGGGTCAAGGTGTGTGCCTCGTGCTTGAAGGCCGGAAAGGTCTCGCGCGCCTGAGACCTGGCTGCATCCGGGCCCCGGCTCCCCCAGTGGGACCGGGGCCCTGTCATGTCCCGGCCCGGCACGTCCGGGCAGGGCTACCCCGTGAAGTGGTCGTGGCCGCCGCTGCCGCGTGGGACGCGGCCGCCGACGGTCACGCCGGGCGCGTCGAGCAGCTCGACGTCGGCGACGTCGGCGACCACGCCGATCGCCGTGAAGCCCTCCGGCAGGTCCATGTCGGGCGGGAAGGTCGCGGCCACCGCGTGGTCCTCACCGCCGGTGAGCACCCAGACGAGCGGGTCGGCGTTGAAGGCGGCCGCCGCCGACGCCACCGGCTCTGCCACCTCGAGGCGGGTCGGGTCGATCTCGATGGCCACCGCCGAGGCGCGGGCGATGTGGCCCAGGTCGGCCACGAGCCCGTCGCTGACGTCGATCATCGAGGTGGCGCCACCGGCAGCCGCCGCCTGCGCTGCGGCGTAGGGGGGCTCGGGGTGCCGTTGGGCGTCCACGAGTGCCCGTGGGGTCCGGAAGCCGCGGGAGAGGATCGACAGCCCCGCAGCGGCCCAGCCCAGCCGTCCCGCGACGGCGACCACGTCCCCGGGCTCGGCCCCGGAACGCAGGACAGGGGACTGCCCGAGCATCTCCCCGATGGCGGTCACCGAGATGACGACACGATCGCTGCGCACGAGGTCGCCGCCCACGATGGCGGCGCCCTGGGCCTCGGCCGCGACCCGCATGCCGGCGTAGAAGTCGGTGACCCAGTCGACCGGCAGGTCCGCGGGCAGCCCGAGGGCGACGACCAGCGTCGTCGTCCGGGCGCCCATGACCGCCACGTCGATCAGGTTCTGGGCCGCGGCCTTGGCCCCCACGTCGGCAGCGGTCGACCAGTCGCGCCGGAAGTGCCGCCCCTCCACGAGCATGTCGGTGGACACCACGACACGTCCGCCGACGACCCCGACGACTGCAGCGTCGTCGCCGATCCCCACGTGCACGCCTGCCGCTGGGTGTCCCTGGAGTGCAGCGTCGATCCGTGTGATCAGGCCGAACTCCCCCACGTCGCTGATCAGTTCGCCGCCACCACTCATCGGTCCTCCACTCCCACCACTGTGTCGAGTGTGCACGCTAGTCTGAACTCAGTGCTGCCCGGCACCCGGGTGGCCCCGACGGAAGGCCCGCATCGTGGTGCACGCCTACATCCTGATCCAGACCGAGGTGGGCAAGGCCCCGTCGGTGGTCGCGGAGATCGGCGCCATCGACGGCGTCACCGTGGCCCACGACGTGACCGGTCCCTACGACGTCATCGTCCAGGCCCAGGCCGGGTCGATCGATGACCTCGGACGCCTGGTCGTCGCCAGCATCCAGAAGGTCCCGGGGATCACCCGCACCCTCACGTGCCCCGTGGTCAACCTCTGAGGGGTTCGTCCGGGTCGCTGCTCTCGGTCCTGGCCCTGGGCACGGGGCTGCTGGCCGCCTGTGCCCGTCCGGTCGGGGTTGCGCCACCCCCCAGCCCGGCTGCTGACATCGCCGCGGCGTGCGCGCAGTTCACCGCAGCGCTGCCCGCGGAGCTCTCCACAGTCGGACCGCGCCGTGACGTGACCCCCGACGTCGGACCTCACCGCCGCGTACGGCGACCCCGCCGTCGGGGTGCGCTGCGGCGTCCCCGAGCCAGAGGCGCTGTCGGCCACCTCGCTGCTGGTCACCGTCGACGGCATCGACTGGCTGCCCGAGGACCTGACCGGCGGCTGGAGGCTGACGTCCGTGGGCCGCACCGCGAACGTCGAGGTCACGGTGCCCACGAGTCAGGGCCCAGCGCCGTCGGTGGCCGCGGACCTGTCGCCGACGATCACGGCGACCCTCCCGGCAGCCAGCTGAGCGACCGGGCGTGATCGCCCTTGTAGGCGGGGCGATCAGATCCCGGTGGTCGAGCGCGGGTAGACCGCTGCCGGGTCGGTGATGATGTTGACCATGTACGGAACCCCCGAGGCGTAGGCGCGGTCCAGGGCAGGGCCGATCTGCTCCGGGTCGGTGACCATCTCACCGGCACCGCCGAGCGCCCGCACCACCTCGTCGTAGCGCGTTGCCGGGGCGAGCTCGGTCGCCACCCCGTACCCGTGCAGCATCTGCATCGGGCCGCGCTCCAGGCCCCATCCGGAGTTGTTGCCCACGACCATGACCACGGGCAGGTCGTGGCGCACCAGGGTGTCCACGTCCATCAGGGAGAACCCTGCCGCGCCATCGCCGAGGAGCAGCGTGACCTGGGCGTCCGGCCTGGCCACGCGGGCGCCGATGGCGTACCCCAGTCCGGTGCCCAAGCAGCCGAACGGCCCGGGGTCCAGCCAGCAGCCGGGTCGCGCGGGCTCGATGTACTTGCCCGCGAACGACACGAAGTCCCCACCGTCGCCGATGGTCACCGCATCGTCGGCCAACCGCGGCAGGAGCTCACCGTAGATGCGCGCCGGATGGATCGGGTCAGCGTCACTGGTCAGCAGGGCACCGTCCCGATCCCGGGCCGCGCGGTCGGCATGGCGCAACGCCTGCGGCCACTCCCGAGCCGCCGCCGTGCCTGTTCGGGCCAGCCGTTCAGCCAGTCCGCTGAGCACCAGGGCGAGGTCCCCGCGCACTGCCACCTCGACCGTGTCGGGCCGGCGGTGGTCGGAGGTGTCGGTGAGGTGGATGACCTTGGCCGGGGCGGCGGCGCTGCCGAAGATGCCGTATCCGAGCCGGAAGTCCAGGGGCGCCCCGACCACGACCACGACATCGGCGCCCTTGAATGCCGCGGACCGTGCGCGGGTGACCAGGCTCGGGATGGCCGGGGGGCAACAGCCCCCGCCCCAGTCCGGTGAGGATCACCGGGAGCGCGAACTCGTCCACGAGGCCGACGGCCTCCTGCTCGGCGTGACAGGCCCACACGTCGCTGGACAGGACCACGACGGGGGTGCGGGCCGCAGCGAGCACCTCGGCGGCGCGGTCCAGGGCGCCCGCGTCCGGGACCCGCACCGCAGGCGCCAGGGGCGCCGGGGCAGGGGCCGTGGCACCGGAGTAGAAGAGGTCCATGGGGATGTCGAGGAAGACCGGACCGCGGTGCGGGGTGAGCGCGAGCCGGAACGCCTCAGCCGCCCTGGCACCGATCGTGGCCGGGTCCTTCAGGGTCCAGGCGGCCTTCGTGACCGGGCCGAGCAGCGCCGGATGGTCGAACTCCTGCAGTGAGCCCGAGCCCCAGCGCGCCTCCGGTGCTCGACCGCCGACGACCACCATCGGGGCGCCGTTGAACAGCCCGGATGCCAGTGCCGACACCGAGTTGGTCACCCCCGGTCCCGCGGTGACGGCGGCGAACCCCGGCGTCCGGTTCAGCCGGCCGGTGGCCTCCGCGGCGAACACGGCGGTCGCCTCGTGGCGGACGTCGAGCAGCCGAACCGCGCCGTCACGCTCGGCGGCCCGGCGGTCCGGTGCGGCATCGAAGCCCTGCTTGCCGCCCACCGCGGCGTCGTAGAGCGGGAAGATGTGGGCACCCGAGAGGGTGAACAGCGTGGTGGCGCCGTACGCGCGCGCCGCCGAGACGACGTGGTGGCCACCGTGTCCGGAGATCGGGGATTGGCTCATGACCGCGATGGTTCCATCGCAGGGTGCGCTCGCGCCTGCCGGGGACGCCCAGGGAGGCGTCTGGTCACTGCGACGGCGTGGGTTCTGCGCCGATCCGCCACACGAGGCCCGTCCCGGTCTCGGACGGTGCCTGCACCGGCCGGCTCTCCCGCCCGACCAGCCGGTACCCGCAGCGCGGGGGGATCGCGGCGCTGCGGACATTGGCCTCGTCGTGGCGGATCTCGACATGGGTGATCCCGGGGACGTCCAGCAGCGCAGGGGTCAGGACGCCGACGACACGGGTCATCAGGCCCCGGCCCTGGGCATCGGCCGAGAGCCAGTACCCGATCTCGATGCCGCCCGCGGCCTTCGTCCGGGTGGTGTGCGCACCGGTGCCACCGATGACCCGCCCCTCCTCGAGGATCCCGTAGAGGACGTCTCCACCGGCGAGGCGTTCCCGCTCCCAGTCCTCGACCAGCCGCGCCCGCTCCTCGAGGGTCATCGGCTCCTGGGCGACCCAGGGCATGAAGGGGCGCAGGTGCTCCAGGTTCTCGGTGATCGCCTTCGCCAGCGCCGGGACGTCGGACTCCCGCCAGGTGCGGACCTCCAGCCCGGGCACGTCGATGTGATCCGGGAGGACCGCGCGTGCCGGCGCCTGGCCGGGCTCGGGCTCACCGGTCATCGCAGCCCGGTCCCGCGCCGCAGTGCGTCGGCGATGAGATGGTCCACGAGATCCCGGTAGGTCATCCCCGACGCCTGCCACATCCTCGGGAACATCGAGATCGAGGTGAACCCCGGCATCGTGTTGACCTCGTTGACGATGGCCCGACCATCGGGGGTCACGAAGAAGTCCACCCGCGCGAGCCCCTCGCAGGTCAGCGCGTCGAAGGCCCGGACGGCCTGCGCCCGCACGGAGGCCGTGACCTCGTCGGGCAGGTCGGCCGGGACGATCAGGTCCACTGCGTCCTCGAGGTACTTGGCCTCGAAGTCGTAGAAGTCGTGGCCGGGGCGCACCACGATCTCCGCGCACACGCTTGCCTGCGGCCCGTCCGCGCCGTCGAGGACGCCGCACTCGACCTCGCGGACCCCGAGGAAGCCGGCCTCCACGATCACCCGGGGGTCATGGACGCGGGCAGCCTCGATCGCATCCGGCAGGTCGGCACGGTCGGTGACCCGGGTGATGCCGACGCTGGAGCCGGCGCGCGCCGGCTTGACGAACACGGGCAGCCCCAGCGGCACGAGCCGATCGATCACAGCCGCGGGGTCGCTGCTCCACTGGGCGGCCGTGACCAGCTCGTACGGGCCGACCTCGAGGCCCGCGGCGAGCAGCACCGCCTTCATGTGCCCCTTGTCCATCGCGGCCGCGGAGGCGAAGACCCCGGAGCCCACGTAGGGGATCCCCGCGAGCTCCAGCAGCCCCTGGATCGTCCCGTCCTCGCCCCAGGGCCCGTGCAGGACGGGGAAGACGACGTCGACGTCGTTCAGGAGCCCGACCCCCGCATCGGCGCGCACGTCCATCCCGCCGTGCGTGGGGTCCCCGGGGAGCACCACGTGCGACCCGGTGGCGTCCACCGCCGGCAACCGCCCGTCGGTGATCCGCAGCCGCTCGGGCTCGTCGCGCTCCACCACCCACCGGCCCTCGGTGGTGATCCCGATGGGGACCACGTCGTAGGTGGTGCGGTCGATCGCGGACAGGACACTGCCCGCGCTGATGCAGGAGATCGCGTGCTCGCTGCTGCGCCCGCCGAAGACCACTGCCACCCGGATCCGCCGCTGCTCATCCACGTCACCGACCCTAATGCGAAGCGGCGGGTAGGCTGCGGCGGCATGGCCGAGGATCACCCCAGCACAGCCCAGGACCACCTCCCCGCCGGGCTTTCGGCGGCCAGCCTCGCCGTCGCCGCGGGCCGACCGGCCCGGGACCCGGGCGCTCCGATGAACGCCCCGGCCGTGTTCAGCTCGACCTTCGCCGCCGGTGGCCCGGTCTCCTACGCCCGGGTCGGGAACCCGACCTGGACGGCCCTCGAGGAGGTCCTCGCCGCCCTCGAGGGCCCCGGATGCCGTGCGATCAGCTTCGCGAGCGGGATGGCCGCGATCACCGCAGTCGCCGACCTCGTCCCCGTGGGTGGCGTCGTGGTCTCGCAGTCGGTCGCGTACAGCGGCACCCGCGCGCAGCTGGCCCGGTGGCACGGCTCCGGGCGGATCGAGCTGCGGGAGGTGGCTGCCCGCACCGCTGCGCTGGTCGAGGCGTGTGCGGGCGCGGCCCTGGTGTGGCTGGAGACGCCGACGAACCCGACGCTGGAGGTCGTGGACATCAGCGCAGTGGCGGGCGCCGCGCACGCCGCCGGCGCCGTGGTCGTCGTCGACTCCACGTTCGCCACGCCCCTGGGTCAGAAGGCCCTGGACCTCGGGGCGGACATCGTCGTGCACAGCGCCACGAAGTACCTGGCCGGGCACTCCGACGTGCTGCTCGGGGTCGCCGTCGCGCGGGACGCGGACCTGGTCGAGCGGGTCACCCGCAACCGCGTCCTCGGCGGCGGGATCCCCGGGCCGATGGAGGCGTGGCTCGCCCTGCGCGGGCTGCGCACCTTCCCGCTTCGCTGGGAGCGGGCGTGCGCCAACGCTGCTGATCTCGCCCGCACGGTGCACAGGGCACCCCTCCGTGGCGCGTGTCCGGCACCTGAGCCTCCCCGAGGACCCCGGGCATGAGCTGGCCCTCCGGCAGATGACGGCCTTCGGCGCGATCGTCAGCCTGGAGCTCCACGGTGGCGCGGACGCCGCCGAGGCGGTGGCCGACGCCACGCGACTCTGGGTCCACGCCACGAGCCTCGGCGGGGTCGAATCCACCCTGGAGCGGCGGCGCCGCTGGCCGGAGGAGAGCGCGGAAGTCCCTGACGGCCTGCTGCGCCTGTCGGTCGGCATCGAGGACGTCGAGGACCTCTGGGTGGACCTGTCGGCCGCCCTGGACTCCGTCGTCGGCTCCGGAGCCTGACGCCGGCGGAGCCTGATGGCGGCCGTGATCGCGACGGCCGCGACCGCTGATCGCGTGAGTCGCGCCCCGGGCGCCTACGTCGCTGGCGTCCCGAGCTGGACCCACAGCGGCGTGCCCACGGCCGCGACGGCGGGGCAGGTCACGTTGTGGTCCCGGTTGCGCCAGACCCACTGCGTCATCACCAGGGGGCCGCCCGTGAAGCCGACACGCGAGCACGACGCCGCGGTCTGGCGCATCCGGGCGGTGAAGGTGCGCGCGTGGGAGTGCCCCGGTGCCCACAGCGGGACATCGAGGAGCATGCCGCCGGTGATCTGGCGCCAGGCGAGGGCGTAGGTGTAGATGCCCGAGCCGATCCCGCGGTCCTCGGCGGCCCGCAGGGCGCCGCGGATCAGCGCCTGGTTGTTGGCCGTCGTGCGCGACCACCGTCGCTCGGCTCGCGGCTCCACGTCGATCCACACGAAGGGCGACGTGAACCGCGCCGCGGCCATGGTGTCCAGGGCGAAGGCGGCCTGCGCGTACCCGACGTTCGCGATCCGATCCGCATAGGTCGCCGTGCCGAAGGGCCCCGACGAGCCGTGCGCGGCGCGCTCAGCGGCGTTGGGGTAGCTCAGCATCGTGTACGCGGAGACGGGAACGCCCCGTGCTGCCGCGACCTGCAGGTGCGTCGCCAGGCACGGGTTGCGCGTGAACGCCCGCCCGTTGGTCAGCCCGACCACGAAGAACCGCGCCGCGCTCGTGGGCAGTGGCAGGCCCTGGGTCCGCCGCCCCGGAACGCCCATCCCCTTCGGGCAGTTCGGCCAGGAGATGTCCGCGCCGCGGACCCCCGCGGCGACCGCCACGGCACCGACCTCCGACTGCTGGGTCGCGTCGTCGGCGACTGCCGGGCCTGATGTCGCCGCCATGGACAGGCAGAGGACCACGCTTGCGAGGACGCGTCTGGTGATCATGCGTCGAAGGCTACCTACTCCGCACCCATCTCCGGCTTCGTCTCACGTCCCATCAGCGCGCCGAGCATGTCGGAGGCCGCCATCCCGTGGTGCACCACCTGGACGACCTGCTCCGTGATCGGCATCTCGACACCGTGCGAGCGCCCGAGCTCGAGGATCGGAAGGCAGGACTTGACGCCCTCACAGGTCTGCTTGGTCACGGCGATCGTCTCGTCCACGGTCAGGCCCTTGCCGAGGTTCTCACCGAACGTGCGGTTGCGCGACAGCGGCGAGGAGCACGTGGCGATCAGGTCGCCCATGCCGGCCAGGCCCAGGAAGGTCATGGGGTTGGCGCCCAGGGCCACGCCGATCCGGGACATCTCAGCCAGGCCGCGGGTGATCAGCGAGGCCTGCGAGTTCGCCCCGTACCCGAGGCCCACAGCCATGCCGTTCGCGAGCGCGATGACGTTCTTCACCGAGCCGCCGATCTCCGCACCCACGACGTCGGTGGTCCAGTAGGGCCGGAAGTAGTTGGTGGTGCAGGCCTCCTGCAGGCGACGCGCCGAGGCCTCGTCCGGGCAGGCGACGGTCGTCGCGGCGGGTGCGCGCTGGGCGATCTCCCGCGCGAGGTTCGGCCCCGAGACGACCGCGACCCGCTCCGGGGGGATCCCGCCGTCCTGGGCGATGACCTCGCTCATCCGACGCATCGTCCCCAGCTCGATGCCCTTCATCAGGGACACGACCACGGCATCGGGCTCCAGCAGCTCACGCCACGCCTGCAGGTTCATCGCCAGGGTCTGGGCCGGGATGGCCAGGATCACCAGGGAGGCACCGGCCAGCGCCTCGGCCGGATCGCCGGTCGCCCGCATCTGCTCGGGCAGGGCGATCCCGGGGTGGAACATCTCGTTGGTGTGGGTGCTGTTGATCGACTCCTCGACCTCGGGCTCCCTGGCCCACATGACCACGTCACCGCCTGCGTCGCACAGCACCATCCCGAAGCCGGTGCCCCAGGAACCCGCACCCATCACTGCAACTCGAGCCATCAGTTCTCCTCCTTGGTCTGGTCTGCAGCGCGCTGCTTCTGCTCGGCTGCCCAATCAAGTCGCTGAGCCGGGGCCCTCTCGCCACGGATCTCCTCCAGCAGGCCGGTGATGGCATCCATCAACCGGTCGGTGCCCTCCTCGAGCACGGCCTTCGTGAGGGGCCGTCCCCGCAGGTCCTCGATGTCCAGCGGCGGGCCGGCCGTGACCTGGATCGTCTTCGGGGGCAGCACGTGCATCTGCGTGGTGTACGGGGGCATGATCCTGTTCGCCCCCCACTGCGCCACCGGGACCAGCGGTGCCCCGGTCTCGAGGGCGATGCGCAGCGCTCCCGTCTTCCCTGACATGGGCCACGTGTCGGGGTCCCGGGTGATGGTGCCCTCGGGGTACATGACCAGGCACTCACCACTGCGGACCGCGGCCTCGGCGGCGGCCAGCGCCTTGTGCGGGTCCTTGTCCCGGGAGACCGGGATCTGCCCCGCGCCGCGGATCAGCTGCCCCGCCAGCGGGATCTCGAAGACCGACTGCTTGCCCATGAACCGCGGCGGCCGGCCGTTGTCGTGCAGGAAGTGGGCCATCACCAGGGGGTCCAGGAACGAGATGTGGTTGGGCGCGACGATGATGCCCTCGCCGTGCGTGCCCAGGTTCTCCGTGCCACGCCAGTCCCGGCGGGTCAGCGCCATGAAGGGGGGCCACAGGATGACCTCGGCCACCCGGTAGGAGACGCCGAGGTTCATGAAGAGCGTCTTGGTGCCCACCGTCCACCTCTCGCCGACCGTCGCAAGCCGTCACCGTATACCGGATGCGGGTCCGGACACCGCATCAACCGACCTCAGCCACGCGGCCGGCATGCACGGCGAGCCGGCGCACCGCGCGACCCTGCCGGGACACGTGGTCGATGAGCCGCCGGTCGTGGCTGACCAGCAGGATGGTGCCCTCGAACTGGTCCAGGGCGGCCTCCACCTGCTCGATCGCCGGCAGGTCGAGGTGGTTCGTTGGCTCGTCCATGACCAGCACGTTCGCCCCCCGCGATCCGATGACGGCCAGCCCGGCGCGTGTCCGCTCCCCGGGCGACAGCAGCCCCGCCGGGACGTCCAGCCGATCGGCGCCCAGGCCGAACTTGGCCAACAGCGCGCGCACCTCGGCCTCGGGCATGCCGGCCAGCTGCGAGGTCATGGCGTCCCAGAGCGTGAGGGCCGGATCGGCGGGGACCCGCGACTGGTCGACGCGTCCGATCACGACCCGCGCACCGAGGCTGTGGTGCCCGGACTCCAACGGGACCTCACCCAGCAGCATGGCGAGCAACGTGGACTTGCCCGACCCGTTGGCACCGGTGATGACGACGGTGTCACCGCGGTCGACCTGCAGGTCGACGGGGCCCATGTGGAACGTGCCACGCAGGGCGCGAGCGCCGCGCAACGTGGCGACCACCTCGCCGGAACGCTCGACCTCCGCGACGCGGAACCGCAGCTGCCACTCGCGGCGGGGCTCGACGACGTCCGGCAGCCGCTCGATCTGGCGCTGGATGCGCCCCGCAGTGGACGCTCCCGCCGTAGCGCCGTCAATCATCATGTCGCGCTGCATCTTGTCGATGCTCCCGGCGCGGTGCTTCGCCCTGGCGACCTTGGTGCCGCGGTCCGCTGTCGCCCGCGCGGCCCGCATCTGCGCCCTCAGGTCCTCCCGGCTGGCCATCACCGCGTCGTAGTCCGCCTGCGCCCGGTCCCGGGCCCGGGACCGCTCGGCGACGTAGGCGTCGAACCCGCCGCGGTAGTCCGCGACCACCTCCAGGGCCGGGTCGAAGTCCAGGACGCGGGTGATCCGTCGGGCGAGGAACTCACGGTCGTGGCTGACCAGGACGACGGGCCCCCGCACGCCGGTGAGGAACTGCTCGAGGGCCACCAACCCGTCGATGTCGAGATCGTTCGTCGGCTCGTCGAGGAGGTAGGCATCGAAGCGCGACAGGAGCAGACCGGCAAGCCCGACACGGGCGGACTGGCCGCCGGACAGGCCCTGCATCGGATGCTCGAGCGCCAGCCCCGGGGCCACCTGAGCGACCGTGGCCTCGATGCGGGCCTCGAGGTCCGGGCCTCCGAGCGCCAACCAGTCCTCGAGGGCCTCCGAGTAGTCGCCGTCCGCTCCCGGCGTCCCCTGCTCAAGCCCGTGGGCGGCGCGTTGCATGCGGTCGTCGGCGGCGTGGACCCCGGTGATCGCGGTGAGATGCTCGAGCACCGAACCGGTGTGGGTGCGCTCCTGCGGGAGGTACCCGACCCGGGCGCCCGACGGGCTCCACGTGACCGTTCCCGAGTCAGGCGCATGCAGCCCTGCCATCGTCCGCAGCAGCGTCGTCTTGCCGCATCCGTTGGGTCCCACAAGGCCCACGACCTCGTCGGGGCCGACGACCGCATCGAGATCCGCGAAGAGCTCGCGTGCGCCGAAGGAGACGGTCAGGCGCGAGAGCGTCACCGCTGCCATGGGCGCGACAGTAACGCCCCGCGCCGAGCCGGGGGAACCGGCCGAGCACGGGGCGTCACGGGGACGAGCTACTCCGCGGTGGGCGTCTCCTGCGGAGCCGGGGCCACGGGGGTGGCCTCGGCCGGGGCGGCCGAGGCTGTGGCCTTCTTCGCCGGAGCCCGCTTCGCGGCTGGGGCCTTCTTCGCAGCCGGAGCCTTCGTGGCCGGGGCCTTCTTGGCGGCTGGCGCCTTCTTCGCGGGCGCCTTCTTCGCCGGTGCCGGGGCTGCCGCCTGGGCGGCGGGGGCAGCCTTCGTCGCGGCCTTCTTCGCCGGAGCCGTCGCCCTGGTGGCCGCCTTCTTCGCCGGCGCGGTGACCTTGCTGGCAGCGGCCTTGGCCGGCGCCGCAGCCTTCGCCGCGGACGCGGTGGCCACCGTCGCAGCCTTCTTCGCCGGAGCCGTCGCCTTGACCGCGGCCTTCTTCGCCGCCGCAGCCGGCTTGTCGCTGTTCACGGTCGCCTTGAAGTCACCGCCCGGGCGGAAGCGCGGCACGGCAATGGCCATCTTGCGGATCGCCTCACCGGTCGCCGGCGCACGGTACGTGCGGGCCGCACGCTCGGCCCGCTCGAAGACGCCGAAGCCGCTGATGGACACCTTCTGGCCCATGGCGACTGTCTCGGTGATGGCATCGATGACGGCCTGGACGGCCTCCGATGCGTCCTTCTTGCTCGTGTCGATGCGCGAGGCAACGACGTCAATGAGCTCTGCCTTGTTCATTGGGGACTTCCTTCGCGGATCGCACCGGCAGGCACCGGTGGGTGTGGATCGGGTCCGAGGCGCAGGCTACTCCCGCGCTCGGGCCACACGCTAGGCGGTACGCGGCGTGAATGCGGGACGTGTCTGCTCGAAACCGGCGATGAGGTCAGCACTTTGCAGGGTGATGCCGACGTCGTCGAGGCCCTCGAGCAGGCGCCAGCGCACGTAGTCGTCGATCTCGAACGGCGCGACGACATCGTCGAACGCCACCGTCCGTGCCTGCAGGTCGACGGTGATCGCAGTCGTGGCGTCGGACTCCGTGGCCGCCCAGAGCTGCTCGACCACAGCGGGATCGACGACCGCCGTGAGCAGCCCGCCCTTGCCGGAGTTGCCACGGAAGATGTCGGCGAACCGCGAGGAGATCACCACCCTGAAGCCGTAGTCCTGCAGCGCCCACACGGCATGCTCCCGCGACGACCCGGTGCCGAAGTCGGGGCCTGCCACCAGGATGGTCGCGCCGGCGCGCACGGGGTCGTTGAGCACGAAGTCGGGATCGCTGCGCCAGGCGGCGAAGAGGGCGTCCTCGTACCCGTGGCGGGTGATCCGCTTGAGGTAGCGCGCCGGGATGATCTGGTCGGTGTCGACGTTGCTGGCCCGCAGGGGGACGGCCGTGCCGGTGTGGACGGTGAACTTCTCCATGGGGGTTCCTCTCTAGGCCAGGTCGGCGGGCGAGCTCAGGGTGCCGCGCACGGCTGTGGCGGCGGCGACCTGCGGGGACACGAGGTGGGTGCGCCCACCCGGGCCCTGCCGGCCCTCGAAGTTGCGGTTCGACGTCGACGCGCTGCGCTCCTGCGGCTTGAGCGTGTCGGGGTTCATCCCCAGGCACATCGAGCAGCCCGCCTCGCGCCACTCAGCGCCCGCGTCGATGAAGACCCTGTCCAGGCCCTCGGCCATCGCCGCGAGCCGGACGCGCACCGAGCCGGGCACGACGAGCATCCGGACGCCGTGGGCGACCTGACGTCCCGCCAGGATGTCGGCCGCAGCCCTCAGGTCCTCGATCCGCCCGTTGGTGCACGATCCGAGGAACACCGTGTCGACTGCGATGTCGCGCATGGGCGTCCCCGCGGTGAGGCCCATGTACTCCAGGGCCTTGCGGGCGGCAGCCTGGTCGGAGGGATCCTCGTACTGCGCCGGGTCGGGGACGGTGGCCGACAGCGGCACGCCCTGGCCGGGGTTCGTGCCCCAGGTGACGAACGGGCTCAGGGCGCTGGCGTCGATGACCACCTCGGCATCGAACACGGCGTCGGGATCGGTCGTCAGCGTCCGCCAGTACGTCACGGCATCGGACCAGTCCTGGCCCTGCGGGGCCTTGGGACGATCCTTGATGTAGGCGAAGGTCGTGTCGTCCGGGGCGATCATGCCGGCCCGCGCCCCCGCCTCGATCGACATGTTGCAGATGGTCATCCGCGCTTCCATGCTCAGGTTCCGGATCGCCTCGCCCCGGTACTCCAGCACGTAGCCCTGGCCGCCGCCGGTGCCGATCCGGGCGATGACCGCCAGGATCAGGTCCTTGGCGGTGACGCCGTCCGGGAGCGCACCCTCGACGGTGATCGCCATCGTCCTGAACGGCTTGAGCGGCAGAGTCTGGGTGGCCAGCACGTGCTCGACCTCGGAGGTGCCGATGCCGAACGCCAGCGCGCCGAACGCGCCGTGGGTGGAGGTGTGCGAGTCGCCGCAGACGATCGTCATCCCGGGCTGGGTCAGGCCCAGCTGCGGGCCGACCACGTGGACGATCCCCTGCTCGGCGCTGCCCAGGGAGTAGATCGGCACCCCGAACTCCGCGGCGTTCGCGCGCAGGGCCTCGACCTGGGCTCGGGAGACCGGATCGGCGATCGGCTTGTCGATGTCGATCGTCGGGACGTTGTGGTCCTCGGTGGCCAGCGTGAGGTCCGGGCGGCGAACGGGGCGCCCCGCGGCGCGCAGGCCGTCGAAGGCCTGGGGGCTGGTGACCTCGTGGATCAGGTGCAGGTCGATGTAGAGCAGGTCCGGCTCCCCCGGCGCGCTGCGCACCACATGCGCGTCCCATACCTTCTCAGCCAGTGTCCGAGCCATCACGACCTCCGCTCCTCGCAGTTGACGTCTCACATGTTGAAACGGCAATATCAACCTATGGACGAAGCATACGCCAGTGGGGTCGGTGTCATCGACAAGGCCTCCATGTTGCTCGACGCGCTCGAGGGAGGTCCCCTGTCCCTGGCCGGGCTGGTCGCCGCCACGGGCCTGGCCCGCCCGACCGCCCACCGGCTGGCAACGGCCCTGGAGCACCACCGGTTGATCGCCCGGGACATGAGCGGCCGCTTCGTCCTGGGCCCCCGTCTGCCCGAGCTGGCGGCCGCTGCGGGCGAGGACCGCCTCGTGGCTGCCGCCGGTCCGGCGCTGGCCCACTTGCGGGAGAGCACGGGCGAGAGCGTCCAGCTCTACCGCCGGCAGGGCGATCGGCGGATCTGCGTCGCAGCCGCCGAGCGCCTCACCGGCCTGCGCGACACCGTCCCGGTCGGTGCCGTGCTCACCATGCACGCCGGGTCCGCGGCACAGGTCCTGCTCGCCTGGGAGGACCCCGACCGGATCCATGCCGGCCTGCGCGACTCGACGTTCACCGCCGCGACCCTGGCCGGGGTCCGGCGCAGGGGCTGGGCGCAGAGCGTCGCCGAGCGCGAGCAGGGGGTGGCCTCCGTGAGCGCCCCGGTCCGCGGCCCGTCGAACAAGGTGGTGGCCGCGGTGTCGGTGTCCGGGCCGCTGGACCGGATGGGTCGGGTGCCCGGGCGCCTGCACAGCCACGCCGTCCTGACGACCGCCGCGAAGCTCACGGAGGCCCTGCGCCGGGACTGACCGCGCCCTGCGCGGGGGACCGCGTCGTCGCCTCCTGCGGCGTGGGACTGGAAACACGTGAGGGACCTCCGGGGAGGTCCCTCACGCTCGCGTAGCCCCGACGGGATTCGAACCCGCGCTACCGCCTTGAGAGGGCGGCGTGCTAGGCCACTACACAACGGGGCCGTGCTGCTTTCGATGCCGATCGCTCGGCGCGACGTCGCAATCCTACCCGGGCCGGGCGGTGCTGAAACGTCGAGCTGGGGTACCAGGACTCGAACCTAGACTAGCTGAACCAGAATCAGCCGGGCTGCCAATTACCCCATACCCCAAGGGCAGGGGAAACTATACCGGCCGCAACCCGGGGGCCCAAAATGAGCAGCCGGCACCGGCGGCCAGGGACGCCCGCGCGGGGTCAGGCGGGGACGATCGGGTGCGTGTGGAAGCGGGCCTCCAGGTCGCGGCACACCGCGTCCATCAGGTCGAGGACCGTCCTGTCGAACGTGGTGCTGGTGATCACCTGGACGCCGTGGCGGTGGCACTGCTCCACGATGTAGTCGTCGAGCTCGCGGATGGCGTCCATCCGCTGCAGGTACTCCGTCGGCTTGCGGTCACCCTCGAGGAAGCGCTTGATGAACCGACCCCGGTGCTCCTCCGCGCTGCCCACCGTGAGCACATAGGTGAACATCGGGAAGTCCTCCTCGACCGCCTGCAGGCCGGGGACGATGTGCACCCCGTTGATCATCACCTGCTGGCCCTCCTTGACCGACCGCCGGGCGAGGGCCACAGCGCCGTGCTGCACGATCCGTGCCTGCTCCTCGTAGGCGAACAGCAGCCGGTTGCCCGTCAGGTTGCTCTTGAGCATCTTGGCCGCCGAGAACGAGCTCTGCGACAGTGCGGGGAACAGGTCCGGGTTGATCACGCTGCGGATGACGGCGCGGACCTGGTCGGTGCTGATCACCACCGAGATGCCCAGTCGGTCGGCCACCTCCTGGCTGATGGTCGACTTGCCGACGCCCGAGGATCCACCGACGGCGACGACCAGGGGCTGGCCGCTGGTGCGCACCCATCGGCGGATCCGCACGCGGCGCTCGACGTCGGGCAGGCCGTCTGCGAGCAGGACGTCGCTGATCCGCGCGAACACCTCGTCGCGGCGGACGGTGGCCTGGGGCGCCGCAGTGTCGGCGGTCGGGGCGTGCGCCGTCTCGATGATCCGGACCACCCGCGCTGCGGCGCTGTCCGCCGGGTCGGACTCCATACCCGCCTTCATCATCCAGCGGGCGATCATGCCCAGCGAGAGCGGGACCCGGCGATCATCGAGGTCCTGCATGAACAGCGTGGCGTCCGGCACGGCACCACCGTACCCCCGGGGACCTGAGCCAGGTCTCGGGCGCCGTTGGGCACCTCATCCAGGTCTCGGGCACCGCTACGGCCCAGGACTTGGAGCCGATCGGCCCCGTGGTGGTCAGGCCAGCGCGGCGTCGATGCGCTTCACGGTGCGCTCCAGGCCGAGCAGCTCGATCGACTCGAACAGCGGCGGCGAGACCCTCCGGCCGGTGACGGCCACGCGCAGGGAGCCGAAGGCCACCTTGGGCTTGAGCCCGAGGCCCTCGATCAGGGCCGCACGAAGGGCTGCCTCGATCGCGGCGGCCGACCAGTCGTCCAGTGCCTCCAGCGCCGACCGGGCGGCGCTCAGCACGGGCTGCGCGTCCGGGCCGAGCATCCGCGCAGCGTCATCGGGGTCCGGCGCGAAGGACGCCTCGTCGAGGAACAGGAAGCCGAGCATGCCCACCGCCTGGCCGAGGGTCTCCATCCGCTCCTGGACCAGCGGGATCGCGGCCGCGAGCGTTGCGGAGTCCTCCTCGGACACCGGGTCGAGCATGACCCCACGCTCGACCAGCACCTTCTGGACCCGACGCGCCAACTCCTCGGCGGGCAGGGCCCGCATCCAGTCGCCGTTGATCGCGGTGCACTTCTTGAGGTCGAACCGTGCGGGGTTGGCACTCACCCGCTCGAGGGAGAACGCCGCGGCCATCTGCTCCTTGGAGAAGAACTCGCGGTCCTCCCCCATCGACCAGCCCAGCAGCGCGAGGTAGTTCAGCAACCCCTCCGGGAGGAAGCCCTCCTCGCGGTAGAGGTTCAAGCTGGACTGCGGGTCACGCTTGGAGAGCTTCTTGTTGCCCTCCCCCATCACGTAGGGCAGGTGCCCGAACCGAGGGGTGGTGCCGTCGGAGACTCCGATCTCGGCCAGCGCCTCGTACAGGGCGATCTGCCGCGGGGTGCTGGACAACAGGTCCTCGCCGCGCAGGACATGGGTGATCCGCATCATGGCGTCGTCGACGGGGTTCACGAGGGTGTAGAGCGGCTCGCCATTGCCGCGCACGAGCACGAAGTCCGGGACGTGCTCGGGTGCGAATGTGACAGGGCCGCGCACGAGGTCGTCCCAGGTGAGCTCGGTCCCGGGCATGCGGAAGCGCAGGGCAGGCTTGCGGCCCTGGGCGCGGAACGCCTCAGCCTGGTCGGCCGACAGGTCGCGGCAGTGGCCGTCGTACCCGGGGGTCCGGCCCTCCTTGCGGGCCTGCTCGCGGCGCACCTCGAGCTCCTCGGGAGTGCAGAAGCACTCATAGGCGCGACCGGCTGCAAGCAGGTCGCGTGCGGCGTTCGCGTACAGCTCGAGCCGCTGGGACTGCCGGTAGGGCGCGTACTCCCCGCCGAGGCCGGGGCCCTCGTCCCAGTCCAGTCCGAGCCAGGTCAGGGCGGCGAGCAGCTGCTCGTAGGACTCCTCGGAGTCACGCAGGGAGTCGGTGTCCTCGATCCGGAAGACGAACGTCCCGCCCGTGTGCCGCGCGTACGCCCAGTTGAACAGCGCCGTGCGGACCATGCCCACGTGCGGGTTGCCCGTCGGGGACGGGCAGAACCTGACGCGGACGTCGGGGTTGCTGGCGCGTGCGGGCAGGTCGACGGTCGCGAGGACATCAAGGGACTCAGACATGATGGCCGAATCCTACCGGCGCCCCGACGCGGCCCGAGGCCCCGCGGAGGGGTCAGCGGACCTTGTTGGCCAGGGTGCCGAGGCCTGCGACCGTGACGGTCACCTCGTCGCCGGCCGTCAGCGGGCCGACGCCGGCGGGGGTGCCTGTGAGGATCACGTCGCCGGGCAGCAGCGTCATCACCGCGGACACGGCCTCGACGAGGGCGGGGACCGAGTGGATGAGCGTGGCGGTGGACGCGTTCTGCGTGACCACGCCATTCACCTCGCACTCGACCACGACGTCGGACGGATCGAGGTCGGTGTCGATCCAGGGCCCCAGCGGGCAGAACGTGTCGAAGCCCTTGGCGCGGGTCCACTGGCCGTCCGAGCGCTGCAGGTCGCGCGCCGTGACGTCGTTGGCGCACGTGTAGCCCAGGATCACCGAGGCCGCCTGCGCCGGCGGGACACCCGGCGGCACATCCGCCCGATCACGACGGCCAGCTCGGCCTCGTAGTGCACCTCGGAGGACTCCGGCGGCAGGACGACCAGGTCGTCGGGCCCGATGAGCGCAGTCGTCGGCTTGAGGAACATCAGGGGGCGCTCCGGGGCTGGGCCGCCCATCTCGGCCGCGTGGTCGGCGTAGTTCTTGCCGATGCCGACGATCTTCGAGGGGATGACCGGGGCGAGCAGGCGCACCGCGTCGAGGTCGTGGACGGTCCCCGTCGTGGTCAGCTGCTCCCCCACCACCGCGAACGGGTGGCCGGGCAGCTCGAGGACCTCTGTGCCCTCGACCACGCCGTAGCGGACGACGCCCTCATGGGAGTAGCGCGCGATCCTCATGCGCTGATCCCGGGGTCGCCCACCGTGCTCGCCGGACCGCCCACGACCCCCTCCGGCGGCGCCACACCGGCGCGCATGAGCCCGTAGTCGACAGCGTCGACGATGGCCAGCCAGGACGCGACGATCACGTTCTCGTGCACGCCCACGGTCGACCAGCTGCCCCGCGCGTCGTCGGTCTGGATCAGCACGCGGGTGACGGCGTCCGTGCCCTTGGCCCCGGGCACGATGCGCACCTTGTAGTCGACGAGCTCCAGGTTGTCGACCTCCGGGTAGATCTCGGCAAGAGCGCTCCGCAGGGCGTTGTCCAGGGCGTTCACGGGGCCGTTGCCCTCGCCCACCCTGACGATCCGCTGGCCGCCGGCATGGACCTTGACGATCGCCTCGGAGCCGTGGCCGTCGCCGTTCACCTGCGGGGAGACGATCGCCCGCCACGACTCCACGTCGAAGTAGCGACGCCGCTCCCCGGGCAGCTCGTCGCGCATCACCAGCTCGAAGGATGCGTCGGCCGCCTCGTAGGTCCACCCCTGTGACTCGCGGGTCTTGACCTGCTCCACGACCCGGGCCAGTGCGGCGGGGTCCGAGGCGATGTCCACGCCCAGCTCGCGGCCCTTGAGCTCGACGGTCGCCCGGCCGGCCATCTCGGTGACGAGGATCCGGGTGTCGTTGCCCACCAGGCGCGGGTCGATGTGGCTGTACAGCTCCTCGTTGACCTTCAGGGCCGACGCGTGCAGCCCGGCCTTGTGGGCGAACGACGAGACGCCGACGTACGCCTGATGAGTGTTCGGCGGAAGGTTGGTGATGTCGGCCAGGGCGTGGCTGATCCGCTTGGACTCACGCAGGTTGCCCTCGGGCAGGGCCCTGATCCCCAGCTTGAGCTCGAGGCTTGCCACCACCGAGAACAGGTCCGCGTTGCCGGTGCGCTCGCCGTACCCGTTCGCCGTGCACTGCACGTGGGTCGACCCCGGCCTCGACCGCCGCCAGCGTGTTGGCGACCGCGCAGGACGTGTCGTCCTGGCAGTGGATCCCCAGCCGAACGCCTGAGCGCTCACGCACGTCGGTGACCGTGCGGTAGATCCCCAGCGGCAGCATCCCACCGTTGGTGTCGCACATGACCCCGACGCTGGCGCCGGCATCGAACGCCGTCCTCAGCAGCGTCACCCCGTAGTCCGGGTCGTGCTTGTAGCCGTCGAAGAAGTGCTCGCAGTCGACGAACACGCGGCGGCCGTTGCGCACGAAGAAGTCGACCGTGTCGTGCACCATCGCGAGGTTCTCCTCGTTGGTGGTGCGCAGGGCCTCCTTGACGTGACGCACGTCCGACTTGGCGACCAGGCACACGACCGGCGCCTGCGAGTCGAGAAGCGCGCGGACCTGGGCGTCGTCGGCCACGTTGACCCCGGGCTTGCGGGTGGCCCCGAACGCCACCAGCTGCGCGTTGGCCAGCGTCAGCTCCCCGGCGGCAGCGCGGGCGAAGAACTCCGTGTCCTTGGGCATCGCGCCCGGCCAGCCGCCCTCGATGAAGCCCACACCCAGCTCGTCGAGCAGGCGCGCCACGGCCAGCTTGTCGCTGACCGAGTACGAGATGCCCTCACGTTGGGCCCCGTCGCGCAGGGTCGTGTCGAAGACGTGGAATGCGTCGCGGTCCATGGTGCCCCTCCAACAGAAAACCCCCTGGCCCGAAGGCGTAGGGGGTCAGCGCGCTGTGTCTGCGTCAGACGTCAGCGCGCTTGCCGATAATGATCGCCGATGCGGCCATGGGCGGAATCATGCCATGCGCGCCCCGCGCAGCGCGACCCCCCTGCCCCCGGGGGCGACGGTCAGGGCCATCTGCTCCCCGTTCGACGATCCGCTCCACGATGGACGGGAGCGGATCGACCGGATGGGAGCAGATCTGCAGCGACGGGGCTCAGAGCCCCTGGTGTCAGCTGATGCGGTGGATCCAGCCGAACGGGTCGTCGCCGCGACCGGTCTGGATCTCCAGGAGCGCGTGGCGCAGCCGCATCGTCACCGGACCGGGCTGGCCGTCGCCGACGGTCCATTCGGCCGTCGCGGACTTCACCGAGCCGACCGGGGTGACCACGGCTGCCGTCCCGCACGCGAAGACCTCCGAGATCTCGCCGCTGGCGTTGCCCGCCTGCCAGTCCTCGATGGAGACCCGGCCCTCCTCGGCGGGGATGCCCAGGTGCCGCGAGAGCTTCAGCAGCGAGTCGCGGGTGATGCCCGGGAGCAGGGTGCCGGTCAGCGCCGGGGTGACCAGGCGCGCCGACTCGCCGGTGCCGTAGACGAAGACCAGGTTCATCCCGCCCATCTCCTCGACCCAGCGGCGTTCGATCGCGTCCAGCCAGACGACCTGGTCGCAGCCCTGCTCGGCGGCATGCTTCTGTGCGACGAGCGACGCGGCGTAGTTGCCGGAGCACTTGGCCTCCCCTGTGCCGCCCGGCGCCGCCCGGACGAACTCGGTGGACAGCCACACGCTGACCGGCTTCACCCCGCGCGGGAAGTACGCGCCGGCCGGGGAGGCGACCAGCAGGTAGGTGTAGGCGTTGGCCGGGCGCACGCCGAGTCCGATCTCGGTGGCGAACTCGAAGGGCCGCAGGTACAGGCTCTTCTCGGGGTCCTCGGACACCCACTGCGCGTCGGCTCTGACCAGCGCCTCAACGGACCCGAGGAACAGGTCCTCGGGCAGCTCGGCCATGGCCAGTCGCCGGGCGCTGCGCGCGAAGCGGGCGGCGTTGGCCTCGGGCCGGAACGTGTTCAGGGAGCCGTCGGGGTGCCGATAGGCCTTCAGCCCCTCGAAGATCGACTGCCCGTAGTGGATGAACATGCTGTCGGGGTCCAGGGGCAGCGGCGCGTAGTCGACCAGCTCGGGCTCCCCCCAACCGGCGACCGTCGACCAGTCGATCCGGACCATGTGGTCGGTGAAGTAACGGCCGAATCCCGGGTCGGCCAGGATCGCCTCGCGCTGGGCGGCGGCGCGGACGGTACCGCTGCTCCGGTCGGCGACCTTGGCAGCCACGCGGGCAGTCACCGGGTACAGGTCGATGCCGGCCGCGGACATCTCGGCTGCGCTGCGGTACCAGGGGGTGACTGCTTCGGTGCTCATGGTGGCAGTATCCCTGATCCCCGCTCCCAGTCGCGAGGGCTTCCGGATACTGGGATGCAATCCGGGGACAGCTGCTGATCCTGCTGAGGCGCAGGACACACGCGGCCGGGATCAACGCTGTTGGTCAGCCGGCAACTCCCGCGGCGAGGGCGTCGCCGATCTCGCTGGTGGAGCGTGCGGCCGTACCACGCGTCGCCAGGTCGCTCGCCACCGCGGACTCCACCCGGTCGGCCGCCTGGGTGTGGCCCAGGTGCGCCAGCAGCATCGCGACTGAGAGGACCGTCGCCGTCGGGTCGGCCTTGCCCTGCCCGGCGATGTCGGGCGCTGATCCGTGGACCGGCTCGAACATGCTCGGGTTGGTCCGGCTCGGGTCGATGTTGCCGCTGGCCGCAAGGCCGATCCCACCCGCGATCGCTGCACCGATGTCGGTGAGGATGTCGCCGAACAGGTTGTCGGTGACCACCACGTCGAACCGCTCGGGCTGGGTCAGGAAGAACATGGCCGCAGCGTCGACATGGCAGTAGTCGGTCGCGATCCCGGGGTACTCCGCGGCCACCTCGTCGAAGGTGCGCTGCCACAGGGAACCCGCGTGAACCAGCACGTTCGTCTTGTGCACGAGGGTGACCCTGCCGCGGCGGGCACCCGCTCGGGCGAACGCGTCACGCACGATCCGCTCCACGCCGAACCGCGTGTTCAGGCTCTCCTCGGTGGCCACCTCGTGGGCGGTGCCGCGGCGCAGCGTCCCACCGGAGCCGACGTACGGGCCCTCGGTGCCCTCGCGGCACACGACCATGTCGATGTCCGCCGGACCCTTGCCTGCCAGCGGCGTCACCACGCCCGGGAACAGCTTCACCGGACGCAGGTTCACGTGATGGTCGAGCTCGAAGCGCAGCGGGAGCAGCACCCCACGCTCGAGCACGCCGGGCGGCACGCTCGGGTCGCCGATGGCGCCCAGCAGGATCGCGTCCTGACCGCGCAGCTCGGCCAGGACCGACGCCGGCAGCGTCTCACCCGTCGCGTTGTAGCGACGCGCGCCCAGGTCGTAGTCGGTCGTCGAGACGGTGATCCCGGCCGACGGCGCGACGGCGTCGAGCACCTTCAGTCCCTCGGCCACCACCTCGGTGCCGATCCCGTCGCCGGCGATGACAGCAAGCTTCAACTGATCCACGGGCAGAACCCTAATGTGCGCTGCCAACCACCCCGAACGGCGGCTCCGGGCAGGCTCCCGGACGCCACGAAGGAAGCTCCGAGGCCCGCTGCGTCCGAGACCACACCCCCGTGACGGCTACCAGACGATGTCCTGGTCCTCGGACACCCCCGGCATGCGGTCGATCACGTAGGTCCTGCCGGCAACATCGATCTCGCCGGTGAAGTGCCCCACCGGCTGCACGAAGTGACTGCGCAGCACCTTCACGTCCAGGTGCTCGTTGTGCGCCGCCAGGGGCTCGAAGCGCAGACGAACGGTGCCGTCGACCGTGGTCATCCGCCACGGCGCCATCACGTCGGTCCGGTCGAACTCGAAGCGGGTGCGCGCGTCCAGCGGATGGGGGTGCCCGTCGATCCAGACCACGTTCTCCCGCGAGCGCTCGCCGACACCGGAGAACCCCTCCGTGAGGTTGAAGCCGAGCACCGTCCCATCGGCGAGCCTGCCGGTCCCGTAGGCCCACCGCCACGAGGTGCTGCGGGGCAGGAGGCCCTTGGTGTAGTCGTAGCCCCCGACGCCTCCATCGAGCGTGCAGGTCCGGGTGCCGGATGCCCCGTGCACCACCACCTCGCCCATCACAGCCAGCCCCGCGGTCTTCCCCGTCACCGAGACCGAGGACTGCCCACCGTGCTCCACCTCCGAGATCGCCGTGATCCCCGTACCCGACTCCGTCAGGCGCAGGTCGACCTCGATCCACGGCCGGGACCGGCCGGGCAGGGAGGCGAGCGAGCGGCCGATCGACGCCCGGAACCGCGTCACGTCCCCATCGCGACGCACGGCGTACCGCGTGCCCGGCAGCCGGTACGCGGCGCGCAGGCCGTCCCCCGGTGCGTCGTTCACGCTCGCGAGGGCGCCCTTGCGGCTGGTGTCCGCGATCACCTCGCCCGTGACGAGGTCGGTGACCATGAGGAAGCCGGAGCCGGTGACCGCCCCGTTCACGAGGGCGGAGGCGACGGCGACCTCCGCAGTCGCGGCGAAGACGTACACCCAGGACTTCTGCCGGAGCCGCCGGTTCGCGATGCCCAGCGGATCGGAGCCTCCGAGCCGGAAGCCACCCGACAGCCCGGCGATACCGGTGGTGGCGACGATGCCCTCGTAGCCACCGAACAGCGGGTCCCCCGCATCGGACACCGCGCTGGAGGGAGCCACCTCGAGCGGAGGGACGGAATACGCCTTCGAAGCACGTGTTGCCCGCATGACACTCACGCTACGCGCACCGAACCGCCGGATGCGTGGAGCGTGGCGATCACGGAGGCGGACGGTGCTGACCACTCCCCGGAACGGGCGGCCCTCGGTAGGGTCGGCAGATGTTCCCCGAGCTGCGCACCAGGCGGCTGGTGATCCGAGCCATGCGCCCCGACGACCTCGACCCGCTGCTGGAGCGGCGCAACGACCCGGCCGTGGCGCGTCTGCAGGCCTGGGCCACCCCCTACCCGCGCGAGCGCGCGGAGAAGGTCCTGACCGACACCCTGGCGATGGACGGGCCGATGGACGGCCAGTGGTTCATGGTCGCCGTCGTCGAGCCGACCGCCGACGAGGTCGTGGGCGACCTCGTGATCCACCTGACCAACGAGTCGCGCACCGCGGAGGTCGGCTACTCCCTGAGCAGCCGGCACTGGGGGAAGGGATTCGCCACCGAGGCCCTCGACGCCTTCGTCGAGTGGATCCTCGACACGCTGCCTGTGACACGGCTGGCCGGGATGCTGCACCCGGACAACAGGGCGTCGGCCATGGTCCTCGAGCGGACCGGGTTCCTCTTCGAGGGCCACACCAGGCTGTCGTTCTGGTTGGGCGATGACAACTCCGATGACTGGATCTACGGGATGACCCGCCCGGACTGGGAGGCGTGGCGGCAGCGACCCCGCACGGCACCGGATGACGTCCGCCTCGTGCCGGTGACCCAGGAGAACCGGGACGCCGTGCTGGCCCTGCGCACGCACCGCAGCCAGCAGGCCTTCGTCGCCCCGATGCTCCAGTCGTTCGCCGACGCCCTGCTCCCGGAGGTCATCGACGGGGCTCCGGTCGTGCCGTGGATGCGCGCGATCGAGGCCGACGGCGTGATCGTGGGGTTCGCGATGCTGGCCCTGACCACGCCGCACCACCCGGAGCCCTTCCTGTGGCGCCTCCTGATCGACCGGATGCACCAGCGCCGCGGGATCGCCTCACGCGCGCTCGAGCTGGTTGCCGACGAGTGCCGCGAGCTGGGCGACGCCACGCTGCTGGTCAGCTGGGGCGAGGGTCGGGGCTCGCCGCGGGACTTCTACCTCGCCCACGGCTTCGAGCCCACGGGTCGGGTCGTCGATGGCGAGACGGAGGCCAGAGCGCAGTTGCGTCAGCCCGCCCGCGCTTGACCGGCATGGCGGCGCGGTGACTCGGCCCGTCCCGGACCGCGAAGGTGGGTGCGCTCCGCCCGGGGCATGCGCTACCCTGTTCCCGATGTTCACCGTGCGACTGCTCCTTGGTAGCCGCGGCGGGGCCTGATCAGACCGGCTCCCCTGTCGCGGGTGATCGCGTGCGCCGGTTCGAGACCCCACGGGTCGAACCCCCCACACATCCCAGGAGCCACAGATCATGAGCACCACGTCACCCGCCCCGTACTCCCAGCGCACCGCCCAGAAGCCCTCACCGATGGCGTACCAGCGCTACACGTCCTTCACGCCCATCCCCCTGGCCGACCGCACCTGGCCGGGCACCGTCATCACGAAGGCCCCCCGCTGGTGCGCGGTCGACCTGCGCGACGGCAACCAGGCCCTGATCGACCCGATGACCCCCGACCGCAAGAAGCGCATGTTCGAGCTCCTGGTGCGGATGGGCTACAAGGAGATCGAGGTCGGGTTCCCCTCAGCCAGCCAGACCGACTTCGACTTCGTCCGCGAGCTGATCGAGGGCGACATGATCCCCGACGACGTCGTCATCCAGGTCCTGACCCAGTCGCGTGAGCACCTGATCGAGCGCACCTTCGAGTCGATCCAGGGCGCCAAGCAGGCCATCGTCCACCTGTACAACTCGACCTCCACATTGCAGCGCCGTGTGGTCTTCGGACTGGACAGGGACGGGATCAAGGACATCGCGGTCCACGGCGCGCAGCTCTGCATGAAGTACGCCGAGCAGGTCACCCCCGACACCGACATCTACTACGAGTACTCCCCCGAGTCCTACACGGGCACCGAGCTGGAGTTCGCCGTCGAGGTCTGCAACGCGGTCAACGACGTGTGGCAGCCCACGCCCGAGCGCAAGGTCATCATCAACCTGCCCGCCACCGTCGAGATGGCCACGCCCAACGTCTACGCCGACTCGATCGAATGGATGCACCGCAACCTGCGCTACCGGGACAGCGTTGTGCTGAGCCTGCACCCGCACAACGACCGGGGCACCGCCGTGGCCGCCGCCGAGCTGGGCTACATGGCCGGCGCCGACCGCATCGAGGGCTGCCTCTTCGGCAACGGCGAGCGCACCGGCAACGTCTGCCTGGTGACGCTGGGCATGAACCTGTTCAGCCAGGGCATCGACCCGCAGATCGACTTCCGCGACATCGACGAGGTGCGGCGGACGGTCGAGTACTGCAACCAGCTCAAGGTGCCTGAGCGGCACCCCTACGGCGGCGACCTGGTGTTCACTGCGTTCTCGGGCTCGCACCAGGACGCGATCAACAAGGGCCTGCGCGAGATGGCCACCGACGCGGGGATGGCCGGCGTCCCGGTCGACTCCTTCCGCTGGGAGGTTCCCTACCTGCCGATCGACCCGCACGACATCGGCCGCACCTACGAGGCCGTGATCCGGGTCAACAGCCAGTCCGGCAAGGGCGGGGTCGCCTACATCATGCGCACGGAGCACGGCCTCGAGCTGCCGCGGCGCCTGCAGATCGAGTTCTCCCAGGTGATCCAGCGGATGACCGACACCGAGGGCGGCGAGGTCTCGCCGACCCAGATGTTCGAGATCTTCGCCGACGAGTACCTGCCCGTCCCCGAGATGCCCTGGGGCCGGCTGAAGCTGCGCCACGTGCTGGTGGAGTCCGACGTCGACGGCGAGACGATGGTCCGCACCGTCATCCGCGACAACGCCCACCACGCCCGGGAGTTCGAGGGTGTCGGCCACGGCAACGGGCCCATCGCGGCGTTCTGCGACGCCCTGGCCGCCCACCACATCGACGTCCGCGTCCTGGACTACTCCGAGCACGCGATGTCAGCGGGTGGGGACGCCAAGGCGGCCGCGTTCGTGGAGTGCGCCATCGGCGGCCGTGTCCTCTGGGGCGTCGGGATCGACTCGTCGATCGTCACGGCGTCGCTCAAGGCGATCATCTCCGCGATCAACCGCCACCAGCGCGACCAGGTCGGCTGAGGAGCTCCTACCGGGCCATCGCGACCCTGGCGCTTCGATTCTCAGCCCTCTAGAGAAGAACCCGTCTCCGCGCCCGCGACGAGGCAAGCACGTCATCGAGGATGCCGGCCACCCGTGCAATGGCGGCGTCAGTCTCAGTCTGCTGGTATCGGCTGTCCACCAGGCTCCAAGCGCCGTCAGTCACTGCTCGGTTCAGTGCCTCGAACAGCTGGTCACGCTCCAAGCACAGGACGATATCGCCCTGTTCGGCTAGCAAGCGCGTGAATCGCATCTGGTGATCGTCGACGTGCTCGCCGAATCTCGGGTCTCGCGGCACGACGAACGGGCGCCGACCCGCGGCGCGGGCGTCCCGGATGGTAGCTGGCCCCCCGTGAGTGACGATTGCTGACGCCCCCGCCATGGCGGCCCTCAACTCCTGGTTGGCGAGCAGTGCCGAACCACGAGCCTGCCGAGGCGGCTGCGATGACCCGTACTGCACGGTGACCAAGTACTCAACGCCGTTCGGCCCATCGTTGCGGGATGAGAGCCACTCATCCATCCATTGGACCAACCGATCAAACGGGTGATGGTCGGTGCCTACGGAGGCCACAATCTCGTGGCGGACGCGTACCGGGGAATCCGCCGGCCGCCGGGCCGATGGGACGGTGACGTCGATGACATTGGGGGATCCCGAGGATGCTTCGATGAGGCGGAAAGCAGGGGGATGGATCGTCATAGCAGCACCCCCACGAGCTCCGAGCCCCGGTACATGTGCTGCTGGGCCTCCCACTGCACCAGGAACCTCGTAGCGAGGGGCCGGCACAACCGACCCGTCAGAGTGGGCGTCTCGATGCGATCCACCACTTCGATAAAGACGCGTGGTACCCGATACAAGTAGGCGGCGACGAAGTACGGGACTGCAACTCCCGCCCCGCTGGAGACGATCAGAGAGGGGCGATGCTTGCGCATCATCGACAGCGCTTGCACCAGATTCCGAATCGCATTAGGGACGTTCCGGGTGGTGGGATGGTGAGCGAAGGTAACGTCCTGGTCCTGCAGAAGGGACAGGGCGTCGGCAGTGTCAAAAGTGACCCAGCGCACGTCATCCCTAACCCCCCACCAATCCCGTAGGACCATCAACTGGGCCAGATGGCCGCCGCTGGAGCACACCATCACGATAGGGCCACTGCGCCCCCCAAGGGTGCCTTCAGGGACCTCGGCCGTTCCGTCACCACCGGGCAGTTCACTCACAGTGACTCCTAAGGGCACCCCGACAGCGAGGAAAGAGGGGAACTCGGACGCTCAACGTGCAAAAATCACAGTACGCAACACGGGTCCGGGCCACAAGTGGAGCATTCACCCGAATGGGCGATCTTTGGTAGGTAAGGGTAGCGCTGCGTTACTTGCCAGACTCGCGAATGTGGCCGAACCGCCCCCATTCCCTCGCCATGAACACCGGCGCGGCTGACGGCCTGTGGTGTCATGACGACACGCAGAAGTGCGACGCAGGGCGGGATGTGGTCCACAACGGGCGAGATGGCCAAGGGCAGGAGCCTCCCCTGGTCTAGCAGCACCACAGGTCATTCCGCTCCAGAAGCAATCGAGCAGGGCGTCGATCGCGAGCCTCCTGGGCGGTCGCGCTGGGAGTCGTTCTCCGCCGGCAATTCGAAACCCCAGGCTGGCATGCCAGAGTCCACCTGACGTCGACTACTGAGCTGCTCGATCGAAGGGTTTCAATGGGACCGGCGGCGTGCGAAGCGACGGCGTATCGCATGTTCTTCGTGCCCTACCGACCCATCCCTGGGAGGACACAGCACTGACCGTCAAGGCCATTGTCCCGACACGATCCAATGGGTGCACCACCATGGAGGAGTCTGGTTCGAGCCACTGCGAACGTGCGCTTGCCCATGCGCACAGGAACGATCCCGTATTCACGCGGCCGTTCTGCTGGCAGCTGCCAGCAACCGCTCCGCGGGGCATGCCAGTCACGCTCTGCTACGACATTGATACTCCTTTTGGGGGTACGCCCAATCGCGTATCGACACGCTCAGACAGAAGCCGTACATTGCGAGTAGGCGACCACCAATCCGCAATCAGGAGTGAGCAATGTTGACGAAACGACGCGCCGAGACCGCCCTCGTGTCGGTCCTTTCCCTGCTTCTGGGGCTGGTGGTGGTCGTGGCCACCCCCACCGCAGCCAGCGCGGCCGAGCCAGTCTTCAGGGCCTCCGTTGCAGCCAACTCCACCACGGCATCAGCGTCAATCACGGTGCCGGCCGCCGTGCAGAGCGGTGACGAGTTGATCTACATCGTCACGGCGAACACGGCGACGACTGCGTACCACCCCGACGGGGTGGACCATGCGAGGGACTGCGTCCGATGGGCAGCCCGACATGCGATCGTGGGTGTTCACCCGAACGGCGGCGGCGAACACGGCGGGCTCGACCATCGCTGTCACGATGGGGGCGTCGAGCAAGGTCTCGCGTGTGCTCCTGGCATACAGCGGAGCTGCCTCTCCCACCATCGTGACCAACGCCGTTCAGGCCGGGACCTCAGCGAGCCTCACGACCCCCGGAGCGGCAGTTGATGTCGCCAAGAGCACCGTGGTCAGCTACTGGGCGGACAAGACGAGCGGCAACACCGGCTGGGTCCTGCCCCCCTCTGTGACCAGTCGGCAGACATCCGTCGGCTCGGGATCTGGTCGGATCACAGCTGCCGCCGGTGACACGCTGACCAACCCGGGGGCGTGGGCCGGAGCTGCTGCAACGTCCACCGTCTCGAGCAGCAAGGGGGTGGCGTGGACGGTGGTGCTCCCGCCGTCAGTCCAGACCAACCCGCCGGTGGCCAGCTTCACCTCCGCATGCTCCCTGCTGACCTGCACGTTCGACGGCCGGGAGTCGACCGATTCCGACGGCGAAGTCGTCAACTACTCGTGGAACTTCGGAGACGGAACCTCCGCGAACGGCGAAGTGGCAACGCGAACCTACGCCGCAGCGGGCACCTACTCGGTGAGGCTGACGGTCACCGACGACCTGGGCGCCACAAACAGCTTGGCTCGCGAGATTGAGGTGGTTGTTCCAACGGGCGCCCACACAAATCTGCCCCCTGATGTCCCCGAGCGCGACCACATCCTGATCAGTTCGGGAGAGATTCTCGACCTCGAGTACATCGGCAGCCGCGTCTTCGTTGCAGGGAGCTTCACGTCGGTGCGCAACAACACCTCCACGAACACCACTTCGTACACCCAGCGCTACCTGGCCGCCTACAACATCGACACCGGGCTGCTCGACACCAGCTTCCGGCCGACCATCAACAGCTCCGTGCAGGAGATCGAGGCGTCGCCTGACGGCAGTCGACTCTACGCGGTTGGCGCCTTCTCCACCGTGAACGGGCTCACACGACGAGGTGTTGTCGCGCTGAACGCTGTCGACGGTTCCGTCATCACCGGCTTCACCGCGAACACCAGCGCTCGCGCAACCTCGGTGGACGTGAGCGCGTCGACGGTCTACATCGGCGGCCCGTTCACCACCGTCAATGGAGTGCCACGCGTCGGCCTGGCGGCGGTCAGCGCGTCGACGGGGGCAGTTGACACTGGGTTCGTCAACAACATGTCCGGCGGGATCGGGGCGGACGGCGCACTCACCGTACAGGCACTGATCCTCACCCCGGATCGCAGCAAGCTCCTCGTGGTTCACACCGGGCGCCAGATCGCGGGCCAGGACCGCTACGGCGTGGGCTGGATCAGCACCCAGACCAAGCAGTTGCTGCCGTGGCGGACCAACCTGTGGTACGACAACCTGCAGTTCGTGGGAGGGATCCAACGAGCCTATGCCGCTGCAATCTCACCCGATGGAAAGTTCTTCGTGGTGGGCAGCGGATCCGGTGGTGACCGGCCGCCCATCAACGACACGGCCATGGCCTTCCCGGTCGACGGTGGAGACAACGTGGAGCCTCTCTGGATCTCGCGCATGTTCGACAGCATCTACTCGCTCGCCATCACTGACGTCGCCGTCTACGCGGGTGGGCATATGGCGTTCATGGAATCCCCAACTGCCCGCGATCCGTGGCCCGGTCTCACCAACGTGGGGTACGGAACCGGCCAGGGCCTCGGTGGATATGGACTGGGGGACGAGGTGGTCAGGCGCGAGCACATCGGAGCACTCGATCCAGCCACCGGCAAGGCCTTGGAATGGAATCCCGGCTCGAACTCGTACGAGGGCAACAAGGCCATGCTCGCGATGCCCCGCGGCCTCGTGACCGGCGGCGACGCCACGACCCAGGGTGGGTACAACGTGGGTCGAATCGCCTTCTACGACTTCGCCAGCATCCCCTCCCCAGGAGCGAATGAGACGACCATCACCGCCCCGATTGAGGGCCGGATCGAGGAAGCTGGGGTCGAGTTCCTCGTGGAGGGCACCGCGACAGCGACCAGCGGCGTGCGCCGGGTCCAGCTGGAGGTCATCGACCGCGATACCAACCGGTACCTCCAGGACAACCTGACCTCCTGGGGTTCATGGAATGCAATCGACGTCAACCTGGCCACCGCCGACGCGCCAGCGACTACTTGGTCGATCGGGCTCAACCTGCCGGACAGCCGGAGGCTCAAACTGCTCGCGAAGGCCTTCGGGGTAAACGGCTCCAGCGACGCCACAAAGGCAACGAAGAAGTTCGAGACCTTCTCGGCAGCAAATGAGCCGCCTCGGGCGAGCATCACTGGTCCCAGCGGGTCCGTGATCCCTGTCACGACCTTCACGGTCACGGGCAGCGCCAGCGACGACGGTGGTGTCACTGCCGTCAACGTCACCCTTCAGGATCAGGGCAATCGCTATCTGCAGGATGACGGGACAGTCGGATCCTCGTTCAACACCATTCGCGCAACCTTGGCCGTGGTGGGAGCCACGAGCACCACTTGGTCACTCGAGGTCACGGTGCCCTCGGAGGGCACCTGGACGGCGGAAGTCACCGCAGTTGATGATGAGGGGCAGGGGTCCCTGGATGCCGCAGCCAGGGAATGGCTGGTGAGCGCCACTGCCGTTGCCCCGAGCGTGGCCGTGACATCTCCTGCTGTGGTGAATCCACCGGTGACGACGCCGGCAATCACCGTGAGCCCAGGATTCGCACTCACCTTCAGCGGATCCGCCACCGACGACCAGGACCTCAAGAACGTCGAGATCTCCCTGCGCAACACGACGACCAGGGAGAATCTCGCCAGTGACGGGACGTGGGGCGTCGACGTCCTCGCGGACTGGTACCGGATCTCGCCGGCCGACATCCCCGGATCGAGCTACAACTGGACGTGGACGACGCCCTTCACGACTGTGCCCGGGACCTACACGTTCTCTGTGCGGGCCACGGACAACCTGGACCTCTCGACGTCAAGCACCAACCAGGGCCGCCTCACGATAAACGTCCAGGTATCGGGGGACGCCCCGCCCGACGGCCTGCTGAACCTCACCGGGACCGTGACCGGGTTGCAGAGCCTGCACCTGGACCTGGCCGGGACAGCGACGGACGACAAGGGAGTGGCCTCCGTCAGGGTCACCTTCCGGAAGCGGGACACGGGACAGTACATCCAGCCCAACGGAACGCTGTCGGCCGCCTTCGCCACCCGGGAAGCGACCCTGGCCACCCCCGGTGCCACGGCGACCACCTGGACGTTGCCGATCGACCTGCCTGTCGCCGGGGACTACGACGTGGTCGCCTATGCCTTCGACACCGCGGGACAGCAGGACACCTCGACCACGGGCGCCACGGCGAGGTACCCGGTGTTCCCCGGTGACACCGCTCCGGTCAGCAATGAGGCGCTCTTCGCGCCGGCCGAAGGCGGGACGTTCGACCAGTCGCGCATCCTGACGAGCGGGCGGTTCGAGGACAACCAGCAGATGGCCAGCGTCCAAGTGGCCATCAGGAACGCCGCGGGCCAGTACTTGGGCTCTTCCGGCACCTTCACCAGCACCACCCTGAGCTGGCGCAACGCCTTCATGAACAGCCCCGGCTCGCTCGGGTCGAACTTCTCCTACACGTCGCCGATCCTCCCCTCAGGCACCTACGTGCTGATGGTCCGGGGCGTCGACCAGAACGGCTTTGCCACTGACCCGCCGGTGACCCGCACCGTGAGCGTCACCTCGCCTGTGGGCAACCTGCCGCCGGTGGCCGCATTCACGTACACATGCGCATCGAACGTATGCACGTTCGATGCCAGGTCATCGACGGACGAGAACGCGCCGACGCTGACCTACGCCTGGGCGTACAGCGGGCCGACGGGTTCCGGTGGCACCAGCGGGCCGGTACCGGTGCGCACGTTCACCTCGATTGGTCAGGCGACCGTCACCCTGACAGCCATGGACGAGTTCGGGGCGACGGCGACCGCTCAGCAGGTCCTGACGATCGTCGAGCCGACCGGGAACGTCGCGCCGGCCGCGGTCAACAACGTCCCCTCATGCGTCGCCCTGACCTGCAACTTCTCAGCGGTGGGCACCACGGATCCAAACCCCGGCGACACCATCGCCTATCTCTGGACGTTCGGTGACGGCAATCCTGCGACCAGCACTTCAACATCGCCCTCACGTGTCTTCCCAAGCGCCGGGAGCTACCTCGTAACCGTGCGGGCAACGGACGGTTGGGGGAAGTACTCCGAAGCTCAACGGACAGTCCTGGTGGAAGTGCCCTAGAACGGATCAGGCCGCCAGTCACCAGTTGGGTAGGGCCGGTCCGATGGACGATCAGGCATCGTTCATCGGACCGGTGGCTCACGGTTGGCTCCGTGCAGGGGCAATCAGCCCAGATTGACCCTGCGCGGGGATTGATCTGTGAGTGGTTCGTGGACCATTGACTACAGAGAACCATGTGAGGTTCCCCCATACGGGTGTCTCTGGAGCCCTCCTGCACACGGGGAGTAGCCAACAGGAGTCGGGGCACGTAGCATCATTATCAGCATGGGGGATGCAGCAAACATGAGGGGGGATTGTCCATGGAACGCACTTCCTATCGGTCGGCGTTGTCGGTTGTCGTGGCAGCTGTTCTGGCGGTGACTCTGATGCCGGTCACGGCATGGGCGAATGCGTCGAAGGTTGTTCAGCCGGCGATCGTGAGCGCGAATCCGGCGAACTTCACGCCGAATGTGCTGGACGGGAAGATCAACGCCCTCGTTGAGGTGGGCGACCTGATCATCGCGGGGGGGCTGTTCTCCCAGGTGCAGGAGTCCGGGTCCGGCAAGCCGGTCCTGACGCGGTCCAACATCGTGGCCTTCAACGCTACGACCGGGGTCGTGGTAGCGGGTTTCACGCCGAATGTCGATGGTGAGATCAAGGCGCTGACGCTGGCCGGCGATCGCCAGTCGGTGTACGTGGGCGGGTCGTTCAGGAACGTCAATGGGCAGGCGCGCAACCGATTGGCCCGGATCCAGATTGCTGATGGAACGCTGACTCCGGGGTTCGCGGCGGCATCATTCAACTCGCGAGTGAACGACCTGGCGCTGCGCGGTGATCAGTTGTTGGTGGCGGGGATCTTCAGCTATGTGGGAACAAGCCGTCGGATAGGTGTCGCATCCCTGAATGCTGGTACCGGAGCTCTTTCGACCTACTTGCGGGCTGATCTCGCCACGACCAGGACCGGTATCCCCCAGGTCCTGAAATTTGACGTCACCCCCAGCGGTTCGACCATGTTCGCGATCGGCAACTTCACGTCGATCAATGCGGTGCCTCGCTCCCAGATCGCGAAGTTCGATCTGGGGCCGTCGACCGCGACCTTGGCTGACTGGAGCACCGATTTCTACACCAGCATCTGCTCTTCGTCGTTCGATACGTACATGCGCGATCTGGACGTCAGCCCTGACGGCGCGTATCTGGTCGTCACGACGACGGGTGCCTACCATGCGCCTCCGTCCTCGTGTGACACGTGGGCTCGTTTCGAGGTGGGATCCACAGGTACTGGGGTGAAGCCATCATGGGTGAACTACACCGGAGGCGACACCACGTACGCGGTGGAGATCACGGGCACCGCCGTCTATGTCGGTGGACACTTCGGTTGGGCGAACAACCCGTACGCTGGTGACCGGCTCGGCCTTGGGGCTGTTCCCCGGGGCGCCATCGCGGCCCTCGATCCGCGCAGCGGCATGCCGTACGTCTGGAATCCGACCCGCGAAGAAGGCGTTGGCGTGTTCGACCTCCTGGCCACCAGCAACGGGCTGTGGATGGGCCACGACACCTCGCTTGTCAATGGCGAGTTCCGCCGACGGGTGACGTTCTTCCCGCTGGCCGGTGGGAGCACCCCTCCCGCCGAGAAGCTGGGAACCCTGGCCAACGACGTCTACCTCACCGGACGCCCGACGAACATGAGCGACAACGACGATGTGCGTCGGGTGTTCTTCTCCGGTGCTTCGGTTCCATCCAATCCTGGGGTGCTTGAGGAGTCGGGGTCGTGGGGGTCGTCGCGTGGCGCGTTCCTGGTGGACTCCTCGCTCTATGCGGGCTGGTCTGATGGGCGGCTGACGAAGCAGTCATTCGATGGGCAGAACTTCGGTGCCCCGTCGGACGTGGAGCTCTACACCAATGGATTCACCACGGATGCGCGGGCGTTCGCCAATGATCTGCCGAAGGTCTCGGGGATGTTCTTCGACCAGGCACAGGGCCGGTTGTACTACACGATGAGGGGTGACCCGCGGTTGTTGTGGCGCGGGTTCAGCCCGGAGAGCAATGTGGTGGGGTCGCTGTTCGACGGCATGCCCGCCAGCTTCTTCCCAGGGCCAGGCGACTTGAGCGAGTTGGATCCGGCGAACGTGCAGGGCATGTTCCTCTCCGGTGATCGGCTGTACTTCGCCAGTGCGTCGGATGGTCGGTTGTGGTCGGTCGGGTTTGCCTCGGGTTCCGTGGTCGGGCCCAGGACGCTTGCAGATGAGTCGATGGACTGGCGTGCGCGAGGAGCGTTCGTCTGGAACGGCACCCCTGCCCCGGGGCCCAACGTCCCGCCGGTCGCCGTGATCGGATCCGACTGCACAGGCTTGACCTGCGACTTCAACTCCTCGCAGTCCAACGATCCGGACGGCAGCATCGCGTCGGTGTCCTGGGTGTTCGGAGACGGTCAGGAATCGACCACCGCGAATCCCACGCACACCTATGCCGAGGAGGGCGACTACACCGTGGTTCTCACCGTCACGGACGACCGTGGTGGCGAGGCGACGTCCGAGGTCTCGGTGACGGTCACCCGCCCGCCGAATGTGGATCCGGAGGCGGTGTTCAGCCAGTCGTGCTCGGGGTTGGTGTGTGCCTTTGACGGTTCGGGTTCCAGTGATCCGGATGGTGATGGCATCGTCGGCACCGCGTGGGACTTCGGTGATGGTGGGTCATCGGATCAGGCCACGCCGGGACATGAGTTCGCTGCGGCCGGCGAGTACGAGGTGACGTTGACGGTCACGGATGGGCGTGGTGGTACGGGGTCGCAGACCCGAACGGTCACGGTGTCCGAGCCGGTGGCGTCGCAGATCGCCTTCCGGGATCGGGCGACATTCTCGGGCAATGTGACGACTGCCCGGGTTCGGGTTCCGGCGTCCGTGCAGGCCGGCGACGGGCTGCTGCTATTCGTGTCGAACAACACGGGAGCCACCCCCACCTCCGTGACATCGGCCTGGGCCCTGGTAGGCCAGCGCAACTACACCAGCATGCGTAGCCAGTTGTACGTGCTGACGGCGACGGCTGCGACGGCCAACACCGACGTGGTCGTGGTGCTGCCGACGATCAGCAAGGTGGACCTGACCCTCGTGGCGTACTCCGGGACGGCAGCGTCGCCGATCGCTGGGTGGGACGCGGTCACTGAGACGGTGGTGACAGCGAACCACAATGCGCCGGCATTACCTGTGGGTGCGACGAACTCATGGCTGGTGTCGTACTGGGTGGACAAGTCGTCGTCGTCCACTGCCGCGTGGACGCCTCCTACCGGCGCCCAGACGCGGTCGACCTTGATCGGAGCCGGTGGCGGGCGGTTGTCCTCCTTGGCGGTGGACTACGGCGCGGCAGTTCCCCAGGGGACATGGCCGGCCCAGACTGCCGTCGCCTCCATCGCCTCCGGCGTAGCAGTCAGTTGGACCGTCGAACTACGCTCCAACTGACTCACATGGAGCGCTCCGCAGGGGTCCAGCCTTCATGGTTGGGCCCCTGCACTAATGGGAATACGCATGGGTCATCTCGGCCGGAACGGTCGGAACGGAAGGCATGACAGCATGAAGATCCTGTCGACACTGCTGGCGGGGATCCTGGCAGCATCTGGCACCCCCAACGCTGAGGCTCAGGAGACTGTTCCTCAAGAGGTTGTGGTGCTGTCCGTGGGCTCCAACGCGCAGGGCCAACTGGGGCGTCTGAGCCCGAGCCCCAGCCTCACGCCCACGGAGGCCGCACTTCCGCCCGTCCTGGCAGCCAGCAGCGGGCGAGATCACGGTTATGCCCTCGACACTCAAGGCAGGGTGTGGGCGTGGGGCGACAACGCGCTCTCCCAGGTCGGCAACGGTGGCGGAGCGGACGTGCCCACCCCAGTCGTGATCGCGGTGCAGGATGTGACGCGCGTCGCGTCAGGGCACTACCACGGGTTGGCTGTCAAGCAGGATGGGACGCTGTGGAGCTGGGGGTACGGCGGCTTGGGCCAACTCGGCCATGGCGTCAACCAGAACGAGCTTCGGCCGAGGCAGGTCCAAGGGCTCGTGGGGATCGAATCTGCGGCTGCAGGGCGGGATGCCAGCTACGCCATCACCTCGGCGGGAGCGGTTACTTCGTGGGGCGGTAACTCCTTCGGCGAGTTGGGTGACGGCACGACCCTGGCCCGTAACCGCCCCAGCAACCCTGTGACGGGCCTCCCTCCGATCCGCGAGCTGTCCGCGGGCCGGAACCATGTCCTTGCGGTGGGGTCCGACGGTTCCCTCTGGGTGTGGGGGGACAACACCTATGGCCAGCTGGGTGACGGAACAGTCACACGTCGGACGAGACCCGTGCGGCTCGACCTTCCACCGGTGAAGGAGACCTCCGCCGGTGCGCACCACTCGGTCGCCCTGCTGGAGGACGGCCGGGTGCTCGTGTGGGGACGGGGGTACCGGGGGCAGTTGGGCTTGGGTTCCGACGACCGCCCGCGCCTTGTCCCCACCGCAGTTCCCGCGTTGACCGGGAGTGTGGCGATCGGAACCGGTCGCGACAACACCTACGCAGTGGATGCAAATGGGGCCGTCCGGGCCACCGGGGCGAACGAGGGCGGTCAGCTCGGGGACGGCACGACCGTCAGGCGCTACACGCCAGTTCTGTTGGCGGTGCAGGGCGTGCGTGACATGGAAGGTGGATCCAGCCATGCGCTGATCCTCGTTGGAGAGTCCGCCCCGCCTGCGAATGTGGATCCAGTGGCGGTGCTCAGCCATTCGTGTTCGGGGTTGGTGTGTGCCTTTGACGGTTCGGGGTCCAGTGATCCGGATGGTGATGGCATCGTCGGCTACGCATGGGACTTCGGTGATGGTGGGACGTCGGAGCAAGCCACGCCGGGGCACCAATTCGCTGAGTCGGGCGAGTACCAGGTGACCCTGACGGTCACGGATGGGCGTGGTGGTACGGGGTCGCAGACCCGAACGGTCACGGTGTCCGAGCCGGTGGCGTCGCAGATCGCCTTCCGGGATCGGGCGACGTTCACGGGCAATGTGACGACTGCCCGGGTTCGGGTTCCGGCGTCCGTGCAGGCCGGGGACGGGCTGCTGCTGTTCGTGTCGAACAACACGGGAGCCACCCCCACCTCCGTGACGTCGGGGTGGAGCATGCTCGGCCAGCGCACGCTCAGCGCCCTGCGCAGCCAGTTGTACGTGCTGACGGCGACCGCGACGACGGCGAATAGCTACGTGGTCGTGGTGCTTCCGACGATCAGCAAGGTGGACCTGACCCTGATGGCGTACTCCGGGACGGCCGCGACGCCGATCGCGGGGTGGGATGCGCGAACTGAGACGGCCACCACGGCCAGCCACCAGGCCCCGGCGCTACCCATTACTGCGCCGGGCTCGTGGGTGATGTCGTACTGGGTGGACAGGACCTCTTCGGGGGCGGGGGCGTGGACGGCTCCTGCGGATGCCCAGACACGGTCGACACTGACCGGAGCTGGCGGCGGGAAGCTGTCCTCACTGGCGGTGGACTACGGCGCAGCGGTTCCCTTGGGTACCTGGCCGGCCAGAACAGCTGTGGCCGAGGTCGCCTCCAGAACAGCGGTCGCGTGGACGGTCGAACTACGACTGCCGTGAGTCTCTGTCGAGAAGTGGAGCTCCGCTCGGATTCGCCATATCCTCCGACCTGGAAGGGCGGGCCGCAATCGCGGGGAATGTCGTGAATGTCACCGCTGCGCGGGTAGCCGAAGGGGAGGTGGTCGTGGCCGCTGTCGGCAAGGCCGCGTCTGGCACTGACGGACGTTCATCCCTCCTGGACCCCGAGCTCGACCAGGTGCCAGGGCCCGGAGCGATACCCTCCGGTGTCGCTTCGAGTTCGCAGGTCGCGACGCGCTCGGGTGTCTGGCTGCGCTTCTCCGAGGCGGGAGGGCCGCTCCTTGTGCTCTTCTACGGGTTCCCTGCGTGGTGGGTCCTTGGACTGGCCAACATCGTGTTCCTCGTGGTGGGGCTGGCCATGGCCACACACCTGTTCCATCTGGGCCTCGGCATGCGGATTCCTCGCGGGTTCTGGGTGTGGTCGGTGTTCCTGGTCTCCGTGCTGATCAGTTCGTTGACCCTTGGGGCCCAGGCCCCGCATTCGGTTCCAGGGGATGCTGGAAGCCCACTGTCGTACGGCTACCGGCTCGCCTGGTATCTCGTCCTCACCATCATCGTGCTCTATGTCGGCAACCTGGATGTCATTCGTGCCCCTGCCGAGAGGCTCGTCCGTGCCGCTGCATTCATGTTCGTTCTCACCGTTGCTGGTGGGGTGCTGGGAATGCTGGCTCCCACGTGGGAGGCCAAGTCGCTGGTCGAGCTGTTCCTGCCCGGCTCCCTTGCCTCCAACGAGTTCGTGCAATCCCTGGTGCACCTCCAGGCCGCCGAGGTGCAGAGCATCATCGGTGAGCGTGATGTCCGGCCCACGGCGCCCTTCCCCTACGCCAACACCTGGGGGGCTGCCCTGGCGGCCTATCTACCGTTCTTCATATACGCCTGGCTCGGTCCGGGTTCCCGGTGGAGAAGGTACTTCGCCCCCCCGCTGCTGCTGCTCGCCGGGGCAGTTGCCGTGGCGTCCCTCAATCGGGCGCTGTGGGCATCCCTGCTGTTCGTGGCCGTGTACGCCGCCGTCCAAGTGCTCCGGCTTGGTGGAGTCAAGGCGTTGCCCGCCGTGTTGGCCGTCGCCGCGGCAGTGGCCGTGATCTCGATCGTCACCGGGGCAGATGAGCGGGTTGAGGACCGCTTTGATGCCGGCCACAGCGACGACCGCCGCGGCAGCCTGGCGTCGATCACAGTGGATTCGGTGCTGACCGGGTCGCCCCTCGTCGGCTTCGGCAACGTGCGCCGGGTGGAGGGCAGCTTCGCCTCCATCGCGGGCGGAGCCACGCCCGAGTGCCCTAGTTGCGAGGTCCCCCAGATGGGGACACAAGGGCACCTGTGGCTGGTCCTGTTCAGCCAGGGGCTCGTCGGCGTCGCGTCGTTCATCTCCTTCATCCTCTACCGCACCTGGCGGCACGCACGCAGCCGAGACGTGATGGTGGTGACCCTCCTCGCGGTTCCGATCGTGGCTCTGATTCAGTTGCCGTTCTACGACAGCCTTGGGGCTCCGCTGGCGGCCACCATGCTGGCACTCGGACTCATGTGGCGTGCCGCACCAGGTCGTCAGACTGGAGACCCCGATGTCGCAAGCGTCTGAGGATCTGCTCGCGGAGCTCCAGGAGGTCGCCAGGGTCATGTACCCGAACTCGGACCCCCGGGCGTCGCTGGCGGGGGACGAGCCGGGAAGTGTGGGCTTCCGCATCGTGCCCAGTGCGGCCAAGCCCCGGATGATCGTTCGGGACGGAGCCGGAGCGGGAGCAGGTGCCGCAACTGCCTTGGCGACGTACAGCACCGCGCTGTCGTCCCGCCAACGGCTGACTCGCCTCGTGGGTTCGCGGGCGGCTAGAAGCATCTGGGGCACCGGCCTGGCTGGTGTTGGGTTCTCGGTCCTTCTGGGAGATCCGGGTGGCGAGTCGCTTGAGGAGCACGTCTCCGCCATGGCGGGAGTGCCTGTGAGCCTCATTGTGGGGATCGGTACGCGCCGCGCCAACCGGAAGCCGGTGATCCTCGTGACCGATCGTTCGGGAGGACGTCTCTTCTACCTGAAGGTGGGGCATAACGCCGTGACTGCCCGTCTGGTGGACGGAGAGATGCAGAACCTCAGGATCGTCGAGCGGGGTGACCTGGGCGCCGTCAGTGCTCCGTCGGTCCTGGACTTCCACACCTGGAGCGGGATGCACCTGCTGGCCATCTCCTGCCTGCCCACGTCCGCTCGGGACCGGTCGAGCGGGCGGGCACCGCTGGCCCAGATGCAGGATGTGGCCCGGGGTTTCGCCGAGGCTTCAGGGCTCCCGGAGAGGACAGATCTCCTCGAGGATCTCGACACGACCATCGCGGGGCTGTCCGGCCGGGAGTCAGGCACTTCAGAGCGTCTCTCCTGCATCCGCCAGAAGGCAGGCGAATGGCTCTCCGACGACCCGGTCCGCTTCGCTTGGCACGGGGATTGGACACCGTGGAACATGTCCCGGGCAGCGGGTCGAGTCCAGCTGTGGGACTGGGAACGCTTCGAGGTGGGCGTGCCGTTCGGTCTTGACGCAGTGCACTACTACGTCAACCTGCGAACCGTGAGCCGAGGCTTCACGACCCAAGCGGTGCAGCGTGGGTTGGCTGAGGCCACCGACGCTCTGGGGTACACCGGTGGCTCGGCAGATGAACTCCAGCTCGCATACCTGGTGAAGATGGTCACTCGATACGCCGCGTCATTGGCTGAGGAAGGAGGGGAAGTGATCAGGCCCAAGTCCGACCTGATGGTGGACGAGCTCGAGCGCCGCTTGGGGCTTCGCAGCGGGGTGGGCGGGCCATGACGTCAGTTCTCCGCGTGGGGCGGTCGGGCAAGTCCCGCGCCCCATCCCAAGTCCGAGAAGCAGCCCTCCGTGCCGGCCGGATGACCTCAGCGTGGCGGATGCGGCCTGACTTCCTCGTCGTGGGTGCCCAACGGGCAGGCACGACGAGCCTGTTCTCGTTGCTGGCAGAGCACCCCCAGGTCTGTCGGCCTGCCTTCAGCAAGGGCACCGGCTACTTCGACCTGAACTACGACCAGGGGGAACGGTGGTATCGCGGTCACTTCCCCGTGAAGGTCCTGGCCGACGTTCGGACAAGGCGCACGGGTCCGGCTCGGACGTTCGAGTCCAGCGGCTACTACATGTTCCATCCCCTGGCTGCAGGCCGGATCGCCCAGGACCTCCCAGAGGTCATGATCGTCATGATGCTCCGTGATCCGGTGGACAGAGCGGCGAGCGCCCATGCTCACGAACTGGCTCGGGGCTTCGAGGTCGAGCCGGATTTCGAGCGAGCCCTGCAGCTGGAGGAGCAGCGCCTCAGCGGCGAGGTCGCCAAGATCGTGACCGACCCGAGCTACCAGAGCCACTCGCACCGTCATCATGCCTACCTGGGCCGTGGACGTTACATCGAGCAGATCGCTCGATTCCAGGAAGTTGGCCTCGGCGATCGACTCTGCGTGGTTGACGCTGACGCCTTCTTCGCCGACCAGGTCCAGGTCTTCCTGCACCTCCAGCGAGCACTTGGCCTGGAACCATGGACTCCACGCCAAGTCCTCAAGCTGAACGTTCGGACCCGAACGGAGATGGACCCGGCCCTGCGTTCACGACTCCGTGAGTACTTCCGGCCCTATGACGAGCAACTCGAACCATTGCTCGGGGGCTTGCCGACGTGGTTGGACACCCCGTGAGCAGTGAGGCAGACGATGAGGATCGGACCCTCCGTGCCCTACTTGCCAGTATCCGTTCGAACGCGATGATGACGGTCCTGGCGTGCCTGGGCTTGATGGCCCTGGCGCTTGCCATCATTGGACTGGCCCCGGCCACGTACGTCGCCAATGCTCGAGTGCTGGTCCCCGCGACACCGGCCTCGTTGCTCGCCGACCCGCCGGGACGCCAGAGGCTCGTCACGGTGGATACCGAGGCGCATCGCGCCTACTCGGACCCAGTCATGGGGGCCGTGGGACGCGCCACTGGGGTGGCCGACCCTCGCCACGCCGTCCGCGTCAGCGCCCTGCCCATCTCCCGAGTGCTCGTCCTGGAGTACCGGGGTTCGGACCCAGCCCTCGTGGACTCGGGGGTGCGCGCGTGGGCGAACGCATACATCCGTGAACAGTCCGCATTCGTGGCCGAGAGAAGCGCAGGCGTCCTGGACTCCTTGGACGCGATTCCCGTCGACGAGGCGGCAGCGCGAAGTACGGCGTGGGCTCGCGGCGATCCTTCGTCCGCGTGGAAGTCGACGATCGAATCCCAGTCTCGGCGGGAGATCACCCTGCGCGATCTCTCCACGAGCACGGCGTCGATTCTCCGGCAGGGTGTCGCTGTGCCCGTGGGGAAGCCCTGGGGGACGTGGGCGGCGGGTGCCCTCATGGTCGGCGTCCTGCTCGGGGTCGCGTTCGGAATCCGGCGGCGGTCCAATTCGGGAACCCGGGAGGCAAACGCAGACTACGATTTGCCGAGTCGGTTCCGACGAAAAGGGCGTGGAGGAGCAAATGGCCACCAATGAACCCGCCGCACCGCAGGCACGGGACAGGGCGAGGAGTCGTTGGACTGCGCCCATCATCGTGATCGCCGGGCTGGTTGGTGCCGGACTCGGGCTTGTCGCTTACAGCGTGGTGCAGTCCCCGGCTTCCTCGAGCGTGACCGTCCTGATCAACCCCACTGTGGGCAACCCGTACTCCCCCACCTCCGACAACCTCACCAACGTCCAGTCGGATGCGGCTGTCGTCACGAGCGATCTGGTCGTTGCGGATGCCGCAGTGGCGCTGGGTGACGAGGTCTCCGCGGCTAGCGTTGCTGGCCGGGTCGGCGCCTCAGCCAACACCGGCAGCCAGGTGATCACCATCACGAGCAAAGGGTCCGGGGAGCCACCCAACGATGACGTGGTCAACGAGATGGCACGGGCCTACCTGGACGCCCGTGAGGCCACCTCCGAGGAGACTGTGTCGGCACAATCCACGATCCTGCGGTCCCAGATCAAGGCAGCTGAGAAGGAGCTCACGTCAGCGAGCAAGGCAGCCGCCAGGGCGACACCAGGCAGCGCCACCGCGTTGGTGCAGGAGTCACGCGTGCGCGTGGCGTCGGAGTCGCTGGCCTCGTTGTACAACGCGCTGGCATCGGCCAACTCCTCCAGCACCGATCCGGGGCGAGTCCTCTCCGGAACAGCTGATCCACAAAGCCCATCGTGGCCCTGGGCCGTCGCCGGCTTCGTCCTGGGTGCTGCGCTGGGCTTCGCTGCCCTCCAAGCGCGGCGGACGTGACCTGAGCGAGGCAGGCGAGCGAGAGACGCACATGCCTCAGCAATCAGGAGCAGCAGCGCACTCCCGGGTGATGCGCACGATCACCCGGGGCGGCGCGGTCGGCCTCCTCGGGGCCATCGCCAATGCTGGGCTCTCGCTGGCACTCACCGCCCTGGTGGCCAGAAGCCTGTCGACCGATGAGGCCGGGGTCTATTTCGCCATCACCTCGATGTTCCTGGTCCTGCTCGGCGTCTCGGAGTTCGGATCCGATGTCGGACTCTCCCGGTTCATTCCGCACCTGGCCATCACTGGTGCGCCAAGTGATTCTCGGAGGATCGTGCGAGTCGCAGGGGCTGTGTCGTTCAGCCTCGGAGTCGCCCTCAGCGTCCTGGCAGTGATCGGTTGGCGGGTCGCGCAGAGTGGAACTTCGCTCACCTGGATCGGCGAGGCGAGTTCCACGGCGGTGGCCCTTCTGGTCGTGCTACCTGTGGCAACCTTGAGCAGCACCCTGCTCTCCGCAATGCGCGGGCATTCACGCATGGTGCCGGTGGCCGTGCTCGGGCTCACGCTACGACCGGGGATCCAGGTGTGCCTGTCGGGCGCGCTGGTGGCGCTGGGATTGGCCAGCGTCGGGCGGCTATCCCTGGCCTTCGTCATCCCGTTTGCTCTTGTTTCAATCCCCGCAGCCCTGTGGTACGCGTCATTGGCGAGAACCGCACCGGCTCCAGCCAATGGGCTGGAACCAACTCCTTATCGGGAACTTGCCAAAGAGTACGTGGAATTCGCATGGCCGAGGGCCCTGACTCGAGTCCTTCAGATACTGGTACAGCGGGGCGACGTGGTGCTGGTCGCGATCCTGGCGACTCCCACAAACGCAGCCATCTACACGGTCGCGACACGAGCGATCGTATTGGGGCAGTTCTTCGGAGCCGCCCTCCAACAGATCCTTGCTCCCCAATTGAGTGGGTTGCTGAGTCGAGGGGCGGATTCCGCGGCTCGAGATGTGGTGAAGTCCACAACGATTCTGTCCGTGATGGTCTCATGGCCCGTCTACCTGCTGTGCGTGTCCATGGCGACTGTGTTCCTCGATGTCCTGGGCGGAACCAGGTATTCCTCAGGAGCGGCGACACTGGCCCTGATGGGCGTAGCGATGTGCTTTGCATCCCTCTGCGGCGCGGCCGACACCCTCCTCCTGATGGGCGGTCGATCGCGCCTGAGCCTGCTCAACTACACGCTCGCGTTCCTCGTGGACCTTGGGCTACTGCTCGCATTGGTGCCCACGTACGGATCAGTGGGCGCGGCGATCGCCTGGGCAGGCGCGATCGTCATGCGCAATGCCTTGGGGGTGGTTCAAGTCCGGGTCCTCAACGGGTACTGGACGATGGACCATCGGGCCGTGTCTGTTGCTCTCATCGCCGTCGGCTGCTTCTTCGCCGTTCCGATGCTCCTGGGTTCATGGGGTATGGCTTTCGGAGTAACTGCCATCGTGATCGTGACAGCCACCGGCATCGGATACCTCACGATCCTGTGGGTGATCCGAGCACGCCTGACGCTGGGCTTGGGCGCTGAGCCGGCGCGTTCGACCTCCACAATCTCCACACCGGCAGGGCCTCTGACCGTCGACAACCAGGAGATGATCCCATGACGGAGAAGCCCCGATTCCTGTTCAAGGCGTGGCGTGGAGCGTATGCGGACAACCCCCGTGCTGTCTCAGAAGCACTCGGGGAGTTCCTCCCCCACGCCCGGCAGTGCTGGGCCAGCGATGGTCAGTCCCACATCCCCGAGGAATTCGCCCGTCGACGCTTCCACTCCCCCGGGTACTTCACGGAGTTGATGCGTACCGATGTTCTGATCTCGAACGACCTCACGGTCCGGTTCCCTCCACGCCGCAAGCCGCTGCTCTATCTTCAGACCTGGCACGGAACACCCCTGAAGAGGATCGGGTGGGATGCATCCGCGGGTCCGTACGCGCTGTCGGATTGGTACCTGAGGAAGCAGGACGCTGACGTGGCGCGTTGGGACCTGCTCATCTCTCCAAGCTCGGAGGTCACGGCGATACTCAGAAACGCCTTCAGGTACTCCGGCCGCGTAATCGAGTGCGGCTACCCCCGCAACGACGTCCTCGCGGGTGATGTCGTGGAACCGCGCAGAGCCCTGGTGAGGCGACGCTTAGGCCTCGCCGACGACACGCGGACCATTCTCTATGCCCCGACCTGGCGTGCACATTCTCGGGCAGGTGCTCGCCCGCGGGTTGACCATCCCTTCATGGATGCGGCCTTCCTCGCGGCACTCCCGGACGACGTTGTCGTGCTGGCGCGGCTGCACCCGCTTGACGTCGCAGCGGGGGAACAGTTCCAGGAGAATGCCCGGCCTCATCGATCTGGGCCGGTACCCGGATGTACAGGACCTCCTCGCGGTCGCCGACGTGCTCGTCACGGACTACAGCTCCTAGTGTTCGACTTCGCGATCACCGGACGTCCCATGGTCCTGTACGCCTACGACCTGCATCGCTACCAGGATCAGGAGCGGGGCTTCTACTTCGATTACGAGGCCACCGCGCCCGGGGCCGTGGTGGGCAGCCGGGTGGAGTTGATCGACGCACTGCTGGCAGCCTTGAACGGGCAGCACGACGATCCTGATCGTGTGGCCCTCTTCCGTCAACGCTTCTGCGCCAACGAAGACGGTCGCGCGACAACCAGGTTGATCACCGCGATCCTGGAGATGGTCGCGTGAGTCGTCTGTCGGCGAGAGCGCCGAGGGCGCGCAGGCGACGATCGCGGCCCTGGATCGGGCTCGTTCTCGTCGTGACCGCTTCGTTGGTGGGGTCTGGCTGTGGCGGCTCACCCCGTGCAGGAACCACTGCCCTGGGGAGCCACCGACTGCCATCGCCTCGGAACCGGCCCGCGCGCCGGTAGGGGAACTGAAGCTGCTGCTCGGCTTCGATGAGGCAGCTGTAGGACCCGTGAAGGCGGGAACGGTCTTCAGAGACTCCCCAGGAGCGATCCCGGCAGTGGCTGTCTACCCTGAGGCGACGAACACTCGACTTCAGGTGGTGGACGAAACCGGACGCGGAAGGGTGATGCAGTTCCCAGACCCGTGTTCAGGCGCATGACCCCGAATGCCTCCGGGGCATCATTGAGATCGGGCCATCTGCCGCGCTCGACGTTGGTGACGCGGACTTCAGCTACGGCGCGCGCCTCAGGCTGGACGCATCCGACATCGCGACGGCGCCAATGTCGTCCAGAGGGGCTACTCGACTGGAGGGTCCGGACAGTGGAAGTTGCAGGTCGATGCCGACGCGGGGCGACCTGAGTGCGTCCTCGTCGGTTCGGGAACTCAGGAGGCTCAAACCGTCGAGTCCGACCGGTCGGTGGCTGACGGGCGCTGGCACGCAGTTGAGTGCCAGCGCGTTGGCGCGGAACTAGCCCTGCTCATTGACGGGACGATTGCCGGACGCACTGACACAACGGAACGGCTCAGGATCTCCCCATCAACCCCGATCCGGATTGGGGCCAAGCATGTGAAGAAGGGATCGGATCCCTTCTTCGGATTGGTCGATGACGTCTTCCTTCAGGATCGGCTGATGTGTTGCCCGGGCCGGTGAACCAGCGACGGCCGGACGACAACCGCGGAACCCTTGCGGCCGCGCCGTTGCCCCTCCGGCGCAGCAGGGCGGCTAGGGGGCCGACAAGTCCGCACTAACGGCAGGTCAATCAGAGCAGGATTGGCCGTCGACAGGTTCACAATGGCGTAGGAAAGGGTATGTGAGCGCCACGCGTGCCAAGGATGATCCAAGGCGGTGGCGTCGTAGCATGGATGTGGATCGGGGTGAACGGCAGATGGTGGAACGTCAAACCGGAGCGAGGAGAATCGCCCTCCAGTTGACGTCGTTTGCGCTCCTTCTGGTGCTTGGGCTGGGCGTGAACACGCCCGTCAAGGCAGCCACAACCGACTTGGGCTTGGGTTTCACCTCCCGTGGGATTCCGCTCAATGGGCAGGTCCTGTTCGGGTCGTGCAGTGGCAACGCGAGTCAGGATCCGTTGCCCCAGGAGGCGGTGTTCGGCGGACGGCTGGGGATTCATCGCACCTACTGGGCCGGGAACCAGCAGTCCTCGGCGGTGAGCCGGGCCACGCTCGGACCTGCAGGCGGGCCGATTGCCGTGGATGTCGTTCAAGGCGCCGGGCCTGTCCTGGGCGCAGATGGCCTCAGGTGCCGGGGACAACATGGGCCAAGGATCTGGCCGCGCGGTTGGGCACCGTTCCCGGGCCGGTGTGGGTGGCGGTCCACCACGAGCCGGAGAATGACGTCCGCGAGACCTCCAGGACTGGAAGCGGATGCAGCAGCGGCTCGTCACCGATCTTCCGGGCCCACCCGAACATCGCCTTCACGATCATCCTGATGGGCTACCACCAGTTCGCCGCACCCACGATCAATCCGAAACTGTCGATGGACGCCCTCTACCCGGGGCCGGGGCTGGTCGACGTCGTGGGGTTCGACCCGTACAACTGGTACGGAACGCTGGCCTCGAACGGCGAGCAGATCACCACGTTCACCGAGCTGAAGACCTACTACACCAAGATCGCTGCCTGGGCAGCCTCCGTCGGCGGGGTCAAGTGGGCCGTGGCCGAGACCGGCTACACAGACATGGCCGCCCAGAGGGACGTGGCCTGGCTGTCGCGGGCCTACGACGACATGAAGGCCGCAGGAGGCATCGCCCTGACCTACTGGGACAACCAATTCATCCACCGCGAACACCTGGCGGCTGAACAGCACTCTCAAGGAGACCGAGTTCGCAAAGGTCCATCGCCCGCTCCAAGCCGCCTCCGACCCGACACACCCACGCAACCCCGGTGCATCCCCGCGACTTGAAAAGGGTGCATCCCCCCCAGAAACCCCGTGTCTGTAGCAGTCAGCCGCGAGGCGCTCGGGGCGAGTGCTCCACATGAACGTCAATCCGAACAAGGGCAAGGGGTTCTGGACGTTCCGGCTGCAGAAGCGGCGGGCAGATGGCACATGGAAGACCCTCGATTGGTACAGGACGAAGACCAAACGAGAGGTCAGAACCCTCAATGTCGGCCGCGGCACCTACCGTGTGGTGGTCAACGCCAAGTACGGCTACAGCGGAACCGCCTCGCCCAGCGTGTTCGTGAAGCACTGATCGAGGGTCCCTTGTCCTTGAGGTCGGACGGCAAGTACGCCAACAACCAGCCCCTCAGGTCATCGGGCAGGCCACCGCGAGTCGCCGAGCCGCGGAAGCTGCGACCTTCATCGCTTCAGCCAGACCGTACCTGAGGTAGCTCCACGGATGCCGGATGGCTCTCGAGGACGACAACCCGGTAGGTCCCCCGGTCCAGGTTGATCTTCCTCACTTCGCGGTGGCCACCCGTGCGGTAGGTACCCATCGAGGTCCAGCCGCGGTGACTGAGCCTCTCCACCCGGAACGTCCAGTTCTGCTTCCCAAGGCTGGGCGAGACGTCGACGCGCATGATCCGCATTCCACGCCGGGGCTGGGACCTTGACGTCCACCTGCTCTGTGGGCCCGGTGTCGTTGTTCGCCCCAGCGGGGGCTGCAGTCAAGGCTGCTTCAGCAGAACTGGCCTGCGCATGCACGAGGTCCGACGCGGGCGCGGTCTCCGTCGCCGTCGGCGGGGCCGGCGTGGGCGGGGGCCGGGGTCGGCGGGGCCGGGGTCGGCGGGGCCGGGGTCGGCGGGGCCGGCGTCGGCGGGGCCGGCGTCGGCGGGGCCGGCGTCGGCGGGGCCGGGGTCGGCGGGGCAGGCGTGGGTGTGTCGGTGAGGCGGTTGGAGCGGGCGAGGACCTTTGCGAACTCGTTCGCCTTGAGGGTGCTGTTCAGCCGCCAGGTGTTCGCGGTGATGAACCCTGGTTGTCCCAGTAGGTCAGGGCGATGCCTCCTGCGGCCTTCATGTCGTCGTAGGCCCGCGACAGCCAGGCCACGTCCCTCTGGGCGGCCACGTCGGTGTAGCCGGTCTCGGACACGGCCCACTTGACCCCACCGACCGAGGCAGCCCAGGCCGCGATCTTGGTGTAGTAGGTCTTCAACTCGGTGAACGTGGTGTTGGTGGTCCCCTTCGAGTTCAACGTGCCGTAGTTGTTGTACGGGTCGAAGCCGACCACATCCACCGTGCCCGGCCCCGGGAACAGCGCCTGCATTGACAGCGGGGGGTCGATCGTGGGCGCCGCGAACTGGTGGTAGCCCATCACGATGATCGTGAACGCGACGTTCGGCTACGCGCGGAAGATCGGTGACAATCGCTGCTGCATCCCCTTCCACTCCTGCACATCCCCAGCGCGTTCCGGTTCATGGTCAACCGCCACCCACACCGGCCCGGGCAACGTCCCCAACTGCGCGGCCAGATCCCTGGCCCACGTATCCCCGGCACCCGAGACCATCTGCGTCCAGCTGAGCGGAGTTGAGTGCCCGGAGCTAGGGGGCCTTGAACGACACCCACGGCAACCGGCCCTGGTCAGATCCACCCGGGCCCGATCCACCGCCGAGACAGCTGAGTGCCCCGCCAGTACGTGCGATGGACCCCGAACGTGCCCCCCACCGTCGCCTCGCGGGGCAACGGATCCTGCGTTGAGTTGCCACTGGCCGCCCCAACAGCACCTGCCCCTGCAACGGAACACCCCGCGCCGAGAACCCCGCCCCCGACTCAGCCGAAGCCGGCATGGGACCGAGCCCTACGAGCGCGAGCATCAAACCGAGCGTCAGGACAAGTCCGCGCCGTGCATTCATATGCCTGTCTTACGCCGGCAAACAGCCCGAGTTAGACGGCGATGCGCCATACGGGTTAACCGAATCTCGGTGGCAAGCGGGAACAGGCGTCCGTGGCTCACCTGATATCTACCGGAAAGCACAACGCTGATGGTGCCCGGACTCCCCTGAGTAGAGAGCTTGCGGATCTCCTGGGGTCGACCACGAGGGTTCGTATCCGTCCCCGAGCCGGCGGAGACCTTGTCGAGGTGCTACACGGCGACGTAGCGCAGCCCTCGCGGGCGAATCACAACTCCGACTCTTCACACGGCAAGGCGCTCTGCTTGCGCCGCCCAGCGATGGCCAACATTAGCGCTGTCACTCATTCGCGCTAACGTTCAACCCCAGAGAATCGTGCGCCCTGCAGTTCAGGCATAATTGGCTCGCCATCATCAGCGCGCCTTCGCTCAATGCGAGGGAAATTACAGGGGGTTTGGATCATGTACCTATCGGCAGAACCTGTGGATCCGCGCCGGGCGACCAGAATCCACGATCGGTGGCAGCGATCCTGACCACGCTCGCCGTTGCCTTCGCGGGCATCGCGTTCGCGGCTCCCAGCCAGGCTGATCCTGCGTGGTCGTCCCGTGGGGTCCCGCTGTCTGGCCAGGCCCTGTTCGGCGCGGCAAGTGTCAACCCGACCCAGGATCCCCTCCCTCGAGAGGCCCAGCTCGGGACCAGCTTGGGGATCCACCGGACGTACTGGCGGGGCAACCAGCAGGAGAAGGCCGTGAACCGGGCCCTACTCGATCTGCAGTCAGGGCGCGTTCCTTGGCTGTCGTTCAAAGCGCCTTACGTACCGGGGACTGCGACCCGGTTCTCGTGGGCCGAGATGGCAGCCGGAGCCGGTGATGCCTGGGCCGCCGAATTGGCCCAGCAACTTGGGAGTCTTCCTGGCCCTGTGTGGGTCGCCATCCACCACAACCCTGAATCACTGCGAGCCAGTGAGAACGTTCGGACTGGAAGGCAATGCAGCAGCGGCTGGCCCCGATCTTCCGGCGCCTACCCCAACATCGCCTACACCGTTATCCTCACGGGCTACTACCAATTCAGGGTCGGGCTCCAGGAGCCCGCGCTCTCCATGGAGGCTCTCTGGCCCGGTGCTCAGTACGTCGACGTCACAGGGTTCAACCCCTACAACCGCTGCGGAACCCTCAAGCCCTCCGGGAACCTGAACTCCACGTTCACCGAGATGAAGGAGTCCCTGACACCCCGATCGGGATCTGGTCGGCATCCGTTGGGGGTGCAAAGTGGGGCCTTGCCGAAAGCGGCTACACAGACAGCGCCGCGGCCAAGGATGCCAACTGGCTGGCACGGGCCTACATGGATCTGAAAGCCTGCCGGAGGAGTCGCATTTGCGTATTGGGACGGGTTGACGCAGAGTGCCGACGAGTCGCTCGATCGAGCCAGCTGGCACATGGATCCTCGACAACCCGGCGAAGCTGGGCCTCTTCGCACAACTCCTCAGGGGTTCTGATCGGTTCTCCTCGGCCGGCCTGCCTGCACCCACGCCGACCCAGCCGGGGCAGCCGGGGCAGCCGCCCATAGCGTCCCCGGCGCCGCCCCTGCTGGCGACGCAGCCGACTGCGCAGATCTCGGTGAAGTCGGACAAGCGTCGATCCAAGATTGCCGTGGACGTGAACCCCAACAAGGGCAAGGGATACTGGAGGCTCAGCGTTCAGCGCAAGAAGGCGAACGGCATCTGGGTCACGTACAAGAAGTCCTACAAGACGTACGGGTCTAGAGAGACGCGTACGCTCAACCTGAAGAAGGGCACCTACCGTGTCTATGTGAACCCCAAGTACGGATTCCAGGGGGCGGTGTCGACGACTGTCACCCTGAAGCGGTAAGTCAGGGTACATATCAACTGGGCGAGGGCCCCGCAACTGGGCGGGTTTCTCGCCAGTTGCTTGGTGTCCGCCCTTGCGCGGTCACGCTCAAGAAGGGCTGGGTAAGTGCTGCACTTGTCGCGGGACTGCTGGCATCCTCTCAGCCCAGGGGCAAGACCCGCACGGCGGCACGGTCACATGGGCGACGTGGGGTGACCACCGCCTAGCCACGTCGTCACCTCTGGACGAGCCAATCACCGGCTGGCAATGACCCTGCCGTCGCTCGATCGGTCGTATGGGGATCAGGTGACTCTCGCACCCGTCCGATGGAAAGCCCATGAGCATCCGTCGCACCGTGGCCATCCTGATCGCTTCCGCAATTTCCGCCGTAGGGCTCCATGCTCAAGTACCGGCTTCGGCTGAGTCGGGGGCGGGGTTCTCGGGGCGTGGGATTCCGTTGCAGGGTCAGGTGTTGTTGGGGTCGTGCAGTGGGAACTCGTCGCAGGACCCGGTGCCGCAGGAGGCGGTGTTCGGGGGGCGGTTCGGGGTGCATCGCACGTACTGGCAGGGCACTCAGCAGTCTGGTGCGGTGAGCCGGGCGGGTGCGGACCTGGCTGCGGGGCGGTTGCCGTGGGTGTCGTTCAAGACTCCGGGGTTGTCGTGGGCGCAGATGGCCTCGGGTGCCGGGGATGCGTGGGCCAGGGACCTGGCCGCGAGGCTGGGGGCGTTGCCCGGGCCGGTGTGGGTGGCGGTGAACCATGAGCCGGAGAACGACGCGCAGGTGATGTCCGACTGGAAGGCGATGCAGCAGCGGTTGTCCCCGATCTTCCGGGCGTACCCGAACATCGCGTTCACGATCATCCTGATGGGCTACCACCAGTTCGCGGCGCCCACGATCGACCCCACGCTGTCGATGAGGGCGCTGTACCCGGGGCCGGGCACGGTGGATGTGGTCGGCTTCGACCCGTACAACAACTACGGCACGTTGAACTCGAAGGGGACCACCAACACCACGTTCACCGAGTTGAAGACCTACTACACCAAGATCGCGGCCTGGGCTGCCTCGGTCGGTGGAGTCAAGTGGGCCGTTCCGAGACCGGCTACACCGACATGGCCGCCCAGAGGGACGTGGCCTGGCTGTCGCGGGCCTACGACGACATGAAGGCCGCAGGAGGCATCGCCCTGACCTACTGGGACAACCAGCTTCATCACCCGCGAACACCTGGCGGCTGAACAGCACCCTCAAGGCGAACGAGTTCGCAAAGGTCCTCGCCCGCTCCAACCGCCTCACCGACACCACCCACCGCAGACCGTCGCTGGCCCCCCACCGCCGGCACCGGCGGGCCTGGTCGGGTCGGCCACCTCAAGCAGCGCAGTGAGCCTGTCCTGGTCGGCATCCAACGGGGCCACAAGCTACGCCGTCCTCCGTGACGGGGTGCAGATCGCCTCCCCGCAGGCGGCGTCCTACTCCGACACCGGCCTGACCGCCGGAACGTCCTACACCTACACCGTGCGCGCCTCGAACACCGGCGGAACCTCAGCACCGTCCAACCCGGCCACCGTCACGACCCCGGTCGCGGCACCGCCGGCACCGGCGGGCCTGGTCGGGTCGGCCACCTCGAGCACCGCAGTGAGCCTGTCCTGGTCGACATCGAGCGGGGCAACCGGCTACGCGGTCCTCCGTGACGGGGTGCAGATCGGCTCCCCGCAGGTGACGTCGTTCACCGACAGCGGGCTGGCCGCGGGAACGTCCTACGTGTACTCCGTACGGGCCTCGAACGCAGGCGGAACCTCACCCACCTCAAGCCCCGTCACAGTCACCACCCCGGTCACCGCGCCGTCGGCCCCCTCGGGTCTGGTGGGCTCGGCATCGGGGAACACAGCCGCGAGCTTGTCGTGGTCGACCTCGAGCGGGGCAACCGGCTACGCGGTGCTCCGTGACGGGGTGCAGGTCGGTTCCACGCAGGTGACGTCGTTCACCGACAGCGGGCTGGCCGCGGGAACGTCCTACGTGTACTCCGTACGGGCCTCGAACGCAGGCGGAACCTCACCCACCTCAAGCCCCGTCACAGTCACCACCCCTGTCACCGCCACGGTCGGTCAGGTGACCTTCCGCGCCGCGAGGACCGCCACGGGCAACGCCGCGAAGGCGACCGTGACGATCCCCACTCAGATCCAGAGCGGAGACTCGCTCATCCTTTTCGTCTCCACGAACACGGGCGTCGCCCCTAGCGCGACCACCGCTGGATGGGTGAATGCGGGTGAGCGGTCGGTCAAGGGCCTCCGCACGGTTATGTGGACTCGGGTTGCTGGCGGCGGTGACGCCGGCTCGACGGTCTCGGTCACCCTGCCCAAGACCTCCAAGTACGACCTGACGATGCTGGCCTACAGCGGCGCGAGTTCGGCCAGGCCGATCTCAGCCCTTGCCAGCGCCCCCGAGGTGACCTCCACCACGAAGCACCTCACGCCGTCAGTGTCGGTGCCGGACTCTGCTTCCCTGGTGCTCAGCTACTGGGTCGACAAGAGCTCTGCGACGACGGGGTGGGCGCTGCCCGCAGACCAGGTCCGCAGGTCCCTGAACCTGGGGGCCGGCAACGGCCGCCTCACATCGGTCGCCGCCGATTCCGGACGAACAACGGCCGGCGGCAACTGGGCGCCCATCACTGCCACTGCTTCGGCCTCCTCGGCCAAGGCGACGATGTGGACCGTGGCCCTGACGACGGGCTGAACGCATGAAGGACAAGAGGCAAATGGGTGGCTCCGCCGTCGGGTGCGCGGCGCAGCCTTACGCCGGACGATAGGTTGTCGCAGGTGGCCACCCCTGCGCGCGAAGAACCGCTGACAGGCAGATGGAACCCGTGCGTGTCCGTCGTGATCGCCACGCACAACCGACCTGAACTCCTGGCGATGGCAGTTCAGGGGGTGATCCTGCAGGACTACGCCGGCGAGATCGAGTGTGTGATCGTCTTCGACCAAGCGGAGCCGGACCTCACCCTAGCCCGTCCACGCGCAGGGAGTCCCGTGCGCAGCGTGCGCGTGGTGTCGAACGTCCGCAGCCAGGGTCTGGCGGGAGCGCGCAACACCGGGGTCGTCGAGTCCACAGGAGAGCTCGTGTCGTTCTGTGACGACGACGACGAGTGGATGCAGGGCAAGGTCCAGGCCCAGGTGGAGGCGCTGAATGGTGACGGTGCGCTGACCTGCGTGACGGGCATCCGCATCATCTACTCCGACCGTGAGACGGTCCGGGTCCCGACCACACAGTCCGTGACGCTTGCTGCGCTGATCCGCCATCGCACGATGGAGGCCCATCCGTCGACGGTGATGGTGCGGCGCGATGCCCTTATGGGCCCGATCGGACTGGTTGACGAGCAGATCCCTGGCAGCTACGCGGAGGACTTCGATTGGATCCTACGAGCCGCCAAAGCGGGGCCGATCGCTGTCGTCGAGCGGGACCTGGTCAAGGTGCGCTGGGGCCAGTCGTTGTTCTCGAGGAACTGGCAGACGATCATCGATGCCATCGACTACCTGTTCGACAAGCATGAGGAGCTGCTCCGCGATCGGCAGGGTCGGGCTCGCCTACTCGGGCGCCGAGCCTTCGCCCTCGCCGCTCTCGGTAGGAGGCGGGAGGCTCTGCAGGACGCGGCCGTCTCGGCAAGGCTGTCCTTGCGGGAGCGGCGAGCCTACCTGGCGGTCGCAGTCGCCCTCGGCCTGGTAAGCGCTGAGAGGCTTCTCGACGCCGCGCATAGGCGTGGCCGGGGAATCTAGGACCTCTCCGTGGGTGCCCAGTGACCGGCTCGAGGACGTGTTTCGAAGTGTCCAGCCTCCTTCTCTGCCGGGCACCAGGTACGGCCCACCCGAGGCAGGACGGTCTCACCGGCGGTCGTCCCGGCAATTCGGGAACGCTCCTCACGTCGTTAACTGGCGCCCCACGAATGCTCCCGCAGTAAGGTGATCCCCATGCCCCGTGGTCTTGCGCTCGTGGTCGAGTCGGGATTGTGTGTGGGCTGCGGCGCATGTGCGGCAGTCGCTCCAGAGCATCTGACAATGAAGCTCAACGAGACAGGTGCCTATCTGCCGGAGGCTCGCTCTGGGCTCGATCTCTCCGACTTGGATGGGTCCACGGCTGACATGGTGAGCAGTGTGTGCCCGTTCTCCGGCGACGCCAGGAACGAGGACTCGATCGGGGAGGATCTCTATGGCGGAAGCCCCGAGATCTCGCACCATGAGGTCACCGGCTACTACCGGGAGATCGTAGCGGGCCATGTGGTCAGCGGGGACTTCCGAGAGCGCGGAACATCGGGCGGGATGACGTCGTGGTTGCTCCACGAGCTCCTGGGGGCTGGCCAGGTCGATGGGGTGATCCACGTGGCGTCCACGCCCGGAGGGCTACCCGGAGCGTTGTCGCAGTACCGGATCTCACGGACCGTTGACGAGCTGCTCTCAGGCCGGAAGTCCCGATACCACGTTCAGACGCTCGCCGGGGTCCTGTCCCAGGTGAAGGAGGAGCCGGGTAGGTACGCCGTCGTGGGTGTTCCATGCTTCATCAAGGCAGTGCGACTGGTCGCCGATGCGGACGAGGTCATTGGTGGACGCATCGTGTTCACAGCATCGCTCGTGTGTGGCCACCTCAAGTCGACCCTGTATTCCGACTACCTGGCGTGGTCGGTCGGCATTCAACCGGCTCGGGTCCTCGAGATCGACTACCGGCACAAGGAACCCGGTCGCCCACCGAACCGATACAGCGTGCGGGTCACTCCGCGGGAGGGGCAGGACGTCGTACTCGGCGTTGAGCAGATCCCCCTTGCCGACTGGGGCCTGGGGATCTTCAAGATCGGGGCCTGTGACTACTGTGACGACATTGTCGGCGAGACGGCAGACATCAGTCTCGGTGATGCGTGGCTCCCTCCGTTCATGTCAGACTGGCAGGGAGCGAACCTCGCAATCGCACGCTCCGAATTGGCCACTCGGATTCTCGATGCAGGCCAAGCGAGTGGAGCCCTAGCAGTGATCCCCTGGACCGCTGACGACGTCGCGGCGGCTCAGGCCGGCGCCGTTCGGCATCGCCGAGCGGGTCTGGCCGTGCGTTTGGCCAATCGAGCACTTGAAGGCCGCTGGGCGCCGACGAAACGCGTCGATCCAGTGCCAGCCTCGGAATTGGGATCGGTCTTCGCGCAGCGGATGCTCAATCGAGAAGCAATCGCTGCGGCCTCGCCAGCGGCCTACCTGGAGGCGCGAGGGCAAGGTGACCTGGACATCTTTCGTCGACGGATGCGGCCCCTCGTGCGGCGGTACGACGGTGGCCGTCTGACCACGAGTTGGCGGCGCGCCGCCGCCCGGCTCGTCCGCAAGTTCCCTCCGAAGGGTGAGGAACTCGTCCGGCGCGCGATGCGTGGAACCAGGTTCTCGTAGGGCCAGCGCTGGCTCTGGCGGTGGTCCGCCGGGCTCCGCTCATGTCGCCGTCAAAGAGCCGCCGAGAGGCGGCTGCCCCGGCTCGGTCAGAGGATGACGCGACTCAGGTAGTCGCGAGTTCGCGCGCGTTCCTTCACCAGCACCTGCCCGGCCGACTCGTAGTCAACACCGTGGGCCAGCGTGCTTGCGATACGGTCGGAATCGTCGCCGGCGACCACTCTCTGAGCGGTGAGCCCGAGTGTGGTCAGCAGATAGTCCAACTTCTCCTGGTTGCCGTAGGCGTTACCTGCGCTTGGCCTGACAATGGTTGCGAACGGTCGCTGCTGGGTGACGGCGAAGATCGTCCCGTGGAAGGTGTCCGTGATGATTGCCTCGGCGTTCTGAAAGTAGGATGGCAGCTCGAAGGGGCTGCAGTCCACGAAGCGATCGCAGCACTCCTGCACGCCGCCCACGCACACGATCGAGGCACGCAAGGACCGGGCATACCGGCGCACGACATCGTTCTCGGATCTGGTGAGTCGGCCTGTGTACCCGTACACCAAGATGTACCTGCCGGGATGACTGCCGCCCGAGGACGTGCGAATCGTCGGTCGCCGACCCCGGGTTGTTGCGGGCACCAGTCGCTCGAGGTCAATCGCCAGACAGGGGTCCACATGGATCTCCGGTCTGCGCCCGGTCAGGTGCTGGATGATGTCTGCCGAGTTCCCGTCTCGGACAGAGATCGCGCTGAATCGCTCCAGGTCCGAGGCGATCAGCTGCCCCACGCCAGCGGCCTCGATCTTCTCCAGCGTGGTGTTCCCAAACGACGCGGCGTATGAGACCAGCTTCCTGGCAGGGGAACCGTGTCCGAACAGGTCCCGGGAGAACCCGACATTGCTGTTGGACTGAACGCAGTTGAACACCTCGTCGCTCCCAATCACCTGGACGTCGAGGTGAAGGTCATGGTTGGGGCGCAGAGGAATGCAGGCCATTGGGAAGTAGCGACGCGCGTACTTCCGCTTGTGGTTCAGGAACCTCAGCCTGTCGATCAGGGGAGCATCGACCTGGTTATACTCCTTCACCTTGGCCACGGCGCGACCCGCCGGCGTCTGCCCGGCCGGGGCATCGTTGCCCAGAAGGCTCGGACCGGGCCGGAAATCCACGAAGGACACCTCGATCTCGTCGCTCACGTCCTCGATCAACCGGCGCAGCGAGAGCGCTTGGAGAGTCGAACCATAGTTGAGGATGCGCTGCATTGACATGATTCCGACGGTGGCAGGCATGTTCTCCTCGACTCGTGTCCGACCATCCTACGAGCCCTTCGGCGATGGTGGACGGCTCACGCATCGCGGCGCGTCGCCATCACCGTGTGAAGGGTGCGCGGGCTCGAACGGACCGAACATCACCCCATTCGGTGACCTGTCAACGAGATCCTCATCACATCTTCGTCCGCTCTTGAGCACAAGATGAGCGGGCATCTGCACGTGTCTGGTGCGAGACACCCCTCCAGTTCGGTGACACTTGATTCCAGCTCAGTGGAAACGTCGGGTAGTCCGACATGGAGCTAAGGGGGTCGAGAAGGTCGAAGGGAGCGTCCATCATGTCCGCCAACGCGTCGAGGACTGCGGGGTCCCGCATCAGGGAATCCGCGGGGAGTTTCTCCCACCGGACACCTGCGTTCCTGATCGCCCTCGCCGTTGCTCTGGTGGCGATCCTCTCGACGGGGCACCCGAGGGCCGCGCATGGGGTCTCCCCGGCGTATACGACCAGAGGCATCCCCATGAACGGCCAAGTCCTGTTCGGATCCTCGTCCGGTAACTCCTCCCAGGATCCGCTGCCCAGGGAAGCCGCCGTCCAGGGCAAGTTCGGGATTCATCGGACGTACTGGGCTGGTACTCAGGTTTCGGGATCCGTGTCGCGCGCCAGCCAGGACATCCAAGCCGGAAGGCTTCCGTGGCTGTCCTACTCCATGCCTCCCGCATCGGGCACATCCACCCAATTGTCGTGGGCACAGATGGCCTCGGGTGCCGGGGATACGTGGGCCCGGGACCTGGCTGCGCGGCTGGGGACGCTGCCAGGGCCCGTGTGGGTGGCGGTGAACCACGAGCCGGAGAACGACTCGGGGAACCTGCAGGACTGGAAGCGTATGCAGCAGAGGCTGTCGCCGATCTTCCGGGCGTACCCGAACATCGCCTTCACGATCATCCTGATGGGCTACCACCAATTCACCGCGCCCACGATCGATCCGAAGCTGTCGATAGAGGCTCTCTACCCGGGACCCGGGTTGGTCGATGTGGTGGGAATTGACCCCTACAACTGGTATGGAACGCTGCGTTCGACTGGCGAGCAAATCACCACGTTCACCGAGTTGAAGACCTACTACACCAAGATCGCTGCCTGGGCGGCGTCGGCGGGTGGGGTCAAGTGGGCCGTCGCCGAGACCGGCTACACCGACCTGGCCGCCCAGAAGGACGTGGCCTGGCTGTCCCGGGCCTACGACGAGATGAAGGCTGCCGGAGGCATCGCCCTGACCTACTGGGACGACCAGTCGACGAAGCCCGCCAACACATTCCGCTTGGCCAGTACCCTTAAACAGACGGAGTTCGCCAAGATCCTGGCTCGCTCGAACCGCCTCAACGACCCGGTGGCCGTGACCGTGCCCAAGTCCCCGACCGGGCTCACAGGGACGGCGCAGAGCTCTTCGAGCGCCAGCTTGTCGTGGTCGGGATCGACCGGTGCGACCAGCTACGCGGTGCTGCGCAATGGCGTCCAGGTGGCAACGACCGGCGGCACGGCGTACACGGACAGCGGCCTGTCGGCGAGCACGAGTTACATCTACAGCGTCCGAGCTGTCAACTCCGCTGGCAGTTCAGCCCCCTCCGGCACAGTGTCGGTCACCACAAAGGCTGCCACGACCACGACCACGACCACGGTCGCCTTCCGAGCGGCCTCGACTGGCACAGGAAACGGCACCGCTGCAACGGTGACCCTTCCCGCCCAGATCCAACCCGGTGACACAATGGTGCTCTTCATCTCGACGAACACGGGGGTGGCTCCCAGCGCAACCGCCCCAGGCTGGACCAAGGCTGGAGAGCGACTCCTCGACGACCTTCGCACCGTCGTCTGGACGCGAGCGGCAGGCGCCACCGATGCGTCGAGCGCGCTGAGCGTCCCGCTGCCCTCGATGGCGAAGTACGACCTCACCTTGGTCGCATACAGCGGCGCGAACGGGGCGAGGCCCCTCTCGGTCGTCGCCGGCGCAGCCGAGGTGACCTCCAAAGCCTCCCACGCGACTCCATCTGTTTCCGTCCCAGACTCCGCCTCGGTCGTTCTGAGCTACTGGGTGGACAAGAGCTCGACCACTTCCTCGTGGACTCTGCCCAGTGGCCAGTTGCGGCGGGCCGCCAACATAGGCTCCGGCAGCGGGCGGCTGACATCGGTCGCGGCCGACACCGGGCGCATCGCTGCAGCAGGCACGTGGGCCTCCATCTCGGCCACCGCCTCCGCTCCTTCGTCCAAGGCCCTCATGTGGAGCGTCGGCATTACCTCGGCTCGCTGACTCCTCAGACTCAGACAGCGGTTCCGGCCCGCGCTCCCACTCGCCCATGTGCTGAGGGCGGGCCATATCCACCCGCTAACATCGGGCTCATGGCCGCACACCATCGCCCTGTCCGCCTCACGTTCCCGCAGACGCAAGTCCGCGAGCCCGTCATCTACCATCTCGGGGTGGACTTCGGGGTCGTCACATCAATTCGACGCGCATCGATCGAGAACCACTTCGGGTGGATGGTCCTGGAGATGACTGGTGAACCGGAGCAGTTGGACCGCGCCGAGGCGTACCTGACTAGCCTGGGCGTCGAGGTCGACCCGATCCTGGGTGACATCGTGGAGGGTTGACTTCGCCACACTCTGGACTGTCGATCGCGCGCGGGTAAGCGGCGGAAGAGTGCCGTTCTGCAGTCCCGTCCTCAGTGAGTCACCTCCGGAGCAAGAACCGCGATGATCGTGGGAGTGGTCACGCGTGCCCACACGTTGCCCGCCATGATGAGTCATTCGCCGGGAACCACGTGCCAACGTGCCGCTTCAGACCAGGTCGACGCTGCGCACGAGGTCGGCCTCGATCTCGAGGGCGACCCCCGCGAGCACCTCGGAGCCCGGGGACGCGTCCACGGTGAGCACCATCACGGCCTTGCCGCCGACGGCGTCGCGCGAGACCTGCATCCCGCCGATGTTCACCCCCGCGTGGCCCAGGGCCCCGCCGACGGCACCGACGACACCGGGACGATCGGCGTAGCGCAGGACGACCAGGTGCTCGGACAGCGGGACCTCGAGGTCGAAGTCGTCGACCTCCACCAGCTTGGCGATGTTGCGCGGACCCGACAGCGTGCCGCCGACGCGCAGCGACGTGCCGTCGGTGAGGGCAAGTCGCACCCGGACGAGGTTGCGGTGGTCCCCAGCGTCCGCGTCGGTGATCAGGGCGGCCTCGATGCCCCGGTCCCTGGCGATCACGGGCGCATTGACGTAGGAGACCTGCTCCTCGGACAACGGGGTGAACACGCCCTTGAGCGCCGAGAGCTCGAGGATCTTCACGTCGTTCTCGGTGACCTCACCACGCACCTCGGTCTCCACCGCGGCAACCGGCGCACCGGCCAGGGCGGAGGCGATCTGGCCCAGGGCCTCGGTCAGCGGCAGCATCGGGCGGACATCGTCGGCGATGGCCCCACCCTTGACGTTCACGGCGTCGGGGACGAGCTCGCCGGCCAGGGCGAGGCGGACGGACTTCGCGACGGCGATGCCCGCCTTCTCCTGCGCCTCATCCGTGGAGGCACCCAGGTGCGGGGTGACGACGACCTGCTCGAGGCTCATGAGCGGCGAGTCGGTGCACGGCTCCTTGGCCCACACGTCGATGCCCGCGCCCGCGACCCGACCGTCCACGATCGCGTCGTACAGGGCGGCCTCGTCGACGATGCCGCCACGCGCGGCGTTGATGATCCGCACGGTCGGCTTGACCTTGTGCAGGGCCTCGTCGCCGATCAGGCCGATGGTCTCCGGGGTCTTGGGCAGGTGCACCGTGATGAAGTCGCTGTCCGCCAGGAGCTCGTCCAGGGACACCATGCGGATGCCCATCTGGGCGGCGCGCGCGGGCTGCACGTAGGGGTCGTAGGCGATGAGCGAGACGCCGAAGGCACTCAGGCGCTGGGCGACGAGCATCCCGATCCGGCCCAGCCCGACGACGCCGACCACCTTGTCTGCGAGCTCCACCCCGGTGTACTTGGAGCGCTTCCAGGCACCGCCCTTGAGCGAGGCGTTGGCCGGGGCGATGTGCCGGGCGCTCGCCAGGAGCAGCGCGATGGCCAGCTCGGCGGCGGACCCGATGTTGGAGGTGGGCGCGTTGACGACCATCACGCCGGCCTGCGTGGCTGCGGGGACGTCCACGTTGTCCAGGCCGACGCCCGCACGGGCCACGACCTTGAGGCGGCGCGATGCGGCGATCGCCTCGGCATCGACCTTCGTGGCCGAGCGGATCAGGATCGCGTCGACGTCCGCGATTGCCGGGAGCAGCTGCGCACGATCCGCGCCGTCGCAGTAGCGGATCTCGAAGTCGGGGCCGAGGGCCTCGACGGTGGCTGGGCTGAGTTCCTCGGCGATCAGGACGATGGGCTTGCTCACGGTGGCACCCTCTTGACAGACCCACGGGGCCGATCCCCGCAGCTGCCCCAATCCTAACGACCGACCCATTGGCGCTTCCGGCACCCCGAAGGTCCCGAACACGCCGACGAACGCCCCCACCTGACTCGGGTCCGAAACCGTCGCCTGTCAGGCGCGGGCGTGCGGATGCGGACCCCGATGATGCCCTCCATCCTGTCCTACATGGACGGGCACAGGATCGACCGACGCAGGAGCGCCTCGATCAACGCGGTCCTCGTGCTCATCACCGCCGTGCTCCCGGCCGTCGGCGCCATCGACACCTCCCCGGTCGACCACACCCAGGTGCGGCCCTGGGGATGTCGGACATGCCCGATCCCCGCGCCGCCGCCACCGGCTGAGAACCCCGACCCCGACGCCCTGTGACCGCACGGGTCAGCGAGCCGCGGTGCTGGTGGGCGCCCCGCCTCGCCTCGCTCTCGCTCGGGTCAGCGGGCCGCGGTGCCCTCCACGTAGTCGCTGTCCGAGGTCTTCACCCAGCTCATCAGCTGGCGCAGCTGCCGGCCGGTCTCCTCGATCGGATGGGCCTCGCCGGCCGCGCGCAGGGCGTGGAACTCCGGCGCCCCAGCGTCCTGGTCGTCGATGAACCGCTTGGCGAAGGCGCCCGACTGGATGTCGGCGAGCACCGCGCGCATGTTGTCCTTCACGTGCGGGTCGATGACCCGCGGGCCGGACACGTAGTCGCCGTACTCGGCGGTGTCCGAGACGCTCCAGCGCTGCTTGGCGATGCCGCCCTCGTACATGAGGTCGACGATCAGCTTCAGCTCGTGCAGGCACTCGAAGTACGCGACCTCCGGCTGGTAGCCGGCCTCGGTCAGCACCTCGAAGCCGGTCTGGACCAGCATCGACGCGCCGCCGCAGAGCACTGCCTGCTCGCCGAACAGGTCGGTCTCGGTCTCCTCGGTGAACGTGGTCTGGATGCCCCCGGCGCGCAGGGCGCCGATCGCCTTCGCGTAGGACAGCGTCAGGTCCCATGCGCCACCGGTCGCGTCCTGCTCGACGGCCACGATCGCGGGCACGCCGCGTCCGGCGACGTACTCGCGGCGGACGAGGTGCCCCGGGCCCTTCGGCGCCACCATGCAGACATCGACGTCAGCGGGAGGGGCGACGTAGCCGAAGCGGATGTTGAAGCCGTGCGCGAAGAACAGCGCATCCCCGGCCTTGAGGTTCGGGGCGATCGCCTCGGCGTACAGGCCCCGCTGGGCCGGGTCCGGGACCAGGACCATGATCACGTCGGCCTCGGCGCAGGCCGTGGCCGGGTCGACGACGCGCAGGCCCTCCGCCTCGGCCTTGGCCCGGCTCTTCGACCCCTCGGCCAGGCCGACGCGGACGTCGACCCCCGAGTCGCGCAGGCTCAGCGCATGGGCGTGACCCTGGCTGCCGTATCCGAGCACGGCGACCTTGCGGCCCTGGATGATCGAGATATCGGCATTGTCGTCGTAGAACAGCTCAGCCACTGTGGGGCTCCTCGGGTGTTGCGGCGCGCGTGCGGCGCCGGGGATCTGCTTCGGATGGATTCTGTCAGGTCGGTCGGCGCGCGAACGACGCGGTGACGACCGTGGTGTCATCGATCCGGCAATCCAAGTGCCGGATCGATGACACAGGGCGTGATGGGCGGTGACTCAGGCCGTCCGGTCGACCTGGCGCAGCGCGCGCTCGGTCATGGACTTGGAGCCGCGACCGAGGGCCACCGCGCCGGACTTGACCAGCTCGCGCACCCCGAAGGGCTCGAGGACGCGCAGCAGGGCGTCCAGCTTCTCGCGGCTGCCGGTGACCTCGATGGTGACGGCGTCCGGCGCGACGTCGACGACCCCGGCCCGGAACAGCGCGACGGTCTCCAGCACGTGACTGCGGGTCGTGGCATCGGCGCGCACCTTGACCAGCATGAACTCCCGCTGCACGGACGTCGCCGGCTCGAGCTCGACGATCTTGAGCACGTTGACCAGCTTGTTCAGCTGCTTGGTCACCTGCTCCAGCGGCAGGCCCTCGACCTCGACGACCAGGGTGATCCGCGAGACCTCCGGGGTCTCGGTCGGGCCGACGGCCAGCGACTCGATGTTGAAGCCGCGCCGCGAGAACAGCCCCGCAATCCGGGCCAGCACGCCCGGCTGGTCCTGGACCAGGACGCTCAGTGTGTGACGGCTCATCGCTCAGTCCTCCCGGTCCCACTTCGGCGCCATGTCGCGCGCGAACTTGATGTCGGAGTTGCTCGTCCCGGCTGCGACCATCGGCCACACCATGGCGTCCTTGTGCACCCGGAAGTCCACGACGACCGGTGCGTCGTTGATCGACATCGCCTTCTCGATGATGCCGTCGACGTCCTCGGCGGAGTCGCAGCGCAGGCCCACGCACCCGTAGGCGTCGGCCAGCTTCACGAAGTCAGGGACGCTGTGCGAGTGCAGGTCGGTGTTGGAGTAGCGCTTGTCGTAGAACAGCGACTGCCACTGGCGCACCATGCCCAGGGCCCCGTTGTTGATCAGCGCCACCTTGATCGGGATGTTGTTGATCGTGCAGGTGGCCAGCTCCTGGTTGGTCATCTGGAAGCACCCGTCGCCGTCGATCGCCCACACCGTCTTCTCCGGGGCGCCGACCTTGGCCCCCATCGCCGCGGGCACGGCGAACCCCATGGTGCCCAGGCCTCCGGAGTTGATCCACGACCCCGGCTTCTCGTACTGGACGAACTGGGCGCCCCACATCTGGTGCTGGCCCACGCCGGCGACGTACAGCGCGTCGGGTCCGACGATCTGGCCCAGTCGCTCGATGACGTACTGCGGGGCGAGCGTGCCGTCGTCAGGCAGGTCGTAGCCCAGCGGGTACTTCTCCAGCCACCGGTCCAGCTCGACCCACCATCCGGCCAGGTCGAAGGCACGACCGGCGGCCAGCTCGGCCTGGATGGCCAGCACCAGCTCGGCGATGACCTCCTTGGCGTCGCCCACGATCGGCACGTCGGCGCGGCGGTTCTTGGAGATCTCGGCCGGGTCGATGTCGGCGTGGATGACCTTGGCGTTCGGGGCGAACGTCGACAGCTGCCCCGTGACCCGGTCATCGAAGCGCGTGCCGAGTGCGATCAGCAGGTCCGAGGACTGCAGCGCTCCGACGGCAGCCACGGTCCCATGCATGCCGGGCATGCCCAGGTTCTGCGGGTGGCTGTCGGGCAACGCCCCCCGTGCCATGAGTGTGGTCACCACCGGGATGCCGGTGAGGTCAGCCAGGGTGCGCAACTCGGCAGCGGCCCCAGCGCGGATGATCCCGCCGCCGACGTACAGCACTGGCTTGCGCGACTCCAGCATGAGGCGCGCAGCCTCGCGGACCTGCTTCGTGTGCGGCCGGGTCGTCGGCCGGTACCCGGGCAGGTCCAGGCGCGAGGGCCAGTTGAAGGTGGTCTGCGCCTGCAGCGCGTCCTTGGCGATGTCCACCAGGACCGGGCCGGGTCGGCCGGTGCTGGCGATGTGGAAGGCCTCGGCGATCGCCCGGGGGATCTCCTCGGCGCGGGTCACCAGGTAGTTGTGCTTGGTGACCGGCATCGTGATCCCACGGATGTCGGCCTCCTGGAAGGCATCGGTGCCGATGGAGGCTGAGTTCACCTGGCCAGTGATCGCAACCATCGGCACCGAGTCCATGTACGCGTCAGCGATCGGCGTCACCAGGTTGGTGGCTCCCGGCCCGGAGGTCGCCATGCAGACCCCGACCCGTCCGGTCGCGTACGCGTAACCCGCTGCCGCATGCCCTGCGCCCTGCTCGTGGCGGACGAGGATGTGCCGGACCTGGGTGGAGTCCATCAGCGGGTCGTATGCGGGCAGGATGGCGCCACCGGGGATTCCGAATACCGTGTCGACACCGGCGGCCTCCAGCGAGCGCACGAGGCTGCTCGCCCCACTGATCGTCGTGGTGGGTGCTGTGCGTGACGTCGACATCGTCGGTCCCTTGCTCTCGGTTCGGGTCTTCGGTGGTGATCCTGCCAGTGCTGTGCCGGTGCAAATGAAAGACCCCGTGCCCAGAGGGTCACGAGGTCACGTCGGAGTAGGGAACAGTCAGGCTGGGGTTCCCACCCCGGCGTGATTCGCTACTACGATAATTCGCACGCGCTCATAGTGCCCATGTCCCGGGGGGAAGCGCAAGCCCCTGACCAGAATGTCCACTATGTGGGATAGCGCTCCCGGAATCCGGATATTCCGGATAGGTGCTTGCCTCGCGGGATGGCCTGCGAGAGGGTCATGACATGCGCGCCGGGGTTGTGCGAATAGTGGGCATCTATGCCGTGTTCGCAGCCCTGTGGATCGTGCTCTCCGATCGCGCCGTCGAGCAGCTGACCGACGACGCCGAGCGCATCACCGTGCTCAGCACGTGGAAGGGCTGGTTCTTCGTCGCCGTCACCTCCGTCATCCTGTTCCTGCTGGTGAGTCGACTCGTGGACCAGCAGTCACGCACCCTCGCGCGGCTGCGCGAGCGGGAAGCCAGCTATCGGGCACTGACCGAGCAGGTGCCGGCCATCATCTACAGGGCGACTGCGGACCCCTCCGGTGGCACCACCTACATCAGCCCCCAGGTCGAGGCCCTCGGGTACACGCCCGAGGAATGGCTGGCGGACCCGAACGCCTGGCGTGACCTGATCCACCCCGAGGACCGCGACCGGGTCCTCGACGAGGTAGCCCGCGCCCAGAGGACCGGCACCAACCTGGCAACCGAGTACCGGCTCGCCACCCGGTCCGGGCGCTGGCTGACCGTGCGCGACGAGGCCCGCCTGATCCGCCCCGACGACGGTGGGGAGGCGTACCTTCAGGGCCTCATGCTCGATGTCACAGATCAACGCAAGGCCCAGCAGGACCTGCACCACATCGCGTTCCACGACAGTCGGACCGGACTGCCCAACCGCGCCCTGTTGCTGGACCGCCTCAGCCAATTGCAGCGGATCGGCCAGCGGGAGGGCAGGGTGGGCTCCCTCCTGGTGCTCGACATCGACCGGCTCCAGCTCATCAACGAGGCGCGCGGGCACGCAGTCGGGGACGCCGTCCTGCTGGAGGTCGCCAGTCGCCTGGTGGTCGCGCTGAGCCCGGACGACACGGTCGCACGGCTCGAGGGGGACGAGTTCGCCGTCCTCCTGCACACCCTGGATCCGAACACCGAATCGGCCGGTCGGCACGCGCACGCCGTGGCCCAGATGGTGCACGCAGCCCTTCGAGCACCGTTCCGCAGCGACTCCGAGGAGCTGACCATCACCGCCAGCATCGGCGTGTCGGTGTTCGGTGAGTCCGATCTCGAGGAGGCGTCGGATGACGTCCTGCGGCGCGCGGACACCGCGATGGATCGGGCGAAGAGGGCCGGGGGGAGCCGGACCGCGTTCTTCGCCGAGGGGATGGGCGAGTCCGCTCGCGATCGGTTCCAGGTGGAGCGATCGCTGCGCAGGGCCATTGCCGAGGGCGAGCTGCGCGTGTACCTCCAGTCCCAGGTGGACGGGCAGGCCAACGTGGTCGGCGCTGAGGCGCTCGTCCGGTGGCAGCAGCCCGAGCGGGGACTGGTCATGCCCAACACGTTCATCCCGTTCGCGGAGGAGTCCGACCTCATCATCGAGATCGACATGTGGGTCCTGCGCGCGGTCTGTGAGCTGCTGGTCCGCCCCGAGCTCGCCGGGCGTCCCATACGGGTCTCGGCCAACGTGAGCCCCCGGACCTTCCGGCAGCCCACGTTCCCATCGACTGTCCGCGGCATCCTGGCCGAGACCGGGGCCGACCCCGCCCGGCTGACCCTGGAGGTCACCGAGGGCCTGATGATCGGGAACCTGGCCGAGGTGGTCGCGTCCATGACCGACGGTCGCGGAGCTGGGCATCCACATCTCCATCGACGACTTCGGCACCCACTACTCCTCGTTGGCCTACCTCAGGCGCCTTCCGATCCACGAGCTCAAGATCGACAGGGCCTTCGTGCAGGACGCGCCCACGGACCCCGACGACGCCATGCTCGTGCAGGTCATGCTCGCCCTGGCCGAGCACATGCACCTGCGCGTCGTGGCCGAGGGCGTCGAGACCGTCGAGCAGGCCGCGTTCCTGAACGATCGCGCGGCCGTGCTGCACCAGGGCTACCTGTACGGGCGGCCCGAGCCCGCGGACGCGTGGTTGGGCCGGTTGGCCTGACCTGGACGGTCAGTCGCAGACCGCTCCCCGCGAGGCGGAGCCGACGAGCTTCGCGTACTTGGCCAGGACGCCGCGGTCGTAGCGGGGCGGCAGGGGGACCCACGCCTCGCGGCGTGCCGCCAGCGTGGCGTCGTCGACGAGCAGGTCGAGCGTGCGGTTCGCGATGTCGATCCGCACCCGGTCGCCGTCCGCGACGAGCGCGATGGGTCCGCCGTCGACTGCCTCGGGGGCGACGTGGCCGACGCACAGGCCGGTGGTCCCGCCGGAGAACCGCCCGTCGGTGATCAGCAGGACGTCCTTGCCCAGTCCCGCGCCCTTGATGGCCGCGGTGATCATCAGCATCTCGCGCATGCCCGGGCCGCCCTTGGGGCCCTCGTAGCGGATGATCACGACGTCACCGGCCTGGATGGTGCCGTCCTCAAGGGCGTCCATCGCGGCGCGCTCGCGCTCGAAGACCCGCGCCGGGCCCTCGAAGACCTCGAGCGGGACGCCCGCGTTCTTCACGACCGCACCCTCGGGGACGAGCGAGCCGCCGAGGATCGTGATGCCGCCGGCGCCGGCCATCGGGTCGTTCATGGCCCGCAGGATCACGCCGTCGGGGTCCGGGGGGTTGACCTCGGCGAGGTTCTCGGCGACCGTGCGGCCGGTGACCGTGAGGCAGTCACCGTGCAGCAGCCCGGCGTCGAGCAGCGCCCGCATGATGACCGGAACGCCGCCGACCCGGTCCATGTCGCTCATCACGTAGCGGCCGAAGGGCTTGAGGTCGCCGAGCAGCGGGACCTTCGCGCCGATGCGCTGGAAGTCCTCCATCTGCAGGTCGACGTCGGCCTCGTGGGCGATCGCGAGCAGGTGCAGGACGGCGTTGGTGGAGCCACCGAGGGCCATGACAACGGCGATGGCGTTCTCCAGGGACTTCTTCGTGATGATGTCGCGCGTCGTGATGCCCTGGCGCAGCATCTCGACGACGGCCTCCCCGGAGCGCCGGGCGAAGCCGTCGCGGCGCCGGTCCACGGCCGGCGGGGCGGCCGAGCCGGGCAGGCTCATCCCCATCGCCTCAGCTGCGGAGGCCATCGTGTTGGCGGTGTACATGCCGCCGCACGCGCCCTCCCCGGGGCAGATCGCGCGCTCGATCTCGTCGACCTCCTCACGGGTGATCAGCCCGCGGGCGCAGGCGCCGACCGCCTCGAAGGCGTCGATGATGGTGACGTCGCGGTCACCCACACGGCCCGGGAGGATCGACCCGGCGTAGACGAACACCGACGCCACGTCCAGTCGCGCGGCGGCCATCAGCATGCCGGGAAGGCTCTTGTCGCAGCCGGCGAAGGTGACCATGCCGTCGAGGCACTCCGCCTGCATGACGGCCTCGACGGAGTCGGCGATGATCTCGCGGCTGACCAGGGAGAAGTGCATGCCCTCGTGACCCATGGAGATGCCGTCCGAGACCGAGATCGTGCCGAACTGCAGCGGGTAGCCGCCGCCCGAGTGCACGCCCTCCTTCGCCGAACGGGCAAGCCGCTCGAGGGAGAGGTTGCACGGGGTGATCTCGTTCCAGCTCGAGGCGATGCCGATCTGGGGCTTCGGGAAGTCCTCGTCGGACATGCCGACCGCGCGGAGCATCCCTCGGGCGGCAGCACGCTCCAGGCCGTCGGTGACGGTGCGGCGAGCGGGGCTTGATGTCGGGGGCGGCAGGGGTGGTGGTCATGGCGCCCAGCGTAGTCGGCACGTGCACCAGGCCCCGGCCCAGCACGATCGGTCCACCGTCGCGCGGCCCGCTGCCTCCGCGCTCCCCTCGATCTCCGCCCTTCGATCGGTCCACCATGCCCTTCGATCGGTCCACCATCACGCGGCCCGCTTCCGAGACCGTCCGTCGTTGGGACGACGAACCGTTGGAGGGACGGACGAATCGGGGAGCCGGGCCGCGAGGGTGGGCGCACCTTCGACGCGGCCAGCTCGCGCAGCTTCCCCCGGCAGTGGCTCACGGGGGCGCGGCATTCGCCTTCCCGATGAGCGGGACCAAGTCCTCTGGCGGACAGCGGCCGGGCGCAGTACCCCGGAAGCATGCGGGAACGGGGCCGCAGGTGGGTGCTGGATGTCGCCCTGGTGGGCGTCGTCCTGGCCGCGTGCACGTCCGGGCCGGAACTGCCTGCCTCGTCTCCCTCGTGGGGCTCCCGGGCGCAGCAGTACCTCGCGGCCGTCCACGATGCCCAGGCTGTCGGGTACTCCAACCTTGCCCAGTTCCTCGCGCCCGATGCCGAGGTGGACTACGGATTGATCGACTACGACGGCGTGGGGCGCGGCCCTGCGATACAGGCGATGCGTGACCTGGCCCAGGACCTCCGAGTGACCCTTGGCGGCCGTGATCCCAGCGACACGTCGACGTGGACGTTCGACGAGCCGGCCTATGTCTCACTCGATGGAGCTGTTGACGTGGCGCGGCTCACCACTGCGAGCTTCACGGTACCCACGGCCTGGACCTATGCCCTTCGCTCGGACGGGATCCGGTCCGCGGTCTGGGCCGGATCTGTGCAGGCGGGCGAGGAGTACGAGGTGCTCGCGCGGCCTCCGCTGGAGCGGATCGGGCGGGCCTACGTGGCCGCGTGGGGAGCTGGAGACCCTGAGGCCGTGGCCTCCCTCTACGCGGCGGAGGCGCAGGTCGACGACTCGCTCACTGGGGTGCGGCTGCGCGGCTCGACCGACATCGGCCGAGCCGCCGGGCAGCCGTGGGCTGCTGGCGGCCTCCAGGGCGCCGTGCTCCATGAGATCCCCCAGGGCGGCGGGCCGGCCATCTACGTGAACGCCGAGTCCACGGGGGGCGGACCGATCGACCGGATGGTCCTGCTGCTCCATGTCGAGGAGGTCGGCGGATGCCCCGGCGACGTCGCCGTGTCGCTGCACCTCGACGGGTCCACGATCCTCTCCGAGCAGCGCTACCACCGGGTCGACTCCCCCACGGGCTGCTGGGCAGGGACTCCCTCAGGCTGGTGGGACCACGTGCGGATCCCCAACCCGCGGGCGATCCTCCGGACAGCCACGATGAACGTCAGTGGCCTGGACGTGGCGATCTGGAACGGCACGCCCGACCTCCCGCCGTTGCTCACCTGGGGCCTCCAGCGCTTCGCCGACGCCGGGCTCCCCGCGCCCATCCCCACGTCGGTCACGTTCCTGGGGATGAGCGAGGACCCTTGGGCCGACTACGGCTTCGAGGAGGGATCGACGGCCCCCGATCTGGCGCTTGCCCTCCCAGCCTCCCTCGCGTGCCCTCCCGAGGGGTGCACCCGATGGCCCCTCCTGGCGAAGGCGGCAGTGCTGCACCAGCTGGCCCACCAGTACCTGGCGGATCCCGACTACCCGCGCTGGGCGGATCCCCTGGTCGGCCCGAGCCGGATGGCGCCGTTCCTCGCCGAGCACGACCTGACGTGGCTCGACCCGTCGCGTGAGTGGGACGAGCAGGCCTCCCAGCTCGCGGCCGAGACCGTGAGCTGGGGACTCATGGACGAGCCGTACGTGGTCGACGCGCGGATGGGCACGCCCACCTGCGCGGAGCTCGCCGCCGACTTCGCCCTGTTGACCGGGTCGACGCCCGAGCCACGATCCTGCGCGGAGACGACTGGGGAGTCGACCAGCCCGAGCCCGGCGCCGAGCAGGGCGGGGGGCTCCACGGAACCGGGGACGATCCGCATCGACCGGGCCGGCAGCCGCGGCGCAGACGTGGTTCGACGCCTATGACGCGGCCCTGGATCGCGGCCTCCTGGACCTCTACGGGTACTACGCAACCGACGTGGTGTTCGATGGGAGGGCCCTCGGGCTGGGGACCACGATCGGACGCGACGCCCTCAGGCATCACCTGACGACCACAGCTGGGGCCGTCCTCCTGCAGCGAGACCCGATCGAGGCACTTCACCTGTCCAGATCAGGTGCCGTGGCCGTCATGGCACTCGCCGGATCCGTCAAGGCCGCATTCGTGATGTCCCTGGCACCGACAGGGATCACGGCGGAGACCTACGCGCCCTCGTTGGTCGCACTGCGCGCGGAGCATCCCAGCGATGGGCGACTCCGCCGCGTCCAGCGGACCGCCGATGCCTACGTTGCGGCGTGGGGGAACCAGGATCATCCGGCCGCGGCCACGCTGTACGCCCCCACCGCACACATCACCGATGACCTGCTGGGCGTCGCAGCCACCGGGATCGACGAAGTGCGCGCGCTCGCATCGGCCAGCCCCGCGCGGGGCAGCCTCGACGGTGCCGCCCTCGTCGCGCTTCCAGATCTGGGCGGGCCTGCCTTGTTCGCCGCAGGCGGCACCGATCCGGACGACCCACTCGACACCGTCGTCCTGCTCGTGACCACCGACCGGGGCTGCGCCAGCCACGTCGCGGTCGTCCTGCACCTGGACGACGACGGCCGCATCGTCGAGGAGGGGCGCCATCACAGCGCCGCTGACATCGGCGGCTGCGCCGTGCCTCGCGTGTCGGTAGGGCCGTGGTGGGACAAGGTCGCGATCCCCCCGGGCATCTCCGATGCGCGCTCGGGCACCCTGAGCGTGCAGGGCCGCACGATCGAGGTCCGCAGCAGCTCACCTTCCCTCGACCGGCTCCTGGAGTGGGGCATGGGCCGGTTCGCTGCCGCCGACCTGAGCGCCCCGGTGGTGGACAGCGTCACCTTCGTGAGTCCGTCGGCGCCGGCATGCGCCCGCATCAACGGCCTCGCCTGGGGCGAGGATGTCGCGCTGTGCTTCGGTACATCCGATGCCTGCACGGACAACGGGTGCGCCGGGTGGCGACCGTGGGTGAAGCGGGCGTTGCTCCATGAGCTCAGCCATCTGTGGATCTCGCAGAACGTGTCACCGGAGGTGCAGGTCGCGTTCGTGCGCTCCGCCGCGCTGCCCACATGGGCAGCGGACGACTCGCCGTGGGGGAAGCGCGGCGTGGAACTGGCCGCCGAGACGATGGCGGGCACCCTGATCGACGAGCCCGTCGCGTTGAACGCCAAGCTGGACCGCCGATCGTGCGCCGACCTCGCCGGGCTCTACACGCTGCTCACCGGCGTGGGGCCCCCGGCGGGAACGCAGTGCGGGGAGCCTTGACGGCGCCGCCCAGTCAGGAGTAGCCGGAGACGACGACGTTCGCCAGTGGCTCGCCGCTCTCCCAACGCCGCAGCTGCTCTGCCACCAGCCGGCGCGCCCGCGGCAGGAACGCTGACGTGTTGCCGCCCACGTGCGGGCTGATCAGGACGCCCGGCGTGTGCCACAGCGGATGCTCGGGAGGGAGCGGCTCGGGGTCGGTGACGTCCAGGGCGGCGCGCAGGCGCCCCGACGCGCACTCGGCCAGCAGCGCATCGGTGTCGACGACCGGCCCGCGGGAGACGTTGACCAGAAGGGCGCCGTCGCGCATCCGCGCAAGGAAGGCTGCGTCGACCATCCCGCGCGTGTCCGGGCTCAGCGGCACGATGAGGATCACGACGTCGGCGGAGGGCAGCAGCGCAGGAAGGTCATCGATCGAACGCACATCGATCCCGTCCACCGTCCGGGCGGTCCGGGCCACGGCGCCCACCTGGCACTCGAACCCGTCCAGGCGCCGCGCGATCGCCCGGCCGATCGAGCCGAACCCCACGATCAGCACCCGCTTGTCGGCCAGCGACTCGTGCCGGTCGTACATCCAGCGGCCGTCGGGCATCGCGCGGGCGAAGTCATCGAGGTGACGCAGGCTCGCGATCGTGAGCCCGACGGCGAGCTCGGCGGTGGAGGCGTCGTGCACCCCGGCCGCGTTGCACAGCGTGACCCCCTCCGGCAGCGATGCGAGCACGTTGTCGACACCGGCGGTCAGGGTCTGCACGACCCTCAGCGCGGGCATCCGGGCCATCATGGCCAGGTCCGCAGTGCTCGCCGTGTAGGGCGGGACGAGGACCTCCACGTCGGGCAGGCACTCGGGGTCGGGATCTCCGGAGTCCCAGGCGACGGCGGCCAGTGCGAGCTCGTCGGGAAGCCCCTCGAGGATGTAGCTCGGGAGCAGCGTGGTCACGTCGCCGACGTCCCGACCGTCTCGCCCCCCGTGGTGATGACGGTCGTCCCAGCCGGATGCTCCACGCGAGAGCCGTGGCCGAGGGCCCACACGGACTGTCTGCCCATCACCGTCCATTCGAACGGCCCACCGACCAGGGCGGTGTCCTCGTCGATGCCCAGCACGGTGATCCCCTCGGGCGCGTGCAGGAGCACCCGGGTCACGAGGTCGGGGGCCCAGCCCAGCATCTTGTCGAAGTGCGGGATGACGCGCAGGTGCGGCAGCAGCCCGAGCCCGGGGTCCGCCGGGCGGTGCAGCGCCCGGACGTGCGGCACCCACCCGGTCATGGCCATCGCCCCGGCGCTGCATCCTGCGAGGGCGGCCCCGCCGCGCCATGCGGCCAGCACCTCGGCCCACAGCGCGGAGTCACGCAACGCCCCTGCCAGGTGCGCCGGGTTCCCGCCGGACATGTAGACCAGTCCCGCGCCGCGCACCTGCTCGGCGATGGCGGGGTCATCGGCCTCGGTGCGGTCGTGAACGACGAGTGGCACCGCCTCGACCCCGAGGCGCTCGGCCTGCTCGGCGCCCAGGCGAGTCCATTTCGCCAGCACCGCCGGACCCTCCGGTGCAGCGGCGGTGGGGATCTGGACGTACCTCGGGGGGCGCCCATCGAGGAGGTACCGCTCGATCTCGAGCATCACGGGAAGGTACTCCCCGGAGCCGACGAGGGCGATGGGCCCCGGTGTCACGTCCATTGCCATGTCGACCCCTCCCGGCTGTCACGCACCTCCACGCCCACTGCTGTGAGGGCGTCGCGGAGGCGGTCGCTGGCTGCCCAGTCCCCCGCGGTGCGGCTGTCGGCGCGGACATCCACCAACGCCTGGACGGCGCGCCCCGCGAGCTCGCGGTCATGGGTGGCCGAGGCGGCCTCCGCCTGGTGGACAAGGGCGACCACGGCGGCGCGCTCCTGGGCTGCGGAGTCGGGCAGGGCGGCGAGGATCGCGCGCGCGAGGTCGGCCGCGTCGGGAGTCGGGCGCGACGGGATCGGGCGCGACGGGTGCCGGGCGGTCGAGGTCGGCCGCGTCGGAGGCGGGCGCGTCGGGTGCGGAGTCCGCGACCGCCGCCGAGGCCCCGTCCCCCGTGGCGGCAGCCGGTGCACCTGCACGGGGCGGCTCCTGCGAGCTCGGGGGGGCGAAAGCCGGTGCGCCCTGCCGGCCCACGGCTGCCGCTGCTCCGAGCGCGGCGATCCGGTCCTCCATCTCGCCGATCGTCAGCCGCGACCCATTGGGGAGCACGTCCTCGACGCCGGCAACGCGCAGGGTGACGCCGCTGCGGCCCGCCACCCACGCGGTGCCCTCATCAAGGTCCAGGAGCAGCGCGGAGTGCTCGTCGACGCCCAGGATGAACCCGTCGCCGAGCTCGGCCTCGATCTGGCCCAACCGCCTGCCGCCGACGTAGCAGAAGCGCGTGTCGTGCGTGCCGCCCTCACGGTTGTCGTAGTGCGGGATCACCGCGCAGCGCCATCCGAGGATCCGGCTCATCAAGCCGAGTCCGGGCTCCCATCGGGGGTCCTCGCCTACCTTGTAGATCTCGTACACGGGCAGCGCCCAGTCCCCGAGCGTGACCACTGCCGCGGACGCGAACACCAGGGTGCCGGTCCGTCCGGGGGCGACGATCCCGGCCAGTGCGTCAGCGACTCCGGTGCCCTCCCAGCAGCGCCGCGCGTAGCTCGGCGAGCCCGGGCCCGCGAAGACCCAGTCCGCGGCCCTGATGTCGGCCAGCGCGCGCTCGACGGTGAGCGCATCGGCCGCGGCAGGGAGTGCGATCGGACGCAGCGGATGCCCGAGGGACTCGGTGAAGTACTGGTTGATCTTCTCGACGAGCTCGCCGGCGTTCTCCTGGAACGCGAACGGGCTGTCCATGAGGCGGGCGTCGGTTGGGTCCGGCAGTCCGGCGAAGGCCTCCCGGTGGACGCCGAGCATCCCGGTGGTCGTCTCCCCCGAGCCCATGATCACCAGTCGTCGCGGCACCGGGAAAGACTAGCCCGAGGCCGCCCCACCCGCCTGCGAGCTGCGCGTCACCAGGCCTGGGTGCCCCTGTCCAGGGTCTGGCCGTCGATCGTGACGAAGGCCCAGCTGAAGGAGCCGGCGGCGAGCCGCAGGTCGAGCACCCCGTAGTCGGTGTTGTCGAAGAACTCGCTCCACGTCCGGGTGTCGTGGGTCGTCCCCGAGCGCTGCTCGCCTCCGCCCGTGCCCACGACGAAGGCCGTCAGCGCGGTCGCTCGCTTCGCCACCGGAATGCTCATCCGCTCGTAGTCGTGGTCGTGGCCCCAGATGAGCAGCTTCACGTCCTTGTCCCGACGCACGAGGTTGTAGAGGGTCCCTGTGTCGGCCTGGTCGGAGTGCTCCCCTCGGGAGAACCGCGGGCGGTGCCACATGACGAGGGTGGGCGTGCCGTTGTGCTTCTTCAGCGTCGCCTTGAGCCAACTGCGCTGCTTGGCACTCGAGGCCCGCTCGGAATCAAGTCCGATCACCCGCCAGGAGCCGACCTTCTTGGACCAGTACAGCCCGCCGGTCTCGTTGAAGAACGCCCTGTAGCCGGCTGCCCCGGTCGTCCGGTACTCGTGGTTCCCCGGGACGGGCAGCCAGAGCGGGCGGAACCGGCCCCACTCCGGCGCGAAGCGGCTGGCGAACTCCGCAGCCGACCCGCTCGAGTAGGCGATGTCCCCGGCGAGCAGGAGCTTCTCGGGCGCCAGGGAGCGCGCGAGTGCCGCAGTCCGCTCGTAGGGGCCACCCTCATAGGCGATGTCCCCGACGGCGACAACGTGGACGCCCGGGCCAGTGGCACCCACCACCTCGGCCGCCGGGGTTCGCGAGGCGTGGGCGGCGCCTCCCATCGATCCAACGGCCAGGCCGAGGCCCGCGAGGACCACCGTGAACGACACCATCGGGCTTCTGCGCACCCGGCAAGGGTACGGCGCCCGATGCGATTGTCGGTGATGGCCGAGCGGGTCCCCCAACATGGGGCGCATCGGTCCCGATAGGCTCGCCCCGTCCCAGCCGGCGGGCAGTCGCCGGTGAGTTCGATCAGGAGATGCCCATGTCGCTAGCAACTCCCGCCCCCGCGGTCCTCGCCGATGCCTTCGGGCGCAGCGCAGTCCGTAATGCGGTCCTCGTCATCGCTGGGGCGGCCTTCGTCGGCCTGGCCGCGCAGGTGGCCATCCCGCTGCCCTTCACCCCGGTGCCATTGACGGGTCAGACCTTCGCCGTGCTCCTCACCGCCGCGTCCCTGGGCATGTGGCGCGGCGTGGCCTCCATGAGCCTCTACGCCGTGGCGGGCCTCGCTGGCGTGCCGTGGTTCGCCGAGGGGTCGAGCGCATTCAGGTCCGGCGCGCTGACCGTCAGCTTCGGCTACGTGCTGGGATTCATCGCCGCCGCGGCACTCGTCGGTTGGCTCGCCGAACGCGGAGCGACCCGCACCGCACCCCGGACCGCGGGCCTCATGGTGCTCGGCAACGTGGTCATCTACACGGTCGGTGCCACGTGGCTCGCCGCGGCCATCAACGTCTCGCTGTCGAAGGCGATCTCGCTCGGTGTCACGCCGTTCCTGATCGGCGACGCGCTGAAGGTCGCCCTGGCCGCCGGGTTGTTCCCGCTGGCCTGGCGCGCCGTGGAGAAGTTCACAGCCGAGTAGCCACACGCTGCCCGCATACGAGCGCCCCGGTCGGATCGGCCGGGGCGCTGTGCTGCGCGGACGGCCCAGGGGTTCGCGGTTCGCGGCGCCCTGTCCGCTTCGCGGTTAGCGGTTCGCGATTCGCGATTCGCGACGGTCCGCGGTCCGCGGTCCGCCGCGCCAGGGTTTCCGGTTCCGCACACGAACGGTCCGGATCTCGGAGCATCGGTGCTCGCGAATCCGGACCAACCCCGAACTTGGCCACCGAATAGCGGACAGATCGGGTCGGGGTGGGGCGCGGCGCGGATCTGTCGGGGCGGGGGCGGTGGGCGGGGCGGATCGGATCGGGGCTGGGAGCTACTCCTGGACGCCGAGGCGCTGGAAGATCAGCGCGCGGACGCGTCCGGCGTCGGCCTGGCCGCGGGTGGCCTTCATGACCGCGCCCACGATCGCTCCGGCCGCCTGGACCTTGCCCGCGCGGATCTTGTCCGCGACGTCGGGCTGTGCCGCCAGGGCCTCGTCGATCGCCGCGAGGAGGGGTGCGTCATCGGTGACCACGGCCAGGCCGCGGCCAGCCACCACCTCCGAGGGAGAGCCCTCACCTGCCAGGACGCCCTCGATGACCTGACGGGCCAGCTTGTCGTTGACGGTGCCGGCCACAACGAGGGACTCCAGCTCGGCGACCTGTGCCGGCGTGATCCCCAGGTCGGCGAGCTCGACGCCCTGGTCCTTGGCGATCGCGCGACAGCTCCCCGGTCCACCACTTGCGCGCCGAGGCCTGGTCGGCGCCGGCGGCGATGGTCGCCTCCACGAGGTCCAGCGCCCCCGCATTGACCACCGACGCCATGTCATGGTCGTTGATGCCCCACTCGGCGGCGATCCTGGCCCGCCTGGTCGCGGGGTTCTCCGGCAGGGTCGCCCGCAGCTCCTCGACCCACTCGCGCGAGGGCGCGATCGGGACCAGGTCCGGCTCCGGGAAGTAGCGGTAGTCCTCGGACTCCTCCTTGATGCGCCCCGAGGTGGTCAGGCCGGTGTCCTCGTGCCAGTGCCGGGTCTCCTGGACGACCTTGCCGCCCTCCGTGAGCAGCGCCGCCTGCCGGCCGATCTCGTAGCGCACCGCCCGCTCGACCGAGCGCAGCGAGTTCACGTTCTTGGTCTCCGAGCGGGTCCCGAACGGGCCGGCAGGGTCGGGACGCAGCGACACGTTGACGTCGCAGCGCAGCGATCCCTGCTCCATCCGGACGTCGGAGACGCCCAGGGCGCGCAGCAGCTCCCGCAGCGCGGCGACGTATGCCTTCGCGACCTCGGGCGCGTAGCGACCCGCCCCCTCGATCGGCTTGGTGACGATCTCGATCAGCGGGATGCCCGCGCGGTTGTAGTCGACCAGCGAGTAGTCGGCCCCGTGGATGCGTCCCGTGGCTCCGCCCATGTGGCTGTTCTTGCCGGTGTCCTCCTCCATATGCGCGCGCTCGATGCCCACCCGGAACGTCTGTCGCCCCTCGGGAGTCTCGTAGTCGACGTCGAGGTACCCGTCGAAGCAGATCGGCTCGTCGTACTGCGAGGTCTGGAAGTTCTTCGGCATGTCCGGGTAGAAGTAGTTCTTCCGCGCGAACCTGCACCATTCGGCGACCTGGCAGTTCAGCGCCAGGCCGATCCGCATCGCCGACTCGACGCCGATCCGGTTCAGCGCCGGGAGTGCGCCGGGCAGGCCGAGGCACACCGGGCAGACCTGGGTGTTGGGCTCGGCGCCGAACACCGTGGAACAGCCGCAGAACATCTTGGTCGCTGTGTTCAGCTCGACGTGGACCTCCAGGCCCATCACCGGGTCGAACCGCTCCAACGCCGTGTCGAAATCCATCAGCTGGGTCATCGCGCCGGCACCTCCTCGATCAGCAGGCCGCCCCATCGGTTGAACAGCGCCTCCTCGAGGGCACCGCCCACCCGGTAGAGGCGGTCGTCGGCCATCGCCGGGGCGATGATCTGCAGGCCCACGGGCAGCCCGTCCTCGGGCGCCAGGCCCACGGGCAGGCTCATCGCGGCGTTGCCGGCGAGGTTCACCGGGATGGTCGCGACGTCGTTGAGGTACATCGCGAGCGGGTCGTCGAGCTTCTCACCGAGCTTGAACGCCGTGGTGGGCGCAGTCGGTGAGATGAGCACGTCGACCTGTCCGAACGCGGCTGCGAAGTCGCGCTGGATCAGGGTGCGGACCTTCTGCGCCGAGCCGTAGTACGCGTCGTAGTAGCCGCTGGACAGGGCGTAGGTGCCCAGCATGATCCGGCGCTTCACCTCGGCGCCGAAGCCCGCCTCGCGGGTCAGGCTCATGACCTCCTCGACCGAGCGCGTGCCGTCGTCGCCGACGCGCTGGCCGTAGCGCATGCCGTCGAACTTGGCCAGGTTGCTCGACGCCTCGCTGGGGAGGATCAGGTAGTACGCCGCCAGCGCGTAGTCGAAGCTCGGGCAGGAGACCTCGACGACCTCGGCACCCAGCTTCTCCAGGATCTCCACGGCCTCGGCGAAGCGCTGCCGCACTCCCGCCTGGTAACCCTCGCCACCGAGCTCCTTGACCAGTCCGATCCGCATCCCTGCGACGTCCGCGCGCTTGGCGGCGGCCACGACATCGGGGACGGGCTGCTGCAGGGAGGTGGAGTCCATCGGGTCGTAGCCGGCGATGACCTGGTGGAGCAGTGCCGCGTCGAGCACCGTGCGCGCGCAGGGGCCCGCCTGGTCCAGTGAGGAGGCCAGGGCCACGAGGCCGTAGCGGGAGACCGCGCCGTAGGTGGGCTTGACCCCGACGGTGCCGGTGACCGCAGCGGGCTGGCGGATCGAGCCGCCCGTGTCGGTGCCGATGGCCAGCGGGGCCTCGAAGGAGGCCAATGCGGCCGCGCTGCCCCCACCTGATCCGCCGGGGATCCGGTCGAGGTCCCAGGGGTTGTGCGTCGGCCCGTAGGCGGAGTGCTCCGTGGAGGAGCCCATCGCGAACTCGTCCATGTTCGTCTTGCCGAGGATCACGATCCCGGCCTCACGCAGTCGCCGGGTGACGGTGGCGTCGTAGGGCGGGTACCACCCGTCGAGGATCCGCGAGCCGCACGTGGTGGGCGCGCCCCTCATCGTCAGGACGTCCTTGAGCGCCAGGGGGACCCCGGCCAGCGGACCGAGCTGCTCCCCTTCGGCGCGGGCGGCGTCGACCGCCTCCGCGGCTGCCAGGGCGCCCTCGTTGTCGACGTGCAGGAAGGCGTGGATGTCACCGTCGACGGCGGCGATCCGCTCGAGGTGGGCGGCCGCGACCTCGCGGGCGGAGACGGCGCGCTCACGAAGCAGTTCCGACAGCTGCGCGGCAGTCAGGTGGGTGAGGTCCAGGGTGGCGTCCATCGTGGTCACTCCTCGTCAAGGATGCGCGGGACGCGGAAGCGGTCGTCCTCGGCGGCGGGCGCCCCCGACAGCGCCTCGCCCTGCGTGAGGCTCGGACGCGGGTCGTCCTCCCGGAAGACGTTCTCGAGCGGCATCGGGTGGGACGTCGCCGGCACGTCGGGGGTTGCGACCTCCGTCACGCGCGCCACGGCGCCGAGGATGTCGGCCAGCTGGGCGCTGTAGTGGTCCAGCTCGTCCTCGGTGAGCGACAGCCGGGCCAGGTGGCCGAGGTGGGCAACCTGCTCGCGCGTGATCGCCGATGGGTTCTCAGGCATGGGGCACATCCTAAGTCGGCTGCGCGTGGCGCCCGAACGCGCACGGGAGGGTCTCCCTCAGTCAGTTCGATGCGCCTTGCACACGATGGTGTGCAGTTGCACTGGACCCAGCGGACCCACCTGCTGCTCCCTGGGCCGCGGGTGCAACCGAACCTCGAAGGACAGGGGTCCCCCACCAGCGAGTGCGTGGGTGAAGGATTCGGATGTCGCCCGACCGTCGGGCCGGGCGACGAAGACGGACTCATCCCCCACGGCGCATGCGCTGGTGACGACCAGGACCAGGCCGAGTAGGAGGGAGAGCGGTCGAATTCGCATCGGACACCCCCGTCAGAACCGCCCGGAGCGCCGCGATGGCGCCCAAGCCATCCGCTCCGATCAAAGCATCGGGAGACCCCCGCGAACAGGGCCCAACGTCCCGGTGAAGGGCGCCCAGAAGAGGCGCAGGCGGGCCGTCGCCGGCTCCCCCTCCGGCAACGACCCGCCTCCCACGCGTGGCTCCCCCTCCACGCCCTGCGCCTCCCCCGCGGCGCATGCGTAGGTTTCCATCCCCTCCTGGATCCGGCAACCAGTTGTCCACAGTCCGGGTCCAACGTGGCCAGTGCAGCCCCAGCCCAGCGCCCGGACGAGAGGGCAGACGATGGCACGTGGTCCACCGCTGCGAGAGGGCTGGTCTCATGGCACGGACGGCGGGTAGTCGTCTCTGTCCAAGCAGCCGGGATCCACGGGAGGCGTCATGCCGCAGCAGGGCTGGAGCAAGAAGCGGGAGCGTCAGTACGAGCACGTCAAGGACAGCCTCGAGGACCGGGGCTACGACGACGACACCGCGGAGGAGATCGCCGCGCGCACCGTGAACAAGGAGCGCGCGCGGCACGGGGAGTCCAAGACCGCGAGCAGGTCGTCCATCGACGACATCTCCTCCGGCCGTCGCGGCGGGCTCCGCAGCCACCGTGGGCCGGGAGGTCGCACGAAGGCGCAGCTCTACAACGAGGCGCGGGAGCGTGGCATCAAGGGCCGCTCGACCATGAGCAAGGCCGAGCTCGAGGAGGCGTTGGCCGCCAAGCGTCGCTGACGCGTCAGGAGGCCGCGGCGATGGTCGGCGGCTGCCAGCCGCTCCCGTCGAGGATGCTGGAGATCGCCTGCTGCTGCGGGGCGAAGAGTCTCCAGGCGACCTCGAAGCCCTGACCGGCAGGCGTCGGCAGCCAGTTGGCCGCCTGCGCCGCTGACGAGGGAGCCGTCGCCTGCAGATGGACGTCGATCGAGCCGTCGGCGTTGCGGGTGAGAGGCGAGGTGCTGGTCAGGGCGTCGCGGCCCTGCGGGTTCGCCACGAGCGCCCCCCGAGGGTGTAGACGGTCAAGGACCAGCCCTCATCGGTCGGCGGCGGCGTGGTCATGTGCAGCACGTACGGCGTCGATCCGTCGAGGGCCTGCTCCGCGGAGTCGCTCCAGGCCATCGCATAGATCGCCTGGTGCGCGACGAACGCGCCGAGCCCGATCTGTGAGATGACCGCGCGCTGTGCGTAGTCGGTGCCGTAGGTGCCGAAGCCACCGAGCAGGTAGCCCGCGTGCACCAGTGCGTGCTTGGCGACGAGCGCCTTGGTGTCGGCCTTGACCTGTGCCGGCCCCGCGGCGACGGCATCAGTGAGGCCGCGGACGGTGTCGGCGGACAACGACGTGCCGGTCGAGGGGGACCGCCCGGGGCCGATGCCCACGGAGGCGAACTGGGAGAGGGCCGCGGCATCTGCGGCGGGCGGCGGGAACATCGCCAACTGCTGGCCGAGCTGGTCGAAGAACGCCATGCCGGTGGCGGGCACGTGCTTGGTGACGCTCGTGATGGGGCCGGCGGGCACAACTGGCTGGTAGTCGGTGCCATACCTGCTCAGGGGGGTGAGGGTGTAGCCGTCCTGGATGGCGTTCACGGCGGTGACGTCGCTCGGGCCCTTCAGCTGCGTCGAGCCGATGATCCAGATCCGCGAGTAGTCGACGTCGAGCCGATGGGTGCCTGACGGCGCCGCGATGCTGCGCTGCTGCGGGCCCGCGAGCACGTAGTCGCCCGGTGCCGTGCTGCTCGCCGTGCCCAGGTTGGCGATGTTCTCCGTGTAGGGATCCACCAGCGCCAGCACGAAGAAGTGGTCGGGCACCTCGGGCACGTGCAGCACCTGCGGCTCGATGCTCAAGTCGACCCAGGCGATCGACGAGAGGCTCGTGGCGCCGGGGGCGACGACCGCCGTGCTCCCCGAGTTGTTGGCCGAGCGCACGTTGTTGAACTGGTTGACCGGTCCGTAGGCACCCTGCGACACGTCGATGCTCGTCATGGTCTGGAAGGTCGAGTCCGTGACCAGGAGCGGGAGCCCGTAGACGTAGGCATCGAGCCCGATCTGGTAGGCGCGCTGGTACTCCGCGGACGAGGAGCTCGCCGTGCGTGCCTGGCTCCCGGTGGTACATGCTGCAAGGGCGATCGCAGCGGTGACGACGAGCGCCAGGGTGTGACCGCGGCCTGACATGTCGTCCCCCTTGCCGGTGCACTGCGCCGGGGTCATCGGCGAGCGGTGCGCCTCGACAGTAGCGCCGCCCGTGTGAGGCAGCACGTCCGGCCCGCCGTGAGCCTCGTTGCGACGCCGTGGGAGACCACGCTGGGGCAACGCGCCAGCGACGCCGGGCATCGGGACGCACGCGCTGGGGGGAAGCTACCCCCACCTTCGCCACCGCCGAGGCTGCGTCCGGACCCTGCTCGAGCAGGACCGCGAACCCGTCTGCGTCGAGCATCGGGCGGGCCAGCGAGATCGCCTTGTCGGCCTTCGTGCCCGCGTTCTCCCCCACCACGACGAAGTCCGTCTTCTTCGACACGGACGAGGCGACCTTGCCGCCTCGGCTCGTCACCGCCTCAGCCGCGCTGTCGCGCGTGAATCCGGGGAGGGAGCCGGTGATCACCACCGTGAGCCCGGCCAGCGGCTGCGGCCCGGCCTCGACGAACTCGTCGGCCATCCGGACACCGGCGACGCGCCACTTCTCGACGACGTCGCGATGCCAGGCATGCGCGAACCACTCGACGACCGCCTCAGCGATGGTGGGTCCCACCCCCTCGGCGGCCGCCAGCTGCTCCACCGCGGCCCTGTCGATGGGCTGCCGACCGGCGCGACGGGTTCTCGGGCGTCCAGACCGGATCCGTCAGCACGCCGAACTCCCGGGCCAGGGCCTGAGCAGCCGTCGGGCCGACATGCCGGATCGACAGCGCGACCAGCACGCGCCACAGCGGCTGGCCCTTCGCCTTCTCCAGCTGCGCCAGCAGCACCTCAGCGTTGGCGGTGAGCTGCGGGCCCGCCTCGCCCGCCTTGGCCGCCCGGGTGAAGAACGGGACCGTGCGCAGGGTCGGGGCATCGAGGGCGAAGAGGTCACCCTCGTCTCGGACAACGCCAGAATCGAGCAGCGCGACACCGGCCTTCCAGCCCAGTCCCTCGATGTCGAACGCCCCGCGCGAGGCCACGTGGAAGACGCGCTCGCGCAGCTGAGCGGGGCATGACCGGGTGTTGGGGCAGCGGATGTCGACGTCGCCCTCCTTCGCCGGGGCCAGCGCGGTGCCGCACTCGGGGCAGTGGGTCGGCATCACGAACGCCCGCTCCGCCCCGGTGCGCTCCTCGACCACGGGGCCGATCACCTCGGGGATCACGTCGCCGGCCTTGCGCAGGAACACCAGGTCGCCGATGAGGACGCCCTTGCGGGCGACCTCGCCGGCGTTGTGCAGCGTGGCCATCTCGACGGTGGAGCCCGCCACCTTCGCCGGCTCCATCACCGCGTACGGCGTGACCCGACCGGTCCGCCCGACGTTGACCCGGATGTCGCGCAGCCGGGTGCGCACCACCTCGGGCGGGTACTTGAAGGCGATCGCCCACCGCGGGGCCCGCGACGTGGCCCCCATCTGGCCCTGAAGGTCCAGGTCGTCGACCTTGACCACCACGCCGTCGATCTCGTGCGCCACGTCATGGCGATGTTCGGCGTAGTAGTCGATGAACTCACGGACGGAGTCGAGGTCGGTGACCACCCTCGCCCGGTCGGAGGTGGGCAGGCCCAGCCCACGGAGCACCTCGTACCCCTGTGACTGCGTCTGGATCACGAAGCCATCCCGCGCCCCGACCCCGTGCACGGTCAGGCGCAGGCGGCTCATGTTCGACCGGACCCTCTCCACCTCGGCCGCCAAGCGGGTCACGCGTCCCTCAGCGCGGGTCAGCGCGCCCGCGGAAGCGCCGCGCGTACGTGCGGCATCGAGCGCCGCTGTGGCCTTCGCGAGCTCCTCCTCGCGCCGGTCGATCCGCTGGCGCAACGTCCCCGCTGCGGTGTTCCGCGGATTGGCGAACGGCGAGCGCCCCAGGGCCAGCTGCTCATCGTTGATCCGCTCGAAGTCGGCCACCGGGAAGAACACCTCCCCACGCACCTCGACGAGCGCGGGCACGGGCACGTCTCCGGACGGGAGCAGCCGTGCGGGGATCGCCGGGATGAACTGCGCGTTGTAGGTGACGTCCTCCCCGACGCGACCGTCACCGCGCGTGGCCACGGACACCAGACGCCCCGAGCGGTACACGATATCGACTGCCAGCCCGTCGATCTTCAGCTCGCACAGCACCGGCGGGAACCGGTCGACGGCAGTCACGACCCGCTCGGACCAGGCGACGCAGCTCCTCCTGGGTGAACGCGTTGTCCAGCGAGTACAGGCGCTCCAGGTGCTCCACCGGATCGAACATCTCGGCCCGCGCTCCGCCCACGGACTGGGTCGGCGAGTCCTGGCTGACCAGCTCCGGATGCTCGGCCTCCAAGGCCACCAGCTCGGCGAACACGACGTCGTACTCCGCATCGGAGATCGTCGGCGCATCATGCTGGTAGTACGCCGCCCTGGCAGCCTCCACCTGCTCCACCAGGTGCACCCAGCGGGCGCGGACATCATCGATCTGCGTCACGCCAGCAGGCTACCCGGGACCACCGACACAGGGGGCTACCCGGAGGACTCCAGCATCCGGGCGGCGCTGCGCATCAGGCCGCCGACCTCCCGGGCCCACTGCGGGGAGGCACCGGACAGCCCGCACGCCGGGCTCAACCACGTCCGATCCCCCACATCGGCCATGCCGAACCCGATCCGGCTCCACAGGGCAGCCACGCGCCGCGCCACCATGTCGGGAGTCAGGCGCGGATCGTCCACGGACGGAACCGCGCCGAGGACGACCACGCCCCCCGCGTCCCACCACCTGCCCAGCGCCTCATCCGCGGACTGCCCGAGGAGCTCGGTGTCCACCGCCACGGCCCCGAACCCGGCACGCTGGAAGATGTCGAAGGGGACCTCGACGTCGCAGCAGTGCGCGACCGTGACTGACGCGCCCGCACTCGTCGCCGCTGCCACCACGCGCGCGAGCCCCGACACCACCTCGGGGAGCTCCGGAACCCGCAGGGCGCCCCGACCGCTGGGGGTCCGGATGTGTCCGGCCAGGACGGTCGGTAGGGCAGGCTCGTCCACCTGGACGACGACCTGGGCGCCGGGGATGCGGCGACCGATCATCGCGACGTGCTCAGCCAGGGCCTCCGCGAGAGCCTCGCCGAGGCCCGCGCACGCCCCGACGTCGGCCACCAGGCGCGTCCCCCGCACCGCCTCGACACTCGCGGCAAGGGTCCATGGACCCGCGACCTGGACCTTCACCCGCCCGGTGAAACCGGCGAGCTCGAGCTCCATCCGGTCGACGTCCTCGGCCAGCCACGAGGCCCCCCGACGCATCTGGCGCCCGAGGTCACCGCCCGAGCGACCCCCGGCCAATCGCCAGCCGTCCGGCGTCGTCTCGGCCGCGAACTCCCCCGTCGCCGACGAGACGAGCGCGAGCGTGCGCCCGATCATGTCCCCGCCGGGGCCTCGCGCGGGGAGCTCGACGAGGTGGGGGACGTCGAGCTCCCCCGCCACGATCCGGGCCGCCTCGGCGGAGTCGGTCCCCGGCATCGACCCGATCCCGGTGGTGATGATGGTCGATGCGTCCTCGCGGGTCTCCACGGGTCCATTCTCCCCGTGCTCTGGCCCATGGCACCATTCCCGGGGACTACCTGACAATGTGTTCCCGTGGACACCCTGCGCTTCGCCGTCATCGGAACCAACTGGATCACCGGGGCCCTCATCGACGCGGGCCGGACCGTCGACGGCTTCGACGTCGTGGCCGTCTGCTCCCGGTCCGCAGGGACGGGCAGGGAGTTCGCCGATCGGTACGGGGTCGCGCGCGTGCACACCACCGTCGCCGACCTGGCCGATGACTCCGAGGTGGACGCCGTCTACATCGCGAGCCCGAACTCCCTGCACGCCGAGCAGTCGATCGCGATGCTGCGCGCCGGCAAGCACGTGCTGACCGAGAAGCCCATGGGCGCGAACGCCCGAGAGGTCGAGGAGATGGCCGTCGCCGCGCGGGACGCCGGCCGGGTCCTCATGGAGGCCTACACCTCCCCCTGGGAGCCGAACGTCGAGGCGATCCGGGACGCGATCCCCGAGGTCGGGACCCTGCGACGGGTCGTGCTCGCCAAGGACCAGTACTCCTCGCGCTACGACAGGCTGAAGGCCGGGGAGCTGCCCAACGCCTTCAACCCGGACTTCGCCGCCGGGTCGCTCATGGACCTCGGCATCTACGAGGTGGCGCTGGCGCACCTGCTCTTCGGCGAGCCCTCGTCGGTCCACGCGACCGGGCACCTGCTGGGCAGCGGCGTCGACGGCCAGGGGACCATCCTGCTGGGCTACGACGGGTTCGAGGTGGCGTGCCTGCACTCGAAGATCGCCCCCGGCGGTGTCGGCTCGGCGATCACCGGGGAGTTGGGTGTCGTGCACTTCGATGACTGCAGCGTGCCGACGACCGTCCGCCTGGACCTGCGCGACGGGACCTCGCGCGACCTCACGCGCGAGCAGTCCCCGCACCACATGCGCTACGAGGTCGAGCACTTCCTGGCGTGCGTGCGCGCCGGGGGGCAGTCCCCCACGTGGCCGGTCGCCAAATCGCTGGCCGTCCTGCGGATCCTCGACCGGGCGCGCGCACAGGTGGGGGTGCGCTTCCCCGCCGACGGCTGACGTGTGCTGACGATTCCGACCTTCTCACGGTCGGAATCGTCAGCACAGCGCGCGGAGGGGCCGACGGGTGGGCGCCGGCATACGCTCAGTGCGCCCGCGACCAGTCAGCCCATGCCGAACGCGCGCAGCAGCGCAGCCGTGGCGGCCGCGGAGAGCACCACGACCAGGAACGGCGCCCGGAGCAGGAGTGCCACCGCTGCAACCGCCACACCAGCAGCGCGCGCGTCGACGACGAACCCCGACGGCGACCAGAACGTCTGGATGGCGAGCAACGCCGCAAGGAGCCCGATCGGAAGCAGTGCGGCAGCCCTGCTCACCAGCGGCCGCTCAAGCAGCGACTCGGGCAGGAGGTGGCCCGCCCACTTCGTGACGAACGAGGCCAACGAGGCCAGGAGCACCGCCGGCCACATCAGGATCGCCCCCGCGTGAGCCACAGCGCGCCGGCAACGGCCAGGCCGGCCCCGGCGAGCACCGGCATCCCCGGCCGGAGCACCGGTGCGAGCCCGAGCGCCAGCATCCCCGAGGCGGCGGCCAGGGCCCACGCAGACCGATCCACCAACCGGGGCCAGAGCAGTGCGAGGAACCCGGCCGGGATGGCCGCATCGAGGCCCAGCACCTTCGGGTCGCTCAGCGACGCCGCACCCACGGCGCCCAGCAGGGTGCCCAGGTTCCACAGGAGGAACACCGACCACCCTGTGGCCCAGAAGGCCTTCCGGGTGGCGACGGGATCGCCCTCGTAGGCCAGGGCCATGGCGGTGGTCTCGTCGATCGTGAAATGGGCGGCGCCCAACCGGCGCCAGCCCCGCAGTCGCTGCCCCGGCTGGCCCGCCGGGCTGAGGATCGTGGCCAGGTGCAGGGCGTACAGCCCGTTGCGCAGGCCGAGGAGCCACGCCGTCACCACAGCCGCGACCAGGCCCCCGCTGGCGGCGACCACTCCGACGAACGCGAACTGCGAGGCGCCCGTGAACATCAGGGCGGACAACGCCTGCGCCTGCATCACGTTGAGGCCGGCCGCGACGCTGACGGCCCCGAAGCTGACCGCGTACGCGCCCACGGCGATCCCGATGGACAGTGCGCGGGCGTTGATCCCGGACGGGTCGGCGGCAGGCACGCCAGCCTCAATCGGGACCGCCGGGTCGGCGGTGGGCCCGCCGGCCCCAGCGGGGACCGCCGGGTCGTCGCCGGGTTGGATTCCGAGGTCCGCGCCGGTCTCGCTGACGCCGCGGCCGCCCGGCTCATTGCGGCTGCCCGCGGTGCCTCGTGGATCGGCGCTCAACGCTCCGCCCGCGCGATCGTGCCCGAACCGACCACGCGCGTGCCGTCGTACAGCACGGCGGCCTGGCCGGGCGCCACGCCACGCAGCGGGCTGGCCAGGACGGCGACGAATCCGGACCCGTCGGCGGTCACGGTCGCGGGGATCTCCTCCCCGTGTGCCCGGACCTGCACGCCCAGGGCTGCCGACCCTGCCAGGGCAGGACCGCACCACCGGGGGCGCAGGGCAGTGATCCGGTCCACATCCAGCAGCGCGGCCGGGCCGACCGACACCCGACGACCCACGATGTCCACGTCGACGACGTAGCGCCTGGCACCGTCCGGCGCCGGAGTGCGCAGCCCCACCCCGCGGCGCTGTCCCACCGTGAAGGCGTACGCGCCCTCGTGCGCGCCGACCACCTCGCCGGTCTCGGCGTCCACGATGTCCCCGGGGGCTGCGCCCAGGCGTCCCTGCAGGAAGCCCGAGGTGTCACCGCTCGGGATGAAGCAGATGTCATGGCTGTCCGGCTTGGCCGCGACGGCCAGGCCCAGCGCGGTGGCCTCGGCCCTGACCTCGGACTTCAGCGAGCCTCCCAGCGGGAACATGCAGCCCGCCAGCTGCTCGGCGTCGAGGACGCCCAGCACGTAGGACTGGTCCTTCCCCGGATCCACCGCCCGGTGCAGCTCCCGACCAGCCGGTCCCTCCGTCAACGTCGCGTAGTGCCCGGTGCACACGGCGTCGAACCCGAGGGCACGGGCCCGATCCAGGACCGCCGCGAACTTGATCCGCTCGTTGCAGCGCAGGCACGGGTTCGGGGTGCGCCCGGCCGCGTACTCGGCGAGGAAGTCGTCCACCACGTCGGCGGCGAACTCCTCGGACATGTCCCACACGTAGAACGGGATCCCCAGGAGGTCCGCGGCGCGCCAGGCGTCGCGGGAGTCCTCGATGGTGCAGCACCCGCGCGCCCCCGAGCGGTAGGACTCCGGGTTCCGCGACAGGGCCAGGTGCACGCCCGTGACGTCGTGCCCAGCCGCAACCGCCCGGGCTGCCGCCACGGCGGAGTCGACCCCGCCCGACATGGCGGCCAGGACCTTCATGTCAGCCCCCGTCGCGGGCAGCGGCCGCCATCTGGGCACTGATCCGGACCTGGCCGGCACGACCCGCGCGGGCCAGCGCACCCGGGAGTGCAGCCAGGAGCGCGTCGATGTCCGCGCTGGTCGAGGTGTGCCCGAGGCTGAAGCGCAGCGACGACCTCGCCCGCACGGGGTCGATGCCCATGGCGAGCAGGACGTGGCTCGGCTCAGGCACCCCGGCGCTGCAGGCGGACCCCATCGACACCTCCACGCCGGCGGCGTCGAGCAGCATCAGCAGCGCATCGCTCTCGCAGCCGGGGAAGGAGACGTGCGCGTTGCCGGGAAGCCGTACGTCGACCCCACCCAGCGCCCCGTTGACGATGGCGTCCGGCGCCGCCCCGATGACCCGGGCCAGCAGCTCGTCGCGCAGTGCCGCCGTGTGCGCGGACCGCGTCGCGATGTCACCGAGCACGTGCTCGACCGCCGCGGCGAACCCGACGATGGCGGGCACGTCGAGCGTTCCGGAGCGGACCTGCCGCTCCTGGCCCCCACCGTGCGTCAGCGGCATGAGCTCCAGGCCGCGTCGGGCGATGAGGGCGCCCACTCCGAGGGGGCCGCCGAGCTTGTGGGCCGAGATCGCCATGGTGTCCGGCAGCGCGGCGTCGACGGGGATCGAGCCGACCGCCTGGACGGCGTCGACGTGCAGGGGCACGCCGAACTCGGCGCACGCTGCGGCGACCTGCGCGATGGGTTGAACCGTCCCGACCTCGTTGTTGGCCCACATCACGGCCACGAGCGCCGTCTGACCCGGGTCGGCAGCAAGCTCTGCGCGGAGCTGGGCCACATCGACCCGACCCTCGGCGTCGACGTCGAGCCAGACGACCTCGGCGCCCTCGTGCTCCCCGAGCCAGTGGACCGGGTCCAGGACCGCGTGGTGCTCGATCCGCGATGCGAGCACCCGGCGTCGGACCGGGTCCTGAGCCGTTCGGGACCACCAGAGCCCCTTGACCGCGAGGTTGTCGGCCTCGGTGCCCCCCGCGGTGAAGATCACCTCACTGGGCGTCACCCCCAGCGCCGCGGCGATCGACTCACGGGACTCCTCAGCACGCCGACGCGCAGCACGACCTGCTGCGTGCAGCGAGGAGGCGTTCCCGGTGTGGGACAACGCGCTCGACCATGGCGTCGCGGGCACAGTCCAGCAGCGGGGTGGTCGCCGCATGGTCGAGGTAGGTGCGCATGGTCCACCAATCGTAGGCGAGCCGCGCCCACTCGGCTCCGCGCAGCCGACGGCGCGGCTGCGTGGGCGCTCCCCGGAACGCTCGGAACAGCAGCGAGGGGTCCGACCTGGTGGCCGGACCCCTCGTCAGGTTCTGCTGCGTCGGTCAGCCCTTGCGCTTGGCGACCTCGTCGGTCAGCTGCGGCACGACGACGAACAGGTCGCCCACGACGCCGAAGTCGGCGAGCTCGAAGATCGGCGCCTCCGGGTCCTTGTTGACCACGATGACCGTCTTCGAGGTCTGCATGCCGGCCCGGTGCTGGATGGCCCCGGAGATCCCGTTGGCGATGTACAGCTGCGGGGCGACCGTCTTGCCGGTCTGGCCGACCTGGAACTGGTGGGGGTACCAGCCCGCGTCGGTGGCGGCACGCGAGGCGCCCACCGCACCACCCAGCGAGTCGGCCAGGGCCTCGATGACGCCGAAGCCCTCGGCGCCGCCGACACCACGGCCACCGGAGACCACGACCGCGGCCTCGGCGAGCTCGGGGCGACCGCCCTTGGCCTGGACGACGCGATCGGTGATGCGTGCCGACTTCGCGGCGTCCGAGAGGACGACGCTGACGTCGACGCGGGCACCGGCGGCCGGGGAGACCTCGGGTGAGGTGCTGTTGGGACGGACGGTGATGATCGGGGTGCCGACCGACACCTTCGACTTCACGACCGTCGCGCCGCCGAACACGGACTGGGTCGCGGTGCCGTCGGCGCTGACGTCCACGGCGTCGGTGATGATGCCGGAGCCGGACTTGATGGCCAGACGCGCGGCCACCTCCTTGCCCTCGGCGGTGCTGGCCACGAGGACCGCCGCCGGGGACCTCTCCGCGACGAGCTGGGCCAGGACCTCGGCCTTGGGCGCCACGGGGTGGGCGGTGAGATCGGCGGCGTCGGCGACGTAGACCGTCACCGCACCGTGCTCGGCCAGGCCGGGGATCGCCGCGTCGGCGCCGGCGCCCACCAGGACCGCAGCGGGCTCGCCGATGCGCTTGGCCAGGGTCAGCAGCTCGTAGGTGACCTTCTTGACGTTGCCGTCGACGTGCTCGACGAGAACAAGTACTTCAGCCATTGCTGGGCTCCTCAGATGAACTTCTGCGCGGAAAGGAAATCGGCGATGGCCACGCCACCGTTGCCGTCATCGGTGACGACGGTGCCCTTGGCCTTCGGGGGCCGGGCAGCGGCCTCCTCGACGACCGACCATGCGCCGGCCAGTCCGACCTCGCCGGCGGCGACGCCCAACCCAGCCAGGTCGAGGGTCTCGACGGGCTTCTTCTTGGCGGCCATGATGCCCTTGAAGGACGGGTAGCGGGGCTCGTTGATCTTCTCGACCACGCTGACCACGGCCGGCAGGGACGCCTCGACGACGTCGTAGCCGTACTCGGTCACGCGGTTCGTCGTGACGGTCGTGCCGTCCACCGTGACGGAGTTGCAGAAGGTGAGCTGCGGCAGGCCGAGGCGCTCGGCGACCATCGCCGGCACGACGGACATGCGGGCGTCGGTCGACTCGCAGCCGAGGATCACCAGGTCGGCGTCCCGGCCCTTGATGGCCGTTGCCAGCGCGAGCGATGTGGCCACGGCGTCCGAGCCGTGCAGGCCGTCGTCGACGATGTGCACGCCGGAGTCGGCGCCCATCGACAGCGCCTTGCGGATGGTGTCGGTGGCCTGGGCCGGACCCATCGACAGGACGACCACCTCGCCGCCGTGCGCCTCCTGCAGTCGCAGGGCCTCCTCGATCGCGTACTCGTCGATCTCATTCATCACGGCGTCCACCGAGCCGCGGTCCAACGTGTTGTCGGCGGGGCTGAGCGACTTCTCCGCCCAACTGTCCGGGACCTGCTTCACACAGACAACGATCTTCATGGTCGCGTCGTCGACCTCTCTCATCGCCCGGAGCCCCGAGGGTGCGCCGGTGGCCAGAACTACTGATCGGCTGGGCGAATCCGCCGCCCGCAGGCACACATTACCCGCGGGTAACACGCGCTGCTGATCGGGGCAATCCTAGGTGGGGGCACCGCGCGCCGATGCAGCCCCCCGACCCGCGTGGACGGGCCGAAGGTCCCGGACGGTCCTGCGGGCCGTGCGGATCCGTGCCCAGGGCGTACGCTTCGTGACCGATGCGCATCCTTCACCTGACCTGGGAGTACCCCCCCGTGATGTACGGGGGCCTGGGTCGCCATGTCCACGCACTGGCCGATGCGCAGGCTGCGAACGGCCACGACGTGGTGGTCATCACGCAGGCGCCGAACTCCGCCGCACCGGCGCGGGTGCCCTGGGGCTCCACCGGTCCGGTCACGGTGGTGCGTGCCACGGTCGACCCCTCGACGCACGACCCCCGCGACCTCCTGGCCCACGTCGCGGAGATGGAGTGCGAGTTCACGGGACGCGGGCAGGCGCTGTTCGCCGACTGGCGCCCCGATGTCATCCACGCCCACGACTGGATGGTGGCCCACGCTGCGGTCGCCCTGCGCCGGGACTGCGGGGCGCCGCTGACAGCCACCATCCACGCCACGGAGGCGGGCCGGAACCGCGGGTGGGTGACCACCGACCTGTCCACCTCCATCCACGCCCTCGAGTGGTGGCTGGCCAACACCTCCGACGCCGTCATCACCTGCTCGCACACGATGCGCGACGAGGTGCGCACCCTCTTCGGCGTCAGCTCGGCGCACGTGGTGAAGAACGGGATCGAGCCATCGGACTGGCAGCGACCCGAGTTCGAGACCGCGCGCATCAGCGCCGAGAACGCCGACGCCCACCCCCTGATCGCCTACACCGGACGGGTCGAGTGGGAGAAGGGCCTGCAGACGCTGGTGGCCGCGATGCCGGGCCTGCGCCAGGCCCATCCGGGCATCCGCCTGCTGGTCGCCGGCCGGGGAAGCTACCTCGACGACGTACAGCGGCAGGCGGCGCACCTGGGCCTGGACGGCGCAGTTCGGTTCCTCGGCTGGGTCAGCGAGGAGGAGCTGCGCGCGATCGTCGCGGCCGCGGACCTGGCGGTCGCCCCCAGCCTGTACGAGCCGTTCGGCCTGGTCGCGCTGGAGGCCGCAGCGATCGGGACGCCGCTGGTGGTGTCCCTCACGGGCGGGCTCGCGGAGTTCGCCGACGGAGGCCGGCGCGCCCTGACCTTCACGCCCGGCGATGTCGCCAGCCTCGAGCGTGCCGTCACCGAGGCGCTGTCCGACCCGCGCGCCACCCACGAGCGTGCGGAACGTGCCCGCGAGTCGATCCTGGCCGACTACAGCTGGCGCGACCTCGCCGAACAGACCATCGGGGTCTACGAGCAGTCGCGGGCGAACCTCGGGACCGACCCCTCCGACCCGCGCCGCCACATCGCCGAGGCCCGGGCGACCATGCTCCCGCCGCGCTTCGACGCCCCGCCGGGCAGGCTGCTGGACGTCGCGCAGTGACCCCGGGTGTCGGCCTGAGGGGGCAGCGCCCCGCGGGCCTGACCCGGGGCATGATCGTGGCCGAGATCCTCATCGTGCTGGCCCTGTCCCTGGGTCGCTCCGGCGTGTACTCGATCGTCAGCTTCCTGGCCGACCTCACCAGCGGCACGCCCCTGGCCGGGCAGTCCGCGGTCCTCAACGGCACGCTGGCCCCCGGACGCCCGTTGCTGGACCTCGTGCGCCAGGTGCTGCGCATCGGGTTCGCCCTGGCCCCCGTCGCGCTGGTCTGGTACCTGCTGGTGCGCTCCGGGGAGGGGCTGCGGGCGATCGGCCTCGACCTCACGCAGCCCGGTCGGGACCTCCTGCGCGGGGCCGGCCTGGCCGCCATCGTGGGGGGCGTCGGGCTGGTCGGCTACCTGGTGGCCTACCAGTCGGGGGTCAACCTGGCGGTCGTCGCCCAGGACCTGCCCGACCAGTGGTGGCGCTGGCCGGTGCTGATCGGGGCCGCGGCCCAGAACGCGATCGTCGAGGAGATCATCGTCGTCGCCTTCGTGATGCGCCGCCTGACGCAGCTGGGTTGGCCGAGCTGGGCGTCGATCTCCACCAGCGCGGTGGTGCGCGGCAGCTACCACCTCTACCAGGGGATCGGTGGGCTGCTGGGCAACATGGCGATGGGCGCCCTGTTCGGCTGGCTGTTCGTCCGATGGGGCCGGGTGCTGCCCCTGATCGTGGCCCACGCCCTGATCGACATCGTCGCCTTCGTGGGGTACGCCCTCCTCGACGGTCGCGTGGACTGGCTGCCGTCGGCCGGCTGAGCCAGACTGCAGGCATGTCCGAGCAGCCGAACGACCCGCAACAGGTCCATGTCTCCCTCGAGATGCCCGACACCCACAAGGGCGGGGTCTGGGCCAACTTCGCCCGGGTGTCGCACAGCCCCTACGAGTTCACCCTGGACTTCGCCCGGATCGACTTCGCCACCGCGCCGGACATGCAGGGCGTGGTGGTGGCGCGCGTGAACCTCTCCCCGTTGATGGTCACCCAGCTGATCGAGGCCCTGGAGACCAACTGGGCGACCTACGCCCAGAAGGCGATGCCCCGCGAGGTCGACGGCCCACAGGCCTGAGGGCAGCCACTCGCAGGCCCACGACTGCGCGCCACTGGGCCACAGCGCCACCCCTCTGCGATGCTTCAAGTGGGACGTACCGGCCCGCCCACCCCCTCGCAGGTCGTCCCAGGAGGAGGCCGACGCAGGATGTCCATCGACGGCGGGCCCGACCTCGTCCAGCTGCTCACCCCCGAGGGCGTGCTGGTCGAGCATCCCGACTACGCGCTGTCGCTGACCGACGCCGCGTGGCGCCACCGGTACGCCGACCTGCTGATGGTGCGCCGGCTGGACGCCGAGGCCACCGCGCTGCAGCGCCACGGCGAGCTGGGCCTCTGGGCACCGTGCCAGGGGCAGGAGGCCGCACAGGTCGGCGCGGCCCGAGCCACCCGGCCCACCGACCGGATCTTCCCGACGTACCGCGAGCACGGGATGGCCTACGTGCGTGGCGTCGACCCGGTGACGCTCCTGGGGCTGTTCCGCGGCACGACGCTCGGCGGATGGGACCCTGCCGACCACGGCTTCAGCCTCTACACGATCGTCATCGGCGACCAGACCCTGCACGCCGTCGGGTACGCCATGGGCGTGCAGCGCGACGCCTCCGACGATGCGGTCCTGGTCTGCTTCGGCGACGGGGCCTCCTCCCAGGGCGATGTCGCGGAGGCGTTCGTCTACGCGGCGGTCAACGACGCCCCTGTGGTCTTCTTCTGCCAGAACAACCAGTGGGCGATCTCCGAGCCGCTGGAGCGCCAGACCCGGATCCCGCTGTTCAAGCGTGCAGCCGGGTACGGGTTCCCCGGGGTGCGGGTCGACGGCAACGACGTGCTCGCGGTCGAGGCCGTCGTGGCTGCCGCCCTCGACCGTGCCCGTCGCGGTGGCGGACCCACGCTTGTCGAGGCCTTCACCTACCGGATGGGCGCGCACACGACCTCCGATGACCCCACCCGCTACCGCACCACGGCCGAGGGCGAGGCGTGGAAGCTCAAGGACCCGATCGAGCGGGTGCGTGCGCACATCTCGCGCTCGGGGATCGCTGATGCGGCGTTCTTCGGGGAGGTCGACGCCGCCGCCGACGCCCTCGGGGAGCACATGCGGGCCGCATGCAGGGCGATGCCCGACCCGGTGCCCACGTCCATGTTCGACCACCTGTACGCAGCCGACCACCCGGTCGTGGACCGGGACCGCGCGTGGCTCACGTCCTACCTCGCGGGCTTCGCTGACGCGGGACGGGGGCACTGACATGGCCGTTCTGACGATGGCCAAGGCCCTGAACACCGGGCTCGCAGCCGCGATGCGCGACGACGAGAAGGTCCTGCTCATGGGCGAGGACATCGGCCGGCTCGGGGGGGTGTTCCGCGTCACCGACGGGCTGCAGGCCCGGTTCGGCGAGGACCGCGTGATCGACACCCCCCTGGCTGAGAGCGGGATCATCGGCACGGCCGTGGGCCTGGCGATGCGCGGCTACGCGCCGGTCGCCGAGATCCAGTTCGACGGCTTCATCTTCCCGGCGTTCGACCAGATCACCACGCAGGTGGCCCGGCTGCACCTGCGCTCCTCCGGCTCCTTGTCGATGCGGATCGTGATCCGCGTCCCCAACGGCGGCGGCATCGGGGCAGTCGAGCACCACTCGGAGTCCCCCGAGGCGTACTTCGCACACACGGCCGGGCTTCGTATCGTCACGCCCAGCACACCGGCCGATGCCTTCATGATGATCCGCCAGGCCATCGCCCATCCGGACCCCGTCCTGTTCCTCGAGCCGAAGCGGCGTTACTGGGACAAGGGCGAGGTCGAGGTGGACGCCCCCCTGGCGCCCCTGCCCGAGCTGTTCCAGGCGCACGTCGTCAAGCGCGGCCACGACGCGACCCTGCTGTGCTGGGGACCGATGGTGCGCACCTGCCTGGACGCCGCCCTGGCCGATGCCGACCGCGACCTCGAGGTGATCGACGCCCGCAGCCTGGCGCCGCTGGACATGGCCACGATCATCGAGTCGGTGGGCCGCACGGGGCGCCTGATCGTGGTGCACGAGGCGCCGGTGCTCGGCGGCGTGGGGGCCGAGATCGCGGCGGAGGTCACGCAGGAGTGCTTCTACCAGTTGGAGGCCCCGGTGCTGCGGGTCGGAGGCTTCCACACCCACTACCCGCCGTCGCGGATCGAGGACATCTACCTGCCCGACCTGGACCGCATCCTCGAGGCGGTCGACCGGTCCATGGCCTACTGAGGAGGCGCCGTGCTGCACGAGTTCCGGATGCCGGACGCCGGCGAGGGCCTGACCGAGGCCGAGGTGCTCGGCTGGCGCGTGGCCGTCGGCGACGCGGTGGTGGTCAACCAGATCCTGCTCGAGGTCGAGACCGCGAAGGCTGCCGTCGAGCTGCCCAGCCCCTACGCCGGGGTCGTGGTCGGTCTGCTGGTGGCCGCCGGCGACGTGGTGCCGGTGGGGCAGCCCATCATCCGGATCGAGGACGGGGTCGAGGCGGCGGTCGGCGCAGGGGGCGATTCGGGGGCTGGGTCCGCCCTGCCGGCCGAAGCAGTCGGCTCGGCGGGCGGCGCGGGGGTCGGCTCGGCGGGCGGCGCGGGGGTCGGCTCGGCGAGCGGAGCCGGGGGCTCCACGCCGGTGGCGCGTCCGGGACCGACCGCGGGACCTGGCCCTGAGGATGCCCCTGTGGGACACGCCGTCGAGGGAGTTGCCGCCGCCTTCGGTGGTGACGCCGGACGGCAGGCCGTGCTCGTGGGCTACGGGGTCAAGGCGCAGCAGGCTCCCCTGCGCAGGCCACGCCGGACCCCGCACGGGGCCGACCACGTGGAGCCCGGTCCGCCCGGCGAACCCGGTCGACCTGTGCGCCAGGGTGGCCTGGAGCTCGGTCGCGCGCTGGAGAGCCGCCTGGGCAGCGACCAGGTGCGCGCCAAGCCGCCCGTCCGGCGACTCGCGCGTGACCTCGGTGTGGACCTGGCACAGGTGCTGCCCACCGGACCTGGCGGCTCGATCACCCATGACGATGTCGCACACGCTGCCGCGGCTGCCCGGGGCGGCGGCGCGCCCAGTCGACCCATGCCCATCCCGCCAGTCGTGCGGGACGCCGAGGAGGGCGCGAGTGAGGTCGTGCCGCTGACGCACGTCGGGCGGATGATGGCGCACGCGATGACGTCCTCGGCCTTCACCGCCGTTCACGTCACGGAGTGGGTCGACGTCGACGTCACCGCGATGACCGCCCTGATCCGGGCCGCCCGCGCGCGGGAGGACCTGGCGGGCCTGTCCATCACGCCGCTGACGTTCGCCGCGCTGGGGCTCGTCCGGGCGGCCCGGGAGCATCCCACAGTGAACGCCAGCCTCGATGAGACCGGTGAGAACCTGCTCGTGCATCGCAAGGTCCACCTCGGGATCGCCGTGGACTCCCCCCGCGGGCTCATCGTCCCGCGGATCCCGGACGCCGGGGACCTGGACCTGCGGGGCATGGGCGACGCGCTGGCGCGGCTGATCGAGACAGCCCGCGCGGGTCGATCGCGGCCCGAGGACCTGCGCGGGTCCACGATCACCATCACCAACGTCGGGGTCTTCGGCGTGGACGGCGGCACCCCCATCCTGAACCCGGGAGAGGTGGCGATCCTCGCCCTCGGGCGGGTCCTGTCACGCCCCTGGGTGGTGGACGGCCGGATCGAGGCACGCGACGTGGTGACGCTGGCGTTGTCCTTCGACCACCGGGTCGTCGACGGCGCCACAGGATCCAGGGTGCTGCGCGAGGTCGCCGACTTCATGGCCGACCCCGCCACCGCGCTGGCCCTGGGCTGAGGCGCGCTCCTCGACACGGGGCGTTGCTGGCTGGATGGCGCCGCCACCGAGCCGCTTGGGGCGCTTGGGGCTGCTCGAGGGTCAGCTCCGCACGCGGCCGGGATGCCCGGATGCCGAGTCGGCCCACGTCACCACGCGCAGGGCCCGCAGCGTGTTCCAGCGGCTGGGCGCGCCCGGCCGCTCCATGTCGATCCAGGTCTCGCCGGAGTGCTTGCCCTGGAGGGTCCAGGTTCCGTGGCGGCACTTGCGGTTCACCAGGTCCAGTGCCTCATCCAGGCGTGGGTCCCAGTCGCAGGCCCGCCAGTAGTCCAGGGCGCGGAGCACGTCGTAGAACCAGTAGTGCGGGAAGGAGAACCGCGTGAACGACTCCCGGATGACATCCCCGCTGCGGTGCGAGCGGAACAGCCGGTGCGTCAGCAGGAACTCCCGGCCGGCGCGGGCGGCCTCGGCCACATCCGCCCGGGTCGCCTCGTACGGCGCGAGGGCCTCCAGGGCGCTCATGGTGGTGTGGAACGAGGCGTGCGTCGCCTGGCGCTGGCAGTTCCAGCCGCCATCGGGCATCTGCTCGGCCACAAGTCGCTCGAGGGTGCCCGGCATCCCGCACCCCGGCCCCAGTGGCCATCGTGAGCATCATGGCGTTCACGCACGTGTCGTCCCGACCGGCGGACCAGGGCCGGAACGATCCGTCGGCCTGCAGTCCCTTGGCCAGCAGCGCGTCGCACGGACTCCGGGGCGGGCACCCCGAGCTGCTGAAGGACCTGCAACGAGTAGAACGTCGAGGTCCACTTCGGGGAGTACCACCCGGTCGGCCACGTCCCGTCGTCCTGTCGGTGGCTCAGGATCGTGGCACCCCACCCTTCGTGCGCCACCCGCGCGCGGGTCCCCTGCCAATCGCCGCCCGTCAGGTCCCGCTCGACCTGCCAGCGGACTGCCGGGTCGCCGGCCAGCAACCAACTGAGGACGTCCTCCCCGGGTGGTCCGCCACCGACATCCACATGTCCAGTCAACACCCGATTCTCGTGGCGTTCGCGCCCAGATGGTGGGATCCTCAGCATGTGCCTGAAGTCGTCGACCCGAGAGCCCCCTACAGGATGACCCTGGCCGAGCTCGAGGCCGAGGTCCGCGTCCCCTACGAGGACCTCGTGGCCGAGCAGGCGACGCCCGCGGCTGATCCCGAATCACCGTGGGACGAGGAACACCGCCAGTTGCGTCTGGCGGGTGGCGCCTGACCCCGCCGTCGCCGCCGGCGACCAACTCCGCCGTCAGATTCGCGGCCTTCGGTCGGTCCAGGAGCGTCGTCAGGCTCGGACCTCGACCATCGACGGGCCGTCGACCCGCATCCTGCGCACGGCGAGCCGTTCGGCGATGCGGTCCTTGAGCTCCGGGACGTGGCTGACGATCCCGATGACCCGGCCGTTGCCACGCAGGTCGTCGATCACGCCCATGACGTCGTCCAAGGTATCCGCGTCCAGGCTCCCGAATCCCTCGTCGATGAACAGGGTGTCGAGCTGGGCCCCTCCGGCCTGCGCAACCACGACGTCGGCGAGGCCGAGCGCCAGTGCCAGCGACGTGTAGAACGTCTCGCCCCCGGAGAGCGTCGCGGGGCTGCGCTCCCGACCGGTGTGCCGGTCGAGGACTGCGAGCCCGAGTCCCGACACGGGCGTCCTTGCGCGCTGCGGAGTCGATGCGGAGAAGCTCGTACTTGCCTGCCGACATGGCCTCCAGGCGGACGTTCGCGGCCGTCACCACCTGCTCGAACCAGTAGCGCAGCACGAAGGTCACCAAGCTCATCCGGGGCGACCCGGCCATGCCACGGGCGTACAGGTCGAGGGAGACGAGCTCCTCGCTGGACGCCGCGAGCTCCCCGCGCCGTGCGGCGCATGCCTCGACCTCCTCGAGCCGAGCCCTGAAGCGCTCGCGCTGGCGGCTCGCGACAGTGGCATCGTCCTGGGCCACACGCGCCTCCCGCTCCACCCGTTCGAGCTCCGAGGTGGCCACAAGGAGGTCGTTGGCTGCCCCCACGGGGTCGACCTCGGCCACGGCGCGCAGCTCTGCCGAGTCGAGCTGTGCCCGCGCGGTTGCCACTGTGGCGTCCCAAGCAGCCACTGCACGTTCGATCCGCTCGAGCTCCAGTGGGGAGACCAGCGCGGACCGGGCGTCGGCCAGGTCGGTGAATCCGGCGCTCACGGCCTCCGCGTCCGCCCGCTCGGTGGCCGAGGCAAGCTGCTCCGACCCACGGGACAGGTCGAGCACCGACGCCGCGAGCTCGTCCAGGGCCGTTGCGGAGGCCACGAGCGAGGCGGCGTGCTCCCGCACCGTGCCGAAGTGCCCACGGGCATCGACGACCTGCGCCTCGCGGCCAAGGAGGTCGGCTGCGGCATGCGCCTCCTGCGCCTGGGCTCCCGCCAGCTCCTGTGCCAGGCGAATGAGCTCGGCGCCCACGTGGTCCTGCTCCGCGCCCAATCGGCTGACCCGGTCCTCCAGGCCAGGGAGTGCGACCTGGGCCAGCTCCCCGGCAGCAAGCTCGGCGCTGGCCTGGTCGATCCGGGCCTGCCACTGCTCGACCGAGAGCCCGCCCGCGACGCGTGTGGCGTTCTCAAGCTCGACCTCGGCGCGAACCAGGGCGACCTCAGCCTCGTCGAGGATCACGCGGGCCTCGTCGCGATGGGCGGAGGCCTGGCGCACCTGCTCCCCGGACACCCCGGCCGTCACCGAGCGAGCCGGCGCCGGGTGCTCCGGCGACCCACACACAAGGCACGGGTCACCCGAGACGAGGCGGGCGGCGAGCTCTCCCCGCACGTCGGCAAGACGCTGGTCGACCAGGAGCATGTGGTGGTCGTTGGCCTCCTCGTGCGCGCGACGTGCGGACCGTCGGGCGGCTCGCCGCTCGTCCACGACGGAGCTGAGGACCGCCATGGACGTGGCCGCCTCCGCATGTCCGGTGATCGCCTCGAGCACCGCCCTCGAGGATGCCACGCCCGAGGCTGCCTGCTGAGCAGTCGCGAGGTCAGCACGAGCACCCGCGAGCTCCGCCGGGATGGCTGCACCGCGCACCTGGGCGTTCGCTGAGGCGATCTGCAGCTCGGCCACCACCGAGCGGCAGTCCTCCAGAAGACTCCGCCCGTCGGCGAGCCCGGCCTCGATCACCACCACGTGAGCCAGCTCCCCGGCTGCGGTGCGGGCGGCGGCGGCCTGCGCGGACAACTCCTGCCAGCCCTCGCCGACCAGGTGCCTGGGATCCGGGACCGGGCCGGGGCTGGCCGCCACGACCGCGGCGCGCAGCGTCGCAACCGTGGCGACGGCACGGTCGACGAGCTCGACCAGCGGACGCACGGGCATCGCCCGACGAGCGCGCGCGAGCATGCTTCGGCGCATCCTCGTGGTCGGCACGCTGCTCCTCGGCCTCGGCCAACGACGCCTCCAGGGCGGCGCGCTGCTCGAGTCGTCCGGCGACGGACCGGGCGTCGGTCAGCACCCCACGCGCGGTGCCCAGGCACGCGTCGGCCAGGGCCGCCGCGGCCTGCGCGCCATCGGCAGCCTCCGCCAGACGTTCGTCGAGGACCGCAAGCCCGGCGAGCCGCTGCTCGACCGGCAGCCCTACCAACTCGGCGTGCTCGTCGGGGCCAAGGCCGGCAGCCTCACTGGCCGCGGCGACACGCGCACCGAGCTCGGCGTCCGCCTCCTGCAGCGCGCGGGTGGCCTGCTGCGCCCGGGCCTGCAGCGAGTTGGTGATCGTCTGGAAGAACTGGGTCCCGAACAGCTTGCCGAGCACCTCACGGCGCTCGTCGTCACCGGCCCGCAGGAAGGTCGCGAACTCCCCCTGGGGAAGCAGCACCACCTGGCGGAACTGCTCGCGTGTCAGCCCCAGGAGCTCGCCGATGAGGGCACCCACCTCGTCCTTGGCGTGCGAGCGGCTCATCCAGGTGCCCTCCTGGAAGCGCTCCAGGTGGACGCTGGCCTTCTCCTTGGTGGCTCCCGTCCCCCGCTTCTTGGGCCGGACATGCTCCGGTGAGCGGGTGATCCGGTGCCGCCCGCCCCGGACGGAGAACTCGAGCATCACCTCCGGTCGGTCATCGGGCGCCGCGAAGTCCGAACGCAGGCGGGCGGGATCGCCGGCGTCACTGGCCAGCCCGCCGTAGAGGGCGAACGTGAGCGCGTCGAGGATGGTGGACTTGCCCACTCCGGTGGGACCCTCGAACAGGAACAAACCCCCGGCCCCGAGGCGATCGAAGTCGATGACCTGCTCGTCGGCGAACGGGCCGACGGCATACATGCGCAGGGTGTGCAGTCGCATCAGGCCAACGCCTCCACCCGCTGTGCGACGAGCACGACCTCGGCGAGGACCTCGCGCTGCATCGCGGTGGGCGGACCACCGGACACGGCACCGACGAACTCCGCGCAGATCTCCACGGGGTCGCTGGCCTCGCTCATCCGGGTCGGTCCGAGGGTCGCTCCATCGCGCTCCGGGGCGAACTCGAGGACCAGCGTGTGCGGCCAGTGGGCGCGCAGCTGCTCCATCGGGTTGGCCACCCGCCCCGGATCGGTGAGGACCACCTTGACCCACGAGTCGGCGAGGCCGCTGAGGTCATGCTGGGCACGGTCGAGGAGGTCCGCGAGCCGGCCGCTGACCTGGACCAGGGGACGCGGAACTGGCGCCGGCACCCGCCGGGTGGTCACGAGGCCCGCGCCATCGAGCTCGACGACCGTGACGGACTTGACGTGGCTGCGCTCGGAGAAGGAGAAGGCCAGTGGCGACCCGGAGTACTCCACGACCGTGCTGGACCCGGCGAGCCGGACCTCCTGGGGCCCGTGCAGATGGCCCAGGGCCACGTAGCTGACCCCGTCGAACACCTCAGCCGGGGTGTCGCCCACTCCCCCGACCCGGATCTCCCGCTCGGACTCGCACGCTGATCCCCCGGTGACGAAGGCGTGCGCCATGACCACGACGCGGTCCAGCCCGCGGGCGGCTGCGTCGGCGCGGATGCGCTCGGTGAGGACCGCCAGCACTGCAGCGTGCGAGCGCTCCACATCGAGCTGTGCCACGACCGCGTCAGGCAGGACGAACGGGATGCCGTACACGCCGACGTGACCGGCCTCATCCCGGAGCAGGACCGGATCGGTGACCTGCTCGATCGAGGTCCGCAGGTGGATCCCGGCCTCGGCCAGGACCTCGCCGGCGTACTGCAGCCGGACAGCACTGTCGTGGTTGCCGCTCGAGATCACCAACGCGACGCCCACCCGGGCGAACGCCGCAAGGGTCCTGTCCATGAGCGCGACGGCATCGGCGCCGGGCTGCGCCCGGTCGTAGACGTCACCGCTGACGAGCACCGCATCGGCCCGCTCCGAGACTGCGAGCTCCAGCAGCCACTCGAGGAAGGCAGCCTGCTCACCGAGCAGCTCGGCGCCGTGCAGGCGGCGGCCCAGATGCCAGTCGGAGGTGTGCAGGAATCGCATGCCGACACCATGGCACGGGGGGCTGACACAACGACCTCAGGCGCACGCAGAGTGGACCAGGTGTCGCGTCTCGGCCCTCACCGCACCCCCGCGGGGGCCACGGCAGAGGCTGCCGCCCCAGCACGGCGAGGGCCATGTCGGCGCCTGCGGCTACGCTCCGGGACGGAGGTGAGCATGCCGGAGTCCACGACTGAGCTCAGGCGTCTGCGCGCTGCCCGGATGACGAGCCTGCTGCTCGATGATCGGCCGACCGTGGATCGCACGGTCAGCGCGGTCGTCGAGTGGTTCGGGGCGATGCAGGGACAGGACTTCGCCAGCGTCGTCTGGTCCCTGGGCCTGCGCACCGGCCGCACGCGGGACGAGGTGGGCGCGGCCTTCGAGTCGGGCGAGGTCCTGCGCACGTGGCCGATGCGGGGCACCCTGCACGTGCTGCCCGGGGCCGACGCGCGCTGGATGCTCGAGCACCTCGGGTCGCGCGCACTGCGCGGGGCCGAAGCCCGGCGGCAGGTCCTCGGGCTCGCGCACGAGGACGCCGAGCGGGCGGCCGACGTCCTGGCCGAGGCCCTGGCCGGCGGCCGGGCGATGACCCGCGCCGAGTGCGTGGCCGTCCTCGAGGGCGCCGGCATCCCCGCCGGCGGGCAGCGCGCCTACCACCTGCTGTGGTACGCCAGCCAGAAGGGCGTCACCTGCGTGGGACCGCAGCGTGGCAAGGAGCAGACCTTCGTCCTGCTCGACGAGTTCGCCCCGCCGGGGCGCGCCCTGGACCGCCCCGCGGCGCTGGCGACCGTCGCGCAGCGCTTCGTGCGCAGCCACGGCCCGGTCAGCGCCCACGACCTCGCCCGTTGGGCGGACCTCACCGTGGCCGACGCGCGCGCGGGCCTGGCCGCGGCAGCCGGGATCGTCTCCCGGACATTCGCGGGACGCGACCTCTTCGTGTCCGAGACGCTCCTCGATGCCCCCACCGGATCGCCCGATGCGACTCCCGGTGTGGCCGTCCCCTCGCGCCCGCTCCCGGCGCACGCCCTGCCCGGCTTCGACGAGCTGGTGCTGGGCTACCGGGATCGCACGGCCCAGCTGGACCGGGACCGTGAGCAGCTGGTTGTCCCGGGCGGCAACGGCGTCTTCTCCCCGACCCTCGTCGTGGACGGCCGCGTGGTGGGGACATGGCGGCGCCGTGAGCTGGCGCGCACCGTGGACCTCGAGGCCACCCCGTTCGCCCGAGTCACCGCCCGCGACCGGACGCGCCTGACGAAGTCGTTGGTCGCCTTCGGCGAGTTCGTCGGCAAGCCCACCCGCATCCGATGGTCAGCGGATCAGCCCGTCGTGCAGCCCACCTGAGCCGAGACCTCCGTCGCCGTGGCCGCGTAGGCATCCACTGCGGACTTGGCGGCGGCAACGGACTCCGTCGGGGTCAGGTCCGCTTCGTCGATCGCCCCGACCGCCGTGCTCAGCTGCTCCGAGGCCGCGTTCATCTCGTTCTTGGGCTCCTCATCCAGCCGCTGGGTGACAGCCGACACCTCCTTGGATGCGGCCACCACCGCCTGGGCCTGGACCTGCAGCTCGTCGAACTCCGTCCCCGCCTGCACCTGGGTGTTGAAGGTGTCGACCTCGGCCTGCATGGCCGTGATGGCCGAGCAGAACTCCGCGTTCGTCTCCTCAGCGCTGTCCTGGCCGCACCCCGCGAGGCCGACGACGAGCACGAGACAAGCCATCGTCGCAGTGGTCCTGCGCATCTGTTACCTCCTGGGGTCCGGCTTGAGGGTACCCAGAACGGGCGCCCGTTGCCGCATGTGCGCCCCGGGGCACGGGTGTGGCGTCGCTGCTCCTCCTTCCTTCAGGGCGTGCACTGACGCACAATGACCTGATGCGCGCCATGTGGAGTGGGAACGTCGCCTTCGGGCTGGTCCACATCCCGGTGAAGATGTACGCCGCCACCGAGGACCGGGACGTCAGGTTCCACCAGGTCCACATCGCCGACGGGGGCCGCATCAAGTACCAGCGGCAGTGCCAGACCTGCGAGCAGGTCGTCACGTTCGCCGAGATCGGCAAGGGCTACGAGGACGAGACCGGCCGGCGCGTCATCGTCTCCGAGGAGGAGCTCGACGGGCTGCAGGTGCCCCACGGGCGCGACCTGGAGATCATCGAGTTCGCCCCCGCCCAGCAGATCGACCCCTTGAACTTCGACAAGGCCTACTACCTCGAGCCGGCCACCGGGGCCGCCAAGCCCTACGTCCTGCTGCGCCGGGCCCTGCAGGAGACCGACCGGACGGCCGTGGTCCTGATGACCATGCGCAAGCGCACCCGCCTTGGCCTGCTGCGCGTCCGCGACGACGTCCTGGTGCTGCAGACCATGCTCTGGCCCGACGAGGTCCGGGTCCCGGAGTTCGAGGGGATCGCCGATGAGGACATCACGGTCCGGCCCCAGGAGCTGGCCATGGCCGGCTCCCTGGTCGAGAGCCTCAGCGCGGACTTCGACCCGACGGCCTACTCCGACGAGTACCGCCAGGCCGTGCTCGACCTCGTCACGCAGAAGCTGGCCGGGGAGGACGTCATCCTGCCCAGCGCGCCTGATGCCGAGGACGAGTCCGGGACGGTCATCGACCTCATGGCGGCCCTTCAGGAGTCGGTGCGTCGCACCCAGGCCAGCCGCGCCGATTCGTCCACGTCGAAGAAGGAGCCCAAGGCGAGCACGGGCAAGGGCTGACCGGACCAGTCCGGGCCGCACTCGACTGGTGTGTGCGCAGCCCCGATGTCGGTGCGGTGGGTGACAATCGCAGTCACCGCCGAAGGGATCCCCGTGAGCCACCGCACCACGACACCCACCATGGGTCCGCGTGTGCGGCGTGCCCCGAGGGCTGCCGCGCGCAGGCGCTCGGTGAGGGCCGAAGTCCGTAGGCGGCGCCTGGGGTGCCTCGGCTCGCTGATGGTCAGCCTCGTGGCGTTCGTCGGTCTCGGCTTCGCGATCATGACCGGTGCCAACTCCCTGGGGGGCGCCCTGACCGACCCGATCGAGAGCGGTCCGGACGACATCTCAGGGGTTCCGCGAGCTGAGGCCGTCGCCTGGGAGGGCGACCAACCCGAGCACGGGGTGGACATCTCGTTCCCGCAGTGCGGCCGGACGTTCCGCGACATGGCCAACGGCTACGCCATCGTGGGCCTCGATGGGGGCATGCCCGACCGCCCGAACCCGTGCTTCGCCGCCCAGTGGCGCTTCGCGTCGCGGCAGGCTGGCGCCGCGGTGTACGTGAACACCGCGGACAGCAACTCAGGTGATCCCGTGAAGGTCGGGCGCAGGGCGGGCCGGGGCGACCTCAAGGCGCTCGCGGAGCAGGGAGTCCCCACGGGCACGCCGGTGTGGCTCGACGTCGAGCTCCCCGAGGTGTGGAAGGGCTCGCAGGCACGGCATCGGGCCGTCATCACCGAGCACCTGCGCGTCCTGGCCGAGGGCGGCCATCCCGTGGGGATCTACTCCGCCCCCGCGCTGTGGGAGGAGATCACCGGCGGCGCCGGTGTCGAGGTGCCCACGTGGGTGGGGATCGGGCGGGCGTCCGCGGACATCGCGGCCAACACCTGCGGGCGCTCCTCATTCGGGGGCCGTGAGCCCGCCATCGTCCAACGGATCGGCACGGGCAGCGACGGCAGGTCCCTGGACCGCAACCTCACGTGCCCCGGAACCGACCTGACTGGACTCGTGCGACCGAACTGAGCCGGCCCCGCAGGAGGCCGCAGCGCATCGCCGAGGACCGCGATCGGAATGCCAGGGGCTGACGACTCAGGAGGTGCTGCCCGGCTGCACGGGCAGCACCGCGGGGCCGATCCGGCAGGAGTCTGGCTCGCCCTCCGTCGCGGGGGCGGGTCGGTGACCGGAGCGCAGATGGTCGTACTGCGGCGAGACGCGGGCCATCAGCCCGTCCACGTACCAGCAGCTCGGGATCACGGTGACGCCGGCGGCATCCGCGGAGTCGAGGACATATCGCGTCAGGCGCGAGGCGATCCCGCGGCCCTCGAACGCCGGCGCGGTGACGGTGCGGTAGACCTCCCACACGCCGGGCGAGACGGCCACCGAGGCCCACCCCACCTCGACGTCGCCGAGGGCAGCCACGAACGATGTCTCGCTCGCGCGCCGAACGACCAGCTCAGGATCCGTCACCATCCCACCGTAGACGCCATCGCCTCGATCCGCTCGGGCTCCGCCTGGGACCCGACTGGCACCCGTCCGCGGCGTGCGGACCCACACTGCGAGCCGGCGACCGGACACGACATTTCCAAACCGCGACATTCCGTCAGCAAAGGGTTGCATCTGGTCTAGAATGCAGGGGTCAACCGCCATACCCTTTCGAAAGGATCCCCTTATGTGGGACTTCAACAGCACCAGTCTCTGGGACGCCCTGTTGTGGATGCTCGTCGTATTCATCTGGATCGCGTTCATCTTCATCTGGATCCGCTGCGTCATCGACCTCTTCAGCGACCACACCCTCGGCGGCTTCGCCAAGTTCCTGTGGGCCGTCTGCTTCATCTTCTTCGCGCCACTGACCACGCTGATCTACCTGATCGCGCGTGGCAAGAGCATGGGTGAGCGCCAGATGGCCGCCATGGCCGATGCGCAGGCGCAGCAGGAGAAGTACATCCAGGGTGTCGCCGCCAAGACCAAGTCGCCGGCCGAGCAGATCGCCGACGCGAAGGGCCTGCTCGACTCCGGGGCCATCACCGCGCAGGAGTTCGACGCGATGAAGGCAAAGGCTCTGGCCTCCTGATCGCAGCAGCTGTTTCGTAGGGCCCGGGACGCACGTGTCCCGGGCCCTGCTGCATGAGACGGCCTATCCGCCGAGGCCCTTCACCCGGACCACGCGAGGGTCTGCCGGGTCGGGCGCGTCCCCGCCATCAGTCGCCTCCAGGCGCATGAGGTCACCGATGCTGCAGTGCGCCCAGGTGTCCAGGTCGGCTGTGGCCACGACCCCGGCCACCGGGTAGCCACCCATCGTGCCGGCATCGGGGCCGAGCAGCATCCAGTCCCCGGAGGGCAGGACCTGGATGGCTCCCGGCAGGACCCCCAGGGAGGGCAGGTCCGATCGCGCGGGGGCAGATCCGCCCGCCAGCAGTCCCGCGCCGAGCCGCACGCCGATCCGGGAGATCTCGAGCACGCGCACCTCACAGGACGCGATCCGCAGGTGCGGTCCCGGCACGACATGCACCACAGCACGCCATTCCGGACGCCGGACGAAGTCACCGGAGGTTCCTGACAGGCACTGCGCTGCCAGCGGCAGGCAGTCCCCGACCTCCACCGGTGGCGGACCGATCGGCCCGAGCACGCACGTCGAGCGGGACCCGAGCACGCTGGCCGGCTGGAACCCGCCGGCCACGCCGAGATAGGCACGACCCTCGCTGCGCACCTCGACCCGCGCACCCGCCGTGACGTCCAACGCCGTCCAGGGCGCAGCAGGCAGGTCATCGATGCTCACGCTCGCATGCCCGGTGACCGCGATGGTGACCGGGGCCTGCGCCTCGAGCTCGATCCTGCCGACGACCTCCAGGGTGGCCTGCTCGATCGAGCCATCGACGAGCGCCGTCGCGGCCGCATGCGCGTAGCGGTCGAAGGCTCCCCCAACGGGCACACCACTGTCGAGGTGGCGGCGCCCGGCGTCCTGGTACAGGGCGGAGCCAGCCATCCCCACGACCCGGAGACCAGCCATCAGCTCTCCTGCGTGAACCGGACAACGTCGCCGACCCGCAGCAGCGCGGGATGCTCGGCGTCCACGTCGAACAACTCGGTGCGGCTGGAGCCGATGAGCTGCCAGCCGCCCGGCGTCGCCGAGGGGTAGACGGCGCACATCCCGGCTGCGAGGGCCACCGATCCCCTGGGCACCCGCGGCCGGGGGTCGGGGCGGCGGACGACCCCGGCGAACAGCGGGTCCGTGGTGGTCAAGTAGCCGAACCCCGGGGAGAAGCCGACGGCCGCCACAGTCCAGGCAGCCGCACGGTGCCGGTCCACCACCTCGACGGCCGGCACCTCGAGCATGGCGGCCACCTCTGCCAGGTCCGGCCCGTCGTACCGGGTGCCGATGAGGTGATGCCGGGGGGTGGCGGGACCAGGGGACGCAGGTCCCCGCCGCCCGCCGGGGTGTGCGCCGGAAGCCTCCGCGTGGAGCCCGGTCCCGTCCACCTGCCCATCGGCGGAGAGCAGGTCGATGACACCACGCCCGCGGGGCTCCGGCCGCTCCGACGGCGCATCGAAGGCCACCAGCACGCTGCCCAGGCCGGCGACCACCATCGCGTGCGGCCACGTGCGGCGGGCCCGGTCCGCCAGGCGCAGCACCCACGGCGTGCCCGGCGCACGGCCGTCGGCGGGCTCGATGAGCAGGGCCCTGTCCCCGAAGGCGAGGACCGCGAGACCGTCGGCGTCGATCGCCTCCGCAGCGTTGCGCCCGGCTGGCGCCCTGAGGGCCGTTCGCGGATCGCCGGGCTCGCCGTGGCCCCCTTCCCCGCCCGATGAGGATGAGCGACGACGTGAACCCCCGGCTCCTGCGGGCGCCACGACTTCCCAGGCTGCGTCCTCGAGCGCAGCCCGGATCGCCCGCGCGGCAGCAACGGCGCCGGGCGTGTCGCCGTGGACGCAGAGCGAGTCCACCGCGACAGCGATCTGCGGCCCGTCGACGGGGGTGACCCGACCGGCAGCAAGGGCCAGCGCCTGTGCAACCATCGAGGCGGCGTCCGAGTGCACGGCCCCGGGCTCGGCGCGGGGCACCAGCTCCCCGGTGCTGAGGTACCCACGGTCGGCGAAACCCTCTGCGATCACGACAAGGCCGTGACCGGCAGCGATACGCGCCAGCTGACCACCGGGTTGGGTGAGCACCGCAACGCGGTAGCCGAGGGCATGCTCGGCACCGAGGACGGCCTCAGCCACGACCTCTGCGGCCACGGCATCGTGGACCGCGTCGTTGTAGAGGGATCCATGGGCCTTGACGTGGGCCAGCGGTTCACCGTGCCCACCGGCCTCCCGCGCCACCAGCAGGATCTGCTCGACCAGGTCGCCGACCACGTGGGAGCGGGCCGACGGGTCCACCCGGAGCACCGCGAGGTGGGAGACACGTCCGAAGCCGGTGCGGTCGCGGTACGAGGGGTGGGCACCGATCGCGACCCCACGTCGGGCCGCCGTGGCCACGGCCCGCTCCAGCACCGCTCCGCCGCCGGCGTGGGCGCCCGTGGCGATGTTGGCCGAGGTGACGATCCCGAGCAGGGCCCCATCGTCGCCGATGCCCTCCCCGAGGTCGGCGTTCAGGTCGATCCGCCTGGCGACCATCAGGCCACCGGATCCGCGCTGCGCTCGACGCGAGCCGCCATGACGGTGCCCGTGCCCATCCACGCTCCTCCCACGCGCCCGCCTCGACGCGACCGGCCCCAGCATGGCGGCGCGGAGCGAGGGGGTCAACGGCCCCGCACGCCCTGATGCGGTCGCGCTGCACCTGAAGGGGCGTCCCCCGAGCCGCACGCCGGTCCCCGGCTCTAGAGTGTCGGCGTGGCCGCCATTCAGCCGACGCCTGACGCGCCTGACGCGACGCCCGTCGTCGCACAGAACGACCTTGACGCGTGGCATCTGCGTGCACATGAGGGTGCCGCAGTCGGCGCAGCGGTGATCGACCCCCAGGGCAGGGTGCTGTGGGCGAATCGCGCCATGCTCGACCTGGTCCAGGTCGAGGAGGACGAGCTCGTCGGCCGCACGGTGGCCGAGCTGGTCCACCAGGTCGACCGGGAGCGGATGGCAGACGCGATGTCCACCGTCGGGCGTCCAGCACGTCTCGATCGCGCGGGTCCAGGGGCCCACTCCCGGCAGCTGGCTGCACGTGTCGCTGAGCGTGCTCGCCATGGACGAGTTCGGCAGCGACGCGATCCTCGCCCAAGCCGTCGACGTGACCACCTCGGTGCAGGCCCAGGCCTCCCTCGAGGTCATGAGCGAGAACGTCCTGGACGTGGTCTGCCTGATCGACGACGGCGGCCGCATCACGTGGGCCTCCCCGTCCGTCCGCGCGGTCCTCGGCCCGGAGTCGCGATCCACCGAGATCATCGGCCGGGAGATCACGACGCTCATCGCCCCCGAGGACATCACCGGGTTCGCCGATGCCCTGGCGGGCTCCGAGCCCGGGCAGGAGCCGACCACGCGCACCGTGCGGTTCCGATCCAACTCCGGGGCCTATCGCTACATGTCGGTCACTGCGCGACCCGTCGCCGACGCCGGGACCGGGCGCAGGACCGCGATCGCCATGCGCGACGTCACGGAGGAGCTGCGGGCCAAGCGGGAGCTGGCACGCAGCGAGGAGCAGTTCCGGATGGCCATGCTCGGGGCCCCCGAGGGCATGGCCGTCACCGACTCGCAGGACCGCATCGTCCAGGTGAACCCGGCTATGTCCGAGCTCCTCGGCGCCTCGGGCCAGGAGCTGATCGGGCACAGGTTCCGCGAGTTCATCCCCGAGGAGGAGCGCGAGGAGGTCGATCGCTGGCGCGAGCGCCTGCTGTGGGGCAACGCCGCGATCGAGCGACGCAAGCACCGGCTCACGAGCCCCACCAGCGAGGTCTGGGTGGACCACTCGGTCGGCATCATGCGTGACGACCTGGGCAATCCAGCCCTGTTCGTCCACCAGTTCGCCGACCGCACCGCAGCCCAGCGCCTGGAGGCCGACCTCACCTACCGCGCCAGCCACGACCTGCAGACCGGCCTGGCCAACAAGGAGTCGCTGAAGACCCGCCTGGCACTGCGGCTGGGGCTCCCCGCTGAGTCCGCCGACACGGTCGGGGTGCTGTTCTGCGACATCGACAACCTCAAGCCGATCAACGACCGGTACGGCCATCTCGTGGGCGATGCCGTGATCTCGGCCGTGGCCAACCGGCTGGAGCGGGCCGTGCGTCGGCAGGACGAAGTGGCCAGGTACGGCGGCGACGAGTTCTTCATCGTCCTCGATCACTGCAGCTCCCTCGAGGAGCTCGCGATCGTCGCCCGCAACGTGCAGGCCGCGGCCAGCCACCCGGTCGAGTCCTCGGACGCCCAGATCGACGTCAGCATCTCCGTGGGGGCTGTCCTGGCCGAGGCCACCGCCGAGACCGACGAGGCGTTGCGCCGGGCGGACGAGGCCCTGTACCGCGCCAAGCGCGCCGGTGGGAACCAGATCTGCGTCGAGGGACTCACCGAACCCTGAGTCCGGTATTCGCCAAGGAATGCGGCCATACGCGTGAAGGCGTTACCCCAATGTTGTGCGCGCGGTTACGATCCATTACCGTGCGCCATGACGCGATTACTCTCTGAAAGGAGAGGCCGATGGCCGGGATGCGTGCCAGCCTGTCGCAGGCTCGGCATCCGGCTGTCTTCCTGAGCAGTTGGACCCTGAGCACCGTCCTCGGGTGCGGAGCGGCGCTCGTGGCGGTGGCCCTGTTCCCCAAGGTCCTGGGCGACCTCAAGGTCACGGATGCGGGTGCCGAGCCGCTGGTGATGATGGCGGTCCTGGTGATCATCACCGAGCTCCGACCCATCATGATGAGCCGCTTCGAGGGCGATCCGATCTCGATCTCGCAGGCCTTCGTGTTCGCGACGATGTACCTCTGGGGCCCCGTGCCGGCGGTGGCGCTGATGGCGGGAGCCACGCTCATCAGCGAGCTCCTCGCGCGCAAGGTCACCTGGAAGCTGGTGTTCAACGTCGGCAACTACAGCATGTCCGTGCTGGCGGCCTGGGCTGTCCTCTCCCTGGATTCTGGCCGCGGCGCACCCGACACCGCCTCCGACTCATGGTTCTCGCACTTCTTCTCCCCGGGCCTCGACGGGGCCGCCGACTTCATCCACCGCGATTCCATGGGCCTGATCGCCCTGTCCTGGATCGCCTACCACCTCGTCAACCTCGCCATGGTTGCCGGGCTGGCCCAGGAGCAGACGTGGTGGGAGTCCTTCACGGAGGACTTCTGGTTCTACACGGTGTCCACGCTGGCCGTCCTCACCCTGTCGCCGCTGGTCGCAGTCGTCGCTGTCCAGGGCACGTACTCCTGGGTGCTCCTCCCGTTGCTCATCCCGCCGCTGCTGGCGGTGCAGCGCACGGCGCAGATGTCCCAGGAGCGCGAGCGTCTGGCCCAGGAGCGCGAGCACCGCGCCCTGCACGACCCGCTCACCGGGCTGCCCAACCGCACCCTGCTGGCGGATCGGATCGAGGCCGGCCTCGCGCGCACCCCTCGCAGGGGCGAGCGACTGGTGGTCCTGTTACTCGACCTGGACTCGTTCAAGACCGTCAACGACGGGCTGGGGCACAGCATCGGCGACGCCCTCCTGGTCGATGTGGCCGAGCGGCTCACCCTGGTCACCCGACCGGGTGACACGCTGTCGCGGTTCAGCGGCGACGAGTTCGCCATGGTGTGCGAGGCGATCCGCGAGCCGGAGGTGGAGCACCTCGTCGGCGTCATCCGGGAGGCCATCTCCGCCCCGTTCACGATCGCCACGCACGAGATCACCCTGACCGCGAGCATCGGGGTGGCGCCGGCCACTCCCGGCGCGAACGCCCAGTCGCTGATCCGGGAGGCCGACTCGGCGATGTTCCGGGCGAAGAGCGCAGGGCGCGACCAGGCGGCGCACTTCCACCAGGCCATGCACGAACAGGCCACCGCACGCCTCGATGACCAGCTGGGGTTGCGTCGGGCGCTGGAGCGCGACGAGCTTCGCGCGCACTACCAGCCGGTGATCGACCTGACCTCAGGTGAGGCGATCGGCATGGAGGCCCTGATCCGGTGGCAGCACCCGGAGCGCGGGCTGCTCGGTCCCGACCAGTTCATCCCCCTGGCCGAGGACACGGGGCTGATCCTGCCGCTCGGCGCCTGGATGCTCGAGACCGCGCTCGGCCAGCTGCAGCGCTGGCGTCGCGACATGCCCGAGGCGCAGTCCCTCTGGATGGCGATCAACCTGTCCCCGCGTCAGCTGACCGACCCTGACCTGATCCACAAGGTCAGCCGGGCCCTTGCTGAGACCGGCGTCCCGCCGGACAGCCTGCACCTGGAGATCACCGAGACCGCGGTCATGCGCTCCGTGGACGCCTCTGCCTCAACCCTGGACGCGCTGCGGAAGCTGGGCGTGCACCTGATCATCGACGACTTCGGGACCGGGTACTCGTCGCTGGCGCGCCTCAAGCGGCTGCCCGTGACGGCGCTGAAGATCGACCGCTCCTTCGTCGACGGGCTGTGCCGCGACCTCTCCGACCAGTCCATCGTCGACGCCATCATCAACATGGCCGAGTCCTTGGGCCTCGCCGTGATCGCCGAGGGCGTGGAGACCCCCGAGCAGCTCGAGATCCTTCAGCTGCTCGGGGCGGAGATGGGCCAGGGCTTCCTGTGGTCCAAGGCCCTGCCCGCGTCCGAGATGACCACGTGGCTCAGCGGCGTTCCCCTGCACGAGGAGTTGGCTGAGGTCCACGGCCTGCTGAGCGCGCGGACGAGCTGAACGGCGGCGCGCTTCTGCACGGCTGTGGCGGCGGCCGGGGGTCACCGTCACGGGCCCGTCACCACTCGAGTGTCACCTGATGGGTGCGAATTCCGGTGTCGGAAGGCGAAGAATCGGCACAGAGTGACCGGAATTCGCGAAAGGCCGACGCAAACCACCCGTTCGGCGCAACCATTGCCTACTGATTTGTCCACTATTCCTCGTACCCTTGACGCGTGAAGTTGGTATCCGAGGACGGCAGCACCCGGCCATCGCAGCGCGTGGAGGCCGAGCTCTTCGAGCTGGCCGCCATCGGCATGGCGATCACCTCGACCGACGGACGTTTCCTGGTCGTCAACCCGAAGCTGTGCTCGATGCTCGGCCACCCCGCCAACGACCTGGCCAGCTCGGGGCTCTTCGACATCACGCACCCCGACGACTGGTCCAACGTCGCGAAGTCGCTCGTGGACATGTCCCGCGATGATGCCGGTCAGTCATTCACACAGCGCCAGCGATGCCTCGCCGTGGATGGCGCGCAGATCTGGGTCGACCTGGTCCTGTCCTCCATGCCCGCCCGCACGGGCCTGCCCCTGAAGTTCCTGGCCCAGTTCACCGACGTCACCGCCGAGGTGGAGAACCTGCAGACCCTGCACGCCTCAGCCCGGCACTTCCAGGTGCTGAGCGAGAACTCCACCGATGTGGTGGCCCAGACGGACCCCCAGGGCCTCATCACCTGGGTCTCACCCTCGGTCACCACCCTGCTCGGCTGGGAGTCCGGCCTGCTCGCCGGAAGGGCGCTCACCGCGTTCGTCGCCAAGCCCGACCTGGAGAGGTTCTCGGCCGCTGTGGCCGGCATCCGCCAGGGCGAGGAGATCCACGATGACGTGATCCGGTTCCGCTCCACCACCGGGGCCTACCGGTTCATGTCGGTCACGGCACGCTCGCTGACCGTCGAGGGCGGGCTCGTCACCGGATTGGCCTTCGGCCTGCGGGACGTCACCGAGGAGCTGCGCGCCAAGCGGGAGCTGGCTCGCAGCGAGGAGCAGTTCCGGATGGCCATGCACGGCGCGCCCGAGGGCATGGCAGTGGCCGACGCCCACGACCGCATCGTCCAGGCCAACCCCGCGCTCTGCGAGTTGCTGGGCACCCCTGCAGAGCGCCTGATCGGCCATCGCTTCCGCGAGTTCATCCCTGAGGAGGAGCGGGACCGGGTCGAGGACCTGCGCCACGAGCTGCACATCGGCGAGCTCGAGACGGTCCGCCTCGAGCACAGCCTCATCAGCGCCCTGGGCGAGGTCTGGGTCGACCACGCGGTGGGCATCCTGCGCGACGAGACCGGGAACGCCCAGCTGTTCGTCCACCAGTTCGCCGACCGGACCGAGACCCGGCGGATGCAGGCGGACCTGACGTTCCGGGCGACCCACGACGTGCAGACGGGCCTGGCCAACCGCTTCAGCCTCCTGAGCCGGCTCGAGGCCCAGCTCGGGCTGTCGCCGGCTCCAGCCGAGCACATCGGCGTGCTGTGGTGCGACATCGACAACCTCAAGCAGATCAACGACCAGTTGGGCCACCGCATCGGCGATGTCGTGATCTCCGCAGTCGCCGATCGTCTCAAGGGCGCGGTGCGGCACCAGGACATCGTGGGACGGATCGGTGGCGACGAGTTCGTGATCGTCCTGGCCCACTGCCCCGACGAGCCAACGCTGCGCCGGGTGGCCACGAATGTGCAGACGGCGGCCAGCGCGCCTGTGAACACCGACCTGGGCGAGATTCCGGTGACAGTGTCGGTCGGGGCGGTCCTGGCCGTCGCCACCACCGACCCGGATGTGGCGCTCTCACGGGCGGATCATGCGCTCTACGTCGCCAAACGCGCTGGGCGCAACCAGGTGGCGATCGGCGCCGTTGACGTCGAGGACCCGTTCCAGCCCGAGACCCCGGAGCTGGACGTCCCAGGGGTGGACGGCCCGGCGACGATCCGGTCCTGAGCCCTTGGGCGGTCCACTCCCCCTCCCGTCGGGGGGCGGCCGGCGGCTGCAGCCCCGCTCAATGAGAGCAGCGTCACAGTTTCCCTTCACTGCGTTGTGGGCACAAGGAGGCGGTACGCCCGGACGCGGACGGCCTGGAGCCGCCGAAACGGCCCTCATTGCGGCCTGTCAACTGCCCTCGCGGGCGTGTTGCCCGGGCTCCGCCGTCGTCCACAGGAAGGCCGCAGCCATGGGTCGCCACGACTCCACCGACTGCCCCGATCGTCGAACGAGCACCACCAGCCCCGTGCGTCGTGCAGGGTTCCTCACCGCCGCGATGTCCCTGGCCCTGCTGACCGCAGCAGGTGCCGCCGTTGCAGCCCCCAGGACCCCAGTCGAGGCGCCCGTCGCCCTCGGTGTCCACGGTGTCCCCACAGCCGAGCCGACCACGTTCGTCGCCGACGCGGCCGCGCTGATCGACCGTCAGGCGGCAGCGCGGATGGCACGGACCTCGCGATCCGCCACCCGTGGCCCGATCCCGGCGATCGCAGGCAGCGACGCGCTGGACCCGGCCAACCCCTCGACAGCGCCCGTGGCAGGGCCCTCGGACAGCCCGACGGCCGAGCCCGCAGCGGAGGCAGCCCCCGAGCCGGAGGAGCCCGAGATCGTCGGCTCCCGCTACACCGAGGTGGCGCTGAAGGTGCGCAAGACGCCCGAGGCCGATGCCGAGGTGATCACCGTCCTCGACGCCGCTGACAAGGTGAAGATCACCGACGTGTCCGAGGACGGATTCCGTCAGGTCGTGTACAAGGACGAGCTTCGCTGGGTCAAGGCCGAGTTCCTGTCCAAGTCGAAGCCGAAGGCGTCCACCTCGGGCGGGCTGTCGAGTGCCGCCTGCGCCAGCGGCTCCGGCGTCGAGGGCGGGCTGAGGTCCAACGCGATCGCCGCGCACCGCGCCATCTGCGCGCGCTTCCCCCAGGTGAGCGCCTACGGCGGCTACCGCGGAGGGTCGGCGAACCACTCCTCCGGGCGAGCGCTCGACGTCATGGTCAGCGGCGCCGCTGGCAGGGAGATCGCCAACTGGGCACGGGCCAACGCCTCAGCCCTGGGCATCACCGAGGTCATCCACGCCCAGAGGATCTGGACGACGCAGCGGGCTGGCGACGGCTGGCGCGGGATGTCCGACCGCGGGTCGGCCACCGCCAACCACTACGACCACGTGCACCTGTCGTTCCGCTGACCGGCACCCGCACTGCCGAGCGACCGGAACGCCGACCACCGCGCGGATCTGCTCCCATCGTGACGGCCTGCTCCCATCCAGACGGGAGCAGGCCGTCGGCATGGGAGCAGGACTCCCTGTCGGCGGGCGTCCGACCGGTGCTACGGTCCGCGACGTGAGGATCGTGGTCACCGGGATGTCGGGAACGGTCGCGCCCCGCTTCGCGGGTGCAGCGCAGGCTGTCGGCCACGACATCGTGCCCTGGTTGCGCGAGCAGGTCTCCCCCGACGACCCGTCCGCCTGCCAGCGGTTCCTCGACGAGCAGCGGCCCGACGCGATCGTCCACATGGCCTTCGGGGCGGAGGCATGGGCCGGCCTCCTCGCGGGCACCGCTGGACAGCGCGGCATCCCCTTCGTGTTCACGTCGACGACCATGGTCTTCGCTGAGCGTCCGGATGGTCCGTACACGATCGACTCGCCGCGCACAGCGAGCGACGAGTACGGCCGCTACAAGATCCGCTGCGAGGATGCCATCTGGGCAGCGAACCACGATGCCATGGTGGCCCGGCTCGGGTACCAGATCGACCCGGACGGCCGCGGCAACAACATGGTCGCGCACACGGACGCACAGCAGGCAGCAGACGGTTCCGTGCGGGCCAGCTGGCGCTGGATCCCTGCGTGCGCGTTCCTCGACGACACAGCTGCGGCCCTGCTGTCCCTGGTGGCCGACCCCCAGCCCGGCCTGCACCATCTGGATGCGAATGCCCTGACAGCGTGGAGCCACGCACGCATCCTGCGAGCTCTGGCCGACGCCCTCGGGCGGTCGTGGGACATCGTCGAGACGGTGGAGCCCGACCACGACCAGCGGATGACGGACTCCCCGCGGATCGCAGGACTGGACACGCGACTCGCCTGACAGGATGCACCCTGTGCTCGTCCTCCTCCCTCCCAGCGAGGGCAAGACCGCTCCCTCTCACGGGCCGACGCTCGACCTGGCCGCCCTGTCCCTGCCGGCCCTGAACCCGGCGCGTCGCAAGGTGCTCAGTGCGCTGGTGAGCCTCTGCCGGTCCACGCCTGCCGAGGCGCTGGGCGTCCTCGGGCTCAGCGCCGGCCAAGCCGGGGAGGTGCAGCGCGACAAGGCCCTTCGCAGGGCCAGCACCGCACCGGCGTGGCAGGTCTACACGGGTGTCCTCTTCGCTGCCCTCGACATGGGCGGAGCGGACCCGGCGACGCAGGCTCGACTGGCCGAATGGGTGCTCGTCTGGTCGGGCCTGTGGGGTGCTGTCCGCCTGACCGATCCGATCCCGGCCTACCGGCTGTCCGGCGCGGTGACCCTTCCCGGTCCCGGGCGGCTGGCCGCGTTCTGGCGCGAGCCGCTCGCCCGGGCGCTCAGAACGCCGGCGCGGACCGGCCTCGTCGTCGACCTGCGCTCCGCGACCTACGCCTCGAGCTGGAGCGGCCCACCGGGGCGCACGCGTTGCGATCCGGGTCATCCACGACCTGGGCGACAGGCGCGCGGTCGCCAGCCACTTCAACAAGGCGACGAAGGGCCGGCTCCTGCGGGCGCTGGCCGAGTCCTCGATGGTCCCGGAGTCCGTGGACGAGCTGATGGATGCGATCCGCGCGGCGGGATTCCGTGCCGAGCCCGCGGCCGCCGCACCCCGCGGTCCGGCGAGCCGGATGCTCGATGTCATCGTGGATTCCCTCTGAGGCGCCTGCGGAGCGCGGGCATCGGCCGCACCGCTGACCGGGTGAACCTGCTGGGACTCCCTTGCGCCGCACCGCGCCACTCCATACCGTCCCCACACGATCGATCTCGAAGGGGAGGCGAAATGGGTATCAGTTGGCGTCGGGACGACCACGCCGCCACCGTGGTGGCGACGTCGCGCTGGAATGCCGCGGCGGAGACCGTGACTGAGAGGTTCCAGCGCTTCAACGAGCTGCCCCTGGATGAGGCCGTGGAAGCCGCCCTGTTCCGCACCCCCGGGAACATGACGCGCGAGGAGCTCACACGCCGGATCGCAGCCACCCGTGCTGTCGACGCGTCACAGGGTTGATGCCCGCCCGACCGGCCCGGACCCGCGCTCCACGATGAGCGCGCCGGCGGATCCGTGCCGATCACCTGTCGAAATGGGAGGACCTCGCGCGACACACTGGTAGCGGCACCCCCGCCGCCCCTGCGAGAGGAAGTCCCATGAAGTACGTCCTGATGTACACCTCGCGCCCCGAGGACGACGCGACCCTCGATCCGGCGGACGCCGAGGCGGTGTACGGCGAGATCTTCGGCTGGTTCGAGCGCAACTCCGCGGTGATCACCGACATGGGCGCAGAGCTCCAGTCCGTGGACACGGCCACGACAGTGCGCGGCGACGGTGGCTCGGTGGTCGTCGACGGTCCGTTCAGCGAGGCGAAGGAGGTCATCGGCGGGTTCAGCGTCATCGACGTGCCCGACCTCGATGCCGCGATCGCCCTGGCCGCGACCTGGCCGTCGCTGAAGCTGCCCGGCGTCGCGGTGGAGATCCGGCCCCTGGTCGAGCATTCAGAACACATGGAGTAGGCCGGGTGGACGCTCAGCCCGACCTCGAGCGGGCCATCCGCTCGGACGCGGGCCGGCTGGTCGCCCGGCTGGCCCGCGTGGTCGACTTCGACACCGCGGAGGACTCGGTGGCGGAGGCGGTCGCCGACGCGTGGGCCACATGGCCCGTGTCGGGAGTGCCGCGCAACCCCACCGGGTGGCTGGCCACCGCCGCCCACCGCAATGCGATCGACCGGCTCCGAAGCCGCGCACGGACCCAGAAGCTGCTCGATCGACTCGGCACCGACCCGACCTGGGCGTCCGGCCAGGTCGACCCACCGGACGACCCGCCGTGGCCCGGCCCTCCGCCCGCCTCGGGCCGGCCCGCGGGCGCACCCCCGGCGTCAGCGGCAGCCTCGCGTGCGACGGCACCCCCGGATGAGCGGATCCCCATGCTGTTCGCAGCATGCCACCCGGCACTGCCCGTGGAGTCGCGACTGCCGCTGACGCTGCGCGCCGTGGTCGGGCTGACCACCGAGCAGATAGCCCGGGCGTTCCTCACCCCGGCGCCCACGATCGGCCAGCGGATCAGCCGAGCCAAGCGCAAGATCGTCAGCGCCGGGATCAGCCTGCGGGTGCCCGATGCCGAGGACCTCCCCGGCCGGCTCGGCGACGTGCTCTCGGTGTGCGCGCTGATGTACAACGAGGGCTACCTGAGCTCCGCGGGCCCGGCGATGGACGACCGCGCCCTGGCCGCGGACGCGATCTGGCTGGCCACGCTCATCGCCGCCGCCTTCCCGCAGGAGCCCGAGGCGCTGGGGCTCCTGGCGCTCATGACCCTGCAGGACGCCCGGCGTGAGGCGCGCACCTCCGGCGGACGGCTGGTCCGCCTGCCCGACCAGGACAGGTCGCTGTACCGCACCGCGGACATCACCCGCGCCGTGGGCCTCATCGAACGGGCTGCGACCCTCGGCGGCGGGCGGGCAGGGAGGTTCCAGCTGCAGGCGGCGATCGCCGCGGTCCACTGCGAGGCTCCCACGTGGCAGGACACCGACTGGCTGCAGATCGTGATCCTCTACGACATGCTGCTGCACCTGGATCCCTCGCCGGTGACGCGGCTCAACCGCGCGATCGCCAGCGCGGAGCTGTTCGACTCCGAGCAGGCGCTGGTCGAGGTCGACGCCCTCGGCGGTCGCCTGAACAGCTACCCACCGTGGCACGCGACCCGCGCCGAGCTGCTGCGCCGGCTCGGCCGCATCGAGGAGGCCCGCGACGCCGACCGCGTCGCGCTGACGCTCACCGGCAACCCGGCCGAGCAGGGGCTCCTGCGCGAGCGGCTCGACGGGCGCTCCGGTCCCTGACGACGCGGGGCCCAGAACCAGGCAATTGCCGGATATCGGTCGGTGCGACGCCGTTATCCATGAATGCAGGTCATTGGCGCGTTTGGCGCACCGAACTGGTGGGAATCCTTCGTTCGGTGAGGCGAAGTCGCGACCATTCGGCGCGTTCGAGCCCCGCCAGCCCCCGTCTGTGCCATGGTCGGCTTCAACGGCGCACGGACGGTTTCGATAGCGCCCCGCTGAGGACGCATTCGTCAGGAGAGGGCAGTGACCCAGCCACCCGAGGCCCCCCGCGATATCGGGACCGGCACGCAGGTGGAAGGCGCCTCGGCCCTCCCCGCCGCCCAGGCTCGGTCCTTCGGCGCCGCACTCGGCTGGACGACCCTGGGCACGCTGATCCCGGGGCTCGGACTGTGGAGGGCCGGGCGTCGACTCGTCGGCGGACTGCTGATGGGCATCAGCGCCGTTCTGGTCGTCGCTGGAGTCGCGCTGCTGCTCACCCGACGCCAGATGATCGAGTCGATGGTCCTGCAGCCTCGCGCCCTGGACCATGTGGGCGTGGGCCTGATCGTGATCGCGGCCGCGTACGTGCTGCTGATCGGCTGGACCTATGCGGCGCTGCGACCGGCACGGCTCAGTGCCGTCCAGCACGTGGTCGGGGGCGTCCTGGTGATGGTTCTGTGCGTGCTGGTCGCAGCGCCACTGGCGATCGGTTCCCGGTATGCCTCGACCACAGCGAGCCTGGTCAACACGGTCTTCGGCACCGAGTCGGGGACCACCCGCGACGAGCGCCCCGTGACCATCATCGCGGACCCGTGGAGGGACCAGCCGCGCATCAATGTCCTGATCGTGGGCGGTGACTCCGGTGAGGACCGGGCCGAGTCCCTGGGCGACCGGACCGACACCGTCATCGTGGCGTCGATCGACACGCACACAGGAGCGACCACCCTCTTCACGCTGCCGCGGAACACGGGCCGGATGCCGTTCCCGACGGACTCACCGCTGTCGCGGTACTACCCCTACGGGTTCTATGACGGGATGGACGCTGCCAACCCGGAGTTCCTCCTCAATGCCATGTACCGCAACGTGCCTGCCCGTGTTCCCCACGACGTGCTGGGCAAGACCAAGGACGTCGGCGCCGAGGTGCTCAAGGCATCGGTCGGCGAGGCGCTCGGCCTGGAGGTCGACTACTTCGTCAAGGTCAACATGGACGGCTTCAAGGACTTCGTCGATGCCATCGGTGGAATCACGCTCAACGTCAACTACCCCATCCCGATCGGCGGCAAGACCGACGCCGGCATCGCGCCCGATGAGTGGATCGAGGTCGGCGCCGACCAGGAGATGAACGGCCGGCGCGCGTTGTGGTACGCCCGCGGGCGCTACGGGCTGGACGACTACAAGCGCATGGAGCGCCAGCGCTGCGTGATCAACGCGGCGGTGGAGCAGGCCACCCCGCTGACGGTGCTGCGGAACTACCAGTCCATCGCCGCAGCCGGCGAGAAGTCCATCAGCACCGACATCCCCCGCTCGATGCTTCCCGCGATGCTCACCCTGGCCGAACAGGTCAAGGACACCAAGCTGCGCAGCGTCGTGTTCACTCCCGGCGCGGCCGGCTTCAACAGCTTCAACCCGGACTGGCCAGCCGTCCGCGCCCGGGTCAGGGCGGCCCTGAAGGAGACCGCGAAAGGGACACGCGACCAGCACGCCGACCCAGCACGCCGTCAGCCAGCACCCCGTCTGCCAGCACGACGCCTCCGGGCACGGCGAGCCCCGGCCCGGCGCGCGAGGACAAGAGCGACAACCTGGACGATGTCTGCGGGTACCACCCGCAAGGGTGACCCCGAGATCTCGAGGACGGGCTCTCATCCTGGCCCGCACCTCGGTCGCCCGGCACAATCGGGTGCGGCCGACTCATCCTCGCGCCGCTGCTCCGGGGGACACCATGGGGGTGGCCCGACCGGGGCAGCACCTACGTCGACTCGGCGATCGTCGGATCGCGCCACACGACGGCGGTGCCGTCCAGCACGACGGTGTTGTCCTGGTTGGTGATCACGGTGGCAAGGGTCGTGATCGGCTTGTCCTGGCGCACATCGAGGACCCGAACCTCGGCCGTGATCGTGTCCCCCGGTCGGACCGGCGCCCGGAACGACCAGTCGACGTGCAGGAAGACGCTGCCGGGGCCGGGCAGGTCCTCGGCCACGACCGCGTTGAGCAGGCCGCTGGTGACCCCTCCCTGCACGACGATGCCACCGAACCGGCTGGCCGCGGCGAGCTCGGTGTCGTAGTGCAGCGGATTCCGGTCGCCAGTGAGCTGGGTGAACAGGTCGATGTCGCGCTCGAGGATCGTGCGGGTGCGCCGCGCGGTGTCCCCGGCCCTCATCGCCGGCCCCGGGGCTGGAGCGTGTGCCACGCCGGAACAACGGAGACGGTGCGCGACAACAGGGTGGCGCCGGGTTCTCTGGTCATGCCCGCACTGTAGGGATCCGGACTTCCGCCGCCCTTCCCCGTGCCGGAGCGTGCCGCTGATCAGCGGGAAGGCCGGGGAAGGAGTGGGGAAAGCGGGCATCGGATCGTTGGGTACGTCGGATTCACGACTCAACGAAAGGACCCCGACGATGGACCCCCGCTCAAGCCTCCTCATGTGGAGCCTCACCATGAACAGCCAGGCCGAGCGCTCGCGCATGGCCGAGAAGCAGCATCTCGCTGCCGAACAGGTCCGCCAGTCGGCCTCCGCCGGGCCCACGCTCGCGTCGAAGGTGGGCCGGGCCTGGAGGGCATTCGCCCGGATCCCCCGCCCATCGGCAGAGCCGGCCGCGGTGGCGACCCAGCCGTGAAGGCGTCCCCGCCTGGCACGCCGCTGACACCGGCCGCTGACCTTGCCCCTGCCGGTATCCCCCACGTGGGCGTCTGGCAGGGGCCGGGGCCAGCCACCGGCCGCGCGGCTGAGGTCAGGGCGGGTGCCCGGGCGCTGGTCCCGGTGCGCCATCGGCTGGCCGCCGCTGCGGCGCTCCTGGTCGGCTCGAGCGTGTCGACAGCGTCACTGCCGGCCGGCCCGGCGATGCTCCTGACCATCGCCGCGGGCACGACAGGGGCCGTCCTCGCCGGGGGAGGTCGGTCCTGATGACCCTGATCGCAGCCGTCATCCTCGTCGCGCTGGGCAGCGCGCTGTTCCGCCTGCTTCCGTTGCTGGCCGATGCCCGGGTCCCGGACCGCCTCACCCACGTGGCCTCGTTCGCGGGGCTGTCCGCGCTGGTGGCGATCGTCGTCCGCGGGGTCCTGACCCATCGACCGTCCGATGGTGTGCCCTCGGGCGCGTCCACAGCTGCGGCCGCAGCGTCGGTCCTGGTGGGTCTGCTCGGCGCGCGCCGTGGGTGGCCCCTGGCGGTCGTCGTCGTCACGGGGCTGGGCTGCTTTGCAGCGCTGTCCCAGGCGATCAGGTGGCTGGGCTGAGTTCGGTGGCTGGGCTGAATCAGGTGGCTGGGCTGAGGACCGCCTCCTGGCAGCGACGGGCGTCAAGCGGTTGGCCGGAGGCCTCGAAGAGCTCAGCCGCAGACTCGAACAGGCTCGTCGCGTCGGCCCAGTTGCCCTCGGCTGCTGCTATGTGCGCGCGCGCCTCCATCGTCGCGGCCGTCCAGGCGCCCCCGTCCCAGTGCGTGGCCAGCTGCTGCGCCTCTGTCAACCGGCGGCGAGCCTCGTCGAGGTCCCCGACGTCTGCGCAGGCGATGGTCGCCGGCACGGCGAACATGACGTCACAGAAGTGGCAGCGGTCCGTCACGCCCATCGTCGCCTCGGCGCGGTCGACGATCGCGCGCGCTGTCATCGGATCCGGCGCGGCGACGATCATCGTCCCGTAGATGCGCTGCATCAGGTGCATCCCGATCAAGGACCAGCGGGCCAACGGCAGGGCCTGCTGGAGCAGGCGCTGCGCCTCGCCACGATCACCCTGGGCCAGACGCAACTCGGCCAGTCGCTGCAGGCTGTGCGCCTCACCTGCCGGCGCAGCAACCTCGCGGTGCAGGCCCACGGAGCGCTCGAGCTCCTCCTGCGCCAGGTCCAGGTCGCCCTTGAGCAGCGCGGCCTCCCCGATGAGGGAGGTCGCGAAGGCCACGCCCCGCAGCGCGCCGAACCGCTCCGCCCGGGCGCGCAGGTTCTGGGCCATCTCGATCACATCCGCGTAGGGCACAGGACCATAGAGCAGGAACTCCGCGACGCACAGGTGGGCGTCGAACAGGGCCACGGCCAGGTCGGGTGCGCCCGACGTCGCCCGCATCTCCAGGCGCAGGCGGCCGAACCACTCCCCCCGGTTGTGGGCGATGAGCCCCTGCAGTGAGATCAGGTCCAGGTAGTGCCAGGGATCGTTGGTGCCCGAGAGCTCCCGCCGCGCACGGCTGGCCGCCTCCCACGCGGCCTGTGTGTCCCCGGTGAAGAAGGCCAGGTTCCCGCGGGCCACAAGCAGCGGCCCATCCGCAGCGTCACCCTCGAGGTCCAGGTCCTCGATCGCGGCACCCGCGGTGTCGAAGTCACCCGCGAAGCATGCCGCGCGGGCCAGCCGCGCCCGCGCGAGCCGGTTCTCGACACCCGACGTGAGCGGGATCGCGGCGCGGTAGGCCGCCATGGCGTCCGGGCTGCCGGTCGCCATGAGCAGGTCACCGCGCCGTGCCAGCAGGTGACCACGATCCTCGCCCGTGGCGTGGCCGAGCACCGCGTCGATCAGGTCGAGGGCGTCCCGGTAGGCGCCGAGGGCACCCAGCGTGCCGACGGCAGAGATCACATGAGGCAAGGCTGCCTGCTGCTCACCGCCGGAGATCAGGTGCCGCGCCACTCGGGCGGGTGGGGCCCCCAGGCCGGCCAGCCGCTGAGCGACGTCGCGGTGCACCGCGGGGCGACGATGGGGTGGGATGCCGGCCAGAACTGCCTCCCGGACTGCTTCGTGGCGGAACGGAGTACCCGGTGTCGCCTGCGACGAGCAGAAGGGCGTCGACGGCGGCCTCGACAGCGGCGAAGGCCTCCTGCTCCGGCCCGTCCGCCAGGGCGAGGACCTCGTCCGTGCTGGCGTCCATCCCGAGCACCGCGAGTCGCTCGACGAGCGAGCGCGCCGCCGATGGGAGCGTGCCGACCGCGGTCGCCAGCAGGCTTCCGCCCGTTCCTCCGGCAGTGGGGATCCCCGCGGACGTCGGCGCTGCCGCCGCCCGGGCCGACTCCAGGAGGGAGAAGGGCAACCCACCGCTGACCGTCCAGAGTCGCTCGGCGGTGCTGCGGGTGAGGTCCGGATAGCGCTCGGCCAGCAGGTCCATCGCCTGGTCCAGAGTGAGCGGGGCGAGGTCCAGCCGCGTCCCGACCCCGCGGGCGAGCAGCCCGGCCAGGACCGGTGGGATCGGCGAACCCGCCCCGGCGCGCGCTGTCAGAAGGAGCATGACCGGCGCTTCCACCGCGCAGCGCGCCAAGTAGTGGATCAAGGCGCAGGCTTGCCTCGTCAGCCTCGTGCAGGTCCTCGATGACCAGCAGCAACCCGTGGCCCGCAGCTGCCAGCCGCGATCAGCTCGGCCGCGGCGACGAACAGCCGCTGGTGGGCTGATCTCGCCGCTCCATTCCAGCGGTCGGCCCGAGAGCGCGCTGTCGATCTCCGTCGCGATAGGCGTCGTCGAGCCCGTCGAGGAGGGTCGGGTGGTGGCGGCACAGGTCCGCAAGGGCCTCGAGCACCGCGGCGTACGCCCACGGGCCCTCAACCGAGTGAGGCTGCGCCACGGCCGAACCGCCAGTCCTGCTCCTGCGCCCGTGCGACCGCGGCGTCGACGAGGGCGGACTTGCCGACACCGGTGGGGCCGGTCACCAGCACCGTCGTACCGCGCCCATCCCGCGCCCGCACCATGGCACGGCTGAGCGCCGCAAGGGCCGCCTGACGCCCGACCAGGCCCGGCTCGGGCCCGCCACCGGCCCCGGCGCCGCACGCCCGAGTGCTGCCTGCAGCGCGGAGCGCAGGCGCACGGCCTCCTGCCCCGGCGCGGTCCCGAGCTCGGCGCGCAGCGCGCGTTCCAGGCGCTCGAGCTGGCGCAGCCCGCCACGCACGTCCCCAGCCCGTGCCACCTGCCGAGCGAGCGCGACATGGGCCTCCTCGTCGGCCGGGTCCTCCTCGAGGATCACCTCCCACCGAGCCGGCCAGGCGCAACAGGTCGACGCGCAGGATGCGCAACCGCTCCCGGGCATCCTCAACCCAGGGCTCGTAGGGGTCGTCAGGCAGCAGGGTCCGCCCGTACGCACTCGCGACCGCAGCGGCCGCGTCGGCGTCGCCGTGCTCGAGCGCGGCCCGGGCGTCCGCCTCGAACCGGACGGCATCAATCCCGACGTCATCCTCAGGCAGGAGCACGACGATCTCGCCACGCAGCACGACCCCCGACGTCTGCTCCCCCACAGCCCGCCGGGCGAAGTGGGCGGCCTTGTGCAGGCGGGGCCCCGCGTCGGCGACGCCCAGCCCGGGCCACAGGGCGTCGATGACCTGCTCGCGGTGCATCCGGCGCTGCGGGGCCAGGGCCAGCAGCTTGACCAGGGCGGCGGCGCTGCGTCGGCCCCAGGCGTCATCGGGGACGGCCACTCCCCCGACGGACACCCGGAATCCTCCGAGCAACGCGATCTCCACGTCCATGTCGCACTCCGAGTGGTTGACCTGCCCTCACTGTAGGAGCGCGAGGGTGTCCCGACCAGAGGCGGGAACTGCCCCTCCGGCGTCGAGGCGCTGCAGGAACTCGACCTCGTCGGTCATCGCCGAGCTGGCCGAACGAAGCAGGCCCGGAACCTCCTGCGGGGTCCACAGGTAGGACGCGATGCGGTCAGTGACGTCGAACAGCCGTGCCGAGAGGCAGTCGCGCTGCCGCTGGTAGGCGCTCAGGGCGTCACGCTCAGGCGCGGTGGAGGACAGGGCGTCGATGACGGCGTTCGACAGCAGCTCGGCGTCACGCAGCGCGTCGGTCATGCCGTGCGTGGTGATCGGGTCCTTGAAGTGGCCCGCATCCCCCACGAGCGCCCACCCCGGGCCCCATGATCGGCGGACGAAGCCGGTCACGCCGGACCACCCGTGGACGGGTCCGGCCGGCGAGGACTCGTCGAGACGGGTCACGAGGTCGGGGGCTGCCTGGGCGAACAGGGTGCGCAGTGCTGCCTCGGCCCCCTGCCTGCGGGCAGACCGGTACCGGTCTGGCGTGGTGCCCGCGAACACGCACGTGAGTCCCCCGTTCGTGGGGATCAGCCCGGCGGCGGCGCCGCACCCGTACGCCCACTCGTAGCCCCCGGTCGGCAGGTCCCCCCGGTAGGCGTACACGACGGCACCCGAGTGAGTGGCCGACAGCTCCGAGGCAGCCCCGGCGGCGGCGGCCACGCCCGAGCGGATCCCGTCGGCTCCGATGGTCATGCGGCTGCACAGGACGCGCTCGATCCCTGTGGCGTCACGGACCCGCGCACCGGAGACGCGATCGCCATCCACGAGCAGGCCGACGAGGGCGGTGCGGTCCAGGACGTGGGCACCAGCCGCGGCCGCCGCGTCGAGCAGGACGGTGTCCAGGACCGTACGCCGCGGCGCGTACAGGGCATCCACGCCTGGGCTGGGCCGGATCGTGACCTGGACGGTCTCGCCCGGGTAGTGGAACAACGTGCGGTGAACCGGCGGGGTGCCAGCGTCACGCACGGCGGGAAGGAGCCCCCACCTGTCCAGCTGCAGCACGCCCGCCCGCATGAGCGCGTGGGTGGACACGGTGTCGGTGCCCCGGCGGGCGCGATCGATCACTGCGACGCGCAGGCCGGCGCGGGCCAGGAGCAGGGCGGTGGATGCCCCGGCGATCCGGGCACCGACGATGACGACGTCGTAGCGCTCGGTCATCGCGCACCTGCCTCGGGCAGGGCCGCCGCCGCTTCCACGCTGATGCGGGGCTGCGAGAGGTGAGCGATCACCTCGGCCACGTCGTGCTGTGCGCCGGCGATCAGGCCGGAGCTGCGCCGGGTCTGGAACCGCTGGCCGACCGTGTAGAGGCCAGCGACCGGCGTGACACCGTGGTGCTGGCGGATCCTTCCCTCCCGGTCGAGCACAGGGACCCGCAGCCACGGCACGTGCGTGCGGTACCCGGTCGCCAGGACGACTGTGGTGACCCCCTCGGCGCGCAGGTCGACCATGAGCCGGGAAGGTGGCGGGACGAAGCCGGCGGGCGGATCCGGGGGCAGGACCTCGCGCGTGAGGCCGGAGGCGTCGATGTGCCTGTCGATCCCCGCAAGGACGCGGCGAAGGCGCCGCTCGGCGACTGCGCTGGTGGCTGTGAGGTCGTCGGCGAACAGCGCGCGGTGGCTGTCAGCACCGATCCATCGACCCAGCAGCTCGACGCCGCGATCGCGCATCGCGGGCAGGTCCACCGATCGTGTCGGGTACCTCCCGATGAGCTGCAGCGACGACTCACGGCGGGCCGCGACCGGGTCCGCGACATCGTCGATCCTGCGGCTGAGGCGGCCGGTGCGTTGCAGCCACCAGTAGATGTCCATGCCGCGGTAGCGGCGCGGGATGCGGGTGTGACCGCCGACCGCGATGAGCACGCGCCGGCCAGAGCGGGCAAGCTCGTCGGCGATCTGGACGCCGCTGGACGAGGCGCCCACCACGAGCACACCACCGGCGGGCAGTGCGTGGGGGTTGCGGTAGGCCGAACTGGCCAGGACGTGCACAGCGGGTGAGAGGGCCCCGACGGGCTCGGGGAGGACCGGGACGGAGCCGGGTCCAGCGGCGATGATGACGTTGCGCGCGAGCCACGCACCACCGTCCGTCATCACGCGGTACCTGTAGCTCCGGCTGCCGGCGAACGGGTGGACGCTGAGCACCGACGTGTGGGGCAGCACGGGCGCCTGGACGGTGGCCGCGTACGCCTCCAGCTGATCGGCGAAGGTGGCGGCGGTGAGGAAGGCGTCAGGATCGCTGTCGCCGGCCATCCCCGGCAGCTCGTTCATCCACGCCGGAGTCAGGAGCCGCAGGGAGTCCCATCGCTCGCGGCGCCAGGCCTCCGCGATGTCGCCGCGCTCGAGCACGACGTGCTCGCAACCGATGTCGCGCAGGGCCCGGCTCGTGGCGAGCCCGGCGTGCCCGGCACCGATCACCACGGTGTCGATCAGTTCGATCCTGGTCATGGCCCTTCCTCCTTCAACGGGCTGGGTGCCGGTGCGCCGCCCGATCCGTGTGACCGAGCGGGCGCACCGGCATCGGTCGCTTCTCAGTGCGTGGCGACATCGATCACCACGGACGTCCCATTCGTGAGGACGTCGTAGACCGCGGAGCGGCTTCGCGACTGCTCGACGATGCCGCGCAGCGTCTCGTCGTCGGCATCGCCCGCGACGTCGAACTTCACATGGATCTGGCTGTAGCCGTTCCGGACCGACCCACCCGACAGCCCAAGGATCCCCAGCAGGTCGATGTCCCCGGACACCGTGGAGGTGACTCGGGTCAACGTCACGCCTCGCGCCGCGGCGATGTTGGCCATCCCGGCGGTGAGGCATGCTGCCAGGGCGTGGAGCAGGTGCTCCACAGGGGTTGGCCCGTTGTCCGCCCCGGTGAGGACGGCTGGGTGGTCGGCGTCGAGCACGGTCTGCGACTTGTGCTCCATGTCCTGCATGGCGCCGTAGAAGCCGGAGATCGTCGACTGGCTGTGCGTGCCACTCACCCACGTGTTGCTGGCGCTGAACCGGAAGGTCGCGATCTCGGGCTGCGCCTTGACGGCGTCGAGCGTGGAGAACAGCGCGGCGGTGTCCACACCATTGCGGACGGTGGGCTGGGTGGTTGCGGTCATGGTTTCCTCCTCTGGGTCCGCCGGGCGGTCCCCGGCGTTGGAAGGAAACGTAGGAGCGCGCCCTTCCCTCGCCCTTCCCCGAAGAATCGCCGAGCGCGGGGCGGGGAAGGTCGCCGGGAGGTCCGAGGAAGCCAGTGGCCACCCCCGGGCAGGCGGCCGGACTTGCGCGGAACGCTGGTCGCCCTTGATCTCGGATCCCTCGAGTTGGTGCACGCCGCCGGTGCCGCGATCGCCGAGCGCCACGAGAGGATCGACCTCCTGCTGAACAACGCCGGGCTGATGGCCTGCCCCGAGCGACGGACCGCGGACGGATTCGAGATGCAGCTCGGCGTCAATCACCTCGGCCACTGGGTGCTGACCGCGATGCTGCTGCCGAACCTCCTGCGCGCCGACGCCGCCCGCGTCGTGACGACCACCAGCACGGCCCATCACATGGGGCTGCCGCTGGATCCCGGGAACCCCCACCTTGAGGGCAAGTACGGACCCTGGCGTGCGTACGGGCAGTCCAAGCTCGCCAACTTCCACTTCGGGTTGGGCCTGCAGCGGCAGTTCGCTGCCGCCGGTGCGCGCGCCGCCAGCCTGATCGCCCACCCAGGCCTGTCCAACACGGATCTGCAGGCCGCCAGCGTGACGGAGTCCGGTGGCGAGCGCAGCCAGCGCTTCTTCCACACCTTGGCAAGTCGCACGGGGATGAGCCCCGCCCAGGGCGCCCTGTCGCAACTGCGCGCAGCGACGGATCCGGGGGCACGGGGCGGGGAGTTCTACGGTCCGCGCTTCGTGAACAACGGCGACCCCGTCCGCAAGCCGATCCTGCGCCGGTGGGACATGGACAAGGGCATCGCCACACTGTGGGAGGTGTCCGAGCGGGAGACCGGGACGCCCATCGACGTCCGTTCACTGACAACCGCGTGAGGTCCCTGCCGACCTCCCCCGGCGACCTTCCGGGCGACGCTCCCCCGGCGGCGTTGGACCGCGCCGCCCTCGTCCGCTCGGCGCTGCGCAGCCTGGTCGCCGAGCACGGCCTGCATGGCGCCCCGATGAGCGCCGTTGCGGCGCGGGCCGGGGTCGCCACCGGGACTGCCTACGTCCACTACGCATCGAAGGACGAGCTCGTCCTGGCAGCCTTCAGGGAGGCGAAGGTGGACCTCGGTGCCGCCGCTGTGGCGCGTGTGGATGGCGAGGCGCCCCCCGCGGTGCGCTTCGAGCAGCTCTGGCTGGGCGTGCACGACCACCTGACCGCCAACCCGGAGCAGGCTCGCTTCCTCACCCAGGTGGAGAGTTCGCCGTATGCGCGGCGATACCACGACTCCTTCGACGAAGCCGGGGATCCCCTCACGGATGCCTCCAGGGCGCCCGACATGGCCAGGCAGCTCCTGCCACTGCCCCTCGAGGTCCTGTTCGACCTGGGGCTGGCGCCGGCGATCCGGCTCGTCTCAGCCGGCGTCGACCTCGGGCCGCAGGACCTTCTGGCCGTGGCCCATGCCTGCTGGCGGGCGATCACACGCCCATGGCGGCGGTCGCCGGCGCGCTGGCACGCATGCCACGATGACGGGCATGCGGACCGTCCTGCCCGTCGGGCTCGATGAGCAGCGCAGGCTCGGGCCCCGTTGGGGCCGCTGGCTGGACCGGCTGCCCGCTCTCCACGGCGCGCTGCTCGACGAGTGGCGCCTGCTCCCGGAGGGGGACGAGCTGTGGCACGGGTCCTGCTCCCTCGTTGCTCCAGTGGTCACCGAGGACGGCGCCCGAGCGGTCCTGAAGATCTCCTTCGACGGTGACGACGAGTCCCTCCACGAGGCCCTGGCCCTGCAGCACTGGCATGGCATCGGCGCGGTCCGGTTGCTGCGTGCCGACCCCCACCGCCGCGCACTCCTGCTCGAGCACCTCGAGCGACGCGACCTGACCGAGCTGTGGGACCTCGAGGCGTGCGAGGTCGTGGCCGAGCTCTACCCGAAGCTGCACCGGCACGCCCTCCCCCAGTTGGCGACGGTCGGGTCGCACGTGTCCCGCTGGCTCGACGACCTTGTCGACCAGCCCCGGGACATCCCGATCCCATCCCGTTACCGCGACCAGGCGGTCTCGCTGGGCCGCGACCTGATCAAGGATCCCGCCAGCGTCGGACGCCTGCTCCACGGCGACCTGCACTACGGCAACGTCCTGGCTGCACCCGGGGCGATGGCGTGGGAGCGCGAGCGGTGGCTGGCCATAGACCCGAAGCCGATGGCCGGCGATCCGCACTACGAGCTCGCGCCGATGCTGTTCAACCGGTACGAGGAACTGGCCGACGACGTCCGCGGCGGCATCCGACGTCGCTTTCGCACGCTTGTCGACATCGCTGGCTTCGACGAGGATCGCGCGCGAGCGTGGGTGGTCGTCCGGATGGTCGTCAACGCCAACTGGTCGGTGCAGGACGCCCAGCGTGCCGGTCGCGACCTGACCGCCGAGGAGCGCGCCTGGATCACCCGGTGCATCACGATCACCAAGGCGGTGCAGGACTGAGACAGCCCCCAGGATTTCGGCGAGTCGGCATACCGGCTGATGACCACGTCGCTGGCCGGCCTCGGCGCTCACCCCGGTCCGGCCCGGCCTCCAACCGCGAGGGCGCGGGTGCCCGCTCAGTCATGCGAGGATTTGATTCCCCGCCACCATACCGAGGACACATGACTGACCGGCCCACGGCTGCTGAGGCACCCGGCCCCGACCCCATCACCCAGGCGGAGTGGGACCGCTTTGCCCAGGCGGTGACCGACAGGTTCGCTCCGCACCTGCACGCCGCTGCAGGAGCCGTGCGCGAGGCGGAGCTGGGCCTCGCCGAGGCGCGCGCGGCGCTCGACCGCGCCGAGCATGCGGCGGCCACCACCCGCTACGTGTCCGATCCGCTGGTGTTCATGCGGGTCACGGTGCAAGAGGAGCTGGACGGGCTGACGCGCAAGACAACGCCCAAGAAGGTCCGGGCCAGCTTCCGCTACATGCTCGCGCGCGCTGTCGAGCTCGCGGAGGGCGAGCTGAACGGCTACCGGAATGACGTCGAGTTGGCCCGCCGCGACCGTGAGCAGGGCTTGGACGCCTGCAAGCTGGCCGAGCAGACAGCACTCGCCGACCTCGAGGCTGCCCGCGCGATGCACGAGCGGGTCATGGACGCCGAGCGCGCTGCCCGCGACGGCCTTGCAGTGCTCAGCGAGAAGATCCAGCCCGATCCCGCGTGACGTGGCGGCTATCGGTGCTGGAGCTCGACACCATTACCGCGCCGCTCGAGCCTCATACTCCGACCTGCCACTGAGGACGACCCTGGCCGGGTGACTGCACTGGTGTGCTTGCATGGGGCCGTGGCCATCAACGCGTGGGACGCCGCAGAGTATGACTCGTCGTTCGGCTTCGTGACGCGTCACGGTGATGATCTGGTCGACGTCCTCGACCCGCAACCAGGTGAACGTGTCCTCGACCTGGGCTGTGGGACCGGCCACCACGCGGCTGCCATGGCGGCGCGGGGAGCTGACGTCGTGGGCATGGACCTGGATGACTCCATGCTGACCAAGGCTCGCCTGGACCATCCCCAGGTGCGCTTCGTCAGGGCGGACGGGACGGACTTCGGTCTTGCGGACCTCGACGCCGACGTCCCGTTCGACGCCTGCCTGAGCAACGCCGCACTGCACTGGATGACGCCACAGGCGGCTGCCTTGCGCAACGTGCGGGAAGTCCTGGTCACGGGTGGCCGGTTCGTCGCCGAGATGGGCGGGGAGGGCAACATCGCATCCCTGGACACGGCCTTGCGCCGGGCCCTGGCCGAGCAGGGCCTCGCGGGCGTCGAGGTGCCCCGGAACTACTTCCCGACTATCGGTCAGCAGGCGGCGGAGCTGGAAGCTGCGAAGTTCCGCGTCGAGCGGGCGTCCTGGTTCCCCCGGCCCACGCCGCTCGAGCCCGGATCCACGCCAGCGGACTGGACCCACCACTTCCGCGCCGCAGTGTGGAACGAGGTACCCGAGCCGCAGCGGGCAGCGGTGGACGCCCGAGTCAACGAACTGGTGCTCGCCGCCGGCCTGTGGCGCTCCGGACGCTGGGTCGCCGACTACTGCCGGCTCCGCTTCGTCGCGGTGGCGCTGTAGACCGAGACGATCATCCCGCGGTGCTGCCGGACATGCGCCTGCTCCGCTCCTGCGCCAGCAGGACCGACAGGCTGCGCGCGTGGCGCTCGTTGTCGGTGGGGGCGGTCTGGGGCAGCATGGTGGGCAGCCCTCCAACCGTCTCGTCGGTTGGGCGGGTCAGCTCCCGTCTGGTCACTCGCTATGGCCGGCGGGGGCGCCCACATCGGCGCGTTGCACCCCTTGCGGCTCACGCGCTGGGATCACATGGGCGGAGCCTCGTTGAAACCGACCCTGAAATCGGGCATGTACTTCCCGCACCGAGTGCACTCGCCCGAGACTCCCGACCCGTCTTCGGAACGGCTGGTGACGAAATGGTGCCAGCCGAAGAAGCACCGTAGATCCGACATCGTGGACCATCCTCTCGCGGCGAGGAGGGACGCCGCCCTAATGGAAGGTTAGGGTCCCCTCACGTCGAACGGCAAGAAGTATAAGTCGGTGCTGGGTCGAGTCCGAGCCGGTGGCCCGGCCATTTGGGTGAAGTACCTCAAAACGGGCATTGCCCCGGCCGACGGAGGGAGAAGTGCCCCTCCTGCGACCCGCACCCACATGGCTAATGCGCCGAGCGACAGGAGGGGCCTTTCCTACGGCACCGTGAAAAGCCCAATTCCGTGCCGCCTGACGCTCGCTCGAGCGTGACCACTCCTGCGCGTGCGGAGAGAGGTGAAACGGCCGGCGCACTGGGCACCTCTTCCTGCTGGCGAGGTACCGGCCACAGGCTCCGGAGATCCGCCGGACGCCGTCCTGACCGCGGCGGAGGCTGCCGCCCAGGGGCCCGGGTGCTGCGCCGCCTGTTGACCCTGTCCTGCGCGTGAACCTAGCCTGATCTGAGCCATCTGCCGGGCCCGCCGGGAATGGGAGGCAACTGATCGTGAAAGATCTCCGGTGCCTGTTGACACTCCACAGTTTTGTCGAGCACCACATTCCAGACGGTCACGGCGTCTACCTCGAATGCCGCCGTTGCGGGAAGGTGAGTGACGCCCCCGAACCGAGCGGCGAAATGCTGCGAAGTCAGAACCCCTTCGTCAACTGAGCGTCGCCTGCCAAGCCCCCGGCGTTCAGGTATGGGGTGCGGGCCTGTCGGATGCGCATGCACTGACGCTGATCCCATGAAGGTCAGTGCGGGGTGTGTCCTCCTCGTGCGCTAGTGGTGCTCGGCGCAAACCGGCGTCCGTAGGGCATGGACTTCGGCCCAACACCGGGGAGTCAGAGGAGGACCACGCGTGACCGAAGCAAGCGTGTTCGCCAACGTCCGATACATCGTCGACGACGTTCAGGCAGCCATCGACTTCTACACAACCCATCTCGGGTTCACGCTGCTGAGTCACCCATCGCCGGCGTTCGCCGACGTCACCAAGGGGCCGCTGCGGCTCCTGCTCTCGGGACCGGCAAGTTCCGGTTCGCGTGCGACACCCGACGACCAGGCGATGCCCGGGCGAAATCGGATCCACCTGGCCGTGGCAGAGCTCGACACGGAGATCGCCAGGCTACGGGCGGCCGGCGTCCCGTTCCGTAGCGAGTTGACCCCGGGACCCGGGGGACGCCAGATCCTGGTGGCCGACCCCGCCGGGAACCTGATCGAGTTGTTCGAACCCGCGGCCCGGCATCCCTGACACGCTCGCTGTCGAGGCCAGGATCGATTCGGCAAACGAGGCGAAAGTCCGTGCAGGCGGGATCCTCCTGTCAGCAGGTCCGCACGTTCCCGATGGACTCTCACCTTGTTCAGCAGCGGTGTATCGGGAGCACGAGCGACCGACCTCCTCCCGCTCGTGAGCGGGAAGGCTGGCAGGAACGTCGTGGCGCACCTGGCCGAGCGTGGTCATCAGGTCACCAGCGCACCTGACCCCACGACGGTCATTCCCACGAGTCCTGCGCGAGCGTAGCCTCGACCCTGAGCCTCGACCGTGGGAGTGCCGTTCCACCGCGACGTCGCCAGGAGGTCGGCGGGGAAGGGGTCAGCGATGTTGCAGGCCATCGAGCGTCTCGCAGCGATGAAGCCCGGTCTCGGCGTAGCCCAACGGGCGTCGATCCTGGTCTTCGCCAGCGGCCCGTACCATCCGCAGGCACGAAGGATCCAGAGGATCCCCATGGCCAACGTCGCGCTCGCGGGGACCGTCAGGGGGTTCCACGTCGTGCTCACAGCCGGGCCGCTGGTCGCGATCGAACGCACCGCGGACGCCGTGCTGGGCACTCCCACGACACCGGCCCAGGTGAACGCGCACCGCCGGCTGATCCTGACCGGGACCGCCGCGACCATGGTCGCCGGGTTGGCCATCCAGCGGACCCTGAACCACAGTGGCCTGCGTGGTCCGGTGGTGGAGGCCGGTCGCATCCTGGGCACGCAGCTGTCCATCGGTGCCGCTGCCAGCGCGATCGTCATCGTGACAGACATCGTGCTCGGCGAGAGCGGCCGCGGGAAGCTCAACCACCCCGCGAACGCAGTGGTCTTCGGCGCCCTGATCGCCACGGCCCAGAGCAAGGCCCTGGCCAGTGTGGCGGGCAGGATCACGCTGCCAACCCGAGGATGGCCCTGAGTCACGACGCGGATTCGCCGACCCCGTACCGTTCTTTGACTCCTCCCCAGCCCTGAACTGCAATACCGCGGCCTCGCTCTTTGGAGTGGCCCGGGTCTCCGAGTGGGCTCAGCGCCGCATCCGATCCGCCAGGGCTACGACGATGCGTTCGACGAGGTCGTAGGGGATCGTCCTGTTGTAGGGGAAGCGCACCGTATCCGTAGCGGCGCGGTAGGGAGCGACATCCCGCTCGAGGCCACCGTCAAATGCCGGGATGGGGTACAGGCCGATGTGCTTCTTCCACGCCCCGAGGTAGACGAGATACTCTCCGTCGATCGAGAAGCACGGCATCTTGTAGCGCACCGTTTCATCGATCCCCGGTGTCGCACGATGAATCGCCTGCCGGACCAGCTGAGCGATCGTGTGCGCATCGCCTTCCAGGGATGCCATGTACTCGTCGACGGCGGTCGGGCTGGAATCCATGCGCGGAGGCTACCTCGCCAAGGTCGGTGGTTCCCGTCGCCGCCCTTCGTCAGCCCTTCGCTGAGCCTGATTCCGGTGGCACACTCGAGGGCATGGCCGGATTGCCGGGCACCAGGCTCACGCCGCGAGAGCAGGCCGTGCTGGAGCTGGTGCGGCGCCGGTGGAGCAACGCCGAGATCGCCGCCGAACTGGTCGTGTCGGTGCGCACCGTCGAGACCCACGTGTCCTCCCTTCTGCGCAAGCTGGGCGCACGGGATCGGCGGGCCCTGAGTCGCGGCGTCGGCCCAGGAGGCGATGTGTCCGCCGCGCCGCCATCCTCCGATCCGCAGACCAGCATCCGGTTCGTCGAGGTCTCGGGCGGAGCCTCCCTGGCCATCGCCGAGACTGGGTCTGGCCCGACGCTGGTGAAGGCCGCCACATGGCTCACCCAGGCGGACAAGGACACGGTGGCCAGCCCGATCTGGGGCCACTGGGTCCGCGAGCTGGGTTCCCGGTACCGCTACGTCCGCTACGACCCGCGCGGGTGCGGTCTCTCGGATCGTGACCTGGCCGGGGTCGATCTCACCGATCTCGACCTGTGGATCGAGGACCTGCGGGCCGTCGTGGACACGGTCGCCGACGGTCCGGTGGCGCTTCTTGGCATCTCCCAGGGTGGTCCGGTGGCTTTCGGGTTCGCCGCCCGTTACCCCGAGCAAGTGCGTGCGCTGGTGCTGTACGGGACCTACGCCCGTGGGATGCGCCGCCGCGGTGACCCTGTCCAGGTTGAGGAGGCCAGGGTGCAGGAGGACCTGGCCCGGGTCGCCTGGCGCACAGACAACGAGCTGTTCCGCGAGACATTCGCTCGGCAGTTCGTGCCGGACGCGGGACCGGAGGAGATCGGATGGTTCTCCGAGCAGCTGCGCACCACGACGACCCCGGCCAACGCCCCCCTGCTCGAGGCCGCGTTCCACAACCTGGACGCCAGCGATCTGGCCAGGACCGTACGAGTGCCGACGCTGGTGCTGCACTCCACGGAGGACCGGGGCGTGCCGTTCGAGCAGGGTCGCCTGCTGGCGGGGCTGATCCCCGGTGCACGGTTCGTGGCGCTGCGCAGCCGCAATCACATCCTTCTGCAGCGCGACATCGCCTTCGCCCAGTTCCTCGATGAGGTCGAGCGCTTCATGGGCCGCTGAGGGCTGCCTGGGCGCCGCCGTGTTCTCCGTGCTCACCACGGAGGCGAGGACCCGTGGTCGCCGCGGATGTGCCGACGCTCCCCCGCAAGGACAGTGGTGGGTGACCGTCCCAGTCGATCCCAGGAGGAAGGCATGACCATTACCGATCACCCCGCCCGCAATGGTGTTGACGTCAACACCCTGTTCCAGACGCTCAACGCGGTGAAGGACAACCCGGAAATCGCGAGGTTCCAGTTCCGGGCCACGAACCAGTGGGTCAGCGGCACCCACAGCCGCTCCACGATCCACGGCTTCTTCGGCGCGATGCAGGAGCTCACCCACGTGGAGTCCCGCAGCTACGACGCCGACCACCCGCAGGTGCTCGTCGGCCAGGACCACGGACCAACCCCCGTCGAGTTCCTGCTGGCTGCGCTCGCGTCCTGCCTCACAGCCGGCATCGGCAACATCGCCGCGGTCCGTGGGGTTCAGCTGAGCGAGGTCACCTCCACTGTCGAGGGCGACATCGACCTGATGGGGCTCCTGGGCCTGGACCCGGAGGTGCGCAACGGCTGCGAGGGGATCAGGATCTCGTTCCGGCTCCGCGGCGACGACCCGGAGGCGCTGCGCCGCGTCGTCGAGCAGTCGAAGGCCCGATCCGCGGTGCTCGACATGCTCACCCAGCCTGTCCCGGTGTCGTTCGAGGTGGACGCCGGCTGACCGCTCGAGTGGCGCACGACAGCCAGGAAGGGAGGCGCCATGGCCACGGATTCGGACGAGGCTGACGTCATCGTGGTCGGCGCCCGGGCCGCGGGAGCGGCCGTGGCGATGCTGGCGGCGCGGGCCGGCCTGACCGTGATCCTGCTCGACCACGTCAAGGCCGGCACCGACACGCTGTCCACCCACGCGCTCATGCGCGGCGCGGTCGCGCAACTGAGTCGTTGGGGCCTGCTGGAACAGGTCATCGACGCTGGTACGCCGGCGATCCGGGAGACAACGTTCCGGTACTCGTCCAGCGACGTGACGATCGCGATCAAGCCGTGGGCCGGTGTCGACGCGCTCTATGCTCCCCGGCGGACCGTGCTCGACCCGATCCTGGTCGGGGCTGCTCGGGCCGCCGGGGTGCACGTCCGGTACGGCACTGGAGTCATCGACCTGTGCCGCGAGCGCGGCCGGGTGGTCGGCGTCGAGACCCGTGACCGCAGCCGGAGGATCGGGCACCTGCGCGCACGGCTCGTGGTCGGCGCGGACGGGAGGCACTCGACGATCGCGCGGCTCGTGGCGGCGCCGATCACGCATCACGTCGCGCACACCAGCGCCTCGGTCTACGGGTACTTCAGTGGCCTGGACGCCACCGGGTACGAGTGGGCCTATCGCCCGGGGGCCGCGGCGGGCTTGATCCCGACCAATGACGGCCTGACCTGCGTGTTCGGCAACGACCGGCCTGAGCGCATCGGGCGTGGTGGGCGGGCGGTGCTGGACGCGGTGGTGGAGGCGTCCTCCCCCGACATCGCGGACCGGCTCCGTTCGGCACGGCTGACCAGCCCTCTGCGTACCTTCACCGGCCAGCCCGGCCACCTGCGCCGGCCGTGGGGTCCCGGCTGGGCGCTGGTCGGGGACGCCGGATCGTGGAAGGACCCGATCAGCGCGCATGGCCTGACCGACGCGATGCGCGATGCCGAGCTTCTCGCTCAGGCCATCAGCGAGACGCTCACCAACGGCAAGGACGAGGCTGAGGCCGGCCGCGCGTACGAACTGACTCGCAACCGCCTCACGTTGCCGATGCTGCGCGACAGCGCTGAGATCGCCGCCATGCGCTGGGACGACGTCCGCATCGTCGAGTTGCTGCGCCGGTTGAACGACCAGATGACCGAGGAAGTGCTCGCGATCCAGGCATTCGACGAGCCCGGGCGCCAGACGGCGCCCTTGCGCGAGGTCGTCGTTGAGGCACGCCGATCACAACGACCCCGGAGGGGTTCGTCTCAGGTGGGCCGGTCATCCCCAACCACGCCCAGCCGAACCTCCGGGGCGCCCACCCGGTGAGGCCACTCCAAGACGAAGCGCACGGGCGCCTCGACCGTCCATGGGCCGGACGCAACTCCACCTGCCGCCCGTTTCGCGGCGGAAGCACCCATGTCCTCACCGGACGTCGTGGCATCAGACCTATGGATTCGCTATGAGGCGCAGAAGGGTGCCGTCCAAGTCGATCAGCGCTCCGATTCGCAACCCCGACGCCTCCACCATGGGCGGGTGCAGTCGAGGCCATCCCTGGGTGGCGGTGGGCAGTCCCGCCACCACGCACGTATCGAAGAACTCATCGACATCGTCCAGACGCAGGCAGCAGCCGAAGGAACTCGTGGCCGGGTCGAGGTCGAAGAATGGGAAGAACTCAAGCGTCGCCCCATCGCGGGTGAGGATCAGCCAGCCGGCGTCGCGGTACTCCTCCACGAATCCGAGACGTGTGTAGAACGCCGCCGTCGCCGCAAGATCGCGAGACGGAAGGTTCGGCGTCGCCCGGTTGACCATGCTGGGACGGTAGGCGGCGGCGAACTCGCGGTCAAGCCACCTGGATGCGCCTCGGAACCACCAAGCGCACTGCGCGTGACGCCTGCACGACGTGTGCGACAAGCGGCTACGGAAGGACGCAGGTAGGCCAACAGGACACGCACCGGTTGAGTGACCAGGCCGTAGCGAGCGCCGCCAGACACTGTCAGGGGACGGCCTCTACCTGGCCGTCGAGATGATCGCCAGCCTCCTCGCCAAGACTCCTGCCGTGGCTACCCCTGGACCGCCACGGTGAGCAGGACCACGCTGTCCTCAAGTGCCAGCAGGCTGTGCCGGCCCAGTGGGATGACCAGGAGGTCACCGGCCGCCCCGTCCCAGGCGGCGTCGTCCTCGGTCAGGCGCACCGATCCATGCAGGACCTGCAGGGTGGCCTCGCCGGGGCTCTCGTGCGCGTCGAGGCTGTGGCCGCTGGCCAGAGCGATCAGGGTCTGGCGCAACGTGTGCTCATGGCCGCCGTAGACGGTGTGGGCACTTCGCCCACTGGAGGCCTCGCGGGCGCTGGTGAGGTGCTGGTTGACCAGGGCGGTCAATGACGTGGTCTGCATGATGTGCCCTTCTCGGAGGGGTGCGGGTTGCGGTTGCGGCCGGGGGATCGCGGTGTGCGCGGGGTCAGGTTCGCGACACCTGGACGTGCCCCTCGTGGATGCGCACCGGATAGGTGCGGACCGGTGCGGTCGCGGGCAGGTTCAGGGCCGCGCCGGTGCGCAGGTCGAACCTCGAGCCGTGCAACCAGCACTCGATCGTGGCACCGTCGACCTCACCCTCGGACAGCGGCACGGCAGCGTGGGTGCACTCGTCACGCACGGCGAAGACCTCGTCGCCGGCACGGACCACGCAGATGGCGTCTTCGTCGACCAGGACCGAGACCGGCATCCCGACGGCCAGTTCGCGGAACTCGCACGCTGTGGTCCAGGTCATGTCGCGTCCTTCTCAGTCCCAGGTGCCCCCAATGGACTCTGGGTGGCGCAGGACGGGCAACTGTCTCCCGACCCTTCGTTGATCCGGCCGCACCTGGGGCACACCTGTGACAGCCAGCAGGCCGGGTCACCACCCTGCTCGCTCACGGTGACGCCCGCACTGCGGCCGTCACACGATTCGGTGCGGACCACGAGACGTTCACGGTGCACGCTCCTGGATGCGGTCCCACGCTGCCCCGTCGAGGGCGACGGCCGCGGCCGGGAAGATGCCGTTCTCCTCCTTGTCGATGTGCCGGCGCAGCAGGTTCTCGAGCTCCTGGACCTCTGCGTGGTCACCAGCGGCGACTCCGGCCAGGCGGGCGTCGATCTCCCGGTGCTCGGCGCACAGGGCGTCGACATGGCCCGCGAAATCCTCGTCGAGGCGCAGCTCGGAGAACAAGCCCTGCTCCTCGCCCCTCGTGTGCGGGCCGAGCAGGGCCGCGAGCTCCTCGACGGCGGTCGCAGCCGCCGCACCATCACCGTCGAGGGCGACGCGGCGCAGGGCACCGGTGGCATTGATGATCGCCACGTGCTCGGTGGACAGACGACCGATCATGGTGATGGCCCGGCAGCCGCAGTAGGAGCACACCGGCGATCAGGCCCGCTGCAGCCGGATGTGCCACGCCTCGGGACCGGCCTGCAGGTACTCCACGGCCACGCCCTCGGGGTAGCGGTCGCGGGCCTGCGCGAGCAGGGGCTGCGGATCGTGCGGGGCCACCAGGACCAGGGCACCCCCGCTGGGCAGGGAGTCCAGCGCCCCGAAGATGGCCGCGTGCCGGATGGCGTGCGGGATCACCCGAGCATCGAGCACCGGCGCGTCGAGGCCCTGGGCCTCGCCGCAGGTGCAGCCGGAGTGCGAGTGGGCCAGGGGCAGGGTGGGCAGGGGCTCGATCACGGTGGACTCCTCGGTGTTGGCAGGACTGTTCGACAAATACTACAGTGGCTTCTGTGGAAAATCACGGCCCTCGTCCCGTCCGGCACGACGACGCCCTGCCGGCGCTGTCTCCTGCCCGCGCCCGGGTCCTGGAGTTCCTCCAGTCCCAGGCCGGCCCGGTCGGTGCCGAGCCGGTTGCCAGGGCGTTCGGCCAGCACGTGAACACCGTGCGCGGGCACCTCGACGCACTCGTCGACGACGGCCTGGCCCTGCGCCACCGGCAGGGCACCTCCGGCCGCGGGCGACCCGCATGGCACTACCGGGCCAACCCCCAGAACCCGGAGCCCGACGCGCGGGTCCGCGAGTACGGGGCGCTGGCCGGAGCCCTGGCAGCGCACCTGATCCGGACCAGCCCAAACCCCACGCACGAGGCGCGCGTCGCAGGTGTCGAGTGGGGCCGCCGGATCGCCCAGGGCCGGGACCGCCCCCCGGCCCCGGCCCCGGAGGACGTCAGCACCCACGCCCGCCACGAGGTCCTGGCCATCCTCGACGACCTCGGGTTCGCCCCGCAGGAGTCCCCCGACTGCGACACCGTGCGGCTGCGCAGGTGCCCCCTTCTCGACGTCGCCCGCCAGCACCCCGAGATCATCTGCCAGGTACACCTGGGACTGATCGCGGGTGCGCTCACCGAACTCGGAGGCGATGACACGGGCGTCGACCTCCTGCCGTTCGCCGAGTCCGACGCCTGCCGGCTGGTCCTGCCCCACGCGTCCTCGCCGGTGAGGTCATGACCAGCATCTCTTGTGTGGTGCGTCGCGACCATGCGTGTAGTCGCTCGGATCCAGGACGCACAACTTGCCGGGTTGCTGTTGGTATGGCCCACATCGGGCCGCCAAGTTGGCTGATCATGCGCTCTGCCAACCGCCTGTGGAGGGGGCGATCGGCGTAGCGTCGGAAGACGCCACAGCGGTGTCGATCCGAGAGGGGCTCCCATGAAAGGGCTTGCACGATCCCACAATCTCCGCAGCACGATTCGAGCGCTTCTCGTAGTTCCACTGGTCTCCGTTCTGGCGCTGGTCGCGCCGGTGGCGACTGCCCAACCGCCTGCGCATCCCGAGCTGACGGTGATGACCCGCAACATCTACTTGGGCTCCAGCCTGCAGCCTGCGCTGGAGGCGACGACCCCAGTGGCGTTCGTGGGTGCCGTGGCCAAGATCTACGGCACGATGGTCTTCACCGACTTCCCGAAGCGGGCATCGGCCCTGGCCCAGGAGATCGTCGACACTGCGCCTGACCTGATCGGGCTGCAGGAGGTCTCCAACTGGGATGTCATCCCGCTGGCTGCCGGTCCGCTGCCCCCCGCTCAGGACTACGACTTCCTCGAAATCCTGATGCTCGCGCTGGAAGCGAAAGGGCTGGACTACTCCGTCGCCGGCTACGTGGACAACGCGCTGATCGGCCCCGCACCTCTGGTCGCCGCGGGAACGAGCTGCGTGAATGCCGACCCGACTGGATTCGTGCCCACGTGCCTCGTCACCTTCGCGGACCGGGACGTCATCCTGGTCAACAACAAGACGTCCGGCCTGGAGGTGGGACAGGACCGAAGCGGCCGGTACGCGACACAGCAGGTGCTCACGACGCCCGTCGGTGAGCTCTCCTTCGATCGCGGGTGGGTCTACGTCACGGGTCGCTACATGGGCAAGTCGTTCAAGTTCGTCAACACCCATCTGGAGGTGGAGGGCTCCCCGCAGGTCCAGGAAGCACAGGCAAGGGAGTTCCTCCGCGGGCCCGCCCGTGGTGGGCAGACCATTGCCGTCGGAGATTTCAACTCCGCCGCGGATGGCAGCACGACCAACTCCTACGCGCAGCTGACCTCCCCGTCCGCGTTCACTGATGCGTGGACCGTCAACGGCGAGGATCCCGGGCTCACGTGCTGCCGGGACTCCGCCCTCGTGGGTCCCGCGGGCCCAGAGCCGTACGCCCTGAACTCACGGATCGACCTCATCCTCACGCGAGGTCCGATCCGAGCGCTCAATGCGGAGACGGTGGGTGTCGCAACGTTCCAGGGGGCGCCGCCATTGTGGGCCTCGGACCACGCCGGCGTGGTCGCCACGGTGCGACTCCGGTAGCCCGCAGGGAAGACCCTGTTTGATGGCCAAGTGCCAGCAGCTCGGTGGGCCCCGCGAGGAACGGGCCTGGCCTTGAGTCGACGGAGTCCGACGCGGTGTGCATGGGCGGTGTCGCGCCCGGGGCGAGGTCGGGCGTGGCGGAGGTGGCGCCGCCCTTGCTCAGGTGACCTCCGCGAGGAACGCGTCGAGCGCGTGGTGGTACCGGTCGGGCTGATCGCGGCGAACGCAGTGGCCCGCGCCTGGCACGATCACGAGGCGGACCAGGTCGTTGTGTAGGGCATCAGTCCGCGGGGCCATCGGCGATGCAGGTGGCACCAGCAGCAAGGTCGGCACCCTCAGGGCGTTGAACAGCTGCTCCCAGGCACCGTCGCCCAGGTACAGGCCCCGGTGGACGTACGTGCGGTCGACCAGCCGCTTGGAGTCCGCCCACGCCTGGATCTCAGCGCGGCTCCACGTCGTCTCCCGCGCCATACGCCGCACCTGCCCAGCCACGTCCGACATGCTGTCCAGGAACTGCTCGATCTCCGCGACGAAGCCCGGATCGGGGGCACGAGACCCGTCCGGGCGTGCGGGGTCCTCGAGGATCAGCGCGACGACCCGATCCGCCCGGGCAACGGCGGCGCGCAGCGCGAGGAGCCCGCCCAGGGAGTGCCCGACGAGGACCACCCGGGCGGGTTGCCGGTCGAGGATCTGGACAACGTCGGCGAGCATGACCTCTGGTGCGTTCGCGAGCTCGCCCTCGGTGAAGCGCGGGGACTCCCCGTGGCCCCGAAGATCAGGGGCGAGCACGTCCCACGCGTCGCCCCAGTGCGCGACGAGATCGGGCCAGGTCGTGCCCGCCTCGGTCAGCCCATGCAGAAGGACAACCGTCGGGGCATCCGGGTCGCCATAGCGATGCATCGTCAGCGGGAACACCACCACGATGCTAGACCCGGGTCCCCATCGGGTCGATCAACCGCCCAGCTGTGTGCTGCCCCAGGGACTCAGGTGAGTTCGATGGGCGGTGGTTGGGAGCCGTCGTCCTCGGTGAACCCGTACTCGTGGGCGAGGTTGGCCACGGCGAGCGCCTGGCCGGTCCGGGCCAGGACACCGGGATCAGTTGCGAGTGCCACTACGGCCCGGCCGGTCAGCGCCGGACTTTCCGCATCGTCGAGGTTGTAGGCCCCGTCACTGAGCCGGACAGCTTCCAGCATGCGTTCCGTGCGGACGGTCCCGGGGTAGAGCGACAGTGCTGCGACGTGGTGCTCGAGCAGGTCGAGGGCCATGGTCTGGGCGAGTCGGTCCACACCGGTCTTGCCCACGCTGTACGCGACGCTGCCGTAGTACTCCCGGGCGCCGAGGCTGGAGATGTTCACGATCAATCCCGACCGGGCGGCCACCATGTGCGGGGCGACGAACCACGACGCGACGAAGTGCGATCGCAGGCCCACCTCCTGCATCGCGTCCCACGCCCAGATCGGGGTCAGCCAGAACGGCCCGAAGATCGGTTCCTCGGCCGTGGTCGGCTCGGGGGTGCAGAACACGTTGTTGACCAGGATGTCGATGCGCCCGAACTCGTCGATCACCCCGGCCACCAGATCGCGCACCTGACCGTCCACGGCATGGTCCACCCGGCGGGCCACCCCACGGCCGCCCGCCTCGGTCACCAGGTCCGCGGTCTCCTGGACGGTGCCCCCAAGGCGATGGCTGCCCGCCCCCGTCGACCGGCCAGTAACCACCACCGTCGCCCCAGCCCGACCGAGTTCGACGGCGATCCCCTTGCCGATCCCGCGACTCGCGCCGGTCACGACAGCGACCTTGCCTTGAAGTCCCACGTCCAACCTCCACCCGGTCCTGTTCGCCAACCACCCTGATGCCACGATCCTGCACCAAGGAGCACCGGCACCTACCGCCCAGCATCCGCTCGTTCCTGGCCCAGTGCCCGATGATGGCTGCATCGAAGACAACGGATCGAGCCGTGCCGGTCCCCACAACGGCTTAGCCGTCGTGTCCGCTTCGCCCGACTGGCGGCGAAAGGACGCACCCAGTCGAGGTTGCCTCGCCTGGAATTGGGGGGAGGTTCCCGGCTTTCCCGGCCGAGCAGGGCCACATGCTTCTCAACTAGTTTGTCCGTGTGACGGACCCCCGCTTCCGGACCATCATCGAGCCCTTCCGCGTGCACTCCGTGGAGCCGATGCGGATGACGACCCGCGAGGAGCGGGCCGGGTACCTGCAAGCCGCCGGCCACAACCTCTTCCGGATCCACGCCGACGACGTCCTGGTGGATCTCCTGACCGACTCTGGGACGGGCGCCATGTCCGCCGAGCAGTGGGCCAGCATCCAACGCGGCAACGAGGCGTACGCCGGCTCGCCGTCCTTCTACCGCTTCCGCGACGCCGTCACCGAGCTCTTCCCGTTCCGGCACGTGCTACCCACCCACCAGGGTCGGGCGGCCGAGAAGATCCTCTTCTCCGTCGTCGGCGGTGCGGGCCGGGTGTTCCCCAACAACACCCACTTCGACACCACCCGGGCCAACATCGAGTTCACCGGGGCGGAGGCGATCGACCTGCCGATCCCGCAGGGGCGCACGCCGAGCCTGCGCCACCCGTTCAAGGGCAACCTCGACGTCGCCGCGCTGGACGCGCTGCTCACCGAGCGCGGCGCCGACGTCCCGCTGGTCATGGTCACCGTGACGAACAACAGCGGCGGCGGGCAGCCGGTGAGCATGGCGAACCTGCGCGCGGTCAGCGAGGTGTGCCAGCGCCACGGCAAGCCCTTGTTCCTCGACGCGTGCCGCTTCGCCGAGAACGCGTGGTTCATCAAGACCCGTGAGCAGGGATATGCCGATGTCGCCATCCCGGACATCGTCCGCGAGATGGCGTCGCTTGCCGACGGCATGACGATGTCGGCGAAGAAGGACCCGCTGGGCAACATCGGTGGGTGGCTGGCCCTTGATGACGACGCGCTGGCCGAGCAGTGCCGCAATCTCGAGATCCTCACCGAGGGCTTCCCGACCTATGGGGGCCTGGCCGGCCGCGATCTGGAGGCGCTGGCGCAGGGGCTGCGCGAGTGCGTGCAGGAGGACTACCTGCGCTACCGGATCCGCTCCACCGCGTACCTCGGGGAAGCCCTGGAAGCGGCAGGCATCCCAGTCGTGGTCCCGTTCGGAGGGCACGCGATCTTCATCGATGCCCGCGCGATGCTGCCGCACATCCCGCCCCTGCAGTACCCCGGTCAAGCGCTGGCCTGCGCCCTCTACCTTGAAGGCGGGATCCGGTCCTGTGAGATCGGAACGGTGATGTTCGGGCGGCAACGCGACGGGACGGAGGTCCCCGCGGCGATGGACCTCGTGCGCCTGGCGATCCCGCGGCGGACCTACACGCAGAGCCACATGGACTACGTGATCGAGGTGGCGCGCTGGGTGGCCGAGCGCGCCGATGCCCTGGTCGGGATGCGCATGGTCGAGGAGCCGCCGATGCTTCGCCACTTCACAGCAAGCTTCACGCCCATCAAGGCTGACTGACCAGGCACCACGGGACGGGGCCGATGCGGGACGTCACCACTATACCCCCGGGGGTATAGTGGTGACATGACTGAGATTCGAACCCCCCTGTGGCTCTTCGACGGTGACTGCGGCCCCTGCGACCGGGCTGCGGCGAAGATCCGGACCCGGATGGCCCCGCCGGCCGACATACGCCCCTACCAGTCGGCGGATCTCGACGCCCTGGGCATCGGGCAGGACGAGGTCCTCCGTGGCCCCGTGCTCGTCCGGCCCGACGGCAGCCACGTGGTCGGCCCGCAGTCCGTCGCCGAACTGCTACGGATGTCCCGGCCGCCGTTCCGGCTGGCCGGCGCGCTCATGCAAGCCCCCGGGGTCCGCCACGCACTCGCGGCCATCGGGCCGCACATGTACCAGCAGCGGCACCGCCTGCCCGGGGCCACGGCCGCGTGCCGGACCCCCGAACCCGTGCACACCGCGCGCTAAGCCGAGTTGGCCGAGGTCCCCTCCCCCGCCGAAAGCCGCTCAGCCCCCGGGTGGGAGCCTGGCTTTCGTGGCATCGGGCGTGCCGAGTCGGCCGTCGACGAGGCCTACTTGCGAGTCGGCACCGGAAGCGCCACCATGAGCCTGCCCGCCGCGGCAGGCCATCCAGCTGATGACGTGCCCCATCGTGGGTGGCAGCCCCGCGCGACTCGCGGCGGTTGGACGCAGCGCTGCAGACGGGGACGGTTCGCGGCATACGCGGGCATAGCAACTCAAATGGGCCTCCGGCGGACGGGTTCGCAGCACCCGCAGCGGATTCACCAGCTGCTGCCGAGGGCCGCTCTCGTGCCAGGGCTCCTTGGTGGGGTCAGCCGTCCCACCCGCGGCTGCGCTCAACCCCGAACTTGCGGACCTGGTCCTCGCCCGAGCCCTTGGAGTCCCCAGCTGGGACACACTGCCCTTCCCCAGCGTCGAGACCACCCGCGCTCGCAGGATCGACGAGCTGACCAGGCGACCTGCACGCCGCACGAGAATTCGAGCGGGCCTCGGCCGCAGCCTCGTCAGGCGGAGGTGAGGGCGGCGCCAGCCGACGCCTGACGCGCCACCTCGGCCCGGCGGTAGGCACCGAAGGCGATGACCAGCGCGATGACGAGCACCACGGTGCCGGCGAGGCTGGCCTCGATGCCGAAGTCACCACCGCTGAGCAGCTCGCTGGAGCCCTCCGCGGGGCCGAACGCGAGCAGTGAGTTCGCCTCCGGGTTGCCGCTGACCGGGACCCCGAAGATGTTGCCCTGGAAGTAGTTCCAGCCCGCGTGGATGCCGCAGATGAGCCACAGGGACCCCTGGCCCAGCGCCACGAAGGAGGCGAACAGGGCGTACAGCGCGATGTTGACCAGCGCGAGCGGGCTGGCGCCCACGTGCAGGATGGAGAAGATGACCGAGGTGGCGATGATCGCGACCCAGCCGGGCAGCTGCCGACCACCGATCTGGAGCATGTACCCGCGGGTGACTGCCTCCTCGGTCGAGGCCTGCAGCAGGAACACGACGGCCAGGGGCAGCAGCAGGGCCAGGGCCTCGGACCCGACGTTGGTGTGCTGGGAGATGCCCGCCTCGTACTGGCCCATGACCGTCAGCGCCAGGACGCCGGCACCCATCATGAGGGCCCCGATGACAACCCCGACCGCGAGCTTGCCCACAGGATTGCCCCCACGGAAGCCCAGCGACGTGAAGGGGCGGCCCTCCTTGAGGACCACCCACAGCAGCAGTGCCACCAGGGTGAATCCGAACGAGAAGAACTCCCCGAACTGGTACTTGGGGTCGTCCGGCTCGGGCGAGCCGAGCACCGCAGCCCCGATGGCCTGGCCGCCGGCCCCACCGGCCACGACGATCAGCACCGCCACGATCCAGCCCAACCACCAGCGCGTTGGCCGCTTGGCTTCCTCGGCCATCTCGACCAAGGGCGAGGTACGAATATCCATGGCGTGTGCTCCTTCCGTCTCAGGCGGACGCCCGCGCCGGCAAATTCTAGGGTTGCCCAAATCGCGCGCACGCCAAGAAATGCCCGGGGCGGGGAGTGAAACGGTTTCAGTTCAGCGGGGTGGGTTCGGGGCTCGGCGGATCAGTCGGGGGCTCGCCCGAGCCCTGGATGAGCGCCACCCGGTCCACCAGCACGGCCATCTGGCTCTCGTTGAAGTTGGCGTAGCTTCCCAGCACGGACTGTGGGTCCTCCAGCAGTGTCGGCTCGATGAGCACGGCCGCCGCCAACTCCCGGTGGGCCTGGTCGAGGTAGCCCAGCCCAGCGAGGGCAAGAGCCCGGTAGAACGGGCCCCAGTACGCGTCCGGGGCATGGATCAGGCTGGCCTCGGCCAGGGCCGCCGCGTCGTCGCCCACCAGCACTCGGTCCAGCGCGAGCAAGCCGTGCATGTATCCCGGGTGACTGGGGTTCAGGCGCAGGGCCTCTCGCATCACCTGCACCCCCTCGGCCCAGGCCCCGGCCAGGGACAGCAGGGTGCCGGCAGTGGCCAGCATGGTCGGATGCCCCGCCCCAAGCCGGGCACCCTGTTGAGCGCGCTGGATCGCCACCTCCCACTGCCCCCGCGCAAGCGCGACCGTGCCGAGATCGAGATGCGCGTGAGCGTTGCGCGGTTCGACAGCGAGGGCCTCCCGGGCGGTCGCCTCGGCTTCGGCGAGATCTGCGTCTGGGTCCTCGGAGAGTCCGTAGGCTGCGGTCACAGCAAGTGCGTTGGCGAGCATCGCCAGCACCGCGGGAGCTCTCGTCCCGGACTCCCGGGCCAGAGCGAGCGCCTGGCGGGCGTCCAGCAGCGCGGCGTTGGTGCCCTGGGCGACGTAGGTGTAGAAGGCCAGACGGGCGGCGGTCTCGAGCTTCTCTGCGTCCGGGTCGTCGGCCGGGGCCGAGCGCGGCAGGAGTACGCCCGCGTAGTCGCCCAACTCGCCGGCGACCTCCGCCACCCACCCATCCACGAGCGCCCACAGCTGGTGCGTTTCCCGGGCCAGGGTCTCGGCCACGGCCCACACGAACTCCCCGGACTCGGCGTCGGTCACCCGGGCGCTCAGGCGCAGCACATCGCCGGTCCCCAATGCGCTGCCCTGCAGCACATACCGCGCCCCGAGTTGGCGACCGATATGTTGGGCAACCCCGATACGCGAGGTCGCCGGCCCGAGCACGCGCAGCCCGGGGAAGCGGGCCAACTGCCCTACCAGTGCCTCGCTGACCGCCGTCGCAGCAGCGGCGGCCCCCTCCCCGACGGCGTCGAACAGCATCACCAAGACGGCAGGCTCGACCGTTCGGCTGGCCAGGTGCGGTGTTGGTACCCGCGAGAACGTCGGCGTGTAGGTACCCGGTGGCAGGTCGATCCGCACGAGGTCCGCAGCGCCCTCCCCCTCGACCGTAGGCTCGCAGGGCTTTGCGCACCCGGGTGGCCCGTACCCGCACCGAGGCGTCCGTCCGGCCGTCGAAGGCCGCGCCGTGGTCCAGAGCGCGGCGTCCAACCGTGCGCTCCGAGAGCCGATCGCCACGACCCGCCAGGGTCTCGGTCACCACGTATGCCAAGAAGGCCCTCGAGCGCTCCGATCCGGCGAAGGCCGCGCTGGCCAGGACACGGGTCAGCGTCTCGGCGATCACGCCGTTCCAGTACTCACCCGACGCGCCGTCCCCGGGCAGCATGGAGGGGTCAGGGATCATGAGGCGGCCGTCCTCAATTCGGGGCCACAGGATAGCAGCGGGCGTGTACTACCGGCGCACGCTCGCCGCCGGCAAGACCCCCATGGAACCCATGCGCTGCCTGAAGCGACGCATCTCTGACGCCATCCACCGACAGCTGGTCAACGACGCCAAGACGGCGACGGCAGCAACAGCTGTCATGGACGCGGGCCCGGGAGGGCACTGCGGGGCGGCACTTCCATCCAGCGCGGCCGGCTCACACCCGCGCACCGGCACTTCGGATCAGCCACAACCCGGACCCGCGAAGCAGACGCTCCCCATACCCACCCCAGCACGGAAGACCACCAGCTCCAGAACGCTACAAACCGCCTCTTGACATCAGAGGGGAGCCGCTGTGACGTTCCAGCGCCCGCACTATCGGTGCCTGAGGTGTTGCAGCCACCTCGCTATCGGGCCCGTTCGGCGGGATGATGAAGTCGGGTCGGATCGTGGGTCTGGCCCGTGGGAGTGATGATGGATGTCGTCGAGGTCCCCTCGTCCGGTCCCAGGAGTGCGAAGCCCGCGGGGTCGCCCCGCATCGGCTGGCGGAGACCCGCCATAGCCGGAGCGGTTGCGTTCTGGTCGGCCAACCTCGTCATCTCGTTGACCCCGATCGCCGCCGCATACCGGTCCGCATTGTCGATTGCCTATGTGCCGATGCTCGTGGAGGCGGCAGTCGGTGGACTGCTCATCGCCAGCGTCGTGGCTCTGGTGCTCGTGCGATACCCGGAGCGGGTCCCGGGCAGCGGCCCGCTGAGCCGGGCCCTGTGGCTCAGCGCGGCCGCCCTCATCCTTCTCACCGTGGTCGTCGAGGTGCCCTCGAAGCTGCGATCGGGAGTGTCCGACCCCGGCCACTGGTTGCTCGTGGCGACGGTGTTCAACGTGATCCGCGTCCTCGCCCTCGGACTGGCGGTCGGGCTGGTCACCCGCGCAGAGCAGACTGGGGCAGATCCCCTCGCACAGGTGACCGAACGAGGGGGGCTGCCGTGATCGCGACGGCATGGCCACGGACCGCGGTCGCTCGCTGGGCGGGCGGCCTGTACCTGGCCTACGTCCTGGCCAACGTGCTGGCCAGCCAGATTGGGAACATCGGGCTCAGCGACGCGGACACGCTGCGCGCGACCATCACCGGTGACGAGGTGCTGTTCCGGCTGGGGCTGGTCGCAGCGATCGGCTCAGCGCTGCTGTTCGTCCTCACCGCCTGGGCGCTCTACGTGCTTCTGCGCCCAGTCAACGAACCCCTTGCCCTGCTCCTGCTCATACTCAACGCGATCGGGGTGGCGGTGCAGTGCGCGAGCTACCTGCCCCTGTTCGCCGTTCTCGCGCAGAGCGACTCCGTGGGACTCACCGGCCCGCAACTCGACGCCCTGGCGATGCTGTCAGTCACCACCCACCAGACCAGCTTCATCATGGCCCAGGTGTTCTTCTCCGCATGGCTGTTCCCCCTGGGCTGGCTCGTCCTGCGCTCGGGGTTCCTCCCCCGGTTCCTCGGTTGGCTCCTCCTCCTGGACGGCGTCGCGGTCCTCGTCTGGTTCCTCCAGGCACTCCTCGCACCCGGGTACCCCGCGATCAGCTACCCCTCCTGGGCGATCGGCTTCATCGCCGAGGTCAGCCTCGCGCTATGGCTCCTCATCAAGGGCGTACCCCCAGAGGAACCCACCCACTGACCAGTCATCGCCAGTCGCCGCCCAAGGCTGAGCGGACGCCGGGGTGGTCGACTCGCGACGGCAGGGGGCGGGGCGTGCACGAGTGGCCTGCCAGAGGCGAGTGTCGCTTTCCGACATCAGGCCTCGTTCAATACCGGCTCCCGGGGCGATCCTCGAACGTCAGATTGTGAGGCGGCTGCTTTCGGAAATCGCGACAACTCCCACAGTGCCGGCGCGCGAACGCGCGAGGCGGCCTACTTCCGGGGTTCGAGGGGCTCGCCGGTCTTGTTGAACGTGAAGCAGGCGCCTGCGATCTCGGTTCTCTCCTGAAGCACGGACTTCGGATCCCAGGCTGCCATCACGGCGGTGTGACCTCCGCGCTGGTCGGTGGCGGAAGGCGTGCACTGCTCTTGGGCTGCTGCGTCGAGCTCGGCGGGCGAGGGGTACTCTTCGACGCCGGATAGTCCGGTGATGATGGCCAAGGTCCCGGTCTGCTCGTATTGGTGCGGCTGATCACAGGGGACGAACGGCTGGTCGGGTTTGCTGGGGTCCTCGTCAAGGCACGCCCAGACTTCCCGAGTAGGGTCGATCGCGATACCAGCGGCCGAGATGGTGGTGGTGCGAACCGTCGTGGAGTCCCATGTTGCGGGCAGGAACGCGTCGCAGCGTACCCAGTTGGCGCCGTTGGCGATCTCCTGCTTGCTCGGGAGGAACATCACGAACCCCCACGGAACCCAGTGGGCGGGGTTGACTCCGAGGAAGAGGCGGACGTGGTTCCAGCACGCCTGCGCCTTGCCCGTCGCCTGCTCGATGGTGGGCTCGGTCAGTGACTGTGACAGCACCCGGGCGGTCTGCGTGGTGTGCGGCTCACTGCATGGCACCGCTTCGGCGTCGTCGAACCAGTAGTCGGGGTCGAGCGCGCGATCCGAGGGGATCGCCCAGCAGGTGCCCCGCTCAGGCATGGGAACTCCGGAGGCCACGCTGGCATCGGCAGCAGGTATAGGCGATAAGTTGGCCTGCTGTTTCGTGGTGGCGCTTGGCGTGCCAGTGGGTGGCATCACGGAGTCATCGAAGCCGCTGCAGGCAGTGACCGCCAACAGCCCGCCGACGATGACGGTCAGAAGACGCACAGCGACTCTCATTGCAGCCTCGCTTCGACTGAGCAGGTGACCCCGGCGGCGATCACGTCGTCAGGCCAGGTGGGGAGGGTGGCACTTTCGCAGCGGATGGACTCGGCGACGGTGTCGTCGCTGCGACCACGGTCGGTGGGCTGCGAATCGGGATGAAGTGATCGGATCTGTCGACGACCGCGTGCAGCGAGTACTCCGAGACCGTGGGGGCGTGGCGCTGCAGCCCGTTCCGCATCTGCCGGTAGTCGGCTCGGTGCATCCTCGAACTGGCCGGATTGGAGGATGATCACGGGCATGTCGGGGCCGGCGCCTACGGTGCCTGCGACGGCGTCGGTCTCGACGATCCCGTTCTCCACTTGCAGCGGGTCCTCGAGGCCCGGTTGCGGGCGTGAGGTGGCGTCGACGCGCACCATGCCGGCGACCGGATCAGGATCCTGTGTCGCGGCGGTCCCGGCCACGAACCCACCCGCCGGGGGGCTCCCGCCCCCGGCGGCAAAGCCGGCCAGCAGTGCGAGCGTGCGGACCGGTGCCCCCCGAGACCCCCGACGACTACGCCCCGGCATCAGCTGAGCCCGTCGGAGATCACCAGTCCCAACACCCCAACAAGAGTAGGGACCGTCCCCAGCCCGGGGAACGGGCTGCACATAGCCCAACGAAGAACCCCACGGCCCACAACCAGGGCGATCCGGAACGGCCGAGCGAGATACGGTCTCGTCGGCTGGGCCATCCGGTTGAAGGCGTCTTCCAACGGTCACCGCCGCGGGCCACCACAGGTCCGCACGACCCCACTCGTGAGCGCGCGTGGGTCCTGACCTGATGATGGCTCGGCGCGCTAACCTCCCGCTGTGGTGAGCGGATCACGCAGCGAGCCCGAGATCGAGCCGGGCGGCAGGAAGCGCGCAGCCGAGGACGCCCTCTGGGTGCGCAGCTTCCTGCGGACCCAGCCCGGCAAGACGTACGACCTCGAGAGACCTCACGACGCGCGGGAGGCTGCAGAGCGCGAGGCGGTCCAGGCGGTCGCCCACGCCCTGACCGACGATGTGCTTCGCAGGGCCAGGGCTGCGGGGCTCATCGACGAGGCCCCCGACGGACCCTCCTAGGCGGAAGCGATCCAACCCCGAGACACGGCGAGCATTGCTGCCTCCGTCCGGTTCGCGCTGTCGGTCTTCGTCAGGATCGCGCGCACATGGTTCGCGGCAGTGTTCTGGCTGATCACCAGTCGCTGGGCGATCTCCCGGTTGGAGCAACCCATGCACACGAGGCGCAGCACTTCGAGCTCGCGTTCCGTGAGCCTGCATTCGGGGTGCCGTGCCGGACCCGGGGCCCGTCCGGTGGCCGCGGGCAGCGCCCGGAGCACCCGGTGCTGCCCAATGGGCTCGGCGATGGCGCGCGCCTCAGCGGCAGTGTCGATGACCTCACGCGCCCCCGGGCCGTGGATCCGGGCGAGGTGACGCGCTCGGGCGGTCAGGGTCAGCGCACGGTCGACAATGAAGCCGCATCGGCTGGCCAGCTCGGCGGCTGCCTCGAAGGCGGGCAGGGGATCGACCTCCCCGAGGGCTGCGTCGATCATGCCGAGGTAGCGGTCTGCCGCGCCGTTGAGCGCAACGAACTGGTCCGAGACCAGGTTCAGGCCCGAGTGCTCGGCGACCATGGGTCGCAGCCTTCGCAACGTCACCTCGTCGTCAAGGAACAGGGCCCCCTCAACAAGATAGGCAAGGGCGGTGGGCATGTACTCCGTCAGGCGGTTGGCCCTGAGCACTTCGTCGTCACCCAGCAAGTCCAGAAGTCGCCTCGCCGGCCTCGCCATGCGCAACTCGGTGTACAGGGCGAGCAGCGCGGGAGCCCAGCTACCCTGGGCCGGCTCATCGCCGGTGATCAGGCCGCGAACCTCCTCGAGCGCGCCCCTCTCGCGTTGGACCTGGAACATGTGCACGCCGTAATGGGCGTTATGGTCGTCACCGAAACGCTCGATCCCCCAGGACATGATCCGGTCGGCGACCTGAGCAGCGCCCGAGAAGTCCCCCCGCATGAAGCGCAGGTCGAAGTCGACCACATCGGGCCAGTAGGCGAACCAGAGGTGCCCGCCGATGTCAAAGGCCAACTGGTAGTCGACCAGACCCGCGTGGACGTCGTCAATGCGCCCGGTCCGAAGGCCCAGGAGGCACCGGAAGAATCCGGAGGTGCCGAGGTTCTGGGCATCACCGGGGCGCGCCAACGTGGTGAGCTCCCGGGCGGCCACGAGGGCCTCATCCGAGCGACCGGGCCGCCCGAAGGCCAGGGCCAGGCCGCACGAGAGGACGTCGGCGATCAGCCGAGTGTCCCCCGTGTGCCTGGCCCCCGCCACCACAACCTCGTAGAGCGGGGCGGCATCCGGCGAGTCAAGGACCTGGCCGAGTCCGCGGCTCAGGCCCACCAGCCCGCGCAGGCACCTGCGATCGTGCACGTCGGTGGGTAACTCCTCCAGCGCTTCGGCGAGGAGCCTGACGGCCCGCAGGTCACCGCCATCGAGCGTGGCCTCCTGCTCCCCGAGGATCGCCGCGTCCAGCCTCATCCCCGCATCGACCGCCTCACCGGCCACCCTGTCGGCGACCTCTCGTGCGGCCCTGTACTCACCTGAGGATTGCAGGCAGTCCACCGCGCACAGCAGGAGCCTGTGCCGTTCGTTTGCAGTCTGGGACAGCTCAGCCGCGCGCTCGTAGTGCTGGGCCGCTTCGGTGTAGGCCCACGAGCGGTCCGCGAGTTCGGCAGCGCGGATCAGGTAGGTTCGGGCCTTCTCCACCCGACCGAAGGCGTTCAGGTTGTGATGGGCCAGCAGCTGAACCTCGGGCAGGGTCAGGCCGGATCGGGCTTCGAGGAGGTCAGCCACTCGGCCGTGGCCAGCCGCCAACCGCGCCGGAGGCGTGAGGTCAAGTACGGCCTGCCGGGCCAGGGCGTGCGGGAACCCGAAGCCCTGCTCGTCGGGCAGAGGAACGAGCAGTCCGAGGTCGACTGCATGATCGAGGGCGGGCATCGTCTCGATCGCGGATTCCGTGACAGCCTCGAGCATCGAGGTGGGGAAGCGATCACCAAGCAGGGCCGCCCGCTCGATCACCCAGCGCTCCTCCTGGGTGAGCCGCCGAATGCGGGATGCGAACACGGCCCGGACCGACTCGGGGACGTGCAGCGCGGTCCCCAGAGGCTCGCTGGCATGCGTCCGCCGGCGCAGGTCGCGGCAGATCTCCTGGAGCAGGAACGGGTTGCCCGCGGTCAGCACGAGCAGCCGGTCAGCCATCTCTGGGGCCCGCGTCGGGTCGATGCCCGCCTCGGTGGTGACCAGGCGAGCGATCTCGGCTGTCGGCAGGCCGGCGAGCTCGAGGGCGCTCACACCTGGTTGGCGGTACAGCTCGGACAGGGTCCCCCGGACCTCGTCTGAGTACTCCGGACCCGTGTTGCGCGCAGTGACCAGGATCATCAGATTCGCTTCCGGGGTGCGCCTGACGATCCAGCTCAGGAGGTCGATGCTCGACGGTGTGGCCCAATGCAGGTCCTCGACCACCAGGATGATGGGACACGTCGACGACGCACTGCGCAGTGCTGTGGCCACCGCTTCGAACGCCTCGGGCGCTCGGGCTCGGCGGGCCTCGGCATGTGGTCCCTCGTTGTCGCCTTGGGTTGGCGCGACGAGGAGTTCACGAGCAGCGTCCCACCGCTGAATGGGGTCGTCGCCGAGGAGGTCCTCCATCAGGGTCACCAGGGGCGAGCGGAACGGCTCGTAGGCGACGGGGGCGTCCGGGAGACACCATCCAACGAGAACAGCAGCGCCCTGGTCCGCGCACCTCACGGTCATCTCAGCGGCCAGGCGGGACTTGCCTGCCCCCGCCTCACCGAGCACAAACAGGACCTGTCGACGACCCGCCCTGGCCGAGCGCCACGCCCCGTCAAGGGCGAGCATCTCCTCTGCCCTGCCCACGAACGGCGGTCCCTCGGGGTGCGTCCACCACTGCGGGCCGACCGGGGGGAACCGGGAGAACTCGCGGCTGGCGACCGTCATGGCGACCTCCTCGCGCGGTGCCCGGGGACAGGCTTGCATGGTCAATCCTGACTATCAATAAGCCAGTCCACCTGTCCGAGGATGACCAACGCTGGTCATGTGCCGGCCCGATCGTGGCTCCTACGCTCCCTCAAAGGCACTCGATCCACGTGCGGAAGGCGGCAGTCATGGGACATCACGACAGCGGCGACCTGCATCGCAGGCCACACACGGGCGACGTGGTCCACCCTCGGGGAAACCGTCGGCACCAGTTCGCGGCGCTGACCTTCGCAGCGGTCCTGCTGGCCGGGTGCAGCACCTCGGCACCGGACGCGCCTGTTCCTCCCTCCCCGTCCGGGTCTGTCGGGTCCCTGGTGCCGGTGGAGGACGTGGCGGACGGGCTCCTGAATGCACTGGAGGTCGAGACCTACTTCGACATGGACGAGGCCACCTGGAAGCGGATGCGTTCCGTGGCCACCTCGCTGCCCTGGCACCTTGTGTCCGCCGCGGGAGTGGAGCAGGCCGCCGCGTGCATCGGCGAGGGCGCGCCCACGGTGGTCTACATCGACGACTTCAAGGCCCCCGCGGCTCCCTACTGGTCGCTGGTGGCCGACGAGCAGTCCCGATCCACCCGCGTCTGCCTCTTCGACCGCCCGGGCATGGGCCTGTCGCGCGACCGGGCGGTCCACGCCCCCCACAGCACGCCAGAAATGCACGCCGACGAGATGCTCGCCATGCTCGGGGCCCTCGGCGAGACCGGACCCTACCTGCTCGTCGGCTGGGCCTACGGGGGCCTCGTCGCCCGCACCGCCGCGACACTGCATCCGGATCAAGTCGCCGGAATGGTGCTCGTCGACGCCACGTCCCCGCTGATCGACGGGCTCGACGAGCCGACCAAGGGCGAGAACGGGATCTTGGACACGGACACGGTCGCGAACACCGTCGGCGAGGGCCCGGACATGGGTAACCGGCCCGTCGTCGTGCTGCAGGCCGGTCAGGTGGGCGAGGACACGGCCCCGGATGCAGTGAGGACCTGGAACGCCCTGCAGCGCCAAGCGGCCACGATCTCGGAGAACTCCGTCCACGCGATCGTGGATGACTCCGACTACTGGATCCCGATGCGCAACCCGTCCGCCGTGGTCGCAGCCACCGCCTCGGTCGCGGAGTCCATCCGAGCAGGAAGCGCCACGCTGCCCGCCTGCCCTGAGGGGCTCGCTGCCGCCGGTGTCACCTGTCAGGGCTCCGACCCAGTAGCCGCCCCAGCACCAATGATTGCGAGGAGTGAATCATGAAGGACCCACGTTGCCTGTTCGGCTTCCACCGGTACGCCCAGCACCAGATCGAAGGCGGACATGGCACCTACTTGGAGTGCCGCCGTTGCGCGAAGGCCGACGACGGCTACGAGCCAGCGGGCAACGGGGTCTTCCCGTTCATGTGGTTCTGATGTTCGGCTGGTTGCGGGGCCGGCACTGCGCGTGCACCCGGGTTACTCCTCGGCGCGAGCGGAACGGTCCACCCTGAAAGAACGCGGTGCTTCGTCGGATGGCACCACTTCGTCACCAGTCGCTCGGGAGACGGAACAGGAGTCTCGGGCGAGTGCACTCGTTGCGGGAAGTACATGCCCGACTTCAGAGTCGGGGGCGCAATGCTCCTAGTGGTTGAGAGGAGGTTCTCCCATGAAGGATCCGCGGTGCTTGGTCGGGTTGCACGACTACCAGCCACCCCTGTCGCCAGCCACGGACCGTTCGGCGTATGACGTTCCTGGGCTCAAACTGGATCGCACGCGGTGCAAGAAGTCCAGGATGATTCACGTGGGCCCCCCGTCGACACACCACGGCCCGGGCCTCGGCGCCTACGGAGGGGGAACAGGGGGCTAGACGGCATGGGGTGGCCGCTCAGGGCTGCTGAGGCGTCGCCGGCCGGGCCTCACTCACGTTACCGGGCAGGGCCTATCCCGACAGATGTGGGAGGCCCCGGTGTTCCCCGAGCGTACGAGTGTGGGGCTTGACGTGCTCGTCACGGGCGAGTGCTCCAGTCCACGCTCTTCGAGCACTTTCGGTCCTGGGTTGCGGGGACTCCAGCCGTTGAAGGGCAGCAGGGTGGACGTGGTTGCGACCCAGCCGGCGGGATCCATGGCTCCTCGCAACCCAGGTTGCACGTCCACGTCCGAACGGAAGACCCAGCCGAGGATAGTGTCCGGGGCACGCGACACCGGCTCAGGCATTGGACCACCTCTCACCCGCGGTCCAACCCGATCACATGCGTCCTTCTCGCGGTGATGCCCGCCTGAAGGCGCCCAGCTCGCGGCGATGTGGGGCAACTCCCGGGGTCTGCGTTGGCGAGGCCTCCGCCTACGGCTCGGAGCGTGACGGTGTGGGCTGCCGTACGCTCCCCCCGAGTTCGGGCAGCGGGCGCACCACGAAGATGGCCGGGTTAGCGCGGCCGGTAGGCGTCGCAGCGGTGCTCGATGCGGAGGACGATGACCTCGCGGGTGGTGTCATTGATCCGTAGAGAATGCGGTAGGTGCCCCGCCGAGCGGAATGGATGCCGGCAAGGTCGGCGCATCGAGGGTCTCCTCGAGCTGGGACAGATCCCCTCTGGGCTGAGGATCACCGCGGCCGCGCGCCCATTGCGTGTCACGGTGACCCGCTCGTGCTCCCGTTCGACTCGATCGACCACCTCGCTGACGTGGTCGCGGACTTCGCGCGGCCAACCTCCAACGCACCCGACGACCCGGAGCCAGCGGCCGGTCACTTCTGCTGACGGCGTCGATTCAGAGGCCTGACCCGGGTGAGCTGTGTCCGCCGAGCGCGCTGCCAGTCACGAAGCCAGAACCTGGACCAATGGCCGATGAGGGCCTGACGGTACTCGACAGGTCCAGCCGGATCGTCTTGGTCCGTCCGCACCGGGGGCACTCGACCTCGAGTTCCACCCTTCCGCCCCTGGCTGCTCCGCCATGAGGCGAGGGACTCTGCCGGTAGTCGTGCCAGCCGACCATGCACCGTGGGTCCATGACCGCTCCTCTCAGTCGTTGCCGTGGCGGTCGATCACTGGGCCGAGGGGACGCGGGTGACAACGAGGTGCTGGCGACCGCTCCGGGCATTGGCTCAGCGAGGACAACGGTACTCAGCGACCCGCGCTAAAGCAAGGCTTCCCTGACCTCCGCGCTCGAAGTGAGCGTGCATCCTGGGACAGTCAGTATGGGGCGTGCTCCGAGAATGAGTGGCGGAATGTGTGCGGCACAGTGGGCGGTATGCCGCACCCCTCGCTCCGCACAGATGCCGGCGGCACCGAGCGCGGACCCGCTGATCGCCCCGAGGCGTTCGTCTAGCCACGTCGCGCCCGGGCGCGATGGTGGGCTCCCTGCCGATTGGTGCCGCGCCCCCGCGACCCCCTCCAGGGAGAGTGTGCGCTGCGCCCTCCCCCAAGCGCGCACGTGACTGCCTCTGGTGGCGATTCGCGGTAGGTACAAGGCCTCTCGTGCGAGCAGGGCCGGGAGCGGAGACTTGAGTCGTGGGAGTTGATCTCCCAAGGGCCCCTGTTCGGCGATGGACGGGGAAAGGAGGACCATGATGAGCAAGACAGCGTTCATGGTGTGCGGAACGGCTTTGTTCGTCGGGCTGCTGACAGTACCGGCCAACGCGACGCCGGCGGAGAATGGTGGCTGTCCCACTGCGTACGAGCCGGCCACGTACGCAGAACTCCTGGCGACGCCGGAGGTCCAGGCAGCTTTTGCGGATCATGTCTACGGCCCGGACCACACTGCGGAAGCCTTCAGCGCGTTTGACAGGAACGGCGACGAGTTGGTCTGCTGGAAGTCGGTCGCCAACGACGACAACACCCACTTCATGGTGTACTACGCCGGCAGATACCTGGACAACCTCGCCGGCCCGGAGAAGTAGTCGGTTCGACCAGACTTGCTCCACCCCGTCGACCAGTCCCGGCCGATGCCGTGCCGATGACTGAGTCGCCCCTAACCTCGACGCGTGATAGACATATAGCAGCGCGGGTCCGCCCTTCGGGGGCGACAGGAGCTAGGCCGATGAACGGCACGAGGCAAGGACGCCCACGGCAATTGAGGCGCCCCCTGACCGACGATCCCACCGTAGAAGCGACCGCCTTGCGCGGCGCGTTGATCGGACTACTGATCGCCATACCGTTCTGGCTGCTCATGGCTGCGCTCACCTTGAGGGTGCTCAACGGCGGCTGAGTCACCCCCCGAGCAGATGTGGCGCTGCTGACCGACCGCCGGGAAGCCTTCCACACAATCAGGGAGGACGCCGCCCGGTAGCATCCCGACCTGAGGCCCTGCCCCTTCTGGCCCCCGTCAGTTGTGGGCGGGGCCTCCTGCTGTCCGGCTGTTACCGCGTTACCGATGTTGCCCACCTCCGCGGGTACGGAGCGGGGTCCGACCTGTTACCCACGGCTCTGCCGTGTGACGGCACAACGGCCCGATTCGGCCTCCCGAGGACCCCGGCGCGGTGGCCGACGTGGACCCTGTTGGCACATTCATTGGCACACTCGACAACCGAGGCCGGCCTCCCCGAGGGGAAACCGGCCTCTGACCTGCTCCAACGTGGTCGGGCTGGCGGGATTCGAACCCACGACCCCTTGACCCCCAGTCAAGTGCGCTACCAAGCTGCGCTACAGCCCGAACTCCCCCTGCGGGGCCCGGCAAGGATATCCCAGCCGATGGCCGACCCGAAATCGCAGGGCCGGATGAGTCCGTCAAGGTCGGGACCAACGGCCATCCCCCGGCGCCCTGGGAGCACCTAACGTGGGCAGCGGCGCCGATCGTCGGCACCACCTGTCAAGGAGCCGCACGAATGACCCTCACCAAGGACGCCGCCACCGAGTTCCTCGCCCTCAAGCGAGTCGCCGTCACGGGTGTATCGGCCAACCCCAAGGGCCACGGCAGCAACGCGGTCTACCTGCGGATGCGCGAGCGCGGCTACGACGTCTTCGCCGTCAACCCCAACGAGCCAACCGCCGAGGGGGACGTCACCTTCCCGAACCTGGGCGCGATCCCCGGCGGCGTCGAGGCCGTCGTGATCGGCACCCGCCCCGAGCGCGCCGAGGCAACGATGCGCGAGGCCATCGACCTGGGCATCACCCACGTCTGGATGCACCGCTCGTTCGGCGCCGGCAGCGTGTCCGAGCCTGCCACTGTGCTGGGTCGCCAGAACGGCGTGACAGTGATCGACGGCGGCTGCCCGCTGATGTACGGGCCCACGTCCGACGGTGGTCATCGAGTGATGTGCAAGCTGTTCACCCTCCTCGGCAAGGTGCCCAAGCAGGTCTGACCCGCCCCTGACCGGGCGCCCCGCCTCACCCACCGGTCGCGGCTACCGCCCTGACCCGCGCTTCTCACGGATGCGAAGGTTGATCCGGATCGGCGTGCCGACGAACCCGAAGTCCTCACGCAGGCGCCGCTCCACGAACCGCCGGTAGCCCGCCTCGAGGAACCCGCTCGTGAAGAGCACGAACGTGGGCGGTCGCGTCGAGGCCTGGGTGCCGAACAGGATTCGCGGCTGCTTGCCACCGCGCAGGGGGTGCGGATGGGCGGCCACCAGCTCCTTGAGGAACTGGTTGAGCCGCCCCGTCGACACCCTGGTCTCCCAGCCGGCGATGGCGGCATCGAGCGCCGGGACGAGCTTGTCCACCGAGCGCCCGGTCAGCGCCGACACGTTCACCCGCGGGGCCCACGCGATCGGAGCGAGGTCCCGCTCGATCTCGCGCTCCAGGTATCGGCGGCGCTCCTCGTCGACCAGGTCCCACTTGTTGATGGCAAGCACCAGGGCACGGCCGGCCTCGACGACCATGGACGTGATCCGGAGGTCCTGCTCGCTCATCGGATCGCCGCCGTCGACGAGCACGACCGCCACCTCGGCCTTCTCCAGCGCCGCGTGCGTGCGCAGCGAGGCGTAGTACTCATGACCGCTGGCGACCCGCACACGACGCCGGATGCCCGCGGTGTCCACGAACAGCCACTCGCGGTCGCGCAGCACCACGATCTCGTCCACCGGATCGACCGTCGTCCCCGCGACCTCCGACACGACAGCGCGCTCCTGCCCCGCCAGCTTGTTCAGCAGCGAGGACTTGCCCACGTTCGGCTTGCCGACGAGCGCCACGCGGCGAGGGCCGGTGTCGTGCGACCGGCCCAGGCCCTGCTCGGGAAGGACCTCGAGCACGGCGTCCAACAGGTCGCCGCTGCCCCGCCCGTGCAGGGCGGACACCGCATACGGCTGCCCCAGGCCGAGCGACCACAGCATCGCGGCATCGGCCTCGGCGCGCTCGTCGTCGACCTTGTTCGCCGCGAGCACGACGGGCTTGCCCGCGCGCCTCAGGACCTTGATCACCGCCTCCTCGGCGTCCGTGGCCCCCACGGTCGAGTCGACGACCAGGATGACCACATCGGCGATGGCGACGGCGCGCTCCGCCTGGTCGGAGATCCGGGCCGCGAGCCCGCTGGCGTCCGGGTCCCACCCACCGGTGTCGAGCAGCACGAAGCGCCGGCCCGACCAGTCGGCGTCATAGGCGACGCGATCGCGCGTCACCCCGGGGATGTCCTGGACGACCGCCTCGCGACGGCCGAGGATGCGGTTGACGAGCGTCGACTTGCCGACGTTGGGCCGCCCGATGATCGCGACCACGGGCAGCGCGTGCCCACCGGCCTCGGCGAGGTCGTCCTCGTCGAGCTCGACACCGAACTCCTCAGCAGCGGCTGCGAGCGCGGCACGCTCTGCCTCCTCGTCGAACTCCCACGCGGCCTCATCGACCTCGAAGGTGCCGTCACCGGCGGTCGCGTCGATGTCCCCGAGCGACACCCACTCCCCGGAATCCGGGTCGGATGTGTCCTGGCTCGGCGTCTCATTCATGCGCCAAGGGTAGTTGAGCAATGGCACCCGCCCCGCGCGTCCGGCGCCGCACGCCTCAGTCCGCAGCGCAGGCAGTCCTCCACGATGCCCACGATCGTGGCGATGACCTCGTCGAGCGTCAGGTACGTGCCGTCGACCTGGATCGCACCGTCCGCGCGTCGCAGCGGGGCCACCGCCCGCCCCGAGTCGATCGCGTCGCGCTCGGCCAACGATGCCGCCGTCGCGGCGATGTCGCCCGCCGCCGGGGCGCCCTCGCCCGCGCGCCCGGCGTCCTCGAGCGCTCGACGGGAGGCGCGCGCCTGCGCGTCAGCGGTGAGGAAGACCTTGGCGGTGGCGTCGGGAAGGACGACCGTCCCGATGTCGCGGCCCTCCACGACGATCCCCCTGCCGCGCGCCTGCGATGCCGACACCGCCGCGCGCTGGAGCTCGACGAGGCGCGTGCGGACCTCGGGCACGACAGCCACGGGGCTCACGGCCCCGGTCACGGCCTCCCCGCGGATCGGGGCACTGACGTCCACCCCGTCCACGGCGATCGTCGGGGCGTCCGGGTCAGTCGTCGAGGTGAGCGTCGGCTGGTCGGCCAGCGCGGCGACCGCCGCAGCGTCAGCGACGTCCACTCCGCGGTCGAGCATGAACCACGCCATCGCGCGGTACATCGCGCCGGTGTCCAGGTAGTCCAGCCCCAGCGCACGGGCGACCCCCCGACTGGTGCTCGACTTGCCGCTGCCGGAGGGTCCATCGATCGCGACGACTGCACGGCTGGAGTCCACGACCAGTCACCCTAGCGCCGGGGCCCCCGTCAGGCCCGGACGTCCCAGCCCTGGGCAAGCAGCGCCTGCGCCAGCGGGACCGCCGACAGCTCGCCGACGGTGATCTCCACCACACCGGTGGGGCGGCCGAGGACGTGCTCGATCCGGACGTCCTCGACGGAGCAGCCGGCGTCGGCCACGGCGGCGAAGAGCCGGCCGAGCTCGCCGGGCTGGTCCTGCACGGCCACGGGGACCACGGTCGTGGGTGACGGACGTGCGCCGTGCTTGCCGGGCACCCGGTCACGCCCGGAGTTCCCACGCCGGAGCGTCTCGGCCAGCACATCCTCCCCGCCCTGGTCGATGCTTCCCAGCGCATGGAGCAGCGAGTCCAGGTCTGCCCGGAGCGCACCGAGGACCGCGGCCACAGGCGTCGCGTTGGCCGACAGGATCTCGACCCACAGGTCGGCATCCGAGGCGGCGATCCGGGTCATGTCGCGCAGGCCCTGACCCGCGATGGACACCACGGTGTCCGAGGAGTCCAGCAGCCGGGCCGCGAGCAGCGAGGAGAGGACCTGTGGGGTGTGCGAGACCACCGCCACGGCTCGGTCGTGCTCCACGGGCAGCATCATGATGGGCAGGGCACGCGCCGCAAGGGCCAGCTCCTGCACGGCGTCGACGGCCGACTCCTCGGCAGCGGGGTGGGGGGTGATCACCCACGGCCGGTCGTCGATGAGGTCGGCACGTGCGGCCGCAGGTCCCGACACCTCACGCCCGGCCATCGGATGGCCCCCGACGTAGCGGGAGGCGTCCACCCCGGCGGCGACCAGCGCGCGGTGGATCGGGACCTTCACGGAGGCGACGTCGGTCACGACGGCCCCAGGGTGGCGGCGCAGCGCGTCGGCCACGACGGCGGCCGTGACTCCCGGCGGGACCGCCACGACCACCAGGGCCGGCTCGGGGGCAGCAACGCTGCCGGCGGCCACAGGCAGGGCCTGCCCAGCGCCACGGGCAACGGCCACGGCCACCGCATCGGGGTCGCGATCCCCCAGCCACACGACGACGCCGCGTCGGCGCAGGGACAGCGCGAGCGACGTCCCGATGAGCCCGGTGCCCACGATCAGCACCGGCTCGGGAAGCCCGCTCACTGGGCCAGGTCCGTGCGCAGCGCCTCGGCCCCACGCATGTACACGTGGGTGACCGCGGATCGCGGGAGGTCGCACTCGACGTGCGCCATGACCCGCACGACCCGCTCCATCGCACCGGTGACGTCGATCTCCTGGGCGCAGATCAGCGGGACGTCACCGATGTCCAGGGCCCGTGCTGCAGCTGCGGGGAACGCCGACACAAGGTCGGGCGTGGCCGTGAAGAGCACCGAGATCAGGTCCTCGGTGCCCAGGCCGTTGCGCTCGAGCATCGCCGAGACCAGCTCGACCACGGCGTCGCGCATCTCCTCGGCGTCGTCGGCACTCAGGTGCGTCGCCCCACGCACTGCCCGCACGGACATCTCGCCTCCCCAGGATCGTCGGCGCCCAGCCTAATGGTCCTGTTGTGGGGCTGGACGTGACGGCAGGTCTCGGGCGGGAGTGAGTCCGACCGCACGAGTACCGTGGGCGGGCGTGACGGCACAGGGTCGCCACCGCGATGGGGAGGTCGGCATGCGCAACCTGATGGGCAAGCGGGTCCTCATCACGGGGGGCGCCTCGGGGATCGGCCTCGCGATGGCCCGGCGCTTCGCCACCGAGGGGGCCAGCATCGTGCTCACCGACATCGACGACCCTCAGCTCCGCGAAGCCTCTGCGAGCCTGCGCGCGTCCGGGTGCGAGGTCGCTGAGTACCGACTGGACGTCACGGACCCGGATGACGTCGCAGCCGTGCGGGAGCGGATCAACTCCGACGGTGGCCCGATCGACGTCCTGGTGAACAACGCGGGGACCGTCTTCGGGGGATACTTCCTGGACGTCCCGCTGGACCGGCACCTGACCACCCTCCGGGTGAACCTCCACGGGCCGGTGATCCTCACGCACGCCTTCCTCCAGGACCTCATCGAGCGCCCTGACGCCCACCTGGTGAACATCGCGAGCCTCGCCGGCTACGGCGGCGCTCCGGGAGGATCCACCTACGGTGCGAGCAAGTGGGGCGTGATCGGGTTCTCCGAGTCCATCGAGCTGGAGCTGGCCAGGTTGGGCCACACCCACGTCCACGTGACGACGGTCTGCCCGGGAGTCGTGTCGACCGGGTTGTTCGACGGGACCCGGCCGATGCGGCTGACCAGCATCCTGACCCCCGACGAGGTTGCCGACGCGGTGGTCAGGGGCGTGCTGCGCGACCGTGGCTACGTGCGCACCCCGTGGCTGGTGAAGCTCGCCCCGGTGCTGCGCGGCGTGCTGCCGCACCGGACCTTCAACGCGGTGCACGGCATCTTCGGAGGGACCACGGCGATGGACGCCTGGACGGGCCGGGCCGACGACGCACCGGCTGCTCCGCCACGGACAGCGCAGGACCCGCTCGCGGGGGCCGGCCCGGACCCCGCCTCCTACAACCCCACCTCGGTGTAGAGCGCGCGCTCCTCGGCGCCGGACACCACACGGACCGTCCCGGGGCGCTGCTGGCCGAGCACGATCGGACCCACACGGGTGCGCACCAGGGACAGCACCGGATGGCCGACGGACTCGAACATGCGCCGCACGATGTGGTTGCGACCCTCGTGCAGCACGATCTCCACCAGGACCTGGCCCGGCAGGCTCTGCACGACCTTGAAGGAGTCCGCCCGGGCCGGACCGTCCTCGAGCTCGACGCCGGCCGTCAGCTGCCGCCCAACCCCCCGCGGCAGGGGTGCGGCAAGGGTGGCCAGGTAGGTCTTGGCCACCCCGTAGGACGGGTGCGCCAGCCGGTTGGCCAGCTCCCCGTCATTGGTGAGCAGGATCAGGCCCTCGGTGTCGGCATCCAGGCGACCGACGTGGAACAGCCGCTCGGACCGGTCGGCGACGAGGTCACCCAGGCACGGGCGGCCACGATCGTCGGACATCGTGGACAGCAGGCCGCGCGGCTTGTTGACGGCCACCACGACGGTTCCGGCCGCTGTCGGCACCCGCTGCCCGTCCACGCGCACGACCGCGGTCTGCGGATCGATGCGCAATCCCTGGCCACGCACGACCCGGCCGTCGACCTCGACCCGGCCCTGCTCGATCAGGACCTCGCAGGCGCGTCGGCTGCCCAGTCCGGCCGCGGCCAGGACCTTCTGCAGGCGCACGCCACCCTCGGCCCTGGCATCCTCGCGCGGGCTCATGGCAGGTCCACCAGGTCGCCGATCTCGGCGTACGTCGGGACATGGTCGGCCAGTGGGGGCAGCTCGGCGAGGCTGGCGATGCCCAGTCGTTCGAGGAAGTAGGGCGTCGTGCGCAGCATGGTGGCATGGCCGCCGGGCTCCACTCCCGCCTCCTCGACGAGGCCGCGGGTGATCAGGGTCCGCACGACACCGTCCACGTTCACGCCCCGCACGGCGCTGATCCGTCCGCGGGAGATCGGCTGCCGGTAGGCGATGATCGCCATGGTCTCCAGCGCGGCCTGCGTCAGGCGGGCCTGCTGCCCGTCCACGACGAACCTGCTGACGACCTCCGCGCAGTCCCCGCGCGTGTAGAACCGCCAGCCCCCGCCCACCTCGCGCAGGTCGAAGCCGCGACCGTCCTCGGTGTACTGCGCAGCCAGCCCGCGCACCACGGCCTGCACCTGGTCGGCGGGCCGCCGCACGATCGTCGCCAGCGTCAGCATGTCCATCGGCTCGTCGGCCAGCAGCAGCACCGCTTCGCACGCCGCCTCCAGGCTCGGTGCACCCAGCGCGTCCGCGAGCAGTGCGTCCTGCGCTCCCTCGTCGTAGGCATCGGTGGCATCCGGACGGTCCACGTCGGCGGGGTCCACCGCGATGTGGTGCTCAGCCTGGTCGACCTCGGTCACTGTTCCTCCTCGGATCGGGCATCCGTCGGCTCGACGACACCCCTGAACTCATCTGTGACCGCGCGCTCGGCGATCTGGGCCGCGTCGGCCTCATCATCGGGCCCGACCCAGCGCACGCTCAGGTCGCCCAGAGCAGCAGCCTGCTCGAAGGTCACCACGCCGTCGCGGTAGAGCTCGAGGAGGGCCAGGAAGCGACCGATCACCACCAGCGTGGTGGGCGCGTCGTCGGTGAGGGCCCGGAAGGTGGAGACGCCGCGGCGGCGCAACCTCTCCACGAGGATCGCGGCCTGCTCACGGACGCTCACGGCGGGGGCATGGATGTGGGTGATCGAGACGCCGGGCGCGGGGGGCCGGGGCTCGAACGCAGCCTCGGCGATCGCGGCGAACTCGACCGGTCCCAGGCCCAGCAGGACCTCGGGGAGCAGCTCAGCGAGCCAGGGCTCGAGCGCGGTCTCGCGTGGGCGTCGGGTGGCGGCGTCGGCCAGCATCCCGTCGAGAAGTGCTGCGACCTCCTTGAACGCGCGGTACTGCAGCAACCGCGCGAACAGGAGGTCCCGCGCCTCGAGCAGGGCAAGGTCCTCCTCGTCCTCGACGGAACCATCGGGCAGCAGCCGCGCGGCCTTGAGGTCCAGCAGGGTCGCAGCGATCACCAGGAACGACGTGGCCTCGTCGAGGTCCCACTCCACACCCTGCGCCCGCACGTGGGCGATGAAGTCGTCGGTGACCACGTGCAGGGCCAGCTCCGTGACCTCGATGCGGTGCCGCGCGATCAGGCTCAGGAGGAGGTCGAATGGGCCCTCGAAACCGCCGACGCGGACGGCGAACGCCTTGGATCCCGCCTCCGGGAGCGCCGGATCGAGGTCCTCGTCAGCCTCGCGCGTGGCCGTTCCGGCCTCGGGCGTCACCACGGCATCGCGCGGCTCATCCGAGCGCCAGCTGCTCGGCTGTCGGCTCATCGCCGTCGGGGGCACCCGGTCCGGGAGCGACGTCGCCGATGCTGTCCGGATCGATGCGTGCCAGCACCTCCCGGGCGAGCTGGCGGTAGCTCTCGGCCGGGGCGCTCGTGGGCGCGTAGACGGTGATGGGCACCCCGGCCACGGACGTCTCGGGGAACTTCACCGTGCGGCTGATCACGGTGTGGAACACCTTCTCGCCGAACGCCTCGTCGACGCGCACGAGCACGTCGCGGGCGTGGACGGTCCGGTCGAACATCGTGGCCAGCACCCCGAGCAGTTCGAGGTCCGGATTCGTCCGCTCCTGGATCTTGCGCACCGTGTCCTGGAGCAGGGCCACCCCTCGCAGGGAGAAGTACTCGCACTCCAGGGGGATCATCACCCACTGCGCCGCGGTCAGGGCATTCACCGTGAGCAGCCCCAGCGACGGCTGGCAGTCGATGAGGATCACGTCGTAGTCGTTGCGGACGGGGCGAAGCGCGCGCAACAACGACTGCTCACGACCCACCTCGGAGACCAGCAGGAGCTCCGCCCCCGAGAGGTCGATGTTGGCGGGCATCAGGTCCATGTCGGGCACGGCCGTGGCCCTGATCACCTCACGCGCAGAGGCCTCGCCGGTGATCATCACGTCGTAGATCGTGTGCTTGAGGGTGTGTGGATGGATCCCCACGCCCGCGCCCAGCGCCCCCTGCGGGTCGAAGTCCACGAGCAGCACGCGCCGGCCGTACTCGGCCAGTGCGGCGCCCAGGTTGATCGTCGTGGTGGTCTTGCCCACGCCGCCCTTCTGGTTGCACAGGGCGATCACGTCCGCCGGCCCCGAGGTCGTGCGGGGCCCGGGCACCCCGAACTCGGGCAGCGGTCGACCGGTCGGGCCCAGACCGTTGCTGGGCTTGCGTGATGCCGACATGCGCGCACCTCCTGGCGTGGCGAAGCGGCCCCAGCCTAATCGACCCCCGCGCCCACCCCCACCCCTCGATCGGTCCACCATCGCGCGGACCGCTCCCAGGTTCGTCCGTGTCTCCGTTCAGAGACGGTCGGGAATCCGGACCGATCAGGCGCCGAGCGTTCGGTCCGCCATCGCGCGGACCGCTCCCCGGTTCGTCCGCGTTCTCGGATCGGGAACGGTCGGGAATCCGGACCGATCCCGGGTTCGTCCGATCCCGCGGACCGTCACGGTCGTCCGGACCAACGGAACAGTCGAGAAGCCGGACCGATCGGAGCGGCGCGACGGTCGACCGCGCCCGGGGTGAGCGCTCAGTCGCGCGCCCGGGGGTGCGCCAGGGCGTAGACCTCACGCAGGTGCTCCACGGTCACCTTCGTGTAGACCTGCGTGGTGGTCACCGAGGCGTGGCCCAGGAGCTCCTGGACGACGCGGACGTCCGCTCCCCCGTCGAGGAGATGGGTGGCGAAGGAGTGGCGCATCGTGTGCGGCGAGACCTCCGCGGTCACCCCTGCCCGGTCGGCCGCATTGCGCAGGATCGTCCATGCGCTCTGCCGCGACAGCCGACCACCGCGGGCGTTCAGGAAGACCGCACCCTGTGCGCTGACGACGAGCCCCCGACGTGCGCGGACGAGGTAGGACGACATCGCCTCGCGCGCCTTGCTGCCGATCGGCACCAGACGCTGCTTGCCGCCCTTGCCGTGCAGGTGCGCCACGCCGTTGTCCACGTCCAGGTCGTCCAGGTCCAGGCCCACCGCCTCGCTGATGCGTGCCCCGGTCCCGTAGAGGAACTCCAGGAGTGCGCGGTCGCGCAACCCCAGGGGTTCCGCGGCCACTCCTCCTGTGCTGGTCAGGATCGCCTCGACCTCCTCGACCGTCAGCGCCTTGGGCAGGCGCTTGGCGGCAGCCGGCGGCTTGACCTCCCGACCCGGGTCGGTGCTGCTGATCCCCTCCTGGACCGCGAACCGGTGGAAGCCCCGGACCGCGACCAGCGTGCGTGCCGCGCTGGCCGCCGCGAGCGGGGGATGCCCGACGCTGCCCTGGCGCAACCACGCGAGGAAATCGCCGAGGTCGGACTCGGTGACCTGGTCCGCGGCCGTGATTCCGCGACCCGCGCAGAACTCCAAGTACCGACGCAGGTCGCGGCTGTAGGCCGCCAACGAGTTGGGCGCCAGGCCGCGCTCGACGGTCAGATGATCGCGATAGACCTGCGCCGAGCGGGCGAGAGGCGTCGGTTGGGCCACCGTCGCGGGCGTCCTGGGGTCGGGCACTAGGCGAGGACCGCCTCCAGGGTCCTGTGCGTCAGGCCGAACTCCTCGGCCACCGCACCGTAGACGACCTCGCCCTCGTGCACGTTCAGGCCCAGCGCCAGCGGATGGTCCTCGAGGCAGGCCTGCTTCCACCCCTTGTTCGCGAGGTCGACGGCGTAGGGCAGGGTCACGTTGGTCAGGGCGTAGGTCGAGGTGTGCGGCACGGCACCGGGCATGTTGGCCACGCAGTAGAACACCGAGCTGTGGACCTTGTACGTGGGGTCGGCGTGGGTGGTCGGTCGGGAGTCCTCGAAGCACCCACCCTGGTCGATGGCGATGTCGACCAGGACCGAGCCGGGCTTCATCCGCGAGACGAGGTCGTTGCTGACCAGCTTCGGGGCCTTCGCGCCCGGGACCAGGACGGCGCCGATCACCATGTCGGCATCCAGGCAGGCCCGCTCGACCTCGTAGCGGTTCGAGGCGATCGTCTGCATGTGCCCGTGGTAGATCGCATCGGCCGCGCGCAGGCGGGCGATGTTCAGGTCGAGCAGGAGCACCTCGGCCTGCATGCCCAGGGCGATCGTCGCCGCGTTCATGCCCGCCACGCCCGCGCCGAGCACGACGACCTTCGCGGCGTAGACGCCGGACACGCCGCCCATGAGGGTGCCACGGCCCCCGTAGGCACGCATCAGCGCGTGGGCGCCCACCTGCGGGGCCAACCGGCCGGCCACCTCCGACATGGGGGCGAGCAGCGGCAGCGAGCGGTCGGGCAGCTCCACGGTCTCGTAGGCGATCGCGGTGATCCCGGACTCGACCAGCGCGTCCGTGCACTCGCGCGAGGCCGCCAGGTGCAGGTAGGTGAAGAGCGTCTGCCCAGAGCGCATCCGGTGGTGCTCCTCAGCGATGGGCTCCTTGACCTTCAGGATCAGCTCGCCGGTTGCCCACACCTCGTCGGCGGTGTCCAGGATGGTCGCACCGGCCGCGATGTACTCCTCGTTGGTGATCGAGGACCCGAGACCCGCGTCGCGCTGGACGAACACGTCATGGTCGTGCAGGCGCAACTCGTTGACGCCGGCCGGCGTGATCGCGACCCGGAACTCGTTGTTCTTGACCTCGCTGGGGATGCCGACCTTCATCTGTGCCGTCCTCTCCTGACAACCGGATGCGAGCATGCCCTAGCAGCAGGCCCGTGACAATCAACGCCGCCCGGATGCCCGACCAACGGTGCTCCTCACTTCCGGAGGGCTGCAAGCGCCAGAATGGCAGAAACTGCGGTCGCGTTCGTGATTGATCCGTCGAGACAGCGATCGACTGCTTCGGGGATCGTGACCCAACGCTGGGGCAGTTCGCGCTCCTCAGCCTCACCGGTGTGCGGGCGGGTGTCCGGGTCCACCGTGAGCCCGGTCGCCCGGAACACGGTGATCCGCTCGCTGGTTCCGCCCGGGCTCAGCGCGAGCTCGAGAAGTGGGGCCAGGTCGCGGGCCGTCACGCCCGCCTCCTCGGCGAGCTCGCGCCGCGCGCAGTCGGCAAGGTCCTCCCCCGGCTGGTCGAGGAGTCCGGCCGGGATCTCCCACATGTAGGCCGCAACCGGGTGCCGGTACTGGCGGATCAGCAGGAGCCGCCCCTCGTCGTCGACTGCGGCAACAGCAACCGCCCCCGGGTGCCGCAGGACGTCTCGCACGACGACGTCCCCGTCGATGTCCACGGTCTCGGACCAGACCGACCACTTGGCGCCGGTGAAGCGGTGCTCCTGGGCAAGCACCGGGAAGCGGTGCTGCTCGTCAGCCAGGGGCAGGTCGTGACCCGCGGCACTCACAGGCCGGACCGCCGGTCGAGCGCTGCGCGGATCAGGCCCACGAACAACGGGTGGCCACGGGTCGGTCGCGACCTGAACTCCGGATGGGCCTGGGTGCCCACGTAGTACGGGTGCACCTCGCGCGGGAGCTCCACGAACTCGACGAGGTGGCCGTCGGGCGAGGTCCCCGAGAAGACCAGCCCCGCCTCGGCCAGCTGCGGGCGGTAGGCGTTGTTGACCTCGTAGCGATGCCGGTGGCGCTCGTCCACGTGGGTGGTGCCGTACGCCTCGGCAACGACGCTGTCGACCGCCAGCTCGGCCGGGTACAGCCCCAGGCGCATCGTGCCGCCCATGTCGCGATCGCCGCTGACGACGTCGACCTGGTCGGCCATGGTCGCCACGACCGCGTCCGGGGTGACCTCGTCGAACTCCAGCGAGTTCGCCGCAGGCAGGCCAGCGAGGTTGCGGGCGACCTCGATGACCATGCACTGCAGGCCCAGGCACAGGCCGAGGGTCGGCGTGCCGGACTCGCGTGCCCACGTCAGGGCCCCGAGCTTGCCCTCGATCCCCCGCACGCCGAACCCGCCGGGGACGCAGACGGCATCGACGCCGCCGAGCGCCTCCTGCGCCCCCGCAGGCGTGGCGCAGTCGTCCGAGGCGACCCAGCGGATGTTGACCCGCGAGTCGTTGGCGAAGCCCCCTGCGCGCAACGCCTCGGTGACCGACAGGTAGGCGTCAGGCAGGTCCACGTACTTGCCGACGAGGGCCACCGTGACCTCGTTCGCCGGCTGGTGCACCCGTCGCAGGAGCTCGCCCCACTTGGTCCAGTCGACGTCGCGGAACGGCAGGCCCAGGCGGCGCACCACGTAGGCGTCCAGGCCCTCGGTGTGCAGCACCTTGGGGATGTCGTAGATCGAGGGGGCGTCGACCGCGGCCACCACCGCCTCGTCGTCGACGTCGCACATCAGCGAGACCTTGCGCTTGATGCCGTCGGGGACGTGGCGGTCGGCGCGCAGGACGATCGCGTCGGGCTGCAGGCCGATCGAGCGCAGGGCCGCAACCGAGTGCTGCGTCGGCTTGGTCTTGAGCTCCCCGGACGGCCCGATGTACGGCAGCAGCGAGACATGCAGGACGAACGTGTTGTCCCGGCCGACCTCGTGGCGGATCTGGCGCACGGACTCCAGGAACGGCAGGCTCTCGATGTCGCCGACGGTGCCGCCGACCTCGGTGATGACCACGTCGACGCCCGGCTCGGCCATCTCGCGGATCCGCCGCTTGATCTCGTTGGTGATGTGCGGGATGACCTGGACGGTGTCCCCGAGGTACTCCCCGCGGCGCTCCTTGGCGATGACCGCGGAGTACACCTGCCCGGTGGTGACGTTCGCCGAGCCGTGCAGGTCGGTGTCGAGGAACCGCTCGTAGTGCCCGACGTCGAGGTCCGTCTCGGCGCCGTCGTCGGTGACGAAGACCTCGCCGTGCTGGAACGGGTTCATCGTCCCGGGGTCCACGTTGAGGTAGGGATCCAGCTTCTGCATGGTCACCCGGAGGCCACGAGCCTTCAACAGGCTGCCCAAGGAGGAGGCCGTCAGGCCCTTCCCGAGCGAGGAGGCGACGCCTCCGGTCACGAACACATGCTTGGTCGTCTGCGGCGCACCCATGGGGCACCAGACTATCGCGCCCGGTGCCCCGCTCCGCCCTCAGCGCGCCGCGACGCGCTGTGAGCCAGTTCCAGGAGCTCGCTGGCGTGTGCCCCGGCCGCCTCGGAGTCGGCCAGTCCGGCGAGCATCCGGGACAGCTCACGCACCCGCTGCTCCCCCTCGACGACCAGCACCGACGACTCGGTGACCGATCCGTCGGAGTCCTTCGTCACGACCAGCTGCCGGTCGGCGAACGCCGCGACCTGCGCCAGGTGCGTCACGACGATGACCTGGGTGCGCGTGCTGAGCTCCTGCAGCCGACGGCCCACCTCGATCGCCGCGGCCCCGCCGACGCCTGCGTCCACCTCGTCGAAGACCATCGTCGGCACCGGGTCGGCACCGGCCAGGACGACCTGGACCGCCAGCATGACGCGGGAGAGCTCCCCGCCGGAGGCCGCCTGCGCGATCGGGCGCAGGGGCGCCCCCGGGTTGGCCGCGAGCATCAGGGCCACGTCGTCGACACCGGTCGCGCGGAAGGCGACGGGGCCCGGAGGCGGACCGGCGGGGTCGCCCGGGTCGCCGGCGGCCGGGGTCGCCGGGGTCGCCGACCGCGGGCAGCACGAGGCCGTGGGGATCCGGGGTGCTCGTGACGGTGAACGCCACCCGCGCGCGCGGCATCGCCAGTGCCGACAGCTCGGTGGCCACCTCCTCGGCGAAGCGGTCGGCGGCGCCACGACGGGCCGCGCTGAGCTGCGCGCACAGGGTGGCGGCGCGACCCCTCAGGTCCTGTGCCTGCGCCTCGAGCGCCTCGATCCGGTCATCCGCGCCGGCGAGCTGGGCCACGCGCGCGGCCGAGGTGGCCGACCACTCGAGCACCTCCGCGATGGTGGAGCCGTACTTGCGGGTCAGCCGTGCGAGGTCCGCGCGCCTGTCCTGGATCGCGGCCAGCCGGCGCGGATCGGCGTCGATGTCCTCGGCGTACTGGGACAGGTCCGCCGCGACGTCGCCGAGCTGGGCCATCGCCGAGCGGATGGCGGCTGCGTGCGCTGCAAGATCCGGGTCATGGGCGGATGCGGACTCCAGGGCACGACGCGCGGCGCTCAGCAGGCCCATCGCGTCCGACCCCCCGTCGAGATCCGCGTCGGAGGTGATGGCCTCGCGCGCCGTGTGCGCGGCACCCACGAGGTCATCAGCGTTCGCGAGCCGCTCAGCCTCGGCGGCGAGCAGCAGGTCCTCGTCGGGCTGCGGGTCGATCCCGGCGATCTCGACCAGGGAGAACTCGAGGAGGTCCAGCTCCCGGGCACGTTCCCTCTCGGTCGTGCGCAGCTCCCCCAGCTCCCGTTCCAGGGTGCGAAGCTCGCCGTGGAGCTGCCCGACGCGGCTCGCCAGCTCCTGGGTGGCCTCACCGGCGAAGGCATCGAGCATCGCGAGCGCACGACCGCCGATGCGCGTCTGGTCGTGCTGTCCGTGGATCACGATCAGCTGGCCCACCACGTCCGCGAGGACGGCGGTGGGCACGCCGCGGCCGCCCAGGACGCTGCGACCCCTGGTGGCGACGATCCGGGCGGCGGTGAGCCCCTCGTCGTCGAGGACCCCACCCGCGTCGGTCACGATCTCGGCGATCAGGTCCCCGGGAGCATCGAACCAGCCCTCGACCGCGGCCCGGGTCTCCCCGACGCGAACGAGTCCGGCATCGGCACGACCGCCGGCGAGCAGGCCCAGGCCGCTGACCACCATCGTCTTGCCCGCGCCGGTCTCCCCGGTGACCGCCGTGAACCCGGGCGCGAACCGGCATGTGGCGTCGGCGATGACGCCGAGCCCGGTGATCCGGAGCTCGTGGATCACCGGCGCTGCCTCCCGGACCCGCGCCACCCCTGGATCGGAAGGGCGAACTTGGCCACGAGCCGGTCGGTGAAGGGCGCATTCCGAAGCCGCGCGAACGACACCGGCTCGGGGTGCCGGCGCACCTCGATCCGGGCGTTGTGCGGCAGCGGGAACGAGCGCCGACCGTCGGCCCACAGGACCCCCTGCTTCTCCGGGGCGACGCTCTCGATGACGATGAGAGTGGTGGGTGCCGTGACCAGGGGCCGGGCGAAGAGGGCGTGCGCGCTCAGGGGGACGAGCAGCATCGCCTCCACCTCCGGCCAGACGATCGGCCCGCCGGCGGAGAACGAGTATGCGGTGGAGCCGGTCGGGGTCGCGCACACCACGCCGTCGCACAGCCAGCGCGACAGGGGCCGGCCGTCGACCTCGACCATCAGGTCGAGCATCCGGTCCTCGGGGGCCTTCTCGATGGAGACCTCGTTGAGCGCCCAGGTGTGGGCCACCTCCTGGCCGTTGTCCAGGATCCGGGCATCGACGGTCATGCGCTGCTCGACCCGGTAGTCCCGGGCGACGACCGCCTGCACGACCTCCTGGAGGTCCTCCCGGTCCAGCTCGGCGAGGAAGCCGACGTGTCCGAGGTTCACGCCGAGGAGAGGGACGCCCGCCCCGCGGGCGCGCTCGGCGCCACGCAGCACCGTGCCGTCACCGCCGAGCACGACGACGAGCTCGCACCCCGCGGCCGCGGCCCCCTCGGGCGAGGCCTCGACCGGGACGACACCTGGAACGTCGAGGACCTCCCACTCGTCCCGGGTGGCCGCCACTCCCATGCCCTGGTGGAGCAGGGCCTCTGCCGTGGCGCGGGCTGCAGCGACTGCCTCGTCCCGGCGCGTGTTCGTGACCAGCAGGATCCGCCGATCATCCATCGCGGCACCCGTCAGCGGCGCGGACCCGGTCACTGCGGACCCTCCTCGACTGCGCGGCGGACGTCCGCCGGATCGGGCGGGCCAGCATCGGCCCGCAGATGAAGAAAGTACTCGACGTTGCCGCTCGGGCCCGGTAGCGGGCTGGCCACGACGCCGACGGTCCCGAGCCCAACGTCCCACGCCGACCGGGCGACGGCAAGGACGGCGGACTCGCGCAGCGCGGGCTCGCGGACGACCCCGCCATGGCCCAGGGCCTCACGTCCCACCTCGAACTGCGGCTTGACCATGAGCAGCAGATCGGCCCCCTGCGCCACGATCGCGGCGAACACGGCCAGGACCAGCCGCAGCGAGATGAACGACAGGTCGGCCACGACCAGGTCGGGGCGACCCGGCAGGTCCTGGGCGGTGAGCCCACGGATGTTGGTGCGGTCCATGACGGTGACGCGCTCGTCGTTGCGCAGGGACCATGCCAGCTGCCCGTACCCGACGTCGACGGCGAGCACGTGAGCCGCACCTCGACGCAGCAGCACGTCCGTGAACCCGCCGGTGGAGGCACCCGCATCCAGCGCGAGCCGTCCGGCAACCATGCGTCCCGTCGGGTCGAACCGGTCCAGCGCACCGACCAGCTTGTGGGCACCGCGGGAGACGTAGTCGGGGCCTGTGGCAGCCTCCACGACCACGAGTGCCGCCGACTCCTCCACCTGCGTGGCGGGCTTCGTCGCGGTGGCCCCGGCCACGCGGACCCGGCCGTCGGCCACGAGCTGCTGCGCGTGCTCACGCGACCTCGCAAGGCCACGGCGGACCAGCTCGGCGTCGAGCCGGCGTCGGGCCATCCGGGTTACGCCTGGCTGTCAGGATCGGACAGGACGCCGGCCAGCCGTCGGTGGATGTCCGCGTACACCTCGACCTGCTCGCCCAGCGGGAGGGCGTCGACCTCCGCCAGCCGGGACAGGGCGTCGGCCACCCGCGGGTCAGCGGTGGTCAGCGAGGAGTCCTCCGCCTGCGTCGGCACCTGGGGTTGATCGAGTGGCAGCACCTCCTCGGCGTCGTCACCCACAGTCGGTTGCTCCGCCGTCTCCCCTGCCCGAGGGGCGTCGGTCATCGGTCGCCCCGCAGGTCGCTGATGTGCCGCTCGAGGCGCTGGACCTGCTGGCGCAGGGCACGAACCTCCGCCTCGGTCACGAGCCCGAGGCGCTCGACGACGCGGTCGACCTCCGCCTGGACGTGGGCGGACAGGGCTTGTGGCGCCCGGGCGATGGATCCGACAAGGCCGGCTCGGGACTCAGGGTGGTCCCCGGCCTGCTCGGGATCGGCCCAGCTGGCCAGCCACTGGGTGCTGGACTGCGCTGCCCCCACGACCTTGGCGGTCGTCGCCTGCGCGCTGCCCAGGCCGATTGCCGTGTAGTCCCTGACGATGTCGATCACTGCGGGCCCCTTCCCTCCCCGCAGGGTACCGCCCACCCGGACGATCATCCGGTCGTGGCCCGCACCTGGGCCGGCCCGGCGATCGTCACACCGGCGTCGAGGACAGCCCACGCCGCCGCGACCACGGCCCGCGCCAGGTCGAGGTCGAGGTCGAGGGGATCCTCCGGGGCCTGACCTCCTCGACGCGTGGCCCGAAGGCTCTCAGGGAGCCACCACAGTCCAGCGGACGGATCAGGTCCGTGCCGTTGCAGGTCGGCCGTCGTCGACGCAGCGCCTCCTCCTGCACCGGGACCGCCCTCAGAAGGGGAGACATCCTCGGCACCGGAGTGATCTTCGGCACCGGAGGCAGTGTCGCCACTGGGGTGATCCTCGGCACTGGAGTGATCCTCGGCACTGGCGTCATCGTCGTCACCGGAGACAGCTTCGGCACCGGGGTCATCTTCGCCGCCGAGCCACGGTGCGGCATCCACCGGCACGGTGGGGATCAGGACCGACGCCCCGGCGCACCGCGCCTCGACCGCTGCCTCCACCCACTCGACCTCGACCGCCGGGGCAGGGGCGAGCAGCGCGCGCAGGTCGTGGCCGAGGTAGGTCGGGCGGTACTGGGGCGCCGCGTCGAGGAGGTCCTGCCAATCGGTGACACCGGTGAGGACGAGCAGCGATGGGATCCCGGAACGCGTCGCACCCTCGATGTCGGTGTCGAGCCGGTCGCCCACCACGATCGGGCTCAGGGCCCCCGAGCGCACCACCGACTCGAGCATCAGGGGCGGCTCAGGCTTGCCGGCCACGAGCGGCTCGACGCGCGTGGCGTGGCGCAGGGCAGCGACCATCGCTCCGTTGCCAAGGACCCGGCCGCGAGGACTCGGGATCGTGCTGTCCAGGTTGGTCGCGACCCACGGCAGGCCGCGGCCGATCGCCAACGACCCCTCGGCCAGCTGCCGCCAACCCACGTCCGGCCCGTAGCCCTGCATGAGGGCCGCTGGAGCGTCATCGACGGACTCGACGGGCACCAGCCCTCGCTCACGCAGCGCCTCGGGGACACCGGGACCGCCGATGGCAAGCACGCGCGAGCCTCCCGGGAGCCGCTCGGCGAGCATCCGCGCACCGGCCTGTGCCGAGGTGACCACGTCACCCGGCTCAGCTCGAACACCCAACTCGACCAGGTGCTCAGCAACGGCCGCGGGGGTGCGAGCTGCGTTGTTCGTGACGAAGACCGAGCGCATGCCGTAACGCTCCAAGGCCTCGTCCAGCGATTCGGCGGCGTGGGCGACGGCACCTGCGCCGACGTACACCACTCCGTCGAGGTCGAGCAGGGCCACGTCGTGCAGTGCTGCCAGAGGTGCGGTGGTCGACCCGAACGTCCGGGTCACCCCGGCTCCGCTGCCCTCCCCCGCTGGCGGTCCCGGGTCGGAGGGGTGCTGCTCACCGCGCATCCGGTCCCTCTCCTGATGGCTCTCGGGTCGGCCTCGGCCTCCGGCGCACCCTCGGGCTCGTCGGCGTCCACCCAGTCGTCCGCTTCCTCGAGCTCGTCGAAGGTGATCCCATCGAGCTCACTGATCCGCTCCTGGGCATCGGTGGACCCCTCAGGGTCGACCTCCGCGGACCGCGCGAACCATTCCCTGGCCTCGCGGACGCGACCCACTTCAAGCAGCGCGTCGGCATACGCGTACCGCAACCGTGCCAGCCACTCCCCCTGCGCGCGCGACTTCAACGCCGGCACCTGCAAGGTCAACACCGCGGCCTCCGCCTGCCCCAGGTCCCGGCGGGCGCCGGACGCCACGATGAGCAGCTCCACCTTCCCGGACCGGTCCAGGGTGCTCGCCTCCGGCGACGAGGCCAGGGCAAGGGCCCGCTCCGGGCGACCCAGACCACGTTCGCAGTCGGCGATCATCGGCAGGTAGTCAGACGAGCCGGAGATGCGTGCTGCGGCCTTCAGCTCGGTCAGGGCGGTCGCGTAGTCCCCCGCTGCGTACGCCGCCACTCCGACGGCCTCGCGCACGATAGCCACGCGCCCCGCCCGCCGCGACGCTGCCTTTGTGTGCGCCAGCGCGAGCTCAGGATCATCGGCCAACAGGCGCGCTGCCGCGGCCAGGTGAAGAGCCACGATCTCCGCCAGGCCGTCCGGGAGGGTTCGAAGCGAGTTCAACGTCACTCGGTCGAGCTCAGTGGGCTCCACACCATCGGGGATCACGGGATCCTGGATGCCTGACGCACGAGCTGCAGGTCGCGAATCCGGCCGCGACGACCTGGAGTCGCGTGGACCGGAATCCCGCTGCCCCGAACTGGGCCTCCCGGACGTCGGCCTGCCGGACGTCCCCCAATCGCGCGGCGCCGAATCCCGCGGACCTGAATTGCGAGACCCGGAATCGCGCGCTCCCGAATCCCGCGGACCCGAATTGCGAGACCCGGAATCGCGCGCTCCCGAATCGCGGGACCCTGAGTCCCGATTCTGGGGACGATCGCGGCGATCCCCGCCGCTGCTACTCGGCGGCCCGCCCGCACGGGAGTCGCGGGTGGATCGGTCGCCGGACGACCGGCCCCTCGACCCGGTCCCGGCGGATGCCTGACCGCTCCCGGGCCGGTCCGATGCGCTGCGTGAATCCCCCGGGCGCGACGAGCGCGGACGCTCATTCGCACCGCGCTTGTCCGACCCGGAGGCCGGTGCCCGATCCGAACGCGGGGCACGACCGCGGTCCTCCGACGATCGCCCAGCGCCACTGGGGCGCGAACCAGCACCTGAGTTCGACCCGGAGGAACGGGAATCCGGCGACTGCCGGCCTGCACTCGATGGGGGACGCGAACTCGATGAGCTGCTCGAACCGGAGGACGTGCTCGATTGGGGACGTGAACTCGACGAGCTGCTCGACCGGGTCGCTCTTCCAGACGACGGCCTGGAGCTTCCGGACGTGGACCGAGGAGCCCCGGACGACCCCTTCGAGCCAGAAGCCCGCTTCCCCGAGGAAGACGACTGTTGGCTCCCGGCGGGCGACGAACCACCGCCCGAGCGAGGCTTCCCCGCGCCCGAGGATGACGGACGCGAACCGCCGCCACCTCGCCCTCCCGACGACCCGCCCCCACCAGTCCTACCCGAACCGCCGGACGACCCACGGGACCCACCCGAGCTCGACGAACTGCGAGGGGAGCCCCCACCTGATTGCTTGTCGCTCATTGACCATCCCTCTCGACCGGGCCAGCCTACCGAGGTCCATGCCTCAGCGGCCCCACATCGCCGGGGCGCAAGTACGCCCCGGATCCTCTTCTCCAACCCCCGCGGCCCGTCCAGTTCCGCCACTGGAGCGAGTTCTCCTGAGAACGCAGAAAGGGCCACCCCATTGGGGCGGCCCTTTCTGAAAGAATGTCCGGCAGCGTCCTACTCTCCCACAAGGTCCCCCTTGCAGTACCATCGGCGCTGAGAGGCTTAGCTTCCGGGTTCGGAATGGGACCGGGCGTTTCCCTCTCGCTATGACTGCCGAAACTCTATTGAGATATGATCCCCGACCGTATCTCGGGAACCGCACAGTGGACGCAAACATTAGAAATGATTGTGAGTGGACAAGTCCTCGGCCTATTAGTACTGGTCAGCTGCACACGTTGCCGTGCTTCCACTTCCAGCCTATCAACCCAGTAGTCTACTGGGGGCCTTACCAGGTCAACCCTGTGGGAGTCCTCATCTTGAAGCGTGCTTCCCGCTTAGATGCTTTCAGCGGTTATCACTTCCGAACGTAGCCAACCAGCCGTGCCCTTGGCAGGACAACTGGCACACCAGAGGTTCGTCCATCCCGGTCCTCTCGTACTAGGGATAGCCCTTCTCAAGACTCCTGCGCGCGTGGCGGATAGGGACCGAACTGTCTCACGACGTTCTAAACCCAGCTCGCGTACCGCTTTAATGGGCGAACAGCCCAACCCTTGGGACCTACTCCAGCCCCAGGATGCGACGAGCCGACATCGAGGTGCCAAACCATGCCGTCGATATGGACTCTTGGGCAAGATCAGCCTGTTATCCCCGGGGTACCTTTTATCCGTTGAGCGACACCGCTTCCACATGCCGGTGCCGGATCACTAATCCCGACTTTCGTCCCTGCTCGACCCGTCGGTCTCACAGTCAAGCTCCCTTGTGCATTTACACTCGACACCTGATTGCCAACCAGGCTGAGGGAACCTTTGGGCGCCTCCGTTACATTTTAGGAGGCAACCGCCCCAGTTAAACTACCCACCAGGCACTGTCCCTGATCCAGATCATGGACCGAGGTTAGACATCCAATACGATCAGAGTGGTATTTCAACGTTGACTCCACCCGAACTGGCGTCCGAGCTTCAAAGTCTCCCACCTATCCTACACAAACCGAATCGAACACCAATACCAAGCTATAGTAAAGGTCCCGGGGTCTTTCCGTCCTGCCACGCGTAACGAGCATCTTTACTCGTAGTGCAATTTCGCCGAGTTCATGGTTGAGACAGCGCGGAAGTCGTTACGCCATTCGTGCAGGTCGGAACTTACCCGACAAGGAATTTCGCTACCTTAGGATGGTTATAGTTACCACCGCCGTTTACTGGCGCTTAAGTTCTCAGCTTCGGCCCGAAGGCCTAACCGGTCCCCTTAACGTTCCAGCACCGGGCAGGCGTCAGTCCATATACGTCGTCTTGCGACTTTGCATGGACCTGTGTTTTTAGTAAACAGTCGCTTCCGCCTGGTCTCTGCGACCACTGCCAGCTTCGGGAGTAAATCCCTACACCGGCCTTGGTCCCCCTTCTCCCTAAGTTACGGGGGTATTTTGCCGAGTTCCTTAACCATGATTATCTCGATCGCCTTAGTATTCTCTACCTGACCACCTGTGTTGGTTTGGGGTACGGGCCGCCATAACACTCGCTAGAGGCTTTTCTTGACAGCATGGGATCACTGACTTCGCCTAATCGGCTCCCTGTCCCGTCTCAGGCACATGAGGTGCGGATTTGCCTACACCTCGCCCTACGCGGTTAGCCCGGGACTACCATCGCCCGGGATCAGCTGCCCTCCTGTGTCACCCCATCGCTTGCCTACTGCCACTCTGGTTCGCGCGCTCCACATCGCAGTCCGAAGACCGCTCCGCTTCAGGCGCTTAGCATCGGTGGGTTCAGCATGGGCGTGTTAAAGCGGGTACGGGAATATCAACCCGTTGTCCATCGACTACGCCTGTCGGCCTCGTCTTAGGTCCCGACTTACCCAGGGCGGATTAGCCTGGCCCTGGAACCCTTGGTCATTCGGCGGACGGGTTTCTCACCCGTCTTTCGCTACTCATGCCTGCATTCTCACTCGTGTGGCGTCCACGGCTGGGTCACCCCGCCGCTTCGCTCGCCACACGACGCTCCCCTACCCATCCGTACAGCTGGACCCGAAGGCCGGCCTTATACGAATGTCACAACTTCGGCGGTATGCTTGAGCCCCGCTACATTGTCGGCGCGGAATCACTTGACCAGTGAGCTATTACGCACTCTTTCAAGGGTGGCTGCTTCTAAGCCAACCTCCTGGTTGTCTCTGCGACTCCACATCCTTTCCCACTTAGCATACGCTTGGGGGCCTTAGTTGGTGATCTGGGCTGTTTCCCTCTCGACTACGGAGCTTATCCCCCGCAGTCTCACTGCCGTGCTCTCACTTGCCGGCATTCGGAGTTTGGCTGATTTCGGTAAGCTTGTAGGCCCCCTAGATCATCCAGTGCTCTACCTCCGGCAAGAAACACACGACGCTGCACCTAAATGCATTTCGGGGAGAACCAGCTATCACGGAGTTTGATTGGCCTTTCACCCCTATCCACAGGTCATCCCCCCAGTTTTCAACCTAGGTGGGTTCGGGCCTCCACGCGGTCTTACCCGCGCTTCACCCTGCCCATGGATAGATCACTCCGCTTCGGGTCTAGAGTGTGCGACTGAATCGCCCTATTCGGACTCGCTTTCGCTACGGCTTCCCCACACGGGTTAACCTCGCCACACACCACTAACTCGCAGGCTCATTCTTCAAAAGGCACGCTGTCACCAAGGTCCGAAGACCCCTAGGCTCCAACGGCTTGTAGGCACACGGTTTCAGGTACTATTTCACTCCCCTCCCGGGGTACTTTTCATCTTTCCCTCACGGTACTAGTCCGCTATCGGTCATCAGGTAGTATTTAGGCTTAGCGGGTGGTCCCGCCAGATTCACACGAGATTTCTCGGGCCCCGTGCTACTTGGGATTCACATCCAGAGTCAACATGATTTCGGCTACGGGGGCGTTACCCTCTGTGCCAGACCTTCCCATGTCTTTCGCCTATCACGTTGATTTCTTACTCTGTGCCGAGGTACCAGCCTCGACCGATGTGTCCCACGACCCCGAAACTGCAACGCCTGGTAGCTATCACGCAGTATCGGTTTAGCCTCTTCCGCTTTCGCTCGCCACTACTCACGGAATCGCGGTTGCTTTCTCTTCCTGTGGGTACTGAGATGTTTCACTTCCCCACGTTCCCTCCACTCGCCCTATGTGTTCAGGCGAGGGTGACTGGACATGACTCCAGCCGGGTTTCCCCATTCGGACATCCCTGGATCTTAGCTCGATTGCCAACTCCCCAGGGCTTATCGCAGGCTTCTACGTCCTTCTTCGGCTCCTGATGCCTAGACATCCTCCGTGTGCCCTTAATAACTTGGCCACATACATAAAGATCAGATGCTCGCGTCCACTGTGCAGTTCTCAAGGTACGGGCGGGACTACCGTCATGAAGCCCCGAGCGGTCCGCCTCTCGGCGTGCGCATCGGGGTCTGACGGTCCCCGGTCCATGCTCTCGCATGGCCCGTGAGGAATCGCTCCCTCAGGACCCAACAGCGTGCCTGGGCACCCGACCCACCATCATCCTCAGCGTTCCCACCGGAGAACCGGCTGTACTGACTTCGATGTGGTGTGCCTGGTGCCTACTGGTCAATGTTCCACCCTTGAGCTCCTCCGTACCACGTTCGGGCACGATGAGGATTCTGGACCCTTGCGGGTCAGATGCTCCTTAGAAAGGAGGTGATCCAGCCGCACCTTCCGGTACGGCTACCTTGTTACGACTTCGTCCCAATCGCCAGTCCCACCTTCGACGGCTCCCTCCCAGTAAGGGTTGGGCCACCGGCTTCGGGTGTTACCGACTTTCGTGACGTGACGGGCGGTGTGTACAAGGCCCGGGAACGTATTCACCGCAGCGTTGCTGATCTGCGATTACTAGCGACTCCGACTTCATGGGGTCGAGTTGCAGACCCCAATCCGAACTGAGGCCGGCTTTTTGGGATTCGCTCCACCTTACGGTATTGCAGCCCTTTGTACCGACCATTGTAGCATGCGTGCAGCCCTAGACATAAGGGGCATGATGACTTGACGTCATCCCCACCTTCCTCCGAGTTGACCCCGGCAGTCTTCTATGAGTCCCCGGCATTATCCGCTGGCAACATAGAACGAGGGTTGCGCTCGTTGCGGGACTTAACCCAACATCTCACGACACGAGCTGACGACAGCCATGCACCACCTGTGCAAGGCCCCGAAGGACCTGGCATCTCTGCCAGATTTCCCTGCATGTCAAGCCTAGGTAAGGTTCTTCGCGTTGCTTCGAATTAAGCCGCATGCTCCGCCGCTTGTGCGGGCCCCCGTCAATTCCTTTGAGTTTTAGCCTTGCGGCCGTACTCCCCAGGCGGGGCACTTAATGCGTTAGCTGCGGCGCAGAGACCGTGGAATGGTCCCCACACCTAGTGCCCACCGTTTACGGCGTGGACTACCAGGGTATCTAATCCTGTTCGCTCCCCACGCTTTCGCTCCTCAGCGTCAGTTGTTGCCCAGAGACCCGCCTTCGCCACCGGTGTTCCTCCTGATATCTGCGCATTCCACCGCTACACCAGGAATTCCAGTCTCCCCTGCAACACTCAAGTCTGCCCGTATCGAATGCAGGCCCGGAGTTGAGCTCCGGGTTTTCACATCCGACGCGACAGACCGCCTACGAGCTCTTTACGCCCAATAAATCCGGACAACGCTTGCGCCCTACGTATTACCGCGGCTGCTGGCACGTAGTTAGCCGGTGCTTCTTCTGCAGGTACAGTCACTTTCGCTTCGTCCCTGCTGAAAGAGGTTTACAACCCGAAGGCCGTCATCCCTCACGCGGCGTTGCTGCGTCAGGCTTTCGCCCATTGCGCAATATTCCCCACTGCTGCCTCCCGTAGGAGTCTGGGCCGTGTCTCAGTCCCAGTGTGGCCGGTCGCCCTCTCAGGCCGGCTACCCGTCGTCGCCTTGGTGGGCCATTACCCCACCAACAAGCTGATAGGCCGCGGGCCCATCCCTAGCCGAAAAACTTTCAACCACCCGGGATGTCCAGGGAGGTGATATCCGGTATTAGCCCCTCTTTCGAGGAGTTATCCCAGAGCTAGGGGCAGGTTGCCCACGTGTTACTCACCCGTTCGCCACTGATCACCATCCGAAGATGGGTCACCGTTCGACTTGCATGTGTTAAGCACGCCGCCAGCGTTCGTCCTGAGCCAGGATCAAACTCTCCGTTAAGTTTGCTCTG